>NZ_CP071878.2:4800000-7187928 GCF_017569325.2 Mucilaginibacter gossypii | reverse complement strand
ATAAATAAAAGTAAAATATTGATTTCCAACCCCCAGCGAAACAACTTTTGGCCTTGCTACGGAACATCGAATATTGCCAAAAAAAGCTTATAAAAAAATTAAATTTTCACTTTTTTAACATTTGGCTTTTTACTAACAAATTCGATTTTTTAATGAAATTTTTGTATAGATAACATAATTTTTGGTATAAAAATCACAATCCAAATATTTCTCAATTGTTTTTTTCTTTTTTTGGAATTTCAAAAAAAAGAATAATAAAACCGCCGGTTACAACCCTTAATTATACGTCAAAACAGGGGTAATTGTTGAGCCGTTTCAGCTATTATTATAAACTAAAAAATAATGCGCTGGTTTAGTGTTTTATAAAATTAAAAATTAACTTTTTTTGATTTGCGGCACGCAATAAACACATACCTAAAAGCCGCACCGCGATCCTAATATTCCCCAAAAACGCTGCGCAATACGTCGGCAATCTCTCCCAGGGTTGCATGGCTCTCTACCGAAGTTACTATAAACGGCATTAAGTTTTCAGCACCGGCAGCAGCCATTCTCAAAAGATGTAAACTTTTCTCAACTTCTTCACTATTACGCGCCTTTTTTAGCTCTGCAATTTTTTCCGATTGCATTTTTCTGATCGCATCATCCACCCTAAACACGTTAAAGGGAGCTTCCTCCTGCTGGGTAAACCTGTTAACACCTACAATCACTTTTTCGCCGGCTTCAATCTCCTGTTGGTACTGATAAGCAGAGGCTGCTATTTCCTGCTGGATATAATCCTGCTCTATGGCTTTTACCGCGCCACCCATCGCATCTATCTTATTTATATATAATTGGGCTGCTGCTTCCATCTCATCTGTCAAAGCTTCGATAAAGTATGAACCGGCAAGCGGGTCAACCGTATCGGTAACACCACTTTCAAACGCGATGATCTGCTGGGTGCGCAAGGCTATTTTGGCTGCGGCTTCTGTTGGTAACGACAAGGCTTCGTCATACCCATTGGTATGTAATGATTGTGTGCCCCCCAGCACGGCAGCCATTGCCTGGTTGCTTACCCTTATAATATTATTAAGAGGCTGTTGTGCTGTTAATGTTGAGCCGCCCGTTTGCGTATGAAAGCGAAGTTTTTGAGCGCCGGCATCGGTAGCTCCCAATTGTTTAGTAATATGCGCCCACATGCGCCTTGCAGCCCGGAACTTGGCTATTTCCTCAAAAAAATTACTGTGGCAGTTAAAAAAGAAAGAAAGGCGCTTGGCAAACACATTAATATCAAGTCCTTTATCCAGTGCGGCTTTTAAATAGGCTTTGCCGTTGGCCAAAGTAAATGCCAGTTCCTGCACGGCGGTTGAGCCTGCTTCGCGGATGTGATAACCTGATATGGAGATGGTATTCCATTTGGGCACCTCTTTGCTGCAATATTCAAATACATCGGTAATGAGCCGCATGGATGGCGCAGGGGGATATATATAGGTGCCGCGGGCAGCATACTCTTTTAATATATCGTTTTGTATGGTGCCGGAGATTTGCTTGAGATCTGCTCCCTGCTTTTTGGCCAGGGCAATGTACATAGCCAGCAAGATTGGGGCCGTGGCATTAATAGTCATGGAGGTAGTGATATTCTTAAGTTCAATACCCTCAAATAAAACCTCCATATCTTTTAACGAATCAATGGCTACCCCTACCTTGCCTACCTCACCCTCGGCAAGGGGATGGTCGGAGTCATAGCCTATTTGTGTTGGGAGATCGAAGGCTACCGAAAGTCCGTTTGTTCCCTGGCTTAATAAATAGTGGTAGCGCTTGTTTGATTCTTCGGCGGTTGAAAAACCGGCGTATTGACGCATGGTCCAGGGTTTGCCCCGGTACATATCTTTTTGGATGCCGCGGGTAAAGGGGAACTCACCGGGCAATTCACTCATATTTGAAGGTTTGGTATAAACCTCCTTAATTTCGATACCCGATGTAGTGGTAATTTTTTTATCCCTGGCCATAAGCTTAGTATAATTCTTCCATGTCCTGCCTGATGAGCCCAAGCGCCACATCATAAGGGTTATCTTCAAGCTTACTTAAATGTACCAGGATAACCTTACTTAACTCAAGTGCTGAGGTATCGGGAGGTAAAGCCTTTACAGCATTATTGATCATATTAATGGTATCGTCCTTCACCCTTTTTACCACGTTCCAAACCCGGGCGCTTACATAAATTTGCTGCGTAATGTTATGCTGAAACTCGTTGCGCACCTCGTTAACAATAATAGCCTGCAATTCGGCGGCGGTATCGGCCGATCCGTTAAGGCGGATAAGTAAACTTGCAGGATTAACCCTTTCAATGAAAAGTACAACCCTTTCGTAAGCCTGCAGGCGCAAGGGCAGTGTTTGATTACTGATAGTACGTTTTAATTCCAATAGCTGGATACTTTCTGATTTATCAAGGTATGGTTTAAACAGGTAAAAAGCGATATACACAACGCCTAAGCCCGAAATGGTATATTTTAAAATATCAAACAAAAAAGGTAGAGTGGGCATGTTTATAAATGTTATACAGAGGTCATAAAATTATGACACTAACAAAAATCTGCATTTTACGTTATATTTGTGTGGAATAAATAAAAATAAAGATGAGTATAGCTGTTGAAGCTGCTCCGGTTTCTTTTACACCGGGCGCAGTAAAAGAACTTTATAAATTAAAAGACCAGCAAGAAATAAACGACGAATTTGGTTTACGTGTTGGTGTTGAGGGTGGTGGATGTTCGGGCATGAACTATATTTTAGGCTTCGACATGAAAAAAGACGGCGACCAGGAATATATTATTGATGGTATTAAAGTTTTCATGCACAAAGCGCACGGTTTATACCTGGCCGGTATGCAAATCGATTACCAGGACGGATTAAATGCCCGTGGTTTTACTTTCAACAATCCTAATGCTGCCAGCACCTGCGGCTGTGGTTCTTCTTTCTCGGTTTAAAATTTTCTTTAAAATATTATAAAGCGGTATCACGATCATCCTGATGCCGCTTTTTTTGTAAGACGCATAATTGCGTCTCTACCGCGTGCAATTTACGCAATTGGGCATGCGGCTTGTCTTACGGGAGACACAATTATGCGCCCCCACATTGAAACAATTGCCTCATTTTAATCCCTCGTTAATCGTCTTTCTCATCCAATACGGGGAGTTTACTGCAAATCCTACAGTATGAAAGGTAACTTTTCCCTCCTTATTTAATATAACACTGGTTGGATAAAGGCCTATTTTATACCTGGCGGCTATATCCCGGCCATCATCGATAATATCATACTTAAACTCCGTTTGCTTCAGAAATTTCTTCAGATCGTAGCGATAATCCAGTGCTATTGCCAAAAAAATCACGTTTGAGTTACCCTTATAATCATCAACCAGCTTGTTTAACTCCGGAATCTCCTGCATACAGGCCGGGCAGCCTATAAACCAAAAATTCAAGACAACGACTTTGCCGCGTAAATCTTTTAGTTTGATTTTATTACCGTTAATATCATGTGTACTAAACGGTTCCATTATCTCACCGGTGTTAAAATAGGTCGATTCGTAGGGTTTGGGGAGAGAAGCCATGTACTGCTCTTTGGCTTCTTCGGGCGATAGCTGTTTCGGCATACTCTCTCGTGTTCCTGTCGTTTGCTCAGTTTCAGACTTTATGTACCGCACTTCTTTGGTGCCCTTCTTCTTAACAATAAAGGCAGTTTTAGGATCTTCTATATTCTCGCGCCATAAAACAAACTGCCTGGTACGCACCAGATCGCCCCATTCCTTGTAAGTAAGTTGCTTTCCGGTCGAATCTTTTACTACCGAATGTTCGTCAATATTAAAGGAATGCTTAACAACTTTATGCAACAGGCTGTCCTGAGGCCACGCACCAACACTCAATACAATAAATAAAAACAAGAGGAAAATTTGCTTCATGGCAGGTTTAGTTTATATTTCATAAATATACCTGAAGATATTTAATATATAGGGATTAAAATTGCAACAAACAGGCAATATCATTGACGCCAGGCTATACTATCCATCAAAAAGTTTATTGATCAGCAACTGTAACAAATAGGCGGAGTGCATAGTCATACCAGCAAGTTTTTTATATTTATACCATGCCGGTAAAAACCTCTTACAAAGAAAACATTTCCATTGCATTACAGTCTATAGCCGGCAACAGGCTGCGCACCTCATTAACCGCGCTCATCATAGCTATTGGTATCATGGCGTTGGTGGGTATTTTAACGGCCATTGAAGGCATCAGGCAGTTCACTAATGATGCTTTTGCCGATCTTGGCGCCAACACATTCACCCTGCAAAACCGTGGCGAGGGGTTGAACTTCGGCAACGGCGGGCATCGTAAAGTGTATCCGGCCATTACTTATGACCAAGCTGTACGCTTTAAAAATACTTTTAAATTGCCGGTAGCTGTAGCCATTAATTTAGAGGTAAATGGTACCGCAGTAGCCAAATACGGCAATCAAAAAACCAATCCAAACATATCTATCTCCGGCTCAAACGAAAATTACCTGGTTACAGCGGGTAAAAAGCTGGCTTTCGGGCGTAATTTTTCAGCTTCTGAACTGGAACATGGATCGAACGTGGTCATTATTGGCGACGAGATTAAAAAGAAACTGTTTAAAACCGAAGACCCGATAAATAAATCGATATATCTTGGTACCGATAGGTTCAGGATAGTTGGTGTATTTGCATCAAAAGGCTCAAGTTCATTCGGAGGCGATAAATTTTGCGTGATCCCGGTATTGAAAGCCAAACAGATAGACAGTACCAAAAATGCTTCGTTCACAGTAACCATTAAAGTAGCCACTCCCGGTGCCCTTGATGCTACCATAGGTGAAGCCACTTCCTTATTCAGAAACGTAAGAGGGCTTAACGTAATTAACCAGGATAACTTTGAAATAAGCCGAAGCGATTCCATTCAAAAAGAGCTTTCAGGTCAACTTGCAGGTATTACAGCCGCCGGTTTTGCTGTAGGTATTATCACGCTAATCGGTGCCGCCATAGGGCTTATGAATATCATGCTGGTATCAGTAACAGAACGCACCCGCGAAATTGGTGTGCGAAAAGCTATAGGAGCAACCCCGGCAATCATTCGTAAACAATTTTTAATAGAGGCCATAGTGATCTGCCTTATAGGCGGTGCAGCAGGTATGATACTGGGCATGGCTGCCGGAAACCTAATTGCCGTACAAATAAGCGGCGCATTTGTAGTGCCATGGGGATGGCTGTTCTTTGCAGTGGTGTTGTGTACGTTTATTGGTTTGATATCGGGTTACTACCCGGCAAAAAAAGCAGCAAAACTGGATCCGGTTGAAGCTTTGAGGTACGAATAGCAACAATACCGAACTAAAAAACGCAACGATTACATTTACAAAAATTATTACCAGAACCCTACAGAAACAGCAAAGTGCAATTTAAAAGAAAGAGGTCACCCTTAAACTTTTAGATGACCTCCTTATAGAAAACGTATATAATTTAAACGACGGAATAATTTGCCACTCCACTATACCATTCCTGGGCGTGGCCATATGCGGTATAGGTTACGTTTATTGTACAATTCCCGTTTGCATCGATAGAGTAAGTACCACTTGCTGTACCGGCACCTACCGCGTTATCAGGGCTAGTCCCAAAATACTCAACCAAAAATGCGTTAATGTTACCGCTATTCGTTTGCCCGCGCCCGCTTAATGTAACACTATTATTGCCATTGCTAAAATAAAAATCATATTGCACCAACCTGGCATTTAGCCTGGTAATGTGAACTGATTTTAACTTATAGGCATTTTTTGACTTAGCGGGTGAAAACCCGAATAATACTTGACTGCCAATTGCCAATAAAACAATTAACACCACTTTAAAGAGTTGTCTATTTTTCATAATAATATAGCTTTTGATATAAAGTTATATTTATTATATATAAAATACAAGCAAAAATACCAACTTATTATTTTACAAAAATAAAAAATGTTAATAAAAACAACACCCTACCTTTTCCCCCTAAAGGTTTTGAAATAACTCGTAAACAGGATATTTCCTTCATTCAGCGCGAAGTTACGCTATCGCCAAACTCCAACTATAAACTATATTAATATTTATAAATGAAGAAGGTACATCAAACTTACCTTCTTCGGGATGTTTTTTTTTAACAACATCACTATGTTTTCTATAAATACCTAATAGCATATTCAGAACAGCGAATCTTGTATGGCGTATACATAAGGGTCCTCTGCGAGAGACCCTGATGGGACGTTAGCATTTAAAACAAATAAAAAAATCGTTATTGCTTCGTACCACAACAACGATTTTTTAGGCTATATCATTTTTGCAATACTGCTTTTGCTAAAACAACATCTTATTCTTAAGCGGATAGTCGATAAGCAATTTTTCGATATAGGTTGTTCTTAGTGCATCGCCAAATGCTGCGGCGTGCCTTAAGTGGTGCATATCACTTGAAATAAAATCTATCAAACTATTATCAATCAGGTCTTCGGCCATCTTCTTTATCTCCTTGCCGTAATACCCGGTAAGAGATATGGTGTTAAGCTGAAAGTCGACACCCCAACTGTGCAAATTTTTCAATTTCTCTAAATCAAGGTATTGATAGCGCTCGGGGTGGGCCAAAATAGGTTTATACCCTTTATCATGAAGCTTTTGAATTACACTGTAAGTATTTGGCGGTTGATTTATAAATGAAAATTCAAATAATACGTGATTATCGCCCATGGTCATGATCGGGCCATCCTCTACACGAGCTTCAAACGTTTCATCAAAATAGTGTTCGGCAGCGGCTTCAACCGGTATATCAATTCCCTGCTTAACCAGTTCGGCTTTTAATATAGCAAGCGCGTTTCCTATGGTTTCGGGGGTGTTGCGATAAAAATCTATCATGATGTGTGGCGTAGCGATAACTTTTTTTATCCCCAATTCCATCATCTTTTTTATCAATTCTACCGAGTCTTCAGGCGTTTTAGCGCCATCGTCAATTCCCGGTAACACATGCGAGTGCATATCAACCATGATTCCCTCATAATTGAACTTTGATTCCCTTACTGCCTTCTTCCTCTTAAAAAGCCCGAACATTTTTATCTATCGTTATACTGACTGCTGTAATATTGCTGGTAATGTCCCGACGTTACATCATTAAGCCAATCTTCATTAGCCAGGTACCAATCAACTGTTTTTTCCAAACCTTCTTCAAAAGTTATGCCCGGCACCCAACCCAAATCATTTTTTAATTTGGTTGCATCGATAGCATATCTCAGGTCATGCCCGGCCCTGTCTGTCACAAAAGTGATCAACTTAGCCGATTCTCCCTCAGCTCTGCCTAATTTTTTATCCAATATACTGCAAAGCAATTTGATCAGGTCAATATTTTTCCATTCATTATGCCCGCCTATATTATAGGTTGAGCCCGATTTGGCATTATGAAATATTACATCAATTGCCCGCGCATGGTCTTCAACCCAAAGCCAATCGCGGATATTTTCGCCCTTACCATATACCGGTACAGGTTTACTTTGCTTGATATTATTAATTGCCAGCGGAATAAGTTTTTCCGGAAAATGGAATGATCCATAATTGTTTGAGCAATTTGATATTACGGTATCCATACCATAAGTATCCTGGTAGGCCCGCACAAAATGATCAGAACCCGCCTTTGAAGCCGAATATGGTGAATGTGGATCATAGGCAGTTTCTTCAGTAAACATCCCCTCATCGCCAAGGGTACCGTATACCTCATCGGTAGAAACATGATAAAAACGGGTTTTATCATATTTGCCTTTCCAGTGCTCACGGGCGCTATTCAATAAATTTACGGTGCCTACCACATTGGTCATCACAAAATCAAGGGGGTTAGTGATCGACCGGTCTACGTGCGACTCGGCAGCAAGATGGATCACCGCATCTGGATTTTCAGCCGCAAAAAGTTCATTAATAAAAGCAATATCAACAATATCTCCCTTTACGAACTTATAATTAGGTTCATTTTCAATATCCTTTAAATTGGCCAGGTTACCCGCATAAGTAAGCTTATCTAAATTAACAATGCTGTAATCAGGATAATTTTTCACAAACCTGCGCACCACATGCGAACCAATAAAACCAGCGCCCCCTGTTATAATGATCTTTTTCATTCCTTGCTGTTGATATTAATTGAATGGATTTTGAGCAATATATTTTTCCCACTCCCAGGCTGATGACATCATTTCGCCAATACCAAGTTTAGCTGTCCAGCCAAGTTTGGTTGATGATTTGGTAACATCGCCCCAAACCTGCTCCACATCACCTTCACGGCGCGGGCCAATTTCATAGTTCAGTTTTTCGCCAGTAGTGCTTTCAAAAGCATGAATTACTTCCAATACTGAAGTGCCATTGCCTGTGCCCAGGTTAAACACATCATAACCTTTAAATTCGTCTTTTTCGGCAAGCCTTAACGCGGCTACATGGGCTTTCGCCAAATCAACTACGTGAATATAATCGCGGATGCAGCTACCATCAGGCGTGTTATAATCATTACCAAAAACGGTTATTTTTTCGCGTTTGCCTATGGCAGTTTGTGTAATAAAAGGCACCAGGTTTTGTGGTACACCTATTGGCAACTCCCCGATCAAAGCAGACTCATGGGCACCTACGGGGTTAAAATAACGCAACGAAATCACTTTATAATCGCTGCCGGAATTTACCATATCAACCAAAATTTCTTCGGCTATTTGCTTGGTATTACCATATGGCGATTGCGCAGGCTGTACCGGAGCATTCTCAGTAACGGGTAATTTTTCGGGCTGTCCATAAACTGTGCAGCTTGATGAAAATACAAAATTGATAGCCTTACCGTAATAAGCTTCGAGCAGATTGATAAGAGAATAAAAATTATTCCGGTAATATTTCATTGGTTTTTTTACCGATTCGCCCACCGCTTTAAAGGCTGCGAAGTGGATGATACCACCTATTTCGGGTTCGGCAAGTGCAAGTGATCTAACGGCGGCTTCATCGCAAAGATCAAGCTTATGAAATACCGGGGTAAAGCCTAAGATCTTTGTAAGCTGATCTAATATTTTAGGGTCCGAGTTCGACAGGTCGTCAACGATAATGGGGTCATACCCCGCGTTAACCAGCTCAACAACGGTGTGCGAACCAATAAAACCCAAACCGCCTGTTACTAATATTTTCATGGTTTAAATAGAGAGTATGTTTGAATGTTCGGCAAAGTAAGCAGATTGTGACAATTCATCCGCTTTTATATTATAAAAAAGGCCAAAAAAATTAATTTCCGGCCTGGTTACCTTTACTTATTGTAATAGGTAAAGTCTTTATGGTTTATTTCATGTTCGGGCAACGACTTGAAGTATTCTAAGGTGATCTTCAAACCTTCACTCCTGGATACTTTTGGCTCCCAGCCTAATATAGCTTTGGCCTTGGTAATATCCGGGCGGCGTTGCTTCGGATCGTCTGTTGGCAAAGGCAGGCTGATCAGCTCCTGGTTGGTGCCCGTCAGCTTAATAATCTCCTCGCCAAATTGTTTTATCGTGATTTCATCAGGGTTGCCGATATTCACCGGCTGGGCGTAATCGCTGTGCAATAATCTGTGGATCCCTTCTATCAGGTCATCTACATAACAAAACGACCGCGTTTGTGAGCCGTCGCCAAACATGGTCAGCGGTTCGCCCCGCAGTGCCTGCCCTATAAAAGCCGGTAATACCCTTCCGTCGTTCAGTCGCATCCTTGGGCCATAAGTATTGAAAATCCTAACGATCCTGGTTTCCAACCCGTGGAAGGTATGGTAAGCCATGGTAATAGCTTCCTGGAACCTTTTGGCTTCATCATACACCCCTCTCGGGCCTACCGGGTTTACATTACCCCAATATTCCTCTGGCTGCGGGTTGATGTTCGGATCGCCGTATACTTCCGAGGTGGAGGCGATCAGCATCCGTGCCTTCTTGTTCCGGGCCAGTCCCAGCAGGTTATGGGTTCCCAGTGAGCCTACTTTCAATGTCTGGATCGGAATTTTCAGATAATCTATCGGGCTGGCCGGTGAGGCAAAATGCAGGATATAATGCAGTTCGCCCGGTACATAAACAAACTTGGATACGTCATGGTTATAAAACTCAAAGTTCTCCAGTTTGAACAAATGTTCGATATTCCTCAAATCGCCGGTGATCAGGTTATCCATCCCGATCACATGATAATCTTCCTTAATAAACCTGTCGCACAGGTGCGAGCCTAAAAAACCGGCCGCTCCTGTAATCAGGATTCTTTTTCTTTCTGTCATATTGCTACTGTTTTACGGCCTATACTGTTATAATAAAATCCATAATCTTTCATCCTGTCCAGGTCATACAGGTTACGCCCGTCAAAAATTACGGGCGACTTCAGCTTTTCTTTCATAAAGTCAAAGTCTGGAGTACGGAATACCGGCCATTCGGTCACAATCAGCAAAGCATCTGCATCTTCAAGGGCATTGTACCGATTGGTGGCATAGCTTATCTTATCGCCAAGTAGTTTTTTAACGTTTGGCATGCCTTCCGGGTCGTAGGCGGTTACTGTCGCCCCGGCTGCTAACAGCTCATCGATAATGTACAGTGCCGGTGCTTCGCGGATATCGTCGGTCTCCGGTTTAAAAGCCAGTCCCCACAGGGCAAAATGTTTTCCTTTCAGTCCGCCTTCGCCATAATATTCACGCATTTTAACTACCAGCCGTTTCTTCTGAGTTTCGTTCACTTCCATCACCGAGTTGAGGATCTTGAAGTCGTATTTATTTTCTTCGGCTGCTTTGGACAGGGCCTGCACATCTTTAGGAAAACAGCTGCCCCCATAACCAACACCCGGGAACAGGAAGCGTTTGCCAATGCGGCCATCTGCTCCTACCCCCTTGCGTACCATATCTACATCCGCCCCTACCAGCTCGCACATGTTGGCAATCTCGTTCATGAACGTGATCTTGGTGGCCAAAAATGAGTTGGCTGCATATTTGGTTAGCTCGGATGAGCGTTCGTCCATGTATAATATAGGGTTGCCCTGGCGCACGTAAGGTGCATATAAATCGCCCATTACCTGGCGGGCTTTTTCGTCCGTTGTACCGATCACTACCCTATCCGGTTTCATGAAGTCTTCTACGGCTACGCCTTCGCGTAAAAACTCGGGGTTGGATACTACAGCGAAGGGAACATCGGTATTGGCTTTCATCACTGCGGTTACCTTATCTGCCGTACCTACCGGTACAGTTGATTTGGTTACGATCACTTTATATTCGGTGATCAGTTTGGCTATATCTTTTGCCGCGCCAAGCACATAACTCAAATCGGCTGCTCCATCGGCTCCCGGAGGCGTTGGTAATGCCAAAAAGATCACCTTGGCCGGGGCTATTGCTTCGGCAAGATTAGTGGTAAAGGTTAGTCTTTCCTGTTTAATGTTACGCAGAAATAAAATATCAAGACCCGGTTCATAGATCGGCATTTCGCCATTCCGCATCTTGTTTACTTTTTCTTCCACGATATCTACACAGGTTACTTCATTTCCCGTTTCGGCTAAACAAGTTCCCGTTACCAGGCCTACATAGCCCGTACCAATTACTGCAATTTTCATAGTGTTAAATGTGTTTTAAATTTAAGTAAGCAATATTTGTATGATCAATCATATAACCGACTTATTATAGCACCGGGCGGGCCATAAACTAATATTGTAATTATTGTTATTACTTTTATGCCCGGCTAAGATAATCATTCAGCGTTAAAATTGATGTTATTATATAATATAGGTATCAAATTATATTCCCTTTTTATCCGTTTTGCCGCATTGTTTAACAACAAGGCAAAACTTTGGGTTGCAGGGCGTAAAAATCCTGTCTTTGTACGTATAGAAAGCAGTATTTGGTTTCATTTTGCTTCACTTGGCGAATTTGAGCAAGGAAGGCCGATACTGGAAGCAATGAGAAATTTACACCCCAAAAAGAAAATAGTAGTCACTTTTTTTTCCCCTTCGGGATATGAGATCAGGAAAAACACCCCCCTTGCGGACTATGTTTACTACCTGCCTTTGGATACTGCCCGAAACGCCCGCAGGTTTATTGATGCCATTAACCCCGAGATTGTCATTTTTACTAAATACGAGTACTGGTTCCATTTTTTTAATGAAGCAAACAAGCGTAATATCCCCCTGTATATCGTATCAGGCATCTTCAGGCCCACACAGGTGTTTTTTAAATGGTATGGCGGTTTTAATCGCAGAATCCTAAGTCTGGTATCGCACTTCTTTTTACAGGATGAGGCATCTGCGCAGTTATTGAAAAGTATCGGTATTACTAACACATCAGTTAGCGGCGATACCCGGTTTGATCGCGTTTGGGCAAATGCAAAAAAACCTAAAGTGCTGCCTTCGATACAACAATTTAAAAACGGTCACAAGTTATTTATAGCAGGCAGCACCTGGCCACAGGATGAGAATATATTAACCAAGTTAGTAAGCCAGTATCCCGACTGGAAATTCATCTTCGCTCCGCATGAAATACCGGAAGAAAAGATTAATAACTTAATAGAGTTGCTTCCGCAGGGAAAGGCGATCACTTTTTCTCAGCTAAGAACTGAGGCAGAAGGCTTAAAGTCAGGAGATTTTATTAACCAATCGCTTACATCTAACAATCTTCAATCGCTGGTGATAGATAATATCGGCATGCTTTCATCGCTTTATGCTTATGCCGACGTTGCTTACATAGGTGGCGGCTTTGGTGTGGGTATTCATAATACCCTGGAGGCAGCCGCGTTCGGTCTGCCGGTTATTTTTGGCCCCAATTATCAGAAATTTAACGAAGCCAAGGAACTTATAGCCATTAATGCCGGTTTTAGCATCAGCAATGAAACAGAATTAAAAGATATTGTTGACACACTGGTTAATGACGAGGCGTTTTATAATATTACCCGTAAAAAGGTATTTAATTATGTGAAGGAAAATGTAGGGGCTACGGAAATGATCATGAAGTATATCGATAAATAAAAAATGCCATTAATGATATGAGGAACGAGTGAGAAATTGTACACCCGGTAAGTAAACCATGTATGGTGGATTTGCAGGAAGCAGAAGATTTCTCTTCACACCCAGCTTCGCGCCCTTCGCCGTTCATCGAAATGACAATTTTATAAAAAGACTATTCCATCATTCAAAACAAAACATGGCTGTTTACTGTACAAAAGCGATAAATTCTTAATATTGCCTTAATGGGTTTTTTACATCTGCCCGGCTTGGGCAAAGCACATTTTCACGAGTATGGTACCGGTCAAAAACCGCTGCTGGCCTTTCATGGCTATGGCATGACTGGGAAACAGTTTCATGTACTTGATCAATCCATCCTACCCCAATATCACATCTATGGTTTCGATCACTTTTTTCACGGCGAAAGCAGGCTGGATGGCTGGACAGAACAACAGATCGTGGCCGGGATGCCCAAAACCATGGTAAGCGGCTACATGGAAGAATGGTTTAAGCTTTACGGCCGGCAACGTTTTTCGGTAATGGGCTATTCTATAGGCGCCAACCTGGCCCTGATATTGGTTGAAGAATATGCCGATATGATTGATGACATCATTTTAATGGCCCCTGATGGCCTTGCTGTATTTAAAGGCTTTCATTTTATATTGCATAATACGCTTGGACGCGCAATTTTCCGTACGGCCACAAAAAGCAAATGGCTGGCACCTTTTTTAGTTAAAAGCATGAAAACCGTTGGCGCTATTGACGAAAGCCTTTACCGCATAGCTTATAATGAAATTGATACCGAACAAAAACGGCTTGACACCTATTATACCCTAAATTTGATCAGGCAGTTAAAGCCTGATGTGCAGAAAGTAGCACAACTAATCAATCAGCATAAAATTAAATGTTTGCTGATATTTGGCAGGCATGATAAACTATTCCCTAAATCGGCGGCAATGCCATTTTTAGGAATGCTTCATAATGCCGAAGTGCATGAAATTGAACTTGGGCACTGGTTGGTTACAAAAGCACTTGACGAGTATTTAGTTAAATAAACATGGTACCTTCGCGTAAAAAGAAATTTTGGAGTAAATTATTCATCCGTTGTGTAAAATGGTGGATCGGCCGTAATTTTAAAGAGGTTAATGTACAGCCCTTTGAGCCACGCCCGGGCCATTCAATATTGCTTTTGACCAATCATTTTAGCTGGTGGGATGGTTTCATTGCTAACCGGACAGCTGTTTATGATCTCAAAAAGCAATTTTACATCATGATGCAGCAGGACCAGTTCGATCAGCATAGTTATTTTCGATACATTGGTGCCTACTCCATTCAAAAGGGGTCAAGGGAGATACTCGACTCGCTCAGTTACTCGGCCGGGATATTAAATGATCCTGATAATCTTATCGTGATATTTCCGCAGGGCGAGCTCTATTCAAACCATGAAACATTTATACGTGTTGAAACCGGTGTTTATAAACTGATGCGACAGATAAAAGGCCCCTGCCAGGTGGTTTATCATTGTACCCTGATCGATTACTTTGAAAGCCTGAAGCCCCGCGCCTATGTCCATTTGTTTGATTTAGGTGTTGCCGGCGAACTTAGTTTTGAGCAGTTGAAGGAGAACATTAATAACGCACATCAGCAAGCGTTAAAAAACCAGATCAATATGGAACACTAATTAATTGACACTAATTTCCCGAATTATATCAAATTGACACTAATTTCATTTGATAAGCCATCAGCAAATTTCGTGTAATTCGATAAAATTGTCGCCGACATGCAATACATTCGTGTAAAATATGATCCGCAATAAAGAAAACTTTTTCATGACCCGTATTGTCCATTACTATGTTAAATGGATAGTTGGCAAAACGTTTCATGAACTGTTGTTTAACGACATTGTAATTGATAAAAATAAATCGGTGCTGCTGATAGGCAACCACTTTAGTTTTTGGGATGGGTTGATATTATACTGCGTAAACGATAAATTGCTAAAGAAAAAGTTACATGTCATGATCCTGGAAGAGACTGCCCGTAGCGAGCGCTTCCTGAAATTTGCCGGTGCTTTTTCGGTAAAAAAAGATTCAAAAAGTATCATCCAGTCCCTTGACTATGCGGCCGGATTGCTTACCGATCCGGCAAATTTGGTTTTGATATTTCCACAGGGCAAACTGTATGCTAACTTTGTTACCTGCATAAACTTTGAAAAAGGGGTTATGAGGATCATTGAAAAAGCAAACGGAAATTTCCAGCTCGTGTTTGCTTCAACTTTTATTCAGTACTTTAAACATAAAAAGGCAACGGCAACCGTTTATTTAAAAAGCGAACCAGAAAATTACACCGGTAAAAGCATAAGTAAATTACAGGAAGCTTACCAAAGGCATTATGAAGCCTCCAAATTACTGCAAACCGAATTTGATATATAAAAAGTGACCATAGCTATATTAATAACCCTCTTTTTTATCATACTCAGGTTTGCGGTAACGCTATTCAATTATATCTCCAACCCCAAACTGCCCCATATAGGGCGGTATTATTCGGATAAAGTTTCTATCCTGGTCCCTGCACGTAACGAGGCCGAAAACATATTAACCCTGTTAAATTCCATCCATCGGCAGGACTATAACAACTACGAGGTTATTATTTATGACGATGATTCAAGCGATGATACTTACCAGGTTTGTACTGAATTTGCCGCCGGGCACCCTCATTTCAGGGTGTTAAAGGGAGGTAAATTACCAGATGGCTGGATGGGGAAAAATTACGCCTGCCACCAAATGGCTAAACAGGCCGATGGTAAATATCTACTGTTTTTGGATGCCGACGAACAAGTTAGTAACCGGCTTATCAACAGTGCTGTGCACCGTATGCATTTGCACCAACTGGGTTTATTAAGCCTGTTTAGCAATCAAACCATGCTTACCCTCGGCGAGAACCTGGTAGTGCCTCTCATGCATTTCATATTGCTAAACCTGCTGCCTTTACGCCTGGTATATATATTAAAAAACGCCTCAGTAGCGGCCGCCAGCGGTCAGTTTATGTTGTTTGATGCTGCCATTTATCATAAACACCAATGGCACAAAGCGGTAAAAAACAAGGTGGTGGAAGACGTGGAGATCATGCGCCTCATAAAAGCGGAGCGTTATAATGGCGAGGCCCTGCTGGCCAACGGCATGATCAGCTGCCGTATGTACCGGGGATATGGCGAAGCTATAAACGGGTTCAGTAAAAATTTCCTGGCGGCTTTTAACTACAGCATCATTGGTTTTTTAGTGTACATTACCATCACTATTGCCGGTCCGCTGATTATCCTGACAACCCTGAACATGCCGCTGATACTTTTTACCGCAGGCCTTATTTTTCTTACGCGGATCATGATCTCCCTTTCGGCCGGTCAAAAAGCGGAGTATAACATCCTTTTACATCCTGCTCAAATGTTTAGCCTGCTTGTCGTAGCTGTTTTATCCATCCAAAGGTATCTCACCAAAACCACGATGTGGAAAGGGCGAAAAATTTGAAACCCATGGCATCCGATAATGCTGTCCGGGCAAAAAACAGGATCTGTATCATAGTTATTTTCCTGTTTCACCTGGTAGGGTTGATAGGCTTTATTATCCCCTCATTAACCGTATTATTTATAACCCTGGTACCTTGGCATTTACTATTGATGCTTGGGATTATCATTTATAGTTATGACAATTTCGACAGCAGGTTTCTGCTGTTTGCATTGACCGCCTTCGGCATCGGCTTCCTGGCCGAATACATCGGTGTACATACCGGTTGGCTCTTCGGGCATTATCAATATGGCAGAACACTTGGCATTAAACTATTTGAAATTCCCCTGATGATCGGGGTAAATTGGTTCCTGCTGGTCTATGCCGCGGGCATTACCCTGCAGCGAAGCCGCCTAAAAAGTACATTGGTAAGAATACTTTCAGGAGCTATGGTCCTTACCCTGCTCGATGTGCTGATTGAGCCTATTGCCATACATTTTGATTACTGGCATTGGCTGGATGCCGGCGTTCCGTTTAAAAACTATGTTTGCTGGTTTGTGCTGAGTGCATTGTTGCTTTTTATATTTGAGCAGTTTAAATTTAAACGGCAAAGCATTGTTGGCCCAACATTACTAATTGCGCAGTTTTTATTTTTTGCTGTTTTGAATTTGGTGTATTGAGCTAAGGGATCAACTATTTAGTGATATAATAATCATCAAAATCAATGCAATCATTACAATCAACGGTTATTTTTGCCGTAAATTTGCAGCACCATGGGAGATTATCAGTTAAAAGTTACTATTGACCAGGATTCGGGCTTTTGCTTTGGGGTGGTTTATGCCATTGATATGGCCGAGGAGATTTTAGAAGAAGACGGCTACCTGTACTGCCTTGGCGATATTGTGCATAATGACGAAGAGGTTGAACGCCTGAAAGCAAAAGGCCTGCGCATCATTGAACACGACCAGCTTAAAGATCTCCATAATGAAAAGGTGCTCATCCGTGCCCATGGCGAAGCTCCCGACACCTACCGTACGGCTTTAGAGAATAACATCACCCTTATTGATGCCTCATGCCCGGTAGTGCTTAAACTGCAAAACCGCATCAAAACCTCATACGACTCGAACGAGAAGATCCTGATTTTTGGCAAGCACGGTCATGCAGAAGTGGTTGGCCTGCAGGGACAAACAAATGATGAAGCGATAGTTTTCCAGGATATTGCCGAGCTGGACAATGTAGAACTGCCGCACAACATTACGCTGTATAGCCAAACCACCAAGAGTATGGATAAATTCTACTCGGTTAAAGATGAGCTTATTTCACGCGGCTACGCCCTTAAGGCTAATGATACTATTTGCCGCCAGGTAAGTAACCGGGATAAAGACCTGCCTAAATTTGCAACACGCTTTGATAAGATTGTTTTTGTATCTGGCAAAAAATCATCAAACGGTAAGGTATTGTATGAAGTATGCCGCAAGCACAATCCCAATACTTACTTCATATCCTCAACCGACGAGCTGGATAAAAACATGTTTGCGCCAAATGATACCATTGGTATTGCCGGTGCAACATCAACCCCCATGTGGCTGATGCAGAAAGTAAAAGCCGCTATAGAAAGCTTTTAACAGCACGCTTTTTGCTGTAATAGGTAACATGCAAAAAAGTCCATCAAATATTGGTTTATTTGTGGCCGCGCTGGTAATTGGCTGCTGGGCAACAAGTATTACATTACTGATGCAATGGCATTTCAGCTTCAGCAATCCTCTTGTTTATGTACTGATGCTGGTGCAAATGCACCTTTATACCGGGCTGTTCATCACCGCTCACGATGCTATGCATGGTACAGTTTCGCCCGATAAGGGCTTA
The DNA here is from genome assembly GCF_017569325.2 of Mucilaginibacter gossypii. Lineage (NCBI taxonomy): Bacteria > Pseudomonadati > Bacteroidota > Sphingobacteriia > Sphingobacteriales > Sphingobacteriaceae > Mucilaginibacter > Mucilaginibacter gossypii. The sequence goes on along the minus strand of NZ_CP071878.2, from coordinate 7,169,582 downwards.
AATAACTTTGTGGGTTACCTCAGCACTTTCCTATATGCCTCGTTCTGGTACCCGCAATTGTACACCAAACACCACAAGCACCATAGCCACGTACATACCCATGAAGATCCGGATTATCATCAGGGCAGCTTTTTTGCATGGTATGTACAATTTATCCGCAATTACCTGTCCATATGGCAAATTGTGGTGATGGCTGTTGTATTCAATATCCTGAAGATCTGGATCCCGCAGCCAAACCTGATCATGTTTTGGGTTGCGCCCTCATTACTAAGCACATTACAGTTATTTTACTTCGGTACATACCAACCCCATAAAGGCGAACACAATAACCGGCACTTTGCCCGGAGCCAGCGCCGCAATCATTTGGCTGCATTTTTTAGTTGCTATTTTTTTGGCTATCATTATGAGCACCATGAATCGCCGGGTGTACCCTGGTGGAGATTGTGGAAAGTTGTTAAATCCAACCCGCGTTAGGGATCGGAGCGGATACCGGCCTGTGGCTAATGCCCGTGCAGTATGAGCGTAGAGCCCGGCCGCAGGTAACGCCCTAATCATATAAAAATAGCTGATACGTTAAATTACTTATCAACATATTTCCTGAAAAACAAATAACACAGTTCCTAAATTCAATTTCTACTTTCAAACATTCACTTATCTTACACCTCATTTATTTGTAAATTGTGACCGACGTCATAACTTACGGAGCATTTTTTGCTATTTTTGCGCCTACAGTTATGGCTAAAAAAGGAATTTTACTGGTTAACCTGGGCACCCCGGATAGCCCCAGCACAGCAGATGTAAAGCGTTATTTGAATGAGTTTTTGATGGATCCGCGGGTTATTGATATCGGGGCCATTTCACGCACTCTTTTAGTCAAAGGCCTTATTGTTCCGTTCAGGGCACCTAAATCGGCCAAATTGTACCAAGCCATTTGGGACCCTAAAACAGGCTCACCACTGTTACATTACAGTGTTTTACAACAGCAGGCTTTACAACAGCGCCTTGGCGATGACTATATGGTTGAGCTGGCTATGCGTTACCAAAATCCTTCTATCGAGTCGGCTTTGGAGAAGCTGAAAGCAGCCCTTGTTGAAAGTATCCAGGTAATCCCTTTGTTTCCGCAATATGCTTCGGCCAGTACCGGGTCTGTTTATGAAAAGGTGATGGACATTGTTGGCAAATGGCCAACATCGCCAAATATTACGTTCATCAACTCTTTCCATGATAATGAGCTGATGATTGAAACTTTTGCTGATAACGCTCAAAAATATAATCCCGAAACGTACGATCACGTTTTATTTAGCTTTCACGGACTGCCGCAAAGGCAGCTGATTAAAGCAGACCATACGCATAACCACTGCCTTAAATCGGCCGGCTGCTGCGAAACGCTTACTGATGCCAACAGGTTTTGCTATTCGGCACAATCACATCATACGGCGAGACTGATAGCTGAAAAAATGGGCATTCCGAAAGAGAAATATACCATCTGCTTTCAATCGCGCCTGGGCAATGACCCATGGGTGCAGCCTTACACCAGCGAAATTGTAGCCAAACTGGCCGGCGAAGGTAAAAAACGTCTCCTGGTATTTTGCCCCGCCTTTGTAGCCGACTGCCTTGAAACCGTATATGAAGTAACTACCGAATATGGTGACGAGTTTAAAGCTCTCGGCGGTGAGCATGTGCAACTGGTTGAGAGTTTGAATGATGCACCTAAATTTATTGATGCCTTAGTGAAGATAGTAAAGCCTTCTTAGGAAAACTCCCCTGTTGAATATAATTATTGCCTAACGGAGCTGTTTTATAGCATATGTTAGGCTTTTTTTATTGCATAAAAAAAGCATCTGCTCATTGCTGAACAGATGCTGTACGATTTTTATATAATTGATAGTTTAACCTACTTTTACATTTACCGCATTTAAGCCTTTTTTGCCTTGCTCTACATCGTAGGTAACGCTATCGTTTTCACGGATAGTGTCGATCAGGCCTGAGACGTGTACAAAAACTTCGGCACCACCATTAGTTGGTGTAATAAATCCGAAACCTTTGGTTTCATTAAAGAATTTTACTGTTCCTTGCATTATATTTTTATTTAATTACTACAAAGGTAACATTAATTATTAACAATCAATTAAAAATAAGGCCATTACACGTTTATAGTTTTCAGAAGTGTAATTTCCTGTTAAAAACTACCTCTTAAAACAGCATTTGTCAACTCCCGAAAGCCTTAACACTTAGTGTTTTAACTTGGTTATTGCTGTAAAGGAGTACTGCTGTAAACATGATATTCGCCGGGTTGCAGCGTCATGGAATATGGCAATGATGTTACACTTATACTGGTTTTGTTAATGTTATCATACCAGGTTCCGGTAGCCGGGAAGCTGATACTGCCGGTTTGCAGCACCACGTCAAAATTGCCTACCACCTCAACATTCGCGCTGGCTTCTTTTAGTTGGATTGTTTTAATGGGACCGGCAAGATCATAAGTGTAATTGGTTGAGGCAAATACAGCGTTCTTTTCCTTCATCTTAATCATCTTTGCATAAACACCATATAAATGCCTCCTGTTAGGGTCGGTATTATAGTTCCAGTAGATAGGTTTATTGCTGGTGCGGCCTCCCTGGTTAATACTTACATCATAACCAAGCTCCCCAAACTGCCATAGCATTTTAGGCCCCGGAACCGAAAACAGGAACGCAGCTGCCATTTCTTCGCGCGCCAAACCTGTGTTTTTATCTTTTACATTGTAGCTGCCAACCGCATTGCCATAGCTTTCATTTTTAAACTGCAGGCGTTCCTCATCATGGCTTTCAAAGTAGCCTACCAGGTTATACGGCTGCGTAAACGTATGCTGATCATAAAACAAACCCTGAAAATTGGAGTTGGTTAGCCAGCCCATAGTAGCTTCATTGGCATTATAGTTCAGGTTGTTCCAAAGCATCATGCCTTCGCCGGCCAGTTCTTTTTCTTCCTGGTTAGCCGCAAAATGTTCCAGTATTACGTAGAAGTTATTATTATCGATACTTTTTATATAGTTGTTATAATCTTTCCAGATGGCTACACGACTGGCATCATATTGGCTCCATGCGTTCACGGCTGCATCAGACGTGCCATAGTTAACCTGGGTAAAACCTTTTGAAAGGTCGAAGCGGAAACCATCTATCTTATACTCCGTCATCCAGAATTTGAGCACGTTTTTTACAAAATATTTAGTGTCGGCGCTTTCATGGTTAAACTGGTAACCTACATTGTAAGGATGCGTTGGGTCCACATTATACCAGGGATTGTTGGCCGCAGGTTTGCCCGCTGTTGTATTAAAATACATTTGTACCATTGGCGATTGGCCAAAGGAGTGATTAAGCACTATATCCTGGATAACTGCTATACCCCGCGAGTGGCACTCATCAATAAAAGCTTTCAAGGCGTTTTTGGTACCGTAGTATTTATCAGGTGCAAAATAAAAAGACGGATTATAGCCCCATGAAAGATTGCCTTCAAACTCATTAAAAGGCATCAGTTCAATAGCATTAACGCCCAGGTTTGAGAGATACTTCAGCGTATCTGTAAGGGTTTGATAGTTATGGGCATCAATAAAATCGCGTAGCAATAACTCATAAATAACCAGGTTCTTTTTATCGGGGCGGGTAAAGCTGGTGTTTTTCCAGCTGTACGCAGGCTGATTGGCCTGAAAAACGCTTACATTACCGGTAGTTTTCCCGGCTGGATACTTTTTTAAGTTGGGATAGGTATCTGAAGAAATGTATGAATCGTTATCAGGGTCAAGCACCTTTTCGGTATATGGATCAGCTACCTTCAATGATTTATCAATATAAAGCTGGTAACCATATTCAGCAGCGGGATCGATGTTATCAATTTGTACCCACCAGCGTTTGCCATCGGGTGTGTTATTCATCACGGCCTTGGTATCATTTACATCCCAACCGTTAAAATCACCTATTACTGATACGGATTTTTTGCCCGGCGCATACAGGTTAAAAATTACCGATTTACCCGAATTGATAAAAGTAACCCCATCTTTTGCACCAGCCGGCAACGCCTTTCCGGTGTTTACCACCGTATCACCGGGAACGTTCCCGGAATTGCCCGGCAAAACTTCCTTCTTTTTGCATGAAGTAAAACCGGCCAATAAAAGTCCGGCAAGTAATAAGTAAACATTTTTAATGATCATATTTTATTATAATTGGTTTTTTGCGGTAAAACAGCTGGTAGCCGGTTGGTTTACAGGCCAAACGTACGCAACGCAATATCAGTAAAATAATTGGTAAAGTTACCTTTCATTAAATTATGTACTTATCAATTGGAATAATTCTCCCTTTAGACTATCATGTAAGGAAAACTTCAAAGCCCTCCCTGGTGGAGAAGGCTTGAGTGCGACTAATTATTTCGCCGGCCTAACCCCTTCGCTGGTCATTACCACCCGCTTAATACTTCCATCTTTATTGTAATACAAATAATCGATGCAAACGGAACGGTGGAAACTGCCCGCATCAGGCACTAACGCTCCGTTATGATATATAAAATACCATTTGCCCTTAAACTCAATGATAGCCTGGTGATTGGTATTAGAATTTCCAGCTATTTCGTTAATGATCCCCTTATATTCCCACGGGCCATTGATATTCCGGCTCATAGCATACGCTATTTTTTCGGGAAACTCATAGGCATATGAAAGATAATACCAGCCGTTACGCTCGTGGATCCACGGCGCTTCTGTATAATGCGGCAGGGTAATCGTTTTAATCTCCCCGTCAAGCTCGGTCATGTTGCTTTTAAGTTTAGCATAATAGCAAATGCCATTTCCCCAAAACAGGTAGGCCTGCCCGCCTTTATCAATAATAACCGTCGGGTCAATATCATCCCATGAATGCTTTACGGCCTTGGTCATATCGTTGATAACCAAAGCGCTGCCACGGGCGTCCTTAAACGGCCCTAACGGACTGTCAGATACCGCCACGCCAATAGCTTTGCCATGAATAGTGCCATGTTCAACAGCCACATACCAATAAAACTTGCCATTCCGTTCTATCACCTGCGAAGCCCATGCATCGTCCCTGGCCCATTGAAAAGCCTTAACATTCATCGGTGAGGGATGCTCTGTCCAGTTTACCATATCGGTTGTAGTGAAGCAGGTCCAGTCGTGCATGGTATAGCCGTTATGACCGGGCGCAGCTTCATCATGCCCGGTGTACAGGTATACCTTATCCTTATAAACCATAGCCGCCGGATCGGCAGTATACTTGTGCCTGATAATGGGGTTACCATCGGCATGGAATGTGGTATCGCGGGTTGTGGCATTGGCATATGTCAGGCTGCCAAATGCCAGGCCCAATGCGATGAGGTATTGTGATATTTTCATATTGTAATGTTAATGCAACAGATTTCAGGCGAGGAAGCTTAACCTGCGCTGGGTTCAACAATAACAGCCGCCGCCCGGCTCCAGCCGAATGGCTTTTATTCCCAGGCCTCTGGCCTGCTACTCCTGCTTCGGCGGCCAGAGGCCGCTTGATCGTTACCACCCGGCTGGAGCCGAGCGGTGGCGACTAAGTTATAAGCAATAACTATAAGTAGGTATTCATTTCCTTATCACCGGCCATCCATCAACCCAATCCAGCCTCTCTATCCTCAACTTCGAAATCCCTCTATCAGCTGCATCATAGCCGTGGAAAATAATGTAATCCGCGCCGTCAAAGGTGCTTACACCGTTATGTCCAACACCATACCAATCCTTATCGCCCGCCAGCAGGATACTACCGCCACCTTTTTTCATGGCTATGCCTTCTTTATCCAGGTATGGCCCTTTCAGTTTTTTCGAGCGACCGATAATCATTTTGTAAGTACTCTTCGGTCCTTTGCAGCAATAATCTATCGAGGCAAACAGGTAAAAGTATTGATCGTGTTTAAAAATAAACGGCGCTTCAATGGCATTGCCTCCTGCATCAACAGGATTACCGTCAACAGCGGGTAGATTTTCCGTTGCTATTTTTCGGCGTGTTGCAATGGTTGGAATGTTATCAATATTTTCCGCATCGCTTAACCTGTCTTTATTCAGTTTTACCAGTTTTAATCCATCCCAAAACGAGCCGAAAACTAAATATGGCGTACCGTCTTTGTCCGTAATTAAATTAGGGTCGATGGCATTCCAGTTGGTTTTGCCTGGGATGGATTGAATTACCTTGCCATGATCAATCCATTTATATGCCGGATCATTGGTATGTAATGTAGTATTGGTTGCTACACCTATGGCCGAAGTGTTTTTGCCAAAGGCCGATACTGAATAAAACAAGTAATACAGCCCATTATAAAACGAAATATCCGGCGCCCAAATGTGCCCTTTAAAACCGGGAATAGCATCAACCGCCCATTGCGGGGGCGTTGCAAACACCGGTTTCTCGGCCTTCCAATGTACCCTATCACTTGACGACCACATAGCAATGCCGTTGCCCGTACAAAAGATGTAATACGTACTATCCTGTCGGGTCATTACCGGGTCGTGTACCGATATATCAGTCCTTAGTTCCTGGGCATTGCAGAAAATGCCCGGGAACAATAAGGATATGATCAATAGGATCTTTTTCAAGGCTATTTATTTTTAAGCCTTACTACTTTAAACGAGTAAGGTTCAACTGCCAGCTTCAGGGTATTGCCCGAAATATCAATCTTGCTTTCAACAGGGCTAACTGCCGTTGGTGCGGTCAATGAATTTTCAGCATCCTTGTCGTCGGCTTTTAGTGTAGTAACCGTGGCCTGTTTTTGATAACCTTTTGAGCCTGTAATTTTAAAGCTTACATTTTGAGCCGAAGTGCTGGTATTCACAAACTTGATCACCAGTTCATTGGTATTCTTATCTAAACTGGCAGTAGCATAGCTATCATTTTGGCCGGCTACGGCCTCGTTGTTTAAGGTAAGCGGCACTACATCTGTTCCTTTATTAATGGAAAACAGTTGCTGCACATAATAATTCGGCGTAGCATAACTTTTCAGGTTATCAAACCAGATGAGGTTTGGTGTCCACTGCCAGCCTTCAACATGAGCAAAAAGCGGGGCGTATGAAGCCATGTTCACCACATCTGCATTACGCTCCAAACCGGTCATGAAGGCCGCTTCAGATAATGCGCACTCCCAATTGTTTTTGTTATCGGGGTTTACGGTTGATTTGCTTTGCGCGGCATATTCACCGGCGAAAATCTTAGGGCCTTTACGGTCATAGTTATCATAACGGCGGGCATTATCCCTGAACCATTTTGCAGGCGCATAATAATGCTCATCCAAAATATCGGCACCTAAACCGCGGAAGGTTTTATTTAACAGGTCAAACTCTTTACCATCAGGCGATGGGCCTAAAGCAGACACAATCTTGATATCCGGGTATTTAGTTTTGATAGCTTTGGTAAAGATTTTCCAACGGTCGATATATTGCGGGCCCCATTGCTCGTTACCTACACCGATCATTTTTAAATTAAACGGTGCCGGGTGACCGAGATCGGTACGCAGCTTACCCCATTTGGTGCTGGCATCGCCATTGGCAAACTCAATCAGGTCGAGCGCGTCCTGCACATAAGGATCAAGCTTATCCAAAGGCACCAGTTCGCCGGTGTTGAACTCGCAGGCCATACCGCAATTCAGGATAGGCAGCGGCGAAGCGCCAATATCCTCGGCAGTCATGAAATACTCCATAAAGCCCAGACCGAAAGTTTGGTAATAATCAGGCGTTGGACGGTGTTTAAACTCGGTATTCCAGCGGTTGATGATGTTCTCGCGTTTATCAACCGCGCCGATAGTTTTTTTCCACTGATAGCGGTTGCTCAGCTCGCGGCCTTCAACAATACATCCGCCGGGGAAACGCAAAAAGCCGGGCTTAAGATCAGCCAATCTCTGTACCAGGTCGGCACGCAGGCCACCCGGGCGGTTTTTCCAGGTGTGCTCGGGAAACAGGGAAATCATATCGAGGTCGATTACGCCCTTACCGCTCATCCAAACATACAGCTGTGCTTTCTGCGTTGTAGCACTCGATTTAAACTTCACGCTGTAACGGTTCCATTCTTTATCGGTTGGCGTAAGTTCGGCTTTACCTATAACAGCATCATTATCGCCGTGCAGTTCAATATTCAGCTTTACGTTGGTATCACCTTCCTGTTTGGCTATCACCGAAAAGCTGTATTCCTCGCCTTCCTTAACCCCCATCCCGCGGAAACCCTCGTTCGAGAAACCGTAAAAACCGGCATCAGTTGTGATATAGCTCTTTATAAAGTGCGCATTTTCCGGACGTTCAACAGCACGGTTGATCACTTCAGTGCGGCCGTCACCGCCGTCCTTTTTTTGCTCTTTCCATCCCATCAAAGGCATGTTAAACTCAAACGAACGGTTTTTTACCAACTCGGCATAAACACCGCCATCGGCAGCAAGGTTAATATCCTCAAAAAATATCCCATACATGGTAGGCTGAATGTGTGCCTTCACCTTATCAGCCGCTATAGTATATTGCGTTTGCGCATGCATCGCGGTAAAAGTACCGGCAGCACACAGCATTAAAAAAGCTCTTTTTAGCATCGCTTATTTATTTGGAGAATTTGTAAATGGTGACCGTATGGTAAGTTTGCCCTGGCTTTAACACCGTTGAAGCAAACGCCGGCTGGTTTGGCGCATCAGGAAAATGCTGGGTTTCCAAACAAAACGCCGACCGGTGCGGGTAAGCTTTGCCGCCTTTTCCATCTTTAGTTTCGCCGGTTAAAAAGTTGCCTGAGTAAAATTGCAGTCCCGGCTCTTCGGTAAACACTTCTAAAGTGATACCAGTTACCGTACTTTTTACTGTAGCAACAGGAGTAGTAAGATCATGTTTGTTCAAAACAAAATTATGGTCATAGCCTTTACCGTTTTTCAATTGCTCGTCGGCCACATCAATGTCTTTACCAATGGTTTTTGATGTAGTAAAATCAAACGGAGTACCTTTAACAGGCTGCAGTTTTCCGGTTGGGATAAGCGTGGTATCCACAGGCAAAAAAGCGTCGGCATTTATTTGCAGTACGTTATCAGTAATGGTTGGATTACCGGCGCCATTGAGGTTAAAATAAGCGTGATTGGTTAAGTTAACAATGGTAGTTTTATCGGTAGTAGCTTTGTATTCTATTTTAAGCGCATTATCATCACCCAAAGTATAAACCACTGTTGCAGTTAAATTGCCAGGATAACCGCCTTCGCCATCCTTTGAAACATAGGTAAATTCCAGCTGCGAAGCGCTCAGTTGCTTAGCCGCAAATACCTTTCCGTAAAAGCCGTTGAAGCCGCCATGCAGGGTGTTTACACCATCGTTAATATCCAACTGGTAAGCTTTGCCATCAAGAGTAAATTTACCTTTTGCAATGCGGTTACCATAGCGGCCTATAATGGCGCCGAAATACGGCTCCTTTGGTTTTTGATAGCTTTTCAATGAATCGTAACCTAAAATAACATCGGTAGCTTTACCGTCTTTATCAGGTACCAGTAAGCTTACCAGCCTGCCGCCATAATTGGTAACGGCCACTGTTGCGCCGCTGTTATTTTTTAGGGTAAAGAGTTTAACTTTTTGCCCCTGTACATCGGCCTCAAAATTGGCCGAATCGGGTATTGACTGGGTAGTTACCGAGGTCGAATCTTTCACGGTTGAATCAGTTGCTTTTGGATTGCTGTTACAAGCTGCAAAAAGCGCTGCCGAACAGCTTAACATCATTAATAAATTCTTGTTATTCTTCATAATTTGAGGTTGTTAGCTTGCTTTTTAAAGCATTTGCCGTTTAGCTATTATAATTTCCGGAACAAATAAATTGGTTTAACTAATGGTTTGGGAATCAGTGAGACCAATGTATAAAAATTAATTTATAATTGTTAAAAAAACACTTAAAATATTTAATTAAAAAAAGCCCGCCTCGCGCGGGACTTTCTTATTCAAAAATCAAATATTTCAACTAAACACCTGCAGCCTTGGCATGGTCGGCCAGGAACTGCGCAAGTCCGTTATCTGTAAGCGGGTGTTTTAGCAAAGCGGTAATAGCACTCAGCGGACCGGTTATCACATCGGCCCCAAGCTTAGCGCAGTTAACAATGTGCATAGCATGGCGTACCGAAGCTGCCAGTATCTGTGTTTCATAACCGTAGTTATCATAAATCAGCCTGATATCTTCAATCAGTTGTAAACCATCCGTCGAGATATCATCTAAACGGCCAATAAACGGTGATACGTAAGTAGCACCAGCCTTAGCCGCCAACAGGGCCTGACCCGCTGAAAACACCAGCGTGCAATTGGTTTTAATTCCTTTTTGCTTAAAATATTTTAAAGCTTTTACGCCATCTTTTATCATGGGCAGCTTTACCACAATGCGCTCGTGAAGGGCAGCGAGCGCTTCGCCTTCGGCAACCATCTCGTCAAAAGTGGTTGATATAACTTCGGCACTTACATCGCCATCCGTAATTTCGCAAATGGCTTTGTAGTGGTTAATGATATTTTCATGGCCGGTAATACCTTCTTTAGCCATCAATGATGGGTTGGTGGTAACGCCGTCTAATACACCCAGGTCATGGGCTTCTTTAATTTGTGCCAGGTTGGCTGTGTCAATAAAAAACTTCATTTTATAAATTATTGTACTTACCAGAACTTTGCATAAAGCATGGTAAGCAGGATAAGTGTAACTACAATTAATGCCATGGTTGATTTCTCAACCTTGAACATACTACGCGGAATTTCAAATGCTTTAGGATTAACTTTCGGTCCGGCAAGGCTGATGGCCACCATCACAATAATGGTGAACATGAATGACAGCCCCATACAAATCAGGAACGGAATTTCATAGCCGCCCTTACCGTTAGGGAAAGCTGAGTAAAGCAAAGTCTCGTTACCAAACAATTTTGGCGCATAATTATTGAACAGCACCGACATGCCAAAGCCTGTCAAAATACCTGCAATAGCCGCGGCTCCGGTGGTACGTTTCCAAAAGAAACCTAAAATGAAAATGGCGAAGATCCCCGGGCTGATAAAGCCTGTGTATTTCTGGATAAAGGTAAAGCCGCCTTCGCCGCCTATGCCTAAAAGATCTTTCCAGGTAAGCATGATAGAGAACACTAATGCAGCCAAAATAGTAAGCCTGCCTACATTAACCATACTCTTTTCACTGGCTTCTTTGCTAATGTGTTTCTTGTAGATATCAAGCGTAAAGATGGTACTGATACTATTAGCCTTACCTGCCAGCGAAGCCACGATAGCAGCAGTTAAAGCTGCAACCGAAAGACCTTTTAACCCGGTTGGTAAAAAGCCCAATATAGCCGAGTAAGCATTATCTGAGTTGAAGTGCCCACCCGATGCCATTTCCTGTTGCAAGCCGCCGTTTTTGTACAATACGTAAGCAGCAATACCCGGTAAAACCACAATAACAGGCATGGCCAGTTTCATTAAACCGGCAAAAAGGATCCCGGTACGGGCAGTTTTCAGATTTGCACCCAAAGCCCTTTGGGTGATATATTGGTTACAGCCCCAGTAGTTAAGGTTCACGATCCACTGACCGGCAAAATACATAGCAATACCAGGCAGCGCAAGGTATTTGTTGATCTCTGCCTGCGGAGCGCCCGGCTTAGGTTTAGCCATCATCATTTTAAAGTGATCAGGCGCATCGCTCATCATTTTATTTAAGCCCGCCATAGCATCTTTGCCCAAGCCAAAATGCTCACTCACCAAAGTAAGCGCTATGTAAGTAGTAGCTAACCCCCCTACAACCAGTACCAATACCTGTATAACATCGGTGAAGCCGATAACTTTCATACCACCAAGGGTGATGAACAGCGCGAAAATGGATAATGCGATGATGATCTCATGCAGATATCCGCCGCCCATTAAGTTATTAATGGCCAATGCACCCAGGTAAAGTATAGAGGTTAGGTTAACCAGTACATACAGCAACAGCCAGAAAATGGCCATGATAAAACTTACCGTTTCATTATACCGCGTATGCAGAAATTGCGGCATGGTGAAAATCTTATTTTTGAGGTATACCGGTATAAACCATACAGCCACAATAATCAGCGCTATGGCAGCAACCCATTCGTAAGCTGCAACGGCCAAACCCACGGCAAAACCCTGTCCGCTGGTGCCTATAAATTGCTCGGCAGATATGTTTGACGCGATTAGCGAAGCACCAATGGCCCACCAGGTAAGTGAACCTTCGGCCAGGAAAAAGTCGTGACTATCAGATACGCCTTTGATCTTTTTACGGCTGTATACCCAGTACCCGTAGCTCGTAACTACAATAAAATAGATTACGAAGATCACGTAATCGATAGTGGAAAATTTGTTCATTATTTGGTTTAAAATTTAGTTTAGCGCCCCACCCAACCCTCCCCTAAACGGTGAGGGCTTTTTAAAGCATTGGTTAAGTTTATATTCTTCTCATTTTTGTCTGAACCTGAATTTGCCGAATTAAAGGATTAACAGCATGCTAATCTAATTCGATAAATTCTTTAATTCCATGAATTCGAGTTCAGACAATTCCGAAATCCCACATCCGAAATCTCAAATTCACAATGGCGTTGCCTGCGGCCGGGCTATCCGCTCATACTGCACAAGGCCTTATTCACTGGCCAGTATCCGCTTTTATCCCTAACGCGAAACAGCGCAGAACTTAAGACTTACGAAGTTTTAAAAACTTCGTAAGTCTTTAAAAAAAACGCCGCCGCTCGGCTTCAGCCGAGTGGTTATTATCCCCAGGCCTCTGGCCTGCTACTCCAATCCCGGCGGCCAGAGGCCGCTTAATAGTTGCCACTCGGCCGGAGCCGAGCGGCGACCATCTTATATTTTTTTTCAAGTTTCCCCTTCAGGGGGAGATTTAGAGGGGGCTATTTATAAGCCGCGTCATTCCACCTGATCTCGTTTCTGAACTGATCAAGCTTGGTGTCTTTACCAATGCGTAAAAACTCGATACCGGCCATATCAGCAAAATCGTTGATCAGCTCGGCCGACAGGTTTTGGCTGTAAGCGGTATGGTGTGCGCCACCGGCATAGATCCATGCTGCGCAACCGGTTTTCATATCTGGCAGTGGTTTCCAAAGCACCCTTGCAACCGGTAATTTCGGCAGATCTTCAACCGGCTCAATGGCTTCAACTTCGTTAACAATTAAACGGAAACGATTGCCCATATCCACAATAGAAGCGTTCAATGCAGCACCGCCAGCTACGTTAAATACCAAACGTGCAGGATCGGCCTTGCCGCCAATACCTAAGGCATGTACTTCTAATGCTGCTTTACCATTAGCTAAGCTGCTATCAACCTCAAGCATGTGTGAGCCTAAAACCAAAGCATTGTTTGGGTCGAAGTGGTAAGTATAATCTTCCATGAAAGCGTTACCACCCGGCAAACCGGCACCCATTACTTTAAATGCACGTACCAGGGCAGCAGTTTTCCAGTCGCCTTCACCAGCAAAACCGTAACCATCGGCCATTAAGCGCTGTGAAGCAATGCCTGGTAACTGGATCATGCCATGCAGGTCTTCAAATGTGTCGCTGAAACCTTTAAAGCCGCCATCCTGTAAAAACTTACGTAAGCCAAGTTCAATTTTAGCAGCGTCATATACCGATTGATACCTTGCACCGCCTTGCTTAAGGTCGTCGGCCATAGTATAAGTAGCTTCATACTCATCGGTAAGGGCTTTAACCTCAGCATCGCTGATGCTGTCAACAACAGCTACTAAATCACCAATACCATAAGTATTTACAGCGAAACCAAATTTCAATTCGGCCTCAACTTTATCACCATCGGTAACAGCAACAAAGCGCATGTTATCACCAAAGCGAACAAATTTGGCACCTTGCCAATCGTACCAGCCTGCTGCCGCACGGCTCCAGCTTTCAATGTCTTTCAACACTTCGCTATCCTGCCAGTGACCAACAACTACTTTACGGTTAATGCGCATGCGTGATACCATGAAGCCGAATTCCCTGTCGCCATGGGCGCTTTGGTTCAGGTTCATGAAGTCCATATCTATTGAGCTCCATGGAATATCGCGGTTATACTGGGTGTGCAGGTGCAGCATCGGTTTTTTAAGGATGCTTAAGCCCCTGATCCACATTTTGGCTGGCGAAAAAGTATGCATCCAGGCAATAACACCGATACAGTTTTCGGCAACGTTAGCCTGCTGCAAAGTGTTATAAATTTCTTCGGTTGACTTAACAACTGGTTTATATACCACACGCACGGGGATATTGGCAGCGCCATCAATACCTTTAGCAATTTCCTGCGAGTGCTCGGCAACTTTTTTCAGTGTTTCTTCTCCGTATAAATTCTGGCTCCCGGTTATGAACCATACTTCAAATGTTTTCAGATCGATCATTATAATTAATTATTGATTTAGCGAATGAGTGATTTAGTGAATTGGTTTAGTTTTTTGGCGACAGCCTGAATAATGCTGCGCTGTGTTTGTTTATTTTTTGCTGATAGCTTGTTTTGTATTGGCCAACATCCTGTTTTTTCCACAGGTCACGAACTGTTACTTTGCCTTTCAGGCCCAGGTCTTTGAAATTCAGGGATACAGATTTGTCATCATCGCCAATATTGAAAAAGGCTGCGTAAATGTCCTGACTGCCGGGGATCTGCGAATACCAGATCATGGCGCCATCTTTTTTGTATAACTGCTTAGGGTTCGATCCTTTTTGGTTTACCGCAATTACCTCATCATTGGTAAAAAGCTTCAACTCAAAATCACGGTTTTCGGGCAGGTTACCACCTATCATCAGCGGCGAACGGAAGATGCTCCAGAAGGTCATGTGGGTATATTCCTCGTCCTCGGTAAAGCGGCTGAAGCGCTCCTGCCCTACCGGGCCGCGTTTACTTAGCTTACCAATCTGGATCATATCACAATCGGGCCAGTGACCGGGGCCACTTACACCTTCCCAGCTTTTAGCATATTCAAACATATGAAGGATCTCTTTCCAGTTATCCCAAAAGTCATCAGCCATGCGCCACATATTGGCATATTTGGTAGCATGAGCCGCTTGCGCAACCGGGGTTTCACCGGGCGATAAGCTTAATACAACCGGCCTGCCGCATTGCTGAATGGCTTTTTGGTAACCTTCAACCTCGGCATTACTGTACGGGCGCGAAAGGTCATCTACCTTAATAAAGTCAACTCCCCATGAAGCATAAAGCTCCAGCAGCGAATTCAGGTATTCCTGTGCACCGGGCTTTTTCATGTCCAAACCATACATGTGGTTCATCCAAGGGCATTTTGAGTTGGTATCGGCCACCATATCGGCAGTAATGCCATTGGTGCCTTTAACCGGCGATTTTGACCAAACGGCTTGTCTCGGGATCCCACGCATTACGTGGATCCCAAATTTCAAACCTTTGCTGTGAATATAATCGCCCAGCGGTTTAAAGCCGTTACCGCCAAAAGCCGAAGGGAATTTAGTAGGCTGCGGCGTAAGGCGGCCCCATTTATCCATAGTTAACCATGGCACATATGAGCCATCCTGTAAACGCAACTGGAAAGGGTTGCCGATATTACTACCCGGAGGGTTATCGTACGACCATAAAAAGTCGACCACTACATACTCCCAGCCATGTTGTTTCAGATGTTCGGCCATGTAATCAGCATTAGCTTTTACTTCATCTTCATGTACTGCCGAACCAAAACAGTTATAACTGTTCCAGCCCATTGGCGGTGTAGCTGCTACCTGAGCCGATAAACGGGTGCAGGCAAAAAAACAAAGCAGCAGGAAAAAAGAGAAAAAGTGGGAACCGTGCGATTCCCCTCTTGAGGGGGGTGTAGGGGTGTGTTCATCGCTTTTGTTATTCCGGGCGCATAACACACTCCCGCTCTTATCCATCGCGCCCCCTCTCAAGAGGGGAGCTAAAAACGTTTTTATCTTTCTCATGCTTATTGTCCGTAATATGAATCAGGTCCGTGTTTGCGCTCGTAATGCTTTTTGATCAGCGCATCTTTTAAGCGGGGGGCGCTTCTGTCAATTTGCTCGGTAAGGTAAGCCATCTGGGCTACAGCTTCCAGTACGGCGCTGTTATACACCGCTTTTTCGGCGGTTTTACCCCAGGTAAACGGCGCGTGGTTACCAACCAACACCATTTCAACCTCTTTATAATCCAAGCCTTTTTCCTCAAAACATTCCATGATTTGGAAACCGGTTTGGTATTCGTAGTTGCCTTTAATCATTTCATCATTCATAGGCGGTGCACAAGGGATATCAACCGTTAAATGATCGGCATGGGTAGTACCGAAAATTGGGATATCCCGTTGCGATTGTGCCCAGGCAGTGCCGTAGGTAGAGTGCGTATGCACAATACCGTTGATGCCTTCCCAGTGTTTATAAAGTACGGCGTGTGTTTTGGTGTCACTTGACGGGCGAAGGTCACCTTCAACCGTGTTACCATCAAAGTCAACGATTACCATTTTCTCCGGCGACAAATCCTCGTAAGGAACACCGCTTGGTTTTATCGCAAATACACCTAATTCCCTGTCGGCGGCGCTTACGTTACCAAAAGTGAACAGCACCAGGCCCAGTTTGGGCAGCTGCATATTGGCATTATAGGCACTAAGCCTTATATGATCATATTTACTCATGTCTTTATTAAGCGTTTTGCAGTTCAGGGTTATTTTTCAAAGCAACTTCGGCAGCTACAAACTTGCCCAATATGCTGTATTGGTTATAGCGTTGCTGATAAACTTCTTTTAGCGCGATGTTTGGCTCATAAACCACGTCAAAGCCGCGGCCCATGGCTGTCATAGCTTCTTCAATAGTTGGGTAGATACCGGCAACTACCGCAGCAAACATCGCAGCGCCCAAAGCACAGGTATGTTTAAACTGGTGAATGCGGATAGGCATCCCCAAAACATCGGCCATCATTTGCATCACGAAAGGTGACTTTTTAGCTACGCCGCCGATACCGATGATCCCTTTAACCGGGATACCCTCGCTGATAAAACGATCAACAATGCTCTTGGCACCAAAGCAGGTAGCCTCGGCCAGCGCACGGAATACCCGTGGTGCATCGCTGCCCAAACCTAAACCGGTTATAGCACCCTTCAATTCCTGGTTAGCATCCGGTGTACGTCGTCCATTAAACCAATCAATAGCCAGCTCATTGCTTTCTTCGATGGGTAACAATGCTGCCTGCCTGCTCAATTCAGGGATGATCATTTCTGAAATCTCCTCTTTCAACGCTTCAGCAGTAGCCGCGTCAATTACCTGCGATTGCGAAAGCAGGTTATTCAATGGCCAGGCCAGGATATTTTTAAACCAGGCATAAGTATCGCCAAAAGCCGATTGACCAGCCTCTAAACCTGCCATTCCCGGAATAACAGATCCGTTAACCTGTCCGCAGATACCGCGTACCAGTTTGCCTTCCATCTCTGAGGTTGGGGCAACCAGGATATCGCAGGTTGATGTGCCCATTACCTTGCTCAGGTGATAAGGCTCAATCTGGCCGCCAACAGCGCCCATGTGTGCGTCAAAAGCGCCGGTACCTACAATCACATCGGTTGAGAGTCCCAATATCTCCGCCCACTCCGCGCTGAGGTTTCCGGCTGCTTCATCGGCCGTGTATGTATCTTCATATAATTTATCCCTGAAACCAGCCAGTATCGGATCAAGGGAAACAAAAAATTCTTCAGGAGGCAGGCCATTAAATTCTTCGGCCCACAATGCTTTGTGACCTGCAGAGCAACGGCCGCGCTTAATAGACTTAACATCGGTACCACCGGTTAACAGGAAAGGAACCCAGTCGCAATGCTCAACCCATGAGGCGGCAGCATCACGTACACTTTTATCAACCCTTAGCACATGCAGCAGCTTAGCCCAAAACCACTCAGATGAGTAAATACCGCCAACATATTTCAAATAATTGGTATCAAATTTTGTAGCATGCTCATTGATCTGTGCTGCTTCTTTAACCGAAGTATGATCTTTCCACAATACAAACATGGCATTGGGGTTAGTTTCAAAACCGGGGGTTAAAGCAAGCGGAGTACCTGTAGCATCAACCGCAACGGGGGTTGAGCCGGTGGTATCAACAGAAATGCCTTTTATATTTTTTGCAATGGCTTCACCGCCGGCCTGTGCAATACAATCTTTAATGGTGGCTTTAAGTCCGTCGATATAATCCTGCGGATGCTGGCGGAACTGGTTTTCGGCAGGTACACAATACTTGCCATCGCGCCAACGGGGATAATTAAATACTGATGATGCTATTTCTTCTCCGTTGGCCGCGTTT
The DNA here is from genome assembly GCF_017569325.2 of Mucilaginibacter gossypii. Taxonomy (NCBI): domain Bacteria; kingdom Pseudomonadati; phylum Bacteroidota; class Sphingobacteriia; order Sphingobacteriales; family Sphingobacteriaceae; genus Mucilaginibacter; species Mucilaginibacter gossypii. The sequence goes on along the minus strand of NZ_CP071878.2, from coordinate 7,151,328 downwards.
ACTATCACGGAGCGCACGGAGTCAGACCCGTAATCAACCCCGATCACTAATTGGTTATTGCTCATATAAAGATTTATAATTATTGTCGAAATAACACTTAATTTTTGACAAAGAAAAATTTTATTTAAAATTTTATTCGGATAAAATGCATTATTTACTTAAAGGAACCTTTTGGCCTGTAAAAAAGTCATTACATAGTTTAAGCGCCTGTTAAAAAAATTGCCGTTACGTCTATTCAGACAAGCAATAATTAGTGTTATTTTAACAATATAAAATAAGGTTTGCACAACGGATTGGCTGTTTTGAGATGGTAAAACGTTTAATTTACTCATAAAGTATATAGCATTGCCGTTACTAAAAATGAATCCGGCGCACTGGGAAAATCAAATAACATCTTTGCCCTGTGACAACACTTTTCCGGCAAACCAATAAAAAAGCGGAACAGTCAATCACGACCAATTCCGCCTAAAACTGTAACAAAAACTATCTGATTATTTAACGCCATTTGCCGCGTCGATGATGACTTTGGCAACTGCCTCAGGCTGCGAAATGAAAATCACGTGGCTGCCTTTTACCTCTGTTACTTTTGCACCGGCACGTTTGTACATCGTGCGCTTAACATCGGGCACAATGCTTTTATCTTCGGTGGCCACTATAGCATAGCTTGGTTTGGTTTTCCATGCCGCTTCGGCAACAGGCGTAACAAAACACTGAACAGACGTTGGCCCCTGCGATGCAAACATAAAGTCAGCTTCGGCTTTACTTAAGTCGCCGGCAAAGCCGCCATGAAATTTGGCTTTATCATAGTAAACAAAACCTTTATCATCCGGCGGCAAAATACCGTTTTCGGGAGCCGGAGGAGCCGACTGTACCCATTTTATCGTATTTTCCCCTTTATCGGGCATAAAAGCGGCTATATAAACCAATGTTACCACTTTTGAATTATTCCCTGCTTCGGTAATTACCGTACCGCCATAAGAGTGGCCTACCAATACTGTCGGGCCATCCTGTTTATCCAGGATCCGGTTGGCGGCGTCAACGTCGTCCTTTAAAGAAGTAAGCGGATTTTGCACTACTGTAACATTATAACCTTTTTTAGTAAGGATATTGTACACGGCCTTAAAGCCCGAGCCATCGGCAAAAGCCCCGTGCACTAATACAATGTTTTTAACGGGCTGTGCCTGGGCAGCGGCCTTAAAAGTAAAGGCAAACAAGCTGCCTAATAAAATAGTCGCCGCTATTAAATGTGCTTTTAAGCGGCTTTTCATGAATTTTGTGTTCATTTTTTGCTGGAGTTTAAGTTTCATAAATAATACTGTTAACAGTACCATTTCAAAGCTTGCTCCAAAAACACAAAATACTATTAATCAAAATACAACTACCCAACATTTACGATATATCGGGTTTTACACGATGGCCTCCTCCATATATCATTACCCGCTATTAGCTATTCGCCATGGCAACAATATCTTTTCCATCTAATATCCAGCGACCAGCACCGCGGTTTACCGTATTGATCATGGCTTTGCCAACTTCCTCCAGCGTAATAAAACCCTTTGGGTAAATAAGGCGGCCTATGGGGTACATCCAACTGATGTATTTATAAAACGGCAATGTGTTTTTTGCCCCCTTAAAGCTTTTCATAAATCCCGGCCTGAAGTTGAATACCTGTTTGAAGGGCAGCTTCATCAAATCATTTTCGGTTTTGCCTTTTACCCGGGCCCACATACTGCGGCCTTTTTCTGTACTGTCAGTACCGGCACCAGATACATAACAAAAGGTCATATCCGGATTTATGCGGCTCAAAATTTCGGCCACGTGCATAGTGAGCAGGTAAGTTACTTTATAATAAGCTTCTTCGCTCATCCCTACCGATGAAACGCCTAAACAAAAAAAGCAGGCATTGTAACCTTCTAACTGATCCTGAATGGGTTTGAGGTTAAAAAAATCAGCATGTATAATTTCCTTTAGTTTAGGATGTGTTACACCGCAGGGTTTACGGTTAATAACTAATACTGCTTCAACCTTATCGCTCAATAAGCATTGGTGCAATACACCCTCGCCTACCATGCCGGTAGCACCTGTGACAATTACTTTTATTTTATTAGTTGTTTCCATGATATTGATGTAGCCGATTATACATTTAAAATATTGTATCTTATTGCAGATTTATTTACCTATTCCTATACCATGTGTTAATTATATGTTACAATACAAACAATTATATAACCATAACGCTTTAACAATAAATTAGTTGAAGATGCCGAAATGGTTAAAGATAACCTTAAAGATCGCCGGAGCGCTTGTTGGTTTAATTATAATTATGTTTATTGCCCTTACTGTTTATGTTAATAATAATAAACACAAGGTGATTGCTATGATCACCTCCGAGCTTAATAAAAACCTGAACGGCACGCTAACTATCGGCACTATCGATCCAACATTATTTAAAGGTTTTCCGGGGGTGTCTGTCGAGCTGAAAGATGTAGTACTGAAAGATAACCGCTGGGCGCAACATCATCATACATTGCTTACCGCCAAAGACCTTGAAGTATCCGTAAATGCCTCGGCCCTTTTAAAGGGCGAAGTGGTGATCAATAAAATCGATATCAGCAATGCCGATATCGACGTGTTTACCGATAGCACCGGTTATAGCAATACTTCGATATTTAAAGCAAAACCTAAGGTTGAAAAAGATCCGAAAGAGCAACAAACCAGTTCTTCCACACAAATTGGGAGGTTTTCGTTAAACAAGGTAAACTTTGTTGTTGACGATCGTCATGCTTACAAACTGTTCAAATTTGCAGTTAACGATATTCAGGGTAGAATGGAGTATCCTGCTAAAGGGTGGAGCGCCGATATCGACTTAAATACCATGGCAAATAGCTTTTCCTTCAATACAAAAAAGGGAAGCTTTATGAAAAACAGGCTTTTAAAAGGCCATTTTGATATCAGTTATGATTATGCATCGCAGGTTATTAACCTTGCTCCCAATACATTAAACATTGGCGATAACCCATTTACTGTAGGTGGACAGTTTAATCTTAAATCGCCCGAAACCGATTTCACCATCAACCTCAAAGTGGATGAAATTTTGTGGAACGATGCTGCAAACCTACTGGCTGCCAACATTACCAAAAGCCTCAAAATGTTCGATCTTAAAAAGCCAATTGATGTTACCTGCGACCTGAAGGGAAGCTTTGGCGGCGGCGGCGATCCATCCATTTATGTTACGGCTAAAGTAAAAGATAACATATTGAAAACCCTTGGGGGCACTGTTGAAAATTGTAGTTTTAATGGTGTATTCAGTAATAACTATATCAATGGCAAAGGTTTAAATGACGATAACTCGGTTATAAAGCTTTATCATTTTAACGGCAGCTATAAGAATATTCCATTTACTATTGATACCGCATTTATCAACAACCTGAATACACCGGTGGCCACCGGGATTTTCAGATCGCGCTTTCCCGTTACCAAACTTAACCCGGTTATTGGCGATGAAAGCCTGAAATTTACCAAAGGCATTGTTGATTTAAAACTGGCCTATAAAGCCGATATTGTAAATTTCAAATTCACTAAACCCTTCGTTACCGGTAATGTAGATATAAAAAATGCAGATGTAAATTACCTCCCCCGTGGACTCGTATTCAAAAACAACTCCATTGCCTTAAAATTTACCGATAAAGATCTTTACATAAATAATATCCGCCTGCAAAATGGCAGTAGCGTAGTGTATATGCAGGGTAAGGTGAGCAATTTCCTCAACCTGTATTATACCGATCCACAAAAGATTTTGATTGTATGGCAGATCACCAGTCCGCAGATACATCTTGGCGAGTTTTTAGGCTTCCTGAACAACCGCGGATACGAAAGCAGTAAAAGCAGCGGCGGAACGGGCAAAAGGATGTCCAATGCCAAAATCACCAATCAACTTAATACCGCCTTTGATAAAGGGCAGGCCGAACTTCACCTGCGCTTAGCCAAAGTATATTATAAAAAGTTTTTGGCGACAGACGTTAATGCCGATATTTTACTGGCCGACAATACCATGAAAATGCGCAATGTAAGCCTTAAAAGTTCGGGAGGATCATTGAGTTTAAGCGGCCTGGTACTGCAGGGGCCAACCAATAATTTTGCAATTAGCACAACTATTAACCACGTAAATACTAATACTTTCTTTGCATCGTTTAACAACTTCGGTCTCAAGGATTTTACCAGCGATAACTTGCGGGGTTTTCTTTCGGCAAGGGTTGATATTAAAGGCGGGATCAAAAACACCGGCGATCTGGTACCGAAATCAATAAAAGGATTTGCACAGGTTAATTTAACCGATGGTGCATTGGTGAACTTTGCGCCCATAAAAAGCGTAGGCAAATTTGCCTTCCCTTTTCGCGATCTCGATAACATAACATTTGGCGATTTAAAAGCCCGGTTTGATCTTGATGGCGATAAAATTAAAATTGCGCCGATGCAAATTAACTCCAGCGTGCTCAATATGGACGTTGAGGGCACTTATTCGCTATCGCGGGGTACTAACATTGCACTTGATGTACCGCTACGAAACCCGAAGAATGACAGCAAAATAGCAGATGAAACCGAACGTAATAAAAAACGTATGAAAGGCATTGTTTTACATATACTTGCCACCGATGGCGATGAAGGTAAAATAAAAATTAAGTGGAACAAAAACCATAAAAAAACAAAAACAGATGATGATGAGCAGAAGACAGATGAAACCCAACAAGCGCCCGAACCTAAACAAGATTAGTTTAAGTTCAAAAATCTTCACATTAACCTTATTTTCATGGTGTTTAAATGACACTATAATAGCAAATAAATGCTTACCTTTGTGCTGTTCATTATAGGGTAATATGTTGATTAAACATTTAATTGGTTAGCACATTATTTAAAAAACTTTTAAACCGCTCGCTCCTTACAGCAATAATATCAGTAGCAAACCCTCGTTTTAAATAAATACTATCCCGGGTTCACAAATAAAGAAGGAAGCAAAGTTTAATGTAATCTGTTTTACCTCCGGTTGTTTAACCCGGCACATGTATCTTATTGAACCGTTTTTAGCTTAATAATCTGTATTAAAAAATGAGACAACTTAAAATATCCCAATCAATCACTAACCGCGAATCGGCATCGCTCGAAAAATACCTGCATGATATTGGCAAGGTAGATTTGATCACAGCTGAGGAGGAAGTGATCCTGGCGCAAAAGATCCGTGAGGGCGACCAGGTAGCGTTAGAACGTTTGACAAAAACAAACCTTCGCTTTGTGGTATCGGTTGCTAAGCAGTACCAAAACCAGGGCCTTACCCTGGGCGACTTAATAAACGAAGGAAACCTTGGTTTAATTAAAGCGGCAAAACGCTTTGACGAAACCAAAGGCTTTAAATTTATTTCATATGCCGTATGGTGGATCCGTCAGTCAATCCTGTCGGCCATTGCCGAGCAATCACGTATTGTACGTTTACCATTGAACCAAATTGGTTCATTGAGTAAAATACACAAAGCAGCTTCAAAACTGGAGCAAGAATATGAAAGGCAGCCAACTCCCGAAGAACTTGCAGATAACCTGGAAATTTCGGTTGATAAAATTGCCGATTCGATGAATAATGCTGGTCGCCAGATTTCAATGGACGCGCCTTTTATTCAGGGTGAAGAAAACACCTTGCTTGACGTATTGGCCAGCTCTGATGCTGCAACTGATACTGAAGTAATGGCTGATTCATTATCACAGGAAATTAAACGCTCGTTAGGTATCCTTGCCGAACGTGACCGTGAAGTGCTGATGTTATTCTTTGGCCTTGGTGGCCATGCACCTCACTCATTAGAGGAAATAGGTGAAAAATTTGATTTAACGCGCGAGCGTGTTCGCCAGTTGAAAGACAAGGCTTTGATGCGTTTACGTCACAATTCAAAATCAAACCTGTTGCAATCATACTTAAACTAATCCAGGATATATCCGCCTGAGTTTTTATAATAAAAACGCGAATGAGAAAATCATTCGCGTTTTTTTGTGGGCTTGATTTTACATAAAAACGATGTCATTGCGAGGAGTCGCATGGGTAAAGCGCCGGGAGCGACGTGGCAATCGCATGCTATACAGAGCGGCTAAGCTTCCGTGCGATTGCCGCGCTACGCTCGCAATGACATCTTTTTTGAATACAATGCATCTCAATTACTTACTCCCAACAAACTCCTTCCCCTTACGATATTGCGGCAGCTCATACCATGCCTTAGCGGGCCTGTTTTCAGGAAAACCATTTTTTGCCCGGTAAGCTTTTCGCTCTGCAGTAAAATGCCACCAGCTTTTACCTGTATCACCATGTTTAATATAATCTGCCAGCAATCGGTATGAATCCTCCACACATGGATCGGCCCAGGCGCCTACGTGCCGCTCAAACGCGTTAAACAGTTCAACAGGGTCTTTGCCTTTTAATTGTTCTAAAGAATAATAGCCTTGCTGTATCAGCTCAGTCGCAAAATTGATCCCTAATGATGGGATACTTTGAAATTCAATCAATGCATTTATCTCCCTGGCGCGTTCGGCATCTGCATTTAATATCATTGCAACTTCATCTGGGGCGAAGGTAACGAGATCGGCAATCTTGGTTTTTTGAGCCCGGAGAATAGCTTTCTCTTCTGCTGTAAGGAGCAGATTAATGGATTTCTTCATAATTCAGGCGGATATAATAACTAAGTTAGAAATGAATTATGAAAAATAAAAAAGCCTTCCAAACTAAATTGAAAGGCTTTTGAACATCTGCACATTTAAAATCTGCGCATCTGTAAATCAAAATTTATTTCATCAATTTGATAAAGTCATCAAACAAATACCTTGAATCATGCGGGCCAGGTGACGATTCCGGGTGATATTGTACCGAGAAAGCTTTTTTGCCTTTTACACGAATACCTTCGATAGAATGATCGTTCAAGTTAACGTGGGTGATCTCTACCTTATCCGAAGCGCGTACAGCTTCCGGCACTACACCAAAACCGTGGTTTTGTGAAGTAACCTCGCAATGGTTAATAATGATATTTTTTACCGGGTGGTTTAAGCCACGGTGACCGTTAAACATTTTTTGAGTTGGGATATCGTTAGCCAAAGCCAGCAACTGGTGGCCTAAGCAAATCCCAAACATCGGCTTGTCGGCAGCTAAAATTTCCTTTACAGTTTCAACTGCGTAAGGCATAGCAGCGGGGTCGCCGGGGCCATTTGAGATGAAGTAACCTGTTGGAGCAAAATCTTTTTCCATTTCGGCGTAGGTTGTTTTTGCCGGGAACACTTTGGCGTAAACCTCGCGCGAATCAAAATTGCGAAGGATGTTTTTCTTTACACCAAGATCAAGTACCGCTACACGGTAAGGAGCATCCTCGCTGCCAAAAGTATAAGTTTCGGTAGTTGTTACCTGTGATGAAAGTTCAAGGCCATCCATTGAAGGTACCAGGTCAAGCTTTGCTTTCAACTCATCCAGATCCAATATTTCTGAAGAGATGATTGCGTTCATAGCGCCTTTATCACGAATGTGACGAACAAGCTGACGGGTATCGATATCAGAAATACCTACAATATTTTGCTCCTGGAAATAATCCTGTATCGATTCATCGGCCTGTTTACGGCTGTAGGCAATGTTATAATTTTTACAAACAAGACCTGCAATCTGGATCCTACCCGATTCCACCTCTTCATTAGCAATACCGTAGTTACCAATGTGCGCATTGGTGGTTACCATAATTTGCCCAAAGTATGAAGGGTCGGTAAAAATTTCCTGGTAGCCGGTCATACCGGTATTAAAACAAATCTCGCCGGTGGTAGTACCCATTTTGCCCGCAGCTTTACCGTAAAAAACAGTGCCGTCGGCAAGCAGCAATATAGCCGGTAATTTGGTGAAATAATTCATCGCTTAAAAAAATTGAAAGGGTTAAATGATCGGATTGCCTGGTTCAAAGCCCCGTGAAAACTGATAGAAATAATGAAGTAAGGAACTTCCGGATTCACGGCGCAAAAGTAGAAAATAATTTCGGATTTCGAATGTGAGATTTCGGATTTATTTTGATTTCGGGTTTCGAATGTGAGATTTCGGATTTATTAGTAATGAATATGCTCCCTGCCAATCAAAATAATAAATCAAAAAATAGAAAAATCCGAAATCGAAATTCCGAAATCCGAAATCAAAAAATCTCACATCCGAAATCGAAATTCCAAAATCCGAAATCATGCTTACCTTTGCATTGCGATAACACATTTATCAATGTCTGTAAATAAAGAAATAAAGCGTATCACCACCAACACCATCCAGGAGATGAAGGTTCGTGGCGAAAAGATCTCTATGCTTACTGCATATGACTATTCGATGGCTACCATAGTTGACGATGCCGGGACTGATATCATCCTTGTTGGTGATTCGGCCTCCAATGTGATGGCCGGCCACGAAACTACGCTGCCTATAACGCTCGACCAGATGATCTATCATGCATCATCTGTAGTACGTGCGGCCAAACGCGCATTGGTGGTTGTCGATCTGCCTTTTGGTTCATACCAAGGTAACTCAAAGGAAGCGCTGAACTCAGCTATCCGCATTATGAAGGAAGCCGGAGCGCATGCCGTTAAAATTGAAGGGGGGGTTGAAATAGCCGAATCAGTTAGCCGGATCTTAACCGCCGGCATCCCGGTAATGGGGCACCTTGGCCTTACACCGCAATCCATATACAAGTTTGGAACATACACTGTACGCGCCAAACATGAAGCCGAGGCACAAAAACTGCGTGATGATGCCCTTAAACTACAGGAGCTTGGCTGTTTCGGTATTGTATTGGAAAAGATACCGGCCAAACTGGCCCAGGAGGTATCCGATAGCCTGCAGATCCCAACAATAGGTATCGGCGCAGGTCAGCATTGTGACGGCCAGGTATTGGTAATTCATGATATGCTGGGGATTAATAAAGGCTTTAAACCCCGCTTTTTACGCCAGTACTCCAACCTGTATGATATCATGCACGACGCGATCAAAAATTACAACTCCGACGTAAAAAGCAACAGTTTCCCTAACGAGAAGGAACAGTATTAGAAAAGTCCATAGTCCATGGTCGATAGTCCATAGCAAAAAAATTGCTAAACCGCCATGGACCATGGACTATCGACCATTAACCAAACACAATGGCCCGTCCCGAATTTAATTACAGCAGCAATGATATTACCGATAAAGATGTTCTTTATGAGGACAACCATCTTATTGCAATAAATAAACGCGCAGGAGACATTGTACAGGTTGATGAAACCGGCGATGAACCATTGGACGAAAAAGTAAAAAAATACATCGCCCAAAAATACAGCAAGCCCAACGGTGCGTTTTTAGGCGTAGTGCACCGGCTGGACAGACCGGTAAGCGGCGTGATCCTGTTTGCCAAAACCAGTAAAGCACTCGACCGGATCAACAAAATGTTTAAAGCCCGCGAAATGCATAAAACCTATTATGCAGTAGTGCGCAAAAAACCATTTCCCGAAGAAGGCACCCTGGTACATTGGCTGGTAAAAAACTCGCAAAAAAATGTAACCAAAGCCCATGACCGAGAAGTTCAGGGTAGCCTACGATCTGAACTGAGCTATAAATTAGTTGGCGAACTAAACGGGTATTATTTAATTGAGGTAGACCCGATAACCGGTCGTCCGCACCAGATCAGGGTACAGCTTTCAACCCTCGGCTGCCCCATTGTAGGCGATAATAAATATGGCTATCCCCGCGGCAGCCTGCGTAAAAGCATTTGCCTGCATGCACGCAAGCTTACGTTTGTACACCCGGTAAAAAACGAACCGGTTGCTATTATCGCTCCCGTACCGCGCGATGGCTTTTGGGAAAAATTTGAGGGAATGATGGTAGGGTGAATCTATTGATGTCAATCTATCGGTTCACATCGCCAAAACCCTTTCCCAGATCTCCTCATTAACAGGTATCCCATCTCGTAAATTCCGTTCTCTGGTTTTCAGCATATTTTCGCCAGGGTATGAAACCTGTTCACCATCAACAGGATTGCTGCTTTTGGTGTAGCCCAGGATTTCATTTATCAAACGCTCATTTTGCTCAGTATCTGTTTTCAGGCAGATAAACACTTGCGATACGCCCCACTCCTTTTCGTGTTCGCTGATTTTTGAGGTAGATTTTCCGCCGCTTAATAAGGTCGCCAGCAGATCAAGCATCAGCGATAAACCCGACCCTTTCCAAAAGCCAATGGGCAGCATCCGCTTTGACTGCAAAATGGCATCGGCATCAGTACTTAAATTCCCTTCTTGATCATAGCCGCCGGGCAATGGCAAACGTTTATTTTGCGATTTGCTTTCCATTAGCTTACCTACCGAGTATTGTGAAATAGCCATGTCCAGCAGGATATGCCCACCCTTACGCGGCACCGCTATAACCAACGGATTATTACCAAGCCGCGGGTCAAGCCCACCCCAGGGCGGCAGATTGGCAATGGTGTTTGTAAAACAGATGCCTATAAATCCGGCATCAGCCGCCTGTAATCCATAAGTGCCACCACGCATCCAGTGGTTGGTATTTTTGATAGCCACACAGCCTATGCCGTACTCCCCGGCCAGTTCAATAGCCCGTCTCATGCACCTGTTTGCGTTTAACATGCCCAGACCAAAATTGCCGCTCCATTGCTCAATAGCGCCCAGGCTGTTTACCATTACAGCCTCCGCATTCGGTTTAAACAGGCCTTCCTTTACAGTTTGCACAAAAGCAGGAAACCGGTTAAGGCCATGACTGTAAACCCCGTCCCTGCTGTTGGCGGCAAAAATGCCTGCGCATTGCCGGGCTTTTGCAAGCGGCAGATCAATACTTAATAGTACCCTTTCAAATTCGGCTTCAAGTTTTTGGTACGGAACGCGCATAGGTTTTGAAATAAATTTAATTTATAGCGTTTATTACAGTATGCTGATGCAAGGTAATCAACCATATTTTATAATTTTGCCTTTAATAAATGAAAAGAACTCCGCTGTTGTTTTTCCTGTTTTTAATAAGCATTGCACTGATTGTTAATTCATGCAAGAAAGATAACTTAAGCCATATACCCGGATTATTAGCAGGTAACTGGCAATTGGCCTCTATAACCGTTACTAATTATGTTGGTGATGCCCAGGTGTCTTTAGATACCTTAAACCAAACTTGCGAGGATACCCAGCTTTTTACCTTCAATGCCGACAATTCCTGCAGCTACACTAATTTTCAATGCAGATCAGATACTGCGAAGGGCCGCTGGTCGCTTACTGCAAATAAATTATTTTTAACTTCAGATTTGGTTTGTAAAGATACCACCAAAGCATCGGGCGGTACCTCAAAGCCATTTGAAAACACTAAAATAGTTACCCTGGGTAATTATTCGCTGGTATTAGAAACAGGAGATGTTGAACCAAACTATTCGGCAACAAAAAAACGACGCATTATGCGCTACGGGTTTATCAGGCAAAAAGTAACTGCCACCCAATAGTTTCAATATTTTTAATTGTAAAAATGGTTTTATTATAATAGTTTCAATGCCAAGTAAACAATCAGCCCGATGAAACTATTGTAGCTTCATCTTCGTTGAAAGAGATATTATCGATGAAAAAAAGAATTGCCATTTTCGCTTCAGGTTCCGGCTCGAACGCCCAAAAGTTAATGGAGCATTTTAAACGCAATGCCGATGCCGAAGTTGTGCTGATACTTACCAATAACCCGCAAGCTTACGTTTTGCAGCGTGCTGATAACTTTGAAGTGCCCTCACATATTTTTAGTCGCCATGAGTTTTATGAAACCGACGGCGTTATCCGCCTGCTTAAAAATTTACAGGTTGATCTGATTGTACTTGCCGGCTTTTTATGGCTTGTGCCCCAATCATTATTAAAAGCATTCCCCAATAAGATTATTAATCTGCATCCTGCCCTGTTACCCAAATATGGCGGCAAAGGCATGTACGGTGATAACGTACACCGCAAAATATTAGAAGATAAAGAAGAGGAAAGCGGCATCACCATTCACTTCGTTAACGAAAACTTTGACGAAGGCGAGATCATCCATCAATCAAAATTCAAAATAGAACCTGGCGATACGCTTGAAATCGTAAAATTTAAAGGCCAGCAACTTGAGCATAACCATTTCCCGAAAGTTGTTGAAGCGCTTTTAAAGAAAATGAAGAGCTGAGTTGCTTAGTGATTAGGGGGGGTATCTAAGTCCTTTTATGGGTTATTAAAACAACAATGACCCGTGTATAATTTCGTAAACAGTCAATTCACCATCAACAATTTTAAAGGCTATAACCCAGTCATTGAAATGACTGCAAGAATATTTGAAAGCAGCTAAAACCTGATGGTTACAAATGGAATGCTGTACTCCGGGTACAGCTAATCTTTTGATAGCTGTCTTGAATTTCAAAGCAAATCTTGCACCGCTTCCCGGTGTATTTTTCGATTCTACAAAATCAACAATCGCATCAATAACCTTTAATGCCTTAGGCTTAATAGTAACGTTCAAAATACAGGATGGGCTTATTGAGTATATTTAGAAAAAGCTTTATCTAACGGGATAGCTTCTTCATCAAGATCTTTATTTAAATAATTAATCAGCTCTTCGTTTGTTGCTTTTCTTCCAATCCCCCTCGCGACGTCAATTGTATCCAAATCCTTAACTTCTTGTGTTTGCGCAGAAAGACCAAGCTCTTCAGCCAACTGCATCAACAAGCGGGTCTTTTTTTCCGAATTTGATTGAATGATCACCGTAATCATATACTAAGTTACCAATTATTTATGAATACCTCAACAATTAACCTATCGAACGCACGGTAATACACATTAAATATCGCTTGCTATAAAATTTTGATGTGGATAAATACCGATCCTATGCTAATAACTAATCTCTAATTAACCAACCTCCAATTAACTAAATATCACTACCTTTGCGGCTCAAAAAACAGTGTGTACATGAGCCAGTCAGTTCAAATAAAAAATGCTTTAATTTCTGTTTATTACAAAGATAATTTAGAGCCCATCATTCATGAGTTAAACCGCCTTGGTGTAAATATCTATTCAACCGGAGGTACCGAAACTTTTATCCGCAATTTAGGGGTAAATGTGATCCCGGTTGAGGACCTTACCTCTTACCCTTCAATCCTTGGTGGCCGTGTTAAAACCCTGCACCCTAAGGTTTTCGGTGGTATTTTGGCCCGCAGGAGTTTTGATGGAGATAAACAGCAATTAGAGCAATATGAAATTCCTGAAATTGATTTGGTAATTGTTGACCTGTACCCCTTTGAAGAAACTGTACAATCAGGCGCTGGTGCCGAAGATGTGATCGAAAAGATCGATATCGGTGGGATCTCTTTGATCCGCGCAGCTGCAAAAAACTTTAAAGATGTAGTGATCGTAGCTTCAAAAGATGACTACGCCGGCCTGGAAAATATCCTGAAAACGCAGGATGGTGCTACCACAATTGATCAGCGCCGTTCATTCGCTCAAAAAGCATTCAACATATCGTCAAACTACGATACACATATTTTCAACTACTTTAACGAGGCTGAACCACTCCCGGTATTTAAACAAAGTATCCAAACCAGCCAGGTTCTGCGTTACGGCGAAAACCCTCACCAAAAAGGAACTTTTTATGGTAACCTTGATGCCATGTTCAACAAACTGAACGGCAAAGAGCTTTCATACAACAACCTGGTTGATGTTGATGCTGCCGTTGCTATTATTGATGAGTTTACCGAGCCTACTATCGCTATCCTTAAGCACACCAATGCCTGCGGTGTAGCTTCACGTTCATTTATTAAAGAAGCATGGATCGATGCTTTGGCTTGCGACCCGGTATCTGCCTTTGGTGGTGTAATTATTGCCAATGCCGAAATTGACGCTGAAACAGCTACTGAGATCGACAAGATATTTTATGAAGTATTGATCGCGCCTGCTTTCACTGATGAAGCCGTAAAGATCCTATCAGGCAAAAAGAACCGCATCCTGTTGGTTCGCCAGCCGGTTGAACTGCCTGTTAAGCATTTCAAAACTTTATTGAATGGCGTAATTGAGCAGGATAAGGACGCGGTAATTGAAGGCCCGGCCCAAATGACAACCGTTACCGAAAAAGCACCTACCGAGGCCGAATTGAAAGACCTGTTCTTCGCTAATAAAATTGTGAAGCATACCAAATCAAACACCATTGTGTTTGCTAAAAATAACCAGCTAATGGCGAGTGGCGTTGGTCAAACATCAAGGGTTGATGCACTTAAGCAAGCCATTATTAAAGCTCAAAGCTTTGGTTTCGATCTGAACGGTGCTGTAATGGCGTCCGACGCTTTCTTCCCCTTCCCTGATTGTGCCGAACTGGCTGCCGAAGCCGGGATCACCGCCATTTTGCAACCGGGCGGATCAATTAATGACAAGCTTTCGGTTGCCATGTGCAATGAAAAAGGCCTGGCTATGGTTACTACCGGCGTACGTCACTTTAAACACTAACATTTAAGGTTGACCGGGTTGATTTGGTGAGTAGTTTATTAGGTTAAAAACGTTTGATTGAAGAGTAGAGATTGATTTGGTGAAAAGGAAAAATGTTTTTAACCTGTTTTAACTTAATTTACCTGTAAATCCGGTCAACCATCTAATAAATAAGCTCTATCAACCCAACCCCAACACAATAAATGTGATTTTTTAACGCTTAAGTTTGCAAAATGCTAAACTATTTAAGCGTATTTTTATAAACTTTGCATAACATACTGAAAGAAATACCAGATGGGTTTATTTAACTTTTTTACACAAGAAATTGCTATCGATTTAGGTACAGCAAATACCCTCATTATACATAACGACAAAGTTGTTGTTGACGAACCCTCGATCGTGGCGTTCGACAGAACAACCAATAAAGTGATCGCTATCGGGCGCCAGGCCATGCAAATGGAAGGTAAAACGCACGATAATATCCGTACCGTGCGCCCGCTTAAGGATGGTGTAATTGCCGACTTTAACGCTGCCGAGCACATGATCCGCGGGATGATCAAAATGATCAACCAGGGCAAAGGATGGTTCTTTCCGTCATTGCGTATGGTGATCTGTATCCCATCGGGCATTACCGAGGTAGAGAAACGTGCCGTGCGCGACTCGGCCGAGATTGCCGGCGCCAAGGAGGTTTACCTGATCCACGAGCCAATGGCAGCCGCCGTAGGTATCGGTATCGACGTTGAGGAGCCTATGGGCAACATGATCATCGATATTGGTGGTGGTACAACCGAAATTGCCGTTATCGCTTTATCGGGTATCGTGTGCGACCAGTCGATCCGCGTAGCGGGAGACAACTTCGACTCGGATATCGTTCAATATATCCGCCGTCAGCATAACATCATGATTGGCGACCGTACTGCCGAAAAAATTAAAATTGAGGTTGGCGCCGCGCTTCCTGAACTAAGCGAGCCGCCGGGCGACTTTGCAGTACAAGGCCGTGACCTTATGACCGGTGTACCAAAACAAATCATGGTATCATACACCGAAATTGCACATTGCCTTGATAAATCAATTTCAAAAATTGAGGAAGCGATATTAAAAGCGTTGGAAATTACCCCTCCCGAGCTTTCGGCCGATATTTATCAAACCGGCATCTACTTAACTGGTGGGGGTGCTTTATTGCGCGGTTTGGATAAGCGCGTAGCTGCCAAAACCAAACTACCCGTTCACGTTGCCGAAGACCCTCTTCGCGCCGTAGTACGCGGAACCGGCACCGCCCTTAAAAACATTGGCAATTTTAAATTTTTAATGCAGTAACTGAGTTAGTGATTAGAGGTTAGGGATTAGAGATTAGTTATTATTAAAATACTTATCTCCGATTCCTAATTTCTAATTTTGCTATAGACAACTAATCTCTGATCTCCAATTAACTAATCTCCAACAATGCGTAACCTTTGGATATTTATAACTAAGTATAACGCGTTTTTTTTATTCCTGATTTTTGAGATTAGTTCGCTGCTTATATATATCAAATACAACTCGTTTCAAAAAGCGTCTTTTATTAACTCAACCAATAAAGTAACCGGTACCTTGTACAGCCAGGTTGATGCTTTAAAAGAATACCTGTCATTAAAAGAAACCAACGATAGCCTTGCCCGCGAAAATGCCAAACTTCGCGGCCAGCTCAAAGCTTCTATGTATGTTGATACTGTTGAAAAACACAAGGTTAATGATACCGTTTACAAACAACAATATACTTATATTGTAGCCAAGGTAATCAATAATTCATTCAATAAACGCAGCAACTACATTACTATTAACCGGGGCAGCAGGGATGGGATCCAAAAAGATATGGGTGTAATAACAGGTACAGGCGTTGTGGGGCAGGTTATTGCCGTAACCGAGCATTTAGCTATTATACAATCGGTTTTGCATAAAAACACTCGGTTTAGCGCCATGCTTGCAGGTACTAAAGATATAGGCTCGTTTGTATGGGGTAACGATCTTGATCCGCACAGGGGGGTATTGATAGATATCCAGAATAATGCTCAGCCCAAAATTGGCGATACGGTGGTTACCTCGGGCTACTCGCTTTTCCCAACCGGCATACCGTTTGGCAAAGTTACCAACCTGCATGCCAAAGGCGGCGGTTTACTCATCAACGTTGAGGTAGCCTTAGCTGTTGATTTTACAAAGCTTCAATACGTTTACGTGGTAAATAACAAATTTGCCGGTGAACAAACGGTACTGGAGGCCGTACAAAACAAAAATGAGTAGGACTATCCTTGTTAACCTTGTTAGGTTTATAGTTTTGGTTTTTATGCAGGTTTTCCTGTTAAAAAACATAACGTTTTATAATCTTGCCACCCCTTATTTCTATATCCTTTTCATTTTGTTGCTTCCCTTTGAAGTACCTAATCTGCTGCTGTTTGTACTCTCGTTCCTGACAGGCCTCACTATTGATGCATTTTATGATACACCGGGGCTTCATGCTGCGGCCTGCGTTGTGCTGGCATTGGTACGTGTACTTTTCATCAGCATCACGGTACAAAAGGATGGCTTTGATAACGAGCCCGAACCTACTTTGAGTATCATGGGTTTTAGGTGGTTTTTTACTTATGTATTGATACTTACTTTATTCCACCACTTTTTCCTGCTTAATTTAGAGGTTTTTAGTTTTTCTGAAATACAATACACACTAAGCCGTGTTGTTTTGAGTTCATTGTTTACCGTATTTTTAATACTAATTTCGGGCCTGCTATTTTTCAGAAGGAAAGAACGTAAATGAATAAGTTTTTTGAACGCCGCTACGTTGTTACCGGTATTTTTATAGCTATCATATTAGCCCTGCTGGGAAGGCTGTACTATATCCAGATAGTTGATGATAAGTACGAGATCTATGCCAACAGTAACGTAAGGCGTACTACCATCCTTTACCCTGCCCGCGGGCCTATACTCGACCGTAACGGCAAGATCCTTGTACAAAACGAACCCATTTATGATGTTACCGTTAACCCCAAGGAAGTAAAACCTTTTGATACCCTGTTGTTTTGCAAAATGATAGGTATCGACAAAGAGGGTTTCGACAAACGCTTTACCAAGGCTAAAAAACAATCGCCCAATACAGCATCCGTATTTGAAAAACAACTTTCTGTTCAGTTGTATGCTTCATTGCAGGAAAAGCTGTTTGAGTTTCCGGGCTTCGCTATAGTGCCCCGCACCATACGCACTTATCCCGACTCGGTAGCCGCACAGTTTTTAGGTTTTATTGGCGAGGTCACCGACAGGGATATCAAACGCTCAAACGGATATTACCGCCTTGGCGATTACATCGGCGTTACCGGCGTTGAAAAGGCATACGAAAATGTGCTGCGCGGTCAACGCGGCGTACAGGTACAAATGGTTGATTCGCACGGGGTACCCAAGGGTTCATTTGCCAATGGCGCGCTTGATACCGTACCCCGTTCGGGCGAACGTCTGACCTCGTCGTTAGATGTTGACCTGCAAAGGCTCGGTGAAAAACTGATGCAAAACAAACTGGGCAGTATTGTGGCCATAGAGCCATCATCGGGCGAGATCCTATGTTATGTGAGCAGCCCTACTTACGATCCTAACCTCATGGTAGGCCGTCAGCGCGGTAATAACCTTGCCAAAATGTACAATAACCCGTATAAGCCATTTTTCATCAGGCCTATCCAGGCGCAATATCCTCCCGGCTCATCATTTAAACCATTAAGTGCCCTTATCGCGCTGCAGGAGGGCATCGTTAACCCGGGCGAAACCTACTATTGCACCGGGCACTACCGGGCGGGCAACAGGTTGGTCCCGTGTAATAAAGGCGAAGCACATGGTTCGGTAAACATGAGCCGGGCGGTGGCCGAATCATGTAACGGTTATTTTTCGATGGTATTTCAGCGTATTGTTGACCGGTACGGCGTGAAACGGACTGAAGCCAATTTTGCAGCATGGCGGGCCAATGTGATGAAATTTGGCCTCGGTGCCAGATTAGATCTTGACATGCCTGCCGAAAGCCGGGGCAACGTACCCACACCTTTGCATTACGACAACGTTTATCGCAAAGGCGGCTGGCGTTCAAGCACCATCATTTCATTGGCTATTGGCCAGGGCGAGCTTTTGGCAACCCCATTGCAAATGGCTAACCTGGAGTGTACTATTGCCAATCGCGGGTTTTATTATAAACCGCATTTAATTAAAGCTATAGGTACCAAAAACGTAATTAAAAAAGAATACGTTGAAAAAAACTACGTTGGGATAGATTCGGGATATTTTGAACCTGTGATTAACGGGATGCAGGCGGTAGTTGAAAACGGTACAGCCCGCAGATCAAAGATACCCGATATTATTATGTGCGGTAAAACCGGTACCGCGCAAAATCCGCATGGCGAGGATAACTCAGTATTTGTAGCTTTCGCTCCTCGAGATAATCCTAAGATAGCGATTGCTGTTGTAGTTGAAAACTCGGGCGAGGGTGCGCATTGGGCCGCTCCTATTGCAAGCTTTATAGTTGAAAAATATCTAAAAGGTAAGATCAGCCCGCGCGAATCGGGAATTACAGTTGATTATTATGCAAATGCAAACCGCCTGCCCGATCTTAGCCTGTATGCTCAAGACCTGCAAAAAGAACGCAGGCGTGACAGTATCAGGGCGGCAAAGGTTGATTCTATCAAAAAATTCAAAGCTGATTCAGTAAAAAAATTCAAGGCCGATTCAATAAAAAAAGAAAGGCGCGAATCAGCTTATAACAATAAACCGGCGAACTGGATTAAATCATTAACGGGCGGGAGGCCGGGCAAGTCATGAGCACTCAGCAGCGGAGTTTCTTCTTCAATGTAGATTGGCTTACAGTTTTTTTGTACCTGGTACTTTGCACCATTGGCTGGTTCAATATTCATGCTGCAGTTTTTGACGTCAATCACCCCAGCATAGTTGATGCCTCTACCAATTACGGTAAGCAGTTCATCTTTATTTGCGTATCTGTAGTTGTAGGTATTGTTATCTTGCTGCTCGAAAGCCGGTTCATTGCAGCCCTGGCTCCGGCATTTTATGTAGTAATAGTTTTGCTGCTGATACTGGTGCTGGTGATAGGCCGAAATGTGGGCGGCAACCAGGCCTGGATCAACATGGGCGGCGGTTTCCGGCTGCAGCCTTCGGAGTTTGCCAAGTTTGCAACCTGTTTATTGCTTGCGCGATATTTAAGCGGCACCAACATCCGGGTTACCGAACCCAAATCATTTTTAACGGCCGCCGTGATTATCGGGTTCCCGATGTTGCTGATCATGCTGCAACCCGATACCGGTTCCACACTGGTATTTTGCTCTTTGATATTTGTTTTATACCGCGAAGGGCTTTCTCCTTATTTCCTGGTGATAGCGGGATTGTTCATCACCCTTTTCGTTACATCGCTATTATACAATCCGCTGTATATTATCCTGATCCTGGCTGTAATAACCGCTTTCATTATCTTTTTATTTAAGCGTAACAGGCAGCTCATCAAAACCGTGATCATCGGCCTTGCAATCTCGATAGCGTTTATATTCAGTGTAAAGTTTATTTATACCCACGTTTTAAAGAAACATCAAACAGAGCGTATTAACATACTACTGGGTATCACCACCGATTTAAAGGGAAAAGGTTATAATGTAAACCAGTCGAAAATAGCTATAGGCTCCGGAAAAATGTGGGGTAAAGGCTATTTACATGGTACACAAACCCAATACTCGTTTGTACCCGAGCAAAGTACCGACTTTATTTTCTGCACCGTCGGCGAAGAATGGGGCTTTGCAGGTTCATTAACGGTAATAAGCCTTTTCATGTTCCTGATATTACGGGTAATTCTCATTGCCGAACGGCAGCGATCGCCTTTTACGCGTATTTACGGTTACGGTGTAGCTTCAGTGCTGTTTTTTCACGTAGTGATCAATATCGGTATGACCATTGGCGTAGTGCCCGTTATTGGTATCCCTTTACCGTTCATCAGCTATGGAGGCTCGTCGCTGTTAAGCTTTACCATGCTCCTGTTCACGCTTATCAAACTCGATTCAAACAGGAAATCAAATGTTTGATAATTTTAGTCAGAAGTCGTAAGTCAGAAAGTTGGGGCACCTCTAAAATCGTCTTCACCATGAAACATCAACTATGACCTAAACCGCTACGAAGCAGGATATCTCCGTCGTAACAAAGCATAAAACTTATCGGCTGTTGATGCTTTACTTTCCCAGTTGTTTTTAACTACGTAGTTTGTTTTCAGGAAGCGTTCGGCTTCTTCAAAGGTGTTAAAACGGTTTACTATCTCAATAGCTTCACTATAGGCCAGGCTGTAACCATTAAACAGATCTTTTATATAAAGCAGCTTATCATTCAGGTTTATGGCCGATTTAAGATCGGTAACCGGCAGTTCGGCAGTGGTACTTGCCGCGTTGTTCGCTTTCTCGGCCTTTTGGGCCATCATCCTTTGATTAAAGGTCAGTACCTGCTGGCTGCTACCTGTATCTGCCGAAGGAGCTGTAGCAACAACAGGCTCTGCTGCGGGTTTTACGGGCTCAATTACCGGCACGGGCTTTGGCTGTTCGGCTATGGGTATTACTTCCACCGGCTTTTCGGGAAGTTCACCAATCAGCTCTTCCTGCTCAAACCTGTCAGCTTCATCATCCCAGGTATCAGCCTCGTTTAAATTTAGTTCAAAGCTGCTTCCTTCAGGAATTTCCTGTTGAAATGAATAAGTATCTGTATCTTTTTCGGCAGCGATATTTATTTGCGGTTCGGGTGTTTCCTTTATTTCGGGCGCGGGGTTGATCACTTCTATTTTTACCGGGTTAAACGGCACCGGGGCCGGTGGTTCAGCATCGCTGGTAAGTTCTATCTTATCAACCGGCACAGGGACGTGCTGTTGTACTACCGGTTCAAAAAAGCGCTGCTCATGCAAAGCTTCCTCCTTTGCAGGCGGAGGTGTTGCCGGCACCGGAGCGGGAGGCAACACCAGGGTCACCGGTGTATGTTCTTCAGCTGCAGGCTGGTTTTTTTCTGCAAGCAGTGCAGGAGCTGCCGCGCGCTCGTTGATGCGGCGCAGTATTTCGGCATGGTCTTTTAAAAAATGGGCATTGGCTACAAAAAGTTCTAATTCAAGCTCGTTAAGTTCGCTGGGATCAGCTGCAAGGTAGTCGTATTGATCATTAAGCTCTTTTAAAATCCCACCTATCTTTTTAAATACATCCATTTGCTTCATGGCCTCAATGTTAGGAAAATGCTTACCAAAAATAGGATTAAATTCTGATATTTGCCGACTATAAAAGTCATAAATGGTATATCACGAAGAGGTTTTCAGGCGTAAAAGCGAAGTAGGCGGCAGTATTGAGGTTATCTGCGGATCAATGTTCTCGGGCAAAACCGAAGAGCTGATCAGGAGGCTTAACCGTGCCCGCATTGCCAAGCTTAAGGTTGAGATTTTTAGCCCTAAAGCCGATACCCGTTATGGCGAGGATGCCATCATTTCGCACAATGCCAGCAAAATAACTTCTACCCCGGTTGATAGCGCTTCGGCTATTTTACTGCTGGCCAGCGATGCCCATGTAATAGGTGTTGATGAAGCGCAATTTTTTGACGATGAACTCCCCGAGGTATGTACCGTACTGGCCAACCGCGGCGTACGCGTAATTGTAGCCGGTTTGGATATGGATTTTAAGGGCCGGCCATTTGGCTCAATGCCCAACATTATGGCCATTGCCGAATCGGTAACCAAGCTGCAGGCCGTTTGCGTAAGGTGCGGCAACCCGGCCCAATACTCGTACCGCCTGGTACATGATAATTCAAAAATATTATTAGGCGAGAAGGAAAGCTATGAGCCCCGCTGCCGGGCATGCTATAATACCGTTGCGGGTTAACATTTAATTAAATAATATATTTTTTTATTTAATACTATAACTAAAACAAATACCGGGTATTTGTTTGTTATGTACTTAAACACAGCAGCTTCAAAAAGAAGCTGCTTTAATAAAGTATAAAGCAATCAAGTTTATGGCCAAAAAGGTTTTAGTTATAGAGGACGATAAAGATATTCGCGATACCGTGGTGTATGTATTGGAGGAAGAAGGTTACGAAGTAATACAATCCGACAATGCCCGAATCCTGCGTACCCTGACTACTATTAACCCCGACCTTATTTTGCTTGATAACTGGCTTACCGATTGGAGCAGTGACGCCAACGGGCAACAGCTAAGTAAAAGCATAAAAGACAATCCGGCTACCAGCCACATCCCCGTGATCATTATTTCGGCCGTGAGCAATATCAAAGAAATTGCCAAAGCCGGTAACGCCGATGGGTACCTGGCCAAGCCATTTGATCTGACATCACTTTCAGAGATCGTAAAAAAGCATATCAAGTAAGTAATCCTTATCAGTATAAATAAAACGGCCCTCCATTAATTTGAAGGGCCGTTTTGTTAGGCCTCACCTAAATCCGCTCCAAAAGAAGAGGACTTTTGAAGAAATGCCGTTGAACACTTTAAGCACTCCCCCTCTCTTGAGAGGTTTTGGAGCCCGGGCTATATTTTCACGCCAAACCCAATATTAAACGTACGCCCGTCGGCCGGTAAAATGCCCGGTCCGGGGTACATGTTAATACGGCGTGTAAAATATTTAGCGTTAAATAAGTTGTTCACACTGGCTGTGAGATGGTAGTTTTTTAGAAAACCATAATTGAAAGCCCAGTCGAACAAATGATACGCGGGCACTATGCCGGTAGCGCCTGTGGCATTAAAAGTAGTATTATTGGCATCACTAAAGCTTTTCCCTACATAGCTGTATTGCAGTGTGCTGCTTACATGGCCGCTTAAAAACGTTAAACCTGCACGGTCTATCCAATCGGGAGTGCCTTCCAGGTTGTTATCCTTCAAACTTACATTTTTACCATTTTGATTGATAGAACCACTGGTGTAACGACCATGCGTGTACGATAGCGAATTGAACACACGGAGATCACTCACCGAAGATTTATCAAACGGGCGGATCAGCGAAACTTCGGTAAAGGCCTCAATACCTTTAGCCACGCCATTACCAATGTTGGTCATGTAAAGATGGGTTACGTTATTGGCATCAGTTTGGGTTAATGTACCTGCCCTGTTTCCGTAGTAAACGTAAAAAGCATTAACATCAAAACTAAATACTGTGCTGATATGGCCGCGGTAACCCAGGTCGGCATCATAACCTTTGCTGTCCTTGATGTTCGGATCGATAATGGTCAACTGATCTGCCGGGGTAACGGCAGCATAAATATAAGGGCGGTAAGCCTGTGAAATATTACCGTAAAGCTGGTTTCCGCCGGCAAACTGGTATTGCAAACCAGTACCAAACAGCGGAAAGTTGCGATTATCCTTATAGCTTACAGGCACCGTACGGTTTACAATAACACCCGAAGTAGTGGTATTGATCTGCTCAAAACGCACACCGGGGGTAACTGTAAATGCCCGCGTTACCTGGAACATATTTTCGGCAAAGGCTGCATAGTTTAAAGTATGCAATCTCAGGTCGATGCCATAATCTTTAACCAGGCGCAGGTCAAAATCAGATGCTGCCGTGCCTGTGCCTTTTTGCTTACGTTTGGTAGTTTCTTCAAAATACCTTATACCTGCGGTAAACGAGCTGCTGAGATTACCGAGTTTGTACGTATGCAGCAAGCGGGCTTCGGTAGTGAAACCGGCATAATAATCACGGTCGACCTGGCGCGGATTAAACGTTTTCAAACTTGTATTAACTGTATCAGGTATATTGGCCGTGTTAATGAACTGCACACTATTACGCTGACCAAACAGTACATGCGAGGTAACTTCCAGCCTGGTATTTTTATCAAACCGGTAATTGAACAACAATGCCGGGACATTAATTTCAGGATTAAAAAAATTACGCGCACGGGTCGACTGACGATTGTTTGCTTCAAATTGTGCGTCGGTTAAACCACCGGCTATTTGCTGCCTGTAGTCTGATCTTGAAAACTGGAAAGCGATGCTACCCTGATCATTAAACTGGTATTTGAGGCTGGCGTAGTAAGCGCGGGAGTTAAAAGCGGCATCAGGCCGCCAGCCATCGCCGGTGCGGGCGCTGTAAAAAGCATAATAACTAACCTTGCCCGCTTTGCCGCCAATGGCGTTATACGAATTGAAAAACCTGTTTGAGCCGGCCGATTGTTCGCTTTCAAAACCCAGCACCTTAGTGCTATCGCCTTCTTTAAGTTTGAAGTTAACCATGCCGCCAAACTGGCTGCCAAATTGTAATGCCGCCGAACCGCGCACTATCTGAATTTCGCTTACCGCCTGGAATGGCACATTATAATGATTTTCGGGATAGCCAAACATATCCGAGTTGGTATTATAGCCATTTTGCCTGATGTTGGTTTCGATAGAGCGGTGGGTGTCCGTACCCCGGGTACCGATATTGAGCTGTAAACCGGCACCGTCCATCTCCCAGATGTTAACGCCGGGAATTTTTGCAAAGGTCATACGGGCATTATTATTAGCCAAGTTTGCTTTTCCGGCGTCAAGAAAAATATCAAAGGTTTTTTTTCCGGCAAAAATGTTGGTACCGGATACATTGGGCAAATGTTTTGGCCTGCTTTCTTTAATAATAACACTGTCAAGTTGCAGGGTATCTTTAACGCTTTTATGCTGTGCCCGGGCAAAGCCCGCGCAACATATAAATAGCACGGGTATTGAGATTTTATAAAGGGGATTCATTTATTCAAATAAAAAGATTTTGGGGGATGCTGCTCAGGCACAATAATGATGAACGGGCAATGCATACGCGCAGCGTATTGCAGGCATATCAATACAAGTCATCAAGATTGAGGGAACAAGTTAATTACCGGATATAATTTAGGCAAGCGCCATTTCCGGAGGCCGACCGCCGACAGATACAACAGCGTCAGGCATACTGATATAGATAAATGTGCCGGGAGGCTGAATAGGCTCTGCCGGTTTTATAAAAGCGTATGAAATTTCAGGGTAATTATATTTAGCGTCGCTACCCAATTTTTTTTCTGATGATTCATGTGTGCGTTTGCTGATAGGTTTACTATATAGCTTTTTAGCGCAGATCACATTTTCATTCAGCAACCTGGTAGTTTCATAGTTGGGGATGCACTGCACATACAGCGTATCGCGGGTAACCCTTAGTTTTACATAGTTGTACGAAACACCATCCAACTGTAACTGCCCCGAAACATTCACATAGCTGTCCCAATCATGTATAAAGGGTAGGTTTTGGCCGATCTTAATTTCAATGAGATCGCGCGTATCATATTTACCCCTGGCAATTTGCCGGGCAATTACTTTGTTTGATCTGTTAAAAAAATATTGATTAAGCGCCATGTATCCCAGCAAATTGAGCATGTGGGTAACTAACATTACAATGGCGAAGATCTTTTTCAATCAATAATCATTCTAAACAACAGCAATGCTACACAAATTTTAGGGATATAATAGGTCTTATATTAAAAAAAATAAACTTAAAGTAATTAATTCTGAATGCTTTTGGGAGTTTTATTTATTTTTATTTGGATTTATTCTAAATAACGTATTTCTTTGTTGTTGTTAATACACTATGCGCAAAATAGGAAGCCGCAAGCCCATTAACAATAATTGATTATTAATGCTTAAAATATAAAGTCCTGTTCTGTAGTTTAATTGTTTATATCAAACATTTAATCAGCAGAGCAGGCACCAATTCATTTTTAATTACCGGAATTTATGTGCGATGCTAAAATACTCAGCCAAAAGGGAACATCGGTAGTAAGCCGTTGCTCCGAATGCCAATGCCTATTTATATGGCACCATAACCTGATCCTTAGCTTTACACCCGATCAATTTATCCAGTTTAAAAATTTCGCTATCGATCTTGATTTCGGTGATCATTCTTTCCCATTTCCCGACGGACAAGAGCGCGTGGTGATGCGTACGCCGGTCAACGATATCCAGCTTACCTTTACTGTTGATGAATGGGAAGACTTTCATGTTGCGATGGATGAAGCCATTTACATGCAGGAGATTTATGCACTGGTTGATGGCGGTAAATAAATCTCCGGAATTATTGTAATTATATAGCTGAAATTAGAATACACAAAGCCAAAAGTTAATTTAGCTGAATAAATTAACAGATTCTACATAAAATAAATCCCTTGGCCTGGAGAAAATCTACATCCCGGTTAAAGATTGCGTTACCATAATACAATAACTACCCTGCAAAATGAAAGATATCCCTGTACACCAGCTACATGAACGATCAAACATAGGTTTTGAAATCAGGCACTTTGAAAGCGGCGAAGATTCAAAAAAAGTGCCGATGGGCGCCCATCGCGACGATCATTACCTGTTTTTTTTGATTGAAAATGGATCAGCATCACTGATGATAGATTTTAACGAGGTTCATTTTTGCGAAAACACATTTTATTATATTCTGCCGGGACAGGTACATCACCGGATAAATAATGCACTTGCCGGCGGCTGGTATGTAGCCATCGATACGCAGCACATCCCGTCCGACTTTCGAAATATATTTGAAAACCAGCTTTTTTTGCAACAGCCTTATCAGCTCAACGATATTGAATTAAAGCAATACCAGCAGCTCCTTTGCCTGTTGCGCGAAAAAAATAGCGAAGATGATAACAGCGCTTTCTTTTTGCCGGTTTTGCAATCGCTCATACAGTCATTTACCGGCATGGCAGCAGCCACTTTCAGTAATGTTTATACGCCCGAAAAGCAGCTTTCAAGGCCGGCCCAAATTTCACATCAGTTTAAAAAGTTGTTGTTGAGGCATGTGCGCACAATTAAAGGCCCTTCGGCATACGCGGGTATGCTTAATGTTTCCGAATCATATCTTAACGAGGTTTTAAAGAAAACCACCGGTTTCCCGGTAAGTTACTGGATAACTCAGGAAGTAATGCTGGAAGCAAAAAGATTACTGTATTACAGCGGCCTCAACGTAAAGGAGATTGCGCATGCACTGGGCTATGATGACCATACCTATTTTTCCCGGCTGTTTAAAAAAGCTGCATGCATTACCCCACTTGAGTTCAGGGACAAACACCGTAAATAATCCAATATTTACCCCGAAATTACTATTTCAGGAGGCTAAAATTCAATGTTTCTTTGTAGTATCAAAACACTACACCATGGAAACATCCACTCTTCATAAATTAAAAAGAAAGGCTGGCAGCTTGTTTGAAAACCAACTTTTACAAAACGGCAGGGTGCTTGAAGTAAGGCACTGGGAGCCGTCGACCATGATTGAGATTGACCTGCATTTACCACAGGCCGATATGCAAAACTGGCACGAAATACCCTACATAAAAATAAAAGTTGATAACCTCACCTATCGCGATTATACCCCAGCCGGCTGGGATGCCGAAACCAGCACCTGCACTCTGTATGTTGATGCTGCTCATAGCGGCCCCGGCAGTAAATGGGCTAAACAACTTCAAAAAAACGATACCGTACGCTATTTAAAAATCCGTTCTACCCGGCACGCACCGGCCGGCACCCCGGCGATAATAGGCCTTGGCGATGAAAGCAGCATGGGGCATATGCTGGCCTTACAGCAAATGGTATTACCCGCAACGCGTTTTTCGGGCGCTATAGTTAT
This sequence comes from Mucilaginibacter gossypii, assembly GCF_017569325.2. Taxonomy (NCBI): domain Bacteria; kingdom Pseudomonadati; phylum Bacteroidota; class Sphingobacteriia; order Sphingobacteriales; family Sphingobacteriaceae; genus Mucilaginibacter; species Mucilaginibacter gossypii. The sequence continues at coordinate 7,123,209 of NZ_CP071878.2, read as the reverse complement.
GGCGGATGAAAATCACAGGGGTTTGTTTGGAGAATATTTCAAATCGCCCTTAAAGCCTATTGAACGTAATGATGTATACGGCCACCACAGCCTCATCCAGTGGGTAATGGAACAACAGTATAACCTGGAACACTCGGTATTTTACATTGCCGGCAACCATACCATGGTAGGCGAATTACGTAAATTATTAAAACTGCAGGGGTACCCGTCAAGCCAGATCAGGATACAGGGTTTTTGGTCGTAGAAGCTTGTTTAAAAGTGCTTCTCCCTTACCGGAAACTCGTTCACCGACATTTTATGCCGTTTCACCTAAAATAACTGTTAAACAATGAGCTAACGGCACATCTTTGCGGCAAATAACATTATCATGAAAACATTTTACAATCCACTTATAGCTGTGATGATCTCCCTGCAGGAGCATACGGTAATCCTTATCCAGGCACTGGCTAACCTGATCAGTTGATATATTCATCTGCCGATGAAAAACAAAGCCGCTTTGCAATCTTGCAAAGCGGCTTTTTAATATTGAAAATTTATTTAAAACCTCAATTAGTCGACTATTTTAATTTTGACGTTTGTTCCATTGGGTAGATCTTTAATTTGCTCACCAATAATACCGGTTAATTTGAAATGAATTTTAACATCGACAGGCTTAATATCCCTCCTTCGCTTTCTTTATTATTTACTACTCAAATTTTACCGACGATATCACTTTTTTACCAGCATTTCTCCGATATTTTACCGCTATTCACCGATAACCGTACTTGCTTCGCCTAATAAACCTAACGGCAGGGTGCCTTTTGTGTGCAATTTTGGATCACTAAACAACAACAAATAAATGCCATGAAAACTTTACTTGCAATTCAATTGATCCATTTAGTTATGAAAGCCGCGGAACATGCCGTTGTTATCGTTCACTCTATCGGTCATTTAATAAAATAATGTCCCGGCACCCCGAGGGATGGTTCTTTCACCTTTGATAAATCAATAACCCAAAACGCATGTTATCTTAAAAAGGTACAGCGTATGAAAAAAGGAGATGAAGTAACCTGGAAATGGGGAAAATCCCAAGCTGAAGGCCATATCGTTAAAAAGCATGATAAGCCGGTAAGTAAAACTATAAAAGGCGCAAAAGTTAAACGCAACGCCAGCAAACGAGAGCCCGCTTATGAAATTGAACAGAAAAACGGCAGCAAAGTGCTGAAATCTGAAAGTGAATTAAAGGCTCCCTGATTGGAGGAACTTTTGCAAAGGGTATTGCAAGCCTGGATGATAATCATTCGGGCTTTTTTTGTGCGTTGAGTCGCTTAAATCCCTGGCCTCTGAATTCGAATGATATTAGGTGTGGAGGGCTTGTCATCCTGAGTGTTTAAATCCGGAGGCCTCTGAAGGTGAAATGACAAAAGATGGCCTGTCAGTCTGAGCCTGTCGAAGACTCGCGCGCAGAGGCCTGCCCACCATGCTTCGACGGGCTACCCATGACACCCTTTTTTGATCTTCCAATCCGTATTCACCGTAAAAATTCTGTAGTTCGCCGAAAAACTCATGGTTATTTCATGAATGTGGTGCATTTTTACCCTATGACAAAACAACCTATCATCACTGTAAACAACCTGGTAAAAAACTATAGCGATTTTGCAGCCGTTAAAGGCATTAGTTTTGAAGTTTACGAAGGCGAGATCTTCGGCCTGCTTGGCCCCAACGGTGCCGGTAAAACCACTACCCTCGAAATTATTGAAACCCTTCGCGATAAAACGTCCGGCAGCATCATTGTTGATGGCTTCGACATTGAAACCGATGCCGACAGCATCAAAAAACGCATAGGCGTACAGTTACAAGCCGCCGGTTATTACCCCAACCTCAACCTGTCGGAGTTGATCGTACTGTTTTCGGGCCTGTACGGTATCGACAAAACACCGATGGAGATGCTGGAAAAAGTTGCCCTTACCGATAAAGCAAAGGCTAAATATAAAGACCTTTCCGGAGGGCAAAAACAGCGTTTTTCTATTGCCACTACATTAATCAATAACCCGAGGATCATATTTCTGGATGAGCCCACAACCGGCCTCGACCCGCAGGCCCGCCGTAACCTTTGGGATTTGATCCGCGAGATCCGCGACCAGGGAACCACTGTAGTAATCACTACCCACTATATGGATGAAGCCGAAGTACTATGCGACCGTGTCGCCTTTGTCGACGGCGGCTACATCATCGGTATTGACACCCCCGACCATTTTATCGACGAGCTTGTAGCCACAGGCTTTGAACGCAAAAAGCAGGTAAAACTGGCCAACCTGGAGGATGTATTCATTAATTTAACCGGCAAGGAATGGCGGGAAGGATAACCCCCCAGCCCCCTGAAGGGGGAGCCAGTATGCAGTTTTGAGTTTGCAGTTAGCAATATAAAAAACTCCCCGACCTATTGATACCCACAGGCAAAATGACTAAATGACCTAATGACGCCTAATGGCACATGACATAAAAGGATGAACAATAAATACAGCAATACAAAAGCAACCCTGGCCATTGCCAAAGCCAGTTTCCGGTCGATATTACGCAGCCCTTCGGCGGTGGTGTTTACACTGGCTTTCCCCTTGATATTTATCATTGTTTTTGCCAATATTGGGGGTGGCGGTATGTCGATAGATGTGGGCGTAGCCAAAGGCAGCGATACATCCGCCAATAACCCGGTTTACACTGCGCTTAAAAAAAACAAGATCATGCACCTTATCCATGATCAAACAGCTGATGAAATGAGCAAAAACCTGGCAAAAGGTAACCTTGATGCAATACTTGATCTTAAACCTTTTGCTCCACCAGCGTCAATGACCGTTCATGTACAGTACAGCCAGGCATCGGGCGATAAAGGAAGTGTATTAAAATCAGCCCTGAACAACATTTTTTATCGTATCCAGTCGGAAGAATTGAAACGCATTCAGTCGTACACTACAGTTAAAGTCCCCAACCTGATCGACCTGAAAGAAGAAACCATAAGCGGCCGCCCATATAAATACATCGATTTTATTTTACCCGGCCAACTGGGCTTTTCACTGTTGAGCAGTGGTGTTTTTGGTACTGCATTCGTGTTCCTGAGTTTACGGTTAACATTGGTTATCAAACGCTTTTTTGCTACCCCGGTTAAACGTTACAGCATTGTTTTGGGCGAGGCTATTGCGAGGCTGGCCTTTTCCCTGTTAGGTTCGTTATTTATTATACTGGTTGGGCATTACATGTTTGGTTTTACGCTGATCCACGGCGTAACAACTGTACTAAATATGCTGGTACTGTCAGCCATAGGGCTGATCATTTTCATGGGCTTTGGTTTTACCGTATCAGGTATTGCTAAAAACGAAAGTTCGGTGCCGCCGCTTTCCAATATTATCACATTGCCGCAGTTCCTGCTTTCGGGCACTTTTTTTTCCATCACCGCCTTCCCGAATTGGCTGCAGTATATCAGCAAGGTATTACCGCTAACCCATTTAAACGATGCTATGCGTAAAGTGGCTTTTGAGGGCGCGGGCTTAGGTGACGTTACACACCAGTTACTGATTCTTTTTGCCTGGTTTGTCGGAATCTATGCGGTGGCCGTAAAAACTTTTAAGTGGGAATAGCGGGAAAGCTGCAGGATTTTTAGAAATAAGAATCAGGAATTTAAGATTTATATTGCCCCCGCCCCCTTACTTTATCCCTATGAATTGCAAATGCAGCCTTACGAATTTTTTTAAACGTATGTCTTTACAATAAGCCTCAATATAAATCCTTAACATTATGTTAACATTAACAGTGTTAATATTAACATTAAGATAACATTTAGGAAATATATTTGCAGAAATAATCACTGCAATGGCAATCAAACCCGTCAATTTCATCGCCTTAATATTCGTTTTGTTAACTATATATTCAATTAATGTTAAGGCACAAGATTCAAAAGTAGGCACCTGGGGCATAGTAACCGTAGTTTTGCCGGGCGATAGTTCCCACAAATGGGGTGGTTATACCGAGTTTCAAACCCGTACCAATAACGTATTCAGCCAGTTTCAATATTATGAGGTTAAGACTGGTGTGAGTTATGATATAGACAGAAACTTTACCGCGCTTTTAGGTACCGGCCGCTACACTACTTTTGATTATATGGATATTGGTAAAGGCCCTACAACTACCGAAACCCGTTTTTGGGAACAGATTACCAGCAACCAGTTCCTGTACCGCATAAAATTGGAACACCGCTACCGGGTAGAGCAGCGCTGGGTTAACGGCGATTACCGTAACCGTTTCCGCTATAGGCTTAACGTATTTGTGCCTTTAAACAGTACCAAAATTGAAGCCAAAACCTGGTTCATTTCTGTTTTCGACGAAGTATTCCTTAATAATAAGGTACCTAACTTTGAACGTAATCGGATATCGGCCGCAGTAGGTTATCAGTTTGATAAATCGTGGATCTTACAGGCTGGCTGGATCAACCAATATAATTATTCGGCTGCCGCTAAAAGCGATAAGGACAATATTATGCTCATCCTGATGTACCGCATCCAGCGTAAAAATGCCGTGCAGCGTGAGCACGTCCCTACTACGAGCGATTAATCACTATCGAGTGGGATGATTACGTTGATTTTATTTCTGGGATTACACTGATTCTTTTTCTGATTACACCGATTTTTTTTAAACTGAATTAAAAAACCTCCCCCTCGTTGCCGTGTCTCCACGGCAACCAAATTTCAAACCTTCCCCGGTTGTCGTGGAAACTCGGCAACCGGGGAAGCAAGGAAAGAAAAATCCTATAAATCATAAAAATCCACCCAAATCCCGGTTCAGACATCCGTTTTCATGAAAAAACCACTCATTCTATATTAATTTCATGTTAAATCGCATCATTAATTGCCTATAATCGTTACAAATACAAAATTTCAATTGCGTTTTCCTTATTTAGGCATTAACTTAGCCGCCGTTATTAATAGTATTCATTCAAACCACACTCTGACAATTCACTATGAGCATAATAATTGATGTGCATGCCCGCCAGATCTTAGATTCGCGCGGTAACCCTACTATTGAGGTAGAAGTTTTAACCGAGAACGGCGCATTTGGTCGCGCTGCTGTACCTTCAGGTGCATCAACCGGCGTTCACGAAGCTGTTGAGCTTCGCGATAACGACAAATCAAAATACATGGGCAAAGGCGTTTTAAAAGCCGTTGAAAATGTAAACGAAGTTTTGGCTCCTGAATTAAAAGGTATCGATGTGTTTGAACAAAATGCTATCGACGCTTTAATGATTGAAATTGACGGTACCGAAAACAAAGGTAAAATTGGTGCCAATGCTATTTTAGGTGTTTCTTTAGCTGTAGCTAAAGCTGCTGCTCAGGAAAGTCGCCAGCCTTTATACCGCTACATTGGTGGTGTAAATGCTAACACGCTGCCAATCCCGATGATGAACATCGTTAACGGTGGTTCACACTCTGATGCCCCTATCGCTTTCCAGGAATTTATGATCATGCCGGTTGGCGCTCCTTCATTCTCTGAGGCTTTACGTTGGGGTACCGAAGTATTCCACAACCTGAAAAAAATCCTTCACGACCGCGGTTTGTCAACTGCAGTAGGTGATGAAGGTGGTTTTGCTCCAACTTTTGAAGGCACTGAAGATGGTGTTGAAACCATTTTAAAAGCTATTGAAAAAGCAGGCTACAAAGCCGGCGAAGATATCTTCATCGCTTTTGACTGTGCTGCGTCTGAATTTTACAAAGACGGTAAATACGACTATACTAAATTTGAAGGCGAAAAAGGTGCTATCCGCACCAGCGCTGAGCAGGCTGATTACCTTGCCGAATTAGTAGCAAAATATCCTGTTATCTCTATCGAAGACGGTATGGCCGAAGACGATTGGGAAGGCTGGAAAATCTTAACCGACAAAATCGGTAAAAAAGTACAGTTAGTAGGTGACGATTTATTTGTAACCAACACTAAACGTTTACAAAGAGGTGTTAGCGAAGGTATTGCTAACTCAATCCTGGTAAAAGTAAACCAAATCGGTTCATTAACCGAAACTATCAACGCGGTTACTTTAGCTCAAACTAACGGTTTCACCTCAGTGATGAGCCACCGTTCGGGCGAAACTGAAGATTCAACCATTGCTGACCTTGCTGTTGCATTAAACTGCGGCCAGATCAAAACCGGTTCGGCTTCACGTTCAGACAGGATCGCTAAATACAACCAGTTGTTACGTATCGAAGAAGAATTAGGCTCTAACGCTAAATTCATCGGTAAAGATTTCAAATACTTTAAAAAGTAATTTTTGACGATATGAAAGGCCATCTGTGTAAAGCAGGTGGCCTTTTTTGTTTTAGCTAAAAAAGAGGGCCGTCACCCTGAGCCCGTCGAAGAGTCGCGCGCAGAGGCCTACCCACATGCTTCGAGTACCTACCCATGACACCCTGATAGATGTGCATTGTTATAGTTATCTATCTTAATCACCTATTTTTTCATACCTTTGCCTCCTGCAACTAAAGCCATATAATTAAACCAAGGCAACCACGTTATAATAACTTGTTAAAAATAAACTAATGAACAAAAAAGGGATTTTGAGGATATTGGGTATAGTGCTGGTATTAGTTTTAAGCATCGGGCTTGACAGGGTTACTAAAATTTACGTTAGGGAGCATATTCACATCACCGATAACATTTTTGTTATCAAAAACTTTTTCACCATTCTGCATGCCGAAAACACGGGAGCTTTTTTAAGTCTTGGCGATTCGCTGCAAAACCCATGGAAATTCATACTGCTATCGTTGCTGCCTTTACTGGCCCTTGCCTTTGGCGTTTTTTATGTCATGCTAAAACCGTCGATAGGTAAATTAACCACCACAGGCATCGTTTTGGTTATTGCCGGTGGTGCAGGTAATTTATACGACAGGATGCTATACGGCAGTGTAACAGACTTTATGCACATGAACTTCGGGATCTTTCAAACCGGCGTATTCAACGTGGCCGATGTATCTATTATGATAGGTATGGGCTTAATCCTGTTGGAATCATGGCAAAAAGATCGTAAGGCCAAAAAGGAACAAGGAACCCCTGATACCGAAACGCTGGCAGCCTAATCCGGTGCAGTTCTTGCTCTTAAAATTTTCTTAACAATAAAAAGAGTATCTTTGCAGCTAATTACCCGTTCGCTTACGGTTTTGAGCCCAGCAAACTCTTCAGATCCGCTTATGCTTTCGCGTTAGCACATTATATATTACAAACAATCAGAATGTCATTCGAAAATTTAAATTTAATTGAGCCCATCCTCAAGGCTTTAAAAACAGAGGGATATACCACACCTACTCCAATACAGGCACAAGCCATTCCTATCATATTACAACACCGCGACTTATTGGGCTGTGCCCAAACCGGTACAGGCAAAACAGCGGCCTTTGCTATCCCTACCCTGCAATTATTACACCAGGACAGGATAGCCCACAAAGAGCAAAAAACTATTAAGGCATTGGTTTTAACCCCAACCCGCGAGCTTGCCCTTCAAATTGGCGAAAGTTTTACCAATTATGGCAAACATACCGGCCTTAAAAACCTGGTTATATTTGGTGGTGTATCACAAAACCCGCAGGTTGATGCTTTGCGCCGCGGTGTTGATATTTTAGTGGCAACCCCGGGCCGTTTACTTGATTTAATGAACCAGCGTTATGTTCACCTGGAGCATGTTAAATTCCTGATACTGGATGAAGCCGACCGTATGTTAGATATGGGCTTTGTTAACGATGTTAAAAAGATCATAGCTAAAGTACCGGCAAAAAGGCAAACCCTGTTCTTTTCGGCCACTATGCCAAAAGAAATCCAGAGCCTGGCAGATAGTATCCTGAATAATCCCGAAAAGGTTGAAGTTACCCCGGTTTCATCAACTGCGGATACCATTCAGCAAGCAGTTTATTATGTGGATAAGGGAGATAAAAAATCGTTGCTGATCCATATCCTGAAAGATAAAAACATTAAAACCGTTTTGGTATTTACCCGTACCAAACACGGTGCAGATAAAGTGGTTAAAGACCTGAACCGTGTAGGTATCACTGCCGAAGCCATCCACGGTAATAAATCACAAAATGCAAGGCAGCGTGCTTTAACTAACTTTAAAAACCGCACAACCCGAGTATTAATAGCTACAGATATCGCGGCCCGTGGTATTGATATTGATGACCTTACCCATGTTATCAACTACGAGTTGCCAAACGTACCCGAAACTTATGTACACCGTATTGGCCGTACGGGCCGGGCTGGTGCCAATGGCATAGCATTTTCATTTTGCGATGCTGAAGAGCTGGAATTTTTGAAAGATATCCACAAGCTAATAGCCAAACAGATTCCGATTGAGGAAGGTCATCCATACCCGCTTAGTCCGGCAGCTATGGCAGCTAAAATAAACGAAGCGCCTAAAAAAGGTGGCTCGAGCGGCGGCCAGCGTGGCGGCGGTGGCGGCCGGGGCGGCAACCGCAGGTCAGGAGGTGGCGGCAATAACCGTCCGGGCGGTAACGGCCGCTCAGGCGGCAATAAAAGATCAGGCGGCAGCCGTTCAGAGGCTGGTCGCGGCGGGGCCAGCGGTATGAGTGGAGCTAAAAGAGGGTAATTCAATTGGTTCACTGGTTCATTAGTTCATTGGTAAAAGGTTAAAAATTTAAATTACAGTAAATGAATTCTGTAACGTCAGTTAAACAGCGAACACACCAATGAACTGGTGAACTAATGAACCAATAAACTAAATTTGTATCCGTCGAAAAAATTAAATAGCTTTAAATGAAAATTATCCAGCCGGTATCAATGAAACGCCTTATAGATCTTTTCAAGAACAAGTTTTTCCTGGTTACCATTGCTTTTGTGGTGTGGATGATATTTTTTGACAGGAACGATCTTTTTTCGCAATACCAATACCACCAGCAGGTTAAAAAACTAAGGCTTGAGCGCGATTTCTACAAAGCCCAAACCGACCAGGTGACCAAAGAGCTTAAAGAATTAACCACCAACCCACAGCAAATGGAAAAATTTGCCCGTGAAAAGTACCTCATGAAAAAAGCCAATGAGGATGTTTACGTGGTAATCCCGGAGACGAGGGAGAAGTAAAGTGTAGTAAAGCTGGGGTCCGTGCGATTCCCTCCACTGGAACCTACTGTGTACATATCTTTTTAACGTTATCATTAATAGAAAAGAATGTCATTTCGACGAATCAAGGGTGGGATTTGCGCCCCGGAGGCGAGGAGAAATCTTCTACGCCCTTTTACAGGTACAGTGTAGAGCTTGATGTAGAAGATTTCTCTTTCGCTACACCGCTCAAGCCCCCCAGCTCTATCGAAATGACATTGAGAAGAAATAAACAGTGGCTTGAAATCGCACATGCCCCGCTTTTTTTCTTTCTTTTCCTGCCTCTTACTTCTTGCGATCTTGACTCTACTACCTTACACTTCCCCTTCCCGCTTCCTCAAAAACCATTCTGCGGACAGTAGCAGCAGGATCAACCCAAACAGCCATTTCAGATCTATCAAATCGCTGTAATGCTTATCTTCATAAACCACCGTTTTGATATTCTCATTTTTGCGGATCAGGTCGGCAAGCTGGCTTAGCTGCGATGGTTTGATCATTTGCCCGCCGCTTTGTTTGGCCAGGGTATTAAGCAATGTATGATTAGCAGCGCTTTGGCGGGTTTCGAGGTTAAGCGGTTTTATGGTTAATTGCCCGATAGCTTTAAACTCCTGTTTGCCGTTTTGGGTTGATGCATTGTAGGTGTATTCGCCTATGGGGAGGGTACCCGCATCAAGTTGATAGCTTTGCCCGGTACGTGTAAACAGGAAGCTATAGTTTTTTCCGGCCGTGCTTTTCAGCTCTATCTTCACATCAGGGACGTTAATCAACTCAAGGGCTTCATTATATAACTCGGCATTAAGGATTACGTTTTCTCCTTCATCAAATACATTACGGGCCGGATAAACACGAAAACGCTGACGGTTTGCATTGGCAGTTAAATACTGCACCGTTTGGCTCAGCAGCTCATCGGTAGCGTTGCGGTTACCATAGTTTTGATATTCGGCCAGTTGCCAGCGCCACAGACCTTCACCGGTTAATACGGCGATACGCCGGCCGGCCTCATCGCCAAAGGCCAGTAAAGGATAGGTAGTAGCTACAGTCCCAATCTTTTGTTTCAATAAAACTGAAGCACCTGCAGCGGTTCCATAACTGCCGAACGGCGCTATTAATGGCGGAAAGGAGGTAATCTTTTTTCGCGCTGAGTCGGAGAGGGTGAAAGCCGTAAAATCATTGGTTGGCAGGGGCATCACTTCCTGCGTTTCAGCACGGCCTGCGCTTATGCGTACCGTGTTTTGCTCACTGTTAACGGCCTGCAGGTTACTTTGCGAACCAATGATATACCAAACCGGCGTTTTGCTCTTAGCAATAAAGCTTTTTACCGGCGGGTATTCGCCTGCCGAAAGCTGGTACAGAATCACCAGGCTATAATCTGCCGGTTTAATGCTTGCAGCATCAGCAAGTGAACTTGCCTTTACCTCAAAGTTTTTATTGGTTTCGATAGCCTGCTTAATCACCGTTAAATCGGGATGCGGACCGTTGTATAACAGCAGCACCTTTTGCCGGGCATCAAGCACTTCCACATAAATAGTTTCGGTATTGTTTTGGATGGATAGCTCGTTCTTAATAGGAGCAATGCTGATAGTATATTTTCTGATGCCTTTTTTAGCTGCGTTCAGCTTTATGGGGACGATCTTTTTAAAATCGTTTGCGGTTACCGAAATGCTTTGGGCGTACACCTGTTTACCATCTTCACTAACCGACAGGTTCATACTTTCGCCCTTGCTTTGGTAGGCCGTGGCAAGCACTTCTATCACAAAATCATTTCCTAAAAAGGCCGTTTTGTTATAGTTTACATTGCCGATAAGCAGATCGCGCTTAGCCGTAGTATCGCCAAGGGCTATGGTGTAAATACTGGTTTTGATATTCCTGGCCTCATATTGCGGATCATTACCCTGGTTATATAAACCGTCAGTTGCCAATATCAGCGCACCGATGTTTTGATTAGTGAACCTGTCGTTAAGCTGGTGCAACGCGCCTGCTATATCGGTTTGCTTACCGTTAAAGCTTTTTGAAAGACCGGAATGCAGGCCTTTATCAAAGTTAAACTCCTGCACATCATATTTGTCGCCAAGTTCCTGTTTTAGTTTAGCCATACCATCAACAAAAGCAGATGAATTAAAGCCTGCAGGTTTAAAAGTATTCACGGACGACGAATTATCCTGCGCTATAAGCACTAAAGGCTTTTGCGGTTCGTATTTCACCGTTTTTACCAGGGGAGATATGAGCAGCACCGTTATAAAAAACACGGTTACCGCCCGGATAGCGGCAAGCACATAGCGTAAGTTTTTACTTAGGTCAACCGGCTTGCGGTACATGAGCCAGGCATATGCTAAACCAAGCAATAAGCCGGCAGGCAACCACCATCCCGAAACAGAACCCCATGTAAGTGAAAACATTTGTAGCTATAGTATCATCAGGGCGCAGATCATCCGGCCCAATAAACATTACCTGCAAAATGCGAAATTATTGTGAAAGGAGGGGAATAAGTTTTAAACCTCACCCAACCCTCTCCAAAGGAGAGGGCTTAAAAGCTTTTTCAAGTCTCCCCTTTTGGGGAGATTTAGAGGGGGTGCATTCTTACAACATACCACCATCAACAGGGATAACCTGTCCGGTGATGTAAGCGGCCATATCCGACGCAAGGAATACACAGGCATTAGCTACGTCCTCAGTTTCACCCGCGCGTTTAAGCGGAATACCTGCCGCCCAGCCTTCAACAACTTTAGGGTCGAGCACTTCGGTCATTTCGGTGCGGATAAAGCCCGGGGCAACCACGTTGGTACGGATGTTACGTGAGCCCAGTTCTTTAGCTACTGATTTAGAGAAACCAATGATACCTGCTTTTGAGGCAGCATAGTTGGCCTGGCCGGCATTGCCCTGCACACCAACAACCGAGCTCATGTTAATGAATACACCTTTACGGTTTTTCATCATGATTTTTGAGGCAGCCTTGGTAACATTAAATATCGATTTCAGGTTTACGTCAAGCACTTCATCCCAGTTTTCTTCGGTCATGCGCATCAGCAAACCGTCTTTAGTGATACCGGCATTGTTGACAACAATATCAAGCGTACCGAAATCAGCAACAATATCAGTAATCAGTTTATCAGCCTCGTCAAATTTGGAAGCATCAGAACGGTAACCTTTTACTTTAGTGCCAAAACTTTGCAGCTCCTGCTCAAGGGCCTGGCCTTTTTCAACAGACGACAAATAAGTGAAAGCTACATTAGCGCCATGCTCGGCAAATTTTTCGGCAATCTTGCGGCCTATTCCTTTTGACGCGCCGGTAACCAACGCGGTTTTTCCTTCTAATAATTTCATAATTACAGTATATGATTTCAGGGCGGTGAAGTTAGCAGTTTTTTGTTTCTGTTCATAGTTGATGGTTGTTCATAGTTAATAGATCATGGTTCATGGTTTAGCTTCTTTCATTTTTTATCACGACCTGTAAGCAGTTGCTATGATCTATGAACCATCAACTATGAACAACCATCAACCATGAACCAAAAAAACTTATTTCAAATACTCCGCTGGTATCGGGTTATCCTTGCGCTCACCGTCATAAAACCATGCCAGGATCCAGAAACGGGTGCCATCGTTAAATAGTTCAATACTGTTGATGCCGCGTTCGGTTACCGGCCCATCGGCTGTATTACGCGATTCGTAGGTGCTCCATACGTGGTAAATACTGCCAAATTTTTCAACGCAGCGGGCGATCTCCCGCTCATCAAAACCATTTTTTGACAATGATGGGTCGGCCAGTTTGTGGTATTCCTTCAGCGTCATATAACTAAACTGCTGTTTGCCTTGCTTATCGGTATAGCCTGCACCAACATGAGCATTGGCAATATGCAGCAGGCTGTCGCGCTCATAGCTTACCTTTTCGCCTTTCTTAACCGAGACCACATCGTAATAAGCTTTCATGATGCCATCAAGCGTGCTTACATTATCTCCGTATTTGGTAATAACCTGCGACTGTGCGGGGAAAGTGATGACAATGGTAATTATGGCGATGAGCAGCGGCAGAATATTCTTTTTCATGGTGATCGGAGTTTATTAACAGTCAGATTTTGATTGAATTAACGAAAAATATCCGGGATAATATAGGCCAGAATAACTGAAAGTTTTAAAATAAAAATGTCATTTCGACAGAGCGGTAGAGTTCAGTGCGTCGGGGCGAAAGAGAAATCTTATACGCCTAAACCAGCTTTAAGCATGGCGTAGAAGATTTCTCCTCGCAGCCACCGCTTATGTCCTTTATGCTCGTCGAAATGACATTCTTCTATAAGAAGTTTAATTTAAAAAGTAGTATTTAGCGACACTCCATAGGTCCGCGGGTTGCCTAAGTGTGTCGCGCCGAAATCATAGGCATAATCAATGTATTTTTTGTCGGCGATATTGCTTTCCCAAAAGAACAGCCCAAACCTTTTGGTGCTTACACCTACCCTCGCGTTGAACTTGTTGTAACCTTTTTGCTCAATCTGGTTTGCCAGGTCGAAATATTGATCGCCAAGATAGCGCCACTCGCCGCGGGCAATCAGTTTAGTTTTCAGCAGCCCGCCCAGATCATAGCCATATTGCAGGGCCAGCATGCTGGTGATGTTAGGCGTATAAATTTGCTTGTTGCCTTTTAAATTCACTTCTTCACCATTGCTGCCAACTACTAAAGTAGTATAACGGGCGTGGGTGTAACCAAAATTGTAATCAAACTCCAGGCCTTTAATTGGGGTGGCGTTAATTTCGGCCTCGATACCTTTGCTGCTTAACTTGCCTGCGTTTTTGGTAATGGTAATAGCATCAGGCAATACCAGTGTTGGTACCTGGGCATCGGTAACACGGGTGTAAAACGCGGTTACGTTTACACGGACCCGGTTATCTAAAAAGTCGTTTTTTGATCCTACTTCAAAATTATTACTGTACTCGGGCTTGAAGGAGTAAAGCGGCGGAGACGAAGGATCAGAACCCAACTCGGTAATGCCTCCCGCGCGGAAACCGCGGCTGTAAGTAGCAAACAGGTTATTATGTGCTGATACATGATAAGCCAGGCTAACCTTAGGCGTAAATGCTTTATAGTGCGCCGTTGATGAAGTATCCGAGCGGGTAACAACCGACTCGCCGCCCTTTGGCTGGAACTCGCCCATTACGTTTTCCTTTTTATGCTCGTAGTCATAACGCAAACCAGCTGTGATATCAAACTGCTCATTCACGGTATAAGTAGCCTGTCCGTAAACAGCTATGCCATAGTTTCGGTCGGTATTAGTATTGATGCTGGTAAAATCAGTCATCGGCGAGCCAACAGCGCCGGCATCGTCACCAAAGTAAGTACCCTGCCTGTTTGGCGCATAGTGATAAAAGCCATAAGTACCGGCTGCCCATTTCAATTTTGAGGTTGATGATGCCGGCGATGTAAACCTGAACTCTTGGATAGTGGTTTTTACCTTGTTCCATTTGCCGCCATAATTATTTATGATAGATACTGCGTCGATAGGGGAAAAATCGCCATCGATAGGTGTGGTATAATAGCGGTTGTTTACCTGGTAGGATGTTTGCGAAGTGAAATTAAAATCATTGCCACTGTAGTTGGCCGTTAATGATGACTGAAAAGTATTATCAACCATTTTAGTCGTAGCGTTCTGGTTAACCTCAAAAGGATGGCTTAAAGCATCATCAGGCGAACCTGCCAAGGTGAACGCGCCGTTGTTGCGGTTGTTGTAATTTTTTACATTCAGCGTAAAGGCCAGTTTGGAGGTAGCCAAAAACTTCAGGTAGTAGTTACCCAAAAAGTAGTGCTGTTTATCAAAATGGGTATTATTAAAGGTATTGGTATAAAAACCATTAAAACCTGAATATATACCTGCTACGCCTAAATACAATTTATCTTTCACCAGAGGGGCTTTGATGCCAAGGGTATAACGTTGCTGATTGTAATTACCCACATCAACACCGGCAAAACCGCTCAGGGTATTTGATGGCTGCTTGGTGATCACATTGATAACACCGCCGGTAGCATTACGGCCATAAAGCGTTCCCTGCGGGCCACGAAGCACTTCTATCCTATCCACATCCAGTAATTGCGGAATGTAAGTATCCAGCCCGTATTGGTTTACACCATCAACGTAAGTAGCCACAGCCGGATCATATGATGTGGTAACAATTCCGCGGATGCCGGTAACGGTACGGCCATCGCCGGGAGCACCTGAGTTTAAGTTAGGTACAATGGCAGTAAGGTCCTTTAAATCCCAAAGCCTGTAATCCTGGATTTGTTTGGCCGAGAGCGTTGAAATACTGAATGGTACACGTTGGGCCTGTTCTTCTGTTTTTTGCGCCGATACTGTAACCTCATCCAACTGGTTGCTGGCATCATTCAACTGGATTGTTATTGGGCGACTGGTACCGATCATAATTACCGGGATGTTTTTACCCGCATAACCAATAGCGCTGATATGCAGGGTATATTTCCCGGCAGTTATGCTTTTTAAAATAAATTTTCCGCTTCTGTCGGCACTGGTTTGGTAGTTGGTATTGAGCAAATACACCGTAGCGCCCGCGATAGGCTGGTTCTTGCTATCGGTAACGGTGCCCGAAAAGTCGCCCCTGGTTTGGCTCCGGGCCGAAAATGCAATAACAACAAATAATAAAGTAAATAATTTATGCATAAAACAGGTATAAATGTGTACAGATCACACATTGTAATCGATTGTCAATATTAGCAAATGACAAACAATTAACAGTTACGGACACATAAATATTACTTAATTATGTAAAAAATATATTGTTTAATTATAGTTACGTTGTCAGGGCCTGCGCGCGGTTATTCAAGTGTAAAATCACGTCTCAACCGCGACTTCTAAAACGGTTGATCATATTATGCCCGGGATAGTTCATCGGGCTTAACTCATGAAAAACATCAAATCATATAAATCAAAAAAGGCCGCATCACAATTTGTGATACAGCCTCTCATATTTTCAAAGCAAAAACCTTTCAGCTTTCGCCTTTATGCTTTAACCTTAAAAAGATTAATAACGGTAATATTCCGGTTTAAACGGACCTTCAACCGTTACGCCGATGTACTCAGCCTGGTCCTGGTCAAGTACTTCCAGCTCAACACCGATTTTTGCAAGGTGCAGGCGGGCTACTTTTTCGTCCAGGTGTTTTGGCAGGGTGTAAACTTTGTTTTCATAGGCGGCACCATTTGTCCAAAGCTCTAACTGAGCTAAGGTTTGGTTGGTGAATGAGTTACTCATTACAAAGCTTGGGTGACCGGTAGCGCAACCTAAGTTAACCAAACGGCCTTCGGCTAACACAATAACGTCTTTACCTTCAATGGTATATTTATCAACCTGTGGTTTAATTTCCACTTTGGTATTGCCATAAACACCGTTTAACCAGGCCATGTCAATCTCGTTATCAAAGTGACCGATGTTACAAACGATTGCTTTATCTTTCAACGCGCGGAAGTGCTGCTCGCGAACAATGTTCTTGTTGCCTGTAGCAGTAACCACGATATCAGCTTCAGTGATAGCAGTGCTTAGTTTTTTAACTTCAAAACCTTCCATTGCAGCCTGTAAAGCACAGATCGGGTCGATCTCGGTAACAATAACACGTACGCCGGAATTGCGTAAAGAATCGGCCGAACCTTTACCAACATCGCCATAACCGCAAACAACGGCCACTTTACCGGCCATCATCACGTCGGTAGCGCGACGGATAGCGTCAACCAATGATTCGCGGCAACCGTATTTGTTATCAAATTTTGATTTGGTAACCGAATCGTTAACGTTAATAGCAGGCATTGGCAGGGTTCCTGCTTTCATGCGCTCATATAAACGGTGTACGCCGGTGGTAGTTTCTTCTGATAAGCCTTTGATAGCAGCAACCAGCTCAGGGTATTTATCCAATACCATGTTGGTTAAATCACCTCCATCATCAAGGATCATGTTAAGCGGCTGGCGGTCTTCGCCAAAAAATAAAGTTTGTTCAATGCACCAGTCAAATTCTTCGGCATTCATGCCTTTCCAGGCGTAAACAGAAATGCCGGCGGCAGCAATAGCAGCAGCAGCATGATCCTGCGTTGAGAATATATTACATGACGACCAGGTAACTTCGGCACCAAGGGCAATCAGGGTTTCAATTAAAACAGCGGTTTGGATGGTCATGTGCAAACAACCGGCAATCCTTGCGCCTTTAAGTGGCTGGCTTGGGCCGTACTCTTTACGTAAAGCCATTAAGCCGGGCATCTCAGCCTCAGCCAGTTCAATTTCCTTCCGGCCCCACTCTGCCAGCGACAGCTCTTTTACTTTGTATTTAACGAATGCAGTTTCTACTGATGACATATCGATTTTATTTTGAGAGTGCAAAGTTAACTGATATCCTTGTGAAAATGAAATGTTTGGTTTTCATTGACAAGAACGGGCAATTGTGCTATTTAGCAGCAAGAACTTAAAAAAGCTATCTATGCCTGTAACTGCTTTTGCACCTCTCCCTGCTGCATGGTCAGGTTACCATTATAAACCCCGCCATTTTCAACGGCCAGGTTCTGTGTTTTGATGTCGCCGGTTATGCGGCCTGTAGCTTTTATTTCAAGCGAGGAGGTATTAATATCGCCCCTTACCGTGCCATAAACAAAGATCTCTTTGGTACTTATATTTCCCTTAACCTCTCCCTTTTCGCCAAGGATCAGGCCCTCATCAACCATTACATCGCCGTTAACAAGTCCGTCGATCCGTGCAAAAGCCGGGGCTTTCAGGTTACCTTCTAATACACTGCCTTCGCTAATGAGGGTCGAGATTGCCTGTAAATCAAGCGCAACTTTATCTTTTTTAGAAAAAATAGCCATGTCTTTAAAGTCTTAACTTCTAAGTCCGAAGTCGATAGTTCTAAATCTGCATCATAATAATCCATGGTCAACTTCCGACTCAGGACTTAAGACTTCCGACTTAACAAACTTCCTACTTAGAACTTATTTATTCAGGGTTAAAAAATTTACCGGGTTAACCGGCTTCCCATTTTTACGTACTTCATAATGCAGGTGTGCACCCGTTGAGTGCCCGGTTGAACCTACCTTGCCTATGTTATCACCAACGGTAACCTGCTGCCCTACCTTCACTTCAATTTTTGAAAGATGTCCGTACAAGGTCTCCAGGTTGTTAATATGCTGAATCCTGACACATTTACCATATCCACCGGCCCATCCAGCAAAAACAACTTTGCCGCTGGCCGTACATTTTACAGCATCGCCCCGGTTACCTTTAAAATCAATACCAGGGTGAAACTCGGCATGCTCCGAATCAAAAGGATCGCTCCTGTAACCAAAAAATGAAGTAAACGAGCTGATCCTCGGATAGCCCATCGGGGTAAACGCAATAGTGCTTGTTAAACGCTTGAGGTAATCGTCATACAGGCTGTAAGCTTCAGTATCGGGTAGTTTTACCCCTTCCCTGTTGCCATCGCCCCCGGTACCTTTTACAGCGAAACCTTTAAGGCCGCGCCTTTTTAAATACTCATTTATAGTTTTAAGTTTAACCTCGATAGATTGAATGTACGACTGGGCAGTACCCTGCGTATTTACCTCTGCTTTAACAACCGGCATGGTGCCTTTAAGTTTAGCTATCTGCGCCTGTAACTGCTGGTTTTCTGCCTCCTGTACAGCGCTTTTATTATGCAGGTAAAACACCAAACCACCAAGTACGGCAACAATAGCAGCTATGCTCCACGCGTAGTGTTTAAGCCTGTTAAGATGCTTGGTTTTTATTTGTAATGATTTTGTATGCTGTTGATTTTTGTTGATGATAACAACAGTGCTAATATCAGGTGTTTTAAGTTTCATCAAATTCAAAATAATTAGGGATATGCAAGTTAAAAATTACTGTTAATAAAACAATATTAAATGTATGTAAACAGGCTATCAATGAAATAGCCTCCTACGTTAATCGTCAACCAATTGTTATTATTGAGTTTTTATAAACGTAAACCAAGTATCATTTCTTATTTTTGTAACACTGATTTTATTGTAAAGCAAAAAAAAATGATGTATCCAGAATATTTAGTAGCCCCGATGCGGGAAGATCTGACCAGGGTTGGTTTTGAAGAATTAAAAGATGCCGATGCTGTAAAAAACGCTATTGAAAGCGAAGGTACAGTATTTGTAATGGTTAACTCGGTATGTGGCTGTGCTGCGGCAAACGCACGCCCGGCTGCTAAAATTGCCGCCGCAAACGGCAAACATCCAGATAAACTGGTAACCGTTTTTGCAGGCATGGAAAAAGAAGCTGTTGATACCGCGCGTAACTATATGCTGCCTTACCCGCCATCGTCACCTGCCATGGCGCTGTTTAAAGATGGCAAGCTGGTGCATATAATTGAGCGCTACCAGATAGAAGGCCGCCCGGCACAAATGATTGCCGATAACCTGATTGACGCGTTTGAACAATACTGCTAATTGAGCTGAAGGCCGAAGGCTTAAAGCAGAAAGCTAAAAAACATAAAAGAGCTGAGGGAAAATCCTTCAGCTCTTTTGTTTTGTTATTCAAAATCCGAAATCAAATCGATGTCGTTCTGCTTTATTTATCGTCGTCGTTTTCGTCCTCATCCTCTTCATCATCGTCAAAATCATCGAAGCTGCCCATGTCTTCGTCATCCTCGCTAAATTCGCCAAAAAAGCGGTCTTCATCAAACATCAGTTCTTCCATCTTTTCCTGTTCGGGCGTACTGGTGTCAAAGCGGATGGCCCAATTGTCGGGGATATCATAGCTTTTATCAAATCCCCTGATCCATTCTACAAAAACCAGGCGAAACTCCTCTACCTTTTCCCTCATCAACTGTACATAGTCCTCTTCATTAATTTTCACCATTGATGCAAAAGATACGGCATTAAACATATCCTGTACCGCAAGTTTAATGAGCACAGCATTTTGCATCCGCAGCGAATACAGGCTACCACCTTCGGCACCGGCAATTTTTGCCTGGATCAGAGCGGCATTACTGCACATCTGTATGGCCAGATGTTCTTTCATGCTGTCTTCCTTTAATGATTCGGCAATTACATCCGCCAGGTCAAATAATTCCTGCGATTTTTGGTATACCGGGAGCTTTTCAAACTTTTCGAGTCTACGGGCCATGAGGTAAATTTACTACTTATAACATAAGTAGCCTCATATATAGTATTAAAGGCTTGTTAAAAAAACTATCTTTGCCGCATGAACATCCTGATTCTTGGTTCGGGCGGAAGGGAAAGTGCCTTCGCCTGGAAAGTAGCCCAAAGCGCTCATTGCGAAAAACTTTTTATTGCTCCCGGCAATGCCGGCACTACACAATACGGTACAAACGTAAACATTAAAGTTACCGACTTTGAAGGCATTAAAGCACTTGTTTTAAAAGAGGATATCAACCTGGTATTGGTTGGCCCCGAAGAGCCACTGGTAAAAGGCGTTCATGATTTTTTCCTGGCCGATGAACAATTGAAAAACATCCCGGTTGTTGGCCCGCAGCAGGAAGGCGCTCAACTGGAAGGCAGCAAAGATTTTTCCAAGCAGTTTATGGAGAGACATAACATCCCTACCGCTGCTTACAGAACGTTCACCAAAGATACCTTGCAGGATGGCCTAACCTATTTAGCTACTGCCGGTTTACCGGTGGTATTGAAAGCCGACGGACTTGCAGCCGGCAAAGGCGTACTGATCTGCCTTACTTTAGAGGAAGCACAAACCGAACTTACTGCGATGCTGGCCGATGCCAAATTTGGCGAAGCAAGCTCACGCGTGGTTGTTGAACAATTTTTAACAGGCATTGAACTATCGGTTTTTGTGATGACCGATGGCAACAGCTATAAAATTTTACCCGAGGCTAAAGATTATAAACGTATTGGCGAAGGTGATACCGGATTAAATACCGGAGGCATGGGCTCTATCTCTCCCGTTCCGTTTGCCGACGCTGCCTATATGAAAAAGGTAGAGGAGCGCGTGATCATCCCTACCATTGAAGGTTTGAAGAAAGATGGCATCCCTTATAAAGGCTTCATTTTTATTGGCCTGATGAACAGCAATGGTGAACCCTGGGTTATTGAATACAACTGCCGTATGGGCGACCCAGAAACCGAGAGCGTAATGCGCCGTATCGATTCGGACTTTGTTGATTTGCTGTTAGGTGTTGCCGAAGGGAACCTGAACGAAAAAGAGATCATCATCAGCCCTAAAACAGCTGCCACCGTAGTAATGGTTGCAGGTGGTTATCCCGGCGAATACCTGAAAAACAAGGTGATCACAGGTACCGAAAACGTGCGCGACTCGATCGTTTTCCACGCGGGTACCGCTATGGATGGCAATGATGTAATAACTACCGGCGGCCGTGTATTAGCTATTACCACTGTACAGGATAATATGTTCAGCGCCCTGCAACAGGCGACTGCCGATGCAAGCCGGATTTATTATGATGGCATGTACTTTAGGAAAGATATTGGCTTTGACCTTCTTTAAGAGGTCATTGGGGCATTAGTCATTGAGTTATTTTTGCCTTACTTCTCGTTCCCTCAGGGTCCTCTGCGAGAGACCCTGAGGGGGCAAAAGTTTCTGAACCGTGATTTTTAGGATTTAAGGATTTACCGGATAAATGGTGGGTAATCTAAAAGAACGTCCCCTGAAATCCCTCTGGGAGAGATTTCAGGGGACGTTAAAAATCCTTGAATCCGACAAATCAGTTTAATCCCGGTTCAGACAATTAATCCTGCACCGCATCTATCCAGTTACCATCACCTTTGATGATATTGATTAGCTCATCAAGCGCATTGGCCGAACTGATGTTTTTCTTCACAGCTTCTTTACCGCGATAAAGGGTAATTTTATCAGTACCAGAGCCTACGTAACCATAATCGGCATCAGCCATTTCACCGGGACCATTTACAATACAGCCCATGATGCCAATCTTTAACCCTTTAAGGTGACTGGTACGACTGCGGATCATTTGGGTAGTAACCATCAGATCGAACAGGGTACGCCCACAGCTTGGGCAGGAGATATATTCCGTTTTAGAAATCCTTGACCGGGTAGCCTGTAAAATACCAAAAGCAGTAGAAGTAATTACACTGGTAGGTAATTCAGGTGCATCTATCCAGATACCATCGCCAAAACCGTCAACTAATAAAGCGCCAAGATCAGTAGAGGCGTAGAGTTGGAGAAGAGTTTGTCCATGGTCCATGGTCCATGGACTATGGGCTTCCGCACTTTCGGACTCAAACAAATAGCTTCTCTTTACAATCACCGGTACATCCAAACCCAGTTCTTCCATTTTGAAGAAGAAAGAACGCTGTTCGGCCATGCCATGTAGCGCATCTGTTTCCAGTACCAATACCAGCGATTTATCCAGTTGAATTGAGCCGAAATCTTCCGAATCAATATCAGCGGGTTTTAAATGTACCAGGTTCAGTTTTGATGAGCGGTCAACATCCCCGATGTATTCCTGCAATGTGAATACGGGGTGACAGTTGGTTTTATCGGCCAGTTTAAGCCATGTGTTATAATTATATAACTGCTTTAAATTGCCCGGTAAAGTAAATGAAGGTAATTCATTAGCCAGGTAAACAAAATCAACCGATTGCTCGGCCATGTTGTATTTATCCAGCAGCGGCGAATACAAGTATCCCGCTTCATTCAGCACAGCCGGATCTTTCAGGTTCTTTTTAGATAAATCAACAACAACCCTCGGCACTAAATGCCCACCGATAAATGCGTTAGCCTCGTAGGTTTCGCGTTTTTTGTATTCGTAGGGGCTATGTTTTGAAGGTGAAAGGTCAAAGGTTAAAGGCGAAAGGTTTTTTTCTTCCGCAGCTACCTTTTGCCTTTCGCCTTTCGCCTTTTCCCTCATAGTGTAACGGCGAACCAGTTCAATAGCGACAGGTGCTTCAGCTTCGGGCTCTTCGGTAAGGGATACGCGTACGGTATCACCAAGGCCGTCTTCCAACAAGGTACCAATGCCCACGGCAGATTTTATGCGACCGTCTTCGCCATCTCCGGCTTCGGTTACGCCTAAGTGCAGCGGGTAATTCATACCCTCGGCAACCATGGTTTCAACCAACAAACGGTAGGCCTGTACCATTACCTGTGGATTGCTCGATTTCATGGAGATCACGAGGTTATAAAAATTGAGCTGCTCGCACATCCGCATAAATTCCATGGCCGATTCAACCATGCCCTGCGGGGTATCACCGTAGCGGCTCATGATCCTATCGCTCAGCGAACCATGATTGGTGCCGATACGCATAGCGGTACCATACTCTTTGCAAACTTTTACAAGCGGCGTAAATTTCTGAAAGATGCGTTCCAGTTCCCCCTGATACTCCAGGTCGGTGTAATCTATCTGATCAAATTTCTTTTTATCGGCATAGTTTCCGGGGTTTACACGCACTTTTTCAACTATACGGGCAGCTACTTCAGCGGCATTAGGGGTAAAGTGAATATCGGCAACCAGCGGCACGGTATAACCACGCGCACGGAGCTGCTTCTTAATTTCGGCCAGGTTTTGGGCCTCTTTAATGCTGGGCGCTGTGATACGCACATACTCGCAACCCGCATCAACCATGCGGATAGATTGCTCAACCGTACCAATGGTATCCATGGTATCGGTAGTGGTCATGCTTTGGATCCGAATTGGATTATTCCCGCCCATAGGCACGTCGCCAATATTAACCTCGCGGGTAATAAAGCGTGAATATTCGGTTAACGAGTTACAATAACGGCCGGGCAGTACTTTAACAGCATCAGTATTCATCAATGATGGAAATTAATATGATGCAAATTTAGTGAATATGTTGGGATTAGGCTATCTGCGCGTGAATGATAAATTATTGTGACATCAACCCGTCATCAAATGAGAAATTATATACTTTCGCTAAAGAAAACCTTTATCTCTTCACATGAGAAACTATATTTCACTTGCCATACTTTGTTTGATTTTTTCGTGCAAGAGCAATACCAAACAATCGTATAAAGACAGCTCTTCGATAGCCGCTAACACCGAAAACTCTGATTTACTCATTAAAAAATTCACGCCGCTACTACAAGGCACCTGGGTAAACAAAATCTATATTGATAAAGTGGCAAAAACAAAATCGCCATTGGCTGCGGTGAACGAAGCCGAAGGTATGTCATCTTTTAGCATCAACACCTCAGAGATGAAAGGAGATAGTATTATTGTACCTGTTGGCTGGGATAATCACGACGGAAGCAACCTTACATTATCATTTAAAAGTGGTAAACGGCCATCTTCATTAATATTTGGAGCGGGCGAACTCAGTGTCGCTGTGAATCATGGTGATACTATTGTCAATGTTTATTATCCTTATGATAAAGGCCAGGTAAAAGCCACTCAATTTATCAGGGCAAACTCCAAAAAGACAATGCAAGTTGCAGAAGGGATGTGCCGCTTAATCAATAAAGCACTTATTGCCGGATCCTATAACTTACAAAATACCAAGGCAAATTCAGTAGTAATGTTTGGTATCGATGGAAAAGTAAAAGGATTTGAAAACTTTAAAAATTATGTGATTAACATCGATCTTAATTCAGACGTAATGGACAATCTTGATGAGATCCGGTTTGATGATGATGCCCGACATCACAAATCATATTCTTTTAAGTT
This sequence comes from Mucilaginibacter gossypii, assembly GCF_017569325.2. NCBI lineage: Bacteria > Pseudomonadati > Bacteroidota > Sphingobacteriia > Sphingobacteriales > Sphingobacteriaceae > Mucilaginibacter > Mucilaginibacter gossypii. The sequence continues at coordinate 7,098,464 of NZ_CP071878.2, read as the reverse complement.
TGATGCTGATACGCTGAAGCTTTATGATACCCAACCAAATGCAGATTCATCATTGTTAATTTTGGATAAGTTAAGGTATAAATTGGTGCGTAATAGATAGAATTATCTACAATATTCACTAAATTTGATAAGTGGCAACTCAATTCATCACCAATCAAAAAGGCAAAAAAACTGCTGTAATCATTCCTATAAGTGAATATGAGGATTTACTACATCAGCACTATGTTAATTTGGAATTGACTGATGAGTATAAAAAATGATAGACGGAATGCTGGATGAGGAAACAAAAGGCAAAGCCAAATATGTTTCTTTTGATCATATTAAAACGTATTAATAATGGCCTTTTAAAGCATATATCTTTATCAGGTCATCACTCACGGCATAAATAATCCTATGTTCTTTATTTATTCGTCTCGACCATTTCCCCGATAGTTGATGTTTCAACGTTTCTGGTTTTCCTACTCCTTGAAATTGTGTCTCTCGAATGGATAGCAATAATTCCTGAATTTTTTTCTGAACGGCAGTATTACCGCTCTTTTGCCATTCGCTCAAATGAGTTATGGCTTCAGGAGTAAAAACTATTTCCATAAATTGTCGATATCGACTTTAACTCCTTTTCCGGCTTTTAAATCTTCATCTCCCTTAAGAACCATTGCAACAAACTCAGGATCGTAATCAGATTTTTCTTCTTCAAAGGAAATCTTAAATGCTTTCATGAAAGTTTTCAGAGCATTTAATTGTTCTTTGTTTTGTGGATGTACAATCAATGATTCCATATTCAAATTTAAACATTAAACGTTAATGTTCAAAGCGTGTCTACACCAACCTATCCTTAATCACCAAAGTCCCCGCTATCATATCATGTAAACACTGCTGTTGTTTATTAAAAAAAGCCATCAGGTAGCCGATAAAAAAGGTTAATACCGAAAATATTTTGGCCAGGTTACGGCCGATAGCTTTGCTAACAGTGATCCGGTTGCCATCCTTATCAACTACTTTTATCTTAAGCATTTGCTTACCATAGGTTGCCTGCTTAACAGAGCTTTCCATCACCACGTGATAAATAAATTTACCAATGGGAGTAAAAGCAACGATACCAATAGAGGTGTATATACGCGCCTGTTTATCTGTAATAAACAGGAACACCGCCATTGCTGCCAGTAAAACAAATATGCCAAACACTATAAACCAATCCAGTGCCGAGGCCAGCCAGCGCTGGTCAAAACTGCCGTAGTATTGCATCAGTAATTTAGGCCGGGCGAAGCCAAATAGCTCCCGTAGCTCGGCTATTTCCTGGGCTTCCTTGTAATCCACCATATCCTCGGTTTTAACAAAATCACCGGGTTTAATGCCTCGGCTTTTTAGCTCGGGAATAGTAAAAGGGCCTTCCGGCTTACCGTTGATGACTAATATGTAGGGTTGGGACATGGAATGGTCGATTACATAACCATGTCATTGCGAGGAGGCACGACGAAGCAATCGCATACTATACAGGGCGGGACCTGCCTCCGTGCGATTGCCACGCTACGCTCGCAATGACATGTTTTTTATTGTTTTTTATCCCTCTAAGATAAATATTCCTTCCACCAATCAGAATTAAAGACACCTTTTACTTCGGTTGGCTCACCGGGTTTGGGTACAAATAAATCGATGTGTTTTTGGTTTGCCATAGCGGTTAGCCATTCAATAGGCTCATACCAGGCATGCGGGGCCAGGTTAAACGTACCGTAATGGATGGGCATCATCAGTTTGCCTTTCAGATCGAGATGGGCATTTGAAGCATTATCAGGCCCCATATGAATATCCGGCCAGAATTTACCATAAGCTCCTATCTCCAGCATAGTCAAATCAAACGGACCAAAAGCCTCTCCTATCGCCTTAAATTCGGGCGAGTAACCCGAATCGGCACCAAAATAAATATTATGCTGCGGACCTTTAATTACGAACGACGACCACAGTGTTTCGTTCCGCCCAACAATGCCCCTGCCCGAAAAATGGCGTGAGGGCGTTGCCGTAAGTACAATTCCGTTACCGATCATGGCGCTATCGCCCCAATCCATTTCTGTGATAAAGTTGGCAGCCATTCCCCAGCGGGTTAAATATTGTGCTACTCCTATCGAACAGAAAAAAGGGATGTTCTTATCCGCAAAAAACTTAATGGTAGCCTTATCCAGATGGTCGTAATGATCGTGCGATTGGATCACGGCATCCAGCGGGGGCAGGTCTTCCAAAGCTATGGGCGGCTGAAAAAACCGCTTCGGACCAAATGATTGCGAAAACGAAACCCGTTCGCTCCAAACCGGGTCGGTAAGGATGCGTTTGCCATCAATCTCAATCAGGATACTGGAATGACCAACCCAGGTAATGCGCAAACCCGATGCGGGCGGAGTACTGTAAACCGATAGATCTGTTTTAAAAGGGCCTAAAGTGTTCTTAGGCGTATTTTCGGCCTTGTTGTTCATGTACTCCCTTAAAATGGGAATCATTTTACCAAAGCCGGCCTCATCAGTAGGTATGGTATTGAGATATTTTCGTCCTCTTTTTCGCGATGCGGGTAAACTCATAACAGCAATTATAGTACTTATATCAGGTATGATATAACTAACGCAAAAAAGTTACGATTGGTTGAAGTGGCTCAACCTTTATTTACTTAAGAATGATATTGCCGTATCACAAAACTCAACAAGCGGGGCCGGCAAAGCATCTCCTGTAAAAGGATGTTCGCCACCAAAAGTATGATCTGCCCCTTTTTGCACTATGTATTGAGCAGCAGGATTAGCTTCATACAATTGCTGTGAGTGGCTTGCAGGTACGGTAGGGTCGGCATCACCATGAACAATGAGCCAAGGTTGCGTTAATAAGCTTGCCTGCCTGATGATATCCAGCCTGAGCGGGTGACTATCCAGATCATCAAGCAGGGTTGATTTAACAGGCATTTGCTGCCCGGTACGTTTATTTTCAAAGTAAAAAACGCTTTGCAAACGCCATTGCTGTTCTATTTGTTTTGGCCACAGGTTCCGAAAACCGGATATGGAAGCCATAGTTACCAGCTTTTTAATCCGGCTATCTTCGGCAGTTTTGATAATACTTACGCCGCCGCCCATGCTGTGCCCAATGAGGTATACACCATTAGCCATAGGCATGCTTGCCCCGCTACAGGCAAAATCAATAATGGTATCCAAATCTTCCAGTTCAATAGAGACTGTATTATCAGCAAAGGCCGTCAGATCGGCAAAATCCAAGGGATTGGCGGGCGTTGTGCCATTATGCGAAAAGTTAAATTTCAGGAAACGAAAACCCTTTTCGGCAAAATACCGGGCTAACAGATCATGCGTGCCCCAATCTTTAAACCCTTTAAAACCATGGGCAAAAATTACCAGTGGCGTATTTTTAAAAACATCGTCGTAGGTAACATCGATAAGCATTGGCCGCCCTTTAGCGCCGGGAAGGGTAAAATTATCTTTCCTGATCATGGCGGCTAATTTAGTATTAAAGGCCGAAAATGTTATTGAAATAAATCACTGCAACTGAGCCGAAGCCTTATTTTCCCTTCAGGCTTTCCGCAGATTTTATTTAAACCTGAAAAGCAAAATCATCGAAACAGTTATATTAAATTTGAATATATTAGATTGAAGTCGACATGCGCTATACCGAATATCGTCCTAATGGCATACTAAAAGATTTCATACAATGTTATTTTGTGTGCGAAACAGATATTCCTGTTAGGACGGATGATAAGGTGTTTGCAACAGGCGCTATCGAGATCTTATTCAACCTGGGAGCGGATGGCCCTCAACAAATAAAAAATGGAGACCTGGTAACCAGCCCCGACATTCAATTGTGGGGACAAACTATACAGCCATTTACTTTTACCTCTTACGGTAGGCACTGTATGTTTGGGATCCGCTTTTTCACCCATACCGCTGCCTGCTTTTTTAATGAGCAGATAGAAGAATTTAATGACCGGGTCATTGATTTCACAGAGCTGGGGGGAAAGGAAGCTGCTTTGTTACATTTGAGATTAATGGAGGCCAAAACGCCGGACCGGAGAATAGATTTAGTTGAAGAATTTCTGATGAAAAGGTTGTTAGCATCAGGGCCTAAATTCAGCAAGCTAAAGCTGGTCAACAATATCATGTTTGACTTAAGAAAAGAGGATTTTCTGGAGAATATCAATACAGTGGCAGCTAAATACGGTCTTTCCTCCCGGTACCTTCAGAAAATATTTTTAAACTATTCCGGGCTGAGCCCGAACTTGTACACTAAAATAGCACGGTTTCAAAAAAGCCTTTACCGGGTTGCCGAAAACAAACTATCGCTCACCTCCATCGCTTATGAGTGCGGGTACTTTGATCAATCGCACTTTATAAAGGATTTTAAATTCTTTACCGGGTCGCCCCCTTCCCGGTTTTCGCCCGAAAGTTCAACCGATTTTTCTGCCGCGCTCAATAATTAAGCTGTTCCGATTTTTACAATTTTGGTCCATTTTAAGGATATAGTTTCGCTTTAGTTATTCATTCAATATTTAAAGGATCATGAAACAAAAAACCTTAACTGCAGCAATTATATGCCTGTGTCTTTTCTTAACGTACAAAAGCAGCATCGCCCAGGCAAATAATCCCGGCTTACAGCAGATCAAAAGCTCAATTCAAAAAATAAATACACTTTATTATGAGCTGTTTGCAAAAAGTGACGCCTCAATCATAAACCTGTATACTGATGATGCCATATTATTGGCGCCAAATATGCCGCCTATCAATGGCAAAAAGGCACTGAAAAAGGATTTCGAGGATACCTTTATTGCAGGAAAAGTGAAAGGGGTTAAATTCGAAACGGACAATATCTATGGCGATGGTAAAGCTTACATTACCGAAGAAGGCACCTGGCAGGTTTTTGACCAAAGCGGCAAAGTGATTGATGATGGAAAGTATTTAAAGTTGTGGAAGCTCACGAAAGCCGGCTGGAAAATATTCAGGGATTCATTTAACAGCAACCACAAAATTTAAAACAAGCGGCACCATCATAAATAACGTTGATAAGCATTGGCCTCTCTTTGGTGCAGGAAAGAGTGAAAATATCTTTCCTCATCATATTAAAATACTATCTCAGTTTCGATAATATCCGAGCGTTTTACAACAAGGGCTCCTGCAAAAAGGTCACCTATCCGTTGATGCTTCTCTGTTTTTATGATACAAATTATCGCGGGTAATCCATAAAAAAGAATATCAACGCAATCACATATCCTGCGTTTAAAAGCATCCCCTAAGGTCAATTTGTTGCCGTCTGTTGTGATTACTTTCAATTTACATAGATCATGCCCGGGCGTAGCGCCATTAAAGGATTCAACAACAACAAAATATAGAAACCACATAATAAATATCGGTAAAGCCAATATACCATCTACCCCGGAAACATCAGGTGCGGGATTTTGATCAAATACGGTTACGTAGGTATAGAAAAAAGCGAAATAAATTCCGTAATCTATTAATGTGGCTATGATACGGAGTTTAATATACGGTTTAGGTTTAATATCAACGATTTTCATTACAATGAATACAGCATCGCAATATATAAAAAATACTACCTACACCCTCTTCCCGTTAAAAGTAATATTATACAAATCGGTGCGCCTGTCTTTAATATTTTGCACGCTGCCATATTCATGCAACTCATCCAGCAATGAAAGGTCAACATCAGCAATAACAATCATCTCGGTATTTGGCGTAGCCTCAGATTGGATTCCGTTTGTAGGGAAACCAAAATCTGAAGGTGTAAACACCGCCGACTGTGCATAGCTGATACCCATATTATTTACATTAGGCAGGTTACCAACGCAGCCGGCAATAGCCACATAGCATTCGTTTTCAACGGCACGGGCCTGGGCGCAAAATTTAACCCGGTTATAGCCATTTTGCGTATCGGTAAGGAAGGGAACAAACAAGATCTGCATATCCTGACCGGCAAGAATGCGTGATAATTCGGGAAATTCCACATCATAGCAAATCAGGATGCCAACTTTGCCGCAATCGGTATCAAAAACCTTCACCTCATCGCCGCCGCGCATCCCCCATGAGCTAATCTCGGCCGGGGTTGGGTGAATTTTGTATACCTCCTCCATGCTGCCGTTCCGCCTGAACAGATAGGAAACGTTATATAACGACTCCTCAAAAATATAAGGCATACTGCCCGCAATGATGTTTACATTATAGGATACCGCCAGTTTTGAAAACTCCTCGATAATGGGCTGGGTATATTTAGCCAGCTCACGCATGGCCTTGGCCGAATCCATGTGATTGTAATCGGCCATAAGCGGTGTATTGAACAGCTCGGGGAAAAGGATAAAATCGGCCTGGTAATCGCTTACGGCATCAACAAAATATTCGGCGTGCTTCATCAGCTCGCTGATGTTGCTGTACGATCGCATCTGCCATTGCACCAGGCCAATGCGCACTACCGTTTTATGATTAATAGCATCGCTTACTTCCTCATAGTACACATTGTTCCACTCAATAAGCGTGGCAAAACCTTTGGAGCGGCTATCCTCCGGCAAGTAATTCTTTAACACCTTGCGCACGTGAAAATCATTGGAGAGCTGGAACGATAAAGTAGGGTCATAGATCTCCTTATACTTTACTTTATCAATATACTGACGGGGGGTAAGGTCGTTCTGAAATTTTTGATAATTGGGGATCCGGCCGCCTGCTATAATGCTTTTCAGGTTCAGTTTTTCGCAAAGGGCCTTGCGGGCATCATATAAACGGCGTGCAAGGCGCAATCCACGATATTTCGGATGGATAAACACATCAATCCCGTAAAGTACATCCCCTTTGTCATTATGGGTTTTAAAGGTACTATCGCCGGTAATTTGCTTATAGGTGTGGTTATCGCCAAATTTTTGGTAATCGACTATAATAGCCAGTGCACAGCCAACAACCGTATCGTTAACGGTGATGCAGATCTGCCCTTCGGGGAATATTTTGATGAGCCTGCGAATAGAATTGGCATCCCAATAGTCCTCGTCCATATCCATATAGGCCGATTTCATTGATTTTTTTAGCTCCTGGTAGTCCTGTACTTCCAGGTTACGCATTTCAATACTTTGCAGATCCATATCTTTATTTTGCTTCGATAGCAACAGCCAAACGCTGTTTTGGTTTAAGCTTTTTTAGTATCGGTTGTGTGCCACCAGGCCCAGTAGATCAGCACAAACTGCAGGATTAGGCGCAGCCACGCCAAAAAAGGTGTTACTGTTATGGAATTTAACTTCATTGGCGCTTTAAATGCCATGCTCACGTGGATCTGCAAAAAGGCAATCAACATTAAAACAATTCCCCAGGCAGCCCAGTATCTTGTTTTGGATGGTATAAGTAACAACCCTAATGAAATTTCGGCAATCCCGGCAAGGAGGTTAACAGTCTCAGGGTAAAGCAGGTTATTGGGCATTACGGCATAATAGAAGTCCGGATCACGGAAGTGATTAAGGCCTGCAAGCACGTAAAACGCCACGAGTATTACCAGGCTTATTTTTTTATACTTATCCATGTTTTAATTTACAAATATTTTGTGATACGTATTGCAAAACAGTTTAAATACTGCAAAACAAGCCGTTTTTACAATTTATAACCATTCCAAATAAACCTGTTTGACAAAGTGTTGACATTGGATGTGCCGAATAGTGATACTTTTGTTCGGTCAAATTTTAAAACTGCTTTGAAGTATCTAAAGGTAATAGCTTTTACGCACAAACAGATTGAACTGAAGGAATTGGGTAGATTGGTGGTTTGCCAGGAAAATCTGACAGATAAACTTGCACAGGTTAAAAAGCAGTTCAACATCCCGGAGATCTTCTACCTGGCTACCTGTAACCGTGTGGAATTTGTAATGACAACCCCACAATCTGTTGATAAAGATTTTGCCAAAAAATTCATAGAAGCCTTTAACACAGAGCTTTGCCATGATTCACTGAGTACTTTTATGGATAGCGCGTCTATTTATGAAGACCAGGAAGCCATGGTGCACCTGTTGCGTACTTCTTGTTCGCTGGAGAGTTTGATCGTAGGCGAAAAGGAGATCCTGGCCCAGTTACGTAAGGCCTATGAACATTGCAAAGAGGCAGGCCTAACCGGCGATGCCATGCGCATGATCATGAACTGCGTGGTAAAAACAGCCAAAGAAGTTTATACGCATACCAGCATCTCCAAAAATCCGATTTCAGTTGTTTCGCTGGCTTACCGCAAGCTAAAAGACCTTAATCTTTGTTCAAATGCCCGTGTTTTGATCATCGGCGCAGGCGAAACCAACCGCAACATTTCCAAATATCTTCAAAAACATAAATTTTCAAACTTCGCGGTATTTAACCGTACAGTGGCCAATGCCGAAAAATTAGCTGCCGATTTGGGCGGCGAAGCGTTTGACCTTGAAGCTTTGAAAACATACAATAAAGGTTTTGATGCCATTATCACCTGCACATCGGCAGTTGAGCCCATCATCACCACCGAAATTTACCAATCGCTGCTCAACGGCGAAACCGGCAGGAAAACTATTGTGGATCTTGCCATCCCTAACGATACCGCTCCCGAAGTGCTGGAGCAATTCCCGGTTAACTTTATCGAAGTGCACTCGCTTAACGAAGTTGCCAAAAAGAACCTGCAGGAACGCTATCACGAACTGGTACATGCCGAAGCTATCATTGAACAAAACATCGCCGAATTTATACAGCAGCTTAAACAGCGCCGTATTGAGGTAGCTATGCGCCAGGTTCCTGAAAAGATCAAGGAGATCCGCAATACCGCCATCAACTCTGTTTTTGCCGATGAGGTACAGGGCCTGGACGAGCAATCGCGCGAAATCCTGGAAAAGGTGATCAACTACATGGAGAAAAAATATATCAGCGTACCCATGGTTATGGCGAAAGATATATTGATCAATGAAAATTAAAACTGTCTGAATCAGAATTTACGGTATTTGAGGATTGACATAATGCTTGCTTTTGTCTGAACCCGAATTTCTTGAATTTAAGAATTGATATCCCCTCAGGGTCTCTCGCAGAGGCCCCTGAAGTTCCCCATCACTGCCGTAAAGCTGTGTGTCTCGTCCTACGAAAGTTCACAGATTTGAGATAATCCTGTTATGTATTTACGGTACTTCGAATCAGCGTGGCGTATACGTCAGAGTCCTCTGCGAGAGACCCTGATGGGACATTAAGTAAAGATCGATGCTTTCTGTATTTCTTTTTATCGTGGTAGTAGTTTTTTGAATTCCAGAAGCTCACTTGCTTTAATTACATACCCAAGATTAATAGGAATATTAGTTGTTATTTTTGTTGAATCTTTAGTGGGAATCGGTTTAGGATTAACTTTGATAAGTTTTCCATTGGCAGCATATTCAGCGCCTGCATAAAGGATCCCTAACAAATAAAGTTTAGTGCCAATTTTTGGTACATAATTTTTGTCAACATATAAATCCCTATAATATTCAACTGGCGAACCGCTTGAGCCATGAAATGCAGCGATATCAATCATGAATTCTCGTTTTCCGTTATAATTAACATAGGGCGGAGTAGCTGTGATGCCTTTTCTTACAATAGGTAAATTGTTATCGGCATCCCACAAACCCATAGGATAACCAATCATCCAAACATCTTCAATAGCTTTCAAATCTACTTTTAGAGCAGAGTCGGTTGCAATTCGACTTTCATCAGCTGCTATATAATATACTCCAATATTCTTTTTTGCAAGTTCTGCATATATCCACGCTGTTGGAATAGCGACTAAATCAATATCGTTATTAGGATGCTGTATAACAGTGGTTGAATTATTAGGAATTGTAACAACGTATGCCGGACCGTTATCAGGTTCGTTGTTTTTTACTTTTTTAAAGTAAAGTTGAATCCTTTGAAATCCGTTAACAACATGCTTATTCGTTATTATGACATTAATAGGGACTTGCTTAGCAAGATCATTATAAAAAGTAAAAAAAAATCCAGTCCCGGTACTCGTGAATTTTGAATTAGTAGCCACCATTCTTATCGTACCATAAGTCAATTGCTCTGTAATGTGCATCTTGTTTTGCGCTTTTATTTGACCATTAAAAAACGCACACATAAATATTAATGCTAAAGATCTTCTCATTTTCATTTTTACTTTATTGATGCAAAGTCCACGCAGATTCCATAAATAAATAAGCAGTTTTTATAACATTAGTTTTATTCATTAATGTAGGAAGTTTATTATTTACATTGCACTAAGACCTCTGCGAGAGACCCTGGTGGAACGTTAACGCGGGTATTTTTCGTTAATAAAACCAATTTGGCTATTATGGGCCTTTATTCTACTTATATCCCCAAATCATTCTGTCCTCAAACTTTTTACAGGGTTTGCCAGCGCGGCTTTTAAAGCTTTGTAACCTACCGTGAACCAGCCTATCAATAACGAGGTTGTAATGGCTGCCACAAAAACTTATAGCTACCTCCCTCGTAAGAGATTGACAGGCTGAACCAGAGATGCAAAAGGTTTGTAGAAACCATTTCAAATAGATTTTTGGTGTGCCAGCGGTACACAACTCCGGTGTTCCGTACCGCTGGCACGGTTATTTTGAATATGTATTTTGCTACAAACCTGTTCCCCCTCTGGGGGATTTTCCTTAACTTAATGACATTGGCCGGTATCCGCTCCCATCCCTAACGCGGGTATTTTTCGTTAATTAAACCTATTTGGCTCTTATTGGGGCTTATTATCCTTGTAACACAAACGTTCAATCATTCCGTCCTCAAACTCTTTATCGGGTTAACTGTCGCGGCTTTTACAGATTCATAACTAACCGTAACCCACGCTATACCCAATGCAGCTACAGAGGCAATAAAGAAAACCAGCCAGCCAGCATTGATATGATAAGCAAAACCCGACAGCCAGCTGTTAACCGCATACCATGAAAGCGGTATAGCGATAACTATAGCAATCAAAATGAGCCTGGTGATCCCTGATGACAGTAAGTAAACCAGATTTACTACCGACGCCCCTAACACTTTGCGTACGCCAATCTCCTTGGTACGCTGCTCGGCCATAAATGCCGATAAGCCATATAAACCCAGGCATGAAATAAAGATGCCCAAACCGGCAAAAAGATTAAAAATATTGCCCATTTGCTGTTCGCCTTTATAAAGTTTAGATAACTCCTGGTCAATAAAATCAAATTTGAAGGGATAAGCCGGATTAAGCGCCTGGCTCATAGCTGAAAGTGCTTTTATAGTAGCATTGGTTTTTCCGGGCAAGGTCCTGATCACCACATAACCGCCTATTTTATTGAAAGGTATAACCAACGGCTCAATGCTTTGCTGAACGGGCTTAAAATTAAAGTCTTTTATAACGCCAACAATTATCCCCTTGTTGCCCCAAACCGCTAATGGCTTGCCTATGGCAGTGCCGGCGGTAAGGCCCATTACACTTGCCATTTTCTCGTTGATCATGTAATTATTCGAGTCGGTTTTAAAAGCCGCCGAAAAGCTTCGGCCGGCCGCTAACTTCATTCTGAATGTGTGCGTAAAATCTTCGTCGGCAGACATTACCGGGATAGATAATTGCGAACGTGGGTCTTTACCGCTCCACTGCACATTAAGTGTCCAGCCGCCAAGTTCAGTTGGCAAATCTGTAATCGTTGTAAAATCGCTCGTCAGCGAGGTTTGCCTTAACATGTTTTTCAAAGCCTCCTGCTTATGCCAGATCTCGCCCGTCATTGGCACGTATAAAAGATTGGCTTTCTCGAAACCGGGGTTACGGTCCCTGATAAATTTAAGCTGATTATAGATCACCACCGTACCAACTAACAATACAATGGAAACCATAAACTGAACCACAACTAAAGCATTACGGAACAGCAAATTGCCTCCCATTGATTTCACGTTACCCTTAAGCACTTTAACCGGATTAAAACCAGAGAGAAATAAGGCAGGATAGCTTCCCGAGATAAGACCAGTTATTAAAGCAATACCGGCAAGACTTAACCAAAGCCTGGCATCCGACAGATCAATAACAAGTTTCCTGTTGGCCAGATCATTAAACACTGGCAAAAACATCCGAACAATAACAAGCGCAAGTAACAGGGAAAGAAAGGAGATAAATACCGACTCGCTTAAAAACTGGATAACCAATTGCCCGCGAACAGCACCGGCAACTTTACGTAAGCCTATTTCTTTGGCCCTGCGTGCCGAACGTGCGGTAGCCAGGTTCATGAAATTGATACATGCTACAACGAGTATCAATATGGCTATCACAAAAAAGATACTTACGTACTGCGCATTCCCATGTCCCGGCGAATCTCCCAATCTTTCGGGGTCCAGGTGTATTTTGGTTAGAGACTGTAATTTGAAGGCAGCCTTGGTATCGGGACTGTGTTTGTGAAAAATCTGACCTATTTGTGTTTCTAATTTGGCAATATTAACGGCGGAAGGGTCAAAACTTTTATCGAACTGTACGTAACCAAAAAAATTAAAATTATCCCAGATATTATTTTTTAGATCATTATTGGTTTGTGCTATTAAAGCCATCGGAAGCAGGATATCAAACCGAAGATCGGAGTTAGCAGGAATATTGGCCATAACCCCTGTTACTACCAGATTTTCCTTATTATCTTTCCTTATCACTTTTCCTATGGGATCTTCTTTTCCGAAGTATTTTGTGGCGATATCTTCTGTTATTAAAACACCATTTGCCTGATTTAAAGCAGTAGCGCGGTCGCCTTTTATTAATGGATATGAAAACATGTCCATAAAATTGGGATCGGCATAAAACACATGTTCTTCCTGAAATTTCCGGTTACTTATTTCGAATAAAACAGATGGAAAACCGGGATATAAACGGGCTACATTTTTAACCGCAGGGATCTCCGATTTTAATCCAAAAGGCATCCCGGCCGAACTTGCCGCGGTTTTAGAATCACCAAAATCGCTGTCGATTCGATAGATCTGCCCGGCATTTTTATGGAACTTATCATAGCTCAATTCATTTTGCACCCAAAGCAAAATCAGGATACTTGAAGCAAGGCCTATCGCTAAACCTGATATATTGATTATGGAATAGGCTTTATCTTTTATTATATTTCGGTAAGCCAGTTTAAAATATGTTTTGAACATGGATGTGTTGATTGCAGAAGTTGTTAAATTTAAAACATTTCCAATATGCCGGTACAATCTAAAACTCATGCCATCAATTTAAGCAACTGAAAAACAACAAATTGCATATATTTTATTTATAACACCGTTCGGAAACGTTACAGCAAGTGTGCGCTTTTGCCTGATCATGGCAGCTGGCTGACGAAGCTCCGCTTCGTCATATACAGAAAGAGCCCAAAGTTACGCATCCTCGTCTTAAGCAATGGTGGCGGTACTTTGTCACCATCAAATTCAACCGGTTCTGGCTTATCTAAAAAAATGGAAAAAATAGATAAAATCGGTTCAAAAATTAACCATTGCCTTCTGCAAGCGTGAAACACTAAATAAATACCCGATAAAGTTTTAAATACTGATAATCAAAAGTTTAACAATGTTTCATATAAAAACATAAACTATTGACTATCAATCAATAATGCCATTAACCCGTTTCATCGTTTCACCCTTAAAAAATGGAACATGGCTATTTTTAAAGAAAAGAGACGGCGGACTTTCTTCATTTTTTTTGGGGGGAATCAAAAAATTGGGACACCCGCTTTGTTACAAAGTTACATCCGCGGCCGCAAGGCTGTGCCTTGTGGTAAATATGCTAAGTATGAGATATGCAAGGCAAATTTGTTCAACCATCAAAACCCACACATTACAGTCATTTTGTTGCAATTAACAATAATTCATTAAGTTGGTGTACCTTATCATCGGCATAAAAAATTAAATTTGCAGCTGAAAACATTCATTCTTTTGGACAGAAAACTGATTATAGGAACCCGTGGCAGTGAATTGGCTTTATGGCAGGCCAATTTCGTTAAAGACAGCCTTGCTGCCATTAATATTACCGCCGAGTTAAAGATCATTAAAACCCAGGGCGACCGGATCCTGAACCTCAGTTTTGACAAACTGGAGGGTAAGGGTTTCTTTACCAAAGAATTAGAAGAAGAATTAATTGCCGGCACCATTGATATTGCCGTGCATTCACATAAGGACCTGCCTACCGAAAATCCTCCGGGACTCATCATCGCAGCAGTTTCAGAACGGGAAGACCCGGCCGAACTGTTGTTGATCCTGAAAGATTGCGTTGATGTACACCAAAAGCTATCTGTTAAATACGGTGCTATTGTGGGCACTTCGTCAAACCGCCGCAAAGCGCAATTGCTGGCTCATCGCCCCGATCTTGAAATTGAAGAACTTCGCGGTAACGTGCCTACCCGTATTGGTAAGCTGCGCGATGAAAAATATGACGCCATTATGCTGGCCAAAGCCGGCGTTAGCCGTTTAGGCCTCGACCTGAGCGAATTTCATGTAGAAGAGATCACCCCGGTTGAACTGATCCCGGCTCCCGCTCAAGGTGCATTAGCTATCCAGATTCGCGAAACCGATCATGAGCTGTTTAATGCACTACAGGCATTACACCATACTGATGTAGCCGAAGAGCTTGCTGTTGAACGTACCGTATTGAAATTATTTGGCGGTGGTTGCCACTTGCCTTTAGGCTGTTACTGCCGTAAAGAGGATGGCCTTTTCCAGGTGTTTACTTCTAAAGCTAACGAAGGCGATGAGTTTCCGGACAGGTTGTTTTTAGAAGCGCCAAGTACCGAAGGTTTGGCTGAGAAGGTAGTAGCCAAGTTTGCAAAAGACCGCAAGCACCCGTCAAGCGTATTTATTTCGCGGGAGCTTGGTGAACAAAGCTATTTCCGCAAAGCGCTTGAAAAACATGGCATTGCAATAGAAGACCGTTCGCTCATCCGTACTGTGCCCGTGATCACCCGCTTTGACTCATACATATTAAAAAATATCGACTGGGTATTCTTCTCCAGCAAAAACGCTGTTGAATACTTTTTCCAGTTGAACCCACAGTTCCCTAAAAAGGTAAAATTTGGGGTTATGGGCAGCGGCAGCGAAGAAATGCTGCGCCGCAAAGGTCACTTTACCGACTATGTTGGCGAAGGTACAGATACCGCCGAGGTAGCCGAAGAATTTGCCAAACTGGCAAACGGAAAAATAGTGCTATTCCCGGGAGCTGAAAGTCCGATGAGGAGTATCCAGCAAGGCTTATCTGCCGATACCAAAATCATCGACCTGCCGGTGTATGAAACCGTACTGGAAGAAGATGTGGAAGCCAGCGGTGCAGATGTGATGGTGTTTACCAGTCCATCGAACGTGGAAGCCTACTTTGCCGATAATCTTCTGGACCCTTACCAAAAGGTAGTGGCCATAGGTAAATCAACAGGCAAAAAATTTGACGAAATGGGTGTAAAATACACGCTCCCCTACTCGCCCGACGAAGTTGGGCTGGCAGAGGCGGTGTTTGGACTATAGGTTAGTTCATAGTTGATGGTTCATAGATCATAGCTATCTGTAAATCGTCAATGTGAGCTATAAACAATAATTGGCAATAGTTGCTGGAATTACCATGAACCATCAATTATGAACCATGAACTAAAAGTTATGTTACAACGACCAAGAAGGAACCGCAAAAGTGAAGTGATCCGCCAGATGGTGCAGGAAACACATGTGAGCGCTGCTAACCTGATTTTCCCGCTGTTTATTATTGATGGCGTAAACCAGAAAAGCGAAGTGGCGTCAATGCCGGGCATTTTCCGTTATTCTATTGATAACCTGCTGCGCGAAATTGAAAGCTGCCTTAAACTGGGCTTAAACTCTTTCGACCTGTTCCCCAATATTGCCGAGGAGTTGAAGGACAAATTTGCTACGGAAAGCTACCGCGATGAAAGTTTGTATCTGCGTGCTATCCGCGAGGTAAAGAAAAACTTCCCTGAAGCCTGTGTAATTACCGACGTTGCTATGGATCCATACAGCAGCGACGGCCACGACGGCATTGTGGAAAACGGCGAGATCCTGAACGACGAAACGCTTGACATTTTAGGCAAAATGGCTTTGGCTCATGCACAGTCAGGCGCCGATATCATTGCCCCTTCGGATATGATGGACGGTCGCGTGGGTTACATCCGCAATGTATTGGACGATAATGGTTTTACCAATGTGTCTATCATGTCGTACTCGGCTAAATACGCCAGCGCTTTTTATGGCCCGTTCAGAGATGCCTTGAATTCGGCACCAAAGTTTGGCGATAAAAAAACTTACCAGATGAATCCCGCCAACCAGCGCGAAGCCCTGATTGAGGCAGAACTGGATGAATTAGAAGGCGCCGACTTTCTGATGGTAAAACCGGCCCTACCCTACCTGGATGTTATTAAACTGATAAAAGATAATACCGAACTGCCTGTTGCAGCCTACAACGTAAGCGGCGAATATGCCATGATCAAAGCCGCCATACAACGCGGCTGGTTAAACGAGCAGCGTGCCATTACCGAGGTACTTACCAGTATCCGCCGTGCCGGTGCAACTGCTATTTTAACCTACCATGCCAAAGAGGTTTTGGAGAATAAGTGGTTATAGGGTAGTGATTAGAGGTTGGAGATAAGAGATTAGTCAGTTATAAGAGGTTAGTGCATAGGGCGCGTTAGGGATTGCAGTGGAAATCCCACAGCGCGGGCTGGGATTAAGGGGAGGCAAGGCGAGGACTTGCAACGAAAAGCCCGGGCCGCAGGCAACGCCCACAGTAATAAAACATAATCGAAAAGCAAAATTAATACCCCTTACCTACAATTAACCTAATTACAGGAGCAGGTACTAATTGTTAAATAAAATCAGAGTTTAGAATTTCAACATATATGTTCGATTCAATAAAAAAGATGTTTTCTGCAGAGGATGAACCGGTAAATACTACGGGCAAGCCCGATATCAGTCGCGAAAAATCGGCTGAACTTTATGCTAAGGCGCAAACGTATTTCCCGGGTGGGGTTAACTCACCGGTAAGGGCTTTCAAATCTGTTTATGGCACGCCGCTGTTTATTCAAAAAGGTGATGGGAGTCATATCTGGGATGCCGACGGTAACGAATTTATCGATTACTGCTGCTCATGGGGACCACTGATCCTTGGCCACAACAATGCAAAAGTAAGGGAAAAAGTTATCGAGGTAATGCAAAACGGCATGAGCTTCGGCGCACCTACTGCATTGGAAAATGAACTGGCCGAACTGATCCTGAAAAACAATAAGTTTATTGAAAAGATCCGCTTTGTAAGCTCTGGTACTGAGGCTGTAATGTCGGCAATCAGGTTGACCAGGGGATATACCAAACGCGATAAGATTCTGAAATTTGAAGGCTGCTATCATGGCCATGCCGATGCTTTACTGGTGAAAGCCGGTTCGGGTCTGGTTACCTTCGGCGAAACTTCATCAGCCGGTGTACCTAAATCAGTTGCCGACGAAACTATCGTTGTAGCACTTAATGATAAAGAAGCATTAGCTAAAGCTTTTGAAGAATTTAAAGGCCAGATTGCCGCGGTAATCATTGAGCCGGTACCGGCAAATAACGGTTTGCTGCTACAGGAAAAAGAATACTTGCAATACCTGCGCGACATCTGTACGCAAAACGGCACCATGCTGATATTTGATGAGGTGATCTCCGGTTTCCGCGTTGGCTTTGAAGGCGCTGCCGGTTATTACCAAATCAAACCAGATATCATCACTTACGGTAAAATTATCGGTGGCGGTATGCCGGTTGGCGCTTATGGATCATCGGCAGCAATCATGAGCAATATCTCACCAGAAGGTTCGGTTTACCAGGCGGGTACCTTATCAGGCAACCCGGTTGCCATGGGTGCCGGTATTGCCCAATTAAGTGAACTGCTGCGCACGGGCTTTTACCGCGACCTTAACAATAAAACAGAAGAGTTCGTAGAAGCCATTCAGCGTTTTGCTACCGCCCGCAATTATAAGTTTAAGGTGTTTGGCATAGGCTCCATATTTTGGTTTGCTTTTACAGATAAAGAGTATATTCGTAAAGCCGAAGATATTGATGCATCAAGCATGGAAAAATTCAAAAAGTTCCACCGCGAATTGTTGAACAGGGGCATTTATTTAGGCCCGTCGGGGTATGAGGTTGGCTTTATATCATCGGCCCATACCAAAACCGATCTGGAGAAAACAAAACGTGCTATATTTGATAGTTTGGATTTAGTATTTAACGGTAAATAACCCCACCCAACCCTCCCCAAAGGGGAGGACTAAAAAAAATAAAGTCTTGAAGTCTCCTCCTTTGGAGGAGATTTAGAGGAGGTTGATATGAAAAAGTCATTTGTTATTTTTTACGCGCTCATCACCTACGCCGTTGCCGAACTGGTATGGTGGGGCTATATGCTGGTTACGCTGCAACCGCGCCGTACCGGTATGATCCTGGGCGAAGGGGCCATGTTTGTGGCCGTATTTTTAATTGGCGCCATTAACCTGCACCGTTCTTTCAATAAAGAACGGAGGTTACAGGAGCAGAAAAAGAACTTCCTGCTTTCTGTTACGCATGAGCTGAAGTCGCCGCTGGCATCTATCAAAATCCTGCTGCAAACTATCCAGAAACGCCATCTAACCAAAGAACAACTGCTTGATTTTATTGAAAAATCATTGAACGATGTTGAGCGTTTGGATGACATGGTTGAGAATATGCTGCTTGCATCTAAGATCGAAAACCGCTCATACAGTTTCCCTAAGGCCAGCTTTAACCTTTCGGTTTTGGTTGATAGCATTGTTAACCGCCTGCAGATCTCCAAATGCGATTGCAACCAGCAGATCATAGAGGCCGAGATTGAGCCTAAGGTGGAGATTGTGGGCGATAAATTTGCCCTTACATCAGTAGTAACCAATTTGATAGAAAACGCTGTAAAATATTCGAGCCCCTGCTCATCCGTTGGGGTAAAGCTGTTTTCGAAAGATGATAAAGTTTACTTGCAGGTATCTGATCATGGTATCGGCATAGCCGACGAGGAGAAAACCCGCATTTTTGACCGTTTTTACCGCGTAGGCAGTGAAGAAACCCGTAACACCAAAGGCACCGGACTGGGTCTTTATATTGTTAAGGAGGTGTTGGATAAACACCAGGCCAGCATCAGGGTTAAAGATAACCGCCCTGCTGGTAGTATTTTTGAAGTTACATTTGGACTAACCTAAATTTAAGACATGAATATGCCAAACAAAAAAAGAATTTTATTGGCCGAAGACGAAGAGCATTTGTTAGAAGCAATTAAGCTTAACCTTGAGCTGGAAGGGTACAAGGTTTCTCCGGCCAAAAACGGCAAAAAAGCTTTACAGCTATTTAAAGAGGAACGCTTTAACCTGGTGATATTGGACGTAATGATGCCCGAAATTGACGGCTTTGTTGTTGCCGAAACCATCAGGCTTGAAAATACAGAAGTACCTATCATGTTCCTTACGGCTAAAAACACCAACGAGGACAAGATCTCGGGCTTAAAAAAAGGCGCTGATGATTATCTTACCAAACCGTTTAACCTCGAGGAGCTTATTTTAAGGGTGAACAACCTGGTGAAACGCAGCCTGAAAGGTGAAGACCTGAAAGAGTTTAACAGCTATAAAATAGGCGATAAAACCATCCATTTTAACTCATTTGAGCTGGTTAATGAAGATGGCTCCATTACCGCCCTTACCAAAAAGGAAACCATGCTGCTTAAATTGTTGATTGAGCGCCGTAATGACGCCGTATCGCGCGAGCAGATCCTGGAAACCGTTTGGAATTATGACGTTTATCCGTCAACCCGTACTATCGACAACTTTATCCTAACCTTCCGTAAGTACTTTGAACCAGATCCTAAAAACCCGGTTTATTTCCACTCCATTCGTGGTGTTGGGTATAAATTTACCGATAACCAGCATTAATGTTCAGTAACAGGACACGTATATTTATTGCGTTTATATTTCTGCTGTCGTTAGGTATATTGGTATATTTTCATATTTATGAGCTTGCGGCAGTTGCAGCTATGATGATTATCCTGCTTATCTGGGATTATTTCAGACAGGGTACGTTGGTTGTAGCATCCAAACATTTTCATGTAAAGGATTATGATAAAACCGCGGCTTCGTTAAACGAGATCATGAAACCCGAATGGCTCAGCAAAAACCGCAGGGGGTATTATGAGTTTATATACGGCGGTTTATGCCTGCAAAGGCAGGATTTTGAAGGGGCAGAAATGCACTATGAAATAGCGGCACAATACCCTTTGCGTTCGGTTAATGACCACGTAGCCGCTTTGGTTAGTGTAGCCAATATCAGCATCAGGCGTGGTAATTTTGAAAAAGCGAAAGCTTACCTGCAGTTAACCGAGCAGCATAAAGAAAAAGTAACAGCCAAAATGAGGGAAGTGATAAGCCGCCTTCAGCAGGAGCTTCAGAAAGAATCAAGACAGTAAGGAACAAGAATCAAGACTATAAGAGTCGAGTTACAAGAAATAAGATAAAGAGACGAGAGGAAAGAGTAAGGAGACAAGACAAAAAGAGCTATCAGGCGAGAAAATAAAAAAAAAGAGAACGGTTCTCTTCTTGATTTCTTGCTTCTTGATTCTTTTTTTCTTGCATCTTGACTCTTGATTTCTTGCTTCTAACATAAAATATGAGAGATTCGTTATTAATAAAAGCGGCATTTTCGGAGCAAACAGAACGCCCGCCGGTTTGGATGATGAGACAGGCAGGCCGCTTTATGAAAGAGTATTGGGACATTAAAAATAAATACTCGTTCCTTGAAATGTGCAAAACACCGGAGATAGCCGCCGATGTTACCATGCTACCGGTTGATCTGTTAGGAATTGACGGTGCGATTTTATTTTCAGATATCCTGGTAACGGGTGAAGCCATGGGCGGCGACCTAAGTTTCAACGCAGGTGTTGGTCCACTGTTTGCCAACCCTGTACGTACCCAAGCCGATATCGATAACCTGCAAACTAATGTTATTGATAAGCTGCAATATGTTGCCGATGCTATTAAGGTGATTCAACAACGCCTTGGCGGCCGTATTCCGCTGATAGGTTTTGCCGGTGCACCGTTTACCGTAATGAGCTATCTGGTTGAAGGCGGATCATCAAAAGATTTTAAACGTACCAAACTGATGCTGCACAATGAGCCCGAAATGGCCCATCAACTGTTATCAAAAATTGCCACTGTCACAGCAGATTATCTGAACATGCAGATTGCAGCAGGTGTAAACGCAGTACAAATCTTTGACAGTTGGGCGCAAGCTTTGGCATGGGATGATTATAAAGAATTTAGTCACCGTTATATTGCGGAAATCATCAGCAAACTAAACCGTAAAGATATCCCGGTGATTTCTTTCTGTAAAGGCAGCTCGGTTTTTGCACCGCTAATGGCAGAGGCTAAGCCGGATGTAATTTCTATTGATTGGAATGTTGATCTGTTAGATATCAAAAAACGTTTACCGGCAGGTATTGCGGTACAGGGTAACCTTGATCCGCATATCCTTTATGCCGATAAAAAAGTAATTAAAGAACGCATCTACCGCCTGTTCGACCGAATGAAAGGCGAAAACGGCTTCATTTTTAACCTGGGTCACGGCATTATGCCTGATATCCCGTTTGACAACGTGAAGTACGCGGTAGAAGTGATAAAAGAATACAGAAACTAATAATAAAGCCAACATGTCATTGCGAGCGATAGCGTGGCAATCCCGAACTATGCAAGTCGCTCTGTAAAGTTCGCGATTGCTTCGTTCCTCGCAATGACATGTATTAATTGACATGTACGATTACGTAAAAGCTATACATATCATTTTTGTGGTCTGCTGGATGGCGGGGTTATTTTATAGCGTACGTTTATTTATTTATCATACTGAAGCCCAGGATAAGCCCGAGCCGGATCGTACTATATTGTCTAAACAATTCGAAATCATTGAACGCAAGTTGTGGAATATCATAACTATCCCCTCAATGTACCTTACTATAGCAGCTGGCACAACGATGCTTATCCTCAAGCCAATTTGGCTTCAATTTGGATGGATGCATATCAAACTGACCTTTGTTGTGGCTTTAGTGATCTATCATTTCATCTGCCAAAATAAAATAAAACAGATGCGTAACGGCGTATTCAAATGGACATCCATTCAACTCCGCTTGTGGAATGAAGTTGCTACCATTTTTCTGTTCGCCATTGTTTTTCTTGTGGTGCTTAAGAGCGCTTTGAATTGGATCTTTGGTGTTGTTGGCTTGGTATCGCTGGCTGTGATATTAATGATAGCGGTTAAGATTTATAAAAGATATAGGGAGAAGAAGTAACTCTTAAGTGAAGTTCATTACTTTTAAAGATGAATGTGCTGCGATGAAATAAAAATCCCTATCGTCATTTAAAAGGATTACTTTATTTTTTATAGCGTAAACAGCAATGAGACAATCGTTTGGTTTACGTACAGTAATGCCTCTTTTTCTTAAATCACGGTATAAGCTTGCGGCTTCAGTAGCGGCTACATAAGGATCTCCTTTTAGTTTAGTCATACTATCAAAATAAGATTTAATCTTCTTTACTTCGGCTTCTGAGACTACACCTTGTAAAATCTCTTGCATTATCGTAGGACAAGTTGCCACTACCATATTTGCCAAATTATTCCTTAAAAATTTACTTGAATCTGTTTCAATTCCTTTGAAAAAATTGACCCATACGGATGTATCTACCAAAATAATATCCATTATTCAAAAGCCTTATCATCGAGTTCAACCTTCCCCCATAATTCAGCAAGCTTCTTTTGATTTTCAATTGTAACATATAACTTCAAAGCTTCTTCAATTACTGCTTTCTTTGTTTTTATATTACCCAATTTCTGAGCTTTAGCGATTAGCTCATCATTAATATCTACATTCGTTCTCATACACATAAATTTTAATAAATATACACAAAAACCATCAAATAAAATATCTATTCTTACATTCTCTTTATACCTCATTCTTGCGTTAAAACTAATTACCAAAATATTTCCATCACCATGCAACCATTTACATCACTCTGCCATCTTACTTATAAATGATGTTTTTGGAACCTAAATATACCATTCACCACCTGATAGACCGCTGCCGGGCCGGCGAGCGGAAGGCGCAGGAACTGCTTTACAAACAGTTTGCCTCAAAAATGCTGGGGGTGTGTATGCGCTATGCCACCGACCGCATGGAGGCCGAAGATATGTTGCATAATGGCTTTATAAGGGTTTTCCACAAAATGGATGATTACCGGGGCGATGGTTCATTTGAGGGCTGGGTTAGGCGCATCATGGTTCACAGTTCAATTGAATACTATCGCAAACATCATAAAATGATGCAGATAATTGATATTGACGAGGCAGGGCATGAGCCATCGGTTAATCCAATAGCAGCGGCCAACCTGGATGCAAAGGTGCTGATGGGCATGATACAGCAGCTGGCACCAGGATACCGGATAGTATTTAACCTTTACGCGCTGGAAGGCTATTCGCACAAAGAGATAGCGGAGATTGTAGGCATTACCGAGGGTGCCTCTAAATCACAGCTGTCAAGGGCTCGTACAATATTGAAAGAACAAATTGCTAAAATAGAGGGCAAAAGTTATGGATATGCAGGATAAGGAACTGGACAGGCTGTTTCAACAAAAGCTTGATGACCTGGAAATACAACCGTCGGCCCATGTATGGCAGGGCATCAACGCCGAATTAAACGCCGGCAGGCGTAAAGGAATATTATTGCCTTTGCTAAGCGCAGCAGCAGGTGTTATATTAGTGATCACCGCAGGTATCCTGTTTATCCCTAAACAAAGAGTTAAACATAATGACCATCCAACAGAAATAGTTAAAACCCATCAACCGGTAAAACAATCCGTTGCAGTTACAGTTGAGCCTGTGGTACCTCCAACCCCGGCGCAAAACAAAGTACCCGCAAATCCGGTTATAGCACCTGTTAATACTATAGCGCAACTTAATAAAACCAAAATAAAAAGCAATTTGACACCATCTGTATCACAGCCGGTAAATCCTATCCCCTCACCTGTAACCGCCCATACAGATGAACCATTATTAGCAAATGCCCCTGCCGCAGATTATCCTGTTGTTAACGCCGCAGCCCCGGATACAGCAGCCAGGATCAGCCCGAAATCAACCATCATTGCCAGCGACAACACTCAGCCGGTATTGATAGCCCAGGTACCGCCGCATGCCGTTCCTGCTACAGCAAAATCTGTAAAAAGGCACCGCATCCGCAGCCTTGGCGATGTTTTTAACGTTGTGATAGCCGCTGTTGATAAACGTAAAGACAAAGTAATTGAATTCAGTAATACCGATGAAGACGATGCCACTATTACAGGCCTGAACCTGGGCTTTATTAAAGTTAAAAAAGAGAAAGACAAATAATATCTTAGCGAACTATAGACATACCACAACATATGAAACGCCTTATTTTTACCATCACAATATGCCTTGCCGCAAGCTTTGGTTTTGCTCAAAGCACACCTGCCGATTCTGCACAAAACACCACCGATACCACTACACATAAAAAGCATGTTAAAGTAAAACTTGGCTTTGGCGATGACGTAACCCAGGTTAACATTAATAATGATGAGCCTGATACCACCTATCACGCACACAAAGCGCCGGGCTTTTCATTCGGGGTAACCTTTTCGAGGATCGACCTTGGTTTTGCTACGCTGATTGACAACGGGAGCTTTACTTTATCCGACAAAAACAAATTTTTAAGCTACCGCCAGTGGAAAACAAGCAACTTTGGCTTTGACGTACTGCAATTTGGTTATCGCTTTAACAGTGCTTTCAAAATCTATGTATCCGGCGGTTTCGACTGGACCCATATCCGCTTACGTAATGATATCACCATACAGCGTAACGCGCCGGTGCTCACCTACGTTCAGGACAGTATCCACTTCAGCAAAAACCGTTTTTCATCAACCTACCTTCGCATACCGCTATCGTTCTATTACCGCAGCCATGAAGATGACCGGGGGAATTATTTCAGGTTAGTTGCCGGTCCGGAGATTGGCATCTTGCTTAACGGCCGCGTAAAACAAATCAGTGAGGAAAATGGCAAGCAAAAATTTAACGACGACTATCATTTTGCCAAACTGCGCAAAGGCGTGTTTGTACGCATGGGGTACGGCATCATGGGTCTTTATGCCAAGTATTACTTCAACGATATGTTTGAAAACAGCCCGGATCAAAAAGGCTTGAGAAACTTCTCGTTTGGATTGACTTTTGGCTTTTAAACAGAACCCTGATTTTAAGGATTACAGGATGACCATGATAGATGGATGACTTGCCATCCTGTAATCCTTAAATCAGGCAAATCATGGTTCAGAATCATGGTTCAAACGTTTATCTTTGCCCTTGATGTCAGAGATTCCTTTTTTGCAGGCAGTTGCCATAAGTAAAATATTCCCGGGAAAGCAGCAGGCCGGTGTTAAAAAAACCGGGCTCATTATTGAGCCGGGCAAAATCACCGCCATTATTGGCGAAAGTGGCAGCGGTAAAAGCACTTTACTACGCTTGTTATATGGATTGCTCTCACCCGATGAAGGCACCGTTTACTTTAAAGGTGAACGCATTTGGGGCCCTGAAGAAAAGCTGATCCCCGGTCATGATGCCATGAAAATGGTAACCCAGCATACCGATGATCTTAACCTGTTTGCCAAAGTTTGGGATAACGTGGCTGCTATGCTGCCGGCAACAGATCTCAAAGCCAAACAGGAGAAAACTGAAAGGGTGCTTAAACAGCTCAACATGTTTGCCATGGCCGATAAGCGGGTGGCCGACCTGAGCGGCGGCGAAAAGCAACGCGTAGCCATTGCAAGGGCCATCATTACCCATCCGCAGGTACTACTGCTCGATGAGCCTTTTAACCAGGTTGATACTTCATTCAGAGAAGGTTTACAGCATGATATCAGGCAGATAGTTAAAGAAATTGGATTAACTGTGATCATGGTATCCCATGACCCGGCCGAAGTACTATCGATGGCAGATGAGCTCATTGTTATAAACAAAGGAGAAATTGTTGAGCATGGCAATCCCAAGGCTCTATACAAACATCCCAAATCTCTTTATACGGCCCAATTGCTCACCAATTGCAACGTACTAACCGCTCATGAAGCCCGTTTTTGCGGCATTGACATAACCAAAGAATATGCGGTTGTTTATCCTGAGCAAATCAAAATTAAATTGATAGCGGCAACCAAAAGCTGGGTTGTTAAGCAGGTGTTATTTAAAGGTTTTTATGAGGATCTGATCCTTAGGCATGAAGATATTACCCTACGGGTTTTGAGCGAGGAAACCGGAAAGTATGCCGAGGGAGATTTGGTAGCGGTAAGGGTAGAGAAGTATTTGGAGTATTAGTGGCAAAAGCATAAACATCTTCTTTCCAAAGTGTTTTCCGCAGCAGATCAGCTTCGGGCGAAAACGTGCAGAACAATGTTGGTAAGTGCGGCCGCAGGGGCATAGCAAGTTTTTGCAGAAGCGGGGCGAGTGCGAACCGGGGCAAAATAATTGCAGCCCGTGGTTCTGCTCATTTTGCAGGGAAGGCCGTGCAATGGGCACATACACGCGGCAGAGCGCAAAGAAGCCTCTCTGCTGCAAGCCTTTTTGGTTACTTTTGTGGCGACAAAAGTAACTGGGGCCGCGCGGCCAGGAGCGCGACGATGTAAGTTCAATACAACAACAGCCGTTACCTGCCTCTGGGCGATTGCTTCGTTCCTCGCAATAACATGGAGGAGAAGTCATTTTACCTCTGCCAACTTTAGCTGCAGAACATCATATTTTAAAAAAACAAACCGGCGCCATACCTCGCGTTGACAACCGGTTTTTAAACGTATATTTAAAAAAATCTTAATTCCTTAAATTAAGGCTCAACATTACCAGGTTTTTACTTTCAACATAGGCAGTGCGCTCGTTCAACCTGTCAAGGACCTGATCAAGCGCCATACGGGTCTTTTTCTTTTTAATGTTGAGCTTACTGTAAACTGTTTCTTCGTATATCAGCTCATTGTTATCGTTATAAAACTTAATGGTTTGCACGCGGGGCAAATTAATATTGTGTTCAACTACCCAAAAACCGCGTACGTTTGTTATTTTATTTTGAGCCTGCACCGCAGCTGCTGCAAATGCCAGGATACAAACTGTGATAATTAACTTTTTCATGGTGTTATTTTTAATATAAACTAAAAATAAGGGCCCGTAAAATGGCATGAAAATAGCGTAGGCACACAACCCGCCAGTTACGATTAACCGCATTTTAATACGACAAATAAACATCCAACCTGAAAAATGCACCGAAGTAGCCTTACTCCAGGTAGTTCGTCATCAAATGATTGCAGTTTGTCGCACTTTTATCCTAAAAGCCGCCCAATTAAACTGTTTTACAGTAAATTAGCTATATGAATACCGGTTTCGATCTCCTGCTCAATAATATAAAGCTGCCGCGCTTTTGGCAGCACGTGATATTTTGGGTATTTGTATCGTTTTTTATCACGACGCTTTATTCGTTCCAGACCAATTTTTGGGTATCCTTACGCAATAACCTTTTGTACATGCCCATACAAATTGCGTATTACTATGCCATTGCCTACTGGCTGGTGCCCAAATACGTTTTTGAAAAGCGATATGTGATGTTTTTCATGATGCTGATACCGCTTGTTTTTGCATGCATGTTTATCAGCCGTACAATAGGGATCTTTTTTGTTGCCCCTTATCTGATTCGGGTAATGCATGTTACAGATGCCGGTTACATCGCCTCCACCCAACGTCCGTTTTTTGAGCAGTTAACAGATGGGCAAAGCCTGGTAAATTCATTTAAAGGGACTAACCTGTTTACTGGGTTTGTACTTGCTATTAAACTTTTTAAAATGTGGTATGAGCGCAAGCAGGCGGCATTAGAAGCCGAACTCAACGCGTTGAAAGCCCAGGTACATCCGCATTTTTTATTTAATACACTTAATAACCTTTATTCGTTAAGTCTTAACAATTCGCCCAAATCGCCGCAGGCCATAATTGGCCTGTCGGA
Organism: Mucilaginibacter gossypii; assembly: GCF_017569325.2. Lineage (NCBI taxonomy): Bacteria > Pseudomonadati > Bacteroidota > Sphingobacteriia > Sphingobacteriales > Sphingobacteriaceae > Mucilaginibacter > Mucilaginibacter gossypii. Next base: position 7,070,418 of record NZ_CP071878.2, on the reverse strand, counting down.
CCTGCTGCGCTATATGCTTTATGAATGCTCAGATAACGAAGTGCTTTTGGAGAAGGAAGTATTTATGATGCAGCAATATGTAAAGCTCGAAAAACTTCGCTATGAAGACCGCATCGACATTAACTTTACCATTACCGGTAATTTGAAAGATAAAACTATAGCCCCGCTGCTCATTTTACCTTTTATCGAAAATGCTTTTAAACACGGCACCAGCGAGCAGGTAGGCGCTACCTGGATCAATATTGATATAAGTGTTACACTAAACCACTTCAAGTTAAAAGTAGCCAACAGCAAGCCCGAACATCCTGTTGAAGAAGGCTATACACCGGGGCATATCGGGCTAAAGAACGTAACCAAAAGGCTCAACCTGCTGTACCCTCATACCTCACGGCTGAAGATCGTGAACGAAGAAGATACCTTTTTTGTAGCGCTTGACCTCGACCTGAAAATCATAAAACAATCTGCTGTACAACAAATGGTAACCGCATGAAAATCCGCACACTTATAGTCGACGATGAGCCGCATGCCATTGAGGTATTGAAAAACTATCTTGCGCGCTTTAGCGAGATGGAGGTTACCGCTACCTGCAATGATGGTATTGAAGCATTTCGCCTCTTGCAACAAAAACCTATCGATTTGATGTTCCTGGATATTCAGATGCCGGGAATAAAAGGTACCGACCTGCTGAAAAGCTTCAAGAACCCGCCTAAAGTAATTTTCACCACCGCCTACAGCGAATACGCCCTTGATGGTTTTGAGCTCAACGCGGTTGATTACCTTTTAAAGCCTATCTCTTTTGAGCGTTTCCTGCGGGCGGTCGACAAGATTTATCAGCTAAACGAGCATAAGGGCAAACTCCTGATTTCCCATGAAGAGCCTGTAAGTGATACCCATACGTTCATTTATCTTAAAGTAGACCGCAAAACAATTAAGGTTAATATCAATGATATTTTATGGATAGAAAGCCTGCGCGATTATGTTAAAGTAGTGGCCGTAAATAACCAGGTTCACATTACCAGGCAAAAGATCAGCTTGCTCGAAGAAATGCTTCCTGAGAGCAGGTTTGTACGCATCCACCGGTCGTTTATAGTGGCGTTAAACAAAATAGATTCTTTCTATGCCTATAGTATGGATGTTGCCGGGCATGAGCTGCCTATCGGGCGTAATTATAAGCAGGATGTACAGAAAAAGCTAAAGAGTGAACGGTTGCAGATGGGGTGATAAAACCTTAAAATATTACAAATGTTCGCTCTTTTTCATTCCCTCCCCCGGGAGGGGTGCGGCTGGTAAGCGTAGTGGCAGGGAGGGGTTTATACGCTTTGCTATTTAATAGGCACTATTTAAGAACCCCCTCCCTACACCCTCCCAGGGGAGGGAATCGCACCAATCCCACGCTTTTTCTTATTCCTTTTGAACAGCTATTCCTACGCAACCCACCAGTCATTTACCAAATTCAATTCATCTTTTGCACGGGTAACGGCAGTGTACCACCATTTGCAAAGTTCATAGTATGGTGAACCGTACATGCTTTTATCTAAAAAGAGGTAAACATTGTTCCACTCGCCACCCTGGGCTTTATGACAGGTTACAGCATAGCCGTACGAAACTTTAAGGCAGTTGAGATAAGGGTCTTCGCGCATGGCTTCCCTATACTGTTCACTTTTTTGAGAAATGCCTTTTGCCTTCATCTGGTCATTAAAATCGATGATCAGCGCTTTGGATTGATCGTTAGTGAGATTTCCCTTTAAGCTTTCAAGCGCATCTAAAGAAAGCAGCATCTTAAACTCCTTCCCCGAAGCCAGCGCGGTAACCAACACTTTTTGAAATTTCATGCCCAGCTTTTGTTCGGTTTCTTCAAGCTCATTTACAATTACAAAATCGCCGTTGGTTAGCGGTACCGAATAATTATTTTGTGTTACCAGCAACACATCACCAACCTGCAGGGGCACATATCCCGAACCAAAAAGTTCGCGTCGCATATCCCGGTTTATCATTTGAACTTTTTTATTGCTGCGTGCTATGGCCAGGCAACTATTGGGGCCGGCTGCCTTATAATTTGCCGCGTACAGGTTAAACATAACATCATCTGTAGGGTGAAGTTTTACGTTATTAAGATTTGATGCCGGGATCTTTGGAAATTTGATGCGCTCCCGGCTTTCGCTCATGGTGCGGATAGCTCCTGCCAAAACCAAAATATCATTGTCATCTTTATTACGTTCTATTTTTGAGAGTTTAACAGATACCGGGAAACGCTGATTTTTAGCCAGCCAGTCTGTATCAAGCGCTGGGCTAAAGCTTTGCCCTACGGGTGGCAACTGGCAGGGGTCGCCGACAAAAATAATCTTGCTCTTGTTAGCTACCTGGAAAAAATCCTGAAGCAGGATTCCCGAGCCAAAAACCGCGAAGCCATTGCCTTCAGTCAACGTGCCTGAAAGCATCGAAGCCTCATCAACAATATAAATGGTGGTTTCGGCATCGGCAGTGCGGGTTGAAAACTGCATGGTCATTTGTCCGGCCATACGTGGCGCCGAACTTTCGGCCAGTGTTTCCTCGTCAAGGCCATCTATCTTATCAAAATTATATAATTCGCCATGAACTGTTGAGGCGGAGAAACCCGTTTTACCCCTTAAAACGGTGGCCGCCCTGCCTGTGGCTGCCAGCATGCAAAACTTCCTTTCCTTTTCTTTCAGCCATTGTGCAATGTGCTGCATCAAAAAAGTTTTACCGGTACCGGCATAACCCTTCAACACAAAAACATCTGTAGCGGGATGATCAAGAAATTTTTGAATTGCCTTGAAAGCAGCTTTTTGATCTGTATTTAAAGTAATGGGCACAGAGATTCTTCTTTAATCAACAGGCACAAAGTCCGCAAACATGTTTCCGGCCTCCTTCAGTGTATTAAGCGGAACATAATCACAAACTTCAGCATATTCGCCCCACATTTGCTGCACTGCTTTATTATGATGGGCATTTGCAATGGCTTCGGCACTCAGCCATTCAAAAACTTCAATAATGGTGCCATCGGCTGCTTTCATGATGATTGATTCACGATCGGTTACCAGCCCCTCCTGTTTAAGGCGGGGTACATGCGTTTTCATGAGTTGCTTCAATGCCTCCTGTTTGCCCGGTTTGGGTTTATAGGCAACAATTACAATCTGTCCCATAGGCTTCCGTTTATTGTGAATGCAATTTACAAAAAAACTTTACCGCTTTTAAATAGCTGTACCCTTTGAAACGTAATCAAAAAAAGCTGTCATTTCGACCGTAGGGAGAAATCTTACACGCCCTCCTTAGCAAACTTGCATGTCCGTCATGCATCGCGTATAAGATTTCTCTTTCGCCCTAACGCTCCACCTCCCCGCTCAATCGAAATGACAATTTTTCTTTCAATATTATTCCCCCTCGGGAAAATCAGCACCTATGGTAGTTGCCTCCCAGGTATCAAAATCCTTTTGCAGTTCCTGCAGCTTATTTCGGGCACCTCTTAGGGCTGCTTTGCCCAATAACAAACGTAATGGCGGGTTTTCTGCCTCCACCGCATCAACAATAGCTTTGGCAGCACGTTCCGGATCGCCGGGTTGTTTGCCGCTGTAGCCACGGATATTGTTTTTGTTGGTACCTGCGGTTTCTTTATAATCGTCGATAACGATTTTACTGTTATTAGCAGAGCGGCCTGCCCAATCGGTGCGGAAGCCGCTTGGCGCAATTACCGTAACTTTAATACCCAGGTGTTTGGTTTCTTTAGCTAATGCCTCAGAATAGCCATCCACAGCAAATTTAGTTGCATTGTAAAACCCAACTGCAGGGAATGCTACCAGGCCACCAATGGATGCTACATTGACCACATGCCCGCTTTTCTGCGCACGCATAACCGGCAAAACAGCTTTAGTCATGTTGGCAAGACCGAAGAAGTTAATCTCGAACATACGCCTTACTTCCTCCTCTTCGCTCTCCTCAATAGCGCCAAAATAGCCGATGCCGGCATTGTTAACCAATACATCAACAGTACCAAATTTTTGTGTAATTGTCTCAACTGCCGATTTGATCTCATCAGCTTTTGTCACATCAAGCTTCAGAGCTATTGCTGTTTCAGGATAACCGTCAACGATATCTTTTATGTCATCTGTATTGCGCGCTGCAACACCGGCTCTATAACCTAATTGCAAAACAAGCTTTGCCAATTCCCTGCCAAAACCGGTTGAGCAACCAGTTATTAACCATACTTTATTTTTCATGATAGTTTGTGTTTGATATTGTAAAATAACGGTGTTGTATTCAATTGTTTGTCAGTTGAAGTTCATTGTTGCATAAGCTGGCAATTATTAATTATTTTTATGTCAAATTAATAAAAATGCTACACCTGAACCCTAAATTAATTCTCTCAATTGCTTTTCTAGTTAGTACATGTATTTTGGCTTCGTGTTCTAAAAGCGGCGGAGATCCCACGCCCCCTAAAACAGATCCCCCTGCATTAATAGTAAGTTCGATCAATGTAAATGAAGGCCCGTTTAATACCCTTGTCGAAATTACGGGTACCGGCTTCAGCACAACCTTAACTGATGACAAGGTGTTTTTTAACGATAAAGAGGGTATTGTAAAAACGGCGACAGCAACTAAACTTACCGCAACTGTACCTGTAGGAGCAGGAAGCGGAATTATAAAAGTTACTGTAAATGGCAAAACCATCGTAGGCCCCTCTTTTACCTATTTGTTAACACCGGTAACAACTACAATTGCAGGCAGCGGTACAGCGGGAGCAAATGATGCAGATGGTACCTTGGCAAGTTTTAATGGACCAATTGGCATAGTGATTGACAATGATGGCAATTTATATGTTGCCGATTCAAAAAACAATAAGATCAGGAAAATAAGCACCACCGGAACGGTAAGCACTTTTGCAGGAAGCGGTACTGCGGGGCTGGTAAACGGCATTGGTGCAGTAGCTTGCTTTAATCACCCGGATGCATTAACCATAGATAATGCAGGGAACATTTATGTTGCCGATGAATTAAACCACGTAATACGAAAAATTACTCCTACAGCCTCGGTAAGTACTTTTGCCGGCAGCGGTGCTTATGGCCTTACAAATGGCTCGCTTACATTGGCTACTTTTAAAAACCCCACAGGGATCAGTATAGACGGCTTGGGCAATTTTTATGTTGCCGACCCGCAAAATAATGTGATCAGGAAAATTGATAATACCGGTATGGTAAGCACTTTTGCCGGAAACTCGATATCAGCACTAACAGATGGTACTGGAACAGCGGCAAGTTTCAATTTGCCGGTAAGTGTGGCTACAGATAAAAACGGGAATGTTTTTGTTGCCGACCTGTTAAATCAACGCATCCGGAAAATAACTCCCGCTGCTGTAGTTACAACGGTTGCAACAACCGGTGTACGTAACACCACTTTTGACGGTATTGACGCGATAAGTTTAGACGCCGCGGGTAATTTATACGTTAGCGCAAACTCCTCGTTGATAAAAGTTAACAAGGATAACGTTACTAACTTAGTGGCCGGCGGCTTGGCTGATGCCGAAGGCCATGTAGTTGATAAAAGCGGCAATATTTTTATAGCCGATACAAGGAATAATAAAATCCTGAAGATATCATTGCAATAAACAAGTTTTGTATTGCAGCCTTTAAGCTTCTATAAGGTTTCGTAAAGTCTGGAATTAAAGATAATCAAACGAAAACCGGCGATGAACTAACGCTCATCGCCGGTTTTTTTGTTTCCCCTTTTAGGGGGGAGATCCAGAGAGGCTATTTTTTCCAAACGTTATTTTCAGGATTGTAATCCGGTAATACTTTATCAGGATCGTAAGTAACCGATTCAATTTCTTCGGTTGATGGATATTTAAATGTCCATGACGCATAACGCTCCCAAATTTCAACCGGCAGTTTTACGCGGTCAACTTTACCACCTTTGGTTTTAACTTCCAGGATAACCGGCATTGCCATTTTACCCAGGTTATCTAAAGTGATCAGCGAGCCTTTGGTTGGATCGTTATCAACATATTTTACATCGCTTACAGCAACATCCAAACGCCAGTCGTTCAGGAACCAACCTCTCCAAAACCATTGCAGGTTTTCGCCGCTTGCATTTTCCATCGTGCGGAAAAAGTCGTCGGGAGTTGGGTGTTTAAATGCCCAGCGGTTAATGTAGGTTTTAAAGGCGAAATCAAAACGCTCCGGGCCTAAGATCTGCTCGCGCAGCAATACTAAACCGGCACTTGGCTTTGAGTAAAGCAGGGTACCAGTGTTTCTCTCTTTTAAGTTAGCCGGCTGGCTCATAACAGGCTCAAGATCGGGCCTGGTAAAGAAAGCACCGATAGTGTGCATATCCGGCACGCGGGTATTTTTGTATTCGCCGTTATTAAAGTTAGTTGTCGATAGCGTATTGATAAACGTATTAAAACCCTCGTCCATCCAGCCGTACATGCGCTCGTTTGAGCCTACGATCATCGGGAACCAGGTATGACCAAATTCATGATCGTTTACACCCCAAAGACTTGCCTTTTTAGCTTTCGCTCCGCAGAAAACAATGCCTGGATATTCCATACCACCCACTATACCTGCAACCGCAGTAGCAGCAGGATAAGGGAACTCGAACCATTTTGATGAGTTATACTCAATAGATTTTTTAACGTACTCTGTTGAACGGCCCCAGGCATCGTTGCCGTCGCTTTCAACCGGGTAGGCAGATATGGCAGTTGATTTTTTACCGCTTGGCAGGTCCATTTTGGCAGCATCGATAATAAATGCTGCAGATGAAGCCCATGAAGCATCACGGGCATTCTTGATTTTAAAGTGCCAGGTTAACTGGGTTTTACCGGCAGGGCGCGATTTTGGATCGGTAACTTCAGCAGCCGAGCGGATGATGACAGTGCTTTCGCTTTTTTCGGCAGCTGCCCAGCGTTTCAATTGCTCAGGGGTATATACTTCCTGCGGGTTTAATAATTCGCCGGATGCTACAACAATATGGTTGGCAGGTGCAGTGATGTTCAGGTCAAAATCACCGTATTCCAGGTAAAACTCACCCGGGCCGCTATACGGCAGGGTGTTCCAGCCCATTACGTCGTCATACACACATACGCGTGGATACCATTGCGCAATAGTATAAACTTTACCATTTTTGGTTTGCAGATAGCCCATACGGTCCGACCCATAATTTGGCGACACAAATGAGTATTCAATTTTCAGTTTAGCCTGTCCGCCGTTCGCGGCAATTTCTTTTGGAAGGAAAACCTGCATCCTGGTATCGGTGATCAGGAATTTAACGTCGACATATTCGCCTTTCAAACCAGCAACTTTTACCGATTTAATTTTATAACCGGCATCAAACGCCTCGCCGCGGCCCCAGTTACGGCTACCTGCCGGGGGAACGATGGCTGTACCTCTTGAATCGAGCTTAAACAGATTCTGATCCAACTGCATCCACATAAAGCCCAATGTTTGCGGACTGTTATTGGTATACGTTAAAACTTCCGAGCCGGTAATTTCGTTGGTTTGATCATTCAGTTTGGCAGCCAGCTGGTAGTCTGCACGGTTTTGCCAGTATTTATATCCTGGCTCGCCACTCGCTGCGCGGAACTCGGTACCATTTTTAGTATAAAAACCGGGACCAAAAGTTTCGTGATAATCGTAAACAGAACCGGCGGGGGCTGTTGTGGTGTTAGGCGCTGGCTGCTGGGCGTAACTCACGCTTGCGGCCAACATAAAGGCAAGGCTGCAACCTGCCATCAGTTTTAGTTTCATGTTCAGTCAAATAAATTGCGTAAAGGAACAAGTATACTACAAATTAGGGAGATGCAAAAGATTGGTAAAACGATTGTTACCGATTTATTAAATAATTAAATTCATGCTTAGAAGCTATATATCAGATAGATTAAAAATATCAGCATTCCAATACATAATTTATGTTTTATGTTTACGTTTGTGAATTAATAAACGAAAAACTCCGCTTATTAAATAACCATCCTTATTTATGATAACATCTAATTACCCATGGATTGAGTCCCCATTTTTTTACAAGATCCTGGAAACAAAAAACCTAACCGCTGAAGAAAAAAAATTGTGCATCGATTATCATGAAAATGGCTTCACAACGTTAAGTAATTTTTTCCCTGCAACCTTGATTGATAAAGTTCAACAAGAAACAGAAAAAAAAGCCTTTGATGCCAACTTTCCATTAAAAAATTATCGTGATAAACAAAGGGTTCAGGACTTTTGGGAGGTTTCAGAGGCATGCCGTGACTTAGCTTCTTATCCTCCTGTTCTTAAACTACTTGAATTGTTTTACGGCAGAAAACCGATCCCGTTTCAAACATTAAATTTTAGTGTAGGAACACAACAAAGGGCTCATTCGGATACTATACACTTCAGTTCCTTACCTGCAAAATTCATGTGCGGTGTATGGGTTGCATTGGAGGACATAACAGAAGAAAATGGTCCATTATTCTATTATCCTGGCTCCCACCAGCTGCCCGAATACAATTTTTCCCAAATCAAAGCAAGTGCTGATAGCAACAACTATGGCGACTACAAAGAATATGAGGACTTTATAGAAGAAGTAATAGAAGTAAGCTCATTTGAAAAGAAAATATTTCATGCAAAAAAGGGGGATGTTTTAATTTGGTCGAGCAATATATTACATGGAGGTATGCCGGTTTTGAAAGCAGGTTCATCAAGATGGTCACAGGTAACACATTACTTTTTTGAGGATTGTTATTATTATACACCAATGTTAAGCAATATGGTTACTGATGAACTTTTCTTAAGACATAATTTAACCAACATTGCAACAGGCGAAAAAGCTGAACCAAATTATAATGGCCAAAAACTTAACTATTTAAAGATTAATAAAACCCAGTATATATTTAACACCACCGACAACAGAAAGGGCCTAATTAAGTTATTATTCAAAGCTTTGTTCAAGAAAAAACGATAATTTAAGCAGTAACGGCCTTGTTAATATTGAAACTAAAGTGACATACTACTTTGCTAAACCAATTTTAAAAATCCATTTCATTGCATAATAGTAGTGCAATGAAATGGATTTAGGATATCTCCTGAGGGCTCCCTTACTTCCCCAAAAAATGATCGGCATAAACCTTCTCATCAAAACCGAAGAAAAGGAAACCGTTATCCTCAATAACCGGGCGTTTGATCATACTGGTTTTTTGCTGTAATAATTGCAGCGCGTCGGCGTTGGTTTTGATGCTTTCTTTAACTGCAGGGTCAAGTTGTTTCCATGTGAGGCCTTGTTTGTTCAAAAACTTTTCGTAACCTGCTTTGGTATCCCATTCCTGCAATTTTTCGGCGCTTACACCCAGCTTTTTGAAATCCTGGAAATCGTAAGCTACCTTATTTTCTTTAAGCCAATCGAGGGCTTTTTTTACTGTATTGCAATTGGTTATTCCGTAAACTTTCATGGGGGTAAATTTACGGATTTCGATATATCATGAGCAGGGACTATTTCAACTCGCCTGTTGTTTTATAATATGGCGATAAAAAACAAAAAGAGGCGCCGTTACGCGCCTCTCCTAACAAATATCTATCAGCAATTAACCATTGCCGCCGCCATTGCTTTTGCCCCCGCCTTTGGTATCATCGTTATTAATGCCACGCTGGTTCTTTTTGATATCGCCATTCAATTTACCAAACTTAAAGTTTAACCTCACAGCAAAATTCCTGTAGCGGTTATGATACAACGATTCCTGGTCAAAATCAACTGTATGTGTGGTCGATCTGAATGTACGGTATCTACTGTATGGGTTGTTGGCTACCGCAGATATGGTCAGCTTTTTATTCAGGAACTCTTTAGAGAGTACGTAAGAGTTAAAAATAAAATTGCTTGACTTGCCCTGTAAGGTAACATCTCCGCTAAAGAAGCCGGCATCGAGGCCAATGCGATAGCCCCCATCAAATTTGTAACCGATATTAGCAAAAGCGTTGCCGGTGTACCCGTCATTTTTATAAAACTGGCCGTTATAAGTTCCCTTTAACCACACATGCGAAATTTGCCCGTTGATATTAACCGTAAACTTTTTAGTGATTGAGTAATTGGTATTCAAGTTTAAGCCAAGTGATCGGTTGCTGCCCAAATTTTGGTACGTAGTAAACGTAACGGTATCAATATGATCGCCCATGTTGTTTTGAATCAGGCTGGTTACGTTTTGGATAGCATTGTTGGAGAACGCATAGCTCAAACCAACATTGATTGATCCTTTTGAGAAATTACTATAGTTCAACTCAAAAGTATTGTTCAGCTCGGGTTTCAGATCGGGATTACCGGTACTGATGAATTTAGGGTTCGATTTATCAATAAATGGATTTAACTGGTAAATGCCCGGCCTTTGAATGCGCTGGGTAAAGCCCAAACTGATGCTGCTGCTTTTCATAGAGCGCTGAACAGATACCGATGGAATAAAGTTATTATAGCTTTTATCAAGCGGCGTACCTGTAAACACGGCATTTACCTGGGTATGCTCCAAACGTAAACCAGCCTTACCTGTCCATTTATCAAACTTTAACTGATACGAGTTATAAGCACTATACACATCCTGATGGTAATCAAACGCACCAGTTTGTCCTGCATTTACATTATATACCGAGCTGGTTGAATCTTTGTCTTCGCGCCTGTAATCGCTGAAATTATTACGCAGGATAACTTTACCGCCGGCCTCAATACTGATCTTTTTTAACGGATAGGCATAGTCTAACTGGAAGGTATGCTCTCGGTTACCGGCATTATTATATTGCCTGAAATCAGGTTGAAGGGCATTGTAATAATTAACCCTTTCCGAAAACTGGTTATCGGTGAAATTTTTGCTCGGTCCGTAGCTGTATTTGTAGGATAATGTTAGCAATTCATCTTTATGCCCTTTAAAGCCTAACTGGTAGTTGATAGACGCGTCGAGACCCTGATCATGATTGTAACCGTTGCTCGACAGCCTATAACCCTGGGTCAGATCACCGGCCGCGTTCGTTTGGGCCGATCGTTGTAAGCCGTCCTGATCAAATTCGCCATGAAAAAACTCGAATGAACCGGTAAGCAGGTTTAGCGTATCAATCTCATAGCTCAGCTCTGCATTAGCATAGCGATATTTACCGCCAAATGAATTATTTCCTGTTTGCAGGATGCTTGATTCAGGATCAAAAAAAGTTTGTTTGGTGGTTGATGTATTAGTATTACGCTTCTGGTTACCAAAACCTGCATAACCCGAAACTCCGAACTTACCTTGCTTGGCAGTCATGTTCAGGTTATACCCCGGCCCCCAAACACTGTTATAGCGCATGTTGACGCTGCCATTATAGCCCTGATCGGCGTTCTTTTTAGTAATGATATTGATAATACCCGCTAAACCCTCGGCATCGTATTTTGCAGGCGGCGTAGTGATCACCTCAATCTTTTCGATGTTGGTGGCCGGCATCGCCTTTAACACGTCAGATGGGTTTTTGGCCATCAGCGCCGACTCTTTTCCATTGATCAGGATCTTGTATTTACCGCTGCCTTTTAATTTAATGTTATCATCGCCATCCACAGCCAAAAGCGGTACTTTCCGCATCATATCCAATGCAGATACCGCTTTACTTTCCGGGTCGGCAGTTACATCGTAGCTTAGGCGGTCAACCTCTTGTTTCATAACCGGCTTTACAGCGGTAATGGTTACCTCGTTCAGCTGTTTGCTTGATGCTGCTACCAGGATCCGCCCCGCATCAAACGTTTTACCATCCATTTTTACAGGGAGCACTTTGGTTGCATATCCTACTGAAGCTACTACGAGCTGATAGGTTTTACCTTCGGGGGCTTTCAGTTCAAAGCTCCCGTCATCTTTGGCAAGCGTACTTTTTACCGGGGTTTTAGTGGCGGCATCCTGCAATGCAACAGTACCATACCCCAATGGCTTATTGGTTGCCGAATCGATCACGGTACCTTTAACGGTTATATTTTGAACAGGAACCGGTGCGGCAGCCTGGGCCATAGCCATGCCCGTGACAAAACAGCATAGCACTGTTAGTAGAAATTGTTTCATAATTGCGATTTTGGTCATAAGACGTTTAAGATACCCGGGCGTGACACCAAAAAATATGCGTTTAACACTTTTTAACGTTTGCCACTGCCAGGTAACGGGTTAGTTACTAAAGTTGTTAATTGCGGCTTCCGCTACTGGTATCATCATTGTTAATACCACGTTGATTTTTCTTTATGCTGCTGTTAAGCCTGCCGAACTTGTAGCTCAGGCTCACGTTAATAGTGCGATAAAAATTGTTGTTGGCGGTGTAAGTATCAAAGTCGGGCGTTTTGGTGTAGAAGTCGAGTTTGTTGAATTTTTTGAAAGGATTATTAATGTTTACTGATAGCGTGGCCTTTTCTTTAAACATGGTTTTAGTACCGCTGATAGAGCTGAAGAAATAATAATTATCCTTCCCCTGCAGCAATACGTAACGGCTGTCATACCCAATGTTTAAGCCGGCGCGATAGCCGCCGCCAAATTTGTAGCTGGTATAAGTAAAAATGTGTCCCTGGTTACCGCTGTTTTTATAAAGCGAACCGTTATAGTAGCCCTTAAGCCAAACAAATAAAAGTTCGGCATTGACATTTACATTTAGTTTTGGGGTGATAGGATAGTTGATATTGGCATCAAAGCCCCAGTTTTTGTTAGAGCCCACATTGTCATAAGTATTGGTAGTTACCCCGGCCGAATCAACCCGCGCCAGGTTTTGTACTGTATTATTGGCAAACGAGTAATTGGTGCTCAGGTTGATAGATCCTTTGGCAAAATTACTATACCCCAGCTCGAAGTTATTGATAACCGCGGCCTTCAAATTAGGGTTACCCATGTTAACATATTGCGGGTTGGTACGATCAGTAAATGGGTTTAACTGGTAGATACCCGGGCGTTGGATGCGCTGGGTGAACCCTAAAGTAAGGCTGCTGCTTTTTAAACTTTTTTGGATAGATACCGATGGTATAAGATTGTTATAATCCTGGTGAACGGTGCTGTTAGTGGTTGAAAAATCGGCATTAACAGTTGTATGTTCTAAACGCAGGCCTCCCTTAAAGGCCCATTTGGCAAGCTTTACCGAATAGGAGTTATACAAGCTGTAAACGTTCTGCTTGTAAGTAAAATCGTTAGTTTGACTGTCATTAGTTTGATAAACACCTGGCTGCGTTAGTGTATCCGTATGGAAATTACTGTAATTGTTTCTCAGAATAACTTTACCGCCTGCTTCAAGTGTCAGTATTTTTGCCGGCTGAATATAATCTAACTGAAAAGCGTGCTGCTTTGAACCGGAATTATTGTACTGCTTATAATCTGCCGGAGGCGGAACGCCAATTTTATCGGCACCCGATGTTGCATTGTTATTTTGATCATTGTTGTTATTGTTGTATTTATATGATACCGTTAGCAACTGATCTTTATGATTTTTAAATCCCAACTGATAGTTCAGGCCTGCGTCTGCACCATGAAATGTACTATTACCCGAATTAAATAAGCGATAAAACTGGGTAACAGCATCAACACTATCGCTAATACTGGTTACCTGGTTATTTTGCTGCTTACCTTTACCGTTATAAAAATCATACATACCTGTAATGAGGTTCAGGGTATCTACCTCATAGCTCAGCTCACCGCTGGCGTACACATTGTTAGCCCCATTGCCCCTTGTCCCGGTTTGGTTAAGCGACGATTTAGGATGATAAAAATTGGTAATATTTTCAAACGATGAAGTTTGCACGGGCCTGTGGTTGTAGCCTGCGTAACCCGCGAAACCGAATTTACCTTGTTTAACAGTTACGTTTACATTGGCACGTTCTCCAAAAACATTGTTATAGCCGGTGTTGATACTTACATTATAACCCTGGTCGGCATTTTTTTTGGTGATGATATTGATGATCCCCGCTAAACCCTCCGCGTCATATTTTGCGGGCGGCGTGGTGATTACTTCTATTTTTTCAATATTGGCAGCGGGCATGGATTTCAACACGTCCGATGGGTTCTTGGCCATCATGGCCGATTCTTTTCCATTTATCAGGATCTTGTAATTATCATTACCCCGTAGCTTGATAGCGTCGTTGCCATCAACAGATAACAAAGGTACTTTACGGATCATATCCAGCGCGGTGATAGACTTACTTTCCGGGTCGGCAGTTACATCATAGCTCAGGCGGTCGACCTCCTGTTTCATTACCGGCCTAACGGCGGTAACGGTAACTTCTTTCAATTGTTTGCTCGATGCCGAAAGCAGGATCCGGCCTGCATTAAATGTATTATTTGTAAGTTTTACCGGGATAGTTTTGGTGGCGTAACCAATAAAAACAGCAACTAACTGGTAAGTTTTACCTTCTGGCGCTTTTAGTTCAAAACTGCCATCGTCTTTAGCAAGCGTACTTTTTACCGGGGCCTTGGTTGCGGCATCCTGGAGCGCAACAGTAACGTACCCCATAGGTTTGTTATTAGCCGAATCAATGATAATACCTTTTACAATAATATTAGGAACTGCCGGAGCGACGGGAGCTTTTGTTTGAGCAAATAAGAAAGTAGAAAAGCAACAGCAAAGTACCGTTAGCAGGATTTGTTTCATAAGGTTATTTAGGTTTACAAGACGTAAGTACACACCCGTGCGTTACAACACGAATTACGATTTGAACGGAATTTTAACTAAAATATTAGTTTGTAACGACGTTGTTACTTATTATAACGGGTCATGGTAAGTTCGGTTCCAATAGTTGCAAAACTCTTCACCATCTCTATCGAACGATCGATCAGTGCAGGCAGTTCGGGCTGTTCGTCTTTATCAAACGGGCTCAGCACAAAATCAACCTGCCGGCCTTTGGGGTAATTATCACCAATGCCAAAACGCAGGCGTGCGTAGTTATTGTTGCCAAGCACCTCTTCAATATTTTTAAGGCCGTTATGCCCGGCGGCACTGCCTTTGGGTTTTAAGCGTAAGGTACCCAGCGGCAGGGCAAGGTCATCCACGATAACTAAAACATTCCCCACCGGAATTTTCAGGTCTTTCATCCAGTAGCTCAGGGCTTTTCCGCTCAGGTTCATATAGGTAGTAGGTTTAATGAGGCAAAGCGTACGGCTTTTGAACGATACCTCGGTATAATAAGCCAGCCGCGAGTTTTGGAACCTCGCTCCCTCTTGCCTGGCCAGTTCATCCAACACCATAAAACCTATATTATGCCGTGTATCTGCATACTCCGGACCAATATTCCCCAAACCTACTATTAAATATTTCATGCCCCCTGGCCCCCTAAAGGGGGAATTTTTGATTAGCTTAAATTTTTATGCGAAGATATTATTTATTGCTCAAACAAAAACAGCGATAGAAATTGCTCTACCGCTGTTTTTAATTTCACCTCTTTTTCCCCCTTCAGGGGGTTAGGGGGCTTATTTCTTACCTTGAGCTGCTTCCTGCTCTGCCTGACGTAATGCACGTGAGGTAGTTACAGAAACAATGGTATCTTCTTTAGCGTTGGTGATCACTAAGTTATCTAATTTAATATCAGATACTTTTACTGATTTACCAACTTCAAGAGATTCGATGCTTACTTCAATAGCATCAAGATGATCTTTAGGAAGCGCTTTGATACGCAGTTTCCTTAATTTTTGAACCAGCTTACCACCTACTTTAACACCTGGAGAAGTACCGGTTAATTTAACTGGGATCTCGATGGTGATAGGTTTTTTCTCATCTAACAATAAAAAGTCAATGTGAGTGATTTTTTCAGTTAGTGGGTGGAACTGGATGTCCTTGATGATAGCTTGTGATTTAACACCGGCGATTTCCAGATCGATGAAATGAACAACCGGAGTGTAAACTACGGCTCTCAAATCAGCTGCGGACACAGAAAAGTGGGTCTGGGTAGCACCACCATAAAGAACTGCAGGCACCTGGCCATTGTAACGCAGCTCTTTTGCGTCTCTTTTCCCTACGTTCTCTCTTAGAGAACCGCTAATAGCAATTGATTTCATTTTTATTTATTTGTTTATTTATTTGTAGTCCATGGTCGATAGTCAATAGACCATGGATTTGCTTTTATTCAATTTACAAGTTCATAACCATGGACTATCGACCATTGCCTACGGACTTAAAACTAATTCAACCACAGCCATGGACTATCGACCATCGACTATGGACTTAAAACTAATCCACCTTAAACAAGGTACTAATCGAACCGTGTTCGTTTACGTTGCTTATCGCTTTTGCAAACAGTTCGGCGGTTGAAAGCACCCTTATTTTAGGGCTGCTTTGTTTAAGCGGGATTGTATCTGTAACTATCAGCTCGGTTAATGCCGAGTTTTCGATCGTTTCATAAGCCTTACCTGATAATACCGGATGTGTACAAACCGCGCGTACGCTGCGTGCACCACGCTCCATGATCAATCCGGCTGCTTTCGCTAACGTACCTGCAGTATCGCAAATGTCATCAATCAGTACTATGTCCTGATCGGTAACGTCCCCTATCAGCGTCATGGCTTCAATTTCGTTAGCGCGTTTACGTCGTTTATCGCAAATTACCACTTCGGCATTAAAGAACTTGGCAAAGCTCCGGGCCCTGTATGAACCGCCCATATCAGGCGATGCAATGGTAAGGTGACCTAAACCAAGGCTTTTGATATAAGGTACAAAAATGATAGAAGCATCCAGGTGATCAACCGGAACATCAAAAAATCCCTGGATCTGCGCTGCGTGCAAATCCATGGTCATGATGCGGTTAATGCCGGCTGCAACTAACAAGTTGGCTACCAGTTTTGCACCAATGGCAACACGTGGTTTATCTTTCCTGTCCTGACGGGCCAAACCAAAATAAGGTATAACGGCGTTTACATAATGTGCTGAAGCGCGGCGGGCGGCATCAATCATCATGAGTAACTCCATTAAATTATCGGTAGGCTGGTGGGTAGACTGGATCAGGAAAACATCGCATCCCCTTACAGATTCGTTAAAATGCGGCTGGTATTCGCCATCGCTAAAACGCGATATCACAACTTCACCTAACTCACGACCATAAGCATCGGCTATAAGATGCGCAAGCTCCTGCGAACCTGATCCTGAAAATAATTTAACCGGGTTAAATTGTAAGGGCATTTTGATTTTGGATTTGGGATGTTCGATTTCGGATTTACCTGTCTTCCACCGTTGATCTTTTACAAATACAACCGTTATAAAACACAATTCGGATTTCAAGTTTTCCAATCAGAATAAATCCGAAATTGAAAATCCGAAATCCGAATTTTATT
Organism: Mucilaginibacter gossypii; assembly: GCF_017569325.2. NCBI lineage: Bacteria > Pseudomonadati > Bacteroidota > Sphingobacteriia > Sphingobacteriales > Sphingobacteriaceae > Mucilaginibacter > Mucilaginibacter gossypii. The sequence goes on along the minus strand of NZ_CP071878.2, from coordinate 7,053,158 downwards.
GTTGCCCGACCAGGATTCGAACCTAGACAAACGGTACCAAAAACCGTCGTACTACCATTATACTATCAGGCAATCTCCTTTGGTTTGTTTTACTCCCCGAAAAGGAATGCAAATATAGCGCGAATATTTGATTCTCAAAATAGAATTTTAAAAAAGTTTATTATCAACTCAAACACAGTAAAATAAAATACAAATGCGCCTCAAAACGCCTCTTTTAATGGCAACATCCCAATAGTTTTATTATTTTCGGCTGCTTTAAACCTGTTTTTTAGATAGCATCCGAACATGAATTACAAAAAACTCAACAATATATTTGGCTGGGTAGCCTTTATTATTGCCACAGTAACCTACATTTTAACCCTTGAGCCATCATCAAGCTTTTGGGATTGCGGCGAATTTATAGCCTGTATTTACCGTTTACAGGTAGCCCACCAGCCCGGCGCGCCCCTGTTTACCATCATTGGCAAAGTATTTACCCTGCTATCTATGGGCGATAATACCAAAGTTGCTTATTGGGCCAATATGGCATCGGCCCTGGCCAGCGGCGCTACCATCATGTTCCTGTTTTGGACCATTACAGCCCTTGCTAAAAAACTATTGGTTAAAACACAGGAACAGCTTAATGTTACCAACCTCGTCCTGATCATAGGTTCGGGCCTTGTAGGCGCATTAGCCTATGCATGGTCGGATACCTTTTGGTTTTCGGCGGTTGAATCGGAAGTTTACGCACAATCATCACTTTGTACTGCAGTAGTATTTTGGGCGATATTAAAATGGGATGCCCATGCCGATGAGCCTCATGCCGACAGGTGGATAGTTTTCATCGCCTATGTAATGGGCCTTTCCATCGGTATTCACTTATTAAACTTACTGGTGATCCCGGCTATCGGTTTGGTGATCTATTTCCGCAGGGTAAAAAATGTTACTACAAAGGGAACGTTGCTTACCTTTTTGGCAAGCGTGGTGGCCCTGGCCTTTGTACTTTGGGGAGTGATACAATACACCGTAAAAGGCGCGGCTTTTTCCGACCTGCTTTTTGTAAACACCCTGGGCATGGGTTTTGGCAGCGGGGCAGTAGTGTTTTTTGTACTACTCATTATTACCATTGTTGCAGGCATTTACTATACTATAAATCCTGTTAAACCTGCCATTATTTTAGCGGCCGTATGCTTTGTATTGATATTAGGCATAAGCGGTGGCATTATTGGCCTGATAGTAAGCGGAGCAGTTTTAGCCTTGTTAGAGTATGTAGTAAAGATCCGCGAAAAACGCTTCGCGCTCAACAGCTTTTTGATCTGCCTGCTGTTTATCCTGTTTGGCTACAGCTCATTTGTAATGATCGTGGTACGTGCAAAGGCTAACCCTAACCTGAATAATAGCGACCCTGAAAATGCCTTTGCCTTAAACAGCTACCTTAACCGCGATCAGTACGGCGATACCCCGTTATTATACGGGCAGTTTTTTGATTCGGAAGCTACGGCTCAAACCGAAGGGGCTAATATTTACCGCCGCGGGGCAACCAAATACGAAGTTGCCGGTAAAAAATTGAATACCGTTTATGACCGTAATACCATATTCCCGCGGATGTTTAGCGATAAGCCCGGCCATCCGGAGTTTTACCGTGAGTGGACTGGTCTCGGTGAAAGCGAACACCCAACCTTTGGCTCAAACATCAGTTTTTTTGCCAAATGGCAGATCAACCAAATGTATACCCGCTATTTCCTGTGGAATTTTGCAGGGCGTGCCAATGACCTCGATGGTCAAAGCTTAAATTCAGGCGCCGACGGCGAATGGATTAGCGGATGGAATTTTAATAAGCCCCTGCCCTATTCGGTTACCCAAAGCAAAAGCTATAACCGCCTGTTCTTTTTACCACTTATCATAGGTCTATTTGGTGCGGTGTTTCACTTTGCACGCAATCAGCGCGAAGCCGGTGTTGTTGCCATCCTGTTTGTTTGCACCGGTTTGGCCATCGTGCTTTACCTTAACCAGGATCCGCTGCAGCCCCGCGAACGTGACTATGCATATGCCGGTTCTTTCTATGCTTTTGCAATATGGATAGGCCTTGGCGTAATTGGTATTGCTGATGTGCTGAGCAAAAAGCTTAATGCAAGAGTGAGCGCAATCATTTCTACAGTAATTTGCCTTGTTGCTGCACCTTTACTAATGGCCAATCAGGAATGGGACGATCATGACCGCTCAACCAAGCTCACCCCGCATGATATGGCTTATAACTACCTGAACTCATGTGCGCCAAATGCTATTTTGTTTACCTATGGCGATAATGATACTTACCCGCTTTGGTATATACAGGAGGTGGAAAATGTACGACCCGATGTGCGTATCGTGAACCTGAGCTTGCTGGGCACCGACTGGTACATCCGCGGTATGAAAAACAAAATGAATGAGTCGGAGCCGCTGCCGATCAGCATGACAAATGATAAATTTAAACCTGGCGTACGTGATGTGATCTATTTTAGCGATCAGAAAATTCCGGGCGCTACCGAATTAAAAGATGTTTTTGACTTTATGACTTCCGATAAAAAGGAAGCCATGGTTGAGTATAATAACGGCGATGTTGCCAATTATCTGCCAACCAATAAATTCAAACTAACGGTTAACGCTGATGAGGTTATTAAAACAGGCTCCGTACCAGCAGCCGATAAGGATAAAATAGCGCCTGAAATGGACTGGACATTTAACGGTCGTTACGTTACCAAGGACGTACTGGCAATGATGGATATCCTGAGCCATAACAATTGGAAACGGCCTATTTATTTTTCGGTTACTGTACCTAACAGTAATATGATCGGCCTGGATAAATATATGTATAACGAGGGCTTCGCTTACCGTTTACTGCCATTAAAACCGGATACTGCCGTTGGGCCGCTTGAGGCCAGCAACACCGGTAAGATGTATGAAAACATGATGACCAAATACAAATGGGGCAACATGAAAAACGCCAGCTATCTTGATCACGAATCAATGACCATGTTTTACCCGCTCATCACCCGGCTTTACTCAACCCTGGCCGATGATTTGGCCAAAGCAGGCAAGCCTGATTCGGCCCGCAAAGTGCTTAAGAAGTATGACGAGGTAATGCCAACCACTATTAACTCGTTAGAGATAGCGGTGCGCAAATATTACATGATAGAGAATGCTTATCGATTAAACGATATTCCATTAGGCAACAAACTGGCTAATCTGGTTGACGATTATGTAAGCAATCAGCTTGATTACAGCTACGCACTATTCCAAAAAGGCGAAACCAACCTCGAAAACCGTGACCTGCAATATTCAATGCAGATTTTAGGAGGCCTGGTTGAGTTTAGCAAGCAATACAAGCAGTCGCAACTATTCAATAAATTCAGCACACAGCTGAGTGGCTTTGAAAAGAAATTTGGGGTGACGGGGAAGAAATAAGTTGACCCTTGATATTTGTAAATGCCCGCCGTTGAGCGGGCATTTTTTGTTTTAGTAAATAGCTGGTCGAAGTTGCGCTGTCGCTAAACTTCGACCAGTTTTAGTGATTATAATAATTTTTGACTTTGTTTAAATAATCCAATAACCACGGCCTTTGTTTTTCATCCGCTAATACAACCTTTAACAATTTATAATGTGAATTAATGAAAAGATAGTCGTTATCAGTAAGGTAGTATGACAGTATTTGGGCTTTGTTTAGCTTAGATTGCTGGTATCGCCCGCGCAGCGTTTTCGAGCTTTCATCCCATCTATATTCAATACTGGTTGAATCATTCAAAAATATTGGCCCATAATTAAAATAAACATCGTTATTGTCATTATAAAACTGTTGGTGATAAACCATTTTTATAGTCAGCGGATTGGTTTGCTGAATTTTGGATTCGAGCCACAAAATCCGAAATTCCCAAAATGCCTGGGCATTACAACTTTCAGGTTCGTTTAATACCGGAATTAGTTTATCATCATCATACTTATAAAAAAAGTAATTGTTCCACCAAATACCGGAACCATTATCAAATTCAGATAATTGATAAACGATAGCTTCGCCGTCTGTATTTTTAAAATATTCTAAATCTTCATCATCTCGGCCATAACCATCTTGTTTGGCAATAATTTTATCTCCTTTAAAAAAATACAACTCAGAGCCGGAACAATGTCTTATATCGCCAATTCTAATTGCAAACTCGTCAAACTTATTTTTATCCCGGTCAAACGGATAGTATTGCAAATAAACATTCCCTTTTTTAACAGAATCAAGCAAGCCCTTGGCTGTGCAGGTACTATCAGTTTTTAATTCGCCAAATATTTTTCTTGCAGCATGTACTTCTATCATTTCCATGCGTGTAGCGCGCTTTAATAACGCAAAATCTGCTGGCTGCAATTTCCTATTTGCAGGTTTTATTAGATTTCTATAAACAGAATCGGCAACAAAAGCAGCTTTATCGGCAAGTGGCTGCACAGGTAGCTTACCCACACTGTCAAAAAAAGCAACAAGTTGTGGTTCTGTATATTTGATCTCTACATATTCTTTTGCTTTTGGCTTAACCGTTTTTTTAAGACGCTTTTTATTTATTGGCTTGCTTTCATGATGGCAGCCCAATACGCCTAAAATAAGTATAAGGCAAGCTGCCTTGCAGATGATTTTGGAAGGATTAGGCATAACCGGGCTTACAATTAATATCGCTTTAATTTAATGATATTCCTGTGGAGTTTAACTAAAACATCGCCGTTATTTATTGTTTATATTAAGCGTAATATATATTTGCCACAATGAAGATCCTGCTCATAGAAGATGAACCCAAACTGGTATCCATTATCCAGCGCGACCTTACTGCCGAAGGCCACGAAATAAGCGTTGCCCTTGATGGTACAACCGGGTTGGATATGGCTATGAAAATGGATTTTCAATTGATCATTCTTGACATCATGCTACCCGGTATTAATGGCATTGAGGTTTGTCGCCGCTTACGGCAGGCCAACCAGAATGCCGCCATATTAATGCTTACCGCACTCGGTACTACCGAAAACGTAGTTGTAGGTCTCGACAGCGGTGCTGATGATTACATGGTTAAACCCTTTAGCCTTGCCGAACTCAATGCCCGCATCCGCACCCTGGCCCGCCGCAATACCAATCTTGTACAGCCACCAAACCTAATCCAAATTGCCGACCTCGTAATTAACGGCGACGAAAAATCAGTTAAACGCGGTGATAAAACCATCGACCTGACAGCTACAGAATATCGCCTGCTGGAGTTTCTGGCTAAAAATAAAAACCACATGCTCAGTCGCATTGAGATATTAGAGCACGTTTGGAACATTGATTTTAATATGGGCACCAACGTGGTTGATGTATACATTAACTACCTGCGCAAAAAGGTGGATAAAGATTTTAACAACAAATTGATCCATACAGTTATTGGCATGGGTTATATTTTAAAAAATAACGCGGCTTAAATGAGCATCCAGAAAAAAGTAGCGCTACTGTTCCTGGTGCTAACAGTGTCGGTAATATTGATATTCAGTAGCGCTATTTTCTATTTTGTACACCAGTTTACCTTCGATGATTTTTATAAACGGCTTGAGACCCGTGTAAACATCTCCTCCCAAATCCATCACCTGAATGATCGCGACAGCCTTGGCGTGTACCGTGAAATACGCCAGCGCTATCTGGAACGCCTCATAGCCGAAAAGCAATACATCATTAAACCTGATATTTACACAAAAGGCAAAACGGTGAAAGGCGTTCCGCGCCAACTAATAAATAACATCATCGCCAACGGAAAATCAAGATTTAAAGCCGATAATGTATTTTACGCCGGCAATATCTTCCACTTTCCCGAGGGGGATGCTATCATTGTGGTTTCGGCAACCAATCCATCGGGCCTTAGTGAACTTAATGATCTTGAGCAGGTGCTGATAGTCAGTTTCCTGATCTCGATATTGATCGTATATATTATTGGTCGCCGGTTTTCATACCATACCTTTAAGCCGGTACGCAGCATCATAAAAAAGGTAAATACCATTACCGCCAGCAACCTGCATTTGCGTTTGGAGGATTACAACGGGAAAGACGAAATAGCCGAGCTTACCCAAACTTTCAACAACATGCTCGACAGGCTGGAAACAGCCTTTGAAACCCAGAACAATTTTATCAGCAACGCGTCGCACGAGTTACGCACCCCCCTGGCCATCATTAAAGGCGAAGCCGAACTTTCCCTCAAAAATCTGGATCAACCGGGGGCCGATCTGCATAAAAACCTCAAAGAGATCCTAACCGGCACACAAAGCCTGCAGGATATTATTACCAGCTTATTGGGACTGGCACAAAGCGGGTTCGACGGTAAAAAACAAAACTGGGAACAAATTAGAGCCGATGAGCTGGCGTTTATGGTTAAAGAAGCTGTTGATCATATTATCCCGACAAATAACCTCAGCATTGATTTTTCATCGCTACCCGATGATGTGGATAGCCTGGTTACACAGGGCAACATCAACCTGCTCAAACTGGCCATAAGTAATATTGGCCTTAACGCCTGTAAATATTCCGAAAACAAGCCGGTAATTCTTAAAGTATATGCCGAAAATCACAGCGTCATTTTTAGTGTAAAGGACCAGGGGATAGGTATTCCGGAAAGTGATGTCCAACACATATTTGAGCCATTCTTCCGCGCTTCAAATACCGGCAAATATGAGGGGCACGGCGTAGGCCTCCCTCTTGCACTAAACATTGTAAGGCTGCATAAGGGCAATATCGGTATCGTTTCTAAAGAGGGCGAAGGTACCGAGATCAGGGTAATGCTACCGGTTTATAAAACCAAATAACACGTTTTGCCACGAACGTACCCCTGAGGGTATTGTGTGTTTTATAGGCCTTGCAAACCGAATTAAGCATGGCGTAGGAGATTTCTTTTTCCCGCCAGCTCTCAACCGTTTGTTTACCATTTATTTCAACATTGTATTTTATTAGCATTAATCCATCACTGGCACAGCTATTGTTTTAATCAACCTGTATCAAAACTAAACGCCATGAAAGCTTTTAAAATAAAACTGGCCATCATGTTACTGGGATTAACATTGGGCGCTACAGCGCCTTTGCTGGCGCAATCATCTAAAGATACTTCATCATCAACTACCAAGGCTAATGGGGCGGGCGCCGGGAACGGGTCGAGCCAGGGTGCACCGGGCGCGGCTACAGTATCCGGTACCGGAACAGGTACTTTGCAGGACAGTGATAAAGCCAGCGTGCCCAGCGGCGATGCCGGTGTAAAACAAAGCACCGATCAGAAAGCGGTAAACCCATCGCAGATAAGCGGGTATTGGATCCTTGGGGTATTCAGCTTTATCGGTCTTATAGCGCTCATCCTTCTACGGAGAACCAGGAAGACCAATCATAATTAATTAACCTCAATGATCTTAACTGCCCATGGCTCCAGTTTTAAATCGCTGTTTTTGCTGACATTATCGCCTGATAATAACTCTTTGCCATTATTATACGGATAAGTCAGATTGGTTTCTTTTGCCGAATAATTAAAATAATAATGAACCGTTTTGCCGCCCTGATTTACGCCCTGTTTGGTGATAACCGGCCAGGCTATCTGCTGATCGGCACCCCAGAGGCCAACTTTTTTTACGGCATCGGCCAATAATTTGTCGGTAACGGCGCTGGTGGTTAAGCTGCCTATATATGTTGCCAGGCCCTTGCCGTAAGTGTTTTCGGTAATGGCGGCGTACTTGCCCCAAACCGGGTGATCATAGTAAGCTAATACTTTAGCGGTTGTAGGGGTAATGAGCTCCATCCAGGTATTCAGCTTTTTATCTTCGGGTTTCAGGTTCCAGTCATCGGCTTTTAATGATACATTGCTGGGTTCGGTAAACTGGCTGTAGTAAATTCCGCAGGCTTCTTCAATAATTCCCGGCTGATGGGTGGTGCGTACTTTCACATTTTCGTCGGCGAAACCGCTTTTGAAGGTATAAATGATGTGCCCGCCGTTTTTAACATAAGTGTTTAAGCGCTTTAACAAACTATCCGGCGCCGCGTATAGCAGGGGAACTATCAGCAGTTTATAATCTTCAATATTTTTACTTGTCGGGTCAACAAAATCACAGCCTACGTTCATATGGTACAGTCCATCGTAAAACTGGCGCAATACATCATTATAGCCAGTACGCACGCCCCAGCCAAAGCCAAAAGCTTTAAAGCCGGTAAGGGCTTCGTTGCTGAACAGGATGGCTACGTCGTTTTTCTTTTTCAGGTTAATGAGCTTGCTGCTTAGCCTGTCGAAATCTTTGCCGATGGTTTTAGCCTCGTCATAAACCGGGTTGGGTTCAAAATCGTGGCTTAACAAACCTTTCCAATAAGTTTCGGCCGAGTTATGGATGGAATGCCATGGCCAGTAGCTCACCATATTGGCACCCGATGCCAGGTGACTAAAAGCCTGCAACCTCAGCTGGCCAGGATACGGTACCCATTGCGGAAAGCCCTGTGCCTCGGTTTCGATGGTAAGGTAGTTTTTGCCGCCTTTCATTGATCTGGCCACATCGCCCCCAAAGGAGATTTCCACGCCGGTAAGCTTATCCTGACTGGGGTGATAAATATCTATGCCCGCAATATCCAAAGCTTTTGCCGCTGCAAAATGATCAACATCGGGTTGGATACCGAATGAATAGCCGTGCCATTCCAGGTCGAAGTTTTGGGTGATGAACTGATCGGGACGTTTGTACTCGCGCACTATGGCGGCCTGCCATGCTAAATAATCAGTAACCAGCTGCCGCTGAAATTTAGCGAACTCCGACGAAAGACTGCCATTAATGGTATTAACCATCGACGGAAAGTCGTCCCAGTTATTGATGCGGTTGCTCCAGTAATCGAGCCCGAAAATATGGTTGATGTTATCAAGTGTTTTATACTTAGCCTTCATGTAGTTAACAAACAGCGCCTGCACGTTTGGCCCCGCCGTACCGTACGATTTAGTTTCGTTATCTACCTGGTAACCTATCACCGCCTTGTTATCTTTCACATGCTCCATTATTTTGCGGATAACACGTTCGGCATAAAAACGGTAATCTTTATTGGAGATATCCATGTTTTGCCGTGGCCCGTACTGGTTTTGGCCCGATGGGGTAATAGCTAAGATCTCGGGATGTTTTTTTACCATCCAGGTAGGCACAGCATAGGTTGGCGTGCCTATAATAACATGGATCCCCGCTTTTTGCATAGCGTTCAATACCCTGTCAATATGAGTAAAATCGAAAACGCCATCCTGTGGCTCTTCCGTACTCCAGGTCGATTCGGCAATGCGTATCACGTTAATGCCGCAGGCTTTCATCATTTGCACGTCCTTATCCAGTCTTTCGTAAGGCATGTACTCGTCATAATAAGCTACACCGTAAAGCAGCTTATCCATTTTAGGATATTGCGCGAAAGCAGATGCAATAAAAAGTAATTGCATCACGAAGAGCAGCAGGAATTTCTTGTTCATAAAAGCGATATTTAGGACAACTGGCTTGTGCTGATGAAAGTACGAATTAATTGTGTTTTTAACACACAATAACAAAATATTTTATGATGTGAAACAGATGTAGTAGTACACAAAACTTTTATTGCCATTTAAAAACTGATATTAGCCCCACCTTGTAATACCATTATAACCTGTTAGTATTTCCTTATGAAAACAGTTACCCGTTATCTGCTCATCCTGATATGTTGCTGCGCAATGAGCGCCCATGCGCAACAAAGACGCCTTACCTACTGTAACCCGCTTAACCTCGATTATGGTTACACCCCCTTCGAAACATTTGCGAGCTGGGGTAAACACCGCGCCACAGCCGACCCGACCATGACGTTGTTTAAAGGTAAGTATTATTTGTTCTCCACCAACCAATTCGGATACTGGTGGAGCGATGACATGCTGAACTGGAATTTTGTTTACCGCAAATTTGTTCGCCCATATAACGAAGTAAAGGGAGACGAACTTTGTGCTCCTGCCACGCTGGTTTTGGGCGATACCCTGCTGGTGATCGGATCGACCTATAATAAAGATTTTACCCTATGGATGAGCACCAACCCAACGCATGATGATTGGAAAGCCGCCAAAGACTATTTTAAAGTTGGCGCCTGGGACCCGGGTATGTTTGCTGACGATGACGGCCGGGTTTATATTTACCATGGCTCCAGCAATACCCTGCCGCTTTACGGGCAGGAGATTGACAGGCACACCTTCGAACCCATCGGACCTAAAAAAGAAATGGTAAGACTTAACCCCGAAGAGCATGGCTGGGAACGTTTTGGCGAGCATAACGATAATGTGTTTCTGCTGCCATTTATAGAAGGCTCGTGGATGAACAAGTATAAAGGCAAATACTATTTGCAGTTTGGCGCACCAGGTACCGAGCAAAGTGGCTATGGCGACGGTGTTTTTGTGGGCGATCATCCGCTGGGGCCTTTCACCTATCAAAAGCATAACCCTTTTTCATACAAGCCGGGAGGCTTTGCCAAAGGTGCAGGGCATGGCGCTACCTGGGCCGATAAATATGGCAATTACTGGCATATCAGCACGATGGGCATCTCGGTGAAAAACAACTTTGAACGCCGCATTGGCTTCTGGCCTGCCGGGTTTGATAAGGATGGCGTACTGTACAGCAATACCGCTTATGGCGATTATCCGCACTATTTATCCAGCGGCCCCGAAGACCATCTGAAAAGTAATTTTACCGGCTGGATGATCCTTAATTATAATAAACCTGTAGAGGTTTCATCAACCCTGGGCGCTTATACTGCCAATAATGCTGTTGATGAAGACATTAAAACTTATTGGAGCGCCAAAACAGCCAATAAAGGCGAATGGCTTAAAACTGATCTCGGCGGGATCAGCACTGTAAATGCCATCCAAATTAACTATGCCGATCAGGATGCCATGTTTATGGGCAAGTCATTAGGTGTGTATCATCAGTATATCGTTTATTCGTCGGTTAACGGCAAAACATGGCAACCCCTTATAGACAAAAGCAAAAACCGTAAAGATGTGCCGCACGATTATATCGAGCTTAAAAACCCTGTCAAAGCGCGTTACATAAAAATGGTTAATCTGCACATGCCTACAGGCAAATTTGCAATATCTGGATTAAGGGTGTTTGGTAAAGGTGCAGGTGCAAAACCCGATACCGTTCAAAACCTGATTATACTGCGTGGCGACAGCGAACGCCGCAATGCCTGGCTTAAATGGAAGCCAAACGATAATGCCACCGGCTACACCATCTACTTCGGCATAGCGCCCAATAAATTGTACAACAACATGATGGTTTACGGCCGTAACGAATACTATTTTAATGGGATGGATAAAAGCCTGCCATACTATTTTCAAATAGAAGCGTTTAATGAAAACGGAATTTCGGCGAGGACAAAAGTTGTGAAGGTAGAGTAGTGTTAATATTCCTTTTAATGTAGGTACGCATAATTGCGTCTCCCCTACACTCATTCAAAGCGTTTTATCTTACTGGAGAGTTAATTATGTGCCTCTACATAAAATATTTTTAAATTTGATAAATACAGTTTGCAGGTAGACAGTTGATTGCCGTTGGTTTTAACCAACGGGATAATAGGTAGCACAAAAGTGGCTTCAGCCCAAATCAGCTTACATAGTTTGGCTAAAGCCAGGAACTTTTAGCTCTTTTACCGTTGGTTAAAACCAACGGCAATGAATATTTTATTTAAACATAAGATACTGAATCCCCCTTATGCTAAAAACCATCCTCCCCCTCCTTATAACCTTAATACTCAGCATTGCTGCCAAAGCCCAGCAAGCCGACAGTACGCTGAAAAAATCGCCCATAAAAACCCTGAGCGACAAAAAGTTTACCCAACTGATTACCGGTGAGTATTTGTTTGACGATATTGAGCAGGTTGCCCGGCTTAATCATTATCCCATGCCCGATGCAGCGCTGAAGTTTAAAAAAGAACTAAGCCTGAGCCCTGTTCAGCTGACCAAAATTACGGCCATTGCTGCCGAACTGCACCGCAAACGGGTAGAAATGGGCAATTTTATAGTTACCAACGAAACCACACTTGATAAACTGATGAGAAAAGGGACGGATAATGGCAGCGTTATCTTTTACGCCAACCGCTCGGGTTTGTATTACGGAGAGCTCAGGAATGCCATTTTGCAGGCCTGTTTAAGCACCGGCAATGCATTGGCCCCGCAGCAAATCACGAAGTTGGAAACACTCACTGCTCATAATTGAAAATATCCCGTTTGATTTGCTTAATTTAGCGCCTCCAAATAAAGTGTATGAAGATTACGTTTGATTTTGAAAAACCACTGGCTGAGTTACAGCAGCAAATAGAGAAGGTAAAGCAGGTTGAGGAAAAAAACAAACTCGACATGTCGGCAACTGTTGCCGAGCTGGAAGGAAAGCTGGAAGAGGCCAAAAAAGATATATACAGCAACCTCACAGGCTGGCAAAAAGTACAAATTTCACGTCACCCCGAAAGGCCTTACACCTTACAGTACATCGAGCTGATGTGCGATGATTTCATCGAGCTGCATGGCGACCGTACAGTTGGCGATGACAAAGCTATTATTGGTGGTTTTGGTACGCTGAATGGCCAAACAGTAATGTTTATCGGCCATCAAAAGGGCCGTAACACCAAGGAGCGCCAGTACCGTAACTTCGGTATGGCTAATCCGGAAGGTTATCGTAAAGCCTTAAGGCTGATGAAAATGGCCGAAAAATTCAACAAGCCCGTTGTTACTTTAATTGATACTCCGGGAGCTTATCCGGGTTTAGAGGCCGAAGAGCGCGGACAAGGTGAAGCCATTGCCCGTAACCTGCTCGAAATGGCAGTGCTGAAAGTGCCGGTGATCTGTGTTATTATTGGCGAAGGTGCATCGGGCGGCGCATTGGGTATTGGTATTGGCGATAGGGTACTGATGCTGGACAACTCATGGTATTCAGTGATCTCTCCCGAAAACTGCTCAACCATTCTTTGGAAAACCTGGGAAAATAAAGAGCGTGCCGCCGAAGTACTTAAACTAACCTCGACAGAAATGTTTAAGAACAAGCTGATTGACGGGGTGATCAAAGAACCACTTGGTGGTGCCCATCAAGACCCGGTTGCTATGGCCGGTATTCTGAAAAAACAATTATTAAAAGACCTGAAAACCCTTAAAGAGCGCAATATTGATGAGCTTGTGGCCGAGCGTATTGATAAATTCTGCTCAATGGGTGTGGTTAATGAATAATATTCAATCCATTTGTTGATAGCAAGAGCTGCCCGAAAAGGCGGCTCTTGTTGTTTTACATCAACTCCATGTCATTGCGAGGAGGAACGACGAAGCAATCGCATGCTATACAGGGCCGCTATGCTTCCGTGCGATTGCCGCGCTGCGCTCGCAATGACATGTTTTCTCTGTTTTATAAAGTTGCAAACGAGCGCAAGGAATAAGCTCAAGAATCCCACCCCCTCAATAGTCGCAAATGCCCCGCACGCAAAAGGTAGTTTGATGTTAAATTTGATCATCAATTAAAGCATTCATTATGAAGACTGAAGAATCAAATAGTCCTTTTGGTAAACTGGGTAATCCTGCACGGCGAGCGCTGGCTAATGCCGGTATCACGTCATTGCTTGAATTATCAAAACTTACCGAGAAAGAGTTTTTGCATTTGCACGGTGTAGGCAAAAGTTCGGTGCCGATAGTGAAGGAGAAGATGAAAGAAAAAGGTTTAGGCTTTAGGGAATAAAATAAGTGAACCCCTGTGCCTTCCCGCACAGGGGTATAAAGCTTACAGTATATAATATACGTTTGCTTTAGCGGCGGCAGTTTGCACCGGCGCCTTTTCACTCTCATGTTTATCGTTAAGCATCTGCTTTAAGTCGCGTTCAATAGTTTGCGATATGGCAGTTGTTGGGGTGTCTGTTGGTTTGTTCTCAAATGGGTCCTGCAGGTGGATGGCCATTTTCTCTACCAGTAAAAATGCTGCTGCTATAGCGATGATCAGCGGTACTTCAAACATGCCGAAGAATTCGATGAGGCCAAATGGCAGCAATATGATAAACAGGTACAGGCAAAAGTGGATATATAAGCTGTAGGTAACCGGAAATACCGTGTTCTTGATCCGCTCGCATTTGCCCATAGCATCGCAAAGGCGGTTAAGCGTGCCATCTATCTGCACTTGCTGGTAATCATTAAGCCACCCATTTTTATAAGCCAGTTTTAGGTCAAGCCCGTGCAGTTTTAACAAGCTGTTGGGCATGTTTGTAAAACGATGAGTGAATTTCACCTCTTCGTCAACCAGCAGGTGGGCGTTTTTAGCATAGGGATCTTGCTTACGTAATGATTGGCTTAAGCCATGGCACCATGCTATCTGCCTGTAAACAAATCGTTTTTTGAAACCTTCTATTTCTTCACATACGGCGTTATCGCCATCTAAAAACGTGATCAACTCGCGAACCAGCGATCTTGAATCGTTCACTATAGCTCCCCAAATGCTCCGGGCTTCCCACCATCGATCGTAGGCCTGGTTTGAGCGAAATGCCAGCAACAAGGATATGATTGTAGCCAATATGGCTGGCACAGCAATTGGGATTGAAATGCGGTACTCAGGCAAAAAGCGATGGAATAAAGCTATAGCTACAGCATACACGGCAACCAGTAACAATTCATGCTTTATTTTGCCCACCACATATTTTACCGGGATATTTTCTTTTAGTAACATAGATAGTTGTTTTAAATGATTTTAGTAAATATTAAACCTCCAGCAGCTCATGCTCTGCTTCGGCATTGACGATGGTTAAAGGCTGTTTAACTTTAGCTTTAAGGGTAATTATTTTATACCCGCTCCGTTGCATCAGTATGGTAGGGTCAAAACTGTTTGGTGTTAACCTTGCATAGTTGTGACTTTCGGGCATGGCAATCAGGCTTGCCTCTTTTTCTTCGAGATAGTTTTTAAATACAGCCACTGTGTTGCCATAAAAAAAGTCGGGGGTGATGTTTTCAATCTGGTCTGCATAGTCATTCTTCAGCAAAGTACAACCGGCGTAAAATTCATCGCTGATGAGCTGGTATTCCCTGCTCCTGCGGGATAATAATAACAGATCGGATATAGAGTCGGACAATTGCAGGAAATGAACGAACGATATGTTGAGCTTTTGATCCGGATAGCGCTCTGCTAAAACAGGTATAATGTTTAATGATGATAAGGTGAAATCAGACGGGATGATAATGTTTAATGTTTTCATGATGATACCTTTTTTTGTGTTTACTATTGTTTGTTGATACAATAGTCGGTACCAGGCATTAAAACGGTTTAAGAAAGAAATTAGAATGTGATTAGAATTTTCAGGACGTCATCGATGGAGCACGGGATGTTTGTACGTTGGGGCGATAGAGAGGCTATACAAGGCGGATAACATTTCTTACCCCTTCATCGCCCGTTTCCGCCTTTCGAAGTGTTTCGGATTTGACATCTTTATTTCAGGCAATAAAAAAGCCCTGGCCTTGCGTTGCAAAACCAGGGTTGGGATTTCTAAAAGTCCCCCCTTAAGGGCTGGAGAGGGTTTAAACCACCATATTCACAATCCTGCCTTTTACTACAATCAGTTTTTTAGGGGTTTTACCATCCAGGTATTTTTGTACATCGGCATTAGCCAAAACAAAGGCTTCTATTTCTTTAACATCAAGGCTTAACGAGATGCTTAGGTTCATTTTCATTTTACCGTTGATTGAGATTGGGTAAGCAAACTCATCTTCAACCAAATATTCCGCGTTAAATTTAGGGAATGGTGCGTATGATAAAGTACCATCAGCATTACCCAATAACGACCAAAGCTCCTCGCAAATGTGCGGCGCATAAGGCGACAGGATGATCACCATATCCTGCAATATCGCACGGTTATTGCATTTCAAATCGGTTAATTCATTAACAGCGATCATGAAGCTGGATACCGAAGTATTGAACGAGAAACGCTCGATATCTTCTTCAACCTTTTTTATGATCTTATGCAATGATTTCAACTCAGCTTTTGACGGAGCGGCATTGTTTACACCAAACTCCCATGCATCATTATGGAACAACCTCCAGAATTTACGCAGGAATTTGAAAACACCCTCAATACCATTGGTATTCCACGGTTTGCTTTGCTCCAGCGGACCTAAGAACATCTCATACATACGCAATGTATCGGCACCGAAACGGGTTGCTATATCATCCGGATTTACAACGTTGTAATACCGTTTTGACATTTTTTCAACTTCGACGCCACAGATGTATTTGCCGTTTTCCAGGATAAATTCAGCATCGGCAAATTCAGGCCGCCATTGTTTAAACTTGGCAATGTTTAATACTTCGTTTTCAACAATGTTAACATCAACGTGTATGGGCGTAGTTTTATGTTCTTTGATCAATCCGTGCGATACATAGGTGTTGGTACCTTTGCCTTCCTCGTCAATCAGCCTGTAAACAAAATTACTGCGGCCCTGGATCATGCCCTGGTTGATTAATTTTTTGAAAGGTTCTTCCTCAACAACAAGGTCAAGATCCTTCAAAAATTTGTTCCAGAAACGGCTGTACAACAGGTGACCGGTTGCGTGCTCACTGCCACCGATATACAAATCAACGTCTTTCCAGTATTCAATAGCCTCGCGCGATGCAAACTCCTTATCGTTTTTGGCATCCATATAACGGTACCAGTACCAGCTTGAACCAGCCCAGCCCGGCATGGTGCTTAGCTCGTAAGGCAAACCACCTTCATATTTCCAATCCTCTGCACGACCTAACGGCGGTTCGCCAGTTTCGGTGGGGAGATATTTATCAATTTCGGGCAATAGTAATGGCAAGTGGCTTTCATTAATTAAATGAGGTAAACCCTCTTTAAAGTAAACCGGCACCGGCTCGCCCCAGTAACGTTGGCGGCCGAAAATAGCATCGCGCATCCTGAAGTTAACTTTGGCTTTACCGGCATTGATCTCTTCCAGTTTGGCAACCACCGCGGCAGTTGCTTCTTTGTAAGCCAGGCCATTAATAAAATCAGAGTTAATATAAGTCCCTTCCTTGGTTGGATCGGCTTCTGTTTCAATGTTTTGAATATCGAGAATCTGCACTACAGGCAAATTAAAATGCTTTGCGAAAAGGTAATCGCGCTGATCGCCTGATGGTACGGCCATAACCGCGCCTGTTCCGTATCCGGCCAAAACATAATCAGCAATCCAGATTGGAATTTGCTGCCCGTTCAGCGGGTTAAGCACATAGCTACCGGTAAATGCGCCTGATACAGTCTTGGCATCAGCCATCCTGTCAAGCTCCGATTTCTTTTTGGTTTGAGTAATGTAAGCTTCAATTTCTGCCTTTTGCTCAGGTGTGGTTAATGCAGAAACTAATTCATGCTCAGGAGCAATTACCAAGAAGGTGACACCGAAAATAGTATCAACCCTTGTGGTAAACACTTCGATAAAATCGGTACCCAGAGCAGCGTTATGACCTGATTTATCTATCGGGAATTTAACTGAAGCACCAGTACTTTTACCAATCCAGTTCCTTTGCATTTCTTTCAAAGGCTCTGGCCAGTCGATAGTATCAAGGCCTTGCAATAACCTTTCGGCGTATGCGGTAATGCGCATGCTCCATTGGGTCATTTTCTTTTGTTCAACGGGGTAGCCGCCACGCTCGCTAAAGCCGTCTTTTACCTCATCATTGGCCAATACAGTACCAAGGGCAGGGCACCAGTTTACGGTACTTTCGCGCAGGTAGGTAAGGCGGTATTTTAACAGTTCGTCCTGCTGTTGCTGGTTGCTGAACGCTTTCCACTCATCGGCAGTAAAACTTAAAATTTCATCATCACAAACGGCATTAATACCGGCAGAACCTTTTGTTTCAAAATGTGCAACCAGCTGATCAATTGACTGGGCTTTGTCGGCATCTTTATTATACCAGCTGTTAAACAACTGCATGAAGATCCATTGGGTCCATTTATAATAATCGGGAGAGCTGGTACGCACCTCGCGGCTCCAGTCGAACGAAAAGCCGATCTGGTCCAACTGGCGACGATAGGTTGCAATATTATCTTCGGTAGTTATAGCAGGGTGCTGCCCGGTTTGTATGGCGTATTGCTCGGCCGGCAGGCCAAAGCTATCATAGCCCATAGGGTGCAATACGTTAAAGCCTTTTAAGCGTTTGTAGCGTGCAAAAATATCAGAAGCGATATAGCCCAGCGGATGCCCAACGTGCAGGCCGGCCCCAGACGGATAAGGGAACATATCCAGCACATAATATTTGGGCTTACTGCTTTTGTCTTCGGCTTTGAAGGTTTGGTTTTGTGCCCAAAACTGCTGCCACTTTTGCTCTATCTCTTTAAATTGGTAGTCCATTTTATGTTTTACGCTTATGAGGTTGCGAAATTAAGCATTTCCCTATTAGTTTAGTAGTTATTAATGGATTAGTTGAGGGTTAATGGCGTCTTTTTAAACAATTTGCTTTGGTGTTCGTCCCATCAGGAGCTTTTGCATATTTAGGTTAAGGCACAAATTAATCAATCTAAAATTTCAACAGGATGAATCTCCGCAGTTAAAACCGCTCTTTATGTCTCGTCCTAAAAAAGTTTACAGATTTTAGTGTAGTGCTCTTAGATATTTACGGGGCTATAAATACGTAGCGCAGCTGGGGCTTACGTTGCTTTATATTATGATCAGTTATGGCTGCGCAGGTCCCTCCTACTCTGCAACCAGCCAATATCTCCCCACAAAAAAAGCCCGGTCTGGAATTAACCAAACCGGGCTTAATTATTATCGAAACAAAATTAATTATTTCACTTCTTCAAAATCAACATCTGTTACAGTGTCAGAGTTGTCTTGCGCGCCTGCACCGTTATCACCGGCACCTGGCTGACCTTGAGCACCTTCGGCAGAAGCTTTGTACATATCTTCAGACGCAGCAGTCCAGGCAGTGTTAAGCTCTGTTTGTGCAGCTTCGATAGCGTCAAAGTTTTTAGCTGAGTAAGCCTCTTTCAATTTAGCTAAGCCAGCTTCGATAGGAGCTTTTTTATCAGCAGGGATCTTATCACCGTACTCTTTCAATTGTTTTTCAGTCGAGAAGATCAGGGCATCAGCAGCATTCAGTTTTTCAACTTCTTCTTTTGCCTTTTTGTCAGCATCAGCATTAGCCTCAGCTTCGTCCTTCATCTTTTTGATCTCGGCATCAGTTAAACCTGAAGAAGCTTCGATACGGATTTTTTGCTCTTTACCTGTAGCTTTATCTTTGGCAGATACGTGCAGGATACCGTTAGCATCAATATCGAAAGTAACTTCGATTTGTGGTACACCGCGAGGTGCTGGCGGAATGCCATCCAGGTGGAAACGACCTATAGTACGATTACCCGCAGCCATTGGGCGCTCACCCTGTAATATGTGGATCTCAACTGAAGGCTGGCTGTCGCTGGCGGTTGAGAACGTTTCAGATTTTTTAGTAGGGATAGTAGTGTTCGACTCAATTAATTTAGTCATTACACCACCCATTGTTTCGATACCTAATGAAAGCGGGGTAACGTCAAGCAATAATACATCTTTAACCTCACCGGTTAATACACCACCCTGGATAGCAGCACCGATAGCAACAACTTCATCAGGGTTAACACCTTTTGAAGGAGCTTTACCAAAGAATTTTTGTACAGCTTCCTGGATAGCAGGGATACGGGTTGAACCACCTACCAAAATCACTTCGTCGATATCAGAAGTGCTTAAACCGGCATTTTTCAAAGCTGATTTACAAGGCTCAATAGTACGTTTGATCAGGCTATCAGCTAATTGCTCAAATTTAGCACGAGTTAATGTTTTAACTAAGTGCTTAGGCATACCGTCAACTGCAGTAATGTATGGCAGGTTAACTTCAGTTTGAGCAGAGCTTGATAACTCAATTTTAGCTTTCTCAGCCGATTCTTTTAAACGTTGTAAAGCCATTGGGTCTTTACGCAGGTCTAAACCTTCGTCGTTTTTAAACTCGTCGGCTAACCAGTCAATAATTACCTGATCAAAGTCGTCACCACCTAAGTGAGTATCGCCATCGGTAGCTTTTACTTCAAATACACCGTCGCCCAATTCCAATACAGATACGTCATGAGTACCGCCACCGCAGTCAAACACAACAATCTTCATATCTTTATGAGCTTTATCAAAACCGTAAGCTAATGCAGCAGCAGTAGGTTCGTTAATGATACGGCGTACTTTTAAACCAGCAATTTCACCGGCTTCTTTAGTTGCCTGGCGCTGAGCGTCATTAAAGTAAGCAGGAACGGTAATAACCGCTTCGGTTACTTCGGTACCTAAGAAATCTTCGGCAGTTTTCTTCATTTTCTGAAGGATCATTGCAGAAATTTCTTGCGGGGTATATTTACGGTCGCCAATTTCAACACGAGGAGTGTTATTGTCGCCTTTAACTACTTTATAAGGTACACGTGCCGCTTCACTTGTAACTTCGTTAAACTGGTTACCCATAAAGCGTTTAATTGACGAAATGGTTTTTGTAGGGTTTGTAATAGCCTGACGTTTTGCAGGATCACCAACTTTACGTTCGCCATTATCAATAAAAGCTACTACAGACGGCGTAGTACGTTTACCCTCGCTGTTAGCTATAACAACAGGCTCGTTACCTTCCATTACAGCAACGCAGGAGTTTGTTGTTCCTAAGTCGATTCCAATTATTTTAGACATATATGATTGTTTTTTCTTTTTGATTTATTGTTTACTTACCATTGCTGTTTATCAATGCCTGTGCCAATATGCCAATGGCAGTAAAAATTGCCTGTAATTGTCAGTTCATGAACAAGGCGGCAGAATAGCTTACTTTGTGATGACAGGTTGGCAGGACCGTTTTAGGTTAAAGGCGAAAGGTAAAAGGCAAAAGGTTATTGCGTGGTTTGCTAATTGGCAGTATATAGTTTAACTTAAAACACGTAATTATAACACCGTTATGAAATATATCAGGGAGGGCAATAATAAATTCGGAACCATTCTATACACCATCGATGGCAGCTATGTGCGAAAAGGTCAGGGCCGGTTTGGCGACATATTATATACCATAGATGGCAAAATAGTAAAAAAGGGTCAGGGAATGTTTGGCGATGTGGTTTGTAACCTTGACGATAACCTGATCAGGAAAGGCCGTAGTCTCTTTGGCGATGTGCTCTACAATATCGATGGCAACTTTGTACGCGAAGGGCGCAGCCGCTTTAATGATATCAAGTTTTATATTGATGAGTGAGGATAGCGTTTACATAGCAAAGTTTTATTTTATCAATTAACTTTTTATTCAACAATCACTTTCAAAATTTGTATTTAATAAAGTGTAAATTTGTATATGGAGACATTGATTGTACTGCCGAAGGATAAAGAGCAGTTAGCTGCATTAAAAGCAATTATGAAAGCTCTTAAAGTTGATTACAAAACCGAAAAAGGCGAAAAAGCCTATAATAAGGATTTTGTAAATAAAATGAAGCAAAGTGAAGATGATTTAAAGGCCGGTAGAACTACACAAATAACACCTGCCGATATATGGAACTTGTAATAACCGACACTGCTAAAGAAGATATTAGATTTTTCTTAAAAAGTGGCCAGAGTTCTATAGTAAAGAAAATTGAACGTCTACTCATTGCTATAAAAGAATCACCATTTATTGGTATTGGCAAACCAGAGCCGTTAAAACATGAATATTCGGGTAAATGGTCAAGGCGAATTGATAACCAGCACCGCATCATCTACGAAGTGATCGGCGATAACATAATTATTTATTCCTTAAAAGGACATTACGCCTAATCATCTAATTATGTCTCTATAATTTGTCTTCATCAACAACCTACTGCAAACTGCCTACTCAAAAGTGCCAACTGATATGGGCGTTGCCTTCGGCCCTGGCTATATGCTCATACGCCTGCAGGCCTTACGCTCACGGCTGGTATCCGCTCCTATCCCTAACGCACTTCTCGGTTTTATAAAATGCCGTGGATTTTCAACTAAAATCCCTTATATTTATCCTAATCAAACAAACCGCCTCTGTTACTTAACACCCCAAACAGGCTTATTACATTGCCTGGAATTGCATAACAAACAGCCTTATTTAACGGCTGTACCTTCACTTTAAAAAAGCGAACTGGTTTCTTATTGTTATTTAATTCCAACATTAAATGTATTTTATCCAATCACAACGGTTAAAGATGATACCGTTAACACACGCGCAATTATTATTGCTTAAACAAAACCGTAAGCTGCTGGAGCTATCATTAGGCTTAACACCTTCAGCTATGCTGATCGATCCGTTATATATCAAAGAAATTGATGATGCCTTCGATAGTTTCTGGCTGCCTAATACGCTCGCCTTTCCTGATAAATACCTATGGTATACCGGCTGGGAGATTGTTCTTAAAAGCACCAATACTGTCATTGGCGGCATGGGCTTTGCCGGTTATCCTAATGATGCCGGCGAAGCGGAGATTGGTTATATGATCGACGCTAACCAACATAATAAAGGTTATGCTACAGAAGCTTTACAATTACTTTCGCAATGGGCATTTACACATGAATTTGTAAAAGCTATCATAGTGCGCACCTATGCAGATAACCTGCCATCACGAAGGATATTGGAAAAGTGCGGTTTCACTTTAATGAATGAAGTTGAATGCTTATTGACTTATAGCCTGAACCGCGAGTAAACAGATCAGGGAATCACCATGATTTTACCTAAAACGGCAGTCAATTACATAAAAAAACGGCACCGATCATAGATCAGTGCCGTTTTAGTATCTGTTAAACCGAATAATTAATTATTCGCCTTTTTCAGCGTTTTCTTCGTTTTCAGAAGGTGCAGGTGCCTCAGCAGCCGGCTCTTCTTTAACGTCTTCAACTACTACAGCTTCTTCTGCAGCTGCAGGAGCAGCAGTTTTAGCTTTTGCACCAGAACCACCACGACGACGGGTTGATTTCTTAGCAGGAGCAGCAGCGTCAGCACCGTAAACAGTGTTGTAATCAACAAGCTCGATGATTGCCATTTCAGCGTTATCGCCTAAACGGTTTTCTAACTTGATGATACGGGTGTAACCACCCGGACGGTTAGCAATTTTTTCAGCGATTTCGCGGAAAACGATTGATGTAGCGTCTTTATCCTGCAGGTAGCTGAATACTGTACGACGTGAGTGCGTAGTATCGTTTTTTGATTTTGTTAAAAGTGGCTCAACATAACCGCGTAAAACTTTTGCTTTTGCTAATGTTGTAGTGATACGCTTGTGTAAAATAAGCGAAGATGCCATGTTAGCCAGCATCGCTTTGCGGTGGCTGGTAGTACGGCCTAAGTGATTGTTTTTGTTTCCGTGTCTCATTGTTTTATATATTTCACGTGCATACCGTTGGGCGATAGGCTCAAGCCCTCGGAATTATGCTTTCGCTTAATGTTTGCAACAAGAATCAAGACCCAAGAAATCAAGAGTCAAGATATAAAATTCCTGATTCTTGCTTCTCACCGTCTTGCTTCTTTCTTATTCTTCGTCTAACTTAAATTTAGACAGGTTCATGCCAAAAGATAAACCTTTTGACTTAACCAGGTCCTGGATTTCAGTTAACGATTTCTTACCAAAGTTCCTGAATTTTAACATGTCAGCAACATCGTACGATACCAGGTCAGCAAGGCTGCGGATATCAGCAGCTTTAAGGCAGTTAAGGGCACGTACAGAAAGGTCAAGATCAACCAGTTCGGTTTTAAGGATCTTGCGCATATGCAGGATCTCTTCATCCACTTCTTTGGTTTCTTCTTTAGCTTGTGCTTCAAGCATCATGTTTTCATCGCTGAACAGCATAAAGTGCTGGATCAGGATTTTCGCTGCTTCTTTCAAAGCATCTTCAGGGTGGATCGAACCATCGGTAGCAATATCCAATACTAATTTCTCATAGTCGGTTTTTTGCTCAACACGATAGTTTTCGATGGTATATTTTACGTTTTTGATCGGCGTATAGATCGAGTCGATAGCGATCACACCTACGTTAGCGTCAGGATTTTTATTTTCCTCGCTTGGTACGTAACCACGGCCCTTGCCTACAGTAAGCTCAACTTCAAGCGTTACAGCCGGATCCATATTGCAAAGTACCAAATCAGGATTTAATACAGTAAAGTTGTTAGAGAATTTGGTGATATCTCCTGCTTTAAATGCATCCTGGCCATTTACAATAACAAATATTTTCTCGCTGTCGCCAGATTCACCTGTTTTCTTAAAACGAACTTGTTTAAGGTTCAGGATGATCTCGGTTACGTCTTCAACAACACCTTTGATGGTTGAAAATTCATGAGTTACTCCCGAAAAACGAACAGAAGTAATTGCATAACCTTCAAGTGATGAAAGTAAGATACGACGCAGAGCATTACCAATGGTTACACCAAAACCTGGTTCTAACGGACGAAATTCAAACGTACCATCAAAATCATTTGCTTTTTGCATGATAACCTTGTCTGGTTTTTGAAATGCTAAAATTGCCATTTATATCCTTTATTTATTGTTTACTTGATAATTGATTTGAGATATGGGATTTGAGATGTGAGATTTACTCTGCTGTTCAAACGCTTATTCAAATCTTTTGTTTGTGATTTGCATATATACGAAAACCAGAAATGAGATTTGAAAAAACTCTCAAATCTCACATCTGATATCTCATATCTTATTTAGAGTACAACTCAACGATCAGGTTTTCCTTGATGTTTTCAGGGATCTCATCGCGGTTAGGATAGTTAAGGAATTTACCTGTAAGGTTGTTCGCATCCCACTCTAACCAGCTGTATTTGTTGATTCTTCTACCGGCTACTGAAGTAGTGATAGCCTCTAATGATTTAGATTTTTCACGTACTGCAACCACATCACCAGCTTTCAATGCATATGAAGCGATGTTCACAACAGCACCGTTAACAGTGATGTGTTTGTGGTTAACCAATTGACGTGCTGCCGAACGTGTAGGAGCAATACCTAAACGGAAAACAGCGTTATCTAAACGAGCTTCCAGGAATTTCAACAGGTTTTCGCCTGTGATACCTTCTTTAGCTGAAGCACGGTGAAATAAGTTTTCGAACTGACGCTCTAATACACCATAAGTGTATTTAACTTTTTGTTTCTCTTGCAACTGAGTAGAGTACTCTGATTGCTTTCCACGGCGTTTTGAAGCACCGTGCATGCCCGGAGGATAGTTTTTACGTTCTAACGCTTTGTCCGGACCGAAGATCGGCTCACGGAAACGACGGGCAATTTTGGATTTTGGTCCTGTATATCTGGCCATTTTTGTGTGTTCTTAAAGTATCATGCAGCCTGCAGCTGCCGAATCTTAGCTTTAAAAAATATGTTAATTAAACTCTTCTTCTTTTTGAAGGACGGCAACCGTTGTGTGGAAGCGGTGTAATATCTTTAATCGTAGTTACTTCGATACCTGCAGTTTGCAAAGTACGGATAGCTGACTCACGACCGGCACCTGGGCCTTTTACAAATACTTCAACTTTACGTAAACCTAAGTCATAAGCAACTTTACCGCAATCGGCAGCAGCTTGTGAGGCAGCGTAAGGAGTATTCTTTTTTGAACCTTTGAAACCCATTTTACCAGCTGATGACCATGAAACTGCCTGGCCGGTTTTGTTGGTAAGGGTGATGATGATGTTGTTGAAAGTAGCATTGATGTGTGCTTCGCCAACCGGCTCAACAATCACAATGCGTTTCTTGGTTACTTTTTTAGCTTTAGCCATTTTTTTAATTTTTGAATTAATGAATTACTGAATTAACGAATAATCCGGACCCATTAATTATACTGTCAAAATGAGGTATTCCTGATGATTTAAAGGTTATCAAGCGGCAATTAACCAATCTCTAACCTCTAAGCACCAATCACTATTTAGTAGCTTTTTTCTTGTTAGCAACTGTTTTACGTTTACCTTTACGGGTACGTGAGTTGTTTTTAGTACGCTGACCACGTAATGGTAAACCTTTACGGTGACGTGTACCGCGGTAACAACCAATATCCATCAAACGCTTAATGTTAAGCTGCACTTCTGAACGTAATGCACCTTCAACCTTAATTTGGTCGTTAATAATTCCGCGTATAGAAGATAATTGCTCATCGGTCCAGTCTTGTACTTTGATATTAAAATCAATACCAGCCTCAGTCAAAATTCTTTGAGCTGTTGAGCGGCCAATACCGAAAATGTAAGTAAGTCCGATTTCTCCTCTTTTATTCTTTGGTAAATCAATACCTGATATCCTTGCCATATTGTTTATTTAGTGATTTAGTGACTTAGTGATTGGGTGAGTTTTAAATGCTGATAAATTCAACAACTCACTAATTCACTAATTCAAAATTAATTTTTCTTAGCCCTGGCGTTGTTTAAACTTCGGGTTCTTCTTGTTAATAACGTAAAGTTTCCCGTTACGGCGGATGATCTTGCAATCAGCGCTGCGCTTTTTGATGGATGCTCTAACTTTCATCTTTTTATTTATATCTATAGGTTATTCTACCCTTTGTTAAATCGTATGGACTCATTTCCAGCTTCACCCTGTCGCCAGGAAGAATTTTAATGTAGTGCATACGCATTTTGCCCGATATGTGCGCTATAATCTCATGACCATTTTCAAGTTCAACTCTGAACATTGCATTTGACAATGCCTCTCTAATTGTACCGTCTTGCTCAATCGAAGATTGTTTAGCCATATTTTGTTGATTATTACTTAATTATCCGCCCTAAAACCGGGATGCAAAATTAATAAAAAATTATTTAATTATTATTTTTTTCTTTTAAAACATTTTCTACGTAATCAAACGTCGATAAAATGTCTGGAGTACCTTTTCGTACCGCTACTGTATGCTCATAATGTGCCGAAGGTTTCTTGTCAGATGTTGAAACTGTCCAGCCATCATCCCAAAACTTAACACCGGCACGGCCGGCATTGATCATGGGCTCAATGGCTATCACCATGCCTTCTTCCAGTTTGATACCGGCACCGCGTTTGCCATAGTTAGGTACTTCGGGCTTTTCGTGCAGCTTTAATCCTACACCATGGCCAACAAGTTCCTTTACTACACCAAAGCCGTTCTTTTCGGCATGCTCCTGTACCGCATATCCGATATCACCTACCCGCATCCCTACAACCGCTTTCTCAACACCCAGCTTTAAGCATTCCTGCGTTACACGCATCAGCTTTTTAACCTGGTCGTTAACCTCACCAATGGCAAAGGTATAAGCCGAGTCGCCGTAGTATTTATTTAAAACAACGCCGCAATCAACTGATACCAGGTCGCCCTCAGTTAAAACATGCGATCCGGGGAAGCCGTGTACAACCTGGTCATTCAGGGAGATACACAGTGAATAAGGAAATCCGTGATAGTTTAAAAAGGCAGGAACACCGCCGTTGTCCCGTATAAAGGTTTCGGCAAGCTTATCCAGTTCAATTGTTTTAACACCCGGAGCAATAACCTTAGCTATTTCTCCGAGTGTTTTTGAAACAAGTAAAGAACTTTCTCTTATGAGTTCTATCTCTTCGACAGACTTATAATTGATTTTTGACATTGCTAATTAAATCGCTGTCGGACTGGTACCGGCAGCGGCAGGCATAGCTGTACGTCCCTTAATCCGTCCGGTTTTCATTAAACCATCATAATGGCGCATCAACAGGTGACTTTCTATTTGCTGTAATGTATCCAAAACAACACCTACAAGGATGATCAGCGATGTACCGCCAAAGAACCTTGCAAATATTGGAGATACACCAACCAAACTGGCCAATGCCGGGATGATTGCTATAATAGCCAGGAATACTGATCCTGGTAAAGTGATCTTTGAAATTACGCCATCAATAAACTCAGCAGTAGTACGGCCTGGTTTAATGCCTGGTATAAAGCCACCATTCTTCTTCATATCATCGGCCATTTGGTTAGGGTTAACCGTAATGGCGGTATAGAAGTAAGTGAACAGGATAATCAGGATACCAAACAACAGGTTATGCTCCCATGAGTTATAATTAGCCAAAGCTATCAATATACCGCTTGATGACACATTAGGGAAAAACTGCGATACAGTTTGTGGGATAAACATCAATGCCTGAGCAAATATGATTGGCATTACACCTGCAGCATTTACCTTCAAAGGTATGTACTGGCGTACACCGCCATATTGTTTGTTACCCACAATACGTTTAGCGTATTGTACCGAAATTTTACGTGTCCCCTGTACTATCAGTATAGTAAACATTACCACACCAATAAGACCTACGATCTCCACAATGAAAGCAATTAAACCACCGGCACCGCCATTACGCGAAATGAATTCGGTTGTAAAAGCGCCTGGTAACTGAGCAATGATACCCACCATGATAATAAGTGAGATACCGTTACCGATACCTTTATCGGTGATCTTTTCGCCTAACCACATTACGAATAATGTACCTGCCGTTAATACAAAAGTATTAAGGAAGATGAAGGTAAAAGGATCGGCAATGGTCCTTGCATCAGCAGCAACCTGCGATTTAAGGTAACCTATAGCCTGTAAAAAGGTAATACCTATTGTCAGGTAGCGGGTCCATTGGTTAAGCTTGTTGCGACCGCTTTCACCTTCTTTTTGCAATTTGGTAAAATACGGAACGGCAATACCCAGCAGTTGCACCACAATTGAAGCCGAAATGTAAGGCATAACACCTAATGCGAAAATAGAGGAACGTGAAAACGATCCTCCTGCAAACATATTCAGCAATCCTACTAATCCTTCTGCTTTTTGGGTTGATGCTACCGCGGCGTTAACGCCCGGCAAAACCACGAATGAGCCTACACGATATATTAAAAGAAATAAGAGTGTGTTAGTAATACGCACTCTCAAATCTTCGATTTTCCAGATATTGGATAATGTGGTGAAAAATTTCTTCATCGAAATTATAACTTAACTATGGTACCACCTGCAGCTTCAATAGCTTTTTGAGCTGTAGCAGTAAATGCATGTGCTTTAACTTCTAATTTGGCAGTAAGCTCACCACGGCCCAGGATCTTAACCAGGTCGTTACGTGATACCAAACCGTGCTCTTTCAAAGTATCAAAATCAACAGCAGTAAGCGAAAACTTTGTTACTAATTCCTGAAGTACGTCAAGGTTTACACCTGTGTACTCAACACGGTTAGGGTTTTTAAAGCCCACTTTAGGCACACGGCGCTGTAAAGGCATCTGACCGCCTTCAAAGCCTACCTTGGTGCTGGTACCTGAACGTGAACCGGCGCCTTTGTGGCCACGGGTTGACGTACCGCCACGGCCAGAACCTGTACCACGGCCAATTCTTTTTCTATTTTTGGTTGAACCTTCTGCAGGTTTTAAATTACTTAAATTCATGATATTAAATATTTTCAACCGCTACCAGGTGGTTCACTTTCCTAACCATCCCAACTATAGCAGGTGTAGCCTCAACTTCCACACTGTGGTTAATTTTACGCAAGCCTAAAGCCTCGATTGTTTTTTTCTGGCGTTCCGTTCTGTCGATCACGCTCTTAATCTGTGTTATTTTGATCTTAGCCATGACTGATTATCCGTTAAATACTTTACCTAAACTAATTCCGCGCTGTTGTGCTACTGTATTTGCATCACGTAACTGGGCTAATGCCGATACGGTTGCTTTTACCACGTTGTGCGGGTTTGATGAACCTTTTGATTTTGCCAATACGTTGTGTACACCTGCCGACTCTAATACGGCACGCATAGCACCACCTGCAATTACACCGGTACCGTTAGCAGCTGGTTTAATGAAAACAAAACCACCGCTAAATTTACCAATTTGCTCATGAGGTACAGTTCCGTTAATAATTGGAACTTTTACCAGGTTCTTTTTAGCATCATCAATGCCTTTAGCAATAGCTTCAGTTACCTCTTTAGCTTTACCTAAACCGTAACCTACAACACCGTTTTCATCACCTACTACCACGATAGCAGAGAAGCTGAAAGTACGGCCGCCTTTGGTTACTTTGGCAACACGCTGTATGCTTACCAAGCGGTCTTTTAATTCGATCTCGCTTGTTTTTACTCTTTTTATGTTGATTGTTGACATTTCTCTTTTCGATTAAAAGTTTAAACCACCTTCACGTGCACCTTCGGCCAATGACTTAACACGGCCATGGTACAGGTAACCGTTCCTGTCGAAAACCACATCTTTAATACCTGCAGCGATAGCTTTTGAAGCTACCAGTTTGCCTACAGCTACTGATTGATCTGATTTTGTACCTTCAGCGGCAAAATCTTTTGATAAAGATGATGCTGAAACTAAAGTTTTACCGGTTACATCGTCAATGATCTGCGCATAAATACCTTTATTACTTCTAAATACTGACAGGCGGGGACGTTCTGTTGACCCTGAAAGGCGTTTCCTGATGCCTTTTTTAATCCTGTCTCTTCTTGATAGTTTAGCTCCCATGACGATTATTTTTTAGATGCTGATTTACCTGCTTTTCTTCTCAAAATCTCGCCCTGGAACTTGATACCTTTACCTTTGTAAGGCTCTGGTGCACGTAATGAACGGATTTTAGCTGCTACCTGGCCAATTAACTGTTTGTCAATTGATTCAAGGATGATGGTTGGGTTTTTACCCTTATCAGCAGTGGTTGTAACTTTAATTTCTTGAGGTAATTCAAATACATAGTGGTGAGAGAAACCCAACACTAAATCTAATGTATTACCGGTATTGGTGGCACGGTAACCTACACCCACTAATTCCTGGGTTACTTTGTAACCTTCAGTTACACCAATTACCATGTTATTTAAAAGCGCGCGGTATAAACCATGTAACGCTTTATGACGTTTTTGATCAGACGGGCGTTGAACCAGTAACTGACCGTCTTCCTGTGCAATAGTGATATCGCTATCAATTGCCTGTTGCAACTGGCCTTTAGGACCTTTTACGGTAACAACATTATCTGCTGAAACTGTAATGGTTACTCCCTGTGGCAGTGCTATCGGTGCTTTTCCTACTCTTGACATTGCTTAAATTTCTTCTGTTAATAAACGTAGCATAAAACCTCACCACCAACATTTTGCTGACGAGCTTCTTTATCAGACATAACGCCTTTAGAAGTTGACAGGATGGCGATACCTAAACCATTTAGTACACGTGGCATGTTTTCCATACCTGCGTATTTCCTCAAACCTGGTTTGCTGATGCGCGAAATGCTGCGGATAGCAGAAATTTTAGTTATCGGGTGGTATTTCAAAGCAACTTTGATAGTGCCCTGAGGACCATTATCCTCAAACTTATAATTTGCAATGTAACCTTTGTCGAAAAGCACCTTAGTGATTTCCTTCTTCAGATTTGATGCAGGAATTTCAACAACCCGGTGGTTGGCTTTAATAGCATTCCTTACTCTTGTAAGATAATCTGCGATTGGATCTGTATTCATTTTATTGTGTTATGACGGTGGTTTCCTTCCGGTAACATCCCGGGCGACCTTCCATCGGTTAATTCATTCATTTTAAGCTCAATGCATAAAGCAAAAAGCCTAAAGCTTTTATGCCTTACGCTTTTCGCCTTTTGCTTTCAGCTTTTGCTTACCAGCTTGCTTTTTTCACTCCCGGGATCTTGCCTTCAAGAGCCATTTCACGGAATGTAACACGTGAGATGCCAAACTGACGCATATAACCACGAGGGCGGCCGGTTAATTTGCAACGGTTGTGCAGTTTTACCGGTGATGATGCTTTTGGTAATTTATCTAAAGCAGCGTAATCGCCAGCTTCTTTTAAAGCAGCTCTTTTTTCAGCGTATTTAGCTACTAATTTTGCGCGCTTTACTTCACGTGCTTTTACACCTTCTTTAGCCATTGCTATTTTGATTTTTAAATGGTAAACCAAATTGTTTCAACAACTCCAATGCTTCAACATCGTTTGTTGCGGAGGTTACAAAGGTAATATCCATACCTTGGATTTTATTGATTTTGTCAATATTTATCTCAGGGAAGATAATTTGCTCAGTAATACCTAATGTATAGTTGCCGCGGCCATCAAAACCTTTATCGTTGATGCCTTTGAAGTCACGGATACGTGGCAGGGCTACAGCGATTAAACGATCCAAAAACTCGTACATTGTGTTGTCACGCAGGGTAACACGTACGCCAACCGGCATATTTTTACGCAATTTAAAGTTTGAGATATCTTTTTTAGATTTTGAAGATACTGCCTGCTGACCAGTGATGGTAGTTAACTCAGTGATGGTGTTTTCGATCAATTTCTTGTCGGTAGTTGCACCACCTACACCCTGGTTAATGGCAATTTTCTCCAATTTAGGAACCTGCATTACGCTTTTGTACTGAAATTTATCTTTCAGCGCGGTGCGGATTTCGTCCTTGTATTTTGATTTTAATCTTGGTACGTAAGTCATTACTTAATTTCCTCCCCTGATTTTTTTGCTACCCTTACTAATTTGCCGGCGTCATTTTTTTGACGGCCAACACGGGTTGTATTACCTGTTTTAGGATCAACCAGCATTAGGTTTGAAATATGTATAGCAGCTTCTTGTTTAACAATTCCGCCGTTAGGGTTAGCAGCATTAGGTTTTGTATGTTTTGATACCATATTGGCCCCTTCCACAATAGCCCTGTTCTTATCTACCAAAACCTCAACGATTTTGCCTTGTGATCCTTTTGAATCGCCGGCGATAACTTTAACCAGGTCGCCTTTACGGATCTTTAATTTTACTTTCTTTTCCATGTTACAATACCTCCGGTGCTAATGATACAATTTTCATAAATTGTTTCTCGCGCAGTTCCCTTGCAACAGGGCCAAAGATACGTGTACCTCTTGGCTCGTCCTGGTTGTTTAACAACACAGCTGCGTTATCGTCGAAACGGATATATGAACCGTCTTTTCTGCGGATCTCTTTTTTAGTACGCACAACTACGGCTTTTGATACGGTACCTTTTTTAACGTTACCTGATGGTAAAGCGCTTTTTACGGTAACCACAATTTTATCGCCGATTGATGCATACCTTTTACCGGTACCACCCAATACACGGATCACTAAAACTTCTTTAGCGCCGCTATTGTCGGCTACTGTTAATCTTGATTCCTGTTGTACCATCTTATTTAGCCCTTTCTAAAATTTCAACTAATCGCCAGTTTTTGGTTTTGCTCAGCGGGCGGGTTTCCATGATCAATACTGTATCGCCTACGCCACAAGTATTGGTTTCATCATGAGCCATAAATTTGGTAGTCTTTTTTACGAACTTACCGTAAATAGGGTGTTTCACCTTACGTTCAACGGCCACAACGATAGATTTCTCCATTTTGTTGCTAACTACAAGGCCGGTACGTGTTTTTCTTAAATTTCTTTCCAATTCCATTGTCTGAATGTTTAAAAAATTAATTCTTTTCAGAAGCGGCCGCCGCTTTACGTTTTGTTAATTCAGTATTTAACTGAGCAATTCCTTTGCGTACTTTAGTTATACGGGACGGGTTCTCAATAGCTGAAACTGCATGAGCGAATTTCAATTTGGTTAGGGTAGCCCTTTCCTCGCTGATCTTAGCAACAATCTCTTCAGTTGATAGGCCCAAAATTTCTGAGTTCTTCATTTTTCTTTGTTATTTGTTGTCTGTTGGTAAGTTTAAACGTTGTATTGTTTTTATTTGAATGGTGAAATTCGGCATCTAACTTCACAACATTAAAACTTTACAACTCTTCAACTAACTCCTCAATTTATGCTTCTACGTAATCCCTACGTACAATAAATTTAGTTTGCACCGGTAATTTCTGTGCTGCAAGGCGTAAAGCCTCTTTAGCAACTTCCAAAGGCACGCCTTCGGCTTCAAAAATGATCCTTCCGGGGCGTACTACCGCAACCCAGTATTCAGGAGCACCTTTACCTTTACCCATACGTACCTCTGCAGGTTTCTTGGTTACAGGTTTGTCAGGAAATATCCTGATCCAAACCTGTCCTTCACGTTTCATAAAACGTGTTACAGCGATACGTGCAGCCTCGATCTGACGGCTGGTGATCCATGCCGCTTCGAGTGATTTAACACCAAAAGATCCGAATGAAAGTTCAGCACCACGGGTGGCTAAACCTTTCATCCTGCCTTTTTGCATCTTTCTGAACTTCGTTCTTTTTGGCTGTAGCATTTTCTTAAGCTTTTATATCGTTATTCGATATTTGTCTTGTACTTTAATTATTATCTCTTACCTGGGCCACCCGGACGGTTTCCACCTTGTCCACCCGGACGGTTTCCACCTTGTCCGCCCGGACGGTTACCACCGCCACGACGATCGCCACCTGGTTTCCTGTCGCCACGACGCTCACCGCCGCGCTCGCCGCCTCTTTCGTTACCACGGCCACCAAAGCCTGGTGCACCGCCCTCTGGCCTGCCACCTTTACCGCTTGCGCTGCTGGTACCGCCAATGTTTGGAGAAAGATCGCGTTTGCCATAAACCTCGCCTTTGCAGATCCAAACTTTAACACCTATTTTACCATAGGTAGTTAATGCTTCTGCTAATGCGTAGTCAATGTCAGCACGGAAAGTGTGCAAAGGAATCCTGCCTTCTTTATATTGCTCGCTACGTGCCATCTCAGCGCCGCCTAAACGGCCTGAAGTCATTACCTTGATACCTTCGGCACCCATACGCATGGTTGCAGCGATTGTGGTTTTCATGGCACGACGGAAAGAGATACGTGCTTCTAATTGTTTTGCAATGCCTTCTGCTACTAATTGTGCATCAAGCTCAGGACGTTTGATCTCGAAAATGTTGATCTGAACTTCTTTCTTGGTAAGTTTTTTCAACTCTTCTTTGATCTTGTCAACTTCCTGACCGCCTTTACCGATCACAATACCCGGACGGGCAGTGTGGATAGTTACGGTAATGCGTTTTAAAGTACGCTCGATAACTACTTTAGATACACCACCTTTAGCAATACGAGCTGAAAGGTATTTGCGGATTTTTTCGTCTTCAACTAATTTATCGGAGTAGTTGTTGCCACCGAACCAGTTAGAATCCCAACCTCTGATGATTCCTAACCTGTTACCTATTGGATGTGCTTTCTGTCCCATTTCAAATTAATTGTTTTCGTTTTTACTATCCACAACAAGTGTTACGTGGTTTGAGCGTTTACGGATACGGTATCCTCTTCCTTGCGGAGCAGGGCGTAACCTTTTTAACTGACGGCCACCGCCTACAGATACTTCCTTAACAAAAAGGTTGCTGTCTTCAACACGTTTGCCTTCGTTTTTTGCTTCCCAGTTTTTGATAGCTGATAACAAAAGTTTCTCTACACGAATAGCAGCTTCTTTGTTAGTAAATTTCAATATGTATAACGCTTTCTCAACGTTTTCACCGCGGATCAAGTCAACCACCAAACGCATTTTGCGTGGTGAAGTTGGGCAGTCCTGTAACTTAGCAACAGAAGCGCCGCCTACAAGAGCTTTCGCAGCTTCTTTTTGTTGCCTGATCAGTACAGACTTTTTAATTTTTGTTGTTGCTTCCATTGCCTGTTATTTTTTCTTTTCTGCGTGTCCGCGGAATGTACGGGTTGGGGCAAACTCTCCCAGCTTGTGTCCAACCATGTTTTCTGTTACGTACACAGGGATAAACTTGTTACCGTTGTGTACTGCGAATGTATGACCAACGAAATCAGGAGAGATCATGGAACGACGTGACCATGTTTTTACAACTGATTTTTTATTTGCATCATTCAGTACCATAACTTTCTTATCTAAGTTATGATCGATGTAAGGTCCTTTTTTTATTGAACGAGCCATTATTTCTTCCTTCTTTCAATGATGTAACGATCCGATGTTTTCTTCTTGTCACGGGTTTTGTAGCCTTTAGCCAATAAACCTTTACGTGAACGTGGGTGACCACCTGAGGCACGGCCTTCACCACCACCCATAGGGTGATCTACCGGGTTCATAGCTACACCACGTACCCTTGGCCTGCGGCCTAACCAGCGTTTGCGGCCGGCTTTACCTAACACAGCGTTTGCTCTTTCGCCATTTGAAACGGTACCGATAGTTGCCAAACAAGTTGACAGGATCATGCGGGTTTCGCCTGAAGGCAATTTGATGATAGCATATTTGCCATCACGTGCTGATAATTGAGCGTAAGTACCGGCGCTGCGGGCAATTACACCACCCTGACCAGGGTTTAACTCAATGTTGTGAATGATCGAACCAAGAGGGATATTCTTTAATGGTAAGGTATTACCTACTTCGGGAGCTGCTGTTTCGCCTGCTGTTACAATTGTACCAACTGTTAAGCCTTCCGGAGCAATCATGTACCTTTTCTCGCCATCAGCAAAGTGTAGCAGGGCTATACGTGCCGAACGGTTAGGATCGTACTCGATAGTTGCAACTTTTGCCGGGATATCAAACTTATTACGTTTAAAATCAATTAACCTGTATGCTTGTTTATGACCACCACCTAAGTAGCGCATAGTCATTTTACCGCTGTTGTTACGACCGCCCGATCTTTTGTTTGATGCTACAACCAACGATTTTTCAGGAACGTTTGTTGTGATATCTGAATTAGATACATCAACTCTGAAGCGGGTACCCGGGGTAACCGGTTTAAATCTCTTTACTGCCATTTCTATAATTATATATTGCTGTAAAAATCTATTACTTCTCCGTCCTTTAACGTAATGATCGCTTTTTTGTAAGTAGCTGAACGGCCCTGAACGGCGCCTGCCTTAGTATTGCGAGTTTTAAGTTTGCCGACGTATTTCATGGTGTTTACCGCCGTAACGTTTACACCGTACATTGCCTCAATGGCACTCTTGATCTGAATTTTGTTAGCCCTGTGATCAACTTTGAAAGCATAACGGTTAAGCTTGTCAGTTAACTGAGTAACTTTTTCAGTAAGTAGGGGTTGTTTTAAAATTTCCATAATTACTTAGCTAATGCTTCCTCCAAAGTTTTAACAGCACCTGTAGTTAACAACAGCTTGCCTGCGTTTAACACATCATAAGTGTTAAGCTGCTCAACTGAAATTACTTTGCTTTTCTTCAGGTTCCTGCTTGATAAATACACATTGTTATTTTCGGCAGATGCTACTACTAATAATGTTTTTTCATTAGTAACATTCAGATCGGCCTCAAGCTTAATGTAGTTTTTAGTTTTGATGCTATCAAAGCTAAAATCCTCTAACACTAAAATATTGTTATCTTTTGCTTTGTATGATAAAGCTGATTTACGGGCCAGTGATTTAAGCTTTTTGTTTAATTTGAAGCTATAATCGCGTGGCTGCGGACCGAATACACGGCCACCACCGTTAAATAATGGTGATTTAATACCACCGGCACGGGCACCGCCTGTACCTTTTTGTTTGTATAATTTGCGGGTTGAACCTGCAATTTCATTACGCTGTTTTGATTTGTGTGTACCCTGACGCTGGTTAGCAAGAAATTGCTTAACATCAAGATAGATAGCGTGATCATTTGGCTCAATACCGAAAACCGACTCAGGAAGCTGCACCTTGGCACCTGTTTCTTTACCTGATACGTTTAATACGTTAACTTCCATCTTATTTATCCACTATTACGAATGAACCCTTAGCTCCGGGGATGGAACCTTTAACTACTAACAGATTCTGCTCCGCGAAAACCTTAACTACTTCAAGGTTTTGTATTTTAACACGGGCGTTTCCGGTTTGACCTGCCATGCGCATACCTTTAAATACACGTGATGGCCATGATGACGCACCCAAAGAACCTGGCGCACGTAAACGGTTGTGCTGACCGTGAGTTTGCATACCCACGCCGCCAAAACCATGACGTTTTACCACACCCTGAAAACCCTTACCTTTTGAGGTACCTACCACATCAACAAAATCTCCCGCAGCAAAAATGTCGACAGTAACGGTGTCGCCTAATGCTTTTTGATCTTCGAAAGTTTTGAATTCAACCAGTTTACGCTTTGGAGCGCTACCGGCTTTCTGGAAGTGTCCTTTTAGAGGGGCAGAAGTGTTTTTTTCCTTTTTGTCGCCATACGCTAACTGAACAGCAGCGTATCCGTCTGTATCCACAGACTTAACTTGTGTTACCACGCAAGGGCCAGCTTCGATTACTGTGCAGGGAATGTTTTTCCCTGTTTCGTCGAAAATGCTGGTCATTCCTACTTTTTTACCAATAATTCCTGACATTTTTTTAATTGTTTTTGTGCCCATCGAAGCAGTAGGGCTTCGTTCAAGGCATATTTCTCCCCCGAAAGGGACGGCAAAGATAGAAACTTTGTATTAATTATCAAATAGTTAGTAAGTTATTTTTTTATAATTTTTGCATCCGCGTTTTAACATATGTTTGAAAGGTATTTGGCTAAGCATTAGCCGGTTTGATTTTTTGACTTTTCGCAGCCATTTTGGAAGGTATGTTACCACATCACCCGGTTGACGGCGTAAAACTGAAGATGGGCCGGGGAAATTTTTAAAGATTGGGGGGATTAAGGGGAAGGTTACTATAGCCCATAGCCGCTATGCCAACTACAATAATTGCCACCCTAATGATCAGTTCTTAAATTTAATGATTGGAATTTCATAAATTTGAATTTAAACTTCAGATAATGGATACTTTACTTATAGAAGTAACTAATCAAAACGCATATAACCTGCTCAGGGAGCTTGAAAAGTTGCATTTGATCAAAGTTCTCAAAAACACTTCCTCTCCTAAAATAAAGTTATCAGATAAATTTGCTGGCAAATTACCAATCGCTGATGCTGAGAAACTCCAGGAACACATTAAACAAAGCCGTAAAAAATGGGATATTTGATTAATAGCAACGCTATAATTGATTATCTGAGCAGCAATATTAAATGCAAACAATTAACAGTCGGACACTTGAACCATAAGCCAGCATTCCGAGAAATGAAATCTTCCTGCTGTCTCTATTAAGGCTTTTATAAATATTCAGTTCTATTTTATCGCAACTATTTTTTTTGAACAAGTGCATTACCTTGCGCAAACAAGCTAAAGCGTACACCGCCCCGGGTTTCAAAACTGTCTTTTTTTATTAATTGCCTGCTTTTCAACAGTTCAGAAAGTTTCCGGGGTTGATCTTCAACGGAATATGTAAGTACCCACAAACGCTTAACGGCATAGGGACAATGCGTATTTAAAAGGCTATCCTTATAGATTACATCAAGCCGCCCATCTATAACACCTAAATCTTTATAGTATTTTACCGGTAAGCCTGTTAAGTTGCCCGTATAAAGGGCATCGCCTTTTTCAAATTTTTTATTGATGGTTTCAATTCCCCTTTTAATATCATCATGCTGCGTGTAAGGCGGTTGGTGTATAAATACAACCCTGGCCATTAATGCCGGAAGCAGTAAAAAGATAAAACCGATAGCTTTTCCAAATCTCAGATGAGATAGCCCGGTGATTAAAAACTCATAGCTGAATACGCACGTAATGACCAGGCCAGGGGTTAAGTACAAATATAAGCGGGTTTCGAACGGATATAATTTAAGACCGGATAAAACAAGATGGACGCAAACCGGCAGTAATGTTAATATCATGAGATCGTATCTTCTGTACCTAACCAACAGTATGAGCCCCAGGCCGAATAATACCATAATACAGCTCCCGATAAGCTGCCCGAAGTAAAAAAGAAAATAAAAAATGCCGTGAAAGCGACCTGCCATCCACCCCCAAAACGACGAATCAAAGGGCATAAAAGCACCCGCGTTTGACCAGTACCCAACCATTTTATGTTGTGTTGGATGGCTGTAGATAAACACAAAATAATATAAAGCAAAGAAAACACCCCAACACAAATTGGTGATTATAAAATGCCTGCCCAGGGGCCTATTTTCCGATCTCGATTTATAAAACAGGTATACATCAACCGTAAGCAGGATAATTGGTGTGATGTTGGAGAGATATATGCAGATTAAGCCCAGTACCAAAAGCTTATAGTAAAACCCCTTTAATGCATTCTCTTCAATCAACAGGTAATAGAATATGGTAATTACCAGAAGATCGACAATATACTGTTTGGTCTCGCTTGAGTAATAAATTATGGTTTGATTAAAAACAACCAGGCTCAATCCTAAAATAATGCTGTAAATGCTTTTGAAAAGCCTGCTTAGTATCCGGGCAAACAGGGGCAGGAACGCCAAATAGCAGATAAGGGGAAATACCTTAAGCGCATAATCTGATTTGGGCACCAGCGATATAAATGCTTTTTGAATAAGCAGGAACAACACAGGCGCAACCCCATTGTAATCAAGGGGACGGAACAGACCAACAGCATTACGGTGTATTAAATTAAGGGTTAATACAGCTTCATCAAGCCATACGCCCCGGTCGCTTAAAAATTGAATCCCCGCTAATATTATTGCGATTATAAAAAGGGCGTATAAAACAAATCTTTGGGTTAGGTATCTGTTCACTTACATTTCGGGTTAAGGCTTTTAGATTTGAGCCTAAACTACAAAAGTATTTAGATTTTTCCCCGAAAGCTAACCAACAAAAACCGGCACCGCACCGTGACGCCAGGAACATTGCCCTAATTCATAACCACCGAACTCGCAGGCACCTCATCGGCATGCGAAAACGAGCGTGTGAAGCCCGCCTTGTAATAAGGCAACTTTTCGGTACGGTTTTGCGCCTTTAAACTTTGGTACATGCCCAGCATCGACCAGCCGTTACCCGGGTTACGTTCCAGGTCTTCGCGGAAAACCTTTTCGGCCTGCGGGTTATAATCGGTTTTGAGCAGGTAGGCCCCCAGAAACTGCCTTGCCGGGATAGGCCACTCGGCGGGCTCCGAGTAAATCATGTTATCCTCTGTCTGCACTGCTTTTTTTAATGCCGCCATACCATCATCAAACTTATTGCGGCCGAGCAAAATAGCACCATCCAATATGTTTTCGGCAATGGTGGCGCCATCCAGCGCGATATTAAAAGGAATATGCCGCTGTTTTAAAGAGGCATCATCAAGCCTGCCACGCAATAAAGCAAGCTGGGCCACGGCCGAATCCTGCCCGCCCGTATACAGAAATGCCATTCCCCGGGCAAAATGGTATAACACCCGCGCATAGGCCCAGTCGCTATTGGGGCCAACGCTGTCTTTCAGCAGTTCGTGCCATTTGCCAAGGCGCATCATGGTAAATACGGGCATCATGTATAGGTATTGCGAATAAGTATCGCCTGCCGAAGGTTTTACAGCATTGCGGCAGCGTTGAGCCGCTTCCATCCCCCGCTCGTACATAGCCCCGTTAAAAGCACAAAGTGTTTCGACAGCGTAAAAGTGAGAGTTTATTTTTGTGAGCTTTAAATTGGGCGCCAGGGCGGCATAAGTAACAATACATTTGGCTGCTTTTTCATTAACATCAACACCCTGAAAATATAAACCATTGCGCTGATAAACATGACTGGCCATATGCACCATATGCCCGATGCCGGGGAACAATCTTTTTAAAGCCCCTGCATTGGCCAGCGCGGCGCCGGGGTTACGCGAAGCCTCGGTTAAGTGGATATAATAATGCAGCGCCGCCGGGTGCTCCGGATTGGTATTTAAAACACCTTTGCACAAGGTAACCAGTTCGGCTGTCCAGGGTTTATCGGTACCGTCGGGCGCCCAAAAATCCCAGGGGTGAATGAGCATTACCGCGTCGATATACAGCATCTTAAGGTCGGCATCGGTTGGGTAAGCCTGCATCAGTTTCTTCAGATCTTGTGCATAAGCTTCATTGTCGCTTGCGTTGGTGCCCCCCTGCGGGTAACGAAGGTTCATCGCTGCTATCAAGGCTTTTTCCTTTTCGGGAGCGCTGCCGGCAACCGCGTTCATTTGTTTCAAAACAGCAGGCAAACCGGCAGGAGCAACATAAGGTCCGCCGGCGTTATAGTAAGGGCCCAGGCTTAAAGCCTGCCCCCAGTAAGTCATAGCGGCCGAGGGGTCAAAACGCGACGCTTCTTTAAACGACGCGAATGCTTCCTTCATGTGGTAGCTGTAATACATAGTTAAGCCCTGGTTAAAGTAAAACCGGGCGCTGTCATTATGGGCAGCAATGGCATAGCTGTGATGCCCCCAGCCGGGTAAGCGCTGTATAAATTTGCCGTTCCCCGCCGTATCTGCATCCTGTACTATACCCGATCCGCACATTACCGGGATTACCGGTTTTGTTTTGCCCGATACTTTTAATTTTTTTCCCTGGAACGCAAACAAATAGGTAGCAAACAACACCACAGGGAACACAAATAACAGCGATACCTTTTTCATGTTCGACTTTTTTAAATGAGGACTATAATTGGCAGGTATGAAAACCTATACTAATATAAGGTATTATAGGCAGGAATGGATGAGGGAATTGAATTGGGCTGGATAGTCTATTTTGTTGAGCCAAAGGCAGATAAATGTAAATTAAGAAGTAGCGGTTAAATTTATATTATTCCTAATCTCAACCAGTGAAGGCTATTAAAAATGACGGCATCCATCATAAAAACAAAGGACCGGCTTCACCGGTCCTCTGAATAGCATACCCAATCAAAATTTACTTAAGCGTAAATTACATCCAGTGAAATAGGCACATTCAAAGCTTTGGAGATGATGCAATTTGCTTTTGCACCTTCAGCAATGTCTTTAAACTGTTGCTCACTAAGGCCTTCAATAACAGTAGCTTTCAGGTTTAAAGCTATAGCTGTTATACTTAATGCCTGCATATCCAGGTCAAGAATGGCGTCGGTAGTCAGATCCCCAGGGATATAACCCGCCTGTGTTAATGCTGCGCCAACCGCCATGGTAAAACAACCGGCATGGGCCGCTGCAATCAGTTCTTCAGGATTGGTACCTACGCCCTCGGCAAAACGGGTTTTGAAAGAATATTGTGTTTTATTTAATACGGTGCTTTGAGTAGTGATCTCGCCCTTACCATCCTGTAAGGTACCGTTCCAATGTGCATTTGCTGTACGTTTCATGATTTTGTTTTTTGTTGTTGTGTCTTCCGACAGAACAAAAGTACTGTTGTCAATCGCATGAAATTTTAACCTGGGTTAAAATTGGAATGGAGGATTATCAGGGGATTGTAAAGTGTTTTGAAGTGGCTTGTTGTTCAATTTATCTCACTAAATCACAGTGCTGGTAATCAAACCATTACCTCCGTCGAAATTCAGCTCTATAAACTCAACGCCTGTTTATCAGGTCTTTCTCCCATTTTTCAAACATCCTCTTCTCAAAATTATTCAAACCTTTAATCCTGAATAACCCGAGCAGGAGTAAAAACAGCGTTGCTCCGATGGTAAATGATCCGCCAATCCATGCAAGCTTATTACCATTCCGTTTTTCAAACGACTCGTAAACAGGCGAAAGCATTGTTTGCTCTCCTTCAGCAACATCATCGCGCGAGTTTATGGCCGCCTCGTAGTTGGATACCTCACCATCATTAGGTAAGCGGGCCAGGTATATAAATTTGTTTAACGGCTTGTATTTAAAAGCGGTGTCGCAATCTTTTGCAAACTGACTGAAATAGTAATTCTTTTCACTCGCAGATAAACTATTGCTGATAGTTTTGTGGTATTTAAAAACAAACCACGCGGCAGGCTCTGTTTTCGGGATTATAGGTTTTATCTTAAATTTATAACTCTGGGTTACAACCGCTAACGCGCCGTATTTACCGGCATCCCCATATTTAGGCATTACCATAGTAGGATTGACATAACGCATCATCATTATCGAGTCGGCAGGTATTTTTTTTAAAAACAACATATTGCGCAGCGTATCATTAATGATCACCAGTGTTTTAGGGTTTACCCTTTTTCGCATAGCAGCTATC
This sequence comes from Mucilaginibacter gossypii, assembly GCF_017569325.2. Lineage (NCBI taxonomy): Bacteria > Pseudomonadati > Bacteroidota > Sphingobacteriia > Sphingobacteriales > Sphingobacteriaceae > Mucilaginibacter > Mucilaginibacter gossypii. The sequence continues at coordinate 7,009,418 of NZ_CP071878.2, read as the reverse complement.
TTGCTGGTATCGGGGAAAACACGGTCAAAAACCGGAACCGCGGCATAAGCATCCATATTAAAATCTGCATTATTTTTATCACTAACAGAAAATATCACCTTAAAGTGGGCCATATGCTTGTTAGGATACTTCTGTTTAACGGTATAATACTTAGTCTGCGGCACATAATGTACCTCGCTTATGCTATCCAGCCGGGTTAGCTTACCGGTAGCTGATTCCAAATAATTTTGTGCGATACAGATTGGTACAGCAAATGTAAAACCGCCTACCATTAACAAAATAGTTATTGGATCACGACTGGTTGCTTTATATGCCTTTAATTGCCTCAACTTAGGAAAAAGCAAAAGCTGCGGCAAAACAAGACCTACAATACCGGGGATAAGAAAATCGGCATCTTTATCTTTCAGCGTAAAAACATTAAACCTGATAAGCAGCAGCCAATGCAAAAAGGTATAAATAATTATGGTGCAAAGGCCTATAAAAACAAAGGGTAAAAAAATGTACTTAAACTTGGCTTTGAACTGGCGCATGTAAAGTTCAGGTTGTGATCAATAAGTTTTAAATATACTGAACGAAAAATTACAGGCAAAAAATTGTTCTGATTTATGAAACGCTCGCGGTAGCGTCGCCGTGACACATACCTAAACCCTCAAAACGACACAATAAAAAATTTCCAGAAAAAATTGCGTAACCCAGAAGTTACTTATACATTTACGTAACTTTAAAGTTACCCATTTTAACAAGGCCTGTTTAATAATGAATTATTCAACTTAAAGATCAAAAAAATGACAACTACAGATTTCACAACAACCTTATTGGTAAACCAAAGCCCTGAAGAAGTTTTTGATGCGTTAAAAAATGTCCGGGGATGGTGGTCAGGCTTACATTCGGAAATATTTGAAGGCAAGTCGGAAAAACTTGGCGACGAGTTTTCATTCTTTGCCGGCGACGGGGCGCACTACACCAAACAAAAACTTGTTGAATTGGTCCCCAACAAGAAAATAGCCTGGCTGATTACCGATAGCAAGCTAACTTTTACACAAAACCAAACCGAGTGGACCGGCACCAAACTTTGCTTTGATATTTCTGCCGAGGGCGATGCTACAAAGATTGTATTTACCCACGTTGGACTGGTACCAGAATTTGAATGTTATCACGCCTGCGCACCGGCATGGACACAATACATCCAGAAGCGGTTGCTGAACTGGATAAATACAGCTACGGCAAGCAAAACAATGTCAGCAGCGCAGTAATGCGTGACCAGCACAAATAGGCTAAAGCCATCCTTAGAAGCAAGGTATGATATTACTTTGCTTCTAAACTTTTTTCGCTGGTCAAGGTTTCAATACAATAAGCCCATTAAACAGATATCAAATAGCGTTCTCCACTGGTCGAAGTTTAGCGACAGCGTAACTTCGTCCTAAAATGAGTTAAGCTTTCAGCTTAACTGGCCTTACCGATCATTGCATGTAAGGGCCATCATTAGTACAAAAACAAATGCTGGCCGGTTGTTTTAAACAACGTAAAATTCAAACTAATCCTCAGAATGTTCTCGCTAATAAAAAGAGGCGAAATGTACGTTGAGAATTATCAAAGAGCCTCTTAAAATCAATTTCATGCCATACAGCTGTTCTATTTGTGATTCACCATCCTAAGTGCAAAATCGAGTGCTTTATCCGCTGGAACAGCCTTATCGGGCTTTACGCCCACTGTTTCCCAATCTGATTTTGTGATAGGATTAATAGCGCGGGCAAAAGGCACATTAGCTACAAATCCGTTACCAACGGTAAACGGTTGTACCGGATGGGCGCCCCCGCCGGTAGTCTCACCAATAATAACAGCCCGTTTTTGCGTCTGTAAGTCGTAGGTTAGCTCTTCACCAGCTGAAAAGGTACGTTTACTGGTTAAAATATAAATAGGCATATTGTGAAATCCCTTTAAAATTGTATCTGGGGTTGCCCAATATGCTGTTGTGGACTTATCTTTTCTTGAATACAAATCATTCAAATGCGTTTTTTGGTTAAACAATAAACCACAAATGAAACTCACCATCCGTGGATCACCACCCATATTGTTCCTTAAATCGATAATTAATGATTCGCTATTACTAACAAAACGAAAAGCAGCAAGCGTCATTATTTTAGCGGCAGAATCCGGCTCAAAAAACCCACCAATTTTTAAATAGCCGATATTCCCGGGCAAAATCTCTGCTTTATCAAATCCGAAATTCACCCTTTTTCTGAACTTTAGCATTCTTTCTTTTTCCATGATTGTATCAGTTTTTCCATTTGCAGACGTGAAAAGAGGATCATAACTAATGGATAAATGGCCGTCGCGATACACAGACAAGAGATCGCTAGTAAGTCTAGCAGCAAATGCAGCCGGGTTTTGAATGGTATCGTAGCTGCCTGATTTAAGCTGGTCCTGAATAAAACTGCCCATCTTTATAGCTGTATCCAAGTAGATATAATTTGCTTTAAGGCTTGCGAATATTTTTTCAACCGTTTCGGATTTTACTTTTTTCGTCAGATTTACTGTCTGAGCACAGACCATTCCAGTTGAAAAGATCGAGATTAGCAACAATGTTTTAAAGATTTTCATATTAGGATTTACAATTTTCTATAATCTTGGTTAAATATTTGTGAAGATGTGCTACTTCCTCTTTGCTTATTCCATCAAGTGCTTGTTTTCGGTTTCTTTCAGTTATAGGCTGCATAGCCTGTAATTTTGCTATTGCCTTATCAGTCGGACTAAGGTTAAACCTTCTTCGGTCATTACTATGGATGGCTCTAGTGAGATATTGTTTCTTTACCAGTATTTCGACAATGCGCGTTACAGATGCAAAATCTTTAAAAGCAGCCTCAGCAATTTCCTGCTGCGTCCAGTCTGGATTGTCACTAACTGCTTTTAAAACGAGCCACTGATCTATTGTTAAATCAAAGCCATTTGTCATCATGTTTCGTTGAGCAAATTGCCTGTAACTCTTAATAGCTTTTTCAAGAGAATAAAAAAGTATGGTATCTAGCTTTTCCATATTATTTAATTGATACAATTATAATTGATATATCAATTAAATCCAAATAGTAATTCGACTTATTAATAAAAATGTTTTTTACATATTATTTGGAAATGTTCCAGCCCTAGAATACAACCGATCTCGATGGAAAAAAAATTCCTCCGTTTATATATCTTTGAGAAACAAATAACCTTATGACAATAAAATTAGGCGACTTCTTCCCTAAGAAATCAGTAGATGAACCAGTATTGGAACTTGACGACCCAAGATGGTCGACCTTAGAAGGGGGTTACAGAGGAACATTATATGATGCTTCAATAGCCCTGAAGAAACTTGAACTTGCAGATAATAAACAAACTATTAACCAAATCTATCAAGAACTATGGAACGAGCTACACCATCAGGGAGACGTTGGTTTAGCCTCATATTATTCAGTTCCTCATTTGGTCAGAATAGCTAAACAAAAACAAATTGTAGATTATAATATACTTGGGCTGGTTTCGGTGATCGAAATACAAAGGCATAAGGACAATCCTCCTTTAACAAGTGCTTTAAAGCCAAACTACAATAAAGCGATTGAAGATCTAGCAGATCTTGCGAAGCTTGCTATGAATCAATATTGGGATTTGGATTTAGCAGCAACGGCGTTAACAGCTATTGCATTAGCTAAGGGGCAAGTAAAGTTGGCAAATGCTATTCTGAACATGGATAGTGAAGATACCATAGATGAGTTTCTCGAATCCTATAGTTAGCCATTGGCGATATATTCCTTGATACAATGAAGAAAAAACTTTGTGGCTTAGAATTTAATATAGAGAATATAGAGCAGATCATTAACATGGGCGGCCCATGGATTTGCTCTATATACCTCGAAAACCATTTAATTTCAGACCATTGTGTTATCGACAATATTTTAGAAGATCCTTCCTTTAAAAGAGTTTATTTCGTTAAATATCACCGTACCTCAAAATGGAAATCAGATAACTTCTTTACTTTGAATTACTTCTCGGTTAATGATAATGAGATCTATCAATCAAAACGAAGATTTGAAATGCTTTATCTTAAAAAACTTTTGAATCAGGAAAGCATCGAGATATTCTATGCATTCCATGACAAAAACCAAGATAGAAGAGATGTCTTCGCAGTCTCTGAACAATTTGATATAATATCAGAATATTTGAAATGACCTTAGCTTTTCTGAAAGCTTACAACCAATGTCAGTGTTCAATTTTTGAAAAACGGGTGTTCAACATTTTACAAGCCAAAATTACAACCCACTGATTATCAATACAAATCTGTTCAAAACAGCGAATAGATGATTTTACAGACTTTATAAACAACTGATTATCAACAACAATCAAATTACAAAAAACAACAAGTGTTCACACCTTAAAAAATTGAACACCTGCTAATCAAGCTTAAATCCGAAATCGAACATCCGAATTCCCAAATCAAAAAACTACTCCATCATCAGCCTGCGGATCAGCTCCGCGCTCTGGGCTTTGCCCTCTTCAAGCCGGTGGCTAAAGAATGCCTGCGTATCATTAAAGTGTTTCTTATACCCCTCCATATCCCCATATCCAATAATAGCCGACCATTCCCTCACCGCCGAGTGAAACTCCAGGTCGTCGCCGCGGATGGTTTTATCGTACAGCGCTGTTTCCAATGATTCTTCCAGCAGCTCTTCGTTCTTGAAAAGGTATTCGGCAATGCCCAAACGCAGGCGGAAAGGAGGGGTTTGGCAAATGAGGTTATCATAGGGGTTAACGCCAAGGTGGTACCAGGCATCAACCATGCTCAGGATACTGAGGTGCGAGTTTGGCTTTTGATGATCGGCATGCTGTGACAGCGAAAACTCCTTCATCACGGTATCATTAAGCATAATAGGCTTGCGGCTTTCGTGAAAAACAAAGTCGCGTGCGCGATGAAGGCGTTGCTTAAATGCATCGGCCTCTTCCTTGATCATCAACTTAAACAACTCCGACTCCGATTCTGCATAACGTTTCACCTGCTGGCGGGCATACGGGTTGAGGATGGCCAACCCGGCGTAAACGTGGGCCTTATAGCTGAAGATGCGGAGGGTGGTCAGGATCTTCACATTATCTATCCCCCCAATATATGAAGCGTTTTCCCAGGGGAAAAATCCGGCCGATTTCCAGGCCGTGCCCATGCTCTCAAAACCAACGTGGGTAACGGCCTGGGTATCGGCTACGATGCGGTCGTGCTCGTGGTAGTCGGCAATTTCAACTATATTGCTGCCAATGGCTGTAAACAGGTCATACATGCGCTGGTAGGCATCGGGCGTTGAGCGGTGCGGGATCAGGATGAGGGTTTGCCCGGCGGGTTCAAACCCCGGGCCGTGCATCCCATGAAAGGTAACTATCTGGGCATCGGCAGGCAGGTGCTTTTCAAAGGTGGCAATCTCCGGGGACTTAACCGAAGTTTGTCCGGCCACAATGGCACCGTATTTGGTTGAAGGGCCATACTCAGCAACCACACGCTCCATGCTATCGGCCTCAACCGAATAGATGATGAGGTCGTTGATACGGGCAACATCGCTACCGTGATCCATAACGGTGATGCCGTGGGGCGTAAGCTCTTCTTCAAGCTTTTCACGGTTCGCCGGCAGGTCGCAGCCCGAAACGGTGTAACCGGCCTTTGCGAAAGCCTTTGCGTAAAGGCGGCCCATGTCGCCTAACCCAATAATACCTATATTCATGCCGCTAATATAACTATGAGTAGGTTAATTACGTACGAAAGCTTATTTTAGCCTCAAAAACGCAGGGTGTATATAATAAAAACCGTAAACATCCTGTTTTGTTAATAGCATATACCTAATTTTACATTTGATGAACAAGCATTTACTACTTACGATAACGGTTTTAATAGCGATGATAACGGGCAGTGTTGCGGCAACTTTTGCACAGGACAGCACCAGGAAAAAAACCGCTACCTTAAAGCCCAATGCTATTCCGCCCATTGTAAGATCGAGCCCGGCAGCGCTTAAAAATCCGGCTGCAACGCCGCAACAACCGGCTAAATCTGCTTATACCCTGCCCAAAATCAGTGCTGCTGCCGATTCGGCCCTGCAAAAAGATAAAAGCCTTAATGGCCAGTACAAATACCTGCTCAGCAAACTATACCACTATCAGCAGCCGCTGGTTGCCGCCCTGTGGAAAAACATGAAGGATACCCTCAACACCGAGCGCCGCCAGCTTAAAGAGGCCCGGGCCAAACTTGCCGAACAGGGTAAAAATGTTGAAAGCCTTAAATCTGACGCAAGCAGTAAGGAGCAAGCCCTTAATGAATCAAATGCCAAACGCGATGAGATAAGCCTATTAGGCATTCCGTTTACTAAAGCAACATACAACCTGGTAATGTGGGGCTTGGTTATTGTTTTTGGAGTGGTTGCCGTTATCGTGATAGCCCGCTCGGGTGCACACAGCCGCGAAGCCAAATACCGCATCAAGCTTTACGAAGAGCTTGACGAAGAATACAAAGCCTATAAAGCTAAAGCCAACGAAAAAGAAAAGAAACTTGCCCGCGAACTTCAAACCGAACGCAATAAGCTTGATGAACTGTTAGGCAGAGGGTAATTTTTTTGATTTCGGAATTGAGATTTTCGATTTCGAATTTTTTATCGGCAACTTAACATTTATTGATTTTATTTGTCACCTTGAGTGATAGCGAAAGATCTTCTTGACTTTGCATAACTGCTATACAGGACGAAGAAGATGATTCACTATGTTCAGCATAACAAAATATTAACGCCTACTATGCCCAACACCAACCTGCTTTCCCTTATAACCCAACTGCGTTCCATTGCCGATACAGGTCTGCTATACGCCAAAAACGAATACGATATTGAACGTTACCAGGAACTGCAACACCTGAGCACTAAAATGTTTGATGAGGTAAGCGGCTATGGTGCAGAAACCATCAACCTGCTATTTCCACAGGCAACGGATTACCCTACTGCCAAAGCTGATTTACGCGGCATCCTGCTATCGCCGGATAATAAAATCTTGCTGGCCAGGGAGAGTGGAGATGGAAAATGGTCGTTACCCGGTGGATGGGGCGATATAGGCTATACACCTAAGGAAACCATAGTAAAAGAGTTTTGGGAGGAAACCGGCTTGCAGGTTACTGCCGACAGGCTGCTGGCCGTATTTGATAAAAAAATGCACCCACACCCGCCACAGCCTTTTTATGTATATAAAATGGTTTTCTACTGTAAAGCCATAACCACAGAAATTAATAAAGGCTTTGATGTGCTGGATGTGCAGTATTTTGACATCAACAATCTGCCCCCACTATCTGAAGACCGGATCCTGAAAAGCCAGATAGAACTACTCTACCAAAAGATCATTACTAACGATATCAGCGTTTGGGCAGATTGATTAATGCTAACTGCGCCAACTCATGTCTAACCCAAACTGTTACTGCAACTGTCGCTGCTACAAAAAAACTACTCCTTCAAATCAGGCAGCGTACGTTTATCAGCCGGTAGTGCCAGATACTTCTTGTACGAATCATTGATATAAACCGCCATGGAAGGGCCGTTGTTATTTTTGACAAACTCGTATGAAGGCCTGTAAATAGTCATGAAGTTCTCCAGCTCCTGTCCGCGCAGAGGGATAATGCTTTGTACGTAATTCATGGTAAACACTTCGTCAACATGGCGTTCTTCCTCCTCGTGTTTAAAGTACTTTTTAAGGCGGCGGGCATCTTTTGCCTCCTTGCTAAACCACGATGTAGGTGATAGCGGATAAACTTTAGCGCGGGTATACACTTCGGGATACTCTTTGTGAGCGTCAAATGTTTCGCGTTTGGCGCTGATATTAACCTGCCTCAGGGCTATGGTTTGGGCAACCATCTCTATTTTCTTGTTGGTAAAATCGGTTACATATAAGGTATCTGATACATAACCCGGAGAGCTAAAAATCAGGGTGTGCCCTGTTTCTGTACGGATAGTGAAATTACCTTTACTATCGGTAAGTGTCATTTGCCTGTTTTGGTTGTCTCGCACAAAAACATCGCTCATTTTATTGTTTTTGCCCAACTCAACAACAGTCCCTTTTACAGTGGTTTGAGCATTTACGGTATAAGCCCAAAATAGCAAGGCAGATAATATAAGGTATGGGTATTTCATAGCAGATTATTTGTGCTGTAAATTAAACTTATTTTTTGTTCCAAAGGTTTTCATTTTAACACTTTTTCACCGCTGCGCTAACTTAAATGACAAAACACTGAATCAGCCCATAATATAATGCAAAAAAAACGCCCCATCAAATTGATGGAGCGGATGGCAAGTCATTATTGTTGTATTATGTCCCGGTATCGTTTTACTCAGGATTTAGGTTAATATCGGTTAACTTTAAAATCAGAGATCCCACCACTCATATGGATCAGGATCCTGTTTTTTGCGGCATCAAAGCCATCGGTTTCGTAGTCGTTATCACTCTTTTTACTAAAGCCCTCAAACTCGTTTGATGAGAGGCCGGTATTGGAGGTGATACGGCATGCAGCACCTTTTGGTACCCTTATAGTAACCTCAGATGCACCGGTTGAAACCTCTATATTAGTATTGGCAAGAGGGGCTCCAAGCTTCACATCAAACGATGCTGCACCGCCCTTTAAAGATAAGCTTTTTATTTTAAATTTTGAAAGATCAAAATTTAAATCTGTTGCACCTGTAGTTACGTCAATATCCCAAACCGGATTGGTGTTTAATTTGATGTCGGCCTTGTTGTTTTTGCGGTCGTCGGAGTCAAAATGAAAACCTTTATTATTTTTCAAATTAAGGTTAAGCACATATACCGAATCATCCTTACTATGGTTAAAGGTATACTTACCGTAAAGTTCCTGCGTTTGGGCATTGAACAAATCGGCAGTACTATCGCTTAAATTATAAATGGTACCGCCGCCGCTGATGTTAAGGCGGGCATGTTTAATATCCGCAGTATACTCCTGTTTAAAAGTTTTATCGCCGCCTATTTTAACCACACCCTGATCGGTGTTGGTGGTATCGCTGTCGTCGTCATTGTTATAATCATCGCTGTGGAAGGTCCATGCGTTTGGCCAAAAATGGTAGCGCTTGCCAAAGTTGCCAAATACCAGCAATGCAAAGCAGCCTACTACAACCGCCAGCTTCAGGATAGTAGCTAATGGCGACTGGTTGCCTGCAAATACCAGGCTGATACCCCCCATTATTAAAAATATAGGCCATAGGTACAGGAGGTTCATCCAGTCGAAATTTATTACGTGGAAGTTATCCAGCAGAAATACCACTCCCAACAATACCAGGATCGCGCCCGGAACAAGTTTATCGCTTCTCATAATATTATATAGTTGGAGGTGTATCTTTTGTTTCTGTTTCTTCTTTTGCAGGTTCGGCTTCCGGAGCGTCCGTTACCTCCTTAGCATGCCAGTTTTGTTTTTCCCATGGCTGTTTTTTTATTCCTGAAATTATCAGGGCAATACCGGCGCCCACCAGCATTACGGGCCAAAGGCTTTCAAAATCCCAGTCGGGCATCAGGTCAAGCTCGTTAAGCAGAAATATCGACCCTAAAAATATCATCGCCACGCCAAATATTAACCCAACTGTTGAAGCCTGCTTTTTGGGAGGATTTACAAATGGCGGAGAATTGAAAGGCCGGCCGGCAAATTTCGGGTCGTAAAAGGGCCCTGATTGTGGGGCACCTGTAAACGGGTTGTCCTGCGGAGGTACCCTGTAATCAACGCCGGGGGTAAAGTCAAAACCTTTCTTGGGCAGTACTATCCACAATACTATATATATAGGTAAGCTAAAGCCCTTTAAAATAAGGGCAACTAAAAATGCAGCCCTGACAACTGCCACATCCGTGCCAAAATGCTCGGCAAGGCCCGCGCAAACACCGCCTATTACCTTTCGGTGTTCATCGCGATGAAGTTTCTTTTCCATAATTTATGTTCGTTTATGTTTTAAGTTGATTGATCATAACTGGCCCGGCGCAGGTTTGATGATGATTTCGTCGACATTGGCGCCGGGGCTCATCCTGTAAATATTGATGATTGCCGATGCTATGTCTTCGGGCAGCACCATGGTGTTTGGGTCAACCACCGCGTCTTTCCATGAATCCGTTAACGTTGATCCGGGAATTACGGCGGTAACTTTTACACCATGCTCCTGCATCTCGAGCCTCATTACTCTTGTTAGACCTAACAACGCATACTTTGTTACACTGTAACTCCCCGCTTGTGGTACAGGGTTTATTGCGGCTACCGAACATATATTAAAAAAGTGTCCGTTACGCGCCTTTGCCATAGTTTTACCAAAATAACGGTACAACTCATAGGTCGGCATCAGGTTGGTATTCATCTGAATTGGAAGGGTATCCTCATTATCATCCAATATACTTGCGGGGATGAACGTGCCCAGGTTATTTACTACAACATCAATAAAACCAAGTTCGTTCTCGGCAGCTGAAGCAAACTTCAACAGTTCGGCTTTTTTGCTGCCATCGGCCTTCATAGCAAAAACCTTTACCCCTGCATCAACCTGTTCAAGTTCATCTTTAAAATTTAATAATTCTTGCTCATTCCGCGAACAAATTGCCACGTTTAATCCTTCATTAGCAAAAGCAATTGCAATTGAGCGGCCCATGCCTTTAGTTGAACCGGTGATGAGTACGTTTTTCATGTTGTTAAATTAATTTTTATAGTTAGTGAAGCTTTATGCCCGCAATTTACGTAAGCAGAGTAATTGAAACGCTTATAAAATTGAATTTAAATGACTGGTTTTAACACCTGACCATTTAGGCTTAAAGGTAAAAAGCGTATTTTTAACCGATTTTTTATGCATCTACATGTTTCATAGCTTAGGAAAATATATACTCTTACTGCGTTTAAGTTTCAGGAAACCCGAAAAATTCAGTGTATACTGGGCCGAGATCATGCGTGAGATGGTTTCGGTGGGTATTGGCTCTTTAGGCATTGTTGCTATTATTTCGCTTTTTATTGGCGCGGTAGCTACCATCCAAACGGCTTTCCAGCTTATAAGCGATTTTATCCCCAAAACAGTGGTAGGCGGTATTACCCGCGATTCAACTATCCTGGAGTTTAGCCCAACCATATCGGCACTGGTTTTGGCCGGCCGTGTAGGCTCGGCCATGGCATCGCAAATTGGCACGATGCGCGTTACCGAACAGATAGACGCCCTGGAGATTATGGGTGTAAATGCCCCTGGTTATTTGATATCGCCCAAAATCATTTCCGGTGTTACCATGATCCCCTTACTGGTTATTGTTTCTGTAGGTTTAGGATTAACCGGCGGCTATATTGCCTGTTGGGCATCAAATGATGTATCAACCAACGATTATTTGAGAGGCCTGACCGACGGATTTAACCCGGTTATTGTCACCGTTTGCGCCGTTAAAGCGATATCATTCGGCTTCGTAATTACCTCCATATGTTCATACCAGGGCTTTTATGTTAACGGCGGATCACTTGAGGTTGGCCAATCTGCAACACGCGGGGTGGTGTGGAGCTGTATCATGATCCTGTTTTGTGACCTTATCATTTCACGCCTGTTACTATGATCGAAATACAAGACGTATATAAAAGCTTCGGCGAAAACGAAGTACTGAAGGGCATCACTGCAATTTTCCATCCCGGAAAAAACAACCTGATCATCGGTGGGTCTGGTTCTGGTAAAACCACTTTGCTTAAATGCATTGTTGGGCTGCATGAACCTACTAAGGGCGATGTGATTTTTGATGGCGAGAATTTTACCAATATGAATTTTGAGCAACGCGTGCCCATCCGTACTCAAATAGGGATGCTTTTTCAGAACTCGGCCCTTTTTGACTCCATGACGGTTGAGCAAAATATCATGTTTCCGCTTAACCTGTTCACCGATCAATCAAAAAGCGAAAAACTTGACCGCGCCAACTTTTGTCTCGAAAGGGTTAACCTTGCCGGCAAAAACAAATTATATCCATCCGAACTATCAGGAGGTATGAAAAAACGTGTGGGTATCGCCCGCGCCATTTCCATGCAACCTAAATATCTGTTTGTTGACGAACCTAACTCGGGTCTTGATCCGGTAACATCTATCCTGATAGATGAACTGATTGCCGAACTTACGGCAGAGTACAGCATTACTACCGTAGTGGTAACCCACGATATGAACTCGGTAATGGGGATTGGCGATCACATCATTTTCCTTCACCAGGGTAAAAAATGGTGGGAAGGATCGAATAAGGAGATAGCCAAAACCGACAACAAAGAGCTCAACGAATTTGTATTTGCCAGTCCGTTTATGCGGGCAGCGAAGGCTACTTTGTAGTTGACGGTTTTCAGTGGCAGTAAGCAGTGTGTGCAGAGTTATCTGCATGTATTTTTATAATAACTATATTTGCAACCAATTTATTGACTGGGGCATGCAAACTGCCAACAGCATACTGCAAACTGAATAAGAATGATCCAATTACTTACCCCAACGCACTGGAAAGATTACGAACTGATTGATTGCGGCGACTTTGAAAAGCTGGAACGTTTTGGGAATATCATACTCATCCGCCCCGAACCGCAGGCCGTTTGGAACAAAACCCTGCCCGCTTCAGAGTGGCAGCGCTTGTACCATATCAAGTTTAAAGGCCGTTCGGCAACATCAGGCGAGTGGTTAAAAAAAGATCCTAAAACTCCCGACCGCTGGCATATCGAATATAAAAACAAGGAAGCCGCCATTAAATTCAGGCTGGGCCTTACCTCGTTTAAACATGTTGGTATCTTCCCGGAACAGGCTGTAAACTGGGATTACATTAGCCAAAACGTTAAACGCTTCAAAACGCCAGATCCTAAAGTACTTAACCTGTTTGCCTATACCGGCGGTGCTTCATTAATTGCGCGCGCCGCAGGTGCCGATACCACTCACGTTGACTCCATTAAACAAGTAGTTACCTGGGCCAATGAAAACCAGGAAATTTCAGGACTTAAAGACATACGCTGGGTTGTTGAGGATGCCCTGAAGTTTGTTAAACGCGAATTGAAACGCGGTAAAAAATACAATGGCATCATTCTCGATCCGCCAGCTTACGGCAATGGGCCAAACGGCGAAAAATGGAAACTGGAAGATAATATCACCGAAATGATGCGTGATGTAACCCAACTGCTCGACCCTGAAGAGCATTTCCTGATCCTGAACACTTACTCTCTTGGATTTTCATCTGTAATAGTTGAAAACCTCATTAAAAGCTCGTTCCCGCAGGTGCAAAACCTCGAAATTGGCGAGCTTTACCTGCAGGCAACAGCCGGGCCAAAACTACCTTTAGGGGTTTTTGGAAAGTTTCATAAAATTAAAAGTAATTAATTTCCAATATCTATCTTTGGCGGCGACCAAACCAACACAATTGCTGCTTTATAAGTAGCTGGAAATTAAATTAATTAAACACGCCTTACATACACCTGCATTATATTGAACGTTAAAACAATGAAATTAAAAACGCTTGTACTATCCGCTACATTTGTGGCATCGGCAGCTTTGCTTTTAAACAGCTGCTCTCAAAACGGCAGCAATGCCAAAACCGACGGTAAAAAAACCGCCGCTGCAGTTAAAGGTGATTCGGCCCAGGCTGAAACAGCAGATACCTTAAGCGTTAAAAAATCTACCTACCCTCCTGTCGATAAAAAGTTGTACGATTCGTTGATGAAATTCAACGCGCACGGTGATACTACAGGCAGATGGCCAGTAAAAAATACACCTTATCCAATTGGTGGAGCTATTTTACCATTCAAACGTGTAGTTGCTTATTACGGTAACCTATACTCAAAAAGAATGGGCATTTTGGGCGAATTGCCGCCAAAAGAAATGCTTGCCAAATTAAAAGCCGAAGTAAAACACTGGGAAAAGGCAGATCCTAAAACTCCTGTTCAACCTGCGTTGCATTACATTGCCGTTGTAGCCCAGGGCGATGGCGGTAAAGATGGCAAATTCCGTTACCGTATGCCATTTAAACAGATCGACAGTGTATTGGTACTGGCTAAAAAAGCCCATGCTATTGTATTTTTAGATGTACAGGTAGCTTTAAGCAACATCCGCGCGGAATTACCACTACTTGAAAAATACCTGGAATTGCCACAAGTACATTTTGGTATGGACCCTGAATTTTCGATGAAAGACGGAACCCACCCAGGTAAAAAGATTGGCACTTATGATGCTGATGATATCAACTACGTATCAGACTATCTTGCCAAAATTGTTAAGAAAAATGGCCTGCCGCCAAAGATCCTGGTAGTGCACCGCTTTACTAAAAAAATGGTAACCAACTACAAGAGTATCAAATTGCACCCGGAAATTCAACTGGTAATGAACATGGATGGCTGGGGCGAACCTGATCTGAAAACCGGCACTTACCGCTACTTCATTAACCAGGAGCCGGTACAGTTTACAGGCTTTAAATTGTTTTACAAAAACGACATCAAAAAACCACCTCACCACATGTTAACCCCTGAGGAGGTTTTATCAAGATACAAACCATACCCGATTTATATCCAGTATCAATAAGTCGGAAGTCTTAAGCCGGAAAGTCCTGAGTAGGTAATAAAACGTTATTTACTCAGGACTTTTGTTTTTAAAGCTATATTTTCGACGACAAGCAAAAAGACGTCATTGCGAGGAACGAAGCAATCGCGAACTATACAGGGCGGTTCTGCCAGGAGGGGATTATTAATAGCTATAATTTGTTTTCTATAGGTATTAATAAGCTCCCTTCGGTTGGTTGTCTTCGTTCCTCGCAATGACGATCGTAAATGAACTCAAAAGAGATACTTATGATAAAATGGGGCATTATTGGATGCGGGCGTATTGCACACAGATTTATGCAGGGTTTCGCAGTTGTTGATGGCGTTGAACTTGCAGCATCCTATTCGCGTAGAGCCGAAACTATTGATGCCTTTGTTGCACAATATGGTGGTATAGCTTGTAGAAGTATCGATGAATTACTCGCCAGTGATATCGATGCGGTTTATATAGCTACGCTGCCTGACAGCCATGCCGCCTATAGCATTGCCGCGCTTAAAGCAGGTAAACATGTGCTTTGCGAAAAACCGGTTACCGTAAACCTTGCCGAGTTGGATAATGTACTTGCCGTTGCCAAACAAACCGGCTTACTTTTTATGGAAGGAATGAAACCGCCCTTCTACCCTTTATACGGCAAATTAAAAGAACATATTGCCAATGACCCTATCGGCCCGGTGGGTTATGTAAGAGCCGGATCTGCCGTGGCCGATTGTCCGCCGGGTCATCCAAATTATAATCTTGAACTTGTTGGCGGTAGTCTGATGGGCATTGCCATTTACGAAGCTTTTTTAGCACTCGACTGGCTCGGTCCCATGCAAGATATTCAAACCATGGGCAGGTTTGGTGAAACCGGAATCGATATGTTTGCCATTTTTCAAACACTGCATCAAAACGGTTACGCACAACTATATTGTGGCTTTGATATGCATGGAAAAGGCGACGCGCTAATAGTGGGCACGCTGGGACATATTACCATCCACAAAAACTGGTGGAACCCTGCAAAGGCAACTATCAGCTACCTTGATGGCCGCACAGTAGAACTGAATGAACCATTCATCGCCGGAGGGCTAAATTATGAGATCATCCATTTCTGTGAACTCATAAAGCAGCGCAAAACCGAAAGCCCGATACTGCCACACGAACTGTCGAGACAAATGATAGCTATGATAGATCAGGCGAGGGCACAAATAGGTTTAAAATATCCGGTGGAAAAGTAAAATATATAGTAAACAAAAAATGTCATTGAGCGAAGTGCGGCAATGACATGGGCTTTTAATTTATCTTATCGTTTTACCCCAAAATTAAAATTCCGAAATCCGGTATGCTAATTACAGTTTAGCCGAATTAAGCACGGGGTTTTGACTGGCGTTTACCTGGTAGGTGTAGATAGCATTTTGCTCATCAACTTCAACTATGCGGTAGCCTTTGTATTCAGTACCCCAGTCGCCGCCTATATGCGAATCAAAAAAATGCGGGAGCTTATCGGTGTAGCGTACGCCATCTAACAAATGATCATGCCCGTGAAAAACAGCTTTAACGTTAGGATAAGCATGCAGCAATTGAATAGTTTCAGGACAATCAACAAATACATCATTCTTAACCCATTTGGTAGGCGGGATATGCAGTATCACAAAAACAATTTTTTTGTCGGCAAATTTATCTAACGACACCTTGAGGAAAGCATTATTAGGGCAGGTATAAACACCTTTGGCATCGGCAGTGTGGGCCAGTACGAAGCCTATATCGCCAAACTCTACCGTGTATTTATCTTCATAACCAAAAGCATTCTTCCAAACTGTGGCATCCGCAAAATCATGATTGCCGGGGATGGTATGGTAGGGGACATTTAATTTATCAAGGTATTTTGTTTTGATCTCCGGGAGCAGGTCCGGGCGATTGTGTACCAGGTCGCCGTTCACGATAACAAAATCAAGGTGATTTTTGCTATGATCCTCGTTTAGCCATTTAATCATATTGCCGGTATGTAAAGAAAAATCGGTATCCGGTTGACCGTAGTGGATATCAGAGGCCAAAGCAAACCGCAATTTAAGGTTAGCACCGGTACTACGATTATACTGGTTATTTTCGGCAGCAAAACTGTTAACAGCAGGTAAAAGACTTAAAGCGGCCACACCTGTTAAGGCAGTGCCAAAAAATTCGCGGCGCGAGGTCATAGGCTATTATTTTACGGCAAAGGTAGGCTTGAGGTGTTAAATGAAAGTTAAGAAAACACCTAATTTGACGTGCCCTGTTATAGACCGTATGAAGTTTACTCCAGTTTTAACGGCGGACCTACAAGTTGCATATCATGGTCGTTAAAAATTTTGGCGAGTTCCTGTTTTGTTGGTTCATGATCTAACGCTTGCATTGTTACAAAAAAATCTTCAAGCTTACCGGCAGGTTGAAATATAACCGTCATTTTTCCTTTTTCAGATACTTGCGTCCATGCATGTGGTACATTTCGGGGTAAAAAAACACTATCGCCTGTACTTAAATGGAACTTATCTTCACCAACCTGGAAGTAGTAGGCGCCGTCTAAAACATAAAATATCTCGTCTTGCAAGGGATGCACATGCAATGGAGTACCGCGGCCTTGCGATAAACTTGTTTGTTCAAAAATAGCCAGGTCGCCGTCGGTATCACTGCCAGATACTTTCACATCCATTATATTTGAATTGACCCCTTTTAATTTAATATGCCCATGTATACGGCCTTCTCCCGCACTTATTTTAAATCCTTTGTTTACCCGCATAAATCTCTTTACACCTGTAGAAAAGGATGTTAAAGGCATTGTAGCAAAAGCTAACATGGCAGTAATGAAATTATTTCTTTTCATGGCGAAGCGCTTTTATATCGGTTTATAAAAAGAAACTCGTTAATATCTTACCTTATTGATATAAAAGTAGTTATAATTATTCAGTTACGCTAATCCCTAAATATTCTTAGGTAATTGGGGTGCCGTTTTAGTTGATATATATTTGAGGGCTTTAATATTGCCCGCAAACATTTACTGGTTAGATGGGCATATACCGAAAAGCTCGGGGGGCGAGGTCATAGGATATTATTTTATTTATAAACGTTGCCTTGTGATGTTAAATAAAAGTTAAGAAACTATCTGAATCAGAATTTCAGAATGCTTGAATTTTCAGAATTAAACATATCACATTCCGGACATTCTTAAATTCTGATTCAGACAATTTATCTCAACCCCTTCTCTTTTAAAAACTTCACCAGTGCCGCGGGATGATCAGTTTGCAAACCTTTCAGGCCCACTGCAAGAGCTTTGCTCCAATCCGCAGGGCCTTCACCTGCACTTTGAATATCAGGCCAAACCGGGATGTGATATTCTCCGGCCAAGGCTACCATATCAGCAGTGTATTGGTTATAAGATCCGTCAAGAATATCGGGGTGATACTGATCAATGAAGCTTTTCATGCCGGCAGTATTTTTAACACTATCGGGCAGGCTCAGCATCAGCGGCATTTTCGGTGCAGATTTACGCCAGCCTGTAAACTGAGCCGCGCTGTTGATATAAACCAATACCTGTTTTTCCATACCATACTCTTTGATCATCTGATAAGCCTGTTCGGGGTCTGCAGCCTTAAAATCAAGGTAGATGCCTATCCGGTTTTTACACAATTGCAGAATCTGCTTAAAGGTTGGGATCCGGAATGCCTGTTTACTTGCTGTATCTTTGCTTTTAACCTTTAACTGCAGCAACTCGGCAAGAGTAAAATCCTTCAGTTGCCCTTTACCATCAGTCATGCGGTTGATACTGCCGTCATGCATACTTACCAGTTCACCATCTTTGGTGGTACGCAAATCTATCTCTACATAATCGGCCTCATTTTTTATAGCCTCTCTATATCCTTCAAGTGTATTTTCAGGATAAATGACGTGATCGCCGCGGTGGGCAGCGACTATAAACTTATGCCTTGAAACGGGAGCCGGGTTGGCCTGCCACCCATCACCGGGCAGCAGCCATAGTAACCCTAAAATTGTTAATAGTTGAAAACGCATCGTATTTTATTTTTTACCTGTAACACTATTTATCGCCTCCCCCACTTCATGACTGGCTTTAAAATCAAAGCCCAATAAATTGGCTATGGTTTGAGCCAGTTGCTTATGATAAGTTGTTTCACCTTGTTTCATTTCTCCTGATGCCGGGGTATCCGGGCCGACTACCGCAAACCAGGTTTGCTCTGAATGCAACACGTCCGACCCATGGTCATGCCATTTTTTCATTGGCTCATCACCCCTGCCATGGTCGCAGGTGATGATCAGGGTAGTTTTGTTTTTATAAGCAGGCTCTGACTGGATATAATCCCAAAGTTGTTTTATAAAGCCATCTTCCTGTTTAATACGGTCAAGGTAAAACTTATAATTGCCTGCATGGGCCATATCATCCGGTTCATCAAACGATACATATAAAGCACGCGGCTTGTATTGCATCATATAATTTTTGGCAAACTCAAATGTCAGGAAGTCGATGCGGGTTGAATCGCTGATATAACGCGGTGCTTCCAATTGCAGTTCATTCAGGTGTTTCAGGCGGTCATTCATCCCCGCAATTTCTAAAGGCATAAAACCCGCGTTAACTAAAATACCGGCACGCTGAGGGCTCAGGATCTGTGAAAAGCGCTCCCATGATGCAAATGCAGCCACCTTGTTTTCAAAACCTTTTTGTTTGTTCAAAAACTCAAGCACATTCATGTTTGGGTTATAGATACCATCGTTGGTGTTCATCAGCTTATCGGGGAAACCGGTAAATATTTCATTGTATCCCGGGTATGAAAAATGATACGGGTTGGCTACTTCATCCTTGCTGCCCAGATCACGGTTTCCATACAGTTGTCCTTTTTCAACTACCGTGTTCCAAAAAAAAGGCATCAGCAGTTTTCGACGATCGGCTGCGGCCTCCGTCCAGAATTTTTTACGCACATCATTCTTATCATGCGTATCATTTGAGTTGATAATGGCCGAATCGGCACCACGGAAAACCTCCTGCCAGCGTAAACCATCGATAGTGACGATAACTACGTTTTGGGTTTTATGCTGGGCGCTTAAGGCCGAAAACGACAAAGTGAATAATGCAAATAAGATAACTTTTTTCATGGCTTTTGTATTTAATGATAAAGGCCCCTGATTAGCGGGGCCTTTATGCAGATTAATTAAAACGTATAAGCTGAGGTTATTTAAGTATATACATAACACCGTTAATATCATCGTTACCGCCATACTGACTGGCTAACGCTTTGTTATAATTATCGGCATTTGAAGTACGCTCTGATTGCGGATATTGGAAACGGGTTGCTATACGACCACCGTTACCAGTACCTGGCCCTGTTGTAAAGGTTGGTATACCGGTACGACGGTATGTAAAATATGATTCCAAACCCGAGTGACGGAATAACGCCAGGTATTTTTGCTGCAATATTTTAGTTAAACCAGTTGTACCGGTAGTATATTTAACACTGCTTTGCGAATAGTAGGTAGCCCAATCAACGTTGATGGTGTAAGTATCGTAGTTAGATAAAGCAGCTACGTTGGTTGAACCAGGGCGGTAAAAATAAGCGGTGAAAGTACCTGTACCAGTTGGGATACTGTAGAAAGCGAACGAAGCCTGTATTCCTTTGATATAATAGTCTTCCGCATTGCCTGTAGCCCAACCTCTGTTAATACCTTCGGCTATGTTAAACATCAGCTCGGGGTAGCCTATTTGTATAGAAGGCTCGCCGGTATAAGTTGAGTAATAACGTTTCCTGTTAAGGAAAGAATATTTCTGCAAGCCTGCATTGTTATACATTACACCTAAATCCAGGCCCGGATCTGCACCAATAAATGATGAAAATGCAGTGGGACTTTCTTTCAGGTTGTCAACATTGTACCGCGCAGGCTCAGCCGTTACAAACACGCGCGGATCTTTTAAGCTTGTTAATAAACCGATGTAAGTAGCCGAGGTGTTTTTACGTGAACCACTCTGACCAAAGTTATCAGGTGTTTGCGGATAATAGTTAGTTGGCGAAACAAAGGTGTATTGCAGGTTGTCAGTCGCACTGGTCATTAAAGGGTATTTTGTTGGATTACCCAAAATCGTAGCGAATTGATTTACAACATCAATATCAGCAGTTTTTTTGCTTAACTGTACAAGCAACCTGATCCTGAATGTGTTTACCACTTTTTGCCACGCAGTTAAGCTATTGCTAAGGTAGATATCACCGGCAAGCGTATTGTCGCCTGCGGCAATTAATGTGGTAAGATCAGCATTGGCGCTCTCCAACCAGCTTAATGACTGGGTCATTACTGTTTTTTGAGTATCATAAGTAGGAGTTAGATTAGTTAATCCCTGTAAAGCTTGTGTCATTGGGATATCGCCTTCTTCCATACTCATTTTGCTAAAAAAATAAGCTCTGAAAAATTTGCCTAAGGCGCTATATGGGTTAACTGCTTTGGCTCCGCCTTTAACAGCCTGGTTTTCCATAGCCGCAACATTTTTCAAGGCGTTGTAATAATTGTCGCCGCTGCCAAAATCATAACGGTTATTTCCGTAGTAATCGTAATTATTGATATAGTATTGCGAATAAGTTTCGTCGGAGCCATCAGGCATATCGACCATGCTGTTTAAAATGCCATTGAAAAGCAACGACGCTGGCACAGCATTAGGTACGTTAGGGTTAACGGTTAACTCCTGGAAGCTTTTTTTGCAACCCGTTACCGTTAGTATCATAAATACCGGCAATAAGTAAATTAAAAATATCTTTTTCATATCCATCTGTTAATTAGAATGATAAATTCAGGTTAAATCCGTAGCTACGAATTGTTGGTGATTGCAATACGGTTTGCGCCTGGGCACCGTTGTATTGGTCAAGATCCACGTCTTTAAAGCGTTTGTCACCGTAGAAGTACAATAAGTTACGGCCATAAAGTGATGCAGATATTTTCTGTATAAAGCTTTTCTGCAACCAGGCTTTAGGAAAATCAAAGCCAAAGCTAACTTCACGCAATTTGCTAAAGGTTTTGCTCATCAGGTTTGATTCGTCAACACCGTAATATTTACTAACATAATCCTGTACAAAGGCAGTTTGCTTGTTAGGAGCATATTGCAGAGCGTTGTAATTTAACACTGCACCTGTTTTTGAATCGTAGTTGATAGCGGTACCGTTAGATACTACCACACCCTGGCCAACGTAAGTACCATTGTAACCAGTTACGCCAAAGTTTTTCCAATCCTGGTAACGTGCATCGCCAAGGGCGCCGGTAGCTGTTTCGATGTTTGCACCGCCACGCATGGTTTTGTTGTGCATGTAATCAATAATTACACCACCAACCGAACCGTCAAACTGGAAACCCATGGTAAAGTTTTTGTACCGTAATTTGTTAGATACAGCCCAGGTGTATTTAGCATTCTCGTTACCCAGGTATTGAGCAACCGGTTTAACTAAAGGCTTGCCGGCAGCATCGTTGATGACCTGGCCATCAGGAGTCCTTACAAATGCCGATCCGTATAATTTATCGGTACGGTCGCCAACTTTAAAGAAGGTATTGTAAGTATTCTGACCAGCAGGCAATTCTTTGTAAACCTCCTTATTTGTAGCTACGTTTACTAACACGTTCCAGGTAAACCCACCCAGGTTTTTGATAGGAGTACCTTCGATAGTTCCTTCATAACCTGACCTTTTAGTTTTTAGGGCATTTAGATAAAGAATACTGTAACCTGAAGCGGTAGAAATTGGGTTAGCTAAAATTCGCGGACCATCGATGTATTGGAAAGCTGTAGCGCTTAAACCTAAACGGTTTTGCAGGAATTTAATGTCAAAGCCTTCCTCATAGTTAACACGGGTTGAAGTTTTGATATTATTAATGTATAAGTAATTGGTTGCATAACCAGCAGTTGTATTATTGTATGGTTTGCTGGTTGAATAGGATGTATTTAAAGAATAATCCGGTCCGTTATATGGCGAAGTATAAGTTGAACCATACCCCAGCGGATTGTTAAATAACGAAGCACCTGTGCTACCACCAAACGCAGTGATCGAGCTAAATGGAGCAGGACCTATAGTTGAGCTTGAAGCATCTGCTTTTACGTTAGCATATGAACCACGCGCTTTCAAAAATGAAATGAACTCCGGCATTTTAACATAATCAGAAATTACTGTAGCCAAAGAAGCACTTGGATAAGTGTAAGTTGTAGCGTTTTGGAAAGCGCTTGACCTGTCACGACGGTAAGTACCAGATAAGGTAGCATATTTACCAAATGACATATCCAATGAAGCATAAATACTAAATACTCTCTCTGATGCGTTGAAGCTGGTTGCCTGAATAGGGTTTTTTGAGTTGCTGAACGCATAAACCTCAGGTACGTTCAAATAATCTGTTGATGTCCAGCTTGAGTTATATGACATCTCACGTAAGTTAGAACCAACTAAACCCGACAGATTTAAGAATTTCTTGATGGTGTAGTTATAGTTCAAGATCAACTCCGTGTTGTTATCAAATAAGTTCCTGCGGTCTTCGCGGTAGTCGCCCTGGTTACCTTCACGTCCGTAAGGGTGGGCACTAAAAGGAAGTTTTTCTGTACGTAACAGATCATAGGTATCAATTTGTGAACGTAACCTCAAATTCAAGTTATCATTGAATTTGTAAGTAGCACCTAAATAGCCATAAACGTCGTTTTTGTAATGACCACGGGTCCACTCCTTTGTTAACAGGTATGGGTTATGGTAACGTTGATATTCGGCAAATACCGATTGAACTCCGACTTTACCTGGCTGCCAGATCGCTTTAATATCAGGCGCGTCGATATTCCAGTCAGCCCCAGTCCAAACAGCAATATTATAGATGATACTGTTAGGGCCATACTGAACATCAGGGAAATTATCAGTTGACTGCCTGTTGAAATCTATATTACCTTCAAAAGTTAATTTAGGAATTGGAGTAAACGAAGCGTAAAGATTAGCGTTAGCTATATTCAAATATTGTGAAGGAATATAGCTTGTTTGATGTTGCTGCGACACCGAAAAACGGGTTACATAATTATCGCCAACAGCGCCAATAGAAACGTTATTGTTGGTTTGGCTACCAACTTGCAAAAAGCGCTTCAGGTTGTCTTTACCTCGGGCAACCCACGGTGTTCCCTGGCGAACGCCGTTAACAACAGGGCTGTCATACTGGGGAATAAGCTGTCCGTTAAAGTAAGGACCCCAAACGTCGTAGTCGCCGTCTACACCACCAGGTGCACCGCCTTTACCATCAACAAACTGGTAAAAAGTATTTTCGCCCGGACCAAATGAACTTTGTATACGAGGAAATGCAAGGAAACCTGTGTTTAATACCGTGCTGCTGTTTATATCAATGGTTAAGCCTTTCTTGTTTTTAGCACCATTTTTGGTGGTGATCAATATAGCACCAAACTGTGCGCGGCTGCCATACAGGGCTGCGGCGGCCGGGCCTTTCAATACTGTATATGTTTCAATATCATCAGGACTGATGTTATAAGTATCTGTATTAATAGGGAAACCATCAACAACATATAAAGATACCTGGTTACCCCTGATCAATACATTAGGGTTACCCAATAATTCGGCTGATGGGCCTACCGATACACCTGCAACTTTACCTATTAAACCTGTAACAGGATTAGGATCGCGAGCAGTGGTCAACGCGTCGCCTTGCACTGTTTGAATTGCATAGCCAACTCGCCTGGTTTCTTTTTTGATACCAAGAGCTGTTACAACAACTTCATTAAGTGATTTATTATCGCCGGTAAGGCTTACGTTTATAATTGGTTTATCACCTACAACAACGGATTGCGAGGTATAACCAATAAAAGAAAAAACAAGGGTTTGACCTGCGCTGGCGTTTATTATATAACGGCCATCAATATCGGTAACAGTGCCTTTATTTTGCTCTTTAATTCTTACACTTACGCCCGGCAGGGGCAAGTGTTTGTCATCGGTAACAGTACCGCTTATTTTGGTTTGTCCGAATAAAATAGATGGAGCTACGCAAAATAACAAAACCGTTATTACGGTTTTTAATCTCTGGTAAATCTTGTTCATCTGCTAAAGTTTAAGGGTGAAACAGTCAAATTTTTCATGCAGCAATACTAAACTTTGTTTATTATTAGTAAACTAATTTAGTATTAAGCTATACTTAACTTGATGTTCACCCTGTGTTAAGCAGGTGATTTTTGTAACAGGCAGATTATATATTAATCACAAAAACTTAATATTATATTATTCATTTACCACTTGCAGATGCGCCAGGGCAATAGCTTTTAAATGATCAAGGTTATTTACGGGTACATGCATTTCCTTGGCCATGTCATCCCAGTACCGCAGTCTGATGATAAGTTCAGCATCCTGGTTTAATTCAAATTCTGCAGCCTCGGCCTCAGTCATCACGCCTCCCTGAAATTCGAGGGTAGCTTTACTGGCATCCGATAAACGGTTATAATATTCGGGGTATTTATAGGTAAGATATCTTTTGGCAATTACATGGCCCTGCACCAGATTGGCAATCCTTTCAGAAAACCCACGCTCCAACAGGTAATCGGCACCCAGGCGCTCATGGTCAACATTGCCCATGCCATCCATACTTCCTGCTTCTTCAGCATCAGCACAAAGATGCCCTATATCATGAAAAAACGCAGCAAGTACAACCTCATCGTCATAGCCCTCAGCCTCAGCAAGCGAAGCCGCCTGCGACATATGCTCCAGTTGAGAAACAGGCTCCCCTATATAATCGGCATCGCCAAATTTTTCGTATAAAGAAAACACTTCAGCAACTACGGCTTTCGGATTATAATGAGATGGTACCATGTTATTAAAATTTTTAGTTGCAAATAAACAGCATACAGGTTAGGTAATTATTAAATATTCATGAAATATATTATCAGAACCCATATTTAACATTAATTTCTTACAGAACGCTTAGACAGACAATTTCAAAGCTCACTTACTGTTTATTGAAACTTAACTAATACAACAATATTACATAGATATCCGTTAACATTTACACTATGCTGTTCAAAGCGTAACAAAAAAATCATTTTGGATAAATAGCCTGATTAATTACTTTGCGCACCAAATAACCAGCTTTAATTAAATGGAAGAAGACATACTGATACAGATCAGTAACCGCATAAAAGAACGCCGCCGGGAAAAAAATATAACCGTACAGGAACTTGCCATGAGGGCTAACGTAAGCAAAGGCCTGATATCTCAAATTGAAAATAGCCGCACTATCCCATCGCTTATCGTACTGATAGATATTATTAAAGCACTGGAGATAGACCTGAACGAGTTTTTTAAAGATATGCGTTCAAAAAGCGATCATCTCCCAGTTTTAGTAAAGCGCAAACACGAATACGATCATTTTGAAAAAGAATATGCCGATGGCTTTCATTACCAGCGCATCTTTACACAATCGATAAGTCAAAGTACTGTTGATATTGTGATATTGGAGCTTGAGCCCGATGCAACCCGTCCGCTTGTTGAAACCGAAGCGTTTGAATATAAGTATATCCTCTCCGGGCAGGTTGCTTACCAGTTTAATGACGATACCGTAACTCTTAACCAGGGCGATAGCATGCTCTTTGACGGGCGCATCCCCCATACCCCAAAAAACATGGGCGATACCACGGCCAGTATGCTGGTGGTATACTTTTTTGAAGAGAAGAAGTAGTTTGATTGGGTTGATCAAATGAATGGTTAATTGAGTGGAGGGTGCCACTTTTGTTTCAGAGGCTATAACAAATTCAATCCTTATCAACAAAAAAATCCGGTTAGTGCGCCCACTCTGTAGGTGCTCTGCCAAATTCTTTTTTAAACGAATGAGAAAAATGGGCCAGGCTTTCAAACCCTAAGTCGAGGTAAATTTCAGATGGTTTACGGTTTTTGTTTTCGATGAGATGGCGCGCCTCTGCAAGCCGCCTGGTTTGCAGCCAATGCCGGGGCGAAGTATCAAAAGTTTTTTGAAAATCGCGTTTAAACCCCGCAAGGCTTCGGCCGGTAAGTTGCGCGAATTTCTCGACAGGTACGTTGAAATGAAAATTGCTCAGCATAAATTTTTCCAGGTCGATTTTATGCGGCTCAGAAAAATCGAACAGGAAATCTTTAAGCTCGGGCATAGTATGTAGTAATAAGTGTACGGCTTCCCTTACTTTCAGCATGCCCAGTTGTTTGGTTATTTTTTCGTTGGGATGGTGCACATAAGGAATCACTGATTGAAAAAAGCCCCGAAGAAATTCATTTTCGGGGATCCTGATATTGGGTTGACCAATGTATTTCCGTCCCGGTTCTATCTGTTCTTCCAGGGCAAGCTGCCGCAGCATATCTTCTTTCAGGCAAATGATGATGGTTTGATAGTCACCGCCATCAACGGGCATTTTGACGAGTTCGCCCAATTGATTTTTGCGGATCAACATCATTTCGCCGCCTTTCATCGAAATTTTTTGATTAGCGGTTTCGATGCTGAATTGCCCTGAAACCTGTAATACCAGGGTGCTATGCTCAAAAAAACCTACCTTTTCCTTTCTCATCCTCGAGAAAAAAGAATAAAAGATTACGCCTGGAATTATTTCGGTTGGATTGGTCACTATGTAAATATATAAAATAGGAGGGGCTTATGCAGCCCCGTCCATTTATCGTTGCAGGTATGTACCACCTAATATTGCCCCCTGGGTAAAAGCAGTTTTAAGTGTATTCATTTCATCGGCACTAAATTCAATTTGCATCGCCTGTATATTTTCAGGCAGGCGCGATCTGCGGCTCATGCTCACCAGTGGCATAATGTTATCGCCCTGGGCGTTTACCCATGCAATAGCAAGTTGGGTAGGCGTGTAGCCTTTGTAGCTGGCCATTTGCTTTAATACTTCAACTTTTTCAAGGTTCTTTACCAGGTTGTCTCCCTGAAAACGTGAAAAGTGATTATGATAACTATCCGCCGGAAGCGGCGCTTTCATATCGCCCGTAAGTAAACCTTCGGCGGTATTGGCAAATGCTACTACGCCAATGCCCAGTTCTTTAGCAGTAGGCAGCAGATCGTTTTCAATTTGCCTGTCGGCTAATGAGTAGCCAATTTCCAACGCGGTTACCGGGTGTATGCTGTTGGCTTTACGCAATTGCTCCGCAGTAATTTCAGAAACACCAAGGTGGCGTACTTTTCCTTCCTTAATCAGGTCGGCAACGGTACCTATTACATCCTCTACCGGTACGCTGTTATCCAGGCGACAAGGCTGATACAGGTCGATATTGTCGATACCTAATCGCACTAACGAATAATTGATGAAGTTTTTAATGGCTATAGGGCGAAGGTCTAAGCCAAGCCATTGACCATTATAAAAAATAGCGCCAAATTTAACGCTGATAAACGCGTTGTCCCTGCGGCCTTTGATGGCCTTGCCTACCAATAACTCATTATGACCGGCACCATAAAAATCGCCGGTGTTTAAAAAATTGATGCCACTATCTAAAGCTGCCTGTATGGTAGCGATACTTTCATTTTCATCATTGGCCTTGCTGCCCCAAACTGATGACATGCGCATACAACCCAGGCCCAGTTTTGAAACCAGCGGGCCGTTTTTGCCCAAATTTATTTTCGTTATGTTCTCCATAGTTGATATTTAATTTAAAACAAATATCAGACATCTTGTTCATGACGGAATTTCTTGCATGGCTCAATTTACTTGTCTGTATGGCTCAAGTTTTTACGATATTTTTTTTTTAGAAACCCCGTACATACGTTTCCCGTTTGAAAATTAAGGGAACAAAACCAACCACAAACCTCCCCTTAACCAAACTTTAACACTAATTTAGTTTAATTTTAATAAAAAAAGTTTAGTATTGCTAAACAATTATATTTGTTATTATGAGCATAAAATTAGTGGTATTTGATATAGCCGGCACTACGGTTAAAGATGATCATGAAGTTAGCAAGGCTTTCAGAGCTGCCATGCAAAAGTCTGGTTACGAGGTTGAACTGGAGAAAATAGACCCTTTGATGGGCTATGAGAAAACCCTGGCCATTCGTAAAATGCTTGTTGAACATGAAGCCGATCAATCAGTTATTACCGATGAGCTCGTAACCACTATCCATAAAGAATTTGTACAGCAAATGATTAACTTTTACCAGTTTGAGCCTGGCATTGAACCCCTGCCAAACGTAGAGGAAACATTTGCAAAACTGCATGAGCAGGGTATTAAAGTTGGTATCAATACCGGCTTCTCGCGCGATATAGCTGATACCATTGTTAACCGCCTGCAATGGCACGAGAAAGGGCTGATCGATTACGTTGTTGGATCAGACGAGGTAGAACTTGGCCGCCCGCATCCTTTCATGATCCAAAAAATGATGCTTGAGGCCGACATAACAGATGCTTTGGAAGTTGCTAAAGTAGGTGATACTGAGGTTGATGTACGCGAGGGCCAAAACACCGGCTGCAAATATTCAATAGGCGTAACCACCGGCATTTTTACCCGGGCCGAGCTGGAAACCTATAATCCTACCCATATTATTGACGATATTGCACAAGTAGTTGACATCATAAATCAATAAAACATGAGGCTGATTGAAAGTTTACGTGCAAAAGTAGCCCAATGGCCTTATGCACTGATTTCAGTTTTGGCAGCGGTTTCGGCTTTTGGAACGTATACATCCATGTATGCTTTCCGTAAGGCATTTGCAGCGGCAACTTTCACTGGTCACGAGTACTTTCATGTTGATTATAAGGTTTGGCTGGTTATAGCGCAGGTTATCGGCTATATGAGCAGCAAGTTTTACGGCATAAAATTTATAGCCGAAGTAAACGGCAAAACCCGTGCACGATATATTTTAACCCTTATCGGCATTGCCTGGGCGGCGCTGCTGGCCTTTGCTTTTGTACCGGCCCCGTGGAATATTGCGTTCCTTTTCATCAACGGTTTCCCACTGGGCCTTATCTGGGGCCTGGTTTTTGGTTACCTGGAAGGCCGCCGCTCAACTGAGTTCATGGCTTCGGTATTATCCATCAGTCTCATCTTTGCATCGGGCTTTGTAAAAACAATAGGGCGTACACTTATAAGCAGTCTTCATGTAAATGAATATTACATGCCTTTTTTAACAGGTGCTGTATTCGCATTGCCGCTGTTATTTTTTGTAGGTTGTATGGAGCTTATCCCAGCACCTACCGCCGAAGACATAAGTTTACGCTCCGAACGTACCCCCATGAACGCCACAGAGCGCAAACAATTCGTTATCCGTTTTTTACCGGGTATTATCCTCACCCTGATTGTTTATGTGCTACTTACTATTATGCGCGACGTACGCGATAATTTCGAGGTAGAGATTTGGGCAAGCCTGGGCATTAAGGATAACAGCATTTTTACCACTACGGATATAAAAATTTCGCTGGTGGTATTAGTAGCCATGAGCTTGCTTATCCTTGTCAGGAAAAATATCCGTGCCTTTAGTATTATTCATTTAATGATCATTGCCGGTTGTGTACTGGTGGGTATATCAACCATCATGTTTACCTTTAAAATGATAAGCCCAACCTTATGGATGACCCTGGTAGGCCTTGGCTTATACATGGGCTACGTTCCTTACAATGCTATATTTTTTGAACGGATGATAGCATCGTTCCACTATAAAAGCAATGTGGGCTTTATCATGTACATTGCCGATTCGATGGGCTACCTTGGCAGTGTTAGTGTTTTGCTGGTAAAAGAACTTGGTCGCCCCTCAATAAGCTGGGGTGCCTTTTTTCGGGAAGGCGCAATGACGGTAGCCATTGTTGGCGGAATTTGCGGTATTTTATCGCTCATTTACTTTTTGCAAAGCGCTGCCCGTGATAAAAAAAAGATAATTGCAGATGAAACTGATGAGCAACAAACTCTAACTTTCAATCCAGCCAATTAAATCAATTGAGGTTTGAACAATTCAAACCGATGAACCAATGAACTATTGAACCAATGAACAATAACAAAAGTGCAATAATCATAGGCGCAGGCATTGCAGGTTTGGCTACAGCCCGCGCTTTGGCCGTTCGCGGCTATCAGGTAACCGTATTTGAACGTAACGAACGCGCGGTGGGTGCTTCCATCCGGAACTTTGGTATGGTATGGCCTATAGGACAGGCTACCGGACCAATGTTTGAGCGCGCCATGCTATCAAAAAGCATTTGGAAAACAGTTTGTACCGAGGCTAAGATCTGGCATAATGAGGTTGGCTCGCTACACCTTGCTTATCATGATGATGAACTGCAGGTAATTGAAGAGTATGTAGATGTAAACAAGCAATACCGTGATTGCGCTGTGCTAACTCCGGGCGAAGCTGTTTCAAAATCGCCGGCAATTAATACCGATGGCTTGAAAGGCGCCCTGTGGAGCGGCGAGGAAATGATTGTTGAATCGCGGGTAGCCATCGGGCAGGTGGCAGCTTATCTTGCCGAAAAATTTGGTGTCGAATTTCACTGGAACACTGCTATCAGCCGTATCCAACATCCCAAAGTTAGTTCGGGCAACCAAAGCTGGGAAGCCGACGAGATCTATGTATGCAGCGGCGCCGATTTTGAAACTTTATATCCGGAACTATTCGCACAAACACAGATCACCAAATGCAAACTGCAAATGATGCGTTTAGTTACCCAGCCCGATGAATGGCGCATAGGTCCGTCGTTATGTGGTGGCTTGTCTATGATTCATTACCCGGGGTTCCAGGCCGCAGCTTCATTGCCAGCCTTGCGCAAACGCTATGAAGAACAATATGCCACACACCTTAAATGGGGCATCCACGTAATGGTATCCCAAAATGGCAGCGGCGAGCTTACCATCGGCGATTCGCACGAATATGGTTTGGTTCATGATCCCTTCGATAAAGAATTTATTAATAATTTGATAATTGAGTACTTACATACATTCGCCAATTTTAAAGACTGGAAAATGCTGCAGTCATGGCACGGCATCTACCCTAAAATGACCAACGGCGCGTACGAACTTATAATCGACATTGAGCCTGGGGTAACCCTTATCAATGGCCTCGGCGGTAACGGCATGACCCTGTCATTTGGCCTATGCGAGCAGCAGATTGCCAGCCGGAAGGACGGTTAGTTTTTTAGACCATAGTCCATGGTCGATAGTCCATGGATTGAAAAAACTACATATCTTGGTTTTTCAATAAGCCAACCATAGCTTATTGGCTATAACTATTGACAAAAACAATAACCAGGTCTATGAACTTTCGACCATAGACTAAAAACAAAAAACCATGGTCTATGGACTATCGACCATGGACTAAAAATAAAACTATGTCTGATTCAAGAAGAGATTTTCTTAAAAAAGCAGCCCTATTAACCAGTGCAGCCGGCCTCGCCAGCGTTTTACCCCAATCTATTCAAAAAGCAATGGCCATTAACCCCGCACCGGGCAGTACTTACCTGGATGCTGAGCACATTGTGATCCTGATGCAGGAAAACCGCTCGTTTGATCATACCTACGGGATGCTGAAAGGGGTACGTGGTTATAATGACCCACGGGCTATTGATTTGCCGAATAAAAACAAGGTTTGGCTGCAATCGAACAAAAAAGGCGAAACTTATGCCCCTTTCCACCTTGATATCAAGAATACCAAAGCAACCTGGATGAGCTCGCTGCCGCATTCATGGAGCAACCAGGTTAATGCCCGTAACGATGGCAAGTTTGACCAATGGCTTAACGTTAAACGTAATGGTATTAAGGAATATTCCAACATGCCATTAACTATGGGTTTCCACAATCGCGAGGATATCCCATTTTACTATGCCCTGGCCGATGCCTTTACCGTTTGCGATCAGAACTTTTGCTCATCCCTGACAGGTACAAATCCAAACAGGCTGTATTTCTGGAGCGGTACTATCCGTGCCGAGCAGCATGAAAATTCACTTGCACACGTTTGGAATGACGATATGGATTATGGCACCCTCAACTGGGCTACCTTCCCTGAGCGTTTGGAGGATCATAATATATCATGGAAACATTACCAAAACGAAATTGCTATTGATACCGGTTTAGAGGGCGAAGAAGATCCATGGTTATCAAATTTCCAGGATAATCCACTTGAGTTTTTTGGCCAGTACAACATCAAACTTTACGATAAACACATAGCCCATCTACAAAAAAAGTCAACTGTTTTGCCTGATGAAATAGCAGCCGTTGAAAAACAGATTGCTGCTTTGCCTGCAGGCGATGCCCATATTGATCACCTGCAAAAACAGCTTAAACAAAAACAGCGCGACCTGGAGAATACGAAAAAGGACATGGCAAGCCTCGATCCTAACAAGTTTGCAAGCCTGTCGCAGCGCGAAAAAAACCTTCACCAGAAAGGTTTTGTAACCAATACCAATGATCCGCACTATCGTACTCTAAGTCCGCTGAAATATAATGATGATGGCACCGAACGCGAAGTTTTAGTACCTAAAGGAGATGTATTACACCAGTTCCGTGCCGATGTAAAAGGAGGTCAATTACCTACCGTAAGCTGGCTATCGGCGCCCGAGCATTTTTCTGACCATCCAAGTTCGGCCTGGTACGGTGCATGGTACGTATCTGAAGTGCTGGACATCCTCACCCAAAACCCCGAAGTTTGGAAAAAGACTGTTTTCATTTTAGCTTATGATGAAAATGATGGTTACTTCGACCACGTCCCTCCTTTCACCGCGCCTAATCCGCATAAACCGGGTACCGGCAAGGTATCAGCAGGTATCGACCCAAGCGTTGAATTCGTTACTTTAGAACAGGAAAAAGCGCGCAATAACTTCCCGGAAGTATTTGATCGTGAAAGCCCGATCGGTTTAGGCTTCCGTGTGCCGTTGGTAATTGCTTCACCATGGAGCCGCGGCGGCTGGGTAAATTCGGAAGTGTTTGACCATACTTCAACCCTGCAATTTTTAGAGAACTTTTTAAGCCACAAAACCGGTAAAAAAGTAACCGAACCTAATATCAGCCAATGGCGCCGTACAGTTTGCGGTGATCTTTCAAGCGTTTTCCGTCCATATAATGGCGAGAAGATCGAGAATCCGGAATTTGTTGCAAGGGAAGCATTTTTGGAGAGTATTCATAAAGCTCAATTCAAAAAACTCCCTTCGGACTATAAGCTGCTGACTCCCGATGAAATTGCGCAGATCAATAAAGATCCGCACTTGTCACCGTACATGCCGCAACAGGAAAAAGGGATCAAACCATCATCCGCATTGCCTTACCAGCTTTATGCAGATGGCAAACTGAGTGCAGATAAAAAATCATTCGAAATTAAATTTACTGCGAGTAACAAAGCCTTTGGTGCAAAAACGTTGGGCTCGCCATTTAACGTATATGCTCCCGGCAAATATGCTACGATGAATGATCCGCAGAAAATGGAAGACCTGCGTACCTGGGCCTATACCGTTAAAGCCGGTGATACCCTGGCGGATGTTTGGCCTTTACATGAGTTTGAAAACAGCGAATACCATTTGCGCACCTATGGCCCTAACGGCTTCTTCCGCGAGTACCGGGGTAACGCAACCGATCCGTTAGTTGATATTATTTGCGAATATGAGCAGCTTGCCGGTAAGCTGACAGGTAATATCGCGCTGAAAATAACAAACCATACCAATAAAGGCCAAACCATTGCAGTAACAGATAACGGTTATAAAACCGGTGACCATAAAGTTGCTGTAAAAGCAGGAGCCAACGCAACCATAGCGCTAAACTTAAGCAAAAGCCATAACTGGTATGACTTCAGTGCAAAAGTCGACGGGTTTGAGAAATTCGCGAAACGTTTTGCCGGCAGAGTTGAAACAGGAAGGTCAAGCTTCAGCGATCCATTAATGGGTAAAGCATTAGTATAATATTTAAACTTACTAAAATACAAAAAATGTAGAGGCGCATAATTGCGTCTCCCGGAGGACAAGTCGATTTAAAAGTGCCCCAATCGCCGTAAATTGCAAGCGGGAGACGCAATTATGCGTCTCTACATTCGAAAAAAATTTAAGCAATCTTTCAGAAACGGTTCAGATAAAACTTCTTTTAATCGCCAGTAGCTCCGGTTTTATGAATTGCCGATGACATTGATTTTGTAACCCACTATTGCACTTATTAAAACAACACTATACATTTGTGTAATCAGTTACATAATTAATTACTTATTAATATGGAATTTTTTAATAAAGTAGGTAAGATGGCCATAGGTAGCAGATTAAGGATGCTAACCGAAGCTATCAGCGAAGACGCGGCACGCATTTACAAGTTATATGATATCGACTTTCAGCCTAAATGGTTCCCGGTTTTTTATGTATTACAGAATAGTGGCGAATTTACCATCACTGCTATCGCCAGAGAGATCGGCCACTCGCACCCTTCTGTAAGTAAGATCATTGCCGAAATGGTGAAGAACGGTTTTGTTATTGAGAAAAAGGATAAGGCTGATGGCAGGCGCAACATGGTAAGCCTGTCGGCTAAAGGGATTGAGGTTGGAAAAAAAATCCAGGACCAGTATGCAGATGTGACTAACGCCGTTGAAGAACTTTTAGCCCAGGCGAATCATGACCTATGGAAGGCTATTGAAGAATGGGAATACCTGCTGGAACAAAAATCATTGTTGCGCCGGGTACAGGCACATCAAAAAATAAGGGAGAGCAATAAAGTACAGATAGTGCCGTATGAACCGCGCTATGCGCAGGCTTTTAAAGCATTGAATGAAGAATGGATCTCCAAATACTTTGTAATGGAAGAGGCCGATTATAAAGCCCTTGATAATGCCGACGGCTATATCATCAACAACGGAGGCCATATATTGATAGCCCTTTATAATGATGAGCCCGTTGGTGTATGCGCCCTTTTAAAAATGGATGACCCTGATTATGACTATGAGCTTGCTAAAATGGCCGTTTCGCCAAAGGCGCAGGGAAAAAATATAGGCTTTTTGCTCGGACAGGCTATTATCGAAAAGGCCAAAGCCCTTGGCAGCCATAAACTTTACCTGGAGAGTAACACCATTTTAAAGCCGGCCATCAGCCTGTATCATAAATTGGGCTTTGTTAAGGTAGCAGGCAGGCCTTCACCATACGAACGTGCTAATATCCAAATGGAGCTTGAGTTGAAATAAATAGCCAGTTAACGGGCTTATTGCTTCCATTAATAAATATTTTAACTATTGTATAACAATTGTGAATAAATTCAACAAACAGTTTATAGTATTTTTTGTTCCTTGCAATTGAAACTTAAACACTATATCTATATGAAACATAAAAAACTCCTGCTCCCTACACTAATATACCTATTATCTTTAAAAAACTTCAAAAAACATCTTATCATTTGTCTGGGTATCTGCCTATTTTGCAGCACTGCTGTACAAGCCCAGTTTGGCGGTTTTGGCAAAGCCATATTGGATAAAGGAGCCGATATGGTATCGGGCGGCAGCCTTAATAAATTGCTGAAACAGCCGCAGGC
This sequence comes from Mucilaginibacter gossypii, assembly GCF_017569325.2. Lineage (NCBI taxonomy): Bacteria > Pseudomonadati > Bacteroidota > Sphingobacteriia > Sphingobacteriales > Sphingobacteriaceae > Mucilaginibacter > Mucilaginibacter gossypii. The sequence goes on along the minus strand of NZ_CP071878.2, from coordinate 6,973,402 downwards.
CATTACCACCAGTTTTAATGACGTTAACAAGGCAGGCTCCAAACCACCATCGTTTATGGAAGGGCAGGTAGCCGAGCCTTTATACCTTTTGCCCAAAGCACCCGGGGGCGGTTTTAAGCTTTGCGCCGGTTTTTATGAAATGACCAGCAAAAGCTATTGTCTGCATGCTGGTACCCGTGGCCCCAGTACAGGCGATGGGTATATGCTTGCCCCGGTGCTTGGGCCAAAGCGCGATGTGGTGATACTGATATTAAAACATGCTGAAACTCATCCCGAGGTTGACCAGCATAGCATCCAGATATTATTATGGTCGATTATTGCACGCACCAGGTTTGTTGATATGGGCTCCGATATTAAGCTTACCGCGACCAGGCTACTATCAGCTAATGAACTGTTAATGTTGGAAGGCGGTGCGCTGGGTGTATTGCCCGCCAGTGTAATGGATAAAGCTAAAAGCCAATTGCCGCCTGCGGTTCAAAGTGTTTTTGAGGCTGAAAACAATATCCGCCGATTAGCAGCCTCTGGTAATTCATCTTACGAAGAGATGGAAAAGTATGCCATGTTAGCCGGTTTGGCTCCGGCGCCTGATCCGGCGGTACCGTCAGGCATATGGTCGTTACACCCTGATGGATATTACATCCGGTTTTATCCGCATAGCTATTCAAAAACCACTGTACAGATCTACGTGCCGAAAGAACTCCTCAGCACAAAACCCGGTTTGGTTTACGACGGGCCTAATGGCATTGCCTGTCCGGCCAATGTAGGCTCGCAGCGCCTGGCTCAAACCAATGAACCGCTAAATCCTGATTATAATCAAAAATTAAAAACGATCTGTAATCAATAGATAGGGGAAAGGTTAAAGGGAAAAGGCGAAAGGTTTTGTTACTTTTCGCCTTTTTTTTCTGGTGACTAATGCTTTATTCTTAAACAACGGGCGGATGAAAAGACTTCCCTGATGGTTACCCGCAATAACGTGGTGTAGAGACAACGGAACAGTCAAATACAACATTCACCCTTAATTCAGATCTTTATGCTGAAACTCGGGTTTCAACAAGCTATTCATGGCCTTACGCAGTTTCATTACCTTAGGTACTGAAACATGGCTGATATACGGGCTATTCATATGCAGCCGGTAATATCCCTGGTGATAATTTTCGGCAGGATATAATACTTTAAAAGGAACAACCTGTGTAACGATAGGACTGCTGTAATGATGTGTAGCGTTAACTTTAGCTATTACATTTTCTAAAGTTTTCTTTTCTTCCGGTGTACGATAAAAAGCTACTGAGCGATAGTCGTCACCCACATCCGGTCCCTGCCTGTCTACAGTGGTTGGATCGTGCGCATAAAAGAATGCTTCGGCTAAAGCAGCGTAACTTATTTCGGCCGGGTCATAGTAAACCTGTACCGATTCTGCATGGCCGGTATTTTTACCGCAAACATCTTCGTACGATGGATTTTTAGTTGTACCGCCGGCATATCCGGCTACCACTTTATTAACGCCCTTCAATTCATACAAACCTTCCGAAAGACTCCAGAAGCAACCACCCGCAAAAGTAGCAACCTTTTCACCGTTTTTTGGGGCAGGCAGGCTCGCAAACCCGCTTCCTTCCGTTTGCGCATTGGCGCAGCCAAATAATATGAGCAGGCCAAGGAGGCATACATTCAATTTTTTTGTTAACATGATCATTTTAATTTAATGGTTTATTATTTAGCCGGAACAAACTTGAAAGCGTATGAATCCATACAATAACGTTTACCGGTAGGTGCCGGACCATCATTAAAAACGTGGCCAAGATGTAAACCTGTGCTGGCTTCAACAACCTCTTCACGTACCATTCCGTACGATGTATCTTTAACAATTTTAATCGCTTTTGGATCGATAGGTTTAAAAAAACTTGGCCAGCCTGTGCCCGATTCAAATTTAGAATCCGAACTAAATAATGGCTTACCGGTAGCTGCACTTACATATGTCCCTTTTTCGTGGTTATTCCAATAAGGGTTATGATAGGGTTGTTCCGTGCCCCTATTTACCAGTATCTCGTAAGCTTCGGGCGTTAATATCTGTTTCCAGTAGCTGGCCGGCTTAGCTTGCGGATATGTTTTGGTATCAACGGTTTTATCGGCATGCGGAGTACTTTGACTGCAGGCATTAAAGGCCAATAATATCAATGGTATAATAAACAGATTTATCTTTTTCATACCCCTTTGTCGTAGATATACGAAGAACCTTACAGTCGATAGCCGATTATTCTGTCATTTATTTGTCTGCATTTAGTTTGAACCGGAATATTAGATATTAACGACTCTTCCAAAACTCCCATTTCATTAAGCCCTGGTTTCAGAAAAAATAAAAAAATCTTGTAAGGATTCCTTCTCCTACCCGACGAATGTACAAATCAAAACATTAATACAATATGGGCTATAAACTTTTACACAAACCATTACCACCACGTTGATTTATGCAAAGCCAAAACAGCACCAATCTTAGCCTTGATAACAGCACCGAACCCCGTGCCTGGGTAACGCGCCATGCCGACTATCTTTACAAGTATGCCCTTACCCGCATTAACGACGAAGAATTAGCCCGCGATCTTGTACAGGAAACTTTTTTGGCCGCTCTCGAGCGCTTGCAAAAATTTGAGGGCAAAAGCACCGAACGTACATGGCTTACCGCCATACTAAAAAACAAGATTATTGATATTTACCGCAAAAAAGCATCCGCTTTTGTTAAGGAACCTGCGGTAACATTTGCCGAATATGAAACAGACGATTTTTTTGAACCAGATGCCCATAACTGGAAAACCGATCACAGGCCAGCGGAGTTTGGCATTGAACAACCCGATCACCTCGAAAGCAAAGAATTTGAGTTGATACTGCAAAGATGCATGAGAAAATTGCCCTCATTATGGCTCTCGGTTTTTACTATGAAACACCTTGATGATGAAACCACCGACACCATTTGCGGCGATTTGAGAATATCATCATCCAACTTTTGGGTAATTATTCACCGCGCCAAGCTAAGCCTAAGAGAGTGCCTTCAAAAAAACTGGATTTAAACTAATGGATTATGGACGAATTAACTAAAATAGCCTACAACTGCAAAAAGGCTACTTACCTGATTGAAAAGCAGGAAATAGGAAAGATCTCCCTGCGAGAAAAACTGGAATTAAAGATCCACCTGGCGGGATGCCACGTTTGCAGGGTATTTCAGCAACAAAGTACCGCTATTAACCGCATGATCAAAAATATGTTTCATCAGCCTGTTGCCGAAAACATCAAGCTTGATGACAAATTCAAAAATGAATTACAACACCTTATTGACGAACAACTTGAAAAATAAAACCTATTGATAAAACTGTACTTAACAACCTCTTTCATAACAAACATTCAGTAGTTAAATAATTATTGATACGCTTTAAGCCTTATGCATTCTGCTTTTAGCTCTTATGTAAAACATTATACTAAAACCTAAGGTCAAACGTATTTATGCCAATCACACCGGGGTTAAAATTTTTAATCCAAAGTAGCGTAATGCCTGCTGATTACGTAAAGTTAAAATATCAGTTTACTACTAATATTTTATTTTATGAAAACAGTTCAGCAAAAATTAACAAGGCGGGCAGGCATTATCGGGATGGTGTGTTTGCTGGCAGCAACACTCAGCTCGTGTTTAAAAGATCACAACAATTACGTTCAGCCGCCGGTGGCACTTGTTTCAGTCATCAATGCCTCGCCCGATTCTGATCCGGTTGATTTTTATCTTGAGCCCAACAGGGCGAACAATTTTCCAATTCGTTACGGTCACGGTATAGATTACATTAATGCTTATCCTGGTAAAAGAACAGCAACCTTTTATGTTTCGGACACCAAGCAAAAAGTTGCAGACGATACCATCACCCTCGTAGCTAAAAAACTTTACTCGGTATACCTTGCCAACACCGCAGGTAAACGCGATGTAATTTTTGTTGCCGATTCTATCGTTCAGCCGGCCGCCGGGATGGCCAGTATCCGTTTGGCAAACCTCAGCGCCGATGCCGGTACGGTTGACCTGGTTACTTCAAAAGATTCGGTTTTGGCATCAAACAAAGCTTACAAACAAGTATCTGATTTTGTAACTATTAAAGGAAATGTCACCTACACGCTTTACATTCGCCAAAAAGGCACCACTACGGTATTAGCCAGCCTTACTAATGTTAACCTTCGGGCGGGTTCTGTATATACAGTGTGGCTGCAGGGTATTAAAGCAGCAACCGACGATAAAAAACTAAGTGCCGATATTCAAACAAACGTTTACTATTATTAAATAACCTATACCTGTGTTGTAAGGCCCGGCCGTTGTGCCGGGTTTTATTTTTTGCAAGTCGCCCATCAGGTTAACAATTTGATAATATAAACTTCGCCATATTTAAACTTTACCATTCTACATTTAACCCGGTTAATGTTTTTTGATAAACCTCAAATTTCCGGAAAAGATGGATGAGCGTGTAGTGATCATTGTGCCGGCCCGCATGGCATCAAGTCGTTTATATGGCAAGGTAATGCTGCCAATATTGGGTAAAAGTTTGTTAGCACGCATGGTGGAGCGGATAGGTATGATCCAGCACCAGGCCAATATTGTTATTGCCACTTCCGAAGGCGCTGAAGATGATGTTATTGCACAGGAGGCCGAAAATCTTAACGTTCAATGTTACCGGGGCAGCCTTGGCAACCTGCTTGACAGGCATTACCAGGCAGCAAAACTATTCAATGCCGATGTGGTTGTCAAAATTCCGGCCGACTGCCCGCTAATCGATCCGCGGATCATTGATAAAGTGCTTGAATACTTTTTCAGCAACAGGCAAAAGTTTGATTATGTAAGCAACCTGTACCCGGCCACCTATCCCGATGGCAACGATGTAGAGGTAATGACCATGGCCTGCCTCAAACAAGCCTGGGAAAATGCCGGCCGCCCCCATGATCTGGAGCATACCTCACCCTACATCTATGAAAATCCGCTTATTTTTAACATCGGCAACGTAACCTGGGAAACCGGCCTGGATTATTCCATGTCGCACCGTTTTGCACTCGACCACCCCGAAGATTTTTATTTTATCGAGCGCGTATTTAAAGAGTTATACCCGGTTTGCAACCGTTTTTCATGCCAGGATATCCTTAACCTGCTGAAACTAAAACCCGAAATCTACGAAATAAACGCCCGCTATAACAGTACCAACTGGTATAACAAACACCTGAGCGAAGTAAAGCCCGAGTTTGCGATGGCTTGAGGACAGAGATTAGAGGCTGGTGATTGGAGATTAGTCCGGGCTACCCGCTGCTACTCCAGATCAAGTGTATAAAGGTTCCTCATCAGCTAAATCAACGTAATCATTTTAAAAATCAACGGTTATCTTTGCCGTATGCTGATATCGCCATCCACTCTACGCACATTTACCGAAAATATATTCAAAGTTATTGGCTGCAGCCATGAACATGCGGTTTTAGCAGCCGACGTGCTGCTTAAATCCGATCTCCGTGGTATCGACTCGCATGGCGTAGCCCGGTTGAGCGGTTATGTACGCCTTTGGGAGAAGAAACGCATTAATCCCACGCCCAACATCCGGATAGTGCATGAAACGCCAACAACTGCCACTGTAGATGGCGATGCAGGCCTTGGTTTAGTGGTAGCTCCGTTTGCCATGGAGGTAGCCATTAAAAAAGCTGAGCTATACGGCTCGGGTTGGGTATCAGTACGCAACTCCAACCATTTTGGTATTGCCGGTTATCACACGTTGATGGCTGTGGAGAAAGATATGATCGGTTTTGCCATGACCAATGCCAGTCCGCTGGTTGCGCCTACGTTTTCCAGTGAACGGCTTTTGGGTACCAACCCTATGTGTTACGCTTTTCCGGCTGGTAAATATCCGCCGGTGATAGTTGATATTGCCACTTCAGCCGCTGCTAACGGAAAACTGGAAATAGCCCAGCGCTTAGGCAGGCAGGTTCCCGAAGGCTGGATCCAGGATAAAGAAGGCAATTATACTACCGATCCTCATGCATTAAAAACCGGCGGCTCTCTCCTCCCCCTCGGCAGCGACCGCGACCATGGCAGTCATAAAGGTTTTGGTTTGAGTGCTACCGTTGATATTTTATCAGCAGTATTATCAGGCGCCAATTACGGACCCTGGGTACCGCCCTTTGTGGCTTTTCTTGATCCGCCGAATGATCCCGTTGGCGCGGGTATAGGGCATTTCTTAGGCGCAATGCGCGTGGATGGCTTCCGGCCGATAGATGAGTTTAAAAATCATTTAGATAATTGGATAGAGCGTTTTAAATCATCAGCTACAGTTGATCCTGATCAAAAAGTAATTATTCCAGGTGAGCCAGAACTGGAAGCAGAAGCTGACAGGATAGCCAACGGCATACCATTAGTTGATGCCGTTGTAGAAGATTTGAATAAATTGGCGGAAAGGTTCAATATTAGCCCGCTACCGCGGGTTTAGCGCAGCGTAACCCGTGGTGGGCATAATGTAAGCTTCCAGCTTACGGAAATTCAGCTGAAAACTGAAACTATGGTAAACCACGGACTGAAAGCCCGCGGCCGTGATTTTATTAAAGTGAAAAGCCTGTTTTGCTTAGCAAAACAGGCTTTTCACTTTAGTTCCCCTTCAGGGGTTTAGGGGGCTAATGGATCAGATTAAACAGTCTGCTCCAGCGGATCTTGTGGATGAACGATGCATTGTCGTCAACACTCATCCAAATGAACAGTGCTTTACCCACAATATGATCTTCAGGAACAAAGCCCCAAAAACGTGAATCTTCTGAGTTATGACGGTTATCGCCCATCATAAAATAGTAGTTGAGTTTAAAGGTATAGCTATCAGCTTTTTTGCCATTGATCAGGATATCTTTACCGTTCACTTCAACCTTGTTGCCTTCATATACGGCAATTGCACGACCGTAGATCGGGAAGGTTAAACTATCCAGCTTTACTGTCCAACCCTTTTTAGGTACAATGACAGGCCCGAAGTTGTCTACATTCCATTTATAATCGGGAATGTTAGCTCCTATTTTGTAGTTGGAGAAAATGGCAGGATAAACCGGGTTCATCGGATCAGACGCCCCCGGCGGAGTTAACCGTGGTGTAACTGACTTGATGTTTGAATATCCCCTCAGTGCCTTTGCCGATTCCTCGGTGGTATTGGTAATAAACTCAGTATTATTTACCGATGAAATATCCGACAAATGCAAATCTGTAGCTATCTGCGGGTTAAGCTCGTTCCCATCTGTTTTAACATCATAAGTAATCTCGCCTTTTGGTGGTGTAACAGCAGCTTTCCCATTTATAAACACCTGGGCCTTAACTACACTCAGCGTATCGCCCGGGGTACCCTGGCAGCGTTTGATATAGTTTTCGCGTTTATCAACCGGCCTGAAATAAGGCGAATCGGCATCCATAGGATAATTGAACACTACCACATCACCTTTTTTAATATCACTTAAACCCGGCAGACGATAGTACGGCAGTTCGATACCATCCCAATAGGCCTTGGTATTGATAAGCGGCATGGTATGGTGTGCGAAAGGAAATGCAACTGGCGTCATGGGTAAACGTGCTCCATAGTTCACTTTGCTTACAAACAGGTAATCGCCAATAAGCAACGAGCTTTCCATCGATGCACTTGGAATTACATAAGCTTCAATAAATAATGTACGGATCAGCGTTGCAGCGATTACCGCAAAAATGATGGCATCAGCCCACTCACGTGCCTGGGTTTTCTTTAGGGCAATCTTATACTTAGTCCTGAACTCGGGGCTCGCCGACTGGCCTAAATATTTGGTATCCTTATCACCGCCCCATTTAGGGAAATATATAAACGGAAGGATTACACCCTGCACATGTTCAACAAAAGTGAACTTTCCGTACGATTTTAAAAAATCAACAATCAAGCCCAGCGCTATCAAAAAGTTTAAGCCTGGTATTAGCAGCATAATAAACCACCACGCCGGCCTACCAGTTAACTTAATGATGATGAAAAAGTTGTATAGTGGCACAATGCCTTCCCAGCCTGGCCGCCCTGCCTTTTCAAACAGTTTCCATAAACCTGCAAATGGCAGTACTATAAAAAGAACAAATACTATTATTAATCCTATTCCGTTCACTTTGGTGTTTTTATATTTTCAATTAATGTATGCCTCTGAACAACCGGTTCCACCTTATTTTATTAAAGAAGCTGGCTGTACTGTCAATACTCATCCAGGTAAATAAAGCTTTCCCTACTACGTGATCTTCCGGAACAAACCCCCAAAAGCGCGAATCTTCCGAATTGTGACGATTATCCCCCATCATAAAATAGTAGTTAAGCTTAAAGGTATAAGTATCGGCTTTTTTTCCGTTAATCATGATATCCTTACCCACAACATTTACTTTATTATTTTCATAAATCTCAATAGCGCGGCCATAAACCGGGAAAGTCAGGCTATCCAATTTAACTGTCCAGCCTTTTTTAGGGATAATGATGGGGCCATAATTATCTACATTCCATTTAAAGTCAGGAAAATTAGGTGTGATCTTATAACGCGGGTACTTGGCAGGGTAAACCGGGTTCAGCGGGTCACTGGTACCCTTAAGCGTTAAAGCCGGCACAATTGATTTTACATTTGAATAAGTTTTCAAAGTAGCTGCCGATTCCTTAGACATCATCATTTCATAACGGTTGCCGGTATTGCCCCTAATATCTATCTTAAGCTCGTTCAAAATAGCCGGGTTAAATTCCTGCCCATTGGTTTCAACAAAATAACCTTCCTTTCCCCTTTCCGGATTTGGAGCGGCCTTGCCGTTAATATAAACCTGCGCGTTAACTACGCTTAAGGTATCCCCGGGAGTACCCTGGCAGCGTTTGATAATGTTTTCGCGCTTATCCACCGGCCTGAAATAAGGAGAATCGGCCTCTATTGGCGCGTTAAAAACCACGATATCCTGCTTTTTTATATCACTTAAACCCGGCAAGCGATAATAAGGCAATTTTACTCCGCCCCAGTAAGCTTGAGTCCCCCAGGGAGTAGTATGGTGCATAAACGGAAACGAAACAGGCGTTATAGGCATCCTTGCGCCATAGTTAACCTTGCTTACAAACAGGTAGTCGCCAATTAAAAGTGAGTTTTCCATTGAGCCGCTGGGGATAACGTAGGCTTCGATAAACAGCGTACGAATAAGGGTAGCGGCTATTACTGCAAATATGATAGCGTCGCCCCATTCACGAAGCGCACTTTTTTTCTTTTTTACTTTAGTTGAATCTTTCTTTTTCCAGAATTTCCAGTTCATATGATGTATCGAATGTGCAAATTTCAGATGTGCAAATGTGCAGATTTTTTAATGTTTATATTTTATGTATAAGATATATGTTACACGTTATATGTTACGCTCCCCCATATTAATTATAGATTCTATTATTAGGGCACAAATTGATAATTATTTAATCTCTCATCTGCACATCCGGAATTTGCACATCTGCATATCTCTCTAATTAATTCTTCTAAATACCCTGTCCCATCTTATTTTACAAAATGAAGGCGAATTGGCATCCCAGCTCATCCAAACCAATATGGCTTTACCTACAATATGATCTTCGGGCACAAAGCCCCAAAAACGCGAATCTTCAGAGTTATGGCGGTTATCGCCCATCATCCAATAGTAATCCATTTTAAAGGTATAACTATCGGCCTTGCTCCCATTAATAAAAACTGCGTTCCCTTTAACCTGCACTTTATTATTTTCATACACCTCAATGGCCCGGCGATAAAAAGGCATGGTCATGCTATCCAGCTTTACAGTCCAGCCTCTTTGCGGAATAATAATTGGCCCCAGGTTATCCTCGTTCCACCTAAAGCGCGGATCATGCGGAAAAACCTCATGATCATACACCCCTCTTAACTTAACATCGGGCTTCACCGCCTTGATATAGGGATATGTTTTTAGCTTTTCGGCCGATTGTGCAGTCATATTCGCTGTAAAATCAACCCAGGTAAACTGTTGAATATCAGACAGATGAAGGTTATATCGCGTATGGGGGCCAAAACCTCTTCCCGAACCATTTGTACGTACCCGGTATTCCATTTCCGCGTTGGGTGGGGCGGCTATCAAACGGTTATTTACGTATACCTGGCCGTACTCCAGCCTTATGGTATCGCCGGGTGTGCCCTGGCACCGTTTGATATAATTTTCCTGCTTATCTACAGGGCGGTAAAACGGCGAATCAGCATCCATTGGATAGTTAAATACTACTGCATCACCCTTTTTCACTTCGCTGAAACCCGGCAGCCGATAGTAGGGCAGCTTAATACCATCCCAATAGGCTTTAGTACCGGTGAGCGGCATAGTGTGGTGTGCAAATGGAAATGCTATGGGGGTCATAGGCAGGCGTGCACCGTAATTGATCTTGCTCACAAATAAAAAATCGCCTACCATTAGTGAGCTCTCCATAGATGACGAAGGGATGGTGAAAGCCTCGAGGAAAAGCCCGCGAATAACCGTTGCCGCTATTATAGCGAAAAGAATAGCTTCCGTCCATTCCCTTAGTGGGGATTTATCAAGGTCACGGTATTTTTCCCTGAAATCGTCACTTGCCGACGGGCCAACATAACGGGTGTTTTTATCAAAACCCCATTTGGGGATAAAAATAAATGGCAACAACACCGACATGGTGATTTGCCCTATGCCCACCTTGCCAAACGATTTAATAAAATCAATGAGGATGCCGATGCTTATAATAAAGTTTACGCCCGGTATTAAAAGCAACAAAAGGAGCCACAACGGCCGTTGGCTCAACTTAAGCATAATGTAAAGATGGTAAACCGGGATCAGTGCTTCCCACCCCCGGCGACCGGCTTTTTCAAAAAGTTTCCAGTATCCAGCCAGTATTAAAATCAATAGCGGGCCCGTAATGATATAAAACCCTATATAGCCCGCTATTGCCATTTATATTAAAAAGCTATTAGCTGTTAAAATCAAACATGGCTTCAACAGAGTAAAAACCCTTTTTATCGTGCAGCCACTCGGCAGCCAGTACAGCGCCTAAAGCAAACCCATTACGGTTATGGGCAGTATGCTTAAATTCGATGCTATCCACTTCCGAATCATAAATAACGGTATGAGTACCCGGCACACTGTCTATCCTTAATGATTCTATAAGTAATTGGTTAGGAGCAACATTCGCATCGTCATCACTGTCGTCGGTAGTTAATACATTAATCCACTCATTTTTGGTATCGGTGTTGTTAATGATGCCTTCGGCGATGGTTATGGCAGTACCGCTTGGCGAGTCCATTTTTTGGGTATGGTGGATCTCTTCAACCTGTACTTCGTAATAAGGGTACTTGTTCATGACTTTAGCCAACAGCTTATTCACGTAAAAAAACACGTTAACGCCAACGCTGAAGTTTGAAGCCCACAATAATGATTTATTCCCCTCAATACATTGCTGTTTTACTTCCGGTAATTTCTCGTACCAGCCTGTAGTACCAATAACAACAGGTACATTAGCATTAAAGCAATGCTCGATATTTGATAATACGGATGCCGGGGTAGTAAATTCAATTACCACATCTGCTTTTTGCAGATTTTCGGTTGTAAGGTCATGAAGGGTTTCATGATCAATGGTAAGTACAATTTCATGCTTGCGGCTAAGGGCTATCTTTTCGATGATTTTGCCCATTTTTCCGTAGCCAAGTAACGCTATCTTCATTTCAGGTATTGTGGTTTTCCTTATTAAAACGTAAAGGTAACTTTTATACCCGGAATATAAGCATTATTAGCGCCCTGCGCATAAACCGGCTGATTAATTATACCCGGAGCTACTTTGAACGACAAATTATTATCTACCGTATATGAGTGGATGAACTTGGCATCGATATAAGCATCAATAGCCTGGATACCCCATACAGCTAAAAAGCCCAGTATGCTCAAATCGCGGTTACGCCTTGAATTTTCACGGGCATCGCTCAGGTTGGCATCTGGCACGTCTTTATAAAGGTTATATTCTGTATAATAAGGATCGCCGGGATTAGGAGGAGTACCCTGGCGGTATCTTGATAATGTTAAATATTCTTTGTAATAATGCTGGTTATATATAATGGCCGAGGTTAGCAAACCTAAACCTCCGTAAATTAACGGCACTTTCCACCATCTGCGGTTGTACACCTGGCCCCAACCAGGTATCATCAATGAATGCATTACTGCTTTATGCGGGATATGGGTACTATCGGGATGATAGATCTTTTCTTTGGCAGGATCAATTTTGGGAGCAAATGAGCCTGACGGGGTTTTAACAGGATGCTTTACTTTCAGCGTATCACTTTTTTTACTCCCCGTACTATCAACTACCTGAGCCTGTGCGGCAGAAATAAAAAAAGCGGATACAGCTAAAAAAAACAGGAATTTATACATTTTTTAAATTAACAATTACCAATCAAGCATTTCAAGGATGCGGCCAAGATCATCTTCCGAAAGGAAAGGAATCTCGATAACACCGCTTCCGCGGCTGCCAACTTTTAGTTTTACCCTTGTACTAAATTTTGAAGCCAGGTCATCCTGAATCTTCTGCAACTGATATGATACCGGCTCGGGCTGTTTGCCTTCCTTTTTTACCGGCGACTTTTGCATCTCTCTTACCAGTTCTTCAACCTTACGAACGGATAAACCTTCCTTTATAATATGCTGATGTATAAATAATTGTTTGGCAGGATCGGTTAGCGTTAAAATAGCTTTTGCATGCCCCATTGAAAGCTCGCCATCACGAATGGAGGCCTGGATAACCGGCGGCAACCTTAACAAACGAAGGTAGTTGGTCACTGTTGAGCGGTTTTTGCTTACTCTATCGCCCAGTTCTTCCTGCTTCAGGTTACATTCCTCAATCATACGCTGAAAACTCAGGGCAACCTCTATAGCATTCAGGTTTTCGCGCTGAATGTTTTCGATAAGTGCCATCTCCAGCATTTGCTGATCATTGGCGGTGCGCACATAAGCCGGAATCTGGGTTAGGCCGGCCAGCTTTGATGCCCGAAAACGACGCTCGCCAGATATCAGCTGATATTTATGCGCCCCAATTTTCCTGAGCGTTATCGGCTGAATTAAACCCTGCAGTTTGATCGACTCTGAAAGCTCGGCCAGTGCCTGCTCATCAAAATCGGTACGGGGCTGAAACGGGTTAACCTCAATTTCGGCCAGTTTTATTTCATTAACCGAGCCAAGGTCATTTACCTCGGCAGGGCTTGCTGTTTCTCTACTTCTGTTTTGGTATGGTTGTACGTTAGGCGTGTCGTTCAATAGCGCACTCAGTCCCTTTCCCAGGGCATTTCTCTTTTCACCACTCATTTACTATACTGTTGCTGTAGCTGTTGCCTGTTCACCCTTAACCAACCCGTTTTTCTCCAGAATTTCGCGGGCAAGGTTTAAATAATTTATTGCACCCTTACAGGTAGCATCATGCATAATTACCGATACGCCAAAGCTCGGGGCCTCGCTTAACCGGGTATTACGCTGTATAATGGTATCAAAAACCATGTCTTCAAAATGGGTCCTAACTTCATCAACCACCTGATTGCTCAAACGCAAACGCACATCGTACATGGTTAACAAAATCCCCTCAATTTCAAGTTGGGGGTTAAGGCGCGACTGAACAATTTTGATGGTATTTAACAATTTGCCCAAACCCTCTAATGCGAAATACTCGCACTGTACCGGTACAATTACCGAATCGGCAGCGGTTAAAGCGTTAATGGTGATCAAACCTAATGACGGCGAACAATCGATAATAATAAAATCATATTCATCCCTCACTTTTTCAAATACCTGTTTCATTTTAAACTCGCGGCCCGTTAAATTGATCATTTCAATTTCGGCACCTACCAGATCAATATGTGCGGGTAATAAATCAAGATTAGGAGTTTCAGTTTTCTGAATGGCCTCATGAGGATCAACCTCATTGATGATACATTCATAGATACTGTTTTTTATATTGCGGGGATCGAAACCAATACCCGAAGTTGAATTAGCCTGCGGGTCGGCGTCAACCAACAAGGTTTTATAATCTAATACAGCTAAACTTGCAGCCAGATTTATAGATGATGTAGTTTTCCCTACGCCGCCTTTCTGGTTGGCTAAAGCAATAATTTTACTCATTCTATAGTTTAAAAAAATTTATAGTTCTGTGATTTATAACAACGTTAAATAGAAACAGAAATTTCTACTTTCGTAAAGTTTTTATCCGGTGATAAAGATACGGAATTAAATAATGCAGAATTCCACAGCTTTTGCCTATTTACAAACAAAATTGATCAATTAGTGAATTATCAGCGCGGCAACTAATAAATATTATTACTTAATCATATTTATTATTAAAGCATTCATTAACAAAATATTACAAATTACTCAACAACAATATTACTAATCAGATCAGTCAGCAATTTACCAATAATAAATGATAACCATAATATCGTCAACCAACAGACCGGGAAGCTCAACGCTCAAACTTGCTAAGGTTTATCAGCAAAAACTGCAGGAAAAGGGTGTTGAAGCAGGTATCTTATCACTTGCTCAGCTGCCTCCAAACGTTATTGAAACCGACCTCTACAACAAACGCAGCGCAGCATTTGAGCCTATCCAGCAAACAGTTACCAATACAGATAAATTCATATTCCTTATCCCCGAATATAACGGCAGCTTTCCGGGTGTACTTAAGGTTTTCATTGATGCCTGTAGTTTCCCCGAAAGTTTTTATGATAAAAAAGCGGCATTGGTAGGCTTATCATCGGGCAAATATGGTAATATCCGCGGGGTTGACCATTTTACCGGCGTTTGCCATTACCTGCACCTCAACATTATGGCGCTTAAATTACACATAGCGGCCATACACAAAGAGTTTGATGAAGAAGGGAACCTGTTTAAGCCCGATACCATAAAGTTTGTAAACGAGCAGATAGAAAAGATCATTAAGTTTTGATTTTTGCTTGAGCTACCTGTTGGATTAATTCCGGGCACAAGCACCGCAGTTAATGATAACATAAAAAGAAGCAATTATATGAAGCCTAAAAATTAGCTTCAGTAATAACTTAAACCTATGTAATCAATTTTGTTTTAGGCTTTGCACAATCTGCTTTTGGCTTTATATAATCAGCGCACTATAAGCACCCAGCCCGATAATAGCGGCGCCCCACTTTTAAGATCAATCACATAGTAGTAAGTCCCGGGTGGTAAAGCATATCCTTTATAACCGCCGCTCCACGGTTTATCATAACCTGTAGAGGCATATACTTTTTGCCCGTTTCGGTTAAAAACATTCAGTGAACATTGCGGATAGGTTGATAAAGCCTCAATATCCCAGTTATCATTTAAACCATCTCCATTGGGCGAAAACGTTGATGGAATAACGATCTTTTTATAAACCCGTACAAAAACTGAGGCATTAACATATCCGCAACCAATACCTGATGAGGCTTTTAGGGTATAAGTAACATCATCGGTAGGGCTGGCAACAGGGTTCAATTTGGTAGGATCGTCGAGTCCATCCGCGGGGCTCCATAAATAAGTATCTGCATATTTTGCCTCGGCATCCAGTACTACCGATTGCCCTTCAAAGATTTTTTTCTGCGGACTTATACTTGCTTCGGGAGTGGGCATAACTGTTACAGTTACCGTTTGGGTTGCAGTACAATCCCCATTGCTTGTCACTGTTACTGTATAAGTGGTTGTTTCGGTTGGCATGGCAGTAGGGTTTGCCGCAGTTGGATCAGACAATCCTGTAACCGGCGACCAGCTATAGCTTTTGGCATTGGGCGTAGTTTCATTGAGAATGATTAGGTCGCCCTTACAAATTGGAGCTGGGGTGAGAACAGGTATAACGGGTTTTAAGTTAACAGTTACTGTAACTTTATCTGATAAAGTAGGACAATCACCAGCCGAGAACACAGTAACCTGATAATTGCCATTAGCAGCAACAGTGGCATTGTCAATTACCAGAGGATTTTGAGCTTTATTATTAGCGGTAACGCCCGGGCCGTTCCATTCATAACTGACAGCTCCCGGCGCATTTGCGGTAAGTGTAAGCACATCCCCTTCGCATACAGCCGGTGCAGTAATAGAAGGTTTGGCCAGGTAAGCATTAACCGTTATGGTGCGCACGTCTGAATAAACGCGGCAAGTTGGCGAATTGATATTATCTCCTTCAGCAGCAGCCATCCTGTATTGGTAGGTACCTACCGGTTTATCCGCAGCAAATTGAAAAGCATAGCTAAGATCAGTAGCACCCTGAATGTTAGTCCAGCTACCGCCACCATCAGTACTGCTTTGCCATTGTACTTTAGGGTTGCTATAGCCGTTATTCAGATCGGCAATAAGTTTATAGTTTTGCACCTGCCCCTTGCAGATATTTTGCGGTTCGGTGTTGTCAACATTTGTAAATCCAACTTTAATGTTAGGTCCGCAAGCCCTGAATTCAATATCATCAAGCAGCAAATCGTTTCCATTACCCCCCGGCCCACTATTGCTGATTTCCAATACAATTTGCGTAACGCCCGCCCCTGTTGAAAATGGCACACTATATTTATTCCACTGAGGATCTGCGGTGGGCTGTATGGTATTGGTATCGTACTGGGTTAAGATTGTGCCATCGGGCTTTTTTATGGTAAATAATAAATCAGGCTGTTTAGTACTGGCATCACTTGATGAAAGTTTCATGAGATTGAGTACATAAGCTGAAAACTCGTAGGTTGTGTTTTCGCAAAGATTAAGCTCCTTCGTTTCGGTAAAAAAAACACTTGGTTCGTACGATGCATTCACGAGCATCATATAACCACCAGAATTTCCTGTATGATCATGAAGTACAGTATGCCAGGTATCATGACACGAAGTTTGACTGCTTACAATTGAATAATACCTATCATCCGGGCAATCAGGAGCATAGAACATGGTTGTAATACCTGTAGCCAGTGGAGGACCGGTATGACTAACTCCCGATCCAAAATCAAGTTTTACTACCGGGTCGCCGTAACTGCCATTACAAACAGCCATTTTCACTTTAACTTTTGGAAAAGTAAAAGCAAACAAGATCAATAGAAATAATTTAATGAAATTAAAAGGCATTAACCGGTTGAAGGATATAAACATCGAACCATCAAAAATATATTTTTTTGGTTATCCCAGCGTATAAAAGCAATTAAACCACAAATATATTACTCACTGCAAAACAACCACTTATCGTGAACAGGCGTTATCTCCCAAAAGTTAACTATTAGTATACAAAAGCCTGCTAATATGAAAAACAAGCTAATCATATTTCTGTGTGTTGCAGATGTCATGCTTATGGTCTGCAAGCACAAAAAAGGCTGCTACGCCCGGCTCCGGTTGAGCGCTGGCTAAGGGCTTTTTCTTAATGCCCCTTTCAGGTGGTTAAGAGTTTCTACTCTTTCTCATAATCCTTATGTACAATCAAGAAACTCGCACGCTCTTCCTTATGAAAAGGAATATTCCAATTACCCTGGTAGGTAATTTTTGCAGGTAGCGTTTCGCCCTGGAAATTATTAAGCTCGATGTTCATCTGCACATTAAAATCAAAGAACATGTTGCTGAATTTCATATCGATATACCGGCCAAGGATCTGAAAGGTACGCTCATCAAAAATGGTGGTCATTTCCTTAATCATGGTATCGCTGTCGGATGTGCTCGGCTTGCACCTCACCTTAAAGCGATAAACAGGGATGGTGTCGAGGTATTTACCACGGGCAAATTCGTAATAATAATATTGGCGCATATCATTAGAGAAAATTTCCGTTTTGCTGCTGATGAAAGGGATTCCGCTTACTTTGCGGCCCGGCGTAAAGATCAGCGTTTTGAGTTTGCTTTTGTACGATTCATTTTTACCTCCCGATCCCGGCAGGGCATCACCCTTGGTAAAATCGGAATTATACGCGTTCATGAAAATAAAATCGAACATCTCAACCGTATACAACTGGTACTTGCCGTTCTTTTTGTAAACGTCACCGCTGTCCCTTTTAGCAACGTATTCTATTTTATGTTTACCGGCTGCGTTGCTGTGCAGTATTTTACGGTAGATGCGCCCGTTTACCCGGTTCTTGCTGTCGTAAGTAAAAATTCGGTTTTCGGCAGCAAAGCCAAAGCCTTTCATATTCTGGAAGGCCTTATAAAAACCGGTATCGGCCAATACGGCATCTATGAAATCCTGCGCATTGAGTTTATGTGAGCGGATATCAACCAGTGAATCGATAACGATGGTACGGATAGTATCCGGATTAAAGCGATTGATTTGCTGAGCTTTTGTTAGCAGGCTGGCAGTAGTAAGGATAAGGATCAGGAGTAGTTTTTTCATTGATTGCTTTTTACAGCATGTCATTGCGAGCGTAGCGCGGCAATCGCATGCAATACAGAGCGGATCTGCAGAGTTCGCGATTGCTTCGTACCTCGCAATGACATGGTTTTTAGTTGCCGAGTTGTTTAACCGCCAAATAAGCCATCAAACCAGTACTTATTTTAAATGCATCTTCTTCCACGTCAAAAGTAGGTGTGTGCACAGATGAAGTTATTCCCCGGGCTTCGTTACGGGTACCGAGGCGATAGAAACAGCTGCTGGCAGCCTGTGAGTAATAAGCAAAATCTTCGGCAGCCATCCAGATATCCAGGTCGAGCACGTTTTCTTTCCCCAGGTAAGCTTCGGCATGGCCACGGGTGGCATGGGTTAATTTTTCTTCGTTAATCAGGAATGGATAACCGCGCATGATATTGAAATCGCAGCTTCCGCCCATGCTTTCGGCAATACCTTCGGCCATTTTTTTCATGCGTTTGTGAGCTTCCTCGCGCCATTTCTCATCCATGGTGCGGAAAGTACCTTCCAGGTAAACCTCGTTAGGGATCACGTTGGTAGCCCCATTGGCTATCACCTTGCCAAATGATAATACCGACGGACTTTTAGGATCGGCAAAGCGGCTCACCACCTGCTGTAGCGCGGTTAATATATGTGCGGTAATGATAACCGGATCGATATTCTGCTGCGGCTGAGCACCGTGACCGCCTTTACCTTTAACAGTAACATAAAGTTCATCAGTTGAGGCCATATATTTACCTGCACGGAAACCAACTTTACCGGCATCAATCAAAGGCATTACATGCTGGCCCAATACGGCAGCCGGTTTTGGGTTTTCCAAAACGCCCTCTTTAATCATGAGGCTGGCACCGCCGGGCAGTTTCTCTTCGGCCGGTTGAAAGATCAGTTTAACGGTGCCTGCAAACTGACTTTTCAATTCGGTTAATATTTTAGCTGTACCTAATAATGATGATGTGTGCGCATCGTGGCCACAGGCATGCATTACGCCCGGGTTTTGCGATTTATACGGAACATCATTGGCTTCCAATATCGGAAGCGCATCCATATCGGCACGCAAGGCAACCACATTGCCGGCGTCCGACGGTTTTTCGCCTTTAATGAGGGCTACCAAACCTGTATCGGCCATCTTATGGTATTCCAGGCCAAGCTCTTCAAGCTTGTTGGCTACAAAAACCGAGGTTTGCAATTCATGAAATGAAAGCTCCGGGTTGGCATGCAGGTGACGGCGGTTAGCCACTACCTCATTGAATATTTTTGCGGATAATTCCTGTATTTGCTCTTTAATCATTATTAGGATCCGTTTTAGGAAGATTTATTTTTTCGGAAATGATGAATATGCTCGAAAACGACGAGCGCAGTTCCTGTACCAGTTTTTCAGCTTCAAGCCGGGTACGGAAATCGCCTGCCTTTACCTTAAAGTTGGGCTCGCGGTAACTGATGTACGTACGCAGTTCGGGGTATTGCTGCTGCAACCGGTTTTGCGCGTTATAGGCATCCTTTCGGTTTGAGCCGCTGAAGAATTGTACGCGGTAGCCGTAGGATGAATAACCGGCGGCATCAGTACCCGCTGCACTGTTCAGCGTAAATCTTTTAGCTATCAGGCTGTCAACCAGCGGGTCCTTGATCACTTCAACCTTGCCGCGTGTTTGGGCAAAGGTTTGGGTTGATGCAAGCAGTAATAAAACAAAAAAGCAGTATCTGATAATGGCTGATTTAGCTTGATGATCAAATACTGCTTTTTTCATATGATAAATTATTATTTGGCATTAATAGCGGATGAAACTTGCATAAAGGCCTGTCACCCTGAGCCTGTCGAAGGGTCGCGAGTAAAGGCACTCCCACCATGCTTCGACAGGCTCAGCATGACACCTTTTTTTAACCATCATTGCGAGGTACGAAGCAATCCCCGATTTGCAGAGCATCCATTAAAGTTTGCCCTGTATAGTTTGGGATTGCTTCGTACCTCGCAATGACATGATTATCATAGCCCGTTTTCACGAGCTTTATATTAATTCTGCCCTACACCGTGGCAGTTTTTGTATTTTTTACCGCTACCGCAAGGGCAAGGGTCATTACGGCCAATTTTGTTTTCAACCCTTACCGGGGTGATCTTTTGCTGCTCCTGCGGAAAATCATCCATAGGCACGCCGTTGCTTTCGCTCACCACTTCGGCCTTGGTTGTTTTCATCTTGCGCAGGTCAAGCTTCGGCTCGGGCCTCGCTTCCCTTACCTCTTCGGCCTGTTGCTGAACCGGGATGCCACCGCGGAACAGGAAGCTTACAATTTCCTTGTTCACATTGGCCAGCATGCCGCGGAATAATTCAAAGGCCTCAAACTTGTAAACCAACAGTGGGTCCTTTTGTTCGTAAACCGCGTTTTGTACCGATTGTTTTAACTCGTCCATTTCGCGCAGGTGCTCTTTCCACGCATCGTCGATCAGGTACAGGGTAACGTTTTTCTCGAAAGATTTAAATACCTCGTGACCATGGTTTTCAACCGCTTTTTTAAGCGGAACAGCTACCTGGATGCCGTGAATACCATCGCTGAACGGAACAACAATGTTTTCAACATACTGGCCGCGGGTTTCATAAACGTCTTTAATAACCGGGTAAGCCTGTTGTGCAACTGCTTCCTGTTTACGTTTATAAAAATCCATTACCGTTTGGAAGGTCAGATCAGTTAACGCCGGAATTGTTTTTGCAGTAAATTCGTCAGCGCTAAGCTCAATATCAACCGAGAACAAACGGATCACTTCTAAGGTAAAGCCTTCGTAGTTGGCACTTTCTTTATATTCGGTAACAATGTCCTCAACCACATCAAAAATGGTGTTGCTCAGGTCAACGTCCAAACGCTCACCAAACAGGGCGTTTTTACGTTTGGTGTAGATAACCGTACGCTGTGAGTTCATCACGTCGTCATATTCCAGCAAACGTTTACGAATACCGAAGTTATTCTCTTCCACTTTCTTTTGTGCACGCTCAATTGATTTGGAGATCATGGAGTGTTGGATCACTTCTCCTTCTTCAATACCCATACGTACCATCAGGCTGGAAATCCGCTCTGATCCGAATAAACGCATCAGGTTATCCTCTAACGATACAAAGAACTGTGAAGAGCCCGGGTCACCCTGGCGACCAGAACGACCGCGCAACTGCCTGTCAACACGCCGCGATTCGTGACGCTCGGTACCCACAATGGCTAAACCACCGGCTTCTTTAACACCAGGGCCCAATTTAATATCCGTACCACGACCAGCCATGTTGGTAGCAATAGTCACAGTGCCGGCCTTACCAGCTTCGGCCACAATATCGGCTTCTTTCTGGTGCATTTTGGCATTCAGTACGTTATGTTTGATACCGCGCAGTTTAAGCATACGGCTTAATAACTCCGAGATCTCAACCGACGTTGTACCAACCAGTACCGGGCGACCAGCCTGAGTAAGACTAACAATTTCCTCGGCCACCGCATTGTATTTTTCACGTACAGTACGGTAAACAAGGTCTTGCTTGTCATCACGGGTAATTGGGGTGTTGGTTGGTATTTCAACCACATCCAGTTTGTAGATCTCCCAAAACTCGCCTGCTTCGGTAACAGCGGTACCAGTCATGCCGCAAAGCTTATGGTACATCCTGAAGTAGTTTTGCAGGGTAATGGTTGCAAAAGTTTGGGTAGCATCCTCAACTTTTACGTTTTCTTTAGCCTCAATAGCCTGGTGTAAGCCATCAGAGTAACGGCGGCCGTCCAATACACGACCGGTTTGCTCGTCAACTATCTTTACCTTGCCTTCGTCAAGAATGTATTCAGTGTCTTTTTCAAACAGGGTATAAGCTTTCAGTAACTGGTTAACCGAATGGATACGTTCAGATTTGATCGAGAAATCGCGCATCAATTCGTCTTTACGGGCAATCTTTTCTTCGGTGCTTAAGGTTGATTTTTCGATCTCGGCAATTTCGGTACCTACATCAGGCATCACAAAGAAGTGTGGATCTTCACCAGATGCCGTGATCAGTTCGATACCTTTTTCAGAAAGTTCAACCTGGTTATTTTTCTCGTCAATAACGAAGAATAATTCAGAGTCAACCTTAGGCATTTCCTTGCCCTGATCCTGCATGTAGTGATTTTCTACTTTTTGCAGGATGGTGCGGTTACCGCCTTCGCTCAAAAATTTAATTAATGCTTTGCTTTTTGGCAAACCACGGAAGGCACGTAACAAGGCTAACCCCCCACCATCAACATCAGTATTACCATCGTTAATCGCTTTCTTAGCTTCGTTCAATACGCCGTTAACGTAGTTTTTTTGCGCATTAACCAAACGCTCGATGCGTGGTTTAAGCTCATAAAACTCATGCTCATCGCCACGTGGGATAGGGCCTGATATAATTAAAGGTGTACGGGCATCATCAATTAAAACGGAGTCAACCTCATCCACCATGGCATAATGCAATTTGCGTTGTACCAACTCTTCCGGGCTGCGTGTCATATTGTCACGCAGGTAATCGAAACCAAATTCGTTGTTGGTACCAAAAGTAATATCGGCCAAATAAGCGGCACGGCGCTGCTCAGAGTTTGGTTCATGTTTGTCGATGCAATCAACAGATAAACCGTGGAATTCATACAACGGGCCCATCCACTCACTATCTCGTCGGGCCAGGTAATCGTTCACCGTTACGATGTGAACGCCTTGTCCGGCCAAAGCGTTAAGATATGCAGGCAGCGTGGCTACCAGCGTTTTACCTTCACCTGTGGCCATTTCCGATATTTTACCCTGGTGCAGTACGGTACCGCCAATCAGCTGTACATCATAATGAACCATGTTCCAGGTAACCTCGTTGCCGGCTGCTATCCAGGTGCTGCTGTGAAAAGCTTTATCGCCTTTAATAGTAACATTGGGTTTGCGGGCAGCCAGCGTGCGGTCAAACTCGGTAGCGGTAACTTCTAATGAACTATTGGCAGCCAGGCGGCTTGCTGTTTCTTTAACTACAGCAAATGCCTCGGGCAATATATTCATCAATATATCTTCAAGCTCTTTATTACGGTCTTTTTCAAGCTTATCAAGCTGAGTATAAAGCTCAACTTTTTCGGCTACATCCATATCAAGCTCGTTTTCTGTACGATCTTTAATGGCTTGTATTTCACTGTCGATACCAGAAAGGCCTTCGGCAATAGTTTCTTTAAAATATATGGTCTTAGCCCTAAGCTCATCATTACTCAGGGAGCCAAGCTTAGCATATTCAGCCTTAATTTTCTCAACTATAGGCTGTATACTTTTTACATCCCGTTCTGATTTGCTTCCGAAAAGCTTACTGATAAAATTTAACATATTATTTTATTATGATACAACCCGGCTCAACAATTGCGCCATAGCAGCCGTTAGAGCCAAATTGACAGGCAAATGTAAGATTTTGTGCCGAATGCCGAAAGGATAATGCTTTAAACCGTTATGCGTGGATGTAAGATTGACATTACGGTGTTTGTATTTGTTATTGCCTAACTCAGAATGTCTGAACTCGAATTAAACGAATTAAAGATTTTTTGGAATTTGCCCGGCATCCGGTTAATTCATTAAATTCTATAAATTTAGGTTCACAAAACTCCCACCCCGTTGTCGCGGGGGCACGACAACGGGGTAAAAACTGATCTCCAACAATACTACTCTATTCCGTTTTCAAACTTTTTACCGGGTTCATTGAAGCTGCTTTTATACTTTGATAACTTACGGTGAGCAGCGTTATGACGATAGCTCCTATTGCGGTGAGGCCAAATATCCACCATGATAAATCGGCCCGATATTTATAATCCTGCAGCCAGCCCTGCATAAAGTAATAAGCTGTTGGTATAGCTATCGTTAATGATACCGATACCAGGACCACAAATTCCTTCGACATTAATTGCCATAGGCTAAATATTGAAGCACCCAGCACTTTGCGTACACCAATCTCCTTAGTACGTTGTTCGGCCATGAATGATGCCATTCCAAAAAGGCCCATACAACTGATAAAAATGGCCAGCAAGGTAAAGAACCCGGCGAGTTTGCCTATGCGCTCTTCGTTGGTGAATTTACGGGCATACTCTTCGTCGGTAAACTTATATTCGAACGGGCTGCCGGGGGCATATTGTTTAAAAACTGACTCAATTTTGGCAATAGCATCGTGGGCGCTCATTTTGGGGTTTAAACGGATATCGACAAGCCCGCCCGGATCATTATCCAGCACAAATATCGATGACTTAACCGGCTCATATGGCGACGACATCACCATATCCTTTACCACGCCTATGATCTTGAATTTTTTGCCCCAGTCGATTGTTTCACCTACAGCGTGCTTAAAATTCATGAAACGGGCGGCAGTTTCGTTTACAATCATGCTTGACGAATCGCCTGCATTGTTGCGTTCAAAATCGCGGCCTTCAATTAACTTCCACTGGGCAACCTTGCCAAACTCCGGACTAAGGGTTATCGTGGCGAAGTCATCCTGTAAACCGGCAGGTTTTCCCCGCCAGTTTAAGCCGCTGTTATTGGAGTACACAGCGGTAAGCGGGCTGCCAGACTCGGCAATTTCAATAATAGCCCCCGATTTAAGCAGATCGGTCCTTACGGCTTCAAAATGTTTATGAATTTCATCGGTACGCATATCTATCTGTACCAACCCCGTACGCTCATAACCGATAGGCCTGTTTTTGGTGAACTGCACCTGCCTGAACACGATGATGGTGCCGATGATTAGCGTAACCGACACAGCAAACTGCAGTACCACCAGTATTTTACGCGGCACTGCTGCATAGCGGCCGGCCTTGAATGTACCCTTCAAAACCTTAACCGGTTGAAAGGACGACAGATAAAATGCCGGGTAACTACCGGCAATTAGCCCTGTGATAATGCTGAAACTTAAACCCAGCAGCCAGAAAACCGCGTTGCCCCAAAGGATGTGCATGGTTTTATCGGCTACGCCATTGAACCACGATAGCGTAAGCTGCGCCAGTAAAACCGAAATTAAAAATGCGAACAACGCTAATATTACCGACTCGATAAAGAACTGGCTGATCAGCTGGCTCCTTAACGAGCCTACCGTTTTGCGGATCCCTACTTCCTTGGCCCTTTTCTCACTGCGGGCGGTACTCAGGTTCATGAAATTGATACAGGCCAGCATCAGCACAAACACGCCGATAATACCAAACATCCACACAAATTTGATATCGCCGCCAACATTAAAGCCATCTTTAAAGCTCGAGTAAAGGTGCCATTTACTCATTGGATGCAGAAACACTACCGGTTTAAAGCTGGCACCAACATCGTCGCCCTGCGCTTTAATAGCATGCAGTTTAAGATCTTTGATCTCGGCCGATATTTTTTTGGCGTCGATACCAGGCTTCAGCTGAGCAAAAATTTGCCAGGAGTTATTGCCCCAACGTGTTTCGGCACGTTTTAACCAAGCGGCGGTAGTTATATATAAATCCCATGGCGCTATGAAACCCAGCTCGCGAAACTCGGAATTATGCGGCATGTCTTCATAAACGCCGGTCACTTTAACATTCCATACATTATCAATTTTGATGGTTTTAAGCATCGGATCGGTATCACCAAACAAGGCCTTGGCCAATGTTGCCGAAAGTAAAACAGATGATGGATCTTTCAAACCGTCACGTGTGCCCTTCAGCATTTTTAAAGTAAGCAGATCAGGCGCTTCGGCCTGCATGTAGCTTCCCTCCTTAGTCAGCTTTTTTTCTCCATAGGCCATGATGTGCCCATAATTCCAGGACGAAAGCACCACGTATTTAAAATCGTGCTTATAGTCGTTCCGCAACTTATAACCCAGAGGTATAGGCATAGCCGTTTGCGAGCCTGTTACTCCATTGAATGTTTGGTTTTGCCATACCTGAACTATTCGGTCGTAATTATCGAAGTTTTTATTGTACGATAACTCGTCCCAGATCCACAGGCCAATAAGCATCGCTACCGCCATACCTACCGATAGCCCAGTGATATTGATAAGCGTATGCGCCTTGTTCTTAACAAGGTTTCGCCACGCAACGGTTAAATAGTTTTTAAACATTTACCCCTCCTAACCTCCCCAAAGGGGAGGGATCTTTAATTTGATTATTAATTTATTAGCCCTCTTCTTTGGAGAGGGTTGGGTGAGGTCTTACTCACTCCTCAAATTCTTCACCGGGTTAGCCAGCGCTGCTTTTATGGCGTGATAGCTAACCGTTAATAAAGTTATTACAATAGCTCCCGCACCCGATGCAGCAAAGATCCACCAGGTTATGGCTGATCTATACTCGTACCTGTGCAGCCAGTTGTTCATGTAATAATAAGCAGCAGGTATCGCTATAAACAGCGAAATAGTAACCAATACTACAAATTCTGTCGAAAGCAATCGCCACAGGTTGGCTACCGACGCTCCGAGCACCTTGCGTACGCCAATTTCCTTGATACGTTGTTCGGCAACAAATGAAGCCAGGCCGAATAAGCCAAGGCACGATATAAATATAGCCAGCACCGCAAATATGGTAGCGAGGTTGCCGATCCGCTGTTCGTCCGAAAACTTGCTCGCGTACTCATCATCATTAAACTTAAAATCAAACGGACTTCCGGGGTTATATTTTTTGAACACCGGTTCTATCTTTTTTAAGGCTTCCTGCATGGGCATGGTTGGTTTAACCCTCAACGTTATGAAATTAACCCAGCCGGGCAACATCATAAATACAGTAGCTACAGGTTTTTTGTAAGGCGATTCCATCACCATATCTTTCACAACGCCCGTAACAACATGATCCTGTTTGTTCCACCTGATCACTTTGCCCACCGGGTTTTTAATGCCGCTCATTTTCACTGCCGATTCGTTGAGGATAAAGGCACCGGTATCCGTTGGGAAGTTTCTTGAAAAATCGCGGCCCTGGATAATTTTCCAGCCTACGGTATGCCCAAAATCATAGGTTGTAGCAACGGTACCAAAAGTTGGATCGAAGCCTGCGGGCTTGCCCTCCCAATCGAAGCCTCCGTTATTTGCCCAAATCTCTGTGGTGGTACTGTTTGATTCGGCCATATCCTCAACCGCGCCGGTTTGGATCAGGTCGTTACGCATGGTTTCATAATGTCCGTAAATTTCAGGAGTCTTCATCTCGAAAGAAAGTAAGCCCGCACGCGAATAACCGACCGGCCTGTCTTTAGCATACTGGATTTGCCTGAATACGACAATGGTACCTATAATCAGCGCTATGGATACCGTAAACTGCACAACAACCAAAACCTTACGCGGCAGAGACGCAAAACGGCCGACCTTGAAAGTGCCCTTTAAAACCTTCACCGGCTCAAATGATGAAAGGTAAAATGCCGGATAACTGCCTGCTATGACGCCTGTAAATAAAGTAAAACCCAAAGCCAGGAGCCAAAACCAAACATTGCCAAATGGCATACCTATTTGTTTATCGGCAATATGATTAAATGATGGCAGCGCAATCAAAACTATACCCAGTGTAACTACCAGCGCCAAACAGGCAAATACTACCGATTCGCTTAAAAACTGGTTGATGAGCTGTGAGCGCATGGAGCCGATAGACTTTCTGATCCCCACTTCCTTAGCACGTTTCTCACTTCGGGCGGTACTCAGGTTCATGAAATTGATACAGGCCAGCAACAACACAAATACCCCAATAATACCAAACAGCCAAACCATTTCAATAAGTCCACCAACAGGTTTGCTGTTTTTAAAATCGCTGTACAGGTGCCATTTGCTCATGGGGTGCACCTGTATACTTTCATCATTCATCTTGAAATGTGGCTTGGTAATGTTCCTGATCTTAGCCGATACTTTATCAAAATCCACGTTATCGGCCAGCTGAACAAACAATGAGCAGCCATGATTATCCCATGCTCCCGTTTGCGTGCCCCACCAGTTGTTTTTATTAAAAAAAGGCATCAGGAACTTTGTTTCATAAAATGAAGTATTGCGTGGAAGGTCTTCATATACGCCGATAACTTTTAAGTTTGTTTTATTATCAGCTTTGATAGTTTTATTGACCGGATCGGCATTGCCAAACAGCGCTTTGGCAATTGATTGAGATATAACTATTGATGAAGGATCCCTAAACTCGGTATAACTGCCTCTTACCATATTCAATGCAAGCATGGCCGGCAAATCACCCTCGGCCCAGGCCCCAATTTGTGATATCTTTTTATCACCTACTGTAAGAATATGCGCCCCACCCCAAAAAAGCGAGGTGTGTTTAAAATCGCTGGCATACTTAGTACGCAATTCGGCACTCAGCGGCACCACGGTAGATCGGAAAGTAGGCGTTTCTCCATTTGCCGTTTGTGTAACCATAATCTGCCCCATGCGGTT
The DNA here is from genome assembly GCF_017569325.2 of Mucilaginibacter gossypii. Taxonomy (NCBI): domain Bacteria; kingdom Pseudomonadati; phylum Bacteroidota; class Sphingobacteriia; order Sphingobacteriales; family Sphingobacteriaceae; genus Mucilaginibacter; species Mucilaginibacter gossypii. Next base: position 6,944,694 of record NZ_CP071878.2, on the reverse strand, counting down.
GTAGGTGCTATGGTACTTATCAAACGATAGCTCGTCCCAGATCCAAAGACCGATAAGCATGGCCACTGCCATCCCCACCGATAAACCCGCAATGTTAATAAAGGCATGCACCTTGTTTTTAACAATATTACGGAACGCGATTTTGATGTAATTCTTTAACATGATTATAGTTCATTGGTTCATTGGTATTTGCAATCATGTCATTGCAGCGCAGTGCAGCGTAGCAACCTCGTCGTGCTTAACTCGACCGCGTTGCATGGCGTTTATGCATTAGTTACGAGATTGCCGCGTCGCGCCTATTCGTTACTCAGCCTGCTCCTCGCAATGACATAGATTATATTATTTCTTTAATTCCGAAATCGAACATCCGAATTCCGAAATCTTCCTAACCTCTAATCTCCAACCTCTAACCACTCTATTCCGCCTTCAAGCTCTTCACCGGGTTCATCCTCGCGGCTTTTATGGCTTGTGTGCTTACCGTTAACAGAGCTATTACCATAGCCAGCACACCGGCCAGGGCAAACATCCACCAGCTTATAGTTACCCGGTATTCAAATGCCTGCAGCCATTTGCTCATGCCCCACCATGCTATTGGCGTGGATATTACAAGGGCTATCAGCACCAGTTGTACAAAATCTTTCGACAGTAACTGCACAATACCCGTTACACTGGCGCCGAGCACCTTACGTACACCTATTTCCTTACTGCGCTGTTCGGCACTGAAAGCTGCCAGGCCAAACAGGCCAAGGCAGGATATCACTATCGCCATAAGCGTAAAGGCATTAATAATTTGCGACAAGGTAACTTCAGTTTCATACTGCTTTTGCACCTCTGTATCTAAGAAAGAATATTCAAATGGTGCGTCGGCTATGTCTTTACGCCACAGCGCTTCCATTTTGCTCAGTAACGATTTATAGTTTTTGCTATCGGTTGATACCACCATTACGTTAAACTGCCGCGGATCATTCCTGTAAACCAGCATAAACGGTTTTACTTCCATATGCAGGGAGTTGTAGTTAAAATCCTTCATTACACCGGCCACTTCAACAAAGCTTACCGGATCGGGCGCATATTGCGTATAAAGCCTGGTACCGGGAGCAGCCTGCGGACTAATTCCCAATCTTTTACATAAGGTTTCATTGATAAGTACACGGGTAGTATCGCCAATACGGAAATCTCTGCCTGCAATTATTTTGATGCCGTTGGCTTTGGCAAAAAACTCATCAGTATTAATATTTTGTGCATCCGTTGCGGTGGTCATGTTGCCGCCTGCGGTATAAACACCATGATCATGTGGTACAAACTGGCTCAGGTAATTATCGGCATTACTTACTGTTTTAACCTCGGCCATCTGCCTTAAATCATTTGCAAAATTTTTCATTTTGCCTTGAGTAGTACCGGTATAAAAATTAAAGATGAGCTTTTGATTTTGGTCGAAGCCAAGGTCTTTATTCTTTACGAAATTGAGCTGACTGTAAATCACGATAATACCTGTTATAAGTACTATCGACAGCACAAACTGAAACACTACCAATGATTTACGGATCCCTGCTGCCGAAATATGACTGGTAAAATTCCCTTTGATTACCTTAATAGCCTTGAACGCCGATAAATAAAAAGCCGGATAGCTCCCTGCCACAAAACCGGTAACCACAACTATACACACCAGCATTAGCCAAAGCTTATAATTGCTAAAAAACGATAAATGAATATCTGTATGCGTCACCTGGTTTAAATAAGGCAGCAGAATTATAAGCATTGGTAAGGCTATTGCCACACCAATGAGCGTTAGCATAAATGATTCGCCTAAAAACTGTTTCATCAAATCACCCTGGCCGGCGCCTATTACTTTGCGTACACCAACCTCTTTGGCGCGTTTTGATGCACGCGCTGTTGAAAGGTTCATGAAGTTGATACAAGCCACTACCTGTATCAGTACAGCCACCAATATCATGATGTACAGGAATGCAGGATCAAGCGTTTTGGTTAGCTCATGCTCATGCCCCGGCGTTGTATGAATGGTAGTTACAGGCTGCAGGTGCAGCGCCTTTTTCATGCCGATGGCCTTCAATTGGTCGGCACCATATTTATTTAAAAAGTCAGGAAGCTTTTTTTCAAGGGCTGCCGCACTGGCATTAGGGCGCAGCTTTACATAGGCATATAAAAAGTTATTACCGGCCCATGCAGTATTTTGCCGTACGTATTGACCTAAGCCCCCACTGTTCATGGCCATAAACATGCTCACTTTAATATGCGACTGGCCAGCACTTTCGTCTATCACCCCCATAACCTTAAAATCATGTTTACCGAATGAATTATCGATAGAGATCATCTTCCCTATTGGGTCCTCAGTGCCGAAAAGTTTATCAGCAACCGGCTTCATTAATACAAGGCTGTAAGGCTCAGCCAGCACTTTATTAACATTGCCGCTAACAAAATGAAAGTTAAACACATCAAAAAAGGTAGAATCCACATAAGCAGCATCCTGCTGATAAAATGATTTTTCTTTGTAGCGTAACAGGTGCTGTTTAGCTCCAAAACCTTCGGTTGTTACCAGCCGGGTAAATTGCAAAACCTCGCCAAAATCATTTTTCATGGCCGGCGCTATTGGCGGCGAGCTTGCCGCGCCATCATGCTTATCACCCGTGAGCTCAAGCGTTGTGGTAATACGGTACAGGTCTTTAACATCTTTGTGTTGCTTATCATAACTGTACTGATCCTGCACATAAAGCAAAATATAAAGGCAGCACAGTGTACCTGTGGCTAATCCTATTATGTTTATCAAACTAAAGGTTTTGTTCTTCAACAAAAACCGCCATGCTGTTTTTAAATAACTTTTTAACATTTTAGTTGGTTCAATGGTTCATTCAAATATGTCATTGCGAGCGATAGCGTGGCAATCGCACGGAAGCAGAGCAGCTCTGTATAGCATGCGATTGCTTCGTGCCTCGCAATGACATGAATTATTATTTTCTTAATTCCGAAATCGAACATCCGAAATCCGAAATCAAAACTACTCCGCTTTCAAACTCTTTACCGGGTTCATCAACGCGGCTTTAATGCTTTGATAGCTTACTGTAACCAGTGCTATCATAATTGCTGCCACACCTGCAAGGGCAAACATCCACCAGCTAAGCTGTACGCGATAGGTAAAATCCTGCAGCCATTGGGTCATTGCATAATAGGCTATCGGTGTTGCAACCACGATGGCAACAAACACCAGCTTTACAAAATTCACAGATAGCATAGTGGTGATATTACCAACGGTTGCGCCCAGTACTTTGCGAATCCCTATTTCCTTGCTGCGCTGCTCGGCCATAAAGGCGGCTAAAGCAAACAGGCCAAGACAGGCTATAATAATGGCCAATACCGCGAAACTTGTGAAAATACGCCCCATCCGTTGCACATCGGCATACATACTGGCAAAGCGTTCGTCCATAAAAGTATAGCGGATGGGCTGATTGGGTGCAAACTGCTTCCAGGTTGCGGTGATTTGGTCAAGCGATTTTTTTACATCGCCGGCTTTTATTTTCACGGATACTATCGATTCACTTGGGCTTAAGTGCATCACCAATGGTTCAATGCCATCGCGCATCGAGTTAAAATTAAAATCCTGTACTACGCCGATAATAGTTTTACCCGGACCATAGTTAACTATCTTTTTCCCTATCGGATTTTTAAGTCCGAGTTTGTTGGCCATCATTTGGTTAATAATCACCGCCTGCGAATCGGTTTTCATATCGGGGATAAAATCGCGGCCGGCTACCAGTTTAATGCCCAGTGTTTTGAGATAATCATGATCCACATCCCAAAACTGGCCACCTACAGTAGGATCAATCTTTTCTCTTCCCTCAATAACAAATTGGTTGCCATTACGCTTAGTGCCCGAAACCGGTAAAAAATCGCTGATAGATGCACTTTTAACTGTGGATAGCTTCAACAATTCGCTTTTAAATGGCTTCACCTGGTTATCAAGCGTGTTGGTACCCTGTATCATCACCACCTGGTCTTTTTCAAAACCTACTTTTTTGTTAAGCAGGTATTGCATCTGGTTATAAATAACTACCGTACTGATGATGAGAATAATAGATGTGGCAAACTGGAAAACCACCAGCACATTACGCAATACCGAACTTTTACTTCCGGCACTTAAATTACCTTTAAGCACTTCGGCTGGTTTAAAGCCCGAGAGGTAAAAGGCCGGGTAAATGCCCGCCACAATTCCAATTAAGAATGCCGCTGCCAACACTACCGGCACTAACCACCAAACCGCCCATGGCATAGCAAGCGATTTAGATGCCAGCGTATTAAAATATGGCAGTAGTACCCAGGCCAGGATCAGGCCTAATACAAACGAGAAAAAGCTATACAATAATGATTCGGCCAAAAACTGCCTGATCAAACCACTACGCTGTGAGCCAACTACTTTACGTAAGCCTACCTCTTTGGCCCTGTTAGCTGATTTGGCTGTAGAGAGATTAATAAAATTGATACAGGCTATCACCAAAATAAAACCGGCTACCGCACCAAACAACCACACAAAGCGGATATCGCCGTGCGACATACCATCATGAACGTCATACGAACGCAGATTGATATCCTGTACATTCTGTACCATCAAGTTAAACATACTCATTACCCTGCTGGCCCGTTTATCGCCGTTACGTGTCATGCTGGGGATGTAATAATTTTTCAGGATCCCATCATTCACCTTTTTATTAAACTGTGCTATGTCGGTGCCGGGTTTCAGCGCCATATATATATGATAATTATTTGCATCCCAGGTTGCCTGCTCGCCATTCCAGAATTCGACACCGGCAAGGGTGATGAAAAACTTAAAATCGTGCAGATGCGAATTATTGGGGATATCCTGCATTACCGCGGCTATCTTAAAAGGTTTGGTTTTGTTATTGTTCAGGTACATTACCTTACCTACCGGGTTTTGGCCGGGGAAGTATTTATCGGCCTTGCTTTTTGAGATCACCATACTCAACGGCTCGCTTAAGGCATGCTTTGGGTCGCCGTAAACCATGGGCAGGTTTAAAATATCTATCAGCCCCTGGTCGGCATAGGCAAACCCTTCTTCGTGGGTATTATCGGCCTGGTCTGCACGCTTTAACTCATTTGCGCCGGCCCCCCAAAACAGCGAGTTTGGCATTAAACGCCCTGATTTCTCTACCTCCGGATAGTCCTGTTTGATCACCTTAGCCATCACCGAAGGCCAATCAACACCTTTTTCATCTACCGAGCCATCGTGGTAGTGCCCAAGCAAGCGATAAATATTATTAGCATTAGGGTAACTTTTATCAAAGCTCAACTCATCGCGAATGTAGAGGGCAATTAGCAAACAGGCCGCAATACTAAACGCAAAGCCACCAATTTTAATAGCAGTATACATTTTTTGCTTGCGCAACTGTCTTAAGGCAACCTTCAGGTAATTTTTGATCATGGCTATGCTGTTTAAAAATGGCTTATGTTGTTGTAGTTTTTCAGTCTTATAATTACGCTGTAGTACTTTCACTTGCTTAACCGGGCGCTCCGCTGCAAGTTCCGGTGCCTTTACACCTTCAATATCTTTAATTTTTGCCTGGATTTTACTGAACAAAGCCGAACCATTGTCTGCCGGCTTTTCTTCTCCATCATCCCACCATTTCGACATGAGCTTTAGCTGACTATGCAATTCAGGATTTTCGGCCAGCAAAGCGTTTAGCTCAGCTAACTCTCTTTCCGAAGCTTCGTTGGCTAACTTCTTTGAAGCCAGGTTCCAAACGTGGTCATCCAAGTTCATATCTCACAGGTTGTCAGTTTATTGATAGGCAGTACACTACTGTTTTGGTAGATAAAAGCCATGCCATTTATATAAATATCTTAAAATCAACATCTTAAATAAAATACCCTGCTACAACTGTACGATAGCGTACATCCGGTGTCCGGTTTTAGGCAAAGTCATTTTTTTGCCTGAAGAGGTGTGAAAACACCTGCCACAAACTGAACATCTTTAACCAATCATCGGTGTAACCCCTGTTTTTTTCATTAAACTGATTACCAATAGATTATTCATCAAAATTCCAATTTATGTTAACCCTGTTAACCCCTTCCGCCCTCAGCTGTAGTAAGTGTTGTGCGGAGGCCAGGGTCGCATTTACTTGTGCCTCCCGTCCTTAGCGTCTTTCAAAAATCAGTCACCCCCCGTAACATAATCCCGTCCCGTGCGTCATAGGTGATTTACGCACAAAACATTTTGGCTGTCGGGGTGTATATTTGAAAATTAACTATCCTTAACAGCTTGTAAAAAGCAAACTTTTTGTACCATATATGACTGATCGCAAATTAATTACAAAACTCATGCTGTCGTGTGTGCTTACCACAGCTATGGCAACTGCTTACGGGCAGCAAACTCCTCCACCGGAAAACCCGGCACTAAAAATTTACCGGGCCGTACCAACTAAAATCAACGATCTCATCCACACCAAACTTGATGTTCGTTTCGATTACAAAAAACGTTACCTGTATGGCAAAGAATGGGTTACTTTGAAACCTCACTTTTATCCAACCGACAGCTTAAGGCTCGACGCTAAAGGCATGGACCTTAAAAACATCTCGATGGTAAAAAATGGTAAAAATGTGCCGCTTAAATTTACTTACCAGGACAGCCTTTCGGTAGCCATTAAACTGGATAAGGTTTATCACAACAACGAAAGCTATACCATTTACATTGACTATACTGCTAAGCCCAATGAACTAAAAGAAAAAGGCAGTGCGGCTATCAATGACGCAAAAGGTTTATACTTCATCAACCCCGACGGCACGGAAAAAGATAAGCCAACCCAGATCTGGACCCAGGGTGAAACCGAAAGCTCATCGGCCTGGTTCCCTACCATTGATAAGCCAAGCCAAAAAACTACCGAAGAGATCACGATGACCGTGCCTGCAAAGTACGTAACCCTATCAAACGGTAAACTGACTGCTCAAAAAACAAATGCCGACGGTACCCGTACCGATACCTGGAAACAGGAGCTTCCACACTCACCATATTTGTTTATGATGGCCGTTGGCGATTTCAAGATCTATAAAGATAAGTGGAAAGATAAAGAGGTAAGCTACTACCTGGAGCCTAAATATGCGCCTTATGCCAAAGAAATATTTGGCTTTACCCCAGAAGCTATCGACTTTTATTCAAAAACTTTAGGTGTTGATTTTCCATGGGTTAAATACTCACAAATTGTAGTACGCGACTACGTAAGCGGCGCTATGGAAAATACCTCGGCTACCTTACACGGTGATTACGTACAGGCTACCCACCGCGAACTGATAGACGCCAACTTTAGCAATGGCCGCAGCACTATTGTGCACGAGCTGTTTCATCAATGGTTTGGCGATTATGTTACCGCCGAAAGCTGGAGCAACCTTACCGTAAACGAATCTTTTGCCAATTTCAGCGAAACCATCTGGGCCGAACATAAATATGGCAAGGATGAAGCCGATGCCCATAACTATGCAGATATGCAAAGCTATCTCCGTTCGCAGGGGGCCAGCACCAAAAACCTGGTGCGTTTTTACTATGCTGATAAAGAGGACGTTTTTGACGCAGTAACCTACCAAAAAGGCGGTCGCATCCTGAACATGCTCCGCAATTATTTGGGCGATGCCGCATTTTATAAAGGCCTTAATATCTACCTTAAAACTAACGCCCTCAAAAACGGCGAAGCACAACAGTTACGTTTAGCATTTGAAGAGGCCAGCGGCCAGGACCTTAACTGGTATTTTAACCAATGGTATTATGGTGCCGGTCACCCGATATTGAATATCAGCTATAAATGGGATGAGGCTACCAAAACCGAAACCGTTTACCTGAAACAAACCCAGGATGGCCAGACCTTTAAACTGCCAATGGCTATTGATATTTACCAGGGCGGTAAAAAAGTGCGCCACAAAGAGTGGATGAATGGCAAGGTAGATTCTATCAGCTATCAACTGGTCGGCAAACCAGATCTGGTGAATGTTGATGCCGATAAAATCCTGCTAACCAAGAAAACTGACAACAAAACTATTGAAGAGTTTTCATTCCAATACTTCAACGCCCCTAATTACCTCGACCGTTACGAGGCTATAGAAGCTGCTGCATCAGATCAAACCCGTCCGCAAGCACAAAAAATCCTAATCGCGGCTTTAAAGGATAAGTATTATGGCCTCCGCATTAAAACCATCAGGGCATTAAATCTCACTAAAGATGACGTGCGTAATGCAGCCCAGCCAATATTAATCTCATTAGCTCAAACCGATAATAACACGCTTGTAAAAGCTGCTGCTATAACTGCATTAGGCAAATTGAAAGCGAGCGGTAACATGGCTTTGTTTACCCAATCCATATCGAGCGAATCATACGCTGTACAGGGCGCTGCCTTAAACGCCATAGCACAACTTGACCCGGCCAACGCATTAAGCTTAGCCAAAGGCCTTGAAAAAGACAACAAAGGCGCGTTAACTGCCGCTATCATGACTTTATATACAACTAATGGTAATGATGCTGAATGGCCATTTGTTTACCATGCGTTTACCGAGGCAGGGATTCAGGAAAAGTTCAATTCCCTTAAAAACTTTGCTGACATGACGGCCAAAGTGAATAAGCCTGAGTACGCTCAACAAGGTATTGAAGAGCTTAAAAACGCCGGCATTAAATTTAAGGTTTACGGAGCAGCACCATTTATAGTAACCCAACTGGAAGGTATCAAAACCTCGCGTACTACTATGAAAGACGATGCATCGGCGAAAGCTGCTGACGATGCTATCAAGGCTGTGAATGATGCTAAATAATATATAAGCATCTAAAAATAAAAGGACGCCTTTTATCGGGCGTCCTTTTATTTTTAGTTTAAAGCGATGTGATTGAGCTTAAGGCCTAAAGCCTAAAGCTTTTTGACTGTTAGCATTATTTAGCTTTCAGCTTTTGCGTTCGGCTTTAAGCTTTAAGCCTTCTTTTAGCTTAAATTATTTTACCAGTGTGCCAATATCTTCGCCTTTGGCAATTTTCATAAAGTTACCTTCCTTGTTCATATCAAATACGATGATAGGCAGCTTATTTTCCTGGCAAAGGGTTATGGCGGTCATATCCATTACATTCAGGCCTTTATCATATACTTCCTGGAAAGTGATCTCGTCGTAACGGGTTGCACTTGGGTCTTTTTCCGGGTCGGCAGTGTAGATGCCGTCAACGCGGGTACCTTTCAATACCACATCAGCTTTAATTTCAATAGCGCGTAATGAAGCGGCAGTATCAGTAGTAAAGTAAGGATTACCTGTACCGGCTCCGAAGATCACGATCTTGCCCATTTCCAGGTGGTGCATAGCACGACGACGGATGTACGGCTCACAGATCTGTTCCATTTTAATGGCCGATTGCAGGCGGGTTTCCACACCAATGCTTTCTAAAGCATTTTGCAGCGCCATACAGTTAATCACCGTTGCAAGCATACCCATATAATCGGCCTGCGCACGTTCCATACCCGATTTTTCAGCACTTAATCCCCTGAAAATATTACCGCCTCCAACAACTACCGCAATCTCGATACCGGCATCATAAACGTTTTTAATGTCATGAGCATACTGCAAAACCTGGTTGTTATCAATACCATATTGCCTTGCGCCCATCAGCGATTCGCCCGAAAGTTTCAGTAATATTCTTTTGTATTTCATTTGGTGTGATTTGCTAATAATAGAAAAAGATGAAACCTGCTTTTGTTTATATCAAGAATTGATAAAGCTTTGTTCATACGGGAGTAGTTCGCCAAAAATAGCGAATAAATTTCAGTGTTAAAATTTTATGTTGTCTTTGTTAAAAAATCACCCTTTAGTATAGTCCCAAGCACTTCAAAATCAGCATTAAAAATAACAAGGTCGGCATCAAAGCCTTTCTCTATTTTACCCTTTTTTGTTTGCGATGCCAGCTCGGCGGGATATAATGAAGCCATATTTACGGCCTCAGCAAGGTCAATACCGGCCAATTTAACGCAATTTTCAACTGCTTTAAGCATCGTAAGGTTTGAACCTGATAAAGTACCATCGGGCATGGTATACCTGTCGCCGCGTAACTCGTGCTGGTATGCCCCCTCTTTAGTTGAGGTAACGGCATCGGTGATCAGAAAAAGCTTGTCACCTAACTCACGTTTGGCGAGGCGGATCATAGCAAAATCAACGTGGATACCATCTGCTACAATACTGGTATATGGCCTTTCCTCAAAAATTGCAGGGATATAACCGGGCTCACGATGGTGCATGGATGGCATAGCATTAAACAGGTGGGTTACTGCCTGCACCGGTTTCTTTAAAAATGATTTGCCTTCGGCATAGGTAGCATTACTATGGCCGGATGATATGATAACACCCTGCTCATATAAATAATCTATCACCTCCTGATCCTGCAGTTCGGGCGCTATGGTGATCATCTTGATAACACCATCGGCCTTTTCAAGCCAGCTTTTAACTTCGGCAAGGGTAGCTTTCTTAATAAATTTTTCGGGGTGTGCGCCCTTTTTGGCAGGGTTTAAATAAGGCCCTTCCAGGTGCAATCCCCAGAAAGCACCCCTGCTTTTTTGGCGATAGATCTTAGCCGCTTCAATACCGGTTTCCACAATATCATTGGTGTTGGTGCCGATAGTGGCAAACACGCCTATAGTTCCCTGGTTCAGCAGGTCATTCTCCAATTGTTCAAGCGCCTCAACGGTAGGTGTACCGGCAAAAAGCTTACCGCCGCTCCCGTAGATCTGCAGATCGATAAATCCCGGGGCAAGGTATGCGCCGTTCAGCTTTTTCTTTACCGCATCCGCTGGGATAGCGCTTTCATCAATTACATCGGTAATGGTACCGTTTGAAATTAAAACGGCTTTGCCCTCGGCAATAGTGCCGGTAGAGATGAGTTTGAGGTTGTGGAGGGCGAGGATAGACATGATTGATCAATATAACTTTTAAACCAATACATTTTAAAGCGAGGGGGTGTGCGATTCCCCTCTTGAGAGGAGGGGTGTGTCTGTCCGCTTGTACAAACACATCCCTGCAAACGCTCTTTCCCGTCGCGCCCCCTCTCAAGAGGGGAAGCAAACAGTTGTTTCGATAACGAAACAATATCGCAAAAAAAATCCCCCGATTTTCATCGGGGGATAATATGATTAAGCTCCTAAAGCTACTCGCTTGAAGGCGGTTACTGTAAGGCCTTTTTCAACTGAGTCAAGGAATTGTGAAATGCTCTTAGACGAATCTTTCACAAACTCCTGGTTTAACAGGGTTGAGTCTTTGTAGAATTTATTCAACTTACCTGCAGCAATTTTTTCAACCATTGCTTCTGGTTTACCTTCTGCACGGATCTGCTCTTTAGCAATTTCAAGCTCACGCTCAATTACTGAAGCGTCAACACCATCTTTATCCAAAGCGATAGGGTTCATAGCAGCAATTTGCATAGCTACGTCTTTACCGGCTTCTTCGGCACCTGCACCATCAGCGCTCAATGCTACCAATACACCTAAACGGAAGTTACCATGGATATAAGCAACAACTTTTTCGCCGTTAACAACTTCATATTTAGATACGCCGATTTTCTCGCCGATTTTACCTGTTTTTTCGATGATTGCATCACCAATTTTAACGCGGGCAGTTTCAACGTCGATTTCAAGGGCGTAAAGCTCTTCAATTGAAGCTGGTTTTGCTTCAACAGCTTTGTTAGCAATTTCATTTGCAAAAGCGATGAACTCAGCGTTTTTAGCTACGAAGTCAGTTTCGCAGTTAAGCTCGATGATAACACCGGTTTTAAAATCTTCAGACGTACGTGCAATAACAACACCTTCGTTTGATTCCCTGTCCTGACGGCTTGCTGCAACTTTAGCACCTTTTTTCCTTAAAAAATCGATAGCTGCTTCAAAATCACCGTTAGTTTCGGTTAATGCTTTTTTGCAATCCATCATACCGGCACCGGTTTGCTGGCGCAGTTTGTTTACGTCGGCTGCAGAAATTTGTACTGTAGACATGTTTTTTTGAGTTTTAAGATTTTTTATATCGGGTTACAAGTTACCGCTATGGTGTTATAATACTGTAACCTGCAACTATTTTTAATATTAAAAATCTCCCACCCCTTGCTGAGGTGAGAGAATTAATATATTTTTTGTTGTTCCCTTAAAGGGTTAACAAGGAAGATTATTCTTCTGTTTCAGCAGCCGGAGCTTCAGCTTCGCCTTCAGTAGCTACTTCAGCAACTTTACGGGTTCTTTTACCGCCTTCGTTAACTTCAGGAGCATCAGCTTTAGCTTTTGCAGCTACTGCTTCTTTTTCAGCTTCGTCTTCTTTCTCGCGTTTGCGCTCATCTAAACCTTCTTCGATAGCTTTGATGATGATGCTGGTGATCAAAGAGATTGATTTTGTAGCGTCGTCATTCGCAGGGATCGGGAAGTCGATGTTTGAAGGATCAGAGTTGGTATCAACCATAGCAAATGTAGGGATGTTCAACTTTAATGCTTCTGAAACCGCGATGTGTTCTTTCTTAACGTCGATCAGGAATAAAGCAGCTGGTAAACGGTTCAAATCAGAGATACCACCTAAAAGGGTTTCTAATTTGATACGCTCACGCTGAATCATCAGACGCTCTTTTTTAGAAAGGTTGCTGTAAGTACCGTCTTTAGTCAATTTATCGATGTTTGACATCTTTTTGATTGACTTACGTACAGTAGCAAAGTTGGTTAACATACCACCTAACCAACGCTCGGTGATGTATGGCATGTTTACGCTTTTCGCATAATCAGCAACGATATCTTTCGCTTGTTTCTTTGTAGCTACGAATAATACCTTACGGCCTGATTTTACAATTTGTTTTATAGCTGCAGCAGCTTCTTCAACCTTAGTTAAGGTTTTATTTAAATCGATAATGTGGATACCGTTACGCTCCATGAAAATGTACTGTGACATTTTCGGATCCCATTTGCGGGTAAGGTGACCAAAGTGTACACCAGCGTCCAGTAAATCCTGATAAGTTGTTCTTGCCATTTTGTTGTCCTCCTTTGATTAACGTTTACTGAATTGGAATCTCTTACGTGCTTTCCTGCGACCTGGTTTTTTACGCTCAACCATACGGTCATCGCGGGTCATTAAGCCTTTAGCACGTAATGCCGGTTTCTTTTCAGCATCAAGTTCAACAATAGCTTTAGCGATAGCTAAACGAACAGCTTCTGCCTGTCCTTTTACACCACCACCTGCAACGTTTGCTTTAACATCATATTTTCCGGTGCTACCAGAAACCTCAGTGCTCTGAGTTACGATATATTGCAATGGCAAAGTAGGGAAATACTCTTTGTAATCTTTACCGTTAACGATGATCGCGCCATTTCCTTCTGTAAGGTAGATGCGGGCAACGGCTGTTTTTCTTCTGCCTGAAGTGTTAGTTGTTGGCATTTTTTTTCTCCTTAAAAATTAAAAATTAAATGGCTGTTGGGTTTTGCGCTGCATGAGGATGCTCAGCACCTGCATATACATGCAAATTGCCGAATAATGCTTTACCCAAACGATTTTTAGGTAACATACCACGTACCGCTTTCTCGATGATGCGGGTTGGATGTTTCGCCAATAACTCCTTAGGAGAAATAAAACGCTGACCACCTGGATATCCAGTGTAACGAACATAAACTTTGTCGCTTAGTTTGTTGCCGGTCAGTTTTACCTTGTCTGCGTTGATAACGATCACATTATCACCACAGTCTACGTTTGGGGTGAAATCAGGCTTGGTTTTACCACGGATGATCATTGCGATCTTCGTAGACAAGCGCCCCAAAATCTCGCCTTCGGCGTCAACAACAACCCATTGTTTGTTAACGGTTTTTTTGTTGGCTGAGACAGTTTTGTAACTTAACGTATTCACTTGCTTTAAATTAAATTGTTTAAACGTTTATTATACCCCGTATTTTCGGGACTGCAAAGATAGGGTTAATTATCTTATTAGCAAATAGATTTTAAGGAAAATATTGTAGCATGATTAAAGGATTGTCTGAACCGGGATTTGGAGATTCAGGGATTGCCAGGGTTTTATTTTGTTTGAACAGGCAGAAACATCCCGACAATCCTTAAATCCTAAAAATCATGGTTCATAATGGTATTGCCTGCGGCCCTGGCTATCCGTTCATACACCTGCAGGTCTTACCACATTGGCCGGTATACGCTACCTTCCCCAACTCGAAAATTTTCACTTGGCCAAAGCAAAATCCAATACCTCATCAGCAGGTGTTAGCGGGTTATCCTTTACCATAAAATCTGGCATTACCGGGTGTTGATCATTAGTATTACCATTGGCCCTGATAAATTGCTTGGTTGAAGTAGTAAAAGTAAACCCGGTGTTAGGTAGTTTTAAAAAAATCAGTTCACCATAATCATTGGCCGGTTCGCCTGATGGCTCACCGACCAATGTAGCCAGTTTATAATCCTGAATGGTATTGGCCAGCATGTTGGCACTTGAAAAAGTATGCGGGCCAATCAGCACCAAAACGTTCCCTTTGAATAACAAATCATTGAATGTTGGCCGGGCAGGTTTATCACCGCTATTTGATATAGTAGTACCATTAATGGCATTAAAATAATAAGCCATCGTTTGTGGCCCTTCTCCTTTTAATGTTTCATTAAGCTGATCTTTGTACTCCTGGCTTACTTTCCACTTCACACCTCCTGTCATCCGGAAAGGCTTATCGGTAATATAGCCTAATAGCATTTCGGCTAATGCCGAATTACCTCCTCCATTTTTTCGCAAATCGATGATCAGCGCCTTGGCTTGTTTGTTTTTAATGGAGGTAAAGCACGAATCTAAAAACCGTTTAAATACAGCCGGTTCAGCTGTAAGTGTATTCAATGCCAAATAGGCTTTATCCGTATTCAAAAAATCAAATTGATGATCTGCAATTGGTTTAATCTTAGGCAGGTCTTTCGCTCTTGCAGCAATATTGCTTCTGAAATCTGCCCATGAAACCGGGTTTACTACTGCACTATCTACCTGATTATTGCGCAGGTAACGGATATGCCATGGCCCGTTTACTCCATACAGATGCAAATACACGATGAGGTTACGACAGATATCAAGAGCTTTATATTGCGGCAGACCGCCCGCATAACCACCCAGCTTACCCATCAATTTCTCTGTAGTAATTCCATTAATGCTGATGATGGCATCGCCCGGCTTTAGTTTATCTTCCGCGGAAGCATCAAGCCTCACAATAAACTCTGAGCCGTTAAACTCTCTTATCAGTACAGGAAATAAAAGATTTCCCCCAGCCTTCAATTCGCCAACTAACGATTCGGGATAGTTAAACACACTATGCCCTTCATTCAATGCGCCTATCAGCCTTGCCATAATTGGCCACGCCTCTTTTGCTGTCATACCATCGTGCAGGCCGGCAAGCACACTATCAATGAGCCGCGAATAGGAAGCCTTACTTATGCTGTGATACATATCAGGATGTACGTCGGCAACCGTGGCAACCAGGTATTTTACATCTTCGGTTAACTGATGTTTTGAGTAGTGTTTTTCTGTAGCAAGAGTGTCCCGTTTTTTTGCAGATAAGCCAACAACAGGCAACACCATCATTAGTAATAAGAGTAAAGGCAGCTTCATATCAAACATGATGCGCAAAATAGCAAATTGGTTGCAAGCAGCTTCTTAATTACTTGTAATCAGTCATTCGGCAGACAGCCGGCACTTATGGAATTTTTATTTTGTAATAAGTTTTTTACACTCAGATGATATAAATATATTAGCAGGAACACTAATTAATTCCTGAATAATTGGCTCCCGCTGCTTACCGGCTCACCTTAACCTTGATTGTACTTTTAAGTACCTGCAAGTTGTTTGCCCAAACCCTGGCCGATCCGGTTGATTCGCTGCAATCACAGGTAGACGCCAATGGAATCTTAGCTTCCATATTCAGCGGCAAAAGCAGCAAACCTGCCGCAGCTACCGAACAGCTACGAAATCGTACCTATTGGTCGGTATTGCCATCGGCCGCTTATAACCCAAGTGTAGGTTTTGCGGGAGGGGTGATCTCATCAGGAGGAAAATATTTTGGCGATCCTTCAACTACAACCCTTTCGGTAATTAATGCGGGCTTTTACCTGTCAACAAGCGGGCTCTCTACTTTTGAGTTTAAACAAAACGCTTTCTCGGCCGAAAACAAGTGGAACCTGCAGGGCACTGTACAAATTGGGAAAACCGTTGCCATGGACAACGGCCTCGGCACCGGCAGGCGCAGTTTTGGTGAAGGCAACTTTTTTATGAACAACACCCATTTTGAAAATAATCCTGATGCATTCCCTATCCGTTATGTATATATCAAAGCCAATGAGCGCATCTACCGTAAACTGGCACATCATATATATGTGGGTGCCGGGCTAAGCTTTAATTATTACAGCCATATAGATGATGACCGCAAGGACATTCCGCTATCAAAAACTCATAATTATCGCTATAGTATCCGTAACGGTTTTCCTGTTAACTCGTACCAGGCTAATGGACTGCTGTTCAATTTCCAGTTTAATAACCGCGACCAGCCCAACCGACCGTTCAGGGGTATTTATGCCGATATTGTTTTGCGGAGCAACCAAACCTGGCTGGGCAGCAACCGCAATGCCATGCAGGTAAAGTTTGAATTCAGGAAATACTGGAGCCTGTCATCAACCCACCCCGAACATGTTTTTGCGTTGTGGCACTGGTCAAACTATTTGTTGAGCGGGGCGCTGCCTTACCTTGAATTGCCCGGCACCGGCAGCGATGCTTATGGCCGCATTGGCAGAGCATTTATTATAGGTAGGTTTAAAGGCATGTCATTTGTATATAACGAGGCCGAATACCGTTTTCCGCTAACAAGCAACAAATTACTTAGTGGCGTTGCCTTTATTAATGCAGAAACAGCAAACAATCAGCAACGCATAAAACTATTCAGGTATTGGGAACCCGGCGGCGGCGCAGGGCTGCGACTGTTGTTTAATAAATACACGCGCTCCAATCTATGTATTGATTATGCCAGAGGAACTTATGTTTCAAGTGGGTTCTTTTTGGGACTTAACGAGGTATTTTAGCTGTAAACAGGCTGCGATGATAAGTACACCGTTATAACTGGTGTCATTTTTGTGCTGGAATCGTCTGAACAAGCAATCTACCTTAAAAATGCGCACTCCGTTAACCTCACAACTACTTGGCGACCTGATTGAAAAAGGCTACGAATATGTATTGGTAAAGATCAACCTGAACCCACAACAAGATGAGGCTGTCGACATAACACTTGTACCAATAAAAGAAAAACCGGAATTAAATAAATTACCAGCTGGCTTTGAAACTTTTTACCGCATCACCCGCGAGCCCATGCAACTGGTTTGCGGTGTCGACAATACCAGTATTTTCATCGAATATCAAACCTTTGATGACACTATAACCAGCCAGGACCTTTTCGATGACACTTATTTTAGGATGAGCGAGGACTTTTTCAGGCAGGTGTTGGACAGCCTGGAAGATTACGCGGTGATCACTACAAATAAAAATGGTGACATTAACAGCTGGAATACCGGCGCCCAAAAAGTGCTTGGCTACACCGAACAGGAAGTATTAGGCCTAAGCGCCCGGATTTTTTTTACTCCCGAAGATAGTGCTGAAGGTAAACCCGAAGCCGAATTAAAAAAAGCGCTGAGCCGGGGCAGGGCTATTGATGAGCGTTATCATGTACGCAAGGACGGCACACGTTTCTGGGGCAGCGGGTTGGTTTTTCCGCTGTTTGATGAACAGCACAATCATCGTGGTTTCACTAAAATCATGCGTAATCAACGGGAAGAGCAGCGATCAAAAGAGCTTGGCATATAAAACAAAAGAGGTGCTCAAATGAGCACCTCTTTTGTTTTATATCTTTTCGGGAAAAAGGATTAAGCATTATAGCTTACGCCGTGATCTTCTTCAACCTGTGGGTTAATGAATGGTGACCCTTTGGTAAAGCAACCTACAATTAAAAGGTAAGCACCAAAAACTAATTGAGGTAAAACCATTTTATCAGAAAAAGCATAAACCCAAGGCGAGCAAAACAGGAACGAGCCCATAATTACGTCACCTACATTGTGCATAACCATCGGGAATTGTTTGATAAAACCCATTTCGTTTTTAGCGAAGATAGCCATGATCAACTGCAGCCAGCCAATTATCAGAGGCAGGAATAAAGCAGCGCCACCAACATGCAGGGTACCACCAAAAGTCCACAAAGTTGAGATCATTAACAGGGCTACAACGTAGTTTAAAAATCCGTAAGTTTTGGTTGAGATGAAGCCTTTCATTTTTATAGCTTATTTATAAAGTATCAGTATAAATGATTTATATCTAAATTTTGTGCCAAAGGTAAACATTTGCATGGCTTAAGCACAGTAAATTTAAAAAATTTGGATAGCCGGTTAATTAACTGGCTACCAGGTCGCGAAATAACTGAATATGCCAGCTATCTTTAAACGGCACCTCCCATTTAGTTTCAAGTTCGGTTAAATTTTGAACCAGGTTATTGTAAACAACCGTTTCCTTATTGATGCTACCATCTTTCAGCTTAGCCTCAAAATCACGGCGTGGCAGTGAGAGCACTTCCTCACCTTCGCGATAAGCCAAATTAAACCTGTCGAAAAGATTGATGCCTAAATGCTGCTGCACCTGCTGCATAAAATGAACCGATTTATCAATAGAACAGCCGCTGGCGCCTGCCTGGCTTTCATCAACTATCAAAATAAAAAAACGGTTGTACCTAACCTCACCTTTGGCTTTCAGCTGGTTATTGTGAGCCGTCCACCCGGTAGCAAACTTGTCCAGCTCAGGCTGAATCTGTTGTACTTCCTGGTCGGTTAATTTCCTGTCCGACTGATAGATCCAAACTCTTGACTGTGGAGAAAATTTCATTTCCAAAAGTATCAATTTATTAACTTCGGGTTACATTTTGTTGTCATGAAAATATCAATTCTGCCATCAATTGGAAAAACCGCGCTCATTACATCAATTTTAGCCCTTATTGCGCTAAATTACGGTTTTAAAGCCGAAATGAGCGAACAGGAATGGTTAAACTGGAGCAATAAATGCCTCAACAGCTCATTTAATCCCGCGCCTGATATCAAACTCAAAAAGTGGGAGATAACCCTTACTAACGACTATTTTTTACGTGTGAGGAAAACTTATCAACAGGGTAAACAGGAATATTTTTCTTTTAACCTGCACCGATTAACCAATGTTGATTATCTGGCCAGCGATACTACAGGGATATTAAAATTCAATACGCAAACTGATGATATTATTGTACAAACCTACGAAGACCCTAATGGCAATATCGACTCAATGGCCACTACATTTGGTTTACCGGTTCATAACATGAGCGCCACCAAATTCGACAGCCTGAAGAATGCGTTGCATTATTTCAGGACAAAAGGTTTATAACCCGTTAGCCCTAACCGTGATCTCCGCAATATCCAAAACTTTTATCTCCTGTTCCTTATCCTGGTTTTTTACGCCATCGGTAAGCATGGTCATACAAAACGGACAAGCAACGGCTACCACCTGGGCCTTAGTCTCGATAACATCAGCAATACGTTCTATATTGATATCCCTTATACCGGGCTCAGGCTCCTTAAACATCTGGGCACCACCGGCACCACAGCACAAACCATTTGATTTACAGCGTTTCATTTCCACCAACTCAGTATCCAATATCTCCAGCGCTGCCCGCGGAGCCTCGTAGACGCCGTTTCCCCGGCCCAAATAGCAAGGATCATGATAGGTGATCTTTTTACCCTTAAAACTTTCACCGTTTTCGGCTTTCAGCTTACCGGCATCAATTAACTGTTGAATAAGTTGTGTATGATGAATCACCTCATAATTACCCCCCAAGCCAGGGTATTCGTTTTTTATGGTATTGAAACAATGCGGACAACCGGTAACTATTTTTTTGATGTTATAGCCATCCAACACCTGGATGTTCATCATGGCCTGCATCTGAAACAAAAATTCATTACCAGCCCGCTTAGCCGGGTCGCCAGTGCAGTTTTCTTCTGTACCTAACACTGCGTAGCTAATACCCACATGCTGTAATATCTTGCAAATATCGCGGGTAATTTTACGGGCACGTTCATCAAAGCTGCCGGCACACCCTACCCAAAACAATATTTCAGGCTCCCTTCCCTGTGCAGCCATTTCGGCCATGGTTGGGATGGCCAATGGTTCATTGTTCATAGCTCATGGTTTTATTTATGGTCGATAGTCCATGGACCATTGTTAATTATTTTTATTTCCCTTCACAGCCATGATCTATAAACCATTAACTATGATCTGTAAAACTATTCCTCCGCCCAGTTAAACCTGTCGGCCTGGCTATATTTCCAGGGGGCGCCGTTGTTTTCTACGTTGCCAAACATATTGTTGAGGCTTGCCGGGGCCTGCGATTCTTCCATTACAATATAACGGCGCATTTCTGTTATGATCTCCAGCGGATTGATGTTTACCGGGCAAGCTTCCACACAGGCATTGCAACTGGTACAGGCCCAGAGCTCTTCGCGGGTAATGTAATTGTCAAGCAATGATTTATTATCCTGGTAGTCTTTACCGTGCTTATCAATGTTATTGCCGACTTCCGTAATCCGGTCGCGGGTATCCATCATGATCTTGCGCGGCGATAGCAATTTGCCGGTAATATTTGCAGGACAAACCGAAGTACACCTGCCGCATTCGGTACAGGTATAAGACTCCATCAGGTTTTTCCAGGTAAGGTCAGTTACATCCTTTGCACCAAAACGGGCGGGCTCGCCATTATTTTCAGGGACGAATGATGGATCAAGCATGGCCTTAACCTCATTAGTAACCGATGCCATATTGGTAAATTTCCCTTTAGGGTTCAAGTTTGAATAGTATGTATTGGGGAAAGCCAGCAGGATATGAAAATGCTTTGAATATGGCAGGTAATTTAAGAAACACAAGATTCCTACAATATGAAACCACCAGCAAACCCGTTCGGTAATTACCAATGCCGAAGCGCTACCAGGCAGTAACGGCGCCAACAATGAACTCACCGGAAAGCTTCCGGCTGTAATATAGTGGCCAAAATGCAGCTGTTGTAATTTATAATCGGCCGCATTCATGGTCAGAAAAGCGGTCATGAGCAATATTTCGGTAATGAGGATGTAATTCGCATCGGATTTTGGCCATTGAGTTATTTCTGTCCCCGTAAAGCGTTTCAGATGCACAACATTGCGCCTG
Organism: Mucilaginibacter gossypii; assembly: GCF_017569325.2. Taxonomy (NCBI): domain Bacteria; kingdom Pseudomonadati; phylum Bacteroidota; class Sphingobacteriia; order Sphingobacteriales; family Sphingobacteriaceae; genus Mucilaginibacter; species Mucilaginibacter gossypii. Next base: position 6,923,426 of record NZ_CP071878.2, on the reverse strand, counting down.
CACAGGAAAACGATACATGCCGTAAGTACCAACACTGCAAGCATCTCGAAACCGCCTATTAAAAAACCATACAAGCCACCAAGCGGGTGCGCAAAAATGCGGTGCGATCCAAAGATCCCATCAATCATGATCTCCAGCACTTCAAGATTGATGATAATAAAACCAATATAAATAAAAAAGTGCATTACCGCCGCTACGGGGCGTTTAACCATTTTGGTTTGGCCAAGGGCAATTTTGGCCATCACTTTCCAGCGCAGGGCCGGCTGGTCGTTACGATCCGTGTCTTTACCCAGCAAAATATTGCGCCTGATTTTAGACACGTTCTTGCCGAAGAAGTAAACGGCAACCGCCAGGATGATAATAAATATAAGCTGAGCAATCATTATGCGTGCATAGTATTTTTTCTCAAAGTTAAATGAATTGTTTAAAGCGCAAAATGTTTTGGGATTGAAAAAATATTTGAAAATTAATTAGCTGATTACCTGTACAATTATTTAAAACCAGGGGGCGAACAGAAACTTTTTTCAAAAAAAAGTTTTCAAACATAAAAAAAAGGCTACATTTGCACTCCCCAAACACGGGAACGGTTTGGTACCATAGCTCAGATGGTAGAGCAAAGGACTGAAAATCCTTGTGTCACTGGTTCGATCCCAGTTGGTACCACCTTACTGGACAGATCGGTTAATTCCGATTCTGTCCAGTTCTTTTTTATACCTAATCGATTGGTGATCAAAAAAGGATCAGACCGAAAAGTTGGGGGGGGATAAAAGTCATGCATAGATTTTAGCGAGTCTGAATAGAAAAAAGGAAGTGTCTCTGACTCCTCTTAAAGTTGCCCTGAAAGCTTTCACCTTCGCATTGAAAGATTCTGCAGATGCGTTTGTACTTCTGTTGTCGAAGAAGTTTAAGATAGATTCATAATGTTGATGAACAGATCTGGCTACAGTTTTAAAAGCGTCAATATTTGCCGTTTCCACATCATTATACCAGATAGCCAGTTTTTTAAAGGCTATCACTTTGGTTTTACAGGTTGTAAATATCTTACCTAAACCGATGGCAAGATCATAAGCTTTAAGTAATTCCGGATATCTGGTAAAAAGCAGATCAGCCCGCTCTTTTTGAGATAGTGTCCATTTTGACCGGTGTTTGAACAATAAGTAGCGGCTTCGGGCCAGTAATTGTTTTAAAGTATCGCCATTACTAAATACTTCGGGCTGATAGGGTTGTTTGTTTTTCCGGGCCTGTTCAATCAGCTCACTTTCCGCATCAAGAGCTTCCCAGCGATACTTTATTCTTGCTTCCTGTACAGCATCATAAGCCAGCTTTTGTACATGGAACCTATCTACCACACGCACAGCATAATTAAAACACCTGCGGATAGCTTTGATCATATTAGCCGCCATGTCCATCGTTACTTCCTTTACCTTATTCCTTGACCTTAAGGGTATTTTCTCCAGCGCAGCTATGATCTGTTCAGACTGTGTGCCTTTGATCATCGCCACTATAGCTTTTTTGTTCCCTTTGGCCTGTTTGTTAGTCACGATGGTATAGAGCTCCCCGTTGCTTAACGCGGTTTCATCTATACTCAGATAAGGGCCTATGTTATCTGCAAACAGCATCCAGTCCTCTGCATGCTCTTTTTGATCCCAGCTGTGGAAATCACTTAGGTGGTCTTTGTATTGCTGCCCGAGCTGCTTGCCGTCTACCTGGTATAACCGGCCTAATAAATGGCTGCTGATCGGGTGATTATCTAAATATTCCTTTTAAAAAAATGCCGAATTCCGTTGTCATTCGCGCCCCTTTTCTTACCAAATCCCAATCTCTTGTGATGATCTCCCCGCTCGCCTTTACTTCCCATCTGCGTCTTTTTATACACAAGGCTACTTTATGGCCACGAATAGGAAAATCCTGAATTGCCGTCTCCGGCAAGAAGCCTTTCGACTCTAATTGTGATTTATCATAACCCGATGGCACCAGGTTCTTTTCTTCAAGATAGATATTCAATTGACCCTTCTCCGAGGAATGAACATCTGTAAGTTCAAAATAGTTTAAAAGGCCTTCTGGTAGGATTAAACGGACGAGGGTTTCGTATGCTGATGACAAGTGGATGCCTGTTGTGTTTTATATCCACAAAGCAAACACTTTTTTTATTCCCCCACAATTTTTCTGCTTGATCCTCAAAAAATCTATTTGACGTATACTACTTTATCGTATTTACCCGAATGAAAGTCATTATATGCTTCTGAAATTTCCGACATCGTATTCATTACGAACGGCCCCTGAGCAAGAATTGGCTCAGCATATTTTTCGCCACCGAACAAAATGATATCCACGTCGCCCTCGTGGGTGTTAGTAAGTTCTATTGTTCCTTCTTCCCTGTCAAATTCAATAAAGTCACCGGCGACGAATTTTGTATCATTGATCGTCAAATCATGTGCCGGGAGAAATATAGCATACTCCAACTCTTTCTCAGTTGACATAGAGAACTGCTTTCCTTCCTTAAGCTGAATATGATATAGATATTGTTTCGAGTAATCCGGAATTTTTGAAGCAAGTTCTTCATATCGCCCGACAATGACTTTCAGCCAACCATTGTCTTCGCCCAACTGCATTTGCGGAACTTCATTTGCATTAATAGACAGATATTCCGGATCTTCCTTTTTAATGTTCGAAGGCAGGTTAATCCAGAATTGAAAGCCGTGCATTTCAGGGTTCCCCGTTTGGGAGTCAGGGTTCATCGTCTCATCATGAATGATTCCATTACCGGCTTTCATCCATTGTACGCCGCCGGAATAAACTTTTGCATGATTGCCACGACTGTCAAAGTGTTCTCCTTCACCACTCAAAACATATGTTAGTGTTGCAATACCGCGATGAGGGTGTGCGCTCGTTCCCTCTTTCATTTTGGGCTTATCGGTGGAATGTTTTATAGGGGCCAGATGATCAAGAAAAACAAAGGGGCCCACCGCCTCTGCATATCGATTGGGTAATATCCGGTAAATAACCATCTCGCCAATATCCGCTCTGTGACCTTGTGTTGAGAAACTGATTTGTTTTTTCATACATAATAATGCAGCATCCTGAGATAAATCGGGATGCTGGTATTTTAATTGGTAATTTATTCCTGGAAAATATTGGGGTATTACTTACTTTGTGGCTGGGTATCAAGAAGTTGTTGTTCCCATAGGAAATTAGTTCCTACATTGCCTTGATGTTCCATACCGACCTGGCCTATACCAGGAACGGTTTCCAAACGTGCCCAGTCACGCTGCAGTTCTGCTCCAAAAACCATCCATGTAATTGGAGTAACACCCGCCTGAACCATCCGCTGCACCGCTACTTCATGGGCCTCTAAACTGGTGCCACCGGAAGCATCTGTTACCGCATATACCTCGTACCCTTCACCTGCAGCTTGTATCGCCGGGAATGCAAGACATATTTCTGTCCATAAGGCAGCTATTACAACTTTTTTTCTTCCTGTTTGCTTTACCCAGTCTACCACACGGCCATCTTCCCAGGTATTGATGAATGTCCGGTTAATAGGCTTCTGATCCGGGAATACATCCTGTAGTTGCTTGAGCAGATAACCACCCCGTTCTTCAACAACTGTGGTTAAAAGTGTTGGCACGCCAAACACTTTTGCGGTTTTAGCCAGTCCAACAACATTGTTAATGATTGTTTGTGAATCATGACTTCTTAACGCTGCAAATTGAAAAGGTTGATGATCAATTAAGATCAGTACACAGTTTTGTGGTGTCAGCAGGGCATCTAACCCTGCTTTAGGATTTTTGTCCATCGTTTTTGAATTTAATTGTTTGACATTGATTTTGCTGATGTAAAAGTGCAATCAGCAACAAACTAAAAACGATGACTTTTGGCGAAAAGAATCGTTGACAAATATCAACAAACCAGAAGAGGAATTATTTTTTTATTACCCTGCGAAGAACCCTGCTTAATGTTTCTTTTGTAATGCCGAGATAGGAAGCAATGATATGCTGCGGGAAACGTTTTACGATTTGAGGGTAGTGATAAGCAAAATCGATATATCGTTCGTCAGCTGAAAGACTTATGGAAGCATTAGCTCTCTTTTGAGCGGCGATTGCATGCATTTCATCCATTTTTCTTACCATTTCATTGCACGCGGGTATTTCCTGAACAAGCTTTAAGGTATCGGCCTTTTTAATAAGAAGTAATTCTGTATCCTCCCATGCATCAATATTATATAAAGATGGCGTAAGCATCACCCAGCTTTCCCGATCTCCCACCCACCAATTCTCAATAGACAGGTGGACAATACGCTCCATTCCCCCTTCATCAACCCTATACTGTCGCATGGCACCTTTAGTAATAAAACCATAGTAATTGCATACTTCGCCTTCCTGAAGGAAGTATTGTTTCTTTTTCAAAAATTTGGGCTGAAAAGCTGCACTCAGCAATTCAAACTGCTTATTCGTCAGCGGCGTCGTTGAATATTTGGTAATATAATCGCGAAAATATTCAAACCCTGAGAATTGCATATTGAGACTCATAAATCTACCTGGCTGATACATTGAAAATTGCTCAAAATTAGTATAATGTAAGTAAAGAAATAGTAGCAGGAAGTTATACTGGATAGATATTTGTTGTAATTTTATTCGTATATCATTGGAATGAGATTATTTATTACCAATGAGACAGTCAGGCTAACTTATCGTGCCGCACTTAGATGTACGTGCGTGTACAATTAATATTTTATCAAACAATGTTTGAAGCACTTTTAAAATATATAAATAGCTATATATCCAAGCCTATTTCAGAAAGTGAATTCGAAGGGATTAAAAAAGCTTTTATACCGAAAAAAATAAGGAAAAGACAATATCTGTTGAAACAAGGCGATGTATGCAAAACCTTCGCTTTTATTACCAAGGGCGCCATCCGACAGTACATGGTTGATGAAAAAGGCATAGAGCACACCGTACAACTGGGTATTGAGAATTGGTGGGTTGGAGACAGGGAAAGTTGGTCTACGCTATCTCCGTCTATCTACAATATCGAAGCCTGGGAAGATAGCGAATTGTTGCTTATTAACAGAGAAGATGGTATGAAATTGGTACGGCAGTTTCCAGCTTTCAATGAAATGATAACACAATTAGACGAAAGACACATGATTGCCACTCAAAAAAGAATAACCTCATCAATTAGCTTTACCGCGGAGAAACGCTATACCGAATTTGTTAGTTGTCACCCTGATTTTCTACAAAGATTTCCGTTACATATGATCGCGTCTTATCTCGGCATTACGAAAGATACATTAAGCCGGGTACGGAATCAAACCATAAAAAAATAAGGTATTTCTCAAAATTAACAGCCTTTTCTGCCTTGCTTCTGTTGACATTTGTCTATAGATTTTTTCGTCATTTATCATCGTTCTTTGCTTTCATATAAAACATTTTTGTAGCCATACATATGTATGACAGTGAAAGCAATTCTTTGGTTTTTTATCCCCTTATTTGCAATTTCGTTTTCTACCAATGCCCAGGTTTCCCAGGATTCCCTACCGACCGGGCATCTGCCGGACGCCGCTGAAGAATATTGGCCTGAATCCAAAGACACAATAGGTAAACAGGATTTTCTTCAAAGGATTAAGCACAACCCTATCCGCGATGGTAAAGGATTTATCAGTGTGGGTGGAACGCTTCGTGAGGGGTATGAAAATTATAAGAATTACTTATGGGGATTGGGTACCCAGGATAATAATGGGTATTCATTACATCGATTATTACTTCACGCTGATGTAAGGTGGAATCATTCAATTAGATTTTTTTCAGAAATCGAAAACAGTTTGGTCATAGGAAGAAACGGCGGCCCTCGTCCTGTAGTAGATGAAAACAAGCTGGCCGTTAACCAGGCGTTTGCAGAATTTGCATTCGATGCTTTTAATAATTCTCACTTAAAATTGCGACTTGGAAAACAAGAGCTAACTTATGGAATAGGTTCTCTTCTGGATCTGCGTGATGTAAACGTCAGATTTTCACTCGCCGGTGGAAAATTAATTTTTGAACACGGAAACACCAAAATTGATGCGTTTTTAATGGAAGCTATCCAAAATAACCCCAGTTATTTCGATGACCGATTGAATAAATCGCAAAAAATTGGGGGGGGGGCGTGGATGACCCAAACAAGGGCGAATAAATTCTTCAATAAAATTGATGCATTCTATATTTTTATTGACAGGGATGCCGCTCAATTTAATCAAGGGACTGGTCATGAATACAGAAGTACCGTTGGGGCAGATGCATGGTTTCAAACAGGTAATTTGGGTGGTTATTCTGAAGGCAGTTTTCAATTTGGCCATTTCAGTAACGGCCCTATCCTGGCCTGGAAAATTGTACAATCAATTTCTTACAAATTTCAAGACATAAAATTTAAGCCAGTATTTTCCCTTAATTGCGCCATCTCCAGCGGTGACCAAAGCCTGGATGATAATAAACTTCAAACCTTCAACCCGATTTATCCCAGGGGTGTTTATTATGGGTATATGGATAATGTCGGATCTTCCAACATGATTGTTGTACATGAAAAATTAGAAATTCCATTCAATACGAGGTTGGCATTAGCTTTAGGCTATTATAAATTCTGGCGGGAATCCATAAGTGACGGAGTGTATTTGGCTAATGGGTTGCTATTATTCCCTTCATCAAATTCAGCACGGCATGTGTCAGATATGTATGATCTCAAATTATCCTATACCCCGGTTACCAACATGTCCATTTCCTTATTTGCCGCTTATGATAAACGTGGGCAATATCTGCTGCAACAACCAAACACTTTAGGTGACAGTCGTTATTTAGCAGCCAGAGTGGAGTTTGCTTTCTGAGACTATAATTTTTCTTCGACAGATCTACCTCACTTAATCTGTTCTCTTTGTTCTCTTAATGTGATTAATGTTTGTCAACGATTTATATAAAACAGCCCAATTTCCATCCTGAATTTACAATTCTAAATTCGCTATTGGACGCAAATCAGATAGAAAATGGTTGGATACTTGCATAGTAGCCACCACAAACGTTCGCAAGTTGCCAAACACTTGCGAACGTTTTATTTTATGCTCCATAGCCTTGTTTCTTTAATTGGCCAAGTTCAACAGCAGATGCTTTATTGATTCATAAACGCAGCCTCAAACTTCTCAATTCTAATTCCGTAAAAATGTATCTGATTTCCTGAGTTTTGTATACGCCGCTCAAGTATTGATCGGGATAATTTTGTGTCATACTTTTTAACATAAATAGCAATGACAAAAAATAGAAGTATCTTAATTACAGGGGCAAATGTAGGCTTAGGTAAAGAAGCTGCAAGGCAATTGGCCTTGATCAATGAAACAGAAAAGATATACCTTGGGTGCAGAAACCGTCAGAAAGCAGAAGAGGCCAAACAAGATTTGGAAAGCTTAACGGGACGGTCCATTTTTGAAGTTATTATACTGGATGTAAGTGACATGGATTCAGTAAGAGCTGCGGTGAAGGGAATCAAATACCCAATAGATGCTTTGATATTAAATGCGGGCGGACAAGGAGGGAATGACCCGCTGGTAATTACATCAACAGGTATGACTAATATCGCCGCTACGAATTTATTGGGCCATGTGGTATTGGTTGATGAGATGATTAAAGCCGGTAAATTAAACAATGAAGTTTTATATGTAAGCTCAGAGGGAGCAAGAGGGATTAAAGGTATTATGAAGAAACCAAGTCTAAAGACTAACTCAGTACCTGAACTTATTTCTGTTCTTAATGGTTCCTTTTCTGAAGTGAAATTAGATGCCAGTGAAGCCTATGGATATGGGTATATTAAATATATCGGGACCCTTTGGACATCAGCCAATGCCCGCAAATATCCCGAAATAAAATTTATTAGCGTTAGTCCCGGTAATACACGTGGTACGGCAGGATATGACAACTTGCCGACTATGACCAAATTTTTGTTCAAATACGTTTTCGCGCCTATTGTAATGCCTCTTATTGGAATGATTCATGGCATTAAAAAAGGCGCTGCACGTTATATTGCAGCATTGAATAACCCAAACTTCAAAAGTGGTGAATTTTATGGTAGTAAGGAAGGAAAAGTTACGGGAGTTATGGTCGAACAAGGGCCAATTTTTCCTGATTTAAAGAACATTGCATTTCAAGACAATGCTTACGAAGCACTTCATAGTTTTATTAAGTAATTTCGGTTGTTATGAACCATTTTAAAAGTCTTAGTGAGGCGCACCGCATTTTAGGATTTGCACCACCTGAACATCCGCTGATCAGCGTAATGATGTGCGACAGTACAACTTTCAAAAACGATATAAGTTATACCTGTGATTTTTATCTGATTGCGTTCAAAAAAATGAAATCGGGTGTGATACAATATGGAAAAACCAAATACGATCATGACCTGGGTTCAATGTCTTTTATTAAACCGCGACAGGTTGTAGATATGAGAGATATTAAGTTGGAGGAAAATGGTTTTAATATTTCCTTTCATGAGGATTTCTTAATTGGACACCCACTCCACGATGAGATCAAGAAATATAGTTTCTTCGACTATGAAGCAAACGAAGCATTGCATCTGTCACCTGCAGAAGAAAAAACTATCTGGGAATTATATCGAAAAATCGAAACGGAATATCATAATAACCGGGATGAATTCAGCAGGGCCATCATACTTACCCATATTGATTCTATCCTTAAATACTCGGAGCGCTTTTATAGAAGGCAATTCATCGACCGAAAACCATTATCCGGCACCACGGTGTCCAGGTTCAATAAAATAATGACCTCATATTTTGAAAAAGGCCTTATGAACGATAAGGGGCTACCTACGGTAAATTACATGGCTGGTGAGCTAAACCTCTCACCCCGATATCTGAGCGATTTGCTTAAACAGGAAACCGGTAAAACAGCATTGGAACTAATCCACCTTTATTTAATTTCAGAAGCTAAAAATATGTTGACAGGAACAGATTCCACTGTCGCCGAAATTGCCTACAAGTTAGGCTTTGAGAATCCTCCGTATTTCTCCAGGTTGTTTAAAAAACAAACTGGCATGAGTCCCAATGAATTTAAAAGCCATGGTTTAAACTAACTGGCATATCAAAACATAATTTAGTTAACGTTAGTCAACTTTTATTTTCACTGAGATAAATTAACTCAAAAGAATAGGTTTTTTATCCTGACAGCGCGATTTTATTTGAATGTTATTAATTTGAACCCCATCATTTATAAGTCCAAATTCGCTATTCAACGCAAATCAGCCAGGAAATGGTTCGACATTTGTATAGTAGCCACCACAGAAAGAAGAAAGTCATTTTTCGATAAGAAAATGGCCTTCTTCCCGTTTAAAGGCATCTTTTTCTCTCCGGCTAAATATTGATTCTCATTGTTCCGTATTTAATTAAAGGGCCTTACCTCTTTTTAAATAATTCATTAACAGGCTTTTAATAATTCACTAACAAATTGTTTATGATATATATTATTTGTAAGTTTATGTAACCAATTGCATTATTTATGGTGATAAAATTTTAGGCATTATTTTGTCTTTACCTGGCTCTTTTACCAAGAAGTTGTCGCCCGCCAAATAAAACCGCTACCAGACGAAGTAAAGCTTTATATCATATTAAACCTTAAGCATTATGAATAAGATTTTAGTTTTCGCAGCTTTATTTAGCTTCCTGATTTTTGGATGTAAGAAAAAAGATAAGCCGTCCGAGGCAGGCCTCTCGGGTGTATATGAACTTGAAAAACAAGTGCTTGATCGAGGAGGCAAAGACTCTGTTATTAAACGAACGCAAATTAAAATCTACACAGATCATAATTATTTATACGCCAGTATAGTTCCTGATTCATCTGTTGGGTTTGGTGTGGGCACTTATACACTTGACTCGGCTAACCGACTTAAAGAACATAGTATTTACACCAGCAGAGCGCTCGACTCATCCCTAACGTACAATCTTGAGGTTACAAAAAAACCTGATGGTTATAGCCAAGTGATTCCCGACTTTGCCACGGTAAAAGGTATAAAATATGCATTGAAGGAAGATTATAAAAAACTCCCACAGGCGGATAGCTCAGTACTTGACGGCTTGTGGAAAATGGAAAAAACCTACACGATAAAAGGCAAAGACACAATCCCAACTGATGTAACGCAGTATAAAATATTTTGGAGAGGGCATTTTATTTTCGTCCACAGGCTCGCTCAAAACAAGGAAAAAACCATCTTTAAAAATGGGTTTGGCACCGGGGTATTTACTTTTAGTAATGATACGCTTAGGGAAGAAGAGCAAATATCAAATTACCGGCTTCTTCAGGGTAACAAATTTACTGTTAAAGTTACGATGAATGGTCATGACCAATATACCCAGGTGATTAATAGTGCTACAAATGGCCAATCTGTAGAAATCTACAGGCGAGTCAAATAAAAATTCTTTATTTAACCTTGTGTCGCTGGTTCGATCCCTGTTGGTGCCACAGAAAAAGAAATCCTCTTAGTTAACGTTAAGGGGATTTTTTGCTTCTTGCAAATATCAATCTATTTTCAGTAACTTTGCACTTCAAAGTACTTTTATAAACATAAATTACAGGTAATCATGCGCGTTTCTACCACACTCGATCAATTGCACTCTTTGGCAAAAGGAAATAAATGGATGCAGCTTTTTGCTACTTTTAACAGGATAATGCTGGCGGCCGGTTTTTTTATTGCCGGTAGTGTTAAAATTATGGGTGAGCGGTTCGCCAGTGGTTTATCGGCCAACCAACCAATGGGCCATTATTTAGAAGCGTTGCACCATACAGGTTATTATTACACTTTTATTGGCATTTTGCAGGTTGCAGCCGCTATCCTGTTATTGATTCCCCGTACTCGGCTCCTCGGGGCGCTAATCTATTTCCCGATTATACTGAACATCTGCATACTGGCCTATGCCGTCAGGTTTGAAGGCACCCGCATCACCACCTTAATGGTACTTGCCAACTTATATTTGCTGGGGTGGGATTATGACCGTTTAAAATTCATTTTGCCATTCAAGCAAAAAAACAGCCATACAACGCAACCCGAAATGCAGAGTAATAAGTTTCCGTTCATGTTTTTTGGAGACGTTTTTGCAACAATAGCCGCAGTAATAGTAATTAACCAGTTCGTATATGATATCCGTCCGGGCAATTCATTAATGGAATGCAATAATGGATGTACCGGAAATGCCAAACCGGAGGCTTGTAAGGTTTTTTGCGACTGTGTGCACAACCTGGGTAAACCACTAGACAGTTGCCTGGCCCAATATGATAAAGTTCCGGTTAAAACTATCCAGACATCGGGCACAGGCAATCCAAAACATAGCAGGTGAGCAATGATTGTTATTTCTATCATTGCCTCACCAAGCATCCCATGCTGTTGTACGGCCGGTGATTTGTATGTAATAATATTGGATTAATTAGATCGATTTTTAGCACCAAATTTGTCGTTTTAGCCGTATTTTTGAATATGTGGCATCCTTTTTTATGCCGCTGGCTATGAAAAAGAAGACGGAAAAGAAGTTTATAATTAAGACATGGCGAACCATGAAACGCCATCTCCGCTCTTTTGTCAAAAACGGCGAACAGGAAGATTTGCATCGTTTTCGCACCGGGGTAAAAAAACTACGGGCGCTTTTGATCTTGGGAGACAGCGCGGCAAAGGATGCTGTGCTGGAGAAACGCTTCAAACCTGTTCGTAAGATATTTAAGCAGGCCGGCGAAATCAGGAATGCCTATATAAACCAGGAATTGGGCAAAGCAGTTGGTGAAAACACCAATTTTATCCGGGAGCAAGAGCAAATCATGAAAATCACCACCCGGGCATTTAACACCGATAAGGATCAGCACCGGGCCTGGCTCCGAAAAACACGCCGCAAACTGCTGAAGCGGATCAGGCCGATCAGTAAACATCACCTCTCCCTATATTACAGGCAACGACTGGAAATTATTGCTGCAGCCTTAAGCCGCCCCCGTTTTAATGAGGAATTGCATACCTGCCGTAAACAACTGAAGGTACTTCTTTATAATTACCCCCTCGCTGGCCCGGAACTGGACCTCACTTTTAATGAACCTTATCTTGACCTGGTGCAGGCAGCCATCGGCGACTGGCATGACAATGAACTGGCCATCGCACTTCTTTCAACCACGGCGGATACCCGGAACAGCAAAGAGACACTCAAAGGACTAAAGAAGCAGGCCACCGTGCTTAAAAGACAACTCACCACACTCACCAGGAATTTCCGCGAACAGGCAAGTCCACCGGCCGCAATTTAACTATAGCGTAAAGATGTAAAAAAGTACAAATTCGAATTACCCTATTATAGGATACCTATAAAAATCGGGCTGTTGACATATACAAATGGCTTAAGAAATCGGTGTTGTATGTTAACATTTGCCTGCTGGCATATATTGAGTGCAAAGCCTGATGCCTTAATTGATGGAAAAGCACAACTTCAGACCCTCTCTTCTTCTTTTTTTCGGAGGTGGCTATTAACGCTGTTTCGTTTTTTTAGCGGTAACACGAAGAAAAAAGTCGATCCCATCCGGGCCTCACTTTCTACCCAAATGCGGCCCCCATGCCGTTCAATAATCTCTTTGGTAATATATAACCCCAAGCCCAGGCCAGTAATGCTACTGTTTACATCTTTTGCACGATAAAACTGGCTGAATATGTGGCTGATATTTTCCTCATTGATGCCCATACCGTAATCTTTAACAGATACCTGAATTTCCGTTTCTGACCTTTTTGCTGATACTTCAATTCTATCAGATTCCGGCGAATATTTGATCGCGTTGGTGACCAAATTGGTTAGTACCTGATCCAGCCTCATTTTATCCCCTTCTAAAATCATTTCTCCACTTTCTTCGAAATAAATTTCATGTGATGTGTATGCTTCTAGGATAGCTTCAAGGTTTTCTTTGATAAGCTCCGCAAAATCAAATTCTTCAAAATAAAACTGCAATTTTCCGGATTGTATTTTTGAGATATCAAACAAGTCATTGATCAGGGCATTCAGCTTTTTTAACTGGGTTATTGCTTTTGCAACAAAAGGCTGGTGTACATCAATTACCTTTCGTTCCAGCAGTTGTAAAAAACCGCTCATAGAAGTGAGAGGGGTTCGCAATTCATGGGAAGCCAAAGCGATAAACTCATCTTTTTTCTGACTCAGCTCTTTTACTTCTGTAAACAGCCTGGAATTATCGAGTGCCACTGCCGCCTGGGAAGCCAGGCTAACCACGATGTCTTCATGCTCCTGCAGGAAAACCCCAGCTTCCGGGTGACCAAAGAATAAGCCACCAACAACATTGCCTGAACTGCTTATAACCGGCACGGCCAGGTAGCTTACTACCGGCAGATGCCCCTCGGGCATTCCAAAATACGGCGCATTTTGTCCATACCTGGGGTCTTTCGTTATATCATCTACCCTTAGTACGCCTTCAACGCTAAATGTGTGATGGAAAACTGCCGTATTCCGGGGCATTCCGAAATTTTCAAATGCCTCTTTTGGTGCGCCCGACAAAGAGTACAACATATAGGCTTCGCCGTCCTGATTGATGGTATTATAAAAAAATACGCCAAAAGTGGCACCGGTAATTTGTGTAGTGGCATCCGTTACTTTTTGCAGAATAGATTCGGTATCAAGTTTCTCCGAAATGGCTTTCCCTATAGTATTCAGGATCTTCAATTTTTCCGCCTGGTGTCGGATAGCCGTTTCGGCTTTTTTTGCGGCTGTAATATCCCTGGCGATCTTTGATGCACCAATAATGGTTCCATGCCGGTCCTTTACCGGTGAAACTGTAAGAGATATATCAATGGCGCTTCCATTTTTGCGCAGCCTAACTGTTTGAAAATGATCAACTTTATTACCGTTCCTGATGTTTTTAATGATGATATCCTCTTCGGACAGCCTGTCACGAGGAATGAGAATAGATATATGTTTACCGATAGTCTCTCTTTCCTGGTAACCAAAAATCTTTTCGGCACCACCGTTCCAGGTAGTGATGATCCCGTTAAGGGTTTTGCTAATAATGGCATCATCAGAATTTTCAACAATTGCAGCCAGCATGCCCCGTTTCTCTTCTGTCTCTCTTTCGTCAGTCACATCACGCATAATGTGTGATGCTCCAATAACCTCCCCCTCTTCATTTTTTATTGGGGAAATGGTAAGTGATACCGGAAAATCGACATGTAGTTTGTCGTTGCGGACAGTATATAAGTGGTTTACTCTTTCACCTGACCATACACGTTCAAGAATAGCCAGTTGTTCCTGACGGACGCTTTCGGGGATCAGGCCAAGGATGTTCTGCCCTAACAACACCGGGGCCGGGCATCTAAACATTTTTTCAGCAGCCGTATTGCAATTTAAAATAATATAGTCAAGATCATGGCTCAATACCGCATCTTCCATTCCTTCAAAAATGGCGGTTAGTGTGAAGAGGTCAGGTAATAAGTTATTCTTCATGAAAAGCTATCTTCTTTTTGCGCTGTCTGTAAATATCCGTCTTATGTAGATGTGTGGTTATCCATCTTATCTAATCATTGAAAACTCAACAGGCCGTTTCGATGCAGGAGTAACAGGGATTGGCAAAAAAGGTTTTAATAACTGTGTATGCGGCGTTATCTTGTTATACAATAGCTAACGTTTATTCCTTCGTTAATGATCAGAAAATAAAACCTATGAATGCTGTTGCTTGCGTTTATATTCACTTGGCGTACAGCCATATTTTGCTTTAAAAACCGTGGAGAAATAGTTTGGCGTAGAGAAACCCACCATATAGGTTATTTCGGATATCGGATACCCTTCATTCATTAACAAATATTTCGCTTTTTTTAGCCGGCGGTTTAATATGTAATCAGAGATGCTGCAGCCAAGCAACGCTTTAACCTTTCGGTAAAGCTGGATTCTTGAAACACCTATCAGTTTACATATTTCATCAACGCTAAAGTTTTCATTCGCTAAATTCTGTTCTACAATACCCGCAAAATCATTCAGGAATTTTTTGTCAAGGGCTTTTGATACAGGTACAGTTGATTTACTTACATCGCTGGTAAAATGTTCTTTAAGTGTTGCCCGGCTTTTGATCAAATTCTTCACGGTCGCGAGTAAATAATCAAAATTAAATGGCTTAACAATGTAGGCATCGGCCATGCAAGTAATCCCATCTATCTGTTGTTCAACACTGCCTTGTGCCGTTAAAAGAATAATAGGGATGTGCGAGGTACGTACATCAGTTTTTAGTTTTACTGTTAACGTTTTGCCAGACATCCCCGGCAGCACCACATCAGATATGATCAGGTCTGGAACACGCTCAAAGGTTTCATTTAATCCGCTTGTGCCATTATCCGCTGTAAATATCTCATAAGTAGTTCCCAATTTTTCACACAGGTAGTTCAGCAGGTCCTTATTATCTTCGATGATCAATATGGATTGCTCCCTTGGAGTGCCGAATATTTGCCCTTCATCCGTTAATGTAACAGGTGCAGCCAGGTCTGTAACATAAATTTTTGCCCGCTCTTCAAGATCTGTTTGTTTTGTGTTTATATGCTCATGCAAAGTTTGGCCAAAATGATCATTTCCTAACAGCAGGTTAATGGTAAAAGTTGTCCCTTCCCATTTTTTACTCCTAACTTCGATACTGCCATGATGCAGGGACACGATTTCTTTTGACAGTGCAAGCCCTAATCCGGATCCTCCTGAAGAGCTGTTTTCGGCCTGGTAAAACTGCTCAAATACATGGGCGGTGTCCTGCGGCTCCATACCGATCCCGTTATCCTGGATGGCAATATCAACGGAGTTATCATCTCTGTTTTTGAAACTTACCTGGATACGGCCATTGTCGCTGGTGAACTTCAGCGCATTAGCTATGATATTAAAAAACACCTTATCTAACAGGTTAACATCATACCAAACAATTATCTGTTGCTCATCGCTTACCAGGCTCAGGCTGATATTGCGTTTCTGTGCATTTTCCTGAAAGCTGGTGATGATCTCCCGGGCAAACTCAACAATATTATTGGGCGATACATTGATCTGTTGTTTATCATATTCTATTTTACGGTACTCGATCAATTGGTTAACCAGGCGTAGCAAACGGTATACGTTTTTATGGATCAGTTTCAGACTTTTCCCTGCAACCAGGTTTAGCTTTTCATTACTCATCATATCTTCTACCGGCGAGAGGATAAGCGTGAGCGGAGTACGGAATTCGTGAGAAATATTAGTGAAAAATTGCAATTTAGCCTCCGTAGCTACTTCAGCCTTTGCCGACATCTCGATCAGCTGGTTACGCTGTTGCAGAATTTCATTATTTTTTGCCTCCAGGCTTTTGTTGATCTTCCGGTTTTCCATGAGCCAGTAAAATGCAAGACCGCCAAAAACAATAGCTAACACCAGCGACATTACAATTACATTTAAAACCAATTGCTGGCTGTTGTACACCTCACGCTGCTCAGTCAATAATGATCGTTGCCGTTCAATATCTTTCTGCTGACTGCTGATCTTGCTCCATTGCATTTTCATTAACTGTACATTGGCAGAGTCAATAACAACCGACTGTAGCAGGTTTTCCCTGGCAAACGACTCTTTATTCAGGATCCTGAAAGCGGTCATAATTGCTTCTTTACCCCCCGTAGGATATAGCATACTGGCATTGATAGTTTTTGAAGCAACCATTTGCAAGCCACCTCCATGCCCGGGCAAGGCATCAACGCCCAACACTTTGGTGCCATGAATTTTAAATTTGTCAAGCACCTCTCTGGTCCCGAGGGCCATTACGTCGTTATGTGCAAATATTACATCTGCATTTTTTATAACAGGCGCTATCCTGGTCAATTGTTTTTTAGCGCTATCCTTTAACCAATCGCCATATATCCTGTCGGTTATATTAATGTCAGTGTATTTCCTTAAACCGTCGGAAAAGCCGCGGTCCCTCTCAATAGCCGGAGACGAGCCGGGCAGCCCCATAACTTCTACAACGTTCCCCCTGCCTTTTAAAAGGGCACCTGCATATTCACCCGCCATTTTACCTATCTGGTAATTATCCGCACCAACATAAGCTGTATATAAAGCTGATGATGTTTTACGGTCGATCACAATTACCGGGATACCTTTATTGTACGTTTGCTCCACTATCCCGGTGAGGGGCTGCGCTTCGTTGGGTGATATGATCAACAGATCGACGCCATCGTCCAGCATTTTTTTCACCTGTTCAACCTGTTTGCTGCTGTTACCGTCCGCATCGGCATAAATAAACTGGGCGTCGGGGTGTAATGAAAGTTCCATCCTCATTTCATCAAGCATCGTGCGACGCCAGAGATCAGAACCAATACATTGCGAAAACCCTATCGTATACTGTGATGTTTTATCAGCCCGCTTACAACCGGCAGCAATAAGCATCATAAAACCGATCAGTAGGATACCGGTCCTTATGTTTTTTGCATGCCACTTATTAAGCAAGGTCATAAGCTCAGATTATTTGGAAGAAAAAGGTAATAAAACAGGATTAATTATTGGTTTATTTTTTCCCTTTTAGGATTAAACAAAGTAAAGATATCTATAAACGTTCCTGAAAAACAAATTTATAGGGCCGGGCAACCTACCTAACAACCGGAGTGATGTAACCAAATTGAAAGTAACAGGTAACATAAACGAATATTTCAATTTCAAATTTCGCATTTTTTATTTTATCTAACTGAAAACCAATAAGATAAAACAAGATTGATTTTTATACTTTATTGATACAAAATCAATAACCCTCACATGGCCCATTACCCTACTTTGGCCTCAATAAATCCAATATAACACCTTTTATAATTATTATGAGAAAACACTCCGTCCTGGCCTGGTCCATGGTCGTGGCCCTTGGTGGCTTCCTTTTCGGGTTTGATACCGCTGTAATATCGGGCGCTGAAAAATCTATCCAGCAATTCTGGCACCTATCCGTAGTGGAGCATGGGTTCACGATTTCTATCGCACTAATAGGAACAGTCATCGGGTCATTGTTAGGAGCCCGGCCTTCAGATCTGTTTGGCCGTAAAAACACGCTTTATTTTGTAGCTGCGGCGTATTTACTATCATCATTGGGCACTGCACTGGCCGATAGCTGGTATGCATTTCTGGTTTTCAGGTTACTGGGCGGTCTTGGTGTTGGTATCTCATCGGTTACCGCGCCTATCTATATTTCAGAAGTTTCACCTGCTGACCGCCGGGGCAGGCTGGTGGGCCTGTTTCAGTTTAACGTGGTGCTGGGCATTCTGATATCATATCTGTCCAACTACCTTATCAGCCAGGTTGGCGAAACTTCATGGCGATGGATGCTTGGCGTACAGGCTTTCCCTTCGGCTCTGTTTTTAATACTGATCTACTTTATACCTGAAAGCCCGCGCTGGCTTATTCTTAAAAAGGGCGAAATGGAAAAGGCCCTCGGGATCTTACGGATCATTAATCCGCTTAACTGTGAACAGGAGCTGGCATCTATCAAACACTCAACTTTAAATGATACTGCTTCCGGCGGCAACCTCTTCTCGGGTCAATATAAAACGCCTATAATATTAGCTGTGCTGTTTGCCTTTTTCAACCAGGTTTCGGGTATCAATGCTATTATTTATTATGCACCCCGCATATTTGAAATGGCAGGTTTAGGTGCTCATTCATCATTACTGTCAACAGTTGGCCTGGGGGCTATCAACTTTGTATTCACGCTCATCGCTATTAATGTGATAGATAAAGTTGGGCGCCGTATCCTGATGCTCATCGGCTCGGCTGGCTTAATCATTTCCCTGTTCCTGGTAGCCTATACCTTTTACTCAGGAAACATGAGCGGCTTTGCCGTTCCCGCTTATATGATGCTGTTCATTGCATTCTTTGCGTTTTCGCAGGGGGCAGTTATCTGGGTATTTATCTCGGAGATATTCCCAAACCAGGTACGTGCAAAAGGCCAGACACTGGGCAGCTCAACCCATTGGATCATGGCGGCATTGATCGCTTTCTCCTTTCCATATTTCGCCGAAAAGCTTGGCGGAACAATAACATTTTCCTTTTTCGGCACCATGATGATATGCCAGCTAATTTTTGTGTGGAGGTTGATGCCCGAAACAAAAGGCAGATCGCTGGAGCAAATTGAAACTAATATGGTAATGCATTAATCAGGATCTGCAATGATGAACTTACATACAAATACCTTAACACCGGCCATTTGCTACGGCGAAATACTTTGGGATGTTTTGCCGGATGGCCCGCAGCCCGGCGGGGCATTGCTGAATGTATCGTACCACCTTAATAAACTGGGTATGCCCGCCAGCCTGGTAAGTAAAATTGGTAATGATGCCGATGGCCAAAAGCTTGAAAACCTGCTCGATAACTGGGGCATAAAAAAGCACCTGCTGCAAACTGACACCGAACACCCAACCAGCCAGGTAATCGCCAAAATGAATAATGGCAACGAGGTATCCTACGAGATTATTTTTCCTGTAGCCTGGGACTTTATTAATGACAGCGAGCATATTAAAACACAGATCAGGCCGTCAACCTATTTCGTTTTCGGCAGCCTTGCGTCAAGGAACAACGTATCGCGCAACACCTTGTTTGAGCTGCTGGAAAGCGATGCTATCAAAGTATTCGACATTAATTTGAGGCCGCCCTTTATAAGCCGTGACCTGCTGGCCGATCTGCTGCACAAAGCCAACATCGTAAAATTTAACCAGGCCGAGCTTGAGATGGTGCAGGGCCTGTTCAGGGGTTCATTCTGGAAGGAATCGGAACAGATCAAATTTATCCAGGATCATTTTAACGTCCCTGAGATCATAGTTACCAAAGGCGAATTCGGCGCTTCTTATTATAAAGAAGATAAAGCCTATCACATTGCCGGGCGTGAGGTGAAAGTAAGGGATACCATAGGCAGCGGCGATTCCTTTTTAGCGGCATTCATAGCCAACCATTACCGTGGCGAATCACCAGAAATTTTATTAAAAAATGCAATAGCGATGGGCGGTTTTATTGCAACAAAGAAAGGAGGTTGCCCGGATTATAAAATTAAAGAATACCAAGACTTTATAAACAAAATGTTTTAACCAAACCAATTACTCTTAAACAAAAATCAATGAGAAAATTATTACTTATTTGTTCTTTCCTTATACTGCTCATAAGTGAAGGATATGCGCAATCCCGTACCATTACCGGGACTGTGTTAGATAACTCCTCGAAACCTATAGACGGAGTTACTATAGTGGTTGTTGAAACCCAAAAATCAACACTATCAGATGCAAACGGAAAGTTCAGTATCGCCGTAAAAAACGGTCAGTCGGTGCGGTTTTCTTATGTAGGTGCCAAACCAATACTGGTTACTATCACTGCGGATACCAAAACACTTGACGTAGTATTTAAAGACGCGGAAAACAAGCTGAATGAAGTAGTTGTAACCGGTTACACTTCTGAAAGAAAGAAAGATTTAACAGGCGCGGTTGCGGTTGTTGATTTAGCGCCGGTAAAAAACAATAGTTCGGGAAATACCATGCAGGCATTACAGGGCCGGGTTGCGGGTTTATATATTGAAAAAGATGGCTCGGCCAATGGTGCAACCAGCAGGATCCTGATTAGGGGGGCCAATACTTTGGGCAACAATAACCCGCTGTATATTATTGATGGGATCCCTACCACCAGGCCAGAGGTATTTCAAAACCTGTCGCCTTCAAATATTGCATCAGTTCAGGTATTAAAAGATGCCTCATCCGAATCAATTTATGGTTCACGCGCGTCTAACGGCGTTGTCATCGTTACCACAAAAAACGGCGGCAACACCGAGGGTAAGGTACAGTTCCAGTTCAATAACAGTACTTCAATCCAGTCCGAAAAATCGTTACGGTTTAAAATGCTGAACTCGGTAGACAGAGGTAGGGCCTTGTGGCAAGCTTCAGTTAACGACGGGCAGGACCCCGCCGCGGGTTATGGAGAGATCTATAGCTTTGATTGGAATAATAATTTCAGTAACCCTGTTTTAAACAGCGTTACGCCTAAACCGTTTGTAGGCGGCGACCCCAACACTCCCGCCGGCGATACCGACTGGCAAAGCGTATTATATAAAACAGCTTTTGTCTATAATAATGATTTTACGGCTTCGGTAGGTAATAAAAACTCTTCTATCCAAATAAATTTTGGAAACATCAAAAACACCGGCCTTGTGCGCTTTACCAAATACGGACGTACCACCGGTAGCATTAATGCCATAACGCGGCCTTTTGATGGCAAAGTTACCTTCGGCGTCAATATAAAAATCACCAACTCAAACGAAACCCTTACCACTAACGATCTGGGTGGTGCCTCGACCCCATTTCTGGCAGTTACGCTGGCGCCCACTATCCCCGTTTATCAAAAAGATGGTGTAACCTACGCCGGCGAATCAGGGGCTGGCTACTCTGACAGGAACAACCCATTGCACATGCAGGACCTTGCCAAATGGAATAACGCCAACAGGTTAAACACATTCGGCAACGTATTTTTAGAAGTACAGCCCATTAAGAATTTATACTTCCGGTCAAATTATGGTGCCGATAATGCAGACTACCTGAGCAAGGTAATTACACCAACTTTTTCGGAGGGTGCATTAAATCGCACTACCAACAGCTTATTTTTTGATCAGAACCATTACCTAAGCACCACACTTTCTAACACTTTGAGGTACAGCTATGATTTGAATAGCAAGCATCATTTTAAAATATTAGTTGGTACAGAGTATATTAAAACCTTCACTGATTTTCAAACAACCTTAAAACAGGGATATACCATCCAAACAGAAGATTATTTTACGTTGGATGCCGGCACAGGAAATACCATTGTTACCGGCAGGTCAATAGGTAATAGCTTATTTTCGCAATTCGGTCGTTTTGATTACAATTATGCAGGCAAATATTTAGTGTCGGCTACCGTTCGGCGCGACGGTTCATCAAGGTTCGGTACCAACAACCAATATGGTATTTTCCCTTCCGCCTCAATCGGCTGGAAAATAGACCAGGAAAACTTCCTGAAAAACAGCAGTATATTCTCTGAACTTAAATTAAGGGCCGGCGTAGGCCGGGTAGGTAACCAGGAAATTGGCGACCTCTCGCGTTACTTGCTTTATAACACACGATACGGCACCACCCAAAACCAACTTACGCCAGGCTTTTGGGAACAATATATGAACGTTGGTACCGCATATTCATTATCCGGCGCCAATACAGGAGCGCTGCCATCAGGCTTTGTTCAGACCCAGGCAGCAAACCCTGCTCTTAAATGGGAAACAACCGACGAACTAAACACGGGGTTAGACTTTGCTATATTAAACGGCAAAATCTCGGGTTCATTCGATTATTTTACCCGGAAAACCACCGGCATCCTGATTACTCCTCCGGTTGCATCCGCACTTGGTGAAGGACAATCTAAAACCGTTAACGGTGCATCAAAAACCAATAGAGGCTGGGAGTTTTTAGTAACCTACCACGGCCAACGGTCAGGAGATTTTAATTACAATGTGACTTTAAACTTCTCTCATTTCAGGGATAAGATCACCGATTTACCGGAGAACGTTAGACCAGCTTACCCGGGCAATATAGACAATACCATTATAGGGCATTCACAGTTTGATATATTTGGTTATAAAACCAATGGACTTTTCCAATCACAGGCCGAAGTTGATGCTGCCCCAACGCAAATCGGCGCCGGTCCTGGCAGGATCCGCTATGTAGACATCAATCACGATGGAAAAATTGATGCCAACGATCAAACATGGATAGGTACTACTTTACCGGCTTTAGAGTACGGCGCAAGAATTGATCTCACCTATAAAAAATTCGACCTCTCCATATTCGGATCAGGTGTTGCCGGCCGAAAGGGGTTTGACGTATATACTCTGTTTAACAATTTGATGCACAGCCGCGAAAACGTTGGCCCCGGCGTATTTGATGGCTGGACACCGCAGCATACCAACACCAATGTACCGGCATTAACGTTAAAAGACAATAACAACGAAGGCCGTACTTCCGATTACTTCATTGTAAACACCTCTTATTTCAAATTAAGGAACCTTCAACTTGGATATACCATTTTACCTAAAGCTGTATTTACCAGGTTAAGGGTGTTTGCCATGGCCGAAAACATCTTTACTGTAAAAAGCAGCAAGTACCTGAGCCCCGATCCTGAGCGGATTGACCTCAACCCTATCCCAATTCCACGGATCTTCAGCTTTGGCGTCAATGCATCATTTTAACGAAAAAAATCATTCAATATGAAATCGAAAATATTAGTAACAACTATTTTATCGGGGCTAATAATTTTTAGTTCCTGTAAAAAAGCATTAGATTATACTCCAAAGGGTGTATTATCTCCTTCAGATTTAAAATCACCGGCCGCCGTTGAAGGTTTGGTAACCGCAGCTTATGCAGCTATCGGGAATGGCGATATGATAGGGCCAATATATAGTGACTGGGCTTATGGCAGCGTCCGTTCAGATGATGCTTATAAAGGTGGCGGCGGCACAGGAGATGTTGGCGAAGTTGACGCTTTGGAACATTACAACCTGGTAACGCCCTCGATGGATTCGTTTGTGTCACGCACCTGGAAAAATTTGTTTAAATCTATCTCAAGGGCAAATGTGGCAATTAGGGCAGTTAACTCCCTTTCGGATGCTGAATTCCCAAACAAAAAGATCCGTTTGGCCGAATTGAGGTTTTTGCGGGCACATAGCTATTTTACCATGAAATTGCTATACAAAAACATCCCTATTTTTGATGAAACCGCAACTCCTGCCGACATTCTGAAGGTTTCAAACACTTTATCAAACGAAGATTCATGGAATAAAATTGCCGATGATTTTCAATATGCAGTTGATAATTTGCCGGCTAAACAATCTGAATTAGCGAGGGCCAATAAAGTAAATGCACAGGCTTATTTAGCTAAATTAAGATTATACCAGGCCTATGAGCAGGATGATAAACACCATGTGATCAATATCAATAAAACAAGGCTACAGGAAGTTGTTACGCTTACACAAGCGGTGATAGCATCTGGCAAATACTCGCTAAGCCCGGATATTGCTGATAACTTTTTACCCGAAACAGAGAACGGGCCCGAATCAGTATTCGCCATACAATTTACTATCAATGATGGTACTACCTCCGGGCGTTTAAATTTTGAAGACGGCTTAAACTATCCGCACGGGGCACCTCAATACGGCTGTTGCGGGTTCCATGCTGCAAGTCAGAATTTAGTTAATGCCTATACAACTGATGCCAATGGTTTACCTAACTTTGATACGTTCAATAACAGCATAGCCGATCTGTCGAAAGTTACTGTCGACACTAGGTTAGACCATACTGTTGGCATTGACGGGCATCCGTACAAATATGATAACACCAAACCATTCAGCAATAGCTGGGTGCGCGACCCGGGAGTTTATGGCAACTTTCATACTATGCGTAACCAGCAGTTAGCTACAAGCGCATCTTATTTTAAACTGGGACCATTTATGGGCTCGGCAAAAAATTATGATATCATCAGGTATGATGACGTTTTATTAATGCAGGCCGAAGCTTATATTGAGTTAGGGCAACAGGCAAGTGCACTGCCATTAATTAATCAAATAAGAAACAGGGCAGCAGCCAGTACAGGGCGACTTAAAAAGCTGGATGGAACTTTCCCTTCATCCTACAATATAAAACCCTATGGCCCGGCAAACTGGACACAGGACTATGCCCGCAAGGCTTTACAATGGGAAAGGCGATTGGAATTTGCTACCGAAGGGGCACGTTTCTTTGATTTAGTTAGATGGGGGATTGCAGAAAAAACTTTAAACGACTACATTAATGTAGAAAAAGTTAGGAGGCCATTTTTAGCAACGGCTAAATTTACCGCTGGAAGAGATGAATACCTCCCGATTCCGCAATCGGAGATTACGTTCACCAACGGTTTATATAAACAAAACCCTGGCTATTAAACTATAATTAACCAACGGAAACCTGGCCTGAATTATTAGGCCGGGATTCCCTTTTTTATACCAGAAGTACCGTAAGTTTTTGCATACCCTGCCAAATATATAACCTATTAAAAGCTTAAATTATGAAAACAAAATGCGGCGCATTTATATTGCCCCTCCTTATTGCCTTAAATTGTATTTGTAAGGCCCAGGATTCCTCCCCAAAACCTTATGCGGATGAACATCGTCCCCAGGCACACTTTTCACCAGCCCAACATTGGATGAATGATCCAAACGGTATGGTTTATTATAACCATACTTATCATTTATTTTTCCAGTATTATCCTAAAGACATTGTATGGGGACCAATGCACTGGGGGCATGCGGAAAGTAAAGACCTAATCCACTGGAAACAGTTACCTATCGCATTGTATCCGGATAGCCTTGGTTATATCTTTTCTGGTAGTGCTGTTGTCGATTCCAATAATACAACCGGTTTTGGTAAAAATGGCAAAATACCCCTGGTGGCCATATTCACCCATCATGACCCTAAAGGAGAAAAAGAGGGTACCGATAAATTTCAAAACCAAAGCCTTGCCTATAGCCTGGATGGCGGCAGCACATGGACTAAATACAGCGGCAACCCGGTTTTGAAAAACCCCGGAGTCCGGGATTTCCGCGACCCCAAAGTGATGTGGTATGCCCCGGAGAAAAAATGGGTAATGACCCTTGCAACGCAAGATCATATCTCCTTCTATTCGGCCCCTGACCTGAAAAACTGGAAAAAAGAAAGCGAGTTCGGCATCAAGGCAGGTGCACACGGTGGCGTATGGGAATGCCCTGATCTGTTCCCACTAAAAATGAACGGAAAAACCTACTGGATCCTGATCGTAAACCTTAACCCCGGCGGGCCTAACGGCGGTTCGGCAACGCAATATTTTGTAGGAAATTTTGACGGGAACAAATTTAGTCCACTTGATTCAAATACCAGGTGGCTTGACTACGGTCCCGACGAATATGCCGGTATTACCTGGAGCAATACCGGCAGCCGTAAAATATTTTTAGGTTGGATGAGCAACTGGCAATATGCCAACCAGGTACCCACAAAGGCCTGGCGTAATGCTGCAACCATTCCACGTGAGCTTAGCCTGAAACAAAGCAAAGGCCAAATTTTACTGGTATCCAAACCGGTGACTGAGCTAAAAAATATTGAAGAAAAAACAATTGTGTTAAAGCAACCCTTGGTTAACCGGTCTCTTGATCTTACTTCAAAAATTAATAAGCTCAAAAGCCGGTATGTTTTAAAATTGAGCTTTGCTACCTTAAAAGATTATAGCATCGGGCTGTCAAACACTAAAGGTGAAGAACTGCTTATTGGTTTTGACCCTGCAAAAGATGAATACTATATAGATCGTACCAAAGCCGGAAAAATGGATTTCCAAAAGAATTTTTCGGGCCGTTTTACGGCTCCGAGACTAAGCACTGCTAAAAATTCCGACTTCATTTTAGTAGTCGACAAATCATCGGTAGAGTTATTTGCCGACGGAGGTTTAACCACCATGACTGCAATCTATTTCCCAACCGAAGATTTCAACAACCTTGCAGTTAAAACCACCGGGAAATTAGCCATTAATAATATCAGCATTTCCGGATTGAAATCTATCTGGAAATAACCGGCGACAGTAAGCTCTGAAAGGTTGTTTTCATCCCGAAAACAACCTTTTTCATTTCCGGGCATTTCGGGGCACTCTCTCCAATCGCTTTATCGTATCGTTATATTATAATATTAATATATAATAACCCCCATAAATTCCAGTTTTGCCCCCTATCCATGGAATTTTAATTATGTTAATTTGTTTCACCAATTAACCAGTACTCTCATTAACTATCGGGAGAAGCACACCTATTAACCTAAAAAATCTTTATTATGAAAAATTTAACTTTTGTTTTAATTGCATTTATTGTGATTACATCGTTTTTTGCATGTAGAAAAGATAATGCAGCCACCGTCAACTCCGCCGCAAATACTTCAGCCAGTCATCTTGCAACTAATACGGTATCATGGGTAAATGTTATTCCTTCCACCTCCTTTAGCTCGTACAGCACTTATTGGAATGACCTGTATCCCTGGGGATCTGATCATAATGGGTCTGCCCGTATGCGCTCTCAAAATATATCAGTTTCCGGAGGTGTGCTTACACTAACCAGTGCGCCCAGCGGCAGCGTTGGCAACAGCAATAAAGATCCATATTTACCGATCCATTATTATTCCGGGACAGTTTATGCCAAGACCGTACCTGTAGTAACCGACTCCTGGCCTAAGTGGCATTTTAAAGGTGAATTTCAGTGCGAATCACAAACTGGCACATGGCCTGCCTTTTGGGTTACAGGAGCTGACTCATGGCCCCCCGAAAGCGACTTTATGGAATTTAAAGGAAGTGCAACCTGCTGGACAAACACCTACAAAAACGCAAGCGGAGGCTGGTCGAGTGTAGGTACAACTATTTCCAGCCCCGGAAACTGGCACACTTATTCGGTTTATATGACCAAGACCAATGCGACCGACGTGTCCATTGAATACTGGATAGATGGTGTTTTAAAAAGCACCCAAACGGGCGCTAACTTTGTTGGTAAAAACCTGAATATTATTATTGATTACCAAATGGAAGGGTCGTCAGGATCACCCGGTCCTACCGGAACCACCTATATGCGCGCAAGGAATGTAATTGTTGAAAAAAGCGCTACGTTATAGCTTTAACCAAATTATAAGCTTGCTTCTCCGGCACCGGTGATATTCCTGGTTCATTAAAACTAAAAAGGGTATGTATGCGCAAAAGCGAAATACGTGCCCTTTTAGCTATTACTTTCAAAAATAGAAACACACATAATTTATTAAATAAATTAATCAATACTACAATAACTTTTCCCAATTGCAGGTTGAGCGTAGTAATACTATCCATTTTTTTTAAAAGCGGATAATATATCTTAACTTATGCAACAATATCATAATTACCAATTATGTTCCGATTACTCTTTATTGATGACAGTAAACTTGACCATATTATACTGGATAAGCTTATTGCAGGAATTGAAGGTTTTAAACCCGTGTCACATAGTTACGACGGTGAAGATGCGTTAAAATCATTGATAGACAACCCGGCGGATTGCCCGGATGTTATTTTTCTGGATATCAGGATGCCCAGGTTTGACGGCTGGGATTTCCTTGAAGGCTTTAGGGACCTGTACCCTGCATTGTCGGTTAAACCACTACTCTATGTATTTTCCTCATCCATCGATCCGACAGACCGTGAGCGCGCGCTTAGCTATAGCTATGTCACCGGCTTTTTTAGCAAACCAGTTTCACGGCCGGTGCTTGAACAAGTATTAACGGCCTGTGTTGAGCGTTCGAAAACATAAGGATGATTACCCATTTCACAGGTGTTCAATTTTAAAAAGTGTGAACACTTTGTATTTTTCGCCAAAAAAATAGCGCTAATAATCAACAACTTACATCTGGTTCAAAATATACAAAACCGTGTTTTGAACAAATCATCATTGATAATCAAACTATTACAAAATAGCATTCCCAAAAGTTGAACAGCTGCTTTTTAAAAAATTGAACACTGACAAGTTTATACCCAACCATCCGTGTTATCATTTTCCACATTTGGCCAGCGGAAGCATCACTCGCGCCAGTTTGGGGTACTTTTTTTAAAACAAAACGCAAACTCCATTTAAATAACAAAACCCGTCATCTCTGCCGGGCCTTGCTTATTTTAAACTTTACTTTTATCTAATTGAACTATAGTTTTAAACTTATATTTCATTACAAATAAGGTGCCCATTTTTTATAAATACCCAGCGCTACCGAATAAGTATCTCCGGTTGTATTCCATTTAAAAGGTTGCTGGCTTTGGTTGGTGTTTACCCATTTCCAGTCAAAGGTGGCGCGTTGCTTATCAAAGGCGTCCATGTCTGGTTCTTTGCCGGTATCAATGGTTTTACGTAGTTCATTAAAAAACAAAATCCAGCGGCCTTTATAGTAAGTGCTTATCATTCCCGACCAATCTTTTGCTGCATAATCGGTTGTAACGTTACCTTCTCCTCCCCAGGTGGTTATCAGCAGGCGGGCGTTTTTTTCGTAATAGTTTTTTTCTTCCGGCGTCGAGCCAAAATCACGGGCTTCTTTTATCCATGCACCTAATAGCAATTCGTGCTGAGTAGCTGTTATACGGTCCACATCGTCGCACAAATCAAGAAACAAGCCGGTGTATTTATTAAACAATTGCTGATTTTTTGAATGGTATGCCCTGCCAACAGAATCCCTTAACGACACAGCGAGGTTTACCAGCACCTGCTTCTCCAGCATAGCCAGGTCTCGTGTATAGTTAGGATTGGCCTTTGATGCTGAATCGGCAAGCAGGAATTGCGGAAAAATATTAGCCAATGCCTGGTAATTGTATTTTCCGAGCCAGGTAAACCCTCCGTTCCCTTTTAACATCGGTTTTGATTGTATGATATTACCAAGCCCTACACCCGAAACATCAGAATTATAAATTACCGGGAGCAGCTTTGTCCAGGTAGCTGCAATAACCGGATCATTATGCCCGCAGCGGCTTTCAGCATATTTTTTTATCCAATCGGCCGGGTCTTTGGCATCGGTATTCCAGGCGTAATCAAATAGCCACTCGAACATAAATTCATTTACGCCAAAACCCTCAAGCGTTGAGCCAATGCCTGTCATTTGCCGGTGGTTTGGGTCATCCTCTGTTGCACTTAAAAGTTTTGCAGTTTTTAAAACCGGAGCGGCTAACTGTGTATTGCCCCCAAAGTTTCCGAGGTAACACCAGATGTATGGTGCATTAAAAAAACCGTCCGTCATGCGCCATACTTCGGTTTGCTCGCAAAAATAGTCCAGTATCATCATATGATTTTGCGGAACAGCCTTTATCATGGCTTCTAATCTTGGGTTGGTCCAGTGTTTACGGTCGTAATAAAATGTCCAGCCCATCTGTATCCAAACAGCTTTAGGGTCTATGCTTTTCATACCGCTGTAAATGGTTGCCGCTGTTTTTGCCAGGTATGATGGCTCCCAGCTTGGTGGGTCCATCTCATTAAAAGGATCTGCCCCGTAATAATGGTCTGTACCCAAAAGTTTTTGCTGTTCACTCAAGTATTCCTTTTGTATCTTAACAAAAAGCGGATCCATCGGGTCAAGAAAATAAGCGTCATTTTCTGCGCCTGTATCATAAGAGCCCAGATCAGTGAGTTTAATATTAGGATATTTCTTTTTCAGGTCTTTTGGCACATGCCCTGCAAAAGCCGGCAAAATGGGGTGCATTCCTAAGGCCCTCTCGCGTGTCAGTATTTTTTTCTGAAGCTCGAACTGCCCGTCTATAAAGCTTTGTGGCAGTGGCCCCTGCCAGCGGTCAAGGTTACCCATACGCTGCCAGGGTAAATGCACGGGGCCGGTAAAAAATGCGCGCGATTGTTCATCCGTCATTCCAAATTTATGCCAAACGCGTTGCCAGATGTATTCCTGCCCGGTTATAGCCAACGGCATGTTAATCCCGTTCATAGCCATCCAGTCTATAAAGTACTGCCAATCGCTCCACTTCCACCAAACCGTGGTGTAGCCAAAAGTGCAATAGTTTAAAAAGAAACGATTATCAAAACGGCAGCGTTCACCTGCCGGAGTGAACGCTTTTGGAAGAACTGCGGGCATTATTACTGAATCTGCAGCATACCAGGTTACGGAAATATGGCAAATGTTTTTCAGATAGTAGTTAAACCCTTTAGCCATGGCAATGGTGCTGCTTGCTTTAATAGCTATTTTGTTATCCTCATTAGCAAGGTAAAAAGTATCAACATTAGCTGTTATAGGCTGTAAATGAAATTCACCCGCTCTGCCATGGGTTACACGATTTATTAAAGCCTGAGCTTCAAGGATATTAGGACCTTCATTGGCTTTAGCGGTGTTGAACGGCGACAAAAAAAATGTAAGAACTGAAAGAATTGCAATGGAAAAGTGTTTTTTTAAATACATAGCGGCTATTAAGGCCCTTAAAGTAATAAAATTATTTACCTTACAAAATGCAGCCCTTTAGTTTTCTTTCCTGATGCAAACTATAGCTCGCTCCTTTCCTCCATTTTTTAAATCCGTATCAAACGGACTTTTTGTGAACGGATAAATCGACTGTTTAATAAAACCTTTAGGATACAATGCTTTATGTAAACCGGTACCTGCAGGCTAAACTCCGACCTGTGGGTCAGGAGCACGTAAACAACATTGGCATTTCCGTGCCGGTTAAGCTACGCTTCTTTGTTAAAGAAAACCGCGAACCCTACTTAAATAAATCCATCTAAATCGTCGATTTAGTACAATCCCCAATCATCATCCCTCTTGCAATCCACTCAAACATCCCCCCTTTTCAATTTCGCAAAGCTCCCTGCCAAAAAGAATCTCATTCATTAATGAGTATAATAAAATCCTGCGTGTGTCTTTATAGTGATTGAGCGGATAGCGCCGATCATTACACTAAGTCATAAACCTAAAATTTAAGAACTATGAGTTTTTTTTACCAAAAAAAGTATTCGGCAAGGTGCCTTTTAGTTTTTTTGCTGCTGGTAGGCATGGGCTATCATGCTGCGGCGCAAAGCCGCCAAATCAGCGGTACTGTCACAGATTCAACCTCCAGGGAACCCCTGCCTGGTGTAACTGTGCAGGTTATTGGCACTACCAATGGCATTCAAACTGATGTAAACGGCAAGTACAAACTAACCGTTAACCCCGGAGCAAAGTTATCTTTCGCTTTTGTGGGCTATAACACGCGTAAAGTGACCATTGGCGATGACCCTGTTATCAACATTCAGTTATCAAACAAAAGAAGCGATCTGGAAGAGGTTGTAGTGGTTGCTTACGGTACACAAAAGAAACCATCAGTGGTAGGCGCTATTGCCACAGTTAGTGCAAAAGTATTTGAAGACCGCGGGCCAACCAATAACCCTATTGCCAATTTACAGGGCCAGGTTCCGGGTATGGTGGTAACCAGGAGCTCGGCGCAACCGGGGCGCGAAAACTGGAACTTCCAGATCCGCGGTGCAACCTCCGTTAACGGACAGGATCCCTTGGTCATTTTGGATGGGGTTGCCCTTAACAATAACAACGAGCTAAACTCTATCAATCCAAATGATATCGACAATATCTCAGTTTTGAAGGATGGCTCGGCTTCAATATATGGTGCCCGTGCAGCTTATGGTGTTGTACTGATCACTACCAAAAAAGGTAAAGCGGGTAAAATGGTGATCCAGTATGACCCTTCTGTGTCTGAGAAATTTTTAGGTCTTCAGCCTAAAATGACAAATATTGACCAATGGGCAAATGGCCTGCTTCAGGCCCGAACAAATGATAATTATGGAGTAGCGCCAACAACCGACCTTTGGTACCAACTGGCCAACTTCGCGCTGGCCAATAAAGGCACGGTGGTACTGGCATCACAGATTCCCGGAAACACCACCGGAGGTATCACTGCAAATTCGTTTTATAACGGCTTGCCTGTGCCGGCATTCCTCGATGTAAAGGAACTTGACTTTATTGATGTATCACTACAACAGTACATATGGGGGAGGGCTACTTCAACACAACACAATTTTTCGGTATCAGGCGGAACAGAAAAAAACACTTATCGTGTTTCGTTAGGGTATTTAAATGACGGCAGCCAGCTCCGGATTGGCAATAACGGTAATCAACGCTATAATCTCAGACTTAATAACGGTTACAGATTCAGCGATAAAGTGCAACTGGAAACCAATATTTCGCTTGAGCAAAATAATATTCAACAGCCAACCATGTATACTTCGGGGAGTTACAGTGCGCTCGGAAACGGATTTCAGATCGGTTTGCCTATGTTCACGCAATCTGGCCGGCCATATCAGTGGGGAGGAGTAACAAGCCCCGCGGGCCTATTAAGGGATGGGGGCGACAACCTGGAAAACAATAGCCGGGCACTGTTAAACTCAACGCTTACCTATAATTTCATGAAGCACCTTACCTTTACCGGAACCGCGGGATATAACGTTTGGTGGCAGGATGACCGTGTGCAAACCAAAACCGTACGCCTTTATTCATACGATGATAAATACCTGACCGGCACTACCGCGCCGGCAGGTGGTACTTCGGGAGGGAGCCAAAACTATTTCCGTGCTAATATCAATGATAAATATTATAACCTCATTGGCCGCGTAACCTATGCCAATACCTTTAACCGAGTACATGATGTATCGTTAATGATCGGCAGCTCCTACGAAAGGGATGAGTATGATATGTTTAATACACGTACCTACAATTTGGGCAGCGATGATGTGCCTTCTTTAAATTTGGGGCTGAGCAGTTCGTTGGCCGGTTTTGTAACCAACGACGAACAGCGCAACCACTACGCCCTGGGTTCATACTTTGCAAGAGCTACCTACGCGTATAAAGGCAAATATCTGTTTGAAGGAACCGGCAGGTATGATGGTTCTTCAAAATTTATTGCAGATAAACGCTGGAAACCATTTTACAGCCTTATGGGCGGCTGGCGCTTAGGCGAAGAAAGCTTCATCAAGAAAACAAATATTTTTAGCGAGTTAAAGCTACGGGCCTCTTACGCTACGTCGGGCAGCCAGGGTGGCATCGGCCTTTATGATTACCTGCAATCGCTTAATGTCGGCAATAGCAATACCCTTTTAGGTTCAGCACTCGCAACCGCTACTACAACCACCGGAAACCTGGTTTCGCTCAACAGGACATGGGAAACTGTTATTAAACGGAACATTGGTATTGATTTCGGTTTGCTGAACGGTCGCTTAAACGGAACTTTTGAAGTGTTCCGTAATCAGAATAAAAACATGCTGGTGAGTGTTACCTATCCGGCTGTTTTGGGCATTGGAGCGCCCCAGTCAAATAACGGCGACCTGAAAACCTGGGGATGGGAAGGACAATTAACCTGGCGAGACCACGTTGGGCAGGTAATTTACAGTATTTCGGGTAATATTACCAACAGCCAAAACAAATTGGTATATTTTAACGGCGTTCCGGCATTAGGTGCAGGTTATAACGCTACTGTTGAGGGGTATCCGCTTGGATCATATTTCGGCCTTAAATACGGAGGCCGTTTCCAGACACAGGCACAGGTTGATACCTATAACTCCACTTATTATGCCCCCGGCGGTGTGATCAATACTATTGGCATCCCTGTAGCTACCCCTTTAACCAACCTGCCGGGTCAAAACTCAGGCTTACGTCCGGGAGATAATTATTTTGTTGATGTTAACGGCGATGGTAAACTTACTACAGGTACATCGGCAAAAGACATGGGCGACCTTGTTTATTTAGGCAGCGACATTCCGCGCTATACTTTTGGTTTGACATTAAGCCTGCAATGGAAAGGTTTTGATTTCACAAGCATTTTTCAAGGGGTAGGTAAACGGACAATATTCAGGGCCAATGGTAGTGCAAATAACTGGCGCGTACCTTTTGCCGCCGTTTATCAGGCGCAAACCACCCAATGGGTTGGTAAAACCTGGACCCCTGAAAATACAAATGCCTATTACCCTAACCTGCATAGCAATGGAATCAACGGTTACAATTACCAGATTTCAAGCTGGTCTGTTGAAAACGGCGCTTATGTACGCCTGAAAAACCTTGTTATCGGTTATACCTTACCAAAATCGTTAACAGAGCGCACCAAAGCTATCAGCCGTTTAAGGTTTTACATTTCGGGAAGCGACCTATGGGAATACAGCAAAATTCATGATGGCTGGGATCCTGAAATAACCAGGACCACCGCAGGCAATGAGCGTTATCCATTTTACAGGTATGTAACCGTAGGCGCAAACATTACTTTTTAATTGAAATGATTATGAAAAATATTTACCGGAGGATCTTCAGTATCCTTTCAATCATTATTGTTACAGGCTTGTTCGCCTGCAACAAGTCACTTAACCTTAAACCACAGGACCAGCTATCGGATGCGGCATATTTTAAGTCGGCCAGTGATTTTAAAACATTTGCCAACCAATATTATGGTTATCTCCGTAATTTCAACAATTCGTTTGCAGATAACCCTCATTATGACGGGCGTGCCGATGTATTTGGCGGAGGTGGCGTTTATGGCGCCGGTATCAATACCGTACCAGCAAGTGATTCGTACTGGAATAATAATTACTCCCGGATCAGGAATTGCAATTATTTACTTGAAAAGGCCGCCACTTTCCCCGACCAGGCCAGCATCAGCCAGTTTGTTGCCGAAGCCAAATTTTTCAGGGCTTACTGCTACTTTGAATTACTACAATTGTATGGCGGGGTTCCGCTGATCACCAAAACGCTGAACCTTGATTCGCCCGAACTATATGGCACCAGGGCATCACGCGATCAGGTAGTTGATTTGATTGTTGCCGATCTGGAAGCGGCCATACCAAATCTGCCTGCATCCATCTTAGCCAATTCTGCAGATTTTGGCCGGGTGAGCCAACCTGCCGCGCAAGCATTTTTAGGAAGGGTTGCACTTTATGAAGGCACATGGCAAAAATTCAGAAACGGTAATGCTGCCCGTTACAACATGCTGCTTGATAAATCGGCAGCAGCCTCTAATGCAGTAATAACCAGCAATCAATTTGCACTTTTCGGTACCCCGGCTTCAAATGCCCTGGGCGGTAACAGTACCATATTGGGTGATTCTGCACAGAAATACCTTTTCATCCTCGAAAATCCAAAATCAAACCCGGCTTCAGTTACCAAAACTGCTAATCATGAGTACCTTTTATCGTACCGTTATGATGATGTGAG
This sequence comes from Mucilaginibacter gossypii, assembly GCF_017569325.2. Classification (NCBI taxonomy): domain Bacteria; kingdom Pseudomonadati; phylum Bacteroidota; class Sphingobacteriia; order Sphingobacteriales; family Sphingobacteriaceae; genus Mucilaginibacter; species Mucilaginibacter gossypii. The sequence continues at coordinate 6,887,630 of NZ_CP071878.2, read as the reverse complement.
CAAAACAATCGGAACAAATATCAGCAGGCAGGGAACGCAGATTGGGCCTCAGCATAAATACGTGAACGCATTTTTATGCCAGGATGGATTGCCTATTGAGAAATCGCCCCTGTTCCAGGGTTTTGAAAGTTACGGATCGGAATTTATAAACCGCGATAATCGTTTAAAGTATACAATCCAGGTTAACAATATGTACTACTGGTACGGTAATGCCAATTACCGGGTAACCTGGCTAAATGACGCCGCTGATATTGCTTTATCTATGGGAAAAGTTGTTAAGATTGGCGGTTATACCAATCAAAAATGGGTAACCGAACGCAACTGCCCAGATACAAAAGAATCTGAAGATTACCCGGTGATCCGCTATGCCGAAGTACTGCTAAACTATGCTGAAGCGGTTTATGAACGTGACGGTGCCATAACAGATGCCGATCTCAACAAATCGCTCAACCTGGTACGTCTGCGTGTTAATAAAAATATGCCGCCATTAACAAATGGTTTCGCAGGTGCAAACGGATTGGATCTGCGTACGGAGATCAGGAGGGAACGCTTTATTGAACTTTATTATGAAAACTTCAGGTTTGACGATATTAAGCGCTGGCATAGTGCCGCTACCGACCTGGTGACCAACACCGGCGGTACAGCTTATGGAAACATCAGTGCTTTTGTAAGCCCATGGCCGGTAGGTATTAAATTTAAAGGTACGCAGGCCGATGTTGGGCCAAACCCTTTAAAGCCTGCTCCTACCAACGCGTTAGATGCTAACGGTCAGCTGATCCTTGACAATACAGCGCGCAATTTTTCGGAAAAAAATTATTTATACCCGATTCCGGCACAACAAATTACCCTTAATCCCGCGTTAACACAAAATCCGGGCTGGTAAATTTATTTAAACAATCAAAAGGCTGCCCCAGGGACAGCCTTTTGATTGTTGTGTGTTATCACCCTATAATTACAAACCTGGCCTAAACAGTTGCTCCCATCAAGGCGTTTAAACAAGAAGGTAGTTGTTAATTTGGGCATTGCCAATTTATAGCGGGCATTGCTCTACCTCATCCTGATCAGATAAAAATTATCCAAAGTAGCACTTCTCTTCTTTTTGATGATAAAGGGCAGGCTTAGGTTTTCATGAGGAAAATCCTGAAAGGATTTTATTGTAGTATACCCGATCTCTTTTTGCTTTAACTCAGCTACCGCTTTTTCATCAGCTACTATAATCCGGCTTTTCAGGCTATCGGTTTTTAGGATAGCATCAATATTGGTATAAGTAACGCCGCCTTTGTAGTAAAAATCGAAGGTATTTGATAAGACCGCCGCACTCACTTTTTGCCGCGGGTAATTTTGATTAAGATATTCGGCGGCCGAAAGGTCCCCGCGGTAATCAACAATAATAGGATAAGCTACGGTCACCAGGTAGGCATTCACTAAAACAGACACGGCGCAGGTAAATAAAAACACAGGCTGATAAATTTGTGTTGGCTTTTTATAAATGTAGATGGACAACCCAATAAACCCTGCAATCAACAAAACAAATACCGGCCAGCATTCGGGCGCGAAAATAAAATTAAGTACGATAACAGCAACCAATAAAAACGATGTGATAATGTATTGAGTTATCTTGAAAAACTTTAACCCGGCGCCAGCTTTTAATGAACTAATAAAAACCGCCGTAATTATAGCAAAAAATGGGAACAGGATATTAGTGTAAAATGGCAGCTGAAATTTGGAAGCTGAAAAGATCAGCAACATTAATACGCTTCCTGAGATACACAGATATTCGGGCTGGGTTATACCTTTAATCATTTTCCTGACGGTAGCATAAAGTGCATAGAACAGGAGAATAGCCCATGGCGCGAAAGCCCACAGCAGGGTATGAACAAAAAATAGTTTGTCGCCGTGTGTATTCGTAATGTAACCGTTATTGTTGAAACGCCCGAACTGGCTGTCCCACAAAAACCAGTGGATACCTGAAATCCCGGTGCGACCGAAAACAACTTTTTCGGGGTGAAGATCAAACTGCGTGTATACCGAATAAATTTCGGGTAAAGTAAATATCACCACCGATATAAACGAGAGCAGCCATTTCCAATGGAACACGCCTTTGATATTTCCTTGAAATAAATAATCGCCGATGATAGCCGCCCCTATCGGGATGAGCAGGTAGATGCCTTTAGTCATTACCGCGCAAGCTGTAAATATGGATGCCAGCAGCACATCGGCCATGCTGAACCGTTCTTTTACCTTATAAAAGTGATAAACAGCGCCCATGAGCAAGCCCATAATATAAGGCTCGGCACGTACATCCGTATTTGACATTACGCTGTGTTGAGCGGTAAGCAGGATCAGGATAGCGATAATAGCTGTTTCATCGCCATAAAACTTTTTGGCAAGCTTGTAAGTGTACGCCACCGACATGAAAAAAAACAGCAGGGCGGGCAATTTATAAGCAAAAGTATTGATGCCGAAAATCTTAAAACTGATAGCGATAATCCAGAAGGGGAAATGCGGTTTATCAAGCCAGTCGGCACCGTGATACATCAGATCGGTAAAATTATTGCTTTGTGCGATGCTCCGGGCCAGGGCCGAATACAAAGCCCCATCATCAGTAAAGAATTTGATGCCGATACCGGCTACATTAAGCACGATAGCTAATAACAGCACAATAAAATAAGGCCGTTTTTGCGATGAAAAAATTGAAGCTGCTGTACTCTCCACTAAAAATATTTATGCCCAAAAATAGCTGAATTTTAATTATTCCAGGGCAGGTATTTGGGTTGATCACGATTGATGAGTTCGGGCCTGGCCAAATTTAATTTTCGACCATTCAAAACCTGTTCATATAAGGTTAAATATGCTGCAGCCATCTTGCCGATATTAAAATTATCGACAGCATATTGATGGCAATATTGTTTATTAAAACTTTCAACCTTTTTAAGTCCGGCGGCTAATTCAGATTTACTGGCCGAAAGTAAGCCAACTTCAGCGGGCACCAGTTCAGGCAACGATCCGTAAGGTGTACCAAAAACCGGGCAGCCAAAATACAGGCTTTCAACAATAGCAATTCCGAATGGCTCATGCCACAGCACCGGAAAAAGCAGCGCCTTTGAACCGTTCATCACTACCGATTTTGCTTCATCACCAACCATTCCCTTAAAACGCACATTTAAGTTGGGTGTAAAGCGTAATCCCATTTTCAGGTTAAGCCGGGTACCTCCAAGTACAACCAGCTTATTACCGCTCATGGTAGCTACATCGATAGCCCCTTTTACATTTTTAACGCGCCAGGCTGCTTTAGCCAGAAAATGGGTATGGATACGCTTATTATCGAGCATAGGTTTTTGATAATCAGCCGTATCTATGGCATTATGCACAAAAACTGTTGAGCCATGCCTTTGTGCATGATTGGCCGACACAAATACCGAGTTAACATCTAATTGCACACCACCAGGGTTATTATGAACAGTTACGATATAAGGCTTTTTAGTAAAACCACTCACCTGAAACTGGAAGTGTACCACGTCAATATCATCGGGCACCTGCTGGTTTATATCAACAGCCGGATCGTAGATCAATACCCTCGCAAATGGACACGTTGAACCCGCTCCTACCAAATAGGTAATCTTATGCCCTAACCTATTCAGCTCGCGGCCAAGCCACCAGATGATACGCTCGGTGCCGCCATATTTTGTTGCCGGGATGGGGGTGTTGTTTACGATGAGGATATTCATAGATATTGGGGCAAAGGTAAGGTTTGAGGGCGATAGTTATAGCAACTTAACGGCTGTTAACTCTTTGATGTAAATGACTATATTTATATCAATAATTTAAACCGTTCACAAATGCGTATTTCAAGCAAGTTATTACTTATCAGCTCTGTTTTTTTATTAGGATGTGGCAATAGTTCTGATCATTCGGCGAATAATGAGCTTACTTATAAAGACACAGCCGCTAACTTCCAACCTATTGTAACTGACTTTAACAATCCCGTACTTTTAGACAGTTCGCAAAATGTGCTATTTCCGTTGGCAAATCCAACTGATGACGATAGAATGAGTTTCAAATCGAGCGAACAGGTATCTTATTGGAATATTGCATTTTATAATTCGCTAAGCAAAAAATATCATTTACTCGATAACCGTAAAATGATAATTCTCCAATATGAAGATCAGAAAGAGTTGAGTTCGGGTCCAGATGTATATTCACCAGAAGTGCATGATCCTAACCCAGCACAAGGCTTGAATATTGATGGGAAGTTGATTTGTTATTCGGTAATAATTGAGGATTTTAACAAAGATCAAAAACTCACCTATGCTGATCCGAAATATCTTTTCACATCCGACGATGCCGGAAATAACTTCAAACAGATTTCGCCTGCAAACCTCAATGTTGTTAGCTGGCAACGTGTTGCTAAAACAAATAAGCTGCTTATTGAAGTTCAATCGGATAGTAATAACGACAAGCTATTTAACAACAAAGATCACATAGTACCATACGTGTATGACCTCAAAAAAGGCGGACCTGCCGAACCTGTTTTTAGTAAGGAGTTTAATCAAGCTGTCGATAAGCTTTTTAAAGAGCAATGGCCCGGTGCAAAAAAATAATCTTTTTACAGCATCTTACTTCCTGAACCATTTCCTATTCGCAACCAACAACCCAAACTCTTCCGATGGATATTTCTCCGTCGATTTATGATGGATTTTATGTGCCCGGCGGATGCCGGCCAGGTAGCGATTATCACTTTTGAATGCTTTGAAACGGTTATGGATAAACCAGTCGTGAAAAATGAAGTAAATAATACCGTAGATGCTGATACCAGTACCAATCCAAAAGCGGTAGTCTAAACTCAAATGCCCAATCCACATTAGCCATAAAGCAAAGCCCGCAAAGCCGATGCTAAACAGGTCGTTTAATTCAAACCAGCCATGCCTTTGTTGATGATGCGTTTTGTGAATAAACCATAATGGCCCGTGGAAAAGGTATTTGTGCAGGGCCCAGGAGAGCAGTTCCATGAACGCAATGGTTAATAACACAATTCCGATATTGATTAATGTCTGCATCTGTACATAAAACAAAAGCAGGAACATAAAGTTGTTCCTGCTTTTATAAAATTAAAAATCCGAAATCGAAAATCCCAATTCCGAAATTATTAAATATGTATCGCCCTGTTTTCAGTAGCGGCTAAACATGCTTCACGCATCGCTTCGGTATAGGTTGGGTGGGCGTGGCTCATGCGCGAAATATCTTCGGCACTTGCACGGTACTCCATTGCTACAACGGCTTCGGCTATCATATCGGCAGCACGCGGACCGATCATGTGTACACCTAAAATTTCGTCGGTAGAGGCATCGGCCAATACTTTTACAAAACCATCCAGGTCGCCGCTGGCACGGGCACGGCCGCTGGCTTTGAACGGGAACGAACCGGTTTTGTATTTAACACCGGCTGCTTTCAACTGCTCTTCTGTTTGACCAACAGCGGCAACTTCTGGCCAGGTATAAACTACACCCGGAATCAGGTTGTAATCAATATGCGGTTTTTGGCCGGCAATAATTTCGGCAACCAGCGTACCTTCATCTTCAGCTTTGTGAGCAAGCATGGCACCTTTAATTACATCGCCAATGGCATAAACACCTTTAACTTTGGTTTCCAGGTGCTCATCAACGGTAATTTTACGACCGCGTTCCTCAACAGTGATGCCTATGTTTTCTAAACCTAAACCATCAGTGTAAGCTATACGACCTACGGCTACCAGGCAATAATCGCCTTTCAGTTCTTTCTTTTCGCCTTTAGGGGTATCAAAGCTAACGGTTACTTCTTTACCTTTTACGGCAGCGCCGGTAACTTTGTGCCCCAGGTAAAACTCCATACCCAGTTTAGTTAATACTTTTTGCAGCTCACGGCCCAAGCCCTTATCCATAGTTGGGATAATGCCGTCCATAAATTCAATTACAGATACTTTGGCGCCTAAACGGGCATAAACCGAACCCAACTCCAAACCGATAACGCCGCCACCAATCAACACCAGGTGTTTTGGTACTTCGCTCAAGCTCAATGCTTCGGTTGATGTAATAATGCGTTTTTTATCGATAGGCAAAAATGGCAATGCCGATGGTTTTGAACCAGTAGCGATGATCACGTTTTTGCCGGTAATCTCAGTAACGGTACCATCGTTCTTTTTAACAGTAATGGTGTTTTTATCTTTGAATGATCCTACACCAAAGTGAGTGTCAATCTTGTTTTTCTTCATCAGGTAGCTGATGCCGCTGGTATTGGCATCAACAACTTCCTGCTTGCGTTTAATCATCTGTCCAAAATCTATCGAAAGATCTTTAAGGTTGATGCCATGGGTTTTAAAAGCATGGGCAGCATTGTGGTAATGTTCAGACGAATCCAACAGCGCCTTTGACGGGATACAGCCTACATTAAGACAGGTACCGCCAAGGGTATTATACTTTTCAACAATTGCGGTTTTTAAACCAAGCTGGGCACAGCGGATAGCGGCTACATAACCGCCAGGGCCCGAACCTATAACTATAACATCATATTGCATAGTAGTGTGTATTTTATGGTGGGCAAAGTTAAGGATTTTAAAGTTGCTTTTGAGAGATTAGTGATTGGAGATTAGAGGCTAGCATTTATTTTCCGATCCATGATTTTAGGGATTTAATCCCGGTTCACACAAAAATCTGAAATCGAACATCCGAAATCCGACATAAAATTTACCCCATACCAACCGCATTTTATCCCATTTTGTAACAGAGTTAATGATAAATCGGTTTATCGTTAACTCTTTATTAAATTTAACCCAATTTAACACGACTGATCTCATGAAGAAAATTAACTTACTTTTTGTGCTGGTATTATTATATACCGGCGTTAATGCTCAAAGCAACTATGTAAAGGAGCATTTTACCAAAAAAGATGTGTACATCACCATGCGCGATGGTGTAAAACTGTTCACCTCTATTTATACCCCAAAGGATGCTTCATCGCAAAATAAGTACCCGATGATGATGATGCGTACCTGCTACAGCATCGCCCCTTACGGCGAGGATAAATATCCTCAAAGGCTTGGCCCGTCTGAAATTATGATGAAAGAAGGTTATATTTTTATTTATCAGGACGTACGCGGCCGTTGGAAAAGTGAAGGCAGCTGGACCAACATGACGCCGGTTATCGATAACAAGAAAAGCAAAAAAGATGTTGACGAAGGTTCTGACACCTATGATACTATCGACTGGCTGGTTAAAAACGTAGCTAACAACAATGGCAAGGTTGGCCAGTATGGTATCTCCTACCCGGGCTTTTATACTGCAGCGGGCATCCTGTCAAACCACCCGGCACTTAAGGCATCATCGCCGCAAGCCCCTATTTCCGATTTCTTTTTTGACGATTTTCACCACAACGGTGCTTTCATTGAGGGGTACTTTTTCACCTTCCCGGTATTTGGTGTTCAAAAAACGGATACAACCAGCAAAGCCTGGTATACCATGCTTAAACCTGACAGCAAAGATGGTTACCAGTACTTATTAGATCTTGGCCCGCTTAAAAATGCCGATAAATTTTATCATGATAACTTCTTTTGGCAGGAAACTATTAACCACCCTAACTACGATGAGTTTTGGCAAAAGCGCGGCTTGCTAAAACATTACGGCAAAGTAAAACCTGCTGTAATGCTGGTTGGCGGCTGGTTTGATGCCGAAGACTTAACCGGCCCGCTGGCTATTTATAAAACCATCAACAAAACCGATCCAAACGCTTACAATAACATCGTGATGGGACCTTTCGGTCATGGCCGCTGGTCGCGCGAAACAGGGCATACCATGCACAGCAATGTTTACTTTGGCGATAGCGTGGCTACCTTCTATCAAAAAAATATTGAAGCCAAATTCTTTAACCACTTCCTGAAAGGCAATGGAGATAAAAATTCCGGCTTACCAAATGCATACATGTTTAATACCGGCAAAAAGGAATGGGCAACATTTGATAAATGGCCTGCCGCCAATGCAGTGCATGAAAAAATGTTTTTAGGTGCCGATGGTAAGCTTACCAATACGCAGCCTGCAACCGCAGGTTCAGTTTCCTATGTAAGCGATCCGCTTAAACCGGTTCCTTACACTGAAGACAATACCACCACCATGGGCTTTACGCCGCACAATTACATGAGCGAGGACCAGCGTTTTGCAGGTCGCCGTCCGGATGTGTTGGTTTACCAAAGCGAGATATTAAATGATGATGTTACCCTTGGGGGCGAGATCATGGCACACCTTAAAATTGCTACAACAGGCACCGATGCCGATTTTGTTGTCAAACTGATTGACGTATATCCGGCCGATGAACCGAACAACCCGTATATGCCAAACAAAAACATCATCCTGAGTAATTACTGGCAAATGGTACGTTCGGAAGTAATGCCGGCACGTTTCCGCAATAGTTTTGAAAAGCCGGAGGCCTTGGTGGCTAATCAAAAAACCGATGTAAATTTCCGCCTGCAGGATGTATTGCACACCTTTAAAAAGGGTCACCGTATCATGATCCAGGTACAAAGCACCTGGTTCCCGATAGTAGCACGCAATCCTCAAAAATTTGTGGAAAACCCATATAAAGCTGATGAAAGCGATTACATCAAAGCAACCGAAACGGTTTATAATGATAGCTATATTGATGTTCAGGTGTTGAAGTAGTTATTTAGAGATTAGAGGTTGGAGGTCAGAGATTAGTTTTTTTCTCCGATGTCATTTCCGCAGGGGGAAATCTTATACGCGCGAAGAGTAGGCTTGAAAAGCAACTTTACAGGGCGTATAAGATTTCTCTTCCGCGCCACCGCATGAGGCTCCCGCTGCTTCATCGAAATGACATGCGTTAAAAAAAACTTTAACTTAGCTATCATGGATACCTTTTAACCTGACACAATTTAAATACATGAAAATAAAACAACTATATCTTGCAGCCCTGACCTTATTAAGTGCTGCAACATTCACTCAGCCAGCCGGGGCACAGCTCCTGAAGGAAAAAGAGCAATTCACCCATGCCGATTCATTGCGTGGAATGCTTACGCCTTTGCGTACCTATTATGATATCAATTACTATCACCTTGACGTTAAGATTGATATCGATAAAAAGTTTATCAGCGGCAGCAATCAGTTTAAATTCACCGCCACACAGGATTTCAATAAACTCCAGTTCGACCTGTTTGCTAACCTTAACATTGCTAAAGTTGTTTATAAGGGGAAAGAACTTGCCTATACCCGCGATGGCAACGCCGTATTCCTCAACTTTCCGCAAACCATAAGTAAAGACAGCAAAGATGAGTTTACCGTTTACTATTCCGGTAACCCAACTATAGCTAAAAACGCCCCCTGGGATGGCGGACTGGTATTTAAAAAAGACTCGTTAGGCAAACCCTTTGTGGCAACCGCCTGCGAAGGGATTGGCGCCAGCATCTGGTGGCCCAATAAAGATCAGCTGGCCGATGAGGTGGACAGCATGATGATCAGCATCAGTGTGCCAAAAGGTTTGAAAGATGTATCCAACGGTCGCCTGCGCAAGGTGACGCAGCTTAAGGATGGCTATACCCGGTTCGACTGGTTTGTGGCCAACCCGATCAACAATTACGATGTTGCTGCCAACATTGCCGATTATACTCATTTTGAAGACACCTACATGGGCGAAAAAGGCAAGCTTACGCTTGATTATTGGGTTTTGCCAACCAGTCTGGAAAAAGCAAAAAAACAATTTGCCGCCAATGTTAAGCCTATGTTGAAAGCCTTCGAGCACTGGTTTGGCCCTTACCCTTTTTATGAAGATGGCTATAAACTGGTTGAAACCCCGCACCTGGGCATGGAACACCAGGGAGCAGTAGCCTATGGCAATCACTTCATGAATGGCTATATGGGCTATGATTTATCGGGTACAGGCTGGGGCAGCAAATGGGATTATATCATCGTGCACGAAAGCGGGCACGAATGGTTTGGCAATAATATAACCGATAAAGACCTTGCCGATATGTGGGTCCACGAAAGCTTTACCTGTTATTCCGAATCGCTTTTTGTGGAGGATAACTGGGGTAAAAAAGCCGGACAGGAATATAACTACGGTTTAAGGCTCACCATTAATAATGACAGCCCTATAGTTGGCGTTTACAATGTAAACAAAGAAGGCTCGGGCGATATGTACTCCAAAGGCGCTGTTTTCCTGAACATGATCCGCACTGTTATTAATGATGATGAAAAATGGCGCGGCATCCTGCGCGGGCTTAACAAAACTTTTTATCATAAAACGGTTACCTATGACGATGTGGTGGGCTTCATCAACCAACAATCGGGCATGAACCTTTCGCCTGTTTTTGAGCAATACCTGCATTACCGCAGCCTTCCGGTGCTTGAATTTACCAGTCATGAAAACAAGCTTTATTGCCGCTGGATAGCCGAAGCTAAAGATTTCAACATGCCGATCAGGGTGCGGATAAAGGGGGGCGAATACAAATTCATCATCCCAACAAAACAAATGAGCCCGGTTGAAATTGCAGGCGCCACCAAAGACAATATTGAAATTGATTATTTAAACTACTACGTGGGTGCGCTCATGGATTAACCCTCAACATACATGAAAAATAAGTTCTTAAATATTTTTGCTGTCGCTTTAGGCCTTACCGTAGCTGGCATAACGCCAATTCAGGCACAGTTAGGCACCAACAGGCAAACATTTACCCGCGCCGATTCGCTCAGAGGGAGCTTAACACCGCTGCGTACCTGTTATGATATTAACTACTATCACCTGGATGTGAAATTTGATATCGATAAAAAATTCATCAGCGGCAGCAACCTGTTCAAATTCACGGCTACTCAAAATTTCACCAAACTTCAGTTTGATCTGTTTTCCAATTTAAAAGTAGAGAAAGTGGTGTATGAGGGCGCCGAAATCCCCTTTACACGCGAGTTTAATGCGGTGTTTGTTACCTTCCCTAAAACCATAAAAAAAGGCAGTAAGGACGAGTTTATTGTTTATTATTCCGGTAACCCAACTATTGCCAAACGTGCGCCATGGGATGGCGGCGTGGTATATACTACAGACTCATTGGGCAAACCATGGGTGGCAACTGCCTGCCAGGGTATCGGCGCCAGTATTTGGTGGCCTACAAAAGATCATCAATACGATGAGGTAGACAGCGCCCTGATCAGTATCAGCGCACCTAATGGTTTAAAAGATGTATCCAACGGCAGATTACGCAAAGTAACCGACTTAAATAACGGCTATACCCGCTTCGATTGGTTTGTGGCTAACCCTATCAACAATTATGACATAGAAGCCAACATTGGCGACTATGCCCACTTTGAAGGTACTTACCAGGGCGAAAAAGGCCCGTTAACGCTGGACTACTGGCCATTAAGTTACAATGTTGACAAAGCCAAAAAACAATGGGAGCTTGATGCGCCGCGAATGCTTAAATCGTTCGAATACTGGTTTGGCCCCTATCCTTTTTATGAAGACGGCTATAAACTGGTTGAAACGCCACACCTCGGCATGGAACACCAAAGCGGCACAGCTTATGGCAACCATTACAAAAACGGTTATCTCGGTCGCGACCTTTCAGGTACCGGCTGGGGCCTAAAATGGGATTTCATCGTGGTACACGAAAGCGGTCACGAATGGTTTGGCAATAACATTACCTCAAAAGATGTTGCCGATATGTGGATCCACGAAAGTTTTACTAACTATTCCGAATCGCTGTTCATTGAAACCTATTACGGTAAACAAGCCGGGCAGGAATACGTGAACGGAACCCGTAAAAATATCCGTAACGACAAACCAATTGTAGGGCCGTATGGTGTAAACATGGAAGGTTCAGGTGATATGTATTATAAAGGAGGCAACCTGTTAAACATGGTGCGCACCATTATCAATAATGATGACAAATGGCGCAGCATCCTCCGCGGGCTTAACAAAACCTTCTACCATAAAACCGTTACCTATGACGATATTGTAGGCTATATCTGCAAACAGGCAGGCATGAACCTTGCTCCCGTATTTGACCAGTACCTGCATTATAAAGACATCCCAACCCTCCAGTTTGTAACTAAAGACGGCAAGCTTTATTCCAAGTGGATTGCCAATGCCGAAGGTTTCAACATGCCGGTAAAGGTGCGTGTAAAAGGCGGCGGTTATATATTTATTAAACCAACCACACAGTTTACTCCTGTAAAAATTGACGGTATTACGAAGGATAATGTAGAGGTGGATACTTTCAATTATTATATTAAGGTTGATTGAGTGAGTGGTTCATTGGGTGAGTAGTTGATTCCTACCCATAACAAAAAACGGGGGGCATGCTGAGCCCGTCGAAGCATGGTGAATAGGGCCTCTGCGCACGAGTCTTCGACAGGCTCAGACTGACACGCCCACTTTGTTACTACTCCTTCAAAGACATTTACTCAGGATGAGAAATTGTAGAGTTCAGACTTGCGAAGTTTTAAAATACTTCGTAAGTCTTTTTTGTTTAATAAGGTGAAAAACTTCCCCCATCCCAAAACAACCACTCACCCAATCAACCTAATCAACTACTCACTAAAAAAATCAAATCCCGTGCAACTTTCCTCCCACTGCCGGCGTCTAATTGGAAAACGAAACTAAAACAACCGTCATGAAATCGATTTCAAAAATATTATTGGCAGCCGTGTTGGCATCAGGAACTACAGGTTACGCATCGGCAAAAACAGTAAACCCAATTGTTAAACACGCCGACCAAACCACGCAAGACCGTCATTTATCAGGCTTTAGTGCAATTGACCTGGCAGGCTCTTTTGATGTCTACTTTACACAGGGCTCAAACGAATCGGTAAAGGTTGAAGCACCTTCGGATGTTATCGACAAGATCATTACTGAAGTTCAGGGCGGGGTATTGAAGATCTACAGCAAAAAAGGAACTAACTGGGATAGCTGGAGCTTTGGCCGCAGCCGTAAAATGATTGTACATGTTGTAGCTAAAGATATGACCAGCATTAACGTTGCCGGTTCGGGCGATGTTTATTTTAAAGAAGGCATCAGCACTACCTCATTAAAATTAAAAGTTGTTGGCTCGGGCGATATGCTGGGCAAAGTGAATGCTAAAAACCTGGATAGCAGCATTTCGGGCTCTGGTGATATGAAACTTTCGGGCCGTGCCGATAATTCAAGAGTAAATGTTGTAGGCTCTGGCGATTTTACCGCCCGCGATTTGATCACCATTAATACCGAGGTACACATAGCAGGTTCAGGCGACGCTACCATCAATGCCAGCAGTAAAATTGATGCATCGGTAAGCGGCTCGGGCGATGTGCATTATACCGGCGGTGCTAAAAATATTTCAAGCTCAAAAGCAGGGAGCGGAGATATCGAGAGGATATAGAAACTCAGCGAAATCCTCTCCAAAGAGTAATAGCCCATCAAGAGGCAGTAGCCATTTTGTTAATTAAAAAGTTAAACACCTGGTTATTGCCTCTATTGTTATATTTAAATGTGAACTCATTCAGGTATGATTGCAAATGTCTGAGCGATACTTTATGGTATTGACCATATATCCCCCGTTTTAACAATGTCCAAAAGCCCTCAATCGTATTGGTGTGATACTCTCCCCGGGCATACTCTTCTTTTTCCTTGTTTAATACCTGATGTTCACGGAATATTTTATTTAAACCGGCATATCCACCAAAGCCGTCCGTTACAATAGTAGCATCTGTGCTCACTGATTGTTCAACAATGGGTTTGAGCGTTTTCCCATGTGCCTTATCTATGACCTGAAGCTTTAGACGGCCATCCCGCTCCAATAACCCAATCACGGGCTGTTTATCCTGCATGCCGGTGACCTGCAAATTATTATCGCGCCTTTCCTGCCGCTTTTTCTTTGAGTGATTGGCTTTTTTACCACCTAAATAAGTCTCATCTACCTCAACAATACCCTTAAACAAACCGCCATCCCCGCCGTCCCGCATGGCTTCCCGTATCCGCATCTGCAAATACCAGCCTGTCTTACGATTGCATCCCAGATCCCTGCTTAACTGACGTGCAGATAACCCCTTTTTCGCATTCAGCATTAATGAAATAGCCAAAAACCATTGCGGCAAAGGAAGTTTGGTGCCCTCGAAAACAGTGCCGACCAAAACGCTATAGCTGCGGTTACAGCTATTGCAAATATGCCGTTGGCTTTCCTGGCGCTTGCTGCTCCGTTTGCTGTTGCAATACGGGCATTCTGGCAATCCTTGCCATCTTAATCCTTCAAGATAGTCTATGCAACTGGACTGATCTGGAAAACGCTTAATCGTCTCTATGATATTCATTATCATAAATATACAAATTATTCCTGCCTTTTCATGGGCTATTACTCTCCAAAGGAGCCGCCTTAACTATTTAGAAGCGTCATTGCGAATTAATAAAGCAATCACCAATTAGCAGGTTCGCCCTGTAAAGTTCGCGATTGCTTTATCAATTCGCAATGACGTTTGGAAGGACCTTCAACTACTCCAACCCTATTTTCTCATTCACCAGTTCAATGATCTCCGCCTCCAGCGCAATCGCTTTCCGCTCAATTTCATTACCGCGGTAAATAACGTCAACTACATAGCTCTTATCCTTATAGCCCGAAGCATTGATCTTTACGTTCATAAATGCACCCAATACAGCGGTACGGGCACAAAGAGCGGCTACGCCGGCATCAGTTATGGAATTGGGGTTACCGCTTAGCGCCATTGCTTTTATTACTTCCATGCTACCTAAAGCTGCGTCCATTACTTTAAAAGGAATTTCAATAGCATAACGGGTAGCATCCTGTATTGCTTTATCACGGGCTGCTTTTTCCTCATTGTTTGATTTGGGCAGGGAGAATGCTTGCATGATTTGGTTAAAGGCTATTGTATCCTGGTCAACTAATGCTAAAAGTTCGTTTTTAAACTGCTGTCCTTTTTGCGCCCAGTCGCTAAATTCCCGCCAGCGGCTGTCCCAACCCTTTTTATGTGAGCTTAGGTTAGCCACCATGGTAGCCAGCGAGGCTCCCAAAGCGCCAACAGCGGCTGATATCGAACCACCACCAGGTGCCGGGCTTTCGCTCGCGGTTTCATCGGCTAAATCGGCAAGGCTCATGTTAATGAGCTTGCTGCCTGCTTTATCTTTCAGTAAATATTCAATAATGCGTTCTTCAGGCTTGAAAGGTGAAAGTTCATCAAGTCCCATTGATTTAATGGCTATCCTGATCAGTTCTTTTTCGCTTACTCCAGTAGAGCGTTGCTGCTTCTCCAAAAAATATTTACCCGCATCAAGCATCGCCTTCAAGGGGATCAAGCCCACCAGCTCACTGCCTGTTACCCTGATACCGCGTGCAGCAGCTTTATCACACACCTCGTCAAAAGCTTTATGAACCGGGGTAACATTGATATTGGTCAAATTCATCGAGATCTGGGCAACACCATATTCTTCAATATACCAGCCGATAGCTTTTACCGCCTTTAATGAACCGGGGATGGTTTTGGCTTTGCCGGTTTCGTCGTATACTATTTTACCATTGATCGGATCTCCTTCGCGCAGGGTGCGGCCAGCCTCACGTACATCAAAAGCAATAGAATTTGCCCTGCGGACAGAGGTAGTATTCAGGTTAACATTATAAGCCACCAAAAAATCACGGGCACCAATCACAGTAGCCCCACGTTTAACATCATTCTCCGCGGGACCGAAATCGGGTGCCCATTCCGGTTGCTTGATCTTCTTAAAAAAGCCTTCATATTCACCGGCACGTATCACCGATAGGTTGCTCCGGCTTTTGTTAGGCTGCGCAGCCTCATACAAATAAACCGGGATCTGTAACTCCTCCCCCACACGTTTGGCAAGCCGCGTTGCATATTCGGCAGTTTCCTCCATGGTGATATTACTAATGGGTATCAGCGGACAAACATCTGTTGCGCCCATCCTTGGGTGCTCGCCTTTTTGTTTGCTCATATCAATCACCTCGCCCGCTTTTTTTATGGCGCGATAAGCTGCTTCAATCACTTTTTCCGGTTCGCCCACAAAAGTTACCACGGTTCTGTTAGTGGCCTTTCCCGGATCAACATTGAGTAATCTTACCCCCTCAACAGATTCAACTGCATCTGTTATCTGTTTAATGATATCGAGGTTAACACCTTCGCTAAAATTGGGTACGCATTCTATTAATTTGGTCATTGGTTCATTAGTTCAATGGTTCATTGGTAGCTAAGCAAATTGCAAAAACTGCTTAATCGTTATTTTCTGCCGTCCAAACGCGGGCTGGTTTTAGTTTTCCCTGATGATATAATATTTCGCGGTAATCGTTACATGGATAGGCCTGCATATCGGCAAGCTTACCTTTGGTCAATATCCCGCGATCATTTAACTTTAATGCCTGTGCCGCGCGATAGGTTAAACCGGCGAAAACTTCGGCCGTGCTTAACTTCTCTGCCGCCGCCATTACCGACGCCTGCATCAGCAGATCGCCCATTGGGGCCGAGCCGGGATTCCAGTCGCTCGCAATAGCGAGGCAGGCCCCGGCATCAAGCAGTTTCCGGGCAGGGGCATATCCCATTCCCAAACCAAGCGAGGCGCCGGGTAAAGTTACAGCAACAGTATCTGAATTGGCCAATAATTTTATCTCATAATCGCCGCTCGCTTCCAGATGATCGGCGGAAGCCGCCCTTGCTTTAACTGCAACTTCGCTGCCTCCGGTTGTAAACTGATCGGCATGAACAGTGGCCTCGAAACCCATTTGCTTGGCCCTGCTTAAATAAAATAGGGCATCGCTGGTATTGAAAGCGTTTTGCTCAATAAAAACATCCACCCGGTTGGCCAAATCCTGTTGCTTTATCTTCGGCAACAGCTCATTTAACAGATACTTCAGATACTCGCTTTCAACACCATCAAAATCTTTCGGTTTAATGTGTGCAGCGAGGCAGGTTGGCACAATATGAGCATGAGTTTTGTTAGCAGCCTGATGAATAGCTTTTAGCTGTTTGAGTTCTTCAGTTACCGACAAACCGTAACCGCTTTTAATTTCAATAGTTGTTACACCTTCTGCCAAATGACGGGCTATCCGTTTCGCCAGTAAATTGCTTAATTCAGTTTCTGTAGCCAAACGGGTTTGAGTTACCGAATCCCAGATCCCGCCCCCCGATACGGCAATTTCCAAATAACTTTTACCGGCATTGCGCATGGCATAATCCTTAGCCCTGCTACCGGCAAAACAAAGATGCGTATGGCAATCCACAAATCCGGGCAGTAATACATGATCGCCGGTAATTTCTTCTATTTGTGCCGATGGATAGTTTGTGCGGAGTTTTTCAAAATCATCAACAGCAAGTATCAGCCCATCTTCAATTAACACACCCCCATTGGCAATTATGTGCAATTGCTCATCTTTCAGGGCACCTTTAATCGGCAAGCCTGTTAAAGGCAGTATTTGTGTAAATGGACCTGTTAGTTTTTTCATCGTTCTATCTTAGATCGGGGGTTGCTTCGTATCTACCCATGACATAATAAAAATCAAGGTCATGCTGAACTTGTTTCAGCACCCCACTCGCTAAGCGGCCATACTAAGCAAAGCGGCCACCTGTCCTATGGGATGCCGAAATAAATTCGGCATGACGGTAGGCATATGTTATCTTCCTTCAAAGGCCGCGGATTTTAATTACTCGTAATGACCTTTTTACATATTATGCTTTACCACACTTTACGTTCCCTCAGGGTCTCTCGCAGAGGACCCTGAGGATTATCGCGTTCTAAGTATCTATCAGGCCGACAGCGAATCTGCGTGGCGTATAACGTTATCACTTGCTTTACCACACTTTCAACCCAAACTTATCCGCCCACTCCACAGCCTTATCATATCCGGCATCAGCATGTCTAAAGATACCCATGGCCGGGTCATTATAAAGCACCCTTTTTAAACAGGTTGCTGCGCGATGGCTACCGTCGGCCAGTACTACCATACCGGCGTGCTGGGAGTAACCCATACCTACACCGCCGCCGTGGTGGAACGAAATCCAGGTTGCTCCACCCGAGGCATTGGCCATCAGGTTAAGCAGCGGCCAGTCGGACACAGCGTCCGAGCCATCTAACATAGCTTCTGTTTCGCGGTTGGGCGATGCCACTGAGCCGCAATCAAGGTGGTCGCGACCGATCACTATAGGGCCTTTTACCTTGCCGGAGGCCACCAGTTCATTAAATATCAGCCCGGCTTTTTCACGCTCGCCCATGCCCAGCCAGCAAATGCGGGCAGGCAATCCTTGAAAAGCAATTTTCTCTCTTGCCTTTTTAAGCCAGGTAATTAATGGCTTATTTTCGGGGAAAGCTCCGATTAACGCCTGGTCGGTAGTATAAATATCTTCAGGGTCACCGGATAACGCTACCCATCTGAACGGCCCTTTCCCTTCGCAAAACAGCGGACGGATATAAGCCGGCGTAAAACCCGGAAAATTAAAAGCATCGGCTTCACCTCCCTGCCGGGCAAACTCACGCAGGTTGTTACCATAATCAAAAGTTACCGCACCTCTTTTTTGCAGTGCCAGCATCAAACCCACATGCCTTGCCATACTTTTCAGCGAACGCCGTTTATACTCCACTGCATCATCTTTTCTTAATGCAGCAGCCTCGTTTAATGACAGATCATTAGGAATATAACCATTTAAAGGGTCATGTGCTGAAGTTTGATCAGTAAGTATATCAGGAACGATATTATCTTTAAATAACTTTTCGAGCAAATCACCGGCATCGCTCACTAATCCTACCGAAAGTGTTCCTTTTTGGGCGATTGCTTCTTTTATCCAGGCGATGGCTTCATCATATGATGAAGTCATCCTGTCAATATATTTCGTATCAACCCGTTTTTGAATCCGTGACACATCTACATCGGCACCTAAAAACACGGCACCCGCCATAGTTGCTGCCAACGGCTGAGCACCGCCCATACCACCTAAACCGGCACTTACAATGAGTTTGCCTGTCAGGTCGCCATTAAAATGCTGATTACCGCATTCCACAAAAGTTTCATAGGTACCCTGTAAAATACCTTGCGTACCAATATAGATCCAGCTGCCTGCTGTCATCTGCCCGTACATCATCAACCCTTTTTCGCGCAGCTCATTAAAATGCTCCCAGTTGGCCCAGGCAGGTACCAGGTTACTGTTGGCAATCAAAACCCTTGGTGCTTCGGGGTGGCTACGGATAATCCCTACAGGCTTGCCCGACTGGATCAGCAACGAGTGATATTCGTCCAATTTCAGCAGCAACTCAATAATTTTGCGGAGCGCCTCCGGGTTACGCGCGGCCTGACCGATACCTCCGTAAACCACTAACTCATCAGGATTTTCGGCTACCTGACCATCGAGGTTATTAAGCAGCATCCTGAGCGGAGCCTCGGTTTGCCAGCTTTTGGCATGAAGCTGCGTACCACGCGGTGCTTTGTACACCGGATGATTAGCGTAGGTTTTAATAAATTCCGAACTCGTCATGACTTAAATCTATTTGGTGAGCAATAGCA
Source organism: Mucilaginibacter gossypii (assembly GCF_017569325.2). Classification (NCBI taxonomy): domain Bacteria; kingdom Pseudomonadati; phylum Bacteroidota; class Sphingobacteriia; order Sphingobacteriales; family Sphingobacteriaceae; genus Mucilaginibacter; species Mucilaginibacter gossypii. The sequence goes on along the minus strand of NZ_CP071878.2, from coordinate 6,868,120 downwards.
GCTTCAACTGCAGTTTTCAGCAGGGAGCCATCCGTAATAAGTTTGTGAAGACTGTTAATATCAACAGCAAAAACGCGGTCATCCTGTATAAAATCAACATGTTGCCTTACCAGCTGATGGCAAGCTTCAATAACCGGGGTTGATTTTAACGGCCTGCGAAAATCCATAGCCTGGGCTGCGTAAAGCAACTCAATAGCCTGAATGTATTCAATATTATCTATCACCTGGTGCAGCTTGCGCCCGCTTATGGAACCCATGGATACGTGGTCTTCCTGCCCAAGTGAGGTTGGCACACTATCGGCACTGGCGGGGAAACACAGGGTTTTATTTTCGGTAACGAGGGCGGCAGTAGTATACTGCGGAATCATCAAGCCCGAATTAAGCCCGGCATCATGCGTAAGCAGTTTGGGCAAACCGTAACGACCTTCGCTCATCAGGTAGCAGCGCCTGTCGGCAATGTTACCAATTTCGGCTGCTGCTGTGGTTGCATAATCAAGCGGCAGAGCAAGTGGCTGTCCATGAAAATTGCCCCCGCTAATGGTATCATCGGCATTAAAAATAACCGGGTTATCGGTAACCGAATTGAGTTCGATTTCCGTAAGCTCTTTCAGGTGCAGCCATGCATTGCGTGAAGCACCATGTACCTGCGGCATACAACGCAACGAATATGGATCCTGTACCCTATCACAACTGATGTGCGACGAATTGATTTCCGATCCGTCAAGCAAAGTAAACAGGCGATGAGCTACCATCCTTGTACCTTTAAAAGGCCTGATCTGGTGCAGTCGCTCATCAAAAGGACGGATAGAGCCCATCAATCCCTCTAATGACATGGCACCGATGAGGTCGGCACGGTTCAGGGTGTCATCCAGTCGTTGTACAGCTTTAACCGCAAAAGCCAGGATAAACTGTGTACCATTGATAAGGGCCAGGCCTTCTTTGGGGCCAAGGGATAACGGCTGTAAACCGTGCTTCTTTAAAAGTTCTCCGGCCGGTATCCTCCCGCCATTCTCAAATACCTCTCCTAAACCAATCAATGGTAAAAACAGGTGGGACAAAGGAGCCAGGTCACCGGAAGCACCTACAGAGCCTTTTTCCGGAACCACCGGGATAATATCATTATCGATATGCCAAATGATCCGCTGAAGCGTTGCAAGCGCAATACCCGAATAGCCTTGTGCCAAAGCCTGCACTTTAGTAATCATCATGAGTTTGGCAATTTCATGCGGGATGGGTTTCCCGACACCTACGCTATGACTTTTGAGGATATTACTTTGCAGCAAACTGGTGTCTTCCTCCGAGATCCGGGTATCGCACAGTGGGCCAAAGCCGGTGTTAATGCCATAAACCGGGTGATGGCTATGCACAATCTTTTCCACCTCGCGCCATGAAGATTTGATCATATCGGCGGCTTCTTTGTTAATGATGCCTTTGGTTTTGCCTGCTGCTATATCAAGACAAATACCTATTGTAAGATGGTCGGTGCCGTAATTAAATATATCAGTCATTGCCGGCGGGTTTTAAATTGGTATTCAGTTTTTCAACGATGTTATCGGCCAGTTTAGTTTGGCGAAAAGTATTTTCAAGCGCGCTTATGGCCGGCAATAATTGTTTTGCAGTTTCGTCTTTAGCAACAAGGTCGGCCATCGACAGGCTGATAGCATCCCAAACAGGTATAACCTGCTTCAGCAACTCACGCCCTTCGGCAGTAAGGGTAACCAGTTGCCGCCTGCCATCGTCGGTGCAGGTACCTGTACTTACCAGACCCCGTTTTTTCAGGTTAGTGATCAGCTGACTGGCAGCAGGATGTGAAACCTCTATCTGTTCGCTTAATTCTTTGATAGATAAAGCATCATTCTTTGATAGTAAATAAAACACAGGAAACCAGCTGGCATCAAAATCGATACCTGCGGTTTGATAAGCACGATTAATTTCGGCCAAAAAAGCTTCACTCAGCCGCCTCAAACGGCTGCCCAAAACCAGATGACCGAGACTTTGATATAAATTCATGATGCAATTTATATAAGTGCTTATATAATTGCAAATTTTATTTTGGAGTCGTTTAAATATTATGTTTTTTGAATGTAGAGACGCATAATTGCGTCTACAGTATGCAAGTTAAGGTAGTTAAACACATGCAAAGCTGCTTGTCCTATGGGAGACGCAATTATGCGTCTCTACATGAAAGCTCTCCGCCAAAATTCAAACAACTTCTTAGGAGCGGGAAGGAATCTGCTTGAAACAAAAAAGCTCCCGGTGGTTATCCGGGAGCTTTTCATTTATTACTTAGTGATCAGGTTGTATAACTCGTCGAGCTTAGGGGTAAGCACGATCTCTATTCGCCTGTTCTTTGCGCGGGCTTCATCAGTACCACTGGCATCTATCGGCTGAAACTCACTCTTACCTGTTGCAGTGAGCCTGTGCGGGTCAACACCTTCAGTTTCGGTCAGGTAGCGGGTTACCGAGGTAGCGCGTAAAACGCTCAAATCCCAGTTATCTTTGATCTGGCCAAGGTTTTTTACTTTCTTATCATCCGTATGACCTTCAACCGCCATATTGATGTCTGGTTCCTTGTTTACCACCACCGCTAATTGCTTCAACGCAGCCTTACCCTTCTCATCAATAATGATACTGCCCGAAGGGAACAATAACTTATCAGCTAATGATACATAAACCTTGCCATTTCTGATATCTACCGTTAAACCGCTTTGCTGAAAGCCTAATAATGCCTTCTGCAATTTATCTTTCAATGCATTAGTAGCCTCATCGCGTTTCTTTAAAATATCTTCTACTTCCTTTAAACGGGCTTCACGTTTTTTCAAATCAGCAGCCAGTCTTGAGGTTTGGGCGGCCAATTCGTTAGCTTTTGATGATGTTGCATCCAGGTTGCTGTTTAATACACTGTTGTTTTTACGCAGATCGGCAAGCTGGTTGTGCAGGCGGGCTGTATCTGCCTGCAGCTGTGCAAGCTCTCCTTCAAGGTTTGTTGTGCGGTTAGCTAAAGAGTCTCGTTCGGCAACAAGGCTTTTGTATGCTTTTGGAGACATTACCTTGCATGAGTACATTGTGAAACATACAGCAGCGGCTAAAAATGCATATCTAATTTTCATAGTTATTAAGGGGTTATATCCAATTAAGAAAGGGCGTTCTTCAAAAATACATTAAGCGGATGGATCATGCTGCATACATCAGCAACCAGCTTTTCCGCACCAGGGGCCGTTAGCTCTTTATCTTCCAGTTTATGCCAGGCTACAAAGCTTTTAAGCTTTAGCAGGTCGATATTTTCATTATCGGGTTCGTATCCCTTCGGTACCGATTTAAGCTGCTCCTGCTTTCTGAAATCACTAAATAACTTAACAAACTCCTTCTGATCAATGATCTTTTTCAGATCGGCAGCGTTGTAATCAATTTCCTGCCGAATTGCTTTCAGATGTGGCGCCTCCGGCATCCAGTATCCGCCGCCGATAAATGAATTGCCGGGCTGGATATGCAGGTAATATTCCACACCGCCACCTTTTAAGCCCGAGGTTGGCATACTTACCCCAAAGTTATTTTTGTAAGGTGCTTTATTTTTACTGAAGCGAATGTCGCGGTAAATTCGCATCACACATTTTTTGGCATCAAGGTTCTCGTCCATGCCTGCCTCAATCTTACGAACGCTGTCAAGCACCTTCGTTGTAAAATCAATTACATTTTCGCGGGCTTTATCGTAACGCTCTTTATTGGCGGCAAACCATTCGCGGTTGTTATTTACGGCGAGATCTTTTAAAAAATCAATACTTTCCTGGTATATCATCGGTATCTAAATAGCTTTGGTAATGTATCTTGGGTGATAACCAATACAACAAAAACATACGCGAATATCTGAAATTTACAGGAGCAAGTACAAAACAGCCAAAAATTATAGCACCAAGATATAACCACGGCGAATCCTGGTTATGGGTAACCAAATAAGTAAGCCAGGCAATGCCGAGGGCCTCGCCCACATTCAGTGCATAACTAACGTACATGGCGGCATAAAAATAGCCAGGCTCTATCTCAAAAAAGAGGTTGCAATGCGGGCAGTTAAGATTTATTTTATTGGAGAAACTGTAAGGGCTACCCTTAAACATATCGCCGCGCCTGCAGCGCGGACATTTACATTTAAGCATAGCCCATGACTTTGGTGTTTGAGACACGATAAGTATCTTATAAGGTTACAAAAGCGGCAAATAACACCCGCAGCTGCTTATTAATTCAGATTAAGTTTTTCGCCGCGCATCTCAAGCTTAACATCTTTACGGCGGTATTTTTTATACCAGATGTAACCACCTAATGCAACAGCAAAATAAGGAGCGCCCAATAAAAACAGGATCCCGTTATTTAAACCCCTTGTTTTTGAACTACCGCTTTGCGCGTTGGTTTCAACAGTAGCAGCGCATTGTGCGCACTGTGCGTTTACAGGTTCACGGGCAATTAGCATAAGGCCAAGGGCCAGTACAAAAAGGACAACTTTAAAACCTTGTTTCATAGGTACAAATTTAACCAATTATAAATTAAAAATGATAAAACGGGCAGATCATTAAATAAACCACCACACCACTTGCGGTAACATAAAGCCAGATTGGAAACGCCCAACGCACCAGTTTACGGTGCTTTTCAACCTGCATTTGCAGACCGCGGTGAAAGCTCAACAATATTAACGGCAAAACAGCCGCCGCAAGTATAATATGAGGCGTTAAAATGGTTAAGTATATCGTCCTTAAAGAACCTGCAGATGCCCTTTCTGCTGCTGACAATTTCCCGTCGCCATTAAGATCTCCGTAAACGATCTCGTTACGCATCAGGTAATGAAACAGGATATACGATACAAGGAATAACGACGATAAACAGAAGGTAACAATGTTAAGTCGTTTATGCAGTGTTATGTTCCCTTGTTTAATTTGATATAACGACAAAAGAAGCAATAAGGTACAAGTGCCGTTAAGTACAGCATTAAGCATCGGCAGGTAAGGTGTAAAAGCAGGGGCCACAGCCGGGCCCGGTATCAGGTGCCTGTTTAACAAAACAACTACTGCAATTACAAATATGGTAACACCCGCAACAAAGCGGATTATAAATTTATCACTCATGGCAAATTAATATAACGGCTTATCAACTTTACGAAGCTCTTCGGCTATCAACACTTTTATCTCATCGTTAAGGCGGTTTACCTCTGGTGTTACCGCTGCTTTGTAATATCCACGAATCCGGTGTTCCTGATCAACCAGTACAAAATCATCGCTGTAAACAAAGTCGCTACCGGCTTTTGCAGCATTTACAAACAGCCCATTACGGGCAAAGTTGTAAACCGATGAAGTATCGCCACTGCACATCAGCCAGCGGTTTGATTCGGGCTTAAATGTTTGCAGGTATTTGTTTAATACTTCCTGAGTATCATGTTCCGGATCAACTGTGATGGTTAAAAAGTAAACCATCTTGTTTTTGTAATACGTACCCACCAGCCAGCTCATGTTTTTGTTGATGGTTTGGCAAACCGTAGGGCAGTTAGCGTAAAAGAAATTAACTACAAAAATCTTTCCTTTCAGTGTGTTCAGTGTAACCGGCTTTCCTTCCTGATCGGTAAGTTTAAAATCAGGAATGGTGTGGTAGATGGTATCAGGAATGTACTTGCCGTGAAATTTATGCCCAGTTTTGGCAACCACCTTTGGCCCAAAAACAGCGAGGGGCTTATACCTGTTTTTACCTTTAGCGGTAAGTAAATAATATAAAAATCCCGGTACCGCTAATATGAGTACCAGGATCAGGATCTTTTTTAATATAGAAGCCTTGTTCATTACCTCAGGTCAACCCAGTGGTGGCTTTCGTTTGTAAGTACCAGGATTAAACCGATTATAAATATTACCGGAATTGCTATTGACAATATGAGACCCATTTTCTCAAATTTCAAGTGCATGAAATATGCTACGATATAAAATGCTTTAAACAATGTTAAAACGATATATACAGGATTGGCATACTGTATCGGAAGAATTCCTTTAGGCACACATACAAGCGCGATAAAAAATTCGATACAAGTAATTATGGTTAATATACCTGCAACCTGCAATATCCGCTTTTTGCTCATGGTTTCGTGATCACCATCATGGTGAACTTCGTGCGATTCTGCTGACATATGTAAAATGTTTTTAAACTAAGTAAAAGAATGTAAATACGAATACCCAAACAAGGTCAACAAAGTGCCAGTATAAACCAACCTTTTCAACCATTAAATAGCTACCGCGTTTTTCGTATGTGCCCATTAACACGTTAACGGTAATAATAATATTGATGATTACACCTGTAAATACGTGGAAACCGTGGAAACCCGTGATGGTAAAGAACAGGTTAGCAAACTCCTGCGAGGTCATGTGCTGTACAGCTTCCGTACCACCAGTAAACAAATGTCTCAATTCTTCTGCTGGAGGAACGCTACCCCACCAAAAACCTTCGTGGTGCAAATGGCTCCATTCAAGCGCCTGGCAACCCAGGAACATAAATCCACCAATAACAGTCCATATCATCCAGGTTACAACTTCCCTTTTTGCATTACGGTGACCAGCCTCAACAGCTAATACCATAGTAACAGAACTTGCAATGAGGATGAAGGTCATTATACCCACGAAAACCAATGGATAACCGTGATCAACTAAACCGGGTACTGATTGAAAAACTTTATCTGCACCTGGCCATACGCTTGCGCTGAAACGCAATGAACCGTAAGCTATCAATAATGATGAAAAGGTGAACGCATCCGAAAGGAGGAAAAACCACATCATTATTTTTCCGTACTCCACGTTGAACGGGGATCTTCCTCCCGACCAGGGCGAAGTTTTTACTTCGTCAATTTGTGAAACTGTTGTACTCATCTGTACTAATCTATGGGTGTATTAATTATGATTCAAAAGTAAAAAAACATAGAGATAAATCCATATAATATCGAGAAAATGCCAGAAAATGGAAGTTAATTCCATCTTAAACATATTCCTTACCTGGGGGATATTACGGTATGTACCTATAAGTGTATTTATTAGCAATAACAGCGCCGCAAAAATGTGTACCAAATGCGCGCCAACAAAAACATAAACAAAGGAGCGTGAAGCATTAGGGTCAACAAAATAGATCTGCATTTTGAAGGTTAACACATAGCAGGCATAGATCTGTAAGGCAAAAAAAGCCAGCCCTAAGCCCAATGTTATCCATAAATACAGCTTCTGTTTGTCAAACTGCAACGCCTTGGCAGCCTTTGACGCTAAAAACAACGAGCCGCTGCTTAACACTATAACAATAGTGCTATACAAAAACGACTGCGGCATGATCACATTTAAACCGTGCCCGCTGCCTCCCGAATAAACGATAAAGCCGCTGGTAAAAGCTGCAAAAAGCATAAATGATGTGAATATGAAGATCCACATATTAAACTTTTTGGCACCAAGGTTCAGCCTGTCGTTATCTTGTTCCATCCTTGCCATCATCTCACTTAACTATAAAATCTACTAAAAACATTATCTGGACTACCGGCAGGTAAAAAAACGAGCCGAACATTAATTTACGAGCCTCGGGTATTTGCCGGGTACGCAACAGCATAAATGACTGATATAAAAATATTAAGCCGCATAGCAGCGATACGCCGCCTACCCAGTAACCGCCATAACCATAAAAGGTTGGCAATAAACTTACAGGGACTAAAACAACGGCAAATATAAACGTAATAACCGCACTTGTTAAATCTCTTTTACCTGACGGTAGCAAGCGAAAACCTGCGAGCTTGTAATCATCATCCAAAACCCAGGCAATAGCCCAGAAATGGACAAACTGCCAGATAAACTGGATAGAGAATAAGATTAAGGCTATTTCGTCTATCCTACCGTGCACCTGCGCAGCTACATAGCCTATAAGCGGCGGCAATGCTCCGGGGATAGCGCCAACAAAAACTGCTGCAATACCCGATTTGCGTTTCAAAGGCGTATACGCAAATGCATACAATAAAATCGAAAATACAGATAGTAAGCCGGTTAACAGGTTTAAGCTGCCTAGCAAGTAAGTGCCGGCCATGCCCATGCCTAAACCTAATACCAATGCCTGCCCCGTAGTCATTTTGCCTGAAGGGATTGGCCTGTCCATAGTGCGCTTCATTAGCTTATCCAGATCTTTTTCGATGATTTCGTTAAAAGCATTGGCTGCCGATGTAACCAGGAAACCACCTATAATAAGCTTTACCCAATCAATCCAAACAATATGGCCATTTGCGCGACTTCCGATTAAAAATGATATCGACGCCGAAAATACCACCAAGGTAGTAAGTCTTGTTTTGATCAATTTTGAAAAATCAGCCCATTTCATCTGCTTACCTCCCTACCCTTAACACCCTGAAATAAATTCAAAAGCAAATAAAATTGTGCCCCAAATATTAAACTCGCCAATACAATATGTGCAGCCTGGGCAACAGGCGGCAATGCGAGATATGATAACAAGATCCCGGTAACTATCTGCAACGTGATCATTAAAAATGTAAAACTCATCAGCTGCTGCTGAATAGAATGCCTGTTAAAGCCTTTACGGATCAAAGCAAACAGAGCAACGTTCAATATCAACACCAAAATGGCTATATCCCTGTGATGTTGAAATATCTCGCCGGCATTAGTGATCCAATCTTTACGGTAACCTCCCTGAAAATGATTGGCAACCGCATCTATTTTCTCACGCACCTCGGTTCCGAAAGCAATTTGCAGAATACTTACAAACAGTGCAGCAAGCGTTATAACATAAACCAAAGGTGACGACCCTGAAGTACTTTTACCCGAAATCCGCGCTCCATGATAAGTGTAAATACAAATAGCTAAGATAGCCAGCGCTAAAAGCATGTGTACGGTAACAATCCAGGCAATCAAATTGGTAGATACCACGATTGAGCCTAACCACGCCTGAAACCCCACAAGCACCAGATTAAAAATACTCAGGATGGCTATCCTCTTATCCGTTTTCCAGTAGCTGAATGAAAAAACAACCGAAAGCAAAAGAAAAAAGCCAGATAAAGCACCAATAAGGCGGTTGATATACTCAGTCCATGTTTTGCCTGCATTAAACTCCTCAGGCACAAGGATAGAACGATCTTCGCGGATTCGTTTTGCTAGATCACTATAACCAAATACATCAAGTGTTTTTGCAAAACGCTGGTTCTTTTCAACCCGTTTGGCTACGTATTTCTGTTTATAATCTTTAGGCAGATCACTGATATCAGTAGGCGGAATGTACCTTCCAAAACATTTTGGCCAGTCGGGACATCCCATGCCTGAACCTGAGCTACGCACAACACCACCGGCAAGAATCAAAACAAAGAGCAGAACAATGGTTGTAATATTGATCTTTTGAAACCTATTTTTTCCGGCTGTGCTCATCTAAATAGTTCTAAAAATTTAGGGTACCTATTCTGAATTTGAAGATTTGAAAATTTATTGACTTGAAAATATCGATTTTCAAATTTTTCCACATTTTCAAATCTTCAAATTAGGATGGTACCCTAAAAGATCAGATAAGTATTAATTATTTTACTTGTTCGTTTGCTTTCAGCGTACTTGTAAACTTATTAAGTTCTTCCAAACCTGCAGGATTATCTTCAAAATCGTGCGGAAGGTTTGAGCTCATAGTTTGCGAGTAAGGAACAGTTTGAGGGATATAATCCTCTTCTGCACCTGGTTTGCTGTAATCATATGGCCAACGATAAACGGTTGGAATTTCGCCCGGCCAGTTGCCGTGTAAGTGCTCAACAGGAGTAGTCCACTCAAGTGTATTTGACTCCCATGGGTTTTGAGTTGCTTTTTGCCCTTTGAAGATGGATACAAAGAAGTTATAAAGGAAACCAAATTGGGTAAGTGCGGCGATAATAGCAGCCCAGGTTACAAATGTATTGATGGTTAACCATTTTTGCATTGAAGCAAATTCGGTGAAGGCATAATATCTACGTGGAACACCGTCAAGACCCATAAAGTGCATTGGGAAGAATACCAGGTAAGCACAGATAAATGTTAACCAGAAGTGCAGGTAACCTAATTTCTCGTCCATCATACGGCCGAACATTTTAGGGAACCAGTGGTAAACACCTGCAAGCATACCAAATATAGCAGCCGAACCCATTACGAGGTGGAAGTGGGCAACCACAAAGTAAGTATCATGTAAGTTGATATCCAAAGTAGCGTTACCCAGGAAGATACCTGTTAAACCACCAGAGATAAAGAACGATACCATACCGATAGCGAACAGCATAGCAGGTGTAAACCTGATGTTACCGCGCCAAAGCGTAGCTAACCAGTTAAATGTTTTTACTGCCGATGGAACCGCAATGATCAACGTAGTGATCATGAACACACCACCCAGGAATGGATTCATACCTGTAACAAACATGTGGTGGCCCCATACGATAAACGATAATACAGTGATACCGATCAGAGAGTAAACCATCGCGTGGTAACCAAAGATTGGTTTACGTGAGTTTACCGACATTACCTCAGATGAGATACCCATCGCAGGCATAATAACGATATATACTTCCGGGTGACCAAGGAACCAGAACAAGTGCTGGAACAGGATCGGACTACCACCTTCAAATGGTTGCTGTACGCCGTTTAATACGATATCAGATAAATAGAAGCTTGTACCAACACTGCGGTCAAATATCAACAATACTACACCAGCAACTAAAACCGGGAATGCAAGGATACCTAATATAGCAGTAAGGAATAAAGCCCAGATAGTTAAAGGCATTTTCCAAAGGTCCATGCCTTTTGTACGCATGTTTAATACAGTACTTACGTAGTTGATACCACCCATTAAAGATGATGCAACGAACAGTACCATACTGATCAGCCAAAGGGTCATACCCTCGCCTGAACCCGGCATTGCTTTTGGCAATGCAGATAATGGCGGATAGATTGTCCAACCACCGCTGGCAGGGCCTTTTTGTACAAAGAAAGACGACAACATGATAACGCTGGCTAAAAAGAAGAACCAGTATGAAAGCATGTTCATGAAAGGCGAAGCCATATCACGTGCACCTACCTGCAATGGAATTAATAAGTTGGCAAAAGTACCGCTCAACCCGGCAGTTAGTACGAAGAATACCATGATAGTACCGTGTATGGTAACCAAAGCAAGGTAAAAATCGGGGCTGATACGACCGTTAGGTGCAAAACGACCCAACAAAGTTGTTAACAGCGGGAATGTTTTATCAGGGTAAGCAAGCTGGATCCTAAACAGGATTGACAAAATCATTGCGATAACCGCCATCGTAATACCTGTAATCAGGAATTGCTTGGCAATCATCTTGTGGTCCATGCTAAATACATATTTAGACAGGAATGATTGGTCATGATGGTGTTCGTGACCGTGTTCGTCGTGGTGGGCTCCTGCGTGGTCGTGAACTGCTAATGTTGACATATCTCTATTTCTTATCTTTATTAATTATTTAACGCTAACCTATTTGTTGAAGCACCGCTTTGCTCGTTGTTTGCTGCCGCAAAATGAAGCTCTTTTCTTAAAGCATCATTGAGGTAAGGCTTTTGCCTTAACAGCCATGACTGATATTCGGCTTCAGAAACAACACGTACAACTTTTTGCATGTTGTAATGGCTTCCACCGCATATTTTGTTGCAGTAAAGGGTATATTCAAATTTAGGGTCGTCTAATTTGGTACGCATTTCTGCGGTAGTAATAGTCGGGGTAAATTTAAAGAAGGTTGGTAAACCAGGTACCGCGTTCAACTGAACCCTGAAGTGAGGCATATAAACGCTATGGATAACGTCCTGTGCAAGGATATTCAGCCTGATTGATTTGTTAACCGGCAGATACATAGTATCAACCTTCAAGTCATCAAAACTGCTTTTCTTTTTAAAGTTAACACCTAACAAGTTAGCGCCTGTAACCAAACGGAAATCTTTGGGGCCTAATACACCATCTTTACCAGGGTAACGCAATTCCCAGGCAAACTGGTGACCGGTTACATCGATATTGATATCATCTTTAAGGTTTTCGCTGTTCATGATCTTCTGCCAGGTAAAGAAACCAAACACAACCAGGATAGTCAGAACGATAGCAGGTGCAATTGTCCAAACTTTTTCGATGGTATTATTGTGAGGCAGGAAGTGTGCACGACGTTTATCAGAATGACGGTATTGGAACAGGAATGTAAACAGCAGGATCTGGGTAACAAAAAATACTATCATTGTTAAAACAGTGGTGACGGTAAACATCTCATCTATTTTAACGCCATGAGCCGAAGCGGCTTCCGGCAATGTCATACTGCCCTGTTCGGTAAATGACCAGTAAGCACCGTATAAACCTACAAAAAGGAAAACAATACAAATTACAGCCATCACGGTATTCCACTTAATGCCTTTTTTGCCTTGCATCTTTAAAGTAAGATCGTAGATCTTGAGGATTTTACCAACAATGGCAACGCCTAAGCAGATCAGGAAAAATATAAGCACATAATACGCAATCCCGGTCCAGTCAACCTTAGGGGCCTCTTCCTGGCCCGGAGCAGCACCTGCCGCAGTTTGCGCCATCAGCAGGTTTGTGCCCAGGAGCATAAACGCAGCGAAGAACGATAGTAGTTTTTTAGAATTTATTAGTTTTCTGAATCCCATTTTAGTAAGCTGTTTGGTATTCTGTATATGGTGCAAATGTAATAATTATTATATGTGATGATGAAGGCTTTCCTGTAAGAACGGGTGTTTTTTAGGAACCAACGATTTGAACTTGGTTAAAGCTGTCATCGCAGTGAAGGTAAATAAACCTCCGAAACCTAAGAACACGCCTATCTCAATCGGGCCAATCTCAGTTAACCATGATGAAGTTGGGCCAACTGTACCAGGCATGATCATCATAAAGTAATCTAACCAGTGACCAACAATCAGGATAATACACATAATCTCAACAGTACGATAGATACGTTTAGAGTCACGTGACATCAACACTAATAACGGAGTAAGGAAATTTACTACGATGTTGATCCAGAACCAAGGTTTAAACTCAGGCTCCCAGCGTTTAAAGAAGTAAACTGTTTCCTCAGGCATGTTAGCATAGTAAATCAACAAGAACTGAGCAAACCATACGTAAGTCCAGAAGATAGAGAAACCGAAGATAAACTTGGTTAAGCTATGCATATGATCTTCTGAAACCCATTCAAAGTAACCAATACGTTTTAACCTGATTAATGTAAGTGTAATAACAGATAAACCGCTAACCCACATTGCTGCAAAGTTATACCAACCAAACATAGTTGAGAACCATTCTGCTTCTAATGACATGATGGTATCGAAAGCGTATATTGGTGTAGTAAAACCAAAGATCACCAGGAATAAGCATGACATGTTAAAGCTCTTTTTGTAGTAGAACATGCCGCCCAAATCATCTTCCGCTTCTGAATATTTAGCCAATAAACGACCAAATATGCAATATGAACCAAGGAAGCAAATTAAACGGATTATAAATCCAACTTTATTCATGTAACCAGCTTTGCCAGCTATAATGGCGTTGTAATTTTCGTTATGAGGATCAGTAACACCGGCAGCAGCCCAAATTTTGTACAAGTAAGGAGCTACAACCTGCTTACCTTCTTCGTTGGTTACTGTATGTGTTAATGAAAACCCTGCGATAACTACCACAATAAGAGTAATTGCTGCTATCGGCAAAACTTTACCAAAAGCTTGTGGAATCCTGATCATTGATGCAGACCAACCAGCTTGTGCTGCATATTGCACGGCGCAAAAGAAAATACCGCACATACAAACCGCTGCAAAGTAATAGGTCATTAGCAACAGGTTGGCAAAGGTACGCTCAGCGTAGCCAAGCGCAAAGCCACCAAGTATGGCAACCAAACCAATCACGATGCATATTAAGCTCCATGTTTTGGCTTTGCCGACAAATTCGTATTGCCCGTCAAAATTATTATGAGTCTTCATTAATATCTTTTTCTTATAAGGTTTGTAAATGGTGAACATACATGATCACTTTCCAGCGTTCTTCGGGAGCAAGCTGAGAAGCGTATGAACCCATAGCATTTACACCGTAAGTAATGGTATGATAAATTTTACCGTCTGTAAGGTCTTTCATGTTACCACCGCGTGATGACTGGCCTTTTGAATATGATGGAGGAGCCGGATAACCGTGCTGTACCACTAAACCGTCACCCTGACCGTTAACACCATGGCAAGGTGAGCAAAAGTGCTCAAACAAAATCTTACCTTCGGCGTAATTAGCCTGAGTTTGTGCCAGTACAGATTTAACCTCAACACTGGCTAATTCATAACCTTCTTTGGTATTTGGATAATCAAATTTGGTAAAGCCAACCGGGATAGTTCCGGCAGGTGGTAACTGAGCGGTTTTACCATCTTTAAAATTATTATTTTTCTGATCCGGATCGTATGCCAAATGCTCGTACATATTAGGTGCATACTCCCAGCCGGTACTCCTTTTATCCTTGCACGATGTAAAAATTATCGAAGCAGCGATAATAGTAACAATTGTTCCTAATATTTTAATTTTATTCATAGCTAACATATTTTCTGTCGTTATGCTTAACTTCTGTAGCGCCCGCTTCCTTTAGTAAATTAGTTATATCATCGTGAGAAATGTTTCCTTTAGCATTGATCGCTATTACAAACTTATCATCAGTTGCACGCAGGTCCATTACCCTTGGCGCACGGCCCGGGAAAAGGTGACTTGCGAAGAAGAAAGTAAAGGTCATACCAAATGAAGTCCATAATACCGTCCACTCAAATGTAACCGGGATAAAATCCGGGATAGCAAAGAAGTTTTTACCACCGATATTGATAGGCCAATCATGAACAAGCATATAATAAACCATGCTGAACATAATGGTACCGCCCAAACAACCGAACATAAATGCTGCATAACCTAAACGCGAATCCTTAATGTTCAATTTAGCCTCAATACCGTGGATAGGCATAGGCGTATAAACGTCATAAATAGGTACGCTGTTCTTTTGCAGCTTATCAATCCCGTGCATCATTTCATCGGGATCATCAAAAACGCCTAATATATATTTAGTGCTACTCATTAGTATTATGCTTTTAAGTATTCAGACTGTTCAACACTATCAAATTTCTCCAGCGAAGCGATGTAAAATTCTGCTTCGGCCGGTACAACATGGCCTTCGTCCATAAGTTTCTTCTTAGCCTGCTCACTTGAGCTTTTCAACAGTAATTTCACCTCGGCCATAGCCACAGAAGGTAATACCCTGATGAACAACAGGAACATGGTAAAGAATACGCCGATTGAACCGATGAACACGCTCACGTCAACCCAGGTTGGATAGAACATAGCCCAGCTTGATGGTATAAAGTCGCGGTGCAGTGAGGTAACGATAATTACGAAACGCTCAAACCACATACCGATGTTAACCACGATTGATAATACCCATGACAATGGAATATTGGTACGGATCTTTTTGAACCAGAACAGCTGAGGGGTAATTACGTTACAGGTCATCATGCTCCAGTAAGCCCACCAGTACGGACCGGCGATACGGTTTGCGAAAGCATATTGCTCATACTCGTTTTGAGAGTAGAAAGCGATGAACAACTCTGTTAAGTAAGCCACACCTACTATCGAACCTGTTAACATGATGATTTTGTTCATCGATTCGATGTGGAACATGGTGATGTAGTTTTCGAGGCCTAAAACCTTACGTGCAATAAGCAATAGGGTTTGTACCATGGCGAAACCCGAGAAGATCGCACCTGCAACGAAGTATGGAGGGAAGATGGTAGTGTGCCATCCCGGTTCCAATGAAGTTGCAAAGTCCATTGATACGATGGTGTGTACCGAAAGTACCAGTGGGGTTGAAACACCTGCCAGGATCAATGATACTGTTTCAAAACGTTGCCAGGTTTTAACTGAACCTGTCCAGCCGAATGACAATACCGAGTAGATACGGCGGCGGATACCTTGTGCACGGTCACGGATGGTAGCGATATCAGGCAATAAACCTGTGTACCAGAATACCAATGAAACCGAGAAGTATGTTGAGATCGCAAATACGTCCCAGATAAGCGGTGAGTTCCAGTTTACCCATAACGAGCCGTATTGGTTTGGCAACGGTAATGAATAGACAGCCATCCACGGACGGCCCATGTGAGCGGCGATATAAGTAGCCGCACAAATTACCGCGAAGATTGTCATCGCTTCGGCCGAGCGGTTGATAGAGTTACGCCAGTTTTGACGGAACAGTAACAATACCGCCGAGATAAGCGTACCGGCGTGACCGATACCTACCCACCATACGAAACCGGTAATGTCCCAGGCCCATCCTACTGTTTTGTTCAGGCCCCATTCGCCCAAACCGAACCAGAAGGTCCAGCTGATTGCGAAAACCCAAAGCGAGGCGCCAAGCGAGGCTACACTAAAGCCGATCCACCAGGCTTTACCCGGCATATTTTCTACAGGGCGTAATACATCATTCGTAATTTTTGCATACGTGATGTCCTTACCCGTAATTAACGGTTCCCTTATTATTGATTCACTATGAGATGCCATATATCTTAATCTCTGTATATAAAAATTTATGCCTGAGCTTCAGTTTCTATTATATTTCTAACTTTTGTCTGGTAACCAATACCTGGTTGTACGTTAAGTTCTTCAAGCACGTAGTAAGTTCTTTCGCTTGCAAGTGCTTTTGAAACTTCAGAGTTAGGATCATTCCTGTTACCGAATACGATAGCGTTGGCAGAACATGTTTGCTGACAAGCCATTTTGATTTCGCCATCTTTAAGCGGGCGTTTTTCAATTTTAGCTTTCAGTTTACCAGCCTGGATACGTTGGATACACATTGAGCATTTTTCCATAACACCACGGAAACGTGTAACCACATCCGGGTTAAGTACTAATTGTGTATGCTCACCTTGCAGGTAGTTATCAAAACGTGCATCGTTCCAGTAGTTGAACCAGTTAAAGCGACGTACTTTGAATGGACAGTTGTTAGCGCAATAACGTGTACCTACGCAACGGTTGTAAGCCATGTGGTTTAAACCTTCTGACGAGTGAACGGTAGCTAATACCGGGCACACAGTTTCACAAGGTGCATGGTCACAGTGCTGACAAAGCATTGGCTGGTGAACAACCGATACATTGTCAAAGTTCTCAAGCTTATCAATTTCCTTTTCTTTGGTAACTGCTTCTTCGCTGTTGCCATGGTCATTGTAGCTATAGTAGCGGTCGATACGGATCCAGTGCATTTCACGACGACGTGAAACCTCATCTTTACCTACAACCGGGATGTTATTTTCTGCAGAACATGCAACCACACAGGCACCGCAACCGGTACAAGCGTTAAGGTCGATAGCCATTACCCAGTCATAAACAGGGCGATCATGGTTATCCCAAAGCGATTCGGCGTTGTAATCTTTACGACCGTGCTCATTACCGCTTCCCGCAGCAGGGTTCTTTTTGTATTCAACAAAAGTAGCTTCGCGGATCACGCTCCTGCCCTCGTACGAGTGGTGGGTTTGTGTTTGTGCAAGCGGCGATTTGTAACCGGCCGATTTGAATGACGCTACAGCAGCTGTTTGGAAAGTACCATTACTTAAGCTAAAGAACGGGAAAGCATTTTTACCAACGTTGTTACCAACCGGGCCAGCATTTGTACGGCCATAGCCTACAGCAACAGATAAAGTTCCCTGAGTTTGACCAGGCTGGGCTAATACCGGTAACTCAACTGAGTAACCGTTAGCTTCGATTTTGATCACATCACCTTCTTCCAGTTTCAATTTCTTCATATCAGAAATTGACATGGCAGCAAAGTTATCCCAGGTAACTTTTGAAACCGGATCAGGAAGTTCCTGCAACCATGGGTTGTTGGCACGTTTACCATCACCTATAGCCTGGCTTACATAAAGCTGTAATTCAAATTTGTCACCATCAGCGGCAACAGCTTTGCTTTGGGTTAATATTTTTTGGGTTACACCGGCAAGGTCAAGGCTAAAGCTGTAAGCGCCTGCGGTTGCCGGAGCAGCTATAATCATACCTGTTTGCAACAAGGTTTCCCATCCTTTTTGACCAGATAAGCCGCCTTTTGCTAACAAGCCCGAATCCCAGGTTTTGCGTACGTAAGTGTAATAATCTTTTATTGGGTTTTCCATCCAAACCAGTAAGCTGTGCTCGGCCTGGCGGGTGTTGTAAACCGGGTTAATTGTTGGCTGAACTACTGTGTAGTAACCTTCAACAGCGTTAGCATCGCCCCATGTCTCTAAATAATGGTGGTTTGGAGCGTTAACGGTAGCTAATAAAGCTGTCTCGTCGTCATGATCAGCAAATGATACTGTTAAACGAACGTTTTTCAACGCTGCTTTAAACTCATCATTTTTGTAGTAATCGTAAGCAGGGTTAGCATTCAAAAATAATACTGCACCAACATCACCACGTTTTACTTCGCTTACAAACTCAACAAATGCAGCATCGTTACCAGCGTATTGTTTTGATGGGTTATCCAAATCGATAGTAGTACCGTAGCTACCTAACAATGAGTTGATAGCGTTTACCAATACTTGTGTAGCAACATCGTTTGAACCTGAAACAACCAATGCTTTTCCTTTAGCTGCTACTAATTCTTTAGCGGCTAACTGGATAGCGGTATCAACCTTTTTGTTGCCGGTTGCTTTTGAACCAGGTAAAGTAGTACCAGAGATTGCATTGTAAAGGTTTATTAATGCAACGCCAATTTCAGATGGTTTGGTAGTGATACGGGCATCGGCGTTAGTACCGGTCATGCTCATACCAGTTTCAAACTGAATGTGACGAGACATTTTTTTGTTGGCCAGCGATTTGCTGTTACGGTTTGAAACGTACTGGCGGGTAAATTCTTCGCCAGAGATCCATGTACCTAAGAAATCAGCACCAAAGCTTACAATTACATCGGCTTTATCAAAGTTGTAGTGAGGCAATACTGCTTTACCAAAACTGTTTTGATTAGCCTGAATGATGCCGGTGTAGGAAACCGCATCATAATTGATATGTTTTGTAGTAGGGTATTTAGCGATGAACTCGGCAATAACTGCTAAGGTTGAAGGGCTGTATACAGTTGAAGTAACCAAACGGATACCTTTGCCTGATGCAGCAACAGCTGCAAGCTCTTTCATTACATAAGCATCAACCTCGGCCCAACCTGCTTCTACACCTTTTAACTTAGGGTCTTTTAAACGGTTAACATCATACAGGTCAAGTACCGAAGCCTGGGCCTGCGCGCTTAAACCACCTTTTGAAAACACATCGTTAGGGTTACCTTCTACTTTGATAGGACGACCTTCTCGGGTTTTAACCAAAATAGCCTGACCTTCATAGCTTGAAGAGTAATAGTTAGCAACACCCGGGGTAACCTCTTCAGGTTTGATCAGGTACGGAATTGATTTATGCACCGGCACTTTCTGACAAGCTGCCAATGTAACCGCACCAACACCAAAACCAAGCGCTTTTAAAAAGTCGCGGCGTGGAGTTTTAGCTGATAAACCAGATCCGCTAAGCACTTCCTCGATAGGAATTGGCTCTGCAAATTCGTTCTTATTTTTCTCAACAAATTCTGGTGTTCTGTTTAGTTCTTCTAAACCTTTCCAGTATTTTTTATTGCTGTCCATTTAAGCTGTATAAACTGTAATGCTAAATTCTTTTTATTAATAGTGACACTTACCGCACTCGATACCACCCAATACGGCGGCTGTAACTTTCTCACCTTTCTTGATCTTATCGTGTGCAGCCAGGATGCTGTCATAGTAAGCATTGCCTTTACCGTTAACTTCGGTACGTTTGTGGCATTGGATACACCATTTCATGGTAAGCGGAGAGTATTGGTAAACCTCTTTCATTTCCTGTACCGGGCCGTGGCACTGCTGACATTTAATACCGCCAACTTTTACGTGTTGTGAGTGGTTAAAGTAAGCCAGGTCGGGCAGGTTGTGGATACGTACCCACTGAATTGGTTTAGCCGCGGTGCTGTCATACTTCTGTGTTTTTGGATCGTAACCCAAAGCATCATAAATCTTGTGAATCTCTTCCGATTCGGTTTTAACAACCTTGTGGCAGTTCATACACACGTTTAATGAAGGGATAGAAGCATTTTTTGACTTGTATGCACCTGAGTGACAGTACTGGCAATCAATTTTCATGATACCGGCGTGTAACTCGTGCGAATATTTAATAGGTTGCACCGGCTGGTAACCCTGGTGAACGTTGGTGTTCCATAAAGTAACCCAACCCCAGCTGCACATTGCAACAGTACCGGCAACCAATATAAAGAATACCAGTTTTTTGTTTTTAAGGATCTTAGTGATAAATTCCTTTTTAGCATCAACCGCTACAGCACCTTCCGGAGTAAGAACCTCGTCCTCAATAATAAGATCTTTGTTTTTAAGCAAAATGCGCTCTAAAGAACCTACTACCCTGTTTAGTACCAGGATAACGATGAAAGCGATAACAATGATACCGATCAAACCGTAAACAACCATATCGCTCGGGCCGCTTTCAACTTTCGCACCCGGAGCAGCGGTAGCACCGCCTGCAGGTTTAGCCTGCATGTCTTTCCAGGTAGCACGAACGTAGGTTATAATATTACCTACATCAGCATCGCTAAGGTCAGCAAATACGGTCATGCCCGACTGGTTATACTCATTATAAATTTTGAGTGCCTTAGGGTTTTTAGCAGCAATCAGCGCCTGGTTATTCTGAATCCACTGGATAAGATATTTATCGTCGGTTTCTTGAGTAAGCTGCGGGCCTAATGCCGGACCAATTAAACGGGTGTCGATTTTGTGACAGGTAGTACATTTTGATTTGAAAATGGCCTCGCCTTTAGCAGCGTCAGTTTGCGCGTACGCAGTTGATAAACTCCAAAAAGCAAACCCGGCAATCAGTAAAACCGACCTTGAGAATTGTTTAAGAATCAATGAGAAACTTCTCATACAGTGTATTTATGCTAAATAATTTTTATATTAATGATTGAAACTGTTGTAAGATGTATGTTTCATCGGATAATTACAGGCACAAAAGTATAATTTTATACACTATCGGTGACACATAAATGACACCAACCTATAATTTATAATCGTTCTAAATAGACAAAAAGCTGCGTTTAAACGCTGCTAAATGCATATTAATGTCATTTGACATTTTTAGGGAATAATTATTATCCAACTTTAATTATAAAATTTTATCTATTGTTTTAATAACCAGGCAAAAATAAGTGGTGCAACAATCGTAGCATCGCTCTCTACAATAAACTTAGGTGTGTGGATGTCAAGCTTGCCCCAGGTTATTTTTTCGTTTGGAACTGCGCCCGAGTACGAACCATACGAAGTAGTTGAATCTGAGATCTGGCAGAAATAGCTCCAGAATGGTACGTCATGCATTTCCATATCCTGGTAAAGCATCGGCACAACACATATCGGGAAGTCGCCGGCTATACCACCACCTATCTGGAAAAAGCCGATGCCTTTGCCAGATGAATTTTTAGTATACCAGTCGGCCAGCCATGCCATGTATTCGATACCGCTTTTCATGGTTGAAGCTTTAAGCTCACCTTTAATTACGTATGAAGCAAAGATGTTGCCCATGGTTGAGTCTTCCCAGCCTGGTACTACGATAGGCAGGTTCTTTTCGGCAGCAGCCAGCATCCATGAGTTTTTAGGATCAATTTCATAGTATTGCTCCAGCTCGCCGCTCAACAATATTTTGTACATATATTCATGTGGGAAATAGCGCTCGCCACTGTCATCAGCATCTTTCCAAATTTTATGAATGTGTTTTTGCAAACGGCGGAAAGCTTCTTCTTCAGGAATACAGGTATCAGTAACACGGTTATAGTGATTTTCGAGCAGGTCCCACTCTTCCTGGGGGCTCAGGTCACGGTAGTTAGGCACCCTTTTGTAGTGTGAGTGTGCCACAAGGTTCATGATATCCTCTTCAAGGTTAGCACCTGTACATGATATAATAGCAATTTTATCCTGGCGGATCATTTCGGCCAGTGAAATACCCAGCTCGGCTGTACTCATGGCACCGGCCAAGGTTACCATCATTTTACCGCCTTCTTCAAGGTGTGTTTCATAGCCTTTAGCTGCATCCATTAATGCCGCGGCGTTAAAGTGCAGATAATTTCTTTCAATAAACTGCGAAATAGGTCCTCTTGTAGTGCTCATAATATTTCAATAAAATTTCAGCCGCAAAAGTAGACATTTTAGTTAAATTGAATTTTAAATGAACCTTTATCTTTTTATAACCATTTCATGCCTAAAATTAGCTTCCTGTCCCCTACCCCCCTCAGCATATTGTCATCCTAATTTTAAAAATGCCCGTTCGCAGAACCTTATAAAACAAAATGGGTTATATTAGCCCCGACAAACATCTATGAAGAAACTTGTTACCTTAATACTGGTCTGCGCTTTTTCAACCAGTGCCTTTTCACAAATCTCCCGCATTGTAAAGCGAATGTATTTTGATAAAGATACTTCCCGCAAAAGCAGCTTTGTTATTTTGCCTGTATTAAGCTCCGCTCCGGAAACCGGCCTTGAAGTTGGCGGTGCGGGTCTCCTTTCTTTTTATACCGATACTTCAAAACTCAATACAAGGGTATCCAATGTTTTTGGCTATGCCTCCATTACTACCAAAGGCCAGAGCCGCTTAAGCCTTACTACCAGCTACTGGACACCCGGAAACAACTATCACCTTACAGCCGGCATCAGTTACATCAATTTCCCTTTCAACTTTTATGGTATCGGCAACAATACATTAAAGACCAATTCCGACAGGATTGGTCAAAAGCGGTTCAAGGTTAATTTTACCGCCGAAAAAAAAATATCCAATAACCTGTATGCCGGCATAACAGGCGGTGCCTGGGATTACAAATTCAGAGACGATGATAAGACAGGTATATTTTATACCGATCCTCGCGTTGAAGACCATGGCGGTGGTCCAAGCGCCTATATAGGACCAACCATCACATTCGATAACAGGAACAATAATACATACACCACCAAAGGGCTCATCGTAAACGCCTATTTCCAGGCTATACACGGCATGTTTGGCAATAATGACTATAAAGGCGGATTCTTTAATATCGAATACTCGCAGTTTTTTTTGCTGGCACCTAAATGGGTACTCGGCCTCGATGTGCAGGAACAAAGCCTTACCGGCAGTACTTCGCCATTTTATTTACTACCCGGCCTGGGAAGCGACGAACTGATGCGCGGTTATTACAATGGCCGTTTCCGTGACCGTAACATGATTGCCGGCCAGGCCGAACTACGCTACCGCTTAAGCGACCGCATTGGGTTTGCCGGCTTTGTTGGCGGGGGCGAAGTTTTTAAAAGCAGCTTCAGCACATCCGAACTAAAACCAAACTATGGCGGCGGCATCCGTTACTTTTTCGATGTGGAAAAAGGGCTTGCCGTACGTGTTGATTATGGTGTAGGCCAGAAGATTCCTAACGAAAAAAGATTAACCGGTTTTTATATTGCATTGGGACAGTCGTTTTGATCTTTAAGTTCATAGTTGATGGTTCATAGCAAATTATCGTAAATGGATTGAGTGGTTTAATACAACCACACTTCGGCCATGAACTATGATCTATTAACCATGAACGAACCAACGGTTAATACCTCACCCTAAAATCTTCTTTACTCATTCCTGGCTTAAAAAATACCAGGCCGATATAAAAGAGATCAATAGTTACCCTAACCTGCTGGTTTAGTTTAAGCTGCTCCCATGATTGCCTGGTGGATGCATTGCGATAGATGTTTGTAAATATTATAACGCTGTCATCATGGATAGACGGAATAATCTTTTCAAGATAACTAACAGGTCTTTGTTTTAAGGCATCTGCCAGTATCATGTCAACCTGGCGAATGCCTAATGTTGTTGATGAAACACTTTGAACCTCGGGGTTAGATTGTTTAATAACAAATTCGGTGATGTAATCCTCCGCATCAGCTAACAATATCGTTTGGGGCTTAAGGTAAACACAAAACCTATAAAGCAGATGGTAAAATTTTAACGGCAGTGTATTTATCACACCCTTGTCAGAATGTTGTTTTTGGGCGATTTTTTTAATATCGCGGTACACTTTTTGGCCTCGATAATCGTAGATAACCGTATCAATCAGCTTGTAAACAAATGGAGAGTGTATGCCGTGCCTGTTGTTGGCCAAAAAACGGTGCCGCAGGTAATTAAGCCCATACCTTATATTATACATTGCTGTAAAAATAGAAAAGGTTTAGTATTTTAGCATTACAGCGTATGATAAATCCAACTGAAGTAAATTCATTGATCCGCCTGCTGGATGATCCGGACAGCGAGATCTTTGAGCATGTGTATAACAAATTGTTTTCATATGGAGCAGAGGCTATTACTTATCTCGAGTCGGCCTTTGAACAGGCTTTTGACCCTATTCAACAAGAACGCATTGCCAACCTGGTACATGAAATTCAGTTCAGTAATCTTAAAAACGATTTAAAACTTTGGAACCAAAGCGGCGCATTCGACTTGTTGCAGGGCATCCTCATCATTAACCGATACCAATATCCTGACCTTGATGAGCAAAAGGTAATTAACCAGATAGAAGCTATTAAACGAGATATCTGGATCCAGATGATGAACGAGGCCAGTCCAAAAGAGCAGATCAAGCTCATTAACCATGTGTTTTACAATATCTACGGCTTTAGCGGTAATACAGCCAATCACCTCGATCCGCAAAACAGCTATCTGAGCCAGGTATTGGAAACTAAAAAAGGCAACCAGATCTCATTGGCAATTATCTACTCTATCATTGCACAAAAGCTGGATATCCCTGTTTACGGCGTAAATCTTCCCCAGCATTTTATCCTCGCCTATCTTGACGAGAGTATGCAAAGCGAGTTTGAAAGCGGGATCCTGTTTTATATCAACGCCTTTAATAAAGGCTTCCTGTTCGGCAGGCGCGATGTGGATATGTTCCTGAAACAGCTTAAACTTAAATTTGATAAGCAGTTTTACGAACCCTGCTCCAACACTGATATTATTAAGCGTGTGCTTCGCAACCTCATCAGTGCCTACGAAAATCTGGGTTCGGCAGAAAAGGTGAGGGAGTTGAATGAGCTGCTAAATATCATGGAAGCCCCCCCCGCCCCCTAAAGGGGGTGCTTTTGATTTGCAGGATTTCATCTTTTCACCTGCTATTTGTTCCCCCTTTAGGGGGTTAGGGGGCCCTTCATCACACCGATACTGTGTTTCATCCCATTTATTTATTCAGTAGTATTGTGCATTATACCTTGCGGGCATAATTCAAAATACGATGAACGATCTCCTGAAAAAAAACCTTAACCTTGGCAAAATTGAATTTTGGGCCGCAAGCACCATTTACGCTTTTGCTGTTATGCTGCTATTGGCTAAAGTAGCCAACAGTGCCGACAACGAAATATGGACCCCATACAGGTATATGTTTAATAACTATCACCTGCATTACTCCTACTCTAAATATTATTTCTTCCCACAGGTGTTTAGGTATACCGGCTATTATGGAGCTTTTTTACTCTGGAACTTTGTGATTATACCCGCACTTGCCGGGAAAAAGCAGGTAGTATGGAATATCATTTTAGGATTAGCATTGCTTATCATCCTCTGGGGATTGTTTGGCATTACCGATACCTGGTTAAAAGGATACCTGTTTTACCACAGATCAGCCGATTATGTATACAACATCGTTTTCAAAACAAATGTATTGTATGCGCTATGGGTAATGATGATGCTTACTTTTTACAGCATGATCAAATATTCGGCAAGGTTCCTGTTGGGAAATGTCGACAAGATCCAGGCAAAATACCGGGTGCTTACTCATGATTGCATCATTGCTATCGTTGTTTTGATGATCATTGTGTTTTTAATGGCACTTGTTGACGGCCCAATAGAGCTGATCACTACTTGCGTTATTATAGGCCCAACAGCCATTGGTATTTATGCCTTATCATTTTATAGCTTAATACCTCAAACACTTGCCAAAAACCGCGGCATTTTTAATTACCTGCTTAAAGTTGCCGGTATTATGATCATTATCGGAATTCCGATAGGTTTTATAACCGCACTTATTTTTGACCAAAAGGATCCCGTATTCATTATTTTTGGTTTTAATTGCGGGATACAAATCCTGATTACAGCCCCTTTTGCCTGGATAGTTTACAAACGCAAACTGGCGGGTAACCAGGAGATCACCTACCTAAAAACTGCCCTGGGCCGCTCTACTGCCGATCTGGATTTTCTTCGCTCACAAATTAACCCGCATTTCCTGTTTAACGCATTAAATACACTTTACGGAACAGCTTTACAGGAAGATGCCGAACGTACCGCCGAAGGTGTGCAACGACTGGGCGATATGATGCGTTTTATGCTACAAGAAAACATGCAGGAAAAAATACTGCTGGTACGCGAGATCGATTATCTTAATAACTATATCGCCCTGCAAAAATTGCGCACTCAAACCTCGCCGGACATCAGCATCGTGCTGCAAATTGAAGAGCATATGAACGCCCTGCAGATAGCTCCAATGTTGCTGATCCCTTTTATTGAGAACGCATTTAAACACGGCATCAGCCTGCGCGAACCGTCACACATCAACATCAGCCTGCAAACCAGGGAAAATACACTTTACTTTGATGTGCATAACAGCATCCACCCCAAAGTAGTTAACGACACCGAAAAATACAACAATGGCATCGGCCTCGAGAACGTTAAACAGCGACTGGCACTTTTATACCCTAACAAACACGAATTGGTGATCCGCGAAAGTGCGAAAGATTTTTTCATACATTTAACCATACAATTGCAATAAGCTTTGATTACTGCCATAGCCATTGATGACGAACCCATAGCACTTGATGTGATCCGCTCGCATGCTGCAAAAGTGCCTTTTGTTGACCTCAAAGCCGAGTTTACCGATGCCTTTAAAGCAATGGACTATCTGCAGCGCGAACCTGTGGATCTGCTGTTCCTGGATATTAAGATGCCCGATATTTCGGGCATCGATCTGTTAACATGTCTCAATAAAAAACCGCTGGTAATATTTACCACCGCCTACACCGAACACGCTGTTACCAGCTTTGAATTGGACGCGGTAGACTATTTATTGAAACCCTTTGCGCTTACCCGGTTCATAAAAGCCTGCAACAAAGCTTATGAACTTTACAGTTTTAGGAACACTGCCGAGGTTAAGGACTACATATTCCTGAAAACCGGCTATGAGCAGGTGCGCGTTAACTTCGATGACATTTATCATTTAGAAGCCACAGGTAATTATGTAAATTTTATATTAAAGGATAGCAAAGTGCTTACCCGCATGACCATCACTGAAGTTGAGGCGCTACTGCCGGCTGAGAAGTTTGTCAGGATCCATCGGTCGTTTATTGCCGCTGTAAATAAAATTGATAAGATAGAACGCCATCAGGTAACAGTAAATGGATTTTTGCTACCGGTAGGCGGTGCTTATGTGCCGAATTTGGGAATGATTAAATAATCCCTTACAGATCGTTTAAACGCTGGCATAATCATTATCTTTAGCGTATGCAGCAACGCGAACTTATCATCAGCAATTATGTAAAGGCCTATAACAACTTTGATGTTGAAGACATGCTTAAAAACCTCGCACCATCCGTTAAATTTCAAAACATATCAAACGGTGATGTGGATATGGAGCTTGATGGTATAGCAGCATTCAGGAGCCAGGCCGAACAGGCAACTGAGCTTTTTGAACGCCGCGAGCAAATTATTCGGTCTTTTAAACACACCGGCAACAAAACCGAAATAGCTATTGACTATAACGCAATTTTAGCCGCCGACCTGCCAAATGGATTAAAGAAAGGTGATGAGTTAAATCTGAAAGGGCATTCAATTTTCACTTTTGACGGAGATAGAATTGTTGGGATAATGGATATTAGTTGATAAAACTAATGCTAAGTTTGACAGTCCGGCGGACATGAAGATGTGACTACAAAAGAAGCCTGTCAGTTTGAGCTTGTCGAAGACTTGAGCGCAGAGGCCCTACCCACTATGCTTCGACGGGCTACCCATGACAAGATAAAAAATGTGGTTTTTCGCAGCAGATCAGCTTCGGGTGAAAACGAGCAGAACGATGCTGGGCGGTGCGGCTGCAGGGGCATGGCAAGTTTTTGCAGAAGCGGAGGCATTGCGTGCGAATCGGGGCAAAATAATTGCAGCCCGTGGTTCTGTTCGTTTTGCAGGGTGAAGGCAACGCCGATGGCTATGGGGCCAGTTTTTGCGCAAAGAAGCCTCTCTGCTGCAAGCCTTTTTGGTTACTTTTGTGTCAAGACAAACGGCGGAGCCTTCTTGAGCACCTTAAAAAATGAACAATAGCGAAAAACGTAATTGGCCCCGCGCGGCCAGGAGCGCGACGATGTAAGTCAAATACTAATGAAGCCCGTTACCAGCCTGTCGGGGGTTGCTTCATTCCTTACAGCAATGACGTGACGCAGATGTCATTTTACCTTCAGAGGCCACCGGATTTAAATCACTCAGGATGACACCCATTTTTAAACATCAACGTTTTACTCTACCATCAGCTTCTTCAACGTAATTCCAATAGTAGCTGTTTTCCTTTTAGCCGCTGCGCCATAGCTGAAAGCAATCTTGTACATCTTTTTTGATTTGATCCAATTAACAAACTTGGGATCACAAACTGGGTTCAGTTTATAAACATACTGTTGAGGCTGAGGCTTAACTTCTGACACCGCTATATAAATAGAACCGGGCGTTTTGCAATCGGCCGGAGCATCTGCATCACTCTGCTGATCGGCTACAAGATATACCGCTATACTCAGCGTTTTATGATCTGTATACACATAACGCTTTTGCAGATTGTTTAAAACGTAAGTAAGGTCCTGGTTGGATACGCTTTTGTATTTGATGGATTGGGCGATAACATTAAAGCAGGCACCGGCAACAAGCAACGCTGCTAACAGTATTCTTTTCAACATAAAATCATCATTAAGGTCGAACTTCAAGCTTTCAAAAAAAGACTGTTTACCTCAACAATAAAATTAGCTTACTGTTTTTAAAGCAGAAAAATTTCGTTCCAGCGGGATTACTTCCCGCTCAAAAAGCCGTTCTCCTCCAGCCACGCGGCAGCCCATTCAAACCACTTACCTTTATTTTTAGAATTGTTCATCCCGAAGCCATGACCGCCTTCCTGGAAAAGATGCATTTCGGCCTTCACTTTATTTTTTAACAGGGCATCATAAAATAACAGACTGTTTTGCACAGGCACTACGTTATCATCCTCGGCGTGCACTAAAAATGTTGGCGGGGTGTTGGCAGTCACTTGTTTCTCGTTCGAATACAGATCTAACTGCGCTGCCGATGGGCTCTTACCTATCAGGTTTTCCCTTGAACCAACATGGGCATATTCACCAAAAGAAATTACAGGATAGATCAGCATCATAAAATCAGGGCGTACGCTGATGTTTTCTTTATCTTCAATAACCGGTTTATCAAAATGCGTACCTTCTGTTGAAACCAGGTGCCCGCCTGCCGAAAAACCGATAATTCCTATTTTAGATGGGTTGATATTCCATTCTGCGGCATTTTTACGTACGGTGTATATGGCCATTTGCGCATCCTGCAGCGGCCCAATAGATTTATCAGCCATAATATCATCACTTGGTAAACGGTATTTTAACACAAAAGCGGTCACCCCAATTTGAGCGAAGGCTTGTGCTACGGCTTTACCTTCATGATCTGAAGCCAGTCCTGAATAGCCACCGCCAGGGCAAACAACAATGGCAGCGCCGTTAGCTTTACCTTTTTCGGGCAGGTAAGGCGTTAGCGTTGGCTCAGTTACCATGGTGATCCAGCTCCTGTTGTCTGTTTTTTCAACATAAGTTGCCGGGGCTTTTTTTGAATTGGGAACACCTTTAGGATAAAGCAGCATCGGTTTTTCCTGTGCGAAGGATACAAATGTTATAACTGTCAAGACTAAGGCAGATAAGAAGGTTTTCATATTTTTAAAAGGCAAATTGGATGTGTCCAAAATACAATTAATCTTCCAAAAACAAAACGGAGTATCAGAAATGATACTCCGTTTTTTATACTATACCGTCATCCTGAACTTGTTTCAGGCCCCCACTTACCTGGCCTACGCCATACGGACGGTATACCGGCATGTGGGGTACCGAAATAAATTCGGCACGACCTTACTTTCTTATTTTTAACTCTTTGGCCCGCCAAATTCCATCAGGTAGGCTTTCAGGAAATCATTCAGATCTCCATCGAGCACTGCCGCAGCGTTGGAAGTTTCGTGATCGGTACGGAGGTCTTTTACCAGTTTATATGGATGTAAAACATAGTTACGGATCTGTGAGCCCCACTCTATCTTCTTTTTATTGCCCTCAATAGCATTGGTTAGTTCCATACGTTTGCGCATCTCAATTTCGTATAACTGTGATTTAAGCAAGCGGATGGCGTTATCTTTATTTTGCAATTGCGAACGCGATTCCTGGTTTTTGATGATGATGCCCGATGGCTTGTGATATAAACGCACGGCAGTTTCTACCTTATTCACGTTCTGACCACCGGCACCACCCGAGCGGAAAGTTTCAAATTCGATATCGGCCGGATTTACTTCAATCTCAATGGTATCATCAACCAGGGGATAAACATATACAGAGGCAAAAGAGGTGTGACGTTTGGCATTAGCATCAAAAGGCGATACGCGCACCAGGCGGTGTACCCCATTTTCACCTTTCAGATAGCCATAGGCAAACTCGCCTTCCAACTGCAGGGTAACGGTTTTTACGCCGGCCACGTCGCCTTCCTGGTAATCCTGCTCGGTTACTTTATAACCGTTCTTTTCGCCCCACATAATGTACATACGCATGAGCATGCCGGCCCAGTCGCAGCTTTCGGTACCACCGGCACCCGCCGTGATCTGAAGCACCGCATTTAGTTGATCTTCTTCGGCCGAGAGCATATTTTTAAACTCAAGCTCTTCAACGGCTTTTAAAGCCGCATTATATTGTTCCTGCATTTCGGCCTCGGTAGCATCACCGCCCTGGTAAAATTCAAAAAGCACGCCGGCGTCATCAACAACCGATACCACCTTCTGAAAAGCATCCGTCCACACTTTTTTAACTTTGATGGACGCCAATACTTTTTCGGCCTCTTTAGGATGATCCCAAAAATGCGGGCCGATGGTTATTTCCTGTTCTTCATGTAATAGTTCCAGCTTCTTATCAATGTCAAAGATGCCTCCTCAGGGAAGTTACTCTATCCCTTAAATCCTGAACTTGTTCTTTAGTCATGCGGCAAATATATATAATTTGAAAAATTGCTATAAATAAAAAGGCCTGCAAATTGTTTAACAATCGGCAGGCCTGTTCATTAGGCAGATGTAATAGTATGTTAGGCAACCATCAGGTTGTTCACAAGCGGGTTCAGATCGGTACGGTTACCGTTCAGTTTAGTTAACATAGTACCCAAAGCAAACTCTTTGGCTTCACCGCTTTTTGTTTCCTTAATCAGTTCATTCATTACAGTTGGGATCAGAGCCTTTGCAACTGTTAACGCATGTGCCGGGTCAATACTGTAAAAAGTGTTAAGCTTATTTGCAAAGCGGTTGGTTATGCTCGATACTAATGAATTGTTGTAACTACCCGAGAACTGAAAGTATTTAATAAGTTCCTTCACCTTGCCGCTTTCAAGCTGGCCTTTTAAAACTTCAATGATTGAACTTGAAGCTTCATTGATCACTGCTTCATGATATTTAGCAGGAATCACCGGGTTGTTGATAACAGCCGTCCCGGCGTTATCTTTTACAAGCAAAAACAGTTTTTCGAACATAGTAATACGTGTTTTTAAAGTAAATTTACAAATTGATGATAAATACCTCATTTGATTACCATCGACACAAATATATTAAATAAAAATTTTAAACTTCAAAATATATTTGTAATTCTTTTGTAATTCTCATAATTTTCAAGTGTAAAATCAACACTATGCCGGCCGTGTTTAAACAACACTAAGACAGGCTAATAATTTATTTAATGACTATCTAACAATTAACTTTTTACTTTTGTTGAAAAACAACACAATTATGCTGCCAACTACTGATTTTACAACAACCCAGGCTTACAAATATCTTACAGATCATTACATTGATATTGTATCAAAAAACCTGAAAGAAATGTTTGATGCTGACGACCAGCGTTTTAATAAGTTCTCGATCCAGTTTGAGGATATCCTGCTTGATTATTCAAAGAACCGTATCGATGATGAAACCATTGCTTTATTGATACAGCTGGCCAAAGAATGTTCATTAAAAGAGGCGATAGACGCCATGTATTCCGGCGAAAAAATTAACGTTACGGAAGGCCGTCCGGTATTACACATCGCATTACGTAACCGCAGCAACACTCCTATTTATGTTGATGGTAAAGATGTTATGCCAGATGTAAATAAAGTGCTTGACCAAATGAAAGCCTTCAGTGAAGCCATCATTTCGGGCGAGTGGAAAGGTTATACCGGCAAAGCTATTACCGATGTGGTTAATATTGGTATCGGCGGCTCAGACCTTGGCCCGGTAATGGTTACTGAAGCTTTAAAAGCATACAAAAATCATTTGAACCTCCACTTTGTAAGTAACGTGGATGGTACTCATATAGTTGAAACCCTGAAAGCAGTTGATCCTGAAACTACGCTGTTCCTGGTGGCTTCAAAAACTTTCACTACCCAGGAAACTATGGGCAACGCCCACAGCGCCCGCGACTGGTTCCTGGCCAGCGGTGCTACTGAGGCCGATGTAGCTAAACACTTCGCCGCTCTTTCAACCAATGCAGCAGCTGTTGAAAAATTTGGCATCGATACTAAAAACATGTTTGAATTTTGGGACTGGGTTGGTGGCCGTTACTCTTTATGGAGCGCTATCGGTTTGTCAATTGCCCTAAGCATTGGTTTTGAAAACTTTGCCGATTTGCTTGCCGGTGCCCACGCGACTGACAATCATTTCAAAACTGCCGAATTTGACCAAAACATCCCGGTTATTATGGGACTGATCGGTATCTGGTATAACAACTTCTTTGAGGCCGAAACCAATGTTATCTTACCTTACGACCAATACCTGCACCGTTTCTCTGCTTATTTCCAACAAGGCGATATGGAAAGTAATGGCAAACATGTTGACCGTAATGGTAAAGATGTTGACTACTCTACCGGTCCGATCATTTGGGGCGAACCTGGTACAAACGGTCAGCACGCTTTTTATCAATTGATTCACCAGGGCACTAAACTGATCCCTGCCGATTTTATCGCCCCGGCACAATCTCACAATCCACTGGGCGAACATCACAACATGCTGCTGTCAAACTATTTTGCTCAAACCGAAGCTTTAATGAACGGTAAAACCGAAGAGGTAGTTATTGAAGAACTAAAAGCTGCCGGAAAATCTGACGAGGAAATAGCTAAAATAGCTCCGTTCAAGGTATTTGAAGGCAACCGTCCAACAAACTCGTTCCTGATTAAAAAGATCACACCATACACTTTAGGCGCGCTGATTGCCATGTATGAGCATAAAATTTTTACCCAGGGCATCATTTGGAACATATACAGCTTTGATCAGTGGGGTGTTGAGCTTGGTAAACAACTTGCCGGCAAAATCCTTCCTGAACTAAAAGATAACGCTGAGATCAGCAGCCATGATTCATCAACTAATGGACTAATCAATCAATATAAAGCGTGGAGGTAATCTCCCCAGCCTCCTAAAGGGGGGAAGTTTTATATTTTAACAACACCCCACCGGATTTTCCGGGGGGGTGTTGTTAAAAAAACTGAGTGCTTAGTAGAACCTTTTCTGGCGATTTCGGCTAAAGCCGCCTCATGTTGCTTTTTTTGTTCCGTTGGTTAAAACCAACGGCAATGAATTTTCTTTTTATAGAGAATTAACGCAGTCGAGCAATTTCCTATTCATTGGTTGAAAGAAGCCTTTTCGAAATCTTGTTTTCATTACCGTTGGTTTTAACCAACGGATAAAGTTGCCAGGTGCTAAGTGGCTTTAGCCAAAATAACCATACATTTAGGACAAACCACAAACCATGTCATTTGTAAAAATCTGGATCCATTTGGTATTTGCAACTAAAGACAGACAACCCTTGCTTACTCAAAACATAAGATACCAGATACATAAACACATCATAGAGAACTGCAAAGAGAAAGGGTTATTCTTACAAGCGATTAATGGCTATACCGATCATATCCATTGCCTTATTTCTTTAGGAAAAGATCAAAATATTGCCAAAATAAGCCAGCTAATTAAAGGAGAATCATCTCTTTGGATAAATAAGAACAAACTAATAAAACAACAATTCGGTTGGCAGGACGACTACTTTGCAGTATCGGTAAGTGAATCACAGGTATCAACTGTCATTAGCTATATTAACAATCAGGAAAATCATCATCAAAAGAAATCATTCAGTGATGAGGTTGAAGAATTTATGAACCGATATGGCTGGCAACTGCTCAATAACTAAAACGCGAAACGCCCGGTTAATCCGGGCGTTTCATGTTTATAAAAATAGTCTTTCAAGCTATGGTTCCCCCTTCAGGAGGTCAGGGGACGAGACTTACGGCACCGGCACAAACTTAACCTGGTACAAATGCGGCCATTTTTTACCGGTAACAAACAGGCGTTGACCTTTGGCATCCCAGGCGATTCCGTTTAGCACGTTATTATTCCAATCCCTGTCCTGCGGACGGCTTGCCACCGGGTAAATCTCTTTCATATCTATTATCTGCTCCACCGCACCAGTTTTAGGATTGATCACCAATATGTTATCGGTTTGATAAACGTTGGCATAGATCTTACCGTTGATGTATTCCAGTTCGTTTATCGAATCTATCTGTTGTTTATCGTCACACACATCAATGTGGCCTATCTGGTGATAATCATTCTTGTCAAGGAACCAGATCCGGTTGGTGCTATCATCCATGTATAATTTTGTTCCGTCATAGCACATCCCCCAACCTTCGGGGCCAACGTTGTTGGCGAAGTTGTTAAGCAACTTCAATGTATTTTTATCGTACACAAACCCTACCTTTTCCTTCCAGGTAAGCTGCACTACTTTATCACCAATAACCGATAAACCTTCGCCAAAGTATTTCTCATCAAGCTTGGTTTCCTGTAAAACCTTACCTGTATTCAAATCAACCTTGCGGATGGATGAGTGTTTATAGTCTCCGGTACTTTCGTATAAAACACCATCAACATACTGCAGGCCTTCGGTATATGCAGCAGTATCATGAGGGAAAACTTTTTCAACTTTATAAGTGTACCTGGCAGGGGCTTTTGCTGCTAATAACAGGACATTGGTTGATACCTCATTGCTTTTACTGCCCTCGTAAACTTTAGCCGTGATTATCCTGATGCCCAGGCCAATGGTATCCGTTTTAAGACTGATACCTGCAGTATCCTTACTGGATGCGAACTTTACCGAATCGAGCAGGTACACTACCGAATCAACTTTACTACCTGTGGGATAGCCTACTTTGATGTCGATCTTATCGCCGGCTTTGTAGTTTGCACCGGCGTCGGGGGTGATGGTATAATCTGTAGCCGAGCTATCAGGTTTATGGTTACAGCTGCAGCCGAAGGCCATTAGGGCAAGGGCGGCAAAAAATAGCTTTAGTTTATTATTCATAAGTGTTATGTGGCCGAAGGCCAAAACGCATCTTCTATATGGTTTAGTATATAATTTCCACTGCGGTCAAACAAAATAGCGATGATATCAAACCGCACTTCGCCCTGATGGTTCATGAGGTAAATGTATTCATCAGCTGCTTCGGCCAGGAGTTTTTGTTTACGGTTGTCAACAAAATCTTCCGGTTCACCAAAACCATTGCCCGTGCGGGTTTTTACTTCGGTAAATATAATAACCTTGTCTTTATAAGCAATTATATCTATCTCAGCTTTTCCGTAAGTCCAGTTTTCATCAAGAATTTCGTAACCTGCTTTTTCGAGGTGGGTTTTGGCTAATGCTTCGCCGGTGCGGCCAAGTTCAAGGTGTTGGGCCATTATTTTATGATTACGGAGCCCAAAAAGTCAGATATTGATTTTTCTACCTTTTTCATACGCATGTACTGGTTAAGCAGTATTTCCTGATCGGCCTCCGTATCGGCTTTTTGAAGCTGGGTTCGCAGGTCTTCCAGCATTTTACCAACTTTATGCTTTTTAAGGTGAAATATCGCACCAAGAATAGTTGCTTTCATATTAACCTGCTCATCGTTCACCGTGATCCTATGCATTTCGTACCAGTTTTCACTGAGCGAATATTTACTGGCTAACATGTTAATAGTTAAATCAACTATAGCTTTGTCCTTATGGTGAATAAAATAAGCCTCATCCGGCAGTACGCCGTTTTCTACTTCGCGACGGTAAATTTCGGTAATCTGCTTACAAACCGGATGATCAAAACTAACATCACTCAACTCGGCTATAATGAAAGGGCCTATATAGGTATTGGCTATACCGTCCCAGTCAATCATACGGCTTCCATAATGCAGCAATAAACGCACAATTTCCTTTTCCTGAAAAGCATCGTCTTTAGCAACTTGTGGCTCAAGTTCAACAGGCTCATCAAAAAAGTGAGGTTCATCGGGCATTTCCGCAAACCTGTTGTTTTGCTGCTGACGCTGCTGCTCCTCCTTTTTGGCTTTGGCAGTGCGCATTTTATTGAGCTCGGATAAAAGGGCGCGCTCGTCTATCTGCAATAAGCCGCTACACTCCTTTATAAATACCGACGCCTTGATGCTATCCGGGATCTTGGCGATACTTTCAACCACCTCACGGATCACATCAGCCTTTTTTATCGGGTCGTTTCCAACTTCTTTAAGCAGGATCTGGGTTTTATACAGGATAAAGTCCTTCTTATTTTCCTCGATGTGCTTTTTAAAAGCACTTGACCCTTTCGATTGTACAAATGAATCAGGATCATGTCCATCCGGAAACAGCACTACTTTTACATTAAGCCCTTCCTCCAGGATCATATCCAAACCACGCAGCGAAGCCTTGATCCCAGCGGCATCACCGTCATATAATATGGTAATATTTTTAGTAAAACGGGCAATGAGTTTGATCTGCTCGGTTGTGAGTGATGTGCCTGATGAAGCCACCACGTTTTCAACCCCTGCCTGGTGTACCGAAAGTACGTCGGCATAGCCCTCTACCAGGTAACAGTTATCCTGCTCACGAATGGCCTTTTTAGCAAAGTAAAGCCCGTAAAGTACATTTGATTTATGGTAAATCTCCGACTCGGGCGAGTTAACATACTTGGCTACGTTTTTATCTTTTTTTAGTGTACGGCCGCCAAAACCAATTACCCTGCCGGTAAAACTATGGATCGGGAACATTACCCGACCGCGGTACCTGTCGAACAAGGCCCCGTTATCCCGCTTTACCGACAGACCGCTCTCGACCAGAAACTGCTCTTTATAGCCGTTCCTGATAGCGGCACCTGTAAAAGCTTCCCATTGATCGGGCGAGTAACCCAATTCAAACTTTTTGATGGTTTCGGCATTAAAGCCGCGTTCTTTAAAATAACTGAGACCGATGCTTTGCCCTTCCTCCGTTTCGAGCATGGCCTCGTGAAAAAACTTAGCAGCAAATGCCGATACGATCATGAGGCTTTCCCGGCGAAGATCCTCCTCGCGGTTTTCGGGAGCTTCAACAGTTTCTTCAACCTCAATGCCGTACTTTTTAGCAAGCCATTTCAAGGCCTCAGGATAACTGAACTTTTCCAGCTCCATTAAAAACGTAACAGCCGAACCGCCTTTTCCTGTTGAGAAATCTTTAAAAATACCTTTTGCCGGGGATACCGTGAACGAAGGGGTACGCTCATTCGCAAAAGGCGAAAGGCCTACGTAGTTAGCCCCGCGTTTTTTTAACTGCACAAATTCCCCTATCACCTCCACAATGTCGGTGGCTTCCATAATACGGTCGATAGTGGATTTTTGAATCATGAGTTAAAGCAAATGTAGGGAAGATAGATCGTTGCCCGTAATTCGAAAACGTTAAAATACGGTTTTGTTTGATAACGAGCTGTTTAAAATTCAATCTCCTTAAGAGACAAGTTACCGTTTAACGCTTTGAGTTAAGATCCTGAGATATATACCAATTTAATTACTGCAATGACAGGGGTTAACAGGGTTAACATAAATTCCATAATTTAAACACAGCAAACTTATAATCAACTACTTAATAAAGAAAGGGGATTACATTAAATACCACTAAAGTATTAAAAAAGTAATAAAATTATACAATCGTGCTTCGACCGTTGCGACCGAAGCGAACTGAAGATATTAACATCATGATATGATACAGCTTCATTTGTACTGCGCTTAAACCCGTTTAAACCAAGGTATTCGCTTTTCGATTTCGTGGTTTTAAAAAGGTCACTGCTATCCCGGCCAATACAATTATACTGCCAACAATCTCATTAAAACCTAAACGTTCATGCAGTAAAAAAGCAGCCAGCAGCCCGGCAAAAACCGTTTGGCTTAATAAGGCAATGGAAACCCTGGTTGGTTCCAGATAACGTAACGAGTAATTGATGGTTAGCCAGCCTGCTAACTGGCAAATAAGCCCCATACCTATAAAGCAAAGCCAAACTTTTAAAGAAAGATGAACAATATCGTTATGCATAGATCCATTGACTACCAGCAAAAAAATACTGGCGCTCAGCATACTGTAAAACATAAAACTAAACACATCAATACCGGCCATAATATTTTTGGTGATCATGATATAAGTAGCATAAAAAAAACTGGCGAGTATAGCCAGCAGTATGCCGGCATTAAGTTCCATGTGCAAAATATGTTCATAACCTACCAAAACAACCATACCGGCGATGGCAATGAGCGTACCTATCCAAAATAGCCGACCTGATCCTTTTCTTAAAAACAGGAAGCTCATCAGGCCTACCCAAACCGGGGCCAGGTTGGCAATAAGGGTTGATACAGTGGCACTGATCTTTAACAGCGAAATATTCCATACCGCAATATCAAGGGCGAAAACCATGCCCGCAGCTATGGAAATAAGCAATTGCTTTTTATTTATTTTAAGTTTTTGCCTAAATACACAAAATGGGGCAAGACAAATCCAGGCTATAAACACCCGGTAAAATGCCGAACCAATTGGTGATACCCCGGCAAGCTTTACAAATATCGGCGAAAAAGAAATGCATAGAATGCCAATAACGAGGCTCAATTTGGGATTCATGGGCGATAAAACAAAATGAGCGGCAAACTTACTGAAACCACGTATAATATGCTTTACTTTTAAATATCTTTATATTTCCTGTACAATTTATTAACCTGTCATCAGTAAAGCAATGAAATATCCCTGTTTGATATTAGCCATAGCCGTGGCCCTGCTTTTTTCGGCCTGCAAAAAAAAGGACTGCTGTAATTTTCCGGTCATACCCGATTTTATGCTTACGCAAAAAAACAACATCAAATGGGAGGCTAATCCTTCCGGTTCGAATATAATGGGTGATACCATTACCATATCAGCAAAAAGCACCATTGGAGGTGAAGAAGAGCAGGTAGGTTTTAAAATTGTGTTTGATGGTGTTGGGTATTATACCCTCAAAGCAAACGAAAACTATTACCACATTACAAAAAACGGCTCCCCGTTAGCCGGATACAAACCTGACCCTACCCATCTTAGTTCGGTAACTATAATTGCGTACAACCAGGCCGATAAAATACTGCAGGGATTGTTCGAATTACGTTTTCTGAAAGTAATTGATAGCCAAACCGAAAGTCATCCGGACAAGGTTACTTTTAGCGAGGGTAAGTTTAAAGCTAAGCTCAAATATTAACTTTTATATTAATTGTAACTAAGCTTAATTATCATTCGTATTAGTTGTAAATTTGTTTTATGAAAAAAGCTCTATTATTAACCGCCTCAGTATCACTTCTGTTATTTGCTGGCTGCCAAAAAAATGGCGTAGCCCCAAAACAAGACAGTGTTAGTGCAAAAAAAAGCATTACCAACCAGTCATTGAATAAAAGCAAAGACACTATTATGGTAGGCGGCGCGACGACAAACACGTTACTCCGTGACACCATCATGGTTACAAACAAGTAAGCGTCAAAAAGAAATAGCCGGGATACTTCATGTTCCCGGCTACATTTTTAGTCGCTGGTTTCCTTTCCCCCTTTCTCCTGATATATCTTTCCGTGTTAACATGCTAATGTTTTTTAGCTCATGTTTCAAAGTGCGCTTTCATAATTAATTGTATTTTTGCGACTCTAAAAATTATACATGATATGAGTCAGCGAACTAAGATCAAAGCATTGCTGCAAAGCCAGCAAACCGAAATTGATGTAACAGTTAAAGGATGGGTGCGTGCATTCCGTTCAAATCGTTTTATTGCTTTGAATGATGGCTCAACTAATAATAACATCCAGGTAGTTGTTGATTTTGAAAATACCGACCCGGCATTACTTAAACGCATTACCGTTGGTGCAGCACTTAGTGTTCAGGGTAAATTGATAGCATCTTTAGGTAAAGGCCAAACAGTTGAGGTTGTTGCAACTGAGATTGAGATTTTAGGCGATAGCGATCCTGAAAAATATCCTATCCAGCCTAAAAAGCATAGCCTTGAGTTTTTGAGGGAAAACGCCCACCTGCGTTTCCGTACCAGTACGTTTGGCGCTATTTTCAGGGTGCGTAACAGCCTGGCATTCGCGGTGCACCAGTTTTTCCAGGAACGTGGTTTTGTTTACCTGCATACCCCTGTAATTACGGCTTCAGATGCTGAAGGCGCGGGCGAAACTTTTCACGTTACCAACTTCGACCTGGATAACATTCCGAAAACTGATACCGGCGAGATTGATTTCAAACAGGATTTTTTTGGTCGTGCCACTAACTTAACCGTATCCGGTCAGTTGGAAGGTGAGCTTGGCGCTATGGCCCTGAGTGATATTTATACCTTCGGCCCAACTTTCCGTGCCGAAAATTCAAACACCACACGCCACCTGGCCGAGTTTTGGATGATTGAGCCGGAAGTAGCCTTTAACGATCTGGTTGACAACATGGACATTGCCGAGGACATGCTGAAATATGTGATCAAATACGCGTTGGATAAAAATGCCGATGACATTGAATTTTTAACCCAGCGCTTAACTGAAGAGGAAAAAACCAAACCGCAAAACGAACGCTCAGAAATGACGCTGCTTGAAAAACTGCAGTTTTGCTTAAATAACGATTTCGAGCGCCTAACCTATACCGAGGCCATTGACATCCTGAAAGAATCTACCCCAAACAAAAAGAAAAAGTTTGTTTATCCTGTTGAAGGCTGGGGTACCGACCTGCAAAGTGAGCACGAGCGCTACCTGGTTGAAAAACATTTTAAAAAGCCGGTGATCCTGACCGATTATCCAAAGGAGATCAAAGCGTTTTACATGCGCCAGAACGACGATGGCAAAACCGTGCGCGCCATGGACATCCTGTTCCCGGGCATTGGCGAAATTGTAGGTGGTTCACAGCGTGAAGAACGTTTAGACAAGCTTGAGCAGCGCATGAACGAAATGGGCATCCCTACCGAAGAACTTTGGTGGTATTTGGATACCCGCCGTTTCGGCTCTTGTCCGCATGCCGGCTTTGGTTTAGGCTTTGAGCGGTTGGTGCTGTTTGTTACCGGCATGGGCAACATCCGCGATGTAATCCCCTTCCCAAGGTTCCCCAAGAATGCGGAATTTTAACCGTTGATTGTTTTTTGATTTTGATGATTACGCTGATTATTTGTAATGCGTAACACTATATTTGGGCTGTCGCTAAACGACAGCCTTTTTTATACTATATGCCATCACAAATTCTGCTTGCTACCCATATTAATGCGCCTGTTGAAAGAGTGTTTGACATTGCCCGTAACATTGATGTACATGTAGAGTCAACAAAACATACTGGCGAACGAGCTATTGTCGGGCGTACAACCGGCTTGATTGAGCTCGGCGAAACTGTTACCTGGCGGGCAAAGCATTTCGGCATATGGCAAAACCTTACCTCAAAGATCACCGAAATGGACTATCCAAATTACTTTACCGATATCCAGGTTGAGGGTGCTTTCAAAAACTTTACGCATGAGCATTATTTTTATCCTATCCTTAACCAAACCATGATGCGGGATATTTTCACGTTCGAATCGCCGGGCGGAATATTGGGAGAAGCGGTAAACTTTCTGTTCCTGTCTAACTATATGACACAATTGTTGGTAAAGAGGAATAAAGTGATTAAACAGGTGGCTGAAGGTCGTTCAAACTCATGACCGAGGATTAAAATCCCTATCTTGAGCTTTCAATTATTAAGTTATTTAACATCTTACCGAAACTATGGTTTTCAACGCTGATATTCTTATACACCCGGGATTGGGTAATTCAGATCAACAACATTGGCAAAGCATTTGGGAAAAACAGTTCAATTTTACCCGTATTGAACAACAGGATTGGGAAACCTCGGTTTGCAGCGATTGGATAAAAACTATAAATGATTATGTAAACCGCTATGACCCGGAAAACGTAATCTTAGTTGGCCACAGCCTGGCTTGTGCAGCCATAGCCTCGTGGGCAAAACAATATAACATTGCAATAAAGGGTGCATTACTGGTTGCGCCGAGCGATACTGAAGCAGATAGTTATCCAACCGGCACAAGTGGTTTTACCCCGATGCCATTAGGCAAGCTACCATTCAAATCAATAACCGTATTTAGTAACAATGATTTCTATGTAAGCAGGGAACGGGCCTCATTATTTGCAGACAGTTGGGGAAGTGAAATTGTGAATATTGGCGATGCCGGCCATATCAATGTATCAGCGGGTTACGGAGAGTGGAATGAAGGCCTCGAACTGTTAAAAAAGCTGGATGCGGGATATTAAACCTTCTGCCGCAGGCTTTCAGTGGTCCTGGTAGCTATATATTTTCAGCAATCTGCACATCTGAAATCTGCACATCAACACATCTGCCACTCCCCGTCAAACCAGTGTAAACATCAGCCTGCAAAA
This sequence comes from Mucilaginibacter gossypii, assembly GCF_017569325.2. Classification (NCBI taxonomy): domain Bacteria; kingdom Pseudomonadati; phylum Bacteroidota; class Sphingobacteriia; order Sphingobacteriales; family Sphingobacteriaceae; genus Mucilaginibacter; species Mucilaginibacter gossypii. The sequence goes on along the minus strand of NZ_CP071878.2, from coordinate 6,825,019 downwards.
CATTATGTCGGCCTAAATTGTCGTATCTTTATAGTAGATCAAAACACCGGATGGAGTTTCCCAATCGGTGAAATCATCAAAAAAATTAGTGTAACCCCAACAAAAAATATGGAGTACAATCAATTAACGCCCGAAGAAGAAAGGGTAATATTATACAAAGGCACCGAAAGGCCGTTCACCGGCTCGTTACTGAACAATAAGGCACAAGGTTTATACGTTTGCAAACGCTGTGATGCGCCGCTGTATCGATCGGAAGATAAGTTTGAGTCGTTTTGCGGCTGGCCGAGTTTTGACGATGAGATTGAAGGAGCTGTTCGCCGCGAAGTAGACGCCGATGGCCGCAGGGTAGAAATCCTGTGTGCAAATTGCGGCGCACACCTGGGCCATGTGTTTGAAGGTGAATATATGACGCCAAAAAACACCCGCCATTGTGTAAATTCAGTGTCGATGAAATTTGTTCCGGTTGAGGACGCAAAATAATTCGTAAAACTTTTAGGAATACGCCCGTTGGTTCATGGCGAACGGGCGTAATTGTTTTCCACATACCGGCTTGCAACAACCTTTTAACTTCGCATTTTAATATTGATACCTGCTGCAAGCAAAAGCATTTCATTATTGGCAATAATTGTCGGTGTTAAGTCAAGTAATTTATAATGTTAAATTATCGTAATCCGCAAGTATAAAGGCATGCTAATTTCAATCAAATTTTTAATCGGCTGTTTTCAAGTCCATTAATTTTTCATCAATATAACAAGTGCCGATAAAGTGTGGATAACTCGGGGGTTTGTGAAAAACTATCATTCACAACTACACAACTCAAACATTAACTTTGCTCAGCAAGGTAATAAAAAAGGCATTCAGCCGGCAGCCAGAAGCACTCGTCAACTTCTAATTAAATAACTGGCTGTCAGAAAGTTACACAATACAGTTGCTAAGGAGTAAACCCGAAGGCATCAAAATTTAAAGCTTTATTGAAAAGTAGGGCTTGCTTTCGTGTCTGAATACCTGATTAAAGAAAGAAACTAAAAAAGTAGACACCAATGAGTTTGGAAAACGAATTATTACTACGGGAAAACAAGGACCGGTTTGTTATCCTTCCCATTAAGTATCCCGCAATTTGGGAGATGTATAAAAAAGCGGAGGCCAGCTTCTGGACCGCCGAGGAAATCGACCTATCGGACGATATCAAACATTGGGAAAGTCTTAATTCGGGCGAGAAACATTTTATCTCGCATGTACTCGCTTTTTTTGCCGCAAGCGATGGTATCGTGAACGAGAACCTGGCGGTAAACTTCATGAGCGAAGTACAATTGCCCGAAGCACGCTGCTTTTATGGTTTCCAGATCATGATGGAAAACATCCACTCTGAAACCTATGCCCTGCTGATAGACACCTACGTAAAAGATCCGACCGAGAAAGATCGCCTTTTCCATGCTATTGAAACCGTACCATGTGTTGGCAAAAAAGCCGAATGGGCGCTAAAATGGATCAACAACGGCAACTTTGCCGAGCGTTTGGTTGCATTCGCGGCGGTTGAAGGGATCTTCTTTTCAGGCAGCTTTTGCTCCATATTCTGGCTTAAAAAACGCGGCCTGATGCCGGGCTTAACTTTCAGCAATGAGCTGATCTCGCGCGATGAAGGTTCGCACTGCGAATTTGCCTGCTTATTATATGGCATGCTTGAAAACAAACTACCGCAGGAACAGGTTACCAAGATCATTACCGATGCGGTAGAGATAGAAAAAGAATTTATAACCGAGGCATTACCGGTTAACCTGATAGGAATGAATGCCAAGCTAATGAGCCAGTACATTGAGTTTGTGGCCGACAGGTGGTTGAGCGAACTTGGGTACGATAAATTCTATAACGCAACCAATCCGTTCGATTTCATGGAAATGATCTCGTTACAGGGCAAAACCAACTTTTTTGAAAAGCGTGTAGGCGATTATCAAAAAAGTGGTGTACTGAATGCATCGGCCGAAAGCAAAAGCTTTTCGCTTGATGATGATTTTTAATTGAAGAGGTTAGAGATTGGTGATTAGAGGTTAGGTAGTCTCAGGCCAATCCCAAAATCAAGAAAAATCAAGGTTCAGAAAATAATCAAATCACAATAATATTAACTAAAAAAGCTTCGCTTTTAACGGGGCAAAAGGAGGGGCAAAATGTTCGTAGTAAAAAGAGACGGAAGAAGAGAATCCGTAAAATTTGACAAGATCACCGCACGTATTGAAAAACTGTGCTATGGGTTTCAATTAGTTGACCCCATTGATGTGGCTAAAAAGGTAATTGAAGGTTTATTTGATGGCGTAACCACCTCCGAGCTGGATAACCTGGCTGCCGAAACCGCCGCGTCATTAACCACCAAGCACCCTGATTATGCTTTGCTGGCTTCGCGTATCGCGGTATCAAACCTGCACAAAAACACCATCAAATCGTTTTCGGAAACCATGCGCCTCCTGCATGAGTATGTTGACAAGAAAACAGGTAAAGATGCCTCGCTTATCGCTGACGACGTTTATGAAGTGATTAAAGAAAACGCGGAACTGCTTGACAGCACCATCATTTATGACCGCGACTTTGGCTTTGATTACTTCGGTTTCAAAACCCTCGAAAAATCATACCTGTTAAAGATCGACGGTAAAATTGCCGAGCGCCCGCAGCATTTATTTATGCGTGTATCTGTAGGTATCCACAAAAACGATATCGAGAGCGCTATCAAAACCTACCATTTAATGAGCGAGCGTTGGTTTACACATGCTACACCAACCTTGTTTAATGCAGGTACACCAAAACCTCAAATGTCATCATGCTTTTTGTTAACCATGAAAGATGATAGCATTGAGGGTATCTATGATACATTAAAACAAACTGCTAAAATTTCGCAAAGCGCGGGTGGTATCGGTTTAAGTATCCACAATGTAAGGGCTACAGGATCATACATTAGCGGTACTAACGGTACCAGCAATGGTATTATCCCAATGCTGCGTGTATTTAATGATACCGCACGTTATGTTGATCAGGGCGGTGGTAAACGTAAAGGCGCTTTCGCCGTTTACTTAGAGCCATGGCATGCCGATATCTTTGAATTCCTTGATCTGCGTAAAAACCATGGTAAAGAAGAAATGCGTGCCCGCGACTTGTTCTACGCCCTTTGGGTATCTGACCTGTTCATGCAACGCGTTGAAGCCAATGAGGATTGGAGCTTATTTTGCCCCCACGAAGCACCGGGCTTAGCCGATTGCTGGGGCAAAGAATTTGAAGAACTGTACGTTAAATACGAAAAAGAAGGCCGTCAGCGTCGTACAGTAAAAGCACAGGAACTTTGGTTTGCAGTGCTTGATGCACAGGTTGAAACCGGTACGCCATACTTATTATATAAAGATGCGGCTAACGGTAAATCAAACCAGCAAAACCTGGGTACCATTAAAAGCTCAAACCTTTGCACCGAGATCATCGAGTATACCGATGCAAACGAGGTAGCTGTTTGTAACCTGGCTTCATTAGCATTACCACGTTACATCAACAATGGTGCTTTTGATCATGATAAACTGTACGAAGTAACTTACCAGGCAACTATCAACCTTAACAGGATCATTGATGGTAACTACTACCCGGTTAAAGAAGCTGAATACTCAAACCTGCGTCACCGTCCTATTGGTTTAGGTGTACAGGGCTTGGCTGATACTTTCATTCAACTGCGTATGCCGTTTGAAAGCGATGAAGCTAAAAAACTAAACATCGAGATCTTCGAAACCATCTACTTTGCAGCAATGACAGCTTCAAAAGATATGGCTATAAAAGATGGTGCTTATGAAACATTCAAAGGCTCACCATTGTCACAAGGTAAATTCCAGTTCGATCTGTGGGGTGTAAAACCAGAAAGCGGCAGGTGGGATTGGGAAAACCTGCGTTTAGATGTAATGAACCACGGCGTACGCAACTCATTATTAGTTGCACCAATGCCAACTGCTTCAACATCACAAATACTGGGTAACAACGAATGCTTTGAACCATATACTTCAAACATTTACACCCGCCGTGTATTAAGTGGTGAATTCATTGTAGTAAACAAATATTTGCTGCGTGACTTAGTAAACCTTGGTTTGTGGAGCACCAGCATGAAAGATAAGATCATCAGCGCAAACGGTTCAATCCAAGAAATAGCTGAGATCCCTGCTGATATCAAAGCATTGTACAAAACTGTTTGGGAGATCAAAATGCGCAGCATTATTGATATGGCTGCCGACAGGGGCGCGTACATTTGCCAGTCGCAATCATTGAACCTGTTCATCAACTCGCCAAATGCTTCGAAACTTACTTCAATGCACTTCTACGCATGGAAAAAAGGCTTGAAAACAGGTATGTACTACCTGCGTACACAAGCAGCATCACAAGCAGTTAAATTTACAGTTGAAAACCAGGGCGGTAAAAACATGGATCCGGTTATCCCGGCCGTTGTTGACGCCGTCGCCGACGAAATTCCGGCAGGCCCAACCTGCTCAATGGAGGAAGGCTGCGTGACTTGCTCTGCATAAGTTTTTTTAGTCGATAGACGATAGTCCATGGACCATAGCTACAAAGCTATAGTTCATGGACTTTTTATTTAATGACAGTTATATTTAATAAGTCACTGCTACATTCCATATTTTAGCAAACCTTTTCTATGGTCTATGGACCATTAGCTATGGACTAAAGAGATGCCCAAACACGAAATCATCCGTTGCGAACGCTGCCAAACACCTTTTGAATGTAAAGCCAATTCATTCACCAAGTGCCAGTGCAGTACTGTGCAGCTTACTATTAACGAGGTACAATATGTGAGCGAGCTGTATGACGGGTGTTTGTGTGCTAATTGTTTGCTTATCATTCAGCAAGAGTATAGAGAAAGCATGGGGTTGGTTTGATACTGATTAATTATTATCTTTGAGTATGACCACTATAACCATTCAACTCCCTGAAAAGGCCCAAAGAAAGCTATCAGCTCTTGTAAAAGAGTTAGGAGGAGAGATTATATCTGTGTCTCCTGACAAAAAGAACTCAAAAAAAACCAAGCTCCTGAACGAAATTAAAATTGGTTTGAAAGAAGTTAAAGCAATTCGCGAAGGCAAAGCGCAAACTTATTCTATGTCCGATCTTTTAAATGGCGAATAAGGTTGTTCTTACCGCCTTTTTCTTAAAAAAGGCTAAAAGGCTCGTCAAAAAATTTGCCACATTATCAAAAAGCCTGGCCCATCTTGAACAAGAATTAATAAAAAACCCTAAACTTGGCGACAACTACGGCTCAAACATCTATAAAGTGCGGGTTGCGGATGAATCGAAAGGAAAAGGCAAAAGCGGCGGCTTTAGAATAATTACTTACATTATAGAGGAAACAAACACTTCGACAGATATTTATCTGATAACCATCTTCGATAAATCCGAAGAAGCTTCCATCGACAAAAACGATATCAAAAAGATAATCAAATCTGAGGGCCTATAGTAGAATATCAGCCCACATCCAGAGAGCATAATTCAAAGAGTCTCTCAAATATCTCCTCTCCATTAATCCTTTTCCATTTCCATCAGTCATATATGTGTACATCTTCAATATAGATGATGATTAAAGATTTTACACCATGAAAAGGAAATTTGTTGCTTTGGCACTATTAATATCAGCAGTAGTATCTGTAACCTCAGGTTGCGTTGTTCGTGAAGATTATGGTCACCATCACAGGTACCGTAACGGCTATAACAACGGATATAATAATGGTTACCATGACGGTGACGATCACGGTCATTATCACGACCGCGGTTATTAATGTTTTTAATTTAAGTTTTCCATAAGTAGTTTAGTGAGTGATGAAAGAGGGCGCTGGTTTTACCGGCGCTCTTTTTATGCCCATCTGATTTATTCAGCACAGAATTTTATTATAGTTTTAAATGAAAAATAGATAAAAATCAGAATTTAAACCAAACAAAACAAATATCATCAAAATTTAATTCTGTAAAATTTGATTTTACCAAATCATTTTTCGTAGATTTGGTTCAACATTATAAACCTATCAAAAATGACCAGCATTAAAATTATCACGGGCTATATATGCAGGTTTGCATTTATAGCTGCATTTGCTTTGACCGGCCCGGGCATTGCACCGGTTATCGCAAAAGTGGCAAAGTCGCCAACAATAATTATTGCAGATACACAGCTCAAAGCTTTTGAAGGCATTTATCAGCAAAAGGATAACGAGTATAGAGTATATAAAGTAACAGCAGATGGTGATAAACTAATTGCCCAACAGCTTGGCGGAGATCAAAAACTAACTTTAACCCGCAAATCAGACCTGGAATTTGAACTTTTAGATGATGACGGCGATGAAAAGATCCCTGTTGTATTTTCAAAGAATGAAGCCGGCGAAATAAACCAGATCACTTTAGGTGGCAGGCAAATATGGGCAAAGATAAACAGCTATACCCCACCTAAAGAGGTACAACTGAAACCCGAACAAATAAAAGTTTTGGCGGGCAAATATCAATCGGATGAGAGGGCTGATCTTTTTCTGACTATAACCGCGATACCCGACGGATTAACGCTCAAACAATCATGGGATGGCAAGGAAATCAATTTTAAACCATTGTCTGAAGTGTTATTTTTAAATCAAGCCTTTGGCTTTCCCTTAAAGTTCACTAAAGACGCGAGCGGCAACCCAACCAAAGTATTGGCTTTTAACCGCGACACCTGGAATAAGGTAAAAGAATAAGCTCCCTGATTACATCAATATATAAAGTATTACGGGCCGGCCCGCTGTCACCTAAACCTGGTTACATCGGTAACCGGCCCTTTTTTTACCGTTGATATTTATGATTACGTTGATTTCGCTGATTATTTTTCTGAACAGTGATTAAAGAATTAACAAAATGCAAGCGAATTCTATAAATTCTTTAATTCGTTTAATCCGAGTTCAGACAACTAAAAAGGCTTAAGAAATTTTAGTATTTCACTGTTCATTTAGCCATATATTTTCAAACTCCTATTTAGTAATCTCAAACTCCGCAAATTCGTCTGCCTCCAAAGGCGCTTCGGATAATTTACCGTATTGATCCTCGGGGTGATTTTCATCATATTTTAAAACAGTCCCATCACCGTATACCTCTATCTGCCTCAAGACACAATCATCTTCACCACATTCAAAGTACCATAATGAGGTACCCCAGAAATCAAATTCATCACCTCTCGGTTCGTCCCAATTTCGTTTGTAATATTTCATCGTCTTACTAATTCATTCTAATATCGCATTTATCAGCAAAACAAATGAGTTATGTGGGCCACACCATCAACTTCTTCCCTCAAAAAAACTTTCACACAACTACTTGAAAATCAAAAATAATGTTCGTACTTTTGCAGTCCCGAAATGCGGGATAAAATTATTAGACAAAAAAGCAAGAAATGCCTACTATTCAGCAATTAGTTAGAAAAGGTAGAGTAGCTCTGGTTGACAAGAGTAAGTCACCAGCGTTGGACAGCTGTCCACAGCGAAGAGGCGTGTGCACCCGTGTGTACACCACTACCCCTAAAAAACCAAACTCAGCAATGCGTAAAGTTGCCCGTGTGCGCTTAACCAACGGTAAAGAAGTAAACGCTTACATCCCTGGTGAAGGTCACAACTTACAGGAGCACTCTATCGTTTTGATCCGTGGTGGTCGTGTTAAAGACTTACCAGGTGTACGTTACCACATCATCCGTGGTGCACTGGATACATCAGGTGTAGCTGGCCGTAACCAACGCCGTTCAAAATATGGTACCAAACGTCCTAAACCAGGTCAGGTAGCAGCAGCGCCAACAAAAGGTAAAAAGAAATAATTAAGGAGGATAGAAAGCAATGAGAAAGTCAAAACCAAAAAAGAGAATTATCCTTCCTGATCCAAAGTTCAATGATACTTTGGTAACAAGGTTTGTAAACAACATGATGTATGATGGTAAAAAATCAACCGCATACTCTATTTTTTACAACGCTGTTGAAATTGTTGAGAAAAAAACAAGCGAAAACGGCTTAGAAACCTGGAAAAAAGCTTTAAACAATGTAATGCCTGCTGTTGAAGTAAAAAGCCGCCGTGTAGGTGGTGCTAACTTCCAGGTACCTACAGAGGTTCGTCCTGAGCGTAAAGTAGCTTTAGGTATGAAATGGTTAATCAGCTATGCCCGTCGTCGCGGTGAAAAAACCATGATGGAGAAATTAGCAGGTGAAATCATCTCTGCTGCAAAAGGCGAAGGTGCCGCTGTTAAGAAGAAAGAAGATACGCACAAAATGGCTGAGGCTAACAAAGCGTTCTCACACTTTAGATTCTAATTAGTGAATGACTGAATTAGTGAATTATTGATTTGGTAACATTTTACTAATCAATAATTCATTATTTCGGCAATTCATCCCATAAAAAACAAATAAAAGGATTGAATTAATAATTGAAGATACAATAGGACCTGATCCGTATGTTTTTATTCAATCGCTAATTCACTAATTCAATAAATCAATAATTGACATGTCAAGAGATCTAAAATATACAAGAAACATTGGTATTGCCGCTCACATTGATGCTGGTAAAACTACCACTACCGAGCGTATCCTTTACTATGCTGGTGTAAGCCACAAAATTGGTGAGGTACACGAAGGTGCCGCTACTATGGACTGGATGGCCCAGGAGCAGGAACGTGGTATCACCATCACTTCGGCTGCAACAACCGTAAACTGGAAATATCGCAACCACAACTATCACATGAACATTATTGATACCCCGGGTCACGTGGACTTTACCGTGGAGGTAAACCGTTCATTACGTGTACTTGATGGTTTGGTGTTCTTATTCAGCGCGGTTGATGGTGTTGAGCCTCAGTCAGAAACTAACTGGCGTTTGGCTAACAACTACAACGTTCCGCGTATTGGTTTCGTTAACAAAATGGACCGTTCTGGTGCCGATTTCCTTAATGTGGTAAAACAGGTTAAAGAAATGTTGGGCAGCGTCGCTATTCCATTGCAGTTACCTATCGGTGCCGAAGACCAGTTTAAAGGTGTGGTTGATTTGATCAACTTCCGTGGTATTGTTTGGAATGAGCATGATAAAGGTATGACCTTTACCGAAGTTCCAATCCCTGCCGATATGCTTGACGAAGCTACAGAGTGGAGAGAGAAATTATTGGAAGCAGTTGCTGAGTTTGATGACTCTTTAATGGAGAAATTCTTTGAAGATCCTACAACCATCACTGAGCGCGAAGTATTAGACGCTTTACGTCAGGCTACTTTGGCCGGCAAAATCGTTCCGATGACTTGCGGTTCATCTTTCAAAAACAAAGGTGTACAAACCATGCTTGACTATGTAATGGAGTTAATGCCTTCACCTCTTGATTCAAAAGGTGTTGTTGGTACTAACCCTGACACAGGTGCCGAAATTTTGGTTAAACCAGATGTAAAAGAACCATTTGCAGCATTAGCATTTAAAATTGCTACCGACCCGTTTGTAGGTCGTTTATGCTTCATCCGTGTTTACTCTGGTAACCTTGATGCTGGTTCATACGTGTACAACATGCGTTCAGAAAGCAAAGAGCGTATCAGCCGTATCTTCCAGATGCATGCTAACAAGCAAAACCCTATCCCTAACGTGGGTGCAGGTGATATTGCTGCGGTAGTAGGCTTTAAAGATATCAAAACAGGTGATACCCTTTGCGACGAGAAACATCAGTTGGTTCTTGAGTCGATGGTATTCCCTGAGCCGGTTATCGGTTTGGCAATTGAGCCTAAAACTCAGGCCGACGTTGATAAATTAGGTATCGCTTTAGGTAAACTGGCAGAAGAGGATCCAACTTTCCGGGTACAAACAGATCAAGATACTGGTCAAACAGTTATCTCTGGTATGGGTGAGTTACACCTAGATATTTTGATGGACCGCTTAAAACGCGAGTTTAAAGTGGAAGTTAACCAGGGTGCTCCTCAGGTAGCTTACAAAGAAGCTATCACCGGCACTATCCAACACCGTGAAACTTACAAGAAACAAACTGGTGGTCGTGGTAAATTCGCGGATATTCAGGTTGTTATCTCTCCAGCCGACGATAACAAAGAAGGCTTGCAGTTTGTTAACGAGATTGTTGGTGGTTCAATCCCACGTGAGTTTATCCCATCTGTAGAAAAAGGTTTCAAAGCCGCTATGGACAATGGTGTACTTGCAGGCTACCCACTTACAAGCTTAAAAGTTCGTTTGATTGATGGTTCATTCCACGCAGTCGATTCGGACGCGTTATCATTCGAGATTGCTGCACGTTCTGCTTACCGCGAAGCATTGCCAAAATGTAAACCGGTATTGCTTGAGCCAATCATGAAAATCGAAATCCTAACCCCTGAAGAAAACATGGGTGACGTTATCGGTGACATGAACCGTCGTCGTGGCCAGCTGCAAGGTATGGACACCCGTAACGGCTCACAGGTAATCAAAGCTATGGTACCACTTTCTGAAATGTTTGGTTATGTAACTCAATTACGTACTATCACTTCAGGCCGTGCAACTTCAACTATGGAGTTTGACCACTACTCTGATGCACCTCGTAACGTACAGGACGAAGTTGTTGCCAAATCAAAAGGCCGCAAACAAGTTGCTATCGACTAATTTAATTTGAAGATTGGGCGATTTGATAATTTGAAAATTACGTTATCAAATTGCCTCATCTTCAAATTTTCAAATAATAATAACCCGATCAGCCATAATAAATAGCTCTTATGGTTGGTCAAATCAAATCAGTGAAATCACTTTAATCGGTGAAATCACAAAAATTAATTAACAATGAGCCAAAGAATCAGGATCAAATTGAAATCTTACGATTACAACCTGGTAGACAAATCTGCCGAGAAAATCGTAAAAACAGTAAAGCCAACAGGCGCTGTAGTTAGCGGACCACTTCCGTTACCAACCGAAAAGAAAATCTTCACCGTATTACGTTCACCACACGTAAACAAAAAAGCACGTGAGCAATTCCAACTTTGCTCATACAAGCGCTTATTAGACATTTACAGCTCTAACTCAAAAACTGTAGATGCCCTGATGAAGCTTGAATTGCCAAGCGGTGTTGAGGTTGAGATCAAAGTTTGATAGACGACCGGCCCACTGAAAGGTGTGGGATCAAAAAATAAAAAGACCATTTGCATACGCGGATGGTCTTTTTTGGTTTATAAATTTTACATTTAGTTATGCGAAGTTTCCTTTTTTTATTGGCAATTATGCTATTAAGTTTTAGCTGCTCAACACAGCGTAAAATACACAAAATGGCAAAAACTGTTGATAAATGTAAAGCAAAGTGGCAATACTTCAAATTAACCCAACCCATAAAAGGACTAGTTATATTACATACAAAGGGATATTGCGGATATGTTCATATACATGCCAACACCATAATCATTGTTAATAAAACCGATACAATCCGCATAGACGGTCCGTGTTATACTCAAAATACTGTCCCTTCCGATTCTGTACTTGTAAGTCCATATGAAACCGATGGAGTAACAGGAGCAATTGGCGATCTCAAATACGATTGTACAATCAAGAAAACATGTTATGGTATAATTGCTAAAATCAAATAATAAAGCGATGAAAGCTAAAACAACAAATATAATAGGTAAAGAAAATAAAGCCCAGGCATTGTCTCCTGATGCCAAGCAGCTTGACTATAAATCAGATGAGATTTTACCATTGTGGGTTTTGGAAAGGATTGCTAAAAGTCAGACAGATATTGCCGAAGGGCGAACTGTTTGTTTCCTGGAATTTAAAAAGCGATTATCTATCACATAAACTTTCTGATTTTTGAAATTACCCGGGTTCAGAAAAACTCCGAAATTGAACATCTCAAATTCAATAAATATTACCCGCCCTGTCCTATTTAGCCATTTCCATTTGATATAGAGGTGTAATTCATATATTTATTAACCTTTAAAATTTAAAAAGATGGACGAATTCGTTTTAATTTTCAGGCACGAGGACGGCACCAAAGTGGCTTCTCCCGAACAGATCCAAATCTGGATGAAACAAACTATGGACTGGATTGGCGGCATAGCTGCTCAAAACAAATTTGTGAGTGGCACTGGCTTGCCTTTTGCCGATGCCAAAATTGTAGGTCACGGTGGCGTAGTTACCAACGGTCCTTTTGGCGAGATCAAAGAAACGATAGGCGGCTTAATCACTGTAAAAGCCGAATCTGTTGAAGAAGCTGTGGAGTTTGCCAAAGGCTGCCCTGTTTTGCAGGGCGATGGTAATACCGTTGAAGTACGGAAGGTTGCCAAAAATGACGGGGTGCATTAAGGATAATTTTATAAATCATGTCATTGCGAGGAGCAGCTCGGGCAAAAGAGTATCCGGCGCAACGTGGCAATCCCGTAGTTATGCCTGCGAGATATGCAAAGCGGCGAAGCACAGCTACGAGATTGCCGCGCTATCACTCGCAATGACATTTTTCCATTTGCCCCATGCAAAACCCCGAAATCATTCCCCATCTATTCCGCACCGAGTACCGCAAAATAGTATCGGTGCTGTGCCGCCGCTTTGGGTTTGATCAGATGGAAACTGCCGAAGACATCGCCAGCGATACCTTCCTTACCGCAGCCCAGGCCTGGAGTTATAAAGGCATCCCGCCTAACCCAACCGCCTGGCTTTATAGCGTAGCCAAAAACAAGGCGAAAAATCATTTACAACGTAATAGCATTTTTGAAAACAAAATATCCACGGAAATCCAAACAGCGGAGGCCTATGAACCGGAAATCGATCTTTCGCTCCAAAACATCACCGACAGCCAGCTGCAAATGATGTTTGCAATCTGTCATCCTGCCATCCCACCCGAGGCACAGATCGGGCTTTCGTTACGCATACTTTGCGGTTTCGGAATTGATGAAGTGGCCGAAGCTTTCCTGACCAATAAAGAAACCATTAACAAACGCCTGTTCAGGGCTAAGGAAAAGATCCGCAATGAAAAAATAGAAATCCAAATGCCTGGTCCGGCTGAAATTGATAACCGGCTCGAAAACGTGCTCACCACTATTTATCTGTTGTTTAGCGAGGGTTATTATTCTGTTAGTGATAACCAGGTTTTGCGTAAAGACCTTTGCTTTGAGGCCATGCGCCTTTGCCACATGCTTATTGAAAACGAAGGCACCAACAAACCGCCGGTTAACGCATTGCTTTCGCTCATGTATTTTCATGCCTCGAGGTTTGAAGCCCGCACAGATCAAAACGGCGGACTAATTTTATATGAAGATCAGGACACCAACCTCTGGAACTATGACCTTATAGCCAAAGGTGCCTTTTATTTAAACCTAGCCACCACCGGCACTCAATTATCAAAATATCACATTGAAGCCAGTATAGCCTATTGGCATACCCAAAAAACCGATTCCAAACAAAAATGGGAAAACATATTGCAGCTTTATAATCGCCTGCTGCAAATAGCCTACTCACCTATAGCGGCACTCAACCGCACCTTTGCGCTTGCCAAAGCCAATAGCCCCGAAGAAGCCATTAGTGAGGCCGAAAAATTGAAACTCACCGGAAACCAGTTTTACTATACCCTGCTTGGCGAACTATACACCGGCATTGACAATGAACGGGCAAAACTAAACTTTGAGCAAGCACTAACGCTGATAAAAACGCCTGCTGATAACACCCTTATTCAAAGCAAAATAGATAAACTTCAGAATTAACACCAGCCCAGATCAGCAAAAAACGACCGATAAACAAAATTTAAACCTATTTCATTTCCTTTATAAATCGCTTCGCTCCCCTGTTTAAATATTTTTCTGATTCGCTGTAAGGTTTGATAGTCCGCCCCGACAAAGGAGGAAAAACCAAACATCAAGTTTAACACAATCATGAAAAAATTATTCAATTTATTCTTAGCTACTGTATTTGTTGTAAGCATGGCTTCGGCACAAAGCCAGACAAACGTTCGTAAAAAGCAGTTCAATTTAGATAAAACAGACTTGGCGCTCGAAGGCTATGATCCTGTAGCCTACTTCACTCAGCAAAAAGCCGTAGAGGGCAAAAAAGAAATCTCCCTTGCAAACGATGGCGTTACTTATTACTTCGCTTCCACTCAGGACAGGGACTTATTTAAAGTCGATCCTGCTAAATACGAACCACAATATGGCGGCTGGTGCGCTTATGCCATGGGCGCCAAAGGCGAAAAAGTAGAGATAGATCCCAAGACCTTCAAACTCGTTAATAACAAGCTGTACCTGTTTTACAACAAGTTTTTTAATAATACAAAAAAATCCTGGGATAAGGACGAGGCTAACCTCAAAACAAAAGCAGATGCCAACTGGGCTAAAACCATCCGATAAACAGCTTTTAATAATCAATTATAAATCAATCTAAAATCAAAAAAATGAAACGTTTATTAATTATCGCGGCACTCGCATTTGTTACCGCAGTTCAAACCTATGCCCAGCAATCAGAAATATTTGCTCCGGGCGGCAAGGCTATTAAAGGCTATGATCCGGTGGCATTTTTCAAAGAATCGAAACCGGTAAAAGGCTCAGATAAATTTCAATACAAATGGAAAGAAGCTACCTGGCTCTTCTCCAGCAATGAAAACCTCGAAGCGTTTAAAGCCGACCCTGAAAAGTATGCCCCGCAGTACGGCGGTTACTGCGCTTATGGCACTTCACAAGGTCACAAAGCCCCTACCCAAACTGATACCTGGACAGTACTGAACGATAAGCTTTATTTCAACTACAACGATAAGGTAAAAGAACTGTGGACCAAAGACCAGGCAAACCTCATTAAAGTGGCCGATGAAAAATGGCCTGAGGTAAAGGGGCAAAAGTAAAAGCAATTCAAAATCCCTTCTTGAGAGGGGGCGCGAAGGCAAGGTGCGACGGCAGGGGGGGGGTATGCAGTACGCTTTTCAAGGCAGCCCCCCTCAGCCCCTCTCAAGAGAGTAATAGCCCATGAAAAGGCAGGAATAATTTGTATATTTATGATAATGAATATCATAGAGACGATTAAGCGTTTTCCAGATCAGTCCAGTTGCATAGACTATCTTGAAGGATTAAGATGGCAAGGATTGCCAGAATGCCCGTATTGCAACAGCAAACGGAGCAGCAAGCGCCAGGAAAGCCAACGGCATATTTGCAATAGCTGTAACCGCAGCTATAGCGTTTTGGTCGGCACTGTTTTCGAGGGCACCAAACTTCCTTTGCCGCAATGGTTTTTGGCTATTTCATTAATGCTGAATGCGAAAAAGGGGTTATCTGCACGTCAGTTAAGCAGGGATCTGGGATGCAATCGTAAGACAGGCTGGTATTTGCAGATGCGGATACGGGAAGCCATGCGGGACGGCGGGGATGGCGGTTTGTTTAAGGGTATTGTTGAGGTAGATGAGACTTATTTAGGTGGTAAAAAAGCCAATCACTCAAAGAAAAAGCGGCAGGAAAGGCGCGATAATAATTTGCAGGTCACCGGCATGCAGGATAAACAGCCCGTGATTGGGTTATTGGAGCGGGATGGCCGTCTAAAGCTTCAGGTCATAGATAAGGCACATGGGAAAACGCTCAAACCCATTGTTGAACAATCAGTGAGCACAGATGCTACTATTGTAACGGACGGCTTTGGTGGATATGCCGGTTTAAATAAAATATTCCGTGAACATCAGGTATTAAACAAGGAAAAAGAAGAGTATGCCCGGGGAGAGTATCACACCAATACGATTGAGGGCTTTTGGACATTGTTAAAACGGGGGATATATGGTCAATACCATAAAGTATCGCTCAGACATTTGCAATCATACCTGAATGAGTTCACATTTAAATATAACAATAGAGGCAATAACCAGGTGTTTAACTTTTTAATTAACAAAATGGCTACTGCCTCTTGATGGGCTATTACTCTCAAGAGGGGAATCATGCAAGCCCATGCTTTCAAGAACCACATCAAACAAGATGAAAACCACACACAACAAACCCATAGTGTTAATCACGGCCGGCCCCACCCGCGAAGCCATCGATCCGGTACGTTTCATTAGTAACTATTCGTCGGGCAAAATGGGTTATGCCATTGCCGGGGCTTTTTTAGATCAGGGCTTTGAGGTGATTTTAGTTTCGGGGCCGGTAAATATCAGTTTATCTCACAGCAGCCTCAGAGTTATCCATATTAATTCGGCTGATGAAATGTATGCGGCCTGTCAACAATATTTCCCCGTAGCCCGGATAGCAATCTTCGCCGCAGCAGTGGCCGATTATAAACCGGCACAGATATACGCTCAAAAAATGAAAAAATCGACCCAGGAGTTTAGCCTGCAAATGGTTAAAAATGTCGACATCGCCTTTGAGTTCGGTAAGATCAAGCGCAAGGATCAGGTATCAATCGGCTTCGCTCTTGAAACTAACGATGAGGAGCAAAACGCGCTCAAAAAACTATACAGTAAAAATCTCGATTTGGTGGTGCTCAATTCTGTACAGGACGAAGGCGCAACATTTGGGTACGACACAAACAAGATCACGGTCATCAACCGCGATTTCCTGTTCCAGGCATACCCGCTTAAAAGCAAAGCAGAGGTAGCCCGGGATATTGTTATGGCCGCCATCAAAGTGAGCCAACGACTGCAAGCGCCTGTACAAGCATAAATATTTTCAGCAAACACACCACTCAATATCATGACTTACACACAATTTAACATACTTGTTTGGGCCCTGCGCCTTGTAGCAGCCATCATCATGCTACAAACCTTGTTCTTCAAATTCACCGCTGCCCCCGAGTCGGTTTACATATTTACCAAACTGGGTATGGAACCCTGGGGCAGGATTGGCATTGGCAGCATGGAACTGATAGCCGCCATACTGATCATTATCCCCCGCACTACCGGCATAGGCGCTTTGATAGCTGTAGGGTTAATGGCCGGCGCCATATTTTTTCATCTTACCAAACTGGGAATCGTAGTACAGGGCGATGGCGGTCAGCTTTTTATACTGGCAACAATCGTGTTCGCAACATCAGCCATACTGCTTTACATTTTCAGGAAAGAGGTTTTAAACCTCATCCCTCTTCTTCATTAATAAAATTAAAAACCACTGCTAATAATTAGCATCATGCAATTGAAAGAACCTATCTCCAACCTGCTGGAGCAGCTACAATATGTAATTGACGAATTAAGTCCTTTACAATACACCCAACCGGTAAAACTGCTGTCGCAATCAAGTATCGGCCAGCATACCCGTCATATTCTTGAGTTCTTTATTGAATTGAATAAAGGTTACGAAACCGGCATGGTTGATTATGATAAACGCGTCCGCAATAAAGCCATTGAAGCTGATAAAGATTTCGCCGTCACAACCATTCGCCAGGTAGAAGCAAACGTTCAAAAGCCTGATAAAGAATTATTGCTACAAGCCGAATACGGCGAAGGCGAAGCACATTCGGCACAGGTATTTTCAAATTACTACCGCGAGCTGGTTTATAACCTGGAACATACCGTTCATCATATGGCCCTGATCCGTATTGGCGTAAATGCAGTATCGGATGTGGTTATTCCTGATGAATTTGGCGTTGCCGCGTCAACACTTAAGTACCGTAAGGCATGTGCACAGTAACCTATATCCCTACAAAAAGCGGGTTCCAGCTTACCTCCAACCGCGATGAAAACGTTAACCGCAAGCAGGCCATAGCACCACGCAAATATCAAAATGGCAATTACACCCTATTGTACCCAAAAGACGCCGACCGCAACGGCAGCTGGATAGCCACCAAAAACAATGGCGACACTGTTGTATTGTTAAATGGAGCTTTTGTAAAACATACGGCCGTACCTCCCTATAAAACCAGCCGTGGGCTGGTACTAATGGAGATTATCAATGCACAGAACCCCTTCCTTTTTTATCAGGACATTGATCTTATAGCTGTTGAGCCCTTTACTTTAGTGCTTTATGCACAAGGCAGTTTATATGAGTGCCGCTGGGACGGCGAGCGGAAAC
Source organism: Mucilaginibacter gossypii (assembly GCF_017569325.2). Lineage (NCBI taxonomy): Bacteria > Pseudomonadati > Bacteroidota > Sphingobacteriia > Sphingobacteriales > Sphingobacteriaceae > Mucilaginibacter > Mucilaginibacter gossypii. Next base: position 6,807,053 of record NZ_CP071878.2, on the reverse strand, counting down.
ATATTAAATTGCTGGATGGCAAGGACGCACATATCTGGTCGTCGGCTACTTTGTATGATGAGGTGGCAGCCGCCAAACGTGTCAATTGGTTTAATAACTGGTGTAAATCAGCCAATCCGGATCAGGTGGAAGATATCATGTATTTTCATCACCATGCTGGCAAAGGTGATGATACCGACGCATTGGTAATAAACCGTAGCGGTAAAATGAAAACGGTAAGTGTTACCAACATCAACGTCAGTCTGCAAAACATTACCATGACCTATCATGATTTGAGAGATGGCAATGAATATGTGCATGATCTTGCTATAGAAGCTGATAGCAACAGACCTGTTGTATTGCCCCGTTTTTTTGGCTTAAGAAGATTTTTAATCAGGCTTTTTAATTGGGAATACTGGTCGCTCAATATGTTTTACGCACCTGTTATGTTTTATTGGTTTTGGTTGAGTTTTAAGGCGCGTTCGTTTTTCTTTTTCAGCACGGCTAATCCACTGATCGAAAATGGTGGTTTTACATTGGAAAGCAAAGCCAGTATTTATAACCTCATCCCCCAACAATATTATCCAAAAACCATCTTCTTTAAAACAAAAACAGACTTTAGGCAAATCAAATCGGTCATAAAGGATAAAAATTTCGACTTCCCCTTAATCGCCAAACCGGATATTGGAGGCAGGGGTGTACAGGTCAAACTGGTGCATAACGAAGTAGAATTGCTGGAATATACCCAACAAATCAGGGTTGATTTCCTGGTACAGGAATATATTAAGTACAAAAGCGAAGTAGGCATATTTTACTACCGCTTACCGGGCGAAGCCAAAGGCCAGGTAACCGGTATAGTTGGCAAGGAGTTTTTAGCCCTAACCGGCGATGGCAAACATACCATGATGGAGCTCATTATCAAAGAGCCCCGCTACCTGCTGCAACTGCCTGTATTGATAGACACCTATGGTGAAGAGCTGAAGCAAGTTCTACCTATTGGCAAATCAAAAACGCTGGTGCCTTATGGTAACCATGCCCGGGGTGCTAAATTCATTGACCTTAGTCATCTTATTACCGATGAATTGACGGATGCGATAGATGACATATGCCGCCAGGTCCCCGGATTTTATTTTGGCCGGCTGGATGTAATGTATAACACCTGGGATGAGCTATGCCGCGGCAAAAATCTATCCATCATAGAACTGAACGGTGCCGGCAGCGAACCAACTCATATTTACGATCCCAAACATTCAATATTCTTCGCCTGGTACGAGATCATCAGGCATTGGAAGCTCCTTTATCGCGTAAGCAAACTTAATAAACAACAAAAAAGCATTAATTACATGACTCATAAGCAAGGCATTACCATGCTTAAAAATAACACCGAATACTTAAAGCTGGTATCGTGACCATGACAAAGCAATTAAAACTATTTTGGGTGGCATTCAGCATTAGTTTTGTTGGTGCGCTGCCCATTGGTACATTAAATACCAGCATAGCCAACTTCGCCCTCAACAATGATGTTGCGGGGGCTGCCTGGTTTGCCTTTGCCGCTATTTTGGTTGAGGTAGTGATCGTTCGCATTGGCCTTGTGGTGGTTGACCACCTGGTTCGTTTAAAAAAACTGTTCAAAATATTAAGTATAGTATTTTGCATCGCTATACTCATGCTGGCCTATAAAACCCTCTGGGCCGCGTTCCACATGCACAATTTCAGGGATGTACTGCCCTTTGCAGGGATAAACCCTTTTTATTCGGGTTTATTGCTAAGCTTGCTCAACCCGCTTCATTTACCTTTTTGGATGGGCTGGACAGCCGTTTTAAAAAACCGCAAAGTGTTAAGCAATGAAACCCGCGATTACAACATTTTTATAATTGCCATTGGCACAGGAACACTGCTCTCTTTTATTATCTATGGTGTTGTGGGTAATTACCTCATGAATATACTTAAAGCACAGCATAACCTAATCAATTGGATATTAGGATTAACTCTATTAATGACAGGCCTGGTACAGGCCTATAAACTCATTGCAGCACAAATACAACTAAATAGAAATCAAATGAAAAAATCAGCTCAAATATTATTGGTATTTTTGGCTACTTTGGTAATTGGCCTTGCATCATGCACCCCCAGGTACAAACCAAGACTTAGCTCACAGCAGGGTATCAATTTTAAAACTATTTCTCTTGCAGATGCGCAGGCATTGGCCAAAGCCGAAAACAAACCGCTGTTTGTATTTGCCCATGCGTCATGGTGCCCAACCTGTAAACAAATGGAGCAGGAAGTATTGATTAAACAAGAATTAGGTAAAGCTTATAACCCAAGTTTAGTTAATGTAGCTATTGATATAGATAGCGGGGACGGTAAAAAGTTAAAGGAGCAATATCCTATTAGGGCCACTCCTACCCTGTTCTTTTTCAACGCCGATGGTTCGCTGGCCAAAAAGCTGGAAGGTTTTACTACTGCCGATTTTTTGTTGGCGGAGAAAGGGACGTTGACAAAGCAATAGGCTCTTCTAAATCTTCCCGGAAGGACTATTTTAAGAAACTTTTTCAACCCTCTCCAATGGAGAGGGTTGGGTGAGGTCATTGATTATTCAATTACTTAGGCAATCCATCCAAAAAGCCCAGCACATCCAGGCCTATTTCTCTGGCATGTGTTTCCAACGCAAAGTGGCCTGTATTATAAAATTTAACGGTAGCATTGGGGTTATCTCGTTTGTAGGCTTCGGCTCCGGCAGGTAAAAAGAAAGGATCTTTGTTACCCCAGACAGCTAAGAGCTTTGGTTTATATTCGCGGAAATAAGCCTGGAATTTAGGATATAAAGCCACGTTGGTACGGTAATCAAGCATCAGGTCAAGCTGGATCTCCACGTTTCCCGGGCGATCGAGGAAGTGCTGGTCTAAGCCGTATGACTCAGGGGCTATCAGCGACGGATCGGATACGCCTTCAAAGTATTGAAATTTAGTTACTTTTTCGGTTACGAAGTCCTGCAATGCATCCCTGTTTTCCTGGGTTGGGTATTGCCAATATTTTTGAATAGGATTCCAGCCTGTGCTCAGGCCTTCTTCGTATGCATTACCATTTTGAGATATGATGCCGGTTATTTTTTCGGGGTTAGCTACAGCCAGCCTTAAACCGGTAGGGGCACCATAATCAAATATATAAATGGCAAAACGTTTAAGCCCAAGTTCATCAATAAACGATTGCATGGTATTAGCCAGGTTATCAAAAGTATATTGAAATTGGTTATGATCGGGCGCGTCAGAATATCCAAAACCGGGCAGGTCGGGCGCCAGTACATGATACTTTGCGCTTAACGTCGGGATCAGGTTCCTGAACATGTGTGAAGATGTAGGATAGCCGTGCAATAACAATATTGTTGGGGCGGCTTCAGGCCCTGCTTCGCGATAAAAAATATTTAAGCCCCTGGCTTTGATATTACGGTAATGAATTTGATTTTTTTCCATGGTTTGAATTTTTAAAGTTGAATTCGGTTTTGATTGTGCATTGGCCCCGTTGGTAATTACAGTAGCTATAATTGCGCTTAGTATGAGATTTTTAGTTTTCATTTTTGTGTTTGATGAGTCAAAATTAATATCGACATTTGATTATTAAAAACGATTAATAACGATATATAAAATCATAAATAACGATTTATGAATACTAATGATCTGAAGATTTTTGAAGCAGTAGCTACCAACGGAAGTTTTACTAAAGCGGCCGAAGCGATGTTTACCGTACAGTCTAACGTTACGGCACGTATTAAAAACCTGGAAGAAGAGTTTGGTGCCGATTTGTTTACCCGCACATCGCGCAAAGTAACGCTAACCAGTGCCGGCGAAACACTGTTGCAATACAGCAAGCGGATAGATCACTTAGTGCATGAAGCCAAACAGGACATTAAAAAATTCAGCCGGGTAAGCGGCAGCCTTAAAATAGGATGCATTGAGACCACCATGGCTTTTAAAGTACCGGATATCCTCACCCGCTTTACCGATACTTACCCCGATGTCGACCTGGAATTTAGGTCGCAAATGCGCAGTGACCTCATTAGCGATGTAATCAATTACAAACTCGATGCAGCCTTTGTATCAGCCCCTATCAACTCGCCCGAACTGGAACAGGTACATATCAAAGAAGAACAACTGGTGATCCTCGCCCCCGCACAAGGCCTGGAACTTAAAGAATTCCTTATTACCTCGCCACTCAAGATCATTGTGTTTGACCAAGGCTGCGTATTTCGGGCCCGATTAGAAGCGTGGTTAAATTCAAAAGGTATTATCCAATATAAAAGTATTGTACTAAACTCACTGGAAGGGATCATTAACTTTGTGGAAGCGGGTTTGGGGATCAGCATCCTTCCTGCCGAACTGATTGAGCATTATTACGCAGGCCGCAAACTAAAAACACATACCTTAAACAAAGAACTGGGCACTATGTCAACGGTGCTCATCTATCGTAAAAACATTCCTCAATCAAGACCTTTGAAGGCTTTTGTAGAAATGTATTGAGCAGTGCTGTGGTCCTGGCATAAACCCGGAGAGCATTTTATTCACTCAGCGCCGGGTTCCTCACTATCCCTGCAAATAGTATCAGCCCGGTTTTCATTTCCCGTATTGCAAAAATGAAAGGTTTATTAAAAACATGAGTTGGTGGAGCTGCCGTAGTCACTATGCCAACAGATGTTACTGCCGCGGCTTCGGTACCGTCTTCATTCACATCAATATAAGCTTTGTGTTTCACCTCGGATATACTAAGGCCACCACCCGCGTTAATGCGACTAAAATCAGCCATATCGCTAAAGGCAATGCTCATCCCTAATGATTTTAAAATATCATTCAGCGTAATGTCATAGCTAAATTTAAACCTGGGCATGGTAATGTCCGATTTGCCGGCGGTGAGTTTACCCATCAGTAAATTCCATTTACTTGAATCGAGGCCCTGTGCAAAGCTTTTTATATCTCCATCAGGCATCATCAATATCATGCTGTATTTACTGTTGCTATAAGGCAGTTCAACCACGTTTGTACCGTTATAATACGCGCTTTTAAGTTCAGCATGGCTATTGGTCATAAAATCAGCTTGTACAGTGCCGCCATTTAACAAACTAAATGGCGCCTTGAAGGTTGCTTTTGCATCAAAACGGGTTTTCCATATGCTTTTAAAATAAATGGCATTGATGAGGTACATCCGGGCCCCATCCGAAATTTTATCGAGGATCTTTGGAATCTTGCTGTTAGTTTGCTGGCTTACCCAATCATTAATAGTAGTTAGGGATGCTGATTCATTGCTAAAATCGAGCGCTTTCACCTCGGCACTATAAAAATCGGTATTGCTTTTCAGGAATGCCGGCAGCACCGTAAAATTATGAGCGTACCAAATGGAATTGGCTATTTTAAGCGTAGTATTTGGATCGAGATCGGGGAGGTTTGTGATGAGGTTATGATAGTAACTGTTAACCTGTTCTTCGGTAAAACTGCTAAACTCCATGGTTTTGCGGATATCTGTAAGGGTTTGCCCGCTGGCGCCATTACTGGTCATACTTATGGCAAAGCTTACGCTTAATGGCGAAATGATGACGTTTTTATCCGCGTCAAGGCTATTAACATTCGCGCTGAAAAGCTTTAAGGTAAAAGCATTACCAGGCCCAATCTGTTGCTGTTCGGTTGCGGAAAGCACCAGATCTTTACCCGGATCTTTATTAACTGGGCTGATACCTCCCTTTTTACAGGCGGTTATAGCTAAAATCCCAAAACAAAGTAAGGTTAGTTTGCGCACCATGGCTGATAGGTTTATAATTATATTACGCCTTGTAAATCATTTACGCTACAGCACGTTAAAAATATAACAGCCCCAAAAGCATAACAATTTTTTAACGCCTGTACTTTTAAAACACCGTAATTTAGTCCTTTAAAACATTTACTTATATCGATGCAAAATCTACTTAAAGCCGCAGCTCTTTTCCTCCTGATATCGGCCGGGCTAAATACCACCGCCCAAACCCGCAAAGCAGTCTTTATTATTGCTGATGGCATCCCAGCAGATGTTATTGAAAAATTGAATACCCCTAACCTGAAACTGATAGCTAAGCAGGGTACCTACCTTCGTGCGCATGTTGGCGGCGAAAAAGGTGGTTATTCGCAAACGCCAACCATATCTGCCAATGGCTACAACAGCTTACTTACAGCTACCTGGGTTAACAAACACAACGTTTGGGGCAACGACATCAAGGCTCCAAACTATAATTACTGGAATATATTCCGGATGTTTAAAAATGCTTATCCCAACAAAAAGACAGCCGTATTTAGCAGTTGGACAGATAACCGCACCAAGCTAATTGGGGACCGGTTATCCGCAGCAGGTAACATCCATCCTGATTTTGCTTATGATGGTTATGAACTGGATACGGTTAAATTTCCGCATGACAAGGCCGGGAACTATATGCACCTGATAGATGAGCAGGTAGCAGCAGCGGCAGCGGATTGTGTTAAAGATAAAGCTCCCGACCTTTCATGGGTATACCTGGAATATACCGACGATATGGGGCATAAATACGGCGATAGCCCGCAATATTATGATGCTATTGAAAAAATGGATGCCCAGGTAGGCAAAATCTGGGCAGCAATACAATACCGGAAGCAACATTTTAAAGAAGACTGGCTGATTTTTATCACAACAGATCATGGCCGCGACGAAGCAACCGGTAAAAATCACGGTGGTCAAAGCACCCGCCAGCGCTCAACCTGGATGGTTACCAGCTACCGCCCGCTTAATAGCTATGCTAAATTTTATACCCCGGGTATTGTTGATATAACGCCCTCTATCAATAGTTTTTTAAATGTAAAAGTACCCGAAGCACAACAACGTGAGATGGATGGGATTTCGCTTATCGGTCCGCTATCAGTGGCAGAGCCTGCCGCTAATTATGTGCAGGGCTCATTGGATATCACATGGAAAGCGTTTGACCCCAAAGGCAGTGTTAAGGTATGGATAGCAGCCGATAATACTTTTAAAGAAGGTAAGGCCGATGATTATAAGCTGTTAGCTACTGTACCGGTTACTAATGAGCATGTGCTGGTTGATGTTAAAAATATGCCCTCTAAATTTTATAAGGTTGTTATTGAAGGGTTGAATAATACAGCGAACAGATGGGTTGTACTTGATGAAAAGAAGTAACCTGGCTCATTATTTAGAAATTTTCATAACGCCTCCCTGCACTAAATGTAAGGAGGCGTTATTGCTTTGTATCTCTTGTAAAAACATCCCGGTTAAGCTTACTCAACCCAATCAACTCAAAATACAAACTACTTTGTATTGTGTGCCCTCCCCGGTCTCCGTAAACTTGTGATATAAAAACAATCCAAATCACAATGAAAAAGCCACAATCATGTCCCCCTGGTGTAACGCCTGCTAACAGCAGCACGTTAAATTTTATTATGACAAGCCCCGCAGCTCCGTTAATAAACCAGCCGTTTTATCCCAAAAACAAAAAATTACCGGTTGCTTTTTTGCAGGTAAATTGCATACATTAGATCATTGCTTGCTGGCGTTGATCTGTTCATCACAATCATCAAAACACACCTAATCCGTTTACTAAAATGATCTGTAAAACCAAAATATGGGCAATTATTTGCTGTGTTACCGGCGCATTTTGTTTGAGTACACAAACTGTTTATAGCCAAAACCAGTTTGAAAAGGAACTTACGCAAAAGATAGACAACTTTCTGGCTCCTGTTCCTCAAACCAACCAGCAAACAATATCAGCACAAAATGAGCTTTACCCAAGCGATGCCCCCGGCGGCATCTTAATTCCATCGGGCTTTGGGGGATACGGCACCTATCTGTTTGGAGGCCTTGGCGCTACCTACCCTGAAGTGTACAGAGACAACAAAGCCGATCTGATCGCCTCTGCAGGGGCATGCGTTGGTAATCCTGTAAAAGCAATAAACTTTGCCGCCAGTTTAAACATGACGGATGTGCACAGGTTCAGGGATTTTTCAGGAAACTTCATAATAAGCCGTAAGCTATTTGCAGGTACAAGTATCTCGGCCGGGGCATTGCAGATGTTTGCCAATGCAAGGCAATCAGACGCTTCCGGCTCAACCTATTATCTTGCCGTAACCCATGCTATACAAACCATTAAATCATTAACCCCGGGCTGCTCAAGGCTTAGTTATACAATAGGCATAGGCAGTGGCCGGTTTTACGAAAAAAGCCCCAAAGATATTGCTGCCGGCAGAGGAAAACACGGTACGGCAGTATTTGGCAGCGTATCCTACGAACTTATACAACATGTAAACGTAAATGCCGAATGGACCGGCATGAACCTCGGTATCTCGGCGGGGATCCGACCGCTCCCGGTGCCTTTAAGTTTAGCAGTAGGGGTTGCAAACCTTACCCGGTATACCAATAATAAAGCCAATATGGTATTGTCCATCGGTTACCCCCTCTCCCTAAACCGACGATAATTCTTTCTCAGCAAAAAATTAATTATTTCATTAAAACATATAAGATCTATGAAAAAGATAATCATAGCAGCATTAGTCGTGTCCGCAACTTTAGTTATAAGCATTAAGCAGACTTCTGCCCAAAGCAGAAACAATCAATCAGATTGGAATGTACCACCACCGCTACCTCCTTATACGCCACCACCACCGGTAATTCCGCCACCCACAGTGCCGCCACTACCTCCACCGCCGTATAAACCGGTAATACCAGTGCCACCGATTAAACCACCTAACATTCCGCCCACTCCGCCGCCACCGGGACCGGGGCCACATATGCCACCGCCAACCCATATGCCGCCGCCTACACATATGCCGCCGCCTACTCATATGCCACCGCCAACGCATATGCCACCACCTACGCATATGCCGCCACCGACCCATATGCCAAGCCATTAGTAAACAGTTATTTAGATTTAGTTTTTCAATCCGACGGAGGATAATACAAATCGATTAAAAAAATGAAAACACACCTCTTCAATATAAAAACGGCATTAATGGCTTTATTGCTGTTCACAGCCTGCTTCAGCAAAGCCCAACGCCGCGAACTTACGTTTAAGCAGGGCGATGAGTACAATAAAACAACCTATATAAGTGCGGCAAGTATATTGCAGCGGGGGAAGCAAACATTCCATGTCAATACAACATCATCAATATCAAAAACCTATAAGGTTACAGGTATTACTCGTAGCGGGTTTGTTTTAACTGTTACCACAAGTCACATCAACGATACAATGGATGCCTTTGGTAAAAAAATGGAATACAGCTCAGACAGGCCTGCCGATACCAGCTCATATATCCAGATGGCATTGCAAAGTCTTATAGGCAAATCGGTAACGCTCAGCATTGATAAAAATGGGATCATAACCGATGTAAATGATCCGGATGAGCGATACGCTACCGATACGCTGTTATTATTCGCAGGTTTTAAACAGGATCAGTTTATAACCGGCACACGCTTAAACCTGGTTGCAGATAACTCGGAAGCATTAAAAACGGGTGCAAGCTGGGTGAGCAATATATCTTCGGGCAATGAGAAGATAAACACTACTTATACAGTAAGCCAATCAACACAGCCTGACAAGTATACTAACCTGATGCTTACCAGTACATCAGCAGCACCTGAACAAAACAGTAATACGAATGGTGTACTTGTGGTTGATAATGCTTCAGACGTGATATTGGTTTCAACAGTAAAAACAGCTACGCTGAGTTACAAATTTGTTAATGACACCACTTATTCATTTGGCCGGCGTACCGAAGTAGTGGAAAATTGTATAAAAATGAATTAATACGAACCGGGGAGATTCATTACAAAACGCACAGCTTTTACCCAAAGCTGTTACAAGATACATTAGTCCCGAACGTAGGGGTACAATAGGGCTATTGTTAAAAGAAGAGGCTATGCTGTTCAGTCATGCATATGCCTCTCTTTTATAATCCTATTTTTTTACCGTACTTAATGAAGTTTCATCCTTTTGGCTGTTGCCGGGTGCAGGTAATTATTATCACTCAGCCAGTCGGCCATGCGTTGGGGCCACGTGCTGATGCTTTGCAGCTTTGACCGGTAACCCATATTAAAGCCATGATCGCCCTGGGTATAAATATGTACTTCAACCGGTATTTTCGCTTCCCGGTAACGCTGCAGTAATTTTACTACCGATGGAGAGCAGCAAACATCATCATTGGCGGCTAACAAAAACGCCGGCGGAGCGTCATAAGGTAGTTTATCGGGAATATAAAGGGGTCCCGGATAGATCTGGATCAAAAACGAGGGACGGGCATTTAACCTGTCGACAGGATCAGGAGCTCCGGGGTCACCTTTATCTTCGCCATAAGCAACCATATCAACCACCTCGCCGCCTGCCGAAAAACCCATCATCCCAATACGGTTTGTATCCAAGCCGTATTGAGTTGCTATGCTGCGTACCAGCCGCATGGCCCTATAGCCATCCTGTTTGGCGTGTACATCAATTTTGTATGGCGATAGTGTATCTCTGCCTAAACGATATTTCAGCACAAAAACCGTAACACCCAACGTATTAAGATATTTTGCAGGGTCAACACCCTCGGCAGTATACACCAGCAAGCGATGCCCGCCGCCGGGGCATATCACCACCGCGGCACCATTGGCTTTATCCTTCGGCGGCGCAAAAACAGTAAGTGATGGATTGTGAATATTTTTAACCCAATAGTCTTTAGCCTGTTCGGGCTCATTGCGACGGTTTTCAAATCCCGGCGCTCCGTTTGGCCAAAGCGGTATAACAGTGCCCTGGGCCACACCCGAAAAAGGCAATACAAGGACCGCCAGGAATAGGTAAGTGCTTAGTTTTGTTTGCATAAAGTAAATATAACTCATAGATGAGGGTTCATAGTTAATATCCTAAACTTTTACACGAGTTAATGGTTAAATTTGAGTAGTTCATGGTTCATAGATGATAGTTCATGGATTGACAGGTAATAATTTGATATCCTGTCATCTATAAAGCGATTCGTTCTATGATCTATGAACCATGACCCATGAACTAATAAAATACTTATGGCAAATTTCCAGGAAATAATAGCATCAGAAACACCGGTGCTGGTCGATTTTTCGGCCGAATGGTGCGGGCCTTGTAAAATGATGCCGCCTATACTGCACGATGTTAAAACAGCGTTAGGTGATAAGGTAAAGATCATCAAAATAGATATTGACAAAAATCCTGCTGCAGCCAGTGCTTACCGCATACAAAGCGTACCAACCCTCATGATTTTTCAAAAAGGGCAAAGCAAATGGCGCCAAAGCGGCGTGGTGCAGGCCAGGCAGCTGCAACAGGTGGTTGAGCAGTTTTTGTAACCTCGCCCCAACCCTCTCCAAAGGAGAGGAAGTTATAGAGTTTGATTTAAATATAACAACTTAAAAAGTGCTCTCCTTTGGAGAGGATTGAGGAAAGGTTTAACATGGCAACTATCGAAAACATCCAGAACGCCTATATCGATTATGTGTTAACCGAAGGCGAACAGCCTAAATCGGTTTATATCTTCGCAAAGCAAAATGAAATGAGCGAAGCCGAATTTTACCAGTTCTATGGCTCATTTGAAGCGGTTGAACAGGGCATTTGGGCTGGTTTTGCCACCAAAACACTGGCCGAGATCCGTGCCCAGGAAGTTTGGGAAGGCTATACGGCACGTGAAAAAGCTTTATCATTTTTTTACGGTTTTTTTGAGTTGTTGAAAAGCAGCCGCAGCTTCGCGGTTTACAGCATTAAAAAGCAGCCTAAGGGTTTTACTACGCCCAGGGTATTCAGTCCGCTGAAAGACCTTTTTGAGGGTTTTGCAGATGAGATTTTGAAGGAAGGAATTGAAAGCACCGAACTAAGCGATCGTAAATACTTCTCAAAAAAGTATAAAGACGCCTTATGGATCCAGTTTGTCTTCGTACTTAACTTCTGGATCAACGATAACTCGGCCGGCTTTGAGAAAACCGATGAGGCCATCGAAAAAGGCATTAATGTAACTTTTGATCTTTTTCAACGCTCACCTATCGACAACCTTTTTGAATACGGTAAGTTTTTGGTGCAAAATGGCGGGATAAAGGATAAGATGGGATTTTAAAACTATGGCAGATGAAACTCCGGGAGCCACTCCCGAACAAAATAGCATACCTACTACCAAAGTACAGCGGTCGGCCAAATTTGTAAAAACAGGTATTAAAATTGGCGGCAACTATATTAAGCATTACTCCAAAAAGCTATTCAACCCTGATCTGGATAAATCGGAGTTGAACGAGGATAATGCCGCTGATATCTATCAATCATTAAGTGAGCTTAAAGGTAGCGCGCTCAAGGTAGCGCAAATGCTCAGCATGGATAAAAACCTGCTGCCGCAAGCTTATGTTGATAAGTTTACCCAATCGCAATATAATGCTCCGCCGCTTTCCGGGCCTCTTATTGTGCAAACATTCAGGAAGTATTTTGGCAAAAACCCCGATCAGATTTTTGATAAGTTCAATATCCGATCGACCAATGCAGCTTCGATAGGCCAGGTTCACCAGGCCGAGCTAAATGGCAAAAAGCTTGCAGTTAAGATCCAGTACCCTGGTGTAGGCGATTCTATCTCGTCTGACCTGAAACTTGTTAAGCCTTTTGCCTTCAGGATGCTGGGCATGAGCGAGAAGGAACTGGATGTTTACATGAAAGAGGTTGAAGAACGCCTGCTCGAGGAAACCGATTACGAGCTTGAAGTACGCCGTTCTGTTGAGTTTTCTAAAGCCTGTGCCAATCTTGAAAATGTGGTATTCCCTAATTATTACCCCGAACTAAGCAGTAAGCGAATTATCACCATGGACTGGCTGGAAGGCAAACACCTGAAAGAGTTTTTGGCCACCAATCCATCGCAGGATCTTCGCAACCAGATAGGTCAGGCTTTGTGGGATTTTTACAACTTTCAACAACATGAGCTCCGCGCCGTACATGCCGACCCGCATCCCGGTAATTTTATGATCACGCCAGAAGGCAAACTTGGGGTTATTGACTTTGGCTGCATTAAGGAAATGCCGGAGGACTTTTATTATCCGTTCTTTTCGCTTACATCAACCAATTTACTGGATAACAAGGAAGAAACAATCAAGGCATTCCGCCAGCTGGATATGATCCATAAAGGAGATACCCCGGCGCAGATCGAGTTTTATTATACCCAGTATAAGGAAATGATAAGCCTGTTTGCCCAACCATATATTACCGATACATTTGATTTTGGCCAGACCGAATTTTTTGATCAGTTATACGGTTTTGGCGAGCGCATATCAAAAATGCCGGAATTTAAACAAGCCCGGGGCGTTAAACATTTTATCTATGTAAACCGCACCAATTTTGGGTTATATAATATTTTGCATGAGCTGAAAGCTAAAGTAAAAACGGATACTTTTAAACCGCATGTGGTATTGGAATATTAAGCACTTGGCAGTTTTGAGTTTACAATGAACAGCACGCATTTGCCTTTCAAATTGAATTCAATTATATTTGGATAACCTATACCCTCATATGAAAGTTCATTTTCTGCTTATAATAGTATGCTTATTTGCTGCCTGCAAATCGAAACCTTCTGATAAAGATACCCATTCTCTTAAAGTAAAACATGTTAAGGTTTTGGCTGCATCCTATAAAAACACAATCAAGATTAAGGCAGCAGGTATTGATACATCTAATACGGATAGTGAACCTGCTTATGCAAATTACTATATTTTAATTGCCGATACAGGTATCAATTATTATACGCTCAGGAATAGAATGTTTGACTTGAATAAATTATCCGGTATCCCTATTGATACGATGGAACGGGGATATAATAAAGCTAAAGACCTCATTGCATTATCCGATAAGGATAAAGATGAGATTTATGCGGGCGAATATTATCCACGGAGATTTCCATCCAAAACGTTAAGCCTTGAATATCTTGAGAACTACCAATTTGATACAAGCCCAAAAACGATTGCTTTAGTAGCCGGAATTTATGAAAACAAAAACAGTGCAGATAGCGCCTTACAAGTTATTGATAAGGTTAAAACGGCCTTTGTTTTTAAGGGAAGAGTTTATGTAGGCTGTATGCATTAATTTCATGTAATATGAGTTGGGATGTAGTACTATTTAGTTCGAGGCAAAAAATTACTGACCTGGCAGATGTGGATGAAAAACAATTACTACCTGTCTCATTTTCCAGGGCTTTTAAAAAGTATTTCAAAAATATAATTACAGATGGTGACCACCACGAAATAAAAGAAGATGATTTTACGATAGATTATTTTGATGATGGTGAGCCTTCAAGTACTTTAATGCTCAATTTATATGGTGAATCTGCTATTTATCCACTGATAGATCTCGCCATAAAAAATAACTGGCAAATATTTGATACAGGGATTGGCGATATGATCGACCTTGGAAATTCATCAAAAAACGGCTATCAGAATTTTCAGGCGTATTTAAACATCGTTTTAAATAAACCTTTTAATTCAAATTAGGTCACAAAACTTTTCAAAAGAAAAAACTAACAACATATCCTTATGCCTCTACTCCAAAACACTTTTGTACACCACGTACACTTCTGGTTAAAAAACAAAGCCGATAAAGATAAACTGATTGAAGGGCTTAATATCCTTCTGCCTATTCCACATATCCGCGATATACATATCGGCGTGCCGGCCGATACCAATCGCGATGTAATTGACCGCTCTTATGATGTATCACTGTTGATTTTATTTGATACCGCCGAAGCGCAGGAAGCTTACCAGGTTGACCCTACCCATGTGATATTTGCCGAAGAATATGCTAAGCCACTGTGCAGCAAAGTAGTGGTGACAGATAGTGTAAACATATAGGATATAACTATTTATTAATTTATTATGAAGGCAGGCGTTTAGCTTAAAACAGCCTGCCTTTTTTGTTGTTTCATTATGCATGAAGGTTTTGCTTGCTGGCGCTAACGGCTATATAGGTACACGGCTTATCCCGGTTTTACTGGAGAAAGGCCATGATGTAGTTTGCCTGGTACGTGATAAACGTCGTTTTCACGAGCATAGCGATTTTAGCGGTAAAGTCACCCTCATTACCGGCGATCTGCTTAAAGAGTCAAATATCGAAGCATTTCCTGAAGATCTCGATGCAGCTTATTACCTGGTGCACTCCATGGCGCAAACTCATGATTTTGCCGCACTCGAGGCTCTTTCGGCCCATAACTTTGTAAAGGCACTCGATAAAACCAGGTGCAAACAAACCATATTTTTAAGCGGGATAACCAACGATCAACATCTTTCGCGTCACCTGGAATCACGACGGCATGTGGAAGATGTACTGAAAGAAGGCAAAGCAGCCTTAACCGTTTTGCGGGCGGCTATTATCATCGGTTCGGGTAGTGCCTCGTTCGAGATCATTCGTGACCTTACCGAAAAGCTTCCTGTGATGACCGTTCCTCGTTGGGTCAATACAAAATCCCAACCCATCGGCATCCGTGATGTACTTGGTTATCTGGAAGGTGTAATGCTAAATGAAAAATCTTACAACCGGGCCTTTGATATAGGCGGGCCGGATATCCTTTCTTTCAGGCAGATGATGCTTACTTATGCTGAGGTACGTAAGCTGAAAAGGTATATTATAACCATACCCTTCCTATCTCCTAAAATATCATCGTATTGGCTGTATTTTGTTACTTCTACAAGCTTTACACTTGCTCAAAGCCTTGTAAACAGCATGAAGAACGAAACCATTATGCATGATCATGGCATTGATGAGGTTGTGCCACGTAAATGCCTTACTTATAAAGAATGCCTTGAGCTTGCCTTTGTTAAAATTGAGCAAAACTCCATCGTTTCCAGCTGGAAAGATGCTTTTAACCAGGGTTACCTTAATCCCGGTTTTATGGACCAGATCAAGGTACCTCAAAACGGCACGCAGGAATACAAAGTAAAAATGCCTTTTGAACGCCCGGCCAACGAAGTGTTTACCAACGTGCTTTCTATAGGCGGCAACCGGGGCTGGTATTATTGGGACTGGATTTGGAACATCCGCGGTTTCCTGGATAAGATCTTTGGTGGTGTTGGCTCGCGCCGGGGGCGCACAAGCAATATCAATATAAGTCCGGGTGATGTAATTGATTTTTGGCGGGTTTTGCTGGCCGACCGCGAAAACAAACGCCTGCTCCTGTACGCTGAAATGAAATTACCGGGCGAAGCATGGCTTGAATTTAAAATAATTGAACGCCATGGTAAGCAAAGTTTAAGTCAGGTAGCTACCTTTAGGCCCAATGGTCTGTGGGGCCGCTTGTACTGGTATGCCATGTGGCCTTTTCACCTGTTTATATTTAACGGTATGGCAAGGGAGATTGTTAATTATAAAGAAAAAGCCGGGACAATAGTCGATAGACCATAGTCCATAGCAATAGCGTATCAGGTAAAAACACTATGGACAAAATTATGGACAAAAGTATACTACTAACCGGCGGATCAGGATTACTGGGAACACTTCTCACTAAAGCATTATTGGCTAAGGGTTATACCGTAAGTCATTTAAGCAGAAAAGCCGGTAACAATCCGCAGGTAAAGACATTTGTATGGGATATCAACAAAGGCATCATTGATGAGCATTGTATCGACGGGATTGATACCATCGTGCATCTGGCCGGCTCGGGCATTGCTGAAAAGCACTGGACCGATGCCCGTAAAAAAGACCTGATCGATAGTCGCGTAAAATCAATTGAGCTGGTGTATGATTTGCTGAAACGCAAACAGCATCAGGTTACTTCAGTTATCTCCGCATCAGGCATTGGTTATTACAGCGACCGTGGGGATGAACTGATGTATGAAACAAGCGCTCCGGCCAGGGATTTTATATCCCAATGCTGTGTACTGTGGGAAGCTGCCGTTGATGAGGGCCAAAAGTTTGGGATTCGAATTTTGAAATTCCGTACCGGTGTAGTACTGGATAAAGATGGCGGTGCATTACCAACCCTTGCAAAACCTATAAAACTATATGTTGGCTCGCCCATTGGCAGCGGTAAACAATGGGTGCCCTGGATCCATTGGCAGGATGTTGTGGATATGTACCTTTTAGGGATCGAAAATAAGAACCTTAGCGGCGTTTACAATATGGTTGCACCAAATCCTGTCACCAATAAGCAATTAACCCAGGCCGTTGCCAAACAATTACATAAACCATTGTGGGCGCCAAATGTGCCGGGCTTTGTGCTCAAACTTTTGTTGGGCGAGATGAGCAGTATAGTACTGGGCAGTACCAAAGTATCGGCACAAAAAATTGAAGACGCCGGTTTCAAATTTAAATTTGCTGATATAGATACAGCATTAAGTGAAATTTATGGATCATAAAACACCGGTTAGCATATTCTGGTTCCGCCGCGATTTACGGCTTGATGATAATGCAGGCCTTTATTATGCTCTTAAAAGCGGCAATCCTGTTTTGCCCGTATTCATTTTTGATAGAGAAATTCTTGACAAGCTTGAAGATAAGGACGATGCCCGCGTTACGTTCATCTATCAAACTATTGAAAGCTTAAGTACAGCATTGCATAAGCATGGCAGCACTATGTTGATACTTTATGATAAAGCAATACACGCCTGGGATAAGCTCATCAAAGACCATAACATTGCCGCGGTTTACACCAATCACGACTATGAACCCTACGCCACTAAACGCGATGATAGGGTACGCGCAAAACTTGAAGAGCATGGCATCCCCTTTAAAACCTATAAAGACCAGGTAATTTTTGAAAAGGATGAAGTTATAAAAGACGATGGCAAGCCTTACACCGTTTACACTCCATACCAGCGTAAATGGTACAGTACTCTAAAACCATTTTATTTAAAGGCCTATCCAACAAAAAAATATCTTAAAAATCTTTATAAAACCGAAGCATTTCCTATCCCATCGTTAAAAGAAATGGGCTTTGAAAAAAGCAATATGCCCCTGCCCGACAAAAGTTATGAAGGTGTAATTAAAGATTATAAAGAGCAGCGCGATTTTCCGGCTATTAAAGGCACCTCACATATTGGCATGCATTTACGCTTTGGTACCGTAAGCATCCGTGAACTGGCAGGTACGGCCTACAGTCATGATGATAAAACCTGGCTTAATGAGCTCATCTGGCGCGAATTTTATATGATGATATTACATCATTTCCCTCATACGATGGACCATGCTTTCAGGCCGGAATATGACCGCATCCAATGGATAAACGATGAAAAACAGTTTGATGCCTGGTGCAAAGGCGAAACCGGTTTCCCAATCATTGATGCAGGGATGCGCGAACTGAATACAACCGGCTTTATGCACAATCGCGTGCGTATGATAGTGGCCAGCTTTTTAAGCAAAGACCTGCTGATTGACTGGCGCTGGGGAGAACGCTATTTTGCCCGTAAACTGTTGGATTATGAAATGGCCAGCAATGTAGGTGGCTGGCAATGGGCTGCAGGTTCAGGTACCGATGCGGCGCCGTACTTCAGGATTTTTAACCCCGATGCCCAAACCAAAAAGTTTGACCCCGAACTTAAATACATAAAAAAATGGGTTCCGGAATATGCCGACTTCAGCAAATATCCAAAACCCATTGTTGATCACAGCAAAGCCCGCGACCGTTGTTTAGCAGCGTTTAAAAAGGCGTTGGCTAAATAATTACATCAATTAGTAACCGTAGCTACTGTAAAGTCAAAATACAACACCACATTTGCAGCTATTGATGAACCACTGCCAGTGTTGCCATAACCAAATCTCGAAGGTATTATGATAGATACTGCAGACCCGGCTGTTTGCCCGGTTAAACCCTCCTGGGCACCTTTAACCAAACCGCTAACTGTAAAAGATGAAGAGGTTGTCCCTTGCAGAGAGGTACTGTCAAACACTGTATCATTTAAATATTTGCCCGAATAGGTACATGTTATATATGAATCGAGGCCTATTAAATCAGAACCGGTACCAGGTGTAGCTACTTTTATATATACTCCGTCAGCCGTTTTGGTAAATCCGGTAAGCCCCTTAGTTTTGATATAATTTTTAATTACAGCGTCATCATACAGCTCCTGGTTTGAAACCACATTAATATAATAATCCAAACTTTGGTTACCGCCGATATGAGTATTTGCATTACTTGAGCTACCCGATCCGTAACCGTTAACGCCATAAGCCAAATGTGATGGGATGATCACCCTTGCCGCCGTACCTTTATATTTTATGAGGTTGTGGATAGCTGTCTGTAAACCTTTGGGCAGTGAGTTGCTAACATGTCCCAAATAACCGTAAAAATGGTTCGCGTTAAGCGAGTCAACAGATACAAACTTACCATCGAGCGTGCGAACGGTGAATACAAATGAGATCTGATCTGAATAATCCATCGGTGTGCCGCGGCCTTGTGAAAGGATCTTGTAGTAAATACCGGTGGTATCACCGTCGGTGGTATCACGTAACATGCCTGTGATGCTGTTTGCCGCTATATAATTCTTGATCTGGGTGTCGTCATATTGCTTAATGTCCGGATCGTTCCTGTCTTTCCGGCATGATATAAGGCCTATAGAGATAAGTACTAAGAGCGTAAAAATAGTTTGTTTCATTTATTATAATTTGTCTTTTTAACCGCCTAAAGCTTTTGCTCGCTGGCTATATGTCCCTTTTATCTGGCTTTATCAATTGGTTACGTTATACAGCTGAATTTGAAAATCAAGTACCGAGTTTGCCGGCAAATGTATCGAATCCTGCGCATATGGCCCATAGGCATAACGCGATGGAATCAGCAACCGAACCTTACCTCCCGGTTTGATCTGCGGGATACCTAACTGCCAGCCTTTAATTACCCCCCCCAATATATAGGTAGGATGAAACTGATCCGTTTGGGCAAATACAACGCCCGATGTTAGTATTTTACCGGTATAACCAACTGTAACCTGTGTCGAACTGGTGTAAAGCACATTACCTGTTCCCCCTTCTCCATCGTTTACTATGTAATAAACACCTGTTGTATCATACACCTTTTTAGCCTTATCTACTAAGCCGTTGGCAGCCACATAATCGCTTATGATCTTGTCGTCAATTTCCTTTTGCTTGTTGTATTGAACTAAGGGGCTGACGGATGATTTTACGCAACCACCTGCAATAACGCCTAAAAGCAATAAAACTATCAGTATCCTGTTCATCAATTCAAAAGGCAAATTTATTCTTTTAAAATAGAAAAACGGCAGCTTAACACTTTTTAACAATTAATAAAAAGCAGGCACCGTTTAAAACACCCGATAAGGGATATTTCGAAGGTAAAACGCTCGATTTTAAGTAAAAGTGTGGGCGCTGCGCGGTCATTTTATCATTTGGTCATTAAGTCATTGCCTGGCATACTGTCGATAACTCAACGGCTCCAAGCATAATGACTAATGACACGAAGTAAATGCCTCGATGACTGCAAAGCAAAATGACAGCGTAGCATAATAACGCGCAACATAATGACCCAATGACAGCGCAGCGCAATGACGCGAAGCATAATGACCAATGACTGCGCAGCATAATGACAGCGCAGCGCAATGACGCGAAGCATAATGAGCAATCAGGGTTTATAGTTAACGGTAAGCTTGTTCAGCTTTTTAAGCATTTCGATGAGGTGTTGTTTATCGGCTTCGCTGATGTTAGCATCAAGGTAATTATTGAACTGGCGTACTATTACACGGGCCTGATGTCGTTTTTCTTTACCTAATGCGGTAAGGTAAATTTTAACCGAACGCTTATCGCCCTCATTGCTTTCGCGATATATCAGCCCGGTAGTTTCCAGCTGACTAAGCATGCGCGACAGACTGGTTGATTTAAGCCCCAGCAAGGCAGCAGCCTGCGATACGGTAGTACCTTCCTTTTCGTCGATATTAATGAGCAGGTAACCTATTGATTGTGTAAAGCCAAACTCCGTCACCAACTGGTTGTAACGGTTAGCCATGGTTTGCCACACTATCTTTATAAAATAGTCGATAGTTTCCTGGTGTTTTACATTATTATGCATGCATACCAAACGTAAGAAATGCTTATTGATTACGCAAATTTAGTTGCAGCAGCACTAATAGTAGCGGTTGTAGTGACAGTAATAATTGAGACTTCTTACTATAGGCTTCGATTATGCTTTTGGATATTTATCCTTCAACTAAAAATTGCTGCTGCTGCTGCCTATTATAACTGCCACTAAAAAATGCTATTGCTACTAAAAACCCATCTTAGTATCATCCCCTCTCGGGTCGGCCCCGCCTTCGTAATAGCCCCATTTAGTTTTGAGGATAGCGTCAACACGGCCAATGGATTTGGTGGTTACAATCTTATATCCTTTGCTTTGTAGCTTGCCAACTGTAGTACTGTCAACACCGTCCTTCTCAATAGTTACTTCGTCGGGCAGCCACTGGCTGTGGAAACGTTTTGATGCAACAGCCTGCTGCATGTTCTGATTAAATTCAATTACATTAAGTATGGTTTGGAAAACAGAGGTAATAATAGTTGAACCGCCGGGAGTTCCTACCACCATAAACAGTCTGCCGTCCTTTTCAACAATAGTGGGTGTCATGGATGATAACATCCGCTTCCCGGGCTGGATGCTGTTAGCCTTGCCACCAACCAACCCGTACATGTTTGGCACACCGGGCTTGGAGCTAAAATCATCCATTTCATTATTCAGCAAAAAGCCCGCCCCGCCTACAAATATCTTTGAGCCAAAGCTATCATTCAACGTGGTGGTAACAGATACCGCGTTGCCCTCTCTGTCCACAATGGAATAATGCGTGGTCTGGTCGCTTTCATAACCAACAAATGAGCCTGGCTGGACACTGGCACTTGGCGTAGCGGCGTCCCAGTTAAAGCTTTTCATGCGCGATGTAATATAAGCCGGCTGGAGCAGGCTATCAACCGGCACTTTATAAAAGTCCGGATCGCCAAGATATTTGGAACGGTCTGCGTATACCCGGCGCTCGGCCTCCACGATAAGCCTCATGGTAGAATCCTGATTGTAGCCCCATCTTTTCAGCGGATAAGGCTCAACCGACTTCAGCAATTGCAATAAAGCAATCCCCCCACTTGAAGGCGGCGGCATGGTAATAATCTTGTAATCCTTGTATTTACCAACAAGTGCATCACGCCAAACAGCATGATAGTTTTTGAGATCAGCTTTCGTGATAAGGCCATTACCAAGTTTCATTTCATCAACAATCAAATCCGCAACAGGCCCGTCATAAAAACCGTCACGGCCTTTATCCCGGATCTGTTCAAATGTTTTGGCAAGATCTTCCTGTATCAACAAATCGCCTTCCTTCCATTCCCCTTCTTTTACCAAATAATTTTTACCCGGGTTTAATTTTCTAAATTGTCCGGCGGTATGGTTAAGATCGCTGGCCAAATGTTTGGTTATTTTAAAACCGTTGCGGGCAAGTTTAATGGCAGGTTCAATCAAATCGGCCCATTTCAGTTTGCCGTACTTACGATGAGCCTCAATCATTCCATCAACTGATCCTGGCACGCCCGATGCTTTGTGGGTATACAAACTCATATTGGGGATTACATTACCGGCCGAATCAAGATACATATTAACATTAGCTGCACCCGGGCCTTTTTCCCTAAAATCAAGTGTGCTTGTTTTACCGTTACCGGCACGGTAAACCATGAAACCGCCGCCACCTATGTTGCCGGCTTCGGGCAAAGTGACTGCCAAAGCAAATTGCACCGCTACGGCGGCATCAACTGCATTACCTCCTTTCTTCAATATATCAAGCCCCACCTGTGCGGCATCGGGATATGCGCAAACTACCATTCCGTTACGGTACTGACCGCTGTTATTGAGCCCGAGCTGCCCCGGTGCACATCCCGACAAAACAAAAAATATTACGGATAAAAACAGGATCTGGAATTTCGGATTATTTATTTCAAGGCGTTTTATAGTCATTACAGCAATTTAATCTTCACTAAAATAACTTATTTGGGTGCTTTATTTAACAATCCGAAACCATTCTTTTCTATTGAAAACCAATCCAATACCAATCAAAGCACAATGTTTTTTAAACACATATAGCATAAAAAAGCAATTCTGGCGTTTATTTGCATGAAATAAAAAGCTCAAAATTAAGCTAAACAAGCTGGTCACTTTTTTGTTACAGCTACATTATTGTCAATCATTAAATTCATCTGCATGAAAAAACTAACGTACCTTTTATTATTTTCCGTATTCTTTTTATTGATCAGCAAAAACTCACAGGCCCAAGACTATAAAACAGCAGTAGGTTTAAAATTTGGCGCATACGAGGTTGGCCCCTCTGTTAAATATTTTATGGATAAAGGCACCGCGCTTGAAGGCATCCTGGGTATCCGCGATCACGGTGCGGTATTAACCGGCTTGTATGAATTAAACCAGCAAGCTTTTAATGTTGATAAACTGAGCTTTTATTATGGCTTTGGCGGCCACCTTGGTTCGGTAGGCAATGGCTACTACAAACGTTTTGGCGGCGACGACGAATACTACAACGGCAAACACATCCTGATAGGTGCCGATGCTGTTATCGGTTTGGAATATGTTATCCCTTCGGCGCCAATTGCAATCAGCCTTGACCTTAATCCACGACTTGAACTGGCAAGAGGGCCATTTTTCGATATTGCACCCGGACTGGGATTAAAGTATACCTTCTAAAAAATAAAAGAGATTATCATCACCTGCCTAACGGGTGATGATAACTTTTTGCGAATAGACCTTCTGTCCAAGCAATACCCTAAGCACATATACCCCAGGCGTTTGCCTGCTCACATTCAAAATAGTGCTGTAATTACCCTGATCAATATTTTGCTGCCCACCCTGGTAAACCGCTTCACCTAAAGCATTAATGAGGGATAATTTCATGGTGGTGGCTTCTTTGGCCGCAAATACCACGTTTAAATCAGTGCTTACCGGTACCGGGAACACGCTCAACCCAATTTCATTTTTATTTCCGGCCCTGCCTTCGCGTGCGTAAACATAATTATCTGATTGCGCCAGGCAGCCATTGGCCAGTGTAACCTGCACCTGGTATTTTCCACTTTGTACAGGGTTGTAAGTTGCAGCGGTGGCCCCGCTTATTACATTGCCATTTAACAGCCACTGGTTACCATCGGTAAAGTTTGAGTTAAGGGTGTTATTGGTTTGGGTAATAAGCGGCCTACTCAACGTTACCGCTTTACGCGTGGCCGATGCACAGCCCAGGCTTTGCACCTTCATATCGTAAAAATAATAGTAGTACCCTTTGTAGGCGGTAGTATCGCCATTGGTTGCAGTGGCGCTGTTACCGGTAATGCTAAATATATTACCGATCTTAAACGGATAACCTGTTACCCCTCCGTTGTTACGATATATTGTAGCCTGGTCAGCAAAATCAACCGATATCTGGTAGTTGCCGGCACCTGGTAACGACAGGTTTAAATCATACACCTGTCCCTGATCGTTAGGATCATCGGGCTGTGCGCCTGCCAGAGGGGTGGTACGGGTTGCAACAGCATTTATAGTAACCGACGATACAATTTGCCCGTTAGCATTGGATACATTAAATGTTATTTTCCCCGAATTGCCAATGTAAAGACGCGCGCTTTTAATTAATACCGGCACCTTAGTGCTTACAGTTACATAAGGGGTAAACTGGTTATACCCCCCAGCCGTAAATACACTTTTAGTAGCAGGACCAATTGTTCCGCTAAAATCATTAACGCCTGCATAGTAAGTATTATTAACCGGCGCCTGAGTTGTTAACGCTTCGCTTCCGGCGGCTATGGGCAATTCATCAGTTGCATTCTGATACCATAGTACAGTACCGTCACCAGTGCCAAATAACTCGTATTGATTGGTAGTGGTACAATAATAAGCACTCAGATCGCCAATAGTTGCCGGCGAATTAATGGTGATATTGGCTGTAACCGAATTATTGCTACTAACCGGATCGCCGGTAAGTTTACTGGTAGCGGTAATAGTATAGGATGCCCCTGCAACCGCATTAAACTCCTGGCTAAAGGTAAAGTTATCCTCGGCCAATGCTGGCAATGATGCCTTATAGATCTCGTTGTAAGTAGTTGTAACATTATTGGCATTGGTAATGGTAACTGTTATCGGGATATTGTTTATAGCCGCGTTGCCAAAATTTTTAAGCCTCACCGTAACCGGTGTACTCGCCGAGCACGAACCACTGCTGCCCGGGCTAACAATGGAAATAACGCCTGCATCAATACTGGTTTGCAGAAATTGCACCCGGTAGTCCTGGGTTTCGCCTTTGGCATAGCTGCCACATGCTTTAATGGTTGATGCATCGCCGGTTTCTGTAAGCACAACCCGCATCAGGCTATAAGCCCCGGCAGTTACTGTTCCCGGCACGGTAATGTTGGTATTATAAGTACCGGTGCCATTAATGATCCCGGTTGTTGCTGCCAGTTCATTATCTTCAAACACACCGTTAGCATTCCAGTCTATAAACACTTTTGCAGCTTTATTAAAATTGTTGCCGCAAGTGCCAAGGGTGATGCTCAAGGGGTACGTTTTAGCCTGCTCAAGCTGTACGGTAAGGTTGGTATAGTCCGAGTAGCCTGTGCAACCTGCAGTCTCGGTATTATCAATATTAGCGAGTTTTAAATTATCAACTTTTGAGTCGGCATTTGAAAGCGGAGCCGAAGCACAGTAAGCAGTTCCCCCAACCCCGGTAACGATAAGCGAGTATGCCTGCGACCCGGATGATAAGCTTCCTTTATGTGATACCGTAATAGTATAAGCCCTGCCGGGAACCGAATTAGGGACATATACCTGTTCAATATTATCCCTAATATTGTCGCCTTTAGTTGCAGCAAATCCGGGCTTGTCAGGGTCAAGCACCCAGGGAGTAAAAGTTGTTGTGCCGTCACTTACCCTGATATCGAGGTCATTCACCAATTTAGGAGTTCGGCTGTTGATCACCCCCTCGGTAGTTGGCGTACCTTGCAGATCGGTCCATGATATGGTTGCGGCCAGTAAGCGGTTACCGGATGCTATTACGTTATAGGTTTGTGTTTGTCCCTGTGTAAGCGTTTTTTCGCTTACTATGCTTTTACCACCATTATTGGTTATGGCTTGTGCAGCCTCGGTCATGTTAAGCAATCCCCAGCCATAAATATAATCAGGCCCCACATTACCGGCATCAAAGGCAGTATGGCAAACCAACCCTTTCAATGTGGCCGACCGCATAAATGTTCCTCCATTTTGTTTAGCATAGTATTCCTGCAGCAAATAAAGCGAGCCCGTAACATTAGGGGCAGCCATTGAGGTGCCTGATAAAGTAGCGTAGGAGGTAGTGTTATCAACCCCTACCGAAAGTACGTTAACACCATCGCCCACAATATCGGGTTTGATACGGCCATCGTCCGTTGGGCCCCAGCTACTGAAAGGCGCTATGGCTACATCACTCCGGTTTTTTGGCCCATACAATAGCGGGTAAACTGCACCTACAGTAAGTATGTTTTTGGCATTACCGCTGGTGCTTATAATATCATAACTATCATTATTGCTGATCCCGGCAGGGCGGGCGCCTTTGTTCACAAAAGTTTGATCAGTTTTACTTTTGTAACCATAGTAGGTTTCTCCTACCGCAGGGCCATTACTTGAACGCTCATTACCCGCCGATTCAACAATGAGGTAATATGGGGCATTATAAGCTATCTTATCCCAGTTGGCTGTTTTTGAGTCATAGAAACCAAAGTTATAATCTACCGTGTCGCCTGGTAAACCATTCCATTCCCAGCGTCCGGCCGAATCATTATAATCCCAACCCGTTACTACCCCGTATGAGTGATTGGAAAGTAGAAGATTGGCAGCAGCGGCACTCATGGTGGTTTCATCATTATTAAAATCATACGACTGAAGCGTTGTTGCCCCAAACGACATGCCTTTAGCAGGTGCATAAATGCCTTTGGCAATCATGGTACCTGCCACGTGTGATGAATGGTCATTTACCGGTTCGGTTGTTTTTAGTGTGATGGTTTTACCTGCAAATTCCTGGTGCGCTTTGTAAACCGCGCCGCCATCCCATATGGCCAGCTTGTTGGTCAAAAAATCTGACGATCCTGACAAGTTCAAACCTAATGACCCTCCGGGCTGCAAAGTATTAGTACCTGTGGTGGCTGCCGCGGTGGTATTGTTATGCGTAATAAGATATATAGGGAACCCTAATTTATTAACTCCCTGTAAGGTAACCAGGTTACCGTTTTTTGTACGGCGGGATAATGTCCATCCATGCGTGGCCGCTAATGACACTGCCTTGTCGTGAGATGCTTTATAGTTTGTGAGCGATTGCTGTGAAATATCGTTAAGCTGAAGCCTGTTCTTTTCGCTGATCAATGACTGTTGGGCCATAGCGTCGCTTACTGCAAACAAGAGCAAAAAGCAAAAGGAAACAATTGTGTAAAGTTTGATCATTGGTTTGAAAGATAGGCAATTTTAAGAAAAATCAACCTCAACTAAAACAAAACAACCAACGCTTTACAATATTCGTAAACTTGACAATTAAAGAGTGAAAAAATTAGCCGTTACGACAGGTATTTGCCCACAATTGGCATTCTGCGCCCCATGCCAAATGCTTTTGGCGATACCCTTAAAATAGGCGGAGTTTGGTAACGCTTATGCTCGGCCGAATTGGTAAGCTTAATCACCCGACGAACAGTCGCCTCATCATACCCCATCCTGATAATCTCAGCCGATGAGCAGCGATTTTCGATATACTCGGCCAGGATCTTGTCAAGCACGTCGTATTCGGGCAGTGAATCGGTATCTTTTTGATCGGGCCTTAGTTCGGCCGATGGCGGTTTAACGATGGAATTAATAGGTATGATCTCCTTATCGCGATTAATGTATCGCGCAAGCTCAAAAACCTGGGTTTTGTAAACGTCGCCAATAACCGAAATACCACCGCACATATCTCCATATAAAGTACCATAACCTACAGCAGCCTCGCTCTTGTTACTGGTGTTCAGCAAAATATAGCCAAACTTATTGCACATCGCCATTAATAAAACAGCCCTGCTGCGCGATTGGATATTTTCCTCTGCGATATTAAAAGGCAAACCGTCAAACTGCGGATTTAATGCTGTTTCAAAGGCCTCTGTAATGCTTTTAATGGGCACTATTTCGTGCTTGCAACCAAGGTTATCAACCAAATCCTGAGCATCTTTTAATGAATGATCTGTTGAAAAGCGTGAAGGCAGCAATACAGCCATCACGTTTTGAGGCCCAAGTGCCTCTGCAGCCAAAGCACATACCACAGCCGAATCTATCCCGCCTGATAAGCCTAAAATTGCCTGCTTAAAGCCCGATTTATAAAAATAATCGCGGATGCCAAGGATTACTGCCTGGTAAATTTGCTCAATGTCTCCCGGACGTTCGGTTTTTATCGTTGTTGGATGATCAAAGCTCAACGTGTTATCCTCATTCAATGTATAGTAAGCCATGCTTTCATCAAAATAAGGCATCTCATCAATTAGCTTACCTGTATTATCAAACACCAATGAACCACCGTCAAATATTAGTTCCGTTTGCGCTCCCACATGGTTAACATATAACAGAGGCAACTTATAACGGCTGGCGTTATCACTCAGTATCTCAATGCGCTCTTCATCGTGATTATAGGCAAAAGGTGATGCCGCAATGTTAATCATTACATGCGGAGTCTGGTGTATGAGGGTATCCATCGGTCGGGTAACATACAGCGGGTTTTCGATGGTATTCCACAGATCCTCGCAAATAGTAAGCGCTATTCGCTTGCCTTTAAACTCAATACAATTAAACTCGGTTGAAGGCTCAAAGTAACGGTATTCATCAAATACATCGTAATTAGGCAGCAAGGCTTTGTTTACCACTGCTTTCACCTCGCCATTCTCAATAAAATAAGCAGAATTGCTCAGATCTTTACCCTCTGTTTTATGGTTGGGTGTTGGCAAGCCTATGATGCAGGCTATATCAACGCATACTTCAGCTATCTTTTTAGCAGCTTCATCGCACAAGCCTATAAATTCATCAAACTCTAAAAAATCGCGCGAAGGATAACCGCAAACACATAGCTCGGCAAATACAACCAGGTCAGCCCCGTTATTTTTCGCCTTGATAATATGATCAATGATTTTATTGGTGTTCGATTCAAAATTACCTACGTGATAGTTGAGCTGGGCTAACGCGATTTTCATAGTATATGTATATTTTAGTCTTAAGTCGCAAGTCTTCAGTATAAAGTCAAAAAATAAGACTTTCGATTTAGGACTACCGACTATTGACTTAACAATAGTAGCAACATTAATGCAAATAAATTTACTTTTGCCTTAAAGGATAAAGATGAACCCTACCCGGTATATAGCAAAGCAAATTTACTTAATTTTTTCCATCGGCCTGATATTAAGCAGCTGTACCCGCAACAAAAAAATTGATGTAAGCAATATCAACGTTAATGTCAAAATTGAACGGTTCGACCATGATTTTGATGCCATGCACAACAAGCCGATGGCCTTGCAAGCTTCC
Organism: Mucilaginibacter gossypii; assembly: GCF_017569325.2. NCBI lineage: Bacteria > Pseudomonadati > Bacteroidota > Sphingobacteriia > Sphingobacteriales > Sphingobacteriaceae > Mucilaginibacter > Mucilaginibacter gossypii. The sequence goes on along the minus strand of NZ_CP071878.2, from coordinate 6,777,546 downwards.
TACCTGCAAAAACAATACGGCAGTTTTTACCCTGATTTTATTGAACGCATTTTACAGGTTGGCAGTACTAAGGATACCACCTATTTTAAAGCCCTTCGCCAGGTGTTTGCGGGCAAAGCCTATAACGACCTCAAGCACGACGCCGATGCCGCCTTCCCTAATATGGACCGGCAGAACGCCAGCCTTACCGAAGCCTTTAAATACATTAAATATTATTACCCTCAAAAACCGCTCCCGCGGGTATATGCCTACATTTCTGGCTTCCAGGCACAAACTACCATTGGTGATGGCTACTTCGGCGTCGGGATAGATTTGTTTCTGGGTGCGGATTCGCGTTTTTATCCTTCGCTTACCAATGCTTTTCCGCATTATCTTTCCAGGTGGTTTACCCCGGATAATATTACGCCCCGAGTGGTTGAAGGCATAGCACGTGAGGACATGTTCCCGGAAGATGACAATGATAAAGCCTTGCTTAATAAAATGATCTATAACGGCAAGATCATGTACTTTATGGACAAGATACTGCCAGATGTGGCCGATAGCACCAAGATCCGTTATAGTACCGAACAATTGAAATGGTGCCATGAATTTGAAAGTAAGATTTGGGGATACTTTTTAGAACAGAACCTGTTATACGAAACCGATTACCAAAAAATTCAGAAGTACCTTACGGAAGCCCCCTTCACTCCCGGCCTTGGCGAAAAGAATGAATCGGCACCGAAACTTGCTGTGTGGACGGGCTGGCAGATAGTAAGGAAATATATGGATAAGCACCCTGATGTAACGCTACCACAGCTGATGGCTGATAAAGATGCCCAAAAACTCCTGAACGAATCGGGATATCACCCCAAATAAAAGGCACAAAAAAAGCGTCTTCAAAATGAAGGCGCTTTTTTTATATCATTTCCCTTTTACAGGTTTATTACTTCATAATTGCGAAAACGCATTTCAAAGCGATCAGGATACCAATGATCAAAATAATATTTGATATAGAAGTAAACATGAAGCCTGTGTTGGCATCGCCGGCAAAACGCAGGAACACGCCTACTATACCGATAACAATAGCTACAGTTAATAATTTGTAATGACCTTCTGCGTTAGCATTTTCCATTGATTCCATGGTACCGATTTTTAATGTTTGCGCAAAAATAGAAATGTTTACCGAAAAAGCGACAAAGTTTTTATGATTTTATGCCGCCGGCAAACCAGGTTGGGTGTTTACGCCTATAATAGCGGTACAACATCCATAAAGCTGCTGACAGCACTATAAATACCCAAATGTTTGCCAGGCCTAACAGCAATTCAACAAACAAGTGCCAGCCATTGCTCAAAGCTATCATCAGCCTGTTAAAAAATGGCAACTGATAGGCAGAAGGATCGTCGTTGGCTATCATTTCCTGATTTATAAAATTGCTTTGGTAAAAGCTAAGGGTAACAATGCTGTATTTTACCGCTTCATCTGTGCGCATATTGCCAATTTGCTGATCAACCATATCGTCCTTCAATAACATCACATTTACCGGATTTTTGATAACTACTTTTCCTTTCTTTTGCTGATCTACCAGGTCCTGCCGGTTTTTGAGTTTTAATTTTTCGGAAAGATAGTCAAGCGTACGGTCTTCAATATCCATTTTGCGCAGCGTAACATACATACCCATGTGTGCCACTTCCGTCATAAAGCTTTCAAGCTTCTCTGAAGGAAGTTTAACCGTCATGTCGGCATCAGTTCTTAGCGCCGATACTCGTTTAACCGAATCATTACTCACACGGATATCTTCTGATCGCTCTACATAGGCCTGCATTTGATGATGCACTACCATGCCACCGTCGCTGGCGGTAAGCACCACTATGGCATCGCCCGTTTGCTGAACACTTTTTACTTTAAAACGCATGTCGGCAGTTTTTACCAGTTTGGTTGTCGGGATATCCACCTTTGATGTGTCGGTCATTTTAGCCACCGTATCCGCACTCGATGAAGAAGCTTTGTCATCGCGGATGGCTTCATAATTTGAGCCCTTACAAGCGCCCAGCAGCAACACGCCCGCCAGCAACGCCAGGAATAACTTTGTTTTCATAACTGTTTAATTTTCTTTGGTATACATTGATACAGGGAAGTAGCAAGAGGTAACCCTGACCGTTGATTTTTGTTATGATTGCGTTGATTGAGTTTTGGGATATTACCTGATAGCAAAATGGTCTATACTTGCATGAGTTTACTAAAGTATCTTCCTCAAAATATATTTTTCCCGCAATAACTGGGTTATAAAAAAAGCGCCTAAGCCTACTGCAAATATCAATTCATGATATTTAATCACTCCGTAAATAAAAGGACTGCTAATGATCAGCCATTCTATGACCAGCCAGATTTTAAGATAATTTTTATACGGGACTATTAGTAGCAGATCTAACACAACCAATAGTATGATAAACAAAAACCAAAACATAAGTCCATAGCCAATAACTAAAAATAAGGAAGCAAGTATGGCCTGAAATATATTATCAGATGAGTTGGCATCACTTAAGGTTGATATAACTGAAAAAGCAAATACGCCTGCAAACACTCCAAAGAGATTGATCCAATTCGTTAATATAATTTTCATGCGGTGCTATTGTTGTCAACCCTCGACTTATAAAAGATCGATGAACTACCAACCAACATTATTCCCCACTTAGTAGCCATAGCCAATATCCCAATTTATAACTAACTATTGCTGAGTAATTCCCTCCCTCATCTGAGATAATCTGCTTAAAGAATAAAAATGAAAACATTAAAGCTACGGATACCCCACTAGTAATAACGGCGTTTAACGGTTTCTTCCTGAAAGAAAACCATGCGATGAATAAGAGAGGGTTTGCCAACCAGCTAAAACATGCGCCTCCAAAACAAAGCCCCAATGGCCCTACAATCAATGCCATGGCCGAATTGCCACAAGAATCGGAAGTGCAATAACATTCCTGCGTTAACGATATTGCAAAGGTCAAAATACTTAGATTTAATACTGCTCTTTTTAAGCCCATTGATACGAATATAGATTTAGGTTACTCTTTTCGCAAGCAGAATGCTTGTACTATTTTAGGAGGAAGTTACGCTATCGCTAAATTTCAACAAGTATGGCACCAGTTTAACGTATTAAAGGTTGCACCTAATAATCAGAACGACCTGTCATTGTCTTGCGGTCGAAGCTTTCATAAAAAAAGCGTTCGTCGTTTAGCTTTGCAGCAATATCAGGGTGTATTTTTATTTGTTTATTTAATTCACTAATCGCTTCATCTTTACCAACAGTTAACGCTTTTATATCAATCAGCCCTTTTATAGCATCAATATCGTTTGGAGACATCGACAACTTTTTGCTGTATCCCAATGCGGCAATAGTATAGTTCTTTTTTGCAGAATCTACTTCATCAAGCTTTTCAAATAATATCGCCTTTTGCACTATAAATCCAGGATAGTTGTTAGTTAATGATAATAGCTTATTATACACAAGCATTTCAGATTTAAAATCATGTTTGTTCTCATAAGCACCCGCTAAATTTACAAAGGCCACTATATAATTGCTGTCGCAATGTATTGCCTCCTTAAAAAATGTGATAGCAGTATCTGCCTGGTTCATTCCACCCAATGAAGGTTTCATTAAATATTTAACCCCTTCATCATTTAACCGGACACATTCTTTTGGCGGTTTCTCATTTTTTGAAACCCTCTGTGCACAAGAACTAATGGAGAGGCACAAAAAAAAGATTGCTGCTATATTTTTCATTTAATTTACTGTTAATGATTTCTCTCCGCTGATGACGATAGCTTCGCCAGGTTTATTAACCTAAATATATAAACACAAACGCATTTATCTCAATTCAAGTTATTCCGGTTCAAGCAGAGTGCTTGCTTAATTTTAGGACGAAGTTACGCTAACGATAAACTTCGACCAATAGCAGCTAATGTAAGTTGTCAATTTAACAAATTAGATGTAAAATCAAGACAATCCTCCAATCCCAAAAATCAAGGTTCAAAAAAAAGGCTCTCCTCTCGGAAAGCCTTTTCTATATAAAAGTACTCTTAAACTTAGTTACCGCCTGAAAGGGCTGCCGCGCCACTTACGATCTCGGTAAGCTCGGTAGTGATGGCTGCCTGACGGGCTTGGTTATATGAAAGTTTTAATGATTTCAAAAGCTCACCTGCGTTTTCGGTTGCTTTGTCCATCGCTGTCATACGGGCACCATGTTCAGAAGCGTTTGAATCCAATACAGCACGGTACAGTTGGATCTTGATGTTTTTAGGGATCAGTTGCTCAACAATTTCCTGTTGTGATGGCTCAAGGATGTAATCAACATTAGCTGCCTTTATTTCCTCTTTCTTCTCGGCCTTTGGCACCGGTAATAACTGTTCAGCAATCAGGTATTGTACGGCGGCATTACGGAAGTGGTTATACACCAGTTCCACACGGTCGTAGTCGCCGTTAACAAAGCCCTGCATAATCGCTTCGGTAATTTTTGAAGCATTCTCGAAATTAAGATCCGAGTACAGGTCGTTGTTATTACCAATTACGTTGTACTTACGCCTTTGGTAAAACTCCTGGGCTTTTTTACCGATAGCAACAATAGATACGTTACCGGCAGAAAGCTGTTTAGGATATTTTTCGGCAATAAGGTTATTGGCTGTTTTAATAACGTTAGCGTTGAAAGCACCGGCCAAACCACGGTTTGATGATACCACAACTACCAATACACGTACCGGCTCACGCTCCTGAAGATAAGGAGAAGTGTTATCCTCCAAACTTGCAGATAAGTTAGCCAGCAGGTCCTTCAACTTACTTGCGTAAGGGCGCAGCTGAATAATAGCGTTGGTAGCACGTTTCAACTTAGCAGCCGAAACCATTTTCATAGCCTTGGTGATCTGCTGGGTTGATGATACAGATTTGATCCTGTTTCTTACTTCTTTTAAATTAGCCATTCTTTATTGAGATGTGAGATTTGAGATATGAGATTTGAGATAGCCTCACATCTGCACTTTCAATCTGTTTATCTAATTTATATAAAGACGTCAGATGTGGAAGAGACCAATCTCATATCTCACATCTAACATCTCAAATCTAAAAATTAATACCTTGCTGACAGTTCTTTAGCTACTGTTTCCAGTACGCCGGTAAGCTGGTCGTCAAATTTACCTGCTTTAAGGGCAGCTAAAACTTCTGGGTGACGAGCTTCTAACTGATCGGTAAATTCGGTTTCGAATTCCCTTACCTTATTTACCGGTACGTTACGCATTAAGTTTTTTGTACCTAAGTAAATGATAGCAACTTGTTTTTCTACAGTCACCGGTGAGTATTGACCTTGTTTCAGGATCTCTACGTTACGGATACCTTTATCTAACACGTTTTTGGTTGAAGCGTCAAGGTCAGAACCGAATTTTGAGAATGCCTCAAGCTCACGGAACTGAGCCTGGTCAAGTTTCAAAGTACCGGCAACTTTCTTCATTGATTTGATCTGTGCGTTACCACCTACGCGTGATACAGAGATACCTACGTTGATAGCCGGACGAACACCTGCGTTGAACAAGTTAGATTCAAGGAAGATCTGACCGTCGGTGATAGAGATTACGTTGGTTGGGATGTATGCAGATACGTCACCAGCTTGTGTTTCAATGATTGGAAGAGCTGTTAATGAACCACCACCTTTAACGATGCCTTTAATAGACTCAGGAAGGTCGTTCATTTGCTGCGCGATAGAATCATTTGAGTTGATTTTAGCGGCACGCTCTAATAAACGGCTGTGCAGGTAAAATACGTCACCCGGATAAGCCTCACGGCCCGGTGGACGACGTAACAACAATGACACCTCACGGTAAGCAACAGCTTGTTTTGACAAGTCATCATAGATGATCAAAGCTGGACGGCCTGTATCACGGAAGTACTCGCCGATAGCTGCACCAGCAAACGGAGCAAAGAACTGCATGGTAGCAGAGTCTGAAGCGTTAGCAGCAACTACGATAGAGTAAGGCATAGCGCCGTTCTCTTCAAGCGTACGAACAATGTTAGCAACAGTTGATGCTTTTTGTCCGCAAGCTACATATATACAGATTACAGGTTTACCTGCATCATAAAATTCTTTTTGGTTGATGATGGTATCGATACAAACCGCAGTTTTACCGGTTTGACGGTCACCGATAACCAACTCACGCTGGCCACGACCGATAGGGATCATCGCGTCGATAGCTTTGATACCAGTTTGTAATGGCTCGGTTACCGGCTGACGGTAGATTACACCAGGAGCTTTACGCTCAAGCGGCATCTCGTAAGTTTGACCGGTGATTGGGCCTTTACCATCAATAGGGGCACCCAAGGTATCAACAACACGGCCAAGCATGCCTTCGCCTACGTTGATTGATGCAATCCTGTTGGTACGTTTAACGGTATCACCTTCTTTAATATCGTCAGATTTACCTAACAATACCACACCCACGTTATCTTCTTCAAGGTTAAGTACGATGCCTTGCAATCCTGTGCCAAACTCAACCAACTCACCCGACTGTACTTTAGTTAATCCATAAACGCGTGCGATACCGTCACCCACCTGGAGTACAGTACCCACTTCTTCTAATTCAGATTCTGACTTGAAGCCGGCCAACTGCTGACGCAAAATTGCTGATACTTCGTCTGGTCTTACCTCTACCATTGTTTAAAATTTATTTAGAGTTTTACTTTTAATACTTACTAATTACGCCTTTACAGCAAATTCCTTTTTCATTTTCCTAAGGCTTGCGGCAATACTGGTATCAACCTGCCTGTCACCTATAGTTAACACAAAACCGCCTATCAAAGCCGGGTCAACTTTAGTTTCCAGCACTACTGTACCGCCAACTGATTGTTGCAATTCGGCAACCAATGTTTTCTTATTAGCTTCAGAAAGCGCAGTAGCTGATGTTACCTTAGCTTTGGTGATATGGTTTTTAACATTGTACAGGTTAATGTACTCGCCGGCGGTAAAATATAATACTTCGCCGCGCCCTTTGTTAACCATCAGCTTAAAGAAAGCGATAGTAGTTTTGCTAACCTTATTTAAAAATATCTCGTCAAGGATCTTGATCTTTTTTGAATGAGATATAATAGGATTAGCCAATACTGCTACCAGTTCGGGGCTGCCCTTCAGGGTTTTTAAGAAAAGATCCATATCGGCTTTGACCTCTGCAACAATTCCTTGTTCCTGTGCAAGATCAATGATCGATTTGGCGTACCTGGTTGCTACCGTGATTTCTGACATGTTTTTTTATTTCGGATTTCGAATTTTCGATTTCGGAATTTTCAATTTGAATTTCGGTTTTGAATAGATCAGCGAGTACCGGATTAAATCCGAAATCCTACGCCCCAAATCCGAAATCTTATAACTTCACTTCTTTTAATAACTGGCTTACCAATTCGTCTTGTTGCTGCTGATCTTCAAATTGCTTACGAAGGATCTTCTCGGCAATCTCCAAAGATAAAGTAGCTACCTGGTTTTTAACATCAGCTAAAGCAATTGCTTTTTGGTTGTTAATTTCAACACGGGCAAGCTCAATCATACGTGCACCTTCTTTGTGTGCAAGTTCTTTAGCATCAGATACGATTTGATCTTTAGCTTTACGTGCTTCAGACAGGATCAGGTCGCGCTCTGCACGGGCTTGTTTAATTAACAATTCGTTCTCGTTAGTTAAACGGCTCATTTCTTCTTTAGCAGCTTCTGCTTTTAATAAAGCATCTTCAATTGAACGTTCACGCTCGCCAATGGCTGCCATGATCGGTTTCCAGGCAAAAGCCCTTAATAAAATAAGCAAAAATACAAATGTGATCGTTGTCCAGATAACCAAACCCCAATCAGGTAATACTAACTCCATTTATTTTATATGATAACGTTATACTATAGTTCTAATTAATACTATTCATTCAAGTAAAAACCGGTGTGTAACCAACCGTTACACGGCCCGGTTTTTATTTTTTAAGGGTAAAATTATTTGTTACCCAAAAGTGCAACAATCACACCGAAAAGAGCAACACCTTCAACAAGTGCGGCAGCGATGATCATGGCAGTTTGAATTTTTGAAGCAGCTTCCGGCTGACGAGAGATACCTTCCATCGCTTTACCACCGATTTGACCGATACCAATACCTGCACCGATAACTGCTAAACCTGCACCTAATGCAGCAATACTTCCAACCATTGTTTTTAAATTTAAATGAATATAGTGTTATTATTAATTACAAATTATTAATGATGATGCTCCTCAACAGCGCTGCCAATAAACAATGCAGTAAGCATTGTAAAGATGAAAGCCTGCAGGAAAGCAACCAGCAATTCTAACACGTCGATAAACAACGCGAAGGCGATCGACACCGGCGCTACAGCTACTGTACCGAAGATGAAGATCAATGAAATCAGCGCAATAACAATAACGTGGCCTGCCATAATGTTAGCAAACAAACGCACCATTAACGCAAAAGGCTTCGAAATGATACCAGCAAGCTCCACTACCCACATGATTGGGTACAGCCAGAACGGAACATCAGGAGCAAATATGTGTTTCCAATAATACTTGTTACCGTTAAAGTTAACCACTATAAGAGTGATAACTGCAAGCACCATAGTTACCGCGATATTACCTGTAAGGTTTGAACCTCCCGGAAAAAACGGCACCATACCTATCAGGTTATTGATCAGGATAAAGAAGAACATGGTTAACAGCAGCGGCATAAACTTAGCATACTTGTAACCGATATTAGGCAACGCAACCTCATCACGAATGAAAAGAATAAGCGGTTCCAATAATGACTGCAAACCTTTTGGCGCTTTACCTACACGTTTTTTGTATGATCCGGCCACGGTAAAGAAGATGAGCAACAGCAAAACTACCGATAACCACATCGAGCAAACATTACGGGTGATCGACAAGTCGAACACTTTAGCGCTTTCGTCAACGGTTTTACCATCTGCAGCAACAGCTTTTACTTTGTCTTTAACCAAAGCATAAGTATGATACTTTCCCTGATATACTTCTTCGCCTTCATGACCAAATTTTGAAGCCATGAAAAACTCCAGTCCGCCATCGGTATAAAGAAGCACCGGAAGTGGCACAGCAATCTTTCCACCAATGTGGAAATAATGCGAATCGGCAATGTGTTCAAGGATGGTAGCGTTGGCGTCAAACTTTTCTTTTTCGCCGCTTTCAGCAGCAGCTTCAGTAGTGTTTTTTTCTTGTACAGCCTGTACTTTTACCGTTACAAACAGCGAAAAAACGCTTAAAAGGATACCTAAGGTGATTTTTTTTGAGTTCAAAACAGGCCTAAAATCCATTAGCAGAGAGTTTTTTACTTTAATTTTTGGTTGCGCAAGGTACATAATAAGCCGTAAATTTCAAAGACGAGGTTGAAGAAATATACGTAAAAAAAATTGGCAATAAATATCACCCCGTTTACTTTGATTTTAAGTAAAAAAAACAGGCAAAAAAACATACAGGTCAAAAGCTTGATCATGGTAGCACCAAGGAAGGTTTGAGCATATATTTCCTTGTTGATTTTGGTTACTATCAGTATCGAAATAGTGGTAATAAATGTGAGCCCGGTTACAAAACCAAATATCACCCAAAAGTGAGGGTCAAGCCAGGAGGCATGAGCAGACCTGCTTAACAAAAACGGCGGTACTGCTATGATAACGGCAAACAGTAGAAACGATAAAGTAGTGATAAGTAATTTCAATTTTTAACAGATCGGATAACGATATATAAAGCAATGAACACCCCAATAAGGGCCAGTACCGCTGTAGCCCATTTTACATCGTGCTTACCGGCTTCATCAATCTTATAGCCGGCAAAGGAAAAAATGCCGATAACAACTATCATCTGAAAACCGATGCTGCTATATTTAGCATAAGCATTTAAAGGCTTCCCAAACTCATCTTTGTTATTTTCGTCATTTTCGGGCATGCGCAAATTTATTAAACCTATTGCATAATCTTTAGTATTTTAGCAATGCTTTTTTAACTACCATATAGCATTGAGGCGATTATCATCATTCTATAAATCAAACACCCACTTTTTTTTTCTGTTTGCAGTTATACTGGTAGCGGCAGGTTGTTCGCTTGAAAAACAAAGCGGGTTTAACCGCACCATGCAAAACCTCACAGCCCACTACAACATATTATTTAATGCTAACGAAATTTTAAGGCTCAAGCAGGAAAGCTATGCAGCATCTTTTCCCGATGCCTATAGTGAACTATTAAATGTTTACCCCGATACCACCGCACAAACAGGTACGCCTGATAAGGACCTGGAAGAAGCCATTGTAAAAGCCAACAAGATCATCAGTATTAAGGAGCAAAGCCATTATTTAGGTGATGCTTACCTGGTCCTGGGCAAATCCCGCTACCTGGAGGCTAATTATTTTGATGCTGTTGAGTATTGTAATTATGTAACCCGTTCATTTGGCAAACAAGCTAATTTAAAACAGGAGGCTTTGGTATGGAAAGCCCGCGGGCTTATGTACCTTAACCAGTTACCTTTAGCTAAACTGGTAATTGATTCGGCCATACAGGATATCAACCCTAAAAAAAATATTACTGCCGATGTTTACGCCACCAAGCTGCAATATGATATCTTAACCCAAAACTATGCCGAAGCCGAAGAGATGGCTAAACTGGCCATTAAATACAGTTATATCAGCAATCTCAAACTCCGCTGGATATTTATCCTGGGCCAATTACAGGAACTCAACCTCAAGCCGGCCGATGCCTATGAAAGCTATACCCGCATAGTTAAAAGCAACGCCAGTTTTGAAATGGCATTTAATGCCAACCTTAACCGGATCCGCATCCGCGACAATCAAAACGGTATTAAAGCCAGTAAGATCGACCTATTACGTGCCCTGCTTAAGAATGAAGACAATGCCGATTTTTACGACCAGATCTATTACCAGATTGGTGAACAACAGTTCAAAGCCGGCGAAATCGACAACGCGCTGAAAAGTTACAAGCAATCGGTACGGGTTAGCACCAAAAATCAAAACCAAAAAGGGCTGTCATACCTGCGCATTGCCGATATCAACTTTAAAAACAAGGCCGATTACGCAAACGCCAGGCTTTATTATGACAGTACGCTCAATAACTTGTCGACAAATTATCCCGGTTATCAGCTCATCCGCAAAAAGGCCGATAACCTGCAGATCCTTACCCGCCTGCTTGAAACCATCTCGCGCGAAGATACCCTGCAAATGCTTGCCGCTTTGGATGAAAAAGCCCGTGATGCCCATATAGATGAAATGGTAGCCCGCAAAACACGCCAGCAGCAACAAGCCGCTTTGGAAGCCACCGGTGCCGCTGCCAATGTCAATAACGGCACTATGTCAAATACGCTCGACAGGAACAGTAATTCATCTTCCTCAAATAAAAACAGCGGCAGTACGTTTTACTTTTACAATAACAGCGCCATAAACCAGGGTTATAACGACTTTAAGCGTTTATGGGGCAACCGTAAGCTGGAGGATAACTGGCGCCGCAGCAGGCGTTCAAATACTGGTATTCCTACAGCCAATACCGGCATTGGCTCACAGGTTAATGATCCGGATGCGCCTGTTGGCAGCGCAGCTTATAATACTGCCAATGTATCGGCAGGCACTTTTAGACAGGACCTGGTTAAAAACCTGCCTCTGACTCCCGCCCTACTGCAGCAATCAAATTTCAGGGTTTATAACGCCTATTTTGAAATGGCTAATTTTTATCGCGATGTATTGGAAGATAAAAAGGAAGCTATTGCCACTTACGAAACCCTGCTTGCGCGTTTCCCTCAAAGCAACGATAAGCCTTCAGTTTATTATAACCTGTACAGGCTTTATGCCGATATAGACGCTGCAAAGTCAAACGATTACAAAAACAGGCTGCTTAAAGAGTATCCGGAAAGTGTATTTGCTAAAGTAATTCTCGATCCGGATTATGCACGCAAGCTGGCAGATGTAGATGCTGTATTTAACGGCTTTTATAACGAAGTGTACAATCAGTATGCTCAAAAGCAATACGCAAAAGTGATTGAGAAAGCAAATGATTTGCTTAACAAATATCCTGACAATCGGTATGCAGCGCAGTTATACTATCTGAAAGCTATTGCTGCCGGGCATATGGAAAAGTTGCCGCCATTTCAGGCCGATCTGCAGTTAATCGCCGCAAAATATCCGCAGGATAAGCTCATCGCCCCACTGGTAAACCAACACCTGGCCTATATCGATTCGAACAAGGTCGAAATAGCTGCGCGTCCGGTGGTATTATTTAATGATGATCCTAACGAGATCCCTTTTACCCCACCGGTAGCATATCAAAAACAAACAGAATACCGTCCGCCATATACCCCATCGGCACAAAATGTAACTCCCCAGGAGCGCCTGCCCGAACGGGACACGCATATAATAGCCGGGGCTAAAACATCGGCACCACAAATTCAGCAGGCTGCAATTCAACAACCAAAACAACTTGCCGTAGGCCAGATCCCTTTACCGCAACACCAAATGCCGGATACTTCAAGGGATATAGCCACGCAGCAGGCACCTAAACAAAAAGATATTGTGGCTACGGTTCACCCGGCCGCCATTAACAATACACCAGCGGTAAACTACATATTCAGCAAGCGCGACAGCAGCAACTATTACTTTGTGATAAATGTATCCAGTGGTACAACTAATCTGGCTTCTACACGTTTTGGAGTAGGGCAGTTTAACCGTACACGATACACCCGCAGCGAAGTAATCCACCACGTTAAAAGCGTTGGCGAAAATAACCAGCTGATATACGTTGGCCGTTTTTACAGCCTTGCCGATGCTAAAGATTATGCACGTACCATTGTACCTCTGCTACCCGATATTATGAAGGTTCCAAAGGATAAATACAGCATTTTTATCATTACCAAAGAAAATCTGGATAAATTAGCAACCCAAAGTATATTGGATAGTTATTTTGACTACTATCAGAAATTTTATTAGAAAATGAGAACCACTAACACAAGGTTTAACTCGAAAAATCAACTCCAGCCTGCAGATATAAGAAGATACAACTGGTACATATGGCGAATTGTGCTTGGCCTTTTTGCTTTTGTTGTTATGATGATAACACTCACTATTTTTGATGTGTTTGGTCAGCTGCCTTCGTTCCGCGACCTGGAAAACCCCAAGAGCAACCAGGCTACAGAGATCATCTCGTCCGACAAACAGGTATTGGGGACTTACTATATTCAAAACCGTTCCAACGTTACTTACCGCGAACTGTCACCAAACGTAATTAACGCTTTGGTTGCTACCGAAGATAAACGCTTTTATGACCATTCAGGTATTGATTTTGGCCGAAGTTTTACCATTTTCGCGCATTTGCTTATTGGGCAAAAGCAGGGTGGCAGTACCATAACACAACAGCTGGCGCTTAACCTTTTTTCAGAACGATCTGCCAATCCATTTAAGCGGATCATTCAAAAACTACAGGAGTGGGTTACAGCTGTTAAGCTTGAACGTCATTACACCAAAGAAGAGATCCTCACCATGTACCTCAACACGGTCGACTTTGGTGCTTATAACACTTATGGCATCAAATCGGCCGCGCGCACTTATTTTAACACTACGCCAGATAAACTAACACCCGATCAGGCTGCCCTGTTAATAGGCATGGTTAACGGCCCGGGCATTTATTCGCCTATCCGTCACCCGGATAATGCACTTAAAAGGCGCAACCTGGTACTAAACCGTATGGCCGAACAAAATTACCTGAGTGAAGGCCAGGTTGAAGAATATAAACGCAAGCCACTTGGCCTTGATTTTCACCAAAACAATCATTTTGACGGACTGGCTCCATACTTCCGTTCGGTATTGAAGAAAGAGCTTCAAAAGATCTTTAAAGAACAGAATATTAACCGCCCTGATGGCACCCCTTACGATCTTGACCGCGACGGCTTAAAAATATATACCACCATTGATGCCACCATGCAGCAATATGCGGAGGATGCGCAGCGTGATTATATGAAAGATTTGCAGGCACAGTTCAATGACCACTGGCGCGGCCGTAACCTTTACAAAAGCATCCACAACTTCAAATTTTTGCTTGACCAGGGCATGCAAAAATCTGACAGGTACAAACAACTTAAACAACAGGAAAAATCTGACGAGGAGATTGAAGAAAACTTCAAGACCAAAACCATGCTTAACCTGTTTACCTGGCACGGCAATATCGATACCATGATGAGGCCAATTGACAGTATTATCTACTGTAAAATGCTTTTGCGTAATGCTCTCATGAGTATGGACCCCACAACCGGCTATGTTAAGGCATGGGTTGGCGGCACCAACTTTGAACATTTTAAATACGACCAGGTAAAGAATGGCACCCGCCAGGTAGGTTCAACAGCCAAACCATTTACTTATGCTGTGGCTATCGACAACGGCTACTCTCCATGTATGAAAATCAATAACGTGCCTGATACTATCCGTGGTTATGGCGCGCCGTGGTGCCCGCGCTCGTCGCCATCCGAAACTTTGCCGGGCTTTATTACTTTAAGGCAGGCATTAGCACACTCACAAAACTGGGTTACGGCCCACGTTATGGGCGAGGTTAAACCAGAACCTGTTGTTGATCTGATCAAAAAAATGGGTATTACAACCAATGTTCCGCCTTATCCTTCAATTTGCCTGGGTACGTTTGATGCCTCTGTTTTTGAGATGACGGCCGCTTACTCCGCTTTCGCCAACCACGGCCTGTGGACAGAGCCTACTTATATTTTACGCATTGAAGATAAAAACGGCAACGTGTTGTACACCCATACTCCGCGCGTGGTGCAAGCCATGAACCCGCAAACGGCTTATGTGATGACCTATATGCTTAAAGGAGTTATTGAAGATGGTACCGGTTCAAGATTAACCTATAAATATGGTTTACGCAACCCTATCGGTGGTAAAACCGGTACAACTCAAAATAACTCCGACGGTTGGTTTATAGGTATAACTCCGCAGTTGGTCACCGGCTTATGGACAGGTTGCGAAGATCGTGACATTGCCTTCCAGAGCACCCGTTTGGGCGAAGGTGCCAACAGTGCCCTGCCGATATTTGCGCTGTACATGAAAAAGGTATATGCCAATGCAGCTTTAGGCATCAAAAAGAATGTTGATTTTGATGCCCCAGCAAATGGAGTTAGCATCATATTGGATTGCGGGGCCTATAACCAGCAACAGCAGGGAACTACTGAGGTAGATAAGAAATTGGGATTCTGATAGTTCATTAGTTCATTGGTAAATAGTTTAATAGCATGAGCCATCACTCGCGCGAAGATTTAGAGGCATACAGATTGGCTGATACTTTCAGCGATGAAATTTGGTTTATCGTAAGTGAGTGGGACTATTTTACCAAGGATACTGCTGGTAAACAAATGGTACGTTCTGCCGATTCAATTAGCGCGAATATTGCAGAAGGCTATGGAAGATACCATTACAAGGAAAACCGCAATTTCTGTTATTTTAGTCGGGGTTCAATTTTGGAAACCAAAGGCTGGCTTCAGAAATCAAAGAAAAGAAACCTGATAACTGATGAGCAATTCAATGATCTGTTTGAAAAATTACAGGTCATCCATATCAAATTAAATTCATACCTAAAGTTTATTGGCAAACGCGAGGGCAATAAAGGAGACCAATAAACAATAAGCTATGTTTCATTGGTAAAACAACCGCCAAGCAGACCAATGAACTAATGAACCATTGAACTAATGAACCAATTCGATTACAGGGCAGCTTTAAAAAACATTCCTCACAAACCCGGGGTTTACCAATACTGGGATAGTGAGCAGGAACTGATATATATTGGTAAGGCCAAGGACTTGCGCAACCGTGTTGGCTCGTATTTTAACCAGGATATCCATATCAATGCCAAAACACGGGTACTGGTATCCAAAATCCGTGCTATAACTTTTACTATCGTTGACACCGAGGTTGATGCCTGGCTGTTGGAAAACAGCATGATCAAAAAGCATCAGCCGCGCTACAACGTTATGCTGAAGGATGATAAAACCTATCCATGGATCATCATTAAGAACGAAAACTACCCACGCATCTTCTGGACCCGCCGTATAATAAAAGACGGCTCTAAATATCTTGGGCCCTATGCATCGGTGAGCATGATGCATAATATTTTGGGACTTATCAAGGAAACTTACCCTTTACGTACCTGTAACTTACAGCTCACCCGCGAAAATATCGACAAAGGAAAGTTTAAAGTTTGTTTGGAGTACCAGTTGGGCAACTGCAAAGGCCCCTGCCAAAACTACCAAACAGAAGAAGACTACGATAACAGCATTGAGGAAATCAAGGATATCCTCAATGGCAAGATAGGTGCAGTTCTTCGCCGCTTAAAAAATGAGATGGAAGCAGCGGCCATGGAAATGAATTTTGAGCTGGCGCACCGGCTTAAACGCAAGTTTGAATTGCTGGAAAATTACCAAAGTAAATCAACTGTTGTTAACTCTTCGATTACTGATGTTGATGTGTTCAGCATCGCATCTGAAGAGAAGCTGGCATTTGTAAACTTCCTGAAAGTGATGAACGGCACTATCATCCAAACGCAAACCATCGAACTAAAAAAACGCCTTGACGAAAGCGACGAGGAATTGCTTACGCTGGCCATATCCGAGTTCAGGAGCCGTTACAGCAGCGACAGCAAGGAAATCATCGTACCGTTTGATATCGATCTTGAGGATCATCCTAACATTAAATTCACCGTACCTAAACTGGGCGAAAAACGCAAATTGCTTGACCTTTCGCAAAAGAATGTACAGTTCTTTAAAAAGGAAAAGATTGACCAGTACGAGAAACTGAACCCCGAGATCCGCACCGAACGGTTGCTTACGCAAATGATGAAAGACCTGCGCATGAACCAACTTCCGCGCCATATTGAATGCTTTGATAACTCCAACTTTCAGGGCAAGTACCCGGTATCGGCCATTGTGGTATTTAAAGATGGAAAGCCCTCTAAAAAAGATTACCGCCACTTCAATGTTAAAACCGTTGAGGGACCTAACGACTTTGCCACTATGGAAGAAGCCGTACACCGCCGTTACCGCCGGATGCTGGATGAAGGAACAGAACTACCGCAACTGATAGTGATTGACGGTGGCAAGGGGCAATTATCCTCGGCAATGCATAGCCTCAAATTATTAGGCATAGATAAAAAAGTAACAGTAATAGGCATTGCCAAACGCCTGGAGGAGCTTTATTACCCTAACGATCAGTACCCCATGTATCTCGACAAAAAATCGGAAACACTTAAAGTAATCCAGCACCTGCGCGATGAAGCACACCGTTTTGGGATCACTTTTCACCGCAAAAAGCGCGATAAGGGCACATTGGCAACAGAACTTGAGTTGATAGAGGGCATAGGCAAAACTACAGCCGAAAAGCTGCTTAAATACTTTAAATCGGTAAAGAAGATCCGCGAAGCTAATGAGGAAATGCTGCTCGAAGTAGTAAATCTTAAACAAGCCAAAGCCATATTGGCTTATTTTAATACAGGAGCAGAAATTGAGCAAGGATAGCTCCCGGATTACTACACCTAAAACAACAAAGGCCTGGTTCAATCAACCAGGCCTTCTTTATATATTGATGTTTGTGATTTTTATTACTGAGCTATATAAAATGATTTTTGGTCGCCATCCTGGTAAACATGGATTGATTTTTTAACAACCTGGTTATTGGTGTAGATTTCCATGGTGTATTCACCATCTGCCAAACCGGTTAACACATAACCTTTGCTTACATCAGTTTTGCTCGGCACAATGTCTTTCAACAAAAGTTCATTGTCCTTGTTGTAAACTTTCACCATTGATTTCCCGCTTTCAGATTTTGCAAAGTTCACTGTCAAACCGCGATCATGATCAAGGGCTTTAAAGCTTACAACTTCTTTTGCTTTAGGGGTAACATCGTTAGGATCAACAAAGGCTTTGGCTGTTGTAGTAGCAAATACTCCTGCGGTTAATAATACAAATAAGGCTGATAATTTTATTGAGGTTTTCATGATCGTAAGGTTTTAATGTTTTAAATATGTTGTGTTGTTGTTTTCAATGATCAAATGAACAACATATATTTTAATCGCTAAAAAGTGTTATACCAGCTGCTGATATAAATAGACAAAGCCCCGAAAGGACTCGGCAAACGCTAAAATAGCACCATTTACACCACCTTCGGGAGTTGGTCGGATTTTTTGAGGAGTTAGTCGAAGGCTTTGAGTTATTGGTCAGGGGAAGAGTGAAAACTGCACATAAAGCGGGATTATGAATTAATAATTCATACTTGTCTTATCAGAATCATAAAAACAAAACAGGCGATGAAAATTCATCGCCTGTTTTGTAAAATCTTGTTTAATCTTAATGTATTAGTACTGCCAAAGATTAAGCTCCCAGTCAAGAAGGGACTTCTTAACCCTTTCTGATTCGTAAAGCTTATCAATGCCCTGAGCATAATCTTTTATACGCTCATCTTTGTCGTTACTTTCTTTAACGATATAACTGGTAAAGATGCGTTTTATAAACACGTCGTCAAAGCTCAAGCCTGTGGCATCACTGTTACGGCTAACCACTTCTTTGGTTGCAAGTACCGCGCGCGCTTCAGGGAAATAAATCCAAAAAGCAGGCTGAAAATCAATGTCAAGTGTACCTGTACCTTTAGGTTTAACCAAGGGAGCAATACCGATAATCCGGGGCTCAAATACAGAGCGCTGTTTATCAAAGATCCAATCTTCCTTAATGCGGAATTTAAGTACGCTATCAGGATTAAACTCACCTGCAACAAGCGTGGATGATATAACGTTATTATCCTTATCGCGCTTTTCAACCACACTGCTGTCAGATGCTAAACGGCCACGGGCCTGTGCACCTGTTAAAGGAGTAGTAAAACCATCGCCATTGGGATCATCCTTTTTTCCCGGAGTTGGGTCGTACGCGGTAAGCTCGCCTTTGGCTACGGCGTCAAGCAATACATCAATTAAACGGCCTTTGGGTGAAGCCAGGTACTGGTTCATCTTTTCGCGTACATCAATTTCGCGCCAAACGCGTTTGGCAAATGCTACATCATTTTCACGCAAGTTAGGATACGGTGTAACCTTGGCGTTTAAAATATTGTTCTTTTTGTAATAGCCGTCAAGCGGCCTGTCAAAAGGTTTTGCAGCAATTTTACTTGCAGTATCAAGGGGTTGCTGGCTGGTAACATTATCCGGCTGAACCTGTACAGGTTTCTGAGTTGTTTGCCTGGCGGTAGTTGCCTTTTTTGCCGGCGGCCTCTTGGTGCGTTTTTTTTGCGCATAAGCGCTTACACAAGCCAGGCACAGGATAACAACTAAAATTCTCTTTTTCATACGCGTTTAATTTGCGGATAATACAATAGGGTCAAGTGACCTCGGTGAATGGTCAGGGCCTACCGCAACGATATCCTTAAATATAACAGTAGTTCCTGGTGTAACCGTATTCAAAGCACTATGCATAGCGCCGGTTAATTCACCACCCGAGCCTGATAAAATAATGGCATCCTGGCGCGGTTTTACAACCAGCATAGTAAAGTGCGTTACGTTAAATTTAGCATCAAAGTCAAAGTTATCCAGCTGGGCAAAAAGCCTGTCTTGTGCCCTGATATTGGCCGAACTGGTGTTACCACCACTTTTACCTGCAAACTGTGGCTTAGGGTCAGGGATCCTTTTGATACGGAACTCCGTTGAACCTAATACCGCTCCTTTTGCACCGCTAACAGAAATCGTAGCTCTGCCTATACTGCTTACCGTAGCTGTATAATGCCCGCCCGAACCGCTAAGCGAACCGGCGCCGCTAAAATGCACATTTAAGTCGCTTGCTGCTACACCAGGTGCAGATACCGATATCGGGTTAGGAACACCAATATAAAGTACGTTCATTTTATCAGGAGAAATAACTGCCGAAGGCCTTGCAACCGTATATTCCTGCTTGAAAGGATAAGAATCATTTTTACCGGTTGTATTGTTTTTAACCGTGATAAAACCTTCTACGGTATGTTTTCCTTCGCCGCTCGCGGTAATGGTATAATTACCCTTACCGTCTGTAACAGATACCCTGCTACCGTTAACAGTAATATCAGGGTTTGATTTTGAATCGTATGCTGTCAAAAAGATCTGGGCAGTATATGGCTGTCCGGCTATCACATAGCTGCTTGGAGCTACCACTACTGCGCTAAACTTATCGAGCGTAACCTGAGCCTGGTCAATTTTACCTAATAATTTCTTAACTACTTCGTTTTCGGCGTTTTTGCTATCAGCTTCAATTTTGGCTAAAGTAGTGAGGGCCGCGCCTAAAGGTATGCCATCGCCAAAGTTAGCTTCCTGCCATGATTTTCTAACATCCCCATGCGGTTTAGGCGCTACGGTATTTAGTGAAAACTGTACGCCTACACTGTCCTTACCTAAAGCTACCATTAACCTTTGGCGGGTTTCATCAATTTTAGCTTTCAGTTTCTCCCCATTTTTTTGATTGATCATGATACGGGGCGATATATCCAGGTTATCCCGTGCGTCAACGTCATCAATCTCCGGGTTAATGCCGCCGCCTTCCTGAATCAGCTTTGCTTTCAGCTGTTCAACGTAGGTATTTAATTCTGCAGCTATAGCACTTGCCTGTTTAGCCTTATCATAAATTGGTTTCGCCCGTTCAGCCTGTTCTTTCAATTTTGTAGCCTCAAAAGCGCTGTATGTGTTTTGCAAACCAGTATTAACATTCCTGGTTGATGCATCCAAACTATTCGTAATATTCTTAAACGCGTCCAACAGGCTATCCGGTACGTTAAGGGCAATGAGGCCCAATAGTACCAGGTATAGTATACCTATCATTCGCTGTCTTGGGGTTTCCTTACCTCCGGCCATTTATTATAAATCTTTTCTGGTAATCAATCAATTAATTAATTATATTAAACACGCGGCTGGTTCATAGCTGTGAGCATGTTACCATAAATTGCGTTTAATGATGCCAGGTTCTTAGCCAATCGCCCTACCTCTTCCTTAAACTGTTTTGAATCATCCATTGATTCATTAAAGTTGTTCATGGTAAGCGAAAGGTTCTGGTAAAATTTATTCATTGATTTTAAGTGCGCGCTTGAATCTTGCAATTCCAGCTCGTAAACCGCATTAAGTGCCGATAAGTTTTTAGCCAATTGGTTAACCTGATCGTGATATGCCTTTGAATCAACATTGGAGTTTGCCATTTCGGTCAAATTGGCCGATGCCTTGTCAAATGACACACTTAGTTTTTCATAACTTGCAGTAGCCTCTTTAACTTTGCTTGTGAAAGCTATAGTAGCTTCCCCTGCATCGGTAACACGTGATATAGCGGCTACCTTATCGCCAAATGTACGTAAACCATCACCAAGGCTGCGCACCAGCTCAGGGCCAATTTTTGCGTCTTCCATCATTTTATCCAGCGCAGCAGTTGTTGAAGGGCTTGTATTACCACCGCCCCTTACAGTGGCTTTCGGAAGCTCTCCCTGAAAGTCTTCATTTAATTCGGGATACACACGTGCCCAGTTAATTTCTTTGTCTTCTCTCTGAAATCCTAATATAAAAAACAGTATAGCCTCAGTTATAAGTCCCCCTGCTATCCAGTAAGTGGCACCGGGCCAATGCAAAATCTTAAACATTAACCCTATAATCACCACAGTAGCACCCCATGATACGATGTTGCCTATTCCGTAAGGTTTTTTCTTTCCAGCCATAATAATTCAGAAGTAAACTTTTATTTTTTAATTTGATTTGCTTGCGTTTAACTAACTCTTGATTAGCGTTTATCTGTAATGTCGCGCCCTAAATATTTGGTGACGCAGCGGAAACCGATATATGATTTAGCAGTGTCCTGGTATTCGTAGGTCCGGGTTGAGTTTTGAAGAAAGTATCCAATATCTTTCCATGAGCCCCCGCGTACAACTTTACGCTTCAATATTTCGGGGTCGGTAGACTTAGCTTCGTAATTGAATGTTGGTGCAAGATCATGCACAAATGTTGACGCTGATTCGTCAAAAGCAGATAATGTCCATTCAGCTACGTTACCTGCCATATTGTATAAACCATAATCATTAGGGAAGTATGAATGTACCGGCACAGTATACGCGCCGCCGTCATCGGTATAATTACCACGCCCCGGCTTAAAGTTAGCCAGTAAACAACCTTTTGCATTTTTAATGTAAGGCCCTCCCCATGGATAATCGGTACCTATCCTGCCGCCACGTGCCGCGTACTCAAACTCGGCTTCCGTAGGTAAGCTGTAAGGTGCACGGTGCGGTAAATGGCGTTTATCTTTATAAGCGTCATTATAGCGTGTACGCCATACACTGTAAGCTCTGGCCTGCCTCCAGGTTACCCCTACAACAGGGTAATTACGGAATGCAGGATGTGAAAAATAACTTTCAACCATAGGCTCGTTGGCGGCATATGAAAAATCGCTTAACCAAACAAGCGTATCAGGGTATACCGCTACGGTATCACGAACAATGAAGTCGGAACGATGTTTTGTTTTATCGTTATGATGATCTGCAGCATCGCGCAGGGTAAACAAAGCGTAGTTATATTTAAGTAAGCGCACGTCAACCTCATTACGGTCAAACACACGGTCATCACCCTGGTAATACATACCCTGCAGTTTTTGAGTATTGTTTGCCTGGTTGCCTTTACTGCTCCAGATAGGGTTTTTCTTTACAAACTCCCAGTTGATGAATTTTTTACCGCCATTATTATTACCGGCGCCACCTTTGGGCTGAATGAAATACTTATTATCGTTGATATAATTGGTAATGGCTATTGAATCGCGCACCCAGTTTACAAACATTTTGTACTGACTGTTGCTGGTTTCGGTTTGATCCATAAAAAACGGAGAAACAGTAACCTGTTTAGTTTGGGCTATCTGGGCAAAGGTTACATCCTGATCAGTTTGCCCCATAAGGAAACTACCACCCGGAATATAAACCATTCCGTAAGGCACCTCAGCCCTGAATGATCTTGCAGGAACTCCCACAACTTCCCCCCGGTCACCGCCTCCGCGGCCACAACCACTTAATACACCACCTGCTAAAACAATTATTAAAAAGTAGATCTGCTTCATTTTACAATCAAAATCAGTTATATAACTATAACACAATGCAACGTCCGAATATATTACATTTTACTCAATGTAAGCTATAAAAAACGATAATTTGGCTTCTTGAACCGATAAACTGTGCACTTATCTTCTCAATGCCACACAAAACGCTATATAATTAACAAACCGCTAACCAATTGTTAACATGACAATTAGTTAGCGGTTATACGGGTAAATATGGTAAAAAGTTGCAGCCTGGTTAAATAAATTTCCAGTTTATTTGTTTACAAGCTTAACATACTGCTCAATAGCCATTGTCATTGACGGCGCGCCGGGGGTTGGAGCTGGTATATCCAAAATTAAGCCAGCCTCAAGCACTGCCTTATGAGTAGTCGCCCCAAAAGCGGCGATGCGTGTATTGTTTTGCTTAAAATCGGGAAAGTTTTTATACAGCGATTGTATACTTGACGGGCTAAAAAATGCTATAACATCATAAAACACATCGGCGAGGTCAGAAAGATCGCTGCAAACCGTGCGGAAAAGCACCGCTGGGGTAAAGTTATAACCGTTCTCCAGCAAAAAACGCTGCGTTTCTTCGGCAGCAACATCCGAGCATGGGTAAAGGAATTTTTCCGACGAATGCTTTTTCAAAACCTCTGCCAGGTCAGCAGCGGTTTGCTTGCCAAAAAAGATCTTACGTTTACGGTACTGAATGTACTTTTGAAGGTAAAGCGCTATGGTTTCTGAAAGGCAAAAGTATTTCATTTCAACAGGCACCTCAAAGCGCATCTCCTCGCATATGCGAAAAAAATGATCGGCAGAATTACGACTGGTAAAGATCACTGCGCTAAAATCAGCTAAGTTGATCTTCTCTTTTCTGAAATCCTTTGCGGGCACACCCTCAACATGAATAAATGATCTGAAATCAATTTTCAGGTTAAGCTTTTTAGCCAGCTCGGCATAAGGATTTTTATCATTTTCGGGCTTAGGCAAAGTAACCAGTATGCTTTTAACCTTTTTCTTTCTATCTTCCAATTCAGTGCTTTTAATAACCTAAATTTTAATATTCAATGCCTTTATTAAAATCAAAACAGGGCAAATTTCGAGGGCACAAAGATACGTAAATAAATAAAACTTATGAAATCGAAAGGTAGAAATTATATTTACGCTGCTCCTGATGTATTGCCATATAAAAATTACAATGATGATAATGAGCGTAACTGTAAGTAATACAGGAATGTATTGTGCACCAAGAAGGCTAAAACAAATAACCACGGGCAAAAAAACAAACGCGATATTAAAATAGGTAAGATGCAGAATATTAAGATATTCGGTCACCAGTTTATTAATATCAAACACAAATCCTAAAAACTTGAGTATTAAAAACTTGAGCGAAAATAAAACAATAATGACTATGGT
The DNA here is from genome assembly GCF_017569325.2 of Mucilaginibacter gossypii. Taxonomy (NCBI): domain Bacteria; kingdom Pseudomonadati; phylum Bacteroidota; class Sphingobacteriia; order Sphingobacteriales; family Sphingobacteriaceae; genus Mucilaginibacter; species Mucilaginibacter gossypii. Next base: position 6,753,027 of record NZ_CP071878.2, on the reverse strand, counting down.
AAGAAAAGTAAACAGGCCGCTTCCTGCTATTTTATAGTAAACGCCTTTGTATGCAGCCAGTTGATATAAAAACAAACCGAACGTAGCACAAAATAACAAAAACAAGCCCAGGAAAGCCCACGAACTAACCGGACTCTCTTCTTTACCGGCTATCGAAAGTACGCGTTTGCTGTAAAAAGAGGCAAATACATTGCTTACATCTTTGCCCAGGGCAAGGTTAAGAATAGCTGTATACAACAGCATGGCAATAATGAGCACAATAACCCAGGGATCACGCGAAGGGCGGTTATGCCCCTCCATTACCCTGCTCTTTGACCTGGAATGAAGATCAAGAAAGCCGTAGCCATGGTATAATTCGTGGGCAAAAACGCTATCGGCATATTCGGCACGCATGGCCGCATCAGGCACCCTGAGGTAACGCATAGCAATAGAGTCTGCAATAAATTTATCTCTGTTTTGCATGGCATAAGCTACCGAATCAAGCACCGAATTGCCGGGACGAAAAGCGCGTGTTGGTAATTTTACAGGCGTATCAGCCACTATTGAATCCTGTTGCGCAAAAGCAGCAGTACAATTCAATAAAAACAGCAGGCAACACCAAATAACCAAACAGATCCTCAAAGCTTAAAAAGGGCTTATTATTTTTTGCAAAAGTAGGGTAATTATCTGAACCAGAATTTTATCAATTAATATTTTTTTGAATTTATTTGAACCTTAAAAACTTGCTATTCATTAAAAAGTCGGATTCTTATAAAGAAAAGTCTAATTAATACAATTTGGGTAAAAGGTGCTAAAATATATTTGCTGCAGAATAAGCCAGGGTGGTTAACTGTTTAAGGGATGGCTGAAAATTTAGCAATATTAAGCAGTTATGTAAATTATTTGCCAAACCATTAGTCAAACAGCTCAACGCCGACATTACACCGATAATTAAACAAATAAGCTAAATACCAATCTGGAATATTTAAATTCTTTGCACTGTTTATTTAAATGCCAAAAGCGCTAATTATGAAAATAAATACCTGCTTATTACTACTTGTACTGTGTTTGTATTACAATGGATACGCCCAGCAAAAGACCATCACAATTAGCAGCCCCGACAAACAAATCAATGCCCACATATTCATCATCAAAGGCAAATTATTATACAACGCAGCAGTTAATAATACAATGTTAATAGCACCATCGCGCCTGGGTTTAACTGTTGATGGTATCGATCTGGGAGTTGAAACCAAATTTGCAGGTGCTACTTCAAATAAAAAGATAAAAGAAACCTATACTATCAACGGCGCTCACAAAACGGCACGTAACGAAGCGAATGAAATTATAATTCCTTTGCTAACAGCAGAGAAGAAATTCAACTTGATTGTGCGTGCCTATAATGACGGCATTGCTGTACGTTACACATTACCTTACGATACCAAAAAAATCAATGCCGACTCGACCTCATGGGAGTTTGCCGGAAAAGTAACGCAGGTTGCCTGGTCGGGTTATAACGAAGGTTATGAGGGCCTAAGCCATGTAACTCCATTGCCATCAGTTCCACAAAATACACCAATAATGGGGCCCTTAACTTTTAATGTAAACGGGATTTTTGCCTCGGTTTCCGAAGCTGATTGCGAAGACTTTTCAGACATGTCTTTTATACGTCATGATAATTCTTTCAAAGCAAACTTCCCCTTTTCACCCAACGGTTGGGATGTACAATCGGATAGCGATACCGAACATTCTGTACTTAAAGGCTTTTATGAAAATCAAAAAGTATCTCCCTGGCGAACAATTATCATAGCCCAAAATTTAACTGAATTAGTAAACTCAGACCTGCTCACGAATCTGTGCCCGGCACCACAAAAAGGCAATGACTTTAGTTGGGTAATGCCAGGCCGTTGCTTATGGCAATGGTGGAGCGTTGGGGCTCCCCGGTTTGCCGAACAAAGAAATTGGTATGATGCGGCAGCTAAATTAAAATGGGAATATTATTTAGTAGATGATGGATGGCGAAATTGGAGCGAGCCGGGTAAAGATCAGTGGCAGCTTTTGGGAGATGTAATAGCATACGGAAAAAGTATTGGCGTAAAATCAATTGTTTGGGTTGACTCTAAAGAAATGCGATCTGCAGCGGCACGCTATTCTTATCTAAAGCGAATCAAAGATCTGGGAGCAGCGGGCATTAAAATAGATTTCATCCCCCCTGCAACGTCATCTATTATGCAATGGTACATGGGTACCATGCAGGATTGTGCAGACCTTAAGCTGATGCTTAATTTTCACGGAAGTGTTAAGCCAACGGGATTGACAAGAACCTATCCCATGGATATTACAAGAGAAGCAGTTAGGGGTAACGAATATCACATGACCCGGTATAAAAGGACAGCGCCGTTAGACCATGACGTATCTGTGCCATTTACGCGTTTTACAGCCGGTACTGCAGATTTTACTCCGGTAATACTCAACCCGGAGCAACTTACATCGCAAAAATTCACCTGGGCCCATGAATTTGCTCAATCCATCGTATATCTTTCTCCTATTACACACTTCGCGGACGAATATAAATTTTACCTGGAGAGCCCGATGTTTGATTTATTTCAGAAGATACCCACAACCTGGGATGAGACAAAAGTTTTAAGCTGTACCCGAATGGGTGAAATTGTTGCTTATGCGCGTAAAAAAGGAAACACCTGGTGGGTTGGCGTAATGAATGGTGCCGATGCACGCGAAATCAAGGTTCCGCTAAACTTTCTGCAGCACTCAACAAAAGGGACATTGATATATGATGGAGCAGATACCAACGCATCTATTCACCGCGAAGAAAGATTACTTAGTCCCAAGGATACGATTACTATGAAGCTATCGCCGGGAGGCGGCTTTGCAGCTATGTTACAGTAAACAAGGCGTTATATGGCATATGGCGCGCAAGGGCACAGCCAAGCCAGTTAAGCACTTGTTTTGTATAACTATGCGGAATCAACACAAAACACATGATCAATTAATAAGTATGTTATTCCGTAACGCCTGTAGCAGCCCAAAAAACAAGGTATCCGGCTTTATCTTTACTTACAGTAACCTTTTTAAGGATGCGTCCGGGATCAGGATGAATATTCAATACATCAATATTATGATGATCATTTTCTGTTATCTTATTTCCCGGGCCCCATTTAGCCAGGCCGTGCACTAAGTAGCTTAGGTTTGAGTTACCTTCAGGTATATCATTATAATAATCGGGCAATTTAAAATCTTTAAACTCGCTACCATCGCTATAAGTTAGTGTAATATGTAGTTGCGAAGGCCCTTCGGAACTGGTAAGGCTAAGATACAAACCCGAATATTTTTTTTGAGGCACATCAAAGCTAAAACTATCAGCACCCGCAATACAGCGGGCTTGATTATCTTTTTTTCCGTTTTTATAATGGAGCAATATAGCCGGGTGAGCCGAATTTGCTGCAATTAATGGATCATCGGGCAAGGCACGTACAGCTTTGTCCCCGTTTAATAATGCAGCCGCCATGGTAAGATAACCATCCCCTTTACCACCGCCATCAATACCGGTTACCCAACTTTGTAGTTTACCACCGGCAACTGTAGTTACAGTACGGGCGTTTAAAAGTTTACTGATATTGATTTGGATAACTTTATTACCCACCTGACTACTGGCCATAGCACTGGATAACAGAATGATAAAAAACATAGCGTATTTAAAGTTCATTATTAGGATAGTTGGTAACTAAAGATAGCAGAAAGTGTAAAACCTTATTGCATTAATATTGGTGTTGGCCAAAAATAATTGCGCTACCTTTGCCGCATGGACGGAATAGAATGTATAACTAACAAGCTATTACACGTCAATACAGAAAATTTATTAAACGCCGGTTCTGTTGAATCTGAACGCCCGAATTAAAAAAGGGATGATCCGAATGTCATTTACCCTTCGATTTGCGCTTTTGCTATTGATTTTAAAATATAGACGGTGGGAATATTCTAATCAATAGTCAGTTATCAGTTTGAACGTAAAAACAAGATATCATCTGCTAAATGTTATGTAAATTCCCACCGCGGCAGGATCGTTGAACATGTTATTCGTCGATGTAGCATTGGTATAAGTGAAATTGCCCAAACACTACAAGCCAGCCGCCCTGGCGTTTTATAAGTTGTGTGATAATCTTCAGAATGCTGTTAAAGCCAATTTACATACATTCATCACTATCTATAATTTCAATATTGTCTGCATATTTACTATAAAATCCTTCCTTTCAGCCATGGCCTTGGTGCGTTAAATCACCGGGCATCGTGACCTCAGTCATATAACATGCTTCATTCTTTAGGGATCTTTACTTCAAACGGAGATAAGTACGATTTTACTTTAATTTAAATCATCAATACCATGAAAAAGCAATGTTTTATTTTAGGACTGGCTTTACTTATAGGTAGTACTTCCTGTAATAAAGATCGGATTAATGCCACTAAACCAATAGTGAGCACATTGGCGGACAGTAGTACATTGGCATCATTTTGTGCTAAAAACGTCCATAAACCCACCAAAATAACGGTAAGCACATTTGCTGGTAGCGGAGTTGCGGACTCCGCTGATGGCAGGGGCACACGAGCTTCATTTAATCACCCCAATAGGGTAGCATTCGATATTACAGGTAATCTATACGTGTCAGATCTTCAATACGGCTTGATCCGTAAGATAAACAAAAAGGCCGAGGTAACAACGCTTGGTACATCTTTTTATCTTCCATGGGGCTTAGCAGTGGATGCCTCAGGATATATATACATAGGGGATTTTTGGAATAAGATCTATAAGATGACGCCAACGGGCGAGGTAACAACCTTTGCGGGTAGCGGACAACCAGGCTCGACCGATGGCAATGGCACTGAAGCGTCATTTACAGGACCAAGAGGCATGGCTTTTGATCGCTCAGGTAATTTGTACGTCTCGGATGAACAAAACAACAAGATACGCAAGATAAGTCCGGATGGTGTAGTAACAACACTTGCGGGCAGCGGTGTTCGGGGAGCAGCCGATGGCAAGGGTACAGCAGCACAATTTAACTATCCAGACGGCATAGCGGTGGATGCAGCAGGTAACTTATATGTGGCAGATTCTGAGAACCACATGATCCGCAAAATAAGCCCGGATGGAGTAGTAACAACTCTTGCAGGCAAACCCGCCTATGGCGCGGCCGATGGTCAGGGCGCTGCAGCTTCATTTCATAATCCGGCTGGCGTGGCCTTAGACGCATCCGGCAATTTATACGTGGCGGATTATGCTAATAATAAGATACGTAAGGTGACGCCGCAGGGTATGGTGACAACAATTGCAGGTACCGGCGTCTATGGCTTTGCAAATGGCCCGGGCGCCTCCGCTTCGTTCAGACTACCGACCGACATTGCGATAAATAGTTCCGGCGATTTATATGTAGCTGATTTAGATAACAATATGATAAGAAAGATAGAATTGGGTAAATAAGTGCTGGTAATTTATACAGCGGTCGTTAATATCCCAAATCGTCACATGGGTTATTCTTAAATTCATCTTACAATGCAAACGCTATCCGAGGAACGGACAAGGTCTATTCTTTACTTACGCACTCACGAGCCTTAATTAGCGTTAGTGAGCGCTTCTTACTATTGCAAAGCGTCGTTTATTCTCCAATTGTGGAATATCTCAGGCGTTCGCTGATACATCGGTTCAAATTGGGTATCGCTTTGAATTTCAGAAAACATCATCTACGGAAATATACCCCGGCTTTACAATTCATCCAAACAAAGGAAATCCAAACACAATTTGCTGAATATCAATAAACAACATGATTGAAAACATATGAATATATCAAAACCTTCGGTAAATTTGGGCAGTTTTTTTAATGATCACGTTATTTATTAATTACTCCGATGAAGATCATCAGCAGAAGATATTGGAACAGACCGGCCTGAGAACCAAGAAACGCTGACGGTTCGCTGTCAGGCAGCAGTTGGCCTAAAAAGATACTATCGTCGGGGAACCGACCGGATTCAAATAAAATGGGCAAAATGATTGATGCGACTTATAATTTAACCGGGATGAATGACCTCGATCCGCTACTGGAACGTATCGGGTCGGCGCGATGTGTTATGCTGGGCGAGGCCACCCACGGCACGCATGAGTATTATACCTGGCGTACGGCCATCAGCAAGCGCCTGATCGCTGAAAAGGGATTTAATTTCATCGCTGTAGAAGGCGATTGGCCGGATTGCTATAGATTAAACAGATGGATAAAAGGTTATGACGACCAGGACAAGGCTTCCTATCAGCTACTGCGTGATTTTGACCGCTGGCCCACCTGGATGTGGGCAAATTGGGAAGTGGACGTCCTGCTTAACTGGCTTAAAACGTTTAATACCGGCCAGCCAGCTAATAAACGTGCGGGGTTTTATGGCCTGGATGTTTATTCGCTTTGGGAATCCATGGAAGTGCTCGTTAATTATCTATATGAGCACGACCCAAAAGCAGCCGATCTCGCTGTAGAAGCCCTGCGCTGCTTTGAACCATTTGAAGAAGATCCGCAGCGGTACGCAAGTGCAACCTGGCGCCAGGGTACTTCCTGTGAAACAGAGGTGGTCAATTTAATGGCGGAGATCCGTAAAAAAACAACGATTTATGACCACGATCCGGAAGCGTCACTTAACACCAATCAGAATGCGCATATAGCGGTCAACGCCGAAGCATATTACCGGAGAATGATGCATTTTGACGGGCAGACCTGGAACCTTCGGGATACGCATATGATGGAAACCTTGCAGCGATTATTGGATTTTCATGGACCTCATTCAAAAGCCATTGTATGGGCTCACAATACACACATTGGCGATGCACGATATACGTCCATGCGCAGCCAGGGTTTGTTTAACATCGGCCAACTTTCCCGTAGTAAGCTGGGGGAACACGACACTGTCCTGGTTGGTTTCGGAAGTTACCGGGGCAGCGTTGTCGGCGGATCTGCCTGGGGTTCACCTATGACGGTCATGCCGGTACCTGATGCGGAACCTGATAGCCTGGAAGCTGAACTGCACCGCCGTTTTAGGGCCGACCAGCTCCTGGTATTTGGCCAGGACAGGGGAAGCGAATTTAACCGGACATGGCCACACCGGGCTATTGGGGTAGTTTATGATCCAGCGCAGGAGAAACCGGGTAATTATGTACCTACAGTACCCGGCCGACGGTACGATGCTTTTTTATACATTGACGAGACCACTGGCGTCCATCCGATGCATATACATCCGGACGGGCACCTGGTACCGGAAACTTATCCGTTTAATTTTTGAGACGAAGCGGGATTGAACAATGGGAGCACGCAATACTACCGAAGAACTACTGATTACAGCCGGCGTACAGACCGATGGCGGTAATCTGGCTGATATCAGGGTGCTCGACGATCGCTTTTACGGCCGGGTGATCCGGGAAGGTTCGCTGGGCCTTGGCGAGGCCTATATGGACCGCTGGTGGGATTGCGAGCGTTTGGATAACCTTATTTACAGATTGCTGATGGCCGACCTGGAAAAGATCGTACGCAAGCACCCGGGAAGATGACTGACGATGCTCGTAAACTGTTTTTTAAACCGGCAGTCACTGCGTCGCTCAAAGAAAGTGGCGACCGTTCATTATAACTTGGGCAATCGACTGTTTGAATGTATGCTTGGAAAATACATGATGTACTCCTGCGGCTATTGGGCAAATGCCACCAACCTGGATGAAGCTCAAGAGCAAAAGCTCGACCTGATCTGCCGGAAAATGCAGATGGAGCCGGGGATGGAAATACTGGACATCGGCTGTGGCTGGGGTGGATTCGCGGAATATGCCGCCTGCAAACACGGTGTACGGGTTACCGGGATCACGATCTCCGAAGAACAGGCAGACTTGGCACGGCGGCGCTGTGCGGGGTTGCCGGTCAATATCAGGCTGCAAGATTACCGGACAATGACCGGTCACTTTGACCGGATCGTTTCCATCGGCATGTTCGAACATGTCGGTTTAAAAAACTATGCTGTTTTCATGCAGAAGGTAAATGAATTGCTGCATCCTGAGGGGCTTTTTCTGTTACATACTATCGGCAGTAAAGATAACTCGCCTGTCGACCCATGGATCAACCGCTACATTTTTCCGAATGGCGAGATCCCCTCTCCCGGGCAGCTCAGCAGATCTTTCGAAGAACACCTGCTTTTGCTCGACTGGCATTGCTTCGGTCATGATTACGACCTGACGTTAATGGCCTGGCTGGATCGCTTTCGTGCCGGCTGGCCTGAGCTCCGCGGCAAATATGATTCCCGTTTCTATCGTATGTGGGTTTACTACCTCAGTGCTTGCGCCGCGTCTTTCCGGGCAAATAAAAACAGCTTGTGGCAATTAGTGCTTTCTAAGCCTTCGTACCCATCTATTTACCGTTCCGTACGTTGATCCGGAATCGTGAAAACACAAACTTTTAGTTCAACCGGTTTTACGAAGACGACTAAGCTTATCGAGGTAAAAGGACACCTCCTCATCACTCACTTCGTTAAAGTTTTCATAGTAGGCGCCAACCCCATAGAATTTGGGAGGAATCAGGCAGGCGATTACCTCGTCGGCGTCCTGTTTCAATAACTGTACTGCTTCGGCGGATGCTACAGGAATGGCAACGATAACTTTTTCCGGCTGGCTTTTTTTGATCACATCCAGTGTACGCCGGAGCGTTTGGCCGGTTGCCGCACCATCATCCACTATTATCACCGTCTTACCTGAAAGGTCGACCGGCTGCCTGTCTCCCATAAATTTTTGCCGCATTTCGATAAGCCGTTTTCGGATCCGCTTTAACTCAGCATCTACGTAAGCCTGGGAAACGTGCGGATGCGGGGTTATCACATAGTCTGTGAGACTCACTGCACCGATTGCGTATTCTTTCTGCTCCGGATGGCCAATCTTTTTAACCAGTACAATATCCAGCGGAAAGCCCAGTTCCCGCGCCACGTAATACGCAAGTGGCACACCGCCGCGGGGCACCGCCAGTACCACGCCCGGTCGCCCTTTATAGACACCCAGTTTCTCTGCAAGTGTTTGGCCGGCATGAATTCTATCTTTAAACATGGCCGTCAATTAAGGGTTGATCAGAAGCTACCGGCGGCTGATGTTGGGCAAACCAGCTTACCGCCATGGTAGCTACGGCAGCAAGTTTTCCTGGTTCACTGAACAAATGTCCTGCACCTGGAATAATTTCCAACCGCTTTTCACCGCCAAGTTCGTTGTACGCAACACGGTTTAAGGATAATACCTGCTCATCCTCACTGCCAACGATCAGCAGCACGGGTGCCTTAACATATGGCAACTCTTGCATCGCCATATCAGGCCGGCCGCCACGCGAAACCACGGCAAAGACGTGGCGCAGGTCCGCAGCGGCTTTCAGGGCGGCCGCCGCCCCCGTACTTGCGCCAAAATAAGCCACTACGCAGTCCCGGGCTGCGGGTATTTGCGAAAGCCATTGGGTTGCAGCGATGAGACGTCCCTTCAGCAGTTCGATCGCAAAGCGGTTACGGTAATGTTCATCTTCTTCAGGCGTCAGCAAATCAAAAAGGAGGGTGCCGAAGTGATGGGCCTGCAGGTAACCTGTAACCTGCATATTGCGCGGGCTGAGCCGACTACTTCCGCTGCCATGCGCAAACACGATTATAGCGCGGGCATCCGCCGGTATGGTCAATACACCCGCAAGTCGAATACCGTCGGCAGGAATACTTATTTGATTATTATATCTGTTCATCGCCGGTTTATTTAGCCAGTGCCAAAGGCGCCAGCGTCTTCAAATTAATGTCATGCTCTGCCATACGCGACAATTCTTCGTCAATCGCTTTCTCGTCTTTTACGGCCTGGTAAAAAAGTTGGCCGGCTTTGTTTAGCCCAACGGCAGCAGCGAAAGCGGCTGCACTTTGATAAGCGCTGATCTTGTAATAGCAGATTTCCCGTATGCCTTCATAAAGGCAAGCGGCCTTAACCTGTTTAGAGGTGCAGCCCGATAGTTTTTTATTGATATCTTCAATGAAAGCGTTCATTATCCGATTAAAGTCTTTCAGGGAGAGGAGTTGTTCTTCCTGGCAAAACTCCTCAAGCCCACAGATGTGATTTTCGATCTTGCCGAGATATCGGTGCATGAGGCTTTGGAACAAGAAAGGAGTGTCCCTGGTCATCCATTCTAAAATGCCCTTTTTCAATTGTACCTCGCCGCTGATCAAACGGCTGCTATCCTCGTCAAGTAATTGACGGAGGCTGGAAATATTGTTGCTTGTTTCCATAGCATTTTTGTTTCAGAAGTAAAGTTACCGGAATGGCGCGATTAAAAAATGAGCTCTATCACGTAAGCTATTGATATTAAACACACTGCAATTTATCAAGCTTCGAAGAAATGATATCTCAAAGTGGTAAATTCTCTCTGTACCTACCAGGGGTACCGGATAAATAGCCCCCGCCACCTTTGGGCGGGGCACAAGCCATATTTTAAATATCAGGCTTAATTTACCGCGATATGTTTCGCGGAAGGGCTTTTAATCTGGTGATTATGCGGAACCGTAATTTTCAGCACGCCGTCTTCATATTTGGCGACTACCTTTTCCTTATCGGTTCCTTCCGGAAGTGTGAAGCTGCGGCTAAAGGAAGAATAATTGTACTCTTTACGGGTATACTTTTCCTCTTTTTCTTCCTTACTTTCTTCCTTTTCGCTGCTGATCGTTAGAACGTCGCCATCCACATCGATCTTAAAATCCTCTTTTTTTAGCCCCGGTGCCGACATCGATAAGATATATTGGCCCTTATGGTCGATAATGTTGACTGCCGGGACGTGCAGTTCCTTCCTTAAAAAACCGCCATCGAATAATTCGGTCCAGGGCTTGAAAATATCCTCAAATAAGGCGGGTACCTTGTCGGTAAATTTGCTTACCACTTGTGTTTTCATGACATTAAATTTTAAGTGATTAATAATTTTCAAATCTAAAGGCGGCTTGCCACCAGAAATAGGATCCCGGTCATCCCCAAAAATGACCCGAATCAGGAATTCATGGCGCATAGTATTTGACCAGGGCGACATGGCCAAAATCTCCAAGCACGCCGTCGGCCACGAATTCTGCGTCGCCGCCACCCTTCAACACCTTTTCCAGCGCATCGTCGACTGCGTCGCGGATGTACGAAAAATGATCATAGGGTTCGGTCAGCGCTTCAATCATCCCGGGTTCAGCGCTATGCCTGGCCAGAAAACTATAATTCCTTTCCACGACCAGCAACTGGCCTTTGCCTTCGGCGGCGGCCCGCCACACATCGTAAACCCCTTTAGCCAGCCGCTGCTGGCCGGCGGCCTCGTCCAGCCGTACCAATAATTCGCATTCGCGTTGCTTTTGCAGGCTGGCCAGGCAAGGTGCAATCACCTCCTGTAATTCAGTTAGGGTAGCATGTTCATAATTACCCGCTTCCTGACCGATGATCGCGGAAGTATGTTTGCTGATTTTTCCAAAATGGCCGAGTATCCGTTCAGCACCAAGCAGCAGAACAGGTAAAGAATACTCATGGATCAAATTGCCCAGCTCCTCGTCTATATGGCGTAGAAAATTGTCGACAACTACCTGCTTATGCTCGCTGACGTCTGAAAAATTTCCAATCCTTTCCGGGCCATCCGGCACATAATCATAAATTGACTGTGGTATGTTAGAAGGCAATGGCTGCAAAGTGCCGCGATCTCCGAGAAAAATCTTGGTTTCCTGACCGCTTAGCACCAGCAAAAGAACTTTATGGTGCTGTTTGGCATCGTACAGCAGATCGCGGATCTCGAAAGATTCGTCGATCACCAGCTTTTCGGTTACGGAACAATCAGTGTACAGCACCTTTTCAAATACCGGCGACACATAAATAGCAATTCCTTTCTTGTCAGCGGGCAGGATCAGCCCCTCCAACAGGCTTTGCAGCTTTTTGGTCATGAGCGCACATTGCTCTTCTGGATAATCGCGGCGCAATTCCCGCGCAGCGTTATCGGCTGCTATCTTTAGCTTATGTGCTATTTCTGCCTTAAGGCTAACCTGCGCATCCATTGGCAGGATCAGCGATAAAGCAGGACGGTAATGTAGGGCATTCAGCACTTCAATGATATCCGGGCTAAGTTGAGTTTTCATGGTTCTTTTTTCTTAATATCCCTATTCGGTCGCTGCGGCCGGCGACATAGCCTTCCGATTTAGTTCATGTTCGGCCAGGTATGAAAGCCGCTCGTCAATTTCTTTCTCATCCAGCTCCGCCTGGTGAAACATCAGGCCGGCCTTTTCCAGTCTGACAGCCCCGGCAAACGCAGCCATCGTACCATAAACACTGATCTTGAAATGATTAATGCTTTGTATGGCCGACAGCAGGCAAACATCTCTTACCTCGGGGCGGGTACATGCGGAAAGCCTGTCATCCACATCCGCGATAAAAGCGCTCATTACACCGTTGCCCGGTATGCAGGCGGTGATCTGTTCTTCCCGGCGGAATGCTCCCAATTGCCGGATATGTTTTTCAACAAGATCCTGATAGCCCAGCATCAGCATTTTCAGGGAGGCCGAGTTACCTTTGTTTATCCACCCGAGTACGCTGCTTTTCAAGAGCATTTCTGCACTGATCATCCGGCTGACATCCTCATACAGGAGTTGGCGGAGAGAGGAAGTGGTTGACATCGTTTCCATTGCAAAGTTTATGGGTCAAAACTACCCTTATGGTAGCGGGATAGCGATGATGGTTGTCATGTCGGTAATTGATATTCATCACCTTGGCGATTTAAAGTGCTTGAGATCAGGCATTGCAGTGTCGGCAGTCATTCTTCGGTACCGGCCCGCCGGGTAACTTTGATTTCAAATTCAGTATAATGGCCAAAAAAAGCAATAAGCCGACTACTCTAACCGATGCGCATCTGCTAAAAACGGATTTTCCGATCTGCGAAAAAGACGAGCAGGCGCAATGCATGGAACGGATGCGGAAACTGCAAGCTGAAGCACTAAAATTATGGCGCGCATTAAAAAAGAAATGTAAATGAAAAAGTTGCTTGTACTCACCGATTTTTCAGCTAATGCGGCTCATGCCGAAGTGGCAGCGCTGGATATGGCCCGCAAACTGGGCGATGGCATCCTCTTATATCATACCCTACCTTATGTCCCGTTGATACCGGGCAATGGCGGCGGCCCCTATGTGACCGAAACAGCCGGGATGCTCTTTGAAGACAGCAAAGAACGCCTGATACAAGAGGTCGACAAACTCAGGGAGACTGCCGTCATGACACGGGGCTTCCATGTGGACATCGGGGAAAGAAACGGCGAAGGAATCCTGGGCGACGTCATCGGTGAACTTACTGCAGCGCCGGATATTGAAATGGTGATCATGGGTGGCAGGTCTGGCGGCGCACTGGAGCATCTGCTCGGCGGCAGCGACACGACGGCGGTCATCCGGAAAGCCCGCAAACCGGTACTGATCATTCCTCCTGATGCAGCTATAAACCTTTCTGGAAAAATTGTTTTTGCCACGGACTTCGGCATCGCCGATATAGCCGCAATAAGTTGCCTGCAAGAGCTGTTGCCACGTATGAGTTTTGGCCTTGACATTGTCCATATCATCCAACCTGGAGAAGTAGTTACCCATATCGGCGCCGAGGTCGCCTTCCGTAAATACCTTGATCATCACGGGCTCAACTATAACCATGTGCAAGCGGATGACATCCATAAAGGGCTACAGAATTACTGTATTAAAAACGGCGCCAGTATTTTAGCCATGACCCATGGGCAACACTCCTTTATTTCCAGGTTCTTTGGTCATAGTGAATCACAGGCAATGATCTCCGGTCAGCAATTGGCAATTTTAGTTTTTCCGCCCGGTCTTAAATATGACAGACAACCTGGCAACCAGCCTCCGCCGCGGAACTTACGCAAAACGCCTTTACTATAAATTAAAAAATTTCGACCCATGTTTTATTTTTATCACGGTTATCATTTTTGGGGAATGCACTTGTTATGGTGGCTCCTTTGGTTAGCTATATTATTTTGGATATTTGCAACGCCCTATGATCTTCCAGGTCAACGGAAAAGAAAGGATTCGCCCCTTGATATCCTGAAGAAGCGCTTTGCCTCGGGCGAAATAACCGAAGAGGAATACAGGGAAAGAAAGAAGATATTGGAAAATGAATGATATAAAACGGTCATGAAACGTTTATTGAAAACACGAAAAGTAAATGGAGACATAAATCCGTATCCCTTCCTGCTCCTGGTGGCCGTGATCCTGGCCCTGATCTTCATCGTGTTCCATTTTATCTTCCAGAGCCGCGCTTTTTAATCTGCCTGAGCTCCAGTATAGGCCTTTGACATTAGCTTGCCATTGCGGCAGTATCAATACGAGCAGGATTTCTTCGGCGAGGTCAATGATCGTTAAGACGGCGGTGAGGTAAAACAGGAACGCCACAGGTTCGGGCAGGAAAAAGACCAGAACCAGGAATACCCCCTGCAGTACAGCGGCGACCTTTGCAGCGTAAGCATGAAAACTGGTCAGTTTACCATAACGGATCAGTGCCATGCAGTTCTGCATAACATAGAGCAGGGTCATGCCCCCAACCAGTAGCCATTCGCCGCGCAAAAAGCCGGGCCGATACAGGAGGATACCCAGGATCGCCACCAGTATGGTCAGGTCGTCGGCAACTGAATCGATGCGCGCTCCCAGCAGGCTAATCACTTTAAAACTGCGGGCCAGCCAGCCATCGATGGCATCTGTAAAAAAGCTCAGGGCCAACAACCATTTAAAAACAGTGAACTGTCCTGTCAGGAGCAGGAACAATAACAGCGGTGCGGCAACCAGTCGGTAAAAAGTGATCAGGTTAACCACCCGGTAGACTTTGTTGCTCACCATGCCAACAAGATTAAATAAGCAAAAATAAATGGTGCCGAACCTAACAGGCTGTCGAACCGGTCCAGCATCCCGCCATGGCCCGGAAGGATCGTACCGGAATCTTTGATATCGAGGCTTCGTTTAAGCAGCGATTTAACCAGGTCGCCAAAAGTGCCGGTGATGACGATCGTGACCGACAATATAGCTAATTCCGTTGGACTTAAAAGCGTGAAAAACTGAGCAAGCACACATGCTGCGGTTAAGGCCGCGGCCAGGCCACCCACACTGCCCTCCCAGGTTTTTTTTGGAGATATCCGCAAAAACAGCGGATGCCTGCCCAGCCAGCGTCCGGACAGGTAGGCAGCTGTATCATTGGCCCATAACAACAAAAAACAACCCGCGGGCAGCGCGAAATGGTAGCTGCCGTGCGGCCTGGCTAAAAATGGGATCGCGGCGAAGCAACAAAGGGGTAACGTGATTATAATGACACCTAAAAAGGTAATGGCCAACCCATGAAAAGGCTTTTGGGCGGGGCGGTAAAGCGCTGTGACAAAAATGCCGAAAGCGACGGGCATCACCATGAGCATCCATTTCCAACTGGTTAAATGGGTTATGGCGCCAAAGCCTGAAAGCATCAGGACCATAGACAACAAAGCGGCGCCTATCTTCGAAGTCCTTGCACCAGGTATTTCCAGCAGGCGGTAAAATTCCATGAGGCTGAGCAGGTCGATCAGCAACAACAGCGTCATAAAACTATAAGGGCCACACCAAGTGGCAGACATGATTACTATAACCAGGCCTGTGCCGGTAAAGGTACGACGGCTAAATTCTGTCATGGCGAAGTGAATTTTCAGCACAGATCAATAGGGGTACTTTCCCGTGTCCGACTGCATTCTTCAGCGGTTTTTTATGGAAAAAAGTCCAAATACAATGACGATCATGATTTTTTTTGATAAACCGGGAACACCAACAACGGTATCTTCTGATGTGCGAGTTCTTTTTTCGCTACGCTGTCACTGAACAGCCGTTTAAAAAAAGTGTACTGATGATGGGTCATGGCCAGCAGATCCGCGCGGGTTTGCACGCAGAGCCGATTCAAACGACCGACCACTTCCTTTCCCCTGATCCCTTTAATGGAAACAGGACGTTTTAGCTCCACCAACTGACGGCTGAACGCATTTTCCTTTTCGATCTTTCCTTCATCGTTCTCACCGTTCAGGGTAACGTGAACGATCTCACTTTGGAAATCCAGGGTTTTGCTTAATTCCTCCAGGTAAAGGATCGCCTTCAAGTCCTCAGGTTCAAAATCGGTGGCAAAAACGATTTTAGATAGCTGGTCCAGGCCAGCTTTCGGTGGCACGACGAGTACCGGGCAATTTGCCGTTTCTATAACCTTCCAGGTATCACTACCAAAAAAAACATGATCGGCCGCACAATCGGTGGAGGCACCTATCACGATCATCTCAAATGCTTGTCCGGCAATTTCCTTCCGCAGTTCTTCCTGAAGGCTACCTTCACAATAACGGGCACTGAGCTGTGGTTTATATTTGCCGCCCGTGCCGGAAATATGGTCTTCCAGTTTCGATAAAGCATCGTGAACGGCTTCTTTGCCCTCATCGGGTCCAAGTATTGCGCGGGCGATCATGGCTCCCCCGGCGTAGCCCGGCATGACCGGAATCTTCGGTTCACAATGCCATAACACCAGCCCGGCATGCAGTTGATCGGCGAGCCAGGTCGCAGATTCGGCCGCGTACGCAGCGTTTTTTGAAAGGTCTGTCAATACAAGTATGCTTTTCATAAATAGTATATCAACTAATGACTACTGCAAAATACCAATTGTTCAGCCTCCGGTAAATGACGGAGCGCACATTGGAATATGATCCTGGGCCAGGCTTAGCCGCGTCGGAGGTCCCGGTAAAGGAACAGCCCCACCGGGATAGGCAGCCAGAACGTGAAAAAGCGAAAAAGCAGGGTTAAGACCAGCGCTGCGTGTACCGGTACTCCCAGCAGCGTAAAAAACAAGGTCATCGCGCTTTCGTAAGCGATTAGCGCACCCGGCGAAATGGGTAATGAACCGATAACCAGGGTCAAAAGTAACCCGAGCATAATTTTGGAGCCCTCAAGTGTTACATGAAAGCCCTGCAGGATTGCAAAGGCGGTTAGGGCATCAAATATGAGGATAGCCATTTGTAGCATGACCGCAGTGGTGACAGAGCCGTTGTTTTTGAATAAGGCCCGCCAGTTGGTTTGTTCGCCTTTTCTTGAAGACAAAAGACTGGCTTTTGCAATATGCCGCCTAAGCCATTTGTACCGTTTCAGTTTCCGGAAAATAAAAGAGAGTGCTCGCCTGTCGGCGACGATAAGCATCAGTATGCTCAACGCTGTAAAAAATACAATCCCGGTGCCCACCGTATAACTGATAACACGGTTTACCCTTACGGTATGAAAGGCGTACCAGCCATAAAAAGCAGCTAACAGCACCAAAATAGCCATATAATAGCAAATAGACTCCAGGACCAGGGCCTTAAATGCGGCCAATGCCGGAACCTTTCTTTTGACCAGCTGGCCGAATATGTAGCTATTGCCGCTTATTCCCCCTGTCGGTAACGCCTGGTTAACAAACATGATCACTACTGACAGCTTAAATAGGGTCAGAATATCAGCGTCCCCGGTTTGACCGTTCAGAAGTGTGCGGAGAATCAGTACATTGAACAGATATGTTGTTAGTTGAGCCGCCAGGGCCAGCAAAAGCCAGACCATGCTCATCTGCAGCAATAGCGTGCGAATGTCCCTCAGCTTACCGATATAATGAATGACAAGATAAAATACCACGACGGACAGCGTGTAAAACAAAATACGCGCAGGGCTGAACAGTTGTTGTTTTTTCGGGCCAGCCATGATCGTTTTATCTGATCAGATCATTGCGCTAAATAACCTCCGTCGACATTATAGTAAGACCCGGTAACGAAGGACGCTTTGTCAGAATTAAGCCAAAGCGCCAGTTCGGCCACTTCCTCAGGCTTGCCCAGCCGGCCCATCGGGTGCAATCCCTTAAGCAGGTTGATGGTTGTATCGTCCAGGATATCCAGCAACGGGGTTTGAATATAGCCCGGACCAACAGCATTGATGCGTATTCCCTGATCAGCGTATTCCAATGCTGCGGCCTCTGTTAAGCCAATCACGCCATGTTTAGCGGCCACATAAGCCGGCGAACTTTTGGTACCTACCTTACCCAAAATAGAAGCCATATTCACAATGCTTCCTCCCCCAGAATGGGCCATGGCCGGGATCTGGTAGTGCATCCCATAAAAGACGCCGGATAAGTTAATTGAAATAACTTTGTCCCAGCCATCGAGCGGATACTCACTAACAGTATTTAACGGACCGCCAATCCCGGCGTTGTTAACCGCGATATGAAGGCCACCGAATTGCTGGACAGTTTGTTCAACCAGCTTTTTATGCTCATCCGGAACAGAGGTATCCGCTTTAACAAAAATGGCATCTCCGCCTTTTGCTTTGATCGTTGCAAGTGTTTCCTTTCCTCCTTTTTCATCGATATCGGAAACCACAACTTTAGCGCCCTCCGAGGCGTACAAAACGGCTATTGCCTTGCCAATTCCTGAACCGGCGCCAGTAACAATAGCCACCTTGTTTGCTAAATTGTTCATAACTATCAATCTAAATTATTGTTGATTAAACCTTCTTTTGTATAAGATAAAGATACAGGAAGCAGCGAAAACGCCCATGTCTTTAGTCATGAATCCTTATGACCCTGATCACAATTTTGAAGAGCGGCATAACGTCAGAGATCCACGCTGTAACGTATGGACAACGTAAAATAAGGATACGTTCCGATATCGCTTCCCTTTTATAATGACCTTTTAACGCGAAATAGCCTGGTTCGGCATATACTGAAAAAGTATCCGCAAAGCGGTAACTGATGGCGTTCAAAGGCCGCTGAAAATTCCCGGTCAAAAAATGGCCTCCATCATGCAATTAAGTAACTGTATTACACTATGCTCGGAAATTATAGAGAATGCAGGGCTCAACGCTATTGCGTCACGAAGCGATATATTTAATGCAATATTGGAAAGGTATACGTTACCCGCCTGATAACCGGGGCCTCAGCAGCATTCCATCCGGTCAATAAAGATGGCATTATTTTTCGCCCGCGGGTGCGGATCGGGTTTTTCATTGCCGTAACCGAAAATGATCGCCAACTCAACTTCTTCTGCGGATGGTATCCCAAGCTTATGATAAACCGGTGTTTGTTCAATGTATTTACCAAACCCTACAGGGCAGCTATCCAGGCCCAGCGATTTGGCGGCCAGCATCATGTTTTGCGCACACATACCGATATCCAGGCCCGCCCATTCATTCCCTTTGGGCGAGGTGATAAATACAACGACCGGCGCGCCATGAAAGATCGGATCGTCGGATTCCAGGCCAACAGGCCCTGGTGAAAAATGCAACAGTGTTTTGAGCGTTTTCACTGGATGTTTAACCGCAGCATGTGCAACTGCTTTTAACGCAACCTTGCCAATCGCCTTAGAAAATGATGTGATGGTATCCCTGTGGGTCACGATATAGAACTTCCAGGGTTGCCCGTTCATGGCAGAAGGGGCCATTCGTCCGGCATCTATTACCTTTTCCAGGATATCATCATCGGGCATATCCTGCAGATATTGCCGCACCGCTCTTCTTTTAAAGATCGTTTTCAAGGTTTCGTTGTCTGCTGCTATCTTCATGATCGCTGGGTTCAAACTTTTTCAAA
The DNA here is from genome assembly GCF_017569325.2 of Mucilaginibacter gossypii. NCBI lineage: Bacteria > Pseudomonadati > Bacteroidota > Sphingobacteriia > Sphingobacteriales > Sphingobacteriaceae > Mucilaginibacter > Mucilaginibacter gossypii. The sequence goes on along the minus strand of NZ_CP071878.2, from coordinate 6,733,378 downwards.
ATAGTTCCGGAAAAAGGCCTTCTCCAGGAGGGGGAAAATCATAGGGCGATGGTTCCTGAGGCAGTTCTTGGGGCTTTGTAGCAGGAGCTTCGGCCGGGGAGACGGGTACTACGGGCTCAGCAGAAGGTTTTACTTCCGGTTGTGGCGGCACCGAGGGAGCTTCCGGCGGTACAGGCCTGCTATCGTTTCTTTTATTTTTCATCGGTGAATTTTATTAACAAAGTACCTGAATAGCACACAGTTTATAAATGATCAATATCAGAATCTCAAATGATGCTTGTCATCGATCCCGGAACTCGTTTAAGATCACATTTTAAAGATGCCACCGCATTTTCTGCGGACGGAATGCAGACCATCTTTAAATTATAAAAACCAGATCAGCCGGCACCCCAAAAAAATGTTAAATCAAACCTGCATTCAACTGGGTTGTGGTTACGGCATTATCTTGCTATATGTGATCCTTTTGCCCTTGATAGAAAAAGTACGGGAGACCTTTAAATGACCATATTAAACCGCAAAGCGGTGGGAAGACTGGAGGCCGTTAACAAGGAGAAGGTTAACGTGTACATAAAAAGCACGTTTGCAAAAGATACAGCATTCAAAAAAGTTTTTACGCCCGCCTTGGGCAAGGGGATCAATAACTGTCCGCATACAGCGTTACGATCGGGCCGGTAGAATCTTTTGAACGCAACATGAATGAGGCAGAAAGATCATTTTATTAGAAAAGGTAGTATATATTCGCCCCTTTCTCCTGCATACGTGCTTCACGCCGACCATTTTTCGATTCTAACCGCTGTGATTTTGTATTCGGGTGTTTGCACATATTTGTCCCGCAGCGGACTGGTTATTTTATTGATAAAAACCCGGGCATCATTAAATGTACTGAATGCCTCACCTTTATTTAACGATTTATCAATACATACAGTCAGGGAGGCCTCGCCATATTTGCTGACCACTCTTGCAGTATCTCCATCTTGCAAGCCGATGATATTTGCATCTTTTGGGTTTAAGTGAAGCAAATCTGCACGGCAAATATCTTTGTTGGCTGTTCTGTAGGTCATGTTACCTGCGTTAAAATGATAAAGCGTCCTGCCGGTTATCAGGATAAACGGATATGCGGGTGTTACCTGTTCAGGAGTAGGGCAAAATTCAATTATTGATAATTTTGCCCTGCCGCCTTCTCGTGGAAAAGTTTCGGTATGAAGAATGGTTGTTCCGGGGTGATCTGTAGTTGGACAGGGCCATTGGATACCATTATTATCCAACCGCTCATAAGTTATACCATAGGCTGCACTCCAGGTATCTCTTATTTCATTCCATATGTCCTGTGCAGATGAGAAGTTAAATAGTTCCTTTTTTTTCATCGCAGCCGCCATAATGCAAACAACCTCCCAATCTGCTTTCACTTCTTGTGGCCGGGATACTGCAGCTCTTACTTTTTGAATCCTTCTTTCCGCATTCATGAAGGTTCCCTCTTTTTCAAAAGAAGAAGCGCAGGGTAAAAAAACATCGGCAAACTTTTTCGCCGTTTCGTTCATAAACATATCCTGAACAATAATAAAATCAAGCATATCAAAAGCTTCTTTGGTATGCTTTGAGTTGGGCATAGTAAAAAAAACATCATACCCTATGATCCACATTGCCTTTAAATCTCCCGTTACAGCGGCATCAAGCATTTCAGGGAGAGTTAATCCCCGGGTGGCTGGAAGATCTGTCTTCCATAGCTCCTCAAATCTTTTTCGTTCTGTTTTTACGGAGGCCATCCCGGTATATACCGCAGGGTCGCAGCCCATAACAGCCGATCCCTGCACATTATTTTGCCCGCGTAAAGGGTTTATGCCAGCACCTTCTTTACCAATATTCCCGGTAAGCAGTGCAATTGTTATGAGCGCCATAACATTCTCCGTCCCTTGCGTATGTTCCGTTAACCCAAGACCGTGAAAACACATGGACGGGGATTTTTGTGTAAACAGGCGGGCCGATTCTCTTATCAGGCGTGGATGAACACCGCAGATTTTCGCTGCTCTTTCCGGTGTCCATTCTGCTATAAATTTTTTAAACTCATCCCATCCTTCGGTTCTGTTTATAATAAATTCTTCGTTATGCAACTTTTCGGATACTATAACGTGGGCCATTGCATGAAATAAAGGGATATTGGTTCCCGGCTTTAACTGAAGGTGAAAGGTGGCATATTCTGCCAGTTCTGTTCTCCGTGGATCTATCACGATGAGATTAGCGCCTTTAATTGCAGCTTGCTTAATTCTTGCACCTACTACCGGATGGCTCTCGGTGGTATCAGCTCCTGCAACCAGTATTGTTTTTGCCCTTTCAATGTCATCAAAAGAATTTGTGGACACGCCTGTGCCCAAAACCATGCTCATGGCTTTGGCTGTAGGCTGGTGACAAACCCTGGCGCAATTATCCACATTATTTGTCCCGATAACAGCCCGCGCAAATTTTTGTATACAGTAATTGTCTTCATTAGTGGCTCTTGCCGAGCCGATGATGCTTATGCTGTCAGCTCCGTGCTTTTTGGAGATCGATGTTAATCTTTCCGCGCAATACTTAATGGCTTCATCCCATGATGCCTTCTTCCATTTACCGGCGCATCGTATCATAGGTTGTGTGATCCGGTCGCCGGCATACATGTATTCCCATGCATAACGACCTTTAACACAAAGATGTCCCTTATTAACCAGGGCATTTTTGGCAGGATGTACCCCTACAATTTTCTGCTCTTTTACTCCAATTTCTATTTCGCATCCCACCCCGCAATAAGCACAAACTGATCTTGTTATCTCGTCGGGCGTACCCAATTTGATCGCCTGCTTGTCTTCAATGGCCCCAGTAGGGCATGCATCAGCACATGCGCCGCAACTTACGCATGAGCTTTCGGCGAACAAACTCTTAGAATCGGAAATAATTTTAGTCTTATCGCCACGGTTTATGATATGCCATACAAACTGTCCCTGTAGCTCATCACATATCTTTACGCATCTTGAACAGTTAATGCAACGTCCCATATCCACTTGCATATAGGGATGTGAACTATCAATAACCGGGGTGGTTGTATTTTTAGTTTCTTCTGTTATGCCGTAATGTTTTAGCCATTGATGAAATTCCTTTTGCGGGAATCTTGTTACCTCAGAAAAAGGATAATCCCTCGCCAACATTTGCAATATGCCTTTCCTATAATCCTCAATTTCAGAAGTATGTGTTTCCACTACCATTTTATCAGTAAGGAGGGTGCGGCAGGCCGGTTGCAATTGGTCCTGGCCTTTTACCTTCACCAGGCATGAACGACAAACAGAAAAAGGATGCAGGCGCTCATCATAGCAAAGAGCCGGCACATCAACGCCAATGCGATGAAGCAGGTTCAGAATAGTCTGACCTGCTTCGCCGTGATGCTCTTTATTATTAATGATGACACTATACATATCAAAGCATTGTATACGGGTAAATAGGTGGTAAAACTACAGGCACTGTACCCCCATTATTGATCTGTTGTTTTATAAATAATTTTACCCCATCTAATTTTATCCCAAATTCTTTCATAAAAAAAATAACCGATAGTGGTGTAAACGTTACTGACTATCATAAAACCAACCGCAACTTTTATTTGTCCGGTAAACAGATAGATGGCTGCGAAATCAAGAATTAAAATGGCGGCCCTATAACTGATAGCTTTTACAATAGACCTGCGGACAGTTTCTTCTGCGTGATGAGTACCGGGAAATAGTTTTTCAATCATGTTTTGTCGGTACAATAAATATGGGTATTGTTGAATGCCTGATCACTTTTTCCGATACACTACCTACCAATAAACTGGATAACCCGGTTCTGCCATGTGTTCCAAGTACTACTAAATCAGCTTCCCATTCTTTTGCAACTCTCAGAATAGCCTCATAAGGATTTCCTTGTTCCACAAATGACCAAATTTTAAAATCACCAAATACTTTTTCAATTAATATTTGTTGATTATCAACATGGTTACTTTTAATAATTTCTGCCAATTCCTGACTTGTTGCCCCGGTTTCGCTTACTAAAACTGTTGTGTCAACAACGCTTACTAATGCGATTTCCGCATTGAGTTTCTTTCCTAATTGAAATCCTTTTAGTGCAACAATTTCAGATGTCGGGCCATCATCTGTTGCTATTAATATTTTTTTAAAATCGCTCATATGGTTATGCCTTATTTAAATTGGTGCTTACAATAGGCCCGAAATGAAAGAGCTATAAATTATATCAATTAAGTTGTGTTAGCCCTTTTATAAAGATATTCTGAAGTTAATTACAAAAGAATGATAATAATCATTCTTTTAAATATTGAATAATACGCGATGGATTTTGATTAACCACCAAATTTCATTTTTAGAGCATAATGAGGCGCTGTATAACAGACGCCTTCCTAAAGCAATCATAATTCCTTACTTGTTTCCTCAATTTCGTAAAACAAAGAATTTCAGGCTACCCTTTTTTTTCATTTAAAGCTCGTGGCCATAAAAGCATTTCGTTTTCAACATTTGTTACTCACCGTAAAATCGCTATCGTTGTTGCCCGGGAAATGGTTTAGGGCTATGAAACAAGCATTTACCAGCACCACATCGGCACCCGGTTTTGCTGCGATTGCCAATACGCTATCGGCCGTACGCATAGTCCTGGCAAAAAAATCGTCATAACCGGGAAATCAATTTCATGCTAAGTTCGGGTGTAAGAGTATTTTTAAAATGCCCCCCACCAAATCAAGTGCCCGGCCTTACTTTTACTATCTTTAAATGTACGCATACCTTGCGTGCGCGAGGGGAAGACCTCTGCGGGCCAAAAATTTAAAAACTCAACTTGAATCGTAAAAAGCACCGGTGATTAACCGCTTCATATTTTTGCGCTTGCTCAGCAAAAAATGACTGCCATACCAAATTCACATCGAGGTTTGTAATGTAATTTTTATCATTTCATAGTATAACCGCAATCATTTTGCATCACACTAAATACTTATAATTTACAGTCGTTTATTTAAAGCTGTAAGTTATGAAAAGAATAAAATTGACGGGCATAGCCCTGTTACTGATCGTGGCCGGATGCGCCACATCCAAAATTACAAGCTCCTGGAAAGCCAAAAATGCTGTCCCCCATAAATATAATAAGATACTGGTATTAGGACTTGTCCGGGCCGCAGACCGGACTCTTCAAGAGAACATGGAAAACCATATGGCGGGCGATTTAAAGGCCCGGGGTTATAATGCTGTAGCATCAATGCAGGAATATGGCCCCAAAGCCTTCGACAAAATGGACGAGCAAACGGCAATGAGCAAAATTAAAAATGACGGAATTGACGCTGTTATCACTATCGTAATGCTCGATAAGGAGAAAGAAAAAAGCTATGTCCCGGGCCATATTTATTACTATTCACCCTATAGCTATTATTACAATCATTTCTGGGGGTACCATACAGCAATATACCGCCGCATTTATGAGCCCGGATACTATGTGACAAATACCCGGTACTTTTGGGAAAGTAACCTCTATGAAATGGACACCCAACAATTGATCTACTCTGTACAAACACAGTCTTTTAATCCATCTGATTCAGAGGCCCTTGGCCATGAATACGGGCAACTGATCCTTAAAGACATGGTAAAACAACAAGTAATTCAATAGGAAACCGGATAAAGCCTGAGGTCAAGAAATACCCACTTGTCCTTATCATATAGTTTGTCTAACAAATCTTCATCTATGTCCTGAACTAAAGCCATCTCTTTTGGGAAAATATCGCTTAAGGTGAATAATAAAGCACTTCAATTTATAATTAAATTCTTGACCCAATATTGATCAAAGTAGTCTAACAGGTTATAATTTACTTTGACAGGCTGCTTATAACCGTGGCCTGAAAAATTTAATTCGTTCTCTCTTAAACTGCAAAGTGCATGATCTTAAGATTATCTTTGTCTGACTCAGTGACCCGGGTGCCCGGAACAAAATATTCCTTGTCAATATAAATATTCAGAAACCCGTAATTGCGCTTACATTTGCCAAATGGCAGGTATTTACATACATATCCCTTTTTGCAAGCAGGCTTGCCATTATTGCGATTTCCATTTTAGTACATCGTTGAAGTACAAAGATGAAATGCTGCATGCTTTGATCAGTGAGATCAAGCTGCAAAAAGGTTACCTCAACGGTGAAACCATCGAAACCATTTACTTTGGTGGCGGCACCCCTTCTGTTTTGGATGGCGACGAAATCAGCAGGATCATTAACACGCTAACCGAACTCCACACCGTATCTTCCGTGGCCGAAATAACCCTGGAGGCCAACCCCGATGATCTGAAACCCGACAAACTCAAAGCCCTTAAACAAACACCGGTTAACCGCTTCAGCATAGGGATCCAGTCGTTTTTTGACGAGGACCTGGTTTGGATGAACCGTGTACACCGCGGCCAGGAAGCAGAATCATCAGTAAAACGCGCCCAGGACGCCGGATTTGAAAATATTACGGTCGACCTCATTTACGGTTATCCCATGCTCAGTGATACCAAATGGAAGCAAAACCTAGATAAGGTATTTGAGCTTAATGTTCCGCATGTGTCTACCTATTCGATGACGGTTGAACCGCAAACTGCACTGGCAGCCTTTATTAGCAAAAAAAAACAGCTCCCCATGAATGAGCAACAAAGCGCAGAGCAATTTATAGTGCTGATGGATGCCATGCAGGCACATGGGTTTGAACATTACGAAATCTCCAACTTTTGCAAGCCCGGCCAATACTCCCGTCATAATTCAAATTACTGGAAAGGGGTAAAATATTTAGGAATTGGCCCCTCGGCGCATTCTTATAACGGCGATACACGGCAGTGGAACATCGCTAACAACACGAAATACATGCAGGCGCTTGAAACCGGAAAACTACAGGCCGAAACCGAGGAGCTAACCGAAGAGAACCGCCTGAACGAATATATCATGACCTCATTACGCACAATCTGGGGCCTTGAACTGGTTAAGCTCAACCAGATAGCCAAAGGCGCATCAGCCGAATTACTCAAAGCTGCCGCCGAATATTTCGATAGGGAATGGATCATACAAAAAGATAATGTTATTTATCTTAGCGCAACAGGTAAACTGTATGCCGATCATATTGCAGCCGGATTATTTTTCTAAACCTTTGAGTTTTTTTACAGTCAGTACTTTGTTACAAAGCAAAATGGTTTTAAAAACTGTTTATATTTATCAAATCGCAATGTTTTATATGCCTGCAATTATGAAAAAAGTACTCATTATCGCCCTATCGTTTATAGCTATTACCATAGCCCCAAAAGCTTTCGCCCAAAAAACTGTAGGCGGTACCGTCATGTCGCCCGCTAAAAATATCGTACAAAACGCATCCGGCTCAAAAGACCATACCACGCTGGTAAACGCCATTAAATCTGCTGGTTTGGCGCCTACCCTATCAGCGGCCGGGCCGTATACTGTTTTTGCACCTACTAATGAAGCTTTTGCCCAGCTTCCTGCAGGCACGGTTGACAACCTGATGAAACCCGCAAGCAAGGCCAATCTTATTAAACTGCTTACTTATCATGTGGTGCCCGGCAAATTAACCTCGGCCGAGCTGTTAACCAAAGTAAAAGAGGGCAAAGGTAAACTGGAGCTTAACACACTGAGCGGCGGCACGCTTACTGTGATGTCGCAGGGTGCAAAACTTTACCTTGTTGACGAAAAAGGGGGCAAATCATTCATTACCATAGCCGATGTTGCACAAAGCAACGGCGTTATCCAGGTAGTTAATTCGGTTTTGAAACCCAATTAAGCCGGTTGCAGTTTGTAATGGCAGAAGCAGTTGGCAGTGGCAGTTATACAAGCGGTACAATGATCAGATGCCGATAGCCAAAATATTCTTTTTGATTATACTCCATCAAACTGCATCTGCAACTTCCTACTACCACCGCGGCTCCGTACTGCCACTAAAATCCAACTGTCAGCACAATTTCAAAATCGGTACCAATGGATTGGAAGGAGAGCCTGGCTATCAAACGCGCTAACAACGCCCTTGTATCAGGCAGGCCATAATATTAAGATATATTTATACTACTTTGGGGTTTATTTCGTTATTTTGAATGCTTTTAAACGAGTAAGAAACAATATTGTAACTTTATTTTAAAATAAGCGTAATCCCCCTAAAGTAATAAACTATTATGTGCTTCATTCTTAACCCGATCGATACGGTTGAAAATATTTCTCCCGAAGACTTCAAGAAGAATTATTTAGACCCTCGTCGCCCGCTGGTTATCAAAGGGCTTACCAAAAGCTGGCCTGCCCGCGAAAAATGGACACCCGAATATTTAAAGCAGGTTGTTGGCAATAAAGTAGTGCCATTGTACGATAATTCAAAGGCCGATCCGTCAAAACCCATCAATTCGTCGGCAACTGAAATGCCCTTTGATGAATATATCGACCTTATCCGCAGTAAACCAACCGAGTTAAGGATTTTTTTCTTTAACATATTTAAGCAAGCGCCACAACTTTTGGATGATATTGTATTACCTAAGGACCTGATGGGGGGCTTTTTGGAAAGCATGCCCGCCATGTTTTTCGGAGGTTCAAACTCGGTTACTTTTTTACACTACGATATTGATCTTCCGCATATTTTCCATACCCATTTTGGAGGGCGTAAGCATGTGATCCTATTTGAAAACAAGTGGAAGCGCCGCCTGTACTGTATCCCCAATGCCACGTATGCACTGGAGGACTATGATGTACTAAATCCTGATGTCAAAAAATTCCCGGCACTTGACGGTGTAGAAGGTATTGAAGTTTTCCTTGAACATGGCGATACCCTGTTTATGCCAACCGGCTACTGGCACTGGATGAAATATGTGGATGGTTCATACTCACTCAGCCTTCGCGCATGGGATGCCAGCATAAGCCGTAAAGCGGCAAGCCTATACAACCTGGCCGTTAAAGGTGGTGTTGATAGCGCTCTAAAAATGATGTTCAAAGGCAAATATGCTAAATACCGCGAAGGACTGGCCGTTAAATGGGCTAATAGAGAGCTTGCCGCAGGGAAACCTTTTTAAAGTCGAAAGTCTTACGTTTTTAGTCTTAAGGCATGATATTGAGTAGCGATGGATTTGTCCATCGCTATTTTGTTTTATACCCACGACCGTGTCTTCACAACCAGCTTGTTTATCAAATGCTCCCGAAAACGTGTATATGAGATACAATCTACCAACGCTCCAAGCCCAAAAGTTTTTTACCCAGATCGCTAAGCTCAGCTACCGGATTTTGCTTTTCCCGTTCCAGCGGATCGCCCGGAAAAGCGTAGCCCTGCATGGCTTCGCGGCTTTGCCAACTGTTAATGCGCCATTGTCTTAGCTCTTCATTGTCTTCCTGGGCGGGCATCATGGATATATACTGCGCTATACGCACTTTATCTGCACTGGTATTAGGTCTTATGCCATGCGGCTGCAAACTGTTAAATATCAGCAGATCACCTGCTTCCAGTTTCACTTTCACAGTCTCAAAACCGGTGGTATCAGGTTTATAATGATCCCTATCTTCGGGTTGGGTTAATTTCCAGGTATCGTATGTACGATATAGTTCCGGGATACATTGAAAACCACCCATGTTTTCATCAGTCTGATCGGCAAGGGCCAGTACGCCCTGCACATTTTGAGGTTTGGTTTCCGGGTCATAATCCCAATGAATAAAACCTTTATATTCAAAGCCAGGCCTTAGCGGAAAATTCAGATTGGCCCGGTCAATAGTTACCCATAGCTTTTCGGTACCCCAGATATCTGTAAAAGCCGCATGTACTTTAGGATATTGCCGGTTATCCCACATAAACTGCTGATTATAAATTTCAACCATGCCCGTATTGTTCAACTCGCTCATTTGCATTTGGGCATTGGGCTTTTTATACCAGGTAGTGATATCATTGGCATCCTTATCTTCATATTGCCACAGATAATCAGCCAGCTTTTTCACCTGCTCTTTAGGTACTGCATTTTTGATGATCACATAACCATTCTCTATCCAAAATTGCCAATCGGCCTCGCTAAGCACTTTCAGCGGTGCATTGTTTTTACGTTCATTCAGGCGGATCTGGCTTGATTTAGCGGTTGACGGATTACCAGGGATCTCTTTATGTGCATTCGCCGGCGTGGTTGCCATGGTCATGGTTGCGTTTTCGGTCTTCATCATTTTTTTTTGATTTATAACTCAAATTTAGGTTGGCATGGAAGATGGATTATCCTGTACAATGACCAAAATTTGCTTTATATTGATCATTTGTTTACCTTTACTAAAACTTAATGCTCAATATAGCATGGATAAGATCCAGTTAGAGAAGATTAATTTTGAACCTGGCAAATCGTTCAAACTCTTTTCACCCCGGCTTCGCAACACTTTTCTGTGGCATTATCACCCCGAATACGAATTGGTTTATGTTGAGGCAGATGCAGGGATAAGGCACGTAGGTTCACACATTTCCGGCTACACCCAGCATGACCTGGTGCTTATTGGCAGTAACCTCCCCCACCTCAACTTTGATTACCGGCTGCGGAGCGAATACCATCAGATAGTGGTGCAGCTAAAAGAAGATTTCATGGGAACGGCAATAGGCATCACTCCCGAATTTTCGACCATCGGGCAGCTTTTCAAAAAAGCCGCCAACGGTATTGCTTTTTATGGAGATACCAGGACTACAGCAGTGCGAAAACTGAAACTTTTACCGGGGATGGATTCTTTTCAGCAGTTAATGGGGTTAATGGAGATCTTTAACATACTGGCTGGTTCAAAAGAATTTACGATTTTAAACAACGACGAGCCGAACCTGCAGTTTTTTTTAAAAGATAAGATCAGGATGGGGGCTATTTATGAATATATCGGCAGTAATTACAATCTTAAACCCGATGTAAATGTAGTGGCGGCTAAAGTGAACTTTACTACAGCGGCTTTTTGCCGCTATTTTAAAAAACAAACTAAAATGACCTTCACCGATTTCGTGAACCAATACCGTGTTGATGTAGCCAAAAACCTGCTCATGCAGGATAAAAACGTTACTGAAACCTGTTACGCTGTGGGATTTGAAAGCTTATCATATTTTAATAAACTCTTTAATAAGATAGTTGGAAAGAATCCCTCCGATTTTAAGCGGAACTGGTTTGCTAAGGATTGATCGGGAATAACGCCTGTAAAATATTGCCGCCAGAATTATTCAGCCTGATTTTTTATAGTAATCCTTAACCACATCGGGTAAAAGATGCAGGTATAAGTCAGGCTCTTCCCTGATGTTTGCCGCTGGCACCGGTACAATTTTACAGGGTTCTTCATAAATAACGCTTTCACAATCCAGGAACCGCCCCATATAAGCGCCATAGGCCTCTGAAGCAAATATCACATCAATAGGCGGCAGCTTCTTTTTAAGATAGCTGGCCCAAAGTCTCGACATATTTTCTATCGAGTCGCCCGCACCCGGCAGCATAGCTTCATCATAGCTTAATAATACAGGTTTAACCTTGTCATTACCTGCGTAAGTTTTTTCGAGCCAATCAAGCCTGATATTTCCATCAATGGGCTCATCATCACTGGCACCAATAACCACTACAAGCTCATCACAATGGTCAAGCGCGTAACCAATCAAAGCCATATGCCCAATATGGAGCGGCAAAAACTTCCCAATTACTAAACCTCTTTTCATGCAGTAGTATTTTTGCGATCCGGTATCTTTTAAATTCCACTCTCAAGAGAGGAATCGCTAATTCCCACGCTTCCAAATCCCCGTATTTATCAACTTAACCTTTTATCTCCAACCCTGATCTCTTTTACGAGGTGTGGTCACAAACTATCTTCCACTCACCATTAATTTTCCTAAACCATAGCGTAAAATAGCCACCTGGTGTATCTTTTTCACGGGTTAGTTTCCATCCTCCCAAAACAAAAGCATTGGTTGCATCCAATACCTTTAGCTGTATGATGTTAAAGCTAAGCTGCCCCATGGCAGCCTTATCCGGATAAGTTTGTTTGTAATGATCAAGTGTTGTTTGCCAGCCGTAAGCGGGCGCCGTTTTTCCTACAAAAACCAACGAATCTGATTTCCAGTAAGTTTGCATAAACGCTTCAATATCGCCCCGGTTCCAGGCCTCCTCCTGTGTGTGCATTACTTTCAGAATAGCTTGCCTGTTCTGCGCAAAGCACCCTGTGGCAGCAAACATAAACACAAAACCCAGCAATATTATTTTCATATAATAAAGGTATACAATTTTCTGATTCACGATTTGCCCGATTAACAGATTACCTGTTGTTATATCGGCAAAGTAAATCCATTAATCCTAAAAATGACTAAAATCATGGTTCAAACAAAAAATAAAATCCAACTTAATACAGTATATTTGGTTTTCATCGTCAGTAAAAAAACAAATTAACTATGAGAAATCAGGTATTAAGCTTCGGCGAAGTTTTATGGGATGCTTTTGGCGACGGAAAAAAAGCTGGTGGCGCACCCATGAACGTAGCCCGGCATCTGGTACAGCAGGGTGTAAAAACAGCGTTTGCGAGCTCTGTGGGTATGGATAACTCGGGCGATGCACTGATAGGCTTTTTAAAAAGCAATGACCTGTATTCGGACCTAATTCAGCAGGACGATGAATTTCCAACCTGTGAGGTTACCGTACAGCTTGATGAAAACAATACCGCTACCTATATTATTCCACAACCCGTTTCATGGGATAACATACAACCATCGGCTGCACTCACTAAAGCAGCCCAGGCAGCCAGGGCCATTGTGTTTGGCAGTTTGGCTTGCCGTACCGCTACTACCCGCGAAACCTTATTAAACCTGCTTGATGAAACCCCGGCGCTAAAAATATTTGATGTAAATCTTCGCCCGCCGCATTACACCCTGTCAACTATTGAAACATTGGTAGCCCGGGCCGACGTAGTAAAAATGAACGAGGAAGAAGCCAACCTGCTCATCGGTGGAAGTAGTGCTTCCCTGCACGATCAAATTGGCGAGTTCCGTTCCAAATATCATAGCCAAACCATTTGCGTAACCCGCGGCGAGCATGGCGCACTGGTATGGCACGACCATGAATTTTATGACAGTCCCGGGTGTCCGGTAAAAGTTGCCGACACGGTAGGCGCCGGCGATGCCTTTCTGGCAACATTTGTATCCGGCCTCCTTTCGGGAAAACCCATGCAGCAGGTGGTAGATAAAGCGTGCTCCGTTGGCTCATATGTAGCCAGCCAGCGAGGCGCTAACCCGGTATACCCGCCTGAGCTCCGGAATAGTTTGGCGTATATTTAATTTCGGATTTGGGAATTGGGATTTCGGATTTGGTTTAACAGGCTATTGCTGCTAATAGGATATCCGGAATCAAAAATCTAATTGTCATACTTAACTAACAATTTATTTTATCACTTCCGCAGCGAAACTTTTCCTAAAAATATTCCGTTCCTTTATGTACAGAAAGGACAAAATATGCGTGGTTTTGGATTTTCCAAATTTAAGCCCAACCAAATCCCTAAAGGCGGATTTGACGAATTGTTAAAATTATTCCTCGAGTTGCTCAACTATACATCGGGCGATGCAGGCGAAGCTTTAGCCTGGCTTAACGAACTCGATAAACAATATAACCTTACTAACGATGATTATGGCATGGGCGATTTCATCGATGAACTAAAGCAAAAGGGTTATCTCGACGAAAATAATGAGAATGGCGAGTTCCGGATTACGGCAAAAACTGAGCAAAGCATCAGGCAATCTGCTCTGGAGGAGATCTTCGGCAAGCTAAAAAAATCAGGCAAAGGCAACCACCGCTCGCCGCAATCAGGCCAGGGCGATGAAAAAAATGCTGAACGCCGCGAGTTTGAGTTTGGCGACAGCCTTGATCAGATAGACATGACCCAGTCTATCCACAACGCCCAGGTTAATCACGGTATAGGCGATTTCATGATGACCGAACGCGATCTTGAGGTAGAGGAAATGGACTACAAAACCCTTACTTCAACTGTGCTCATGATCGATATTTCGCACTCCATGATCCTTTATGGCGAAGACAGGATCACTCCGGCCAAAAAAGTAGCTATGGCCCTTGCCGAACTGATCCGCACCAAATATCCTAAGGACACGCTGGATATTGTTGTTTTTGGGAACGATGCATGGCCAATAACCTTGCAGGATTTACCTTACTTGCAGGTTGGCCCCTACCATACCAATACCTATGCAGGTTTGGAGCTGGCTACCGATCTGCTCCGACGCCGTAAAACGCACAATAAGCAGATTTTCATGATTACGGATGGTAAGCCAACCTGCTTAAAGGAAGGCACCAGGTATTATAAAAACAGCATTGGTTTGGACAGGAAAGTGGTTAACAAAACCCTTAACATGGCTGCCCAATGTAAGCGGTTAAAAATACCTATTACTACATTTATGATAGCTAAAGACCCTTATTTGCAGCAGTTTGTTCGTAAATTCACAGAAACAAACGGAGGCAAAGCCTTTTACAGTTCCCTGAACGGTCTTGGTGAGTACATTTTTGAGGATTATATCAGAAACAGAAGAAGGACTGTGAGGTAAGTCTTTAGTCGGAAGTCCGACGTCTGGAAGTCTGAAATACGAATAACAACTGTCCTTTAAATTAAAAATAAACATTCGGACTTGCGGACTTTCCGACTTCCGGACTACAAAAACAGAATGAGTAAATTATTAGATATAAAAACCCTCGGCCAGTTAAAGCAAACAGGCTATAAAAGCCGTTCGGTTAAAGACGAATTACGTGCTAACCTTATTGAACAGCTTAAAAAACGCGAAGGCGGCTTTGAGGGCATCATCGGATTTGAAGATACTGTTATCCCCGATCTGCAAACTGCTATCTTGTCACGTCACAATATTTTACTGTTAGGCTTACGCGGCCAGGCAAAAACCCGTATTGCCCGTTTGCTGGTTAACCTGCTTGATGAATATATCCCATATATTGAGGGATCAGAATTGTTTGATGACCCTTACAACCCCATATCGTGGTATGGTCATAGCATCATAACCGAAAAAGGCGATGACACCCCTATTGGCTGGATCCACCGCTCTGAGCGTTATACCGAAAAATTGGCCACCCCTGACGTTACCGTAGCCGATTTAATTGGTGACGTTGACCCAATCAAAGCCGCTACTTTAAAATTAACCTATTCGGATGAGCGTGTGATCCACTTCGGCTTGATCCCACGTGCGCACCGCGGCATTTTTGTGATCAATGAGCTGCCCGACTTGCAGGCCCGGATCCAGGTATCGCTGTTCAACATACTACAGGAAAAAGATATCCAGATCCGTGGTTTTAAATTACGCTTACCACTGGATATCCAGTTTGTGTTTACCGCCAACCCTGAAGATTATACCAACCGTGGTTCGATAGTAACACCGCTTAAAGACCGCATTGAGAGCCAGATTTTAACACATTACCCGCGTTCGGTTGAGATTTCACGCAAGATCACGCAACAGGAAGCGTCCCTTACCGATGATCAGCGTATCGCTATTGAGGCTGATGGTTTGGTTAAAAACCTGGTGGAACAAATTGCTTTTGAAGCCCGTAACTCCGAGTATATCGACAAAAAATCGGGTGTATCTGCGCGTTTAACCATTTCGGCCTATGAAAACCTGATCAGTAATGCAGAGCGCAGGATGATCATCAACCACGAAAAAACTACCTTTGTACGTATTACCGACTTTTTAGGTGTGATACCTGCCATCACCGGTAAAATTGAGCTGGTTTATGAGGGTGAACTGGAGGGACCAGGCAAAGTGGCCAATATCCTGATAGGTAAAGCCATCAAAAGCTTACTGCTATCGTTTTTCCCTGACCCGGAAAAGGCTAAGAAAGCCAAAGCCCCTAACCCATATGCAGCTATCATTAACTGGTTTGGCGATGGCAACAATGTAGCTTTGGTTGATGATATGCCCATGCAGGAATACAAAAAATCGCTGGAAGAAGTTGTGGGGTTGAAAGACCTTGTAAAAAAGATCCACCCGCGTTTGGGCGAAAGCCAGCAATTGCTGCTGATGGAATTTGTACTTCACGGCCTGTCGGAATTTTCACAATTGAACAAAGGTTTCCTGGATAATGGCTTCGCGTTTTCGGATATGTTTAACAGTTTATTTAACTTGCAGCCCGATGACGATGACCTTGATATTGACGACGACCGGTACTAAAATATATGGCGCTCTATGATTTTTAAGGCGCTAAGCATATTGTTCTGGATCATAATTGAGCTGCTGGCCGACCGGTATGTTTTATACGGTATCCGAGGCGCGTTCAAAAAATGGCGATTGCTTCAATCAAAAGCATTCGCCATTTTTTATTGGGGCTTTTCGGCCTTGTGTGTGGCCGCGCTTTTAACTGCAGGTTATATTACCATAGCAGGTACGGGTGTACGCGCAGCCTGTTTACTGGTAACATTTATCCTGCTCATCTGTAAATTTACTTTTATACCATTCATTTTTGCCGATGATATCAGGCAAAAAATTGCGCTGAAAAGGAAAAAAAATGACACCTCAATTCCTCTCCCTACTGCTCCTGCCTCTGCTACTAATATTGATGATGCCATTCCCCGTTCCGAGTTTCTTTTAAAAGCAGGCCTGCTTGCCGCAACCGTTCCCCTGGCCGCTATAAAAAAGGCCATGCCTAAAGGTTCGTATGATTATCATGTACTGTATCAAACTATGTATATGCCTAATCTGCCAAAGGCCTTTGATGGCTTAAGGATCGGGCAGATCTCGGATATTCATTCAGGCAGCTTTTATAATAAAAAAGCGGTGCTCGGTGGTGTTGAAATGCTGTTGAATGAAAAACCCGACCTGATATTTTTTACCGGCGATCTGGTTAACGATGAAGCATCGGAAATGACCAGCTACCAGGACATTTTCGCTAAAGTAAAAGCCCCCCTTGGTGTTTTTTCAACCCTGGGTAACCATGATTATGGCGACTATGGCGACTGGAACTCCCCGGCGGATAAAAAGAAAAATCATGATGACCTGATAACCACCCATAAAAACATGGGCTGGAACCTGCTCAGGAACGAAAATCGCCGTTTAAAAATCAACGGAGAAGAAATAGGGATCTTAGGTATTGAAAACTGGAGCGAATACAGCCGCTTCCCCAAATACGGGCGCATGGACCTGGCCGTAAAAAACACCGATGACCTGCCGGTAAAGCTCCTGCTCTCGCATGATCCATCGCATTGGCGGGCCGAGGTATTACCTAAGTACCCACAAATTGATACCATGTTTGCCGGGCATACCCATGGCATGCAATTTGGCGTACGTACCCCGCATTTTCAATATAGCCCTATAAAATATGTTTATAATGAATGGGCTGGTCATTACCAGGAAAACATACAACAATTATATGTAAATGTAGGTTTTGGTTTTGTTGGTTTAACCGGCAGGGTTGGAATATTGCCGGAGATTACGATATTTACATTAAAAGCAGGCCGCGATCCCTCATTACCAATTTCCTAAAAGATCCAGGCAGAAGCTGCTATCCTTTTACCGATGAAGAAATTACTACAGTCTGTATTAGATTTTCTGCTCTTCAGTAATATTTTCATGTCGCTTTGTGCTGTAGCACAGGCCTTGTTAACCTTTCACTTAATAGGATCAAAACCAGTGTTCCCTGTTTTGGGCTTGTTATTCACTTCAACACTGGGTATTTACAATTTTTGTATCCTCATCACCCGTCCAACTAAACCACAACGGTCGCCTTATAAAAGGGTACGCTGGTTTTTTGCACATTATCGGCTTATGGTAACATTTACCATCGTGTCGCTACTATCGTTGGTCCCGCTTTTCTTTATCATCACTACCGAATCAAAGATCCTGCTCATATTTCTCAGTGTTTTATCATTTGGCTACGGTTTACCCTTGTTTAGTGTAGGCGATCATAAATTTGGTTTAAGAAATATCCCCGGTTTAAAACCGTTTTTGATAACCCTGGTATGGACAATGAGCTGTGTACTGTTCCCGGTATTGGAATCAATGCATAATCACCTAACCGATATCAGCATGCGCGATACTACTATACTCATAGCCAAACGCTTTTTATTTATAGGTGCGCTTACAATACCTTTCGATATCAGGGACCTTTTCGACGACCGTAAAGTGGGCCTTAAGACCATCCCGGTAGTTTGGGGTGAAAAAAATGCTTATCTTTTTTGCCAGGTATTGCTCACCGGCTACATTGTACTTATGTTCCTGTTCAGGCAAAATGGCTTTAGCCTTGATTTCTTTGCACTCACACTTACCATGTTCCTTACCGGATGGCTCATCTTCAGATCGGCCTGGGAAAAGAATGAGTACTATTACTTTTTTTATATGGATGGCGTACTGATTTTACAGTATGTAATTGTAGTAGCATTCAATGCTGTTAAATATTTTCTCCATTAAAACATGGCTGCCAATTATAACAACTCGGCATGGTTTTATGATCGGCTTTCAAGAATAGTTTACGGCAAAGCTTTGATAAACGCGCAGGTTTATTTATTAGGCTTTATTCCACCAAAAAGTAAAATCCTCATCGCAGGTGGCGGAACAGGCTGGATATTGGAAGAACTCACCAAAATACATCCTTCGGGTTTAGATATTACCTATGTGGAAATTTCGGCTAATATGACTGAGCTCTCGCAAAAAAGGCAAACCGGCCAAAACACAGTTGCCTTTGTTAACGATGCTATTGAAAACGTTGAACTTACTGCCGGCTTTGATGTGGTTATCACGCCCTTCTTGTTCGATAACTTTGTGGATAAAACGGTAGACAACGTTTTTAACCATTTACATAACCTGCTCAAACCAGAAGGATTGTGGCTTAACGCCGACTTTCAACTAACCGGCCAATGGTGGCAGAATGTAATGCTCAGAAGCATGTTCATTTTTTTCAGGTTGCTTTGCGGGATAGAAGCCAGCAAGCTCCCGGCTATTGAAAAGCGTTTTAGCACTGCCGGGTATAGCGTAATTGATAATAAAACCTTTTTTGGAGATTTTATTGTGGCGAGGGTGTATAGAAAATTATCTTAAACATGTCATTGCGAGGAGCGGCATGGGCTAAAGTGCCGGGGGCGACGCGGCAATCCCGTGGCCAATGCATGTTCGACCTGTATAGCTACGAGATTGCCACGCTTCGCTCGCAATGACATATTTTAATTGAAACTACTGATTATAAACAAACTTATACCCTATCCCCCTTACAGTTTGTAAGTATTGCGGCGAATCGGCATTGGTTTCAATCTTTTTACGCAGGCGAACGATGTGCATATCAAGGGTGCGGGTATTTACATCGGCGTTGTAGCCCCAAACTTCCATCATTAATTCTTCGCGGTTGATAACCTTGTTTTTGTTTTTGAGGAAATAAAGCAGGATCCTGTTTTCGAGGATAGTTAGCTCTATCTTACGGCCATCGCGGATGAGGAGGTGCGTGTTAGGCAGGTGTTCCATGTTGGCAAAACGGTACGATTCGGGTTTTTCGCTGTTAAGAGAAAACTTGATTTTGTTCTCAATCAGCGCCACCAATACGTCCATGTTATATGGTTTGGTGATATAGTCAGATACCCCAAAGTTATAGGCTTCTATCTTGTCAACATCCTGGGCTTTAGCGGTCATCATGATGATGAGTTTATCGAACCCTTTTTCGCGGATATTACCGCAAACCTCCGAGCCCGGTTTGCCGGGCAGCATCCAGTCTAACAGTACAATATCAGGCTGCTCAGCCAATATCATGGTTTCGGCTTCATTGCCATTACCGGCTTCCAGTACCTTGTACCCCTCTGATTGCAAACGCTCTGAAACCAGGAAACGCAGGTTCTCGTCATCTTCAACCAGCGCAATTTTAATTTCTTTGTTCATATCTTAATTTTCGTATGGAAGCGTAACTATAAATTCCGAACCTTCGTTAACCTTACTGTAAACGGTTATTTCGCCGTTCATAAAATTAACCAGTTCTTTACAAAATGCCAAACCCAGGCCAACGCTCCCGTTTTGATTGTATTGGTTTTCTATTCTGTAAAACTTCTTAAAAACGTTATTCAGTTCATTTTTTGGTATCCCTATCCCCTTGTCTGCAAACGAAAAAACAATATTGCGCTTTTCCTGTGAAATATTGATGAACAACTCCTTTTGCTGAGGGTGCGAATACTTGTATGCATTTTCGATAAGGTTTTGAAAAACACTCCCTAATAATACAGGATCAGTATAAAAAGTTTCAACCCTGTTGATTTTAAATTTAATATTAAAATCAGCGTACTTTATTTTAAAGGTATCAATATACCGGCTAATAAAATTCTCTATATCAATCTCTTCCTCTTTTAAAGTAATGGATTTATTTTCAATCTGCGTAAAGGAAAGCAGCTTGTTCATGAGCTCGTTGAGCTTATCAGCTTCCTCATCCAATATTTTGCCATAATGACGGCGCTGCCTTTCGGTAAGTTCGCCATCGCCACGCAAATTTGAACCGGCTATTTTGATTACGCTTACCGGTGTTTTAAACTCGTGGGTAAAGTTGTTGATAAAATCATACTGAAGCTTGAACAGTTTCATGTTCACATTCAGATTACGGTATATAAGCCAGCCTATCAGCATTAAAAACAGGGTCATTAATAACACAATAGCTCCGATAGGCATAAAGCGGCGGTTAATTTCGGCTGTTAAATAACCCTGTGCCGAACTAAAGAACAGCTTATAATCAGAAAAAGCCACTGGTAATGACACCTCGGTTATCAGTTTATCGCCCTCACTGTCAATAGGGTCATATACTACGGGTTGAATGGATACATTTTCGTACAGCTCGGGATGCGTATTTTTCACCTTGATCAGATACGGGTCGAGGTAAAAGGTCATCATGTTTTGCTTGTATGAAGCCCCTTTGCTGTTACCGAGCATTTGCATGTCACGATAAATACGTACATCCTCGCGCCTGAGAACATTGGTATAACTGATCTTGTCGGGTTTCACATCCCAAAATGCTTTAAAAAGTTCATCCTGACTTGATACTCGTGATGTATCTGAAAAGGCAATATAATTACTTAATTTAATAGCCATCTCTCTGAAATCATCTTCATTGACTGTTCTCCGTTGCTCGGCCCCGTACACCTTGTCATTAACGTGCCAATACTGATAAACCGCCTTAGCAGCTATGTTCAAATTATTTTTACGTACGGTCATCGTAGTTTTGCCGCCAATGAGGGCATCATAAAAGATAACCCGGCGCACAAAATTATAATCATGAAAAACAGAGGCCGCATATTTACCTGCCGATGCCGAATCAAGAAAACCCTGATAGGAGGTTATTTCAGGGATTTTATTCTGAAAAAACTCATAATACGGTTTAATGGTTTGTTCCAGTACCTCAACCTTTTTTGAGGAAAACTCATTTTCAACATACTTTGCGGTGAGGTTATAAGATATAAACAGGGCTACCACGAAAGTTATGGAAATGAACACCAGGAAAATGGTGATCAGCGTAAAGTTTTGCCGGTAAGCGTTTTTCTGTAATGCCATGTCGGCTTATGGTTTAACCCGCATATTCTTATCCAAAAACTTCTCTATTTCGGCATACATTTCCATACGGTTATGTTCGCTCCTGAAATATGCACGTTCATTGGGTTTTAAAAAATATTTCACATCAACGTTACGTTTACGCAGCTCGCGTACAAACTGGTTAAGCTCGCTGATATTAGCCCGCTGATCTTTGGCACCCTGGAATATGATTAAAGGTACCTTAATTTTGTCGGTATGAAAAACAGGCGATATAGCCCTCAACTGATCTGCGTCAGTTTCGGGGTTGCCAACCATTTCGTAAGTCATTTTTAAATAAGGCTTAACAAACGGCGGCGCATCCTTGATATAGGTAAAAAAGTTAATGAGGCCGTATTGTACCACCGCACAACTATATAACTCGGGATGAAAAGACACACCATAAAGCGCTGAAAAACCGCCAAAACGCCCGCCAAAAATGGCAATCTTTTTAGGGTTTGCAACTTTAGTATCAATAAGCCAGTGTACCCCATCGGTAATATCATCCTGAATTTTGCCGCCTACCTGTTTATATCCCGCACTTCGGAAGGCCTTGCCATAGCCTGTTGATCCGCGGTAATTAACCTGGAACACGGCATACCCACGATTGGCTAAAAACTGCACCTGGTCATCATATCCCCAGGTATCACGCCCCCATGGACCATCGTGCGGCATAACTACTACAGGGTAGTTTTCATTTTTATCGCCCCTTGGTAAGGTTAAATAACCATTAATCAGCAAGCCATCGCGCGCATGGTATGATATAGGTTTCATGGCGCATAATTCGGCAGGTACAAGGCTTGAGTTGATATCGCTTAGCTTGGTTAACTTACCACTGTTTTTTTCAAAAAGATAGTATGAACCGGGATTACGGTCGGTATAAGTGTTGAGGATAAATTTATTCTCAGAGCTGTCGCGGTCAACCACCCTGATCTCATTACCCTTAAGCTGTTGCTGAATGGTTTGGTACATCTGCTCAACATCAGGTGCAAGAAAATGCTTACGCGGCATTGATTCGTCCCAGCCGGTAAACTCTATCCGGTGTTTATTTTTTGAATATTCGAAACTGGTGATATCCGCTTTGCTGCAGCTAAAAATTGTCCGCTCTTCTTTACCATCTTCCGCATTAATCTCAACCAGGGCCATCTTATCGCGGTTTACGTTTGATAGCGCATAGAAATAATTTTTTATACCTGTAAATGCTATAGGTCTTACTGCATTCTTAAAATTATTTTCGATTATAGGCTTAAAGGGCTTATCCTCATCGGGGCGGAATAAGATGGTTTCGTTAACCCCGTCTGATGCCCTTTCAAGCCTGATCCTGCCGTCGGCATCTGCAAACCATTCAGTAATATTCCCCGGATTAAGCAGGTAAGTCTTCATTTCGCCGGTTTTCACATTAAGGCGATAAACGTCAAAATTGCCGGGATCTCGCTCATTGGTCTTAATAGTGATGATATCTGGCTGCTGCCGGTTACGGTTAACCAGGCCAATCCTCACATTACCGAATGATAATATAATCCGGCTTTTATTGGTAGCCACATCAAAAGCATACATTTTAACTGAATCGGTAGCGATAAGATCCTGCGAAAAAACAAGCTGGTTATTGTATGTCCAAAAATAATCACCTCTGATTGAATAGTCCTCAAATTGAGTAACCATTCGTTCCTTACCATCGGCTAATGACTGTATAAATATGTTTTGCTTATCTTTAAATGGCTTAAGGTATGATACATATTTACCATCGGGCGAAATTCGGTAAAAGCTCCTTTCGGGTGTTTTAAAAAAGTCAATAATAGGTATTTGCCTTACTTTACTCCTGTTGCAGGAAAAGAAGACGATAATGCAACTCACAATAAGAAAAAATCTGACCCGGCTCAACATAGCTACAAATACCCCATTTTATTCACGTACTCAAATTAGATAAATAAGTTCGATGTTATCAAGATGTCACTACAATTTTACCCTTATATACCGTTATATAAATAATATGGCAAACCGGCTTAAGCAATCCTATTAATTGATTATTTTTGAACAGATGAGGGCTTTATATATTGTTATTATTCTTGCTTTTTGCTTTAGCGGCAGGCTGCTTGCACAGGACAATGAACTGCTGCTGGCCAGGCAATACAATGCTAACGGCGAACCGCAAAAAGCACTCGAAATTTATCAAAAGTTATACAAGCAAAACAACGAGAACTATTACAGTGTATACATAAATACACTGCTCAACCTTAAAAAATTTGATGAAGCCGAAAGCATCACCAAAAAACTGATCCGCCGCCATCCTGATGACCACCAGTATGCTATAATGCTGGGTAACATTTACACGCAGGAGGGCAATATGGCCAAAGCCGACGCTATTTATGATGACCTGATCAAAAGCCTCCCTGCCGACCAGGGTGAAATAGCTGCCCTGGCATCTCAATTTTACCAAAGCGCTAATATTGATTATGCAATCAAAATTTTTCAGCAAGGACGGAAACTGCTTAAAAATGATAACATGTTTACTTATGAGCTTATTAACCTTTACCGTTTTAAGCGCGACAAAATATCCCTCACCGACGAATACCTGAACTTTTTACCTCAAAACCCCAATTTTATAAACCAGGCCGAAAATGCTTTTTCAAATGTATACGAGGGTAGCGCTGATTATGATATGCTTAAAACAGCTTTACTGAGACGCATTCAGAAAGATCCGCAGCAAACCATTTATGCCGATCTGCTTACCTGGCAGTACCTGCAGCAAAAGGAATTTGATCTGGCCCTTAACCAGGCACTGGCCCTGAGCCGCAGACAAAATGACGATGGTAACAGCATCTATGATCTCTGCCGTACCTTCATTGCCAATGAGGCTTATGACGAAGCCATCCGCGGATATGAATACATTATCAGTAAAGGGAAAACAACCTCCCTATACATCCCCTCAAAGATTGAGTTGATCAACACCAAAAACCTGAAAGTAACATCGGGCAAATACCTGCCCGAAGATTTGCTTGGACTTGAAAAAGATTATAACGACCTGCTCACCGAGTTTGGACGTAACAGCAGCACCGCTTTTGCCATGCAAAAACTGGCCAACCTGCAAGCCTTTAAGCTTCACAAACTTAAGGACGCCCAAAAATTATTGGAAGAAACTACCAGGTTAAATGATATCAGGCCAAACCTTTTAGCCGATTGCAAGCTTGATTTAGGCGATATTTACCTGCTTAACAACCAACCCTGGGAAGCCACCCTGCTTTACAGCCAGGTTGAGAAAGATTTCCCCGCTACTGCCGTCGGGCAGGATGCTTTATTCAGAAATGCTAAAATGGCTTATTATACCGGAGATTTCACCTGGGCAAAGGGACAGTTGGATGTGCTGAAAGTTGCTACATCGCAATTAATAGCAAACGATGCACTTAACCTATTGCTGCTGATCCAGGATAATCTTGCTGCCGATAGCAGCGGGTCAGCGCTTAAAATGTACGCCCGGGCCGATTTGCAGATTTTTGCTCAAAATCCAGAAAAGGCAGTAATGATATTAGACAGTATTGGCAAAAAGTTCCCGAACAATGCTTTAGATGATGATATCATGATGTCGAAATCGCGCATCCTGATCCAGCAGAAGGATTATGCCGGCGCAGTACCCCTGCTGAAAAAAATACTTGAAGAACATCCTGCCGACCTGTGGGCCGATGATGCTGTATTTATGTTGGGCGATATTTACGAAAACAGGTTGAACGATAAAACCACTGCCAGGAACTACTACCAAAAAATCTTAACTGATTATCCCGGCAGCCTCTGGATCAACGAAGCCCGTAAACGCTTCAGAGTATTAAGGGGCGATAAACCGGATGCGTCTTAAAGTTGGTAAGTGGTTGATTAGGTTAAATGGCGAGTGGTTGTCTAAATTGCTGCTGTTCTGAATATGCCAACCAGTCACCTAATCAACTACTCACTAAATCAACCATTCACCCAATCAACTTAAATAACTAATTTTACAACATGATTGTATACAACGACACCATAATAATTGACGAAACCATTCATGACGAATGGCTTAACTATATCAAAACCATCCATATCCCGGCTATCATGGCTACCGGACATTTCAGCTCGTACCGCATCCTGACTGTTATTGATTCGCCAAACGAAGGGGTTACCTACTGTATTCAATACAATGCTGATAGCATTGAGCATTTTCAGCAGTTTTACATGAACCACCTGCATAAATTCCAGGCTACCCACCAGGAAAAATTTAACGAAAAATTTGTGATGTTCAATACCCTGATGGAAGAGGTGGAATAAACTAATTGTGCCAGCGATGCGTGGCGTTGAGGTCGCGTATCTCTGGCACGCTGAAAATCTGTTCATTTCATTTTCTACAAACCCTTAGCACCTCTGGTGCTGGCTCGCTGTTCAGAGATTATATATATTCTACGATATAGTTTGATAGTTCATGATCTATTAAGAAACTCTCATGCTCCTATTCGTCAAGAGCACCGGGTATCATTAAAAGAATCAAAAATATGGCTGCCACTGTCACAATTAGACAAATCAGACCGGCAAGCAATGCACGCCATATAGTAAAAGTTTTACCTCCAGTGGCAAAATGCTCCTTCATTTGTTCGCCCTGGAACTTTTGTACAAGTAGGAAAGTCCCCCAGGCATAAGCCAATGGAAATATAAATCTTGGAAACCGCTCTGTACTTGAAGTAATAACAGCCAGGCCAATAATTGCGATCAATGCGACAACGGCAATTATCCAGGTTGTGGTTGATTTATCTTTCTCGTTAAACGCTTTGTAGTTCTGAGATACCAAATACCCCGCGGCTAATGGCCCGAATATAAATGTTGCTACCCTGATTGAGTTAAGGGTGTATATTTTAGGTTTCTCTTCTTCAAGTTGCTCTACAGCCTGGCTATATGGAATCATGAAAGGTTTAAATTAATTAAGCTATTTAAATAAAAAAGTATCACTGCGAGATACGAAGCAATCCCCCCATTAGCAGGCCCGCCCTGTATAGTTTGCGATTGCTTCGTACCTAGCAATGATATCTTTAAACAGCTTCTAAGATAGCATTTCAAATTAAATATACCTATCCTACTTCGCAAACATCACCTTCATAGCAATTACCTGCTTTATACAACGCGCAGGTTTCTTTTCATCCTGAACAATGATGCGGAATGGCCCATCGGCTGGGGCCAAGGGCTGTCCATCAACTTTATCAGCAAGAATTATCATGCGATCGGTAAAAGCTTTATCCAGCTCGGCAAGGGCAAAAAGTACCCGGTAGTCGTCACCGGCTTCAACTAAAAGATATTTAGCCAGGTTTTTACCATGTAAGTCGGCGCCCAGGGTAACACCTGCTTTAGTCAGTATTTCGGATACAATTACACCCGAATAGAGGTGGGCTTTTCCGTCCTTGTCCTTACGGGTAACTGTGGTTTGCTTGTATTGCTGTAACTCGGCAGGGCCAATGGTTAGTGGATTTGTTACTTCTCCGGTTACTTTTACTACGGCTTCTTTTGTTTGCGCCTGTGTTGTTAAACCGGCTATCAATAGCAGCAGTATAAGGGTATATTTTTTCATGGCTTATGTTAGTTTTTTGATTGATGCAGATCTGCAAAACGGTTATATCATATGGCGCTTACGTTATATTTTAAAAAACACAACGCAAAAATGCAGAATAGGATCGACAAATCAATCCACCACGAATACCGTTTTTTAATTTTCAATACTAAACCCAGAAAAAACTTTTACTTTTTGCTATTACTGTCTAAAAATTGAGAGAATTTTTGCTGCAGATCTTTAAACTCCCCGATAACTTCCAACCCAAATGGTGTAAGCAAGGCCACTCCACCTCCCTTTCCTCCTCTTTTTGAAATTACGAGGGGTTGTTTAAAACCATCGTTCATGTGGTTCACCAAATCCCAGGCCTGCTTGTATGACATTTTCATTTGCAGCGCGGCCTGCCTGATGGAGCCGGAGGCATGGATCCGCTCAAGTAACTCGACCCGGCCATGGCCAAGTACTTTTTCCTCGTCCATTTCTATCCAGATGCGACCGTTAAGTTTAAATGAAGGGATTTCCATTAATAATTATTAATCATCAAATTTATTATAGCTGATACACTACACAGTTACTCCCTTGCTTTTTTTTGCGCGCGCAGCATTTGGCCGTAATCCATACGGCGTACCATGGCGTTAACGGTTTGTGCTATACGGTTAGCGCGGGTAACTTCGGTTTTGGCACTCTCTATCCATTTTATAAAATACCCCCGGTGACTTTCGGCAAGACTATTGAAAAAATCGCCGCCATCGGGTTCGTATTCCAAACACTCCAGCAAATCATCAGGAACAATGTATTTAAAATCATTATCGGGTTCAAGCCGTACCCGGAGCATGGCCCCGCGATGTTTATGGATTGCTTTACAGATTTCCCGGCGCAGGGCCATGATAAAATTCCCCTCTCCCATTGGCATCAGGGCCATACCACGCACCTCAAACTCATCAAGCTTACCCTTTACACGAAACGATTTTTTATTGCCGGGCTTCATTTCTTGCGCCACATCTGCCGGAATTTCAATGTAGGTCCATCCGGTTTTTTCGCCCTGTTCGGCAAACTGTAAAATAATGGTATTAAAATCAACCATAAGTATTATTTAATAGCATATTGTTATCATCATCATTAAAAAATATGCGAAAATGTTAAATGTTTGTTAAATCGTCATATTTAGTTGTAGAGGCTGTAACGTAATGCATGGTAGCGATGTCTTATGAGTATAAAAACAATTTAAAAGTTAAAAACCTAAAAAACAACAACAATATGAAAACCTTAAAATCAATCATGCTTGGCTTAGCCTTATTAGTAATAGGCACTGCAGCAAAAGCAACAAATAAAATTGAAGGCGATAATTTAACCAAAAACTACGCCATCAACACTTATATAGATGCCATGACCCGCGGCAAAATGCAGGGCTTTAACGAAGTGGTAGATCAATCGGCAAAATTCAGCATGTTACGCGGCACTAAAGTATTAAGTTTTACCAAAACTGAAGTAGTTGACTTATTAAAAGCCAATAAAAATACCGAGCAGGATTGCATTACCAGCACTTCAATTGTTGAAAGCAATAATGACCTTGCCGTAGTAAAAGTTGATATGAAATACAGCACTTTTACCCGCAGCAACTATGTAACCGTTACTAACACCGGCAGCGGCTGGAAAATTACAAACGTGTACAGCGTTTTTAAATAAGTAAGTTTTAGTTTAGTGTTTAATATGTAAGTAGGTAAAGGCCCCGTTGGTGCGGGGCCTTTTTTATTTTATTTCACCAGCGGATCAAGTACCTTTTGCCATTGATCATAACCTTTGCTGTTAAGGTGCAGGTAATCGTTATTAAACAAACTTGAATCCGGGGCTGTAGTACCCGGCTTGTAAATAGCCGGAACCAGGTCGACATAATAACTTTTTGGTTTTCCTTTCAGATAGCTTTTCACCAGTTCATTCGCGGCATAAACCACATCATAATATTTAGCGCGCACCGGGCTCGGTTTAATCGACATGAAATACACTTCGGCACCCGGCAATTTCTGATGGATTAGTTCCCACAGCTTTGCAAATGAAGCGGCAACCGCCTGGGCCGATTTACCTGCCGCTATATCGTTTTCGCCGGCATAAACAAAAATTTTGCGTGGCTTGTATGGGAGCAGGATGTAAGGCGTGTAATAATCTGCTATCTGCCATAATTCGCAACCGCCTACTCCCCTCCTTATAATAGGCCTGCCGGCATACCGCTGCTCGAGATCTGTCCACTTACGGATAGATGAACTGCCGATAAATAAAATACCACCTGGTTTTGGAAAGCTCAGGCTATCCTGATGTTTAAATGCCCTGATCTCATTATCAAACGGGAAACCCTGCTGGGCCAATACATCAATGCTAAATGCAAGACCTATGAAGAGAAAAAAAAACTTCAGTTTCATTATGGAGTAGCTATACGTTCTTCAAAAAATAAAAACGGCAATTGGTTTTCAATGCCTTTGATGATCCAAACCGGTCCATCTTCGGCATGCAATATAATTTTTATTGATTGATTTTGCTGCTTTTCGCATTCAGCTAATACCTGTAAACATGATCCGCAAGAGGTAATTGGTTTTACAATAGGAAAATCATCTGAATGTGCCGTTACTGCCATGGCCTCGATAGGATCATCAGGGTGATTGGCGCCCCAGTTAAACAATGCCACCCGCTCGGCACATAAACCCGATGGATAGGCTACATTTTCCTGGTTACTGCCATAAATAATTTTACCGCTTTGCAAACGAAGTGCAGCCCCAACACGGAATTTGGAATATGGAGAATGTGAGTTTTTTAATGCTTTCTGTGCTTCAAGGCACAGCTGCCTGTCGGCTTTATCAAGATCGGCCAGCGACTCATATTCGTCAAAGGCTATTTTAATTTCGTGACTTATCATATATTATCGACCCTTGTTAAAAAATCGGGGGAAACAAGATAAGGAAATTTTTCAATAAGAACCCTGATTTTTAGGATTATTTGATTTCCATGATAAAAAAATGCCTGATTAAAGTATCCTCATGCTATGCAATTCAAGGAAATCCTTCAATCAGGCAAATCAAGGTTTATACAGCCACTGGCAACTCTTCCTCAGCTTCAGTTTCTTTAGCTATTGTTGGGTTGATGGTTTCATCATCCTTTTCAACCCTCAGGTTATTAACGATATGCATTTGGCGGGCTGGAGTATTTTTGCCCATAAAATATTCGAGGAGCGCCTTTACATTGGCATCTCTTAATATTACAGGGTCAAGCCGCATGTCTTTACCAATAAACAAACCAAATTCTTCGGGCGAAATTTCACCTAAACCTTTAAACCGGGTGATCTCGGGTTTATTACCCAATTTAGCTATGGCGTTGCGGCGTTCCTCATCGCTGTAACAATAAATGGTTTCCTTTTTATTTCGTACGCGGAATAACGGTGTTTGCAATATGGAAACGTGACCGGCCTTTACCAGATCAGGGAAAAACTGCAGGAAAAAGGTCATCAACAACAGGCGGATGTGCATCCCGTCGACATCGGCATCGGTAGCTATCACAATGTTATTGTAACGCAAAGCATCAAGGCCGTCCTCAATATTCAGTGCATGCTGCAGCAGGTTAAATTCTTCGTTTTCGTAAACTACCTTTTTGGTTAGGCCAAAGCAGTTAAGGGGTTTACCTTTTAAGCTGAACACAGCCTGGGTCATCACATCACGCGATTTAGTGATCGATCCACTGGCCGAGTCACCTTCGGTAATGAACAACGTGGTATCCTGTTTACGTTCATGCGTATCGTCAAAATGTAATTTACAATCGCGCAGTTTGCGGTTATGCAATGATGCTTTTTTTGCACGCTCGTTGGCCAGTTTTTTAATACCGGCAATATCCTTACGCTCCCGTTCTGATTGCAGGATTCTTTTTAGCAAGCCATCAGCAGCTTCTGCGTTTTTATGCAGATAATTATCAAGCTCTTTTTTAACAAAATCATTAATAAAGCCGCGCACAGACGGGCCTTCCGGACCAATATTTTGCGAGCCCAGTTTGGTTTTAGTTTGCGACTCAAACACCGGCTCCTGCACCTTTATGGCAATAGCAGCAACAATTGAAGCCCTGATATCCGATGCATCAAACTCTTTTTTATAAAACTCGCGTACGGTTCTTACTACCGCCTCGCGGAAGGCGGCCTGGTGCGTACCGCCCTGGGTAGTATTTTGACCGTTAACAAATGAATAATATTCTTCGCCGTATTGCTGACCGTGGGTCATGGCTATCTCAATGTCTTCGCCCTTAAGGTGGATAATTGGATACCGTAAAGTTTCAGCATCCGTATTACGGGTAAGCAAATCATATAGGCCGCGTTCCGAAAAATACTTTTGATTGTTAAAATTGATAGTAAGGCCCGCGTTCAGGAACACGTAGTTCCAGATCATACTTTCTACAAACTCCGGGATAAACCGGTAATGCCTGAAAATGGTATCATCGGGTATAAAATTGATAGCAGTACCATTACGCTGGGTGGTATCTTTTTCACTCTCATCACGTATAAGTTCACCTTTGGCAAACTCGGCCAGTTTGGTGCGGCCGTCGCGGTATGATTGTACTGTAAATGAGTTGGAAAGCGCGTTAACCGCTTTGGTACCCACTCCATTTAAACCTACCGATTTTTGAAAGGCCTTGCTATCGTATTTACCGCCTGTATTTATTTTGGATACACAGTCGATCACTTTACCCAAAGGGATACCGCGGCCATAATCGCGCACCGATACCTTATGGTCGCTCATGTTCACCTCAATGGTACGGCCCGATCCCATTACAAACTCGTCTATCGAGTTATCAATGATCTCTTTAAGCAGTACGTATACACCATCGTCATAAGCAGAGCCATCGCCCAGTTTACCAATATACATACCGGGGCGTAAACGGATGTGCTCCTTCCAATCGAGGGAGCGGATACTATCTTCACTATAATTAACTGGTTCTGCCATGTATATAAAGTAGAAAATTAAACAGCGTAAAAATACGCCTAACTGCAAAAATAAAACTTCCCGCCTGAATTAACGGAGAGCAAATATCAACTTATTAACATCGGGGAATTATATAAAGGAAATGACACAGCAGAGAGATTACTTTTCTGTATCTCTCTACGGCTTAAACTTCAAGCAATTACTTGCCCTGTCTACATTTTTAAAAAACTCGGGGCCTTTATCATTAGTAAAACAAACAGCCATAATGGTGCCGGTATGGTTACGCTGTAATGCAATAAGCAGCGCGTATTTATAATGCTTGGTAGCAGGCAAATCGAGCAGGTTTAACAGGTATGACTTACCGGCATCAGCTTTATATCTGTTTAAAACGTTAACCGGTATGCTCCGCATAAAGTTATCCCTTTCGCCGGTAAAGGCTATGGCGTGCGCCCTGCTCATGTTTATATATATCGAATCGGGATTTTCGGTTTCCCGGTCAATATCATATTGCCCCTGCTCATAACTGGTATAATTCTGTTTCTGGGATTTTACCTGGAACCATACTTCAAAATCCTGCCCCGGCAACTGCAACGCATAATCAAATGAAAAATCCTCATCATTGGGAGCGGGAATCTCTTTAAACCCCCTGGGTGGGGTATAAATTACATTGGCCTGGGCCAAAAGCTTGGTAAATTCTTTAAACTGATCAGTACCTGCTGTTTTGAGCTTTGAGTAGCCAGGCTTAACCTTCGCTGTTGTATGTTTCTTATTATTTTGGGCATATAACGGCCTTAGACTTATCTGAGCTATGCTTTTTGTAAAGCACAGCAACGACAAAGCCATAAGCAATAAGGGCCGGGTTAACTTCAAAATAGTTTTCATTTAAGGGGCAGCCAGGAAAAAAAACCTGGTTAAAGCATCATAGGTAAATATATAAACAAATTAATTAATCAACACCCTCGCGCATTCAAATAACCGCTATGCTTTAACGACAATATCAATCAATTATTTGTTACATTAATAATTTTTACGCACGTGATTAGTAATTGTTGCAAACCCACCTAAACGTAACAATTTTGTTATAAACCAATATTAACAAGACGTTAAAATGTAGCTCACTTCATCTGCACATCAGCACATAATCCGTATCTTTACCAATCCAAAAGTTTTTATTGAATAATGAGTGAAGATCTGCATCAAAACGATACACCAAACCCTAATGAAGAAAAACTCCACACCGTTGCCTCACTCGATGGGTTATATGAAAATTGGTTTCTTGATTATGCATCCTATGTAATTCTCGACCGGGCTGTTCCCCATATCAACGATGGTTTAAAACCCGTACAACGCCGCATCCTGCATTCGTTGAAGGAAATGGACGACGGGCGTTTTAACAAAGCCGCCAATGTTATAGGTAACACCATGAAATATCACCCTCATGGTGACGCTTCTATTGGTGACGCGATGGTGCAGATTGGTCAGAAAAACCTGTTGATTGATTGCCAGGGAAACTGGGGCGACCCGGTAACCGGCGACTCGGCAGCGGCCCCCCGTTATATTGAAGCGCGCTTATCAAAATTTGCGCTTGATGTTGTTTTTAACCCGGATACCACCGTTTGGCAGGCCAGCTATGACGGCCGTAACAAAGAGCCTATTACTCTGCCGGTAAAGTTCCCCTTGTTGCTTGCACAGGGAGCCGAAGGTATTGCGGTAGGTTTGGCTACCAAAATCTTACCTCATAACTTTATTGAGTTAATTGATGCTTCCATAGCCGTATTAAAAGGTGAACGCCCTAACCTCATGCCTGATTTTCCGACAGGGGGCATGGCTGATGCTTCACTATATAATGAAGGTCAGCGTGGAGGTAAAGTGAGGGTAAGGGCTAAAATTGTTGAGCGCGATAAAAAAACGCTTGCCATTACCGAAATACCATTTACTACTACTACCGGCAGTTTAATTGACAGCGTGATCTCGGCCAACGATAAAGGTAAGATCAAGATCAAAAAAATTGAGGATAATACCGCCAGGGATGTAGAGATCATTATTCACTTGGCTCCGGGCATCTCGCCCGATGTAACCATCGACGCTCTTTATGCCTTTACCGATTGCGAGGTATCCATATCACCAAACACCTGCGTAATACAGGATGATAAGCCGCGCTTCATGAGCGTGAACGATATGCTTACCGAAAGCACATTCTTCACCAAAGACCTGCTAAAACAGGAGTTGGAGATCAGGCTGAAGGATTTAATGGAGAAGATCTTCTTCAGTTCATTACTTAAGATCTTTATCCAGGAAGGGATGTATAAAAATCCTGAGTACGAAAACTCGGGCAATTTTGAAGTGGTATTGGAAGTGTTGAACCGCTTGTTTGAGCCTTTCTTTCCGCAGTTTTACCGCACCATACAGCCCGAAGATTATAAAAAGCTGATAGATAAACCTATGAGCAGCATCACCCGCTTTGATGTTAAAAAAGCGGATGAGCAAATGAAGGCGCTCGAAAATGAGATAAAACAGGTAAAACATCACCTAAAACACCTTACCGAGTATACCATTGCCTGGTTCGAAAAACTGAAGGATAAATATGGTAAGGACAGAGAGCGCAAAACCGAACTGCGCACCTTTGATAAGGTTGAAGCTGCACAGGTAGCATTGGCTAATATCAAACTATATGTTAACAGGGCCGACGGCTTTATTGGATCTGGCCTGAAGAAAGATGACTCGGTTGAATACGTTGGCGATTGTTCAGACATTGACGAGATCATTGTTTTTAGGGGCGATGGCCGCTGTATGATTACCAAAGTGCAGGACAAGGTTTTTGTGGGTAAGGACATCATTCACGTTGCCGTATTTAAAAAGAATGACGAACGCACCGTTTATAATATGATATATAAAGACGGCGAGAGTGGCATCAGTTATATCAAACGATTCTCGGTAGTGGGTGTAACCCGCGATAAGGAATACGACCTTACCAAAGGCACCAAAGGCTCAAAAGTATTGTACTTTACCGCCAACCCTAACGGCGAGGCCGAAGTGGTGAACGTACAGCTTAAACCTCACTCCAAACTTAAAAAACTACAGTTTGATGAGGATTTCGCATCTATAGCTATCAAAGGCCGCGGTTCGATGGGTAATATCATTACCAAATACCCGGTTAAAAAAATCATACTGAAAAGCAAGGGTGTGTCAACGCTGGCCGGACGTAAGATCTGGTATGATGATATCCTGAAGCGCCTGAACGCAGATGGCCGCGGCAAATACCTGGGCGAATTTGATGGTGACGACCGCATTCTCACCGTGCTCAGCAATGGCGTTTATGAATTAAGCAGCTTTGATCTTAACAACCACTTTGATGATAAGATGATCCTTATCGAAAAGTATGAGCCGCAGGCAGTGTTCTCGATAGTACACATTGAAGGCAAATCCAAAAACTATCTTGTTAAGCGTTTCTCTTTTGAAAACATAGCCGTTGGTAAGCAGATAAGCCTGATCAGTGAAGAAGCCGGATCAAAAATGGTGTTGATCGGTCACACCGCGCCGGTAATCAGCATGACACACTTGAAAGGCAAAGATCAAACACCTGAAACCCTCGAACTGAATTTAGCAGATGTTATTGATGTAAAAGGAATGAAAGCCATGGGCAACCGCCTTTCACAACATCCGGTAAAATCAGTTGAGCTGATAAGTGATGGCATTAACCAGGCAACGGAAACTGCCGAAACCGACATTAACGAAGAAGCTACTCTTGCATCAACAGATACAAATGAAGATGAGCCTGTAGTTTCTCAGGAAGACGGGCCGGCAACACCAGCCGATCAATCTGAAGAGTCGGCAAAGCCACCTAAAAAGATCGATTTTGAGATCACTAACCCCGACGATATCGACATGGACGATCAGGGACAATTAGGGCTATTTTAACGCAAAGCCACCGGTAACAATAGCCGGTGGCTTTTTTATTTACCTGCCGATTAATCCCGTTTATCCAATACTCAAACAATTAGCAAAAAAATCATTTTACAGCTATACCCCCCTTGTTTACAGCTGTATTTTAGTTATTTTTGAATATTACTAAATCTTATATCATAAACAGGCATGTACTTCGGCGGTGGCAATTATTATTATATTATATTGATATTAGAGGCATTTTGTATCATTCACAGCCTGCGGCGCGGCACCCAGCAAAAATGGCTTTGGATCCTGATAGTAATACCCGTATTTGGCTGCTTGTATTATATATACAGCGAAATACTATCCAACCGAGGTATCCGTGCACCTAAACTAAATGTTGAAGCGGTAATAAACCCCGGGGCCAAAATTAAACGCCTTGAAGATGAAGTAAGGTTTACCGATACTTTTGCCAACCGTGTTAAACTGGCAGATGCCTATCTGGACGCCGGGCTTACCGATAAAGCACTCGAAATATATCAAAACAGTCTCACCGGTGCCTTTGCCGAAAACGAGCACGTAATGGCGCAGCTCATTGTGGCTTACTTTGAAAAAGGCCAGTATAACGAGGTGATTCCTATTGCTAAAAAACTTTATAAGCTACCACAATTTGCCCGCTCAAAAGCGCACATCCTGTATGCCAAATCGCTTGAGCTTACTTACCAGGAAGAGTTGGCCGAAAATGAATTTAAACTGATGAAAGGGCGTTACTCCTATTTTGAGCCCCGCTATGAATACGGCATGTTCCTTACCCGTGCCGGCCGCGATGACGATGCCTGGCAAATTTTCACGGATATGCTCAACGAGCAATCGCAGTTAAGCCCTGTTGAGCGAAAAAGCAATAAAGTATGGTTTGCAAAAGCTAAGGATGAAGTGAAGAAGTTATCAGCGGTGAGGAAAACGGCGTAAGACTCGTTCAGATACAACATTCTTTCTTAATCGCTCCCGACCAATAAAAACTGATTGTCATTTCGACGAACAAGTGAGGAAATACGCGTGGGAGTGAGGAGAAATCTTATACGCCTTGTATAAATCATACATTATCGCTCTGCAAAGCCTAAAAGATTTCTCTTTCGCCCTACCGCGCACTCCTCCCCCCTGCTCTATCGAAATGACATTTTTTTTTAAGCATCATCCCCCTACCGTCATCCCTAAGTCATACTGACAACCTGACACCATCGGGTTAAAAAATTGTTAAGCCGCAAAACGCAAATAACCTTTTGCTGACATTAAAACAGTTTAGCCTGTCAATACTTGCCATAATACCCGCTTGGCATAATTGATGTTGCATATTGGGCTGAAAAACTTAAATAAAAATAAACAGTTATAACTATGTCATTAAACATTAAACCGATCGGCGATAGGGTTGTAGTGGAAGCTGCAGCAGCCGAAGAGAAAACCGCTTCAGGTATCTTCATTCCTGATACTGCCAAAGAAAAACCTCAACGTGGAACCATCGTTGCTGTTGGACAGGGAAAAGTTGATGAGCCTTTAACCGTACAAGTTGGTGACCAGGTTTTATATGGTAAATATGCAGGTACTGAAATTACCTATGAAGGTAAAGAGTACTTAATTATGCGTGAATCAGACATATACGCAGTTCTTTAACCAATTAGTGAATTAGTGAGTTATTGAATTAGTGAATTTATTCCTGTTCAAACCGCTGGTTTAAAATCAAAGAAATTAAAAAAAATAGATTATTGAAAGCGAAATCAAATCACTCATTCGCTAATTCAATAATTCAATAATTAAAACATCATGGCAAAACAAGTTAAATACAATGTTGAAGCACGCGACGCCCTGAAACGCGGTGTTGATATCCTTGCTAACGCAGTAAAAGTAACCTTAGGTCCTAAAGGCCGTAACGTAATCATCGACAAAAAATTTGGCTCACCAGCCATCACTAAAGACGGTGTTACTGTTGCTAAAGAAATTGAATTAAAAGACGCCCTTGAAAACATGGGTGCTCAAATGGTTAAAGAAGTAGCTTCAAAAACTGCCGATATTGCAGGTGATGGTACTACTACTGCTACTGTTTTAGCTCAGGCTATTGTAACTGCAGGTATTAAAAACGTGGCTGCCGGTGCAAACCCAATGGATTTGAAACGCGGTATCGATAAAGCGGTTGCAGCAGTTGTTGAAAACCTGAAAACCCAGTCACAAACTGTTGGTGAAGACAATAACAAAATCAAACAAGTTGCTTCTATTTCTGCAAATAACGACGAGGTTATCGGTTCGTTAATTGCTGAAGCAATGGAAAAAGTTGGTAAAGACGGTGTTATCACTGTTGAAGAAGCAAAAGGTACTGAAACTGAAGTTAAAACTGTAGAAGGCATGCAGTTTGACCGTGGTTACCTTTCTCCTTACTTCGTAACCAATGCTGATAAAATGGAAGCTGAACTGGAAAATCCTTACATCCTGATCTATGATAAAAAGATCTCTTCGATGAAGGAATTGCTTCCTATCCTTGAAAAACAAGTACAAACCGGCAAACCATTATTGATCATTGCTGAAGATCTTGACGGTGAAGCTTTAGCTACTTTGGTAGTTAACAAAATCCGTGGTTCACTGAAAGTTGCTGCTGTTAAAGCTCCAGGTTTCGGCGACCGTCGTAAAGCTATGTTAGAGGATATCGCTATCCTTACCGGTGGTACTTTGATCTCTGAAGAAAGAGGTTACAAATTAGAAAACGCTGATCTTAGCTACTTAGGTACTGCTGAGAAAATCGTTATCGACAAAGATAATACTACTATCATCAATGGTGCTGGTTCTGCAGAAGAGATCAAAGGCCGCGTAAGCCAGATCAAATCACAAATTGAATCAACAACTTCTGATTATGACCGCGAAAAATTACAAGAGCGCTTAGCCAAATTATCTGGCGGTGTTGCTGTACTTTACGTAGGTGCTGCTACCGAAGTTGAAATGAAAGAGAAAAAAGACCGTGTTGACGATGCTTTACACGCTACACGTGCCGCTGTTGAAGAAGGTATCGTAGCTGGTGGTGGTGTTGCCTTCATCCGTGCTGTTGCTTCTTTAGCTGACCTTAAAGGCGATAACGAAGACGAAAACACTGGTATCCAGATCATCCGTCGCGCTATCGAAGAGCCTTTACGTCAGATCTGCGAAAACGCTGGTATCGAAGGTTCAATCGTTGTGCAAAAAGTTAAAGAAGGCACTGCCGACTTTGGTTACAATGCACGTACCGATAAATACGAAAACCTGATTGCTGCCGGTGTTATCGACCCAACTAAAGTAGGTCGCGTAGCTTTAGAGAACGCTGCTTCAATCGCTTCAAT
Source organism: Mucilaginibacter gossypii (assembly GCF_017569325.2). Lineage (NCBI taxonomy): Bacteria > Pseudomonadati > Bacteroidota > Sphingobacteriia > Sphingobacteriales > Sphingobacteriaceae > Mucilaginibacter > Mucilaginibacter gossypii. The sequence continues at coordinate 6,694,093 of NZ_CP071878.2, read as the reverse complement.
GTTATTAACAACTGAAGTTGTATTGGCTGATGATCCTGAAGATGCTCCAGCTGGCCCACCAATGGGTGGCGGTGGCATGGGCGGCATGATGTAAGAGCCCCCAAGCCCCCTGAAGGGGTGTATAGAAACTTATATACTTTCAAAACCCTGTATGCAAAAGCATACAGGGTTTTGTGCTTTAAAAGAGGCCGTTATAGTCATCCTAAGGTAATTCAACGGTCATTTATTAATCATTTGATTAATTTCCAAATCCTCTGGGCGTAGTAATACGTAATTTTGCATAACAAATCTGATACAGCACTAATCAGGCACAGGATTTGAATAATGCAGGTCATGAAACGTCTATCTCAAAAAACAAAACAAATACAAAGCACCCTGGTTGAGTGGGTGTTGTTTAAGGGCCCCGAGCTCTTCGTTTCCCTGTACAGTTAATAGATAATTATTAACTTTGCGCCCAGTTATGAAACTGGACGAATTTTACATTGAGTTCCACCATTGGCTTATTAACCGCGGCCCTAATTATGTAGGTGGACTAATCATATTTTTTATTGGGTTATGGTTTATTAAGTTTTTGCGTGCAAGGCTGCGCATGCGTATGATGAAACGCGGCATCCATTCGTCACTGCAGCCATTTTTCTTAAGCCTAACCATTACAGCTTTATATGTTTTACTCATTATTTGGGTAATGAACATCATAGGGCTTGAAATGAGCATTTTCACTACCATTATCGGCGCATTTTCAGTAGCAGCCGGTTTGGCGCTGTCGGGCACATTTCAAAACTTTGCAGGTGGTGTGCTGATTTTGTTATTAAAACCTTTTGAGATAGATGACAGCATTGTTGCGCAAGGCCAGGATGGCAGGGTGGTATCTATACAGATGTTTTATACCGTACTTATTACTGCCGATAACAAAACCGTCATTATCCCTAACGGAAAGCTGTTTAATGAAGTTATTGTAAACATAACGCGCGAAGGCCGCCGCCGTCTTGATTTTGAATTGCGGGTAGGCTATAACAATGATATAGAAAAGGCGAAGGCCATCATGACAGGCGTAGTAAATGCCAATAAAGATATCCTTCATGACCCGGCCGCGCGCGTGGGTGTTATTAGCCTGGATAACGATTGTGTAAGGTTTACTATTAATGTTTGGGTCGATCCTGCCGATTTCCTCAATGCTAAAATAAACCTTCAGGAACAAATGCTTAAAGAGCTTGCCGCAGGTGGCGTTAATTTCCCTAAACCAGGATTTTGAAAAGAAGCAGGAAACCGGGAATCAAAGGCCCTTCAAAAGGATAATTCTTTCACGAAGGCAGATCGAATCATCAATAATGCCTTCGGTTATTAAAATCAGTAAACAATTATAACACATAAAGCTTGCTTGTTAAAGCAGGCTTTTTTTATCTTAGGGAAATCAAACCCTTGAAAAAATATGAGTTTTAAAACCCAGCTCAGTTCAATTTTTATTGATGAAAATAATATCCCCCCCGAATTTCAGATTGAAGAAGTACACCAGCGCGAATATCTGAGCGGTGGCGAAATGAAACCATGGAACGGCGAAGTAAGTGAAGTTTACTCACCTGTTGGTTTTTGGGCAGAGGACGGTACTTTTACCCGGAAGCTGATAGGCACCTACCCGGTTTGCACCGAAAAAGAAGCTTTTGAAGCCCTGGATGCCGCGCTTGAAGCCTATGACAATGGCCGCGGCGAATGGCCCACCATGAGCATTGCCGACCGTATTAAATGTATGGAGCGCTTTATTTACAAAATGAGCGAACAACGTACGCTGGTGGTAAAACTGCTGATGTGGGAAATAGGCAAATCATACGCTGATTCGGCTAAAGAATTTGACCGCACTATTGAATACATCAATGCCACCATCGACGCGTTAAAAGATATTGACCGTCAGTCGTCACGCTTTGAAATGGCCGAGGGCCTGGTGGCCCAGATCCGTCGTTCGCCCCTGGGGGTAGTGCTTTGTATGGGGCCGTTTAATTACCCGTTAAACGAAACTTTCACTACGCTGATCCCCGCGCTGATTATGGGGAACACCATTTTATTTAAACCGCCTAAACACGGCACACTATTGCATTACCCATTGCTAAAAGCCTTCCAGGAATCATTCCCTAAAGGAGTGGTGAACACCATTTATGGCAGGGGCGCAGTGGTAACACCCGGGCTGATGTCATCGGGCAAGGTGAATGTGCTGGCTTTCATTGGCTCAAGCAAAGTGGCAAATGATTTGAAAAAGCGCCACCCTAAAATTAATCGCTTAAGAGCTGTTTTAAGTCTGGACGCCAAGAACGCAGCTATAGTCACCAAACATGCCGACCTGCAGCAGGCTGTGAGCGAATGCATTTTAGGCTCGCTGTCATTTAACGGCCAGCGTTGTACTGCTATTAAAGTGATATTTGTACATAAAGCCGTTGCTGATGAGTTTTTAAAACTATTGAGCGAGGCCGTTGCCAAACTTAAGTTCGGACTGCCCTGGGAAAAGGACGTAAAACTTACCCCGCTCCCCGAACCTCATAAACCGGCTTACCTTACCGATATTGTAAATGACGCTTTAGCCAACGGCGCAAAAGTGATTAACGAAAACGGCGGTGAAACATCGGCTTCGTTCTTTTTCCCGGCCATAGTTTACCCGGTTAATGAAAACATGAAACTGTACCGCGAAGAGCAATTTGGACCGGTGATCCCAGTAATTCCGTTTGAAGATATTGAGGAGCCTATCGCTTACCAGATAGATTCGCCACATGGTATGCAGGTGAGTATTTTCAGTAATGATGCCAGGGAAATTTCGTCACTGATCGATCCCTTTGTGAATTTAGTAAGCCGCGTAAACATTAACAGTCAGTGCCAGCGCGGTCCGGATGTATTTCCGTTCACCGGGCGCAAGGACAGCGCCGAGGGTACACTTTCGGTACATGATGCGTTAAGGTCGTTCTCAATCCGTTCATTAGTTACCACTAAAATGACCGAAACCAACAAAAACATCATCAACGAAATTGTGAATGACAATGATTCCAATTTCCTGAGCACGAAGTTTATATTGTAGGGAACCGTTAGGACGTCATGAGGAGTAGCCCCAGGACAATCCTAAAACTACAATACATATTACGAATGACAATTAACAACTTACAGTCATGCAACTATGATACACGAAGCAATCCCGATTTACAGTCGCCCTGTATGGTTTGGATTTGCTTCGTGTCTGTTTTAAACGTTATCATTGTGATCATGTAACGGCCAGTTACATCATTACCGCTACGCTACCATATCTTCACTCGTTTATCCGGGTCTATCCACATCTTATCACCTTTCTTAATATGAAAGGCTTCGTAAAATTCAGGCACATCGGTAAACGGGCCGTTAACACGCATAAAACCGGGCGCATGTTCATTGGTTAAGATCTGGCTCGAAAGTGATTCTTTCCTGTCCTGCGTAAGCCAGCCTAATGAATATCCTAAAAAATAGCGCTGTAAGGGTGTCAACCCGTTAATAAGTTTACCCTCTTTATATTGCTGTGTTTTTTTGAACGCGTCAAGACCTATTACAATGCCGCCGAGGTCAGCAATGTTCTCACCCTGAGTAGCTTTGCCATTTACATGCAAACCATAAATGCTGTAACCATTAAACTGGTCGATAAGCATTTGGGCACGCTGACTAAATTTTACCGAATCCTGCGGTTTCCACCAGGCTTTAAGGTTTCCGGCAGCATCAAACTGGCGGCCCTGGTCATCAAAACCGTGGGTCATTTCGTGGCCAATAGTTGAGGCAGCAGCATAGCCGTAAATGACGGCATCATCAATATTTTCATCCTTGTAACCGGGAATGGTAAAAATGCCGGCAGGCAATACAATCTCGTTGTTTGACGGGTTATAGTAAGCATTATAGGTTTGAGGCGTTATATCCCATTCAGTCCGGTCGACAGGCTTGCCTAATTTAGCTGCACTGAAATTATGCCACCATTCGTTTGCCCGTAATACATTGAGGGCGTAAGGGCCCCGGTTAATTTCCAGAGTTGAAAAATCCTTCCATTTATCCGGATAACCAACTTTAGGGACAACTTTTGATAATTTGTAGTAAGCTTTCTCCTTGGTTTCGGGGCTCATCCAATCCAGCTTTTCAATATGCTCTTTAAAGCTGGTGCGCATTTCTTCAACCAGTTTCACATAGCGCTCTTTTGTCTTTTCGGGGAAATATTCTTTTACGAAGATTTGCCCTAATACCTCGCCCATCAAACCGTTTTCAGTATCCAATACCCTTTTCCAGCGTGGAAGTTGGGCCGTACTGCCATAAATCACCTTATCATAAAACCGAAACACTTCGTGATCAAACGGTTTACTGAGGTATGGCCCAAAAGCAGTGACCAGGTTCTTGCGAAGATAATTCTTCCAGTCATCTATAGTAAAAGTTTTTAGTGCTTTATTAAGCGCCCTGTAATACTCAGGCTGTCCTACAATTACGGTATCAGCATTTTTGTAGTCCATCTTTTCAAAAGTGGGTTTCCAGTCAATATCCGGGGCCAGCTTGCTCAGCGCGGCAAGTGGCATTTTGTTATAGTTATGATAAGGATCGCGCAGGTCCTCCAGTTTCCGACTGCTATCAGCCAGGAAAGTTTCCAGCGAATAAGTTTTCTTAGCGGCGGCAATTGCTTTATCGGCAGGCAGGCCTGCCAGTTTAAATATGGCGGGCAGGTAATTATTTTGATAGTCGGTACGGATGGCTACGCTATGCGCATCTTTATTAAAGTAGTAATCGCGGTTAGGCATACCAATGCCCGATTGGTATAAACCCAAAGCCATCTTTGCACTGTTCTTAGCATCCTGCCCAACATAAGCGCCGATAGGCTGTGTAACGCCAATCCTTTGTAAGTGTGCAAACTCCTCAACCAGGCTTTTGATATCCGTTATCCGGTCAATTTTATCCAGTTCATCTTTTAGTGGTGCAAGCCCCTGTTTTTCGATGTTAACGGTATCCATCCCGCTGAAATAAAAATCACCTATTTTTTGGGTGTTGCTGCCCTTCGGAGTATTAGCCTTAAGCGCGTCCTCGTTGATCTTTTTCATCTTGTCGCGCAGCTCCTCCTGCACCACATTGCCGATGCCCCAGGAGGCATATGCAGCCGGAATAGGATTTTTACGAAGCCAGGTTCCGTTGGCATACTTAAAAAAATCGTCACCGGGTTTTACGGTGGTATCCATATTATGGATTACGGGGTCGCCGGCTTCGTAAGCTTTTGTTTTGTCGGGTTGGCTGCAGGCGCTAAGTAAGGTGCCAAGCGCGGCGGCAACTATGGATAAGGATTGGGTTTTTCTGTTCATTTTTTAGGTGTGTGTATGAATTAAAATACAACAACTGTATGGTAAAATAGAATTTAGGACAGCTTATTTTTTAAAATATGATAATTTATTATATCTCCTGGAAAAAACCTGCTAAGGAAACGTTAAAATAATAACAAATTTTACGAAGTGTTTCCAACCTGATATCAATAATACCTGATTCGAGCCGGGCAATATTTATGTGTGTTTCGTTAAAAAACTTCTCCTGGGTAACCTGATTTTGTTTGCGTAAGGTTTTAATCTTCAAGGCAACTTTGCGTTTAAATGCGCTATTAGTGTCGTTAAGGTATTCAAAATCAGTTAAAAGCATGACTGGATCGGATAATATAATACTTTGTACTTTTTGTTTAAGCTAAATATAAAATAACATCATTACATTTTATATACAGATATTATTCTTTTATAAAAATGAGCAACTAACGTTTAAACATGAAATATTAATGCCACAATTTTATAATTATGGCAAAGGATTTGTATATAGCTATTCGCCCTGTATCATCTGTGAAAAAATAAAAGATTTAGTAACATCTACCTGTGAAAAATTAAATTGAATTCTCAGACGCCCAAGTTGAGATTTTTTGTTCTTTGTTTTGGGTTTAATCAATAGTTTAAATTAATTAGGGGAAAGGGAGCTTCAAAAAAAGCTCTCTTTTTTTGTTTATAAAAATTACTATGCATGCATAGTAATTTTTATATATTTATGCTTTTAATTATACCCATGTATTTTGAACTGACCGAAGAACAAAAAATGATTCGCCAGGCTGCGCGTGATTTTGCGCAAACAGAATTGAAGCCAGGTGTTATTGAACGCGACGAACAGCAAAAATTCCCTGCCGCACAGGTTAAGAAACTTGGTGAACTGGGTTTCCTGGGCATGATGGTATCTCCGCAATACGGCGGCTCCGGTATGGATGCCATATCATATGTGCTGGTGATGGAAGAACTTTCAAAGATTGACGCATCCACATCAGTAATTGTTTCTGTGAATAATTCGCTGGTATGCTATGGATTGGAGAAATATGGCAGCGAAGGACAGAAGCAAAAATATCTGGTACCGCTGGCCAAAGGCGAATGCATCGGCGCTTTCTGCCTTTCGGAGCCGGAAGCCGGCTCTGACGCTACATCACAAAGTACTACAGCCATTGATATGGGCGATCATTACCTGCTTAATGGTACTAAGAACTGGATCACCAGCGGAGGCAGCGCATCTACCTATATTGTAATAGCACAAACCAATGCCGAAAAAAAGCACCATGGTATTAACGCTTTTATTGTTGAAAAAGGAATGCCGGGCTTTACTGTTGGCCCTAAAGAGAACAAGATGGGCATACGCGGGTCGGATACCCACTCGCTGATGTTTGCCGACGTAAAAGTGCCTAAAGAGAACCGCATTGGCGAAGACGGTTTTGGGTTTAAGTTTGCCATGAACGTACTGGATGGCGGCCGTATAGGTATTGCGTCGCAGGCTTTGGGTATTGCATCCGGCGCTTATGAACTGGCCAAGCAATATGCTAAGGAGCGCAAAACTTTTGGCAAACCACTGGCGGATCACCAGGCTATCCAATTTAAGCTGGCCGATATGGCTACCGAAATTGAGGCAGCCCGTTTGATGTGCCTTAAAGCAGCGTGGTTTAAAGATCATGGAAAACCCTACGCCCAGGCATCATCAATGGCTAAACTGTATGCATCTGAAGTAGCTATGCGTACCACCACCGAAGCGGTACAGATCCATGGCGGGTATGGTTATGTGAAAGAATATCACGTTGAACGCCTGATGCGGGATGCAAAAATAACCCAGATCTATGAAGGAACATCTGAAATTCAAAGAATTGTCATTTCGCGCGGATTGTTGAAATAACGGCGCTGTTTTTATACCTTTGAAAGTATATAGATTAAGTAGACTATTTATTTAAGTATGACTTTCAAAAATATTATAGCCGGTATTTGCGGATTACTATTTCTGCAAACCGGCTTTGCTCAAACCAAACTAAAAACAGGTGTATGGCGCGGTGCGCTTAAAACTAAATCAGGCACCGAAATCCCTTTTAATTTCGAGGTCAACAACACCGGGAGCAAACAACAATTAGCTATCATTAACGGTGCCGAGCATTTTAAAGTAACAGAGGTTGCTACCAAAGGCGATTCTGTTTTTATCCATATGCCGCTGTTCAATTCAGAATTTAAGCTGAAACTTAATGGAGATAGCCTTAACGGCAACTGGGTAAGGCACCTGGCGGATAATGATCTCCTTGTTCCGTTCAGCGCCCGGCCTAATACTTCATGGCGCTTTTTTAAAAATACTGAACAACCGACATTTAATATCGGAGGCCGCTGGTCGGCAGTGTTTGGTGAGGGCGAGGACCGCGATACCACCGTTGGCGAGTTTAAGCAGGACGGTAATAGACTTACAGGTACTTTCTTAACCACCACCGGCGATTACCGTTATTTAGAAGGCTCGGTAAGTGGCAATAAACTTTACCTCTCTACTTTCGACGGTGGTCATGCCTATACTTTTACTGCTACCATTAGCGATGATAAGACCTTAACCGACGGTAAATTTTTCGCCGGCTATTCATCTGTGCAGGCATGGACCGCTGTAAAGGATGAAAATGCCAAACTTCCCGATGCATATTCACTCACTTCATTAAAGCCGGGGTATAAAAAAATAACTTTCAGCTTTAAGGACCTTGATGGCAAAACTATCTCGCTTGATGATGCCAGGTTCAGAAACAAAGTAGTAATTGTACAGATATTGGGCTCATGGTGCCCTAACTGCATGGACGAAACTGCTTTTATGGTCAACTACTATAACAAATATCACGATAAAGGTGTTGAGGTAATTGGCCTGGCCTATGAGCGCACCACCGATTTTGAGAAATCAAAGAAAGCGCTACAGCAGGTAAAAGACAGGTTTAAAGTACCTTACCCGCTGTTGGTTACCGGCTATACCAGCGATAAAAAACAAACCGCCCAAAGCCTGCCTATGTTATCAAAAGTGGTTGGCTTCCCTACCACCATCATTATTGATAAAAACGGCGACGTACAAAAGATCCATACAGGTTTTAGCGGCCCCGGTACGGGGGAGCATTATACCGAGTTTATCAACGAGTTTGAGAAATTGACGGATGAGCTAATCCAGGCCCCACCCGCTCCCTAAAGGGGGTGCTTATACGCACGCGCGCTTTTCAAAAGAAGATTTTAAACAAAAAACGCATTGCTGTCGGCAATGCGTTTTTTGTTTATGCTTAAAAAGGGGGCTTGACGGTAGTCACCCTTTTAACGGGCAGGAGGGGCGACCTCAACGCCAAAATACGCTTCCAACTCATTTAACGTTGATGAGCTGGTTGCAATATCTTTAATGATCACGCCTTTTTCCATCAGCAGGATGCGGTCGCACACATCGGTGATATGGTTAAGATCATGGCTGGAGACTATGGTAGTTACACCCTTATTCCTGTTCAGATCTTTCAGCAGGCTTTTAAGCCTGAACTGGGTGCTTGGGTCGATATTGGCAAAGGGCTCGTCCAGCATCAGCAATTGAGGTTCCTGCAACAGGCAGGCCGCTACACCAACTTTGCATTGGTTACCTTTTGACAGGTCGCGGATGTACTTCCCTTTCTTCAGGATCTCGCCGTTAAAAAAATCGGTCAGGCTAACCAACACCTCGTCAACATATGTGCGGTTATGACTATGCAGCCCTCCTATAAAATAAAAATACTCTTCAGGTGTAAGGTAATCTATCAGGAAACCTTCGTCGAGATAAGCAGCGGTGTAATCTTTCCACTTCTCATGACCAGCTACAGTTTCACCGTTGGATAAAATCTCGCCACTTTCGGCGCGAATAAGGTCAAGCACCATCCGGAACAGTGTGGTTTTACCTGCGCCGTTATTACCTACAAGGCCAACGCTTTCGCCTTTGTTAATTTGCAGGGCAGGTACATCCACAACGGTAATCCCGTTATAAACCTTTTTTAAATTTCTTACTTCAATCATAGAATTATTTATTTCTGAAGCCTTCGGCAACGGTGTAACGTTTTTGTATAAAATCCTCTTCCAGTTTTTTAACCCAAAAATCGCGGGTTAAAATGAATATGATCCCTGTACCGGCCAGCATGGCCAGGCCAATATCAGCATGTTTAAACAGGGAGAAAGGGAGGTAAATGATATACGGCGTGATCATCAAGGGAAATGAAATAAGCATTTGCGTTGCCCCCACCCCTTCCCAATTAAACGACGCACCTTTTGACAGATCTATCCGTTTGGCATTGCGGTTAGCAAAAAACAGCACAATGGTTGTGTTGATGCCGATATTCCACAGATACATTACAAAATGTACCAAAACAATGCGCCAGCCAAAATAAGCATAAGGCGTAGTCAATATAAAAGCCACGGTTGATACCATGGTAAACAGCAGGTATTTTGCCTTTAAAAAATCGCGGAAATTGATCTTGCTTACCAACAGGCCATCAAAATGAGCGCCCTGCCAGCTGTACATGAACTGCCCGTAACTAATAATAAAAATACCGGTCATGAACATGCCCACAAAAATGTACCAGGTTTGCCCGTAATGGCTGTTGGTATAAAATATGAGCCCATAAAACATAAAGAACAACCCCATAACCAATGCCGATCGTGGCCGCTTATTACGGAATATCAGTTTCAGCTCGTTTACGACAAGGTCGCCAACTTTACCAAACCTGTTTAACAGCGGAAACTCCGTACTGCTTTTATAAGCCGATGCCTTGCGCGAACTCAGCTCTTCGAGGTATAGGTTTTGTTTTAAGTAGGCAAAATTGATGTAATACATGGTTGCAGCAAGCACAACAGGCAGCAATACCAACACCGGTTTATTGAGCAAGTGGCCAAAATACAGATAGGAAATATTGCGTACCGAATACAAGTGAAACCTGAAATCGCCGGTAATAATAAGGACGAGCGCCGCTGCGAACACCAGGAAAACCCAACCGTTAAGATTGGCTTTGCGTTTAATAAACAAGGCCATGTAGTTATTGAAAAGCATGAAACCGATAATAGCCAATATAAAAGCCAGCGCAGGCAAAGCACCCGAATCGGTAAGGATTACTTTTAGAATAAAAGGTACAAAAAGTATAATGGGCCACAGGTTAAAAACCGAGAGCATGGCCGTAAAGGCCAGATAGCCGACCACCGTATTCCTTTTTATAGGTAAATGAAGATATGGCTGCACCCTTAACGTTGGCAGCTCCTGCAATTGCATGCGCATCATTAGGTCAAACAAAAAATAAAGCAGGATGATACCGCAAAAAGAAACCACTATGTCATCATGCGGAAAAACCTGGCCCAAAATTTCATTCAAAAACAAACCGGCAAGCAAAATACATCCAAAAAGATAAAGGATAAGTAAGCCCATCACCACACGGATAGCAATACTTTTACCTGTGTTTTTTGACCGCCAGAAAGCTTTAAGTTCGTGCCCGAGAAAGGTAGTGATCATAAGTATAGACAGTTAAAGGTTAAGGTATAGGTTTTATATAAAGCTAAAAGCAGACTGCACAAAGTCCAAAGCTATAAATGTTCTATATAAAAGCTATAGGTACGGTGCGCAAAGCCTAAAGTTATAAATTAATTAATATTGGTCAATTTGTTATATGATATTAATTAACACCCTTTATAAAGCGAAGCTTAAGTTAGTATTTATACCTGTCGCCCCAAAGTTTTCTTAACTTTTCTTTTGATTCGTTTTCGCGCGCATTGTTACCGGGGTCGTAAATTTTTGTTCCGCGGATAGCATCCGGCAGAAAATCAAGGTCGGTAAAATTACCTTCGTAGCTATGGGCGTATTTGTAATCCTTGCCGTAGCCTATGTTTTTCATGAATTTGGTTGGTGCGTTACGTAAGTGCAGCGGCACCGGTAAATCGCCGGTTTGGCGCACCAATGCTATAGCCGCACCAATAGCTGTTGTAGCCGAATTGCTTTTGGGCGATGTTGCCAGGTAAATAGCCGTCTGCGATAATATCAGTTGCGATTCAGGCATACCAATCTTATTAACCGCCTCAAAACAACTTTGTGCAAGCAGCAAAGCATTGGGGTTAGCGTTGCCAATATCTTCGGACGCCAGGATCAGCATACGGCGGGCTATAAACAAAGGGTCTTCGCCGCCAACAATCATTCGCGCAAGCCAATAAACCGCCCCATTAGGATCAGAGCCCCGCATAGATTTGATAAAGGCTGAAATAATATCGTAATGCTGCTCGCCGGTTTTATCATAGAGGGCCATGTTTTGCTGTACATGCTCCAATACAACCTCATCGGTTAATATTATCTCAGGTATGTCAAAAGCGTTTACCAGTAGCTCGAAAATATTGAGCAGCTTGCGCGCATCGCCTCCCGAAAGGCGCAGTAAAGCCTCGTGATCTTTGATGGTGATGTTTTTACCCTGCAAAACCACATCCTCTTTCATCGCCTTGTTCAGGAGGTCGATGAGGTCGGTTTCGGCCAGCGGCTGCAAAATATAAACCTGGCATCGCGACAGCAAAGCCGAGATAACTTCGAAAGATGGGTTTTCGGTAGTAGCGCCTATCAACGTAACAATGCCCCGTTCTACAGCGCCTAACAATGAATCCTGTTGCGATTTGGAAAAACGATGAATTTCATCAATAAACAATATCGGCAGCACCTCGCCCTGTTTTTTTAACAGTGATGCCTTTTCTATAACCTCCCTTACATCTTTTACGCCCGAGTTAATGGCACTTAAAGCAAAAAACGGACGAAACAATGACTGCGAAATAATATAAGCCAAAGTGGTTTTACCCACTCCCGGCGGTCCCCAGAATATCATCGACGGCAATGAACCCGACTCGATAGCTTTACGCAGCACCGCCCCCGGCCCAACAAGATGTTTTTGCCCTACATAATCATCAAGCGATTTGGGACGCATACGTTCGGCTAATGGCGGGAGGTTATTCATAAAAGTAAAATTCAGAAAAGAAAACGCCAAATCCTAAAAAAATTAGTAAATAGTGTTTGTGCTTACGCAGGGTTTTCAACATCTCCTCTCGAGAGGAGAATCGCACGACCCTCCCGCTTTTTGACGACTATTCTCAAGCAGGAGCTAAATAATTATCTCAATCTTGTGTAATGGGCTCATGATGTGCATGGCAGGCCTCCGCGCAATCGATACAGATTTTGGCACATTCCTGGCAATGATCGTGCTGATGTTTACCGCACTCCGCAGCGCAAAGACGGCAGATCTCCTCGCATAAAACCAGGTATTGGTGGGCAATAACTGAATCTCTTTGCAATAGGCGGGCTCCCTGGACACATATGTCAGCGCAGTCCCGATCAAGACTAATGCAGCCGGCCATCATTTTAACATCCTCTTCGTGCAGGCATTCAGTAGCACAATGTTCGCAAGCTAAAGCGCAATTCAATAGTTTTTGAATAATAGCGCGGTGATCATGATTTTGCATAATGGTAAATTTTAAGTTTTACTTAACATACTACCCGTTGCAGTTAAAAAAGGTTTGCATTAATTTGAAATGTTCGGTTCAGATTCTACAAGAACCAAAAAAGGCCGCTTTCATAATGGAAGCGGCCTTATATATATTGAATTTTTATTAATTACTGTTGGTTCGGGTTTTGGTCGCCGTTGCCATCTTCGGGATCATCAGATGGGGTGCCTACAATTTTGTAAGCTCTATTGCCGTCATCCTGAGTTTCCTGGTAGTAATAACCATCAGGGGATACAAACAGCTTTTCACCATTGATCTTGATCTTGCGGCAATCCGGTGGCAATTGAGTTACAATGTCACCAATTTGCGGGCCCTGATCAACACTGCTGCCATCTCCGTTGCCCTGATCGGTATTTAATTGGCCATCTTTACCTGCAATAACGTAAACAGTTGAGCTGTCATCTTTGGTATATGGCTGGTAGTAAACACCATTTAACTCATAGTACTGTTCGCCATTGATCATAATAGATTCGGCACCTGAAGGCAGGGTTTTAATCTCGGCCCCTATCGGCGGTTCAACAACGGTATACTGGTCATTGTATTGACGGTAGTACAAACCATCGCTGTAAAAATATTGGTAATCGCCCCACCAGAAAGGATAGTAACCATATGGCAAGAAACCTATGCTAAAACCTAACCGCGGATAATAGAATGAATTATAATAGTTACGATATGGATAATAGTAGTGGCTGCCAAAATAACCGCCGCGGCCACCGTAATGGTAAGTACCGGGATAAACCCTGCGACCACCGTATGCATATGAACCACCTCTGTAATAAGTGCCTCGACCGCCATTATAAACGCGCCTGTCTACAGTAGTATAGCTGCGGTTACCATTGTATACGGCACGACCGTTGCCGCCATAGCTGCGTTGAGGCGCCACAGATGTGCCATTTGGCCTTATTGCGTAATCACGACCACCATAACTGCGTTGTTGGGAAGCGCCTACGCTGCTGCGCGAGTCAGTTCCATAGCTCCTTTGCGGTGCTGCGATAGCGCTGCGTGTGCTACCATTAAATGAAGTTGAGGGGCGGGAAAAACTACCACCAGAAGGACGGGAAAAACTACCGCCACCCCCGCCTGACGGTCTTGAACCACCGCCGCCACCACCACCGCCGCCGCCGCGAGAACCGCCGCCACGTTGTGCATCAGCATTAAATGCCAGAGATAAGCTCAATAAGCCCCCTAAAGCAATTGTTAATAGATTTTTATATGTCCTTTTCATGATGAAAGATTTTTTAACAGATCAGCATGGTATTTTTTGCTGATATAAATATATAGACTATTAAATGTTTAAACGGTTTAACGCGTTTTTAATTATTTTTTACTCAAAAAGCGAACCAATACCAGCTATACGTACCAGCTATTGTTTTCGCTACGCTATATCCTCGGCAATAAACAAAAAAGGTTGCTCAAACTGCAGGGTAAAAAAACCATCATGGGTGGTTTTATACCTGTTATTGCCTGTAGTTTCAAGCCCGCTTATTTGTAAGCCCGACGGATGCGAAAGTACTTCAATGAACTCACCTGCGGGTTTCCACTTACTGAAGCCCGAATTAACCGGGTAGATCTTTTGTCGTTCCCTAAAAATCACCAGGTTTATTTTATCAGCATAAAACAAAAAATCTTTCAGGTTCAGCACATCGGTAATTACATTGACCGCCGGGTAATTATGCGTTACCAGGTATTTTAAAGCTGCGCCTGCCGCATTGTCACCTCCCGAAGGCATCACCTTCACGTCCGACTGCAAATCACCCGAATCACCATCACTTATTATCCAGTCGATTTTAATCCCTGATGCATCCAGCTTTTCGGCGGTACCGGTAGAGCAGATCACGGTCGGGCTCCACTCCAGCAACTGCCCCAGCATTTCCTCATCAAAAGTATCCATGCTTAAAACTAATAAAGCTGGTTCCTGTTTTTCGCGAACTATATGATGTGATGACATTGCTAATGTAGATGGAACAGATGAATATTAAATGAAAATATAAAGATGGGGTTTTTATTGATTGCTGAAACCAAATCAAAGTTTTATGACGGTAGAATAGTTTTTAATACCGATGTCATTTCCTTTAGATTAGCTTCAACAAAATAATAAGGGTTATTATTATTGTTGAAGCTTTCTTTTTGCTTCTTTTTCTTTGTTAATAACCTTAGATTTTGTGGATAAAGTTAACAGCGGTAAAGGCGCATTATTGTCATTTCCAGGCTTGTAGGCCTATCGTTCGATTTACTCCTTTACCGCTTGTTTTAAACTGTGGCATCAAATAGAAATTAGAGTTTACGAGGCTCATTAGTAAGGAATTGATGTAGTTTAAAACATGTTAACTGTTTACTAACATAAACAGGGTAAAGATATGGAATTTGAATTTTTCATTGGCATCGATGTGTCCAAAAACGAATTGGACTTTGCTGTCCAGCAAGGCAGCCGGTTTTTATTCCACCAGGAAATTGCTAACGCTCCGGCAGCAATCAATACATTTCTCAAGGAGTTGGGAAAGCTTCTTGGGTTCAGCTTAAGCAAAGCTATTTTCTGCATGGAGCATACTGGTATTTATAACAACCATGCTTTGGCTTGCCTGCATAAAAAGAAGGCACATATTTGCTTAGAAGCAGCTACCCAGATCAAGAACTCATTAGGGAATATCCGGGGCAAGAATGACAAGGTAGATGCCATGCGCATCGCCTGGTATGCTTATAAGGAGCGGGAAGGACTGCGTTTATGGGAGCCTAAGCGCGAAGCTGTGCAGCAACTTGCCCATCTTGCAGCTACCCGGTTACGGTTAATAACTGTTAAAAAACAGTTGAAAGTGCCACTAAAAGAGCATGTATCTTTCAGTCCCGGCAAAACCAGCAAGCAGAACATACAAGCCTGTAGCCATTCCTTAAAGGCGATCGAAGGGGACATAGCCAGGACAGAGCGGGCTATTGAGGAAATTATTAAAGCGGACAAAGAATTAACCCGGATATTCAAACTGGCAACTTCAGTAAGTGGCATTGGCAAAGTAACCGCCGTACAGGTCATTGTTACTACCAACGAATTCAAGGATATTAGCGACCCTAAAAAGTTCGCTTGCTATTCAGGCGTAGCACCGTTTACAGATGACTCCGGTAAGCTTATTAAAAAGGCAAGGGTATCGCATATGGCCAACAAAAAAGTCAAAACGCTCCTACATCTTGCCGCTATAGTTGCCATACAGCATAACCAAGATCTAAAACGCTTTTACGAACGTAAGGTATTGCAGGAGAAAAAGAATAAAATGAGTGTCATTAATGCAGTTAGGAACAAACTCATATTACGCCTTTTCGCCTGCGTCAACCAAAACAGACCTTACGAAAAAAATTATCAAAAATTAGTTGCTTAAATCATAGAAATCGATAGAGCGGGGTGGTCCTGCCGTTGGGGCGAAAGAGAAATCTTATACGCCCGGTAAAGCATTAACCGAAGTTAAAATAAGTCGTATAAGATTTCTCACTCGTTCCTCGTTTCGAAATGACAACGTTTCTTTAGATATAGATAGCTATCAGTACATCTTCCTGTAAAACTCCTTCAACTTCGCAGCCGGGTCTGCAGCCATATTTATGGCCGATGATACCGCAATACCGTGTATCTCCGTTTGAAGCAGCGGTTCTACATCATCTACTTGGATGCCGCCAACAGCTATCACGGGGATTCCGATGCTCAGTTTCTCCAGTTGGCGATATCCGTTAAAACCAAGCGGGTGATGCCCAACAGACTCCTCTGTATTAGTGGATGCAAATGGCCCGTAAACATAATAATCAACCACTCCGGTACTTTGTAATTTCAATAATTCATCAGCACCTGCCGCCGATACGCCAAGAGTTTTATCCGGGCCGATAATCTTGCGGATACTGGCCGGATCGGCATCACTATCATCTATATGCACACCCTGCGCATCAACCCGGTCAAGCAAGTCGTAATGATTAGCGATGATAAAGGTCGCGCCCCATTCATCGCAAATTTCGGCTATTTCGTTTATCTCATCAATCAGCTCATCTTCGGGTTTGGTAAGGCAACGGTATTGTACCCAGTTTGCGCCCGCACCGCAAGCCATCTGCACCTGTTGTACGTGGCTAAAACCGGGCAGATCATGTGTAAGATAATGAAATTTAGAAATGTATTTTTTCATTTTATAAGTCCGAATTCGGTCAAGCCCTAAAGTCGGAAAGTTTTTAATTATTAACCGAAAAGTCCGAAAGTTTTGTGTTGCAAACTTTCGGACTTTTCCGGCTTTCCTGACTTCAGACTTAGTTTTTCAGCACTTCGCTGATAGTTTTACCTACACAGCCATCAGGGGCCTGGACATGCAGTAGCGATGCTACAGTAGCCGAAATATCGGTCATATGTGTTTGGCGGGTAAGGCTGCCATGCTTAATGCCCCAGCCCATAAATACCAATGGGATATGCGAATCATAAGGATTCCAGGTGCCGTGTGTAGTACCGGTTGGCCCGCGATCGTTTGTGCCGTGGCCGGTATACCATGCCGGTTTCAGGATGATCTGGATAGCACCGCTATGCTCGGCATTATAACCATTGATGATCATACTGCGCAGCTCATCGGGAATATTGGCTTCCTGTATTTTTTGCAGGTCGATTGCATAGGCAATGCCAGGTTGTTTCTTCAGGTATTCGATACAGTCTAACTTTATAGCCTCTTCGCTAACGCCTGCTTTTGCAAGGGCCGCGTTATTAAAATTAACCTGGTAATTATCCATACTGATGATCAGGTTATCCACTTTGTATTTATCGCTGATCATCGTGTTCATTTCTTTTGCAGCTTTTCCATCATCCCAAACACCGGCAGGGATGTTATGATCTTTCAAGAAGTTAGGATTGTGGGCAGCGCCATGGTCAGCACTCAGGAAAACTGAATAATTGCCTTTACCTACAGTTGCATCTAAATAATTAAAAAACGCGGCCAGGTCCTGGTCAAGCCTTAAATAAGTGTCTTCAACCTCAACCGAGTTAGGGCCAAACTGATGGCCAACATAATCTGTTGATGAAAGGCTCACGGCTAAAAAGTCGGTTACGGTATTTTTACCCAATTTTTCGCCCTCAATAGCAGCTTTAGCCAGATCGAGCGTCATGGTGTTGCCGAACGGAGTAGAACGGATCATGCCAATATGGCCCTTATAAAGTTCGGATGTTTTGACCGGTAAGGTTGGTGTAGCGGCACCGGCAAATTTACCTTCATAACGATCGCTGTTATCGGGTGCGCTTTGTACATACGTATTAATAGGATATAACGGGTTCCAGTCCTGCTTCAGGTATTTTTCAGCAATTTTTTGATTGTTGAAGGTTTTAACCCAGGCGGGCAGGTCATTCATGTAATAAGTACTGGTGATCCAGTTACCGCTGGCATCATCAAACCAGTAAGCAGCATTGGCCGAGTGACCGGCAGGCAGGATGCCGCCGCGGTCTTTTAATGCTATGCCGATAACCTTTGAGCGAAAGTTAGTAGCCAGCCTCAATTCATCAGTAACTGTGCTAACCAGCAAGTTGCGGGGCGACATTTGCCCTGCTTTTGAAGTGCTGCCAACGGCTACCACCGTGCTGTCGTCGGTGCAATACATGGATTTACCCGTAGCCTGGATAATGAAATCGTTACCCACTATGCCATGTATGGCGGGGATAGATCCGGTATATATGCAGGTATGGCCTGCAGCGGTTACCGTTGGAATATAGTCGATATTGGTGTTTTCGCAGGTGAAGCCTTCATTAAGCATGCGCTTAAAACCACCGGTTTGGTAACGGTCATAATAGCGGTACAGGTAATCCCAGCGCATTTGGTCAACCACCAAACCCACAACTAATTTTGGGCGTGGAATTGATGCAGATGCCGGGGCAGCCGTTGTAGTTTTCTTTTTTTGGGCCGATACCGAAACGGTAGCGAAGGACAGGGAAATAAGCAGCAGATGTTTAAACTTCATCGCGAAAAAAGATTTTTGATTTCGCCAAATATCAGCAAAGCATTTAAAATGCAATGTGATGCTTTTGTTAAATATAGAGGATTGTTACAGAAACCACCTCTAAATCTCCCCCGGAAGGGGAGACTTTAAAGCCCTCTCTTCCGGGGAGGGTTTGGGTGGGGCCGTGTTTACAAAATGCCCAAATCTTTGTAAGTTTAGCAAACCAATCATTAAACCTATAATCAATGAAACGCATCCTTTTATTGCCGCTTTTGCTGCTGGCTTGCTCTGTCGTCGCTCAAAATAAAAACCCTGATGTTGTTACTACTGATGCAGGTAAAGTATCAGGCTTAACCAATCAGGCGGGCGATGTGCATATTTATAAAGGTATTCCCTTTGCAGCGCCACCGGTTGGTGATTTACGCTGGAAGGAACCACAGCCGGTAAAGCCCTGGGACGACGTTAAAAAATGCACCGATTTTGCGGCCAGCCCAATGCAGGGTAAACCAGACCCCTTTGGTGTTTACACGCGCGAATTCCTGATCCCCTATGAGCCCATCAGCGAAGACTGCCTGTACCTTAATGTATGGACTGCCGCAAAAACACCGTCAGAAAAACGCCCTGTGTTGGTTTATATTTATGGCGGTGGATTTGTAAGTGGTGGAGCTGGCGTACCTATTTATGATGGCGAGGCGATGGCTAAAAAAGGGATCATATTTGTGGTTATTAATTACCGCGTCGGGATTTTTGGTTTCTTCGCCCATCCCGAATTAACCAGGGAATCGCCGCATAATGCCTCAGGAAATTATGGTTTGATGGATCAGTTGGCTGCATTAACATGGGTGAAGAAGAATATCGCGGCTTTCGGTGGAGACCCGGATAAGGTTAGCATAGCGGGGCAGTCGGCAGGTTCCATGAGTGTAAATTGTTTGGTGGCATCGCCATTAGGTAAAGGGTTGTTCGGTGGTGCAATTGCCGAAAGCGGGGCCAGTTTTATCAGTCAGCAAGGATCAGGCGGGTTGCGGGAAGCAGAAGCAGCCGGTGTAAAAATAGCGACTGCCTTGGGTGCAAGCACCATTGCCGAACTAAGGAGTAAACCCGCTGCCGAACTGGTTGGCAAAGGCCAAAGCCGCCCGGTTATTGACGGCTATGTTTTACCCGCAACCATCGCTGATATTTTTAATGAGCATAAACAAAACGATGTGCCTGTACTTACCGGCTGGAACGAAGACGACGCTTTTGTAGGTCCGCCAAAAACTGCTGAAGAGTATAAAAAGATGATAAAAAGCCAATATGGTGCCGATGCTGATGCATTTTTAAAACTATACCCGGCGGGTTCGGACCAGGAAGCCGCGACCTCCCAAACCCGGATAAACCGCGATCAGATCTTCGGGATGCAGAATTATACCTGGGCCAATGTGCAAAATGAAAAAGGGAAATCTAAAATTTACGTCTACCGTTTTACCCGCCGCCTGCCTGCCACTGCCGATTTTGTAAAATACGGCGCTTTCCATACTGGCGAGGTTGCTTATGCCTATGATAACCTCAAATTCCTGAACCGGCCATGGGAACCTGTCGATCAGCAACTGGCCAATACAATGAGCACTTACTGGGTTAATTTCGTTAAAACCGGTAACCCGAACGGGAAAGGCGTACCTGCATGGCCGGCTTATACAACAATTGATCATAAAATAATGATATTGGGTGAGAAGCCGGGCGCAAAACCTTTGCCGGATAAAGTCGCTTTGGATTTTATGGTGAAGAAGGCCAACGGAAAGTAATACATAGATAAAGACCCAGATAATAAACGCTGCCAGATACATTTAGGTAGGGAAGTCTTAAACACCCGCATAATAAACTGATGAGACAGCCAGGCTTGAAATGTTAGTGGATACCATAAAACAAAAACAAAAGGGTATAAACCCGGAATAATGTAAAAAAATTCCCCTCTTAAAAATTTGGATAATAAAACTTAAATCACTTATCTTCGTTAATTACCAAAACGCAAGACTATGTAAGCAGAGGGCTTACATAGTCTTGTTTGCTTTTATAAGCATTGCGTCCTTTCTTAAAACAGGGAAGGGCGGTTTTTTTTGGTTGATTAACAGTAATAATATTAATTAATTTTTGCGTTATGGCAGAGGTATCATACTATACCAAAGATGGTTTAGAGAAATTAAAAGAAGAACTACAGAGATTAAAAACAACCGGCCGTGCCGATATATCAAAAGCTATTGCTGAGGCACGCGACAAAGGCGATCTGTCGGAAAATGCCGAATACGATGCGGCTAAAGAAGCGCAGGGCTTACATGAGGCCAAAATAGCCCAGATGCAGGAAACACTGGCCAATGCGCGCCTGCTTGATGAATCAAAACTTGACGTTTCGAAGGTACTTGCATTGTCGATAGTAAAGATCAAGAACCTGAAAAACGGAGCTACCATGAGTTATCAGCTGGTATCAGAGAGTGAAGCCGATCTTAAAACCGGTAAAATCTCGGTAGCGTCGCCGATAGCTAAAGGCCTGCTTGGCAAAAAGGTTGGTGAAAAAACCGAGATCACCGTACCTGCAGGTAA
This sequence comes from Mucilaginibacter gossypii, assembly GCF_017569325.2. NCBI lineage: Bacteria > Pseudomonadati > Bacteroidota > Sphingobacteriia > Sphingobacteriales > Sphingobacteriaceae > Mucilaginibacter > Mucilaginibacter gossypii. Next base: position 6,672,755 of record NZ_CP071878.2, on the reverse strand, counting down.
AATTGAATTCGAGATCCTGGAAATAAGCAGATAATTTAATTAGGTGAGTGGTTTATTATGTTGATTGGGTTTTATCCAGCTGTCATAATTAACTGCTTACCTGAATAATTTGCGCTATAAAAGAACCACTCATCCAATCAACATAACAAACCACTCACCAATAATGACCATCTTTTCAAAAATAGTTGCAGGCGAGATCCCCGCTTATAAAGTGGCCGAGAACGATGAATTTCTGGCTTTTTTGGATATTTTTCCGCTTACGGAAGGTCACCTGCTGGTGATCCCAAAGAAGGAGGTTGATTATCTTTTTGATTTGGACGATGATACTTATATAGGCTTACAGGTATTTGCCAAAAAAGTAGCCCTCGGTTTAAAAATGGCTGTTCCCTGCCCACGGGTTGGAGTAGCAGTTATGGGCCTTGATGTGCCCCATGCGCATATCCATCTTATACCGATGAATGATATGAGCAGCATTAACTTTTCGCTCCCCAAACAAAAATTCACCCCCGAACAATTTAACACTACCGCCGAGAAGATCAGACAGGCAATCAGTTAACAATTTGGATAACATTAATCAAGCTATTAGCTATTAGTTTTGCTCATGCTGCTTTTAGCTTATATATAGACAAAAAGGCCTCATCATAATATAAGTGACGAGGCCTTTTTATGTTTAAAACTCCACATGTGCCCTTAGCGAAAAGACATTTACCGGCCCCCTGTCCTTATTATAGGCCGGGTTGAGCAAAAACTGGTAACCGGGTGTAAGCCAGAACTTTTTTTGGTATGCGTTTATTTTATAATCAAGTTCGGCAATAAATTCGGTGCCGTAATTAAGCTTGCCATCGCCTATGATGAAACCGTAGCCGCCGGCTGCAAGATAATCACGATGGGCGTTTGAGATGCCGTTGGCTACAAAAGCGAGGCCCAGTTCGTCATCGCCACGGTTCCATGAACTACCTTTAAGTACGCCGCCAAAACTCAATGAACGGTCAATCTCGGTAAAATACCATGTTTGGGTTTTACCATCATTATAACTCACTTTGGCAAATACCCCAAAATCTTTGGTCAGATATTGGTCGGCGCTGATGCCGAAACCATATTTGTGCCTGCCATAAGCTTGTGTGGTATCAACATTGGGGGCAACAGGGCTTTGCGCGATTGCCAGGCGATAATCTCCCATTTTGCCATTATTACGGAAACCTAAGATCCTGAAGGTACCTTTTTGGCCGTTAAGTGTATAGCGTTTTTCGTATTCTAAGGTCTGGGTGTTTGCCTTACCAATTTTCTGATCCCAGATAGCTCCGTTGGCGGTAGTGGTTGACATGGTAAAGGCAAAACGCAAAGTCCAGTTAGGTTGCCCTAATTCGGTATGGATCCCCATAACATACCCGCGGGTATTGGCGGGATAATCCCATGCGCCGTTATCCATTAAGCTCCAGTTCATGAACTGCGTACGCGGATCATGGCTAAATTCATTGCCGTCATAAAAATCGGCCATACCAAATTTACCTACGGTAACCGAAAAGTAACGCTTGCTTTTTAAACCGGCTAACTGGTTGGCATCATCGCTAATGGTGTCTTTATCCTTGCCCCATTCAAAGTTTTGGGTAAAATATAAGCGGGCGATGTAGATCTTCGGCTCTGCGCCGCCTACACGAAAAGTTTCGCCATTAGGGAAACCTGCCGCACCCAGCGTTTTGCTCAGGCCCGATCCGCCCGAAAGTTCGGGATTAAAATAAGCTTCGGCGCCTTTCCAGAGCCTTGCACCGCCAAAAAGCGTAGTGGTAATTGAGCTTTGTGTTTCTTCTTTGGTAAGTAAACTATTGTCGCCGTTATAATCGGCATGAAACGATGGTTTGTATTGGGTAATTACTGTTTGCTGGAAATGGAAGTTGAACCGCTGACGTTTAGCTGTATCCTGCCCCAAAGCGACGGCGGTAATTAATACGGGTATTATAGTAAGTATAAGTTTTTTCATGGGCTGTCAATTTTGGCGCAAAAGTAAGCTTTCACGTTAACTTGAACCACATTCGTCAAAAAACTGTTTTAAATAATGCTCCATAAATGTGTGCCTTTGTTCGGCAAGTGCCTTACCGGCAGGCGTATTCATTTTATTTTTAAGTAGTAATAGCTTTTCGTAAAAGTGATTAATAGTTGGTGCGGTAGTGTTTTTATATTCTTCCCTGGTCATGTTAAGGTTTGGCGGGATCTCGGGATTGTACAATTCGCGGCCTTTAAAGCCTCCATAGGTAAAGGCACGGGCAATACCGATGGCGCCAATAGCATCCAGCCTGTCGGCATCCTGTACTACAGCCAGTTCGGGCGAATGAAAGGAGGGTTTATCAAAGCTGGCCTTGAACGACATATGCCTGATGATCTGTTGCACATGTTCGGTAACACCAGTATCAACATTCATACTTTGCAGGTAATTGCCGGCAGTACGCGGGCCAATCTCTTCATCGCCATTATGAAACTTACTATCGGCAATGTCATGCAGCAGGGCAGCAAGTTCAACTACCAGCTGATCGGTTTTTTCTGTTTGGTTGATGAGCCTCGCGTTTGTCCAAACACGGTGAATATGCCACCAGTCGTGACCACCTTCTGCGTCGCTGAGCGTATTGCGCACAAAATTTGCAGTGGCTTCAATGATTTTATTATGTTCCATCTTTTGCAAAGATACTAAGCAAAAGACAGAACAATGGGGTTGTGTATAAAACGTTAAGCAGCGGCTATTTTTTCTGTATCGATAAGTTCGGCAACTTCAATCTCCAAAATAGCGGAGATCTGAAAAAGCCTTTCCACTGTTATTTTTGTATAACCTAACTCAATTTTGCTATACGCGTTTTGTGATATACCCAGCTTGGCTGCAAGATATTCCTGGGTGTAATTTAATCCCTCCCTGGTATGCCTTATGTTAGCAGCTATAGCCTTGATCTTTAAATTTAGCATATCTTTCATCCATTTACTTATTAGTTCGATTATAAATAACGAAAATAATGGGGTTATGGATTTCAAAATTTTCAATTTTTTTAATGGCTAACCAATTGAAAAGCTGATATTTTATACTTTTTTAATTAAAAATTAACAGCCCTTTATAAGAGCCGGTATAAATACATAGGTTTTAACAACCATATTAATTAATAATAAAGACAAAAAAAGCGACAGGCCGCAAAGTCTGTCGCTTTCAAATTCCTTTTTATTAAAAAAACTACTCGCTTAAATTGTAACTAACAATTACCGTGGGCAATAAAGTAGCCGTTTCAAGCGGTACCTGGTTATAAGATATGATTGGCTTGCGTTTGCTGTAATAATCAAATGCCGCCTTTATAGTAGCATTGCTTGTATTTGTCGGCGCATTAAAGTTAATGGAAAACGGCAAAATAAAATCATGCAGTTTTTCATGATCGGGGATGATCCATTTATGATTTGATTTTTTTAGCGCCTCAATGATGGGTACTACCAGTATGGCATCATCGGCATAGTAAACAATTATTTTTTTAATCAAACCTTTTTCATCAGCGGTAAATTTAAACACCGCTGTTCCGCTTGCTTTCTTTTTAATGATTTCGGGCGATACAACAAGACTGTCTTTAAAAAAGCGGTTCATAATAGGACTACCGCCCTGAAACGGAAATGCCAATTGCGCTTGTGCTTTAACCAGTACTGATGATAAAATAAGTGTTATAAATAACAGGATCTTTTTCATTTAATTTTCTTCTTTCGGTTCGCGTTTGCTGCCCTGGTATAATTCATACTCAAACAAGCGGCAATCAAGCTTACCATTATAAAATTCAATTTTTCGGGCTGCCTTCAGGCCTATCTTTTTGGCCAGGTCGGGATTACCCGTAAAAACGTAACCATTATACCCAAGGCATTTCTTTTTCATAAAATCGCCCATACGCTTATAGGTGATCTCCAGCTTAGTGTGTACGCCTAAACGCTCACCGTATTCGGGGTTAAACATTACTACACCAGTTTCTGCCGGAACCTCAGTATCTTCAAAATCACAAACGGCAAAATCGATCAAATGTTCTACGCCGGCTGTTCTGGCATTTTTACGGGCGATGTCAACTGCGTCTTCAGAGATATCGGTGGCAATGATTTTAAAGCCGGTTTCCTTTTTTGCTTTATCTTTTAAATTGCGGCGTTCGGCAAAAAATACGGTTTCATCGTAACCCAGTATGTGCATAAAACCATAATTCATCCTGAACAAACCCGGAGATTTATCAGTAGCCAGCAATGCTGCTTCAATAGCCAGGGTACCCGAACCGCACATAGGGTTAATGAATGTGCTTTTCATATCCCATTTAGTAGCCATAATGGTTGATGCTGCCAAAGCCTCAAGCATTGGTGCCTTGCCGGGTATCTTACGGTAGCTGTGCTTGGCCAGGGTTTCGCCCGATGTATCCAGGAAAATTTCGGCACGGTCATCCTGCCAGTAAAGATGTACCAGGGTTTTATTAACCTCCGGGCCCGAATCGGGCCTGATACCTTTAATGGATTTGATCCTGTCGGCAATGGCATCCTTTACCTTTACATTGGCAAACAGCGGGGTAAGGATGTGCTCGTTATTTACATTTGATGATACCGAGAAATAGCCGGTAAAATCAATCAACTTTTCCCACTCAATGGTTACCAGCTCATCGTAAAGCTCTTTCGGGTCGCGGGCGGTAAAAGTTTTTAACGAATACAGGATCTGGCTTGCGCAACGCAGGTTCAAATTAAGCGGAATAGTATCTGTAACGGTCCCTTTTAGTTCAACCCCGGTAGGGAAAACGCGGACCGGCTCATAGCCTAAAGCTTCAACCTCCCTTTGCAGGTAAGGCGAAAGCCTTTTGTTACATGTAATTATGATTTTACTTTCGGTGTGGAAAACTTGCATATTAATTCGGTAAAATTAAGAATTAAAAAGCCCCTATTTTAATTTCTTACTATTAACTTTACATTTTTAAATTATTTGAAGACTAATTATGGAAGTTAAAGGTAAGGTACATGAAGTATCGGCTACCCAGCAAGTAACCGATTCACTTAAAAAACGCGAACTTATACTTGAATATATTGAGAACCCTCAATACCCTGAATATTTAAAGTTTGAGGCTATACAGGATCGTTGCAATTTACTGGATAACGTAAAAGTTGGGGACGATGTAGAGGTTTCTTTTAACCTTAAAGGCCGCCCGTGGACAGATAAAATGGGTAAAAAAACCTATTTTAACTCATTGCAGTTATGGAGGGTTACCCCGCTGGCTGCTGCTAACAACGCGCCTGCTGCACCGCAATATGCAGCTCCGTCAGCTGATATCAGCTCATCGGCCGATGATGACGATCTGCCATTCTAATAAATAAAGAAAAGCATAAGTAAAATATTTCAAAAGGCCCTGTTAACGGGCCTTTTGTTGTTTATACGCTGCCCGTTATAACCCATAGCCTTAAACAGACATCTCAATAATTGATACAATAAAATATTAAGCAGCAGAGTTTTAAATTGAATGTACATTTGTTAAATTTTGTTAAATGCAATTTTTGTGTGCGGATTTAGGATAATTTTGTTTGTTAGTAAATGAAGAAAAGGAGCATAGGTTTAATTATTGGCTTAATGAGCTTTGCGTTGCTGGGCGTAATGGCTATGCAATTTTATTTTCTGAGGCAATCATACCAGATGCAGTCCGATTCGTTCGATCGCCAAGTAAGGGAGGCTATGAACAATGTGGTAGATAAGGTTACCCGCCAGGATGCGAATAACTTTTTGAAAACCAAAACCCAGCAAGCTGCCATTAGCACCGATAATGAAGAACAGGACATAAGCACGATAAAAGTAGCGGGAATACCAAAAACAAAAAAACATTCATCTGCCCGCGAAAAACGGATTACTTTACTGCGCGATAGTTTGCAGCGCATGATCCAGCGCAGAAAAATGGATGATGAGCTTAACGGCTTACTACAAACAGAAGGTACGGTTGATTTTAAAGTACGTGTAGAAGAATATACAGACGAGTTTGGCGTAGTACATGAGCAACTTACGCCCGAGATAGTGCATACGCGTATTACCCGCAGGGTAGGTCATCCTAAAAAACTTCATAAGTATGATACCCTGAGGTATGTCTACGTCGACCCCCAGTTTGGCAAACAAATGATCTCGGTACCGCGTATCAATCCGTTATGGGTACAGGAACAAACCCGTAAGCAAAAGGAACGGCAGGTTCAACAAATAAAAAAAATGCTGGAGACCGATTCGCTTGAAAAGGCTAACAGTTTGAGCAATAAGCCCACAGTTATTGAAAACCTGGCCGAAGAATACCGTAAATCGGGCGAACCGTTGAATAAACGGATCAACCCTTTCTGGATAGATTCGTTACTGCGTTTTGAGCTGCATAATAAAGGCATTTTTCTGCCTTTCAGCTACGAAGTAACAACCGCCAACAGCGACTCGCTCATATTTTCAAATGCCAGCGACAGCCAGGGCGAAAAGCTGCCTGTGTTTGTAGCGGCAAATACTTACCAAACACCCATTTTTACCAAAGAGGTGATTAACGACCCCGGAAAGATCCGGCTTTCGTTTCCGCAAAAAAACTCATTGATATTAAGTAATATGACTGCTACCATGGCTACAACCGGCGGCCTTACCATGGTGCTGATCCTTTGCTTCGGTTATACTATATTTTCAATATTGAGGCAGAAAAAGATCTCCGAAATGAAGATCGATTTCATCAACAACATGACCCACGAGTTTAAAACCCCGGTGTCAACCATCATGATTGCCAGTGAAGCTTTAAGGGATAATGAAATTGCCGAAGATAAAAACCGGGTAGCCCGTTTAGCGAACATCATTTTTGAAGAGAACGCCCGTTTAGGCAGCCATATCGAACGCGTATTAAACATTGCCCGCATTGAGCGTAACGATTTTAAACTGGATAAAAAACCGGTTGATGTAAATGAAATGGTTACCATAGTGCTTGACAGTATGGCGCTCAAACTGCAAAAATGCAATGCTAAAACCACACTGCACCTTGATGCCGAAAAAGCCTATATCATTGCTGATGAGCTGCATTTTTCGAACGTATTATACAACCTGGTTGATAACGCCATTAAATACAGCAACGAAGCGCCTGATATAACTATAAGTACTTTTGTTAAAAACGGGCAAATTGTTATTAAAGTAGCTGATAAAGGTATAGGCATGAGCCGCGACCAGCAATCAAAAATATTTGAACAGTTTTATCGCATCCCTACCGGGAACGTGCACAACGTTAAAGGTTTTGGCCTGGGCTTAAGCTATGTTAATACCATAGTAAAACGCCTGAATGGCACCATAAGCGTGAAATCAGAAAAAGAGAAGGGCTCGGAGTTTGAGCTGAAGTTTGCAGTGGCGTAATTGTTAAGTCGGAAAGTCGGGATGTCCGAAAGTCCGTAATATAAGCTCAGCCACTTAATAAATAAAGACTTACGGACTTTCCGACCTCGGACTTCCGGACTAAAAAATCTTCCTGACTTGGAAAATATATGAAGAAAATACTACTGGTTGAGGATGATGCCAATTTAGGCCTGTTACTGCAAGACTACCTGCAATTGAAAGGTAAGTTTGATGTTGTTTTATGTAAAGATGGCGAAGAAGGCCTACGCGCCTTTACCAAACAAACATATGACCTGCTGATACTGGATGTTATGATGCCTAAAAAGGACGGTTTTACGCTTGGTAAGGATATCCGTAAGATAAATGCCCAGGTGCCTATTATTTTTGCGACTGCCAAAGGCATGATTGAAGATAAAACCCAGGCCTTCAATTTGGGGGGAGATGATTATATCACCAAGCCTTTCCGCATTGAGGAATTACTGCTTCGTATAAATGCGCTGTTAAAACGTACAGATAATATCGGCAAAAAGGAAGAGGAGAAACAAACCTCCTTTAAAATTGGGAAATATACGTTTGATTATACAACCCAGATGATCATGACAACAGACAACCAGCAAAAGCTATCTACCAAAGAGGCCGAATTACTGCGCCTGTTGTGTGTGCATAAAAACGAGGTGCTTACCCGCGAAGAAGCCCTGCTGAACATCTGGCATGATGACAATTATTTTAACGGTCGGAGTATGGATGTATTTTTGAGCAAGATCCGTAAGTATCTGAAAGATGACCCCAATGTGGAGATCATCAACGTACACGGACGGGGGTATAAGCTGCTGATTAACTGAACTCAGGGTTAATTTTTGTGTTGAAAAAATTATTTGTGTGATATAGGCCTCAAGGGGGCTTAACCAAGTTAGCTATGTAACCACATATTTGATTTATGGGCTAGGAAGAGGAAATCTCACAAACCCGCTCTTTCACTAATGTGCTCCAAATTTCATCCACACAAAATATCCAATCCAAAGCAGGATATTGGAGTAAACGCCAGCCAGCACATCATCCATCATTACACCCAAACCACCGCCAAGATCTTCCATTTTGCGTACGCCAAGCGGTTTCACAATATCAAAAAAACGGAACAATACCAATCCGGCTAAAAGGAAATATAAGTTAGCAGGGATAAAAAGCATAGCTATCAGCATTCCGGCAACCTCATCAATTACCACACGCGAGCTGTCTTCGCCCCAGTCGGGTTCAACCTTATTGCCTACAAATACGCCAAGTGCGGTAACAAATATGGTAATAGCCAACAGGTACCAGGGATTTTGCAAAGCCGGGTTTTGCCACAATAACCAGATAAAGCCACAGGTAACAATGGCGGCGTAAGTACCCCCGCCTTTTAAAAAACCGATGCCAAAAATGGAAGCTATTGTTTTATTTAGGAACATTTAATTTGTATCGTTAAAGAATTAAAAATTGTCATTTCGAACGATAGTGAGCAATCTTATACACCTTTCCTGCGGTCATGGCGTAAAGTATAAGATTTCTCTTTCGTCCTCACCCGCTAAAGTACACCCTTCGGCTCTATCGAAATGACAAATAAAGGAATGTATGCCTACTGCTTATCCAGCACATCCTCTGCCGCTTCTGCAACTTCTGGTTCAATAGTATGTCTTTTTGGGAAGTTAAACAGCAATGATGTAAGTACCGGGATAATAAATAACGCCACCGTAAACACCGAAGTGAAAATATCAGCGCTTTCTCCTTCCATCAATTTTGAAAATCCCGCTTCAGGATAAAGGTGGATGAATAACGATGAGGCCAGTTTAATGCCCAGTACGCCAATCACGATAAAAGCTACGGTTTCCAGGAAAGTGAATTTTTCCATCAGCCTTACAAAAGCCTGGGCAACAAATCGCATGGCCAGGATCCCGATAAACACGCCAATATAAATTAACATCTTATGGTCAGTAAATGCAACAGCTGCAAAAACGTTATCAATAGAGAAGGCAAGGTCCATCAGCTCCACTAAAGCTATAGTTGCCCACAAATTACCTATCAAACCAACGGTTGAGCGGTAAAACCAGTTCTTGTTTTTATCAACCGTTTCTTCTTCAGCATCGCCGTCGGCCTTTTTCAGTTTGCCTTTAAAATAATTGAAGCTCAGGTATATCAGGTAAAGGCCTCCAAGTGGTTTCAGCCACCAAACAGATACCAGCCATGCCGCTAAAAACAAACAAACACCCCGTAAAACATATGCACCTATAATACCATAACGTAGTGCTTTTTTACGCTGATGCGGAGGCAGGTCAAGTACCATGGTAGCCAGTACGGCGGCATTATCAACGGAGAGGAGGCTCTCAATAACAATCAGGTTTAGGACAATCAATAGGCCGGCCTTAAGGTCGGGGCCAAGCAGGTAATGTAAAAACTCCATAAATTATATAATATCGGTATTAAGCATTGCTTTTAAAATATTGGCCTGCACATCCACATCGCTCAGGCTTTGTAAAAAGTTGATGTCGGCTATTTTTTTGTAGTTTTCGGCTAATAGGCTTTTTATTTCGGGAGGCATATAAGCTTTCATGGTAACTACATCGCTTTGCAGCTTATCAATTTTGTCCTGCAGCTCATGCATCAGTTTTTCCCTTTTTGACAGATTGTTATTATGCTCGATGCCCGAAAGCTTTGTAACATCGCAAAATAGGAATAAATTATTGGCAGGCGAAAATAAAAAGTGCCTGTCTTCATCCATAAATTTATACACTTCCAGTATCAGGTTACCGGCCTTTAATCCACAGTAAAACTCTGTACGGAACTCGCGTTTTAACAATACCCCCATCAGCTTACGCTGAATAGTAGCGTAGTTATTATGATAGGTATCATTATAGTTATGCTGCACAAGTTCATTATACAGTTCGGGAGTTATGTTATAAAAAAAATCGGAACCATAGCGCAGGCTGAAGGCATTGATATTTTTGGAGAAAGGATAATCAGCCGAGTTATCTGAAAGTACCTGGTAAAGCTTCCGCAACGAAAGGTTTACTTTCAGCGCCTGCCGTTGCCTGTCTATCTTGAAATCCTGCTCGGTGAGCACATTATCATCCATCTTATCAATCATTTCCCGGGTAAGCTGGATCTCGTCGAGCACAAGGCTTACATTGTTCTCGTTGTTCTTCTTGATCTTGCGGAGCAGGTCGACCAGACTGGTGGTAAATTGCACATGAAAAAGTTCCAGCTTATTGATATCGATTTCGGGATTGGTTTCAAAAAGCTTATGGATAACCTGGGTACGCAGGTAGATCTTATAAATGAGTTCATCTTCAAAAAATACCGACAGCAGTTGAAGCTTGCTGAGCATCCTGTTTGAGCTATTTAAAATATTTAGCCTGTTTTCATCCATCAACGTACAATATCCCTTTTATAAATGTAAAAATACAAAATTATGAGATTGAATGTTGAGGCGTATGTTACGAATCGGGTGTGTATTTGGATTATTGACCTTAGAGGGCACCGCTTTAATTGAACCCAAATTTGCGTTAGATTGAAGCGGATACCGGCCGGGAGCGTAATGCCTGCAGGCGTATGAGCGTAAAGCCCGGCCGCAGGCAACGCTATGATTGATTTCGGAGTTGGAATTTTCGAATTCGGATTTCTTTTAATATCATACCTGAGCTAAATGAACTAAGGATTTTTTATTGGTTTAGCATTCGGTCAATTATCAAATTCTGTAAATTCTGATTCAGACAATGGCGTTGCCTCCGGCCCGGGCTTTTCGTTGCAAGTCCTCGCCTTTCCTACCCGCAACCTCTCTACGCGCTCCGGGCTTTACACTGCAATCTAACGCGCCCCACGCGCAATCCCCTAATACCGTATCTATTCCCATCAAAATAAATTATATTTACATAAAGGTGTAACCTGGTCTGTAAAAGTGTGGTCACAGGGGTTATATAATGCAGAGCAAGCTTTCAGATATCGAACTTATTGAGCAAACCCTGGCTGGTAACCAGTTCGCGTACACTGATTTGGTTAAGCGGCACCAGCGTTTTGTTTTTACGCTGGCCCTGCGTTTTGCAAAGGGCCGGGAAGATGCTGAAGAGATTGCGCAGGATTGTTTTGTGAAAGCGTACCGCTCGCTGGCTTCGTTCCAGGGGCAGTCAAAATTCAGTACCTGGCTGTATAGTATAATTTATACTACAGCTATGACATTTTTAAGAAAGAAACGGGTGGATACCGATTCGATTGATGATGAAGGTACATTTGTACAGGTTGAGAGCCATGAATCGGCATATGATACCAACAACGCAGAAAACAAATCGCGGTCATATTACCTGAACCAGGCAATTGAGCAATTACTGCCCGATGACGCCACTATTATTACCCTCTTTTATAAGGGGGAGCAATCGTTAGAAGAAATTGCCCAAACAATGGGTATTGAAACAAATACCGTTAAGGTTAAACTATTTAGGGCACGCCAGCGTTTGAAAGAAAAGCTGGAGCGCAATTTAAAACACGAGGTGAAAGAACTGATATGAACACCATCGAAGAAAAACTTTGGAACTATATTGATGGTACCTGCACACCGGCTGAGCAGGAAGCCATTGCCCGGCTTATTGAGGAAGATAAGCTGTACAAACAAAAGTACACAGAGCTGCTTGTGCTAAACCAGGAGTTTGCCGGCCTGGAACTTGATGAACCATCAATGGCCTTTAACTATAATGTAATGGAGGCTATCAGGGCAGATCAGGCACTGGCACCTCTAAAATCAACTATAAATAAAAAGATTATACTGGGTATTGCGGCTTTTTTTGTGCTAAGCATATTGGCCCTGCTGGCAATCACCGTTTCAAATGTCCAAATTTCTGGAAATCCGTTCAGTGTTGTAAACATTAAACTACCTGCAAATTTAAAATTGCCTGCAGCCAACGCCATTTTCAATAGCGCTTTCATGAAAAGTTTTTTCGTGTTTGACGTAATTTTGGCGCTATTTTTAACTGACAGTTATCTGCGTAGAAAAAAAGCTGCAAAAGAGGCATAAAGTGTTCAGTTTTCTATATGCCAAATCATCCAAAGTGTCATATTGACACTGGTCACACCTGGCTTTTGTAACAGGAATCTCAGTTTTAACCTATGATTAATGTATCAACAAGAATACATTAAATAAAAATTTAAAAAGTCGCCGCTTTTGGCACAGTGATTGTAACAAGATTCACGAACTGGTAAACTTACCGGTTTAATTGTGATAAGGTTTAGGTTGAAAGTCTCCCGACGCAAGGTTGGGAGGCTTTTATTTTTTAAAGGCGATCCTTCTCTCAAACCAATAACAGATTCCATTTAAAATTTCCCCGATGGAAAATTATATCCGGATCCATTTAACCAATGACAAGCCCATACTTACGCTAATGCCATTAAAAGAGGTATTGAAAAAGCTGCCTTCTGCAAAATTTCAGCGCATTCACCACAGGTATATTGTTCCGGTAGGTAAAATAAAATCCTTACAAAATCGTACAGTGCAATTAAGCAGGTATTGAATTGCCGGTGAGCGGTGCTTATTATGAAGTTATCCTTGGTTTGGTTACCTAAGCTTGTTTTTTACTCATCACCCAATAACCAAAGAACAAAAGCCATCGCAAAAGTATACGACGGCTTTTGTTCTTTGAGTAAACTTAAAGTTTTGGTCAATGTTATTGCCGGAAATAACCGGCAGCTCTCATATCAGCAATTAACCCGACAGCTTTAGGCTGCCAATTTAGGGCCGCGCGTGTTTTTTCGCTGGATGAGGGGCAACCCAATGATGCAAAGTGTAAAAACCAGCCAAAATGCGCCGCCGCTTCATCACCTGTTTTGCTCAGTACAGGCAAATGCAGGCCCAGACCAATTGCTTCGGCAATTTCGCGAAATTCGATACCTTCTTCAGCTACGGCGTGAAACACACGAAGCCCAGGTTGCTTTTCTATAATCAGGCGATATAGAACTGCGGCATCTGAACGGTGAACGGCAGGCCAGCGATTGCTCCCTTCAGCTATATAGACCGATTCTCCTTTTTCCCGGGCCATATTAATGATCATCGGTACAAAACCATGGTCGCCCTCACCATGCACACTGGGCGACAGGCGCACCGTATAAACTTTTACACCTTTTGCCGCGGCAGCCGCAGCGGCCTCCTCTGAAGCTACGCGCGGAATAACATCTGATCCTGCAGGCGGCGCGTCATCTTCTGTAACCAGCCGGCCATAATTCAAAAGCCCTACTCCGGAGGTAATAACTAAAGGTTTACTTGTTCCGACAAGTGTATCGCCCAGGGCTTCAATTACCTTCCGATCGGCTTCACAATTGGCCTTAAACTGTGAAAAATCATGATTAAAAGCCGTATGGATTACAGCATCGCACGCGGCGGCACCTTGCTGAATAAATTTCAGGTCGTTGATGTCGCCAAGGTATACTTCGGCACCGGTTGATGCCAATTGTTCAGCGCCTTTATCTGAACGGACGAGGCCAAGTACCTCATGGCCTGCCTCTAAAAGTTCTTTTACTATTGCTGAGCCTACAAATCCTGAGGCTCCGGTTACAAATACACGCATAGGTCAATGATTTTATTTGATACAAAATTCCCCAATAAAATCATGCTAAAGATGGTCAGCTGACCATAATTTCAATTAGCGCAGGAGCTGCGCGTGACGGGTACGGGTAAGGGTTTTTATGGAGATGCCCAAATAAGCGGCAATCATACGCAGGGGCAAACGAGCCAGGTAGTCCGGGAAGGTTTGGATAAAATCTTCATACTTTTCTTCGGGCGTTGCGCTTAATGAAATCAGGATCCGCTTCCGGCTGTAATGGATATTACGGGCAATAAGGCCTTCGGCAAATTTTTTTAGTTGCGGCACCTCTGCCAGCAACATATCGAAATCCTTTTTTTGCCAGCAGAGTATCGCGCTGGGTTCTACTGCTCCTATGCTCACTTGCGAGGGTACCTGCCGGTCATAACTTTCAACATCAAGCGTCCAGCTGTTTTCCGGTGCAAATTGCAAAATATGCTGATTACCTCCCGCCGAGATATTGAACGTGTGCAGTAGCCCGCTTACAACAAATACCTTGTGCCGGCAAATTTCGCCTGCGCTAAAAAGGAGCTCATTACGGCGCAATTTTCTTGCCACTGCCAGATCACTGACCCTGAGGACCGCTTCCTCAGCCAGGCCACTCCTTCGCAGATATGTTTCAAATTCCGGATGCATCATCCAAAAATAATAAACATTTCAATAGCAAGTGAGCTACCACCAAAGCATGAAACTCAAATGTTGAATACTTTTTCCGGCTTCTTTTTGATATGCGTATACCAAAAATCTCGAGACCTCACACCCCAGATAAACCGGTTTACATCGCGTTGTTGTGATATTTCACTGCGCTTGGTTAAGTAATATAATTTATGGGCATTTTGTTTAAGGAGCCACCATAAACGCAGGGACAAAAAATGGCTGGTATAGCCGCTATAAAGATTATACAGCCTTTTTACAAATTCAGGGTTCTTGTTTGACTTAAATTTTAAACAATGAGCTATCCATTTGATATCCTGCTTTAGCTTTTGACCTTTAGTTTCCGCTTTTTTATCCTTTACGGTGCTACTTTCTTCATGGCGACGATACTTAACCAAGCACTTTGGTATAAAATCTATAGTACCAATATTAACAGCAACATAACTTAGCCACCAATCGTGATAAAACTCTTTATTAAAAGGAAGGGCGTGCTTCAGTAAATCACGCCGCGCCATAATAGCATGGCCGGAAACACAATTTTGCAGCAGGAAAACTTCCGGATCGTTGCCTTTATAAAAATTATAAACATCCGACATTTTGTAGTTGTAATTACTTCCGCTTTCATTAACAACTTCGGAGTTATAATAACAAAAGCGCTTGCCATGTTCATCAATAAACTCCGAATCATGATAAATAAGCTGGTTGTTACCTATTGCGTTTACCTGTAACTCAATCTTTTCAGGGTGCCATAAATCATCCTGATCACAAAAAGCTATGAGTTCTCCTTTTGAATACCCAAAAGCTATTTCAAAGTTTTTAGCAAATCCAATGTTACTGTCATTTTTATAAACATGGATTCGGGGATGCAAGGATGCATATTGCTGCAGAATACTATATGTACTGTCTGAAGAGCAATCATCAACTGCTATAATTTCAACGTTTTCATAAGTTTGTGTAATCAACGTGTCCAATTGCTGATGCAGGTACTTCTCTCCGTTGTATGTGCACAGTACAATAGAAACAAGAGGGGCGTCTGTCATAGGTAGTAAACTTTTGTTCATTACTATGTATTAACGTAAACTTTTAACGAATAATTACATTTCATTCATTTTTAACGTATTTAACCTGCCGAAATTAACTTATACGATATAATCATGAAGAAAACTTCAATCAATATTGATGCCTTTCTTCGGCGGTACTTAAAACAGGCATAACCGGCAGATAACCAGGTTTTTTGTATTAATAACAGAATGACGGGGAGGAAGCCTTTACAATTGTATATATGTTTTTATATCTTTGGGATTTATACCCAATAACATAATTGTGTTACAAACAGCTTTCATTTTCTTTAATCAGTTGTAGTTTCCTGCTTTAAAAACAAGATTTTGCAGTTTAAATAATCGCCGGGAAACAATTAATACCAGATCGTCAATAATAATATTACTGCCCAACTGTTTCAAAGGCAACGGAAAAATTGACATAAAAGGCAAGTTACTTCAGAAAGTATGTAGCGTTCGCAAAATTTTTATCGTAATTAAAAAATAATAATATTTTATTATCCGGCAATATGGAAGGATATCATAACCTGAAGTCTGCCGACAAAAATTATATTGAAAAACTATATCGCACGTTATTATACAAGGTAATATGTATTGATTTCAGCTATTCTAAATCATGTTTGTCGATTATGATGATTTGTTTTCGTTTGCGAAGGAACGTAAAGACTTATCAAAAATGAATTTGCAAGAAGATTTGCCCAGTGGCACAATACCTGATAAGCCCTTGTACAACAAGTTAGCCGGTAACTAAACCTTATTTACAAACTAATCTGAATATATCTATGCATGCCCTAAGATATTTTACAAAATCAAAACGGAACTACAAGCTCACTATTTGCGCTATCATAAAAGACGAAAATGCTTACCTTGAAGAATGGATAAATTATTACTTATTAATTGGAGTAGAGCATTTTTATCTCTATGACAACGAGAGCAAAATTCCCGTCAAGGAGACGTTGAAGAAATTGAAGTTAAACTCCTATGTAACTGTTAGAAAAATAAAAGGGCAGGGGCAACAGATGAATGCTTATACCGACTGTGTTAACAGGTTTGGTGAATCCACCCAATGGATAGCATTTGTTGATATGGATGAATTTATTGTTCCCAAAGCCTATCCATACAATCTTTCTGAGTTTCTTGAAGATTATAAAGAATATGGAGCCCTCAATGTTAACTGGCTTATATTTGGTTCAAACGGCCATAAAAAACGAACCAATAAACCACAATTGGAGAGTTTTGTATTACGATCGGAAACAAACTTTCCCAAAAACCGCCATACCAAATGTATCATTCAGCCAAAGTTTGCTGACAAATGTGATAACCCCCATTATTTTTATTACAAGAACGAAAAGTTTGCTGTAAATGAAAATTTTGAGCCGGTGGTAGGTGCGTTTTCAGATGTGAGTGTAGATAAGATTCAAATAAATCATTATTACTGCCGGTCGGAAGAAGAATATCTGGAAAAAATTAGCCGGGGCGCCGGTGATACGATCAGGGTCAGAAAAATGGCTGATTTTCACGAGCATAACGATGACACAAACGTTATACAGGACACAACGATACTTGAAATAATTAAAGTTAAAACAGAGGAATTAAAAATGGAACCTGTGGAATAACTTGTAAATCGGGTAAAAAATCGACTGCCTTTTTCCGGGCAGTCGATTTTTTTAAAGTCATTTATTTTAAATAAAGTTTAATATTATTCTTTAATAAAAGCTAAAAGATCTTTATTGATGGTTGCAGCCTCGGTAGTAGGCATACCATGCGGAAAACCTGGATAGGAGATCAATTTACCATTTTTCAGATGCTTTATAGATTTTAGTGCCGAGTTTGCAAACGGAACTATCTGGTCATCTTCCCCGTGTAAAACAAGCACGGGAATATCTACACTTTTAAGGTCTTCTGTAAAATCTGTTTCCGAAAAAGCTTTAACACAGTCGTAATGTGCTTTTATACCGCCCATCATACCCTGGCGCCACCAGTTGTCCCTGATGCCTTGTGAAATTTTAGCACCTTCACGATTATAGCCATAAAACGGAATAGTCAGGTCCTGGTAAAATTGGTTCCTTTGGGTTGCAGTGCTTTCGCGGATCTCGTCAAATACGGCAATCGGAACACCATCAGGATTTCTTTCGCTTTGAACCATAACCGGAGGAACCGCGCTAATCAGCACAGCTTTGGCGATACGTCCTTTTCCATATTTTGCAGCGTAACGAATAACCTCTCCACCACCTGTAGAGTGACCGATGTGGATTGCACCCTTCAGGTCAAGCGCCTCAACAAGCTCGGCAACGTCAGCTGCATAGGTATCCATTTCATTACCTGTTGCGGTTTGGCTTGAACGTCCATGGCCGCGGCGGTCATGGGCTATCACCCTATAACCTTGTTCAAGGAAAAAGAACATCTGAGCATCCCAGTCATCGGCAGATAAAGGCCAGCCGTGATGGAAAACTAATGGTTGCCCGGTTCCCCAGTCCTTGTAATAAATTTCGGTTCCGTCTTTTACTGTAATTTTACTCATTTTGTTTTTCAATTATGGTGATTAATAAAGCGCTGAAGATGCAGGGCATTTTTCGCAAATGATTATCAAAGTAATGCCTTTAGGTTTTTCTTTAGATATATATCATATCCGCAAATAAAGCTGGCCGGCATCCAAAAATAGTGAATTAAGGGAGAGCCTTTCAAAACTGTATCGAAATTTACCTGGATGCGATAAATCGACTATTTTTTTGACGGAAAGCTTAACAACGTTTATCGGCGCTAAAAATCATTTATAAAAAAACACGTTATAGTATGTAGACAGCGGATTACCTGTACAGATATACAGCGAAGCTTATAGTTACAAAAGTAATTATCCGTTGATTTCCAGCTTATATCCCTTGCCGTGTATATTCACCAGTTTAATAGCCGGATCATGCTCCAGTTTTTTTCGCAGTTTTGATATGAACATGTCAAGGCTCCGGCCAACAATTACTCCCTCGTCTTCCCAAATCTCTTTTTGAAGCCTGCTCCTTTCAATGATCTCATTTGGCGACCGCGCAAAGATGAGCAGCAGTTTATTTTCTTTTAAGGTGAGCTCGGTAATCATTCCGGCGCTGTGCAACTGCCGCCTGGCCGGGTTAAATATAATATTACCTATTTTAAAACCATGCTCAGCGGCAGGGCTGTTTACAACTGTATTTTTCCGGCTTTTACCCGACATTGAAATTACAAGCCCGATAAACGCCAATAAAGGTATCCCGCCAATTAAATATCCTTTTTGAGGTACACCCCATCCCTGGCTTTTGAATTTGAGGTTGATCACGTAGCAGCTTTTAGGTTGTTTCCGCCCCGAGCAGGGCATTATGTTGTCCTTTTTATTTTTGAATATAGCATAGCCAAATATCACACTGCTCCCTCCACAATTTAAAACATTCACAATATAGTCGTTAGCCAGGTTGTCCTTTGCCAACGCGCTACTGATTGCTTTCACAAGCGAATCGGGCTGAAAAGAAAATTCATTCTCAAACCGTAACTGGTACTCATTTTCGGCAATCTTTTGTACCGGCATCACCCGAGATGTACTATCCCCCGAATATAATAGCACCTCGTGCCCAATTTTCCGGAGCAGAATTTCCTGCCGGGCCATATCAAAGTCATCCTTACCGGTAAAACTGAAAGCAACACATAAAAGGGTCATGAGCAGCAGGGAGCCAAGCCCCAGCAAGCGTTTGGTTGTCTTATTCATTGGTAGTTTGGAACCGGCCATATTCCCGGAGATTTAATTTACAAAGTTTACAATTTTATTTACAATATCGGCAATAACAAACGCGCTGAAGCTGAGTAGGTTTGCCAAATAAATCACTTATGTATGTTAAGAAAATACGCAATTATCCTGTGGCTGTCCATGGCCTTGATCCCAGCCTCTGCACAGCAAACCTACCATTTAGATATTAAAAAAAGTAAAGTTTTATGGGATACCCGCAAAACTATGGGTGGCCATTACGGCTATCTGCTTTTTAAATCGGGCAGCCTGGAGTATACGGCTGGCGGTGAACCAAAAAACGGCACCTTTAGCCTGAATATGAATACCATGCACAGTACCGATCATGCCGATGCGGCCGGGAATAAAAAGGTAGATGAAGAATTGAAAAAAGAGGGCTTTTTTTCAGTAAACCGGTACCCGGAAGCAACCATGGTTGTTAAAGAAATTACACGCGTTGGCCAGTCAACCAACTTTAACGTGACCGGCATCCTTACCATAAAAGGGATCAGCAATCCCATTCAATTTATAGCAGCTATCATTAAAAAGAACGATATCATCAACGCTAAGGCAAATACCACAATTGACCGTATCAAGTGGAAAATCGATATGCAGCCCAGGCGGGAAGCATGGGATTTCTTTTCGGCCGTAAAAAACACAGTTGTTACCGACGAGATAGCGGTTTCGTTGAATCTTATATTTACGGCCGATTAACGCACTGTTTTGGGCAGATACCGTTGCAGAATCCTATTTCAGGCCTGGTTATAATATTACCGGTTAGCACAGTGTCTTAAGATAGTGAATCACATGGTAGGCGATTGTTCGTAAATATTCCAATACTGATCTTTTGTATTTGTCTTTTTAGCTAAAACTATCTGTGAGTTAACTGCCCCTTTTTTATCAGATGGCGTAATGTATAAGTCTGTCCCTTTCAGTTTAATCATGAAAGTATCATGGTCTATCGCCTCAAACTCATATTGCTGATTGGTGCTGTTCGTGTTAAGCGGTTGTTCCTCTAAAGCTACGTTTACATCAGCATCGCCCTTAGGCTGGAATGTTTTATTGGTAAGCAAATTCTGAAGCTGATAGGTATTCCCTGCAACATGTTTAAAATTCCAGGTCATGCATTTCCAGTTTTCGGGATAGTAAGCAACCAGTGGGGTACCATTTTCTGAATGTGCGTCTTTAACCCGTAACAGCATCCCGGTTTGCTCATTTTTAATAGCATAGCTCCCTTTAATTTGTTGGGCCGAAACCGCGAGGCCAGGTAACAGGAAACATAACAGCCAGGCAATTTTTTTCATAGGTATATCGATTTAAACAAATTTAGATACAAACTGCAAACAGCTGTTATCAAAATTGATTCAGTTTTTAGTCGATATGTATCAAAGCGGTAGATGTGTTGCATGCGAATTGATTGTAACAAATGTGGTGTCCCCAAATTTTAATTCCCCATAAAAAATTGGAAAAACACCCAAGCCTTTTTTTCTGAAACAACATCATGTTCCAAATTTTAAGAGTGAAACACGAAACACATTAAAACGTCATCTGTTCTGATAATAAACGCTTTAACGATTTTAGTGAAACATATCCAAATAATTGATAATCAATTATTAAAACTTTAGAGAATATAAAGTTAATGTTTCAACAGTGCTTTTTCGAAGGCTTTTATACTACTGATTTTTTGATATTTTTTAAGCAAAAATAAACCTGGAAGGTTTTGGAAAAAAAGTACTGACAAAACAGCGCCACCATTTTTAATAGCTAAAAGTTGTTGCTTTCGCAAGCAAAGTGCTTGCCCGGTTTTAGGCCGATTTACGTTATCAGCCAACTTCAGCCAGTGAATGAGCTGAAGTTGGAAACTTCAGGGATATCCAATCACGGGTTATGCTATCGCTAAAACCGCGGCAGTATGCTTTTATCCCTTCATTACATTCACCCTATCCCCTTTCCAGTCGGGAAACAGTATATGATCATTATTTATCGCAAGATGCTTATCAGCTACTGAGCTGAACACACTTCTAAAGTCGGTAGTTACGGTAAGGTCACGGCCATCTTCAAGGTTTTCAACGGCGAGCGGCTTTACATCGCCATACACTAAACCGCCGCTTACATCATTACCTAAAATAAAGTTACATGAGGCACGACCGTGATCGGTACCACCAGTCCCGTTTTGATGCACGGTACGGCCAAACTCGGTCATGGTCATTATGGTAACATCGTCCTGGTAGGTGCCCAGGTCGGTCCACAGGGCCATTATGCTGTTGCTTAGGTCGGCAACATTACGGGCGAAGATGCCGTTTTCGGTTCCCTGGTTAAAGTGGGTATCCCAACCGTTCGATTCGGCAAAGGCAACTTCCAGTCCTACATCCATTTTAATGAGCTGGGCTATTTGTTTCAGCGAATTGCCCAATGCCGAGTTGGGGTAAACAGCGCCATTGGCAGGTGTATAATTTTTAACATCGGTTTTCTGCAGCATTTTCATAGCCTCAAAACTTTCCTTTCCGGTTTGTTTCAGTAAGCCTGATGCGGTTTGATCATACAGATCTTCAAAACTTTTGGCCGCGATATTGGCTCCGGCAGGATTACCCCGCATTTGAATTGCAAAATCCTGCAAATTGCTGATGGCTACCGAAGGGTTGTCGCCATAAAAAGAACGTGGCATGGCCGATGTCATACTCACGGCCGTAAACGGTGTAAGCGCGTCATGCCCAAGCAAACCCACAGCCCGGTTAAGCCAGCCGCTTGAGGTGCCTTTATTAAATGGAGTGCCCGATTCCATATAATCCTGTGCATCAAAATGCGAGCGGGTATTATTAGGCGAGCCAATACCGTGAACAATGCCCAAACGTTTTTCGCGAAACATGGGTTCAAAGGCCTTCATGGCAGGGTGCAAACCAAAACGCCCGTCCAGGTCTATCAGCGGATTACCTGTACCACTTTTGGCAGCCGACATGAACAGGTTTGGCCGGGCAGCTTTCAAATAATCATCTGTAAACGGAGTAACAGCCATCAGGCCATCCATAGCTCCCCGCTGAAAGATACATACCAGCGCTTTTTTCTTTTTATAGGGCGATGAGATTTTTTCGCTCGCGGCTGCCTCAGCTAAAAAACCGGGTATGCCGCCCAGTAATCCTACACCTAAAAGGGCCAGTCCGCCCGATTTTAAAAAGCCTCTTCTTGATACCATTTTTAAATCCTCCTGCAATTAACGCCTTTGATATTCGGGTGAACCAATGATAACGCCAACCACCTGCGCCAGCATAGAATTATTGCCGGAGGTGCTTTGCATCGCTATAAAATTATTTTTCCGTTTGCCTTTTAAACCCGCCTGCTGATCCATCATCTCATCACTGGCAGCCACCGGCACCGAGGTTGCAACAGGAGTTTTAGCGCTGGCTTCGCCAACCTTTTCCATAAGTTTGGGATCGTTAAGCATGGGGGTAAGCCGTTTGATGGTTTCATCAAGCTTACGGCCCGGCATAATGATTTTACTATAGGTGATGAGCGCGGCCTGTGCACTTTCGGGCTCGTGATGGTTATTGAGTGCTGCAAGGTCAACCTTTACGCCGGGGATCCGGCCCGATGCCAGCGCCAAACCAAAGTTCATGCGGTTAAGCAGCGCGCCGGTATTGATCCAGTATTGGCCTTTATCGGGGAAGCCGGTCGGGGCCTGGTAATAGTACATTTTTTCGCCCATTTTATTGATCCAGTTAAACAACTGGTAAGGCTGGGTAATATCGGCATGCAATGAACGTACCGAGCCTATGGCCAGTTCAAAGGGCGATTTAGTTTTTTCCCTTACGGCTGCAGCGCTCCAAAATTCAGGCGCATCAACCATGGTGATCAGTACCTGTTTAATATCCCCATCCTTATCCATAAAGGTACGGGCCATTTTATCAATAAGGCTCTGCGGCGGGTTATCGCTCACAAAGCGCACAGCTATTTTCTTTGCTATAAATTTCGCCGTAGCTTGTTGATGTGCCAGCATATTAAGCAGTTGCACGCCCTCCTCGTACCCGCCCCCGGCAGCAAAATGATGGCCTAATACCGTCTTTTCGCCATTATCATGCTTGTTAGGGTTAAACAGAAAATCGCCCTCATGTACAAAACCGCGGCTTTGCAGTTTTTCATCCCCAATACGGTTCATGAGTTTTTGGCCCGCTTGTCCGTAAGTGCCCATTGGATAAACCGACCAGCCGGTAAGTACTTTAGCCGCCTGGGTAACATCCTGCTGGGTATAGCCGCCGTCAACGCCAAGAGTATGCAGTTCCATTACCTCGCGGGCGTAATTTTCATTAAGCCCCTGTGCTTTTTTTGCTTTGTTTAGTTTGGGCATATTGGCAAAACGACCTGTATCCGCACCCTGCATTTGCTGCATCAGCCGGCGGCGGATCGGCCTGTTACTTTGCTCCATATTGTCCTTATTCCCCGAGCTGCTAAAATTATCCAGGTAATATAGCATGGCCGGCGATTTGGCAGAGGCCAATAACAAATCATTAAATTTGCCAAGGGCATTAGGGCGGATCACATCGCGCTCATAAGCGGGGATATATTGCGAACAGTCGTTTTTTACTATAGATACATTGAAATGATTGAACCAGAAACTGGTCATTACTTCCTGTAATTGATTATTGCTGTAAGCGGCTCTTAATATTTTTTGGTTGATGAATTGACGTAACAGATCCTGCTTGGGCTTTAATCCGTTTTGCTGCATGTAGTTTTGCAGCTGATCGCGATAAGCTTTGCGATCTGTTTTTACCGAATCTTTGTTAACTATACCATCCCTTACAGCCATTCGCAAAACCTGCGCGCCTTTGGGGTATTGGGCAACAACTTCTGTATTGCTCAGTTTTAAGGCATCATATTTATTTAACAGTTGATTAAGGGAATCATCCGGGAGTTGGGCATCCAACTGTTGGGCAAACCACTTTTCGGGGCCGATTTTGGATACTTCTTCTACTTCGCCCGGGGTTGCCCCATAAGTAAAACGGCTCAGTAAATGAGCCGCGGCCTGTTCGGGTGTTAAACCCGCCTGCTTATATGGAAATTTTAAACTTGTATTAGGATAGCCCGGCAAAAAGGCAGTAAATACGGTAAACAAACACAACAACATAACAAAGCCACACCAGTACTTAACAGCCTTTTTCATAGTATCCGGGTTATTAAATTAAAAATTTAACTTTTGCATTAGTACGACCATAAAAGAACCCTTTGGTTTAATTTAATTGTCAAAGAAACTTATACGCATATCTATTTAAACTAAAACTCATCTATATTGTCAATAAATTAATTATCTGCAAAAAATAAAAAATATGAAAAAACTATTGATGCTACTGGCCCTTGCCTGCGGACTAAACTACGCAGCCAACGCACAAAAAAAGATTGAAAAAACGCCTGCTCAAAAAGCGGCCAACAAAACCGAGCACCTGCAAAAAAACTTAAAACTTACTGCCGACCAGGCAAAAAAAGTCAATGTTATCCTGCTTGCCCAGGCAACAAGTATCGATAGCCTGAAAAAACTGAAACAGGATAAAAA
This sequence comes from Mucilaginibacter gossypii, assembly GCF_017569325.2. Taxonomy (NCBI): domain Bacteria; kingdom Pseudomonadati; phylum Bacteroidota; class Sphingobacteriia; order Sphingobacteriales; family Sphingobacteriaceae; genus Mucilaginibacter; species Mucilaginibacter gossypii. The sequence goes on along the minus strand of NZ_CP071878.2, from coordinate 6,647,818 downwards.
AACCAGTCACCTGGCCAATCAAAAGATTAAACAACGCACCGCCACCGGCTTAAACAAGATTTTCACCCCCGAACAACAAAAAGCCTATGCAAAATTAAAAGCTGATAAAAAAGCCAGGAAAGACGCGGCTAAAGCTGATGAATAAAAGGAACCAGGACTTTCAGAATTAAGGTATTAACTTGACAAATTATAAATTTAAGAGCGGGATGTTTTCCGCTTTTTTTGTTTTGTGTGCCTTTCTGCTTTATCTTAAATAATCCTAATTTTAAGATAAATCGGTGATCATAACATGGCTTCAAATTTATTGGCAAAAAACAAACATACCATACTGTACGCGGTAGCACTTGCACTGCTGTTGTTTTTGCTGAAATGGCTTGAGCTTAAACTGATCATTGTTGATAATGCCTATGAAATTTATATGGGTGCCATAGCAGTATTTTTTACCGTATTAGGAATTTGGCTGGCGCTTAAACTTACCAAACCCAAAACAGTTGTTGTAGAAAAACAGGTTTATGTAAATAACGGACCTGAATTTATCATTAACCAGACAGAGGTGGAAAAGCTTGGCCTCAGCAAACGCGAGCTTGATGTTTTGCAATTAATGGCCGAAGGATTAAGTAACCAGGAAATTTCAGAGCGTTTATTTGTATCGTTGAATACCATCAAAACACATTCGGCAAAGGTGTTTGAAAAAATGGAGGTTAAACGCCGCACCCAGGCCGTGGAAATGGGGAAGCGGCTCAGCATTATTCCTTAACCCGCTTCATACTTTAGTACTAATGGCAGCATATTTTTCAAAATCACCCTAAAGTATGAGCCCGAAAAGTTTCTGACAAGCCAAATTTGCTCTATCAAAACATAAAACGATATGAAAAAGAATGTATTTGTTTTTGGATCAATCTCCGGCCTCATCATTGCTGCTACCGGGGGAATTTCGGGAGCCCTTTGCTATAACAACCCCAACTTTCAGGGCAACATGTGGGTGGGCTATGGCTCCATGTTGCTGGCGTTTTCGCTGATATTTGTAGCCATCAAAAATTACCGTGACAAATACAACGAAGGTATAATTAGTTTCGGCAAAGCTTTTATGATCGGCCTTTACATTGTGTTGATCACCTCAACAGTTTATGTGATTGTGTGGTTAATAGAGTTCTATAACTTTTACCCCGATTTTATGACCAAATACGTCGCCCATGTTTTAAGGGAAGCCAAAGCCCATGGTGCTACGGCTGCCGAACTTAAGCAACAGGAAGCAAGCATGGCCGGTTATGTTAATATGTACAAAAGTCCCTTCGGCGTAATCGTGCTTACTTACATGGAGATACTGCCCGTAGGCCTGGTGATTGCGCTGATAGCAGCTTTGATCCTGAAACGCAAGGATGCCAGCCCACAATTGGCTACGAATTAAAATAACTACATCGGTATAATTTTATATCATTGCGAGTAGGTAAAATCCGGAGGCCTCCGAAGGTGAAATGACAATAGGTGTGGAGGGCTTGTCATGGGTAGCCTGTCGAAGGACGCGCGCAGAGGCCCACCCCGCTATGCTTCGACAGGCTCAGCATGACCCCATTTTTTTAATTATGTCATTAAGCAGCCTGGCAATCGCACGGAGGCATAGCCGCCCTGTATAGTATGTGGTCGCCGCACTTGCGTAATGGCATAATTGTAAGTCATTGATTACTAAGTGTATTTTTCGACCTGTTTTATAGGCTTGGGCGTTGCCTGCGGCCCGGGCTTTCCGTTACAAGTCCTCGCTTTTCCTTCCCACAATCCCAATCCACGCTGTGGGCTTTACACTGCAATCCCTAACGCTGCCCTCGCACAACATCCTTAAAATAAATTCCTTATGTCATAACTATTTTTTTTCAGGTTGCCTTGATGCTTACTCACAATGCCATGCCGGATAAACTATTTATTCCTAAATTGCCCCAATGATATTTGATTTCAGGCTGAAGGTTTTTTATACGGTAGCACAGCGGTTAAGCTTTACCAAAGCTGCATCCGAACTGTTTATTACCCAGCCGGCGGTCACCAAACATATCAAGGAACTGGAGCAACAACTCAGTGCACAGTTGTTTAAACGAAACGGCAATAATATTTCCCTTACCACTGCCGGCAAGATCCTTGAAAAATATGCCGAAAAGATTTTCCAAACCTATACCGACCTGGAAACTGAACTGGCACAGCTTAACAACCTGGAAGCCGGTACACTGCACATAGGGGCCAGTACCACCGTGGCGCAAACCATTTTGCCCAAGCTGCTGGCTATGTTTAAAAAAACATATCCTAAGGTTACTTTCAATTTTATCCAGGCCAATACCGATCAGATCTCGCAGCTGGTACTGGCCGAAAAAATAGATATTGCCATTGTAGAAGGTGCTGCCCATTCGCCGCAATTATCCTATACCGATTTTATTAAAGATGAAATTGTACTGGTAACCAGTGCTAACAATAAGTTATCCAAAAAGACCGAGATCACTCCCAAACAATTACCCGCTATCCCGTTGGTTTTAAGGGAAGCCGGATCGGGCACCCTGGATGTTATCTTCAATGCCCTGGCCGCCGTGCAAATCAACCCTAAAGACCTGAACATCGAGATTCAACTGGAGAGCAGTATCGCCATAAAACAATATCTTTTATACTCAGAAACAGCAACATTTCTCTCCATCCAATCGGTAGTAAGCGAGTTAAAATACAACGAGCTCACCATTATTGATGTTAAAGGATTAGAGATTTTCCGCACTTTTCAGTTCATACAATTGCATGGCAAACACAGCAAGCTGATAGAGTTATTTAAACGTTTTTGCCTTGCCAATTATAACTTAAAGTAATCTTATATTACTTTATATCATTTGATTGCCAGTTAGTTTAGCGGCAAATTTGATTGCTGAATCAAAGGCGATCATACATGGAAAAAATTACTACCGATATCTGCATTATAGGCGCGGGACCTGTTGGTTTATTTGCTGTTTTTGAAGCCGGGCTGCTAAAAATGCGCTGCCATCTTATCGATGTGCTGCCACAGGTTGGCGGCCAGCTTTCCGAAATTTATCCGCATAAACCTATTTATGATATTCCCGGTTATCCTGATGTTACCGCACAGCAACTGGTGGATAATTTGATGCTGCAAATAGCCCCGTTTCACCCCACCTTTAGTTTGGGCGAGCGGGTAGAAAACCTGCAACGCAATGATGACGGATCTTATAATATCATAACCAACGACGGCACAACCGTTCATTGCCAGGTAGTAGTAATTGCCGGCGGCCTTGGCTGTTTTGAACCCCGCAAACCGGAAATTGACCGCCTTACAGATTTTGAGGGAAAAGGCGTAGCCTACATGGTGAAAAATCCCGAACATTTCCGTGATAAAAAAGTGGTACTTGCAGGTGGCGGCGATTCTGCCCTTGACTGGGCCATCTTTCTGAGCAACATAGCCGAACGGGTTACCCTCGTCCATCGGGGGGATACTTTCCGCGGAGCTCCCGATAGTGCCGAAAAGGTATTTGAACTGGCCAGGGAAGGCAAGATCGACCTGGTCCTTAAGTCAAACGTAGTTGCCTTAACCGGCGATGACCGCCTCCAGGAGATTACCCTGCTTGACCGGGACCAGCAGGTAAGCCATATTGAAGCCGATCACCTCATTCCTTTATTTGGCCTTAGCCCTAAGCTTGGCCCTATTGCCGACTGGGGTTTGAATATCGACAGATCGGCCATCGCGGTAAATACAGTTGATTACAGCACCAATATTGAGCGCATTTATGCCATTGGCGATATCAATACCTACCCGGGTAAGCTTAAGCTGATACTCTGCGGTTTTCATGAAAGTGCGTTAATGGCCCAAAGTGCTTTCAAATATGTTTACCCCGAGCAAAAACTGAGTTTTAAATACACCACCGTTTACGGTGTAAGCGCTTTTTAGCCATGATAAATTTAACCATAATTGACCGCGGCGGAGGCAGCAGGGCCGTTGAAATTCCGGAAGGCATAAACCTGAGCCTGATGGAAGTACTGAAGGCATCTGAGTACGATATACTGGCCACCTGCGGTGGTATGGCGCTTTGTGCCACCTGTCACGTACAGGTGATAGAAGGTCCCGAGGAATATTTTACTGCTACGGATACCGAGCTCGATGTATTGGATACGCTACCCTACGCTCCACCTGCAAGCAGACTGGCCTGCCAGATCAGGATCTCTGAAGATATGGATGGGATGGTATTTAAGCTTGTGGGAGAGGAATAAGCCGAAAGTCTTGAGTTCTAAGAAGCTGTTTAAGAATGAAGAATATTAATTGCCGTTGGTTTTAACCAACGGATTAAGAGCCGAAAACTCCTGGCTTTAGCCTAATTATGCAAGCGGATTTGGGCTGAAGCCCTCTTATTGTGAATGCTTTATTCCGTTGGTTAAAACCAACGGCAATGAAGTTTTATCTACCTGTAAACGATATGCGTCGATATTTAAACAGTTTCTTAGTTTTAAGCCGGATAAAAAAATTTGCGTGCTTATTCCCAAAAAACGCAAAAGCGTTTTTATTGCCTACTTTATTTAACCCGTTTTAACAGCTTCTGAGTAAAACATAAAACGGCCCGGACAAGCCGGGCCGTTTACTATATCCTAACAGAAAGATCAATTAATGACCCTGCTCATGTACTTCTTCTTCCCTGAACAGTTTCGCGCTAAAATAGTCGTTGTTCATACGGGCAATGTTAGTCAATTTAATTTCCTTAGGGCACTCGGCTTCGCAGGCACCGGTGTTGGTACAGCTGCCAAAACCTTCTTCGTCCATCTGGGCAACCATTGATTGTACACGGCGATAGCGCTCCGGCTGACCTTGAGGTAACAAGCCCAACTGAGTGATCTTAGCCGATACGAACAACATAGCCGAGGCATTTTTACAGGCAGCAACGCAGGCTCCGCAACCAATACAGGTAGCCGAGTTAAAAGCTTCATCAGCAATAACTTTAGGGATTGGGATAGCATTACCATCAGGTACACCACCGGTGTTCACTGAAACATAACCACCAGCTTGCTGGATCCTGTCAAAAGCAGAGCGGTCAACCGCTAAATCTTTTACGATAGGGAATGCTTCAGCGCGCCATGGCTCAATGGTGATAGTTTCACCATCGTGGAAGGTACGCATGTGCAGCTGGCAGGTAGTGATACCGCGTTTTGGCCCGTGCGGGTGACCATTGATATATAATGAACACATACCGCAAATACCTTCGCGGCAGTCGTGGTCAAAGTTAATTGGCTCATCGCCTTTGTGGGTCAGGCTTTCGTTAACCACGTCGAGCATTTCAAGGAACGACATGTCGGGCGAAATATTTTCGGCTTTGTAGCTTACGAATTTACCCGCGGTTTGAGCATTTTTTTGACGCCATACTTTAAGCGTCAGGTTCATATTTCCGTTACTCATCTTTGTTTTAGATTTGAGTTATCGTTGTTTTTGTTGATTGGGAGAATGGTTGATTAAGAGAGTGGTTTTTGTTGGATAGGAAACCTAATCAACTACTCACCTAATCAACCATTCACTAACTATGCGTAATTACGTTGTGATAAATGAACTGCTTCAAATGTCAGCTGTTCTTTATGTAACTCTTCCGGCTGATTTTCCCCTTTAAACTCCCAGGCAGCAACAAACGCAAAGTTTTCGTCATCACGAAGCGCTTCACCATCTGCAGTTTGTGATTCAACCCTGAAGTGGCCACCGCATGATTCTTTACGCATTAAAGCGTCATCGATCATCAGCTCGCCAAGTTCGATAAAGTCGGCCACGCGACCAGCTCTTTCTAACGAAGCGTTCACTTCTTCGTTTTCGCCGGTTACGATAGCGTTTTTCCAGAAATCGGCTTTCAATGCCTGGATCAAACCTTTGGCTTTTTTCAGGCCTTCTTCGGTACGGGCCATACCGCAATATTCCCACATAATGTGGCCAAGCTCGCGGTGGTATTCGTTAGTGGTTTTAGTTCCTTTTAATGACAGCAATTTGTTTACGTGGGCAATTACGTCCTGCTTGGTTTTTTCAAACGCCGGGTGGCTGGTATCAACCTTTTTAGGGCCAATCTTAGCCAGGTAATCGCCAAGGGTATAAGGGATCACGAAATAACCATCAGATAAACCCTGCATCAGTGCAGATGCACCAAGGCGGTTAGCACCGTGATCGGAGAAGTTACACTCACCTAAAGCATATAAGCCAGGGATAGTAGTGCTCAGGTTATAATCAACCCAAAGGCCACCCATGGTATAGTGAACCGCGGGGTAAATACGCATTGGTTGTTTGTATGGGTTCTCGTCGGTGATCTGGATGTACATATCAAACAGGTTACCGTATTTAGCTTTAACGGTTTCTTCGCCCAGGCGTTTAATAGCATCGGCAAAGTCAAGGAATACTGCAAAACCCGAGCCGCCTACGCCTCTGCCTTCTTCAACCATTTCTTTAGCGTTACGTGATGCCACGTCGCGCGGAACAAGGTTACCGAAAGCAGGATATTTACGTTCAAGGAAATAATCGCGATCATCTTCTTTAACCTGGTCTGCTTTCAATGTGCCTTTGCGCAATTGCTCGGCAATTTCAACAGTTTTTGGAGCCCATACCCTACCGTCGTTACGCAGCGATTCAGACATCAGTGTTAACTTAGACTGGTGATCACCGGTTACCGGGATACAGGTTGGGTGAATTTGAGTATAGCAAGGGTTACCGAAGAAAGCGCCACGTTTGTGTGCCCTCCAGGCTGCCGTTACATTTGAGCCTATAGCGTTTGTTGACAGGTAGAATACGTTGCTGTAACCACCGGTACATAATAATACCGCGTGGCCTGCATGCGTATCGATAGCGCCGGTAAGCATGTTACGGGTAACAATGCCTTTGGCATGGCCATCTATAGTTACCACGTCAAGCATTTCGTGACGGGTGTACATTTTTACTTTACCAGCGTGGATCTGGCGGTTAAGCGCAGAGTAAGCGCCTAATAAAAGCTGCTGTCCTGTCTGGCCCCTCGCGTAAAATGTACGCGACACCTGCGAACCTCCGAATGAACGGTTATCCAGCAAGCCGCCGTATTCGCGGGCGAAAGGTACACCTTGTGCAACGCACTGGTCAATGATGTTAACCGAAACCTCCGCCAAACGGTGAACGTTGGCTTCACGGGCGCGGTAATCACCGCCTTTAATGGTATCGTAAAATAAACGGAAAACGCTGTCACCGTCATTCTGATAATTTTTAGCGGCATTGATACCACCCTGTGCAGCAATAGAGTGTGCACGGCGTGGGCTGTCCTGGAAACAAAATGCCTTAACGTTGTAACCCAGCTCGCCTAAAGTGGCAGCTGCCGAAGCGCCTGCCAAACCGGTACCTACAATGATGATATCGTATTTACGCTTGTTGGCGGGGTTAACCAGCTTCAGATCAAATTTATGCTTGCTCCATTTTTCGGCTAATGGGCCTTGAGGAATTTTAGCATCTAATGTCATCTCTTCTTTGTATTTATGTTTGTGGCTTTTGGCCAGCTAACTTAGTGAGCTCCCTGGGTTGATAAATAGTAATAATAAACCGGCATGGCGGCAAAAAGCAGCGGAATGATAACTGCAAACAGCCATGTACCAATAAAGTAAACTACCGGTGTATATTTACGGTGTACCCAGCCCAGCGTACGGAACGCGCTCTGGAAACCATGTAACAAGTGAAATGCTACAGCGCCCATGGCTATTACGTAAAATATAACGTAGATAATGTTGCTGAAACTGTAAGCAACACGCGCGTGCAGGTCTTTTACCCTTACAACTTCCACATTGTTTTCGGTCGATACCGAGTGGCTGAATTCGGCATTGGCCGGGGTGTAATCGCTAACTTTTGTTTCGCCGGTTGCCAGGTCGGTACGGTACTCTTTAAAGCCCATGGTTTTGTCGTTATGATAACGGAACCAGAAATCGCCCATGTGGATAACGATGAACAGGAACAGAACTGAACCCAGCAGGCCCATGTTTTTTGATGACCATGAAGCATCAGATTTTGCCGCTACCGCATAACGTACAGGGCGGGCTTTACGGTTCTTGACAGTCAGGATCAAACCGTATAGTGCATGCACTAAAATGGAAAGGTACAACAGGTATGCTATAACTTCAATAGGCGGAAAATGCGTAAGGAAGTTGGCATACACGTTAAAACTGAAACCGTTATCGTTGTTAAACAACAACAGGTTGCCGCCTACGTGCACAATTAAAAAGGTACACAGAAACAAGCCTGTTAAAGCCATGATCAGCTTTTTGCCCAGCGACGAGTTTAAGGTTTGTTTGAATTCGCTCATTATGAATTGGATTTATTAGGCAAAAGTATTTATTAAATAACAAAACATAGAAGAGGTTTTGGCTTATTGGAGACCAAAAAGCTATTTAGAATCAATCTAAAATAATACCCTGGTATTCAACATCCAAATACAATACGATGACAGGGAAATTGATGAATTTAGTGCATTTTGGAGATAAAAATCAGGCTATGGCAACAACTTTATCTTTCAAAACAGCAAAGATCTTGTCGTTTTGAAGGCTCCGGATAGCTACCCGCCCGGTAAATTTTCCGAAGGATGGTAAAATTCCCTGTTTATTGCCGAAGGCAAAGCAAGGCAATGTAATGCTTTGACGTGCCCGGCCGCTTAAGTTTACCCCCGGGTGGATATGCCCGCAAAAAACGTAACCCGCTGCCTGCTTGTCGTCAGCAAGCGGATGGTGCATCATGAGGAAGGGGCCGATCAACAATTCATCGTGCAGTTCGATATTCAGGTTATGATAATGCTTATCTGCAATGATATCATGGTTGCCGCGGACCAGGATGATCTGTAACGCGGGGAACTGGCTGCGCCAAAGGATAAACCAATCCCAATCGTTATTCATATCGCTGTGGAACAGATCGCCCAAAAAAATTAACTTTTCCGGCTTGTGTTCATAAATAAGATCGGAAAGTACAGCCAGGTCGCTTTGCTCCATATCCCTTGGTATTGCTATGCCGGCTTTACGGAAATGGCCCACTTTGCCCAAATGCACATCGGCAATTATCAGGGCGCTTTGCTGCTGCCAGTAAATAGCTTTTTGTGGTAATAATAAAAGATCCTGCCCCAGCAGGTTAAAAGGAGTAGCCGCACTTATCATCAAGGCAAAGTTAATAAATTGCAGATACTTTAAATTTGGCGAAGGCAAATTGAAGTGACCAACAGGAGTAGAAAATATTATGCCCTGTTGGTCAGCAGTCGGGATGTTATTTACGTGATTCGTTCTTTTTGATCACCTTCAATGTATTTACATGTTTCTGTAATTGTTCCACAGTAGCCTCAAGGTTTTTTTGTCTTTTTTCGCTCTCTATTAAATAAAGCGTTAGCTCTTCTATTTTTTGGGTAAGTATTTTATTGGTTTCTCCCAAATCTAATCCTTTCTCCGTGATTTCCTTAGCAGACTGTATCCCCGGCAAATGATGGTTTTGCTCAATGTATTTTTCCAGGGAGCTCAACGACTGAATTTTGTATTCCTTTTCGAAGACATAGTCGGGCCAATCGTTAAGGTCTACTAAAACTGACTTGGAATGTATAGTGCCATTTACATCAAGTTTATTATGTGGAGAGGTGGTTCCTATGCCTACATTCCCGGCTAAAGCATTGATATAGCTGTTGGCACCATTGCCCGAAAGGTTTGTATTAATTGTATAGGTGCCATTTCCCGAGCATAGTTGAAGATATACCCCGCCCGTAGTTTTGCTTCCCCGGAAGAAACGGATATAAGCATTGCTAACAGTATCAGATGGAACGGGATTAATGTCTACCAAGGTGTTACCGCTTAACGAAGCTTTATTAAGTACAAATTGATTGGTTACATCAAGAATATCGGTATAAGAAGTGGAGGTGGAATTGGAACTTATACGCATCCCGTTACCCGCTATATGTAAAGGCCGTACAGGTGATGTAGTTCCAATACCGACGTTTCCGGTTGCGGGAAATGTATTCTGACTAAATGTTTTAAATGAGATTAATATCGCTAAAAGCGAGAAAAAGAGTGTTTTTTTCATTGTGATAACGTTCGGGTTTTGTTTTTATTCCTGATATAAAAGTAATTAAAATATGCAGTTATAAAGCGAAATAAAAATTAATGAATAAAAATTAAAAATTGGTGTAACCTGTTTAAAAAACATGTGGTCATAGCTTACAAATACACCGCAATGGCGTATTTACAGAGAGAAAAAACAATATTAACTTAATTAAAAAAAACAAATATTATGGGCGCAGGTGAATTGGGCGTATTAGCAGGAATTATAATACCCCTCAGCTTATTCGCAATGATCTTCGGGATCGTTTACTTAAACAAACGGGAGAAATTAGCTATGATTGAACGAAACATGGATCCGAGGAGTTATAAACCGCAATCGGCTCCTTACCAAAATTTAAAATGGGGCTTACTGCTTATTGGTTCGGGTATCGGGCTATTTTTGGCCTACGTTTTAAACCGTGGCATATTCAATAGCTTTGACGATGATGTTTTCTTTTTGTACGTAGCATTGATCGCTATTTTTGGAGGGGCAGGTTTGTTCTTATCATACCGCATCGAGAAAAGAGAAGTGCTGGATAAAGAAGAATTGCACAAAGAAAAATAAGAAAACAGCTACGGCTTCTCTTCTACCCTCGCAAATCGCGAAGCTCAGACTTACGAAGTTTAAAAACCTCGTAAGTCTTTATATTTAAATACCTTACGAGGTGCGATATAAATATCTTATCCTATTCCGTACCGCTCTTTAAATAAATTTAAATGGTGGCGCTCATGCCCGGCCAGCATAAATACAAATGCGGCAACGGTAAACAAATGGTTGCTGGCAATACCGTTACGATTTAGCTGCTCATCGCTGAATGCTTTAATCATATACAGATTGCCCTTGCGCAAAGCTCTAAATTCTTCGGCCAAATCTTTTATGTTTTGGCTGTTGAAATCGGTATTGTTAACGTAAATATCCTGATCAAAACCGGGCAGTTCAACATGGTTGCGCGAAAATACCAGGGCCCTGTAAGCAAAAGTACGTTCGGTATCAATCATGTGTCCCAAAGCCTGCTTAACAGTCCATTTACCGGGAGCGTAGGCATACAAAGCTTCTTCATTGGTTAAATTGCTTAATAGTTGGTAGCTGCTGTCCATTTGCTGTTCAAGCATGTTAATTACATCATTGTCGCCAACAAGGCCCACATATCCCGCTGCAAATGGCGAATAATCACCTGGTTTTGGTTTTGTTATCATTGCGCGTGTTTTTTAGTACTATCCTGAAGGTTGTTCCTTTACCTATTTCCGAATCTTTTACAAAGATTTGCCCGTTGTGATAGTTTTCTACTATACGTTTAGTAAGCGAAAGCCCCAGTCCCCATCCCCGCTTGCGGGTGGTATAACCGGGTTGAAAAACAGTATCAAATTTAGAACGAGGGATGCCTTTACCGGTGTCGGTAATGTCAATAAAAATCTGGTTTTTTACCTTATTGCCGCTGATTTCAACCTTAATACTGCCCTTGCCCTCGATAGCGTTAACGGCATTTTTTAATATGTTTTCTATCACCCAATCAAACAGCGGAACATTCAGACCGGCCTTTAGGTGAGGGTTGCCGATAAGTTCAAAACTGATGTTTTTACTTACCCTTACTTTAAAATAATCAACAAAATCTTTAACTACAGCATATACACCATGCTCTTCTAATACAGATTTGGAGCCTATTTTTGAAAAGCGATCGGCCACTATTTCAAGACGCTTTACATCGTTTTCCATTTCGGCAATCAGTACATCGTCTTCAGCATTAAACTTCTCCTTCATCAGCTCAATCCAGGCAATTAGCGATGATATAGGTGTCCCCAGCTGGTGGGCTGTTTCTTTGGCTAAGCCAACCCAAACCTGGTCCTGCTCCGACTTTCGGGACGAACTGAAGGCGGTATAGGCCATCAGTAAAAATATAGCAATTACGGTAAGCTGAATATAAGGGAACAAACGTAATTGTGTAAGTAGCGCTGAATCTTTATAGTAAACAAAGTTTTCTTCGCCCAAAACCTGGAGCTTAATGGGAGGATGCTGACCCTTCATATAGGCGAGCTCTTCTTTAAAGTAAGCCGGATCGTATTTTTTCCTCTTGTTGTTTTCGGCTTCCAGCTTAATAAAAGTCTTTGTAGTGTCTAAGCCACGCTGTAAAACTATTTCGCCTTTTCCATCAGTTACAATGGCGGGGACGGTAAGACTATCGCGCACGGCTATTACATAGTTTAAAAAGTCATTATCATCTGAGGCAAGAATCTGGCGCATACTTATGGCCCAAACCTGGGCCCTGGTACGTTCCGAACGTTCAATGTTTTTTACCAGGTAACGGGTATAAAGTAATGAGCCAATTGCAATTACCACGGCAAATGCAAGAAGTAAATATTTCCAACGTTTTTTCTGTTGATATGGGTTCATGCTGGGCACAGCTCAAATAACGTAAAATTGCTCTGTAAAATATAATTTTTTGTTGTGGAGAGATTGTCCATAGCCCATAGTCGATAGTCCATGGTATGTTTCAAGTATCACCATGGACTATCAACCATCGACTAATAACCATAGCCACGCTTAAATAATACTATGAACTATCGACTATGGACTATGGACTTTCCCTCTTATCTTTGCCCCCATCATGACCGATAAAAAAGTAAGAGTCCGTTTTGCGCCAAGCCCTACCGGTGGTTTACACCTTGGCGGTGTGCGCACCGTGTTGTTTAACTATTTATACGCCAAAAAACATGGCGGTGATTTTGTTTTGCGAATTGAGGATACCGACCAAACCCGCTACGTGGAAGGTGCCGAAGAATATATTTTAGATTGTCTTAAATGGTGCGGCCTTCACCCAGACGAAAGCCCGGTTGCCGGTGGCCCTTACGCGCCATATCGCCAAAGCGAGCGTAAACCACTTTACCGCGAATATGCCGAACGCCTGGTTATGGAAGGGCATGCTTATTATGCCTTTGATACCGCCGAAGAGCTGGACAAAAACCGGAAGGAGATCCCCAATTTTCAGTACGGCCTGACCTATCGCCATACCCTAAGAAACTCGCTTTCATTGCCTCAGCACGAGGTTGATGCCTTGCTTGATGCAGGTACGCCGCATGTGATCCGCATTAAAATGCCGGAGGGCGAAACCGTGAGTTTCAATGATATGATTCGCGGATATGTGAGCTTTGAAACCGGCCTGGTTGATGATAAAGTGTTATTAAAAGCCGATGGCATGCCCACTTATCACCTGGCCGTTGTAGTTGACGATTACCTGATGAAGATCACGCATGCTTTTCGCGGCGAAGAATGGCTGCCTTCGGCGCCGGTACATTTGCTGCTTTGGGAATATCTGGGCTGGAAGGCCGACATGCCCCAATGGGCACACCTGCCGCTGATTTTGAAACCGGATGGTCACGGTAAACTGAGCAAACGTGATGGAGCCCGACTGGGTTTCCCGGTGTATGCCATGAACTGGTTTGATGCAAAAACAGGCGAGTTGACGCCGGGTTTCCGTGAATTAGGTTTTTTACCGGAAGCTTTCCTGAACCTGCTGGCAACTTTGGGCTGGAACGACGGTACCGAGCAGGAGATTTTTACGCTTGACAAGTTGATAGAAAAATTCTCGATAGAGCGCGTTAACAAATCGGGCGCCAAGTTTGATTTTGAGAAAGCCAAATGGTTCAATGCCGAGTGGATTAAGAGGTCTGAAGTCGAAAGTCTGAAGTCAGGTGTTATAAAAGTATTTGCTGATAAGGGTGTTACTGTTGCCGATAATGAATACCTGACTAAGGTTATCACTTTAATCAAAGATCGCGTTGTATTACTTCCTGATTTTTACCAGCAGGCAGGCTTCTTTTTTGAGCAGCCTAAGGAGTATGACCTTAACGCGGTAAAACCTAAATGGACTGATGCCAAAACAGCGTTTTATCATGCGTTTATCGCCTTGCTAAATAATGAGACGGCTATTGAAGCGCACGACCTGGAAGCTAAATTCAAAGCACTTGCAGAAGAAAAAGGCTTAAAAGTTGGCGATGTAATGCTGCCTTTCCGCATTATGCTGGTTGGCGGCAAGTTTGGTCCACATGTATTTGATATTGTCGCCCTGCTTGGTAAAGAAGAAACCATCAGCAGGATTGAAAAGGCCTTGGTGGAGTTTACCCCCCCCGCCCCCTAAAGGGGGTGCTTACTTACACAGGCTCTTTCGGGAGCTCAAGAATTTATGTCATTGCGAGCGATAGCGTGGCAATCTCGTAGCTAATGCTTCTTCAATATGCATAGCTACGAGATTGCCGCGTCGCCCCATACGCTTTAGTCCAGGCCGCTCCTCGCAATGGCATATTATATTTATACCACCAACTTCACCAACCTCTCCCCTTCCAAAACAGGAATGGCAGTTGTCAAATCAACCTGTAAACAAAACTCGATATCTTTTTCGATGCCCAATTTTTTAAGGCGTTCGCCGTGCGATGTTTTCTTGAGATACGCATTGATATCGTTTTTCCCAACCTGGAAAAGATCGTTAGCGGCTAAGGCTGCATCGTCCAGTAAAAATCCTTTATCTTTTAACTGCTCAATTACGGCACCGGCAAACAGGGTATCCTCCAAATTGAAATTGTTTTTCCAGCCGGCACACACCAGCAGCACATTTTCGTTTTGGGTATTAAGCCAGTTGCTTAAAGCGGAAAGGTTCAGGAACGAACCAATAACAATTTTTTTTGCGCTGCGCGATAAATGCAGTGCATGTGTGCCGTTGGTAGTGGTTAACACTATTGTTTTACCGGCAACCTTTTCTTTAGTATATGAAAATGGCGAGTTGCCAAAATCAAAACCATCAACTACCGATCCGTCGCGCTCGGCGGCAAGAAGGTAATCCAGCCCTTTCTCTCTATACGCGGCACACTCCTCAACTTGTGATACCGGTATAATAGCCTCAGCACCGTTTTCAATACCATAACATATAGATGATGTTGCCCTGAAAATATCAATAACCACTACAATATAATCCTCCACATTAAAAAGTGGCAGTAATGCAGGGGTTAGGCAAACGTGTGCCCCCCGGCCCCCTAAAGGGGGAGTTAGAGTAATTGTATTTTCAGACATTTGTGTTTAATTAATTTAGAAAACTTTGAAGGTAGTTCCCCCTTTAGGGGGTTAGGGGGCTTTATAAAACGGAGGTTTTACAATCTGCGCTTTAATTTTATTATCCCTGATGCTGATATAAATCTCGGTGCCTTCTTTGGCAAACGCTGTATCCACATAACCCATACCAATAGCTTTTTGCAACGATGGGGATTGCGTGCCTGAAGTTACTTTACCTATAGTATTGCCATCAGCGTCAACTATAAGATAGTCATGGCGGGGAATGCCGCGGTCAATCATTTCAAAACCTACCAGTTTGCGGCTTACACCAGCTTGTTTTTGGGCTTGCAGGGCTTCGGCATTGGTAAATTCTTTATTGAATTTGGTTACCCAGCCTAAACCGGCTTCAAGCGGTGAGGTGTTATCATCAATGTCGTTACCATATAGACAGAAACCCATTTCCAAACGTAAGGTATCACGTGCGCCCAAACCAATTGGCTTAATACCAAAAGGCTCGCCGGCTTTGAAAATTGCATCCCAGATCTGCTCCGCATATTGGTTTTCAAAATAGATCTCGAAGCCGCCTGCACCGGTATAGCCTGTAGCTGATATCAATACATTGTCAACACCTGCAAAAGTTCCTTTTTTAAAGGTGTAGTATTCCATCGATACCAAATCTACCTCGGTAAGGCTTTGTAAAGCTTCGGCAGCTTTGGGACCCTGGATAGCCAGCAGTGATGTACGGTCGGATATGTTTTTCATATCTACACCCTTGGTATTGTATTTGGAGATCCAGTCCCAGTCTTTTTCAATATTTGAAGCGTTAACCACCAGCATATAGGTTTTTTCGTCGATCCGGTAAACCAGCAGATCGTCAACAATACCACCGTTTTCATTCGGCAGGCATGAGTACTGCACTTTGCCATCGTATAGTTTTGAGGCGTCGTTACTGGTAACCCGCTGAATCAGATCAAGCGCGTTCTCTCCTTTTAAAATGAATTCGCCCATGTGGCTTACGTCAAAAACACCAACGGCCTTGCGCACGGTTTCGTGTTCGGCGTTAATGCCTGTGTATTGAACGGGCATGTTGTAACCGGCAAATGGAACCATTTTGGCACCGGCTTTTACGTGGATATCGGTTAATGCGGTATTCTTCATCGTCAACTTAAATATTGGCCGCAAAGGTAACTATTATGAAGCGTAATCGGTACCCGTTGATTGGTTTGATTTTTTGGGGATTACACCGATTGATTTTTGATTTCATCGATTACACTGATTTTTTTCTGAACCGTGATTTATAGGATTGAAGGATTACCCTGGTAGCAGGTAACAAAAACAGCCTCCTCACGTCCCCTCAGGGTCTCTCGCAGAGGACCCTGAGGCTTACCGCGTTCAAGAGTCAGAACAACGAGCCAGCATGGCGTATACATCAGGGTCCTCTGCGAGAGACCCTGATGGGACGTTAGTTATAAAAATATCCTTTGCCCCAGCGGGCAAAACAACACACCTTGCTGATTAAACGACAAAACAGTTTTGTGGGGTAACTCAGGGTGCGAGAGATCATGAGGGGACGTTAAACAAAAAAGCCGGTTAACGTTGCGTTAACCGGCTTGAGCTATAAGTTAGCTACTTTATACTTTTTTAAGCGTTTCCATCAGTACCGGAATTTTTGGCACTTTTGGGTACGACTGGAATAATTTACCATACTTATCATAAATAGCGATATATGGAGTTGTTTGTACACTATAAAATTTTTGTACCAGGTAGGTATAACCTTCGGTGCCGATAGTAATGTTATGGTATTTGGCCAGGTCAAAATCGCGCTGAAAAGTTTGGATCCCTTTAAGCATAGGCATAAAAGTGATCATCACTATCTGTACATTTTTTAATTTGGGCAGCTCGGGTTTCAGATCATACATCAGGTGCTGGCAATGGCTGCAATCGGGCGAAAAATAGATCACCATTACCGGTTTGTTTTTTTTCAGGTTGGCAGGAGTAACGTAAACACTGTCTGTAGTGAGGATGTGATATGGCGGCAAGCCGGAATTAGCAGGTGGCGTTTGTGCCTGGCTGCACCCGGCGGCAATAATCAGACAAAGCAGTAAATACAGTTTCTTCATTATTTTAATTAGCATTTAATAAGCATAGTTACAACATTTTTAGCTTTCAAGCAATTCAATTTGCCAGGCAACATGCTCCTCAGTTACCGGGAATAACGCATTTTCGCGCACGGTATGATATACGGCATCAAATATGCCATTATAATTACCTTTGGGTGACTTTATCCATTCCACGGTCTTCTGCCCGTCGGCACCCATAAGCACCAGTTTACCGTCGCTGCCTTCGGGCTCGATGCCAAAACCTTCGTCGGTAGGCATCATGTCGGCATCAAGCTGTGCTTCCTGTACATCGGTACGCATTTTTACAAAGCTGCCTAATGTGCCATGTACCACAAAGCCATAAGTATGCTCGGCAATGAGCAACCCCGAGGTTAGGTATACGTTAAGCTGATTAGGATATTTAAGGTGGATATTGAAATAATCATCAACCTGCGAGTTTGGCCTGAATGCAGCGGTAGTTTTTTCATAGCTCAATGGCCTGCCAAAGATACTGATAGCATTATCAACTAAATGCGCGCCAAGGTCATAGGTAAGGCCGCCGCCCGGAACGCCCGCTGTTTCTTTAAATTGTTTTGCACCGATGGGCATGCGGTACCTGTCCAGCCTGAAATGAACCTCGATCAACTCACCTAACCTGCCGCTTTCAATCACCTCCTTTACCGAAAGGAAACCGCTGTCATAACGGCGGTTTTGATAGATCATCACTTTCAAATCAAGTTTTTTACCCAAATCATACAGCGCTTTCACCTCGCTTGAAGTTACGGCTGCGGGTTTTTCAATCAGTACATGTTTACCTGCATTTAGAGCTTGTACAGCATAATCAAAGTGGGTGTTGTTAGGGGTATTAACAATGATGAGCTCTATTTCCTCGTCATTCAGCAGCTGGTCGATGCTATCATAGCTCATCACATCCGGGTATTTTTTGCCGGCTTTTTTTTCATGGCGCTCAACCACGGCCTTAAAAGTAAAGCCCGGATTGGTAGTTAAAAACGGGGCATGAAAAATCCGTCCCGACATTCCATAGGCCATGAGGCCGGTTACTATTGGTTTCGACATATTAAAGTAGATTTTGCTGTGTTAAAAGTATCGTTTTAGCTACACCTGTACAAGGGAATTAAACAGAAAAAGGGAGATTGTTACATCTCCCTTTTTCTGTCTTGAATTAATCAATAGCTGATTACTTCATGCCTTTTTGAATAGCTTCAATCTCGGCTAAATGGTGTTGGATAACAGGTAATGTTTTAGCTGCAAAGGCTTTAAGGTCGGCATCTTTGCAGTTTTTTGAAGCATCTTCAAACAATGATTCAACTTTTTTATGGCCTTTAACCATAGCATCAACATAGTCTTTGTCAAAATCAGCGCCTGTTTTGGCTGCCAGGTCGGCTTTCATTTTCTGATGCTCATCATCAGGTGCCGATGGCAGGGTAATGTTTTTGGTTTTGGCTATGGCCATTAGTTCGTCGTTTGCTTTACTGTGGTCAGTAACCATCATTTTAGCAAAATCTTTTACTTTGGCATTGGTTGCCTTTTCGCTGGCCAACTGGCCAACGGCAACTTCGGCTAAGCCGGCATTTGCCGCTTCGGTTGCAAATTTTGCATCATCGGCAGTAACGGCAATGCCTGTAGCACCGGTAGTAGTTGTGTCTTTTACTTTGTTGGCACTGTCGGCAGTGTCAGTTGTTGCAGCTGCTGTGCTATCGCCGCTGCCGCTTTTTGCTCCGCCTTTACAGGCCTGGAATGATAATGCCGCCAGGGCCATCATCGCAATTAAACTTAACTTTTTCATAGTAGTGTTTATGTATTTGTTTTTACAGTTAACATTTTTTAGTTAATTAAGTTTGATTTTCTTATTTGTAAAATAAGAAACAACAGGTAATTGGGGTGCCGTTTGTTAATATTTAGTTTTTAATAAATATTTAACATTTGTTTAAAAGCACTTTTATAAGTTGTGGTTTATAATAACGCGACTAAATTATACCTGATATGTTAATAGGATCATTGTTTTTGGGCAAAGTGCATGAGGTTAACGGGCAGTGGATAGAGACCAAATTTGTGGTTATTGGCATTCCGCTGTTCCCAACCAGCTCCATGCTGGTAACCCGGTCGGCCTGGCGAAGCCGCAATGGGTTTAATATCCCGCTCAACCATCAAAGCATCATTGCAGGCTACGCCCGCATGTTTTCGGTGATCATAGCCTTTATTGCTTTCATCTTCTTTTTTAGCGAAAGGGATTCAACCGCTTTGTTAATCGGGGCCATTGGCCTGACCCTGTGGTTGTATTTTTATTTTGTATTTGGCAGCGCCGATACGGCAGAAGCGGAGGAACGAAAAAAAATGGGCGACCTCACCGGTCTGTACATCAAACCGGAGTGGCTTAGCTATGATGATGCCTACCGGATCTATGATCGCCTCGAAAAAAAATACCGGGCAGAGTTTGACGGGGCCGACTGGCTCAACGATCTGCAGCAAAATGAAATAGCGCCGGCCAAGCTTCCATTGCTGTATGCGCTTTCGCGATTCAATTATTCTTTAGGTGCCACCGAATGCAATAAAAAATTGTTTGAAAAGGCGGATAGTTTATACTTGTGATACAGGTTTTTGCGTTTATTTGCTTAAACCTTATTGACCATGAAAAACCTGATCATCGCCTTGTTAATGATAACGGCAGGCACAGCATCTGCACAGCAAAAGTTTAACCCTATTTTGAAGAGACAGCTTGACAGTGTATTAGCACTTGATCAGAAATATCGCGAGATCCTAACTTATCTGATGGATCCGAGCAAAAAGGATTCGGTGTTGAAAACTTTACCGGTTAAACCGGAAGAAGCAACAGGCCATTACTGGAAGCTTCAGAGCCAGGCCGATTCGACCAATTTGATTTTTATCGAGAATGTGTTTAACAAGTACGGTTACCCCGGCAAAACGCTTGTTGGCGAACCAACTAATGAAGCTGCATGGTCGGTAGTGCAGCATTCCCCTAAAATAGATAAGTACCTGCCCGCGATAAAAACGGCTGCCGAAAACAAAGAACTGCCTTTCAGGTTGTACGCCATGATGCTCGACAGGCAGCTGATGTATGAAGGTAAAGAGCAAATCTACGGTTCGCAGGCTACGTCAAAGCCAATGCGCAACGGCCAAAAAATTGGCTATTATGTGTGGCCGATAAAAGACGCGGCAGGTGTAAATGAACGTCGTAAGCAAGCCGGTTTTGATCAAACTGTTGAACAGAATGCCAAAAGATTGGGGATTGATTATAAGGTTGTGAAAATTGAGGATGTGAAGTGGTAGCTGTATGAGTAGGATAAAATCAAGAAACGTTATATAAATATCAGTCTGCTCTGTTTGATCGTCCCAATTTTTTTCTTCGGTTTTGAATGGATTGCTAACCGTGTTGGTTATAAGTGTCAAGTACAAGACTTCTTGAAAACTGGTAAGAACCGCTTGTCTGGATTAGGTGCTAATCATTAAGTATTGTTTCAGTTCCGAATACTTCCTTTTTTATATGGCTTTCTTTTCATTAGCTTTATCTTATGTTTAATTGGCTCAAAAGAAAAAAGTCTATCTATAATAATTGGAATTTTGGAGATATAGCGGATTTTGATATGATTGAAAACCCCGACTCTCGCCAATTTGTTAATAAAGATGGTACCCGGGTAATATACGTTTCGGCACTTCACGTTAGTGGCGGCGATACTTTCTTAACTGATTCTTTCGCCGGTAAACCAACTATAGTGAAAAATGCCGATAGTTGGCAGTTAAAAGGGGCAAAGAAATCAAAAAATCAAATACTTGTATGTGTTATTTCTGTAAGCAAACAAGATGATATCGAGTGGGCAAATAATTTTTTTGATTCTATCGCTCCTCGTTAATAATCAAACTTATACACTACCGTAAATAATATTTTTATTCTACCTCTTCTTTCAACTTCGATACAATCAAATAATGAAATAGTATTCCTTTAAAAATCACGTCCCCTATCAAAAAGTTTACACCCTGCATTCCCCCGCATCATATAAAAACATAACTTTGCCCCTGCAAAATTTAATACCATGAGTTTCAGAACCGAACACGATACCATGGGCGAGGTACAGGTACCTGCCGACAAATACTGGGGAGCGCAAACCGAACGCTCACGCAATAATTTTAAAATTGGTCCGGAGGCGTCAATGCCAAAGGAAATTATCGACGCTTTCGCATACCTGAAAAAGGCTGCCGCTTTTACCAATACCGATTTAGGTGTTTTACCGGCAGAAAAACGCGACCTGATAGCACAGGTTTGCGACGAGATCCTAGCCGGCAAACTTGCTTCGGAGTTTCCGCTGGTGATCTGGCAAACTGGCTCGGGTACGCAATCAAACATGAACGTGAACGAGGTTGTTGCTAACCGTGCACACGTATTACAAGGCAATAAACTGGGCGAAGGCAAAACCTTTATTCACCCTAATGATGACGTGAACAAATCACAATCATCAAACGATACTTACCCAACAGCTATGCACATTGCGGCATACAAGATCCTGATTGATGTAACCATCCCCGGAATCGAAAAACTGCGCGATACCTTGCAGGCTAAGGTTGAGGCTTTCAAATCCGTAGTAAAAATTGGTCGTACCCATTTGATGGATGCTACCCCGCTTACCTTAGGCCAGGAGTTTTCAGGTTATGTTTCACAGTTGAACCACGGCTTAAAAGCATTGCGTAATACGCTTGATCACCTTTCAGAACTGGCCCTTGGTGGTACGGCTGTAGGTACAGGGATCAACACGCCTAAAGGTTATGATGTAAAAGTTGCTGAGTACATTGCCCAGTTTACCGGCTTGCCGTTCATCACAGCAGAAAATAAATTTGAAGCTCTTGCCGCTCATGATGCCATTGTTGAAAGTCATGGCGCGCTGAAACAAATTGCGGTTTCATTAATGAAAATTGCTAACGATATCAGGATGCTGGCTTCTGGCCCGCGTTCGGGTATTGGCGAGATCCATATTCCGGATAACGAACCAGGCTCATCAATTATGCCGGGTAAAGTTAACCCTACCCAAAACGAGGCTGTTACGATGGTAGCTGCACAGGTTATGGGGAATGATGTGGCTATCTCTATCGGCGGCTCAAACGGCCATTACGAGCTGAATGTATTTAAACCGGTTATGGCGGCGAACTTCCTGCAATCGGCAAGGTTAATAGGTGATGCCTGTGTGTCGTTCAATGATCATTGCGCAGTAGGCATTGAGCCTAATTATGATGGCATCAAAAAACACCTTGAAAATTCACTGATGCTGGTAACCGCGCTTAACCCGCACATTGGTTATGAAAACGCCGCCAAAATTGCCAAAACAGCTTTAAAAAGCGGCAGCTCACTGCGCGAAGCTGCTATCGGTTTAGGCTTACTAACCAACGAACAGTTTGACGAGTGGGTACGCCCCGAAAATATGATAGGCAGTTTGAAATAAGCCTCACCCCAAACCCCTCTCCGGATGGAGAGGGGCCTTTTTATTTTTCGCTTATGCAAAAACGCTATAGCTTTCGCTTTTTATCTTTCCGCTTTAAGCCTTTCGCTTTGGGCTTTCCGCTTTCGGCTTTTAGCTTAAAAAAAGCCTTTCGCCTTTTACCTTTCGCCTTTTGCCTCATAATAACCTCCTGTACCATGAACCCGGATAAACAAACGCCCGGCGAGGGTTATTTGCAGGGCGAATGGAAACAAGACTCGGTACCTGCGCAAAAAAGCCTGGTAACATATTCGCTATACGATATTAAATTCAGCTGTGATTCATTTCTTTTGAAGATCAGTACCGTTAGCAAGGTTAATTACGGGGCTGATACGTGTATGAGCAAAGGCCATTGGGATGAATATATACGGGGAACTTATTCGCAACGGCGGGACACACTCCACATTAAAGGGCAGTTTTGCAATGCTGATGGCTCGTATAAAAATGAGCAGGGTTGTTTCAGATTTGGCGATTATGAAGAATATTTTAAGGTTCATAAGCAAAGCGACTCGCTGATCCGGTTTGTAAGTACATCCAATGTAATACCTATTAACGCGCATTTAATAAAAAGAACAAGCTGCATTCCAAAACCATTGTAATGAAAACACAAACCTTAAAAAAACTTTTACTGCTGGTGGCGATATTTTATATCCCCCTGCAAAGCATGGCCTGGGGCACTAATGGGCACCGCATTTGCGGCCAGGTTGCGGATAGCTACCTAACAACCAAAGCCCGTAAAGCTATTCAAGCCATTTTAGGTAATGAGTCGATTGCCATTACCAGCAACTGGGCCGATTTTATTAAATCAGACCCTGCATACAATTACCTGTATAACTGGCATTTTATCAATCTGGAAAAAGCTTACAGCTACCCGGACCTGCAGGCTTATTTAAAGGCCGATACGATTACCGATGCCTATACCAAAATGAATTTCCTGGTGGCCGAACTTAAAAAGAAAACTACTACCAAAACCAACAAGTTGCTTTACCTGCGCATGCTGATCCATATTGTTGAGGATGTGCACCAACCGCTGCACACTGGTCACCTGAGTGATAAGGGCGGTAACGATGTAAAGGTACAATGGTTTGGTAAAGAGAGCAACCTGCATTCGGTTTGGGACAGCGAGCTGATTGACCTTCAGCAGTTAAGCTACACCGAGTACACCGCGATGATAAACCACACCACAGCCGCTCAACGCACAGAGTTACAAAAAGCGCCAATGAGCCAGTGGATATACGAAAGCAACCAGATGGCAGATAAACTGTACTCCGAAACTAAAACCGGTGATAAACTTGGTTACAAATACAACTTTAGCCATATAGCAACCCTTAACCAGCAAATGGTTAAAGCCGGCGTACGTTTGGCCGGTTTGCTGAACCAGATATTTGGATAGTTCTTGAGGTGAAAGGTAAAAGGTAGATTTTCTGCCTAAACCTTTCGCCTTTATCCTTTCGCCTTTTACCTCAAAAAAATGAAAATATTAATGGTGTGCCTGGGTAATATATGCCGTTCGCCGCTGGCGGAGGGGGTTATGCAGCACCTGGCAGATGAAAATGGACTTGGCTGGGATGTTGATTCGGCGGGTACCGGAAGATGGCATATAGGCGAAGCTCCTGACAGACGCTCCATTCGCGCAGCCCGTAACCATGGTATCGATATCAGCAAACAGGTTTGCCGTCAGTTTAAGCGTACAGACTTTGACGAGTTTGACCATATTTTTGTGATGGACCGCAATAACCTGAGCGATGTGCTTGATATGGCCCGCAACGAAGAACAGACTGCTAAAGTAAAGCTTCTGTTAGGTGATAAGGTTGTCCCCGATCCGTATTATGACGATAACCAGTTTGAACCGGTTTTTGAGCTGATTGAAAACGGATGTAGGGATATTATAGAAGAGTTACACCCCCTCTAAATCTCCCCCCAATGGGGGAGACTTTTAATAAATGTCTTTAAGCCCTCCCTTCCGGGGAGGGTTGGGTGGGGTTTTTCACCCTAAAAAACGGCACATCTTCCCCATACCAAAACACAATCCCTTCACGTACAAAACCGGCTTTAATCAGCACCCTTTGTGATGCTGCGTTTTGCGGATGGGTAACGGCGCAAATCTCTTTTAGTCCTATATCATTGAATCCATAACTGATCAGTGCTTCGGCAAGTTCGGTAGCTATACCTTGTCCCCAGTATTTGAGGTGCAGCCGGTAGCCCAGCTCAATGCGGCTCTTGTCGTAATCGCTTGGTTTAAGGGCGCAAACACCTATAAAATCGTTATCTGTGATATTAAAAATCCCCCATCTGCCCAGGCCCGAACCGTTCCGGTATTCCTTCAGCGTATCTTTAAAAACCTGTTTACTCTCTTGCGGAGTACGTTTTTTCACATATTGAGTAAGCCGGTCATCGGCATCTATTGCGGTAACAAGTTCTTCATCTTCGGCTGTAAATTCACGGATCAGCAAGCGTGGTGTTTGAGTGATAATATTCATAGGTTTTCAAAAATATATTTTTGAATTGATTGTACAGGTAAGTTGAGTGTCATATAAAAGGTGACCAGATTTATTTTGATTCTTTAAGGGAAGCCCAATTAATGCTAAAACCCTCATTTGCCGTTAAATTTTTATACCTTGCATAATTTACTTATAAGATATAGTGACTTTCCAGGATTTTAATTTTAACGAGCAATTATTTGAAGGTGTAGAGAGCATGGGTTTCGTAAACCCCACACCCATACAATCTATGGCCATCCCAGCCATTATGGAGGGGCGCGATCTGATTGCGTGCGCTCAAACCGGTACCGGTAAAACCGGCGCTTATTTGCTTCCTGTTTTAAACAGCATCAGCAAAACAAATAAACACCATACCAGTGCCCTTATACTTGCACCAACCCGCGAGCTTGCCCAGCAAATAGATCAGCAGGTTGAAGGCCTTGCCTATTTTACCGGTATCAGCTCTATTGCTGTTTTTGGCGGCGGCGACGGCATTGTTTACGAACAACAGCGCCGCGGCATTCAAAACAATGTAAATATTATTGTAGCTACCCCCGGCAGACTGATAGCCCACCTTACATCGGGCGTGCTGAAGCTTAATCACCTTACCCATTTGGTACTTGATGAGGCCGACCGAATGCTGGATATGGGCTTTTCGGATGATATCATGAAAATTATCAGCTACCTGCCAAAAGAAAGGCAAACGTTGTTGTTTTCGGCCACTATGCCCGGCCGCATCCGCTCATTGGCAAAAGCTATTTTGAAAGATCCGGAGCAGATCAATATCGCTATTTCGCAGCCGGCCGTTGGTATCGATCAGCAGGTTTACCGGGTTCATGATCAACAAAAAACGCCGTTGGTACAGCATATCCTGAAAGATTCGGCATTTACAAGTATCATCATCTTTGCATCACGCAAGGAGATCGTTAAAGCATTATATAAGGAGCTTAAAGCAATCAAGATCAACGCCATGTCGTTCCATTCCGATCTGGAACAGAAGGAGCGTGAAGAGATCCTCCTTAAATTCAAAAACAAGCAATTACCGGTTATCATTGGTACCGATGCCCTTTCGCGCGGCATTGATGTGGAGGGCATCGACCTGGTGATCAACTACGACGTTCCAGGCGATCCGGAAGATTATATTCACCGTATTGGTCGTACGGCCCGCGCCGCTACCACCGGTACCGCCATAACCTTCGTTAACCACCGCGATGAGCGCAAGCTTAAAAATATTGAGAAACTGATTGAAAAGCCGATAAAGCTGATGGCACTGCCGGATGAACTGGCCACAATACAACCCCTGAAGCCCGAACAGCCTCAAGGAGATGCCAAAAGGAAACCTAACCGTCGCTGGGGTAAAAAGAAGCCGAAACAGCAGAATACGGGTAATTAAAAAGTTTTCACGAATACCATTTTGGGTGTTGATTTAATTTAATCGAATTACACGAATTAATAGTTGGCAGTTAAAGCTCAACAATTTAAAAATTTGTGTAATTCGTCTCAATCCGAATAAATTCGCACCTCATTACTAAAACGTTTTATCTATTTTAATATCTTAGACCAAAAATCTATTTCCCAATGATCATTCCTAAAAAACTGGTTTTACTGGCAACGTTTGGTGCGGCAATTATCATATCTGAAAATAAGGCATTAGCACAGGAGAAGAAAACATCAGGTAATCCTATTGTTGAAGGCTGGTATGCCGACCCGGAAGCCAAAATCTTCAATAAGCAATATTGGGTTTATCCAACCTACTCGGCCAAATATAACGACCAGGTATTTATGGATGCCTTTTCATCGCCCGATCTGGTTAACTGGACTAAGCATCCCCGCATTATCGATACTGCCGCTGTAAAGTGGGCTAAACGTGCTATGTGGGCTCCGGCAGTAACTGAAAAAGACGGTAAATACTATATCTTTTTTGGCGCTAACGATATTCAGAACAATAACGAAGTTGGCGGTATAGGTGTTGCCGTTGGCGATAAGCCCGAAGGCCCGTTCAAAGACCTTTTGGGCAAACCACTCATTGGCCAGATCATCAATAAAGCGCAGCCTATAGATCAATTTGTGTTTAAAGATGACGACGGCCAGTACTACATGATTTACGGTGGCTGGGGCCAATGTAATATCGTAAAGCTAAAAAACGACTTTACAGGTATCGAACCGTTTAAAGATGGTGAAACCTACAAACTGATCACCCCTAAAGATTATGTTGAAGGCCCGGTGATGTTTAAACGAAAAGGGAAATATTACTTTATGTGGAGCGAAGGCGGCTGGACTGGTCCGGATTACCGCGTGGCTTATGCTATTGGCGATTCTCCATTCGGTCCGTTTAACCGGATCGGGACAATATTAAAACAAGACGCTAATATTGCTACAGGAGCAGGCCACCATTCGGTGATCCAGGTGCCGGGTAAGGACGAATGGTATATTGTTTACCACCGCCGTCCCTTAACCGAAACTGATGGCAACCACCGCGTTACTTGTATCGATAAAATGTATTTTGACAAGGATGGAAAGATCCTGCCGGTTAAGATCACCAATGAAGGTGTAACGGCAAGGAAGATTAAGTAGATCGTTCAAATTTAATATGTCATTGCGAGTAACCATCAGGGAAGCCCTGAAAAAAAATGAAATGACATGCATTGCGATGAGAAGTAAGATATTTGTCTTGAACATCGGGCAAACTACACACCCCGTATAACCCTTGGGGCCTTTAAGAGCCCGCTTGCGAGTTTGGGACTGTCGCTTTTTGCAAAAAACATTATAGGGAACCACCAGTTCTGACCAACTGGTGGTTTACCGCGCTTTTAAGCTTAGACTTTTTAAAGCGGCAGAGTTTGCCCTGTTTTTTAAAAATATGGGCAAAGCTAAACAAAACAAAAAGAAGAAGGGGGCAGGAACTCCTGCAGGTTCAAAAAAGATGGAACGATTTGGGATTCTTTACCCCAGATCAGCCGGGATCGATGTAGGGAGTATGCTCATGGTCGTATCTTACACTGATTCCAGGGATCAGATCCACCTGAAACAGTTTGACAGTTTTACCTCCAGTCTTAATAAACTGGCCGACTTGCTACAGGGGGAAAAGGTGGAGATCGTAACGATGGAATCAACCGCCAACTATTGGATGCCCCTGCATAGTATCCTTGAGTCCCGGGGCATAAAGGTGGTGATGATCAACCCAAGCCATTATCGGAATGTATCGGCACGAAAAACGGATATTAATGATGCACAGTGGTTGCATAAGCTGCTTACCCATGGTCTTTTACGCGAATCACATATTGCTCCGGCCTGTTACCAGGACCTGCGGCAATATATCCATGAAAGGCAGATCTGCCAGGACCAAAAAAGCGATACACTCAACCGTATCCAAAACACCCTGACCAAAATGAATATCAAGTTCCAGCACCTGATCAGCGATATTGAAGGTGTATGCGGCATGAAGCTTTTGCGGATGATCTGCTCAGGGATCTCAGATCCGGAAAAACTGCTTTGTAGTATCGATCATAAACGGCTGAAAGCAAGTCAGCAGGAATTGCTCCATTCTCTTGAGGGAGACTACCGGGACAGCCAGATCAATACACTTAGGGGCAGCCTAAAGGCATACGACTTTTTTAAAGAGCAGATGCTTTATTACGAACAGCACATCGAACAAACGCTTAAACTATTGGCACCGGAGATAAAAAGCTCAAAGAAACAAGGCATGGTCCGCAAGAATCAATATCATATCAACTTAAAAGATTACCTGGTAGCAATTTTGGGCGTGGACCTGACAGCAGTGGAAGGCTTGGATGAGATCGGCTTGCTAACGATACTGGCAGTAACAGGGCCTGAGATGAGCAAATGGCCTACCGCAGGCCATTTTACAAGTTGGTTAAACCTGTCACCCCGTCCTAAAATAACAGGAGGCAAGCTCGTAGGCTATGAAAAACGGATCACCCACAACCCGGCTACGCAGGCTTTCAGGTTGGCGGCAAACTGCCTGTGGCAAAGCAAGGGGCCGTTAGGGCAGCAATACCGAAAATTAGCTGCAACTAAGGGAAAGGCAAAAGCTATTAAAGCAGTGGCCAGGAAAATAGCCGTGATATTTTATAATATGGTACTTAAACAGGAAGCCTACGATGTCACTAAAGTCCAGCAAGATGTAGAGGTTCAAAAGGCAAGAAAGATCAGCCGTCTGCAAAAAGAAGCGCAAAAACTTGGTCTTACACTCCAAAAAGCAGCTTGATTATGAATCTCTTACAGACACGTCATTATAAGCGATAGCGTGGCAATCTCATAGCCAATGCTACTCGCCATGCCGGTTTGCTGTCTATGCGACGAGATTGCCACGTCGCCCCTGGCACACAAACCCGGGCCGCTCCTCGCAATGACATAGTTGTTTTTTTGTAGCCATTGGTTTCAGCGTTGATATTGTCCTTGCTAATTTGCACATCTGAAGTCTTTTCATTTGCACATCAATCTTTTCACCCCAAAAGGGTGAGCGTGATAATCCCTGATATTTAGTATCTTAAACCGTTTTTTTGACTGACATTATTCCTTTATCATTATGACGCGATCATTTTTTCGGGCATTAGTAATTTTACTTGCCCTTACTGGCAGCAACCGCTGTTTCGGACAAGCCGCCGAAAACCTGCCCACCGATTATTTAAGCAAAGAGTTTCATGCCGGAAGACGCCAGGCGCTCCGCAACCTGATGCCCGCCAATTCGGTGATGGTGATCTTCTCGTACCCTGAACAGGTGTTTTCGAACGATGTTAACTACGTTTATCATCCTAACCCCGATCTGTATTATTTTTCGGGTTACAAAGAACCCAACTCAGTGTTATTGGTATTTAAAGAGATGCAGGCTGTGGGCGACAGCAGCTATAACGAGGTGCTATTTGTACGTCACCGGGATGCCGGTCGTGAGCAGTGGACAGGCAGGCGTTTAGGCGTTGAGGGCGCTAAATCGCAGCTTGGTTTTAAGCGGGCTTACAACAGCGAGGATTTCGCGAAATTCCCGGTTGATTTTAAAAAGTTTGCCAATGTGTATTATGATGCACTGCCCGAAGATGTTACCGGCGATGGATCGACCGGCGAGCTAAAAAAACTGATCGCAGCTTTCAAAATTAAGGCTGGCATAACGGAAACCAACAGGCAGGTTATGAGTGATCTTAATTTGATAGCAAGAATGGTTACTCCTCAAAATTTAGCCCGTTTCATGACTTATTTTAAAGATAAGTTTGCTGATGAGGATCACAAAAATAATCCGCTTATACAACAATTGGCGGCCAAGCCCGATTCTTCAACGCTTGCCGATGTTAAGGCAAAGATTGGCACAACTTACGGCGGTAACACCGGATATGCTGAATTTACTTCAAAACTCCGCGGCGTAAAAACACCAGAGGAAATAGCCGTATTGAAAAAGGCTGTTGAGATCTCAAGCCTTGCCCATCTGGAAGTAATGAAATCGGTAAAACCCAATATGAGCGAGCGCGAGGTTGAAGGCATCATGACCTACGTGCATAAAAGATACGGAGCAGAAGACGAGGGCTATCCACCAATTGTAGGTGCAGGCGCTAATGGTTGTATCCTGCATTATGAAGAAAACTCGGCCACAAAAATTGATAACCAGTTATTACTCATGGATGTTGGTGCCGAATATCATGGCTATTCTGCCGACGTTACCCGCACTGTACCGGCTAACGGCAAATTTACCGAAGAGCAAAAAGCCATTTACCAATTAGTTTACGATGCGCAGGAAGAGATTTTTAAATTGTGTAAAGCGGGAGTTCCCTATGCAAGTCTTGAGCAAAAATCGGTAGAAGTATTATCGGCCGGATTAATTAAGCTTGGTATTATCAAGGATGCTTCAGAAGTACGTAAATATTACCCGCATGGCTGCTCGCACCATTTAGGGCTTGATGTGCATGACAAAGGCGGTCGCGGTAATTTGGAAGAGAACTGGGTGATCACCGTTGAGCCGGGGATCTATATCCCTGCCGGCAGCCCCTGCGATAAAAAATGGTGGAATATTGGCGTACGTATTGAAGATGACGTACAAATTGGTAAAGACAAGGGCACAATCC
Organism: Mucilaginibacter gossypii; assembly: GCF_017569325.2. Classification (NCBI taxonomy): domain Bacteria; kingdom Pseudomonadati; phylum Bacteroidota; class Sphingobacteriia; order Sphingobacteriales; family Sphingobacteriaceae; genus Mucilaginibacter; species Mucilaginibacter gossypii. Next base: position 6,616,561 of record NZ_CP071878.2, on the reverse strand, counting down.
TGTCGATAGATGCGCCGCGCAAATGGCAGGATGTTGAAAAAGCTGCTACTGAGAAAAGTATTTTTGAGGCTACCAAATTTCCGGAGCTGAAATAAAAATAACGCCAATAGAAAAAGCCCGCCGCGGCCCGGCTTCAGCCGAGTGGCAACTATTAAGCGGCCTCTGGCCGCCGAAGCGAACATACCTTGCGCTCGTTTGTAATGCGATATCCGCGATGCAATCGCCGAACCATATTAAGCGCTCGTTGCAAACGAGCGCAAGAAAATAACAGAACTTCGGCGGCCAGAGGCCGCTTAATAGTAAACACTCGGCTGGAGCCGGGCGTTGGCGATAGTATAAGCGTACTTAAACACGAAAGCCCTCCGAAATTCAATCCGGAGGGCTTTCTATTTATGAATTATTCTTACTTCTTAATCCTGCTCTTCAACTCAGCCAATGGCATGGTAACCATACGGCCTATTGGCTTTTTACCACGATAAGTGATCACCCTTAGCGTGGTTGCATCTTTAGGGGCATCTATCGGCGCTGTATATTTTGGATAAAACCTGTCGGGGAACGAGTTGTCGAAGCTGTAATAAGTGTCCAGCCCGTTTACCTCATTTGTTAGTGTGATTTTTAACGTGCTGTCAGGATTCAACACTGCATCAAATGATGGATCGTAAGCGCTTGGGGCTATCTTGGTTTCGGCTTCATCAAAGCGCGGGAAATGTTTCTCAACCCGGCTAAAAAATCCGTCCCAGTTTTTAGTTCCTTTTGGCGACCATACATCCTCGGCAATAGCCATGCCGCGTGGCCAGGTCATATATTCGGCTTGGCGGATGTTGTATACCTGCTCGGTCCATAAGTTGGCCTGACCGCCTTTAATGAGGCGTGCATCAACACTATCAGGTACAGGCTCCCAAGAGTAAGTTTTGTTTAAGCGAAGTGTGGCATAGATCTTGGTTTCGTTTACACGGTCGCTTTGCATATAGTCAAGATATGCAAATGTTGTTGGGCTCATTACCACCTCATGGCCTGCTTTAGCAGCGGTGATGCCACCCTGGATACCGCGCCAGCTCATAACCGCGGCGTTAGGGCCCAGACCGCCCTCAATGATCTCGTCCCAACCCATGAATTTTTTACCTTTCGACTCTACGATTTTTTCAAGTCGCTTTTCGAAATAAGCCTGTACTTCGCTCATCGTTTTCAGGTTTTCTTTGGCCATTAATGCTTTTATGGCATCGCTTTGCTCCCAGAAATTTTTGGCGCACTCATCGCCGCCCAAATGAATATAGCCGAAGGGGAACAGTTGGGCAACTTCAGTAACCACCTTATCCATAAAGGTATAAACCGCTTCATTGGCCGGGCAAAGCGTGTTATCAACAATAGCGCGGTTATGCGGCCCGCTCCAGTCCATAAAAGGTTCGCCCGAGTTTACTACGTATTTATCGGCACCCGGTGTACATGAAAGCTCGGGATAGGCAACTACCGCAGCGAGGCTATGACCAGGAACATCAATTTCGGGCAGGATGTTCACAAACCTGTCTTTGGCGTATTGTACCAACTCTTTGATATCCTCCTGGGTATAAAAACCGCCGTAGGTACGTGGCTCATCTGCTGTAGGTGGAGTAAACGTACCAAACTGGCCTACTTTTTTTACGTTGTGCGATCCTACTTCGGTTAATCTTGGCAGGCTTTTGATCTCTACGCGCCAGCCCTCATCATCGGTAAGGTGTAAATGCAGCAGGTTAAATTTATACTTAACCATGGCATCGATGTATTGCTTAACCTCGGCTTTGGTAAAAAAGTGGCGTGATACATCAAACATCAAGCCTCTCCATCCAAACCTTGGATAGTCGGTAATTTCAACCGCGGGTGCAGTCCATTTTACGCCTTTGGCTACTTCCAATCCTTCAATTTCTTTAGGCATCAGCTGGAAAAACGTTTGTACGCCATAAAATAATCCCGCGGCATCATTAGCACGGATCACTACTTTTTTAGGAGTTACGGATAGTTTATAGCCTTCGGTTTTGAGTACGGTATCGGCTGTTTTATTTAGAATCAGCCTGATCGGCGCGGTGGGTGCTGCACTTTTTATAGTGATGAATGCACCCGTAGCAGTAGACAGTTTTCTTTTAAGATAGGCAGTTACATTTGCCACATCGGCAGATGAACCGGCTTCTACAATTACTGTTTTGGGCAGCACAAACTGGCCGGTAGTTTGGGTAACTTTTACCGGTTGCGGAATAAGCGCGAGTGCCGGTTTGGTTGTTTGGGCCGCAGAAAGCAGGTGTGCCATACAGCCGCAAAGCAATAAGGATAATTTCTTCATAAAGAATTGTTATTTAATTGGATGTACGCAAATTAAACTTTTTAAATAATATTAAGAAGTATATTTTCTGAACCATGATTTTTAGGATTTGAGGATGACCAGGATATTGTCTGAACTCAAATTTTAAAAGAATTTTTAGATTCTTTTTTGAATTTGCAGAGCGTTCTGTAATTACTTAATTCCTTAAAATTCCTGTTCAGACAAAATCGGTGAAATCAAAAATCAATCGATGAAACCCAAAAAAAAATCCGAAATCGAACATTCGAAATCCAAAATTCCAATCACACCCTGATATAGATATTCCGCTTGTCGAGGATGTAAGCAACCAGCCAGCAAATCATCATAAAACTGATGGCAAACAATAATGACCCTATTGGGCCGGGCACTATAGCCTGGTAAAAAGCAGTGTTAATCCAGTCGACAGCGTTGGTTCCGCTTATGATGATCATACTTACCGGGATCAGCAGTATTTCGGATAGCACATAAATAGGCAGCGGATTTTTCCCCATGGTGGTGAAAAAACGGGCCCAATTGCCTTTATTCCAATTATTAATTTCCAAAGCATATATCAAAGCTGAGAGGATCACTAAATCCAACCCGGTGGTTACCAGCACAAAGGAGCTTGTCCACAGTTTTTTATTGATCGGGAAAACCATGTTCCAGCATAAGGCCAAAAAAATGAACAGGCAGCCAGTTAACAGCAGTTTGGTGGTGGTATCATACCCCTTTCCTTTTTGCTGAATGAATTTGCCGGCATAGTAACCAACCACAACATTTACAATGGCTGGTAAAGTGCTTAGTACACCTTCCGGATCGAAGGGAATGCCCTCGCCGTGATATAAATGATCAGGGCCGAATAAAAATTTATCAAGATAAATGCCCGCATTGCCGGTCATGCTCAACGGGTCGGCTGGGTTACCGTACACCAGCAGGATGATCCAGTAGATCACCAGAAATAACCCCGATAAAATGAAAACCGTTTGTTTGGACAGGAAATGGATCATGAGCGAGGCAAAGCAATAACACAGGGCAATGCGTTGCAAAACACCCATAATGCGGGTATGGGTAATTGTTTTTAGATGAAAATGCCCGCCGCTTGTTGAAAAGAAAGGGAACCAGTACATGAGGTAACCTATTAAAAATATGAGCAGGGTACGCCTGAAAATTTTGCTTAGCACAGCCGAGTTGCCCATTTCCTGGTAGCGTTTCATTGAAAAGCTCATGGCGTTGCCTACTGCAAATAAAAAAGAAGGAAACACAAGATCGGTTGGGGTGAAGCCATGCCATGCGGCATGTTCAAGTGGCGAAAAAGGGGCTGCTCCGCTGCCCGGCGTATTTACAATGATCATGAAGCATAAAGTCATGCCACGAAATACATCCAGCGATAAAAACCGCGATGATGATTTGTCCATAAATGGGTTTAAAAATGTTTATAATCAGCTTTTCAGAAGCAGGGATGTTAAGGCAAGATAATAAACTTACCGGGAAGTATGCTTTCCCGATAAGTTGTCAGGTTATTTATAATTTTGCATTTTCCTGTTACCAACTGAACACCAGTTTATTAGCTTTTAGCTTTGCGCATTTTGCTTTCAGCTTTAATTAATGATATCCCGGATTTTGTTTCAATTGCGGTGTGCCGCCCTTAGCGCTTAAGTCAATCTCTACCAGCGGTATCGGGAAATATTCGCTTTTACCTTTAATAAATTTACCGCCTTTTACATCACTGGTCAACGTACTTTGATATGCTATGTAAGCATTAAGCTCGGTATCGGCAATGCCCCAGCGTACAAGGTCAAAAAAGCGATGACCTTCCATGGCAAGCTCAATTTTACGCTCAAAATAAATGGCTTTAAGCGCAAAATCTTTGTTGGCAAAGGCACCGCCGGGATAAGGGCTCACTTTATAGTTAGCTGCTGCCTGGGTGGTGAAACCTGCTGTAGGGTCATCATTATCTTTGTATTTATATACAAAACCTTCGGGATTTGCTGCGCGGTTACGCACCATGTTTACATAGCTTTCGGCTTTATCAAGGCTACCAACCTGTACTTCAACCTCAGCGGCCATTAACAGTACATCGGCGTAACGAATAATGTTGTAATTGATGCCTGAGCCTGGCGCCCATGAGGTGTTATCGCCGTTTACATCCTGCTCGGCCTGGCCGTAAACGTTTTTGATAGGCGAATAAGGGCCACCGTACTGCTGATCTCGGATCCAGTCGGCTCCCGGATGTAAGCCCCAGTCAAGATAAGGTATTCCGCGGCGACCGGCAGTCCAGTCAAGGCGCGGGTCAATTGTACCGGCGTCAGGAGTATAATCATCGGCCGATGCCAGGCCCATATCTGTTTTTATAGCGTGGCTGTTATAATCGTCAAGATATGGTAAACCGGTAGCCGAATTGGTGCGGAAATGATTAACCAGGTCAATTGATGGCTGGTAAAAACCGCAGCAGCTAAACGGACTGCTATTGCCATACGGAAAATTAAGCATATCGCCGTTATTGGCTTGTGAAGGGCCGTTAGGGTCAGTATTGGCAGCAGCCTGAACAGCAAAAACAGATTCGGCGCTGTTGTTGGTAGCCGTTCTGAAATTGTCGTTGAATTTAGCGTTAAGTGCATACTTTTTACCATCGGAAGTTACACCCTGCGCAATAACCGCATCAAATACAGCCTTTGCTTCGGCATATTTATGCTCGTATAGGTATGTTTTACCTAAGTATGCACCAGCAGCCCATTTATTGGCGCGGCCAACTTCGGTTTGGGTATTAGGCAGATTGTCGTAAGCGTATTTGAAATCCGCTTCAATCTTTGGCCAAATATCTGTGTTGTTGGGTTGATTAATGTCGGTTGTTGTTTCATCAAGATAGGGCACATTATTAAACATCTTTTTCAGGTCGAAGTAATAATGCGCTCTTAAGAAACGGGCCTGTGCCAGTATATTCGTTTTATTCGAGGCTGATATCGAAGTAACCTTATTGGTTATTTTGATGGTGTTGTTTGTGCGTGATACCCCCTCGTAATCGGCCCGCCATTTGCTGTCAAAAAAACCATTGCTGGCATCTGCGTTGTATTTCATCATCGGTTCTATCGGTTGCTGATCGCCGGCTATACTGCCTTTTGATGCATCTCCGCCTACTACACCGCCATATACCCAGTTATCCGGCGAGGCTTCCCACGCGCCGCCGCCGCCTACTGAGGCATCGCCGCCCTGCTGACCATCCAACACTGCATAAGCACCTACAAGCAGTTCATTAGCTCCTGATTCTGTTTCGAGAAATTGAGGCTCGAGGGCGCCGTTAATAGGTTTATCGAGATATGATTTTTTACACGCGCCAAGCGATAGTATACTTAAAAGCGCTATGGAAATAAGTTTTTTAGCTTTCATTGTAATCCGTTTAAATATTGCTGTTATAATGAAAAATTAACTCCGAATATGAAGGTGCGCGGGCTGGCGTAGCTACCCTCGTCAATACCAAAATCTTTGGTGTTGCCGCTCAGTTCAGGATCAACACCGCTGTAGCCTGTTAAAGTAAACAGGTTGGTTGCCGATACATAGATCCTTAACTTTTGGATCCCCGCCTTTTTAAGCCCTGCAATGTTAAAGGTGTAGCCAACCTGCGCGTTACGCATGCGCACGTAAGTGCCGTTTTCAACAAAGTATGAGTTTGGTGTAGCGCCGCTGCTGGTTGATGCGTCAAGTTCCTGGATAGGAGCCTTTGCATTTTGATGGGTTGGCGTCCATGAATCATTAAGTGCGGTATAGCTTTTTGCTGTACCGAATGAAGCATAGAAATCCCGCCAGTATTTAACGCTGTTCCATAGTTTATTGCCGAATGAGCCGTAAAGGAATACGCTGGCATCAAAGTTTTTATAGTTTACACCCAGGTTTAAGCCGGCAGTAACTTTCGGGTTTGGATTACCGATAAAAGTACGGTCGGCATCGGTAATGACACCATCACCGTTTACGTCTTTATACCTGAAACGGCCAACCTTTACATCTGATTGGTAGTAAGCATTCGGATCGCCGGTGCGGGTTTGTACACCTTTGTCGGCTGCGTCAATTTCGGCCTGCGAATTCCAGAAGCCCACGATCTGGTAACCATAAAACTCGCCTAAAGAATGACCTACCTGGCTGCGGGTAATTGGGTTATCAAACCTGCTTGTTGCAGAACCAGGGAAGTAATCCCTGTCATCAGATACTTTTAATACTTTATTATTATAAGTGGTTAAAGTACCGGTAGCATTAAAGCTCAGATCGCTGCTGGCCCGGAAATTGCCGGTAACAGAAATGTCAAGACCATCGGTTTTCATTTTACCAACGTTTTGTGCCGGGAAAGCACCGTTGCCCGCAGTACCTAACTGGGTAGCATTAAATAACAAATCCTTAATGTCTTTGCGGTAGTAATCGGCAGTTACGGCTATTTTACCGCCAAATAAGGTTGCATCAAAGCCAAAGTTGGAGTTAATATCTTTTTCCCAAAGTGCGTGAGGGTTGGCTGTTTGGTCCTGGTAAAAGCCAGGAGTTAGGTTAAGAGAGCCATCGATAGGATAATACGACTGGCCAATATCATTACTGAACGTAACGTAAGCGTCTTTACTGCCCATATTGATCTGGTTACCCATAATACCCCAGCCGCCTCTTAGCTTCAGGTCGGTAAGCCAGGTAATATTTTTCATAAAGTTTTCCTGCGAGATACGCCAGCCCGCGCTGAATGCCGGGAAGTAGCCATAACGTTGGTCAACCGGGAATTTTGATGAGCCGTCGCGACGGATAGTGGCGTTAAACAGGTAGCGGTCGTTATAAGTATAATCTAAACGGGCAAACTCCGAAAATAATGAGTTGTTAGATTTGCCGCTGTAAGTGTTTTTATTGGTGGTACCGGTAGACAGGTTTACATAATCAGGATCAAAAGTGTAAAAACCCTGAATGCTGCCGCCAACATAACGGTCGTGATCTTCAACGGCCTCGGTACCTACCACTATGTTAACATTGTGTTTGCCAAATACTTTTTGATAGCTAAGGGTATTGGTCCAGTTATAAGTGTAGCTATTGTCTGATCCTTCGCTGTAAGTATTGGTTGAAGAGTTTTCAACGTTTTCATATGTAGGGAACGAAAACGAATGGTTGTTGCTGTTGATGATATCGCCGCCAAAACTGGTACGTAAGGTAAGGCCGGGAATAATGTCGGCTTCGGCAAATACGTTACCAAGCAAACGATAACTTGTTGACTGGTTGTTTTTTGTACGCTGCTGTATAGCAACCGGGTTATTGGCATCGCCAAGGCCCGTACCGTAACTTCCCGCATAGTTACCTTTAATGTCGTAAACAGGAATAAGGGGCTGTTCGCGCAGGGCATGTGCAATAACGCCGTCCGGGTCATTAGTGCTAACCTGCGAATGTGATGTTCCGTCATTTACCTGCGGCTGCCTGGTTATAGAATAAGCCAGGTTTTCGCCCACTCTGATGTGTTTAGTTACATTGTAGGTGGTATTGGAGCGCAGCGTGTATCGTTTAAGATAAGTATCAATCAGTGTACCTTGCTGGTTAAAATAATTTAACGAGAATAAATAGCTGGCGTTATCGGTACTGCCGCTCAACGATATATTGTGGCTATTCATCGGGGCCGATTTAAACAACTCATGATACCAGTCGGTACCGGCTTTGTTGGCCCTTGTTATCCTGTAAAAATTGCCCAGGTCTGCAGCTGATGTATAAAAAGGGTTTACATAGTATTTTGATGGATCAACAGATGGGTCACCTTCTTTAGCACCTGCCGGGGTAATATAATCAGGCAGTGTAAAAGCCGAGCCTGTACCGGTTGGGTTGTACAAGGCATCTTTAATGCTGTTATCGCCCGAATTTTTCTTAGCGGTAAGTTTCAGATCGGCCATTTGTTGCGGTGTAATGGTATTCCAGACATTGCCGCCTTTTGGTCTTTGCGTACCGTAGTAGGCATCATATTGAATATTTACTTTGCCTTTACCTCGTTTGGTAGTGATGATGATAACGCCGTTTGCCGCCCTTGCGCCATATATTGATGCCGAACTCGCGTCTTTTAACACCTGGAAGGTTTCAACATCATTAGGGTTCAGCGTGCTTACATCATATGTTTCCACACCGTCAACTACGTATAAGGGAGTATTATTTCCGAAAGTATTAAAACCCCTGATGTGTACCTGCGGCTCTTCGCCGGGTTGTCCCGATCCGGTAACGGTAACGCCCGATGCCTGGCCTTGCAATTGCGAGTTTACTGATGACGATGCCTGTTTATTAAGGTCTTTAACGTTAACTACAGCAACAGCGCCGGTAAGGTCTTTCTTTTTCTGCGTGGTATAACCAACCACAACCACCTCGTTCAGCGCTTTTGACTCTTCAAGCAAAGTTACGTTGATGGTTGTTTGTCCATTTACCGGAATAACCTGCGTGGTAAAGCCTAAAAAGCCAAATTCAAGTGAGCCGTTACCATCGGGCAGGGTTAGGGTATATTTACCGTTGATGTCGGTAACTGTGCCTAAATTACTGCCTTTGAGCTTTACACTAACGCCCGGTAAGGGCTGACCGCTCACATCTTTAACTACACCTGTTACAGTTACCGTGACAACAGGTTTTGCATCGGCAGGTTTTATAATGATGATATCATCAACCACTTGGAAAGTAAGCGGCTGTTTTTGAAGCACCTGTTTCATTACCGACTCAATAGGCGCGTCCTGCACATCCACGTTTATTTTCCTGTCAACATCAACCTGGTCAAGCCTGTAAAAAACAGTGTATTTACTGTTCTTTTCAATTTGCTTAAACATTTGCTTAACAGAAATATTGTTCACATTAAAGTTGTAAACGTTTTGTGAATAAGCGGCAGCGTGTATTTGCATAATGCCCGTCAAGAGCAGAACGGTTACCAGCTTCATAATTTTGATCGTTTTTTGCCACGGGCCGACGGCCAGAGCGGACTTTCTGTAAAAATTAATCATAAATTTGTTTGTTAATCAGTTAATACGATGCTTCCCCAAGCGTAGGGTATTAGCTTTGATTGCTTTAGGCCCGGGCGTGTTGGTAGCACATCCGGGTTTTTTTATGTAAAAGAGAATGTTAGTTTTTGATCATAGTTTCCTTTTTGTTTTTTTAGTCGTTAATCATTATTGTTGTTTCGTGTAATGTTTACTGTGTTGCCGTTTACCGAATAATTGATAGCGGTATTAGCTTTTATAATAGCCAGCACTTTTTCGATGCTTTGGATATTTTTAAAACTGCCCGAATAGCGTATATTGCTCAGTTCGGCATCGGTCATGTTAATAGTGACGTTATATCTTCGTTCAAGCACTTTAGCTATCTCGCTAAGGGTAGCGCCATCAAATACCAGCAGGTTTTCCTTCCAGCCGTCATAACGATCAAGCTTTGCCGAGTCAATCTCTGATACCTGGATCTCGTTCAGGCTTTTGGGCTCGGGGGTTGCATAGCTGTAATTCTCTTTTTTGGGGTGATAATAGATCCGGAGCACCTGCCGCGGCTTTACATAAATGCGGCTCATTTCATGCGCGTTGTTATCTACATTTCCCTCTACAGATACCTCGCCTTTTACTACTGTGGTTTCAAAGAACGGGTCGGAGGCATAGGCCTTAAGGTTAAACTTTGTACCGATATCCCTTATGGTATAGTTTTTTGTATTTACAATAAAAGGGACCTCCTTTTTACCCGGAGCGATATCAAAAAACGCTTCGCCTTCCAGGTAAACGGTACGGGTTGTTTTACCAAAATCGGCCGTATAATTAAGCTTGCTGCCTGCATTAAGCCAAACCTGCGTGCCATCGCTCAAAACAATTTTTTTAATGGCGCCGGGGTTAGCGGCTATTTGCCTTACGCTTTCTGCATTTTTTGAATACCTGTTATATAAGGTAACGGTAACCGCTGCCAGTAAAGCAATAGTCGCTGCCACTTTGCCCCAACTGATCAGCCTTGCATAGCGCGACGGCTCCGCTGGTTCCATACCGGTCGAAAGTTTATTATAGGCATTGTCTTTATTTACAACCGCCGGTTGCAGGTAAAGCATGTTATGCCAGGTATCATACAGTTGTACAAAATACTGCTCGTTTTCGGGGTGCGCACTTATCCATTGTTTAACCTGCTCAAGCTCCTGTGGGGTAGCTTCGCCCGTTATATATTTTACCAGTAGCAGTTTTACTTCTTCGTTATCCATTTGTAATATTATCGTTAAGACAATCGAAAAAACAGATACCCTCAAAACGAAAAGAAATATTTTTCAATTTTATTCGGCGAGTAACCTGAACGTCCCCTTCATATTACGCGTAACTGTTTTTTTACAGAATGTTTGTGATTAGCTTTTCATTATTTCCATATTAAATTTGATACAGAATGAAAAACTCTGTAACTTGTTAAAGTTTTTTAAAAAGTATTCGGATTAATTAAAGGCGGGATTAATGATCCAGGAAAACAAACTACCTATAACCTCATTTACACAGGGTGACGCGAAAACGTTTGAAACCCTGTTCAGGCTATACTATACCCGCTTAACTTTGTTCTCCAATCGTTTTGTAAACGATTTAACCGTTGCTGAAGAAATTACCGCCGATGTATTCACCCACCTGTGGGAGCGCGGGCATGAGGTCAATTTCTGCTCATCAGTAAGTTCCTATCTTTTTAAAATGGTGCAAAACCGGAGCCTTAACTACCTTAAGCGCCAGAAAATAGAAAACCTTTACGTTAATTACCTCGAAAAAAACAACTTGTTTGATGAGTTGCGCAATACGCTCGAAAACGGACTGGAGGAAAAAGAACTCGCCCTGCAGATAGAAGCTGCCATAGCTACCCTTCCCGAAAAATGCCGCGAGATTTTTGTACTGAGCCGTTTCAGCGATATGAAATATCGCGAAATTGCCGTACAGCTTAATATCTCCCCTAAAACAGTAGAGCGCCAGATGAGCATCGCCCTCGAAAAATTACGCCAGGTGTTGAAGCATGTGAGTTATATGCTTTTTTAAATTGCCGGTCAAAACCCGGCGAACAGCGAAGGTGAAATGACAAAAGAAGGCCTGTTAGCCTGAGCCTGTCGAAGGGTTGCACGCAGGCATGCCGTCCATGCTTCGAGGACAAAGCTATGACCGCCGTTCATCTTAAACTCGCGCCCATTTTTAACGATGGGTTTAATCATCGGAAATTCCGTTCACAAAAAAGCCCGGCGAAACCGGGCGTCTGAAAATCTAATTGATATGCACATTTGAATCCTGCACATATGCATATCAATTACTTAGTATTATCAGCGTTAAATAATTTTGACTTATCTACTTTCTGAACAGCTTGCCCATCGCTAAGCGTTTTTGAAATAGCCGAATATGGAGCTGATACAACTTCTTCGCCACCTTTAAGGCCGGATAAGATCTGGATGTAACTATCGTTCTGGATACCCGTAGTTACCTGTACCTGTTTAAGCTTACCTGCGTTTAGTACAAATACGTATTCTTTGGCTACCGGACTGATTTGTGGTTTACTCTTATCCTCATCAGCTTTCGGCGGACCGTTATTTTCTTTCTTTTCCTCGCGGGTGGTTACCGATTGGATTGGTACCGACAGCGCTTTGGCCGAATTAGTGCTGATATCAACAGTGGCTGTTAACCCCGGACGGAAAGGTGATGGATTATCGGCTGTTTTCTTTAACAGGGCGGCATATGAATCTGCATTGATCCTCACCTTTACGGTAAAGTTTGTTACCTGGTCGGCAGATGTACCCACCACGTTTGCCGAGCTGCCTATTTCAGTTACCACACCGGTAAATTTCTTGCCTAAAAACGCGTCTACCTCAATTTTTGATGAATCGCCAAGGGAGATGCGGTTGATGTCGTTTTCATTCACGTCAACATTCACATCCATTTTGCTCAAATCAGATATAGTCATGATCTCGGTGCCGGCAAATTGCTGGGTACCCAAAACACGCTCACCTTTTTCAACAGATAGCTTTGAAACCACCCCGTCAACCGGCGAGTAAATAGTTGTTTTCGCGAGGTTATCCTGTGCTTCCTTAACCGATGCCTGTGATTGTGCCAGGCCATATTGCGAGCCTACCACATTTTGTTTGGCAGCTTCAAGCGATGCTTTAGCGCCTTCATAAGCAGCTTTGGCATTTTCAAATTCCGAAACCGTTAACACTTTTTTATCATAAAGCTCTTTACTGCGCTTGTAAATACCGGCCTGGTTAGCATAGGTAGCTTCGGCTTGCTTAAGCATCTGGCTTGAATTACCTACGCTTGCTTTTTGGGTATTGTACGATGCTATAGCCCGGTCATAACCTGACTTTAAAATGTCGGGCCTGATCTTACAAAGCAATTGGCCTTTTTTAACCACATCACCCTCTTTTATTGGCAGCTCAACCACCTCGCCCGATACTTCGGGGCTTATCTTAACCTCAACATGTGGTTTGATCTTTCCGCTGGCCGATACGGTTTCATTTATTTCGCGTGTTTCGGCCTTTTCGGTAGCTACCTGGGTTAGCGCGGGCTTGCCTATCAGGCCCGTAACCTTAGCAATGATCAGCAGGACAATCAGTGCGCCAAGACCTATCAGAATATATTTAGTAGTTTTTCCCATGACGGTGAATTTGGATATTTTACGGTTAAGATTTTATTAAAGTGTTATAGGGTTACCTAAATAATAGTCAATGACTTTGCTTCTGAAAATCACCTGGTATTGAGCCTCAATCATATCAAACTGCGATTTGTTAAGATTGGTTAGCGATGTATTATAATCAAGCGAGTTAACCAAACCTACTGTATAGCGTTGCTGGATAATATTAAACGCATCTTTATTTGCGTTATAAGTTTGCGTTGCCGATGCATAACGCTTATCAGCCGCCTGTAAATCCCATACCGCCTGGTAGATAATCTTGCTCAAATTGTTGCGGGCCAGTTGCGCTGTAACCTCGGCATTTTGATTTTGCAGTTTTGCTTTCCTAACCGCTGTGCGTGACAGAAACCTGTTGAAAATCGGGATCTGTAAACTCACCCCTACAGATTGGTTAAAATTATCGCTCAGTTGCCTGAAGAATGGGTTGCTTTTATAGCCAACTTTATAGTTAGGCACTACAACCGCCTGTTGCGAATTTTGCACAAAACCAATAGTGTCAAATCTGCCTGTTGGAGTAACACCAAATGGCGTGTTCTTGGCATCAGAAAAGTATGAACCGGCAGCACCAAATAATACTACCGATGGATAATAATTACCTTTTGCTATTTTAACACCCTGCGCTGCCGCTTTTTGACGTTGCTCGGCCAATAACACATCAGGGTTTACCGCAAGAGCTGTTTTTACTACCTCCTGAGCATCGTACACCGTTTTTACATTATTTAACTTACTGATATCCGGCCTTTCAACTTTAATGTCGGTACCAGGATCCATCTCCATATATTGCTTTAGGGTCAATAAGGATTGTTCCAGCTGATTTTCGGCATTGGTATAGTTCAGATCGTTGGTCGAGAGCTGCGCTTTGGCTTGCGACAGATCGGCAAGGGTTTGATTACCCACATCAAAGCTTTTCTGGGCGCGGTCCAAAGCTATTTTTGATACATCAATTTGCTGTTGCGCAGCCTTTACCAAATCCTGGTTGGTTAGCACCAGCAGGTAGGTAGTAACCACGTTCAATATCAGGTCGTTTTTTACTTTGGCAACGTTGGTTTTGTCAGCATCAAGCAAAATCTTGTTCTGAATTACTGTATTACGCAATTGCCCGCCCTGAAACAGTGTTACCTGCGAGGTAAAGTTACCATTAACCGCCAGGATGCGCTGGTTGCTGAACTGGTTGGTTGAAGGGTCGATATTACGGCCAAAGTTGAATGAGCCCTGTGGGCTTACGGCTAAATTTGGCAGTTGATTATATTTCGACTGTTTAAGATCTTCGTTGGTGATGGCAGCTGTAAATTCGGCCTGTTTAATGGTAAGGTTACGTTCAAGGGCCAGGTCTACCGCCTTTTGCAAGCCTATTACTTCCTGCGCGCCGGCATTAATGCCGCAAACCGAAAATATTATTGTGCAAATGAGCGTTGCTTTAACTGATAGTAATAATTTTAGTTTCATAAGGTTTTTCTATACAATGGTAAGCAACTGTTCATTACATTGCAGTGTTTATTTTTGTTAAATGTTGTTAATAGGGATAAAACACAAACTACCTCATCTGTATGTACCTGGTTAAAACCCCGTGGCTGCTGAAAAAGCTTTATCCCCAACTTACCTGGGATATAAAATCAACTGACCGTTGCATTTATCTCACTTTTGACGACGGCCCTATACCAATTGTTACACCGGCTGTATTAAATATTTTAAAACAATACAATGCCAAAGCCACCTTTTTTTGCATTGGCGACAATGTACGCAAGCACCCCGATATTTTTGAACAGGTAAAAGCCGGTGGCCATGCCATTGGCAACCATACTTTCAATCACCTTAAAGGATGGAAAACCGATACCCAAACCTATGTTGATAATTTTTTACAGGCCGATAAATTGCTGGATACATCGTTGTTTCGGCCCCCTTACGGAAGGATAAAAAGGTCACAGGCCCGCGCGCTGAAAGCAGCGAAACCCAATCTGAATATTTTTATGTGGGATGTGCTCAGCGGCGATTTTGATGCGGCCCTTAAACCTGAAGATTGCTTAAAAGGAGTGCTTAAATATACCGAAGCAGGATCGATGGTAGTATTTCATGACAGCATCAAAGCTTTTGATCGATTGGAGTATGTATTGCCCAGGGCATTGGAGGCTTGGAGCAAGGAAGGGTATAGTTTTAGCCCCCTAACCCACTAAAGGGGGAAATAACAGTTGGCAATAAAAAAACCGGATGCCAATATCGGCACCCGGTTTTTGAGTTTTTAAAAGCTACCGGTAGCTTATTTTTTTACAGAAGCATTTTCGGCTGCTTTTATAATTACAGCGGCAACTGCTTTAGGTTGCGATATGAAAACCACATGGCTTCCTTTTATTTCAGTTATTATTGTATTTGAACGTTTGTACATAGCACGTTCTATATCAGGATTGATGCTTTTATCTTCAGTGGCAACTATGCCATAAGCAGGTTTAGTTTTCCAGGCTGCATTAGTGATAGGGGTGCCAAATCCTTTTGCATAAAAGGCACCTTGTGAAGCATACATGAAATCAGCATCTTCTTTGCTTATATCGGCACAAAAACCGGCATGGAATTTAGCTTTGTCATAATAAACAATGCCTTTATCATCAGGTGCCAGAACACCATTTTCAGGAGCAGGAGGAGCAGTTTGCAACCATTGAACAGATGTTTCACCTTTATCTGGCTGCAGTGCCGCGATATAAACAAGGGCTGCTACTTTTGGGTTGTTACCTGCTTCGGTAATTACCGTACCGCCCCATGAATGGCCTACCAATACCGCAGGTCCGTCTTGTTTGTCCAATGCTATTGTTACAGCTTTAACATCGTCTTCCAAAGAAGAGAGTGGGTTTTGCACCACTGTAACATTATATCCTTTTTTGGTAAGTTCATTGTATAATGCCTTATAGCCAGATCCATCAGCAAATGCGCCGTGTACCAGCACTACATTTTTTACGGCCTGGGCCTGTGATGAAATAGTAAAACCTAATACGGCTGCAAAGGTTAATGCCAGGCTAAGTAGACCTATTTTAATTCTGTTTTTCAATGTTGGAGTTTTCATATTGTTTTATCTTAAATGTTGTATTTGATTTAACAATACAAAAGTGCCCCAAATGCGGCAGGTGGGAAATGTCGCCAGTTCCCGAAAGATTGTAATATCTTCCCGAATGGCTTAAATGAGTTGGGAAAGTTCTTCAATTCCCTCCCTTGGGGAGGGGTGCGGCTGGTTTGCGCGGTGGCAGGGAGGGGTTTGTACGCCATGTAACGGATATATCGGGCTATGAAACCCCTCCCTACACCCTACCAGGAGAGGGAATCGCACCTCCCCCACTTTTTACCTTTTTAGTTCAACACATTTGCTTCCTTTTACGCTGCCACCGGCTGCGCTTTCCCATTTCTGAACTCTGCGGGCGACTGCCTGGTATGTCGTTTGAAAAAATTACAGAAATAGGCAGGATCTTCAAAACCCAGTTCATAAGCAATTTGCTTAACCGACTTTGTGGTGTAGCTCAACAATCGCCTCGCCTCAACAATAATACGCGCCTGGATCACCTGCTGTGGCGTTTTGTCGTTATAAAGGGAGAAAATATTTGAGAGCGTTTTGGGCGATTTATTCATCAGTCCCGCATAAAAGTTAACAGAATGTTCGCTTCTGAAATTCATTTCAACCAGCAGGTTAAATTTTCGGAATATATCCAGTTTTTGATCCTGGTTATTTTCTGGGGGAATGTATTCTGTACGGGCCATCTGAGTTACCATGATGATCAGCCGCTTTAACAGCATGATCAGCATGTCATTCTGAATTTTATCTTTAATATGCAGTTCCTGCGTAAAAATATCAAGCAGTACTTTAAGCTTCGATTGGCTGGGATCATCCAGAGGAATGAATAGCAGATCGCCCATCCCAAAAAGAAAACCTACGCAGCTTACTTCGGTATCATGGTCTATCAAACAATAAAACTCCCTGTTAAATTGCCAGGCGATAATATCAGCCGACCTTTCGAACGTAAAGGTTTGGTCGAACATGAGCGGTAACAGCGTATTCGCGTTAAATACATGATCTGCACCATCTATATTGATTATTTGACTCGCGCCGGTATTCCAGGCTATGGTAAAGTACTTCTTTGTTTTATCGCGGGTATAAAAGAAACGGTCAAAATTTTCTTCCCCGCTGATCAGTAACAGATCGCCGCCGGTTTTATGGTCGGAAACAATTAACTTCATTAATTTTTTGGTGCTAAAGATAAGGCAGATTGATGAGGTTTTAAACAAAACATCCGCATACGGTTTAATGCACACGGATGTTCATACAGTATTTAAACTGTTTTTTTTACACTTCCGAAGCTTTTCTGGCTGCTTCAATAATCACATCGGCAACAATCTCTGGTTGCGACATAAAAATCACATGGCTGCCTTTTACCTCGGTTACAATAGTGTTTGATCGCTTATACATAGCATGTTGAATATCCGGATTGATACTTTTATCCTCGGTAGCAATTAAACCATAAGCCGGTTTATGACGCCAGGCCGCGTCAGTTATCGGCGAAACAAAACCTTTTGCGTAAAATGCACCTTGTGATGCATACATAAAAGCGGCTTCATCGGCATCAATGTCAGCGCAAAATCCAGCGTGAAACTTGTCTTTATCATAGTATACAATGCCTTTTTCATCGGGAGGTAACACGCCGTTTTCCGGTGCAGGTGGTGCGGTTTGCAGCCACTGCAGTGCTGATTCGCCGTTATCCGGCTGAAAAGCCGCGATATACACCAGCGCAGCTACATTTGGATGATTACCGGCTTCGGTAATTACAGCGCCACCCCACGAGTGCCCGGCAAGGATGGCAGGACCACCAATCTTGTCTAATACAACATGGGTTGCTTTTACATCATCTTCCAATGAGCTTAGCGGGTTTTGCACCACCAATACGTTATAACCTTTTTTAGTAAGGATTTGATAGAGTGCTTTAAAGCCAGATCCGTCTGCAAACGCGCCGTGTACCAGCACTACATTTTTTAAGTTTTCCATGGTTAATTTGTTGTTTTATAATGATTTGATTTATCACAAAGCAACAAACTGTTTCAAGCTTAAACAATGTAGTAATAGCGGAAGTACATGTACAATTAGCGGTATTTTTTACGGAAAGCCCCCGGCGACATCTTTACCATCCCAATGAACATCTTCGAAAAATAGACGTAATCGGCGTAACCCAATTCATAAGCAATGGCCTTAATGGTTTTATCGGTATAAATCAGCAGGCGCTTTGCTTCAAACATGATCATATTCTGAATCCAGTAACTAACCGTTTGTCCGGATATTTCTTTAACCGCTTCGTTAAGATATGGGGTAGATATATTTAAAGCCGAAGCATATGAAGAAGGCTTTTTCAATGTTTTATATTCTGCAAAAATCAGCCTTTTAAAAGCCGTAGTGATTCTGACAGCGCTTGAGTCTTTCCTCCCGTGAGCTATTGTACTATCAACGTATTCTCCGGCAAACATGCCTGCTACCGCATCAATCAATCCCCGTTTTATATGTTCCTTACAGCTATTAACACTTGCATCTTTCACTTCAGCGCCCAGCAGTGAAATCGCCGATTTTAGCCTCCCGCCCCTTTCTGCGTTTATCGCCACAGGCGTTTGTACAAAACAACCTTCATCAAGAATAAACTTATAAGTTTGATTAAGCAAAAAGGCATCCACAGCAATAACGTAAGCATCGGCTTCGGTGTCAAAATGCTGCATTACCTGCCCAGGCAAAATGTAATAAACAGATTGAGCCGGTATCACCATCCCGCGCGAATCAACTACGAGTTTCAGGTTACCGTCCGTTACCAATACAAAAAGATAATGTTCGTTGCGGTGAGGGCTCTTAAGAAAATGAAGATCGCCCGCTTTTCCATAATCAACCACTTGCAAACCAAGCTCAATTACTTCATCAAGTTTGATTGTAGGAATAAGTTCATTGCTCATGAATGCTAAATTTAATACAGTTATTACACTGTTGTTTAATTAATTACACAAAGTTGCTTATTCATCGCATGATATATCTATGTACAATTCCCGGATGATTGTAATTATTTCCTGTTGATGTTACCATCTCAAATCCATGCTTTACAAAATAACAGTGTTTTGAACTATTGCCGAATTATCTTTCCTTTGCACCCATGAGCAACGAACTCACCGACAAGGCATTTTGGGCTGGTTACTGGGAATCAAAAAAAGACCTGGCTTTCAATGTGCCGGCTAATTATACTTTTCACAAGCTGCTAAAAAAGATTATCGATACCAATAAACCGGCGTCGGCTATTGAGCTTGGAGGTTTTCCGGGTTATTTTGCCATTTTTTTGAAGAAGTATTTCGGGTTAAAAACTACGCTGTTCGATTTTTATGTGCACCCAAAAGTTTTAAAGGAAGTACTGGATGCCAATCAGCTTAATGATCAGGACATCGCGGTTATTGAGGGTGACCTGTTCAAATACCAACCCGAAACCGAATATGACCTGGTACTTTCATGCGGATTGATAGAGCATTTTAATGATACCAAAGGCATTATTGAAAAACACCTCTCTTTCCTTAAACCGGGAGGCACACTGTTTATTACCCTGCCTAACTTTACTGGTGTTAATGGATGGGTACAACGCAACTACGACCTTAATAACTACGAAAAACACAACATCAATAGTATGAACCCTCCATTACTGGCCGGCTATTGCAAGGAACTGGGGTTAAAAAATGTTGAGGCATATTATTACGGCAAATTTTCTGTTTGGCTGGAAGATAAGGCTAACAAGCCTGCCATAGCTAAAGCGATCACCAAACTGGTGTGGGTAGCAGGCAAGGTTTTTACCAAAATCATCCCGGTTGAATCAAAGCTGCTATCTCCTTATATTGTGGTTACCGCTACTAAATAGTGCTTATTCTCTCGCTTTAAGGAAACTATATTTCGCCAGTTTATGGTATAAATATCCGCGCCTTTTCATTGCTTCCGAAAGCGTTTTGTCATCAGCCGCCCCACCGGTTAACTTAGTAACCCCAATTCTTTGGGAGCCATATATACCCGTATGCCCGCTGAAAAGATAGGCTGTGAAACAGGCCACGGCAAACAACAGGGCGTGTTCGCCACCAAAAAGCTCTATACCCATAAAAGTACAGGCCAGCGGGGTATTAGTTGCGCCTGCAAAAACCGCTATAAAACCTAAAGCGGCAAATAAACTAACCGGCGCATCAAGTAAGCCGGATAGCGTATTGCCCAAAGTAGCGCCAATATAAAACAGCGGTGTTACCTCGCCGCCTTTAAAACCGGTACCTAAGGTTACTGTAGTGTAAATGGTTTTCCAGAGCCAGCTCCAGGTATCGGCACCGCCGGCATGAAAAGCTGAAGGGATTGTAACAGCACCAACATGTTCGGCATCTACCCCTAAACTCAGGTAATCGGGTTTGCCATTAACAAAAGTAAGCGCGATGATGATCAGCCCGCCAATAAACGGGATCAACCAGGGCGTTTTAATGTATTGGGTAAAAAAACTTTTGATGCCATGTACCATTTTGGCAAAAAGGTAACTGGCCAGTCCGAAAGCGATTGAAGCTACTATGGTTTTAATGATAAGCAACAGATCGGTTGAAATATAACCCGAAAACCAATGCGGGATAACCGGGACAATATCGATATGATAAGGCGTGTGATGAACTCCCCATGTAGCTACAGTAACATCCCCAACAATGCCCGCAATAAGGCAGGGCAGCAGCGCATTATATTGCACCCGGCCTATCGTCAGCACCTCCATTGCAAAAACAGCACCAGTTAACGGCGTACCAAATACTGCCCCGAAACCCGCCGCTATGCCCGCGGTAAGTACTGTTTGGGTATCAGCTTCGTTAAGCTTAAGCCATTTGCCTATCATTTGGGCTAAGCTGCCGCCCATTTGTACCGCCGTTCCCTCGCGCCCGGCCGAGCCGCCAAACAAATGAGTGATAATGGTGGTGATCAGCACCAATGGGGCCATACGCTTGGGAACCCCGCCACCGGGGTTGTGGATTTCATCAATAATTAAATTATTCCCCTTTTCGGCCGGACCACCAAAAAATTTATAAATGAAAAATATAGCGATACCTGCCAATGGCAGCAAAAACAACAGCCAGTTATGTGCAAACCTAAAATGGATAGCCCAACTCAACAACCACAAGAATAAGGCAACCGCGCTGCCAATAACAACAGCTATGGGGATGATAATGACCGTCCACCGGAGGGCGTTTTTAAGAATTGCGAAATGTTGCGAAGAAAAAAGTCGGTTTTGATTTTGCATGTTGCTGATATTTATGTACCCACAAAAAATTAGCACAGGATAAAAGCCTGTGAGTTAATTGTCTGTAGGCGCCATCAGCTTTTTAGGGCGGTTAAGTAGGAAGACACCATTTCCTTTTGTGACGCTAATATAGGTTTCTTTTGTTCTAAAACAAAAGTTTTAAAAGCTCGGGATGTGCGATTCCCCTCTTGAGAGTAATAGCCCATAAAAAGGCATAGTCATGAAAATCATCGCGCATATCGACTCACCCCGACATCGCTGCACTCGTCACCCCTCTCTACGCAAGCGTAAAGAGGAGATTTTTTCTTTTATTTTTCTTTACCCTCTTTGCCCAAAGGGCAGAGAGGGTGGTCCAGCGTAGCGTAGACCGGGTGAGTCAACTATACCGCTTGTAATTTCCAGTCTAATTCATCATCTGCTCTTGATGGGCTATTACTCTCAAGAGAGGGGATCTAAAATCTACAAAATAAAATAGCCTTACTTAGCACGTATGCATGAGTAAGGCTATTTTCCCTTGTCTTTTGAACAGACCGGCTCAAGTTATCTACTTAAGCAACGCTTAGTGTTTCCACATCCTTAAGTGCCAGAAGCATTAATTTACCCTGGTATTCCACCCAGATGTCGGCGAAACTATTCTCATCGTACCCCATAAATTTTAATGGATGACCAATGTGCAGGTTTTTCCATTTTTTTCCGATGTACTTAAGGAGTTGTCCGCTTTTTAGTGTGTGCTTTGCCATAAGTTTTAACTTTTAGGAGTGAAAAACTAAATTAATTAACGAAACCGATAAAATTTAACTTTTAAAGAATATTTTCTGAATTGTATCAGGTTTATTACAACTGTTGGTTAAACAGCTTAGCTTTATTTTGCTCAATTACCTCAAGGTAAAAGTTTTCATATTTGGGCAAAATGGTAGATAATTCAAACTCTTTGGCGTGTGCCAGTGCATTTTCTTTAAATTTAGCTAAACGTTCTTCATCCTCCAAAATAAATATTGCTTTTTCTGCCATACCTTCTACATCTCCTGGCTCTTTCAAAAAGCCTGTTACGCCATCAATATTTAATTCGGGCAAACCACCGGCATTACTGCTAATCACCGGCACTTTACAAGCCATAGCTTCAAGCGCTGCTAAACCAAAACTTTCTGATTGCGATGGCATCAGGAACAAATCGGATACAGAAAGGATCTCTTCAACAGCATCCTGTTTACCTAAAAAGCGTACATTATCGGTAACGCCCAAATCGCGGCAAAGCTGTTCGCACATGGAACGTTCGGGGCCGTCGCCTACCATCAGCAGTTTCGACGGGATCTTTTTGATCACTTTAGCAAAAATCTTCACTACATCTTCGGTACGTTTCACCTTACGGAAGTTGGAGGTATGTACCAGGATCTTTTCGCCCGAAGGTGCAATCGCTTTCTTAAAATGATCTTTAGGTTTAAGGCTAAACCTGCTAAGGTCAATAAAGTTAGGGATCACGAGGATATCCTTCTTAATATCAAAAAACTTATAGGTATCCTCTTTAAGGTTTTGCGATACGGCTGTTACACCATCACTTTGGTTAATGGAAAAAGTAACAACCGGTTTAAAGGTGCGGTCTTTACCAACCAAAGTAATATCTGTACCGTGCAGTGTAGTTACCACAGGGATATAAATGCCATAGGTCATTAATATTTGCTTGGCCATAAACGCGGCCGAAGCATGGGGTATAGCATAATGCACATGCAGTACATCCAATTGCTCATGACGCACCACATCAACCAGCCTGCTTGCCAGGGCCAGCTCGTAGGGCGGAAAATCGAACAGCGGATAGTTGGAAACCGAAACTTCGTGATAAAACAGGTTTTCGGAAAAGAGATCCAACCGCGCCGGCTGGTTATAGGTCACAAAATGAACCTGGTGACCACGGTCTGCAAGGGCTTTACCAAGTTCAGTGGCAACAACCCCGCTTCCGCCAAAGGTTGGGTAACAAACAATTCCGATCTTCATTAATATGTTTTAATTGGTGCAAGTTTAACTGCAATTTACATCAAATGTGTTAAGCTTGTGTAAAATGATGGATGGATGATAATTACTGCATATTTATTTTGCCGGCGTTGCCAACCATATCCGCTACCGAGTGTTTAAACATATATTAAATCCATAATAAACAACTGATTATCAACATGAGCAACCATATAAATTTAGCAATAAACGGGATACAACATATCGGCGTGCCGGTAACCAATATTGAAGCATCACAACAATTTTACGCCAGACTGGGCTTTAACAATGTAATGCAAGCCCCTTTTACCGATAACGGCGGTACCGGCACCTGCGTTATGATGCAGCGCGGCAATATGATCATGGAGCTTTACCAATTGCCTGAAGCTTCGCTGGCCGAGATCCGTTCAAGATCAAACGGGCACATTGATCACGTAGCCTTTGATGTTGATGATATCAACCTCGCCTTTAAAACTATTAAAGAAGCTGGCTTTAACGTGATTGAACGAGAGCCCGTGTTTTTACAATTCTGGAAAAATGGCTGCAAATATTTCAACATCACCGGGCCGGATGGCGAACGGTTGGAGTTTAACCAGGTACTTTGATTTGAGAATTCGGATCTTCGATTTTGGATTTAGTTATACATATAAAACAGGTGGTCAGCCAATTACAGCAAGTTGATTGGCAAGCCGCTTGCAAATGGGATACTGAAAACAAATATGACTATCCGTTTAGTTATTCAACCATAATTCTTTCTAAGGCTATCTAAACATAATCCACAATTTATTGTCGATATTTATACTATGCTTAAAGCCCTTTGTCTCCATATCGCGTTGATCATTTTTACAGCGGGCTATTTGCTTGGCCAACAGCCTGTGTTTAAAGGTGGACAGCAGGCGTTTAACGATTTTCTGAAGACAAAGATCATTTATCCTGAATATTCGCGGCAAAATTGTATTTCGGGAACCATCAATGTTTCGTTTATGGTTGATAAAGATGGTGTGGTACATGATGCTAAAGTACAGGATGGCCCCGGCATCGACCTTGACGATGAAGCTTTGAGGGTTATTAAACTTACATCGGGCCAGTGGGTGGTTCCGGCGGGGTATGATCTTAAAACTAATATCGTTCAACCCATCCGTTTTGACCCTGATCCCGCACGTTGCGGGCCTGCCAGCATCCGCGATATGCAAAGCGCCATTGCCAGCTATAAAGCTCAGCAGGAACTGGAAAACGCAGTGACCAATTACTACAGCAATAAATATAAAGGCAAGGCCGATACCACCAAAGAGGCTATCATTATTAACCTAAAAAAACAACTTGGCTACGATGATGATTTTATAAACGATGTATTAAGCCAGGCCGGCGAAAAATTTAAACAAGGCGACAAAGAAGGCGCCTGTCACGACTGGAATTTTATCCGCAACATAGGCAGCGATAAGGCCGATAATTTTATAAAGAAGTATTGCGCCCACTAACCCCTAAAGGGAGAATATACCACCAAATTCCCTAACTTGCCCTTGTTATGAAAACCGAACCTGAACTTCGCAAAAAAATAAAAACCTGGGTAACTGTATTTATCATCGGTCTGGTACTAAGTGGTGTAACCGCTTTCCCTATCGAAACTGAACTTGCCTGGCTTGCTAATCATGCCTCCGTATCTCCGGGATTTATGCAGGACTGGCTAACCAATGTTTATCTCGCAGTAAAAACAACCAATCAAAACTATCCTTACCTGGCTTATGGCACCGACTGGCTGGCTTTCGGTCACCTTGTTATTGCTATGGCATTTGTTGGCCCGCTGAAAGACCCGGTTAAAAACATTTGGATAATTGAGTTTGGCATGATTGCCTGCGTAATGGTGTTCCCGCTGGCCTTTATTGCCGGCCCAATCCGCGGTATCCCCGTTTACTGGCGGTTCATTGACTGCTGCTTCGGTATTTTTGGGATCATCCCTTTATATATCGTTTACCGGGATATTAAAAAGTTGGAAAAGATGAGCAACCAGCACATTGCTCCTTTACATTAAAAAAACAAATATTAGCAAGTACAATTCAATTTTTGGCTCATCGGCTATTCCGCGTTTATTCTTTAAAAATGCCCTCCTCCGCGTTTATGTTAAAACATTTGTACAAAATGTATGAACATATCATTTTTCATGCTATATTGCCCCCGCTAAATCAATTTGAGAACACAAATATGTATTTGCAAATTGTGCTATAAATTATATAACTTTAATTTCTGTTTAACCAATTTTAAACCCATGTACCGGAAGTTGTATTATGTGTGGCTTACAATAGCCATCTGCATGCTGTACACGCTTTATTCCTGCCATTCATCGGGCGGGATAGCCGAAGAACAGGTGCCCGATACCATCAGCTACAACTTTAATATCCGCCCAATACTTTCAGACAAGTGCTATAAATGTCACGGCCCTGATGCTTCTCATCGTGAAGCCGACCTTAGGCTTGATCTTCCGGAGAGCGCTTATAAAGCATTAAAAGATAACCCATCATCGCACGCGCTTGTACCCGGAGATCCTATGCAATCGGAGGTTTATCGCCGAATCTCTACCAAAGACACCACCGAGCAGATGCCGCCGGCGTCATCCAATTTAAAGAGGTTATCACCCTATGAAGTTGAACTCATTCACAAATGGATAAAACAGGGCGCCAAATATGAAAAACACTGGGCTTTTGTCGCTCCGCGAAATTACCCGGTTCCGCAGGTAAAAAACGCGGCATGGCCTAAAAATGCTATCGATAACTTCGTACTGCAAAAAATGGAGCAGGCCAGCCTGGAGCCGAATCCCGAAGCGGATAAAGAACGCCTGCTGAAACGCATTTCACTCGATTTGACCGGTCTGCCGCCATCTCTTGCTTTAATGGATAAGTTCCTGGCCGATAAAAGCCCTAACGCCTACGAAAAAATGGTGGACAAGCTGATGGCTACCCCACAGTACGGCGAAAAAATGGCGCTGCACTGGCTGGATGTTGCCCGCTATGCCGACTCGCACGGTTATCAGGATGATAATTACCGCACCCAATGGCCATGGCGCGACTGGGTGATCCACGCCTATAACGAAAACCTGCCTTATGATAAGTTTATTACCTGGCAGCTGGCGGGCGATCAGCTCCCCAACGCCACTAAGGAACAGTTGCTGGCAACAGGCTTTAACCGCAACCATAAAATAACCGAAGAAGGAGGCGTAATTGATGAGGAATACCGGGTTAGTTATGTAACCGACCGAACCAATACCTTCGGCAAAGCACTATTGGGCGTCACATTGGAATGCGCTCATTGTCATGATCACAAATACGACCCTTTTTCGCAAAAAGAGTACTACCAGGTTTATGCCTTTTTTAACAATGTGAAGGAAGTAGGCCTGCAATCAACTGTGGGCGGGCCTGAAACCTATGCTAAAAACCCCATGATGAAGATCAGTAACGACGATGTTAAAAAGATCCTGACTTTTGTGAACAAGCGCGATACCGATAAGCTCATCGTATCCATCATGACGGATAGTGACAAGGTGCGGCCAACTTATATTCTTAAGCGAGGTAACTACGATGCCCATGGCGATGAGGTGCAGGCCGGTACGCCCAAATCCATTTTGCCATTTACCAATAACTACCCAAAAAACCGCCTGGGTTTGGCCGAATGGCTGTTCAACAAAAACAACCCGCTTACCGCCCGTGTATTTGTAAACCAGATGTGGCAGGAGTTTTTTGGCAAGGGCATCGTAAAAAGCTCTGGCGATTTCGGTATGCAGGGCGATCTGCCATCGCACCCGGAATTGCTGGACTGGCTGGCTGTTGATTTCCGCGATCATGGCTGGAATATTAAACGGCTGGTAAAACAGATGGTAATGTCGGCCACTTATCGGCAATCGGCAGCGGCCACACCCGAAAAACTGAAGGAAGATCCGGATAATACTTTATTAGCCCGGGGCCCAAGGGGCCGTTTACCTGCCGAATTTGTTCGTGACCTGGTGCTGGCCAGCAGCGGGCTGCTTAATCCAACCATTGGCGGCCCGAGTGTTAACCCTTACCAGCCGCCCGGCCTTTGGGAAAATGCCACCTCGGGCAGGGGGATTTTGGCGAATTACAAACAGGTGCACGGGCCAAACCTGTACCGCAGGGGAATGTATACCCTAATTAAACGTACCGTTCCGCCAGCATCCTTAGGTATTTTTGATGCCAGCAACCGCGACCAGTGCGAAGTAAAACGCCTGCGTACCAATACCCCATTGCAGGCACTGGTAATGCTGAACGATCCAACAGTGTTGGAAAGCGCGAGGGTTTTAGCGGCAAAACTTTTGCAGGACAAAAGCACATCGACAGCAAAGATCACCAAAGCTTTCCGGTTGATCCTCTGCCGCCATCCGCAGGAAAAAGAACTGGCAATTTTAACTTCATACTATACAGATGAACTAAAAACCATGAAAAAGGCCGATGCCGAAAAACTGCTAACCGTGGGCGAATATCCGGTACCGGCCAATCTGGATAAAATAACACTGGCAGCTATGATGAAAGTGGTTGATACCATGTATAATCTGGAAGAAGCCATAACAAAAACCTGAGCACATGGAAAAATATTTTTTAGAAAACAGGCTTAACATCAACCGGCGCAGGTTTCTTTCCAGGCTCAGTTTGGGCATTGGCAGCGTAGCATTGGGTTCTTTACTCATTCCTGATCTGTTTAGTGGCAAGGGCGATGAAGCCGAGGCTGATTTTATCCCCGGCATCCCCAACTTTGCGCCAAAAGCCAAGCGGGTAATCTACCTGTTCCAGGATGGGGCACCCTCACAACTGGAGTCGTTTGATTACAAGCCCAAGCTGCGCGAAATGATGGGGCAGGAGCTGCCGGCATCCGTACGCGGCAACCAGATCCTTACCGGCATGACGGCTAAGCAGGCTTCGTTCCCGCTGGTAGGTTCTTTTTATGATTTTAAGCAATATGGCGAGTCGCGCGCCTGGATCAGCGATATGTTCCCACATATAGGTAAAATTGCCGATGATATCTGCATTATTAAATCGCTTAACACCGATGCCATCAATCATGATCCGGCACTTACCTTTTTCCAAACCGGGGCACAGCAGGGCAACCGACCCAGCATGGGTTCATGGGTAAGTTATGGTCTTGGCAGCGAGAATAAAAATCTGCCGGCTTTCACCGTATTGCTATCTAAAGGCAAGGGAAACGGGCAGGGTGTTTACTCCAAATTGTGGAGCAATGGCTTCTTAGATTCCATTCACCAGGGCGTACAGTTCAGCAGCGGCGAAGACCCAATCCTGTACCTGAATGATCCGGAAGGACTGAACCGTCACGAGCGCCGTAAAATGCTGGATAAACTGGCCGAGCTCAATGACATGAACTATAAAGAGTTTGGCGACCCGGAAATAAACACCAAGGTGCAGCAGTACGAAATGGCTTACCGCATGCAAACCGCCGTACCCGAAATTATGGACGTAAGCAAGGAGTCGGACGATATTGTGAAGATGTACGGGCCGGAATGCCTTATTCCCGGCACTTATGCGGCTAACTGCCTGCTGGCCCGCAAACTTTCTGAAAACGGCGTACGCTTTGTACAGCTTTACCACCAGGGCTGGGACCAGCACAGCAACCTGCCACAGGAAATGGCCGGTCAGGCCAAAGACGTAGACCAGGCATCGGCTGCATTGGTTACCGACCTCAAGCAACGTGGCCTGCTGGATGAAACACTGGTGATCTGGGGCGGAGAGTTTGGACGCACAAATTACAGTCAAGGTAAACTGGAAAAAGCCAATTATGGTCGCGACCATCATCCGCGCTGTTTCAGCATCTGGATGGCCGGCGGTGGTATTAAACCGGGCATCGTTTACGGCGAAACAGATGAGTTTGGCTACAACATCGTAAAAGATCCGGTACACGTGCATGATTTTCATGCCACCATATTAAATCAATTGGGTATAGACCATAAAAAACTAACTTATAAAAGTCAGGGCAGAAGATATAGATTAACGGACGTGGCGGGGAATGTGGTGAAGGGGATCATAGCATAAACCCCACCTAAACCCTCCCCATTCAACTATGTCATTGCGAGGTACGAAGCAATCGCACGGAGGCCGAGGGGCTATGCAAGTCCGCCCCTGTAAAGTTCGCGATTTCTTCGTTCCTCGCAATGACGGGATGAACAAGGATTCAAAAAATCGGTGTAATCAAAAGAAATAATCAGCGAAATCAACGCAATCATAAAAATCAACGGTATGGAAAGAAGAGAATTTATCAAGCACACTTCAGTTTTATCAGCAGGCTTTTTTATAGCTAAAGACATGTTAGCAAAAGATGACGGGCTAATTTACGGTCACGGAAATATGCGCTACCGCATGGATAAAAACTGGAGCAAGGCCGATTCGCAGAAGAACCCGGTGAATGATTGCCACGAGATGGTGCAGGATTCAAAAGGCCGCATTTTACTGCTCACCAACGAGACTAAGAACAATGTACTCATTTATAATAAATCGGGCAAACTGCTAAGTACCTGGGGGCATGATTTCCCCGGTGCACATGGCCTCACCCTGTTTAATGAAAACGGCACCGAGGTGCTGTTCATAACCGATACCGTAAAACACCAGGTTTATAAAACCACGCTTGATGGCCGTATTTTAATGACTATTAATGTGCCGCTCGAAACCGGCGTTTACAAAAAAGCCGAAGAATTTGTTCCCACCGAAACTACTATCGACAGCAATGGCGATATTTTTATTGCCGATGGCTACGGGGCCCAATACGTTACCCATTATGATAAAGATGGCAAACTAAAAGGTTTCTTCGGCGGTAAAGGCGAGGGCGACGAACACCTGGATAATGCGCACGGTATCGTGATTGACAGGCGATATGATACACCGACATTACTGGTTACCGATCGTACCCGTAATTGCTTTAAACGCTTCAGCATGGATGGCAAACTACAGGAAGTGATCAAACTGCCGGGAGCATGCGTTTGCCGCCCGGTAATTAAGGGAGATCATTTGTACGCTGCCGTACTTCGCTCGCCCGACCTGAGCAAGGAGAATACCGGCTTTACTACCATATTAGATAAAAACAATAAAGTAGTATCCAACCTTGGCGGTACCGAACCAGTGTATACCGACGGTGTGCTGCAACCAATGGCCCAGGCCGAAAAGATTTTCCTGAACCCCCACGATGTTTGTGTGGATAACGACGAGAATTTGTATGTAGCACAATGGGCATCGGGCAAGGTATATCCTTATAAATTCACAAGGGTTTAATTAATACACATACAGCCCGGCGTATATGAAAAGCAGCCACAAAGGTTTTGCGGAAGGGACATTATTTGCCCTTAATATTTTTATTGTAGTGCTGCTTATAGCCGGCGATAGCCTGGTTGTGCCCCGCTGGCTGCAACCTGTTGGCCGCATGCACCCGCTGATCCTGCATTTTCCCATCGTGATACTGATGCTGGCCATGGTGATGGAGTTTTTCCGTTACCGGGCCGAGTTTATTAACGAAAAACTGTATCAAACCTTTACAAGTTACCTGCTGCTGCTGGGTGCATTACTGTCATCAATAACGGTGATCATGGGCTTGTTCCTTTCAAGGGAGCCGGGCTATGAAGGCGATACTTTACAATGGCATAAATGGTTTGGAGTAAGCGTGGCCTTTGCCGGGTATGGAGTGTACCTCATCCGCCATACCTCAAAATATACCGTAAGGTTCGCTAAAGCCGGAGCTATAATAACCGTTTTCTGTTTAATTGTTGCCGGGCACCTTGGCGGCAACCTTACCCATGGCAATGATTTTGTTTTGGGCCCGGTAATGGATAAGAGCAAAAACGTGGTACCGATAGACCAGGCCCTGGTTTATAACGATGTGATCCGCCCCATATTTGAAGTTAAATGCCAAAGCTGCCATAATATCGATAAAAAGAAAGGCGGCCTGATGCTTACTGATTCGGCAGCAATCATGAAAGGCGGCAAAACCGGCAAACTATTCATAGCCGGCGACCCAACCATGAGCCTACTGCTGCAACGTGTGCACCTGCCCGAAACCGAAAAGAAACACATGCCGCCTACCGGCAAAACACAGCTTACCGATGATGAAAAAATGCTCCTTTACCTGTGGGTAAAAAGCAAGGCCGGTTTCAGTAAAAAAGTGATTGATTTACCTGCCAACGATTCATTACGTATGATAGCTGCGACGCACTTAAAACCCGCAGAAAGCGAAGAAGAGGTTTATGATTTTTCGGCAGCCAATGAAAAAGAAATTCAAAAGCTGAACAACAACTACCGGGTGGTTTATCCACTGGCCAGTGAGTCGCCGGCGCTGGCGGTTAATATTTACAATAAAAGCACCTATAATGTAAAAGTGCTGGATGAGTTAAGTTCTATAAAAAAACAGGTAGTATCGCTCGATCTGAACAAGATGCCCGTAAAGGATGCCGACCTGAAAACGATTGCCAAATTTGAAAACCTTCGCAGGCTAAACCTTAACTTCAGTGATGTTACGGGCAAAGGCTTAAAGGAATTAGCAGGTTTAAAATATCTCAAGAGTATTTCATTAACGGGTGTTAAACTTAATATAGCCGATGTAAAACAGCTCATCGCTATAAAAAGCCTCAATGAACTCGCTGTATGGGATAGCGGCCTAAATCCGGCCGACCTGCAACTGCTTCAAAAACAAAACCCCAAACTTAGCCTGTTAACCGGCTTTAAGGATGATGGTAAGGCGCTTAAGCTCACCAGTCCGCAGTTAAAAAATACGGCAGTTATATTTAAGCAGAATTATGCTTTGCAACTTAGCAACCCTATAAAAGGTGCGGATATCCGGTACACTACTGATGGTTCGGTGCCTGATAGTATCAAGGCTGCATCTTACAAACCAGGCATTGTATTTACCCAAAGTACCGTGATCAGGACAAGGGCGTTTAAAGCCGGATGGGTTGGCAGCGATACCGTACAATTCAATGTTTATAAATGTGCCTATACACCCGATAGCATTAGCTTTGTCAAATATCCCGACGACAAATACAAAGGCGATGGCGCTAAAACAATTATTGATAAAGAATTAGGCGGCGACAATTTTGGCAACGGAAAATGGGTTGCATCGCAAAAGGATCTGGCGGTGATCATGTGGTTTAATAAACCGATTGATCTGCATTCGGTTAGTCTCAATGTAATGCGTAATACAGGTTCTCAGATCTTTTTACCCGCCGGGGTTGAGGTTTGGGGAGGCACCGATCAAAACCATCTCAAGCTATTAAGCACACTTAAAACAGGGGTACCCAAAAAGTCTGATCCGTTTATTTTGACCCCATTGGAATGTAAGTTAAAATCCGAACAAAAGATATCCTGCATCAAACTGGTTGCCCAATCGCTTAAAAGTGTGCCGGCATGGCATCCGGCCAAAGGCAAACCGGGCTGGGTATTTTTGGATGAGGTGTTTTTGAATTGATGCTTAATAACTAATAGCATCTTGCGCTCCCCTGCTATTCTTTAACCTACCCATCCCGACAACAAAATAAACCCGGGAGCGTGCAAACTATCTTAAACTCTTTATCTTAGAAAAGAAAAACGGAAGCATCGGCCCGGAGCCAGGTTATTGTCTTGCAAAAAGACTCAAAAAAGTAGTTAAGCCCACTTTTTCTATCATTCGCCAATCTGCATAATATTTCATTAATTTGCTTAGCCGATTAAAACCAGGCAGCGATATTTCTATTATTTATTGATGGATAAAAAATTAAACAAGATCACAGTTGTTGGCGGGGGGAGCTGGGCTACGGCTAATATCAAAATGCTTATCGACAACACCACCCCAAAAGAAATTTTTTGGTGGATGCGTAATGCCGAAGCTGTGGAACATTTGAAAAAGTTTGCGCGTAACCCGCATTACCTTAGCTCGGTGGAGATCAAACTTCCCGAACAAAATATATCTACCGATCTGAAACCACTCATAGCGGCTGCTGACATTGTGTTGCTTAATGTGCCTGCTGCTTTTTTGAAAGACGCACTAAAAGACATTACTACTGCCGATCTGAAAGGTAAAAAAATAGTATCGGCTATAAAAGGTATTGTACCCGATGAAAACCTGATAATTGCCGAATTCCTCCATCAAAAATACGATATATCGTTTGATGATTTTATGGTGATCAGCGGGCCGTGCCATGCCGAGGAAGTAGCGCTCGAAAAATTATCATATTTAACTATAGCTTCCGGAGATACAAAACTTGCCTCGCAGTTTGCGGGAATGATCAATACCCGGTATATCAAAACAAACATTTCTGATGATATCTATGGTACAGAATATGGGGCTGTTTTGAAGAATGTATACGCAATTGCCAGTGGTATTTGCCATGGTGTGGGCTATGGAGATAATTTCCAGGCGGTGCTGATATCAAACGCCATTCGCGAATTAGAGCGTTTTGTCGCCGCTGTATATCCTATCGACAGGGATATTAAAGAATCGGCTTACCTGGGCGACTTGCTTGTCACTGCTTATTCGCAATTCAGCCGTAACCGCACCTTTGGTAACATGATAGGCAAGGGATATACAGTAACATCGGCCCAACTGGAAATGAACATGATTGCCGAGGGGTACTATGCAGTAAATTGCCTACACGAGGTTAATAAGCAATACGGCGTGAGCATCCCTATTTGCGAAGCTGTTTATGCTATTTTATATCAAAAACGCTCACCTGTAGTAGAAATGAGAAATTTGGCCGAGAAATTGAGTTGATTTTTATTAAAGGAACTTAATTACTGTCAATATGAAAAATCTGTTTAAAATAGCCCTGTTTGCTGCTGGTACACTTATGGTTAGCCCGGGCTTTGCCCAAACACATAAGGATTCAACCCTCGGTGGTAAGATCAGCAAAACCACAAAAAAAATAGGCCATAAAACATCCGAAATTGCGGCTAAAGGCGCAGCTACGGTAGCTGATAAGAAATATGCCGGCAAGGCTGGCCCTAATGGCGAAACCATTTACATTGATAAATATTCGCATTATTTTTATGTGAATAAAAAAGGTCACCGGGTTTATCTGAAAAAATCTGAACTGATAGATAAACCTACCCAATAATTAAATTCAACAAAGGCGTAAGCCGTTCTAAAAAATCCTGATCCGTCATGAAAAAGTTTGCTCCCATATTTGCTGCAGTTGCAGGCATGTTATTGATATACGCTTGTTCTCAGCCGCCGGCTGCCAATAAAAAGCTGGAAGGCAACTGGAAATCAAAAGATGGTGCTACCAAGCTTTCGATAACGGATAAAGATTTTATTATGGACGACGGGCAGGCCAGCAAAGAGGATTATTTTGTAAAAAATGATACGATTTACACCTCATACCAGGGGAGCAGGCCTTATACCAAGTTTTTTATTAAGGAACTTACCGACAGTAAGCTAACGCTTTGTTATCCTGATTCGGACATTGTTGAATTTAGCCGTTAATGTAAGCGGAAAGCTAAATGCCTAAAACCGAAAGCTCATAAGTTTAATGGATGGGTTAAAGTTTGCTTATGACCAGAAAAGGCGGGCTTATATATAAAACAAAAGCCTTTGTTCCCGTATGCAGCGGTAAAAAGGCTTTGTTAACAAAACTAAACTAAAACTAATGCTTCTTACTAAAGGAAGCTCATGAAAACCACCACATGCTTTGCACATGGTGGTTTTTTTATGATGGATAATTAAAATCTCCTTCTGCGCTCAGGGCGATCTTCACGGGGTTTGCCTGAAAAGTCGCGGAAACCACCGCCATTGCTGTGCTCGCGCCTTTCGTTGCCACGGTAACCACCGCCTTCACGACGCTCGCCGCCACGGTAACCACCTTCACGGCGATCTCCGCCACGGTATCCGCCTTCACGGCGTTCACCGCCGCTACGGTTATCGCTGGTGCCCTCGCCTGAGATCTCAATCCTTACGGGGCGACCTTTATATTCGGCTTCTTTAAAGCTGGCCATCACTTTATCAACATCTTCGTTTTGTACTTCAAAGAAAGAGTACACACCTTTAACATCGATTTTACCTACGGTACGGCCGCTTATTTTGGTAGTGTTACAGATGTAACCTAACAAATCGCCGCGGTTAAATTCATCAACCGAACCTAAGTTTATAAATAAACGGGTAAAGTTGCCACGTACACCATTGCCGCGTTCGCCGCGATCTTCAAACCTGTTACGGCCTTCTTCAACGCTGGCATTCAGGTCAGGAGCGTTTTTATAATAATCAAGGAAACGGTTAAACTCAATTGAAGCAAATCGTTTGATGAAATCTTCCTTGGTGAAATCTTTAAACTCGTCATAAATACGCGGCAGGTATTGCTCAATCTGCTCTTCGTTTACAGTTACGTTATGTACCTTGTGAACGATAGAGAATAATTGTTTTTCGCAAACATCAAAACCTGTAGGGATCTCAGCTTTCACGAATTTTTTACCAATAACACGCTCAATCTGGCGAATTTTTCCTAATTCTTTGGCGTTAACGATAGAGATTGATACACCGGTTTTACCTGCACGGGCTGTACGGCCGCTACGGTGAGTGTAGTTTTCAATCTCGTCGGGTAATGAATAGTTAATAACGTGAGTTACGTCGTTAACGTCGATACCACGTGCGGCAACGTCGGTTGCAATTAATAATTGCAGGCTGCGCTCACGGTAGCGTTTCATCACTTTATCGCGTTGTTGCTGTGAAAGGTCACCGTGCAATGAATCGGCATTGTAGCCGTCTTTGATCAGCGATTCAGCAATTTCCTGGGTTTCAATTTTGGTACGGCAAAATACGATACCAAAAATATCAGGATTAAAGTCAACAATACGTTTAAACGCGGCATACTTGTCACGTGCACGTACTATATAGTACTCATGCTCGATATTGGCATTGCCGGTGTTTTTTGCGCCCATGGTAAGCTCGAAAGGATCGGTCATGTATTTTTTCGCGATCCGCCTAACTTCGGCAGGCATGGTGGCCGAGAATAGCCAGGTTTTTTTCTCTTCGGGTGTGGTAGATAAGATACTATCAATGTCTTCCTGAAAGCCCATATTGAGCATTTCATCAGCCTCATCCAATACTACATACTTCACAGCCGAAAAATCAATAGCCTTACGGTTAATGATATCAAGCATACGCCCTGGTGTAGCAACTACGATCTGTACGCCGCGTTTGATCTGGCGTAGCTGATCCATAATGCTTGCTCCGCCATAAACAGCAACAACGTGTACGTTGCTCATTTTTTTGGAGTAGTTCTTAATGTCGTTCGCGATTTGTAAACAAAGTTCGCGTGTTGGGCATAAAACAAGTGCCTGTGGATGATTTTCTTCGAAATCAAGCAGTTCCAACAATGGTAGGCCAAAGGCAGCAGTTTTTCCGGTCCCGGTTTGGGCTAATCCGACAAAATCGTTGCTGCCTGTTAACAATACCGGGATTGACTGCTCCTGGATTGGTGTAGGATTCTCAAATCCTAACTCAGAGATGGCATTAACAATATCATGACGGATTCCCAGTTCAATAAATGGGTTGTTCATGAATTTAAATAACGAATCTGGCAACATCGCCAAATCGGGCGCAAAGATAGTGTTAATGTTTTATAATTCCAATAGGCGGGTTGAGATAAAATGAAGTTTGGTAGTATTATTGAGAATAAGCAACTAATTAACTGAAAAAAAACCAGTTAATTAATAATTTCATAACAAGGATTACCTTTTTCTCCGGTTTTTAAAGCCCGATTTTCAGATAACAAGGGGTCTTAGTAAGCATGAAAATCATAAATCTATTACCTGGTTTTTACAAAGAGATTGCAAACAATGAACTTAGGTTAGTCATAAGTTTTAACTATAGAAAAGGAAACCAGACTTATAACTGCCGACTTAGTACTGTCGACTTAACACTAACCCGGGTTTACCTCAACCTGTCGGCCGATTTTACCAGCTTCTCATCTTTTTTTATGCTCTTTTGTGCAAAGATGATCAGTATGATGCTTAGTGAAGTAAGGAACAGGCCAATGCCCATCGTGCGTGTATCAAGGGTAATGCTGCCTGCTGCACCTTTAACAGTTTGTGCCATCCAGAAACTGTAGCCAATAAGTACAAGTATAGCACTATAGCAGAAGGCTATTTGCTGTTTTCTGTTTTTATATAGAAAAATGATGACCAAAGGAATAAGGGCAACAATAGCTGTTATAGCGGTTAGTGCCACAAATGTTTGGGTATGTTGCTGTACGCCGTTCACATCCTGGTAAATGCCGGTAACCATAATGCTTGAGGGTTTATCATTAATATAGACGTTGTGGGCAAGCGGAAAAAAGAAAAGGGCAAACAGCACAAGGCTAGCGAACAAAAGGTAAATGCTTTGGATGCGTTGCAGCATGATATTAAAAAATTATAAAGGCAAATATAAATGTTTTGCTTATTGGAGAAGCACTAATTTAATAAGGATATTGCTTGCTTTGAATGATAATTATTTAATGTATATTTATTTGTATTTAAACAGTTGTCAGATGCCCCCTATTAGTGAACAAACCCCCGAAGATGTTAAATTTGAGAATGTCCATCTAAAAAGGATTTTCCTTGAGCACCTGAACAGCATTTATTTTGGTAAAAAACATCTGATTGATTTTTTTGAGGAGATAAAAGAGCTTGCATCCTTAGCTTATTTAAAGGAGGCTGTACAGGAATGTTATGAAGCTACCCAAAAGCAGCTTGCCCAGCTCGATTCTATTTACAGCGCCATTAATGAAACGCCATCAAAAACGACGGTACTTGGCATAAAAGCCATGACGCTTGAAGCTTATATATCGGCAATTAAAACCGGGAAAACTGCCATGGAGCGTGATGTGTTCATTGTATTTTATGTGCAGATCATCGAAGGGATTGAAATAACCTATTTTGATGTTTTGCGTAACCTGGCAAAAGCCATTGGATATAGCAACACCTTTATCAATAAGCCTTTTAATCTGGCTGTTAAAAATAAACTGGTGTTTGAGGCAATCTATAAGGCCTATATAACCGAACCTGCATAATACTATGACCAAATTATGAACCCGGCATAGGCGGCAGATTATTAACTTTGCCGTCGTGAGCACAAATCAGCGTTATTTTATTGAACTGGCCTACAATGGCACTGCCTATCATGGCTGGCAGGTACAGCAAAATGCCGTAACTGTACAGGAACTGCTGAACAAGGCACTAAGCACAATTTTACGACACCCGATAGAAACTACCGGCTGCGGCCGTACAGATACAGGCGTGCACGCCAAGGAATTCTTTGCGCATTTTGACGCCCCCCTATCCCCTGAAGGGGGAGTAAGTGCATTAGAAAGCACCCCCTTCAGGGGGCGGGGGGGGCTAAACGCTCTGCTTCCACCTGATATCGCCATAAAAAACATTGTCGCGGTACATGCCGATGCGCATGCCCGTTTTGATGCCACATCGCGCTCATATCAATACCATATTCACTTTAATAAAGACCCTTTTTTGCAGGGATATTCATGGCAGCTGCGCGATGTGCCCAATATCGATCTGATGAACCAAGCCGCGGCTATTATGATGGAGTATATTGATTTTAGCTGTTTCAGCAAATCAAACACCCAGGTTAAAACCAATAACTGTAAAATAACCCGCGCCCAGTGGGTGAAAACAGAAAACGGCATTGTCTTCCATATAACTGCCGACAGGTTTTTGCGTAACATGGTACGGGCCATTGTGGGTACGCTGATAATGATCGGCCGGGAAGAAATGCAACCGGAAGGTATCCGTGAAATTATTGAAAGTAAAAACCGCTCAAACGCTGGCACCAGCGTACCTGCCTGCGGGTTGTATTTGACGGAAGTTAAATATCCTTACCAACTGGTCGCTCCATTAGCCCCCTAACCCCCTGAAGGGGGAACAATGGTGGATAATGTGGATGAGATTTGAAGATAGATAATTATACTTTAACTTTGATATAGTGGCTAAAGAAGAAAAAGATAATAAACAGGAAACTCCCTCCTCAGCAAATGAGGGAGCAACCAAGCAAGCAGCCCCCCCTTCTGGGGGCGTAACCGGAAAGGCCCTCGACTGGAAGCTACTCGGCCGGGTAATGCATTACGTTAAGCCGT
This sequence comes from Mucilaginibacter gossypii, assembly GCF_017569325.2. Classification (NCBI taxonomy): domain Bacteria; kingdom Pseudomonadati; phylum Bacteroidota; class Sphingobacteriia; order Sphingobacteriales; family Sphingobacteriaceae; genus Mucilaginibacter; species Mucilaginibacter gossypii. The sequence continues at coordinate 6,577,260 of NZ_CP071878.2, read as the reverse complement.
ATAATAAAACCTTTGTTATAGCTACTTTCCTCACCATTTTTATAGCAGCCAATGCTTTGCTGCAGCCAATCCTGATCCAACGTACATTGGATGTTAATATTTTGAACGATGATTATAATGGGTTGGTTTTTATGGTTGAGCTCATGATAGCACAGCTTCTCATTCAAACTATTGCGCAGTACTACCAAACTTATTTAACCAATGCGTTGGGCCAATATGTGATCCGCGATTTGAGGATCGATATTTTCAACCACATTACCAGTTTAAGATTAAAATACTTCGACCGTACGCCTATCGGTATGCTTATTACCCGTACGGTGTCCGACCTGGAAACTATTGCCGATATTTTTTCGGAAGGGTTGATCTCTATCATGGGTGATATGCTGTTGGTGGTTGCTGTGATAGGCTATATGCTTTGGCAGGACTGGAAACTGGCCCTGATTACGCTTATTCCGATGCCCTTCCTGTTTGCTTCAACCTATGTGTTTAAGGAGGCTATTAAGTCCTCATTCCAGGAGGTGCGTACGCAGGTGGCGCGGCTCAATACTTTCTTGGCCGAGCATATCTCGGGGATCAGTGTGATCCAGATCTTTGCCCGTGAAGACCAGGAGATGCGCAAATTTAAAGCTGTGAACGAAAAGTACCGCGATGCCAATATCCGCTCAAACTGGTATTATTCGATATTCTTTCCTGTAGTAGAAATTCTGTTTGCCATATGCATGGGCCTGTTGGTTTGGTATGGTTGTAAACGAATGCTGTCAGATAGTCAAATGCTAACTATCTCCGCATCAGGCAAGGGAATTACTCCTGGATTGATCACCAGCTTTATAGTATTGCTGAATATGTTATTCAGGCCTATCCGCCAGCTGGCCGATAAATTTAATACCCTGCAAATGGGTATGGTAGGTGCCGACAGGATTTTTAAAGTATTGGATACCGACGAGGTGGCCGAAAATAAAGGCACACTTACAACAGGCAGGCTGCAGGGCGATATTAGCTTTGATAAAGTATGGTTTGCTTATAATGATGAAAATTGGGTGCTGAAAAACATCAGTTTCCACATTAAACCCGGCGAAACCCTGGCTTTGGTAGGGGCAACCGGCGCAGGCAAATCATCAACCATTAATATCCTGAACCGTTTTTATGAAATTGGCAAAGGTTGTGTAAAGGTTGATGGACATGATATCCATGATTATGATGTAAACTACCTGCGTTCGCAGATAGCAACTGTGATACAGGATGTGTTTTTGTTCAGCGATACCATTGCCAATAATGTCAGCCTCAATAATCCCAATATCACCCGCAACCAGATCATAGCTGCAGCCAAAGATGTTGGCGCGCATGATTTTATCGAACGCCTGCCCGGTGGCTACGATTATAATGTGATGGAACGCGGCTCAACACTTTCGGCCGGGCAATCGCAGCTGATCTCGTTTATCAGGGCATTGGTTTATAATCCCGCAATTTTAGTTTTGGACGAAGCTACGTCATCTGTTGATACAGAAACCGAGATCCTGATCCAGAATGCCATCAATAAATTAATGGAAGGCCGTACGGCCATAGTGATAGCCCACAGGCTTTCCACCATTCAAAACGCCGACAGGATCATTGTACTTGACCATGGCGAGATCATGGAAATGGGTACCCACCAGGAGTTGCTTAAAATTGAGAACGGGCACTACCGGAAATTGTACGACCTTCAGTTTAACTCGGCGGGGATTGCGAGATAACCCCACCCAACCCTCCCCAGCAGGGAGGGCTTAAAGATCTTAATTAAGTCTCCCCTTCCGGGGGAGATTTAGAGGGGGCTTATTTCGGTACACTCTTCACCGAATGAACCGGTTGTTCTTCTTTCTCATGCTTTTTGGCAATATCGCCTCCATGCGGATTATCGGCGTGATATTGTTTATCTTCTTTACGCACCTTGCTTTTATTCCCGTTGTCATTTGGCCTGTGGGTCGGGGTATCTGATGGCGAAGGTTTATCTTTTTCGTTTGCTGGCTTTGTCATATATTGATAACAATAGCGGTAGCGCTTTGTTTAACTCCAGGTTTAGATCAGAATTGATCTTTAATTTGTCTGAACCGGGATTTGGGGGGATTTTTCTGTTTTTCCGGATGTTTGTTTGATCGGAATTTGTCGAAATCTGTGTAATCCGAAAAATCCCCCCAAATCCCGGTTCTGCTGTTAATAAATGTTAAATCTGTTAAGCTAAAGCGTTATTAAACATATTTATAAGCAATAAACTTTTACCTTTAGGGAGGGTTTCTTATTTTCGCAGAAATATGATGTTAACTTGAGGGGGATAGTGATCTCAAATCTCACGTCTAATATCTAACATCTAACAAAAGTAAATGGAAGAATTTGAAGCAAGCGCATCCTCTAAAAAGACAAAAACCATCTACATTTCAACTGTATTTGGTATTGCCATGGTGCTGTTAATGGTAGGGCTGCTGGGTTTAATACTGGTATACGCTAAAAATATTTCGAGCTATGTTAAAGAAAACATCGTGCTTAATATTTTTGTTGATGATGCCGCCCACGAAAGCGATGTATTGCAACTTCAAAAACAGTTGGATGGCAACGTAATGGTAAAACAAACCCAATACGTAAGTAAAGAGCTTGCCGCCCGCAACCTGCAAAAAGATCTTGGCGAAGACTTTGTAAAGTTTTTAGGTTATAACCCGCTATCGCAGTCAGTGGATGTTTACCTGAAAGCGGATTATGCCAACAACAAGGATATCGAAAAGTTTAAAGCCGAGTTGCTGAAAAACCCCTTAATAAAAGAGGTTAAATATCAGCAGTCACTGGTTGACCAGATGAACCAGAACGTAACGACCATCAGTTTAATCATCCTTACCTTCGCCGGAATCTTTGTAGTGCTTTCGGTAGCGTTGATTAATAATACCATCAGGTTGGCGATTTATTCGCAGCGTTTCCTGATCAAGTCAATGCAACTGGTTGGGGCTACAAAAGGGTTTATCCGCAAGCCTTTTTTACTGTACGGGATCTGGCATGGCTTATTAGGCGGCCTGATTGCTATTATCCTGCTGATAGGTACTTTATATGTTGCTTATGACAACGTACCCGACCTTGTATTTTTGCAAAACTACACCGAGTTTGGCATCGTGTTTTTAGTTGTAGTTGGGCTGGGTATTTTTATATCAGGCTTCAGTACCTTTTTAGCAGTTAACAAGTTTTTACGTTTAAAAATATACGATCTGTACAGGTAGAGGTTAAAGGTCAAAGCTGAAATGCTTGACCTGAACTTTTAATCACTAATTCACTAAATCAATAATTCACTCATTAAAAAGATATATGGCACAAAAATTTAAACCAGCGGCTCCTGTAAAAACAACTGCTGCAACATCGCCGGCAGCAACCGGTGCCGCAAAAGCTACTGCGCCGGTACAATTTATATTTGATAAAAGCAATTACCGTATGCTAATCATCAGCGTGGCGGTTGTTGCCTTCGGTTTTGTGCTGATGTCGGGCACAACTGACATTTACAGCACTACCAAAATAGTTATCGCCCCAATAGTAGTTTTGGGCGGTTTTGCTTTGGGTTTCTTCGCTATCCTTAAAAAGCCTTCGGCTAATTAATACAGTAACCATGCTGAATTTTACAGTAGATATGTTTTAGTGAAAGATATCTACTGTAATAACGTATATCTCTACCTCAACCCCTTAAAACCCCAATGAATTTAATCCATGTTATTATCCTTGCAATTATTGAAGGGATAACTGAATTTTTGCCCGTATCATCAACCGGGCACATGATCATTGCTTCATCAGTAATGGGCATAGCAGCCGATCCTTTTGTTAAGCTTTTTACTATTGCCATACAACTGGGTGCCATCTTATCGGTAGTGTTCCTGTACTGGAGAAGGTTCCTCCAATCGGTTAATTTTTATTTAAAACTGTTTATCGCTTTTATCCCTGCAGCGGTATTTGGCGTATTGTTTAGCAAAAAGATAGATGCTTTATTGGAGAGCGCGCTTACCGTTGGTATTACCCTTTTTGTTGGCGGTATTATTTTATTGTTTGTTGATAAATGGTTCAACAAGCCTATGATTAAAGAAGAAAAAGAAATCAGCAATTTAACTGCATTTAAAATAGGTTTTTTTCAGTGTTTAGCCATGATCCCCGGTACATCGCGTTCGGCTGCTACTATTGTTGGTGGCATGGCGCAAAAACTAAACCGAACTGCAGCTGCCGAGTTTTCATTCTTTTTGGCGGTGCCCACTATGTTTGCCGCGACTGCAAAAAAACTATACGACTTCCATAAAGAAGGGCACGTATTTACCGGCGAAGAAATTAAACTGCTGGCCATAGGTAATATCATTGCTTTTATTGTTGCCATGCTGGCTATTAAAACATTCATTACTTTTCTTGAGCGCCGTGGTTTCCAGATTTTCGGCTGGTACCGTATTGTGATTGGAGCTGTTATTATAGGATTAATTTTGAGCGGACACCAATTACAAACGATTTAAGCATTTAAGTATATCACATTAATTTTGCCGCGCCGGATCATTCTCATATCAAAAGAGATTGATCCGGCGTAGTAATTTATAGCTTGTCCGGCAATAGGGCCGAAAATCGTACCTTTGCGAAAAATCGGATAAATTGATCCGGTGTAAATAAAAGATTTGAAGAACACGTACACTAAAATAGAGGAATTTGCCGAGGGTCAGCTACTGCTGGTTAATAAACCGTACCAATGGACAAGCTTTGATGTGGTTGGCAAACTCCGCAATTCATTTAAGCCGCTTAAACTAAAGGTTGGCCATGCAGGCACGCTTGATCCGCTGGCTACAGGCCTGTTGATCATTTGCACCGGTAAAATGACCAAGCAGATTGATACTTTCCAGGCCGAAGAAAAGGAATATACCGGGACCATGGTATTGGGTGCTACTACCCCCTCGTACGATATGGAAACGGAGCCAGACAAAAGTTTCGACATCAGCCAACTCACAGAAGAAATGCTGCGTAACAACTGCAGACAGTTCATTGGCGATATCCAGCAATATCCGCCGGCGCACTCGGCCATAAAAGTTGATGGCGAGCGTTTATATGAAAAGGCACGCCGGGGCGAGGATGTGGAACTGAAGCTCCGTAACGTCACTATAACTAAGTTTGAACTAACCCGCATTGAGCTGCCCGAGGTTGATTTCAGGGTGGTGTGCAGTAAGGGCACTTACATCCGTTCGCTGGTGAATGATTTTGGCGCGGCTTTAGGCAACGGGGCTTATCTTTCAAAATTACGACGTACACGCAGCGGTAACTTCAGAATTGAGGATGCCTGGGAAGTGATGGAACTGGTAAATACTGTGAGGGAATTAAAAGTATCAGATGTACATACAGCGCGGTAAAGGAAATTTACAAAGCTCAAACACTCCGGTTTTTAATCCCATCAACTAAAAATTAACTTTGTGTTTTACTCATAAATGAGGGTTTACAATAATATCGACGAATTTACAGCGGTAAACAATGCAGTAGTCACCATCGGTACATTTGATGGGGTACACTTAGGGCACCGTAAAATTATCTCAGGCATTAAGGAGCTGGCCGAAAGCACAGGAGGCGAAACGGTGATCCTTACTTTTTTTCCGCACCCGCGTATGATCCTGCACCCGGAAGATGAAAGCCTGAAACTGATAACCACCATTGCCGAAAAGGCCGACCTAATGGAACGTATCGGGGTTGACCATCTCATTATAACCCCTTTTTCAAGAGATTTCTCCAATCAATCCGCCGAAAGCTATATCCGCGATGTGCTGGTTAACAAAATCGGTACAAAAAAAATAGTAATAGGCTATGACCATCGCTTCGGTAAAGACAGGCAGGGCGGCTTTGAAGACCTGCAGCGCCTTAGCCCTGTGTATGGTTTTGATGTGGTAGAAATTCCCGAACAGGACATCAACGAGGTGGCCATCAGCTCAACCCGTATCCGCAACGCCCTGTTAAGCGGCGATATTCATTTGGCTAATGCCTTTTTAGGCTATCCTTTCTTTATTACCGGAAAGGTTGTCCGCGGCGATCAGATCGGCCGTCAGCTTGGTTATCCGACAGCCAATATCGTGGTTGAAGAAAAATATAAGCTTATTCCATGCGATGGTATTTTTGCGGTAACAGTAATTATAGCTGATCAGAAATATAAAGGGATGGCCTACATCGGCAGTCGCCCAACGGTCAATGGCCTTAGCCGCAATATCGAAGTAAACATCTTTGACTTTAACGAAGAGATCTATAATCAGACTATCCGTATGGAGTTTCACCACTACATCCGGGGTGATGTTAAGTTTTCATCGCTCGACGAGTTGAAAGTTCAGCTGGCCCAGGATAAGGTTGATGTGTTGAAAGTCATGAATTGAACCATGATTTTTAGGATTTGAGGATTACCTTGAATTTGGCATTAATCGTATCAGGCAATCCTTAAGTCAAGAAAATCAAGATTTTTAGTGTTTGAAAAACGACAGATAAATCTGCTTTACAACGTGATACACTGCAAAAGCAAAAAATAATATAGCTATGCTGGTATTGATAAGCCTGGTGCTTAACGCAAATCTTTCCTGTATGTATTTAGCGAATTTGGCATAGATAAACAGGCATAAAAAAGCACCTGCTGCCGAACCCAGACTAAAAATAACAAGAGCTACGCGGCCATCAAGGATCCATTCATGCGTAATGAGGTATGTGCCTGTAACCATCCAGAAGGGTACCTGCATGGGGTTTAGAAAGCCTAATAAAATACCGTATTTAATACTGGCGTGTTCAGAGTAATTGGCTTTAGGTGGGGCATTGCGATGAATCCAGGTGATATAACCCATTACACCAAACAAAACCACCATGATCCAGTCGATGATGGTGCCCAATTTCAATTGTCCCGAAAGCCAGCGGGCAGCATGCATAATAAAATAGGTAAAGAAAAATTCAACTGCCGAAAAAGCTGTAATAAAACGTACAGCCTCTTTTATGCCACGGTTTATAGTGATCTGTACTAAAGTTAGGTTTATATTGCCGGGTGGTATATAGCCTATGAAATTAGCTATAAGCCCGATGAAAAAAGTCAAAAATATCATTGCAGCAAAGATAGGTTGTTAATTGGAGTTGGCAAATTATTGTCTGAACCACGATTTATAGGATTTGAGTATTGTCCGATGTCGGCATTAGAATCCAATAATCTGACAAATCCGTTTAATCCCGGTTCAGAATCTTCCTTACATTTGCAAACTTTAAACGTGTTAACATGCCAACTGAAAAAATAGTTTCATTACTGCCGGCCGCTACCGAGATAATTTGTGCTTTAGGATTAGAGAAAAACCTGGTGGGGCGTTCGCACGAATGCGATTTTCCGGCATCTGTTAAAGAATTACCCATATGTACTGAAGCTAATTTTCCGGATGGTTTGAGCAGCGCCGATATTGATATAAAAGTGAAAGAGATCCTGGCCGATGCGCTCTCGGTTTATACCGTAAAACGGGAACAAATTAAAGCACTTTCACCTGATGTAGTGATAACACAAGCCCAGTGCGAGGTTTGCGCCGTATCGTTAAAAGATGTTGAAGAAGCGCTTGAAAACTACCTGGATAAACAGGCACAAATTATATCCCTGCAGCCTAACAGTCTCGATGATATTTTTAACGACATTGTTACCGTTGCCAATGCACTGAACGTGCCCGCGGCCGGTGCCGAACTGCTTGAAAGCCTGCAGGAACGGGTTGACATTATTAAGCATAAACTGAAATTTATAGACAGCAAACCCACCGTTGCCTGTATTGAATGGCTGGAGCCAGTAATGATATCCGGCAACTGGGTACCAGGCCTGGTAAACATAGCCGGCGGAACGCCTGTTTTGGCACAGGACGGCAAGCACTCACCATATATTGAGTGGGATGAGATCCTGCAGCAGGACCCGGAAATTATTGTGGTGATGCCTTGCGGCTTCAGTATTGAACGCACCATGCGTGAGATAAACCTCCTTTTGGACCGCCCGGGTTTTGCATCACTCAAAGCAGTAAAAAACGATAGGTTTTATATTGCCGATGGCAACCAGTATTTCAATCGTCCTAGCCCAAGGATTGTCGACTCAATAGAGATCCTGGCCGAAATCATCCGCCCTAAGCAATTCATATTTGGTTATGAAGGGGAAGGGTGGATTAAGTTTTCCCTTTAAGTCTTGAGTCACTACTGCCGCAGGTTTAGCGATAGCGTAACCTGTGGTCTGTCTCTATAAAAAACACTTATTAAAATAATTTAAAAAGTAATATATTTACCTGTCTGCTATCTCCCAGGCACAGGATCAATTATGAACAAAATTTTTACGCTGGTGGTTATCGCCGCGGTTTTTGTATGCAGCGGTTTTAAAATTAGTGATGATAAAAAACCGAACGTAACCAACCTGCACCTCACCTGGCAGGTAATGGACAATAACTATCAAAATAAAAACCAAGCCCTCACCGCACTGGTGATTACCAATAAAAGTCATGAGGTTTTGCCTGCAGGGGGATGGAAGATCTACTTTAATTCGGGGCGCGGTTTTACCAAAACGGCCGTTAGCAATAACGCCCTGATTGAACAGGTTAACGGCGACTTATACAGCATAACCCCAACATCCGGCTTCAAAGACCTGAAACCCGGCGAAACCTCCCGCATTGAATTTGTGTGCGATGACCCTGTGGTAAACATTACCGATGCACCTGAAGGGCCATACCTTGTTTGGGATAATGCCCCTGAAAAAGGCTATTCTTTCGGCTCATATGATATTACGCCGTACAAACCAACTTACCAGGGCTTAATAACCCCCGAAATTGTTTATGACAGGAATAAAACGGTTGCCGATATTCCTGCCGATCAGTTACTGAAAGTTTTCCCTACACCGGTAAGTTATAGCCTAAGCAGCGGCAGTTTTTCGTTCGCTGCGGGCGCTCAAGTTTCATCTGCCGATGCGCGGTTCAGCAAAGAAGCAGCTGTTTTACGTAATTACATTGGCGGCATCTTCGGAAAAAAGGAAACAGGAAAACCGGGTAAAGTTATTTCATTTGAATACAAAGCCGGTTTGGGCAATGAAGCTTACGAGCTAAGTGTAAAACCAACCACTGTGGTTATCCGCGCATCTGCAAATACCGGCATCTATTATGGTATTCAATCATTCAAAAGCCTGATCCCGGCGAGCGCTTTAGCTAAAACGCCATCATCGGTACAAATTCCATGCGTTGAAGTTACCGATGCCCCTCGTTTTGCGTATCGTGCCGTAATGCTTGATGTAGCCCGTAACTTTCAGTCAAAACAGCAGGTGTTGAAATTACTGGAAGCGATGAGCCTGTACAAGCTTAATGTGTTGCACCTGCATTTAACGGATGATGAGGGATGGAGAATAGAGATTCCTGCGCTGCCTGAGCTTACTGCTGTCAGCTCGAAACGTGGGCATACCCTTGATAGCAAACGCCACCTGCCACCGTCGCACGGCTCTGGCCCGGAGATTAATAACCCTTTTGGCACCGGCTATTATACGAAAGCAGATTATATCGAGATCCTGAAATACGCCAATGACCATCATATCACTGTAGTACCTGAAATTGAAACACCGGGGCACGCCCGCGGAGCTATTAAAGCAATGAACGCTCGCTATGACCGATTAATGGCCGAAGGCAAAAAGGCTGAAGCTGAAAAATATTTACTGTATGATCCCAATGATAAATCTGAGTATCGCTCGGTACAATACTGGAACGATAACGTGATTGATGTATCGCTCCCTTCAACCTATAACTTTGTGGAGACTGTTGTAAATGACCTCATCAGCACTTACAAAGAAGCCGAAGCGCCACTGCCCACCATCCACTTCGGTGGCGATGAGGTCCCTGCCAATGTGTGGGAAAAATCACCTGCTTATGCAGCGCTTAAGTCTACCCATCCCGAAATACAGAGCACTAATGATCTTTGGTATTATTTCTACGGAAGGATTAATGAAATCCTGAAAGCGAAAGGTATCCGCCTGTCGGGTTGGGAAGAAATGGCGCTGCGTAAAACAACCCTCGACGGTCAGCCGGCTTACGTACCAAATCCGGATTTTACAAAAGAACACCTACAGGTTGATGTTTGGAACAACGTATTAGGCGGAGGGCAGGAAGATTTGGCTTACCGTTTGGCTAATGGTGGTTACAAAGTAGTGCTAACCTGCGTTACCAACCTATATTTTGATATGGCCAATTACAAATCATTTGATGAGCCGGGCTATTACTGGGGCGCGTTTTTAGGCATTGATAAATTCTTCTCATTTATTCCCTACGATTATTTTAAAAATGCCGACGTTGATAAGCAAGGCAACCCGATAAACAGGAATATCTTCATCGGCAAGCAACGCCTTACCGATTATGGTAAAAGCAATATAGTAGGCTTGCAAGGTGCCTTATGGGCCGAAACAGTGAAAGGCCCCGAAAGAATGGAATACATGATTTTCCCGAGGCTGCTTGGCCTGGCTGAACGTGCCTGGGCGCAAGACCCGGCATGGGCCACCGAAAAAGACCCTGTAAAAAGTAAAGAAGCATACCAGGCTGCCTGGTCAAATTTTTTAAATGTGTTAGGCAAACGTGAACTGCCCCGCCTCTCTTATTATAACGGTGGCTATGATTACCGTGTGCCTAAGCCAGGGATCAGCCTGCAGGATGGTAAATATTTTAGTAATGTGGAGTTCCCGGGTTTAACCATCCGGTATACAACCAATGGTAAAGATCCTGACGCTGGTAGTAAGGTTTACACTGGCCCTGTTAACTACAATGGCGGCGTTATCAAATTCCGCGCTTTTGATCCGAAAGGCAGGGGAAGTAATATTGCTGAGGGAGGTAATAACAATTTGAATCCGTAATTCAGTTTGCAGTTTGCAAGCTTTAAAAAAGGCCGTGTTCATATTAAAATCATGTCATTGCGAGGAACGAAGCAATCGCATACATTACAGAGCCGCTCTGCTTTCGTGCGATTGCTTCGTTCCTCGCAATGACATGGTTTTACCTTCCGGGTTTTTATTGATTAAGGCGAGCGTAGTCGGCGATTACTATGATCTATGAACCATCAACTATTAACCATCTAATACATAAAATTCATCCCAACCGAGTAATTCCTCAGCGGAGCTGCATTATAATATCGGTTACCTACAGCATTCAAATCATTACCAAGGCTATATTTCTGATTCAGTAAATTATCCGCGGCAGCAAATATTTCAAAACGGATTTTACGGCCAATGGTTGGCTGATAGCTAACGCGGGACTGCAACAGGTTATATTTTGGCGCATATACGGTGCTTGCATCGTTCAGCGGAATTTTTGAAGTAAAGGTATGCTGAACAAATAATGCAATACTTTCAGGGAACCTGATCTGCAGGCTGCTCACAAATACGTTTTTAGGTACGCCCGTTAGCCTGTTACCCGAATAATTGGCATTGGTAACCATATAATCCCTAAACCGGAAATGACTGTACGTAAAAGATCCGTTGAGTTGTAGCCCACGGATGAAGTTATACCTGTTTGGGCGAATAATCCAATAGTATAATGACGCTTCGGTGCCTAACTGGTTGGTGCCACCGGCGTTGATATAATGTTCGGTTTCATTAGCATTTAGGCGGCGTACTATGGCATTGTTTAAGCGATAGTAGTAAACAGATGCATCCAGCATAAAAGTTTCGTCGCTATTGCGCAGGCGGAAACCTGTTTCATAATTCCAGCCGTATTGGGCCTGCAGGCTTGTGTTTACACTATTATCAGTTGGCCGTACCTCGGCAGTTGTAGGACTTGAATAACCGCGACTTACACTTGCCCGCCACGCCAATGCGTTAATGAACTGGTATGATAAAGCCAGCCTCGGCATCAATTGCGCGCTAAAGTTTCGGTTAGTAAAGTTGCTTTGATTAAGCGGATACAGGTTTTTAAAATCATAACCATAATCGTTTAAGCTTACCGCGGCTTCAATATGCAGACGTTTATACACATCGGCAGCATAACGGGCAAATACAAAATGCTGGTTGGTGTGGATATCATCAACGGTTTGGGTGGTATCTTTTACCCCCTTCTTATTACCATAATTGGCAATGTGCGAGTTGGTTTGCTGCCATTCAAAACCGAGGTCAACTTTCCAGTTTAAATTGGGTTTCTTATCGCCGGTTAGTTCAAAATAAGTACGGAAACCATAGGTGTTTTCACTACGCTGTTCGTAGTTGGTGATAAAAGGATTGGCAAAATCAACGTGATTGCCAAACACAGCCAGCACGTTGCGGATGTGGTCGTTAAAATGATATTCGTTGGTTAAGCCGCCTAAATACATTTTGGTAGTAATACCTATGCGTTGCTGAATAGCCCCGGGCAAAGTTGCCGTAGGCTGGCGGGCTAATCTCGGATTGGCGGTATACTGGGCCAGGTTTAAGCCACCCGGTGTTTGATAGGCCAGGTCGGAATAAATGCCCAATGCTTTTAAGGTGTTTTTGCCGCTGTAGTTCCAGCTATCGGCCAGTTGCAGGTAGTTGCGGTGGGTATCGCTGTTTTGCCTGTAGCCATGATAGGTTTGAAAGCTTTGGTTAATGTTGAGCAGGTAATTGGTAGTTTTTAATTGTACTGCTGCTTTTTCATGAAACAACCCGTATGAACCGCCATTTATCCCGGCCGAAATATAGGTACTGTCGTTATACCGGTTAAGCGGACTAAGAATGACTACCCCGCCTGAGTTTGCCCCAAATAAGCTGCCATCCGGGCCCTTTAATATTTCAATCTTTTGTATGGCCGCTATATCAATGGCATTTAAATAACTGTTGCCGCCGGCGTCGGTAAGCGGGATATCGTCAAAATAGATCTTTACGTCCCTCACGCCAAAAGGCGAACGTAATAAACTGCCCCTGATGGATAAACGATAACTGCCTGGCGAACGCTCCTCGGTACGTATCCCCGGAACCGTATTTAAGGCATTTACAAATGAATTATCAGGCTGGATCCTGAGCTGGGCTGCATTAAGCACACTTACCGACGCCGGTACGCTTATCACAGGCTGGTCGCTCAGGTAACCTTTGATGATCACCGGTTTAAGCTCGGTGGTATCTCTGTTAGGCTTGATCTTATTTTGTGCGTGTGCAGTGATAGCTGCTGCCAGCGCGAAAGTTATTAGCGTAAACGGTTTTAACATAGGTTGATGTTCAGGGACGTCTTCAAAAATAGGTGTTTATACCCGTAAAAGAATATCGGAGGTTTGTAAATATGTTGACACTGTAGGTCGCTGTTTAAAAACAATAGTTTTTGAATGTAGAGACGCATAATTGCGTCTCCCACTTGCAATTTACGATACGTGATAAGCTTTTGAAATTAGCTTGTCCTCCGGGAGACGCAATTATGCGTCTCTACAGAAATATTTTCATCCGTTTATAAACAGCTTATAAGTGGTGCGATTTTCGGTAAAGCTTGTTCTTTGTGTTTAAGCAAATCTGAAAAACTAAACAGAAAAGCCCTGGCAAAATCAATTTTACCAGGGCTTTTACGGTCAATGACTTCAATAATATGATTAGATCTTTCCAAAAATCTCCGCAAGCTTATTCTCCAGATCTTCACCCCGCAGGTTTTTTCCTATGATCTTTCCGTTAGGATCTAACAAAAAGTTTTGAGGAATTCCGCGTACTGCATACAGATCGGCTGCTTTACTGTCCCAGAATTTAAGATCGGATACATGGTTCCAGGTAAGGCCATCTTTGTGGATAGCTGCCAACCATTTATCTTTCGCATTCGGCCTGTCGAGCGACACGCCAAGTATGGTAAAGTTTTTGCCTTTATAAGCGTTGTAAGCCTTTACCACATTAGGATTTTCGCGACGGCAAGGGCCGCACCATGATGCCCAGAAATCTATCAGTACATATTTACCACGAAATGATGACAGGCTAACCATTTTACCGGCAGTATCAGCTTCGGCAAACTCGGGGGCGGTTGCGCCTAATGCCACAGCTTTTAATTTTGGCAGGCGTTCGGCAAATTTCTTGCCTGCTTCGGTTGCTTTAATAGCAGGACTGAAGCTGTTAAACAATGGGGCAATATCTACGTAATCGGCACTGTAGGCATATGATTCAAGCGCGTTAAGGCTTACGTATGAATCGGGGTTTTCCTGGATAAACTTTTTATTTACCTGTGCGTCCTGGTCGTCGATCTTTTTTTCTTCGGCATTTAGTTCGGCCATTTGCTCCGGCGTGGCGGTTTTACGTTTTGCGGAAAGCGCCTCATAGGCATCATTAATCGGTTTTTCGGCCAGGTTATATTTTTCGTTATCGTTATTGGTTTTGGTACCTTCTATTTTGGCATCAGCAATTTTATCAGGGGCGCTTACGTTGATGGTACCTGGTTCAAGGTAAATGGAACGATAATCTTCTGAGCTATGCAGACCGGTACCTTTGGGGTTAAACAAAATATAACCGCTTACAGGTGTTGTTGTGCTTGTTTTACCGGTAAATTTAAAGGCTCCTCCGTTCAATACTGCCGAATCGACAACCGTTTTTCCATCTTTACGATATTGCACATAGACTTTCGCCGGTGCGTTATAGTCGCCAATTTTACCTTGCACAGTATATTGGGCATCCTGGGCAAAAGCTAAAGCAGGGGCGCTTGCAATTGCTGTTAAAGCTATTTTTTTAATTGAGGTCAAGTTCATATCGCAATATAATAAAATTAGCCGGGTATTAAATATCCGGCTAATTCAACGGTGAATATGACATATTAATTAATATTGCCCTGGCAGGGGCCATATTATCAATTAATTGTATTTTCCAAATAGCTGTTCCAGTTTGGCATCAAGATCTTCGCCGCGCAGATTTTTTGCAATGATTTTTCCCTGCGGATCGATCAGGAAGTTTTGAGGGATAGATGTTACCGAGTACAAAGCCGCAGCCTGGTTGTTCCAGAATTTAAGATCAGATAATTGCGTCCATTCCAATCCGTCGCTTTTAATGGCAGCCAGCCATGCCGATTTGCCGTCGGGCCTATCCAACGAAACCCCAACTACCGTAAAGTTTTTGTTTTTGAACCTTGCATAGTTACGTACCACGTTCGGGTTTTCCTGGCGGCAGGGACCGCACCATGATGCCCAAAAATCAAGTAACACATACTTGCCCCTGAACGACGATAGCTTTACAGGTGTTCCGTTAACGTCGTTTTGTATAAAATCAGGAGCTTCGGAGCCAATAGCCGTAACTTTTAGGGCGTCGAGCTGCACCTTCATCATTTTACCGGCTTCGGTATCTTTGATTTTTTGAGATAACGAATTGTATAATGGCTCAACTTCGCTAAGGTCTGGGGCCGGTCCGCTCACCGAGGTTAGTGCAAGTAAACTTAAATAACTATCGGGGTTGGCTGCAATAAAGCTTTTCAAGGTTGTTTTTTGCTCTGTTTGCAGGGCTTTATACCTTGCCTGCATGGCACTCCTGAAAGCTGCCGATTTTTGCTGCTCCGGCGTTGCTGCCCTAGCCTCAGCCATCAGTTTTTCTCCTTTTTGATTGATGGCTTTTAACTGAGCCTGGAGTTTTACATTATCTGTATTAAGTTGCGAACCTGTGATCTGCGCTTTATCTATCGAATCTTTACTGGTGATGACAATGGTACCTTTTTCCAGGAAAAAATCTATGTCGTCGGCCGTCTTTGAAATCAGGCTGCCGTTATCGGCATATTTATAGTTACCATCGATAAATTTTTCGAGGGGTAAACCCTTGTAGTTAACAGCTAATGTGGCATTAACGGGGTTAAATATCGTACCGGTAAATGAAAATGCACCGTTAACCACATTGGCCGAATCGGTAACATTATTAGCACCCAGTTGGTACGATAAATATACTTTGGCGGGTGTGGTGACATTGCCTAATTTACCATTAATAACAAAGGTGTCTGTAGCCTGTGCAAGCGCCGTTACCGGCAGCATGGCGGCTATGTAAAAAAATAATTTCTTCATTAAAATATATAAAAACTCTACGCTGCTAACGTCTGAGCAAGGGTTAAAATTGTGAATATCAGTTTAATTTTTGATATGTGCGCCACCAAAGATCCGGTAATTCGCCGGATGTTGCTGTTTTGTAATCGGCATAGCTGCAGGGTACCAAATGAAAACGCTCATTAGGCGAACCTGCCGACGGGTAGGGCACCTGCATCCACCAGCGGTCGGATTTTTTACTTTTTACAAATATTACTTCCTGGTCGTCGTGGGTTAAGCTGGTTTTATAAATAAGGTATTGGGATTTAGGGTTAAGCGGAAAATCGCGCTTGCGGTTATAAAAACCGTCAATAAAATACCAGATCATTTGCGCCAGCTGCCAGGCGGTTTGCCCGTTACTGTCAAAAGCCGGGTTAAATTCATAAAAACCTATCGAAGTAAGTTTATCATTAAAGCCCGCGTAACGGCAGAGCTGGCAGGCTTCTTCGCCATAAAAACCATTTGGCGTGGCATTGGCATTCCCCATGGCATCGGCAGCCCGGATAGCACCGATATCGAAACTCACCATGCTGGCATTACGGATGGCAGGTTCAGTAACAGCAATATTGCCGCTCAGTTCGCCTAAACGGTGTACATCAAAATAAAGTTTGTCCATTACCCGCAGGCTGTCCTGGCTTACAAAATAGGTTTGGTAGCCAAGGTTGCTGAAGTTAAAAAGGTAATTGGGATCATGCAGGAATATTTTGTTGAGATAGGAAGCAGAAGTAGTTTCAATACTTTCGCCGTGATTATCTTCATCCAAATCAAAATGCGAATCGATTACCACCAGGTCAACTTTCTGTTCAAGCTCCTCATAACCCAGGTACTGGGCGTAAGTAAGATCCTGTCCTCCACCTAAAATAACGGGGATGATGTCTTTTTTGATCAGTTCGCTCACTACCGTTTTAACAGCGAAGTAGGTGTCTGTTACCTTTTCGCCGGCACGGATATTGCCCAGGTCGGCAATTTTTACAGAATAGCCGCCTTCGTTTAACTGGTATAATTTTTCGCGGATGTAATCAGGGCCAAGTGAACAACCGGGGTTGCCAATTGCATTACGATCATCCATAACACCGATAATGGCAATATCCGTTTTCTCCTCCAGATCAGGAAAATCGACAGAATAATGCACAATTTTATCGCCAAGCTGGCTGGTATAATAGCCTTTTTTAGGAACTATCTTTTTAAGATCAATCGGCGTAAAAAAATCAGCTAATGACATAAGTGTTTAATGTGCAGATTTCAGATGTGCAAATGTGCAGATTTTTTAGCCTAAAGCTTAAGGCTAAAAGCAGAAAGCTTTTGTTACCATGTTGCTTAAGTTTAAAAAAGAAAGCTTTAGGCCTTAGGCTTCTGCTTTGAGCTAAAAAATATTCACATTTGCATCATGATCTTAATAACAGGCGCAACTGGTTTTCTCGGGGCCGAACTGGCAAAACTATTGGTTACCACTACCGGGCAGCGAATCCGCTGCACCAAAAGGGCAAGTTCAGTTATCCCAAGGTTACTGTTACCATACCAGGAAAACATCGACTGGGTTGACGCCGATATAATGGATATTTTTGCATTAGCCGATGCTCTTGATGGCGTTACCCAAGTTTACCATTGTGCCGCCTGGGTATCATTAAAGCAGGCGGATAAAAAGCCGATGATCAATACCAATGTTACGGGGACTGCCAACCTGGTTAATCTTTGTAATGAACGTGGCATAAGGATGGTGCATGTAAGCTCAATTGCTGCTATTGGCGCCGCCAAACCCGGAGAGTTAATTACCGAAAACCACCACCTGGAGCAATCAACAGAAAATGATGGTTATGCCATATCTAAATTGGAAAGCGAAATGGAAGTTTGGCGGGGTATTGCCGAAGGTTTGGACGCTGTTATTGTTAATCCCTCGTTGATAATTGGCGCGAGTGCCGGCACCCAGGGCAGCGGCGCTTTATTCAACACGGTACGTAAGGGGCTTAAATTTTATACCTCGGGCACCATAGGTTTTGTTGATGTAGAAGATGTTGCCAAATGCATGGTAGGTTTAATGAACAGTGATATTACGGCCGAGCGTTATATCATCAGCGCTGAAAACCGGGACTACAAAGGTATGGTTACCGAGATAGCAAAAGGTTTCGGCATCAAGCCACCCGCTATTTTTGCTAAACCCTGGATGATGGAACTGGCCTGGCGCGGGGCCGCTTTTGTTTCGGCTATAACCGGTGGTGTTCCGGCTATAGATAAAACATCGGCACAAGCGGCTTCATTAACCCGCGAGTTTGATAATTCAAAAATAAAAAAAGCGATAGGCTTTGAGTTTAAGCCAATCAGTAAGACGATAGGGGAAATTTGTGAGGCGTTAAAATAATAAGAGCTTTCAATTACCTATAAATTCTACCTGTTCTATCAGCAAATTTTTTCGCACCTTTGCAGCCAAGATGGAACAGTACTTTATTATTGATTTCGATAGCACCTTTACACAGGTTGAGGCCCTTGATGAACTGGCCCGGATCTCTCTAAAAAATCGCCCCGACCGCGAAGATATCTACAAACAGATACAAGATTTGACCAATGCATCGATGGAAGGTAAACTATCGTTTACCGAAAGTTTAGAGCGCAGGGTAAAATTGCTAAATGCTAACCGCGATCATTTAAAGCAACTGATCAGCCATCTTAAAAAGAAAGTTTCTACTTCTTTTTCGCGGAATACTATCTTCTTTAAAAATCACCAGGACGAGGTTTTGATCGTATCCGGTGGGTTCAAAGAGTTCATTACACCGGTAGTAACCGAGTACCACATTAAAAAAGAAAATATCTACGCCAACACTTTCGTGTTTGACGAGGAAGGCAATATTATAGGTTACGACCGCGAAAACCCGCTTTCGCAGGAGGGCGGTAAAGTAAAGCTGCTGAAAGAGCTTCAGTTACCGGGTGATATTTATGGTATCGGTGATGGTTATTCTGATTTCCAGTTAAAGGAATCGGGCATGATCAAAAAGTTTTTCGCTTTTACCGAAAACATCGAACGTAAATCAGTAGCCGAAAAGGCCGACCATATTACCCCAAGCTTTGACGAGTTCCTCTATCTGAATAAACTGCCGCGTGCCATCTCCTACCCTAAAAACCGTATTAAATGTTTGGTTGTGGGTAATGTGGATGAGGATGCCTTAGACCAGCTTAAAAAAGAGGGTTACAACATGCGCCACCGCGACGATGTTGAAGAAAAATATCTTGAAGAAGCCGGTGTGTTATTTTGCGACGAAGAACATCAGCCAAGCGCCGAACAAGTTCAAAATGCAGGCAGGTTAAAGGTGATTGGTATTTTTGGCAAATGTAACCGCAAGCTTGCCGATGCTGCTGCCGAAAACGGGATCATCATTTTTGACGACCCAAGGCATAACCCGCACAGTACTGACTTTTTGCCAAAAAGGGTAATGGCTTTCATGAATGAAGGTAAAACACATACCAGTTGCAATTTCCCCGATCTGCAGCCGCCGCGTGTTAACAATGCCCACCGTTTAATTCATATCCATAAAAACGTACCGGGGATACTGGCTAAAATTAACGATGTATTTGCCCGCCATAATATTAACATTGTGGGTGAATTCCTGGTTACCAACCCGCAAATAGGGTATGTAATTACCGACGTTAATACAGGCTATGATACTGAAGTGTTGAACGAGTTAAAAGCGATTGAGCATACCATTAAGTTCAGGCTTTTATATTAATTTTTCGCTTCAATATAAGGCACAACCAATACAGGGATCAATGATTTGTTGACCACCTGCTCGGCAACGTTGCCTAAAAAGAATTTATCGATACCGGTACGGCGGTGAGTGCCTAAAACTATCAGGTCGGCATTAAACTCCTTACTGCATTCAATAATACCTTCAGCTGTAGATCCGTATTGGGTGAAGTGAGCTATTTCCAGTCCCTCGCCCCATTCTTTTGCCGTCTGATCCAGCAATGCGGCAGAGCGCTCGGTTTGCAATGTTTCTAATTCTGTGCCTGGCAGATTTATATTAGGATCAAATGGCATCCCTCCTAATAAACCGTCCTGGGTATCGGTGGGAACAATGATGGGTTCAACGATGTGTACCAAACCAACTTCGGCACTATAGGTATGGGCTATATCAAAAGCGTAGGCCGCCGCATAACGTGAAAATTCGCTTTCATCAATACCGATGAGTATCTTCCTGATCTTCATAATAATATTTATAAGGCTTGTATCCATTATAACAACCTAATACGGATATGTTTTAGCAGTATACTATTTTATTACCTTTGAAGTATGCATTTCTCTACCGAAATTGAAGACCGGCTAAATCAACTGCAGGAAAAGTACGAAGCTATGGGCCAGGATATGAACTCATATCTTGATGGCCTGCTTTATGCAGATTTTTTAACCTACTGGGATTATATCCACCTGGATACCCTGTTGAGCTTACAAAACCCTAAAACCCCTTTTCCCGACGAAGAGATCTTTATCATTTATCACCAGATAACTGAATTGTATTTTAAGCTGGCCCTGCATGAGTGCAAACAAATTGCCGAAGCAACGCCGCTGACAGCCGAGTTTTTTACAGCGCGGTTAAAAAGGATCAACAGGTATTTTGGTGCCTTAACCCACTCGTTCGAAATCATGGTTGATGGCATGGAGAAAGAGCAGTTCCTGAAATTCAGGATGTCGTTGCTGCCGGCAAGCGGTTTTCAGTCGGGGCAGTACCGCATGATCGAGATCTACGCTACGGATTTTATAAACCTGGTTGCTAAAGATAAACGTGAAGAACTGCAGCATGCAACTATTGAAGCGCAATTTGAATACCTGTACTGGAAGTTTGGCGCTACCGAACTTTCCACCGGTAAAAAGACTTTGACGCTTAAACAGTTCGAGAAAAAATATTCAAAAACATTTATTGAACTGGGCAAGGCCGCTGTTAAGCACAACTTTAATACGCTGACTAAACAATTTGATTCGTCATCACAACTGACTCCTGAATTGCGTAACGAATTGCGCCAGCTGGATATCAATGTCAATGTAAACTGGCCGCTTTCACATTATAAATCGGCGGTGCGTTATCTAAACCGCGAGCCTGAGGATATTAAGGCAACAGGCGGCACTAACTGGCAAAAGTACCTGCCGCCACGTTTTCAAAAGCGAATCTTTTATCCCTGGGTATGGAGCGAAGAGGAAAAAGAAAACTGGGGTAAGGCCTGGGTTGATGATGTGCTGGGTAGTAATTGAACTGGCAATCATATTGTCAAAATGATGTTTTATATGTGATAATCACCATTTAACTATGCAAATTTTTGGCGTAGGCCATAAAAATGCCTAACTTGCCATTTTCTATAATTTATTAATTTTTAATGCCATGACCGAGACATTGGACATCAAGATCAGCAGGACAACTGCTTCCCGTTTGCAGCAAACGGACTTTGACAACTTACCTTTTGGAAAAACTTTTTCTGACCACATGTTTGTGGCCGATTACGCGGACGGTGAATGGAAAAATCTCTCGGTCATTCCCTACGGCGAAATTGGTCTAAGCCCTGCAATTTCAGCACTTCATTACGGACAAGCGTTTTTTGAAGGACTGAAAGCCTATAAACATGCTGATGGAAAAATTACCGTTTTCCGCCCGGATAAAAATGCTATCCGTTTCAACAAATCGGCCGAGCGCCTTTGTATGCCTACTTTACCCGAAGAAATCTTTTTGCAAAGTATAGCTACACTGGTTGACCTTGACCGCGACTGGGTTCCTTCAAAGCCAAACCATGCTTTGTATATCCGCCCATTCATGTTCGCTACTGATCCGTACCTGGGGGTAACACCGTCTTCAACTTATAAATACATGGTATTGATTGGCCCCGTTGGCCCGTACTTTTCAAAACCATTGCGTGTTAAAATTGAAACACACTATACCCGCGCTGCCGAAGGCGGCATGGGTTATGCCAAAGCTGCCGGTAACTACGGAAGCTCCATGCTGCCGGCCCGCAAAGCAACTGAAGAAGGTTTTGATCAACTGATTTGGACTGATGCCAAAGAGCATAAGTTTATTGAAGAAATGGGCGCTGCTAACGCGATGTTCCTGCTGGATGGTAAACTGATCACAGCCGAAGCAAAAGATACGATATTAGATGGTGTAACCCGCGATACCGTTATAGCTTTAGCCAAAGAGTGGGGTATCACTGTTGAAGAACGCAAAGTTTCTGTAGCCGAGATTGTTGAAGGTGCTAAAAATGGCAAACTTACCGATGCCTTTGGTGCCGGTACTGCCGCAACTATAGCTCCTGTAGCTTCAATCAGCTACGAAGGCCAGGAGTATTTCCTGAGCGATCCGAAAACACGTGAGTTTTCGAACAAAGTATTTGATACACTGGATGCCATTAAATATGGTAATGTTCCGGACACCCGCGGCTGGAATTACCTGGTTAGCGAATAATTATCAGTTAACATAAAACACAAAACGCCCCGGAAAATCCGGGGCGTTTTACATTTACAAATCTCTATGTCATTGCGAGCGCAGCGTGGCAATCGCACGTAAGCAAGTCCGCTCTGTATAGCATGCGATTGCCACGCTGCGCTCGCAATGACATGATTTTAGTGATATTCTTAAAAACTACACCCCGAAGCCGGTGTAATCCCTTCTCTATCCATTGTTAATGATGGTTTGCCTTTTTTGAAAGTAACAATCCAAATACTGTCAAAATCACTGTCGGGCCATTCCAGGTCTTTAACTTTCATGCCTAAAGCTTTCAGTAAAGGTTTAATTTGATTATGTTCCCATACAATAAGGATGGTGCCTTTTTTTGAGGTAAGCTCTTTAGCGACGCCGTTATCATCCTCTTCTTCAAAATTACTGTTGACGGAGAGATTATATTTTGCAGCAAACGGCGAGATGGTTTGGAACATGCGCACCCTCGCGGTTGATTTACCCTGGTGCATTGCCGGCACATAAATATGATCGGGCAAACCGAATTTGGCTTTTAAAACTTCGGGCAGTTTGAGCGAACGGTTAAACCCGGCGCACGAAAGGTTATCCCCAACATCGGGCTTTTCGGCATGACGGATAATTACCAGTTTCAGGTTTTTGCCCTGGCCGCAGGCGGTCAGGCTTGCCCAACCGACTAATAAAAAAAATAAAAATGATCTTTTTAGCATGTCGGTTATTTTTTAGCGTGTTATTCTACTGAAACTGTTAAGCCCTCCTGCTGAAGGATCTTCCGGTAGATCTCCATTTCGGTAAAGGAGCCTTCCAGTACGGCGCATTTGCCTTCGTTATGTACTTTCCATGCTATCTTTTCGGCTTGGGGTTCGGAGTAATCCAGGTATTTCATCATGCAGTGGATCACGTGGTCAAAAGTGTTAAAATCATCGTTCCAAAGTATTAAACGATGCATCTCTTTAAGTCCTGCAAGTAACTCTTCGAGGGTAAATGTTTCTTCCTGTACTTCAGTTGGCATACGTAACTACAAATTTACTCAAAAACAATAATAAAAAAGTTAAAATCGTGTTCCATGGTCTTAAAAATCATGTTACACAAAACCCCTAAAAAATTTCACATGAAAAAAGCATCCCCGGCTTTTGTTTTAGCATTAACTGCACAACTTTTGGCATCTCATCATTCATCGGCCCAAAGTACTCAAAACAGCTTACAGGGCCCGCCCGCTAATATTAACATTGATGGCGATCTGAAAGAATGGGGCGACAGCCTGCGTTATTACAACGAAGAGAAGAAGCTGAACTACGCGCTGGCCAATGATAAGGATTACCTGTATGCAGCTATCCGCATTAGCGACAGGCTTGATAAGATGAAAGTGTTAAATGCAGGGATTACACTGAGCATTGATCCTAAAGGGAAAAAGAAAGATAGTTTTATGCTTACTTTTCCGTTGGCAGCCCCGGATGAAAAGCCGGAGTTTGCCAAGCCAAAAGATGATAACGGCGAAATTACCCAGGCCGACCGTGACGAGCTGATGCGCGAGCGGATAACTAAGCTGCGATATATTAAAGTTATTGGGTTTAAGGATATTGATGGCGATATGATCACCACATCAAATACCTACGGCATTAAAACAGCCATAAATTACGATGCCAATGGCGATTTGGTTTATGAAGCGGCCATACCCTTAAGCTTTTTCCACGCCGGTAACGATGCTTTTAAAAATGAGTGGGCTTTTAATTTTAAGATCAACGGTTTCCAGCGCCCGGCAGGCACAGGTGGGGGCGAGCAAGACGGTGGCAGCTTTGGCGGCGGTGGTGGTCGCGGCGGACGAGGAGCAATGGGCGGAGGCGGCATGGGTGGCAGCCGTGGCGGAAGAGGAGGTCGCGGTGGCATGGGCGGCGGTATGGGCCGTGGTGCAGCGGGCGGCGCAGGCGAAATGTCAAAATCTATTGATTTTTGGGAGAAGTATTATTTGAGCAGTAAATAAGTTTGCTCGCCAAAAATAAAGTCCGAAAGAGATAAACATTAGCATTGCTTAAATCTTTCGGACTTTCTGACTGCGGACTTAATATCATTCCACCTTATACCTATAAACCTGCCTTCCTAAATTACCATCGGCATCAATGCCTTCAATAACAATACGGTAAGTGCCCTTTGTATCTGCATTAAAATATTCAAACGTTGCTTTGCCGTCCTTATCTGTAAAAAGACCAGGTTGCCAATATATAGCGTTTCTCAGATCTGTGCCTTCTGTTTCATTAGCTGTGTGCCGGTATTTGGGCGAATAAAATACGCGGGATTTTGAAAATCCTTTAAATGGATAAGTTATGAGGCCGGAGGGAGATTCGCTGGTTACAAAATTGTTATTCCCGCGTTTGGTGGTGATCACCAGGGCACCAGCCCCCACGCTTGAGCCGTAAATCGCTATGCTTGCGCCACTACGCAATACTTCAATACTATAAATATCATTGGCGTTAACGTTATTTAGGGCATAGCCGTTTAAGATATTCCCATCAACAATAACAGACATCTTTCCGCCGCCCCTCGTATTTCGTGGACTACCATCTTTATCATAATAAACACCAAAAACGCGCCCAATGAGGCAGTCAGACAAACGAATGCATCCACTACCAATTTTATCACCCATAATTACCTGGTCAGCATTGCCAGGTCCGTTCAGGTTCTTGGAATAGCTCATGTCCGGTTTTTTGTTGATTCTTTTAGCCGTGATATTTACCTGTTTAAGTACGGTGGTATCTGTACCTGCTTTGCGTTTGGTAGTTATTACAATGATGGGGGCGGATGCTCTGGGGTCAATGGGTGCGATTATATGAATGCTTTCAATCTCACTGGCTAATAAGCTGTTTAAGATATCAGGTGTGTAACTTATACCATCCACTAATATCCCCTTGGTGGTATCTTGAATAGCTTGAACAGGAGACGCTGCTGGTTTGCGGATGTAAGCCGATTTTTGGCCAAAGTAAAGTGGTTCAGTCCAAAACAATGCGTCTCCTAACGAACTGAAGTTTTTATTTCTTAACTTACTCATGTCAAGTTTTCTGTCCTGTATTGTGCCATATCTGTTTAATTCCGCCAAGCTTTTATTTTTTTCACCTTTTATTTTTACCTCCTTAAGCTGCACCCCGTTTTTAAGAGAATCTATCTGTCGTTTTTTCCTGATTTCGGTAGCATTCATTCGCAGAATTACGATTTGCTCCGGTGATAGATCAAGCAAATCGTTATTATCACCCGCGTGCTTAGACTTATTTATTACAGGATAGTCAGGCTGTTTTACATAAATGGATACGTTTTTCCCGTTGTTTTGCTTGCGTGCCCTGAGCACTATTTTTGAAGTGTCGGAAAGATCAAGGTTGCTGAATTTAAAATCACCGTTGGCATCTGTTACGGTATCAATAAATAAATTATCAGCAGTTGATGTGAGGCTTATTTTTCCATTAGATAAAAGCCCTCCTGATGATGATTTCAATGTTCCGGTTAATGTTAGTGCATCTTCGGGCTTATAAATAACAGCAGGCAGTTTCTCATCTAAAATATTTGGCCAATCAAACCTCCGGTACCCCTGGGTAAGCATTAGTATATCAAGATCGGCATTTTTTTTATCGTCGATGTTTGTGAAATAATAATTAGGCTTTTCAATAAAGCCCTTTATATCTGAAGTAAATAACAGATTGTTAATTATTGTAGGCTCTGCGTCTTCATTAAAGCTAACCCTGCTTTCATTAATTACCGCTACCGAAAATGAGCCTACAACAGCCTTGTTATCGATATCTACAGCTTTAATATCAATAGACATTTTTTGTCGGCCCCGGGCTTTGTCGCCGGCACCACTTATAGCCAGTTTGAGGTTGTCATTACCGCGGATAAAAACTACACGTTCATTTATTGGACTATGATCCGGCCCTAATAAAGTAAGTTGCAATATGCCGGATGGAAACCTATTCTTCTCTACTTTAATTAAAAACGATTGCTCTGATAATTTAAAGGCAGTAGTATAATAAACCTTGCCCGCTACCTGGCCAATCAAATAAAACGTCGAATCACGTTGTTGTGCAAATGTTGGCGCTCCCGGGGTGATCTTTATCCTGAGTGAGTCGGCCATGCTGTTATTGACAGTTAAAACAAGTCCATCATCTTTGGCCAAGGGGAGGTCAGTACTAAATTTGGTGCCGCTTTTATCAGTAATCTGTACTTTATAGTTTTTACCTTTTTGCGGTGTAAGTGCAAACACCCCCATCCCTAAATGCTGTGTGCTAAATTCAGTTACAACGGTTCCCGTATTATCTGTTATGATACCACTTACATCTTCGCCAAGGCCAGCGGCATTTAACACCTTTATGGCTACTTTTGAACGAAGGCCATTAATGAGAAATCCGCCTTCCGGAAAGAATTGAACGTCGGGTTGCGATATTAAATGCTGCTGTGCGGCTTGCCCGGTCAAAATTTCGATCCCTCCAATTTGGAAAGATTGATCATAAAAATAGTCCGTACCTGCGTTTCGCATCCAGTTTGTATACGCCCTAACATGGTAAGTTCCGTCAATGATTGAATTGCCTAATGCGAATTCGCCCCGTGTTGTGCCCGAAGCCAGTTTGAATATTTTACGATTTATTACAGAATCTTTGGGGTTTATAAGCTCCACATACAAAACACTACTTAATGCAGATAGTTGATGTTGCGGGCCGATAACTGTATAGGCTTTAAACCCAATAGTATCACCCGGCAAATAATTAGGTTTATTCAAGTGTAAATAAACTTTTTCAGTTGCATAGGCTGACGACCACTTATTAAGCGAATTAACAGCCTTGTTTAAAAGCAGAGTATTAGTTTGTGCTGTACATGCAAGTCTGTATAATAAAAAAATAGCAAAAAGGGTTATGCGAAAAGGTTTCATAAGGTTTAAGTGTTATTATTCTAATATATTAGTTAATATTAGACTTACACAATATAAATAGATTAATTACACCCTCATTCTATTTTTATTATTCCACCTTATATCTATAAACCTGCCTTCCTAAATTACCATCGGCATCAATACCTTCAATTATTACACGATATGTACCTTTAGCATCGGCGTTAAAGAAGCTCATAGATGTATTGCCATCCTTATCAGTTAACAAGCCTGGCGCCCAGTAAATGGTGCTGCGGAGGTCCTGCATTTGGGCATTGGTTTTAGGATCATCATATTTAGGCGAATAAAATTCGCGCGCTTTATAATATCCCTTAGGAGCATAGGTGACAATACCCGGCGCGTATCTATTGTAAACACTTTCACCGCCGCGCTTGGTTGTAATAACCAAAAGGCCGCCAGCTCCCCTTGAGCCATAAATTGCAGTGTTGCCAATGCTTCGTAAAACTTCAATAGTGGCAATATCATTTACATTTAAGTTATCCAGGAAATCGCTTCCTACATAGGTTCCATCAAGTACAATTTGCATGGGAGTTCCCGGGCTGCGGGTTGAATAAGGCGTGCCGTTACGAAAAATCACACCGGTTAATCTGCCTTGTAAAATCTGGGATAGCATTCCACCACCGTACATCAGATTTTTGCTGGTAAGTGTTTGATCTGCATTGCCGGGTCCATTAAGGTTAGAAGAGTTTTTAAATGGGTTTTCCCGCTTTTCGCGGATCACTACTTCCTTTAATACGATAGTGTGGTTGCCAATACCGTATTTTACCTGCTCGTCATAAAGCTTTTTACTGTTCAACAGATAGGCCGATGCGCCATCGTTGATGTTGACCTGGATATCGGGTGCGTTTTTATTAGGCCCAACAGATTGCGGAGTTACATTATCAAGGGTGATGTCGAGATTTTTGCGGTCTTTAGCAGTGCGCGCCTGAATCACAAACTTGATACTATCCCTAAAAACAAGGTCTTTAAAAGTAAACTTACCTTCGGCATCAGCCACGGTATCCATAATAAAAGTTCCTCCCGATGTTGAAAAAAGGGTAACCTTGCCGTTAGGTACAGGCTTGCCACCAAAAGTTTTGAGATGCCCGGTTACTTCCAGCGATTTTTCGGGCTTGAAGACTATTGGGGTAAATTTATCAGCAAGCAGCTGTTTCCACTCAAAGCGATGGTAGCCCTGGGTAAGCATCAGTGCATCAAGGTTGTCCTTGGTTTCGTTACTTACATTAGTAAAGTAATAGTTCGGTTTTTCAATATATCCTTTCAGGTCGGAGGTGAGCAGCAGTGTTGAAAATATAGAACTTTCATTTGCTTCATCAGTAGTAACTTTTGATTCATCAATAACCGATGCCGAAAAACTACCCACAACGGGTTTATCCTCACTGTTTTTAGCGTTGAGATTAATAGTAACTTTTTCGCGGGGTTTATAGTTCTGTTTTTCGGAAGTAACGGCAAGCTTAAGCTGATCGGGGTTTTGAACAAAGATGAGGCGCTCATTCAGAGGTTCGCCGGTTGCCGAAAACAGGGTGAACTGTACAATGCCCGATGGAAATTTGTTTTTAGGGATGGCAGCCGAAAAGGAGGTTGCCCCATCCTTACTTTTGCCTGCATAACAAAGCTCGCCGCCAGATTGCGCTATCAGCGTTAAACCCGATAATGAGGCCGTGCCATTGCTGGTGCTTTTACCAGGGATTATAGATACAAACACCTTATCGTCGCGCATGCTGTTGACGCTTAATACATAGCCGTTATCAACGGCTTTGGGCAAATCGAAAACACCTTCAGAGCCATCGGCATAAGTAATGTGCGCTTTATAAGTTTTACCACTTTCAGGCTCAAAGGTAATAGTACCCATGCCAAAATGGCTATCGCCCAATGGCGCAACCTGGTTGTTTTGATCGTCGGCAATAAAGCCTTTAATATCAACCCCTAACCCGTCGACGCCAACAGCTTTAAAAGCTACTTTTTCAAAAACACCATTAATTAAATTTCCGCTCTCCGGGAAAAACTGAACATCGACCTTGTTTGATAGCGTTTTTATAAGTACGGCTTTGGCTATAGTATGCTTTTCATCCAATTTAACCTCGGTATTGATATGGCCGGATGTTATTGAAACTGCCTGACCGGTTGTGAAGCTGACTGTGAGGTTCCCTTTATCATCAGTTATACCTTTCCCCCGGGCGATTGATTTTCCGTTTATTTCAACTTCATAGCTTACTGGTTTATTAACGTAGGCTATACCGTTGAGATCTGTATAGGTAGTAATAGCAGTTACTTTTTGTTTGCCGTTTAAGGTGCTGTAGGCATAGGTTGTTTTAGTAAAAACCTTGTTACTGATTCCGTTTACCACGTTGATGGTTTTATTGAAGAAATAGGCCTCTCCTTCGTTTCGCATCCAGTTGGTATAAGCGCGGATGCGGTAATTTCCTTCAGTCATACTATCGGCCAAAGCAAAATCGCCCGCGGCCAGGCCGGCTGTTAAGGGAAGTTTAAGGCTGCGTTTTACCGAATCGTTATCATCAATAAGGTCAACATTCAGGGTTTCGCTATAAGCCGAAAGCTTATGCTCACTGCCTATAGTAACATAGGCTTTAAACCAGATATCCTCGCCAATGGCATAATAAGGCTTATCAAAGTGCAGGTAAACTTTTTCCTGCGGATGATCGGTGCGCCATTTATCAAGCTGGGCAATGATTTTTGTTACCAGTTCATCATCGGGTTTTATAAAAGCTAAGGTAGCACCGGCAATTAAGGTGATCAGGATTCCAACCGATAGGCGTTTTAGGTTCATAGAAAGATAATCTTGAACTACCAAGATACGCAAAAAAAGTACCAAGTCGTATTAAGTCTGAAGTTCGAAGTCTTTAGTCGAAAATCTGACTTTATTTTCTATACTGAATACTTAAGACTACCAACTTGAGACACTCAACTTAATACTTGTGGCTTAAACCTACCACTTATTCTTCCACATCATGCTTTCAACAGGGCGTGTAGTAGGATTATTGTATTTGGCGTTGGCTTTACTGTTGTACAGTGTTTCAATCTCGCCCTCAACTACAAAATAAATAAGCTGACCAATGGGCATGCCGGCGTAAATGCGCACCGGCTGGGCACATGAAATTTCAAGTGTCCAGGTATTGCAGAAACCAACATCACCTTTACCCGCTGTTGCGTGAATATCGATACCTAAACGCCCTGTGCTTGATTTGCCCTCTAAAAACGGAACATGCCGGTGTGTTTCGGTGTACTCCATTGTTACGCCCAGGTAAAGGGTATTTGGCTGAAGCACAAAGCCATCCTTCGGAATTTCAAAGCCATCTATCTCATTATGAACTTTGGCATCAAGCACCCGGCTACGGTAAGTAGCTAAATATTTGCCCAAATGAACGTCGTACGAGTTAGTGCCCAGGTATTCGCGGTTAAATGGTTCAATAATAATATGGCCTTGTTCAATTTCTTCGAGGATGCGCTTATCAGATAGTATCATACAGGCAGGTTATTGCTGGCGCTAAATTATGAAAATTAGCCTAATCGGCGCCGGCTTTTATAAACAATATTGGCCGGCAAAATGCGTTCAGATAGCGCAGAAACAACTCCTAAACCTGATATGGTTCAGCCGATTACGAATATGTAGCTGCGCTGATATTATTTAATTTTTTTTGACATATGTTTGCAACCTATTTTGCAATTTTACTTTTATGGCGATAGCATACAGGCAGCGTATTGATGATGACACCGAGTTTGCACTCTGGCGTATCGAGGAGGAGGCTACAGACCTGTACAGCCAGTTACAGCTTGATCAGCAGGAAAAAGATTTTGTAGAAAGCCTGAGCAATGGCAAGCGCCACCTGCACTGGCTGGGTACCCGCGTGCTGCTGCGTAAAATGCTCCGTACCGATGAGTATATTGACTGTAAAGTTGATGAGCATGGCAAGCCTTACCTGGTAAACCTCCCTTACCATATCTCCTTAAGCCATTCGTTTGATTATGCCGCTGTGATGATCAGCAAAACATATAAGGTTGGGATTGATATTGAGCAGATTAAGCAAAAAGTTGAGCGCATTGCCAACAAGTTTATGCGTAAGGAGGAGTTGAAATTCATAAATGGCCCGCAAAAAATTGAACAACTATATGTTTGCTGGTGCGCCAAGGAGGCTGTTTATAAATGTAACGGCCAAAAAGAGGTTTCATTTGCCGATAACATTTTTTTGGAGCCTTTCCAGTTTGAGCACCACGGTGTGGTGAATGCGCAATTGAATAAAAAAGATACCACCATTGATTATACCGTGGGCTATCTGCAATATGAAGATTATATGATAGGCTACGTAAAGGGCGAATGATGAAAAACAAGAAAGTATTTTTTCAGGATTGGGGCCTGGTTGATTACCAGCAGGCCTGGGATAAACAGGAAACCCTTTTTAGTGAAACGGTTAAAACTAAAATAGACAACCGTAATCGTGAAACGGCTTACGAAGCAGCTGCTAAAAACGCAGGGACTATAGCATACGATACTATCAAAGCCGACGAAACCTTTAATTACCTGGTTTTTTGCGAACATCCGCACGTGTATACCCTGGGTAAAAGCGGTAAGCCAGAACATTTATTATTAGATGAGGCAGGCTTGAAAGAAAAACAGGCTGTTTATTATCCCATAAACAGGGGCGGTGATATTACCTATCATGGGCCGGGGCAAATTGTTTCATACCCGATACTCGACCTTGATAATTTTTTTACTGATATACACCTGTACCTGCGTACGCTGGAAGAAGCAGTGATCCTTACCCTCGCCGATTTTGGCCTGCAGGCCGGTCGTTATGAAGGTTATACGGGCGTATGGTTTGATGCCGATAATGACAAAGCCCGTAAAATATGCGCCATGGGCGTACGCTGCAGTCGCTGGGTTACTATGCACGGCCTCGCGCTTAATGTAAATACCGATCTGAGCTATTTTAAAAACATAGTGCCCTGCGGTATTGACGATAAGGCTGTTACCTCCATGCAGCAGGAACTTGGGCATGAGGTTGACATTAACGAAGTAAAAAAAATCCTTAAACACCATATTTCCGTACTTTTTGGTATGGAGATATTATAATGAAGGGAATAATTTTAAGTTTACTCACTGCAGTTACATTATCGGCCTGTGCAGGCAAAAACACGCCGGCGCCGGTTAGTTATAATCCCCCGTCAAAACCAGTTACCGTGATAAAGGATACCCTAACATACCTTGCCCTCGGCGATTCATATACCATAGGCCAGTCTGTGCTCCCTGAACAGGCATTTCCTAATCAACTGGCTAACCAGTTACAAGGCCTCAAAGTAAATACGCCGGCTATCATAGCCCGCACCGGCTGGACAACCGATCAACTCATTGAAGCTATTGATCAAAGCAGCATCAAAAGCAATACTTATGATGTAGTCACGCTGCTGATAGGTGTAAATGATCAATATGATGGCTTAAGCCAGGAAAATTACCGCGTTAAGTTTGAGCAGGTTTTAAATACGGCCATTAAATTTGCTGACGGTATCAGCGAGCATGTATTTGTGCTGTCTATCCCCGACTATGGTGTTACACCTTTTGCTCAAGGGCAGGATGCCGTTATCGGCCCTGAGATCGATCAGTTCAACGATATTAACCGTAAAATAAGTGCTAATGCAAAGGTTAATTATGTTGAAATTACCGGCGTTTCTAAGTTGGCGGCGAATGATCTTACCTTACTGGCGACCGATGGTTTGCATCCATCCGGTAAAATGTATGGAATGTGGGTTGATAAACTGAAGGCGGCGGTAGGGGCTGTTTTTGCTAAAAAATAAGATTTGCTTTTCGACGACAATTGTCGTAAATTTATTGACAATTTACAGTGAATGTCATGAGTGCTCCAAAACCCTATAAATTTCTTGATGATGACGAGGTTAATTTAACCTTTATGGTAAGGGAAGGAATCTCATTCCCCTATCTTACCAAATTATCAAAACATATTCATTTTAATATTGATGACTGGGCTTCGTACCTTCATCTTTCCGAGCGTACAATTCAACGTTATAAAAAGGAAAACAAAACCTTTGATCCCATATATTCTGAAAAGATAATTATGATTGAATTACTCTATAAAAAGGGTATTGAGGTTTTTGGCGATGAAAATAAGTTTTACGCCTGGATGGATTATAAAAGCATTCCCCTGGGCGGAGTAAAGCCTAAAGAACTTTTGGATACAGCCTTTGGGATCAATATGATCCGCGATGAATTGGGGCGTATTGAACATGGCATACTTGCATGATCGTTTATCGCTTAAGTAAGCAGGCTTACATTCATGACTTGAGCGGCAGGGGGGCTGAACTAAACGGCGGTCGTTGGAACAGTAAAGGAACTGCTGTAGTTTATACCTCTTCGTCACGCGCATTGGCTGTACTCGAAGTTGCGGTACATACACCGCTTGGATTTATGCCTTCTGATTATTTTATGGCGACGATTGAGCTGCCTGATAATGCAGATGTTTTTAAGCCCGGCGTTGATCAGTTACCCGAAAAGTGGAATAGCAACCCCTTGATCAAAGCAACACAGCAATTTGGTGACGGCTTTGTAAAAGCCAACAAATATTTAGCGCTCCAGGTACCATCGGCCACTGTTGCGGGCGATTTTAACTACCTGATCAACCCTTTACACCCCGATTATAAAGCCGTAAAAATTATTAATACCGAATTTTTTGAATTTGATTCAAGACTGTTTAAGAAGTAAGTAATTAACACTCCGGCAAACTGATAGGGATGTTAATTGCCAATCCGCCATCACTTGTTTCTTTGTATTTCGAGTTCATGTCGAGCGCGGTTTGCCACATCGTTTTTACCACGGCATCAAGGCTTACCTTCGCTTTTTCAGGATTGCTTTGCAGCGCTAATTGTGATGCTGTTATTGCCTTAATGGCCCCCATGGTATTACGTTCAATGCAAGGGACCTGTACCAGCCCGCCGATAGGATCGCAGGTGAGACCGAGGTGATGTTCCATAGCTATTTCGGCAGCCATGAGTACCTGGCGTTGGGTACCGCCCATACATTCGGTCAAAGCAGCCGCGGCCATAGCCGATGATACGCCTATTTCGGCCTGGCAGCCGCCCATAGCTGCCGATATGGTAGCGCCTTTTTTAAATATGCTCCCGATCTCGCTGGCGGTAAATAAAAAGTTGATGATCTTTTGCTCGGTATTGCCATCGCAAAAAGCAATGTAATATTGGAGCACTGCAGGAATAACGCCTGCGGCGCCGTTTGTTGGCGCGGTTACCACACGGCCGAATGAAGCGTTCTCCTCATTAACGGCTAATGCAAAACAGCTTACCCAATCTAAAGTATTTTTAAAGCTGTCGCCTGTATTCCTGATAGCCGCAACCCATTCATCATAATTGCTGTATTTATTATTCCCGATGAGCCTTGCGTTTAATTTTGCGGCGCGCCTTGCCACATTTAACCCGCCAGGCAATTGGCCGGTAGTGTGACATCCCCGGTAAATACACTCTTTTAATGCCTTGAAGATATTCAACGCTCCGGTACGGGTTTCCTGTTCGCTGCGCCAGGCCAGCTCGTTTTCGGCCACCACTTCCGAAATCCGAAGACCTGTTTTGATACACCAGTGCAGCAGATCGGCTGCGGTATCAATAGGGAAGGGAAGGTCAACCTCCGCTTTTGATTGCCCTGAAGCACCTTCCTTCACCACAAAACCACCTCCTATCGAGTAGTATGTTTCAGAAATTGCCTTTCCGGTACTTAAAAATGCCTGGAAAGTTACCGCGTTTGGATGATAAGGTAAGCTTTCGTTAAAAAGGAACAGCAGGTCATCCTCAGCATAAAAACTCAATGGTAAAATACCACCAATGATCAGTTGATGCGACCTTTTGATCTGCTCAATTTTAGGTGTTACCTGGTCCACCTCGAAAGTAACGGGGTCATCGCCACTTAAACCTAATAATATAGCTATATCCGTACCGTGCCCATGACCTGTTTTGGCTAATGAGCCATATAATAAGATCTTAACCTGCTGCACCATCGGCAGTACCCCCTGTTGCTCAAGCGACTGCACAAACTGCTGGGCTGCACGCCAGGGGCCAAGCGTATGTGAGCTCGACGGGCCTATGCCTATCTTAAACATATCAAAAACCGAAATCTGTTCTCTTTGCATCAAGTCAAAATTAAGGATAAATTATAATTACAGGTTCCATAATAAATACGTTCTCTTTAATTTTTATTTAAAAAAATTTATATTTTGCAATAAGTTATATAAACGAAAACCTCAACTTAAACACTTAAAATGGAAAATTACCCTTCGCCCGGATTGGGCAGCATTCCCACTGTAGCCATCGTAATTTATTTGGCTATATTTATTTTAACAGCAGCAGCAGCCTGGAAAGTATTTGTGAAAGCCGGCAAACCCGGATGGGCCGTCCTGATACCCATTTATAACTACATTGTTCTTTGTGAAATAGTAGGTAAACCTATCTGGTGGTTCCTTTTAATGATTTGCCCTTGTATCAATTTTATATTTGTAATATGGGTGGCTAATTTGGTAAGTAAAAGTTTTGGCAAAAGCGAAGGTTTTACTGTTGGCCTTATATTGTTACACCCTATTTTTATTATGATTTTAGGTTTTGGAGATGCCGTATATTTAGGCCCATCAGCCAAAGAAGCCAATATGAACAATCGTTTTGGCTCCGGCGATTACCAAAAACCTTTTGATCCGCAAGCATAATTATTATGCATTGTTATAATTTATTTTGCAGCCATTTGATATTCATTCAATGGCTGCAAAATCATTTAATACCCTGTCCTTTTAAGAAATTCACCGGCTATGATTGTCCGGGTTGCGGCTTTCAGCGTTCTGTTATTGCCTTATTGAAAGGTCATATGCATGATAGCTTACAGTTATACCCTGCTACCATTCCCCTGCTCGTTACTTTTGTTTTTGTATTGCTTGATGGCCGGTTAAAATTTGATAAAAAGCACATCGCAAAAAAAACGCTTTACCTGATAACCGGGAACATCATACTGATCGCGTACTTATATAAATTATATAATCTTTAAAAAAGCCCGGTTTAAACGCCCATACGCGCAACCACGTGGCTGTAATCTTTAATTACAGTTAACAAAAAGTCATACTCATTCATTCCCTGCGGAATATCCGCATGAATATATTCCTTAACACGCACAGCCATGTCATATACTATTTGGCTGTTACCTGTACTTTTAAAATTACTTATTACTTCATGTATCAACGTAATGTCTGAATCTCTTAAATCAGCTACGTTACTAAATGTGGGTTCGTATTCATCATCCTGGTAAGCAAAAACCAGGTCGCCTAATTGGGCATTGGGTGTGGTTTTTATGACCGTTGTGCCGGCAACTATATCGCCAATGCGTTGTTTTTTTTCGGATACTGCTACAGATATCAGCGCCCCTATCCCAAAAGTAATCCCAAAGTCAACAAGCCTGAATACCCAGCGAAGCAAAAACTGCCCAAATGATGGCCGTGAACCATTGATGCTTACTACCTTGATTTTTACCGCGTATTTGCCAATAGTTTGGCCGTTAAAAAATACTTCGGCAACGAGATCGTAAAAAACAGCTGCAAGCGAATATATTATAGCTATTACTATTAATACTGCAGGAATGCTATCGCCTTTAAAGTTTTGTATTGTTGTTAAAAAAAAGAAGATAATTATAAAGTAACAAATATATCCTATTCCCATAAAAACGCCCATATCTACAATACGCGCCAAAACGCGTTCGCCTAAACCTGCTACTTCATAATCAATTTCAATATTTTGTGAAGTGTGTATCTTTACTGTTTGCATGCAATAAATATAATTAACAATTTAATTCTTTATATCTCAACATCAAATATTGTTATTATTTTAACAAAAAATTACTGAGCCTTTCACATGCGTGAGCCATTATTTATAAAACAGAACTCGGCCAAATGGAAAAGTTATGAAACTGAGCCTGCAAAAGACCCTGATGAACTTGCCGAGCGTTTCATAATCGTTACCGACGATCTCGCGTATTCAAAAACATTTTACCCAAAGTCAAAAACCACTTTGTATTTGAATGGGTTAGCAGCAGGCTTCCATCAATCTATTTATAAAAACAAGAAGGAAAAAGCTAACCGGTTTGTGTTTTTTTGGAAAACGGAATTACCGTTGCTATTTAAACAGTATCAAAGGCAAATATTGTATTCGTTTATTTTTTTCATAACCTTTTTTTTAATTGGCATTATATCAGCCAAATATGACCGCACCTTCATCAGGTTTGTTCTGTCGGATGATTATGTGAACATGACTAATGAAAACATCAGTAAGGGCGATCCATTTGGTGTTTTTAAAAGTCAGAATGAATTTGTGATGTTTTGGATGATTGCGAAGAATAACCTCACGGTAACCGCCATTACTTTTGTATTGGGTATTACCTTATCGGCCGGAACGGTGATCAATTTATTCCGTAACGGGCTCATGGTTGGCTGTTTTCAATATTTATTCATTAGCAAGGGTTTGGGTATACAGTCGGTTTTGGTGATTTGGATCCATGGTACGCTCGAGATATCAACTATTATTCTGGCCGGTGCAGCCGGGCTTATAATTGGCAATAGCCTGTTATTCCCTAAAACGTTTAGCCGTATGGTATCGTTAAAAAAAGGCGCACTTAACGGGCTTAAGATTATGCTTGGAATATCGCCAATTGTGGTGACTGCCGCTGTTTTTGAAAGCTTCATCACACGCCATACAGAAATGCCGGTATGGCTCAGCAGCTTGATTTTGGGAGGTTCTTTTTTATTTATAATTTGGTATGTTGTAATTTACCCTGCATACCTGTCACACCGTTTAAAAATTGTTGAAATCGCAAATGAAGGAGAATATTGAGTTAAGTAAAACACGTGAGTTTGGAGATATCATCAGCGATACTTTTGTTATTGTACGGCAAAATTTTAAACCGCTATTTAAATCATACCTTGTAATATGTGGTATGTTTTTGTTAACCAGCACTTTGTTAACCATACTATCTAATTTCCAGCATACACAGGAGGGCGAGTATTCGGCGTTTTCATTTTGGGGAATAGCAAAAATCCTTTTTGAGCAGGTTAACTATTCGGCTTTAGTGTTAACGGCGATAAGCTATCTGGCAGTATACCAGCAAAAGGAAAACCAGCCACCTACCACGCTTGAAGTTTGGGCTTATTTTAAATATTATTTTTTCAGGGTGCTGGGTACCCAGATTTTATTGAGTGTTGCCCTGGTTATCGCGTTTTTCTTTTGCTTTTTCCCTTTGGTGTACCTTGCTCCCATTTTTGGGTTAGTTACTCCAATAATGATCATAGAAAACGGTAGCGTCGAATTTGCGATTAGAAAATCATTTAAAATCATTAAAGAAAACTGGTGGTTTACATTCGGGGTTATATTACTGATGTCAATTATTGTTTTGGCAATGGTAATGGCATTGTTTATCCCGGCAATGATATTTTACGGTGGCAGCCAATGGCTAACAGGCACCTATTATAACACCACATATGCGGTAGTTGAGGCTATTATTGAGCATGTTTGCCAGTTTTTGTGGCTGCTGCCTGTTATATCAATTACATTGGTTTATTTTAGCTTAACTGAACATAAGGAAGCAAACAATCTTGTAAACAGGATCAAATCATTTGGTAAAAATGACCCCGCTACTGATCAGTTTTCAACAGAGCAATACTAACCGGCTTATGTTTAAACCATCAAACATCCTGCATCAAACAAATCTCGCGATGGGTGGGCATGTTGTACCTGCCGGTAAAGCATCTCCGTTACACGCCCATGCTTTTATTAAAGTTGATACTGTAGACGTTGCAGTGAAGCATTTTAATGAAGCGGCAATGGATAAGTATAAAAATGATAAAGACTTTAACTACCATGTTATAAAAGAAGGCCTAAGCTGGTGGGACCACTTTTGGAGCTGGGTGTGGCATTTGTGGGCAAGCTTTTGGAACTGGGTTGCCGAATTGTTTCAAAAGTTATTCGGGAGTGCCAATATGGGCAAAAGCTCTGCTAATGTTATAAAATATGTGATACTGGGTGTGGGTGCTTTTGCTATCATTTATTGTATAATAAAATTGTTAGGCATCAGTTTTCCCCATCTTTTTAAAAAGCAGGCTAAAAGCGCATCGGTTCCCTACTCAGAAGCTGTTGAAAACATTCATGAAATAAGCTTTGATGAAGCTATAGATGATGCTTTATCAAATAAGAATTACCGCCTTGCGGTAAGGCTGCTTTATTTACGCAGCCTTAAACAATTGAGTGATCTTAACCTGATAAACTGGAAAATTGAAAAAACCAATACTGCCTATATTAACGAATTAACTAATGCAGGCCAGCGCGAACAATTTACAGTTGTTACCAGGCAGTTTGAATATGTTTGGTATGGGGATTTCCCGATAGACGGACAATCATATCAACGGATAAATAACATTTTTCAGGAATTTAAACAGAGCCTGTCATGAAAAGTTTAAGGGTTTACCTTATTGCATTGGGCAGTTTAATGCTTATTTACCTGGTTGCGCAATATAACCGGCCAAAATCCATTAATTGGAACGAAACGCTGGATATAAATGACAAGATCCCTTTT
This sequence comes from Mucilaginibacter gossypii, assembly GCF_017569325.2. Taxonomy (NCBI): domain Bacteria; kingdom Pseudomonadati; phylum Bacteroidota; class Sphingobacteriia; order Sphingobacteriales; family Sphingobacteriaceae; genus Mucilaginibacter; species Mucilaginibacter gossypii. The sequence goes on along the minus strand of NZ_CP071878.2, from coordinate 6,537,296 downwards.
GGTACCTATATTTTGTACAGCCAAATCAACGATATATTTCCTGCCGCAAATGTTACTACATACCGCGAGCCGCTTTATAATGTTATAAATGATCACGGAATAAAGCACGCAACCTATCTTATAATTTGCAGCTCGATAAACCTCAACGAATACGATTATATAAAGCTGAGGAAGTTTGTGAATGAAGGCAATGATGTTTTTATAGCCGCATCATACTTTGGTGAAGAACTGGGAAAGGACCTTAAAGTACAAACCCAGGTTGTATTTGAAAATAAAGATGCGCTCGGTATTCGCTTCTCAAATCCCAAAATAGATACTACGCAGCTTTACAGTGCAGAAAGGGGTATGAATACCGGGTACTTTAGCAAAATTGACACTGCCAAAGCTCTGGTACTCGGAAAAAACACAAAGCACAAAACCAATTTTTTAAAATATACCATTGGAAAAGGGCATATTTTTTTGAATGCTAATCCGCTTATGTTTACCAATTACAGTTTATTAACCAGCGGGGGCATGGATTATGCGGCAAAGGCACTATCTGTTGTGAAAAATGATGGTAATTTAATATGGGACCAGTATTATACCCTGGGCCGACCAGAAGACGAAACAACCATGCGTGTATTTTTACGAAACCCTTCTTTGCGGTGGGCATTTTATTTGTCCTTTTTCAGCATGGCACTTTTTATAGTATATGAAGCAAAACGCCGGCAGCGAATCATACCAGTAGTTGAACCGCTAAAAAATACTACTGTTGATTTTGTTACCGTTGTTGGGCAGGTATATTATGAGAAACGTGACAATGCCGATATTGCTCATAAAAAAGCCCTATACCTTTTAAGCTATATCAGGGATAAGTATTCGTTAAGAACCAATAACCTTGATGAGGAGTTTACTGATATGCTCGCCAAAAAAAGTGGCATTCCTCATTCGCTGGCTGCTAACCTGACTACGGCTTTGAATTTTATTACTACTCATGAAGACATTGCAGATCATGAGCTGATTAAACTGAACCAACTTATTGAACAATTTTATATCCAATCCAGGTAAAACATGGAAAACGAACTTTTTGAACAACGTACTGATCTGGGTAAGCTGCATACTGCTGTTGAACAAATCAAGGCTACACTTGCCCAAATTATAGTAGGCCAGCAAGAATCTATTGACCTATTGATAGCGGGGGTGCTGGCAGATGGTCATATCCTTATTGAAGGTGTGCCTGGTGTTGCCAAAACCCTTACCGCTAAACTTATCGCTAAAGCTATTGATGCCCGTTACTCACGGATCCAATTCACACCCGATCTGATGCCTTCGGACATTTTGGGAACTTCGGTCTTTAATCCTAAGACAACAGAATTTGAATTTAAGAAAGGACCTATATTCGGCAATATTATCCTTATTGACGAGATAAACCGGGCGCCCGCAAAAACGCAGTCGGCATTATTTGAGGTGATGGAAGAGCGCCAGCTCACTATTGATGGGCACAGCTATAAAATGGAAGAACCATTTACAGTGCTGGCTACCCAAAATCCTGTTGAGCAGGAAGGCACCTACCGTTTGCCTGAAGCGCAGCTGGATAGGTTTTTATTTAAGGTGGAGATCAAATATCCAACGCTTGAAGAAGAAATAGCCATTGTAACCCAGCAACATCAGCAAAAAACTACCGATCAGCTAAATCAGATCAGCGCGGTATTGTCTTCTGTGGATATTACCGAGGTAAGGCAGCAGGTACGTGCTTTACATGTTGAACCCAAACTGCTTGAGTTTGCAGCCAAAATAATTCATGAAAGCCGCAATAGTAAATCGGTACAGCTTGGCGGATCGCCCCGGGCTTCATTAGCTATTATAAACGCGGCTAAGGCACTTGCTGCAATTAAAGGGCGTGATTTTGTAACCCCCGAAGACATAATATATGTAGCTGCGCCTGTTTTAAGGCACCGCATCATGCTTACGCCCGATAAGGAGATGGAAGGTGTAAGCCCTGATGAAGTAATTGCACAAATAATACAGAAAATAGAAGTTCCCCGCTAATACCCTGCTGTGAAAAAGCTGATCGGATTGTTTTATAAGAACCTTTTTTTTAATAATAAGCTATTCGCCTGCCTTGCCGGCAGCGTAGTGCTGTTTATATTCGGTTTCTTTTTCCCCTGGCTTGGCATCATACCGAGGCTGGCGTTTTGGATAGTTGTGCTCCTGGTAATACTTGATCTGTTGATGCTTTACAGAACATCAAACGGCGTATTTGCAAAGCGGATAGCTCCTGAAAGGTTAAGCAATGGCGACGAAAACGAATTAGGTATTTATATAGAGAGCTTTTACCCTTTTAATATAAATATTGGCATCATTGACGAGATCCCTGAGCAATTTCAGAAGCGTGACGTTTGGTTTAAAACCATGATGAAACCCAGGGAACACAAGCAGATCCTTTACCTCTTAAGGCCTACCCGCCGCGGCGAATATGAGTTTGGTTTTATCAGGGTGTTTGTGAAATCACCGTTGGGGTTAATCTCGCGCAGATACAATTTTGAACAGACCGAAATATTACCGGTTTATCCCTCATTTTTACAAATGCGGAAGTATGAACTTATGGCTATTTCAAACCGCTTAACTGATATCGGCATAAAAAAGATCAGGCGGATTGGGCATAGCCTCGAATTTGAGCAGGTGAAAAACTATGTATCAGGTGATGACTATCGTACCATTAACTGGAAAGCTACCGCCCGGCACAGCAACCTGATGGTGAACTCATACGTTGATGAAAAATCGCAGCATGTATATTGTGTAATTGACAAGTCGCGCTCAATGAAAATGCCTTTTGAAGGCCTGAGCCTGCTTGATTATGCCATAAATGCCAGTCTTGTTTTATCAAACGTGGCGCTGTTAAAAGAAGATAAAGCAGGGTTGATCACGGTATCGGAAAAAGTTGGGACTGTTATACCTGCGGATAGCAAATACACTCAGCTTAATAAAATCCTGGAGGTTTTATATAAGGAAAAAACCCGTTACCTTGAAACCAACATGGAGGCGCTTTATACTACTGTACGCAGGGTAATAAAACAAAGAAGTCTCATTGTTTTCTTCGCTAATTATGAAAGCCTACCTGCATTACAAAGGCAGTTGCCTTTTTTACGACGGATAGCCAAGTTTCACCTGCTGTTGGTAGTCTTCTTTGAAAATACGGAATTAAAAACCCTGAGCGAACAGCCTGCCAAAGATGTTGAAGGCATCTACATAAAAACCATTGCCGAAAAGTTTGCTTACGATAAAAAATTGATGGTAAAAGAGCTGGCCAGCCACGGCATCCAGTCGATACTGACATCCCCCCAAAACCTTACCATAAACACAGTAAACCGCTACCTGGAAATAAAGGCGAAGCAAAAGATATAAATGACCATACATTTCCCGAATTGTCATTACGTAATTACCCATTGCGCTAATGTTACTTATCGGCATCATGCATTCTTTGCATTTTGAAACTTAAAGAAAAGATCAGCATTTTTAACATCGGGCGGTTTAGCGCGCCGCAGAGACAATTTTAAACCTGCCGGATAACAAAATGTACCCTATATTTACATTACCAACAACAGCCCAATCAAAAACTTTCAACTTTTTGTTAGCAATCTTTTTTTGAATTGTAAGCCTATTCCCTCAACTTCGCAGTCCGAATTTTGATTATGAGTATTCATTATAAAATAATAGCTGCAGAGCTTTCTGTAGCTGAGAAACAGGTTACCGCTACGGTAGGCTTGCTTGATGAAGGAGCTACCGTTCCATTTATTTCCCGTTACCGTAAAGAACTTACCGGCAGTTTGGATGAGGTACAGGTTGCCACTATTCGTGATCGTGTACAGCAATTGCGGGAACTGGATAAACGCCGTGAGGCTATCCTGAAATCGCTTACAGACATGGGCAAACTAACTCCCGAGCTGGAAAAACAGATCAACGAGGCCGAAACGATGGTTACTTTGGAGGACCTTTATCTTCCTTATCGCCCAAAACGCAAAACCCGTGCTACTACAGCCCGCGAAAAAGGCCTGCAGCCATTGGCCGATGTTTTATTGGAACAAAAAAATATCGACCCCGAACTGATAGCTGCCGAATATATCAGCGATGAAAAAGGCGTAGCCAGCGTTGAAGAAGCTTTAGCCGGCGCAAGGGATATCATTGCCGAAACCATAGCCGAAAATGCTGAAATACGTACCAAAATCCGAGAGCTGTTTGTTGAAAAAGGCACTTTTGCATCAAGAGTGGTTGAAGGCAAAGAAGAGGCAGGCATTAAGTACAAAGACTATTTTGAATGGACTGAGCCTGTTAAAACAGCGCCATCGCACCGCGTATTAGCCATGCGCCGCGGCGAAAAGGAAGAGATCCTATGGCTCGACCTGAAACCTGAAGAAGATGATGCACTGGAGATATTGGAAAATTCAGTTATCAAAGCAAACAACCCAGCTGCCGGACAAATCCGCCTGGCTATTACCGATGGCTACAAACGCCTGTTAAAACCATCGATGGAAACAGAGGTGCGCCTGCTTACCAAAAAGAAAGCCGATGAGGAAGCGATCCGCGTATTTGCAGAAAATGCCCGCCAGCTATTGCTGAGCGCACCGCTTGGTCAAAAACGCGTAATGGCGCTTGACCCAGGTTTCCGTACCGGTTGTAAACTGGTTTGTTTGGATGAGCAGGGCAAACTGCTTGAAAACACCACTGTTTATCCACACACCGGTGCAGGCCAGGCGCGTGAAGCCGAAAAAACGGTACAGCACCTGTTCCAGAAATACAATATCGAGGCTATTGCTATAGGTAACGGCACCGCTGGCCGCGAAACAGAAGTATTTGTTCGCAACCTGAATTTACCGGGCGTGACTATTGTAATGGTTAATGAAAGCGGTGCTTCTATCTATTCGGCATCTGAAGTGGCGAGGGAAGAATTTCCGGATTATGATGTAACCGTAAGAGGGGCCGTATCTATCGGTCGCCGTTTGATGGACCCATTGGCCGAGCTGGTAAAGATCGACCCAAAATCAATTGGTGTAGGCCAGTACCAGCACGATGTTGACCAAAACAAGCTGCAAACCTCATTAGATGACACGGTGATCAGCGCCGTGAACGCGGTGGGGGTTGAGTTAAACACTGCCTCAAAACAAATCCTGGCTTATGTATCAGGCCTTGGTCCGCAACTGGCACAGAACATTGTAGAATACCGCAACCAGAACGGCGCTTTTAAACGCCGCGAGCAACTGAAAAAAGTTCCGCGTTTGGGCGATAAGGCTTTTGAACAGGCAGCAGGGTTTCTCCGGATCCACAATGCCGAAAACCCGTTGGATACCAGTGCAGTTCACCCGGAGCGTTATGGCTTGCTTGAACAAATGGCTACTGATATGAAGTGTACGGTGAAAGACCTGATGAGCAATCCAACCCTGCGCAAAAGCATTCCGTTGCAAAAATATGTTTCCGAAACAGTTGGCCTGCCAACCCTGAATGATATCATGGCCGAACTTGCCAAACCGGGCCGCGACCCGCGCGAGCAGTTTGAAGCTTTCAGCTTTACAGAAGGTGTAAATGCTATCGGCGATCTGAAAGTGGGCATGAAGCTGCCGGGCATCGTCACCAACATTACAGCCTTTGGTGCTTTTGTTGATATCGGCGTTCACCAGGATGGCCTTGTTCACCTGAGCCAGATCACCAACCGGTACATTAAAGACCCTAACGAAGTACTGAAAGTACATCAAAAGGTTGAGGTAACTGTTACCGAGGTTGATGTGAACCGCAAGCGCATTGCCCTATCCATGAAAGAGAACGACAAAAGCGAACCGAACCAGCGCAGGAACGATGACCGCCGTCCGCAAGGCAATAACAACAAGCCCAACTTTAATAAAAGGGTTGAAAAAGAACCGGAAACCGATATGGCCTTGAAGCTGGCTGCGTTGAAGGGTAAGTTTAAGTTGTAATTAAAAAAACGGGATTGCTCACGTGCTTGTTTACAAAAGCCAGTCATGTTGAACTTGTTTCAACACCCCACTTGCTAAGCAAGCCTGCTAAGCAAATTTGCGACTCGTCCTGTGGGGTGCCGAAACAAGTTCACTGTTGTCCGGTAAAGTTTGTTATTGGTATAAAAAGACTGTATTAGGGTATAAACAGAAGGATTTAGGTTTTAAAACTGATGTCCAAGCCCCCCAATTTTAGCTGCCGGGTATTATTTGTTTGCATGACGGACAGTTTCTCTGGATCGTTCGGGAAGTTAAATAGGTGAATATAACTCATCAGATGGAGTCTTATAATTGAACTCAGATTAGAGAAAGACCATTGTCTTTTGAGTTGTACCTGGACAATTTTGATTAGAAGATCAGCAATAAAAGCGCACCATATCTGTATTTTGATTGCATTCTCATTATCCCCCAGGAAGTATTTAAGCGGGAAATTTTGCTTTACCCGCTTAAATAGTATTTCAATAAGCCATCGCTTCTTATAAAGATCGGCAATAGCTTCAGGGGGTAACGAGAAGTTATTGGTTAAAAACTCAAATGTCCTTTCGGTTTCTTTGTCAAAGAAAGTAACCAGGCGAGTCTCCAACTGGATACCCTCTTTTTGAGTACGTGTGCCCTGTAGGAGTAGTTTATCTTCGATGACACCGTGTACCTTACTTTGTTCGCTAAGCTCATTCAGCCTCATTGTTGAGTATTTGGCATCTTTTTTCTGCCTGGTGACAAAGAATACGCCTTCATTTGTCATTCTTTGATATTCAGAATAGTCTACGTAACCTTTATCGAAAACGATAAAGGACCCTGGTTCGAGTTTGATCTCTTTAAGGAAAGGCATATCGTTAGCACTGGCTGCCGTGAAGCTGATTTTCAGCGGTACATCATCTGCTGCCTTAATGAGCGTATGAACTTTGATCCCGCCTTTTCTCTTACCGTTGGCCTTTCCCGGGCTTGGTGCTTTCAATATTTGCTGAAATAAGGTAATTGTTGAAGAATCGGCAATGAATAGCTTAGGATCGATCTTTAATCGGCTGTCCGGTAAAAGTTGCTTGTGCCGCCTATACAGGTTATCATAAATACGGGCGAATACTTCAAAGCTACGCTGGGCATTAGCATCGCATAAGGTGCTTCTGGCCGGGCATTTACTTATACCGATATGATAAAGCTTATGCAGGCTTGCTTTCATGCCGCTGATCACCTCCCGGCTGCTGGTACATCTGTTAAAAACAAAGTAAAGCATCGTTACAAGGTGTGTGTAGGTATCAAAGTAACGGTAGTAGCGATCGTGATCCCCACGCCTCGCTAATGATCGAACATTATTACGATCTATTAAACCTAATAACTGATTCAGGACCGGCTGTCCGGTAAAAAAAGTACTTTTGCTCATGTTGTGTATTTAAGTGTGGTAACTCAAATATCAACACAAAGGGGTAGTCTTTCGGCTATCCCTTCCTTTTTTCCTAAAAAATCTTTACCGGACAACAGTGAAACAAGTTCGGCATGACGATCTTTTTAAAAAGTTAGTAGCAAACTCCCTGAATAGTTTCTCACAAACAAAAAAATCCCCAACCTTACGGCTGGGGATTTCTATTTAATATCTGATTATAACTTACGCTACTGTCCCTTCTTTCAGCTTCTCAGCATTCTCTGCAAACTGAAGCGATTCAAGGATTTCCTGCAGGTCGCCGTTCAATACGCCAGGCAGGTTGTAAATAGTTAGACCGATCCGGTGTTCAGTTAAACGACCCTGAGGATAGTTATAGGTACGTACCTTGGCCGACCTGTCGCCGGTTGATACCATGGTTTTACGTTTTTTTGATGTTTCTTCCAGGTGCTTTTGCAGCTCCATTTCGTACACCCTTGAACGTAGTACCTGTAAAGCCTTATCGTAGTTTTTTAGTTGTGATTTTTGGTCCTGGCACTGGGCAACAATACCTGTAGGGATGTGGGTTAACCTCACAGCCGAATAGGTAGTATTTACCGACTGACCACCCGGCCCTGAAGCACAGAACAAATCTTTACGGATATCACTTACCTGCAGATCGATGTCAAATTCATCAACTTCGGGCAATACAACCACCGAAGCTGCTGATGTGTGCACCCTGCCTTGTGTTTCGGTATCAGGCACACGTTGTACACGGTGTACGCCCGATTCATATTTAAGGGTTCCGTAAGCGTCTTCGGCGTTTACGTTAAATACAATCTCTTTATAACCGCCGCTGGTGCCTTCGGTATAATCCACCAGCTCGGTACGCCAGCCGCGTTTTTCGCAATAGCGCATATACATGCGGTAAAGATCGCCGGCAAAAAGGGCTGCCTCATCACCACCGGTACCACCACGTATCTCCACAATAGCATTTTTAGAATCTTCAGGATCTTTAGGGATCAACATCAGGCGAATTTCTTCCTCCTTTACTTCCTGTTGAGCAAGCAGTTCGTCAAGTTCCATTTTGGCCATCTCACGAAACTCCTCATCTTTTTCGGTAGCCAGGATCTCTTTATTGGTTTCGATATTGCTCATAATGTTGCGGTATATATGATACTCATCAACAATTTTGGCAAGGTCTTTATATTCTTTATTCAACTGGGCAAAACGCTTCATATCCTGCATTACCTCAGGATTGCTTAGCTCACCTTCAACATTTTTCCAGCGCTCGTATATCAGCTCTAATTTATCTAACATATTTTATAAATAATAATGCAGCTAAAACTGTTTGATATTGAACCGGCTTATGAAAGATTTGACGTTTCGGGCGGCTTACAGGCTTACTGCAAAAAAGTGCACAAAAGTACGCATTTTACTGCATATTTTAATTCAGCGATTGTAAGTTGTTTTTCTTAGTTTATAGATGATGGTTCATGGATCATAGAGCACCCCGCCAATGGTTCATAGTTCATGGACCATAGGTAGCTCGGCTTATAGATCATAGTTCATGGATCATAGCAAAGCCACCCTATCAATATCAATTAGTCCAATCAAAAACCATGAACCATGATCTATTAACCATGAACTAAACAAAATACTCCAGCCTCAATTCTTTACCATCAAAAACGGCATAAGAAAAATATGAAATCCATTCGCCAAGGTTAATATAACGGCTTTGAGGGGTCATTTGAATATCAAGCGGCATATGGCGATGGCCAAAAACAAGGTAATCGTAAAAGTTAGTCTTTAATTCTTCACGGCAAAAATTTACCAGCCATTCCTGTTCGCCTGGTTTTGGATTTTCTTTCTTTGCATTGGTATCCCGGCTGTGGCGGCTCCATTTATTGGCTATTCCCACGCCAAGGTTTGGGTGAATGCGGGCAAACAGCCACTGGCAAAACCGACTCCTGAAAAAACCTTTCAAAAACTTATAAAAGTTATCCCCCGGACCAAGCCCATCGCCATGATGAATGAAAAATTTCTTTCCGCCGCGCTCAATTGTCAATTCGTTGCTGATGATAGTTGCGCCCAGTTCATTTACAAAATAATCAAACATCCACATATCGTGGTTGCCTTTAAACAGGTAAAGCTTTACACCGGCATCGGCAAGTTCAGCAAGTTTGCCAAGAAAACGGATATAGCCTTTGGGCACTACGGTTTTGTATTCAAACCAGAAGTCAAAAATATCGCCAACCAGGAATAGTTCGGCGGCATCATGCTTAATACTGTCGAGCCAGCGCGTTATCTTATCTTCGCGTTGGCGGCTTGAGGCATATGTGCCTGTGCCTAAATGAACATCAGAAGCAAAATAGAGTTTGTCGCGAACCGGCATATCGGCAAAAGTACGTTTTAACAGCCAAACAGAAAAGATAAAGATTGTTACACAATAACCAGCAAACAACGCCGTATCTTAGTGGTTATTCAGCATACATTAAACATTAAAATTATGGCAATCCCCGAAAACCCAAATCTTGACGATGCGCAGGAAGATAAAGACCCCGGCAATGAATATGAGCAGAATGAAGGCCAGGATACCGGTAACGAAATAATTGATAAAAGCGAACCGGATGTAGCCGGACTGAACGCGGCCTCCCGGGCATCAGAATCAGCGTTTACTTTAAATTTTGAAGATGGCTATGCCCCTGCTCCGGATAAAAAAGACGAAGACCAGCAATCGCCAAAGCATTGATATATTAAGCAATGAAAAAAATATTACTGCCGGCATTGATCATGGTTGTTTTTGCAGGTAAGGCATCTGCACAGTCAAAAGGCTTTACCATGGCTGATTTCAAGGCTAATATAGGCAAAACAGGCACGTTGTGCGATACCGTTTACTCGTACAAAGCAGTGAGCGACACTCTTACCCTTTTGAACATGGGCGCAGCTTACCCAAGGCAAAAATATACCATAGCTGTAAAAGGCAGCACAATAAAGCTTGACCTATCTGCCATAAAAGGAAAACACGTATGCGCAACCGGCACATTTGAACTTTTTAAAGGCCAGCCCGAAATCGTAGCCGACAAACCAGAGCAGATCACGGTTAACTAACAAGCTATCAGCGCCTTATAAACAAGAAAAGCAGACCGTTGATCTGCTTTTTTTGTTTATAAGAGAATAATCTTATTAAGGTTTTTTAGCCTTAAGCTTTATGCATTCCGCCTTTAGCTTCAATTAAAAAGCTTTGTACAAGCCAAATACAATCTGCCCTTCGGTAATTGGCTGTTTGGTTACCAAACGGCCCACATTAAGCGTACGACCAGTTGTGGTTACATCATATCCCTGCGATTTAACATAATTGCCTTTAAGCGATAAACCCCAGCCGGCACCCATATCAAACCTGATAGCCGCGCTGCCGCCGTAAGCGAAAGCATAGCCTTTAGCACTTTGCTGGGTAATGCTGCCGGTTTGCGCGTCAACACCGGTAACACTAATGGTTAACTGCGGTGATGTTTGGCTTTTGATAGCACCTGCCGATGCTCTTAAATCAAATGACAGGCTTCGCCATACAAAGGTGTATTGCGGGCCTACTAACAGGTTAAAGCTACGGTAACGTTTATCGGCTGTTACGGTTCCCTGGTCGGCTTTAAAATCGGTTGTATAGCCTTGCGATAATATCAGGTCGTCATCATATGAAAAATTGCTTTGGTCCTGGTATGAAAAAGTATAACCGATACCAAAATTTCTGTAAATATAATATGCTCCGTCAAGCTGGAAGGTAACGCCCTTATTTGCAAAGCCCGATTTATTATTTTTATAATCCACCTTTTGGAAATCGCTTAACGGATAAGAAATACCCATACCTAAGCCCACATAAGGTTTAAGTTTTACTTTGGTTTCGTCATCTTTATCGTTGGTATCCTGAGCTTTTGAAGTAAACGCCAGCAGCATTAAAAGGCCTGCTGTAAAAAAAGTAAGGGTTTGTTTCATGTTTGTTATTATGTAACTGTATTACCGTAAGTTGCCGCTGCATCCTTAACCGCAAAGCAAACGTGTAAAAAAACGCATTATTATTGATACTTCGGTGATAACAGGCTCCGCTTTCAGGTTAAAAATTACACCGGTTATCAGCTGCAAAAAAATAAAGGGGTTAGTTTTTAACAACTTGCCCTTATTTTACAACAGTTTTTTCACGCCGCTAATATAGCCTGCCACGGGCAATTAAACAGCAACCGGGTGTAAAATTAACAACTTTTAACCTTTTGAACCGTTATTGCCTTGCGGCAATGTAACCTGAATGGCTATCTTTAGTTGCCTGTAATTTAAACAACCATGACAAAAACGTTCTGTTTATTTGCATTAGCTGTTTTATTTTGCAGCTATACACATGCACAAATGACTATAAAAACACTTCCATACCCTAAAACAAAAAAAATTGATGTTGTTGATACCTATTTTGGCACACAAGTGCCCGATCCCTACCGCTGGCTGGAGAATGACCATGCCGATGATACCAAAGCCTGGGTACAGGAAGAAAATAAGGTAACGTTCAACTATCTCGATCAGATCCCCTACCGGGCCGACATTCATAAGCGCCTGGAGTTTTTATGGAATTACGAAAAATATAGCGCTCCCTTTAAGGAAGGCAAATACATTTACTTTTATAAAAACGACGGGCTGCAAAGCCAAAATGTATTGTACCGCCAATTAGGCGATAACGGCGCCCCCGAAGTTTTTCTCGACCCGAATAAATTCTCTGCCGATGGTACTACCTCTTTACAAGGCATCGAGTTTAGCAAAAACGGTGAGCTGGCAGCCTACCAGATCTCTGAGGGAGGCTCGGACTGGCGCAAGGTTATCATTATTAACACCGAAGATAAAAGCGTTGTGGGTGATACCCTGAAAGATGTAAAATTCAGCGGACTGGCATGGCATGGTACCGATGGCTTTTATTACAGCAGCTACGATAAGCCGACAGAAGGCAGCCAGCTTTCGGGTATGACACAATTTCATAAACTTTATTACCATAAGCTGGGCACACCTCAAAGTACCGATAAGCTGGTCTTCGGCGGTGATAAAACCCCTCGCCGTTACATAGGAGCTTATCTTACCGAGGATGAACGCTTTTTGGTGATCACAGCCGCCACTTCAACAACCGGCAACGAACTTTATATCCGGGATTTAAGCAAACCCGGCAGCCAGATCATTAACGTTGTGAACAATTTTGATAACCAGCACAGCGTTTTGGATAATGTGGGAAGCAAGCTTTATATCCTCACCAATATCTACTCGCCCAATTTTAAAATAGTTACTGTTGATGCTGCCGAACCCGGCATTACCCATTGGAAAAACCTTATCCCCGAAACTAAAAACGTATTAAGCGCCACTACCGGCGGAGGTAAAATTTTTGCCGAATACCTGCAGGATGCCACCTCGCTGATCCAGCAATATAATATGGATGGCAAACTTGAACGTACTATCCAGTTGCCATCAATAGGCTCCGCGTCGGGTTTCGGCACAAAAAAAGAAGAGAAGGTTACCTATTACACTTTTACAAATTATATATACCCGCCTACTATTTTTAAGCTGGATATTGAAACCGGTGCCTCCTCTGTCTATAAAAAATCGGGGGCAAAGTTTGATCCTGAACAGTATGAATCAAAACAGGTGTTTTATACCTCAAAGGATAAAACAAAGATCCCAATGATCATCACCTATAAAAAAGGGACGGTACTTAACGGGCAAAACCCAACCTTGCTGTATGCTTACGGTGGTTTTGGCGTTAGCTTAACCCCTGCTTTCAGTACATCAAACATCATATTGCTTGAGCATGGAGGTATTTATGCTGTGCCTAACCTGCGGGGCGGCGGCGAGTATGGCGAAACCTGGCACCGCAAAGGCATCAAGCTAAAAAAACAAAATGTGTTTGATGATTTTATTGCCGCGGCCGAATACCTTATCAAAAATAAATATACTTCCAAAGATTACCTTGCCGTTTCGGGCGGCTCAAACGGAGGCCTGCTTATCGGCGCTATGCTAACCCAGCGTCCCGACCTGTTTAAAGTAGCATTCCCTGCCGTAGGCGTGCTGGACATGCTGAGGTATAATAAATTTACTGCCGGGGCCGGCTGGAGCTATGATTATGGCACCGCCGAAGATTCGGAACAAATGTTTAAATATCTTTATAACTACTCACCATACCATGCCCTTAAACCGGGCATTTACCCTGCTACCATGGTTACTACCGCCGATCATGACGACCGTGTAGTACCCGCCCATTCCTTTAAATTTGCGGCACGCCTGCAGGAATACCAGCAGGGTACTGCGCCAACACTTATCCGCATTGAAACCAATGCCGGCCACGGAGCAGGACAAAGTACAGCCCAGCTCATCAATGGCCAGGTTGATAAATGGGCTTTCATGTTCTGGAATATGGGGATAAAATGGTAACGATTTTTTAATTTCAATACTCAATTTATAAATGAAAAAATACCTGTTAGCTGTTGTTCTGTTATTCGTTGCCTCGGCAATAACATTCGCGCAGCATAAAAAACCAAATTTAAACATCGTATTCATAGGCAACAGTATTACCCAGGGTGTGCAGCTGGCCGATCCCGCTACGGAAGCGCCCCCGGCTACTACTGTAACTTATCTGCAAAAACAAAAGAACCTGGACACAGTAAGTTTCAGTAACCAGGGCCATAGCGGCTACACTACGCTCGATTTTTTGCCAGGCACAGGTACTTTTGCCAAAGTTGAAGAAGCGGCTAACGCTTTTACCAATAAGGACGCATTACTCATATTTTCGGTAAAACTTGGCACAAATGACAGTGCTATACACGGGCCGCATGGTGCTCCCGTATCGCCTGAAGATTATCAAAAAAATTTAAAGACCATAGCTGATAAACTTTTAGCCGATTTTCCAAAAGCGGTTATCATTTTCCAGCACCCGTTATGGTATAGCCCTAACACCTATAATGGCTCCAAATATTTACAGGAAGGCCTGAGCAGGTTGCAGAGTTATGTGCCGATGATAGATGAGCTTATAAAAGCATATGCAGTTACAAATCCCAAACAGGTTTTTGTGGGCGATACCAAAGCGTTCGCCTACTTCGAAAAAAATCATTTAACTGATCTCATCCCCGAGAACGGTAAACAAGGTACTTTTTATCTTCACCCCAATAAAAAGGGGGCCGATGCTTTAGGGCAGTTTTGGGGGATGGCTATCAATAAAATAATAAAGCGTTATTTTTAAATAAACAGGCGATGGGTTACATAGCACATATCAAGATCCGGATTTTTACGGTATCGATATGTTTATTCATTTGCTCGTGCAAACCATCTGTAAAACAGCCTGCCCAAACTGGTAGCAGCCATGCGGCTGTGCCCAAATTTAAAACCATTGCTTATACTGATACCGCTTTTAAAGTAATCCATGTTTTTGTTGCCCTTTGCGATAATAAATATCAGGGAATAGTACCTGTGCCGCCCGTAATTGGAAATGGTCAGGATCCCGAAACCAATTTATATTGGGGCAGCGATAACGGTGTGCGCACCTATTTTAAAAAAAGTAAAGACTGGCAATTGCTTAAAAAACAAAAAAGAAGCCCAATGATACTGGAAAGGCTCATCTTTCGGCATCGCACAAAAAAGGTTTATTTAGTAGCCGATGCCTGGGATGGCCAGGCTATTGAAAAAACTACCGAAGATTTTTTATTTAGTTGCGCGGGCCAATTAAAGGATACCATACATTATAACAGACGGGTTATAGGCATTAATGGCAATGCGCAATTGCTGGCTTATATTGGTCATGATGGGCTGATGGACTTCAAACTACCCAACGAATTTAAAAATGCAGATAGCAAAACCCGGGATTGCATCATTTTGGCCTGTATCAGCAAAAAATACTTTGGCGATTTTATTAGTACTGCCAAAGCTAATCCCCTGCTTTTAACAACCGGGCTCATGTGCCCCGAGGCCTACACTCTCCATGATGCAATAACAGGCTATGTCAATAACGAATCGCAATCAAGCATTCGGAAGCGGGCAGTTGCGGCTTATGTAAAATATCAAAAATGCAGTATCAGGGCGGCTGAAAACTTATTGGTTAACAATTAAGCGTCGGTAACTCATTAAATTGTTTGCTAATTGCATTCCATCACCTCAAAATCACTACATAGCCCGAAATAACAATGTTATTCATCTTTGTATTTACTATATAGTAGTAAGTACCGGACGGTAGCGGTTTTCCCTGATAAGTGCCATCCCAGGGTTTAGGATAGCCTACAGAATGAAATAAAAGTTGCCCGTAGCGGTTGTAAACATCAACTGTGCTGTTTTCATACGCTACTAAGCCTTTAATTTCCCAATAGTCATTTACCCCATCACCGTTTGGTGTAAAGGTGTTACTAACGTTTATTACCGGCGAAACCTTAACCGCAACAGTGCTCTTGTTAACGCAGCCGTTTGACTTATCGGTGATTTTCAGTTGATAAATTATATCCTGATCGCCGGTTACTACCGGGTTTTTAGCTGTAGGGTTATCCAGACCGGTGGCCGGTGTCCATTCATAGGTTACGTTTTCGCTGCCTACTACCGGGTTTAAAGTGATGGTATGCCCTTTTAAAACATATCTCGTATCGCCGGCTGCATCTGCCTGCACCGTCGGCGGCGGAACAAAATTAATGGTGATGTCATCAGTCGGCGTATGACAATTATCGGCCTGGGTTGCGGTAAGTATCAATTTAACCGAGCCTTTTGCAATATCTATTGGGTCGGGCTGAAAGCTTGGATTTAGTATATTATCCGAAGGGATAAATCGCCCCAATCCCGATGCCGATGTCCATTTTACTGTAGTTCCGGAAAATACCTGTCCGCTCAGCGGCACCATTGGGCTCTGGATACAAACATTATCGATGCTTGGCGGTCCGGCATCGGCACCAGGATCTGGCGCAAACTTAAATGTGACTTCCTTTGATACAGGGCAAAAATCTTTCCCAGTTGACGTTAGGATTAAAGTAACTGATCCTGCAGCTCTATCCTCCTTCGATGGGAAATATTGTCCCCTGAGCTCATCCTGCTTAGAGAAACTGCCACTGGCACCGGGCCCTAAGCCCCAGATCCCGGTATTGGTTGTGCTATGTACCTCACCGGCAAGTTGAATGAATGGATCATTGATACATACGTTATGCGAAGGGCCGGGAACAACAACTGGAATCGGATCAACCATAACATCTACTGGACTTGGCTCACCCGGGCATCTATTAATTATCAAATACAAATTATAGGTACCGGCGTTAGCGGCGGTGGCGTTTGGAATGGTTGTGCTTGGGCTTTGAGTTTCCAAACTAAAATTGTTGGGACCGGTCCACAAATATGTTGCACCACCTATAGGCTGGGTTTGCAGTATAATATCATTGCCTTCGCAAACGGGGCTGTTGCTGTGCCCTTCTATTTTTAATGTCTGGGGCCTTACAGTTACCGTATATTTAACTGGAGTGCCCGGACAGTCAAATGCTACGGGTGTTATGATATAAGAAACCTGGATAGGGTTTGTTGTAGTATTAACCAGTGCTTCATTAATAGGGTTAGCGGTTTGATCGGTAACCGGGGCATTGCTGATGCCGGTGACAGCCGGCCTGCTCCATAAAAAAGTAGCCGTAGATATATTGGATGTTAAAGTAAGCCCCAGTGGTGTGTTGTTACATTTCGGCTCTGAAGGTGGTGGATTGGTAATTACCGCTCCCGGGTTAACCGTTACCTTAAGCGGATAAGGAACTCCCGGACAGTCGCCCGTTTTAAAATTAAACATATAGGTAACTTCAACAGGCTCAGTGGTGGTATTGTAAAGCACCTCTTTTATGGTACGCGCGGCCTGCCCTGTTACAGCGGCATTACTGATGCCTGCAACAGCATCCCTGCTCCATGTAAAGCTTTTTACCGGGGTGTTAAATTTAACTTCATAATTGGTGCTTGTACCATTACAAACCGGGCCTGGCGAAGCGCTTGTAACAACAGGGGTGGCATTTACCTTTACTGTGTATGTAAACACAGGCCCGGGGCAACCGTTTAAATATGGTGTTATTTTATATACCACGTCAACAGCCGCACCGTTTGCATCGTTATTTAACAGTGTTTCGGTAATTGAGCTTGATGTTTGGCCCGTTACCGGGGGGTTACTGATGCCGGCAACCGCGGGGCGGTCCCATGAGAAAGTGGCGCCGGGCTGGTCGGCGGTGATCGCGTAATTTAGCGCGGTACCGCTGCATATCGGATCGCCTGTGGCGCTGCTTATTACCTGTGGGGCGGGCGTAACTTTTACATCAACTTTAGTGCGTTCACTAATACAGTCATTAACCTTAGTCTCCACATAATAAGTTCTGTTGATGGTTAACGGAGCTGTAGGAAAAGGGTTTCCCTGGTGTACAGGGGTTCCTCCGACGGGCACATTGTACCAGGTGTAAGTGCCTGTTGAACCGCTTGCGGTAAGTATTGCAGATTGGCCTTCACAAACCGTTGCTGTGTTATCGGTGCCAACCGTAGGTGCTGCCGGAGGGGGTATAGCCTTAACCAAAACAGGGGTACGCGCACTGGTAATACCGCCCACCGTTGTCGCAACATAATAAGTAATATCGTTTAGTATTGGCGGGGTTGTAAATATCGGGCCAACCTTAAGAGGTGTTCCACCGGTAGCATCGCTATACCAGCGGTATGTTCCGCCCGGTGCTGTAGCTACGAGGTTAGTTGTACTGCCTGTACAAACAGATTTACCAGGGGCCGTCGGCGCGGCGGGCACCGGGTTTATAGTTATGGTAACTGTGCTTGATTTTGAACCGCAAGGTCCCGCAGGATCATTAGATGTTAAAGTTAGTGTTGCAACTTTTTCTCCTGCGGCAGGGGTGTAAACAGCGTCCTTCTTTGTATCATCGGAGAATGTCCCCGCGCCATCTGTTTTCCATTTTACTGATGTAGCCCCCCCTCCAAAACTGCCGGCCAATTGTACAGGATCGCCCTGCTTCACGGTTTGATCCGGGCCTGCATCAACGATAACCCTATTATAAATGGTTATAGTGTTGGTAGCAATACTTTGCGGACAGCCGCTGCTTGCGGCTATGGTATTGGTTATGGTGTACGGCCCCCCGGCGTGGCTTCTCACCAGATCAATCTCGCCGGTGCCGGGATTCTTAAATACGATATTACCGGTCGGTTCGCTGAAAACGCCGGCACTTGCCCCCGGCTGGAAAACCGGCAGCGGGTTTTTTACATCGTTACAGATGGGGGTATTATATGTAAAAGTAGCATCCGGTGTTGTTACTATGGATATGCTTTGGCTGGCCGTTCCCGCGCATGAACCTCCATAAGTAAAGGTAATGGTATATTTTCCGGGAATACTTGCCGCCACATTGATTTCGCCGGTGGTGTTACTCACAAAAACCAGCCCGGGTGATGACGAAAAAGTACCACCGGCCGGATTAAGAATAGCAGGCTTTACATTACTTCCCGATGTACATATCGTGCCCGAAGGATACCGGAACTGGGGGTCAATAATAGATGTTATTGATACCGTGAAAGCGGTACGCGGACTAACACATGTGCCATTAACGGCCTCGGCATAAAAAGTTGTTTGTGCAAACAAAGGATCGGTAGTATAAGTGTTGCCGGTATGCACCGGTGTACCGCCTGTAGCACCAGTATACCATTGAATGGTTGCGCCCGAAGCCGGAACGCTTAAGCTGGCAGGGTCGCCGGGGCATACCGTTGCAGTACCGTTAACCGTTGGGGCGGCAGGCAGTGGGGTAACCTGTACGGTTACCGGGGTACGCTGGCTGCTACAGCCATTAGCTATACTTTGTACATAATAAGTGGTATTTGCAGTTAGCTCCGGCGTAACATAGGTGTTGCCGGTTACCAACAGGTTACCGCCGGTGGCCTGGTCATACCATTCATATTCATCGGGCGAGCCTGTTGCTGTAAGTGTGGCCGATGTACCGGCACATATTGCCGGAACCGGTTGCACAGCAGGGGCAGGGATCGGATCAAGAACAGTCACAGTAATTGCCGACCTCTCGCTGATACATGTTCCTACCGTGGTTTGAACATAATAAGTTGTGGTGGCCGTTAAAGCGGGAGTTGTAAATGTATCGCCCGAAAATATAGAGTTACCGCCGGTGGCCGCGGTAAACCATTGAAAACTTCCGCCTTGTGCCGATGTTGCCGTTAAAGAGGCTGTTGCCCCATTACAAATTACCGGCCCGTCGGGCACCACCGGTGCATCCGGGGCAGGGGTAACAGTAATTGTTATCGGGGTACGTTCGCTTGTGCAACCGCCGGTGGTATGCTCAACATAATAAGTTTTATTACTTGTTAAAGCCGGGGTTTGAAAAGTATTGCCGGTACCAACCGAACTGCCACCTGTGGCAGCTGTATACCAGTTATATGCGCCGGTAGGCGATGGATCGGCAGTTAAGGTAATACCGGTGCCATAACAGGCAGACGGTGACTGCGAAGGTGGCGCGGCCGGTATTTGCGTTACAGATACGGGCACCGCAATACGGTCGCTTGTGCAATCGCCTACCCGTGTTTGCACATAATAAGTTACCGCAGAGGTAAGCACCGGCGTTGTATAATCCGGACTTGAAATTAACGGCGTGCCTCCTGAAGGCACATCAAACCACTCAGCTACCCCCGAGGCATCAGCATGCAGCGTAATAGCCGATCCGGAACAAGTGCTGTAGCCACCGGCGGGAAGTACGGGAACTGCAGGTGGCGCATTGATTCGGGCAACTACAGGTATACCGGAGCTGGTACAACCTTTAATTACTGTAAAAAGATAATAAGTAGTATTTGCAAATAATGGGGGCGTTATATAGGTTGCATCGTTGCTCAATGGAGTTCCTGTTCCCGCGGAATTTGAATACCAGGCATAACTGTCGGCACCCGATGCTATTAACGTTGCGGGGCTACCATAACACACCGGATCTGCCTGAATGCCTGGCCGGCCTGTTACATTAACAACAACCGAACTTCGTGTACTGGTACAACTTCCTATAGTGGTTTCCACATAAAAAATGGTGCCCTGGGTAATTGGGCCTGTTACATATGGGTTACCTGTAAACAGGAAATTGCCACCGGCATCATACCACTGGTAAGTTCCTCCGGGAGCCGTTGCTGTTAATGTTGCCGAAGTATTGGGGCAAACAACCTGATTGGCTACCGTAGGCGGATTTGGAGAAGCTACAGCGGTAATCGGAATACTGGCAACTTTTGGCTGGCAGCCCGGGGTTTTATCACTAACCGTTACAGTATACGTTCCGGCTTTGTTTACATCAATAGATGGCGTATTTTCACCGGTGTTCCAGATATAGGTAAATGGGCCTGTACCACCCGATAGGTTAGCAGTTAACGTTACATTCTTTCCCGAACATATCGTATTAGCTGTTGAGGATATGGTTACATTCAATGTACAAACTTGACTATACCCTGCTAATGAACAAATAACCAACAGGAATAGTACAAGCAACGGCTTATTAATGTTCTTCATAAGTCTCTTTATACTCAATAAATGTGGCTGCAAGCGGCTCATTTTAACAACTCCCCTTATTGAGCACAGTTTTAAGATTGGCAAACAATACTTTTATGTTATACCAATCCGGCAATGATGTGCGCCTTTTTACGTAAAATACTAAAAATAGGTTTGATAAAACGCCAACAAAATGAACAATGATACCCAGGTGAAATTATTTATTTTATAGGTTAAAAAAATACCCGGTTAGGAAAATAACCGGGTATAAAAGAGGCACGATAGTGTACCTCATACAATTACGGGATCTGCCGGTAAGCGTTTCAGCCCCGGGCAGCGATGTAATAATACTTTAAAGATCCGGATTGGCTTATAACAAAGCCACAAAATCACGCATAGCCTGTCCCGGATCCTGCTGTTTCATGAAAGTTTCGCCAATAAGAAAACCATTGAAACCTTCCAGTTTAAGGTGCCTGATAGTTTCGGGATCGCTGATGGCGCTTTCCGAAATCTTCATAAACTCGGCGGGGATATGTTTAGCCAATTTGTAAGATGTTTCAACCGACACGGTAAAATCGGCCAGGTTGCGGTTATTTACGCCAATGGCATCCAGGTTAGGGTTAATGCTGCGTTCCAGTTCTTCGAGGTTATGTACCTCAAGCAATACGTTAAGGCCTATACTTTTGGCAAGTTTGGCCAGGGTATCAATTTCGGCAGGTGTAAGTATAGCGGCTATGAGCAGGATAATATCGGCGCCTAATGACTTGGCTTCTATCACCTGGTACTCATCTATCATAAAATCCTTGCGCAATACAGGGATGCTGTTTACCGAACGCGCTTTCACCAGATCGGCTTTGCGGCCCATGAAGAAGTTACGGTCAGTTAAAACTGAAAGTGCCGAAGCGCCGGCAGCGGCATAATCTGTTGTAACGGCGCTAACCCGCACTTTATCGTTAATAATACCTTTTGAAGGCGATTTACGCTTAAACTCGGCTATGATACCGGTACGTGAGGGATCGAGCAGAAATTCTTTGAATGAATAGGTTTCACGGTGAAAATGATCCGATTCTTCAAGTACGGTATATGATGTACGTTTTTTTGCCGAAGCAACCTCTCTTTTTTTGTTGGCAACTATTTTATCAAGTATCGTCATAGGATCGAAGCACTAATATTTATGTCATTGTGAGGCGCGAAGCAATTAGTCTTACCCAACCCCGTCCAGAGGAGAGGATTTTAAATGCTTTTTAAATCTTCCTTTCCGTAGAAGATTTAGAGGGGGCTAATTGCTCTCTTCCTTATAATGACATAGTTGTAAGCTATTGGTTAATAAGTGTATTTTTCAATCAATTTTATAACATGTGCGTTGCCTGCGGCCCGGGCTTTTCGTTGCAAGTCCTCTCTTTTCCTGCCCCCAATCCCAACCCGCGCTGTGGGCTTTTCACTGCAATCCCTAACGCGGCCACCGCGCACCGCTAAGTGTCCTGCACCCCGCGAGGGTCCTCTGCGAGAGCCCCTGCGGTTCGTCACATGCATGGCCGCAGATATCAGGGTCCTCTGCGAGAGCCCCTGCGGGGACGTTATATCAATTTTTCAAAGTTATCATTATTTCATAAAACTAAGCCTTAAGCCAGTTTTGCATCATTTCCTTACCATAATCGGTCAGGATCGATTCGGGGTGGAATTGTACGCCCCTTACATCGTATTGTTTATGCTTAAGCGCCATGATAGAATTATCGGCTTCATCAATAGCGGTAACCTGCAATGAATCGGGCAGGTCATTGCCGCTTACTACCCATGAGTGGTAACGCCCAACTTTAAAGCTTTCGGGCAAACCGGCAAATAGTTCTTCATCGCCATCGGTCACTTTTATCGGCGTCGCGATACCGTGCATAGGCTGGTTAAGATTGTACAGGCTCCCGCCAAATACTTCGGCAATCGCCTGCTGACCAAGGCATACCCCAAATATGCTTTTGGTGGGTGCATACTTTGCTATAACATCCAGGAGCAAACCAGCCTCTGAAGGAATGCCCGGCCCCGGCGATAGGATGATCTTATCAAAAGCCTCCACATCCTCAATAGCAAACTGATCATTTCTCCAAACCTCGCATTCCAGGCCGAGCTCGTTAACCAAATGCACCAGGTTATAGGTAAAGGAATCGTAATTATCGATGATCAGAATCCCCCCCCGCCCCCTAAAGGGGGTGCTTTCCGTTGTATTTGTATTTTCTTTCATTTTGTTTTATATATCTTCAATATTTGTCAAAATTATTATTCACTATTGTTCCCCCTTCAGGGGGGTAGGGGGTTACAGCTCCTCCGCCAGTTCAAAAGCCCTTCTCAAAGCCGAGATCTTGGTATCAACCTCCCTTAGCTCACTTTCGGGGATCGAACCGGCGACTATGCCGGCGCCTGCCTGGTAATGCAACGTATTGTTCTTGCTTAAAAACGAACGGATCATAATAGCATGGTTAAAATCTCCGTTGAAGCCCAGGAAACCTATAGCACCGCTGTAAAAGCTGCGTTTTATATTTTCGTTTTCATCGATGATCTCCATGGCACGGTATTTTGGAGCGCCGCTCAGCGTGCCCGCCGGGTAAGTATCAGCTACAACTTTAAAGGCCGATACGCCGGGCTTCAGTTTTCCGCTTACGTGTGATACCAAATGGATCAGGTGCGAGTAATACTGAACCTCTTTAAATGCCTTCACGGTTACATTTTCACAATGACGGCTCAGGTCGTTACGGGCCAGGTCAACCAACATTACATGTTCTGCCGACTCCTTAGGGTCATTTTCCAGGTTGCGGGCCAGCTCAGCATCGCGCTCATCATCACCGCTGCGTTTAAATGTTCCGGCTATCGGGAATATGTTAGCCACATTATTTTTTATGGTGATCTGCGCCTCGGGCGATGAGCCAAAGATCCTGAAATCGCCAAAATCAAAATAGAAGAGATATGGTGATGGGTTTATAGAACGCAGGGCGCGGTAAACGTTAAACTCATCGCCCAGGAAAGTACGGGAGAAAGCCCTTGAAGGTACTATCTGGAAAACATCGCCCCGATAAATGTGCTGCTTCATTTTCTCCACTATGGCAATGAACTCATCGCCGGTAAGGTTCGATTTTTCATCGCCATTGCTTTTAAAGCTATACTCGGGGAAGTTTTTGTTTTTGATGAGGTATTCCAGTTTTTCGATACCGCCATTGGTTGGTGCACCTTCGGGCTGATTATGAAATATGTAAAGTTCATTTTTAAAGTGGTCGATAGCGATGATGTACCTGTAAATATGGTACTGCATCACCGGGATCTGGCGTGTAGCATCATCGCTTTGCTTTAGTTTAATGGTTTCATAATGTTCAACGGCCTCGTGGGTAAAGTAACCAAACAAGCCATTGGTGATCATTTTTAGCGGCAGCGAGTCGGTTTCAAAGCTACCGGTAAAATTGTTAAGCTGTTCAATCAAATCAAACGTACCAGCCTCGTGTACTTCCTGGCTACCATCGGGGTATTGTTTTTTAAGGATACCGTTATTGAGCACAATGCCGCTGAGCGGTTCGCAGCAAATGTAGCTGGTGCTGTTTTCGCGGCTGTGATAATCGGAGCTTTCCAGCAGCAGCGAGTTAGGAAATACATCGCGCAGGCGAAGGTAAATGCTCACTGGTGTAGTGGTATCGGCCAGCAGCTTTTTATAAGTTGTAGTAATTTTAAATGTGCTCATGTTTATTTTTCAAATATCTTAAAACAAAAAAACCCGGCGAATTGGGGTCGCCGGGTTTCCTATTTAGGTTCACAATTGATTAGGTTGTCTCTGATCAAAAAGCGCAAGCCGGCTGCCAATTTAATTGGTGCCACCAGCTATTTTTATGTGTGTTTTTAATCATCGCGGTCACAAATTTATAAAGAAATTTGAATTGTCAAATTTTTTGTGAAATTATTTATTTGCTAAATCCTATTAGCTACGTAGAATTACTGTGGAATAAGCATAATACCTGCCGAAATAAGTACAATCCCTATTAAATAGAAGATAGCGATGGCTTTATGCTTAGCCTCGGGCAGTGCTGCTTTCTTTGATTTGCTGTGCCCGATAGTAATCAAAACAATGGCAATAAGCATAATTACCCAATGCTCAACCGTGAAATAGCGGGTAACAGGGTTTTTCATGGTATCCTTGCTAAACTGCACCATCGGACTGATAAAAAACAGGATGATGCCCAGCAAAAATTGTGTATGTACCGAGATCATGGCAAACAGGTTAAGCTTACGGTTGCCCTCGCCATATGGTCTTTTACCCAGCCAGCCCATAAAGGCACGTACAAGGGCCAGCAATACCAGTACAATAACAATGTACCTGAAACCGGAATGAAATTCCTTAAAAAAGCTATAAAGTGTCATACATCAAAATTTGCCGTGAATATACACATATAGGTCATTGAAGTCATTAGGTCATTGTGTCATTTTTTTGCAGACATAAACTGCCGTTAATAAAAAAATGTCATTGCGAAGAGCGGCATGGGTAAAGAGCATCCGGGGCGACGTGGCAATCGTAGCCATACATATCGAACTGGCATTGGTTACGAGATTGCCACGCTGCGCTGCAATGACATTTTTTATAATTTATCCCATAAACAAAAAAAGCGATGAGCCTAAACCCATCGCTTTTCAAAATCCGAAATCGAAAATCCGATATCCGAAATTATATCAGCAGCCTTACCGGCTCTTCTAATAATTGCTTTAATGTTTGCAGGAAGGCAGCAGCTGTAGCACCGTCAACCACGCGGTGGTCGGCGCTCAGGGTAACCTTCATGATGTTGCCAGGTACTACCGCACCATTTTTAACAACCGGAACAGCCTGAATACCGCTTACAGCAAGTATACATGCGTTTGGTGTGTTAATGATGGCCGTAAACTCGTCAACGCCAAACATACCAAGGTTTGAAATGGTGAAAGTAGAACCTTCCATTTCGTTTGGCTGTAGTTTTTTAGATTTTGCTTTGCCTGCAAACTCTTTCACTTCAACCGAAATGTGGCTTAATGATTTACCATCGGCAAATTTGATAACCGGTACCAATAAACCTTCGTCAACAGCAACGGCAACGCCAACGTGAACGTGCTCATTAGTGCGGATCTTATCACCCAGGAATGATGAGTTGATAGCAGGGTGCTGCCTTAAAGCAACAGCGCAGGCTTTAACAACAAAATCATTAAATGAAATTTTAACCGGGGCGATCTCGTTCATACGGGTACGGGCCACAATAGCCTGGTCCATATCAATGCTCATGGTTACATAGAAATGCGGAGCAGTAAACAAGCTTTCGCTTAGGCGGCGGCTGATAGCTTTACGCATTTGAGTAACCGGCCTTTCGCTGAATTTCTCTTCGCCTGTAAAGGTTGGCAATACGATAGGTGCTTTTGCAGCAGCAGCCGGAGCGGCAGCAGGTGCAGCTTCAGTAACAGGAGCCGCAGCCGGTTTAGCCGACGGTGTATATTCTTCCACATCCTTTTTAATGATACGGCCGCCTTCAGCGCTGCCTTTTACATCATTAAGGTTGATACCTTTATCTTTAGCTATTTTACGTGCCAGCGGAGATGCTTTTACGCGACTATCATCATCAGATGAGCTTTCAGTTGTGGCAGCAGGGGCAGCTTCAGCTGTTTTAGCTTCAGCAGAAGGGGCAGCTTCAGCGGCGGCAGGGGCCGAACCACCATCCTGTAATAACGGGGTAATGTCGGTACCTTCTTTACCTACTATGGCAATGATATCATTTACTTTAGCGGCTTCACCTTCTTTAACACCTATATATAACAAGGTACCGGCTTCGTAACCCACAACTTCCATGGTAGCCTTATCGGTTGCCACATCAGCAAGTGAATCATCTGCTTTTACTTTATCGCCAACTTTAAAGTTCCATTTTTCAATGGTACCTTCGGTCATGGTATCGCTCAATAATGGCATGCGGATAACCGTAGCCGGAATGCTTGATAAATCAACCTTAGGGGCGGCTGGTGCCGGAGTAGCGGCAGGTGCTTTGTCGGCAGCTGGTGCCGCTTCCTTAGCAGGCTCTGCGGCAGCGCCACTGCCAGCCTGGTCAAGTAAAGACTTATAATCTTCACCTTCTTTACCTAAAATGGCAATTACAGAATCAACCGGGGCGGCAGCACTTTCCTGTATACCTATATACAGCAATGTACCATCCTGGTACGATTCAAAATCCATGGTAGCTTTATCAGTTTCAATCTCGGCCAGTACATCGCCCGATTTAACCTTGTCGCCAACTTTTTTATGCCATTTCGCTAATACCCCTTCGGTCATGGTATCGCTCATTTTAGGCATTTTTACTACTTCGGCCATATATTAATAGTATTATAAATTCAGTATAAATATAGTTAGTTCTTATCGTGAAGTTTAAAGTCTGAAGTTTTTAGCCTGAAGTCTTTTTTTTGACCGCAAAGACTATAGGCTTTCGACTTAGTACTTTCGACTTAAAACTTAGTCCCTTATATAAGGGTAATCTTCTTGAACGTAAACATCTGTATATAATTCAGATGCATCCGGCCATGGCGATTCTTCAGCAAACTTCACAGCTTCGTCAACAATAGCTTTGATCTTAGCGTCCATTTCGTCAAACCATGCTTCATCAGCATATTTTTCGGCAAGGATAGTTTGTTTGGTAGCCTCAAGAGGGTCTTTCGCTTTATAGCTTTCCAACTCCTCTTTAGTACGATACTTTTGCGGATCGGACATGGAGTGACCTTTATAGCGGTAAGTACGCATTTCAAGGAAGGTTGGGCCTTCGCCTGCACGTGCGCGCTGAACAGCTTCGTCCATTGCTACGTGTACCGCAGCAGGGTCCATACCATCAACCGGCGATGAAGGGATTCCATAAGGCAGGCCTAGTTTATAAATATCAGTCTGCGCGGTTGTACGCTCAACAGAAGTACCCATGGCATAACCATTGTTTTCGCAAACAAAAATTACAGGCAGTTTCCAAAGCGCAGCCATATTAAAGGTTTCGGTAAGCGCGCCCTGGCGTACGGCACCATCACCCATATAGGCAATGTTCACAAACTCGGTACCTTTATATTTTTCGGCAAAAGCAATCCCGGCACCCAGTGGTACCTGGCCGCCCACAATGCCGTGACCACCATAAAAATGTTTTTCTTTATCAAACATGTGCATAGAACCACCTTTGCCTTTTGAGCATCCGGTAGCTTTACCATACATTTCGGCCATAATGGCGTTTGGAGTTACACCTTTAGCAAGTGCATGAGCATGATCGCGATATGCGGTGATCATACTGTCTTCAGGTTTAATTACAGACATGGCTCCGGCCAAAACAGCCTCCTGCCCAATATATAAGTGGCAAAAGCCCCTGATCTTTTGTTGTCCGTATAACTGTCCTGTTTTTTCTTCGAACCTGCGCATCAATAGCATCTGTTCGTACCACATCAGGTAGGTGTCCTTGTTTATTTCGATTGAACTCATGTATTAAACAACCTTTTTGGAGTAAAGCGCAAATCTAATTATATCCTGCAAAATATCGAAACCTCAAGCAAATTGTTGCAAAATTTTATTTGGTGGCCTTAAAGTTTATTTAAACACAACAAACCGGCTGTTTATTAGTTTGGCATGTCCCATTGAGTTAAAATAGAACTTAAAAAAACACACCAGGAGGCAATAAATTATCGTTTTGCGAAGTTTTAGAAGGGTTGTTTTTCGCGAAAGACTAAAAAAAGCCTTTAAATAATTACAACCAAATTACATTAATACACGTACAAAAGCCTGTTTATTAAAAGGATGTGTAATAAAAAGCACTTTTTTATATTTTTTGAAAAATAAGCTGCATTTATTTGCAATTTTAAAAAATATAAATAGTTTTGTAGAGCACGATAGACATAGTGTCTGATTTAATAAACAATTTGTTGTCCTAACTCAACAAACAAACTGATTAAATGAAGAAATTTGCCCTGGCTATTGCCTTACTTTTCAGCGTCGTAGCTTCACAAGCTCAAACCAAAAGTGCCCAAAGCACCAGTGATGATAACAAAGACGACCAGGAAAGTTTAGGTAAAGCATACTTTTCCCAAATTATGGGAGTTGCTTTATCTGCTACCTCAAACATGAAACTTTTTCACTTTGTTTACGATTGGATTGGTACCCCTTACCATTTTGGCGGAAGCTCAAGAAGAGGCATTGACTGCTCAGCCTTCACCAAAGAATTGTACAGCGAAGTTTTTAACCTTGATATTAAACGTAACTCACGCGATATTTTCAGCATGGTTAACCCTGTTGGTAAGGATGAGTTAAAAGAAGGCGATTTGGTTTTCTTTAAGATCCACAGCCGCAGCATTTCGCATGTAGGTATTTATTTAGGTAATAATAAATTTGCTCATGCCTCGTCAAGGGGTGTAGCCATCAGTAGCCTTGACGATGCTTACTACAGCCGTTTCTTTTATAAAGGCGGCAGGTTGTTAGCTTCATTTAAGGACGAGTTTAAAGGTTCGGCATCGACGGGTAGCAACGACATGGGCGACGACGTAGACGAAAGCAAGAACTAAACGATTTTGAAATAAATAAACTATTTTGGTCCCTTCATCCCGGTGAGGGGATTTTTTTTATAATGAAATTTTTATTGCTCACGGCAGCCTGCCTGGCGCTGTTTTTACAGGCGTGTAACCATCCGCCAAATAAAAAACAAATCCTGGCCCCTGCACCTAAACCCGATACTGCCGCTACAACAACTACAGCCGTTGTTCAGCATGATTCATCCATATCCATTGCCGCTGTTGGTGATATGATGCTCGGAACATCGTACCCTAATAATTACACCCTCCCGCCTGACAGTGCTAAAAACAGCTTTAATGTTATTGCCGACGAACTAAGAAACGCCGACGTAACCTTTGGCAATCTTGAAGGCAGCTTGCTTGACGGAGGAAATCCGGCACATTATAAACTGCATCAAAGAAGCAAGGCGTACCTGTTCAGGATGCCAACGGCTTATGCCGGCGTTTTTAAAAACGCCGGTTTTAACTTGCTGAGCCTGGCCAATAATCATATAGGCGATTTTGGCGATACGGGCCGGATAAGTACCACTCACGTACTTGATAGCATAGGGATTAATTATGGCGGATTGCTTAGCCACCCCTCCACAGTGTTCGAACGTAACGGTGTTAAATATGGCTTTTGCGCTTTTGCCCCCAATGCCAATACCCTGCCTATTCTCAACCTAAAGAACGCAACCCGTATCATAAGCCAACTGAAACAGCAATGTGATATTCTCATTGTATCGTTTCATGGTGGTGGCGAGGGCGTAGCTTATGAACATATTCCTTTTGCAATGGAATCATTCATCAGCGAAAAGCGTGGCGATGTAAATGCCTTTGCCCATAATGCTATTGATGCCGGTGCGGATATTATATTGGGCAATGGCCCGCACGTGAGCCGGGCAATGGAGGTTTATAAAAACCGGCTGATCGCTTACAGTCTCGGTAACTTTTGTACTTATAAATCAGTAAGTGTGGCAGGGGTTTGCGGCCTGGCGCCATTATTAAAAGTAAAGCTGAACAAAAAGGGGGAGTTTTTAAACGGACGCATCATATCCCTAAGGCAGGCGCATGATAAAGGGCTTGAGCTTGATTCGCTTAACCGTGCTGCTATCCGGATCAGGGAACTTACAGAAGCTGATTTCCCCGATGCGGGATTACTTATATCCGACACCGGGGAGATCAGCCTTAATCCGGCTATTTAAAATATCAGCAGATAAAAAAGACATAGGGTAAATTAAGCCAACGTGTGGACTCACCCCGACTTCACCCCGACTTCGCTACGCTCGTCACCCCTCTATGCTGCGCAAAGAGGGGATTTTAATTTTTTCCCACCCTCTTTGCGGCACAGCCGGAGAGAGGGTGGTCCAGCGAAGCGCAGACCGGGTGAGTAACTATGCAATTTGCAGCTAACATGCACATTTAAGCCGCTTCATCCTTAGTATTACGCACCAGGCTGATACCCGTTGTAAAAAATATTAATGAGATAATACCTATTACCACCATGGTGGTTATTTGTGCGCTATGGTTTATGATAGCTACACCGGTATAAATAAGGCCAACTATACCAAGCACGCTCAATATAGCTCCAAAAGTTCGTTTTAAGTTCATGACAGGTGTGTTGTTTTTTATAAGCATTTTTTAAAAAACAAATAACACACCAATAATTAATGCTACTTTTATTTTAAACATAATAAACCAAACCATGCCCGAATCATTTGGATCATTGATAACAATCATCATTTTTGCTGTTATCCTTATTACTATTTCCACCTCGTTTGTGTCTGTAAAACAGGGCACTATAGTAGTCATCACCGTATTTGGCAAATACCGCCGCATCCTAACCCCGGGGCTTAATTTCAAGATCCCTTTTATCGAAAACATTTACTCCAAAATCTCTATCCAAAATCGCTCGGTTGAGCTGGAGTTCCAGGCGGTAACTTACGACCAGGCTAATGTGTATTTTAAGGCCATGCTGCTGTACTCGGTATTGGACCAGCAGGAAGAAACCATCAAAAACGTAGCTTTTAAATTTGTTGACGAGCGCAACCTGATGCAGGCCCTGATCCGTACGGTTGAAGGCTCCATCCGTGCTTTTGTAGCCACCAAACGCCAGAGCGAGGTACTGATATTACGCCGCGATATTGTGGAACACGTAAAAGAGCAACTGGATGTGATACTGGAAGGCTGGGGCTACCACCTGCAGGACCTCCAGTTAAACGATATTACTTTTGATGATGTGATCATGAAATCAATGAGCCAGGTGGTGGCATCAAACAACCTGAAGGCCGCTGCCGAAAACGAAGGCCAGGCCCTGCTCATCACCAAAACCAAAGCTGCCGAGGCAGAGGGTAACGCCATCAAAATTTCGGCCCAGGCCGAGCGTGAGGCAGCTCAATTACGTGGCCAGGGCATTGCGCTGTTCCGCGAGGAAGTTGCCCGCGGTATGACTGTAGCTGCTAAAGAAATGGCCGAAGCCAACATGGATACCTCGGTGATTTTGTTCACCATGTGGACAGAATCCATCAAACACTTTTCCGAAAACTCAAAAGGGAATGTTATTTTCCTGGATGGCTCAACCGATCAGATGCAACATACGTTAAAAGAAATGATGGCCTTAAACCTTTTACATACCGACAACGTCAAAAAGTAAAAGTTTGAAACCGCCAGTTTTTTAAATGAAAAGAAATATAGTGAAAGTGATAGGCCCTGCGGCCATGTGCGTTTTAATGATGATTGCGCCTGCTTCGGCACAGTCATTTCACCAGTTAACTGCCAATGATTTTTGGGGAACGCCGCGGGCTAATGCCGGCGGCGTTGTAGCTTATACCAACTGCACCATCGACTACCGGTACCAGGCCCGGCGCGAAGGCAGGGGTTACCGGCTTAATTTTAACATCAGGCTCATCCTTAACAACAATAAATCATGGCTTGATAAAAGCAGGGTTAATACGCCGCAGCAACTCAGCGAAATACTGAAACATGAGCAGGGCCATTACACCATTGCGTTTTTAGAGCAGCAGGAGCTGTTACGCATAGTAAGCAATACCCGTTTCAGCAATAATTACAACTACGAAGCCATGGCCATTTTTAACCGCATCGACGCCAAGTATAAACAGCTCAATGCCGATTATGATGAGGACACGGCTCACATGACAGATCGTAAGCAACAGCACAGCTGGGATGCGTATTTTCAACAGAAACTTCAATTTTTACCGGGAGATACCGAGAGTTGATTTTTCAGATCCTCTTTGCATGTTCAAGCGTCCTTCCGTCAAGCTTACTGCAATCGCCCGTGCGTTATAAACGCAAACCCAGCTACGCACTCGTTACAAACCTACCGTGTACCCATATCTTTTTAATTATTAGTATTATGAATTAAAAGAAGATGTCATATCGACGAACCTGTTAGGGAATTTGCGGATGTGGTGAGGAGAAATCTTATACATCCAGCTCTAAACTATGTAAAGCGGCTCTACAGGGCGTATAAGATTTCTCTTTCGCTCCTATGCTTAGGCTTGCCCAGCTCTATCGAAATGACATTTTTTTTAAAGATATGGGTGCACGGTAGGTTAAAAACGAGCGCGAGTTAAGATGTGTTTCTGCGGTGGTCGGCTTATCAAAGCAAAAACACACACCGCCACACCTCTCAAGAGGGGAATCGCACATTCCCAGGCTTTTCACTCTAAGTTAACAGGCTTTCAATCTGCCACAACAATTGCAGCAAGCCAGCAACCCGCCTATATTTGCTTTCATCACCATGACGGAGCAATCACCAAATATCCACCGTAAAATTATCCATATTGATATGGATGCTTTTTACGCGTCGGTTGAGCAACGGGATTTTCCAGAATACCGGGGTAAACCTTTGGTGGTTGGCGGTTTGCCCGAAGGTCGGGGAGGTGTGGTGGCTACCGCCAGTTACGAGGCCCGAAAATTTGGCATCCGTTCGGCAATGTCATCAAAAAAAGCATTACAGCTTTGCCCGCATGCTTTGTTTGTAAGGCCAAGGTTTAATGTATACCGGGAGGTATCACAGCATATCCGGGAGATCTTTAGCCGTTATACCGACTTGATAGAACCACTCTCTTTAGATGAAGCTTTTCTGGATGTAACCAACGATAAGCAGGACATCGGCTCGGCCATTGAAATAGCCAAACTTATCAAACAGGCTATTAAAGACGAACTGCAGCTCACCGCATCGGCAGGAGTGTCTATCAATAAATTTGTAGCCAAAATAGCCTCTGATATTAATAAGCCCGACGGCCTGAAGTTTATCGGGCCATCAAGCATCGAAAACTTTATGGAGCAGCTACCTGTCGAAAAATTCTTTGGTGTAGGCAAGGTGACCGCTCAAAAAATGAAACAGATGGGCCTGCACACCGGAGCCGATCTGAAACGAATGGAAGAAAGTGACCTTGTAAAACACTTTGGCAAGGTTGGCAAATTTTACTACCAGATAGTGCGCGGTATTGATAACCGCGAAGTGCAACCCCACCGCGAAACCAAATCACTGGGCGCCGAAGATACTTTCGCTTATGACCTGACAACTCTTGAGGAAATGGAGGCTGAACTGGATAAAATAGCGATCACGGTTCATAACCGGCTGCTTAAATATGAATTGAAAGGCCGTACCATCACCCTCAAGGTAAAATATCATGATTTTAAACAGATCACCCGCAACCAATCATTCCCAACACCAGTAAACGATCTGGAAACAATCAGCCATACGGCCAAACAATTAATGGCCTCAACAGGTGTTGATGATGTAAAAGTGCGGCTGTTGGGCATTTCGCTTTCAAACTTTGGCGAATTGCCGGTTAAGCAGCGGGATGATAAAGACCTTGGACCGGGGGATCAGCTGGAATTGGAGTTGTAGAGAGAACGAGCATCTGCACAGAAACATTTCATTAATCGTAAAAACTCAAATTAAAGATTTCTCATCGCGTCTACATCCGCCTTATAGGTCTCCGTCTTAAGATACTTAATCCATTTTTTTAACTTTACCAGATTAGATGCTTTGTTTTGAATAAGGGCGGTGAAGAATCGTTTGAACCGTGAATCATTTTTACTGGTTGTTGACTTTGCGATTTTCGTGAGTTTCAGCAGCTCGGATGGAAGATCATAAGCAGTTATATCAACGCCTGCACC
Source organism: Mucilaginibacter gossypii (assembly GCF_017569325.2). NCBI lineage: Bacteria > Pseudomonadati > Bacteroidota > Sphingobacteriia > Sphingobacteriales > Sphingobacteriaceae > Mucilaginibacter > Mucilaginibacter gossypii. The sequence goes on along the minus strand of NZ_CP071878.2, from coordinate 6,502,750 downwards.
CGCAGCTTCGCTAAGCATAAACTGTTCGATAGCCGGACTTATCTGGATGATATAATGATGCTTGCTTTTATGTTTGTGCAAAAAAATCGGATCACTGTTAATCACTAATTCAAACTCGTTCAAATAGTCAACCTGCTTTTTATCTTTATCAATAATACCAACTGAAAAGTCATTTTTAAACTTTTCTTTCATCACCTTAGTTACGGTACCGCAGCCTTTTTGATGATTATATTGCTTTTGCGGAGGAACAAGAGTTTCCAGCAAATTAGTATCTACAAAGCATTCAGGGATAAAGCAAAGATCCATCAGATATAATAACTTTCGCTGTTGGTAAACAGGTCGACCCCATTTTGATAAATTTCGTGAAGTTGCTTATCAGTCAGCCTTACGACTTTCGTCTCGTGACGTTCATAATCGACCAAATAAACTGACAGGTCATTTATGGCGTTCTCCAAAAAGTCATTAAGAATAAAAGGACTGTGCGTGGCCATGAAATATTGGTTTGACTGATTGTAAATCATTTCCTGCGTAATTTTCGCTATATAAGGCGGAAATGAATGAGCCTCCGGTTCCTCAAAAAGCAATACAGAATTTGAACTGCTTGCTATTGCAGTCTTGAAAAACACCATCCGTTGAAGCGTATCTGCCACTGAATTATATGGTATCAGGAAGATGTCCTTATCCCGTTTGTTATTTTGCAAAATTTTTAACTGCTGGCTTGCGCGGTCAAAAACTAAAGATAGTCCATATTCCTCAAACCAACCTGAGATTTCTAAACGCAAATCTTCGTTTTGCTCAATAACATTCAACAGGTTGTAGCCATAAGGTGGGATTAATGTTCTGGCTGTTCCTTTGTGATAAGTTGTATTTGGATTGAAAATATAACGCCTGATACTTGTTGGCGCAATGTTAGCCATCCTACTTGGCTTAACGTTTGAATTATCGTCAACTTCGAGCTTTATTGAATAATTTTCTCCATCCAATGAAATTTCCAAACCCGATTCACGATCATAAAAGATTTTTGCAATGTTATTTCCTGCATAAACAGTAGCCGGCTTCTGGATATTACCTCGATAAAAAATTTCAGGCTCCGATTCATATCGAACCAAATTGGTAAAAGATTTGGCAGATGAAGGGCGAAGAAACGGCGTAGTAAAAAGCGAGAGCGCTTCAATAATATTGGACTTACCAACATTAGGGCGACCTATAAAAAGATTAATGCGCCTGCAACCGTTAATCTTTAGTGATTTGATCGATTTGAAATTCTTGATCTGTATATCGTTTATTTCCGCCATAAATAAGTGAAGATACTTCTTATTTTATGTAAATATACAGTTTTATAATTCCTCGCTTAAAACAATAAATGCCACTTAATTCACCATCCTCCCCGCAATATCCACCGACCTTGCAAAAGGATTAAAAAACCTGTTGGCCAGTATGGCAAACTCCCGGCGGGTTACCGGCCGTTTCATATCAAAAGCAGAACTGAATTTATATTGATCTTTCCAGGCCTTTTGCATGGCAATTTCCAAAGTATGCGGATCGGTTAGCGTGGTTTCGCTGATAAACGATAATAGGTTTCCTACCGTGAACACCGGGCCGGGCTTCTCTTTATTAAACCATAAAAAGCCCCGGGTATAAATCTCTTCCAGTGTTGGTTTGATTTCGGCTGTGGCAACTAAGGAATCAGGCTGAAATAACAAACGCGCAGTATTGCCCTCCGTTTTTTGTACGCCTTTTAATAACCCTGAAGCACCTATTTGTTGTATTGCCCTGAAATACGGGTCGGTTGGTTTAATATCGGCAAAAGGCATGATCCAGGCTTTAAAATCAAGTAGTTCACCCTGGATTATCCGCACATTTAAGTTTTGCGTAGTGGTTTTAAAAAAGGCGCAATAGGCTGCGGTTGCACCGGCGCCCTGCCCAATAGCCATTTGTACCGAGGGGTACATGGTGCTAGCATTTACCAGGTGCGTTACCGACATGGCTTTTTCCGTTACCAGTAAATTATCCAGGTCTTTAAGCACAATAGCCCCCAGCGGTACGCCATAGGCAGGGAAAGGCGGGTAAATAACTTTCGGAACATTGGCATCTGTATAATGCTGCCCCGGGGAAGCATCGCCAACGGCAATTGCTGTACGGTAAAGCTTTGATTCGCGGTCGTAAGGTTTGTACACATCATCCAGCATCATCCTCACCAATCCTTTTGTCGCGCGACCTGCCTCGCGCAAATATGGAATATATGGCAAATGATCGGGGGTAGTAAAGTCTTCGTCCAAACCGAGGTTTTTGTAGCCCAGTTCGGTTTGCAGATAGTAAATCAAACCTAAAGTATGCAAGCGTGCTTTGGCAAAAAAAGCTTCCCGGTTTTCCGGCTTTAAATTATCAGGGGCAACTGGGAACTGGTTTCCGCATTCGGCCCATTTGATCGTGTATTTATCATTGGGCAGCCTGCCGTCATCAAGCATTTTTTTAATATTCTTACCCTTAAGGCAGGTATACGCTGCTGTATCATATCCTTCGGGCCTGGGAATAGTTTTATCGGCGGAAGCGCCAAAATCTTTCAAAATGGCGATCCATGTTAAGTCCTGTAGTTGTGCCGATTCAATATCAGGCGCCAGGGCCTCGGCGGTTTGTTTTTTACTCTCAAAACCATAAACATAGGTTTCGCCTGCTTTGGCAGCTACATCGCCGGTTTCGGTTGCATCAATTACAACTTTGGCTTTTACGATTGTGGTTTTACCATCGATAGAAAAGCTTACATCCCAGCCGGTACCATCTTTTTTAATGCCTGTAAATGGGGTATTTAGTTTTACGGTGAGGTTTTTTACCGTGTCGGTTATTTTTTTGAGGATAGCTGCCCCGGTATATGGTTCAAATCTTAGCGTAGCATTGTAAGCCGTATCATAACCCGGGGTTTTGCTGTAAAAATCCCGAACCCTGCGCCTGAACTCGCCCCAGATGCCCGTTGGTAAATTGCGGTTACCTTCAATTATGCTCATCCCGCCAGCTGTTATGCTGCCGCCAAGCCAGGGGCCTTGTTCAACCAGCATGGTTTTTAGTTTGCTTCGTGCACCTTGTATGGCGGCGGCTGTTCCGCTTGCGCTTCCGCCTACAACTAATATATCGGTTTTAATGGTTTGCGCAAAGGATAGCGTACAGTTAAAAACTAAAAGTACCGCCAGTAACTTTTTTATCATTAGTTAAATTAACAATCTACAGAACGCTAAAATAGGTCAAAAGCTTGTGGTAGTATAAAATAATACCTAATTTAAATTTTTTTAACATTTATGATGACAGACGAACAAATGAAATACCCTATCGGGAAGTTTGCGCCCCCGGCTTCATACACTACCGAAGATATGCGCGGCTGGATTGAAGATATTGCTACCCTGCCGGGGAAGCTGCGTCATGCAATTGCCGGCCTTAATTACCAGGAACTGGATACGCCATACCGCACCGGCGGCTGGACACTGCGCCAGGTGATTCACCATTTGGCCGATAGCCACATGAATTCCATTACCCGCTTTAAGCTTGCCCTCACTGAAAATAACCCAACTATAAAGCCATATGAAGAGGCCGACTGGGCGCTACTACCAGATTATCGCCTGCCGGTTGAGCCATCATTAAAAATGCTGGAAGGCATCCATCAGCATTTTGTAGCCCTGTTTGAAAGTTTCACCGAAAACGAATGGGCACGCACTTTTGTTCATCCGGCCTCGGGCGAAACGATATCGCTGAAAAAAGGACTGGCCCTGTACGCATGGCATAGCAACCATCATTTGGCACATGTAACCGAAACGGTGAAGAAGTTTGCGAAGGTTTGATTTGAGGTGAAAGGATAAAGGTAAAAGGCGAAAGGTGTGTTTTACGGAATAAAGTTCATGTTCCCTCAGGGTCTCTCTGCGAGAGGCTCTGAAGGGACGTTATGACGTGAATGTAAGTTATGGATTATCGGATGCGTTTTTTAATTGATTTATAAATATGGGCGTTGCCTGCGGCCCGGGCTGTACGCTCATACGGCACAAGGCCTTAGCCACAGGCCGGTATCCGCTCCCATCCCTAACGCAGCCCCATGCACCATCTTTAAATAAATTTCAAATGTCATTCCGATTTTTTCCGGGGTCACGAACGAGCTAAATGAATATCTTTTAATCAATCGATTCAAAGGTTAACAGCGAATGTTGCCCTGCGGTATGCAGGTCCCGCCATACCTGGTTAATTTCCGTATCGGGGTTGGCGGCGGATAAACCACAGTAGGTATAAAGCCTATCCACACTTTCGCGCGAAACTTTGGCCAGCTTCCGGCTCATTAAACTTACTTCCTGTAAGCAGTTATTATCGGCCGAGTCAAAGTTGTTCCATGAGTAATCAACAGCCTGGTAAAATTCGGCGCGGACTTCATTGAGTAAAATGATCTGATCGGCCAATAGTTGTTGAATGTATTCTTTTTGCGGCTCGGTTAAACGCGGGTTTTTCATCCGTTCATCAAAGGCCGGTCCGCACAGGTCAAGAAAATGAACAGCTAATCCCGAAAGGTTAGCGGCCAGCGTTGCTTCGGCTAATTGCAGAAAGGGGTAGCGGTATAAAGGCTCGTCGATAACCGTATACTGTGGGTCGATCTTAAAACTGCGGTTTTTATCAACGTACAGGTCTTTTACTTCATAGGCATCGCTCCCGGTAGCCATCATGCCAACATATTTCCAGGCCGGAAAAATACTAACATCTTTTTTGTCGAAAACAAAAGGAAGTATCAGCGGTTCGCCCTCATCATTCAAAACAGTTTCATCGCCTTTTTTAATGATGCAATTTGCGGTGATATGGGTTGCATGATGCGCACCGCTGGCATATTGCCAGGCACCGTTGATGATATAGCCATCTCCGCTGATGGTAGCTGTACCTGTTGATGCACCGCTACCTGCCAGGCATAATTGCGGATTGGCCATGATCTCTGCAGCTAAAGCTGGATCCAGAAATCCACCAAACCAACCTGCACCTGCACAAAGGGTCACTACCCAACCCAAACTGCCATTGGCCCAGGCCAAACTTTCTTCCAGCCGTACCATTTGCGGCAACGCCAATTGCAAACCGGAATAAGCTTTCGGCACTAAAAATTTAAACCAGCCCTGCTCATAAATAAGCGCCAGCTGGCTGGGCTGCAGCCTGCCGGCCTGCTCAGCTGCAGGAGCTGCTTTCCGTATGATATCTACCCATTCGGGTTTTAAATTTTGTGATGGATGCATTTTTTATTTAGCTTAAAGCTGAAAGCAAAAGGCTTAAAGCGTAACAGGCAATACTCAATTTACCATCAGGATAACAAAAGATACTGACAGTATTTTGTCAGTGTTCAATTTTTGAAAAACGGGTGTTCAACGTTTCGGCTCCTTAAAAACACAAAGCGCTGATTACCAGAACCAAGGCGTTCAACTTGATTAAAATTGAATTTTAACCAATTCGTAAAGCATTGACTATCAACCATATTTGTTTTTCAAAAAACGCCGGGTGTTTACACTTTTTAAAATTGAACACCTGGTACAACCTGGCCATTGAATATTTTTCCTAACCTCTAATCTCCAACCACCAACCGCTCTGCCTCTACCTGTTTCTTCCATTCAAAATACCCCCATATCGCTACGATGAATAGGAATATCGTAAGCATGGCAAACATGGGCAGCTTTTTATAAAACAGCAAGGGCACGGCAAAAAAGTTGGAGATGTTCAGAAAGATCCAGTTCTCCATTTTTCGGCGGGCCAGCAACCACATGCCTGCCCAGGCGGTAGAGGATACCAAAGCATCCCAGCCGGGCACGTTTGACGGTGTAAAATACTTAGCAGGTAGGTTTTTGATCATGTAATAAAATACCACCCAACCCACAATGCTGATCGCCAAACTTATTATCCATTCACTTTTGGTGGAGTAGGTAATTTTTACCGAAGGCTCGTTCCGTTTCTTTACCCAGTAGATCCAACCATAAACGCTCATTACAATGTAGTAGCCGTTCAGTACCGATTCGGCATATAAATGAACTTCCATCAACAGAAATATGGATATGGCCGTACCCAGTATCCCTGCCGGGTACAACAATATGTTATTTACGCGGGCCAGCAGCACCTCGGTAACACCCAGCGCAACAGCAAGCCATTGCAGCCAGGTAGTTTCCTTTATTTGTTCAATGAACAGGTCGAGCCAGTGTTGCATATCCTAATTTTCAATTCGTGAAATTTGATCCAATTCGTAAAATTTGTGTCGATATAAAATTAGTGCCCATTAAAATCCCAGACTCAACGATGCCATAAAGTTTCGCGGCGCCTGCGGGAAGTAATAGTTGTAGTTAATTACATGCCCGCCTTCAATATCCGGGTAGGTAGCGCCATTGTTTTCATACTTCTCGCTGAAGATATTATTAACCTGCAGGCCAACAGTTATGTTTTTAACCGAGCGAACACTGAAGCTGTACCTCAGCCTCACATCGTTCACAAAAAAGCTGTTCAGCAAACGGTTGGCGGCATAAGGATTAGCCGCATTATCGGGCGCTATGCCAAAACCTTCGGGATTACGGTTCATGGTATTATCTAAGTATTGCTTGCCTACATATTTGCTGATGAAAGCAATTTCCCCGCCTTTAACAGGGCTGTAACTGATTACGCTTGAACCGGTGAATGACGGCGAATAGGCGATATCTGTTTTGGCAAATGTTTCCTCAACCAGCGAGCCATCATCATAATTAGAGAAAAACTGGTGATAGTTTTTAATCTTGTTAGTGCTGAGGGTTGCGGTAGCGCTCCAGTTTAACTGATCAGTGATTTTCACTTTTCCGCTGAATTCCAAACCCGCGCGGTAGCTGTCCTTTACGTTGGTACGCACCGGGCTACCTACATCATTCAATGACCCGGTTAATACCAACTGATTTTTATATAGCATGTAGAAACCATTCAACTCCCCACTAAAAACAGGTGAGCTGAAGCGGTAGCCAGCCTCAAAATCTTTCAGGTTTTCTGGTTTCGGCCGGTTTTGCGGAGGCGAGTCGACATAATCATCGCGGTTGGGCTCATGGTTGCCCACCGCAAAGGAGGCATACACATTACTGTGCTCATTAAACTGGTAAGTAACACCTGCTTTAGGGTTAAAGAAGTTTAACTGCGCTGTTTGCTGGGCATTGTTAAGGTTTTTGTCGATACCGTAAAATGAATAATTAATGTGACGGTATTGCATATCGGCATACAACAAAAATTTGTCTACATGCCATTCGGCGCGGCCAAAAATATTAAAGTCTTTCTTTTTAGCATTATCCCGATAGTATTGATAGTTAGGGCCAACGCCTATGCTTTCTTCGGCAGAAATAATATTACCATAATGCGCACCTTTATATTCGTTGTAGGCGCCACCAAGATTGAAGTTCAGTTTGGTAGTAGGCTGATATTTTAAGGCATAAGTAACACCATAAAAATCATTATTAAGCCAAAGCCTGCGAACAAGATTAGTGGTTGAAATGGTATCGGTACCATAAATAACAGGTGATAAACCATAATTACTCACAGCATCTCCTTTCCTGTACTCTTCGTAATATCCTTCGCCATGAGTGTAATGCAGGGCCCCGCTGAACGACAGTTTATCCGAAAACTTTTTATCGTATAGCAACTGGTAATGGTTTTGCAGGTAATCGTCAACCTGGTCTTTATAAAAGGCTCCGTTACCCATATCTCCCAGTTCGTTATAAGTACGGTTATCCGGGCGGGTATCATCGCCTATTACATAATCGGCTACGCCGTTCCAGGCCTGGTAAGTACGCTCATGGCCCGAGAACACGTTTAATCTTAAAGTACTGTTATCACCATAATAAGCACCGCTTACAAAAAATGATTTTAACCGGGATGATGCACGGGCGATATACCCGTCGGAACGGATGCGCGATAACCTGCCGTCGATACTGAACCTGCCGCCAAGCAGACCAGTCCCTACGCTTACGGTGTTTTTTAGTGAACCGTATGAACCTGCCGAGTTATCGAGCTGAGCATAGGCGGTATCCCTGCGAGTAGCCGTTTGTACGTTGATACTACCGCCAAAGGCACCTGCTCCATTGGTTGAGGTACCCACACCACGCTGGATTTGCAGGGTGTTGATAGATGATGCGAAGTCGGGCAGATCAACAAAGTATGCGCCCTGGCTTTCCGCGTCATTTAGAGGGATGCCGTTAACCGTTACGTTAATACGCGATGCGTCTGACCCTCGGATGCGGATCCCTGTATAACCTATACCCGTACCTGCATCAGAGTTGATCACTACCGATGGCGTTTGGTTAAGCAGATAAGGCAGGTCCTGGCCAAAGTTGTTTTTTTCGAGATCTTTTTTGCTGAGGTTAGTGAATGCTGTAGGTGAGTTTTTACCTGCACGGGTAGCGGTTACAGTAACCTCATCGGCAGTAAATGTACTGCCGCCCAATAAAAAGTTAATTGATTGATTAGCAGCAAGCGTAACACTTTTGGTTAAAGGTTGATAGCCGATATAGCTTGCTTTAACGGCATAATTGCCTTTTTTCAGATCGTTAAAACTATACTTACCTGCAGCGTCGGTAACGGTGCTTTGCTGCGGGTTTAAAATAGTAATAGTTGCGCCGGGCAATGCTTCGCCGGATTGATTGGTCACTTTCCCCGAAATGGAAAGCTGGGCCGATGCCATAACAGGCAACAACAGGGCCATAACAGCCACAAATAAATTTTTCAAAATGTTGTAAAACAAAAATTGAGTTAAACCATCTGCGCGCCAGGGTAACGCGGCAGTACACTTAACTTATTTACCTTTATCCCTCCGCCGGCATTATCCGGATCAGGTGTGGGGGGAAGTCGTGAGCCGGAAGTCGTTAGTCCAAAGTCGCTTTGACTTAAGGCTTAAAACTTAGTACTTATTGACTTACTCCCTGGGTATGATCTCAGCCCGTCTTTCAGTTTGGTAAAACAATCTGCAGTTTGTTTTGCAACCAAAGCAAGGCACCCCTTGAGAATTATTGAAGCAAAGATAGGTTTTGATTTGAGAATTGGGAGCTAATGTTTCAATATATTGAAACTATATGCGTATTTTTGATAAAAGCGAGAATCAAAATGACGGCAGTTGAGTTAAAGGAAAAGCTTATAGACAAAATCAATCATACAGATGATGTTGCGTTACTAAATCAAATTTCAAGAGTTATTGATCTTGATACTGAAGCTAATGATATCTACATATTGAGTGCGGATGAAGTTAAGGCAGTTAAAGAGGGAATTGATCAAATTGAAAACGGCAATTTTTTAACAAATGATGCAGTAAATAATTTGATTGATAAATGCTTAGGGAGATAAAATGGTCAACAAGAGCTGTTCAGGAATGGGTGGATATTTTAGAATACTGGATAGAAAGAAATAAATCAAATACATATAGCTTAAAGCTCGACCATTTATTTAAAGCGAGTTTCGCAATTATTGCAACGTCACCCGAAATAGGAAGACCTACTGATTTTCCACTTGTCCGGATAAAAATCATTCGTGATTATATTGTCTATTATCGAATTACTTCAGAATATATCGAAATTTTAACGGTTAGAGATAGCCGAAGAAATCCTAAGAAGTTCAATTTATAAATCTATCTGCAACTTATAAATGGCTTCAGAACTCAGGATTGCAGTATTACCTCAAAATTCAAATCTTACTAATTGCTTTATGCCTAAATATATTTTTAAAGCCTTTATTGGCTTTTAAATTAACATGTTACTAAATTCGAAATCGAAAATCCGAAATCCGAAATCAAAACCCTACTTTTGCAGACTTTTATAAAACATTGTTATGCTTAGAACTCATACCTGCGGCGAATTAAATATCAGCCATTTAGGCCAAACAGTTACTTTATGCGGTTGGGTACAAAAATCGCGCGATTTGGGCGGTACCACTTTTATCGACGTGCGCGACCGTTATGGTTTAACCCAATTGATATTTAACACAGATACAGATGCTACCTTGCGCGAAAAAAGCCGCGGGCTTGGTCGTGAGTTTGTGATCAAAGTTACCGGTGATGTAATTGAACGGGCCAGCAAGAATACCAAAATCCCAACCGGCGAAATTGAAATTGCCGTTACTGATATTGAAGTGCTTAATGCCGCCAAGCTGCCGCCGTTCCTGATTGAGGACGAAACCGATGGCGGCGAGGAACTGCGTGCCAAATATCGCTACCTCGACCTGCGCCGTAACCCTATCCGCAACAACCTGGTACTTCGCCATAAGATGGCGCAGGAAGTGCGTAAATATTTAGATAAGCTTGATTTCATCGAAGTTGAAACCCCGGTACTGATCAAATCGACCCCGGAAGGTGCGCGGGACTTTGTGGTGCCAAGCCGTATGAACGCAGGTGAGTTTTACGCTCTGCCACAATCACCTCAAACTTTTAAGCAATTATTGATGGTGAGCGGCTTTGACCGTTATTTCCAGATCGTAAAATGTTTCAGGGATGAGGACTTACGTGCCGACCGCCAGCCAGAGTTTACGCAGATCGACTGCGAGCTTTCGTTTGTGAGCCAGGAAGATATCCTGAATATTTTTGAAGGCCTTACCCGTCACCTGTTCAAAACTGTAAAGGGTATTGATTTGGTTGAACTGCCGCGCATGTTGTATTCAGATGCTATGCGTTTATACGGATCTGACAAACCCGACCTACGTTTTGGGATGGAGTTTGTTGAGCTGAATGATATTGTTAAAGGCAAAGGATTTAGCATTTTTGACAATGCAGAACTGGTTGTTGGCATCAACGCCAAAGGCTGCGCAGGTTATACCCGTAAACAGGTTGATGAGCTTACCGAGTGGTTAAAACGCCCGCAAATCGGTGTAACTGGCATGATATACTGCCGTTACAATGAGGATGGTACTCTGAAGTCATCAGTCGATAAATTCTATAATGAAGATGAGCTGACCAACTGGGCCGCTGCTTTCAATGCCGAAAAAGGCGATTTGATGCTGATCCTGGCCGGTGGTGCCGATAAAGTACGCAAACAACTGAATGAACTACGTTTGGAAATGGGCAACCGTTTAGGCCTGCGCGATAAAAATACTTTTGCACCACTATGGGTTGTTGACTTCCCGTTGCTGGAGTGGGACGAAGAAAGTGGCCGTTATCATGCTATGCATCATCCGTTCACCTCGCCAAAACCCGAAGACATTGCCATGCTGGATACCGAACCGGGAGCTGTACGTGCCAATGCTTATGATTTGGTGATCAACGGTACCGAAATTGGTGGTGGCTCTATCCGGATCCACGACCGCGGCTTGCAATCATTGATGTTCAAGCACCTTGGTTTCTCGCCGGAGGAAGCACAAAAACAGTTTGGCTTTTTGATGGATGCTTTTGAATATGGAGCACCTCCGCATGGTGGTATTGCTTTTGGTTTCGATCGTTTGGCATCGATATTTGCAGGTTTGGATTCAATTCGCGATGTGATCGCATTTCCTAAAAATAATTCGGGCCGCGATGTGATGATCGATTCACCATCAACCATTGCCGAAGCACAAATGACCGAACTAAAAATAAAAACAACGGTTTAATCAACCCAAAACATAAATTGAGCCTCCTTTATTGCAAAGGGGGCTTTTATTTGGACCTCCATCATGAAAAAATACATTCTATTGCTAAGCGCGGTTATTATTACACTGATGATGTCATGTGATAATTCAGCGAAATTAAACCGGGCTAAACAAGCCAAAACAGATGATTCGCTGATCCGCGTTTACCTGAAGGCCAACCCGCAGATCAAAGTGCAGAAACACCCCTCCGGTATTTATTACCAGGTTTTATCCGAAGGTAAGGGGAGGAATCCTAACGAAAATTCGTTGGTCACTGTAAATTATACCGCAGCATTGTTAAATGATATGGTAGTTGATAAAGCGAGCGGTTTTTCAAGCTCGTTAGACCGTTTGATTAAAGGCTGGCAAATAGGCATCCCGTTGGTAAAAGCGGGCGGCACCATATTGCTCATTGTACCCTCGGGCCTTGCCTATGGTGCCAATGGCGTAGGCCGCATCCCCGAAAATTCGGTATTGGTGTTCACTGTCGATTTAACAGAATTTAACTAATCTTCCCAAAATAAGTTCAATTATTGTAGCGTTCTGTAGCTTTTGCGCGTCAAATTAATCCAAACAGAAACAGAACTATTAACTAATGAAGAAATTTCTATTATTCGTATTCGCCCCATTGGTGATCCTAACCTCGTGCTCAAAAGACAAATTCGATGCCTCAAAACAGGCAGCCACGGATGATGCCGCAATTAAAGCTTATGTCGGTACCGACACTGCTTTTCATGCTACAGCTGATGGATCTGGTGTTTATTACAAGATAGTAACACAGGGAACAGGTGCAAATCCAACCATTAACTCGACCGTTAAAGTAACCTATACCGGCAAACTATTGGATGGAACTACATTTGACTCGGGCACCATAAACCAAAGCCTGCAGGGCCTTATTAAGGGTTGGCAATCGGGCCTGCCGTATGTCAAAACCGGCGGTCGGATTATTTTGGTGATTCCCTCAAGAGAAGGCTACGGCAATAGTGCGGCCGGAAGCATCCCCGCAAATTCGGTTTTGGTATTTACAATTGATCTGCTTAGTTTTAGTTGATTTAACTAATGCTATAGAAAAACCTTGCTGGTATGGTTTTTACTGCCGGCATGATGTGCTAAACACGGCAACCGGTACTCATACCGGATCAAGCGCCAATAACGAAGGCTATCCCATAAAGATGGTCTTCATTTTTTTATCTCCACGGTAAAAATACCTTTTACCTTTCGCCTTTAACCTTTCACCTCCAAAAACTATCTTTGTACTGTGAGTGAGAAAACCATCCTAAAACTGCAGTTGCCTACCGATCCGCTTTGGGTTAAAAACGTGGTAGAGAGCAATATTGAAGAAATTTTGACCGATCATGCTTTTTGTGAACAAAAGGCTGCCAGCAATGCCATTACCCTTATTGTTCAAAACCCAAACCTGAGCGAATTAGTACAGGAAATGGCCCTGCTGGTGCAGGAAGAAATGGATCATTTTAAACGCGTACATGATATTATATTGGAACGCGGTTATATTCTTGGCCGCGAGCGGAAGGACAACTATGTGAACGAGCTCAGAAAATTTATCATCACCGGCGGTGGCCGCGAAGCCCAGCTAATTGACAGGCTGCTGTTTTCGGCCATGATAGAGGCCAGGAGCTGCGAACGCTTCAAAGTGCTGTCCGAAAATATTAATGATGAACAACTGGCCACTTTTTACCACGAACTAATGGTAAGCGAAGCAACCCACTACTCCATGTTTATTCGGCTGGCCAAAAAATACGCTGAAGAAATTGATGTTGAAGCCCGCTGGAAACAATTTCTGGAATATGAAGCCCAGGTAATTCAGAACTACGGTAAGGGTGAAACTATTCATGGGTAAGTTTTGAGTCAGAAGTCGAAAGTCTGAAGTGTTGATCTGTATACTACCTTGCGACTTAGAACTATAGACTTTTAACTTAAGACTGTTCATGGCCTTTCCGCTGTTTTTTTAAATACCCAGGGTCAGTACAAATATGGCGTAAGCAAGCGCGAACCTGCTGCTATTTATATCAGGATTAATATTAATGAGCGCAATATTTCATTTTACTGCAAAAACCGGGTCTTTGGTGTACGGCAAAGAAATTACCAGCGTACCGGCATCAGCATAAACATCATCAAACAGCGCATGGAATATTTATATTCCGGCAAGCATTTGTTAAATATAAGCAGCCTGAATAATGAGTATATTGTTCAACTTACTTTACAAACTTAAATTATGGTGCTTAAATGTATCGCCATTGATGATGAACCGCTGGCCTTAAGGCTTGTAAACGAATATGTATCACGCTTCCCGGCATTGCAAATGGTTAATACTTTTGAAGATGCTATAACCGGCGCCGAATTTTTAAAAAACACCCCAATAGATCTTCTTTTTGTTGATATCAACATGCCCGATGTTACCGGCATTGACCTTGTGCGCTCTTTGCAGGCAAAACCCATGGTAATATTTACTACCGCCTATAAAAAGTTTGCGTATGAGGGTTTTGAACTGGAAGCGATTGATTATATTTTAAAACCGATAGATATTAAACGCTTTACCAAAGCCGTTGAAAAGGCCATTGATTACTACAAGTACAAAAACAAGCCCACCGACGACGAAGCTGAAGAAAGCCTGTATGTATACTCCGAATACCGCATGGTTAAAATAGACCTGGATACTATTGAATATATTGAAAGTATGGAGGATTATATCAAGATCCATATCACTAATGATAAAACCGTCCTTACGCTGATACCCATGAAAAAGGTATTGGAGAAATTGCCCTCCGCCAAATTTCAGCGCATTCACCGCAGCTATATCGTACCTGTTAATAAGATCCGGTCTATCCAAAACCGTAAGGTGCGGCTTACAAATGTTGAGCTCCCGGTAAGCGAAAGCTATAATGATTTTGCACGCAACTGGTCAAAACAGAAGTAAAATGAGCGCAATTCTTTCAATCGGCTTATCAATAATATTAATCAATTGGCTTTAAGCTTTACGCATTTGGTTTTTATATAAATGACTTTAGCAAACAATAAAACAAGGCAACATATTCAGCAGGTTGATTATATCAGGGCAATAGCTTCATTGGCGGTAGCTTTGTTTCATCTTGGCGGCAAATCATTGCCCGGCTTACACTATGGCTGGCTGGGCGTGCAGATGTTTTTCCTGTTATCCGGTTTTATAATTTGCTGGGCTATTCCTGAAAATTATAGCTGGGCCTTATTCCCCAAATACATTTTAAAAAGAATAACACGCATTGAGCCCCCTTACATAGTCTCCATATTATTGACCATTTTGGCCGGGTATTTATTAGAAGCAAATTATCGGCCCGATATCAGTAACATATTAACCCACTTAGCTTATATCAACAATTTTATTGGTCGCCCTTATTTGAACCCCGTTTACTGGACGCTGGGGATTGAGTTTCAATATTACCTGTTCATCGGCGTTTTCTTTCCAATTATTATAAAAAAATGGGGCGCCATCTCCCTGCCCCTGATTTGCTTATTGCCTTTATTTATACCCGTACCCGGATCAACACTATTAAACGTTTTTCCTTTTTTTGCTCTTGGGATATTATATTACCTGTACCTTACAGGTAAAAAGGGGGTAGCTGAAGTTTCGATATACGGTGTAGCTGTAAGCGCTTATGGTTTTTATAGTGCGGGGTGGCTTCCTATGGCTGCCGGCCTTCTGGCACTTGTCCTTTTAATACTGCCTTTAAAGCGCCACCCTGCTATTGCCTTTTTTTCCAAAATCTCTTTTTCGCTGTACCTTACTCATGATGTTGTTGGGAGTAGTCTTGTAGCTTTTATGGGTATGCACCTGCCAAAAACATTTGGATTCAGGGCGTTTGAGTTTTTAACAGGCATTGCTGTGAGTATCAGTTTTGCTTACCTGTTTTATCGCATGGTGGAGCTGCCCTGTTTACGGCTATCCAAACGGATCAGGTACTGATTACCTGGTTATTTACAGGCGGTTTAAACTTTTTTCCAATCCTTTTTACATTCACCAATACAAAAGCGCTATTCATCGATACATTATTGATAAAAACCGACTTTGCCCCCATATTTATATCATAAACCAATTATAACCCCATAAATGGTTTATTAGTACCCCTTTTCATAATAGTTGCGATAGTAGCGTCTGTGTGTTAGTAGTTACATGCAGGCGCTTTTTTAAAAACAGTATTCCGTTGGAAGCAAAAAAGTTACTCCCCCTAATCAGCTTTTTTCTCATTTTATTAGTTCGTAAAACAAACGCGCAAAGCCTCGGCGATCCTGTGGTGAGCATCACCTTTGGCTCAGGCAGTTCAACACATTCTGGTGCCTTGCCTGCAGATTCGGGCTCAACCAGTTATACATATAGCAGTGCCAATTTCCCCAGCGACGGCTCTTATACCATTGAAAACACTACCGCGGGTGCAGGCAATGTCTGGTGGTCGGCCACAGACCATACAGGCAATACAGGCGGCTATATGATGGTGGTAAATGCCAGCGTATCCAAAACCGATTATTTTTATAAGCGCGCCATTACCGGTTTATGTTCCAATACCACCTACCAGTTTTCGGCCTGGGTGGTGAATTTGTTAAGAAGCAATGATATCAGCCCGCCTAACATCACTTTCGCCATCGAAAAAACTGACGGAACAATTATTCAAAGCTTTAATACCGGCACCATTGCCCGCACAAACAACAATTATCAATGGGTGCAGGAGTCGTTCAATTTTACGCTACCGGCTGGTGTCGGCGATGTGGTGATCAAAATGATCAATAACAGCGCCGGTGGTGCCCCTGCCAATGACCTTGCCATTGATGATATTGTTTTCAGACCTTATGGCCCTGTGATAGAGGCCAGCTTCAGCACTTCAAGCTCAGCCAATACAGCATCGGCCTGTTCAGATGTTCCGCAAACCTATACACTCAACACAACCATCCCCAGTGGCTATACCGTTTTATGGCAATACAAAAACGGCAGTGGGGCCTGGACGGATCTTACCGGAGCAAACAGCACCAGTTCAAGTTACCAGATAACATCGTCATCGGTGGCTGGTACTTATTACTACCGGGCAGTAACGGCGCAGGCGGGTAATATTAATTCGGCACTTTGCCGGTCAGCATCAAATGTGCTTACACTTACGGTTGGCGCACCGCCTCAATCAACAGCAACGGCCAATACACCGGTTTGCGCAGGCACAACGTTAACGCTAAGTGCATCAACCGGGGTGAGTTATCAATGGACAGGGCCAAATGGTTTTACATCGGCCATTCAAAGCCCAACTATCGATAACGTTACTGCTGCAGCAGCGGGTACATACTCGGTTACGGTTAAATCATCCTCGGGATGCGAAGTCACAGCAACCGTGCCGGTTGTAGTGAACGCCCAACCTGTTGCTGCTGTTGATGCGGTTGAGCCAATTTGCGAGGGGAGTTCGGTTACATTAAACGCCAGCGGAGGCTCAACCTATTCATGGTTGCCGGCAACGGGCCTTTCAGATGCCAGTATCGCTAACCCGGTAGCCAGCCCAACAGATAATACACTTTATACTGTAACAGTAAGTAACGGCACTTGTACCTCGACAGCCACAGTACAAGTAGATGTTATAAAAAAGCCTGTGGCCAATGCCGGGCCCGACAGGTACATTACCCAGGGCCAGTCAACAACACTTAACGGCAGCACCAAAGGAACCAACGTAAGCTATTACTGGACACCGACCGATAACCTGAGCAGCAGCCTTGAGCTTACGCCTACAGCTTCACCAATGGAAGATATCACCTACACCCTGCACGTGGTATCAAACTCAGGCTGCGGTGACGAAGCAACCGACCAGGTATTTGTGCGTGTTTATAAAAAAGTAGTTATCCCCAATACTTTTACACCCAATGGTGACGGGGTTAATGATACCTGGGCAATAGAGGCGTTGAATACTTACCAAACCTCGACAACGCAGGTATTTAACCGCTATGGCGGACTGGTGTTTAAAAGCACAGGCTATCCTGAAGCCTGGGATGGCAGATCTAACGGCCAGGATATTCCGTCAGGGACATATTATTATGTGATAGATTTAAAGAATGGCAATGTGATGAGCGGCTGGGTGATGGTGGTTCGTTAGTTCATGGTTGATGGTTCATAGTTCATGGCGAAAATACGCAGGCAGGAACAATTCGCAGGCAACCATGATCTATGAACCATGACCTATGATCGGCTTCACCCCCACTACATTCAGCAAATAATTATCCATCATATCAATATCCACCACATCGTTTAAAAAACCGATATGCATATCCGGGCGTATGATGAGGGCTTTCTTTTGGTTTTCTTTGATGGCGAAAGCATCGAAAATGTGTTGGTTTTTTGCTGATGGCGGCAGGTAAAAAAAATTAAGACTGGCCCCATAGTTTTGGGTGATCCATTTGGCAATGGTAAACAGGTCGAGCTCTTTGAGCTTGCCTAAACAGATGAGCGTAAAACCCGGTTTACTGCACCATTCATGCAGGTCGGTTTCCACCTCCCGTTTTTCGTCGAACACTTTGAGATAAGGTAGCCTGTCGCCTGCTTTGATCTGGCTGGCATGGCTTAAGTTAAGGTTTATGGCGCTATCGCGATAGGAGACACCGGTTTGCGATACCCGTTTAAAAAAGGCTTCGCGAAGGTTGGGTTTACTCCATACCCATTTTAAAACAACAGGCAGCAAATATTTCTTCAGTAAGTTAATGAACCAGTTACGCGACAGGATCATTTTAAAGATCCTGTCGGTAGTATTAAGGAGCTCTTTTGCTACCGGCATCCTTTCTCGCTCATAGCTATCTAACACCGATACCTTAAGCTGGTTATTAACCACACCTGCCAGTTTCCAGGCCAGGTTATAGGCGTCCTGCAAGCCGGTATTCATCCCCTGTCCGCCAACCGGCGAGTGGATATGCGCGGCGTCACCAATTAAAAAGCAGCGCTGCTGCCTGAATTTATCGGCCATGCGGTGATGCAGACGGTAGGTAGTGAACCAGTTGGTATGTTCAACAATGATCTGTTGTTGGGTTACATTCCGCAAATGAGGTAACACCTCGCCAATTTGAAGCTCGTCTTTTTTATCAAATTCATCGGGCAGGTTACCTACCACACGATAGCTCCGTTCATCAGGCATAGGGAAAAAACCTGCAAAGCCTTTTTTTGAGAGGAACAGGTTAACCTTATCGCCAAAGTCGGCCTCTATTTTTATATCGGCCAAATAAAATTGATGCTGGTAGGTATCCCCGTTAAAAATAATATTCAGTTTTTTGCGCACAGTGCTATGGGCACCATCTGCCGCAACCAGCCAGTCGCAGGTAATGGTTTGTTTATCCTCGCCGTTTTGCAACCTGAGTGTTACCTTATCTGAATTCTGGCTTAGTGACAGCAGCGATGTGTTCCAGTATACCGGGCAGCAGTTGAGGGTAATAAAATCCAGCAATAACCGCTCGTTTTTGCTCTGCGGGTACATCTGGATAAATGGAAAAGCCGTTTGCGTTTCGCCAACATTGGCAAGCGAAAGACTGGCAACCTCTTCACCGTCCTGATTAAACTGTACACCTCCTCCCCGTTTACCATCATTGAGCACTTTATCGATGACGCCCATCTGCCGGTAAATCTCCATAGACCGTGCCTGAACGGCAAGCGCCTTTGAATGCGTGGTTGGCCCCTGCTTGCTATCAATAATTACCGGCTGAACACCATGGCGTAAAAGCTGGGCGGCCATCATCAAACCTGACGGACCGGCGCCTACTATTATAACCGGGGTATGCTGCTGGCTTATGGTCATTTATTGCCGTGATAGAGTAAAAAGATGGTTGGGCGCTTGTGCAGGTCAGGCACTTTCTTTTGCCATTCGGCAATGGTTTTGGTTTGCACAAACTCGGTTGCGGCGGTCAGGTCGCAGGCAATGCAAAGCTTGGTTTTGGGATTGCCTGTTTTCAGGATCTCCTCAAGCATGGGGTTATTGCGAAAAGGTGTTTCGATAAATAGCTGGGTTTGATCAAGCTTTATGGCTGTGCTTTCCAGCTCTTTGATCTTTTTAGCACGAAGCACCTTATCAATAGGCAGATAGCCGTGAAATGCAAAACTTTGTCCGCTGAAGCCCGAAGCCATCAGCGCCAGTAAAATAGAGCTTGGACCAACCAGGGGCACAACCTTAATGCCCATGCGGTGGGCTTTATCCACAATCTCAGCACCGGGATCAGCAACACCCGGACAGCCAGCTTCGCTCATCAGCCCAACGTCATTACCTGCTTGCAGGCCTTTAAAGAAGTCAGCCTTACCCATGTCGCGGTTATGCTTGCCATAATCATGGATCAAAAGCTCGCTTTGCGGGGTTTTCAAGCCGGCCTCTTTTAAAAAGCGACGGGCGGTTTTTTCATTCTCCACGATGTACTCCTTGATACTGTTTATGGTATCAGTAAGGTATGGTGTAAATGATTTTGCAGCCGCATCATCGGCCAGCGGTACGGGAATTAAATAAAGGGTTCCATAGGGCATATTGCAAAGTTGGTGTTTTTTGTTTAATTTAAGCTATCAAAAGGAGGCTGAAAAATGAGGCAATTAGGCGCAAACTGGTTTATTGAAGGTCATATTGATTTTGAATACAAAAAATATATTCTGTTAAGTTACCTTCAGGAAATTAATAGTCACTTTGATAACAGCCGGTTATATCCCAACCTGGCCGACCTGATATTTCATTACAATAACCTCATCGATTTTAAAAAGAATAAATCGCTGTTACAGCAGGCTTTTCCGCAACGCTTAACACAGGCTGATATCGACGCCGTAAAGCTTACCTATCAAAAGATCATTATGGATGATCAAAGCATGCAGGAGATAGAGCAGATCATTACTTACGCACTAGGCAAAATGGACCCGGCTATAAAAACCGGCAGGGATATTTATGATTTTGTAGAAAGCCACGTGAATATCGATCCCGTAGGCATTACCCCTTTAATGCCTTATCACGGTTATTTTTCGTTACAGAATGGCAAGGAACGCACCAACCGGATCTACGAGTACCAGATCACTATTTTTGAAGGCAAGGATGATAAATACCGCGGCATTAACGTAGCTTTTATTGATGCCTACGAGCAAAGTATCACCAATACCCCAGAAAGCATTAAACTGCATCTCATAAATCGTAACAAGTTTATGCCCAATCCTGCGGTTTATTATGTACGTAGCGATATCACTTTTCCGCTTGAACAAACGCTGCTGCCGGTGGCCAAAAGAAGCCTGGTGAAGTATATTTCGAATGCTGCGTAAGAGCTTATCAAATTATTTTCATTCCGGGAGCAGCGGTAGTGCCGTTGTCCATTACTTTCCCTATCGGGCAAGGATAAAAGCCGGTCAGTTAACAGCGTTACCCCCACTTAAGTCTTTGCAACGTTGAAGAGTTTATGACAAGCCCCGGCATTTTAAGATGAGAGTTTTATGAACCGGCCGGAAGGGGAATCATACCCTGGCCGAAATTCAACCTTGAAGGCCCCAACGGGTGGTTAAAAGTGGCCGGTTCAATTGTCACATGTTCGCACATGTCGGGCTCCCACTTTTTTAGCTCCTATTTATCTACCCTTACTTATCTGTAACATACTATCTCTTAGTAAGATCCGAATCCTCTTTGTAATTATTGCTGCTAATTGCTTTTCATATGATTATAAATCATGAAATTATTTGTCTTATCTGGATAAATACTATCTGACATGAAAAAAAACGCAATAATATTGATTACGGGTTTGTGGTTAAGCTGCTTTATCAGTGTGGTTCGGGGACAGGGAATAAAAGATTCTGTACTTAGCCTTCGGTCGCCGGATAAAAATATAACATTCAGGTTCCGTCAAAAAGTTGAGGCCGGGAAGCGTACGATGCACTATAGCGTGGATTATAAAAACAAACCGGTAATTCTGGAGTCAGTCCTCGATCTGCAACTGGATAATGATCTTTCAGAAAAAGCAATGGCATTGAAGGTCGATCAGCATAAAAACTGGTGCGAAAACCTGTTGATCACGGGCGTTGATTCCTCCCGGCATGATACTACATGGGCACCAGTTACCGGAGAGCGGGCGATGATTAGTGATCATTACAACGCAATGAATATTACGCTGGTAAAGGATGACAATCCCATTTATGTGATGCAGGTTCAGGTAAGGGTTTATAACGAGGGGGTAGCATTCCGTTATTATTTCCCCGAAAACCCTAAAGGAACCTACTACAACATCAGGGCAGAAAATACCGAGTTTCACCTGCCTGAAGGCACCCAAGCCTGGTTTGCCAATTGGGCACAAGCGCCATATTACAAACTGCCGCTAAAAAACTGGCCCGGCGAAAGCGAACGGCCGTTAACCATCGAACTGCCTAATGGCCTTTTTGCAGCGCTGGCAGAAGCCAGGCTAATTGATTATGCGCGCACCAAATTTAAACTGAGTGCCGATAAACCATCTACCCTGGTAACCTCTATGTTTGGCGGGGCGCAGCTCATCTCGCCGGTAGGCACACCATGGCGGGCAATCATGATAGCTGAAAAACCGGGCGACCTGATTGAACATAATTACATGATGTTGAATCTTAATGAGCCATCGGCAATAGCCAACACCAATTGGATTAAACCCGGTAAAATCATGCGGGTAATGGCCATGACGACAAATGATGCAAAAACAAATATTGATTTCGCGGTGAAGCATAACCTGCAATATATTCTGTTTGATTGGAAATGGTACGGACCGGCGTTTAGCTTTAGCTCGGATGCTACCAAGGTTGCTATACCTGATTTTGACCTGCCCGGTATAATCAAATATGGCAAGGATAAGGGTGTTGGTGTTTGGTTATATGTTAATCAGCAGGGTTTATTAGCTCAAAGTGATAGTTTATTTACCATCTACCATAAATGGGGAGTTAAAGGCGTAAAATTTGGTTTTGTGCAGCAGGGCTCTCACCGCTGGACAACCTGGGTGGAAAAGGCAATTCAGCAGGCGGCAGCTGCCCAAATCATGGTAAACATTCATGACGACTGGCGGCCAACCGGCGAGCAGCGTACCTGGCCAAACCTGATGTCGGCCGAAGGGATCCGTGGTAACGAGGAAATGCCCGATGCCACGCACAATACCGTGCTGCCTTTTACACGGTATATTGCCGGAGCAGCCGATTATACCTTCTGTTATTTTAATAAACGTATTAAAACTACTCATGCCCATCAATTAGCGCTGGCCGCAATTTATTACAGCCCGCTGCAAACGCTGTATTGGTATGATAAGCCTTCGGCGGAGCATAATGAGCCCGAACTGGAATTTTGGGACAAGATCCCAACCACATGGGACGAAACAAAAATAGTGCAGGGAATACCCGGCGAATACATTTCTACAGCCCGCAGGAGCAGAAAAGATTGGTTTGTAGGTACTATCACCAACAATGATGCTCGTGAAATTAAACTTGATCTGAGTTTTTTAGAACCCGGTAAAAAGTATAAAGCGACTATTTACAGCGATGACCCATCGGTGAATACTGAGACGCACGTTAGGGTCAGCAGTAAAACTGTTAATAGTAAAACAGTATTAAAATTTGCCCTGCTGCCATCAGGCGGCGAGGCGGTGTACCTCACTCCGGAAAAATAATCCATAATATATATAGCATACATGAGCCAACAGAATAAAAATAATTATGTAATCAGTGCAGATATCGGCGGTACGCATATTACAACAGCGGTCATTGATCTGGAAAAAAAGATGATCATTGAAGATACCCGTACCCGGTTAACTGTGGACTCCCGTGGAACGGCAACTGAAATACTTAAAACCTGGGCGGAAGCATTAACACAGGCTTATGAAAAATTCGGATCTCCGGCGCAGCAGGTTGCCCTGGCCATGCCTGGCCCATTTGATTATGAAAATGGGATTTCACGGATCAAAGACCTGCATAAGTATGAGGCCATTTATGGTTTAAATATTAAGTTATACCTGTCGGAAGAGCTGAGGATAGATGCTGCAGATATCCTGTTCCGAAATGACGCCGAAGCATTTTTACAAGGGGAAGTTGTGGCGGGAGCAGGCACCGGCTCCCGTAAGGTTCTTGGGCTTACGCTGGGCACAGGGTTTGGTTCAGCTTTGAGTGTTGATGGTATTGTGAACGATTTAAACCTGGGCAGCGGACCTTATAAAGATAGCATTGCAGATGATTGTTTCTCAACAAGATGGTTCTTACGGCGATATCATGAAATAACCGGGCTGTCTGCTACGGGCGTGAGCGCGCTGATATCAATGTCCAAACACAGCGCTGTGGTCAGGAACATCTTTGATGAGTTTGCGGTCAACCTGTCTTTATTCCTTCGGGATATTATCCAAACTGAAGGTCCTGATGTAATTGTTATTGGTGGCAATATTGCAAAAGCATCGGGCATGTTTCTGGATGAACTTACCAGCAGGTTAACAGCATATGCTGAAAGTTTAAAAATAAAACTAGCTTTATTGGGAGAAGACGCGGCGCTGATGGGTGCTGCTGCGGCTTTTGATAGCAGGCGAGGACTTAATATCTTATTTAACGCCAATCATCCGGGTAATTAATTTTAACAACAATATGACCAATAAACCAGCTTTTACCGAGAAAAAATTCATCGTAACCTTTGTATTTGTAACCTCGCTATTTTTAATGTGGGGCTTACTGCATTCAATGAGCGATGTGCTGAACAAGCATTTTCAAAATGTGCTTAATCTCTCCAAATCTCAATCCGGCTTAATCCAGTTCTCCGTGTTTGGGGCTTATTTTATTATGAGTATCCCCGCAGGATATTTTTTAAAGAAGTTTGGTTATAAACCGGGCGTAATACTGGGGTTGATTTTATTTGCCCTGGGTTTATTTCTTTTCGTCCCTGCAGCCAACGCAGCCTCATTTACTTTTTTCAGGATAGCCTTATTTATTATGGGCTGCGGTATGGCTACTTTAGAAACTGTTGCGCATCCCTTTGCGGCCGCCCTGGGCGATCAGCGCCGGAGCGACCAGCGTGTAAACTTCGCACAAACTTTTAACGCGGTAGGTACTATGATCGGTCCGGCCATTGGTTCATATTTCCTTTTAGGTTCGGACACGGTACATTCAACTGATCTTACTTCCGTAAAAACGCTGTATGTAGCTATCGGCTGTGTGATTATACTTATAGCGGTTGCTTTTATGTTTTTAAAAATTCCGGTTTTAACAGATCCTCATGCAGAAACTTCGGCCATCGATCCTGATGCGGTTAACATAGACGTGGAGCCATCAAAAAAACTGTATCAGCATTCGCATTTCGTATGGGCAGTTGCGGCACAGTTTTTTAACGTGGCGGCGCAGGCCGGCACATGGGCATATTTCATCAACTACGGTGTGGATATTATGCATTTCAGTAATGAAAAGGCCGGTTACTTTATGGTTATTTTTATGGGGATGATGGCGCTGGGGCGTATTGTGGGAACCTCGTTAATGACTTATATCGCGCCCAATAAATTATTAGCGGCATTTGCCTGCGGCAGCATCTTAATGTGCCTGATAGTTGCACAGAGCCTGGGCTGGACATCATACATCGCCCTGCTGATGATCAACTTCTTTTTTAGCATTATGTTCCCCACCATTTTTAGCTTGGGGATCAAAAACCTGGGCAGTCATACACAACAGGCTTCATCTTTTATAGCGATGGGAGTAGTAGGAGGCGCGGTATTTCCAATGGTAATGGGGCAGATAGCCAATCATAGTGTGGCTCACGCTTATTACCTTCCGATAATCTGCTACGCGGTGATCTTTTTATTCGGCGCTAAACTTTATAAAGTTAAACATTAATGAAAAGCACCCGGATAGTTATATCAACCCTCATATTATCTGCCCACCATACAACCACACTCAATAATGTAACGATAAAAGGCGAGCCGGTAAATCAGGGTTTCAATAAACAATGGTGTTTTAATATGCCGGCAAGCACCGATACTGAAATTGTATTGAATTAGAATCATGAAAAGGTATTGTCATTATTTTATTTTTTTAAGCTCGCTGATGTTGGCGGATCTGCCGGTAGCACAGGCGGCTGTTTGGCAATGGTCGGTGGCGGTTAAGCCTGCTGGTACCAAGCGAGAGCCGTCAAGGGCTTTTTTATGGATATCGCCGAATTGTAAGCAAGTGAAGGCCGTCATATTCGCTCAAAACAATATGGAGGAGCAATCCATATTGGAAGATCCTCAATTCAGAGGGGATATGGGCAAGCTGGGTGTTGCGGAGATCTGGGTTAGCCCAGCTTTCAATCTCAAGTTTTTATTTAACGAAGGCGCCGGAGATCAGTTTAACGCGTTGATCAATGACCTCGCTGATATTTCAGGTTATAGCGAATTGAAAACAGCGCCGGTGATCCCTATTGGACATTCGGCAGCGGCAAGTGCGCCTTATTATTTCGGTGTCTGGAACCCTTCGCGTACGCTTGCTTGCATCTCAGTAAGCGGGCAATGGCCATATGTAAGAAACATTTTTGCTCCCGATATCTGGAGTAAAGATCAAAGCCTGGATTATGTGCCTTGTTTGGAAACAATGGGCGAATACGAAGCTGCCAACACCTGGAGCGATGAGGGATTAAAAGAAAGACAGGAACATCCGCTGCTACCATTGAGTATGCTATCCAACCCGGCACAGGGGCATTTCGCTGCCACGCCTGAAAAAACCGGTTACCTGGCCTTCTACATTAAAAAAGCCATGCAGTACCGCTTACCAAAAAATGTGCCTCCGGGTAATGTTCCGAAATTGATTGATATCGATCCGACAAAAACCGGCTGGCTGGTTGATAAATGGCGCTATAATGAATTACCCGCCGCGGATGCAGCACCTGTAGGCAGGTACAAGGGCGATGCTTCAAAAGCTTTCTGGTATTTTGATGAAGAAACAGCTCGGGCAACAATAACCTACCAGGCAAAACATCGTAATCAAAAACCACAGCTCATAGGTTATGTACAGCATGGCGGGATGGTTGAACAGCGTAATACGCACCAGCAGGTAAACCTGAAATTTGAACCTGAAGCCGATGGCATCACTTTTAAACTCCATGCTGCATTTTATGATACGGTACCCGGGGGCAGTCCCCGCTTACCTGTTTGGGCTGGCATGCCGGCTGGTTCCGCTATAGGGCATGCTGCCGGGAATACTCCTATTGCCATTAACCGCATTACAGGCCCGGTTATTAAGTTAAATGATTCCACTTTCAGATTGAGCCCGCAGGCCGGTTTTTGGGAGAACCCGCATAGTTATGAGTTGTGGTTTGCTGCTACCCATCCCGGAGATGCCGAGTATAAACCGGCCGTACAGCAATCACAGATGCTTGTGCCGCCACACAATACAGCGGGGAAGGAGCAGCATATTACATTTTTACCGGTCCCCAACCAAAAGGCACATGCAAAGGGAATAAAATTGGATGCCAGCTCAGATGCACAGGTGCCTGTAGGGTTTTATGTATTAGAAGGCCCGGCGGAGCTATCAGGCAATACATTAAATATTACAGCGATTCCGCCGAGAAGCCGTTTCCCGGTAAAAGTTACCGTGGTAGCCTGGCAATATGGCAACAATCGTGAGCCTAAACTGCAAACAGCAATACCCGTTGAACAATCCTTTTTTATTGAAAAATAATTTATACGCTTAAAATATTAACCATAGTTATGCTTGTTATAAAAACTCAATTGTGATTCACTTAAACCCAAAGGCAATTAGATAAGCAGTATAGTCTTTTATTATACCCTAATTGATCGCCAATAATCAGTTAAGATCAAGAGTTAACGAAATATTTAATGGTGCTGCCCAGCGCGACATGAAACCTAAAGGAATAGAAGTATAGCTCGGGGGCCCTGCCTAATAAGCCAGCAGCCTTTCCATGCTTTCTTCCAATCGCGCCTTGGCCAAAAACTGATCTTCCAAGGCTTTATTCATGGGGATAGCCGTATCGAGGCTACCACAACGCATTACAGGAGCATCAAGATATTTAAAGCAATGTTCGGCCAAATGGGCTGCAATTTCGGCGCCGAAACCGTTGGTAAGCGTATCTTCATGCAAAATCAGCACCCGGCCTGTTTTTTTAACACTGGTTTCCACCGCTTCCTGGTCCCAGGGCTGCAGGCTGCGCAGATCGACGATCTCTATGGATTGATCGGGATGTTTGTCTGCATACTCCAATGCCCAGTGTACACCAAGACCAAATGTAATTATACTGGCCTTTTCGCCTTGCTTAATCACATTAGCCCTACCTATCTCTATCATTACATCATTATCAGGCACATCGGCGCTGATACTGCGGTACAGGTATTTGTGTTCAAAATAAATTACCGGGTTAGGATCGTCAATAGCGGCAAGCAGTAGTCCCTTGGCATCTGCCGGAAAAGCCGGGTAAACCACTTTTAAGCCGGGAGTTTTGGTAAACCAGGCTTCATTGCTTTGCGAGTGGAAGGGGCCTGCCCCGGTACCTGCACCCGCGGGCATCCGTATTACTACATCAACCCCCTGCCCCCAGCGATAATGCGTTTTGGCCAGGTTGTTAATAACCTGGTTAAAGCCGCAGGTAACAAAATCTGCAAATTGCATTTCAACCACAGCTTTGTAGCCGTTAAGCGCAAGTCCCATACCTGCACCAACAATTGCTGATTCGCAAATGGGGGTGTTACGTACACGGGCCTTACCAAACTCCTCAACAAAGCCCTGGGTAATTTTAAATGCGCCGCCGTATTCGGCAATGTCCTGCCCCATGATCACCAGGTTGGAGTGTTTGCGCATAGCTTGTTTAAGCCCGTCGCTAATGGCATCTATATAGCGCTTACTGGTAACCGGCGATGATATGGGCTGTACAGCAGGAAAGCTGTAAGGCTTGTACATATCCTGCACTTCGGTGGCCACATCCGGTATAATATCTGTTTCGGCATAAGCCTTTTCAATTTCGGTTTCAATAAGGGCGGCGAACTCCTTACGGATAACAGAGATCATGTCTTTAAACAAAACCCCTTCGGTAATCAGGTACTTTTCAAAGTTTGTAACCGGGTCCTTTCCTGCCCACCACTCAAATAAATTAGTGGGAACATATTTGGTACCTGATGCTTCTTCATGGCCACGCATCCTGAAGGTCATACATTCCAGCAAAACAGGGCGCGGATTTTCACGAATAGCTTTATTAAGTGAGATTATGGTGTTATAAACTTCAAGCAGGTTATTGCCGTCAATACGGCGGCCTTCAATACCGTAGCCTACGGCTTTATCAACCAGTTCGCGGCAATTATATTGTTCGCTGGTTGGGGTTGAAAGGGCATAGCCATTATTTTCGATCAGAAATATTACCGGCAGTTTCCAAACAGAGGCTATGTTAAGTGCTTCGTGAAAGTCCCCTTCACTGGTGGCACCCTCGCCTGTAAAAACAAGGGTTGATTTTCTTTTACCCGATAATACATCCGCTAAGGCAATGCCATCGGCCAGGGCAAGCTGTGGACCGAGATGGGATATCATCCCAATGATCTTATACTCCTGGGTACCGAAGTGGAAGGAGCGGTCGCGCCCTTTAGTAAAGCCCGAGGGTTTGCCCTGCCATTGCGCCATTAACCGCGACAAGGGGATATTTCTCGATGTAAAAACACCGAGGTTGCGGTGCATAGGCAAAATATATTCGTCGGCATTCATAGCAAGGGCGCTGCCAACTGCTATGGCTTCCTGGCCAATACCCGAAAACCATTTGCCAATGCGGCCCTGCCTCAGCAGGATCAGCATCTTCTCTTCAACCATGCGCGGAAACAGCATTTTTTTATAAAATTCCAGCAAAGTATCATTATCGAGGTTTTTCCTGTCAAAAATCATAACGTAAAACTACTGAAGTTTTTAAAACTTTGTATGTTTGGTGATACTATCCAAAAACTATGAAGCGCACCTCTATTTTCATCATTATATTACTGCTCATGATAGGCTTTGCGGCCAGTTCGCAGGATTTTTTCTTATTGCCACATAATTTTTACGTTCACAAAGGCGATAAGCTTAACCTGCATTTGTTGAGCGGCAACGAGTTTAAACCCGAAAATGAATTTAAACTTGCCACAGCAAAGGCAACTAAATTTATGCTGTATGAAGGCTCAAAGAAAACGGACCTTTCAAAAGTCAGTAACTCTGCCGATAGCAGTCTGCTTGTCTATGAGCTGCAAAACTCCGGTCTTGCACTTTTTGAACTGGTAAGGGATGATGAAACAGAATCGGAAAGGAATAAATTTATCAGGGCGCTTGAAAGTGAAGGCCTCGATAAAATGGCCGAAGAAGCCCGGGCCAGTAGTCAGCAATACTTTGTTGAAAAGTATCACCAGTCAAGCAAAACCCTTATTTCTGTTGATAAAGCTAACGGTAAGGACTTTGATAAACCCCTGGGTGAGGAATATGAAATTGTAATACAGCAAAATCCCTATAAATCAAGCTATGGCGATGATGTTACCGCCCAGGTGCTTTTTAGAGGTAAACCTATGAAGGATGCTGTGGTGATGCAATATGTACGTACTTTGAACGGCACCATCGTTCCGCAAAAATTATTGAGCGACAGCAATGGCCTGGTATTTTTTAAACTGAGCCGGGAGGGGGTATATATGGTCAGTTCAACCCATGTTGAACCATCGCAGGATAAAAAAGCCGACTATGAGAATTGGAGTACTACTTTCACCTTTGCCTTCAGCAATACCGATGACGTACCAAATTCATACAGAGAGTTTGGATTTGGGAATAAGCATTGATTTTTTAGCGGCAGTTGCAGGTTTAGTAGCGGATTAAAAATATGGAGACGTCATTGTAAGTCTTCCCTTTTTGGGGGAGATTTAGAGGGCGCAGAACGTTGATTACCTACCTGCTCGCTGAAACCGCGTTAGTAAGTTTTACAAAATCCTCTACGCTCAATCTTTCCGCACGCAGATCGAGGACAGGTTCATCAGTCAGTTTTTCTTTATTGATGAGTGACGATATGGCGTTGCGCAGGGTTTTGCGGCGCTGATTAAAACCCGCTTTTACTATCTGCCAAAATAGCTTCTCGTCGCAATCAAGTGTTTGTTTATCGTTGCGTGTAAGCCTGATCACTGCCGAAAGCACCTTGGGCGGAGGATTAAATACACCGGCCTTCACCGTAAACAGGTATTCCACTTTATAGTAGGCTTGTAAAAACACGCTGAGTATACCATATTCCTTGCTGCCTGGTTTGGCGGCACAACGTTCAGCAACCTCTTTCTGGAACATGCCCACTACCTCAACCACCTGCTGGCGGTTGTCAAGCACCTTAAAAAGTATTTGCGATGAGATGTTATAGGGAAAATTACCGATAATGGCAAAGTTTTCGGGAAAAATGCTTTTAAAATCAAGCTCCAGAAAATCGGCATTGATAAGGCGGGTACCTAATTGCGGGTATTTTTTTTTCAGAAAATCGTACGATTCGGTATCAATATCAATGAGTGATGTTTCGTACTCGCTTTTTTGCAGCAGAAAATCAGACAGTACACCCATGCCCGGCCCCACCTCAAGCACATGGCCGAAACGCCCTTCGGGTTTCAGGCTGTCCACTATCTTTGCTGCTATGTTTTTATCAGTAAGAAAATGTTGCCCTAAATGTTTTTTTGCCCTTACCAATGTCATTATTAATCAAATATTTGAGCAAATTAAATCATATTTGTGCTTTTATCAGGAACTATAAGCTTAAAATCTTTTATTTGCAGGTGTAAAGATAGGTTAAAGGCGAAAAGTTAAAGGCAAAAGGTTTGCCTAAGTTGAAGGTTAAAGGCGAAAGGCAAAAGGCAAAAGGTCGTTTAGCTTTATAAACCATTAATAATCATCACTGTTAAAATATTGAAATCACCGCTTAAAAAAATCGGTGAAATCATAAAACTCGGTGAAATCATAAAAAATAATGAGCGATAAATTAAAAATTGGGATCAGCATTGGCGATGTAAACGGCATCGGTTTAGAGATAATTATTAAAACTTTGGCCGATAGTAAGATTTATGATTATTGTACGCCTATTGTTTACGGGCATACCAAGGTGGCTTCGTTCCACCGTCGCGCAACCCAGGTTAATGAGCTCAATTTTTTGGTGATCAATGATCCTTCACAAACTCATTTCCGCAAACCTAACATGATCAACTGTTGGGAGGAAGATGTAAAGATTGATATAGGGCAGGTTACGGAAGCAGGAGGCAAGTACGCTTTTAAATCATTAGAGCGCGCTGTTTATGACCTGAAAGAAGGCTATATAGATGCCCTGGTAACGGCTCCTATTAACAAGGATAATATACAGAACGATAAATTCCACTTTCCCGGCCATACCGAATATTTACAGCAATACGATGGTGCTGCCGAATCGCTGATGTTTTTAGTGAGCGATACATTACGTGTTGGCGTGGTTACAGGTCATATCCCGGTATCAAAAATTGCCGAAAGCATTACCGCCGAAAAAATATTGGCCAAGTTGAAGCTAATGAACACAAGCCTGCAAAATGATTTCTGGGTACGCAAGCCAAAAATTGCGGTATTGGGCCTTAACCCGCATGCCGGCGATAACGGCCTTATCGGCAGCGAAGAAAAAGATATCATTATACCCGCTATTGAAGAAGCCCGCTCAAACAATATCCTGGCATTTGGCCCGTACTCGGCCGATGGCTTTTTTGCCAATGGCACTTACCTGCAGTTTGATGCTGTACTGGCCATGTACCACGACCAGGGCCTGATCCCTTTTAAACAAATTGCCTTTGAAACGGGTGTTAATTTTACAGCCGGGTTAAGCTTTGTACGCACTTCGCCCGATCATGGAACTGCGTATGATATAGCAGGAAAAAACCAGGCTTCTGAGATCTCCTTCCGCGAAGCGCTGTTTACAGCTATCCACATTGTAAAGAACCGTAAGGAAGGGCTGGAACTTAATGAAAATCCACTTTTATTCAGCAAGCTAAGCCGCGACAGAGATTAAAAAAGCCTTGTAATAGTAATGTTTCAATTTAATTACCGTTAAATTAAAACATTTACGCTGCTTGTTGCATTTACATGACTGAATGAATAATTTTCTTAGCCGCATACGTTCAATAGATGCATTCCGCGCTGTAACAATGTTCCTCATGATATTTGTGAATGACCTGGATGGCATTCCGAATACCCCAACATGGCTTAAACACGCGGGCTCAAATGTTGATGCGCTGGGTTTGGCCGATACTATTTTTCCCGCGTTTTTATTTATAGTCGGGCTTTCGATTCCCTTTGCTTTTCAAAACAGGTTAAAGCAGGGCGACAATTTCAAGCTACTATCACGAATAGTAAGCCGCTCGTTCGCGCTCATTTTTATAGGTTTTTTTCATGCTAACATGGAAACCTACAATGAAGCTGCCACCCTGTTACCCAAACCCGTTTGGGAAAGCCTGGTTACATTCAGTTTCTTCTTCATTTTTTTAGATTACGGCAAGGACACGTCACCAACTAAACGTTATTTGTTGCAGGGCTTCGGTATATTGTTACTTGCAGGCATGGCGGCTCTGTATCGTACCAGCGACCCCGGGCATACCTGGCTTCACTTTACCTGGTGGGGTATTTTAGGCCTGATAGGATGGTCATACATGCTTTGTGCGCTTATCTATTACTATTCCGACGGGCATTTATGGGTACAGCTGGCGGCCTGGATGTTCTTCATTTTCTTTAACCTGGATGTGCACTTCGGCTTTCTCGATTTTATCGACAAGCTGCAGGGCTATATCTGGATTGCGGGTAATGGCGCTATGCAGTCGTTCACCATGGCAGGGGTATTTATTTCGGTATTGTACATGCGCCTCAAGGCCAATAACGAAATGAAGATGCTTTGGGTGGCCATGATCCTGATTGCTATCATCCTGTTTAACCTGGGCTTTATAGTGCGGTATTTCAGTGGCGGCATCTCTAAAGAACGCGATACCCCTTCATGGGTGCTCATTTGTACCGGCATTAGTTTGGTGGTATATGCTTTCTTTATTTTCCTGGTTGATGTTAAAAATAAATACAACTGGTTTAAGGTGATAGAGCCCGCCGGCACCAACACTTTTACCTGTTACATAGTGCCCTTCCTGTTTTATCCAATATATGAAATGAGCAGGATAGGCTACCCCGAATACCTGAGCCAGGGCACCGGCGGCTTAATCAAGTGTATTGTATTTGCTTTTGTAATGGTATGGCTTACGGGGCTATTGGATAAAATCAATATCCGGATTAAGATATAAACAAAGCTACTTTGTTTGATATGTTCTGATAACATTACCGGTTTGCGGATCTATGATAACAGCGGTATCGCACCAGTTAAATAATACAAATTCGTTTTGCTTATTGGCAAGTGCTCCTATAAAGGGGCAGAAATCGCCGTTGTGATAGAGCGGTACATCTTTTATCTGCCATAAAAAATCGCCGGTTCTGCTAAAGGCAAAAACATTACGACGATCACGAACATTGTTGGGTATTTTCAATGTAACAACTAAAATACCGTCAACTTCAAAAATTTCCTCGATTGGATATTCAAAATCGATGCTATTATCCTCGGAAAACGTTATTTGATTGCCATTTTTAGAATAAGCCATTGTTAATTTTTGAATTAAATGGACACTATCAGTTTTTTTTCGATTTTAAATGTAAAATATATGTATTAAAAATCAAACCAATACCACGGTTAATTGCATTTAACACATTAGTGTTTATATTTGCGTTCGCAAAAAAACATCATTTTACTATAATGAGAGAAATACAATTCAGAGAAGCGCTAAGAGAGGCCATGGTCGAAGAAATGCGCAGCGACGAGAATATATACCTGATGGGTGAAGAGGTTGCCGAATATAACGGCGCGTACAAGGTAAGCCAGGGAATGCTGGACGAATTTGGCGCAAAGCGTGTTATAGATACGCCCATCTCTGAATTGGGTTTCGCCGGTATCGGCATCGGCTCGGCAATGAATGGCTTACGCCCTATCATCGAGTTCATGACTTTCAACTTTTCACTGGTAGCTATCGACCAGATCATCAATGGCGCTGCCAAAATGATGTCAATGAGCGGTGGCCAGTTTTCAGTTCCAATCGTTTTCCGCGGCCCTACCGGTAATGCAGGTATGCTTAGCTCACAGCACAGCCAGTGCTTTGAAAACTGGTATGCCAACTGCCCTGGCTTAAAAGTGGTTGTACCATCAAACCCATACGATGCTAAAGGTTTATTAAAATCAGCTATCCTTGATCCCGATCCGGTTATTTTTATGGAGTCGGAATTAATGTATGGCGATAAAGGTGAAGTGCCTGAAGAAACTTACTATATCCCATTGGGTAAAGCAAAAGTTGTTAAAGAAGGTGCTGACGTTACTTTAGTTGGCTTTGGCAAGATCATGAAAGTGGTTATCGCTGCTGCTGCCGAACTTGAAAAAGAAGGTATCCACGTTGAAGTGATCGACCTGCGTACTGTACGCCCTATCGATTATGCTACAGTTATCGAATCGGTAAAGAAAACAAACCGTTTGGTAATTATTGAAGAAAGCTGGCCGTTAGGTTCAATTGCTACCGAGGTTGCTTTCAAAGTACAAAAAGACGCGTTTGATTACCTTGACGCTCCTATCCTGCGTATCATGGGCGGTGACGTTCCGCTTCCTTACGCTCCAACTTTGATCCAGGAATACCTGCCAAACCCTGAAAGGGTGATCAAAGCGGTTAAAGAAGTAATGTACGTTACCAAGTAATCGTTTTAATATAAAATATGTAAAGAGCCAGATATGAGAATACCGGGCTCTTTATTTTTTGAAACTTTATTTTAGCTGCCCGCTTTGCCACATTTCAATCATCTTAATAGCTATTATTGGGGGATTTGTAAAAAATGCCTACTTTTAAAAATTAACATTTTTGAACATGCGATACACCTACTTTAAAGCATTTAAACCCTTATTTTTTATTGTATCGGCGCTGGTATTCACCGGCAATGTTGCCTTGGCACAAACCCAGGCGACCGCTGCCACCGCAACTTCGCCCGCGGCTTCGGTAACCGGGGTACAAACCTTTATTGATAAGTTTTTTAAAGAATACGACAAGCAAGGCACAGCCCGCGCAGTGATTGATATTTTTAAAAGCAACAAGCAGATGGATTCAACCCGGCTTACCGGGATTATTGTCAAAATAGATTCTATGCGCAGTGTAATAGGCAAATATCTCGGCAAGGACCTGATCATGCAACGCAAGGCTTCAAACAGCCTGGTACTGTACAGCTATCTGCTTAAACACGAAGGCCAACCGGCCCGCATGACGTTTATGTTTTACAAACCCAAAAATGAATGGGAGATCTACCGCCTCTACTTTGATGTAGACGTTGACGGTGAACTTGCCGAATCATCAAGAGTAACGGGGAAACCATAAAAGAGGTAAAAAGACAAAGGCGAAAGGTAAAAGGCTTTTTTTGTAAAGATTAACTGAACCTTTCACCTTTATCCTTTCGCCTTTAACCTAAAATTAGTCCACCAATATATTCTCGCCAAACTTTTGCGAAACCGTGGTGTCCCCGCGGTTTTCAATTTTTATCACCAGCGAACTGTCGTATGGGATTTTTTCAATCAACTGAATTTTTGTGCCTATTCCTATGTTCAGCCGTTGAAGGTATTGCAAAAATGAACTGCTGGTGTCACGCACGGCGGCAACATGGCTTTGGGAACCAGGTTTAAGCTCAGAAAGGCTTACAGAATAGGATTTGGGCACTTTACCGTTCGCCTTAGGTATAGGGTCGCCATGCGGGTCATATTCGGGAAAGCCCAGGAATTTATCCAGCCTGTCGGCAAGGGTGGCATCGTTAATGTGTTCCAGTTCTTCGGCAATATCATGGATCTCATCCCAGTGATAGCCTAATTTCTCCAATAAAAAAACTTCCCAGAGTCGATGGCGGCGTACAATTAATGTAGCATCCTTTAAGCCCTGCTGGGTTAACCTTACACCATTCTTTTTATCATATTCTATCAATTGTTTTTCGGTAAGCTTACGGATCATATCTACCACCGAGGCTGGGTTATTGCTGAGTGATTCGGCAATGGCGGTGGGCGTTATTTTAAAATCCTTTCCTTGTAATGCAAGGCGATAAATAGCTTTTAAATAGTTTTCTTCCGAAAGCGTATACATCAGTATTCAATTTGATAAAATACAAACATAAGCAAAAGTAAAACGCTTATTACATCCTGAACGTTAGGTAGTGCCTCAGCTTAAAAGAAAATACTCCGGATAAAACTTTTGAAGATTGGTTTGTATTATAATTGTATATGGATATTCAACTTTGTATTCTTCTTCAAAATCCTCCGGTGGGGGTAGATTTCGGAATTCAAAAGGGTAGCGGAACCGGATATGAAACCATTCAGACACAACGATCCGATGGGCTGGATATCCAATTTAATCTGACGATTCAATTAAAAAGCGATCCGCAGAAGATTAATGAACCTCGATTTTCGGGGCCGTTTGTACAGGGAAAGCCCGCAAGTCAATTCCTTTATATCGACGTGGGTGAATATGCAGGCCAGGTGGGAGGCTGGAGCCGCAGGGTTAAAATTCCACTTTCCGGAGTAACCTGGGACATGATAACCCAGCTTAGCCATCATCCAACTGCATTCCTTATAACGAGCTTTCCGGGAACAACAAAAGACGGCAGTCCCATTTGTGCTACGGTCAAACCATTTGAAGGCTGGAAGGTAAATATGCCTTAAACTGAGCCTCAATGAACTTATAGATACGCCCTGGAAACAAAATAGGCCTCCTTTTCGGGAAGCCTATTTGTTAAATAATAATGTTTATTAGTGATGTCCGTGACCACCGCCGTGACCATGTCCGCCGTCACCACCGTGACCGCCACCATGACCATGATCACCGCCACCGTGCCATCCGCCTCTGTTTGGGTTACCGCCATGCCATCCGCGGTCGCCGCCGCGCCAGTGATTGACATATCTTACATCACGGCTGTTACGGATAATCACCTGATCATGACGGCCGCGATAGCCTGAATAATGATCCCTGTAGTATGCATTGCGTATCCATGGGTTACGCTCATTTACCACAACTTTATATCCATTGTAAACATTATAGTTACGATACCTTACAGGTAAATACCTGCGGTGTACCCATACGTTGTTTTCATAGTAAATATAATTATGGGTTGGCACATCGTAGTAAGCATCAATGTCAGGCATGTAATAGTAGTCAACATGATCATAGCCTACAGGCCCCCAATCGGGCTGACTGCCTATGTTGATCCCTAAACCAATACTAACCTGTGCAGAAGCTATTTTTGCAGAGAAGCAGCTTAACAAAATAACTGCCGATAAAATCATCTTTTTCATAACGCGTGTAATAAGTTATATTTATATGACTATAGTTAAAGCCCGTGGTTTAACCTGTCTTAATATCTGTTGCCCCATTTATTCAAAACAAATGCCATTGTAATGGTAACCTTAGTGTAATGAAGCAAGCTCAATTAATTGTAACACAGCAAATGCTGGTTATTTTCCGTCTTAATTAAATGAGCAATATTCTAAATTAAAAAAACTGTGTTTTGTTATCATTCGGTTAATAATTATATGGAAAATAAAAGCTTTCCGGGATTCCCGTAACCCTGCTTTAGGCTTTGCAATACTGTCTGCAAAAACATACGAAAATAGCTGCATAAAAAAAGCCACCCTAACCGGGTGGCTTGAAATATTGATAGCTAAACTACAATTATTGTTTAGGCGACGCGGGCTGATCGGCCGGTGCTTTGCCTATCAGGTCCATAAATTGATCCAATTTTGGTGTTATGATAATTTGAGTACGCCTGTTTTGTGCTTTACCACTCGGGGTTGAGTTATCCGCGATAGGATTATACTCACCGCGGCCACCGGCAGTTAAACGTTTAGGATCAACCTGGTAAGTGGTTTGCAGGGCCTGCACTACTGATGAGGCACGTAAAGCACTTAAATCCCAGTTGTTACGGATATTTTTCTGCGAAATAGGGACATTATCTGTGTTACCTTCAATCAGCACGTCATAATTGCTATAGTCCATAATGATCTTGGCTATCTTGCTTAAAGTAGCACCCGCCTTATCAGATATTTCATAACTGCCCGATTTATACAGCATATTATCAGATAATGAAATGTAAACCACTCCTTTCAAAACCTTTACATCAACATCCTGGGTTTCCTGCGGAGTTAATGAGCGGGTAAGATTGTTGGTCAACACCATGTTAAGCGAATCGCTTTTGTTTTTAGCGTTAACCAGTTGTTGTATGTAGCGGTTTGAAGCATTGATCTCATCAACCAGCTTTGATATGTTCACATTGCCCTGACTGCTTGAGTTTAAACATTTGTTCAAAGCATCCTGCAAAGCGGTTACATTTGTTTTTTGCTGCTCAATTTGCTCTTCAAGGCTTTTGTTACGGCTACGTGCTACGGCAAGGGCCTGTTCGCTGGTTTGGTACTTAATGCTTAGGTCTTTGGTACTGTTTTGTAATTGGGTGTAATTAGCATCCAGTTCTTTGTACTTTTTGCTGCTTACACAGCTTTGGCCTAATACTGCTACTACAAGCAGTGCCAAAATGGATATTCGGTATTTCATGGTGTAATTTGATTTAAATCGTTTAACAATAAATCGGTTAACTAAGTAACGAATATAATGTTTGTTTATAGCTAAACCTAAGTAAACAAACTATAAAAGTTAACCCAAATGTGACATAAACGGGCAACTTTTGTGCCGAAGACCAACTATGCCCCTAAGGGAAGATATAAGGGGAATTGCAAGAAAAAAGGACTGTCCTTTTTGGGGGACAGTCCTTCATAAAAACAATCAAAATTATAACAATACAAAAACTTAATCGCGGTGGCCATTGCCGTGATTGTCATGACCATCATGTCCGCGTTTATTACCATTTGATTTTTGTTTTACGTCAACCCTGCGCACGGTTTTACGTTCAACCCAATGGTTACGGTATTTTTCATCGTGGCTATCACGAATTACAACCTGATCATGACGGCCTTTGTATGAAGCATATTTACGTTTGTAAACATCGTTCCTAATCCAAGGGCTGCGCTCGTTAACTACTACCTTGTAGCTGCGATATACATCATAATTACCAAAACGTGGCGGCAACATAGCCCCATGAACCCAAACATTATTATCAAAATAAACATACTGGTGGGCATTGATATCGTAATAGGTGTCAATATCGGGCAGGTAATAATAATCTACATGGTCATAACCTACAGGCCCCCATGCCGGCTGACTGCCTATGTTGATATTTAAGCTTATTTGCGCGCTGGCTATTTTTACGGTTAAGCTGCTTAATAATATGGCAGCTGTTAAAATTATCTTTTTCATTTGGTGTTATTGTTTGTTTGTAAGTATATGACAATAACAGGCCATAAAAGTTTAACTCCCTTACCTATTGCAACGGGTAACTAATTGGATACAATGTATATTTTGAATTGAAACAGACTGGTGTTCAGCTTATTCGTCGTCGCTATCTTTATCGGCTGCTTTTTTAGCGGCCATGGCCAATACAGGCTTTCCGATAACTTTATAGGAGCCTTCGCCTTTTAGTATTGATACCAGCTGGGCCTTGTCCTGCATCGTTTTTACGCTCTGCGCAAGTTCTTTATCGTATTTAAAGTTGGTTTCGTAACGGCCTTTTTCGTAGTAATAGCGTGACACTATTTCGTTTTCAAGTACTTGCTTGATTTCGTCTTTGTGTTGAATGAGGTCGTTCTTTTTGCTGGCGATAAGTTTCGTTTTCAACCCTTCATACTCGGCCTGGATATCGTTGAACTGTTTATCCTTAGTGGCTTCAACTTTTAAAGTGGTTAATAATTTTTCGGATGCGGTGGTGTAGCCATAGTTTTTATCGGCCAGGTATTTTATAAAGTCATTGTATTCACCGTCAGATAGCGTAAACGAACGGGCATCGGCAATTTTAGCGTGCTTATCGTGGTAAACTGTGGCATAATCAAATATCAGCAGTTTGCCCACCAATGCCTGGGTAACATTGGCAAATTTTTCCTGTTTAATAAACAGGTCTGGGTAAATGCCGCTGCCGTCATAAACAGAACGGCCGTTCTTTGTTTTAAATTCATGGATCAGCGAATCGGCCACTTTTACCACACTGCCATCATCCTTACGGTGGGTATAATCCAGCTCCTGAATACAACGGCCCGAAGGCACGTAGTATTTGGCAATGGTAATTTTTACCAGGCTATTGTATGGTAAATTGAAAGTTTGCTGTACCAGGCCTTTGCCATAACTGCGCTGCCCGATGATCACCGCGCGGTCGAGGTCCTGCAGGGCGCCGGCAACAATTTCACTCGCCGATGCCGAATGGCTGTTAACCAATACAACTAACGGCAAATCGGGTTCGAGCGGTGCGCTGATGGTGCTGTAAGTAAAGTTCTTTTCCTTTATCTTCCCTTTTTGAGATACAATTTCCACATCTTTCTGCACAAAAAGGTTCACTATTTTTACAGCTTCCTGTAATATACCGCCGCCGTTTGAGCGAAGATCAAGAATGATACCGTTGGGGTTTTTCTTTTTTAGCTCCACGAGGGCATTGGTAACTTCGGCAGCCGAATTTTCAAGAAACTTATCCAGTTTAATGTACCCCATGTTGCCATCAACCATGCCAAAGTACGATACATTGGGCTGTTTGATCTCGTCACGAACCAGGTTCTTTTCAAATGGCTGAGGTGTATTATCCCGTTTGATGAACAGTTTTATGGCCGCACCCTTTGAGCCTTTCAGCAGTTGGCTCACCTGGTCATTATTTTTGCCGTTAAGGTCAACATCGTTTATCTTCAGGAGCTGATCGCCGGGGTGTACATCTCCTTTTTGGGCCGGGAAGCCCGCAAACACTTCCGATACAAATACTTTACCGTTACGCAGAAAAATACTGGCGCCAATGCCGCCATACTGGGTACTTACGTAATGCAGCTTATAATCTTCAATTTCCGATTCGGGCACAAACTCGGTATAAGGGTCAAGGCCATCGAGCATGGCATCAACACCGGTTTTTACCAGCTTAGCCGAATTAATATCATCAACATAATTGATATTAACCTCTTTATAAACAGAGGCAAAAACATCAAGGTTCTTAGAGATCTGGAACAGGTCGTCATTAAAACCCACTATACCCGCGGCCAGCAAGGCAATACCTGCAAATAAGCCTGCTCTTTTGTATTCTTTTTTGAACACTAAACCCTGTTTCATCATTTATCCTCGAAAAAAATAAAAATACAAAAAAGCTATCCAGTTTGTATAACCGCAGTGTCTATTTTACAGTCGGTTGGTATCAATATTCACCAGGGCCTTTTTTAGGGTAAAAACCACATATTTACGATCGCGGTTTACCAGGTCCATCAGTTTGGTAATCAAGCTTTCTTCCTGTCCTTCGCTGTATTTTAACTGCTCGTCTGTAAGGTGGTTGTATTTACGTTGAATCTTAATTTTTACGCGTTCCCAATCCTTGTTGGTAATACTGATTTCAGCCATGTTCAATTTATTTTCAGCAAAAATATAAAAAATACCAAGTTGCTACTGCTAATTATTTGGCTCGTGTATTGATAATACGTAATACGGCTCAAATATGGGCCGGGTTATAACCAAAGTAAATTAATAGCGTAGGGCCGTATACAATTTAAAGGATAACGTGCGTTTATGGCTTTACATTTAACATCTAAAATCATGAAAAAGTATCTATTAAGTGCAGTATTGCTGATAGCTGTAAGCATCAGTGCAAAAGCACAATTTTCTTTAGGCGTAAAAGGGGGTGTCAATTTTTCAAAAATTGGCTCCGATAATTTTAACGACAAAAACCTGACTGGCTACCAGGCTGGTTTATTTGCCCGCGTAGGCAACGGCGTTTACTTACAGCCAGAGCTTTACCTGAGCGGCACCGGTGGTAAATTTGAATCAAATGATAATAATACCGCATTTAGTGGCAAGGTAAGGTTCACCAACCTGAATGTGCCATTATTGGTAGGTAAGTCATTCGGCCAAAAAGATCTGAACTTCCGCATTATGGCAGGGCCTATTTATACTTACACGCTTGATCAAAGCACCAGCGTAAGTAATAACGTAGGTAATGCATTCAATGATTTTAACAAAAGCAATATTGGTTTCCAGGCTGGGGCCGGTGTTGATATAGGTTCAATCACTGCCGATTTGCGTTACGAAGGCGGCTTAACCAAAGTGAGCGACAGTTTTGCTAAACGCCAAAACCTTTGGGCACTGAGTGTGGGCTTTAAGATTTTTTAAAGATTATAGAGAGTTCGTGGGGGACACGAACTTTGGGAATGTAAAACGGCCCGGCAGGTTAACCTGCCGGGCCGTTTGTTTTTATCCCCCCCGCGTAATTGCTATGACGGGTGGTTTAGGGCTCTTGCCCCTAATTCGCACTAAACACAACTGATGTTACCCCTGCTGTCATAGCGGCTTTACTTGCCGGTTTGTATATGAAGAACAGCTTATGCATTTTACCGTCAATTACCGGCGTAAGTACCAGGTGAACAGCGCCGCCTTTAGCATCCTTAGCAGGCACAGGCATACTTCCTTTACCTGCAAGGGTTCCTGTTTCCGAATCGATCCTTAATTCAAAATTAAGCGGAGCAGTAGGTGGTGCTTGCCAGAAATTGGTTAGGTTAATGGAGCGTACGCCTGTTAAATCGATATTCTCCAATGCAAACCAACCGTCGGTAGCCGGATAGATCATCAGGTTAATGCCATTGTATTTAAAGGCGGTAAACCCGTTGAATTTTTCGGTGCCTTTAAACTGGTAAGTACTGCTGTTTAACGATACAATGCTGCTACCTGTTAATTTCTTAATATCGTTACCGCCGTCATCAGTGTATTTGGCCGATAACACTAAGGCTGCCGACTGCTGTTTTTCAGGCGGAGCAGGCATAATAGTGCCAGATGCAGCTAAAGAAGGTTTTTGATTGCTGTTATCGAGCGAAAGTACCCAGTTAATGATCTGATCAAGGTCGCCCTGCTTAATGTTTGGATGGGCCGACATAGCTGTTTCACCCCAAACACCGGCACCACCTTTAATTACCTTTTGGGTGAGTTTGGCCATGGCATTAGGATCTTTTTTGTATCTGGCCGCAACCTGAACAAATGACGGGCCTATTGATTTACCGTCTTCCTTATGGCAGCTTTTGCAATCCATAGTTAACATGAGTGTTTTACCGCGGTTTTCGGGTTCGCCTTGCTCGTGCTGAGCCGCTGATTGCGCCTTGTCGAAACCCTCAATATAATCAAGCCCAACATAAATACGTTTTGGATCTATCGCTTTGGTGGCAGGTCCATCGGTTACGTTAACCGCATATTTGAACGGCACGCCAGGCAGGTAGAACGATTTATTACCACCACTGATATTGATGCTAACAGTTGGTTGCTCGTTACCTGCGTAAACACTAACCGGCGCGCTTTTGCTTGCTGCACCTTTATCGTCTTTTGCTTCAACAGTAATTTTGTAATCGCCAACTGTTGTGTAAGTATAGCTAAGCGATGGGGTGGTTGTTTCTTTAGTTACACCATTACCCAGGTTCCAGGTGTAAGAAATATTATCTTTTTCCGGATCAGCGGCTTTGGCAGTCAACTTAACAGTAAAAGGCAGTACGCCAGATGTTTTATCAGCTTTGAAAGATGAAATTTCGGGAGGACGGTTGCCTGAAATATAGTCAATACGGAACAGGCCAGCATCCGGGTTATGTGAAAACCAACCGCTGCCGTACTCCAAACCATAAAGCCTGCCATCTGGGCCAACTTCCATATCAATCATGGAGTTTACCTTCAATTTAGGGAAGAAAGGTTCCATCTTATCAAAATCACCTTCAGGAGT
The DNA here is from genome assembly GCF_017569325.2 of Mucilaginibacter gossypii. Taxonomy (NCBI): domain Bacteria; kingdom Pseudomonadati; phylum Bacteroidota; class Sphingobacteriia; order Sphingobacteriales; family Sphingobacteriaceae; genus Mucilaginibacter; species Mucilaginibacter gossypii. The sequence continues at coordinate 6,458,316 of NZ_CP071878.2, read as the reverse complement.
TAGCGTGATGGCCTTTATCCAACCGCGCATCCAATCGTATGCTAAAAACTTGCCGTTGTAATAATCAGGCAAGCGGGTTTCTTCCGGGAACATATCTGTATAATAAACCGGACCAGCCATAGCGTTACGACCGCCGGTACCAACCTGCGGAAAATCTGCCGATGGGCCATAAGGATACCAGATAAATGCAGGTTGCGCCGGCGGCAGATCGGTTAAACCTGTGTTATTACGCGAGTTATTAACCGGGTGCTTAGGATCAAACGCCGGGCCCGATTTGCCTGTGGCATAATCATAAAGGTGGTACGGTTTGTTATCGCCTACAAAATATGGCCAGCCAAAGTTACCCGCTTTTTTAGCCTGGTTAACCTCGTCGTATCCCATAGGGCCACGGTTGTCAAGGCTGTCATTGTGCGCATCTGGACCCACTTCGCCCCAGTACAGGTAGCCGTTTTTCTGATCTACCGAAATCCGGTATGGGTTCCTGTCGCCCATTACATAAATCTCCGGGCGGGTTTTTGGCGTACCTTTCGGGAACAGGTTGCCTTCGGGGATTTCATATGTGCCGTCATCTTTAAGGTTGATACGCATAATTTTACCGCGAAGGTCATTGGTATTACCAGCCGAGCGGCGGGCATCAAACTGCAGGTGACCCGGCCTGTCATCAAGCGGTGCATAACCGCTGCTTACGTACTTTTGTCCTTTTTCGTCAAACGGAGTTGAGTTATCTCCGGCCGAGAAGAACAGGGTTTTATCAGGCCCCGGACCGAATGCTATCGAGCCACCTGTGTGGCAGCAGATATCACGCTGGGCTTTCACCTCCAAAATAACCTTCTCCGTTTTTTTATCCAGGGTATCGTTTTTAAACGTAAACCTCGAAAGGCGGTTTACCGAACTATCGGCAGGACTATAATAAATATAAATCCAGTTGTTTTTTTCAAACTCAGGGTCTTTAGCCAGTCCAAGCATCCCTTCTTCGGCATTTACATTGGGCACATGGGCTTTCCAATACACATCAAAAAAACCAACCTGTTTCACCTTCTGGGTATCGTGCTTGTACAGCATGATCTCGCCGCGGCGCTGGATCACCATAATATCCAGGTTCGGCAATATGGTCATCTCGGTTGGCTCAAAAAATTCGCCGGTTGATAATTGTGTCTTTTTAAAGCGATCCTCATCGGGTGGCAGTTGGGTTTTAGCCTTGCTGTAATCCAATTCCTTATTTTCGCCTATGGCATATTTAATACCGGCAAGCAGCATTTTCAGGAAGCCTGTTTCTTTATAACTTTCGTCGGTATGGCCCATGGCTGTATAAAATGCACGGCCGCCGTCAAAATCATGATACCAGGTGGCAGGGTGGTCACCCATACGCTTCCCTCCTTTGTAACTGTTTTCATCAAGGGTAATGAGTACATGTACATCTGTGGCCAATGGCTTGCGGAAACTATAAAACTCATCGGTGCGTTTCCATACTTTAGGCAGATCTTTAGTTGCATCGTTGTTGGCATCAACTATATTATAAGTGCCGGGCTGTACATTCGGGTTTTTATCATGGATACCCGGGTGGTCATAAAACCAGGCGCCAACCAGGCGACCATACCACCCCCAGTCATATTCTGTATCGGCGGCAGCATGAATGCCTACATAACCGCCTCCCGCCTGAATATAACGTTCAAAGGCTGCTTCCTGCCTGTAATCAAGTACATCGGCAGTAGTGCTTAAGAAAATAACAGTTGAATACTTTTTGAGGGTATCCTCGTTAAACATTGCCGAGTTTTTTGTAGTGTCTACCTCAAAGCCATTTTCGGCGCCAAGCTTTTTGATAGCGGCTATACCTGCATCGATGGATGCATGGTGAAAGCCCATTGTTTTTGAAAAGATAAGCACGCGCGGTTTATTGGGGCGTGTTTTGTTACAGGATAAGTAAATGCAGCTGAATGCCACAAGAACCATCAGGACGATTTTTTTCATATCGACTTAATTGCAGATTGGGTTAATTGGTGTTCGGATCGGTTTCAGGACTCAAGGCAGCAATATACCACAATCGATTGCAATAAATTGGTGCCTACCAAATTTATAACTAAATCTTTACGAAACAATATGCAATGTGTAAAAATGACACATTATTTTTTACTGTGATTTTGACGGTTTTTGCTGCGTCCGGTCATATATAGAAAGGTTATTTCCTTTCCTGCTTTTTTCGGCAGGTGCCCGTGAAGCTATCCGGATGATGTTATGCGAATTGGCTTAGGCTGATTACAATATTTTGGAGAGTGCAAAATAAAAAAACTGTAAAAACAGCAAAGCCCCTGATGGGCAGGGGCCTTTACTAACCAATTATAAACCTAAATTATGAGAAGAGCTGTAGGAGAAGGAGTCGAACCTTCACGGAGTGGTTATTTTTATTGCTAAAAGTTTCCCAATTTCTCCGCCACCGCGACAAGGAGGTGTGTCTGCCAAAAATTTCACCATCCTACAGTGTTGTAAGTCTTAAGTAATTAGTCTGAAGTTCTAAGTATTTTGACTTAAGACTTCTGACTTTGTACTTAAACTTGCTGTTGGGGAAGGATTCGAACCTTCACAGAGTGGTTAGCCCGCTTCGGGTTTTCCATGATCTCCGCCACCGGGACAAGGAGGTGTGTCTGCCAAAAATTTCACCACCCAACATTGTTTTTACTTTAAAGAACATTAAGCATTTCCCTTTTGCTTGATACAAATTTAATAGGACTATCTATTTCTTGCAAATATTTCAACAAAAATATTTTATTTTTAATCGAATTTTAATTAAACTTGTATTTCAATATAGATATTCAAATTTATGTCCCACAGAAAAGCTCAAAATTTAGAAATTGATAATCTTGACATCCAGATTTTATCAATATTAATGAAAAATGCTACCACTCCATACACCGAGATAGCTAAAGAGTTGATTGTTTCTGGCGGAACCATACACGTGCGGATGAAAAAGTTAGAGGAGATGGGTGTAATAAAAGGGGCCAGCCTTGAGGTAGATCCGCAAAAGTTAGGATATGACATCACTGCATTCCTGGGTATTTACCTCGAAAAAGGATCACAGTATAATGAAGCTGTAAAGCAATTAAAAACAATTAAAGAAATTGTCGAGTTGCATTACACTACCGGCGAATGGAGCATTTTTGCTAAAATTGTATGTCATGATACCACTCACCTGCGTGAAGTTTTGAACGAGCAGATCCAGGGTGTAAGAGGCATTCAACGTACCGAAACCTTTATTTCACTTGAAGAAAGTATCAGGAGGCAAATAACGCTGGAATAAATTTTTACTCAAATTATTGAAACGCCTACAGCCTGGTTTTTACCGGGCTATAGGCGTTTGTTTTATGAAAACCTCAAATTGATTACCCAAAAACGGACTATTGAGCGTTAAAAGGGAAAATTCATGCGCCGATTACCATGTCACCCTTACTGTAGTGAAAGATTTTCCGGCATAATCAACATCATAATAATTTTGATTCACATTATCCTGGCTCCAAATCAACGCGTTATTTTCCGTTGCGCTGGTCCTGTAAATCCTTATTGTACTTATATTGCCGCCAAAGTACAGCCTAACCCTGTTTTGGGGATCAGTATTCCAGTTAACTACATTAATATCGGCCTTGTTTGAGGTTGTAAAAGCGCTTACGTTATCCGCTCCAAAGTTCGTTATGCCGGTTAAGGTTGTCGGAATATAGTTTTCGTTAAGCAGGTTAGCCGTATATTGTTGAAAAACGTAGTAATTTTTCTTTCGTACCGCCGACGCTCCCCAGGGAGTATACAGCAGCCCGCCAAAATTAGTTTCAGGATTACCCCATTCAAAATACAGCCAGCCTTTGGCTCCGCCCCTAAAGGCATCATGAAATTTATTAACAAGGTCAAGGGCAGCCGTTAATTCATCCGGTGTAGTTCCCATACCAAAGCCAGCGTGCCACTCCGTCATATACAGGCCCTTTGCACCCGCTGATGAAGAGGCTGATGAAAAGTTAGCAGCCGAACTATTTAAATATTGATGAGTGGTGAAAAGACTTACGTTCCCCGAGGCATTAAGCCCCGAAACATATGATCCGGTATGGGTTACATCAATACAATCCGGGGATGCAAAAACAGGTACAGAGATACTCAATGACTGTAATTTAGTTTTAAGCCATCCGGCAGTGCTTGTATATACACTTTGGGCTTGCGCTGTGGTAAACTCCGCCGATTCATATGCTATACCCGAAGACGGGTAATCGGGCTCATTCATTAAGCTCAAATAATTAACTGTTATTCCATTGTCTTTTAGATTTTTAATATGAGCATACAAAAATTCGCCGAATTCGCTATAAGCATTTGTTACACCTGCATTAAGCGTTCCTCCATTATTAACGCTATTGTTAGTTTTCAAATATTTAGGCGGAGATAATGCAATAGCCCAAACTTTAATAGCCGGATTTATAAGTTGCGCTTTTTTTAACGCTGTTATCTGGTCAACCAGGTTAGAATTGCCGATAAAATTAAATTTAGAAAAATCGGTGTTATTCGGGTCTGTATTATCATTCACATCCTCCACTCCATCAGCTCTAAGTACAATTTTAAAAACATTTACATTAAGGTCATGCCAAAGCCAGTTGCTTGCATCAGTAAAATTAGTTATCCCGTTTACCAGGTGCCCACTATAAAAATAGCAGCCCGCCCCTATAAGGTCAATCTTCTGGAGGGGGCTTCCTATTCCTACAGTTATGCTTCCCCCGCTTTGAACGGAATTTATAACTGGCTGATTCACGCGTTGCTGTGCAGGAGGCACAGCATTTTTACGACAGGACAAAACAGCGCAAGCCAGTGTCACAGCTATTGCTGAAAAGATTTGATTCTTTCTCATAAACTTTTCTTTGATTGATAATTGGTCCGTAATTTTCGATAATAAAACAAGCTGATAAATGGACATAATCAGGTTTTATATGGACTATATTACTTTCAGGATATTCAACACCATATCCTGCTGAAAATTTATAAAAGCAGAGGAAAAAAGATATTTTATTTCGATGTTGCTTCAACACTGCCCTCTTAAGTTAGCGCTTCTGCCCGCTTTAACTCTTTTTATCATTTAAGTGTTAAAAAATGTCAAAATCAGTTAATTATATTAATTAAAAAGCCTTTTTCATCTCAATTTCATAAAGCGCCGCTACTTTAGTTTTTGTAAAGGAGTGATGTAGCGTAATTGATCAAACTCGCGTAAGGTAATTTACGGTGCATTGTGTGTTCATTTTTAGATACTTAAAAGATTATTATTATGCTGGCTATAAAAACTTTAACCGATAATTTAACAGTCTACAAACGCAACATACGTTTAATGGGCGATAAATTTGAGATTAGTGTAGTGGGCAATAACCCCCTGCTGGCCGATGAGCAAATTGACATTGCCATTGATGAAATTAACAGGGTTGAAAAACTGCTTTCGGCTTTTAGCGATGACAGCAGCATCAACCACATAAACCGTAATGCCGGTATTGCCCCGGTTAAAGCCGATGGTGAAACATTCAGGCTCATTAACAGGGCACTGCAAATATCAGAACTTACTTACGGCGCTTTTGATATTACCTACCTGGCTGATAACGCATTTAACGAAACCACAGCCGAAAACGCTTCGGTAAAAACCGCCAAACGTACGCTTCCACTGGCCAGCTACAAAAACATAGTGCTTGATGCTGTAAAACAAACTGTTTTTCTGAAAGAAAAAGGGATGCGCATAGGTTTTGGCGCAAACGGCAAAGGTTACGCTGCCGATCGGGCTAAATATGTATTGCAAATGAACGGTGTGAGCAGCGGCGTGATCAATTTTGGCGGTGACCTGCTTGCATGGGGCTTACAACCAAACCTGCAGCCCTGGACTGTTGCCGATGCCGACATTAGCCAGCTAAACCAACCCTTTGCTGATTTGGAGATCAGTAATCTTGCTTTTGCAACATCGGTTAATGCCGAAAAATATGCAAGTATCAGCAATAAAAAATTCACCAACGTATTTAACCCTAAAAAAGGTTTTCCGGTTAGCGGTATTACAAGCGTAAGCATCCTTAGCCCTACCGCCGAATTTGCCGACGCTTTGGCCACACCAATACTCACCATAGGTGTTAACGCCGGCTTATACATGATCAATCAGCTTAACCAGGTGGCCTGCGTTATTATTGATGATCAAAACCGGGTTTATCCGTCAAAAGATATTGCTCTCTGACTTTCAAACATTAAAGTACACTCATAAACCTTTCGTCATAATTGTGATCTGGTATAATTCATTTGCATCGGCATTTTTACAAGTGCTCCTGCAAATGAATTGTTATTTGTTGTACCTTTCTCATTTTGGTGTAAACATTTAAATTGTCCTTTATTTGAGCCTTATTTTTACCTTTTCTTCCCCTCAATGATAAAGTGGTTTGCGTATATTGTCCTGTTATTGATATTTGCAACACGTATATCATTTGCCAATGCCCTTACAAAAAACATTGATGCACTTGCTCATGCCGGTAACAAAAAACCGGGTGCGTTGTCGTATACTTTATTAGCGGCTGATACTACTACCAAAACCAAAAAGCAACTGGAGGATGAAAAGAAAAAAATTAAAGAAATAGCCAAAGCAAAGCGGCAGGCTAAGCCGGCTACCGTTGACGAAGATGCCGTACCGCCTAAGCCCAAACCAAAAAGGCAGCGCCGCCCCGAAGGCATGGAGCGCCCGCCCGAAATACCGAGGAGAAATGGCAGTTAAACCGGTTAAACAATTTACCATATTGATGAAATACCTTTGCTTACTTTTTTTTATGGCTGCAAGCGGTACCGTATTTGGTGCGGATACTGATTTGCGCATTTTTGCCGGTAAGCACCCCTTAGTAGCCGATTCTGATACCATTATTCGTAAGCGGTCAATTTCGGCCGGGGTAAGTTATGGCAGCGACGTGCTGTTTTTTGGTCGTACCGGACCGGTAAAATATCCTTTTGTTACTGCCGATCTGATTTATAATACCAAGTCGGGTATCTTTTTATATGGGTCGGCTTTCAAGGTTTTGGGTTATGCCCCTGTTGATGAGGTTGATTTGGGCGGGGGATATTTTTACAAGTTTTCAAAAGCATTTTCCGGCTCAGCAAGTTATACGCGGTTCTTTTTTGCCAGGGATGCAGCGCAGGTTATCAAGTCGGCCTCCTCAAATGATATCAATTTTAAAAATTCATACGATTGGCATTACCTGAAAACAAGTGCAGTGCTCGATTATCTTTTCGGCAAATCGAACGACATTTTTTTAACGATAAGCAATTCAAAATACTGGGAAAGCAGCTGGAGCATTTTTGACGACCAGGATTTTCTTTCCTTTAACCCTTCCTTTAATTTCATCCTGGGCACGCAGAATTTTGTTCAGCGGTATTCGCTTGATCATCATTTCAGGGATGAGGCCGCCAATATTTCTATACAATATGACCCGCGTTATGCGAGCCGTAACCGCCGGTTCAACATGCTTAATTACAGCTTCAAAATCCCGGTGGCTTATAACCGGCCGCATTATACGTTTGAATTTTCGTACAAATATTCTATCCCGGTTAACGTAGAAGGAGTATTGCTTAACCGGCGCGAGTCATTTTATAATTTAACTTTTTACTACGTTTTTTATTAATCATAATACATGAATGTTTTAATAATAGAAGACGAAACAGCACTTGCCCACGAACTTGAAATTTTTCTTTCAAACTATAACTATATCTGCGAGGTTTGTTTTGACGGCACTTCGGCATCCGAAAAAATTGCCACAAACCTGTATGATTTTATATTGATAGACCTGGGCCTGCCCGATTATGACGGCCTTGATCTGCTCAGGGAATCAAAAAAAACTAATTCGGAGGCGGCATGTATTATACTCACCGCCCGCGCAGAGATCAACGACCGGATCAAAGGCCTCGACCTTGGCGCCGACGATTATCTGCCTAAGCCTTTTTCGTTGCTTGAGCTGCAAAGCCGTATGCAGGCAATCATCAGGCGTAAGTTTGGTGTTAAAAATAACATTGTTGAACTGGGTGGTTTCCTGATCGACCTTACCGCACGTACTATATCCTATTATAACAGCGTTGTTAATACCATTACCAAAAAAGAATTTGACCTCATAGCCTATTTAATTTTACATAAAAACCGTACGCTTACCCGCATGCAGCTGAGCGAGCATATTTGGGGCAGCGTGGTGAATAATGACTATGACAGCAATTATATTGACGCGCATATTAAAAATATCCGTAAAAAATTAAATGCCTATGCCCCGCCCGACTGGCTGGAAACGGTACGTGGTTTGGGTTATAAAATAAAGATCAACGTCTGAGTATTTGAAATTAGGAACAAAACTTACCCTTTTTAACGCCATCTCCAAGCTGGTAATCGTGATACTGTTTGTATTGCTTGTTCCTGTATTGATCAAAAATATCAGCCGTAATTATGTCGACAGCAAGCTTATCAAACAAAAAAACAAGCTGCTGCAAATTGTAAAAAGCAAGGGCATTGAAACCTACATCGAAAACGGCGAAGGCTACGGCAGCTACCTCCCGCTTAAGGAAGAATATATCAGCCTGGACGAAGTTGATCCCGATTATTTCCTGGATACTATAAAAAGAGGCAAGCGCCTTTTTAGTGAAGGGGATACTTTAGAGTATCGCATACTAAGCCACACCTTTAAGGTCAAGAACAAAAATTATCTGTTGGAAATTGGCAAAAGTGTAGATACTTTGGATGAAACCAGCGTCCCGCTACAAAACATAGCTTTCCAGGTATTGCTGGGAATGATCTTGTTGACCGTATTAGCCGACCAGGTATATTCAACCTATGTACTTAAGCCTTTACGGCTTATTATTAAAACCAAGCTTGTAGGGCAAAAATTCCCTAATTTTCATACCTACCGGCAGGTACGTACTACCACATCAGATTTTCAGCACCTGGATATCAGTATCCATAACATGATTGAAACCATTGCGGATAAATTTCATAAAGAGCGGGAGTTTATTTCCAACGCATCGCATGAGCTTATGACACCTATCTCTATTCTTCAGTCAAAAATCGAGAATATGTTTGAGGAGGAGGATATCAACGATGAGCTTAAAGGCAGGTTATTGGAAATGCAAAAGATCCTGAACCGGTTGAAGAGCATTACGAAAACGCTGCTGCTCATTTCGCAGATAGAGAACGAACAGTTTTTAAAAGAAGACAAGATATCGGTATCCGAACTATTACAGGAGGTTTATGACGAGATCTCCATTCGTCTACAGGATAAAAATATCAGCTACGAGATGTTGATGCCAGACAACTGGCATTTTGTCAACGTCAATAAATTTTTACTCTTTAACCTGTTTTTTAATCTTATTAACAATGCCATTAAATACAATCATGAGGGCGGCAGCATTAAGGTAACAGGTATTGCTGTAAATGATAAATTTATGATCAGTATAGCTGATACTGGCGTCGGTATAGATGAAGCCGCCATCCCACTGATCTTTAACCGCTTTAAAAAATTCAGACAGTCATTACAACAAGACAGCTTTGGATTGGGCCTGCCTATTGTAAAATCAATAGCGGCCTTTCATGATATTGAAATCAATGTAATTTCTGAAAAAGATAAAGGGAGCACCTTCAAACTTATTTTCCCGGCCACGTTGATAGTAATTTCCTAAACTTCAAAAAAGCATGCCAAATTGTACTGTAGCAAAAATTTTACTACTGCTTTGTACTAAAAATCGGGCAGTGTTGTAAAAATCAATAATCCTGCATTCTTTACTCCACTGAAATTAACTTTACTTATCATTAAAAAAATGTTGCTATGATTGATGGAGGGTGTTCTTTTAAAGGAAGCAGTCTATAATACTGCCATCAGGTTTTTTTGGCATCTGCTTTGTAAAAAGTACGGTATAACATAATTATACAAGTACGATGAGAACGCTTAAATTAAAAGTAGCCACCCTTGGTATAGCATTAGCTACAGCAGGCATATTAGGCTCAGGATGTAATTCACTTACAAAAACACAAAAAGGTGCTGCTATTGGCGCGGGTGCCGGTGGTACAGTAGGTGCTTTTATTGGTAAAGCTGCCGGTAATACCGCATTAGGTGCTATTATAGGTGGTGCTGTAGGTGGTACCGCAGGTGCTTTTATCGGCCGTAATATGGACAGACAAGCTGCCGAAATTAAACAAACAGTGCCGGGCGCCACAGTAACCCGCGAAGGTGAAGGCATTTTGGTTAAATTTGATTCAGGTATTTTATTTGACACCAATAAATCAGATTTGAAACCTGCTGCGGAAACTAACCTGCAAAACCTGGCTGCCTCATTACAGAAAAACCCTGAAACTAACATTACCATCATCGGCCATACCGATAATACCGGATCTGACAGTTATAATCAAACACTTTCAGTAAAAAGGGCGGATGCTGTAAAATCATATTTAGTTGCGGGTAACGTAGCCTCATCACGTATGACAGTGACCGGCAAGGGCGAAAGTGAACCAATTGCCGATAATACCACTGCCGATGGCCGCGCACAAAACCGCAGGGTTGAGATCACCATTGTGGCAAACGAAAAAATGAAGGAGCAGGCAAAACAGGCTGCCCAGTAATACAGCGTAATAATAAGATCAGTTAATAGTTTAAAGAGAAAGTCCCCGGCGCAAAGCCGGGGCTTTTTGGTATATGCCAAAATCACTATTTGCACATTTGTTAAACAATGTATTATCCCAACTGATAAAAACATTTTGTAATCAACAAGTTAATCACCTACTTTTGCAGTATGGTAAAAAGATCAGGAGCGATATTACTCACTATGCTGTACACAGTTACGGTATTGGGCTTTGCTCTTAATTTCCATATTTGCGGCGACTATGTAGCATCTGTAAAAATTGATGCCCCGGCGGTTAACTGCAAAATGGACCAAAAAGGCGGCAAAATGAAATGCTGCAAGGATAAACAGGTTGAAGTAAAAGTAAAAGACGCTCACCAGGGCGAATCAACTTCCTTTTTAGCAAAGATGTTTGGCTTTGAACTGCCAAGCTGGTCGTTCGATAGCTTATTTCCGGCCTTACCATCTTCCTCTTCCGACAAATTTTATGACCGCAGCCCTCCCGATCCATCGGTTCAGGGCATCGCCACATTTATCCGCAACTGTATCTTCCGCATTTGATCTGTTAATTGTTAAACCCGGTAAACCTTATCAATAGTTTATTCTCTAACAATTAATTATACGATCAACATGAAAACTTTAAAAATATTCATCATCATATTTGCGCTTTCTGTAACAGCAGCTAAAGCCCAATTTACCAAAGCCGAACTCCAGGTTAGCGGCCTTACCTGCGCACTATGCGCCAAATCAACCGAAAAAGCATTACGCACACTGCCGTTTATTGGCGAAATCAAAACTGATCTGATCCGTAACACTTACCTCATTACCTTTAAAAATGACGTTCCGGTAAATTTTGAGCAGATCAGCAAAAAGGTTCAGGGTTCTGGATTTTCGGTTAACAGTTTAAAAGCCACTTATAATTTTGCCAATACCAAAGTTGCCGAGAATGCATTTAACTACGGGGGCGATACTTACCGCCTGCTTAACGCTGCCGATAAATCATTCACCGGCGATGTGAGCTTTACCGTGGTTGACAATGGTTTCGCACCCAAATCGGTATCAAAAAAATACCTTGGCCAGGTTACGGATACCGCCCCTGCAAGCGGCCGCGTTTATCATTTAGCTATCTAAGTTCTTCATTTAACATCATTTTTTATGAAGAGGATATTATTGGCTGTTTGCCTTATGGCAATGGCACGCCCTGTATCGGCGCAGGAACTGTATGTAAATACAGAACCTGCCAGCAATATGGCAACCGGCTCATTGGGCATTCGCGTGGAAAACCAGGGATATTTTAAGCCATCGTACAAAAACCGCAGTACTATTGAAGCCATGTATGGCGTTAGCCGGCATTTGATGGTGCATGGCTCGGTTTACATGTCTGATTATTATAATTCAAGCCAGCACTTTGAAGGTGGCAGCGTGTACGCTAAGTATCGGTTCCTATCTATCGATACCGTTCAAAAGCATTTCAGGGGCGCATTTTTTGCCAAGCTATCAAGTATTAACAATCCTATAGTGAACCGGGAGATCACTTTAGAAGGTGATAACAGCGGTGCACAGGGCGGTGTAGTTTTCACCCAGTTGCTGCATAAGCTGGCGCTTTCAGGTTCGGCAAGCTATTTGCGGGCTTTTAATAACAGCGGGAACTATGAAATTTCAACCAATAGAGTACGTAATGCCGCGGCTTATACCTTATCTGGCGGCTATTTGCTTTTACCACGTAATTATCGCGACTACAAGCAGGTCAATTTAAACTTGTATTGTGAACTGCTGGGCAAAATCAACCCAGGGCATAGCGAAAGTTATCTGGATGTTGCACCCGCTTTGCAACTGATCTTTAACAGTACCTGCCGGCTTGATTTCTCGTACCGTACGCCTGTCTATAATGATATGCAACGGAATACTAAAAATATGTACCTCATCAGGCTGGAGTACAACTTTTTTAATCTTTAACCCTGCTTTCGTTCACCATCGTGTATGTGATATTGGTTGAGGCTTTTGCCCAACATCATTTATGACAGCACACCAATTGGATTTGAGGTGTATTTAAGGATAAGCCCGGCGCTGATGAAAATTTAATGATGACTAACTTTTCGAATTAAATCAAATTACACGAATTGGAGTAATGCATAATTCCATCTTTATTGTAATAATGTCCTTTTGGAATATCAAACACAAGAAGAGGCCCGGTTTGCTACGCAAACCGGGCCTCTTCTTGTAATTCGTGAAATCCGACCTAAATCGAAAAATTAGTGCCGATAATTATTTAAGCGTTACACCTGTTTTACCCATAGTACCACCATCAGCATAAAGCATAATGGTATAAGTGCCTTTCTGGAATGGCAGGGTTGGGTTTATCCAGTCGATGGTGTATTGTGTGCCATCATCCTTAAAATCAATGGATGTTTTGTAGGTGTATTGCAGGTCCTGGCCATCGGCGCTGAAAGTTCCTGAATCAGGTGCCGTGATCAGGTTTCCGGTTGGGTCAATCACGCGTACATAAATATCATGCATAGTTTTTGTAGCCAAAGTATTGCTGGCCACAGTGAAGTTGATCTTCAGTTTTTTGGCTGGGTTTGCACGGGTTACGTCAACCTCTTTTCCACTGCCTTTTATTTTATAGGCAACCACATCCGAAGTTGCAAGCTTGAGCGCCTGGGCTACTTTCACCTTAGCACCAAGATCCTCATTTTGTTTGGATAGCGTATCCACCTTTTTGGCAACCGTTGCCAAATTGGTTTTTAAAGTATCCCTTTCGGTGGTGAGCGATGTGTTCTGTTTTTTGAGCTCATCAATGTCGGCAGTATACTTGGTTACAAAATAACGGAGTTGTTTTACATCCTCCTGTACTTTGGCAAGTTCCTGTGCGGTAAGTTTACCTTTGGCCAGTTTAGCCCTCAAGACTTTAATGGTAGATTTTAACGAATCGTTTTTGGCGGTTAGTGCCGCTGTCATTTTGGCTTTGCCTGCAGTGACCTGTTCAACCTGCGATTCAAGACTGTCGAGCTCGGTTTGCAGCCTTGTTTGCTCATCATGCTGATAAACTATTTTTTTATCGGAGTTGTTTTTTTGCAGGTACAGATACACATCGGTACCCAATAAAGCAAGTACTACTACAATAAGAAAATAAATGACGTTTGAGTTTTTCTTAGGTTGTTGTTGCCCAGATTGGTTTTCCATAGCAATTAAATGTTAAGTTTTAGCATAGTTAAGCAAGTGGTATAACAAAAGCTTAGCTATAGTGTTTAGTTTTTAACGAAATATCAACTATTAATTGATGTAAAGCGCTTTCCTGCAAGTATATACAGATGCATTTATCCTTAATGGTTAACATATTGAACGTTAAAACACTAAAAATATGATTTTTTAAAAAATTATTACATCAATTGTTTTAGGCGTTGAGCTAAAATAACTACAAAATGTTTAAAACACAATAAGGCTTCAATTTTTATACTTCATAATAAACCTGCTACGTTATGAGTTTATATCTTTGCAACTTTCAATTTAATTCTATTTGATGCATATATACCAACGGTTCATACTCCTGATTATAATCCTGTTTACAAGTTTAACAGTCAATGCGCAACCTGCCGATCTTGTACCGGCACCGGTTGATGTAAAAATGCAGCCCAAACGCGAATTCAGGGGGGTATGGATAGCCACCGTGGTTAACATCGACTGGCCAACCAACTCCAAATCGCCTTCAGAAAAGCAGAAACAAGAGCTTATCGATATACTAAACTCGCACCAGGAAACCGGGATCAATGCGGTTATGCTTCAGGTGCGGCCCGCTGCCGATGCATTTTATGCCAAAAGCCGTGAGCCTTGGTCGAAATATTTAACCGGTAAACAGGGCCAGGCCCCAAGCCCCAACTATGACCCGCTTGAATTTGCCATCACCGAAGCACATAAACGCGGCATGGAACTGCACGCCTGGTTTAACCCTTACCGCGCTACTTTTGACGGCAACTTTGCAGCGCTTAGTCCGCAGCATATTACCAAAATAAAGCCTGAGTGGTTCTTTACCTACGGCGGTATTAAAACTTTTAACCCCGGCCTGCCCGAAGTGCGCGATTATATTGTACAGGTAATACTGGATGTTGTAGATAATTACGACATAGACGGCGTACACATGGACGATTATTTTTATCCCTATCCAATTGCAGGTCAAAAAATAAACGACGAGGAAACATTTAGAAAGTACGGCGAAGGTTACGATAATATTAAAGACTGGCGCCGCCACAATGTAGACCTGCTGATACATATGATTGCCGACAGCGTTCATGCGCATGATCCTAACATCAAATTTGGCGTAAGTCCTTTTGGCATCTGGGCTAATAAAGCGCAAAATGAGGAAGGTTCCGAAACCAATGGCGGTTCCTCATATTATGAAAACTATGCCGATACCCGCAAGTGGGTAAAAGAAGGCTGGATAGATTATATCAATCCGCAGCTTTACTGGCAGATAGGCAACCGTGCTGCCGATTTTCAAAAGCTGCTCGACTGGTGGGGCGACAATACTTATGGCAGGCATTTATATGTAGGCCAGGCGGCTTACCGCATCAACGAGCGCAAAGTTCAGGCTTTCAGAAACCCGGCTCAGCTACCTCAGCAAATAGAACTTATTCGCAACAACCCAAGGGTTCAGGGCAGTGTTTACTTTAGTTCCAATTCGCTCACCAGCAACCCGCTTGGCTTTACCGACTCACTCCGCGACAATTATTACCAATACCCTGCACTGCCGCCGGTAATGCTATGGCGCGATTCGATACCGCCTAACGCCCCTCAACAGGTTACGGCCAAAGCCGTAGGTAGAAGTGTAGCAGTAAGGTGGCTTACTCCAACTTTAGCTAAAGACGAAGAGCCGGTTTACGGCTATGTGATCTACCGCTTTAACGATGGTGAAAAGATAGACATCGACAATCCTAAAAACATTCTCAAAATCAAATATGATCCGACGCTTGGGTATGATGATAATACTGTTATTAAGGGTAAAACTTATCTTTATGTAGTCACAGCATTAGATAGGATGAAGAATGAGAGTGAAAGGTCGCCAACGATAGCCGTCACAGTTCCGTAATACTTTAATATCCCGTTGTCATTTCAAAACGAGGACCGGGTGAGAAATCTTATGCACTATATCAAGCGGCTATCCAAGGCGTTTAAGCCGGGCATATAAGATTTCTCTTTCGCCCCAATGTTCAGCCCCTCTCTGCTCAGTCAGGAAATGACACAATTTATAACTCTATCAACTCTTTTTCCTTCAGTTTATTGAGATAGATATCGATCTCGCTATCGCCCATGCCAAAAATACTTTCATTTTTCCAAAAGGCGTGGTAAATGGCCGTCTTGGTTTTAGCGCCGTTATTATAAATATCCAGTAGTTTTTGTTCGATATAGCTCAACCCATCCGCATTGGTTTGCATCCGTTTCAGGTGTGCCTGTAGTGCAGGCTTAAGCAGCGGAATGCCGCCCCAAAAGGTATTTTCATTAAGCCATTTTTCTAACCCGGCGAGGTCATTATTAACATATAGCCTCCAGGCATCGGCGGCCAGGCCAAGCTCCCATTCGTTCAGGCGTTCGCGGGCATCATACAATTCTTCAAATTGTTCACCGGTTAATTCACCCAGGCCTTTCTTATTATCAAACTGAACACAATCTGCCAAGCAAATGAGGTAAATGGCCGGGGCCGACATATCGGTTTTCAGCGAAAGCATTTCCAATACGCCCAGCAGGTTTACCTGGCAATGCAAATCAAATTCAAACCACAGGTTAATCTCGGTATACCGGCTGTTTAGTTTGCCCAGTTCGTCTATTACTTTATGCTGATATTCATCTGCCGGGGCATCGAATGTTCTCCCAATCCAATCGCGGCGCTCACTCCAGAAACTTCCTGAAAGGATATTTTCCTGTAAAGGGCCTTCAGAAAACACTTCGCGCCAAACCATAACATCCCCGTCGAGCCCGGTTTGATCAAAACCATCTAACGCGGCATCGCCATTTAATATATGTAGGATAGCGTTCATACAAGCTAAATTATAAATAAAACCAAGACCTTTTCTAAAGGGAAGTTTGTCAACCTTAATTTTAAATTCAGATTGCAAAAGTAGGCCGGCTTATGATACAGACTGGTGTTTTACATGCCGTTGCGCGGTACCCAGGCCTGGCTTTTAATGAGCCATTTACCGCTCACTATCCTTAATACGAACGAAAAAGCCCCCTGTTCTTCAAAATGTTCGCCATTCACAAGGCCGGTATATTCAACAGGCGCTATGAGGTAAACTATTTCGTCGGTTTGCTGAAAAGTTTTGATGCGCTGCAGATCGACTTTAAAATCCCTGATCTTAAAATCCTTAACCGCTTTTTGTACCGAATTTATCCATTGCACACCGGCCAGTTGCCCGTTCCACGAAAAAGGAGGCTGTTCGTCGGCTACTACGGCATTAGGAGCGTAAAGATCAGATACCGCTTCGATACTGAAAGTGCCGGAAGCTTTTATTACCGTTTCAACAACCTGGCGTACCTCGGGCTTTAATTTAGCTACCGTATCGGCAGGCAGCATCATTTTTGCCGAAGCTGCAATACCAGGCAAACTGCTCATAAACATGCACAGGCATAAAAGGGGTAGTAAATGCTTTTTCATGATCTTAACAATTTCACACTATGCTATTAAAGCCGTTCAATATACGAATAAGCTTGTGTAAAAATACTTTTTGATCGCTATTGTTTCAGCTAAACTAAAAAGAGCTATAGGGTACTGAGTAACTTATTTCTTGTTGTTCATGTAATCAATGGTCATATTACACAAAGCTTTTACACCTAAACTAAAGCCGCTTTCATCAATATAAAAATCGGGCGTATGGTGCGATGGTGCTTTCAGCGGATCGCGCCCCTTTGGCATACCGCCCAAAAATATGAACAAGCCCGGTACCTTTTCCTGGTAAAAGCTAAAATCTTCGGCACCGGTTACCGGCGGGCGTAATAGTACGTTAGCAGCGCCGGCAGTTTGCTGCAGGCTTGGCAGCATTTTTTGAGTGAGCTCAGGATCGTTATAAGTTACGGGATAGTGGTTGCTGTAGGGTATTTTTACCGTAGCTGTTGCTCCCTGCGCTTCGGCTGTTTTGGTGGCAATTTCGGTTACCCTGGTAACCAGCATTTTTTCATCAGCAGGGGTGAAGGAGCGGAGGGTACCCAGCATCTCAACCGATTCGGGAATAATGTTTGACCTGTTGCCTCCCTTTATGGCGCCAATAGTTACCACCGCCGGGTTTTCGGTTACATTGATATTGCGGCTTACTATAGTTTGTAGGTTATTGATGATCTGTGCTGATGTTACAATCGGATCAACGCTCGACCATGGATAAGCTCCGTGGGCCGACCGCCCTTTTACGATGATCTGCATATCATTAACCCCCGCCATGGTACCACCCGGCCGGTAGGTTATTTTGCCAACCTCCGTTTGCGAATTAATGTGCAGCCCAAAAACCACATCCACTTTGGGGTTTTCCAGCACGCCCTCTTTTACCATTTGCTCTGCCCCGCCTTTTTGACCGGGTTCAACACCCTCTTCGGCGGGTTGAAAAATGAATTTTACGGTGCCGTGTAAATCTGCTTTCATTGACGATAGCACCTGCGCAACCGCCATCAGTATGGCCATGTGCGAATCGTGCCCGCAGGCATGCATCACGCCAACCTCCTGTCCGTTATAAGTAGTTTTTACTTTAGATGCAAATGGCACAGGTGTGCGCTCAATAACCGGCAACCCGTCCATATCTGCCCTCAGAGCCACAACCGGGCCCGGATGCCCGCCTCTCAATACCCCAACCACACCAGTGGTCGCTATGCCGGTTGTTACCTCGATACCTAACGATTGTAGATGTTTGGCGATAATGGCCGACGTGCGTACCTCATGGTTGCCCAGTTCGGGATGTTCATGAAAATCCCGGCGCCAGGTTATTACCTGTTCCTGCAGGGCATCGGCTTTAGCATTTACCTGCTGGCGCAACGCATTTTTTTGTGCCAATGCCTGCAATGAAAAAATACATAAGGATAAAATAAGGCTTACTTTCATACGGGTTGTTTGGAGATAGTAATATAAGCACAATAGTTTGAATATGGTAGATTGGGGAGTACTGCCTATGAGCCCCAATAAAAAAGGTAAGCAAGCGTGGTTCTTTTCTTGAGATGACAGAGCCGTTAACTTAGGGCTGCAGGGGGGTAACAGGGTTAACACAATTTCGATTATACGAACACAAATTATTGAAGATCAATTATTTAACAAACACATAGGGTTACCTAAATCGTCGACAAACTGGAGCCGGGAGGCCATCAACTTAAATAAGAAAAAGCGCATAATCTCGTGGTCTCGCATAGAAGTCGGCGGGGGGGCTATGTTTAGCAGCGGTGTGAACATTGACGCTTCATCGTTATTCCAGCGCTCGCGCTCAAAGGAGGAATTAGTCTCTTATTTTAACACCTTCCAACATTTTTATTACCTTAAGTCCTCACATCAACAAAATATCTTTAAATGGCACTTTTAGGCAATTTAAGCAATTACAAAAACCTCGGGTTATTGATCATCCGGATCGGTCTTGGTATTATGTTCATTTATCATGGCTATCCCAAACTAATGGGAGGCACCGAAAGCTGGAAACACCTTGGCGACTCGATGAAATATGTCGGCATCCATTTTTGGCCGATGATTTGGGGATTACTTGCTGCAGTTACAGAATGTTTTGGCGGTTTCCTCCTTATCATCGGGCTAGCTTTCAGGCCGGTTTGTATCCTGCTGTTTATTAACCTTGTGGTAGCCGCGTTAATGCACCTGGGCACCGGAGGCGGGCTGGGCGATGCAGCACATGCCATTGAAGACGCTGTTATGTTTGCCGGTTTAATATTTATTGGGCCAGGGAAATATAGCGTGGATAAAAAATAATTATATTAATTTAATATTAAAATACCCGAATCCCTATCAACATTTGACATCACTTTCGCCTCAAAAAGCAAACAAATTTGGATGCATAGTTTTTGCAACCTCATATTGAAAGCAAAAGTAAAAGCCGATATCTATTAAAGCAAAACAGGTCACCGATTGGCGACCTGTTTATTAATCTTATTAAATAATTTTATTTATAGTAAGTATCCTGAAGCGATCTATCTGTTCCGTTATCATTATTATGAACCTTAAACTTGAAAATAAATTTCTGAGCTATAGGATCAACAGATACTATTTCGGCAGGCGAACTGATCGATATTTTTGCTCCGGCCAAAGTTCCATCAGCCAAAGCAGCTGCGTCATCAGCATTTATCGCTACTGCGAAGTTAGAATAAGTACCCGCATTCTGCGTAAATGTAACTTCATAGCGTAATCCCAGGTATCCTGAAGCAACTTCAAATTGAGTTGGAGTAACCGGAGACAAAGTGGCCGACTGTCCTTTGGAATCAGTTGTTGGAGTTCCTGTGCCTGAACTGTTATTGTAACGTAAATAATCCCATTTATAAACGCCGGCAAAGTGGTTACCAATTACGTGATAATAATGGATACCGAAGTTACCGCTGATAGTAGTTCCTGAAGCATCTTTTATTACAATTGGAAGCATGTAACTTAAAGACGGATCTAACTTATTTTTATAAATAGTAACCGAAACAATTTTTGTGCGGGTACCTTTTGCTATAGTTACAGAGACATCGGTAAACACAAAAGCGTTTGCAGGCATAGCTACATAAGAAACGCTGTTATCAATTTTCGCGTAAGCTGCAATAACCGAGTTATCAACTGCCAAAGTTACTTTCGTATCAGTTGTTGGGATTGACGGCGACGCAATATTAACTGCAAACTGCCTAACAATAGTATCGCCCGCTTCGGTGAACGCATCTTTACTAAAATTTGTCAAACCGCTTATCGGTAATTCGGCAATAGGTTTTGATGCCCCAAAGTCTACGTACCTGTCATCTTTAAGGCACGAGCTAAGTAATGTTACACCCGCCAACAGGATAAGGCCCGTTAGCTTCGAATATATAAACTTTTTCATATCTATCTCGTTTTAAATTATTTAGCCCAGAAAATCTTTGATTTGAATGGGTCAATGGTTCCTTCTTTACCTACGTTATCGGCGTTTTGCTGATACTCAGAAGTTGGATAAAACACCCTGGTTGGTAAACCTGTACCAATTGCTTTTGAATCAATTGATCTTGGTACAGCAGGGTAGCCTGTTCTCCTGATCTCGTTATAAGCTTCAAGGCTTCCGTAACCGGTTAATGAAATCCATTTTTGAGTAATGATAGCCTGAAGTTTATTAGTGCTCGCGGCCCAGCTTACATTAGCAATTGGCTGATTGTAGTAAGTTTTGGCATCATCCGCACTAAGGCCTAAAGCAACAAACGATGCTGTTATACCGCTTTCGTACAGAGTTTGCGCGTTACCTGTAATAGTTCCATTCAATACAGCTTCAGCCTGAAGAAAGTATGACTCGGCCGATGACATCATGATACCATCCTGTGTAGCTGATTTCAACAAGCCCGGGCCGATGGCGCTTGTACCCGCATTCGGAACAGCAGAATCATCGCCAAATATGATACCAACACGTTTGATTTTCTTTGGATCATTGGCTATCGCAGCATAAAACGCCCTGGCCCTTAATGTATCATTAGTGGCTGTTAAGATACCTAATTCGTATGCATTAGCACGGTAGTACGCGTTGTTACCGGTTGGGTTACCGTTTTGATCAAAACCAAAACTTCTCCAGAAAGGGCTTTGCTGACCACCTACCGCGTCGCTATTGGCATAACCAGGTTGAGTAGCGGCTTTCACACTTGCGTTAAGATAGTTAGCATCACCCGAAGCTGGTAATGTAGCAGTTAGTTTACCGCGAACAGCCAAACGTAATTTTAAAGTGTTGGCAAACAATTTCCATTTAGCCATATCGCCCTTAAATACGATATCTGAAATATCAGGGTTGGTAGCTGAAGCGTTACCGTCAATTAATGCGATAGCTGCATCGATTTGTTTAATCAGGTCGGCATAAATATCAGCTCCTTTATCATATTTGGGGAACAGCGTTTTTGACGAGTTAAATGCCTCTGTGTAAGGAACATTGTTATAATTATCAACCAGCTGTTCAAAATCATACGCTTTCATGATTTTGGCAATCGCCCTGAATTTTGCAAATGAAGCATCAGCAGAAATAGTTTCCAGCGTGTTAAAGTTGGTTAAGTTTGCATATAGCGGGGCAAATACCTGATAGTTATCCGTAGTGAACTGGTATTGCTGCAATTGCGGGCTCGGCACGTAGTTACCGCTTGGTGATAACTGACCTGCCCAAACGCCGTAGTGAGGGTAATTGATATTAACGATATCCGACGCTACTTTAAGTGCACCGGCCAACGTAAATTGCGGAGTGGTGACCGACGGCGTATTCGGGTTCACCGAAAGTTCTAAGAAGTCTTTCTTACAACCGGATAAACCGATGGTAACCAGACCTACCATTATATAAAAATATTTTTTCATCTCTTTATTTTTTAAACTAATTAAAACGTTACGTGAAGATCAGCACCGTAAACACGGGTTGCGGGCGTTTGCGAAGCACTGTTTGTACCAACATCGTTACCAACAGAGTTACTGAACTCAGGATCGCCCCAAGGGTTGCTTTTCGGAGTCCATAACGCCAGGTTACGACCGGTTAATGCAAAGCTTAAACCTTTGATGAATCCTGTTGTACGGATAAATTTAGTTAAGTCAAAATTAAGTGCGATTTCACGGATTTTCCAGAATGCAGCGCTCGATACCCTTGGGCCGTTTGCGGTGTTATAAGCAGAACTTTGCCAGAAACCATAGTTACCATCGGCAACAGTGACATTGGTATTTGGAGTGTAAACACCCGGCGAAGTTTGGATAACCGAATTAGGATACACAAAACGTGAACGGCCTGCTTCGGTTGAAATTTGTGATGAACCACCAAAGTTTAAGGTTGAACCAACACCGTTGTAGATGATGTAACCGCCGCGGAACTCACCAACACCCGATAAAGTTACGATATCGTAACTAACCTGGGCATTAACACCAAGGATGTATTTAGGCGTTGTACGGCCAAAGTTTCTTTGAGTAGGATCAACCGATGGCAAACCGGTAGTACCGCTTACAATTACACGGCCCTGAGGATCACGCAACAGATCTGAACCTTTGTAAACCGGGAAAGGCTGCCCCACCACTGCAAAAACGTTGTTATTAATTTGTAACGAGTTGATACCTGGCAATAACGATATAACTTTCGAATCGTTAATTGATAAGTTACCACCTAAACGTAAACCAACTTTGTTTTTAGCTTTGGTTAACACATCGGCGGTTAATTCAAATTCACCACCCTTTGACTCAATTTCACCAGCATTCAATAAAACTTGCTGATAACCTGTAGCCGCAGAGGTACTAACTTTAAGGGTTTGATTTTTACTATTTTGTTTGTAATATGTGGCTTTTGCACTAACGCGGCCGTCAAAGAATGAAGCCTCAGCACCAAACTCAATCTCGTTGATCGACTCTGGTTTCAAACCGTAGTTATAGTGAATTGAACCTGCAGTTAAAGCACCTAACGAACCATAAGGGAAACCAGAGGTAACGCTGTAGGTATCAGTTAAGTTGTAAGGATCAATTGAGATGTTACCCACGCGGCTAACCTCGCCGTATAATTTTAAGTAGCTTAAAACTTTGTTATTTTTCAGGAAGTCGAGAGCATCAGTGGGGATGAACGACACTTTACCTGATGGATAGTAAAACGACCTGTTTGCAGTACTTAAACGAGAATCACGCTCATTCCTTACGGTACCTTCAAGGAACAGATAATTTTTGTAGCTTAAGTTTAAAGCCGCATAATATGCAACCTGGCGAATTTTTTGCTCACCCTCTGAAGCTGAGGCAATGCCACCGATTGTGTTAATATTATAAAAGTCTTTGATCAACAGGTTATTGCTACCTGTGCTCATCGCTTTACGGTATTTTTGAGTAATGGTATTACCTAAAAGTAAGTTAACACCAAGGTCGTTATTGAAAAATTTATGATGGATAGTCACTATCGCATCTCCTTGTAACCTCGCATAGCCATCGCCATTGGCGGTACCGTCACCATATTGGTAGTAATCATTTACCTGGCCCGGGGCTTTACCTGTAGTAAAGGTACTTTGTACACTACCTGCACCCAGCGGATCGCTGATGCTGTAAGGCGTAAAGTTTACCTCGCGGCGGGTGTATTTCTCCTGGTCGATACCAAAGTTATGTGAAACCCTGTAGTTCAGATCAACCCATTTGTTCACGGTGTATGACAAGGTTAAGTTTGACAAGAACACATCCCTTTGTTTGTTGATCCTTGAATTGTCAGTGATCCAGTATGGGTTGATGGCGTAAGCATCATAAAAATCGCTTGGATTTGAGAAGGTACCATTGTTTGAATCCCTGAAATCTTTAATATTCAGGAATGATGGCCACTGGATAAGGTTGGTGAACAACAGCGAGCCATTGTAGCCTGTACCGTAAGTGCTGATATCTGTACGGGTGTATTCAACCGAGAAATCGGCTTTGAAGTTTCCGTAACTTTTAGCGCCACGCACACTCACCGACGTACGGTTGTTTTTATCGCTTGGCACTACACCTTTTTGGTAAGCGTTCTGAGCAGAGAAATAAAATGAGCTTTTGGAATCGCCCTGAGAGAAGCTAATGTTGTTTTGTTCAACAATACCTGTGTTGAAGAAAGCTTTGATAGGATTTTTTTTCTGAGCAGAGTATGGAACCATCAATACCGGACCATTAGGACCGCCTGCAGGGTAACCAACCTGCACCATGTGACCGTCATACAGCGGACCATATTGCTGGTTTTCATAAGGAGTGTACAGCGAGAAACCGGTGATAGGATCAACATAAGGAGCGCCTTCACCCCCGTAGATACCGTATTGGTTTTGTAGTTTAGGGAAATAACCAACGTCCTGAAGCTGGAACGAATTGCTGTAAGTAATTACAGGCTTGGCATCCGTACCTCTTTTAGTAGTGATGATCATCGCACCGTTTGCTGCCTCCGAACCATAAAGCGCGGCTGCACCGGCACCTTTAAGGATGTTAATGTCGGCGATGTCGTTCGGGTTGATTGATGATAATGATCCGCCCGGGATTGGCACACCATCAACAACGATAAGCGCGGTGTTGTTACCCAGGGCCGACCTGTTACCACGTAAGGTAATCCTCACCTGAGGATCGATACTGTTATCAATGGTTGATACCGCCAAACCGGCAACTTTTGCAGTTAAACCGTTAGCAACGTTAATAACGTTTGATTGGGTAAGTTCTTTACCACCAATTTTAGTTGATGAGTAACCGGTTTCTCTTGCCGCCTTTTTAATGCCCAAAGCACCAGTTACAACTACCTCTCCCAGCTGTTTAGCTGAGGGTTCAAGAACTGCATTAACAATTGATGAAGTTCCAACCGCCTTGTCAAGTGACGTGTAACCAACGAATGAAAATGTGAGCGTTGAATTTGCCGGAATACTGAGAGAGAATTTACCGGCTGCACTGGTTTGGGTACCTATGGTTGTACCCTTAATCTTTACTGTTACTCCCGGAATGGGTAGGCCGTCGTCTTTGGCCGTAACCGTACCAGTAACTGTACGGTTTTGCGCGAATACTTGCGTCATAGACAACACAAGTAAGCACAAACTTACGAGTAGAAGTTTTTTCATTTCGTTAATAATAAGATCAGTTAATAGTTAATTAATCATAAAAGTAATGTTACGTTATCAAAAAGTCAAGTAATTTCTTTTAAAACGTCATTTTTTTTTCAAAAAACCAAGTTTCAGCTAAAAGAATAATAATTATAGTACTATGTATTGCATAATACAATCTAAAACATATATCTTTGTATTATGATCGTCGAAAACACCCAAACCCAAATGAGGAAAGGCATACTGGAGTATTGCATCCTCTCCATCATAGCTAAGGGCGAAACATATGCATCAGACATAATTGCTGAACTTAAGAAAGCCCAACTGCTTGTAGTTGAGGGTACTCTGTATCCTCTTTTAACCCGTTTAAAAAATAACGGACTGCTCACCTATAACTGGGTAGAGTCAATTTCCGGGCCGCCCCGAAAGTACTATGTGCTCTCGGACGAAGGCCGGGCGGTACTTGAACAATTAGATAAAACCTGGCAGGAGCTGGTATTTGCTGTTCAAACAGCTATCGGCGATAGAAAATAGAAAAACCTACAAACTCACTACAATCATGAACAAAACAATTATCATAAATATAAACGGCATGGTTTTTCACATTGAAGAAGATGCCTACGAAGTGCTGAAGAATTATATGACGGATGTAAAGCGTCATTTTTCTACTTCGGCCGATAGCCTGGAGATCACAACCGACATTGAAAACCGCATTGCCGAAATGTTTAACGAGATCCTGGCACGAGACGCCAAACAAGTTATTGTTGAGACCGACGTTAAGGAAGTTACCGAACAAATGGGCAGCGTACAGGATTTTGAAACTGCCGAAACCGACGCCAAAGCTGCAGGTGGCAATCCGTTTGAGTACAATACCGAACGCCGCAGGCTTTTCCGCGACCCGGATGATCACCTCATCAGTGGTGTATGTGCTGGTATTGCCAATTATTTTGACATTAACCCGGCCTGGGTAAGGCTGGCCTTCGCTATCCTGGTACCTTTTGCCGCCATGGGCCTTATTATATATTTTATACTATGGATGGCTGTCCCAAAAGCCATTACCCGCGCCGACCGTATGGCTATGAAAGGCGAAAAGCAGGACTTGAAGGGTTTTAAAAAGAACTTTGAAGAAGAGTTGAGTACCGTACGTGAAAACCTTCAAAACTTTAAGCATGAAGCCAAACCGTTCATTTACCAGGTTCGCGATCTGATCAGCGATATCTTTGAACATCTTGGCGCCTTTTTAAGGGGTACGGGCAGTTTACTTGGCAAACTATTGGCTGCAGCTGTTTTATTGGCCTGCCTTGGCATGACCATAGCGCTAATCGTTTCGCTTGTCGCTTTATTTGCGGCTGGTAATATGGGCATCTACAACCTGTTTCCGTTCAACATAACTAATCACCAGGCCAATGGTATTTTCATGGCGAGCGGCTTTTTAGTACTAACTATACCTTTATTAGCCATTATTTTATCAACGATAGGCTTCTTGTTTAAAAAAGCTTCATTTAACCGTTCAATTGGTACTACCTTGTTATGTATCTGGTTAGCATCCCTGGGTGCGGTTTCATATTATGGCGTAAAAACGGCGGCCGGCTTCCGCGAGGGCGGTAAGTTTACGCAAACGATTAAACTTAAGCCAGCTACAAACAACACGTATTACCTGCAGCTGAACGACACTAAGTATTTAAGTAATGAAGACAGCACCCGCCTCAAAATAAATGAGCGCTTTAAAGGGATGATCATTTTAGATGATGATTTTAATGGCGATGATATGCCAAATCGCAACGTTACCATTGATATTGAAAAAAGCGATGTGCCGCAACCTGTGCTTATCGAAACCTTCAGCGCCCGCGGCAGCAATCTTGAGGAGGCCCTGATCAACGCCCGTAGCGCGGCCTATCGCTTTGAACAAAAAGATTCAGTTTTGAATTTTGACCGTCACCTGGAAATGCCTAAAGGCTTTTTATGGCGCGGGCAGGAACTACACCTTACCTTAAAGGTGCCGCTTAATGCTAAGATCATTATCGATCAAAAACTCGACCGCAACATCAACTTTAATATATATGAGTGCAAAAACGATGGCGACGGCATTACCACGGCCACTTATATCATGACTGCCAATGGGTTAGAATGTAAAGTTGACCCAATAAAGGCAGCTAAATTCAAAGCCGACAGTTTAAAAGCCCTCAGACAGGAACAGGATACTACACAGGTAAGTCCGGATACTGCAAAAGTGCAGGGCCAATAAAAACAACTTCCTATGAAAAGCATTTTTAAATATATAAGCCTGCTAATTTTTAGCGGGCTTATTATTCCTTTTTACTTTCTGTCGCAAACAGGAGGCAAATCGCTTTTAAACAACAGGATAAGCAATCCTGAAGCAAACATTCCCTGCCAAAATGAAATGCCAATTACCTTCAGGATTATTAAGGATATGGCAAAAAATTTAATGCCTGCATTAAAAAGTGAAAATAATCTGTAACCAACACCCCTGTTTTTGCATCTTACTATAAAAAGCAACACAATTACCATTTCCGGGTAATCCGGCAACATAAATTTAATAATCGTTAAAAAATGGCCTAAAAAGCCAGGTGGGATTGTTTTGCTAAAAATTTAAATCAAAAGCATGAATACTATGAAAACAATCGCCTATATCTCATAATTACTAAACCCTAAAAAACCGGAAAAAGCACCCCGGAAACTAAAAACACTTATTTACAAATTTTTAAAAAGGAGCAATCCTTTAACGGCATTGTATTGCCCTTACTTTTAAACCGAACTAAAAATGAAAGCTATCATACACAACATATTTTATACACTGCTGCTTGTTGCTATCAGCTGTAGTGTATCGTTTGCCCAGCAGGCTCCGCCTGCCGCCAAGGTATCAGGGGCCTTAGTTAACGAGCAGGGCAAACCACTTGATTATGCGACTGTAAGCCTTTTACGCGCCTCCGATTCAACTGTGGTTAAAGGAGCATTAAGTAACGATGCCGGTGTTTATGTTTTTGACAACATAAAAGCGGGCAACTATATTATTAAAGCCACTGTTGTTGGCTATCAAAAAGCTGTAAGCAAAAGCTTCACCGTGCCTGCAAATACACCGCATGTTACAGCTCCTGCTTTAAACCTGCACACGGGCAGCACCGAATTAAAGGCCGTTACCATCACCGCCACAAAACCCCTTATTGAGCGTAAAATAGACCGCACCGTAATGAACGTTGAAAACAGCGTACTTGCAGCCGGCAATACCGCCATGGAGATTTTAGAACGTGCACCGGGCGTTACTGTTGATAAGGACGATAACATCAGCCTGAAAGGTAAACAGGGCGTAACTGTCATGATCAATGACAAGCTAACCTATCTTACGGCAGCGCAGCTGGCTACTTTATTACGTTCAACTGATGGCAATACCATTAAATCTATTGAGATCATTACCAACCCATCGGCAAAATATGATGCGGCCGGCAATTCGGGCATCATTAATATTAAATTGAAAAAGAATACACAATCGGGCACAAACGGCAGTATTACCGTGGGCGGTGCCAAAAGCAAATACTGGCGCGATAACAGCAGCCTAAACCTTAATCACAAACAGGGCAATCTCAATGTGTTTACCTCATTAAGCCGGGGTGATAACAAACGCGGCCACGATATTGGCATTGACCGTATCATTACTGATTCGCTTGGCAATAAAACTTATTTCAACCAGAAATCAAACCTGCCAAGTATCAACCATTACAACAACTATCGTTTAGGTGCCGACTATGACCTAACCCCGAAACATACCATAGGTTTTGTGGTAAGCGGCTATTCAAACAGCGAAAAAGACTTGAATGATAACCGCACAATTATCGGCAAACAATTTGGCGTGCCCGATTCATCGTTGCGCACTACATCAGATATCAGGCAAACCTATAAAAACTTCGCCCTTAACCTTAACGACAGGCTTAAGCTTGATACCAGCGGCCAGGAGCTGAGCATTGATTTGGATTACTCTAAATTCAAAAACAACTCCAATGCCATGTACAATACCGATTATTTTTTACCTGATGGAAGTATACAGCATGAACCACAAATGCTGCGTAACCAAACACCTTCAACCATAAGCATCTACACCGGTAAAGCTGACTACACCAAACCGCTTACCAAAACCATCAAACTGGAAGCCGGGGTAAAATTCAGCAGTGTTAAAACCGATAATGACCTGCAAGCGCAGATCTTCAGCAACGGTGCTTATATTAATGATACTACACGTACCAACCGGTTTATTTACACCGAAAAAATTAATGCCGGGTATTTGAACCTGAATAAGCAATTCAAAAAATTCTCTGTACAATTAGGCTTACGTGCCGAACAAACCCGATCTACAGGTAACCTTATTGGTAGCACACCTGTTAAGAGAAGCTATTTAAATCTTTTCCCAAGCGTATTCATTAATCAAACCATTAATGATAAAAACGAAGTAAGCTTTTCATACAGCCGCCGTATCGACCGTCCGGGCTATGACGACCTGAACCCTTTTGTTTATTACCTTGACCCTTACACTTATTCGCAAGGTAACGCGTTCCTGAACCCGCAATACACTCAAAACTTTGAGCTTAATTATACTTATAATAAAACCATCAACGTAAGCCTCGGTTACAGCCATACTACCGATGCTATTACCGAGCTGATACTAACCGAAGGCAAGCGCTCATTTGAAACACATCAAAACCTGCAAACCCAAACCGGTTACAATGTCAACGTCAACACACCATTCACCATTACCAAATGGTGGGAGGGCAATGTTAACGCAACCGCGTTTTACCTGGGCTTTAAGTCGGATACCCTTGCCGGTCAAAAGTTTAACGATGGGCAATGGGCTTTCCAGGGTCGTACAACACAAACATTCAAGTTTGCAGGCTACCGCTTTGAAGTAACCGGCGATTACCAATCATCATTAACCTACGGCATTTACAAGATCAGGCCGCGCTACTCGGTAGATATGGGTGTCAGTAAATCATTCATGGAAAAGAAATTCAACATCAAAGCTTCATGCGATGACATCTTTAACATTCGCCGCAATGATTTGAGCAGCCAGGTGGTGAACAATAACTTTGTTATCAAACAAAAAAATGATACCCGGGTAATGCGCCTTACTTTTACTTATAACTTTGGTAACAGTTCCATCAAAATGCGTCAGCACCGCAGCGGCGCCGATGATGAAAAAGGAAGGGTAAAGGGGAATAATTAACCCCCCAGCCCCCTGAAGGGGGAGCCTTTGATTAGCATGGCTATAAGTTAAAAGTAAAGGGCTTGTTTCCAAAATGGAACAAGCCCTTTACTTTTAAAGCGATGTCGCTGCTCCCCCTTCAGGGGGCTGGGGGGTTACTGTCCCACCATAAACACGGCATTACTGAACAGCAGTTTACCATTTTCCCAGAAGCTGCGGAACAACGGGTCATCAACCATATAAACTACCGAACCACGCCCCATGGGTTGTACGCCAAGCAGCAAGCCGTTGTTGATCTTCTTTTTTGATTCGGCACCCACAAAGCCTGATACGTAACTATCCTTTTTTATAGTGCCTACGTTCCAGCCATCATCGCCAGAGAAAAGGTCATAGATATCATCATTCAACTTTAATGAATAGTAGTAATCCGGCAGACCAAAACCAAGCGGATGGGTATTGTCAAGGTTCAGTTTATAAATAGCGCCTGGAATAGACTCGCTAAGCGCTAACCGGTCGCGGTCTCCATATAACTTAACCGTTTTATCCTTGTCCTTTTCTTTGTCCTTATCTTCTTTTTTCTCTTCCCTATGCTTAATCAGGAAGCCTTTTTTATCAACCAGTAACGATACAGCATTATCCACGGCTATCAGCTTACCACCATCACGGATCCAGTTTTGCAATTTCTCTGAAGGGAAATCTTCATAACGGCCATCGGGGCAAATCACCACATCAAATTCGCCCAGTTTTGTGCGACTTAAGTCCTGATACCTTATTAAAGTAACCGGATATCCAATCTGCGCCTCAAACAAATGCCAAACTTCGCCCATAGCTTCCGAATTAACACCGTCGCCGGCAATCAATGCTATTTTAGGTTGATGGATAAACCTTACCGCATCCGAACCAATATCCGATCCTTTATCAACAAAGCCTGTTGAAATAGGAGTGATCTCCTGATTAAGTGCTGCAGCTGTTTGTGTAACCACCTGGTCAAAAGCAGCCAGGTCGTTGCCCGCGCGGGTAACAATTAATGAACCTGCTGTAAATTGCTTGCCCCCTGCTTCAAAAGGCTTCTCGGCATAACGCACTTTAATCTTCTTTTTTAGCAAAGCAGCCAAAAACTTCACATCATTAACCGATTGCCACGCCGATACATATGCGTAAGCATGTGTATTTACCAGAGGCTTAGGCTCGGCCACGCTCCATTCGGTACTGGCAGGTTTAAATGATTCCTTCAATCCGTAAGCTTTCAATCCATAAGCATACGGAAGCGACCATGCCGTGATATCATATGTATTAGAGTCCGGGATAAAGGTTTTGGGCTCCAAAAGCACATGCAGTAATACTGCTTTAGGCTGATAGGCATTAACTACCAGGTCGTTTGCGCCAACATTATATTGCTCCGTTTTTTGGGTAACATAGTTAAAGCCGGTAACGGTTTTATTAGCTAAGCCAAAACCATACTGGATGCCGTTGCGGCCCAGCATTTTTGCCAACGCGTTAATTTTATTATTGTTATCGTTTTTAATAACATAGGTTTTGTAATCGCCCGGGGGATTGGCCCGACTGTTGTCAAAAAATTTTTTATACTCATCCAAAAGCTTTTGAGTATTTAACGCGGCTATTTCAAGCGTGCTTAAACTTGTTGAGTGGTGATGGGCCACACGTTGCACCAAAGTAAGGGTATCACCGCTGCGGGTAACCACAGCCAAACCGGCACTGATACCACCTTGCTCATACGTCATGCCGATAGAGCCATTGTATAAAGGATAAGTATCGCCATATGAAGGGTAAAGCAGATCGAACTCGTATTTTGTAAAATACATCCAACCGTTCTGGTCAAAGTACTTGGCATTGTTTTTACCAATGGTGATCTGGAACTGGCGTTGCCATTGGGTAATATCTTTATGGTAAGGCTCGGCAGCAGGGGCAAAGTAATAGGGTGCGTTGTAACCCTGCTCATGGTAGTCAACATGAACCTGCGGCAGCCATTGGTTGTATAAGCCTACGCGGGCCTGGGTTTCTTTTTGCTGCTGCCAGGCCCAATCGCGGTTAAGGTCAAAATAAAAATGGTTTACCCTGCCACCCGGCCATGGTTCAACGTGCTCGCGCGATGTTGGGCTGGGATCTGGCGCAGCGCCAACTACCGAATTATAAAAATTAACATAGCGGTCGCGCCCATCGGGGTTTAAACATGGATCGATAACAACAACCATATTTTTAAGCCAGGCTTTAGTAGCAGCATTTGCCGGATCAACCATGTCAAACAAAGTCCACATCGAAGCTTCACTTGATGCAGGCTCGTTACCGTGTACATTATAACTTAGCCAGGTAACAACAGGCATGGCAGTGCTGCCGCCGCCGCTTTCAATCCCGGCCAGTTTAAGATTATTATGACGGACCTCTTCCAGTCTGCCAATATTCTCATCAGATGCAATGAACATCGCCAGTAAAGGCCGGCCCTCGTTGGTAGTACCAAACTGCTGTAGTTTTACATTTTTTGAAACCGACGCAACGTATCTAAAATATTCGGCGATACGATAATGTGGAGTAAAATGCTCACCCAGTTTATAACCCAGGAACTCCTGCGGCGATTGGATCTTTTGCGCAAAGGCCGGGCAAAAAAAACTCACAAATACAAAAAGGAGTAAATGTTTTTTTATCATAAATAAATAATAGATATATAGGAGAAAAGAGATAAGCTAATATGCAGAAAAATATTGGCAAATTGTTAGAAGCTGTTTAAAAACGGTTCAACATAATTCTTATGGCAGATAAATGAACGATGGCAGTACTTGTATTGTTAAAACGCTCATAATTCTTAGCGGCTCTTCTGTTAGTATCGATCCATGCAAATGTCCGTTCTACGATCCAGCGCTTTGGTAATACTTTAAAGATGTGTAATTCGCTTCTTTTTATTACCTCAAAAGCTATTTTGAATTTGTTTTTCACTTTATCGATTAGCGCGCCCCGGTAACCATTATCGGCAAATATTTTAATGATATTGTTCCATGTTTCAAATAGCTTAGCGATTACATCCATCGCTCCGTCCCTATCCTGAACCGAAGCACTTTGAATAACCACAGCAAGCACCATCCCAAGCGTATCAACAATAATGTGACGTTTGATCCCTTTTATTCTTTTTCCTGCGTCAAAACCCCTGCTTTCGCTGCTTACAAGTGTTGATTTGATAGATTGAGCATCAATTATACCAACCGTTGGTTGCTCGGTTTTCCCTTGCTTTAACCTCGTTTGCTGAACGAGGCTCTCCTGAATTACTTCAAAGATCTCCTGATTTTTCCATGTGTTAAAATAGTAATAAACCAGTTGCCAGGGTGCAAAATCCTTTGGTAGCATACGCCATTGACAGCCCGTTTTTACCAGGTAAAGAATACCATTTATGATTTCTCTCAGTTCATAACGACGGGTACGTTGTGTATCAAAGTATTTTGATATAAATTGCCATTGGCTATCGCTTAAGTTGCTTGGGTAATTTGTCATTCTAATTGGGTTTGTGGTTATTCACAATTAGTATTTATTCAAGCTATCAGCGATGGCCTTTTTATCAACTTTTCAACACATAACATTTTCTTTCACCCGTTTTTAAACAGCTTCTAAGATGTGCAAATTTCAGATGTGCATATGTAAATGATAAAATGTAATTACAGTTAGTTAAGGTAGAAGAGAACCGCACATCTGGAATTTGCACATCTATAATTTAAAATTTGCACATCTGAAATCCGCATATTTATAATCTGAAATCTGCACATTTGCATATCTGCAATCAACAAACATGACACCTATCCAGGCCCTGCAAAAATACTTTGGTTATAGTACCTTCAGGCATGAGCAGGAGGCTATCATTCAAAATATACTTAAGGGGCAAGATGTAATGGCGCTGATGCCTACCGGCGGCGGCAAATCATTATGCTACCAGTTACCCGCTGTTTTACTCAATGGCTTGACCATTGTGATATCGCCGCTTATTGCCTTGATGAAAGACCAGGTAGATAGCCTGAACGTTAACGGCATCCCTGCGGCTTTCCTCAATTCGTCGTTAAATCCCGAGGAAACGAGGGTGCTGGTAAACCGGCTCCGAAACAATGAGATCAAACTACTTTACCTTGCCCCCGAACGTTTGTTCAGTGCCGAAAGCAAAGAGAATAAAGAAAGTAAGCTTATTCCTTTTTTAAAAACGCTGAAAGTTTCCCAGATAGCAATTGACGAGGCGCATTGTATCTCATCATGGGGGCATGATTTCAGGCCTGAATATTTAATGCTTGCCGGGCTTAAGGAAGAGTTTCCGTCGGTGCCGGTTATAGCACTTACGGCAACAGCCGATAAGCTTACGCAAAAAGATATCCTTGAAAAGCTCAACCTTCATAAGCCGGCAATATTTGTATCCTCATTTAACAGGGCAAATATTACTTACCGCGTAGCACCTAAAAAGAACAGCTTTAAACAGCTCATCGCCTTTTTAAATGAACATGAAGATGAATCCGGGATTATCTACTGCCTCTCCCGTAAATCTACCGAGGCTTTGGCCGAGGATTTAAAAGATGAGGGGTTTGCTGCCGAGGCCTATCACGCCGGTCTTAGTAATGAAGTTAAAGCCCGTAACCAGGAAGCTTTTTTACGTGACGACCTCAAAATCATCGTGGCAACCATCGCCTTTGGTATGGGTATCAATAAATCAAACGTGCGCTATGTAGTACATGTTGATCTGCCAAAAAA
Organism: Mucilaginibacter gossypii; assembly: GCF_017569325.2. Taxonomy (NCBI): domain Bacteria; kingdom Pseudomonadati; phylum Bacteroidota; class Sphingobacteriia; order Sphingobacteriales; family Sphingobacteriaceae; genus Mucilaginibacter; species Mucilaginibacter gossypii. Next base: position 6,423,062 of record NZ_CP071878.2, on the reverse strand, counting down.
CATTGAAGGATATTACCAGGAAACCGGCAGGGCTGGGCGCGATGGGCTTCCATCGGAAGCATTATTGCTTTACTCGCCCGGCGATGCAATGAAATTGCAGGCTTTTGCCAAAGTAGAGGGCAACGAGCAGCAAAGCCGCATCATGCTTAATAAGCTTAATGATATGGTTAAATATTGTCAGCTGCTATCGTGCCGCAGGCAATACCTGATGAAATACTTCGACGAAGAATTTCCGGCCAAATGCGGCTCATGCGATGTTTGCTTAACTGAATATAAACGTTTTGATGGCACGCTGATCGCTCAAAAAGCGCTCTCGGCGGTAGCCCGGTTAAATGAACGTTTCGGGGCTAACTATGTAATAGATTTTTTGCGGGGATCAAAAAGCGATAAGATCCGTGAAGAACATAAGCAGTTAAAAACCTACGGTATCGGTGCAGATATCAGCAAGGCCGACTGGCAGCACCACATCCGCGAGCTGGTTACCATGGGCTATCTGCAAACCGCCGGCGACGAATATCCGGTTTTAAAGCTTACCGCGCAAAGTGCAGCTGTTTTAAAAGGCGGCCAAAAAGTTGAGTTTATTGAAATAGAAAAAGTTGAAGAAGTTCATCATGAAGAAAGCCTTCCTTATGAGATTCCGTTATTCAACCGGTTAAGGGAAGTTAGGCGGGGCATTGCCGAGGGTGAAAATGTACCGGCTTATGTTATTATATCCGATGCTACACTGCAGGAAATGGCTACCTACCTGCCACAAAGTTTGGATGAATTGCGAATGATTTCTGGTTTTGGCGATATTAAACTGGCCCGTTATGGTCGCGAACTGCTTGAACCGGTTAAGATTTATTGTGCTGAAAAAGGCCTCGGTTCAAAAATAAAACAGAAATCGCCTAAACGGGAGCGGAAGGCGAAATCACCGGGGCAAACCAAATCTTCTTCGCGAAGCAATGATACTAAAGCCGAAACGTTTAACCTATATCGCTCCGGAAAAACCGTTGTCGAAATAGCTGCTGAGCGTGGGTTCACTACAGCTACCATAGAAACACACCTGAGTTATTATGTACAAAACGGCGATCTGGATATAACCGAAATAGTTCCGCAGAAAAAGATCGCTGTTATTGCCGACGCCGTTGAAAGTTATGGAGCTGAAAGACTATCCCCCTTAAAAGAAGTTTTAGGCGATGATTACAGCTACGGTGAAATCAAAGCTGTAATTGGCTGGATGAACAAGGGGGAATAATTTTTGTTAAGTTTGAAAGAATAACCTTGCGCTCGTTTGCAACGAGCGCTTAAAATGGGCTTGCGTTTAAAACGCAAGCCCGGCGATACAAGAGCCGAGCCACGTTAAGCACTCGTTGCAAACGTGCGCAAGCTAATGATGACATATTTTTGAATTGTATTTGTTCAACACACATGACTACCACAACCCAACTGTACGATATATACCTCAAACACCCCGTAATTAGCACCGACACCCGGAAGATAGTGCCTGGCAGTCTGTTCTTCGCCCTCAAAGGCGATAAGTTTGACGCCAACACTTTTGCACAAAAAGCAGTTGAGGCCGGTGCAGCTTACGCAGTAATTGACAACGCCGAATATCAACTGGGCGAACAGTATTTATTGGTTGAGGATGTTTTAACTACCTTGCAGGATTTAGCGCGTTATCATCGCCGTCAGCTTGACATCCCGGTTATCGGACTTACAGGTACCAACGGAAAAACCACCACCAAAGAACTGATCAACGCCGTATTATCGCAGCATTTTAAAACCCAGGCTACCCAAGGCAATTTAAATAACCATATTGGTGTACCACTTACCATTTTAACCATTGATGCCAGCCATGAGGTGGCCGTTATTGAAATGGGGGCCAATCACCAAAAAGAGATCGAGCTGCTTTGCAGTATTGCTCAACCATCGCTTGGCTTAATTACCAATGTTGGTAAAGCGCATCTGGAAGGTTTTGGCGGAGTTGAAGGTGTTAAGAAAGGGAAAGGGGAATTGTATGACTTTATGGCGACGCCCCCCCCGCCCCCTAAAGGGGGTGCCTATCGACATGATGGCATTACCTTTGTCAATAGCGATGATACTGTTTTAATGGAGATGGCCGCGGCCCGTCGTTTACCTCACGTGGAGTATTACGGAACCGATGCTATTGACAATCTCATCAGCGGTGAACTGTTGGAAAATTCTCCGTTGCTCACTTTAGGTTGGACCAATAATAAAACCGGCGACAGCTATCAAGTTAAAACCCAGCTAACGGGTACTTATAACCTGCCCAATATTTTAGTAGCCATATGTATAGGCACCTATCTCGGTTTACCGGCTAATGAAATCAACGCCGGTATCGAGGGTTATCAGCCTAAAAATAACCGCTCGCAAATTGTACAAACAGCTACTAATACGCTCATTTGCGATTATTACAATGCCAACCCAAGCAGCATGTTTGTAGCCATTGAAAACGTGGGCAAAATTGAAGCAAAACGGAAGGTACTTATTTTGGGCGATATGTTTGAAATGGGGCCGGAAGCGGCTGTTGAACATGCATCTGTTATCCGCAAAGCTATGGATACCGCTGTTGATGAACGCATCTTTATCGGAAAGGATTTTTTGGGTGCTTCGCAGTCCATGGATCATGGACCATTGACCATGGACAAGTTTTATGAAACTGCCGAAGATGCCATTGCTGCTTTGAAAGCACAGCCTATTACCAATTCAACTATCCTGATCAAAGGATCGAGAGGAATGGCTTTAGAGCGGTTGGTGGAGTTGTTTTAAGTTTTCAAAGAAAGACGCATCACATGTGTTTCCCAAAGGACAAACAGGCAAAAAGCCCGGCATTCGGGAGACGCATGTGATGCGTCTCTACGTTTCTAAATCAATCTTTATTCTCTCCGCAAACTATCAACCGGGTTAGCCAGCGCGGCCTTAACCGATTGAAAACTGATAGTGATAAAGGCAATCAATAGGGCAATCACGGCAGCTAATACAAAGGCTGTCCAGCTTATGCCAACTCGGTAAGCAAATGCATCAAGCCAGTGGCTCATGGCCAGCCAGGCAATCGGGAAAGCCACAACGATAGCAATAAGCACCAGCTTAATAAAATCTTTTGCTAACAAGGCAACAACATTTGTTACGGTAGCACCCAAAACTTTCCGCACACCAATTTCGCGGGTACGTACCTGAGCGGTGTAAGCTGCCAAACCAAGCAGGCCAAGGCAGGAGATTAAAATAGCTATCCCCGCAAAATAGTTAAACAATGTACCTTCCCGCTGTTCGCCCTGGTAAAGTTTGTTGAATATGTCATCCAGGAAAGTGTAACCAAACGGAAACTGGCCATTGTATTGTTTAAACTCTTTTTCGGCAGCTGCTATGGCTTTTGGCGCACCATCGCCGGTTGTTTTAATATACAGTGAAGCATACGTATCCGGGGCGTAGAAAAACACCATCGGCCCAATTTTTTCACGCATACTTGCAAAGTGAAAATCCTTTACCACGCCTATGATAGTTCCTTCAGTTTTACGCAACCTGAAACGTTTGCCTATCGGGTCTTTCATACCTAACTCCTTAATTGCGGCCTCATTCAGGATATAATGAGCCGAATCACTCACCGAGCCATCAAAACCGCGACCTGCAGCCATTTTTATCTTAAAAAAAGAAATAAAATCTTTATCAATTCCCTGGGGATGTACAATAAACGTTTGACCGGTGGCTTTACCATCCCAATCGTTATCGCCGGAAATACCACCATTATTAACAATATTGCCGCTTGAACGCGTTACGGCTTCAACCCCCGGTTGTTTCAAAAGTTCGGCTTTAACAGCACCATAATGATCTTTCATATCGCGCATCCAAAAAGCAAACACATGACTTTTATCATAGCCTAAATTTTTAGACCGGATGTAATTAAGCTGGCTGGTGATCACAATGGTACTGATGATCAATACTACTGAAAAGGTGAACTGCACCACTACCAGGATCTTACGGAAAACCACATCTCCAATACCATTGGATATTTTACCCTTAAGTGCTTTTAATGGTTCAAAAGATGAAAGCAGTAGCGCCGGGTAAATACTGGACAATACAAGTGTAGCAGTGATGGTACCCGCAATAACCAACCAGATATGGTAGTTGGAAAGATTAAATACCAGTTGCTTACCCGCAATTTCATTAAATACAGGAATTACGTTATAAATTACCAACACTGCTAAAACCGACGAAAGGATAAACAGCAAAGCTGTTTCCACCACAAACTGCATAAACAATTGTGTTTTTGCCGCGCCGATGATCTTTCGCATGCTTATTTCCTTGGCGCGCAGCATAGCCCGCGCGGTTGAAAGGTTAACATAGTTGATACAGGCAATTACTAATATTACTAAGGCGATAATGATAAAGATATGTACAGTGCTGATCCCCCGGTCGGTACCATCGGCATTATAAAGATGCATTTTAGTTGCGGGCAGCAAGAGGTAATCGGCATCGGTATCTTCAGGCTTCCGTTTCAGGTGGACTTTATTCAAATCGGCCGATAGCTTTTTTAAAGAAGTACCCGGCTTCAACAACAAATAGGTTTCATAAGCGTAATTGCTGAAATCATGGTTCAGATCAACCTTATTGTTGGTAAACATATATTTGATATGATAGCTCATGGGCATGATCATATCATAATTAATGCTTGAGTTAAGCGGGAAATCATCAATAACGCCCGATACAGTAAAATTCTCTTTGTTATCGGCCACAATAACTTTTCCTAAAGCATCCTCATTCCCAAAGTATCTTTTTGCTGTACTTTTAGTGATCACAACCGAGTTGTCGCTGGTAAAAGGCTTTGCCTTGTTACCTTCAATCAGCGGAAAATCAAAAACAGTAAATAAGGAGGGATCAGCAAATCCTGCCGCCTGCTCGTTAAAAATTTTATCCTGGTATTTAAATAATGAGAAAAACCAGTTATTAGTTATGCGCACCTGATCTTGCACAGCGGGCAGTTCCTGTTTAGCCAGCGGCCCCATCGGTGCTACTGTTGTTTGCCAGATCTGCTTGCTGGCCCCTGTACCGCCAAAAAGCTCTACCCGGTAAATATTTGATGCGTTTTTATGAAAGCTATCAAAGCTAAATTCGTCCTGCACCCAAAGCAGGATCAGGATCCCAATGGCGAGGCCCAGGGTTAACCCGGCAATATTGATCACCGAATAAAACTTATTGCGGACAAGGTTCCGCCAGGCGGTTTTGATATAGTTCTTCAGCATAAAAATCCGTTTTATTTAATTGTGTGGCATGCAAAACAGTGGCAATATCACAAATAGCTACATGTCAACAACTTAAATGAAAGCAACAGCACATTATCGTTCGGATACGGACAATTGGGTGTTCATTTATGTAACGCAAGCATCACTCAGTTCTTAAGCTCTTAATAGGGTTCACGGTTGCGGCTTTGATAGATTCATAGCTAACCGTAAGCCAGGCTATACCCAAAGCTGACCCCGATGCCACCAAGAATATCAGCCAGCTAACATTAATATGATAAGCAAATCCAGCCAGCCAAGTATTTGCCCCGTACCACGCAACCGGTAATGCTATACAGATAGCTATCAGGATCAACCTGGTAATTCCGGATGATAATAAATAAACCAGGTTAAATACCGATGCGCCCAATACCTTGCGTACGCCTATTTCCCTGGTACGCTGTTCGGCAATAAACGCCGATAAACCGTATAAACCAAGACATGAAATAAAAATTCCCATCGCGGCAAACAGCTTAAAAATATCGCTCATTTGCTGCTCGCCGCGGTAAAGGGTTGCCATTTGCTGGGCAACAAAATTGAAACTAAAAGGATAGGCAGGACTAATTTCTTTGCTTATTTTTTCCAGAGCTTCAATAGTTGCCGCGGTTGCTCCGGGTTTGGTTCGCATAACAACTGTGCCACTACCCCCTGTTAAAGCAATGATCAACGGCTCAATAGCCGACTGGGCCGGTTTAAAATTAAGGTCTTTAACTACACCAATAATAACGCTTGGTTTGTTGTGCAATGTCATCGGCTTTCCGATAGCTGCCGCCGCATTGGCAAACCCCATCAGGCCCAGCAGCTTTTGATTGATGACACAGTTATTGGAGTCGGTTTTGATCGATTCAGAGAAGAAGCGGCCTGCCAATAATTTCAATCCGAATAAATGGGCAAAATTTTCGCTCACGTAAATTCCCGGCGTTGGGTTTCCGAGCGTTTTGGGGTCTTTGCCGGGCCACGACGCGTTTGCGCCGGCTCCCACATCTATAGGAAGTTCGTTGGTAATAGCAAAATCACTGGTGAGCGGATTTTGCCGTAGCTCATTTCTCAGCAAAGCTTCTTTATCTACCATGTCACCGTTCATGTCCATATATAAAAGGCTGGATTTGTTAAAGCCGGGATTTCTTTCTCGTACAAACTTAAGTTGCTGGTAAATAACTATCGTACCTATCAGTAAAACCACCGAAACAACAAACTGGGTCACCACCAAAGCATGGCGAAAAATTAAATTACCGCCCATTGATTTCACATTCCCCTTAAGCACTTTAACAGGATTAAAACCCGATAAAAACAGTGCCGGGTAACTTCCCGATATCACCCCTGTTAATAACGCGATACATAACAGACCAAGCCAAAGCTTCGCATCGGCAAAATCAATGGTAAGTTGTTTACCAATCAGCTGATTAAACATCGGCAGGACCAAAACTACTATCCAAAGTGCAAGAAGCAGCGATAAAAAAGCAGTGAACACGGCTTCGCTTAAAAACTGAAATATCAGTTGAAACCTTTGCGCCCCAGCTACTTTGCGCAAGCCAATTTCCTTTGCCCGTCGGGCCGAACGCGCAGTAGCCAGGTTCATGAAATTGATACAGGCAACGGCAAGTATTAAAATAGCTACAACAAAAAACATTTTTAGGTATAGCGCATTACCGTGCCCGGGTAAATCCATCTCTATCGCCGGGGCCATGTGAATTTGGGTAACGGGTTGAAGATGGAACGCACTTTTCATTTGTGGTTCGTATTTATGATAGATCTGAAAAATCTGACTTTCCAATTTTTTTAAATTGGCAGGGCTTGGGTCAAAATTTTTATCTAACTGAACATAAGTATGAAAATAGAGCGCCTCCCATTGGTATTTTTCCACCTTAGGGTTAGCTTTGTATAACGCTGCCGTTTGCATTACAAAATCAAATTGCATGTGAGAATTGGCGGGAATGTTGGCTAAAACCCCGGTCACTATCACGTTTTCACTATTGTCTTTTTTCAGAAACTTGCCAACGGGATTTTCATTACCAAAATATTTCACGGCTGTAGCTTCCGTTATTAAAACGCCATCTATTTGCTTTAGAGCTTCTGCACGATCACCTTTTACAAGCGGGAATGAAAATACATCCAGAAAATTGGGATCGGCATAAATTACCCTGTCTTCTATAAACCTTTTGTCGTTGGCTTCAAACAAGTAACTCTTCGGGTTTATACGTACTGCATTTTTCACAGCCGGTAATTGCGCTTTTACCGAGGCAGCCATTGCAGTAGGTGTGCCGGCCATGGTTAAGCCATCAACATCCCAGTTTATACGATATAGTTGTGCCGCATTTTTATGAAACATATCGTAACTCAGTTCGTTTTGTACCCAAAGCAATATCAGGATACTTGCTGCGAGGCCAATTGCCAAACCAGATATATTAATAACGGAATAGGTTTTGTCTTTAATTAAATTGCGGTAAGCGAGTTTAAAGTACGTTCTGATCATGGTTATGTAGGTTTAAGTTTTACTAACGAAAAGAACAATTTTATTCATCAATATACAGTCCCCAACAGCGTTATGCTATTATACTCACAGATATGTCCCAATAATCTTTTTCAGCACATATTTAAACTAATCAGGCATCGCATTTGTAATATCGGTACAGGTACCATAACATGATATTAAATTTCATGCCACAATATAAATAACTTACAATGAACACATTGAAAGGCAATAAAGGGCACTATTGTTCGGAAACGTTACAGCCAGTGTACGGCTTTAAACGGTTAGGTCTGGTTATTAAACTATTACCGAATTAAATTACCAGGATAGCAATGCGATCAACCTTCAAAAACCGGGGTTATGATATTGTGATTTACCAGGATCCGCATTAGCATATCAACAGAAAAATCGCGCGTTATATCAATACTGATGAAATCTGTTTCACCATTTTTAACCTCACAGGCATCGCGGTCAAAATACAATACCAACCCACGCATACTGCCCGAGATAATAACAATCCGCTCGTTATTAATAAGCTTAAAACTATTGCGCGTGCGCTTGAAAAAGCTGCAAAGGTTTTTAATATGCCGATAGGTAAGTAATGAAATGATCATGCTGTCAGCTTTTAATAATGGTGGCCAGGCGCTGCCTTATAATGATGTCTTTAACAGCGGCAGGCAGCAAACTGTTTAATAAAACAAGCATCCTGTTTATCATACCGGGGATGATCTCTTTTTTTCCTTTCAGCAAGCCATCCACCGCTATACGTGCTACGTGCCCGGGCTCCATAATGGTTGCCTTTGATAGGCCTTTGAGCTTATTATTCATTACCAGCAGCTCGGGCTTGGTGTTAATGCCTCCGGGGCTAAGCAGGCTGATCTTCACATTTGAGCCCTGAAGCTCCAGTTGCAAACATTTGGTAAAATACCTGATGAATGATTTGGTAGCACCATAAACCTGCTTTTTAGGCACCACAAACAAGCCGCCCAAACTGCCTACATTTAATATGTATGAAGTAACAGCAGCGTCGGCCTGGGCCAGGAACAGGCGCGTAAGCAGTACGGGTGTAATCACGTTCAGTTCAATTTGCTTTTTATAAAACCCAATGTTCAAATCTTCAAACCACGACCAGTTACCTAAACCCGCATTATTGATGAGTAGGTGGGCCGTAATTTGCTTATCACTAAGGTAATTAAAAATAGCCGGGTAACTTTCGGCAAGGGTTAAATCAATTTCAAGATAACTTACTTTAACCTCAAAATTTTTGCGGATAAACGATGCCAGTTCGGGCAGACCTGAACCCGGCAATGAAACCAGTACCAGGTTTACATGGCGTAATGCCAGTTCAATGGCAAATGATTTGCCCAACCCTTCGCTGGCTCCGGTTATAATTGCAGTTTGATGTACCATGTTCAGGCTTGTTTAAGGTAGTTGATTGTTTTGTGCATCCCTTCGGCAAAGGGGGTTATCCGATAACCCAATTGGGTTATAGCCTTATTGCTGCTATACTTTTGATCATACTTTAAACGTTCGGCAAACTCAGGTAAAAAAAAGGGACGTAACCCGGTAAGCTGTGATTTAAGCTTTTCAAAATGGCTATAAAATTCAATAGTCTTTAACGGCAGATGAATGAGACGATGTTGTTTACCTGATACCTGATGTACTGTTTTGAAAAAATCATTAAAACTAATATCCTCTCCGCCCAAGATATAGCGTTCGCCGCTGGTTCCATTATTCATAGCCGCAAAATGTCCATCAACCACATCGGTTAAAAAAGCATAATTGGCTACCTGTTCGCCGTTGCCGGGAATAAAATGCCATTTGCCACGTAAATAGGCCAAAACCATTTTGCCTACCGTATTACTTTCGGTAACAGGCCCTTCGCCATATACGCGTGATGGATTTACTGTAACGATGTATATCCCTCCCTGCTTTGCAAAATTTTGCACTTCAAGCTCGGCCAGGTATTTGGTACGCTCATAAGCAATAGGGAAGCCCACAATCCGCGGATCGTTCTCGCTCATGGGGTGTTTAACAGTTGGTCCCCATACACCGCAGGTAGAGGTATAAACTATTTTTTGTACACCGGCACCTGCTGCAACTTCAAGTACGTTACGGGTACCAACAACATTGGTTTCATGGTAATCATCAGGGTTACGGCACCACATTTTGGCAAGGGCGGCAGTATGGTAAACTTGTCCGCAGCCCTGCATAGCCCTTCCCAGGCTTTGCCGGTACAGGATATTGCCTGTAACCGGTTCAATATTTTTATGCTTTATTAAACATGGATGATCGGTATTACGGCATAAGGCTTTAACATCGTAGCCCTGCATAGCCAGCGACAACGTGAGCTGCCTGCCAATAAACCCTGTTGCCCCGGTTACTAAAACTTTCATACAGGTATTACAACCTCACTATTGTTTACCCCTATGTATGGAAAAGAATTTTTAAATCATTTTTTAACCTATAGTTTTAATGCGGTAAATATTTAAATTTGGCTTATTACTTTTTAATAAGCCTTACCTATATGAACATGTACCAGGACCCACATAGTACGTTTGCCGGTTTTTCGCCGGAAGAGTTGGGATTTTTACAACACGCCACCCCCGATCTGACAGAAAGCCAGAAAAAATATTTTTACATGGTTTACAGCAATAAGCGCAAAAACTCGCAGGATATATTGTTGTTTACCTTGCTTGGTTTTGTAGGTTTTGCCGGCATTCAGCGCTTTGTATTAGGCCAGATTGGGATGGGTATTGTTTATTTACTAACAGTAGGCTTTTGCTGGATTGGCACCATTGTGGATTTGATCAACAATAAGTCGATAACTTTGGAGTATAATAAGAATATGGCTTATGAAAGCTACCAAATGGCTAAAATGAGCAGCTAAACAAAGCCGTTATTTATCTCTAAAAAAACTTGATGAAACTATCTGCCCTAACCGCTTACCTTGAAAGCCTCGCACCGCTCAATTACCAGGAAGATTATGACAATTCTGGCCTGATCGTTGGCAACCCGGAGCAGGAGGTAAGCCAGGCCCTGATCTCGCTTGATTGCACCGAAGCTGTGGTTGATGAAGCCATCGCCACCGGCTGCCAGGTGATCATATCTCACCACCCTATAGTTTTTAAAGGGCTCAAGAAATTCAACGGTAAGACTTATGTAGAACGCGTGGTTGAAAAAGCTATCCGTAAAGGTATTGCTATTTATGCCATTCATACCAACCTAGATAGCATCATGACCGGTGTTAATGCCCGCATCTGCGAAACTTTGGGTTTAAAAAACAGCCGAATACTGCTGCCCAAACATAACCTGATCAAAAAACTGGTTACGTACGTTCCGCTAAACCATGCCGACACTGTACGTGATGCTTTGTTTGCAGCAGGTGCAGGCAATATTGGTAATTACAGCGAGGTTAGTTTTAATGCAGAGGGAACAGGGACATTTAAAGGCAATGATGCCGCAACCCCTTATGTGGGCGAAATTGGCAAACGCCACAAGGAAGATGAGATCCGCATTGAAACGGTATATCCGGCCAATTTGGAGAGCAAGATCCTGATGGCGCTGATCCTGGCCCATCCGTATGAAGAAGTTGCTTATGATCTTTACAATTTAACCAACCAGCACCAGCAGGTAGGCTCGGGTATGATAGGCGAGTTGGAACTGCCGCTTAATGAAGAAAGTTTCCTGTTTCATGTAAAGGATAAGATGCGCACGCATGTGATACGGCATACTAAATTATTGGGCAAACACGTTAAAAAAGTAGCTGTGTGCGGCGGTTCGGGAGGCTTTTTGCTAAAGCACGCCATAGCCGCAGGAGCCGACGTTTTTATCACGGCCGATTACAAGTATCATGAGTTTTTTGATGCCGAAGGAAAGATAGTTATTGCAGATATCGGACACTTTGAGAGTGAACAATTTACGCAGCAATTATTGTATGAAATAATTAGAAAAAAATTCCCTATCTTTGCCGTCCGTTTAACAGAAGTAAATACAAACCCCGTCAAATATTTTATTTAATGGAACAAACCGTAGAACAAAAGCTTAAAGCTTTATACGAACTACAAACTATCCACACCAAGATTGACAGGATCCGCCAGGTAAGGGGCGAATTGCCAATGGAAGTTGCCGACCTTGAGGACGACGTTGCAGGCCTTGAAACCCGCATCCAAAAGATCAAAGGTGAACTTGACGATGTGGAAGATGACATAGTTACCCGTAAAAACCTGATCAAAGAAGCTCAGGCGAACATCAAAAAATACGAAGGCCAGCTTAACGAGGTTAAAAACAACCGCGAATATGATGCAATCTCAAAAGAAATTGAGATCCAGGGCTTAGATATACAGGTAAGTGAAAAGAAGATTCGCGAATACGGCTTCGAAATCACCAACAAAACCCAGGTTTACGAAAAAGCATTGGCCGATCTGGAAGCCCGCCAGGCCGACCTGGACGCTAAGAAAGAAGAATTAGGCACCATTACTGCCGAAACTGAAAAAGAAGAGACCGAATTAAATGCCCAGGCTGCAAAAGCTATGGACAACATCGAAGAACGTTTATTAACTGCTTACACCCGTTTACGTCAAAACGCTAAAAACGGCCTTGCAGTTGTAACTATCCAACGTGATTCATGCTCTGGTTGCTTTAACCAAATCCCTCCTCAGCGCCAGTCAGACATCCGTCAGCGTAAAAAGATCATCGTTTGCGAACATTGCGGACGTATCTTGGTTGACGAGCAAATGGCTTTGGAAGCTGAAGAAGCATAAGCAACCATTTATAAAGTTAAATATATCAAAGGCGCCCAATGGGTGCCTTTTTTGTTGCATTTATTTAGCGATATTTATTCCATGCCTAAAACCAGGATAACCTACTTTATATTAACAATAGCAACCATTATCTTCGGCTTGCTATCCCGTCACTTTAAATTTATCCCTTTATTTATTGGCGATATTTTATGGGCTGCTATGGTTTACTTTATCATGAGATTTCTGTTTATTACCAAAACTATCAGGTTCAATGCTATTGCGGCTTTGCTGTTTTGCTTTGCGATAGAGTTTAGCCAGCTTTATAAAGCACCATGGATAAATGACATCAGGTACACACTGTTTGGCAGGCTCGTTTTAGGTGAGGGCTTTTTGTGGAGCGATTTGTTGTGTTATGTTATTGGGGTGGGGATAGGTGTTGGAGTTGAAAAGCTTTTATTCACACGGAGCCGATAGCCCTGGAAACTTTAAACCTTATTTGACTATTAACTTTAAACCACTTACGTTCTAAACTGTTTATACAAGATTGTAAAAGAGCGTCGAAAGAAATCCCACTTAAAACATACTTGTCTGTTTCCCCTTCCTCGGTACAAATAAACTATAATCATATTCTGGCATCTGCCTATCACTCATAAAGCGTTTGCAAGCCATTTTAAACATCTGGTGAATGGATTCGGCTACCTTGCCCTCGCCGCTCATCCGGCGACCGTAATCGCTATCATTCAACTTGCCGTCATGCGTCGAGCGGATCATATTCAGTACCTTTTCGGCGCGATCTGGAAAAGCCTTATATATCCAGTCGCTAAAAATTTCGGCTATGCTGCCGTTGAGCCTCACCATGGTAAAACCGGCGGCTAAAGCGCCTCTGTCGGCGGCGGCTTTAATGATATTAGGCACTTCATTACTGTTTAACCCGGGAATGATCGGCGCTGCCATTACCCGTACCGGGATGCCTTTTTCCGAAAGCTTTTGAACTACCGCCAAACGGCCTGTTGCTGTTACAGTGCGCGGCTCAAGTTTCTGCCTCAGTTGCTCATTAAGGGAGGTGATGGATATGTTTACATGTACCAGGTTCAGCCTGGCCATATCTGTAAGCAAATCGATATCCCGCAGTATAACGTTGTTTTTAGTGATGATACTAACCGGATTTTTATACTTCCAGAAAACCTCAAGGAGCGCCTGGGTGATACCGAGTTTGCGTTCAACAGGCTGATAGCAATCCGTATTGCCCGACAGCATGATACAAACCGGCTTATAATTTTTTTTGTTGAAATATTGCTCAAGCAGCTGGGGGGCATTGGGTTTAATAATGATCTTGCGTTCAAAGTCGAGCCCGGCGCTAAAACCGTAATATTCATGGCTGTTACGTGCATAACAGTAAATACAACCATGCTCGCAACCCTGGTAAGGGTTGATCGAGTACATATGGCTCAAATCAGGACTATTGGATTCGCTTACTATTTTCTTTGGCGTTTCTTCAAAAAGTTGTGTGTTGCCATTTTCAAGCAAAGGCTCGTCAATACCCTCGATATGATCAAGTACATACTTGTTTTTCAGAAACTTATTGTGCGTATTTACCTGCGCCCCTCGTCCTTTAAAAAAATCCGGATTTTCCTCATGTGACATTGAACAAATTTGCTAAATTTATTAGCAAATTACAATTCAATCAGTTTATTTTTTATACTATACAAAACCAGCCCTACGCGGCTTTTAATCTGGAGTTTTTCAAAAAGCTGGTCGCGATAGCTATCAACGGTGCGCACGCTGATGTTCATGGTTTCGGCAATTTCTTTATAAGTAAGTTCAGTGCCGGTAAGACGAAGGAATTCTATTTCGCGCGGGTTAAGCTTGATGTTCTCTAACTTGCTGTTAAAGTTGGTAATGAGATGGCGGGTTACAAATTCCGGATAGTAAAGCTCTCCCTGCGAAACCTTTAAAAGGGCCTCTTCAACTTCATAAGGCTCCGAATCTTTAAGCAGGTAGCCTTTAACGCCCATTTTTACCATGAGCAGTACCTTTTCGGCATCCTCAAACATGGATAATATGATGACCCTAACGCCGGGATATTTTGCCCTGAGCACTTGCGCGGCTTCAACGCCATCCATAACCGGCATACTGATATCCAGCAGTATAATATCAGGAACTATGCCTTTGCTTATCGTGTCTATTAGTTCCTGCCCGTTTGCGGCCTCAAATAGTATGTTGTATCTTTTAAAATTGGAGACAAGAGCAGCCATACCGCTCCTGAAGAGTTTATGATCATCAACTAAGGCTATTTGAATGGGTTCCTTTAGCATAAATTTGTTGTACCAGGGGATTGAACGACAATTTTATCTGGCAACCCTTACCAGGCGAGCTGGCAATAATTACGTCCGCGCCTACTAAAGCTGCCCTGTTTTCAATGTTCCGCAATCCCGAACCGCCCTTATTATCAACCTTTTCGGCATTGAAACCAGCACCATCATCTTCGATGAGCAAATTAAACATTTGTGCAGTATAATACAAACCGATTTTAAGGTTAGCTGCCTTAGCGTATTTCAGGGTATTATTTACAGCTTCCTGGAAGATTCGGAATATCACCAGTTCGCGCTGCTCTCCTAAACTATATACATCACCTTCAACATCAAAAACAACATTGATGATACCGCTGCGGGTTAAACGTTCGGTTTCGGTTTCAAGCGTTTTTATAAGTCCCTGTGAGCTGATATGCTCAAAACTCATGCTTTTTGAAAGGTGCCTCAAATCATTAATGGTTTGCGAAACCAGTTCGCGGTTCTCATTTACACGGGCTTTTTTTTCGTCATCAAGGCTATTGTTAAGCAGGCCCAGGTTCAATTTTACAAATGACAAAACCTGCGTGATATTATCATGGATCTCACGGCTTATATCGTTAAGCGTTTGCTCCTGGATCTCTATCTGCGTTTTAAGCATCTCCTGCTTAAATGAGGCTTTAAGGTTTTCGCGCTCAAGCAGGTTTTTGTTCTGCTTTTTTTGGTACATGAGCATAAAGCCGATAATGAATACACCAAGCAGCAGTATGAAGGCGGAGCCCGCTATTATAACGAGGATAACCTGTTCTTCCTGAAAGAGCATATAAAGGCTATTGAGAATAAAAAATTCAATGCAAAAGTTGTTAGGTTAAGCAGCGTTGCTGCTATCAAATAGAAATGATAATTATTTCGATACACCATATAACCAAAACATGAGTAAAAAAATGTTGTGGATAAGTAATAAAAAAATACGCCCGTTAATGCCAGGAAAGGGGGGTGGGTTATCAGCTCAATATACTCGTCACTATCATTGTTCAGCAGGCGATAGTAATAATCGCAAATCATCCATATCAAAAAAAGATCTTGTATAAGGGTAGCTGCAGTTGCTCTTTTCCATATCCCCCCTTGTACAAATAAGATATCCAGTATTGATAACAAGATAACTACGCCGGCACCTATATAAACCTTCTTTCGTCGTCCAATACGCTCATCAAAGCCTTGTATAAACCATGTAAAAAAGGCAAATAGCAGTATGTCTTCAATATTATTGCACCACGCGTTTGAATGATAAATATTTAGCCAGCCAAAAATGTTCACAAAATCGTAAACAAGCAAAAAGCTCAACAAGGGCAGTAGTCTTTTAAAGTTCTTGTCAAGCCCTTTATATGTAAAAAGGCAGCATACAAAAGCCACCACATCCATTACATAGTAAAAATTCTCCAGCATGAATGCTAAAATAACATATATACTTTAGCATTCATGAAACTGATTAATTTATTCTATCCCTGGCACATTGGCGGACATTCCCTTCCGCTGCTTAAAGCTGCAAGGCCGCTCACAGACAGGTTTGCTACCTGATCACTTTGTATCGCATCAATATGCTCATCTTTACCCGCTCCGGCAACAGTGCCAACTATAGCAACCGACGTTTGGTGCGGCGCATTACTATGATCGGCATCATGAACTCCGAAATGTAACCTTACACCTGTGGCTTCAGGTGGTAAATTATTAACAAACTCCTTTAGCTTATCAATCGAAATCCATGTCGATTCCGTATCATTAACGTCATGATGTTTGTCAATAACCGCTTTTCGGGTCTGCTTATAGCGGGCCACCATTTCCCTGGCTGTTTTTAAGTCAATAGGTTCCATATAATTTAGGGTGTCTTTAAATCAGGCCTAATCTAACTAATTATAATAAAACAACCTATCCGTTATTTCACTGTATTATATCCCGTATAAACACGGTAAAAGTAACTGTCAACTTACAACACAATACACTATATCATACGTTAAAAAATCATGCGCAAGTTTTTACAAAAACTGTTAACTAAGCCGGTTGCCCGGTTGGCCGACAGGATCTCATCACGACCGGATAAGAAGCGGGTTAACAGATCACTGAACCGGTTATACAAAAGCCTGCTAACCGGGTCGGGTAAAAAAGGCCTTATAATACCTTTCGACGCAGAAAAAGGTAAATTCATTATCTTTTCTGATCAACACAAGGGCGCCCGTGATGATATGGACATTTTCGCCCTTGCCGAGAAGAACTACCTTACAGCACTTGATTATTACTGCAGCCAACAATTTTTCTACATCAATCTTGGCGACAGCGAGGAGCTTTGGGAAAACTTGTTCATCACCATAAAAAAGCACAACAAAGCCACATTTGAAAGCGAAAAACGGTTCATACAACGTAAAGAATTCATGAAAATATTTGGCAATCATGATCTGTTTTGGGACAATGACCCTTTAGCGGCAGTTGGATTAAAGCAAATTTATGATGAAGTAATTAAGATCTATGAAGGAGCTGTACTACAAACAACAGTTAATGGTAAACCACTAAATATATTCATGACGCATGGCCACCAGGGCGATTTGCAAAGCGATGGCAACTGGTTCAGTAAATGGTTTGTATCCAATGTATGGGCACCTTTCCAGGCATATCTGAAGGTAAATATCAATACCCCGGCAAACAATGACCTGCTCAAAACAGATCATAACCGCATTATGTATGAATGGAGCCAGAGGCAAAAAAACACGCTGCTAATAACCGGGCACACACATCAGCCGGTATTCAGGTCATTAACCCATCTCGAAAAACTGTATAACGATATAGCGAAAGCAAGGAAAGCCGGAGACGATAACCTGGCCGATGAACTAAATAAACAGATCGTTAACCGGCAAGTGAAAGGTGATGTGGCTCCCGATTTTAGCGCATGCGACCCAAGCTATTTCAATAGCGGCTGCTGTTGTTACGATGATGGCGATATAACAGGCATCGAAATCTCAGATGGCCACATCCGCCTCGTTAAATGGGAATACAACAAGCTAAATCAAAGTGAACGAATAGTATTAGAGGAATGTGGTTTGGAAGAGCTGTTTTGAGGAGAGCGGTGAAAGGTTAAAGGTTAAAGACGAAAGGAACGGCAATCAGATGGCGCAAAAATCAGATCAATCTCTAATCGAAAAATCGCACTTCAGAAAAAATCAACCAAATCATCGTAATCAAAAAATCAACGGTCAGCCTTCCAGCATAAAAACAAAAAGCTCTTTAGGGCCGTGGGCGCCTAATACCAGTGTTTTCTCAATATCAGCGGTACGGCTTGGGCCGGTTACCGTGCTGATCATGGATGGCAGTTGGTTTCCATATTTGGTTTTGATGAGTTTAAAACCATCTTTCAAGTCCATAACCATTTGCGAAGTATAAGCCAGTACAATATGCACCGATGGATAGATGCTTAACCTGCGGCCGGCCATATTACCGTTTGAAAGCAGGATGCTTCCGTTACGGGCAATCAAAGCCTCGCAAAGAGTAAAACCAACTTCGGCTTGTTCAAAGTCTTTATCGGTTTCGTAGTGCGGGTATTCAAACTGGTTCAGGATCTCCTGCAACTTAGGCTCCCAGCAGTAAATTTTGTGCCATTTGCGTTCTTCGGCAAGGGTAAGCAGATTTTCAATAAATTGCAGTTCATCCTCACAAAAAACAAATTGGCCTGCTACGTTAGTAAACTGTTCGGCGAAGACCACCTCGGGCATTTCATCCGTTGCAGGATAAAGGGGCTGATCTTCCAGTTGAGGGTATGGATTATCCCTTTTCTCCAAAAGTGCTTTCCTGATTTTTTTAAGCAGTTTTTCTTTTGATGTAGTGATATCCCTCATGGCTAAAAAAGAAAAGCCACCAGCTTTGCCGGTGGCTTTGTATTATAATTTAAAAATTAAAGTTTCGGATCTTCGCTGTCTATTCTTGAAAGTTCAGGATTAGTCAGCGAGTCTGGAATAGCATTGTTATCCACATCCGGATTTAACGCGGCTTCACCGTTTACAAACTTATCATAAGTTGTGCGCTCGTCAAACGGACGTTTGCCCAGGATCTCTTCCAGATCACTCTGGAACAATACTTCCTTCTCCAATAGCTTTTGAGCTATCTTTTCAAGACCGTCGCGTTTAGCATTCAGCAGGTCTTTGGTTTTTTGATAAACCACATCAACCAGCTTTCGTACTTCAGCGTCAATCATTTCGGCTGTAGTATCAGAATATGGTTTGTTAAACTGGTACTCGCCTTGCGGATCATAAAATGATACGTTACCTACACTATCGTTCATACCATAAATTTTGGTCATGGCATAAGCAAGTTTAGTGATACGCTCCAAATCACTCAGTGCACCGGTAGAGATTTTACCGAAAACGATATCCTCTGCAACACGACCGCCCATAGATACACTCATTTCGTCAAGCAATTGCTCGGTAGTGTACAAAAACTGCTCTTTTGGCAGATATTGGGCATAACCTAACGCAGCGACGCCACGAGGCACAATTGATACCTTAACCAATGGATCGGCATGTTCAAGGAACCAGCCTGCAATAGCGTGACCAGCTTCGTGGTAAGCAACAATACGTTTTTCTTCCGGAGAGATGATTTTGTTTTTCTTCTCTAAACCACCAATAACACGGTCGATAGCATCCTGGAAATCGGTCATATCAACCGACTCTTTATTTTTTCGGGCGGCAATCAGCGCAGCCTCATTACAAACGTTGGCAATTTCGGCACCGGCAAAACCCGGGGTTTGTGCCGATAATTTCTTGGCATCAACACCATCAGATAATTTAATTGGTTTCAGGTGAACTTTGAAAATTTGCTCACGACCAATCAAATCCGGTTTATCGATAGATACCTGCCTGTCGAAACGTCCTGGACGCAATAAAGCTGAATCAAGCACATCTGGGCGATTGGTAGCAGCTAAGATAATAATGCCTGAATCGGTACCGAAACCATCCATCTCAACCAGTAATTGGTTCAGGGTGTTTTCACGTTCATCGTTACCACCTACTATATTATTTTTGCCACGGGCACGGCCGATAGCATCAATTTCATCAATAAATATGATACAAGGAGCTTTGTCCTTAGCTTGGCGGAACAAGTCGCGTACGCGTGAAGCACCTACACCTACAAACATCTCCACGAAATCAGAACCTGACAGAGAGAAGAAAGGTACCTGCGCCTCGCCTGCAACAGCTTTGGCCAATAAGGTTTTACCGGTACCCGGCGAGCCTACCAACAGCGCGCCTTTAGGAATTTTACCACCCAGGTTAGTATATTTTTTAGGGTTTTTAAGGAAATCAACAATTTCCATTACCTCCTGTTTGGCTTCTTCCAAACCGGCAACATCATTAAATGTAACGGTTACCTGGGCTTCTTTATCAAACAGGGTAGCTTTTGATTTACCTATGTTAAAGATCTGGCCGCCCGGGCCACCGCCCGAACCACCGCTCATCCTGCGCATGATAAAGATCCACACGCCGGCAAACAATATCACCATGATAACGCCCTGTACCAGCCAGTTTGATAACAGGCTTTCGTGTCCCTGTTCAAATTGTAAAGATACTTTTTGATCATCAGGCACATCCTTTTGAGCATCGGCAATAGACTTTTTCAGGCTTTCATAAGAAGCATCCGTAAAAGTAAACTGCGGACCGCTATTGGTACTGGTATTAAAAAAGTTTTTGTCTTTAGATACGTTACTGGCAAAATATGGCTTTGACAAGCTTTGTTGTTTAATGTAAACATCGGCCATTACCAGGTCCCCGCTTTTATAAGCTACAATTTTTTGAACATCATTTGTACGAAGCATGTTTGCTTCAAATTCCTGGAAAGTAACCGGTTTGCCCGATCCGCCGTTTAACAAGGCCGGAATCAGTAAAAAGGCCAAAATAACAATACCATATAACCACATGATATTGAACTTGGGCGGTTTTGGCGAGGGCTTCTTGTTCACAATTTTACGGATAGGTCTTGGATTTTCTGATTTAGAATCTTTAATATCTTTCATTTCTTTTAACGAGCTCAAACTTACAATCTATAATTTAAATTTTACGCGGTAACAGTAAGACTATGCGTTGAGCCTTTTTGTGACGGATGTTTATGCACTTTTATAATATTTAATATCTGCATCGCCCCACAAATCTTCCACTCCATAAAACTCACGTTTATCGGTCCTGAACACGTGGATCACAACATCCACATAATCAAGCAGTATCCACTCACCATGCTCAATTCCCTCTTTGCGCCAGGGCTCGGCTTGGGTGGCTTTGAAAATTTCATCCTCAATGCTATTTGCTATAGCTTTTACCTGTGTCGAGGAATCAGCATGACAGATCACGAAATAATCTGCTACTGAACTGAATATATTACGAAGGTCTAACCTGATAATATCGTTGCCTTTTTTTTCCTGGATACCATGTATTGCCAGCTCTGAAATATAGGCAGATTCACTTAACACTTTGTTTTTTACCATCAAAAAGAATTAGTTTTGAACGTTTTTGAGTATAAAATTATTACACTTTGCAAAATAACATATTTTCAGGATTATTTGTTGGTCAAAATTTAGTAACAATTAAACAAGTTGACTCAACAAATAGTTTTCTTAAAAATCTACTGTCAAATTCCAAGCCAGTACCCGAAGGTACGGTCATTATGGCAGAAGAGCAGTACGCCGGCCGGGGCCAGCAACAAAATACCTGGCATAGCGAGCCTGGAAAAAACCTTACTTTCAGTATTTTATTAAAACCCCGTTTCTTACCGGTTGAAGCACAATTTGATTTGAACCGCGCGGCCAGTTTAAGCGTATATGACGCCCTGCATCCCCTCTTAGGCGATCGGTTAAAAATAAAATGGCCCAATGATATTTATTACGGCGACCGAAAACTTGGGGGCATGCTCATTGAAAACACCATACAGGGTGCTCAGCTCAAAGACTCGGTTATTGGCATTGGTTTAAATATAAACCAGGAAAATTTTCCGCCCGGCGCCTCAAACGCCACTTCTGTAAAACAAATCTTACAAAAGGATTATGATTTAACACTGTTATTATCGGAAATTTGCAAAAAGCTTGAAGTATACTACCTGAAACTGAAGGCCGGACAAATTGATTTTGTAAGGAATAGTTACTTAAGCCGACTATACTGGTTAAACGAGGTTAAAAGTTTTGAGTCAAACGGCAGGGTATTCAATGGCATTGTAAAAAATGTACTGCCAAACGGCTTATTGCTTATTGAAGATACTAACGGGCAACAAATGGAGTTTAACCTCAAAGAATTGAAATTTTTAAATAAATAATAACCGTAACAAACAAATGAAGAAACTATTGGTATTGGTAACCGCGCTTATCATCAGCGTTGGCGCTTACGCTCAGATCGAATCGCCGGTAAGGTGGTCATACGCGGCAAAAAAGGTAAATGACAAAGAAGCTGTTGTATTTTTGAAAGCAACCATACAAAACGGCTGGCACATTTATTCACAAACCGTAAAAGACGGTGGCCCAATAAAAACTTCATTTGATTTTACCCCATCAAAATTATATGCTGCCGTTGGCAAAACAACGGAGCCAACTCCGGTAACCAAGTATGAAAAATCATTCAGCATGAATGTTAGCTACTTTGAAAAGGAAGTTGTTTTCAGCCAAAAAATTAGTTTAAAATCGCCCAAAGCAACAGCAGTTACAGGAAAACTAACCTACATGACCTGTAACGATATGAAATGCCTGCCACCGGAAGATGTTGATTTCACTATCCCTTTAGGTAAATAATTCAACACACCTCAACAGTAGTCATGAAGTTATTAAATAAAGGTGCTTACCTGCGCGCCGGGCTTATCACATTAATTACCCTGATTGTCCTTAATATAGCCGGAGCAAACCCGGCTTATGCTGTGCAAAAAAAAGCAGCTGATACTTCGGTATCAGCTGCCGATGTTACATTTACAGATATCCCCACCGCTGCCGATAGCGTAGCCATCAGGAAAAAGCAAGCCGATTCGGTAAAAAAGGCAGAAGCAGCCAAGGCATCGAAGACACCCGCCGCTGCATCAAAAACAGCAGAAAAGCCAAAATCACTTTGGCAGATATTTATTGAAGGTTTGTTAGGCGGCTTCACCGCGGTGATTTTGCCTTGTATTTATCCTTTACTGCCTTTAACCGTAAGCTTTTTCACCAAAAAAAGTGGCAGCAAGAGCAAAGCCGTTATGCAATCGCTCATATATGGGGTATCAATCATTGTAATTTATGTTACGTTAGGGTTGCTGATCTCCATTATTTTTGGTTCGGATGCACTCAATGAACTGGCAACGAACGGCATATTTAATATTTTCTTCTTTTTGCTGCTCATTGTATTTGGCATTTCCTTTTTGGGTGCGTTTGAAATCACACTACCAAGTTCGCTGGCCAATAAGCTGGATGCAAATTCGGATAAAGGTGGCCTTGCAGGCATATTCTTTATGGCTTCAACACTGGTTGTTGTTTCGTTTTCATGTACAGGCCCTATCATAGGTACGTTACTGGTTGATGCGGCTTCAAAAGGCGACAGGCTTGGTCCGGCAATGGGTATGTTTGGCTTTTCGTTAGCATTAGCTTTACCATTTACCATATTCGCTTTATTCCCTTCAGCACTGAAAACCCTGCCTAAATCAGGCGGATGGCTTAACAGCGTTAAAGTTGTATTGGGTTTCCTTGAGCTGGCATTTGCATTGAAGTTTTTATCAAATGTTGACTTGGCCTACCACTGGAACTGGTTTGACCGCGAGATATTTTTATCGTTATGGATAGCCATTGGCTTACTGATCGGGCTTTACCTCATCGGTAAGATCAAGTTTTCGCATGACAGTGATGTAAAGTACCTTACTATTCCGCGTACATTCCTCGCCATAATTGTATTTGCATTTGTTATTTACATGATCCCTGGCCTATGGGGAGCGCCTCTAAAATCCATAAGCGCTTTTTTACCTCCTGAAGCTACGCAGGATTTTAACCTTTCAAATATTCCGGATGGCTCGGGTTCAGCTTTAGCAAGCCCGTCGGCCACAATCCCGGCAAGTATTGGCGAACGTAAATATGCCTCCAACTATACCCGTATCAAAACCAAAGGGCTGGATGCATGGTATGATTATGACCAGGCTTTACAGGTATCAAAGGCCCTGCATAAACCGATACTCATTGACTTTACTGGCTTTAACTGTGTTAACTGCCGTAAAATGGAAGCCAACGTATGGTCAGATCCACAGGTGTTTAGCCGCATTAAAAATGATTTTGTGCTGCTGCAGCTGGTAGTTGATGACAAAGCAGAATTACCTGCGGCGGAACACTTTGTATCAGATTACAGCGGTAAAAAGATCACAACGCTTGGCGGTAAATGGAGCAACCTGGAGGCGCAGCGCTTCAACTCCAATTCGCAACCGTTATATGTCATGCTTGATAGTGACGGCAACCTGCTAAAAGACGCGTCGGGGGCCGAAATCCCTACCTCACCTGCAAATTATGACATAGCCAGCTACCTTAAATTTTTGGATAGCGGCGTAGCGGCTTACAAAAAATAGGGATCGGGTTTAAAAAATAAGTGTAAATTCGCGCAAAATTCAAATTCTGCGTGTTATTGGTTAGGCGCGGCGTTTGAATAACGAACAATATTTACAACCCTAATTAGTTATGAATAGGTTAGCCTGTTTATAACCAAAATAAAAAAATGACTCAGATCAAAAATATCGGCGTTTTTACTTCGGGTGGTGATGCCCCCGGAATGAACGCTGCCATAAGGGCGGTTGTACGTGCCGCCATGTATTACGGAATTGAAGTCACTGGGATCCGCCGTGGTTACGACGGCATGGGCAAAGGTGATTTTTTTACCATGAACCGTAAATCCGTTTCAAACATTATCCAGCGTGGCGGTACAATCCTTAAAACTGCAAGGTGTGATGAGTTCAGAACACCCGAAGGTCGTAAGGCAGCATATGAGCACCTGGT
Organism: Mucilaginibacter gossypii; assembly: GCF_017569325.2. Lineage (NCBI taxonomy): Bacteria > Pseudomonadati > Bacteroidota > Sphingobacteriia > Sphingobacteriales > Sphingobacteriaceae > Mucilaginibacter > Mucilaginibacter gossypii. The sequence continues at coordinate 6,398,277 of NZ_CP071878.2, read as the reverse complement.
AAAAAATAAAGTTGACGCATTGGTAGCCATTGGCGGCGATGGTACTTTTACCGGCGCTAAAGTTTTTGGCAGCGAGTATGATATTCCGGTGGTTGGTTTACCAGGTACAATTGACAATGACCTTGTAGGCACCGATTTTACCATTGGTTACGATACCGCCATTAATACTGTTGTTGACGCCGTTGACAAGATCAGGGATACTGCAGAATCGCACGACCGTTTATTTATTGTTGAAGTAATGGGCCGCGACTCGGGCCTGATTGCTTTACGTACAGGTATTGCTACCGGTGCCGAGGCTATCCTGATCCCCGAAAGCAAAACCGGACTCGAAGGTTTGTTAAACCGTCTTGAATTTGGCCGTAAAGATAAAACATCGCGTATAGTAATTGTTGCCGAGGGTGAAGATGCGGGCGGCGCGTTTGAAGTGGGCAGGTTAGTGCAGGAAAAGTTCCCTAATTATGATACCCGGATCTCTATTTTAGGTCACATACAACGCGGCGGAGCACCAAGCTGTATGGACAGAGTTTTGGCAAGCCGTGTCGGCGCTGCCGCAGTTGAAGCTTTGAGAGACGGGCACCGCAACGAAATGATAGGCCTCATCAATGGTGAAATTGCTTATACCCCATTTGAGCATGCTATTAAACACCACCAGGGCATCGATCCAAACATGATCAAACTGGTTGAAATGCTTTCTATGTAATTTAAGCTAAAACGATAAATAAAAACAGCCCCGCCTTAATCAAGCCGGGGCTGTTTTTATTTGGCAATGGTGCTGTCAACAACAAGCCTTATCGCTGTATCAATTTCGGCACTCACGGTAAACAGGTGCGCTATGATCTCCTTATTTTCGGGGTTAAAGAAATCTTCATGATCCATTAAGCTGATAAGCCCCAGCATGCTTGCCACCGGCCGGCGTAACTCATGCGAGCTTAAAGAAGCTATGTTTCTTAAACGATCGTTCTGGCTAACAAGCTCTTTCTGTATTTTGAGCCGTTCGGTAATATTATGGCCAAAACATCCGGCACCTATTACGTCGCCGGTTGCGGTATAAATAGGATTAAAACTCACTTCGTAATACAACCGCTGCCCATTTACCGGGTCTATGCTTTCACTGATAATATCATACCGTTCTCCGCTTAAAGCACGGTTATAGTAAACAGTCCAATCGTTAATTAATTGCTTGCCAAAGCCCTTATGTTTATAGGAGTATTCACCTTTAAAAGGTTTTTGGCCCGTTAAATGAGTCACCTGCTCAACATAGGCCTGGTTCATGTACAAATAACGCAACTCCTTATCAACCGACCAGATATGGTCCCTGGTATTATTGATCAATGCTTCAAGACTGTCTTTCATATGCAAAGCCTCTTCCCGCATTTGCATTTGAGATGTAATGTCCCTGCCTATACCCTGTATTTCAACTACCACTCCGTTATCGTCGGCGATGGATACAAACTCCCATTCGGTATCATGCAGGTTCCCATTTTTAGCAGGCTTTTTGTGAGCGAGCCTGACGATCTTGCCGGGATTATTAATACATTCCACAAAAGCGTCCTGGCACAGCTGCGCATCCTGCGGAATGGTTGTTTTTGAAAAATGATGACCTATTATGTCAGCCTCATCATAACCGAAGGTTTTAAAAAACCGGCGGTTAGCAAAGCTAAATCTGCCATTGGTATCTACCCTCACCAGGAAATTGGTTTGCGAATCAATAAGCGAATTGAGGAACTGCTCGCTCAGGCCGGGTTTAATAAAAGGGATCGGGGTACGAACACCATCGAGGGCAGAAGTTATATTACTTAATATGATTTTATGGCCGGTAAGGCCATCAGTAGTAAGTGTACGTTTCTCGGTTAGCTGCTTTTGGCCGGCCTCCAGTGGATACGTTATTTGGATCGACTCGTTCATAGCAAGCCCCTCAGTAAGTTGCTTTACACCGGCAAACGTTTCAGGTTTTACCAATCCAATCAAAAAATCAACATTTTGATGAAGGTGATCAGCGCCGACCTCAAAAAGGTTGTAAAAGCTTTCACTTACAAACAGGTATTTCTGTTCATCGATATCAAAAACAATTGTACAATTTCCGGTTGCAGCCGGGTTTGGGTTAAACATATAAAAAAGCTGTGAATACTTAAAGATATGGCTATTTACATGATAAACAAACAACTACAATAATTTCGCTGCAACTTCCTTCCAGGTATTTACCCGCTCATAGTCGGTAAGCAGCATGTTATGCGGTGAGGTATACAGGATCTTCCGGCCATTAAAAGTGGTGAAGTTTTTGATCCGGTCATCTATCATGATATCCACGTCCAAAATCTTGTGCCCGCAAAAAATTATGTTTGTCCACGAAATAAATGGAAAATGTTCTTCCAGCCATTCCTGCTTATCCTCCAGCGAGTACTTGAACTCCATAGCAGCCGATGCTATGTACACATCGTACTTTTCGTGCAGGGCCTTTACTACTTCCTGTGCATCCGGCATTACCGGGATATCCCTGAAAAAACCCCGTTCATTAATATAAACCCTTAGGGTTTCGCTTAAATGCGGCGGCAGGATCTCCCTAAACTCCTTACCCTCCATATTGCCCAGGCTTATTTCTTCACCATGCCTTTCTTTATACATACTGATGAATTTGCCAATGGTATCGGCAATAACTTCATCCATATCAATAGCTATCCGTATTTTTCTGTTGATGCTCATGGCTGGTAAGTTCCGATTTTTTTAAATTATTGCAATGTTAAGTTTAAAAAACAGCTAAATAAACCGAATCAAGTCCTGCAAAAACAACCATTCACCAGTCAACCCAATCAGCCATTCACTTCAACCATAAATAATTAATTATCAACCATTTTTAATTATGATAAAAATTAATACCTTTGCATCCCCGCAGAAAGAACTCCGGGGATAATGTTGAATACATAAAAATTTACAATGGCAACTAAGATCAGACTACAAAGACACGGTAAAAAAGGCAAACCTTTTTATTACATCGTAGTAGCAGACTCACGCGCTCCACGTGATGGACGCTTCATTGAGCGTTTAGGGTCATACAACCCAAACACCAACCCCGCAACTATTGACATCAATTTCGACAAAACTTTAGATTGGGTTAACAACGGTGCCCAGCCTACCGATACTTGTCGTGCTATCCTTTCATACAAAGGTGTGCTGTACAAAAAACACTTACAAGGTGGTGTTAAAAAAGGTGCTTTAACCGAAGAGCAACTTGAAACCAAATTTGCTGAATGGTTGGATCAAAAAGACAGCAAAATCACTGGTAAAAAAACCAGCCTTAACGTTGCTAAAGACGAAGCCCGTAAAGCCGCTTTAGCTGCTGAAGCTAAAAAGAGCGAAGAAAAAGCCGCTGCTATTGCTGCTAAAAACGCTCCTGTTGCTGAAGAAGAAGCTCCTGCAGAAGATGCAGCAACTGAAGAAGCTGAAAGCGCAGAATAATTTTGAAAAAAGCGTACAGAACGCAGGAAAAGTAATTTATCTTGAATCTATACGTTTGATTTCTTAAATCCGAATAATGGCGAGGCAAACAGCTTCGCCATTATTGTTTAATTATATTTTAAATGAAAACTGAAGAGCATTTCAGGATAGGCAGCGTACTAAAAACCAAAGGCTTAAAAGGTGAACTACAGATCTACGTTGATTTTGATGGCATTGAAGCCATTAAATTTAACGCAGTGTTTATTGACATTGCGGGTAAAATGATCCCTTATTTTGTATCATCAATAAAGTATCTGCAAAAAAACAACGCCTACTTAAACCTGGAAGATGTTGATACCATTGAAAAAGCATCAACCCTGGTAAAGCGGGATATCTACCTGCCCGCTAAGCTAAAGCCCAAAAAGAAAAAGAACGAGTTTACCCTGAATGACGTGGAAGGCTTTATCGCTATAGATGAAACCCACGGTGAACTGGGCGAAATATTATCGGTGCAGGAATATCCGCAGCAATTGATAGCCACAGTTAAATACAAAAATAAGGAAGTACTTTTCCCGCTTAACTTAGAGATAATTAAAGGTATTGATGTTGAAGGCGGTGAGATTTACATTGACCTGCCCGAAGGGTTGCTGGACATTTACCTGGAAGGCTAAGTTTGATAGTCAAGACTTTTAGATTAAAGAAATAAGATTCCCCCATGCCCGTGTCCTCACGGGCATTTTTTATTTAACGGGATTTTAAAAAATATCTGTCAAATATATTTGACTTTTGTAAAGTTTACTTTACTTTTGGTAAGCCAAACTTTACAATTATGAAATCACGTTTTTTATTTCCGCACTATTGTCGATTAATTGGTTACTTGTGTTTTGTCATAGATATTTTAAAAGCCGTTGCTTTAAAATTTATTTATCCCCAGGGCTTCGCCCAAACAGGAGATATCCCCAATATCTGGATGAATATCACAAACGACTTTAATATTATCATCGTTATCATCGGATTATTGCTTATAGCTTTCTCCAAAGAAAAAGATGAAGATGAGCATATTTCACAGCTGCGATTGGACTCGTTACAATGGGCGATATATGTAAATTACTGTCTTTTTTTGATTTTAGTCGTTTTGGTACATGGCTTTAAATTTCTTGAAATCGTAGCCTACAATGTCATTACTCCTTTGATATTCTTTATTATCCGGTTTAGATGGAAGGTTTTTTTATTAAATAGAAGCCTCGCAAAAGAATCAAATTAAACTATACTTGATTCAATAAGAAAAATTTAGAATACAGCCATCCTGTGTTTCGAGCAAACTTTACAATCATGAAATCACACTTCTTATTTCCGCACTGGTTTAGATATTTGGGACTTGCACTTTTCCTGATCCATATCCCCATCGTAATGTTTAAAAAAGAGATGGGCTTTAGCATGCATGAAGAACCGGTAAGCGACGACCTGTTTAACAGCCATCATATCTTTTTCATGACTACCACACTGCTCATGTCCATAGGTTTATTCTTTATCGCTTTCGCAAAAGAACGCATTGAAGACGAACAGATCTTTAAACTCCGGCTCGACTCATTGCAATGGGCCATTTATGTAAATTATATACTTTTGGTTGTGAGTTTAATATTAAGTAAAGACACCGAACATATTTTGTTTTTAAATTTATTGGTACCGCTTGTGTTTTTCATTGTGCGTTTCAGGTGGAAAATTTTTCAGAACAACCGTCTCATCAATAAGGAAGAGGGGCAGGCATGAAAAATAACATCAGGGTTGAGCGGGCCATCAAAAACATAACCCAGGCCGAACTTGCAGAGCTTATCGGGGTGTCGCGGCAAACCATCAACACTATTGAGAGCAATCGGTATGTGCCATCTACCGTGCTGGCTTTAAAAATAGCCCGTGTATTTGGCAAACCTGTTGAAGATATTTTTTCGTTAGACGAAGAGGATTAATTAAACCAATATAACCATGGCAACAAAACCAAGCTTCGCACCGCAGTTAGCCATTCCGCATGGTGTAACCGATATCAGTTTTTACATTAAAGCTTTGGGCGCGGTAGAACTCAGGCGTTTTAGTAATGATGATGGCAGCATCCACGTATCGGAGCTTTCGATAGATGGCACCATTTTTCATTTACATGAGGAAACCGAACGAACGGCTGTACTTTGCCCCGATACCACAAAGGCTACCACTGTAACCATCGGTGTTTTTGTTGATGATGTGCATGCGGTGATGGAAGCTGCGAGGCAGGCAGGCGCAACAATAGCTTCGGAAGTAACAGACTGGGACTATGGTTACCGCCAGGGTGACTTTATTGACCCTTTTGGGCATCGATGGATGATTGAGAAGGTTATTTGATTCAAGGTATATTTGTCCTGAACGTAGTGAAGGACCTTCTTCGCCGGGCTTAGCGGCTATACAGGGCTAAGAAGATGCTTCGTGCATACTCATGACAACTTAAAATGGGTGTCATACTGAGCCTGTCGAAGTATGGCGGGCAGGCCTCTCCGCGCGAGTCTTCGACAGGCTCAGACTGACAGGCCCTCTTTTGTCATTTCACCCTTAGCATAACAAACGTCATAAAACACTTAACCCAATACAACATGGCAAAGCAACCCACCTACGGCAATGGCAAAATATGCTATATCGAAATTCCGGCCAATGATATCAGCGTATCCTCAAAGTTTTTTGAAACTGTTTTCGGCTGGCACATCCGTACGGATAATCACGGCTCCGCCTCGTTTGATGACGGCGTAGGAGAAGTAAGCGGCATGTGGGTAACCGGTCGCGAACCGATGGGCAAAGCAGGGTTACTGATCTCCATTATGGTTGATAATGCAGAAGCAACACTTAAACTGATAGAGGCTAACGGAGGTATCATTGTTCAACCCATTGGTAAAGATTTTCCTGAGATTACCGCACATTTTACCGATCCGGCGGGTAATTTATGGGGAATTTATCAGCATAGAGGATAGTCATAGAAGCAAGATTGCAGGAATCAAGACAATTTCGGAGAGAGGACATTTTTCAGTAATCTTGCATCCTGATTCTTTTATCCTGAGTCTGAAGAAAATATGCGTTTCGATATCATCTCTGTATTGCCCGGTTTGCTTGAAAGCCCTTTTGCACATTCTATTTTGCAGCGTGCGCAGAAAAAGGGGATTTCTGAAATTGTTGTTCATAACCTAAGGGATTATGCCACCAATAAGCAAAAAAGCGTGGATGATTATCCTTACGGTGGCGGCAGCGGTATGGTGATGACCATTCCACCTTTTGCGGCATGTATTGAAAAACTAAAATCAGAGCGTGATTATGACGAGATCATCTTCATGTCGCCCGATGGCGAAACCCTCAATCAGGCTATCGCTAACCAGCTTTCCATCAAAAAAAATATCATTATCCTTTGCGGTCATTACAAAGGTATCGATCAACGCATCCGCGACATTTATGTAACCCGCGAGATCTCGATAGGCGATTATGTACTTTCGGGAGGCGAACTGCCCGCAGCCGTACTGGTTGATGCCGTAGTGAGGCTCATCCCCGGCGTATTGAGTGATGAAACATCCGCATTGTCTGATTCATTCCAGGACGACCTGCTGGATGCCCCTGTTTATACCCGTCCGGCCGACTGGAACGGGCACAAGGTCCCCGAAATACTTTTAGGAGGCAACACACCCGAAATAGAAAAATGGCGCCACGAGCAGGCATTAGAGCGTACAAAAGCACGACGGCCGGATTTGTTGGATAAAGATTAAACAGCCGCTTCTTTAAACTTCAAGCTCATTTTGGGCATTTTATCAATAGTACAGGCTATCCAAAAAAACAGTATCGGCACTACAACATCCAATTGCCTCACGTAAGCATTTGCAAAGCCGCTAAGCAAAAAGTAAACCGTAAAAAGCAGCATGGTTAGCTTAACCGGATAGATGACCTGCTTTCGGTTAATTACATTTATGACCAAACAAATAACGGAAGCCCACAAAAGCAAGGATCCTGTAATAATGTTGCTTATTGTTTGGGTAACCTGATAGGTATATGAATAAGGAAAATCAAAAAGCATTCGCGAGATGTTGTAGAAGTAATTTTTTACAAATTTTTTAGGGGCGGATTTGATATTTCTGATTGCCGCTTTTTTAAAAAGTTCATCCTGCTCAACACCTTGATGCGCCATAATAAAAGATATCTCTTTGGCATGATTTGCTTGCAGCAGCGAATCGCCTTCGGTTGATTTAAACGGCATCGGGAGTATTGAGTTAGACAGATAGGGAGCCTTCCAATCGCCATATTCCAAATCATAAGGCGAACTCATCCAGTACAAACTCATCCCTCCGGAATTTCCCCAGTAAAAAACCTTTCCGGTAAGGTGTTGGGTATAGGAAAGATAGGGCACTGTGGTAAGCAAGGCTATAGCGAAGATATATACCGCTTTAATACAAGATGTTCTTATCGCTTTTATGATACTTAACAGCAAACAGATGATAAAACAAAGCAATATTACATAACCAAAAATGATTTTGGTTAAGGCCAGGAAACCAATCAGAAAACCTGAAAGTACAAGGTATATTGTTTTATGCTTCACAAAATACAAGGTGACGCTGTATACAATACTTACTATTAAAAATGAAGTAAAAACTTCAGTATAAATAGCGGGCAAAAACTGGTAAAGATTAATATAAAATGCCCATATAATGGCAAATAACATGGCAAGCTTTTCCTTAACCAGATAGCGCAGGGCCTGATACAAAAACACGATCGACAGGTAAAAGAAAAGCACGTTTAATAAGGGATACCAAATAACCGGTAAATGCAAAGCGGCACAAGGCATAAGTACAATAGGATAACCCGGACCGCTCCACAAATTAATATCAGGCGCGGGGGGCGAGTAAAAACCATGAATTAAGTTGGATGCAAAACCAACGTACCTGGGCTCATCGCCATATAACACAGGATATTTAAATTTCAATACACGATAAACGTAATAAACAAGAAACGGTAAAAATAGGAAATAGGGGCTTTGCTTTACATTAAAACGCATATGATATGGCATATATCAATGATACCAATTTATGGCCTATCTCCGGATATAATTATTCAAAATTCAACGCTTTGTTAAAAGGCAACCATAAACACTCGCACTCTGCAGCGATACGCGCATCAATTTTGCATTTAACCTGCTTTTAATTGGACTGATCTACACACTTATAGCTTACTTCACCGAGAAGAGACCCGTGCTGGGAATTATTGAAAAATAAAGTCAGTCCTTAATCCTGAAATGAGACATAGGGCGTTTTAAAAACTTCCTATGCCTGCATAAACCACAACGCGTTGTTAATAAAAAAACTAAATGTGGAAATTTTTAAATTTGGCTTTCTTTTATTGAAAATAATCCCTATACTTGCAATCCGATTTTTACGGGCTAAAAATCGCATTAAGAGCTTAAAATCATGGATTTAGTAAAATTTGTTGAAGAGCAATCAGTAGAAAAAAAGCAGCTTCCATCCTTCAAAGCTGGTGATACTGTAAGTGTTCACTATAAAATCAGAGAAGGAAATAAAGAACGCGTTCAGGTTTACCAAGGTGTTGTTATTCAGCGTAACAGCGTTGGTGTAAGCGAAACTTTTACTGTGCGTAAAGTATCAAATGGCATTGGCGTTGAGCGTATCTTCCCTGTTAACTCTCCAAACATCGACAAGATCGAAGTTAACAGCGTTGGTAAAGTTCGTCGTTCTAAACTATACTACCTGCGTGCCCTTACTGGTAAAGCAGCTCGTATCAAATCAAAACGCGTTTAATTTACCCAACCGCTTAGCGGTATATAAAAGATTAAAAGGCCTTTCTGAAATAATTTCGGTAAGGCCTTTTGCTATGTGATGGTTTTTGAAAAACGGCCCTCTTAATCTATTGATTTTCAAATACGAAGGCAAAGGCAAGCTATCAAAGTAAACTGCCGCGGGTTTGTAACCCTTGGTATACCATGGCTTAAGCTTTCAGTTTAAGATGCCACTGAAGCTGAAAGCTTCAATCATGCCGAATCACGGGTTACGCTATCGCTAAACCCGCGACAGTGTTTTTAATTCCAATAAATAAAATTGCCATTTCGAGTGAGCAGGGAAGTATTCGCAACGGGGCGAAAGAGAAACCTTATATGCCTTGCTAAGCCTCTGTAAACGTTAAAGGATGGTGTAGAAGATTTCTCCTCACGCCATTACTTTAACCTCCGCCTGTTCGTCGAAATGACAACAGGTTTTGCTTATGTAGATTGCATGGCACAAGCAACTATCCGGGCACAAAAAAAGCAGATGAGTTCCCCATCTGCCTTTCTTTATATAAAACGTACGCTAATTATTCGCTATCCGCTTCCTTTGCCGCATCACCACTATCACCTTTTTTTGCTTTTGATGCAGTTTTTTTCTTAACAGGTTTCTCTGCGGCGCTTTCTTCCACTGCCGGATTTTCAGCTGTCTCAGGATGATCAACTACCAATGACGGAGCAGGAGTAATGCTGTTCATAGTAGGTGTTTCCTCTACCAAAATGGCTGGTTCAACAGGTGCTGCAGGCGGCTCGGGAACAACAATGGCATCAGGTTTCGCAACTTCTTTTAAAGGCTCCGCGTCAACCAGCTCGGCTAAAATGGTACGACCGCCTTTTACTACATCGCCAATATTTACAAGGATCTTAGTGCCCAGCGGCAGGAAAACATCCACTCTCGAGCCAAACTTAATAAAACCGAACTGCTGGCCCTGCTCAACAATATCCCCTTGTTTAACATACCAAACTATACGGCGGGCCAAAGCACCGGCTATTTGCCTGAACAATACGGTTACACCTTTGCTGTTTTCAATGGCTATAGTTGTACGCTCGTTCTCTGTTGATGACTTAGGGTGCCAGGCCACGAGGTATTTACCCTTGTGGTATTTAAAATAACTCACAACACCAGCAATTGGGTTGCGGTTCACGTGTACGTTAACCGGCGACATGAAAACCGATAATTGAATACGTTTATCTTTTAAAAATTCGGTTTCTTCAGTTTCTTCAATCACTACAACCTTGCCATCGGCAGGGCAAAGGATAGTATTTTCGGCGGTTTCAATATCAAAGAATGGACTGCGGAAAAACTGCAGGATGATCAAAAATAAAGCACCCGAAAAAATATAAACTATCCATTTCAGCGTATGCGCAGTTGGCATGTAAAACTGGATGAGCGCATTTAAAACAAAAATGAACAGGATAGTAATAGCGAGTGAGGTATAGCCTTCTTTATGTATGGTCATTATTTATTGTGTTTAATACAAAACTACTAATTTGAAATTAAGTACAGGTATGCATATACAATTGGCGCGGCCATCAGCAGGCCGTCAAACCTATCAAGCAGGCCGCCATGGCCTGGTAATATGCCCCCCGAATCTTTTACGTTAAGGCTGCGCTTGAACATGGATTCAACCAGATCGCCCATGGTGCCAAAGTTTGAGATGATAAGCGACATAATGATCCAGTCGAAACAATTGTATTCTGTATAAAAACGGCTCAAAATATATGCCGCAAAAGCGCAGATCAGGATGCCCCCGATAAAGCCTTCCCATGATTTTTTGGGCGAATGCCTTTCGAATAACTTGTTACGGCCAAATTTGCTGCCCACCAGGTAAGCCCCGGTATCATTGCTCCACAGCATAATTAAAAAGCCAAGCGGCACGTGAAAGTTAAAAACACCATCGCCACGGGTAAAAGCCATCGCATGAAAAAACATGAACGGCACAACAGCCATCAGCAAACCCAAATAAGTGAAGCCAATATTAGTGAATGGCGCGGTAGATTTTTTATATAACTCGCCTATCGGAATAAAACTAAGCAGTATGGGCAGCAGTATAATGTATTTATATGCCGGGAAATAGCAGTTAGCTGCAAAAAAGAAGAACATGATTACGCCGGTAAGTGCCCCGGTAAAACGCTCGGGCTGCATACCGCCCTGTTTAACCAGTTTGTAAAACTCCAGCAAGCAAAACAGGCTCAATAACAGGTAAAAAACACTAAATACATACGGGCCTAACAAATTAGACCCGATCATTACGATAATAAAAAATAAGCCAGTGATGGCGCGTTGTTTCATATATTAATTTGATTGAGGATCATGATCTCAATAGCCTTACTAAAATCCTCCTGGTGAATATAAACCTCTATTTCGCCAAAGTTGCGGTGCGATGAATCTTGTTTATTCAGCAAAACGGTATCAATATGATTCCCGGTAAGCATTTGCTTAACAATTTCTGATTGGTAAAAATTAGTTGAAGTAAAAATTTTGACCCAGTTTTTTTCCATTTAACTCAACAGCGGGCTTTTTCCTTTAGCAGTATTTCTGTACATAAAAAGCAAAATTAAAATAATTATCAGGCTTAAAGCATAGCTCTGGTAATTAAATACGTGCTGATCGTTAGGATCAAGGGTAATGCGCTTTTGCGAATACAGGTACAGGATCACCACCTGGGTGGCATTGTTTAAAAAATGCGCCCAAACGCTTGTCCAGATACTGCCGCTCCACATTACAAAATAGCCAAAAAACACGCCCAGCGCCACACGCGGTAAAAAGGTAAAAAACTCCATATGAAAGGCACTGAAAAGGATAGCCGTGATCCAGATTGCCGCATGCGGATTACCTGTCCACCTAATCATGATGGTTTGCAAACACCCCCTGAATAAAAACTCTTCGGCAATAGCCGTTAACAACCCAACAACCAAAACCGCAAATAACATGTCTGATATCGTTTTCATTTGCAGCATAGCTTCTGTAGCTTTTTGGGCCTGGGCTTCCATGGCCCGCAAGGCATCCTCAAGGCCTTTCAAAGAAGCAGGCAAAGCCAGTTTCTGGTTAACGTTTACCAGTACTTCCATAACCGGCGATGAGCAGATCATGATGGACAGGATCAGCAGTAACAGCACCGGCGGAAATTTGGGGGTAACCTTCAAATAATCTACAGGTTCCTTTACTATAAAGCGCGCAAAAATTACAGGGGCAAGATACAAAGGCAGCGTAGTGCTGATGATTTGCAACGTCCACAAAGCAGCGCCAACATTCGGGTTTCGGGTATTAAAAGTAAACGTATCAGTAAGCGTTTGTGACCCAAATATCACCCCGATAATTCCGGCAGCTATTAAACCGCACACAATCAGCATCCCTATAGTTAGCGCAATCAGTATTATAAATTGTAAAAACGGCGTTATTTGACTTCCCTGTGGCTGAGGGCTTTGATATGAGGCTTTTATCATTCGATGTAAAATTCGTATTTTTGCAGGCTAAAGATAAGGATGTCTGTACAAATAGGAAATATTGATTTAGGTGAGTTCCCGCTGCTGCTGGCGCCGATGGAGGATGTGAGTGATCCACCCTTCCGTTATGTGTGCAAGCAAAACGGCGCGGATATGATGTATACAGAGTTTATTTCAAGCGAAGGCCTGATCCGCGATGCGGCAAAAAGCAGGCAAAAGCTGGATATTTTTGAATACGAAAGGCCTATCGGCATCCAGATCTTCGGCAGTGATATTGACCACATGCGCGAAGCTACTGAAATAGCTACGCTGGCCAATCCCGATTTAATGGATATTAATTATGGCTGCCCGGTAAAACAGGTGGCCTGCCGCGGTGCCGGCGCAAGCCTTTTGCAGGATATCGATAAAATGGTAGCCATGACCAAAGCGGTTGTTGAGGCCACACATTTACCGGTAACCGTAAAAACCCGCCTTGGCTGGGACGATAACACCAAAAATGTTTATGAGGTTGCCGAACGCCTGCAGGATGTGGGGATCAAGGCACTTACCATACACGGCCGTACCCGCTCGCAGATGTATAAAGGCGAAGCCGATTGGTCGTTGATCAGGGATATCAAAAAAAATCCGCGGATAAAAATCCCCATTTTCGGCAATGGCGACATCGATTCGCCCGAAAAGGCCGCCGCATGGCGTATGGAATATGAGGTTGACGGCATGATGATCGGTCGTGCGGCGATTGGTTACCCATGGATTTTCCGCGAAATAAAGCACTTTTTTAAAACCGGCGAATACCTGGATAAGCCAACAATTGCCGAACGTGTGGCAGCTTGCCGCGCCCATTTATACAAATCAATAGAGTGGAAAGGCCCTAAAACGGGCATTTTTGAGATGCGCAGGCATTACTCTAACTACTTTAAAGGTATAGATCATTTCAAAGAGTTCAGGATGCGTTTTGTTACTGCCCCTGACCTTGAAGCAGTTGACCAGATATTGGCCGAGATCGAAGAAAAATATGCCATCGAAATGGCTTAATATTTGCTCCCTTTCCATATATTTGAAATAAACGATACTTGTCACATGGTTACCACTATAACTGAGGGTGTTAAGGTTTCCATCGAAACCATATATCAGCCGGAGTATTCAAACCCGGCAAACGATCATTTTATGTTTGCCTACAAGGTAAGCATCGAAAACATGACCAACTACGCCATCAGGTTGATGAGCCGTCACTGGTATATATTTGACTCAAACGGTGCAAAGCGCGAAGTGGAAGGCGAAGGTGTAGTAGGTCAGCAGCCTGTTATTGAGCCGGGCCATACCCATGAGTATGTATCAGGCTGTAACCTTAAAACCGACATGGGCAACATGAAAGGCGAATACCACATGATCCGCCTGTTGGATAACGCCAACTTCAATGTACAGATCCCAGAGTTTTATCTGATAGCGCCATATAGATTGAATTGAGATTCAAGACGGCAAGATTCAAGAAACAAGTAAAGAAGCAAGAAGTCAAGATTCAAGAGAAAAGAGAAAGAATTTAAAAATAGAAAAGCCCTAACTGAATAATCGATTAGGGCTTTTTTTGCGTCTTAATTTCGTTCTTCCTTCTTTAACTTTTGATTTCTTGCCTCCTGGCTCTTGACTTCTCGCCTCTTGAAGCTTAATTCCTCCTGTTAAACAAAAACGAGGCATAGTAAGCCAAAGTAGCCAACGCGCTCAACGCGGCAACTACATAGGTCATGGCAGCCCACCAGAGGGCGTCTTTTGCCATTTCATGTTCTTGTCCGGTTTGTACTACAGCATAATTGTTATCCAGCCACGCTAACGCCCGTCGACTTGCATCAAACTCAACCGGCAGGGTTATAAAGCTAAAAAATGTAACCAATGCAAGCGCGGCAACACCAACCGCCAAAACATAAGGGCTACCCGAAAAAAATAACAGCATAATGCCGATGAACAAAGTCCACTGGGTAATAGTTGATGCCACGTTGATAACGGGCACCATAGCCGATCTGAAACTTAACCAGCCATAAGCCTCGGCGTGTTGTACGGCATGGCCGCATTCGTGTGCGGCGACAGCGGCAGCGGCAATGCTGCGGCTGTAAAAAACATCGGTGCTCAGGTTCACTGTTTTTGTTTCGGGGTTATAATGATCCGTAAGCTGTCCTTCAACACAAATTACCTGTACATCAAAAATACCATGCGCACGCAGCATCTTCACGGCTACTTCCTGTCCCGATAAGCCAGACATTAAGCCAATTTCAGAATACTGCTTAATTTTACTCCTGAACCGCCATTGTACAATAAAGCTTACCAGGGCAACAATAATCATCAGGAACCAGGCCGAGTTCGGCGCGATGTATCCCATAATTAATGACATGTGATTCATATGATTGATAAATATTAAGTTAAAACTAAGTAGGTTGAAACCTTACAAACGTTACAGCGCTTGTTCAAAAACTATTCCGCTTTAAGCAAAAAATTTTAAAAGCATTAGGTTACCTCAAAGTTTTTGCTTCCCGAATAGCTATTTTTGAACATGTTGGAGCCATCATTTTCATACTGGGAGCGTACAGCCTTTACTGATAATGCCGATGTTATCATTATTGGCAGCGGACTTGTTGGCCTTAGCGCCGCCCTTCAGTTAAAAAAACAGCAACCAACCTTAAAAGTTTTAGTGTTGGAGCGCGGCTTCTTACCGTCAGGTGCCAGTACTAAAAACGCTGGTTTTGCCTGTTTTGGTACAGTTTCGGAACAAATTGAAGCAATAAATCATTCATCAGAAACAGAGGCCATGCACCTGGTAGCTTACAAGTGGAAAGGACTGCAACGTTTAAGGGAAAATTTGGGTGATGCCAACATCGATTATTATCAATATGGCGGGCATGAACTGTTTATGGATCATGAGGAAAGCCATGCATGTAATTCTATTGATCAAATAGACCACCTTAACAAATTAATACAACAAGCTATAGGCCAGGCCGACATTTATTCAGTAGCCGATGAAAAAATTGCAGGTTTTGGCTTCAATAAAGTGAAGCATATCATATACAACTCTTTTGAAGGGCAGATCCACACAGGCAAAATGATGCGTGCTCTTTTATATAAAGCATACCAACTTGGCGTATTGGTACTTAATAATTGTAGTATTTCCGTTATCGGGCAGGAAGATCAGCACATTAGGCTAAGTACCTCGCAAGGTATTTTTAAAGCGGGCAAAGTGATCCTGGCTACCAATGCCTTTGCAAGCCAGCTATATCCTCAGCTCGATGTAGTGCCCGGCCGCGGACAGGTAATGGTTACCAGGCCTGTTCCCGGGTTAAAACTTAAAGGCACTTATCATTTTAATCAGGGTTATTACTACTTCCGCAATATTGATGGGCGGGTATTGTTTGGCGGCGGCCGTAACCTCAATTATAAAGCGGAAGAAACCTGGGATTTTGGCCATACCGATGAAGTTAAACAGCAATTGATAAACTATCTGAACCAGGTGATCCTCCCCGGCCAAAATGTAGAGATTGATTATTGGTGGAGCGGCATCATGGGTTTCGGGCAGGAGATCAGCCCGATAGTAAAACAGGTGCAGCCTAATATTTTTTGCGCCGTGAGATGCAATGGCATGGGCGTTGCCATGGGGAGTTTGGTAGGTGAGGAAGTGGCAGAGTTGTTACTTAGTTCGTAAGTAATTGATTTTAAGAACTCGTAAATTGTGATTTAAAAACGACCTCTCCACCACCATATTGAGCCCATAGCGTACGGAATCCCTAAGCGGAGACAAGGCAGGAAGCCCGGGCCGAACCAGCGCGCTATAATCACTGATTAAAATTATTTGCCGATTTTGTGTGAACCCGATTTGATGAAACTAAAAGAATTCATCGAATTTATTTAGCATTCTGTTAATTGATCCAATTACAGGATCTGGGTTCAGACAACAGTAAGCACAGGTAAAAATAACCTGTTATTAGCTAAATAGATAAGCGCCTTGCACTGCTGTAAATCTTTTTTGAAAATTTTTCAAATCACTGTTGAATATTTGATTTAAAAGTCTGATATTTGCAAACTCTTTTTGGATAAAGGGTTGATAATTAAAAATATTTGTCATGTCAAGAATTTGTGATCTAACAGGAAAAGGATCTATCGTAGGTAACAACGTTTCAAACTCAAACGTTAAAACAAAACGCAGGTTTCATCCTAACTTGAAACTTAAAAAGTTTTATATTCCTGAAGAAGATAAATGGATTACCTTAAAGGTATCTACTTCTGCTGTAAAAACTATCAGCAAAAACGGTATTACCGCCTGCATCAATAAATTTGTTAAAAAAGGCTACATTTAGTAGTTGGCTTTCAAGTTTAGTAGTATAATAAAATTGAAAAATTACGTAAGCCGTGAGGTGACACGTACAACATAAAAAGAAAATGGCAAAAAAAGGCAATAGGGTTCAGGTGATTTTAGAGTGCACCGAACACAAAACAAGCGGTATGCCAGGCATGTCTCGCTATATCACCACTAAGAACAAAAAAAATACAACTGAAAGATTAGAGTTGAAAAAATTCAACCCTGTTTTGAGGAAAGTAACCGTTCACAAAGAGATTAAATAATTAGTTGACCGGATTGATTGGCTCATTAAGTTTTAATTTGATATAGCCAACTCAATTAATTCACTAAATCAATAATTAAACAACATGGCAAAGAAAGTAGTTGCAACGCTGAAAGTAGCAGGTAAAGGCAAAGAATATTCAAAAGTGATCACCATGAATAAATCACCTAAAACTGGTGCTTATTCATTCAAAGAGCAAATTGTCCCTAACGATTTAGTTAAGGATGCAATTGCAGGTAAAACTATATAATCACTCTTTGATTAAAATATTGAAGCCGTCTTGTTTTAACGAGAGGGCTTTTTTTGTTGAATGTTGTCTGAATCAGAATTTACAGAATTAATAAATTGACAGAATGCTGTTTGAATTAATATCTGATATTTCTGAAAACATATTTAAATTCAGAAAATTCTATAATTCTGAGAATTCTGATCACCATGGGATTATTTGATTTTTTTAAGAAAAAGGAAAACACGCAGCAGGAACAGCAGGCGCTTGATACCGGTTTGGAAAAAACCAAGGATAACTTTTTTTCAAAGATCACCAAAGCCATCGCCGGTAAATCAACCGTTGATGATGATGTGTTGGATGAGCTGGAAGAGATCCTGGTTACATCCGACGTTGGCGTAAGCACCACGCTCAAGATCATTGACAGGATCCAGGCCCGTGTTGCCCGCGATAAATACGTAAGCACCAACGAGCTGAACGCCCTGTTAAAAGATGAAATTCAGCAACTGCTTGCCGAAAACAACAGTAACGACTTCCGTAATTTTGAATATGGCGATCATAAGCCATACGTAATTATGGTAGTTGGCGTTAACGGCGTAGGTAAAACCACTACTATAGGCAAGCTGGCCCATAAACTAAAGCAGGCCGGCAACCAGGTTGTTTTAGGTGCCGCCGATACCTTTCGCGCAGCCGCGGTTGACCAGATTAAACTTTGGGGCGAACGTGTTGGTGTAAAAGTTGTTGCCCAGGCTATGGGTTCCGATCCGGCTTCGGTTGCTTATGATACCCTTCGTTCGGCTGTGGCCAATGGCGATGATGTGGCTATTATAGATACTGCCGGCCGTTTGCACAACAAAGTTGGCCTGATGAACGAGCTAACCAAAATCAAGAACGTGATGCAAAAGGTGATCCCCGGTGCTCCGCACGAGATACTGCTGGTACTGGACGCCTCAACCGGGCAAAACGCCATTGAGCAATGCAAGCAGTTTACCGAAGCTACCAACGTAAACGCGCTGGCGCTAACCAAATTGGATGGTACAGCTAAAGGTGGTGTGGTTATAGGAATATCAGATCAGTTTAAGATTCCGGTTAAATATATAGGTGTTGGCGAGGGAATGGATCACCTGCAGCTGTTTGACAGGCAGGCGTTTGTAGATAGCTTATTTAAGCAATAACAGCCCCACCCAACCCTCTCCGGTAGGGAGGGCTAAATGAACTTGAAAGCCTCCCCTACCGGGGGAGATTTAGAGGGGCTTCCCTCAATGATTAGTGTGTTATGAAGACAAAAGAAATTTCCCATCCATCAGTTAAACAGGCCAAACCCCGTGTAAACGTGGTTACGTTAGGTTGCTCAAAAAATATTTACGATTCGGAGATATTAATGGGCCAACTGAAGGGCAACCAGTTTGATGTGGTGCATGAGGCCGAGAAGGTAGGCAAAAATGATATTATAGTAATTAATACCTGTGGCTTTATTGATAATGCCAAGCAGGAGTCGATAGATACTATTCTGCAATACAGCGAACTTAAGGAGCAGGGCAAAGTAGGCAAGGTGATTGTTACCGGCTGCCTGAGCGAACGCTATAAACCCGAACTCGAAGCCGAGATCACCAATGTTGATGCCTACTTCGGCACTAATGACCTGCAAAATTTATTAGCTACTGTAGGCGCAAACTATAAACACGAGTTGATAGGCGAGCGTTTATTAACCACACCTTCGCACTTTGCTTATTTTAAAATTGCTGAAGGCTGTAACCGCCCATGTTCTTTTTGTGCTATCCCTTTGATGAGGGGTAAACACCTGAGCTCACCTATTGAACAACTGGTTGAGGATGCTAAGAAATTGGCTAAAAACGGAACAAAAGAACTCATCCTGATTGCACAGGATTTAACCTATTACGGTCTTGATCTTTATGGCAAACGTAACCTTGATGAGCTGCTTCGCCGTTTATCTGATGTGAACGGTATCGAATGGATCAGGCTGCAATACGCTTACCCTTCAGGTTTCCCGATGGAAATATTGGATGTGATGAACGAGCGTGAAAATATTTGCAAATACATGGATATGCCTTTGCAGCACATCACCGATAACATGCTGAAATCAATGCGCCGGGGCATCACCAAGCAAAAAACCATTGATATTGTGAACGAGATCCGCGATCGTGTACCGGGCATTGCTATGCGTACTACGTTAATCACCGGTTACCCGGGCGAAACCCAGCAGGATTTTGAAGAGATGGTACAATGGGTTGAGGATACCAGGTTTGACCGTTTGGGCTGTTTCACCTATTCGCACGAGGAAAAGACCCACGCCCATACTTTGGTTGATGATGTACCTGAAGAAGTAAAACAGGAGCGTGCCGATGCCATTATGGAAATCCAGCAGGGCATTTCTTTTGATAAAAACCAGGAAAAGATTGGCAATACTTATAAAGTGCTGATTGACAAAAAGGATGGTGGCTATTTTGTTGGCCGTACAGAATTTGATTCGCCCGAGGTTGATAACGAAGTTTTGATTGATGCCAGCATTGATTATGCTACCGTTGGCAGCTTTGTTAACGTAAAGATAGACAGCGCCGAAGACTTTGACCTTTATGGACAAATTGTAAAATAATGTTAATTTGCGGTCGGCTGTAAAGCGATTTGCGATTTATAATCTAATTTCGACATCAGCATTTAATTTTATTTGCTGATGTTTTGTTTTAGGCCAAATCCGAAATCGAACATCCCAAATCCGAAATGAAAAATGGACGCTTCCTGTATAAGTTATAAAGACACCGGTTTTTTTTCAAGCACAGTTGCCGAATATATCGACAATAAACCCGAACTACGGCCTTTTTATAGTTACCGCCCGGATATGCCCGGTTTTGCCGAGTTTTTGAAAAACAAAAAGGTAGTTGCTGATCGCGAAGTGCTGGTACGTGTTTTAACTAAGCAGTACGAGTGTTTAGGCAAAGAGCCGGGTAAATTATGTACTTATTCAACTGCTCTTACAGCCCAAAACCTGGAGCTGTTAAAACAGGATAATACCTTTACCATTACAACCGGCCACCAGTTGAATATCTTCGCCGGACCTCTATATTTCCTTTATAAAATTGCAACGGCCATTAAACTGGCGCAGCAGTTAAAAGCCGCCCATGCCGATAAAAATTTTGTGCCTGTTTACTGGATGGCCAGCGAAGACCACGACTTTGCCGAGATCAACTATACCAACATTGGCGGTAAAAAAGTACACTGGTGGTACGAGGCTTCGGGGGCAACCGGCCGTATCGACCCGGTGAGCATGCGCCAGGCACTTAACCAATACAAAGGCGTTTTAGGCATGGAAGGTCACGCTACTGACCTTGCCGAAATTGTTGAAACCGCCTATACCAAATTTGATAAACTTGCTGATGCTACCAGATATCTTGTTAATTCACTTTTCGGACAATATGGTTTAGTTATCATCGATGCCGATGACCATGAATTTAAAAAAGAGTTCGCGGCCATTATTGAGCAGGATATCATTGGTCAGCACAGTTTTAAAAACATTACCGAAACTAACCAAAAGCTGCATGAGCTTGGTGTACACATCCAGGTTAACCCACGCGAGATCAATTTCTTTTACCTGCAAGATCAGCTTCGCGAGCGGATAGTTTTCGAGAATGACAGCTACCAGGTGCTCAATACCGAAATCAGGTTTACTGAAGCTGAGCTAAAAAAGGAGATCGCCGAATATCCCGAACGCTTTAGCCCTAATGTAGTGATGCGCCCGCTTTACCAGGAATGTATTTTACCAAACATTGCCTACATCGGTGGTGGTGCAGAGGTAGTTTACTGGCTCGAGTTGAAATCCAATTTTGATCATTATAAAATTGATTTCCCTATCCTCATCCTTCGCAACTCGGCTTTGGTAATCAAAAAAGAACAGGCCGCCAAGGTTGAACGTATGAACCTTGAAGCTATAGACCTGTTTAAACAAAGCGATGCCTTGCAAACCTATTGGATCAAAAAGCACAGCGACCATAACCTGAGCATTGCTGAAGAATGGCGCGAAATGGAAAACCTTTTTGAGAAAATAAAACTCCGCGCATACAAAATCGATCCTACACTTTCACCATCAGCGGCGGCTGTACAGGCCCGCCTTAAAAAGGCCATGGATAACCTTGAAAAGAAGCTGATCCGTGCCGAAAAAAGAAATTACAGTGTACGCTTGGAGCAGCTGACCGCCGTTAAAGCCGAGCTCTTCCCGAAAGACAGCCTGCAGGAGCGTTCTGAAAACTTCGGCCTCATGTATGTAAAATGGGGGCAAACTTTTATTGATGAGCTTATCCGCCTGTTTGAACCGCTTGATTTTAAGTTTACGGTATTAACGGAAAAATGACTGTATCGTCCTAAAAAAAGTTTACAGTTTAAATGCTAAATCCTGTTATACGTTTACCCCCTTTTTAGCGCAAGTCTTGTGTGGGGATATAAGCGTGGATGACTTGTGCTTTTCCGAATGTATCGTCCTAAAAAGGTTTACCAGCCGCGGGGTTGTGAGGGAGACGCAATTATGCATCTCTACGGGGCGCTACCCTACATTCACCGCCTGCGGAAACTTCAATATCAAACCGGGGTCAGGTATATTCTTCTGCCAGATCTCTTTTTCTGAAAACTTAGCTACGCCGGGATAATCGCCCTGTTTACCTTCCATATCAAACATCAGCTGGAAATGCAAATGCGGTGGCCAATGGCCGTTTTCATCAGCATTGCCAATGGTTGCTATTTGGCTGTTTTTAGACACAGGCATATCTTTAAAAAGCCCTTTCAGGCTTTTGCGGCTTAAATGCCCATACAGGCTATAAAGTGTTAAGCCATCAAGGTCGTGTTGTAAAATAATGGTTGGGCCGTAATCGCCAATGGTATTATTATCCTGGTAACTGTGTACAATGCCATCAAGCGGGGCATATACCGGCGTTCCGGCATCGCTCCAGATATCGACGCCCAAATGCAGGCGCCGGGGCTCATCATCTGTGTCAAAATGACTGCTAAAAGCATAAATGGTACGGTGTTCCATATACCCGCCAATACCGTAACGGCAATTGTTGTCATGCAGCTTTTCGTTCACTAACTGGCTAAACATCCACGGCTTGTTAATAACCTCAGCCGTCAATTCCTTATTGGCGGCGGTAAGGTCAAAATGATAAAGGCGGTCATGATCTGCATCAAAATCAACCACTTTGCCAATGGCTTCGGGATGATTGTTAACGTAATTAGCAAACAGCGTGTGCCGGTCCATCAGTGGTTATTAGTTTTCTTCGGTATCGGGCTGGCGTTCCTCTTTGCTGATCTTATCAAAGATCTTGTCCATGCGTTCAACGTATTCGCTGGTGTCATCAACAAAAAACTCAAGCTGCGGAATGATCCTTACCTGGTCTTTGATGCGGGCGCCCAGTTTGTACCTGATTTCCGAAGCGTGCGATTTGATGGTATGCAAAGCGGTTTGCACATTAGGATTGCCCAAAAAGCTTAAAAATATACGGGCTATGGCCAAATCGGGCGTTACACGTACCTTGGTTATGGTTACCAGTGTATTAGGCAAATAATTCATGCCTTCGCGCTGAAAAATAGCTGCAAGGTCTTCCTGTATTACTCCGGCAAATTTTTGCTGACGTTTTGATTCCATGGGTTGTTAGTTACGCCGATAAGGCAGATGAGTGTTTAATGCTTAATGCAAAAGCCTAAGTTATTGTTTTAGGCTTTTATTAACAATGGCGGCAGGGGGTTAATTACATACGTCCTGCGGGATCTCTTTGGTTATTTTTACTACTTTTTTTACAACGAGGGTACTGTCATATTCAGACCCGCGGCCAACATCGCCCGATTTTGATTTGATTCCTTCAACTTCCACGTAAACCGGTTCGTAGGGTTTTTCGAAATTGAGTTGGGAATACTGAAGCTCCAACTGAGCCGAACTGTCAACAGCCCAAAACTCCTGGCCGCTATCGCAATCTTTAAATGATTTAATTTCGGGCCCCGCGCTGTACAAGCCTTTATAAAGCGTAACCCCGTCTTTTTTATGGGCATCATTATTACATGCGTAAACAGCAATAACAACAAGCAGCAAAACAAAAACTTTGATATACCTCATACCCATTTAACAAATTTACAAATCCTGTTTGATTTCATCCAATCCTTTAATACTTAAACGGGCGCTGATGCCGGCAGCTATTACCGAAATGCCGCCAACGGTTAGCAGTACCAGGCCAAAATCCTTAATTTTAAGGTCGATAGGATACGAGTCTAACACCGACATTTTGGCCCCCATTTTTATCCATCCGTAATGCTGCTGCAGCAGGCAAAAAATGGTGCCCAGCGTTATGCCGATAATACAGCCAATAGCGGTGATCATCATTCCCTCAAAAAAGAAAATCCCCTGGATCATATTTTTATTGGCGCCCAGCCCGCTTAAAATGGCTATGTCCTTGCGCTTATCAATAACCAGCATGGTTAACGAGCCAATGATATTAAATATTGCGATGATAAGCACAAAGGTAAGGATCATATAAACCGCCCAGCTTTCGTAATTAAGGGTTTTGTAAAGTTCGCTGTTTTGTTCCTTGCGGTTTTTTACCGTAAAATCATTCCCTATTTTATCCTGGATGTCTTTTTGCATGGCATCGATATTGGTGCCGCGCTTAAAATTAAGCTGTAGTGAAGAAACATTTACCGGCTGGTCAAGCAGGTCGCGGGCAAACTCAATGGGGGTTACAGCTATATCATCAAATTCCTGCTGTATGGCAAACACTCCTGATGGATTAATGCTGCGTACAACAAATTCATTTAAAGGATTGGCCGAATTTTCCGCACCGCGCCGCGGCGAATAGATCTGCATGGACGAAAGCTCGTCATGAACATTAATACCTAAGCTCCCCTGTATGGTAGCGCCAATTACAGCAAAATTTTGATCGCCGCTTTTAAGCGTGAATGAGCCGCTGGCTATAGTACTATCGAGCTGGCTGTTTTTCAAAAAATCATCGCTCACGCCCATTACCGTGCCTAAAAACGGTTTATCGCCATATTTAATCAGGGCTTTTTCCTGTAATACCTCGGTAAATGAAAATAAGCGGGCATCTTTATGCAGGGAGGCAAAATAAGGAGTGTTGGGATTAAAAGTTTTGCCCAGTTTGGCTTCTATCTTTATTTCGGGTGTAAAGTTGCTGTATAACGAAAGGATAACTTTTTCAAAACCATTGAACACCGAAAGAATGATAAGCAATGCCGCGCTGCCAATGAGCACCCCCAACATGGATATACCCGAAATAATATTGATAGCATGCATTTTTTTGCCCGAGAACAGGTAACGCTTTGCTATGTAAATGGAGGTGTTCAATTGTGTGGGAATTATGCGTTCAGGTTTGCTTATGCTCAGTAAAACGTTGCTATGATGTTAACTAAGTTAAAAACGGATTGTTTTGTTTTTCGTAGCCGATAGTTGTTTCGGGGCCGTGGCCGGGATAAACCGTAACATCATCGGGCAGGGTAAACAGCTTGGTTTCGATGTTATCAATCAGTTGGGTGAAGTTACCTCCCGGCAAATCCGTACGACCGATGCTTTGCCTGAACAGGACGTCGCCCCCTATCAGGATCTTAGCCTCTTTATCATAAAAACACAAGTGAGCAGGCGAATGGCCGGGTGCGAATATCAAGTGTAGCGTAGTATTGCCAAAATGGATGGTCCCGGTTTCGGGCAAAAATTCATCAGGCATAGGTGATACATCGTAACGGAAGCCCATAGATGGCGCATAAGCTACCACAGCAGCCAATACTTCCGACTCGCCAACGTGGAAACGGGGCTTAAGGCCATACTGTTCGAATACAAATTTATTGCCCAGCACATGATCGATATGGCAATGGGTGTTGAGCAGCATAACAGGCTTGAGGTTATTGTTTTTGATAAAGCCAACCACGGTGTTTTGCTCTGGTGCAGTATACATGCCCGGATCGATGATCACGCATTCGCCGGTTTCATCATACAAAATATAAGTGTTTTCCTGGTAAGGGTTATTTACAAATGATATAACTTTTGCCATGCGGTAAAAGTACGGAATAAATTGATTGGGTGTTGATAGATGAAAAAGAGGTGAGTGAATAACCGTCATTCTGTCCCATCAGGATCTCTCGTTAGAAGACCCTGTGTTCCCACTGTCAACCTTGATAATCTTATGAAAAAAGGCATACCTGCTTGGCAAAGGCATCAGGGTCCTCTACGAGAGACCCTGATGGAACGTGAATCGGGGATTGCTTCGTACCTACAGAAATGACGATTGTTATATAGTACTACGCCGCCGTAGCCCCTTCAATCAACTCCACCTCCGCTACCGGGCTAAACAAATAGATCCGCTTAGTAGCCACTTCGGTACATTTAAAGCGCTTACGCAGCTTTTCGTCTTTGCGGAACACCCTGCCGTCCTTTAGCTTAAATAATGCCTTAAGCGGGATCTTTTCTACCGTTAAAATTGCTTCGGATGTTTTGGGGGGATCATATTTGCGCAGCGAGCGGTACAGGTTCAAATCTGAGCAGCTTGACGCCGCCGGGTTATCCAGGTAGTTTACAATAGCCTTTTTAACATCTGCCGGGAAAATCTCTTTTTCAAAAAATGGCTGCATCATTTTTTTGAAATTGTTTTTCCATTCTGTTCCGTGGGGTTTGGCTTTTTGCTTATGCTCGTTCCAGGTATGCAGGTGTGCAAACTCGTGCACTGTAGTTACCAGGAAAGCGTAGGGGTTAAGGTCGTAATTAACCGAGATACGGTGACCTTTGCCGCCATAAGGTGAGCGGTAATCGCCAAATTTACTGTTACGGTTGCGCGAAATTTTAAATTCACACTTGAAGTAGTCAATCCACCGGGCAATGAGCGGGGCCGCTTCTGCCGGTAGATATTTCTCTAAAACTTTTACTTTATCCAATTTTTACCTCAATACAAATGTAAGGATTTGTGGTTGATAGTCCACAAACCATGGTCGATGGTTTGTAAAACTTTGATTTACTCTCTAAGCTTCTGCTGACGGTTATTTACTCTAAAGTATAAGTCTGCCGGGATGGGCAAGCCTCTACATCCAATCTCATCCTAAATTAAAGGGTGTAAATTTTATCTTTCCTCCTCTTTTTTCTTCACCTCCCTGGTCATCTTCAAAGTCAACAACAACAACAACCCTAACGAAACAATAATAGCTACCCAAATCAGTACGGTGTAATCTTTCCCGGCAGGTTTTACCGCCACTGCATAGCCGGTGTTTTTAACAACAGCCTCATGTTTAATAACCGGGGTGTTCCCTCCAATACTATCAGCAAAAAACTTAAGATCATATTCCGGTGCCTGAGCCAACGAATCACCGACCAGGAACCGGTAGCTTTGCTTAGCTTCAAGGTAGCTGATGAAATATTCGTCAGATTGAAACGCTTTGATCTCGCCGATGCTCAGCGGCTGATTATCGCCGTTGCTTATCTCTATTAACAGGTGGTTGGCTTTTGCTGCAATTAACAGATCAGTTGTTTTATCTGATGACAGTTCGGCTTCGCTCAAGAGCTCCCTGCCATTGTTTACAAACTGGTAAACGGTAACACTCCGTTTATAATACCTCGGCGCGCTGATATTGAGGTGCAACTTATTTACCTGGTAATTATCGTTCAGCTTAATGTCGATAAAGGTGGTTTTATTACTATCGGCACGGATGATGTTTAAAGGCGCAACAGGCGTGTAACTTTGCGCTGTTGATGCGTACTCTGTATAAATGCCGGCCTCCAAAAACTTAACCGGGTTTTTGTTTTTATCGTTTACCTGGATTTTTAAATAGCGATAGTTACTCGCCGGAAACGATAACGATTGCAGGTAGGTGCCTTCACTGTTTTGTACAGCTTCCTGCAAGGGGATCTCTTCCTGGATGGCAAACCACTGTTTCAGATCATCGCTGCCCAGCAGGTTCACTTTACGTTTTACGGCTGTGTTTTGCAGCCTGATCCAAAGGCGGTCGAGTACCAGTCCGGTTTTATTTTCTATGATAAAAACAGTACTGGTATCGGTTTTTGGCGTGTTGCTGATCTCCGGGAAAACAACAAAACTTTTCTGGCTTTTTTGCGGGAGACTACCGGCCTGGATGTAAGGCACAAAGTTGCCTTTCGCGTCTGCAATGCGAATGTCCGACAAATCGGGTTTAGCTTTCGCCACCAGTTGTGGTTGTAAGCCAATGCGGTAAAAACCGGTGCTGTCAATCTTGTGCAGCGCGGCTTTATATTTAAAATTTTTTTGTGCCGATGCCGGTAATATAGCCCCGCAAAGCAGCAGTGTTAAAAGTATTAGCTTATTCATTTTTTTTAGCTTCATCATCGGCAATGGATTTTTTAGCTGTTCGCTGGTACATAAATGCCACAATAAGCAATAGTACTCCCAAACAAAAGAAAGCAGCTATTTTACCCCAAACCGGGATGTTTTTAATATCGAACAAAAATAATTTTACTAAAGTAAGCGAGAACAATGTTAATGAGGCCACCCGCATTACCCGCAGCTTGTAACTCATACCCAACCACATCAACGCGAAGGATAGCAGTCCCCATAATACAGGCAAACCGGTTTTCACATACACGGTTTCTATTTGATCAATAGAGTTGGCCTTGCTGAAGAACATCAGGTTACTCATCAGGCTTACCTCAAAACTTAAAAACAATACGACACCCGCGCTTAATACCCAGGTAAACACTTTTTTCAGGCCTTCGTTCATGTTTTGCTGACATAAGCGGATCACTCTGTAAAACAGCAGACCGATAAACACAGCGCCAATCCAATGTGCCATAAAATGGCTGGTCGACGGCTTCTTAGTTTCGAGCATCAAATGTTGCAGCGAATAATATTGTGGCGTAAGCAACAGGTAAACAATCAGGCAGGCGAGTAATATCACAAACTTTGCGTCGCTGCTAAAATTGATAACCTGTATTTTGGGCGATAGCGTATAATAGATAAATATAAACACTGGCGTATAAACCATCGCATATAAAATATTAAGGTTGGTATCCGGATAGTGGTTCAGGAACTGGTGATTGATTTCCAGCAGACCGCTTAAAAATAAAAGCACAAGCGCGGCTACCCCGAAAAGCTGCCCGGTAAAAATATTGATATGCTCCAGCTTGGTTGCGTCCTTTTTAACCAATACCGAAAGTAAAAACGAACTCACAGCAGCGAAAAGTGTAGTGATGAAACCCTTATTGGCAATTATGGTCAAACTCAAACTGTAGTTACTATAAGTTTGGTATATGTCCATTAATAAGCTTAGCAGCATGGCTATCCATAAAAACACAGCTGTATATTTCATGAGCTGGATGCCCGAGCGCAGGTATAGCCAATAAAGCAACACCGTTTCTGAAGCCCAGAAAATGGTAATGTTATTGCCATGCAATTGAATAGGAGCAGCCAGCGAAATAAAGGTGAGTGTAATGCCGATAAGCAGGTACAATATATTGGTATCCACCTTACGATTGCGGAACAGGACGTATGAAAGCACCAGGTTTACCACAGCCAGGCAAATACAAAACAAGCCGCGGTATTGCTCATCATGCATCATGGTTAACAGGTACAGGCCGGTAGCAAAATATAACCCGGTATTAAGAAGCAAGATGCTGAAATCGGAAGCAATGAATTTTTTGTTTTCGCGTACGTTGTTGGCTATGTTGATAACAAAGTAAAGCGCGTAAAAAATGCTGGCATAAATAAAGCCGAAATGGTAGGTGGGAGGTGTAAGTGTATACAGCACCGTTGAAAAAACAATTACCGTAAACCCAAACGAAACAATGTTAAGCACCCGCCATGCTTTATAGTACGCAATGATGAGCAGCCCGGTATTTAATATCAGCAGATAAATAAACAAGCCGTTATAGTTGGCGCTGCCGTTACTTACCATAAACGGACTGGCAAACCCACCTACCAATGCAATTACGGCCAGTTCCTGCTTATCATATAATAAGGAAAGCAGCACCGCAAAAACGGTGATCACAATTAAAATGATGAACGCCGTGGTTTGGTTAAACAGGTGAAACTGCTGAAATGCCAATGTTATGGTAAAATAAAACACGGCCAATCCGCCGCCTACCAGCACCGAGCTAAAGGCCTTATAACTATTACGCAGCGCATGTGCAACAGCAATTAAAATACCACCGCAAACAATGCCTATACCCACGCGGCCTACTAAGCCTATCCAATCGTTATCAATAGCATATTTTACAAAGAAGCCAATGGCCAGCACCAGGATGGCTATGCCTATTTTATTGATGAGGTTTTCTCCGATGAATTTTTCCAGGTCGGGATGGCGCTCAAAGAAAGACGGCCTGGGCTGTAAAGGCTTCGCGGGTTCGAAATCGCGTGTTTTTATAGGGCGATTGATGATTGATAAGTTGTCTTCAATAACTTCGGGTTGCCTTTCAACTTTAGGAGGCGTGATAGGCTCTGGTTTTATCTCTGCCTCAACGGGCGGTTTTACTTTTTCAACAGGAGGTTGTGGTATAACAGGCGCAGGAGGCGAAACGCTTGCAGGTGCCCGTTCTTCTGCTTTTTTGACATCTTCAGCACCCGGCCGGGTTATCTTAAGCTGTTCAATAATACCTTTTAATTCAAATATTCTAAATTCAAGTTCTTTGATCTTATTGTTTAAACTGCCCTTGTGGTTCAGCATTATTATAATGATCACCACTAATAAAAAGACGGCTAATACATCCATAGTTTTAGGTTTGAAAAAAATAAAGATAACGGAATTATGAAATATTCCACTATCAGGCCTGCCCGCCAATAGGCATATTGCATATAAATTAAAGCTTTAATTGTAATTTAGCTGTACAAGGCAAATGCCGATCACCTATAAACCACCCTATTTCATGAAGACATCTTTTAAACGTTACTTTTTTTCGTGTTTTCTTTTTATTACAGCATCCACCTATGCGCAAACCATCAGTCCGGCGCTTTTAAAACACCAGTGGAAAGCATCGTGGATCACTGTTCCACAGGAATCATTAAAAGAATATGGCGTTTATTACTTCAGGAAAAGCATTGAACTTTCAGCTAAGCCTGCTTCTTTCGTCGTTCATGTATCGGCAGATAATCGTTATAAACTATACGTTAACCAAACTTTGGTTTCGTTAGGCCCCGCCCGCGGAGATACTTATTACTGGAATTATGAAACGGTTGATCTGGCGCCATATCTTCAGCCGGGCAAAAACCTCATTGCCGCTGTAGTTTGGAATGATGGCGATTATCGCCCCGAAGCACAGATCTCCTTACAAACAGGTTTCATTATGCAGGGCGATACGCCAAATGAAGAAATCATCAATACCAATAAAACATGGAAAGGCATCCGAGATAAATCATTTCAGCCTATCACCGGTATTGGCTGGCATCCTTATTATGTTGCCGGGCCGGGCGAGCGGGTAGATTTAAACCAATCTATAAAAGATTGGAACACGACCGGGCTTGATGACAGTAGCTGGAAAAATGCTATCCGTATTGACAACGGAAATCCAAAAGGCGTAACCAATGCCTTTGGCTGGATGCTGGTGCCATCGTCAATACCCGCCATGGAAATGACCCGTCAAAGGATCCCGGTTTTAAGAAAGGCGGATGGCATAACTATTCCTTCTTCATTCCCGGCAAGCAAAACTGTGGTCACTATCCCGGCTAATACTTCGGCTACCCTGATACTCGACCAAACGCATCTTACTAACGCGTTTTTAACACTCAATTTTAGCAAGGGAAAAAATGCAGGTATCGGCATTAGCTATACCGAATCGTTGTTTAAAGCGCTTACCGGCCCGGAGGGTACTGTTAAAGGCAACCGGAATGATGTTGATGGAAAAATCTTTGTCGGCCGGCGGGATAGTATCATCTCCGATGGAGCTACCGGTAACTCGTTCACTACTTTAACATGGCGCACATTCAGGTACATCGAAGTGAAAATAA
The DNA here is from genome assembly GCF_017569325.2 of Mucilaginibacter gossypii. Taxonomy (NCBI): domain Bacteria; kingdom Pseudomonadati; phylum Bacteroidota; class Sphingobacteriia; order Sphingobacteriales; family Sphingobacteriaceae; genus Mucilaginibacter; species Mucilaginibacter gossypii. Next base: position 6,366,789 of record NZ_CP071878.2, on the reverse strand, counting down.
CCACCAAAGATGAACCATTAATTATCGATGATATTTACGGAACGTTTACCGGGTATCCGTTTAAAATGAATGCCAAACTGGAAACTTCGAACCCCGAAATGCAGCAAATACTGGATATTGGCTGGCGCACCGCCCGCCTTTGCGCCGGTGAAACCTATACCGACTGCCCATACTATGAACAGCTGCAATACGTTGGCGATACCCGCATCCAGGCGCTGGTATCTTTTTATAATAGCGGCGATGACCGCCTGGTGCGCAACGCCATCAACCAGATGGATCATTCCCGCCTGGCCGAAGGGATCACGCTAAGCCGTCACCCCTCGTTCTCGCCCCAAATTATTTCCACCTTTTCGCTTTGGTATATCGGCATGCTGCATGATTATTGGATGTACCGGCCCGATAGTTTATTTATTAAAGACAAGCTGCCCGGCATGCGCGATGTGCTCAATTTTTTCAGCAAGTATCAGCAAGCCGATGGCTCCTTAAAAGATACACCCTACTGGACATTTGTTGACTGGGTTAATGACAAAGGCTGGGATTTTGGCCAGGCCCCTAAAAGCGCCAAAGGCACTTCGGCTATATTAGATCTGCAGTTGATGTGGGCCTATCGGCAGGCCGCCGAAATAGAAGCAAAAATGGGAATGCCCGCGTTTGCTACAATGTACAAGGCCAAAGCAGCGCAATTAAAAACCGCTATCCAAAGTAAATACTGGGATTCTGGCAAAAAACTTTATGCAGATACCGAGGATAAGCAACTGTTTTCTCAGCATACCAATTCAATAGCAGTACTGGCCGGCATGGTAAATAACGCAGCTGCACATGATATCAGCCTAAAATTATTGAATGATACGACAATCACCCAATGCACCATCTACTTTAAATACTACCTGCACCAGGCTATGGTTAAAGGCGGCCTGGGTGATGATTATTTAAACTGGCTCAACATCTGGCGGGATAATATCAAAATGGGATTGACTACCTGGGCCGAAATCTCCGACCTTGACCATAACCGCTCCGATTGTCATGCCTGGGGTGCAAGTCCAAACATTGAATTTTACCGTACCATTTTAGGTGTGGATACGTATGCGCAGGGTTTCAGCAAAATAAAAATTGAGCCGCATTTGGGCCAGATCAGAAATATCAGCGGTGAAGTGCCCCACCCTAACGGAAAAGTTTATGCCAAATACGTGTTCGATAAAGGAAAATGGAGTATCAACATAGCGCTCCCCAAAAACACATCGGGCATTTTTGTGTGGAAAGGAAAAACTTTTACACTTAAAACAGGTAATAACAGTTTAAGCATTTGAAAAAAATAACCGGGGTATTTACATTTTACCTTAATTGCACTGATTTTGCCACGCATAAGTAAAATACTTTTAAATATTGACTCGTTAAATAAAAGCAACGCTAACTTTACCTTTGTTGCTTCAATGGGATAAATTGATTTTATCACATTATTTAACAATTTGATATTATTAAAATGTGATATTTATGCGCTGGGAACTAAGGTTTTCACCAAATTGCCAACCAGCTAAATAAATTACGCTAAATGAAAAAAACACCATCCCAATTAAGGGTTCTCTCAATCGATATCGGTGGATCACACATTAAAGCCACTATCCTGAATAAAAAAGGGGATTTAAAAATGGAGTACGACAAGATACCTACTCCCGCTCCTGCAAATCCCGAAAACGTTATAAAAGCTATCAACACCCTTGTGAAGGATTTTCCGGCATATGATAAAATATCGGTTGGTTTCCCGGGTTATGTAAAAAACGGGGTTGTTAAAACCGCGCCTAACCTTGGTACCGATTACTGGGCCGATGTTGATTTAAGCAAAAAACTGGAAAAAGCATTAGGCAAACCAACACAGGTGGTAAACGATGCCGATATGCAGGGGCTTGGCGTAGTTGCCGGGAAAGGCCTCGAAATGGTGATAACCCTGGGCACAGGTTTTGGTACTGCTTTGTTAATGGACGGTCATTTGTTGCCTCACTTTGAACTGGCGCACCTTCCGATAAAAGAAGGTATTACCTATGATAACTATATCGGCGAGAAGGCTTTGGAGAAAGAAGGCAAAGAGAAATGGAACAAACGCATGAAAAAGGTTTTCAAAATATTGAAAACTGTATTCAATTACGATACTTTATACATTGGCGGCGGCAATTCAGATGAGCTTACCTTTAAGCTCGACAAAAATATGAAGATAGTTACCAATGCCGATGGTATCAAAGGCGGCGCGAGGCTTTGGCTCAGTGAGGACGAAAGTAAAACCAAGCGCAAAATTGCAACACCTACCGAGTAAATTAAAAACTAACACTAACTACAATACCTGATAACAAAATGGAAAACCAACAAGACATAGAAAAATTGGCGATTGATACCGTAAGGGTATTGGCAGCCGATGCTGTGCAAAAAGCAAACTCAGGCCACCCCGGTACAGCTATGGCGCTGGCACCAATGGGCCACGTTTTATGGACAAAGTTTTTAAACTACAACCCTAAAAACCCCGATTGGGCAAACCGCGACAGGTTTATCCTTTCGGCAGGCCACGCTTGTATTTTACAGTACAACTTTTTGTATTTAATGGGCTATGATCTTTCATTAGATGATATCAAACAGTTTCGCCAGCTAAACAGCAAAACGGCCGGTCACCCTGAATATGGTTTGGCTCCGGGCATTGAAGTAACTACCGGTCCGCTGGGACAGGGCTTTGCCAATGCTGTGGGCTTTGCCATTGCTCAAAAACACCTGGCTGCCCGTTACAACAAACCTGGTTTTGAGCTGTTCAACTACAATATTTACACCATCTGCAGCGATGGCGACTTGATGGAGGGTGTAACATCAGAAGCGGCATCATTGGCAGGTCACCTGCAATTGGGTAACCTGATCTATTTATATGATGACAACCACATCTCTATTGAAGGCAGCACTGATATTGCTTTTAATGAAGATGTAAGCGCCCGTTTTCGCGCATACGGCTGGCACGTGCAGGACCTTACTGACGTAAACGATACCCACGCGCTTGAGCTGGCTTTGATCAATGCCAAAGCCGAAACTCAGAAACCGTCATTTATCCGCGTTCGCTCGCTGATTGCCTATGGTAGCCCTAATAAATCGGGCACTGCAGGTTCACATGGTTCGCCGCTTGGCGCCGACGAAATTAAACTGGTAAAACAATTCTTCGGTTTCGATCCTGAAAAATCATTCAACGTACCTGACGAGGTGCTGGATTACTATCACAAAAAAGGTGCACGCGGCGCTGCAGTTGAAGAAAAATGGAACAAATTATTTGCAGATTATAAAGCAAAATTTCCTGAGTTAGCCGCCGAATACGAAGCTGCCGCGAAAGGCGAACTACCTGCGGGCTGGAAAGATAAATTGCCGGTATTTAAAGGTTCCGACCCTAAAATGGCAACCCGCCAGGCATCAGGCAAAGTGTTGAACGCTATCGCGCCGGCATTGCCAAACCTTATTGGCGGTGCGGCCGACCTTGCCCCATCAACCGAAACTAACCTGAAAGAGTACGATTCGTTTACATCAGAAAACCGTGCAGGCCGCAACTTCCACTTCGGCATTCGTGAGCATGCTATGGGTTCTGCATTAAACGGTATGGCTTTAACCAAAGGTGTGTTGCCGTTTGGTGCTACCTTCCTGATGTTTTCTGAATATATGCGCCCGCCAATCCGCCTGGCTGCCATCATGAAAATAAACCCGATTTTTGTTTATACGCATGACAGTATCGGCTTGGGCGAGGATGGTACTACCCACCAGCCTATTGAGCAATTGGCTTCTTTACGTTCGATACCAAACTTAACAGTGATCCGCCCGGCTGATGCCAACGAAAGCGCGCATGCATGGCGTGTTGCCATCGAGAAAAAAGGCGGCCCAACTGTGCTGATCTTCACCCGCCAGGGCCTACCTATCCTTGACCAGGATAAATATGGCAAAGCCGAAAACCTGGAAAAAGGTGCTTATATCCTTTCAGAAGGCAGCAAAGGCCCGGATCTGATCCTGATCGCTACCGGATCTGAAGTAGCCTTAATTATGCAGGCACAGGAAAAACTGGAAACTGAAGGCATTTCAACCCGCGTGGTAAGTATGCCATCATGGGAATTGTTTGAAAAACAGGATGCGGCTTACAAAGAATCAGTATTCCCTAAAGCAAGTAAAAAACGTTTGGCGGTTGAAATGGCATCACCAATGGGCTGGCACAAATATATCACTGACGAAGGCGATATGCTGGGTATGACCACCTTTGGCGAATCAGCCCCAGCCGAAGATCTGTACAAACACTTCGGCTTTACTGTTGATAACGTTGTTAAAAAAGCAAAAGCTCTTTTATAGAGGCAAGAAATCAAGAGTCAGGAATCAAGATCTTTCTTCCTTCCTGGCTCTTGACTCTTGACTTCTTGATTCTGAACTAACATGAACTGGAACAGCAACCTGATAAATAACCTGGAGTGGGCCGATAAGATTATCAATATCGAAGGCAAACAAAAGGTAGCTGCCGAAATAGCGGCAAAAGTTAAGGATGGCGATATTATAGGTGTTGGCTCGGGTTCAACATCATACCTGGCTTTGGTGGCCATTGCCCAAAGGGTAAAAGATGAAAAGCTGAATGTAAAAGCTATCCCCACTTCTGTAGAGCTTTCTATGTTTTGCAGTAAACTGGGCCTGCCAATAACAACGCTGTATGAACATAAACCCGATTGGCTTTTTGACGGAGCTGATGAGGTTGACCCCGACAAAAGCCTGATCAAAGGGCGCGGCGGGGCTATGTTTAAAGAGAAGTTGCTCATCAGCTCAAGTGAAGTAAGTTATATTATAGTTGATGAGTCGAAAATGGTTGATAAATTAGGCTCGAAATTTCCGGTACCTATCGAGGTTTTTCCGCAGGCATTGCCTTATGTGGAAAAGGAGCTGAAAAGTTTAGGGGCCACCGAAATAGCTATCCGTCCGGCAAAAGGTAAGGATGGGCCAATAATTTCAGAAAATGGCAACCTTGTATTGGATTGCAAATTCGATGAAATTGGTAAAAGTTTTGAAAGGGATATTAAATCGATAACAGGGGTAATTGAAAGCGGGCTTTTTATCGGCTTTGATGTGAATATTATCATGGCCTCGAACAGTTAGATTTAGCCTTAAGTTCGACATCTTTAGTCCGAAATCTTAAAGAAAATTAGACTTTTGATTTGCTAATTCTAATTTAAGACTAAAAACCGGCATTTACTGCTAAAAACTGCAGACTTAACCCGGAAATATTAACAAAGTATGATATAAATCTTACAATTACTGACATTCTTATTAAGAACTTTACATAATAGACCGATTTGGTAGCAATTTTCACTACCTTCATCGCGCTTTTAACAACATAATTAACAAACACAAAAACAAACCCTATTATGGCAACTAATAACGTAGCACAGATACATGGTTTTGGTCAGAGTATCTGGCTTGATTTTATTGACCGTGAGATCATTTCTTCAGGAAAACTTAAACAATTAATTGACGTTGACGGCGTACGCGGCGTTACTTCAAACCCTGCAATTTTTGAAAAGGCTATCAGCAGCAGTTCTGATTACGATGCTGATATCGCTGCTCTTAAATCTGAAAGCGACAACGAAAAGCTGTTTTTTGAAATAGCTGTTAAAGATATCCAGGCTGCTGCCGACCTGTTTAAAGGTGTTTACGAAGAATCAAACAAAGTTGATGGTTACGTAAGCCTTGAAGTTTCTCCGTTCCTGGCTTTAGATACCGAAGGTACTGCTAAACAAGCAGAAGAACTTTGGAAAAAAGTTAACCGCGAAAACGTAATGATCAAAATCCCTGGTACTAAACCAGGTTTGGCTGCTATTCAGCAATCAATTGCAAAAGGTATCAATATCAATGTTACCCTGCTGTTTGGCTTAGAGCGTTATGAAGAAGTGACCGAAGCTTACATTGCAGGCCTGGAAGAGCATTTAGCTGCAGGTCATAAAATTGCCCACATTGCGTCAGTAGCCAGTTTCTTTCTGAGCCGTATTGATGTTGTTGTGGACCCGATCATTGAAGCAAAAGGCGAAAAAGAGCTGTATGGTGAGGTCGCAATCGCATCAGCTAAAAAAGCATACGAAATTTATAAAAGGGTATTCAGCAGTGAAAGGTGGAAAAAACTTGCCGAGCAAGGTGCACAACCACAGCGTTTATTATGGGCAAGTACAGGCAGCAAAAACCCTGCATTTAAAGATACCAAATATGTTGAGGCATTAATTGGCCCGGACACGGTTGATACCGTTCCTCTGGAAACTGTTGACGCTTTCCGTGATCACGGTGTTGCTGCCAACACTTTAGAAACCGGTTTAGATAAAGCTACCGAGATCTTAGCCAAACTACCTTCTTTAGGTATCGACCTTGCTGCTGTAACCCAGCAACTGGAAGACGAAGGTATCGAGAAATTCAACAAGCCATTTGAAAAGTTGTTGAACGCCATCGAAACACAAAAGAATAAGTAATAAGTTCGAAGTCTTAAGTCGAAAGTGATGAGTTCGAAGTCGGGGTAATTATTTTGACTTCGGACTTAATACTAAAGACTTACGACTAAAAAAATACATCTATGGAAGTTGCTGATCTAAAGATCCTTTTTTTTGACGTGGGCGGCATTTTGCTGTCGAACGGATGGGGGCATGAGGCGCGCGAAGAAGCGGCCAAACGTTTTAACCTTGATTACGACGAAGTTAACGCGCTGCATAATTTCATTTTTAACGTATATGAAATTGGTAGCATCACGCTCGACGAATACCTTGATACGGTGATATTTAACCACCCGCGGGATTTTGTACGCGAAGATTTTAAGGATTTCATCTATTCTACATCTGTGGAATTGCCTATGCTGCAATTCCTGAAAGATTGGAAAAAAGATTGCGGCTTCCGCATTATATCAGTGAACAACGAGGGTAAGGAGCTAAACGATTATAGGGTACGTAAGTTTAAGCTGCATGAGTGTTTTGATGCATTTGTATCATCATGCGAAGTAAAAATGCGTAAACCTGATCCGGGTATCTGGCAGTTAGCTATGGGTATAGCCCAGGTATCGCCTCAGCAATGCGTTTATTTCGACGACAGGAAAATGTTTGTCGATACCGCGCAAAAATTAGGCATCCGTTCTTTTCAGCACACCAGCCTCGAAAACACTAAGAAAATTTTAGAAACTCTTAAAAAAGAAAACCTCAAAACAACATGAGCGCAACAGAAAATAAATACGCCTTTGGTATGATAGGCCTGGGTGTTATGGGTCGCAGCCTGCTGCTGAACATGGCCGATCATGGCTTCGCGGTGGCCGGGCACGATAAAGATACCGGTAAAGTAGATTCATTGAACCAGGAAGCTGGTGACAGGGCCGCAAAGGGCTTTGCCGATGTTAAAGAATTTATACAGAGCCTTACCACACCAAGGGCTATCATGATGTTGGTGCCTGCCGGTAAAATTGTTGACGCTGTAATTGAGGAATTAACCCCGTTATTAGAAAAAGGCGATATACTGATTGATGGCGGTAACTCGCACTTTACTGATACAAACCGTCGTGTTGAGGAACTGGAGGCTAAAGGACTGCATTTCTTTGGCATGGGTGTATCAGGCGGTGAAGAAGGTGCCCGTCGTGGCCCAAGCATGATGCCGGGTGGCGATAAGGATGCTTATGCTGTCATGAAACCTATTTTTGAAGCCATTGCTGCTAAAGTTAACGGCGAACCTTGTGTTACTTACATTGGCCCTGGCGCATCAGGTCACTTTGTTAAAATGGTTCACAACGGCATCGAGTACGGTATCATGCAGGTAATTGCCGAAACTTATGAGATCCTTAAAAAAGGCTTAAAGTTAGGTAACGACGAAATTGGCGATCTGTTCACTAAATGGAACGAAGGCCGTTTACAGTCATTCCTGTTAGATATCACCAAAGATATTTTCAAATACAAAGCACCTGGAACCGATCATTTATTGTTAGATGATATTAAAGACGAAGCGAAAGCTAAAGGTACAGGTAAATGGACGTCGCAGGTGGCTATGGATTTGGTAACCCCAATCCCAACCATCGATACATCGGTATCTATGCGCGACCTGTCTAAATACAAATCACTGCGCGAAAAAGCTTCTGCCCTTTATAACGACCCTATCGAGCTTAAAGGAGATAAAGAAGAGTTACTGGTTGCTTTAGAGCAGGCTTTCTATTTTACCAGCATCCTTACTTATGCACAGGGTATGCACCTGCTTACCAAAGCATCTGAAGAGTATAAATATGACCTTCATTTGGGCGAAATTGCCAAGATCTGGAGAGGCGGCTGTATCATCCGTTCAGAATTTTTGAATGACATTTACAATGCTTACAATAAAGATCAGGCACTGCCTCACCTGTTGCTTGACAGTGATATCCAGGCATTGGTTGCCGGTACCTTACCAGGCATCAGGAAAGTATTATCGGCTACTATTGCTGCTGGTGTTGCTGCTCCCGGTTATGCTTCAGCATTGAGCTATTTTGATGCTTTCCGCAGCGAAAGAATGCCTTCAAACCTTACCCAGGCCCAGCGTGATTATTTTGGCGCGCACACTTATGAGCTGATTGGTAAAGAAGGCACCTTCCATACACAATGGGCTCCGGCAAACGACTAATTGACGCTATTAATTAAAACAAAACAATGAGCACAACAGCTAAATCAGACCCTACCATATTTATCATTTTTGGTGGAACGGGAGATTTGAACTCCCGGAAAATTGCGCCGGCCCTATATAATCTATTTTTAGATGGATGGATGCCCAAACAATTTTCCATTATTGGTACCGGTCGTACCAAGCTAACCGACGAGCAGTTCAGAGAAAACCTATATAAAGATATCAACCAGTTTTCGCGCAGCGGTAAAACGGATGATAAACAATGGGCCGAATTTGTAAAAAACGTTTATTACCAGGTATCTGACGCTACTGATTTTGAAACATACAAAGAATTTGGCAAACGCATTGAAAAACACAACGCCGAGTGGAAAACTAAGGCAAACGTGTTGTTTTACCTTGCGGTAGCGCCTAATTTCTTCCCGATCATTGCCTCAAACATATCAAAAGCTAAATTGGCCGATGATAAAAAACGTGTAAGGATCATCATTGAGAAACCATTTGGACACGACCTGGAAACTGCAAAAGATCTCAACGCGTTATTAAAGAGCATTTTCGACGAGTGCCAGATCTATCGCATTGACCACTACCTGGGCAAGGAAACGGTTCAAAACATTATGGCTTTCCGTTTTGCCAACTCCATTATGGAACCCCTTTGGAACCGTAACCACATTGAGCACGTACAGATCTCCGTTACGGAGCAATTGGGCGTGGAAGAGCGCGGCGATTACTACGATGGCTCAGGCGCTATGCGCGATATGATCCAGAACCACCTGCTGCAATTGCTTTGCCACGTGGCTATGGAACCGCCTATCAGTTTTAGCGCCGACGAAGTACGCGACCGCAAAGTTGACGTATTGAAAGCAATGCGCAAGTTTACTGCTGAAGACGTACGCAACTCAACAGTTAGGGGCCAATACGGCAGCGGATGGATGAAAGGTAAAGAAGTACCTGGATACCGCGAAGAACCAAAAGTTAATCCGGAATCAAATACCGAAACTTTTGCAGCAATTAAGTTCTTCATCGACAACTGGCGCTGGCAAGGTGTACCATTCTACTTGCGTACAGGTAAAAGAATGCACCAGTCATCATCAGTTATCACTATCCAGTTTAAAGATGTCCCTCACCAGATTTTCCCGGCCGAAGCTACCGAAAGCTGGCAGCAAAACAGGTTGATCATCAGCATTCAGCCAGAGATGAGCATCCGTTTGCAGGTTCAGGCTAAACGCCCCGGTATCGATATGGTATTAAACGCCGTTGATATGGTGTTTGACTATAAAGGTACTTATACCAACCAGGCACCTGAAGCTTATGAAACACTGATACTGGATACCATGATGGGCGATCAAACCCTGTTTATGCGTGGTGACCAGGTTGAGGCGGCATGGGAACTGGTAATGCCGATACTAAACACATGGCAAAATAAAAAGAGCCTTAACTTCCCTAATTATTCGGCCGATTCATGGGGCCCTGAAGCTGCAGAAGCTTTAATTGCCCGTGATGGCTATAACTGGTTTACTTTACCTGTAAACGGTAAAAAATAAAAGCTGATGAAACTGAATATCTATAACACAGAAGGTGAAGTTTTAACCGGGCTGGCCGATCATTTTGTTACACTGGCTACCGAAGCCATTAACAAAAACGGGAAGTTCAGTGTGGCGCTTTCGGGCGGCAGCTCACCTAAAAAGCTATACGAACTATTAGCTTCAACAACATACGCCGACCAGGTGAACTGGGAAAAAGTTTTCTTCTTTTTTGGCGATGAGCGCAACGTACCTCATGACCATAAGGACAGCAACTACCTAATGGCAAAAAAGGCATTGTTTGAGCCATTGATGATCAGTCCGGCACAGATTTTTCCGGTTGAGACATCGTTTGACCCTGCCGAAGCCGCTGCCAAATACTGGGAAGTGATCTCGGCGTTTTTTGATGATGGCGAAGCAAGTTTTGACCTGGTGCTGTTAGGCTTGGGCGATAACTCGCACACCGCATCATTATTCCCTTATACCCCGGTGTTACATGACCGTGTGCCTGGTGTAAAAGAAGTATGGCTTGAAGACCAGCAGGTATGGCGCATTACCCTCAACGCACCGCTTATTAATGATGCTGCCCAAATAGCATTCTTAGTTTACGGCGCAGGCAAGGCCGAAGCTGTAAAACACATCCTGGAAGATGATGAGGATATTGAGCTTTATCCAGCACAGCTTATTGATTCCATATCCGGCGAAGTAGAATGGTTCCTTGACGAATCCGCTGCTGCCGATTTGGAGAATAAAGAATAATATCTGCTATTATTTTAGCAACTAAAGGGCTTGGGCGTTTGCTTAAGCCCTTTTTGTTTTGAGTAGTTCTATAATGATTACAGGATGTATATTGTAAACTAAATTCACAGGATTTTTTCGGCATTTACTCGTTTCGCCCAATTTCACGCAGAATTCATCATTTTTCGGGTCAAAAGCCCATGTTAAGCCAATGTTAATTTTGACAAAAAAACAGCAATTACAAGTCCATTTTACACTCGCCTGACTAAAATACCCATAGGGTCAAAAAATAAATTACTATTAATCAATTGATTAAATATTCATGACTTTTGGATGAAAAATCGCGTCTGATTTGTGTTGTTAATTTGCTGTGTGTTTAAAACAACATATATCAAAAACACAACAATAGTTATGAAAAATTTATTCAAAGTTTCAGCATTAGCCCTTGCATTTGCAGGCTTAGCATTTGGTGCAAAAGCACAAACATCTACACCTACCACCACTACTACAACATCAACTACAACTAAAAGCGGCATCCGTTACAGCATCGGTGTTGACGCAGGCATTCCTCTTAGCAATTTCAAAGATAACTACAAGTGGAATTTAGGCGGTTCGGTACAGGCTGATATCCCGGTTCTTTCAAACCAGTTATTCGTTACTGTTAACGCAGGCTATAACAACGTATTCGGTAAAAAAGATATTGGCGGTGTACAAGGCCTTGACGCACCTGATTTTCATTTAATCCCGGTTAAAGCAGGTTTGAAATACTTCCCTATCAGCAATTTTTATGTTCAGGGCGAAGCCGGTGCTGCATTTCTGTTAAACAAATCTGACGTTGGTGCCAATAAATCAACTGCATTTGTTTATGCTCCGCAAGTTGGTGTTCAGTTCCCGGTAAGTGCAAGCAGCTTTATTGATGCTGGTATCCGCTATGAAGCAACTACCAAATATGCAACAGGTGTTGATCAAAGCAAAGTTAACTTTATAGGTTTACGTGTAGCGTACGGCTTTTAATATATGGCCCTACAAATACCTTGATATAAAAAGGGGAGCTCATTCGGCTCCCCTTTTTTATTATGTTTTTTTAGTTGATATGAACCTTTATAATTAAATAAATCGTATAAATTAGCACATTGTTTGTATTTTGACACGTAATATTACATTTACCGCACAATAATTGCTGAATATGAAAAGGATCCTCATCATTGATGATGAAGTTAATGTGGCGTTATTGCTATCGAAGTTTTTGACGCGGAATGGGTTTGACGTTAGTACGGCATCAAGCGGTACCGGGGGGATGGAAGCGTTGAAAAATGGTGAATATCAACTTGTACTATGTGATTTCAGGCTCGAAGATACCGACGGCCGTGAAATGCTCCGCAATATTAAAATCCAATATCCAAAAACAGGGGTTATCATCATCACCGGCTATTCAGATATTAAAATGGCGGTTGAGCTTATAAAAATGGGGGCCTATGATTATATCACCAAGCCGCTGTATCCTGATGAAATATTAAATACTATTAATAAGGCCCTTGAAACACACCATGCCCTGGTTGAAATTGACGAGGAGCCACAGGCCACTATTTTACCGGAGAAAACTAAAGTTAACACTGTAAAAAAAACCGTTTTTGCAGCCGAATTTGTAACTGGCACCAGCCGCGCGTCAAAAGAGCTTGCCCGGCAGATAGAACTGGTGGCGCCAACAAACTACAGTGTTATTATTTTAGGCGAAAGTGGCACAGGAAAAGAATCCGTAGCGAAAAGCATTCACCTCAACAGTCCGCGGCATAACCAGCCTTTTATAGCCATGGATTGCGGTTCTTTAACAAAGGAGCTCGCGGCAAGTGAATTTTTTGGCCACGAAAAGGGTTCATTTACCGGCGCTTTATATACTAAAATAGGCCACTTTGAAATGGCTAACGGAGGCACTTTATTTTTAGATGAAGTGGGCAACCTTTCGTACGAGATCCAGGCTGCTTTACTTCGTACCGTACAGGAACGTAAAGTTAAAAGAATAGGCAGTACTAAAGAGATAGATCTTGATGTACGCATTATCATAGCCACCAATGAGAACCTACAGGAAGGGATTCAGAAAGGCCGCTTCCGCGAAGATCTTTATCATCGCTTTAACGAGTTTAGCATTTACATGCCGCCATTACGTGAGCGCGGCCATGATATTATATTACTGGCCGAACATTTTTTAAAAATAGCCAACCAGGAGCTCGGGCGCAACGTTGAATCCTTCTCACAGGAGGTTGTAGATTGCTTTATGAACTACCGCTGGCCGGGCAATATCCGCGAGCTTAAAAACGTGATCCGCCGTGCAGCGCTTTTAGCCGAGGGCAATGAGATCACACTTAAAGCATTGCCGCTTGAAATGTCGACCTATAAATTATCATACGAAACGGCTAATCATTATACGCAACATCATCATACCACATCGCATACAGAAGAAGCGCCCGAGGCTAAAGAACCCCGTCATGACCTTAAAAATGCCGCGCTCGAGGCCGAGTATGAAACAATTATAAGGGTGTTAAGGGAAGTTAATTTCAACAAAACCAAAGCTGCCGAAATCCTGAATATCGACCGCAAAACCCTTTATAATAAAATGAAGGCCATTAACCTTAAGTAAAATGGGGGCTCATGAAGAAAAAGACGATGCCGAGACCCTGCGTAAACTAAGGCACGACATAAAAAATCAATTATCAAACATTCACCTGGCGCTTGAGCAATTACGGTATGAAATACCCAATCCAACATCAGACTGTTTGTTTTACATGGATACCATAGAAATAAGTTCAATCCGGATCAATACCCTGCTTAACGATACCAACTAAAGGCGTTGCAATTAATGATTGAAACGCTAAAACTTTTTGGCGTTTTTTTGTTTAAGCAAGTATCAATCAACAGCCTACATGTCAGTCTTCAATTATAAGCAGCGCAACAATATTATCCTGGCGAGTATCATTATACTTGGCTGTTTCTTATTATATGCGCTCAGCAGCTTGTTTAGCTCAATCCTTGGCGCAGTGGTACTGTTCACCATTTTTCGTCCCCTTTATATTAATCTTGCCGAAAACAAAGGATGGAACCGCTCGCTGGTGGCCCTGCTTATTATTTTTATATCGCTTATTGTGATTGTGATCCCCTTCTTAACACTAAGCATAATGGTTGTGGGCAAAATTTCAAGCATCAACCTTAAAGATCTTCCTATTGACCAGTGGATTTCAAAAATTGATGCATTTGCCGGCGCAAACCTTAATCAACCTCATTTTGCCGAAGAGACATTGCAAAAATTAGGCGCTTTTGCCACCGGTCTCTTCCCGTCTATACTGGGCAGCGCGGCCAACACTATATTGACCCTGCTGGTATTGTATATTATACTATATTTCATGTTTACACAAATACGTGAGTTTGAGGCCGGGTTATTGAAATATGCGCCATTCAGGGAGCAGCATGCATTGAAATTTGCCAATGCCCTGCGCGATTCTACCTATTCAAACGTTTTAGGCCAGGGAATTATAGCACTTACACAGGGAATACTACTGGCCAACGGATTTTGGATATTTGGCATTCCCGACCCGATTTTTTGGGGGGTTATCGCTATCTTTATTTCGTTTTTACCTGTGGTAGGTGCACCAACGCTATGTATCCCGGCAAGCATTATATTGTTTGCACAGGGGCACAACTGGCAGGGGGTAGCATTACTGGCTTATGGTTTATTGTTCATTGGCAATATTGATAACTTTTTGCGCATGATCATTAACAAGCGTGTTGCCAACACACACCCTATTATTTCAATAATAGGCGTTTTTATAGGCCTGCCCCTTTTCGGGATCCTGGGCCTGGTGTTTGGCCCGGTACTGTTATCCTATTTCCTGCTGCTGATGGAAATTTATGAAACAAACCGCATGGCGGCCGACAGGCTTGAACGGATAAACAGCGTATAAAATATATTGTACAGCCCTGAATAGTTTTGTGAACAAAGGGTAAAATTTATTTGACTGATAAAAGTTAATTTATACTTAAATAAAAATAATTGTGCCAAATGCACATATTTGGCAGGATATTTACACGTAACTAATAAAATGTTCAACTTTTAATTATATTACAATGAATGATAACTCAAAAGTAGTTGTTGCATTGCTTGCCGGTTTAGCAGCAGGGGCAGCGTTAGGTATTTTGTTTGCACCTGATAAAGGCAATGAAACCCGCGACAAGCTTACCGAATCATTAAAAAACCTTGGAGAGTCGATAAAAGATACTGCCGCTGCCGAAATTGACAACCTGGTTGGCTTAAAAGACAAAGTTGTTGAAAACATCAAGTCGAAAATTAAAGGTGCCGAAGAAGAATACCAGGACGACCTGGAGCACGCATAAGCATGTATAACATCAATCCCGGATGCGGATAAAACAACATCCGGGATATATAACCTTACTCATGGAAGATAAAAAAGAGACTCAACCACCAGTACCCCCAATAGTTGATCAATTAAAGGAATATGCCGAAACACGGTTTAAGCTTTTAAAATACGAAGCTATTGAAGGTGGCACCTCCATATTAGCAAGCATTATTGCCGATTTGGTGACTGTAATAAGCATGGTACTTGCTTTTCTTTTTGCAAGTGTTACCTTAGGCTTTTTTCTTGCCGATATTTTACACTCTTACTGGATGGGTTTTGGATGTATTGCCGTGCTATACTTTTTGATAGCCATGTTTATCAAGATATTTAAACGACACCTTGAAAGGCCGCTTATCAACATCTTTATTCAAAAAATATTTAAAAGATAAACCATGGATCTCCATATCACCAACATCAGCGATCTGCAAGCCGAAATATTCAGGTTAAAAACACTTGAAAAACAGCAATCGGTGGCTTTGAAAGCGCGCGTTAACAGCCCTTCTGCTTTATTTTCAACTGTGCTTACGTTGTTCCCGCGTTCAAATGATACCGATGGTGTAAAAAATACCAGTTTTTTTCATCCCGATATCCTCAACCTCATCTCCAGGTTCGTGATTCCGCTTACCTTGAATAAAACGCTTTTTAAACACTCCAACTTTTTGGTAAAAACACTGGTTGGCCTGGTATCACAAAAAGCTTCAAACTATGTTAATGAAGATACCGTGAGCAGCATTTGGGACAAAGCAAAAACGCTTTTCGCCAAATTCACCAAAAAGAAAGATGACGTAGCATATAAACCTACGCCATATGTTAAGCCTGTGGGCGGGGCTGTGGTATAATAATTTTTACACGAATTTTTCGAATTGAGACGAATTTCTCAAACCTGCTATACAGATCCATTAAACCAATTCGTTTAATTCGATTTAATTGCTCTGCAACAAGCGAATCATTCGTGTTAAAATAATTTCAATATTTTTGCGCTTTATTTTAAAAACGTAAAGTGGGAAAAGATAAGTTAAGGCGTTTTGCCGAGGTTGAAACCTTTAGTAATGTATTGCAATTAGATGCCGGCAAACCCTTTAAGGGACAATGGGGTTCTGAGTTTTTCAAAAATGACAATCCTGTAGTGCTTGAGCTTGCATGCGGCAAAGGCGAATATACAGTGAACCTCGCGCGGATGTTCCCCAATAAAAACTTCATTGGTATCGACTACAAAGGCAACCGCATTTGGCGCGGCGCCAAAACTGCCATCGAAGATAGTGTGCCTAATGTTGCTTTTTTACGCATCCAGATCGAAAACCTGCTTGATTATTTTGCCCCCGGCGAGGTTGATGAAATCTGGATCACCTTCCCCGACCCGCAGCCGCAATTAAGCCGCGAGAAAAAGCGATTGACTTCACCACGGTTCTTAGACAAATATATCATCGTCTTAAAACCAGGTGGCTGTGTTAACCTTAAAACAGATAACGACGGACTGCACGCTTATACCGCCGAAAAAATTGACGAGCTGAAGTTGAATCTGTACGTTAAAACTGAAGATCTATACAATTCGGTATATGCGGACGAGGTACTTTCTATTAAAACCTACTACGAGAAAAAATATTTAAAGGATAACAAAAACATTAACTACCTTAAGTTTTCATTTCCTGAAAACGCCTGATGGAGGACATTAATTTTTTTGAAAAAGTTTACCAGGTAGCCCGACTCATTCCGCCGGGACGGGTGACCTCATATGGCGCTATTGCAGCCTATCTTGGCACCAAAGGCTCATCGCGCATGGTAGGCTGGGCCATGCAGGCGGCCGGGAATGTAAAGCCTCCGGTACCTGCACACAGGGTAGTAAACCGTCAGGGTTTGCTAACTGCAAAAGCCCATTTCGGCGGTAACCGCATGGCCGAAATGCTGGAAAGTGAAGGCGTAAAAGTAGTTGACGATCAGATCCAGGATTTCAAAACAGTTTTTTGGGACCCTATGGTAGAGCTGGCGTTGTAATCTCCCGCTAAACTTATTTAACCATATCATTGCGAGGAGCGAGCCGGATAGTGCGTGAGCGCGACGTGGCAATCTCGTAGCCAATGCATAAAAGTCAAGTATAGACCAACCTAAATAGACGAGATTGTCGCGCTACGCTCGCAATGGCATTTTTTCTATTTCAAGACATAGATAATTTCATCATCCCAACACTTGTTGGCTCCAGCAGCAATTATTAGTTTACTCTGTAAACTGCAGCAACTCCATCCTGTTTCCAAATGGATCAATAAATGAAAACCGCGTGCGATCCGGAAGAACAGGTTCTTCCCAAAACTCAACACCATAGCTTTCCAGGTGCCGGCGGGCTTCTGCAATGTCGGTAACCTCAAAGGCCGTATGCCGCGATGTGCGCGGCAAAGCATCTTCAGTACTTAAATGAAGCTGGATATCTGATATCTGAAACCAATAGCCTTTTGAATTAAAGGCCGGTCGTTCTATCCGCTGTAACCCCACAACGTCGGTATAAAAAATTCTTGCTTCTTCCAGCCGTTCCAACGGAACGCAAACCTGGATATGGTCGGCACGTTTAAAGTTGATCATAAGTCACTCTAAATCCCCCCTAAAGAGGAGACTTTTAATTAAATTATTAATTTCTATGATAACCTCGGTTATTCATGCTCGGCAAAAGTAAGCACATAACCGTTATTATCTTTTATGGAGAATTCGGTAGCACCATAAAAAGTAGTTTCGAGGCCTTTTAGTACGGTTACCTTATCCTTTATCTCTTCGAAAAAAGTACGGATATTTTTCAGGTTGATGTACAACAGTAATGAGCCGCCATCGGTACGGCTTATCTCGGGCAGATCATCGGCCAGGCTGCTAAAGGTTTGGAACATCATGGTAACGCTTGCGTTAGTCATCATGGCCCAAACAAGATCGGGCCCGGTTTCGGGAACACTCATTGCCACTTTAAAACCAAGCAGTTCATAAAAGCTGATGGTTGAATTAATATCGTTTACAAAAATGTTAGGTGATAAACTTTCCATAATTAGTGTGTAAAGAATTTGGTTAACGCCATAAAAATAACGATCCAATCTTTTAAATGCTAAATATTTTAGCTTAATTAGCTTAAATTTTTATTAACAAACACAACACCCCGTGGGAAAACTTGTAGAAGAATTTGACGCCTATCGCTCTAAAATGAACGACAGGATCATGGAAACCGCCAATACCAATATTAAACGCTTTTTTGCACTCGATACCACCAGCTATGCCGAAGGCGCACTGGATGTTAAAACCAAAGAAATGCTCGGCCTGGTTGCCAGCATGGTTTTACGCTGCGACGATTGCATTAAATACCACCTCGGCAAATGCCACGAAGCGGGCGTTAATCACGATGAAATGAACGAGATTTTTATGATAGCCAATTTGGTTGGAGGCTCAATAGTTATTCCACATTATCGCAGAGCTGTTGAATATTGGGATGAGTTGAATGAACAATAAAATAACCTCACCACGTCATTGCGAGGAACGAAGCAATCGCGAACTATACAGAGCGGCTCCGCTAATCGAGGATTGCTTCGTTCCTCGCAATGACGTGATTTATAATCAACATAAACCTTGTAAAACATGACCGATCAAACAAATCCAAAAGACCTAACCCGCTGCATCTGGGCAGGTAACGATGAATTATACATTAAATATCACGACGAAGAATGGGGCAAAGAAGTTCATGACGATCATACCTTATTTGAATTTCTGATATTAGAATCCGCACAGGCCGGGCTTAGCTGGATCACTATATTGCGCCGCCGCGAAGGCTACCGTAAGGCATTTGCCAATTTTGATGTGCAAAAAGTAGCAGCTTTTACCGATGAAGATGTTGAGCGCTTAATGCATGACGAGGGTATCATCCGCAACAGGCTCAAAATATTAGCCGCTATGAACAATGCTAAACTGTTCATCGGCATACAAAAAGAATTTGGTTCGTTTGATAAATACCTGTATAGCTTTATGCCCGATGGAAAACCTATCGTAAATCATTCGCATAAAATACCCGCTACCAGCCCCGAATCTGACGCTATCAGTAAGGATATGAAAAAACGGGGTTTTAAGTTTTTCGGCAGTACTATTTGTTATGCCCACATGCAGGCTACCGGTATGGTAAATGATCATATTCCTGATTGCAGCTTCAAATAAAACAAACACGAATTTTCCCGAATGTGATCGAATTACGCAAATTGATAATGAAATTAAAACCATGCAATTCATTAAAAATCGTGTTCTTTGCATAAACACCGGCATCAAAAATTTCGAGTCAATTAGCTTAAATTCGTGCAATTAGTGTCAATGATATTATGAAAAAACTATTTCTTTTGGATGGCATGGCCCTTATTTACCGGGCGCATTTTGCTTTAAGTAAAACACCACGGTTTACCTCAAACGGGCTAAACACCTCGGCAATGATGGGATTTACCAACACCCTGCTGGATGTTTTGAAAAAGGAGGCTCCCACCCACATGGCCGTGGTTTTTGATACCGAAGCACCAACCGAACGACATACCGATTTTGAAGGCTACAAAGCTCACCGCGAAGCCATGCCCGAAGATTTGGCAAAAGCTTTACCTTATGTAATAAAAATTATCCTGGGCTTTAACATCCCCGTTATTACTTCAGATGGCTACGAGGCCGACGATATCATCGGTACCCTTGCAAAAAAAGCCGAGCAAAAGGGCTACACTGTTTATTGTATGACTCCCGATAAGGATTTTGGCCAACTGGTATCAGATAATATTTTCATTTATAAACCGGCCCGCATGGGCAACGAGATGGAAATACAAGGAGTGAAAGAGATATTGGCAAAATGGGAAATTGAGCGTGTTGACCAGGTGATAGATATTTTAGGGCTATGGGGCGATGCGGTAGATGGCATTCCGGGTATTCCGGGCATCGGCGAAAAAACGGCAAAAGCCCTCATTAAGCAATATGGCTCAATGGAAAACATCTTTGAGCATAGCCATGAGCTTAAAGGAAAGCAGCGCGAGAACGTTGAACAGTTTAAAGAGCAGGGCCTGATGTCGAAAAAACTGGCTACCATATTGCTAAATGTACCTGTTGAACTGGATGAAGAAGGCCTCGAAGTATGCGCTCCAAGTAAGGAACTATTAGAGCCGCTTTTTGCCGAATTAGAGTTCCGTACTTTAGGCAAGCGTGTATTTGGTGATGATTTCAGTATTACTGAACTGAAACCGGCCGGAACCCAGATCGATCTTTTTGGCAATCCAACAGCAACTGGTCGCACCACCATGACGGTTGATGTGGAAGATATTCGTGAGGACCTGATCATCGCTGCCAAAAATATTAACAATACGCCGCATGAGTATCATTTGGCCGACACCCTTGAAAAACGGGCCGAACTGATCAACATATTAGCGCAGCAGCCAACCATTTGCTTTGATACCGAAACCACCGGTACCGATCCTAATCATTGCGAACTGGTAGGCTTGTCATTTTCTGTTAAACCAGGACAGGGCTGGTATGTACCCGTCCCTGCCGACCAGGCGGGAGCACAAAGCATTGTTACCGAATTTAAAGCAGTGCTTGAAAATGAAAATATCGGCAAAATAGGGCAAAACATTAAGTTTGATATCCTGATGCTCAAATGGTACAACATCGAAGTGAAAGGAACTCTGTTTGATACCATGCTGGCCCATTACATCCTTGATCCGGATACCCGCCACAATATGGATATCCTGTCGGAAAATTACCTGGGCTACAAACCGGTTTCTATAACCGAACTTATTGGCCCCAAAGGCAAAAACCAGGGCAATATGCGCGATGTGGATTTTGAAAAAATAAAAGAATACGCCGCCGAGGATGCGGATATCACCCTGCAGCTAAAAGATATTTTTGAGCCTAAACTAAAAGAGGTAGAGGGCGAAAAACTGGTGAATGAAATAGAGCACCCGCTTATTTACGTACTGGCCGATATGGAGTACGAAGGTGTGAAAATAGACCATGATACCCTGCGTGAGTTTAGCAAGCAACTGGAAACAGATATTGCCCAATATGAAAAAACAGTTTATGAAAAAGCAGGCGTAAAATTTAACATTGCATCGCCAAAACAACTGGGTGAAGTATTGTTCGAGAAACTGATGCTTGACCCTAAAGCCAAAAAAACCAAAACCGGCCAGTATCAAACCGGAGAAGACGTATTGCTTTCATTAGCTGCCAAGAGCGATATTGTGCGTGATATTCTTGATTTCCGCCAGCTGCAAAAATTAAAATCGACTTATGTTGACGCGCTGCCGCAGATGGTAAACCCTAAAACAGGCAGGGTACATACATCATACAACCAGGCTGTTGCCGCAACAGGCCGATTAAGCAGCGTTAACCCCAACCTGCAAAATATCCCTATCCGCACCGAGCGTGGCCGCGAGGTAAGGAAAGCTTTTATCCCAAGGGATAGCAATCATACCATTGTATCTGCCGATTATTCTCAGATAGAGCTTCGTATTATAGCCGAGATCAGTAAGGATCCTAGCATGATGCAGGCTTTTATTGATAATCATGACATTCATACAGCTACTGCTGCCAACGTTTACGGCATCGGGCTTGACGAGGTAACCAGCGATCAGCGCCGTAATGCCAAAGCTGTTAACTTCGGCATTATTTACGGCCAGTCGGCCTTTGGCTTATCACAAAGCCTGGGGATTCCGCGTAAAGAGGCTGCCGAGATCATCGAGCAATATTTTGTGCAGTTTGCCGGCATTAAACAATACATGAGCGATACCATGAACTTCGCCCGCGAAAATGGCTACGTGTGCACGCTGATGGGCCGCCGCCGCTATTTGCGCGATATCAATTCGGCCAATGCAACCGTTCGCGGTTTTGCCGAGCGAAATGCTATCAATGCGCCCATACAAGGTTCGGCTGCCGATATGATCAAAATAGCCATGATCAACATTCACCGGGAGTTCAAAGCCCAAAAGCTGGATGCCCGTATGACCATGCAGGTACATGATGAGTTGGTATTTGACGTGCCTAACAACGAGGTAGAGATCGTGAAACCGATCATTATGCATAACATGAAAACCGCCATCAAAACCGAGGTACCCATCATGGTTGAAATCGGCACTGGTTTGAACTGGCTTGAAGCGCACTAAGTCCTCAGACTTTAATGGGGATATCGGCCTTGTTTATCCCCATTTTATTTGCCCGCACATTTTACTGATAAAACTATGAAAGCAAAAATCGCTTTAATATATTAAGCTCCATGACAAAGCATTACAACGGAGGCACCGGTGAATAAAGCGTTACTTAAACTTAGCATAATATATCTGTGTGCTTTGTTTACATATTCATCATCAAATGCCCAAACAGCTGTTATTAAAGGGACTGTTACCAACGGGCTTTCAAACATACCACTTCCGGGAGTTTCTGTAATGGTTATTAATCAATCATCCATCGGTACAATCACCGATTCACTCGGCAACTATAAGATTGTCTTAAAACCGGGAAATTTTGGCTTATCGTTTTCAAAAATCGGTTTTAAAAGCAAATCCTCGTTAGATATCCAGGTAAATAACGTTAAGGCTACTATTGTGGATATAGCACTTGATGAGGAGGTAGCCAGCCTTAATGAGGTAAAAATTACGGCAAGCAGCCGCCTCAACAAAACGCTTGAAAGCCCGGTATCATTACGTAGCATCGGCGTATCCGAAATTAAGCGAAACCCTGGCGGCAATCGTGATATCTCAAAAGTAATCCAATCGTTACCCGGTGTTTCGGCGCCGGTAAGTTTCCGTAATGATATTATTATCAGGGGCGGCGCTCCTAACGAGAATAGGTTTTACCTGGATGGCATCGAGATCCCAAATATCAACCACTTTGCCACACAGGGCTCATCCGGCGGACCAGTTGGCCTGATCAACGTAGATTTTGTGAAAGAGGTTAATTTTTATTCGGGGGCTTTTCCCTCAAACCGGGGCAATGCTTTAAGTTCTGTATTTGAGTTCAACCAAAAAAATGGCCGGTCGGATAGAATGGGGGCCACCCTTACCATCGGCTCGAGCGATTTTGGTGCTACTATTGAAGGTCCGCTGGGTTCAAAAACTACCTATCTTGCATCGTACCGTTACTCATACCTGCAAGGTTTATTTAAATTACTTAAACTGCCTTTTTTACCATCATACCAGGATTTTCAGTTTAAGGTTAAAACCAAATTCGACAACAAAAATGAGCTTACACTCATCGGCCTTGGCGCGCTCGATAAGTTTAAGCTCAACTTCGGCACTGATCCAACCGAAGAAAACCAGTACATTTTGGCAACAATCCCAACCAACGATCAGAAAAACTATTCAGTTGGTGCGGTTTACAAACATTTTGGGCAACATGGCTTTTCACAGGTGGTGATTAGTCGCAGTTATTTGGATAACGGAGCGCAAAAATTCAGGGATAATGACGAGAGTTTGGGCCAAACGCTTAATTACCGGTCGGCCGAGGCAGAGAACAAATTCAGGTTTGAGCATACCGAACAGGCGGGCAATTATCGTGTAAACTTCGGTACCGGCGAAGAAACGGCATCTTACAGCACCAATACGTTCAACCTGCTGCCCTTCGGCAACCATATTTACCAATCAAAGATTAATTTTTTTAAGTATAACCTGTTTGGCCAAATCAGCCGAATATTTTTTGACAATAAGCTATCACTCTCATTCGGTGCCAGGGCCGATGCCAACAACTATTCGAGCCGGATGAACAACCTGCTAAAAACCTTTTCGCCGCGCTTTTCTGCCTCCTATAACTTTACCGATCAGTTTAGCATCAATTTTAATACTGGTATTTATTACCAGTTGCCGGCCTATACTGTTATGGGCTATCGGGATAGCACTAATCGTTTGGTAAACCGGGATGTAAATTATATTGAAAACAAACAGCTGGTATTAGGCTTTGAGTATAATACGCTTAAAAACACCCGCTTTACGGTTGAAGGTTTTTATAAACATTACAAACATTATCCTGTTATTCGTCAATTGAATGATTCCATCCCGCTGGCTAATCTTGGTGCCGACTTTGGTGTTATTGGTAACGATGCGGTTGTTGGCGAAAGCAACGGCCGTAGTTATGGCGTGGAGTTTTTCGCACAGCAAAAGCTAAACAAAGGTTTTTATGGCATTTTCGCGCTCACACTTTTTAAAAGCGAGTTTCAGAACAAAAATGGCACCTATGTGCAATCATCCTGGAATAGTCGATATATTTTAAGCATGACCGCCGGCAAAATCCTTAAACGCAACTGGGAAATAGGTGCTAAATTCAGGTTTACAGGTGGCAGTCCGTACACGCCTTATGATCAGCAGCTATCGTCACTTAAAACAAATTACAGTACCTATCCGCAGGGAATTTTCAATTACTCGCAATTGAACGGCCGGGTTTTAGATCCTTTTTACCAGCTTGACGCCCGGGTTGATAAAAAGTACTATTTTAAACATTACACATTCAACGTTTACTTCGACATTCAAAATTTAACAGCTCATACCTATAAGGAACAACCGGTTGTAGTTGCGGTGAAAGATGCTTCAGGAAACCTTCAGGATCAGCCAGGCGACCCGTCGCACATTCAAACCAAATTGCTTAACCGCAAAGGCGGGAATGTGCAGCCAACACTTGGGGTTATTTTTGAGTTTTGATCAATTTAAAAAACTTCGCTCTCAAGGGTAAGCGCGCGGGGAAGAGCAAAGGCGGGGCTGTGTTTCTGTGTTAAAAAAACAAAGCATAGACACTCCGTTCCTCACCTCTCAAGAGGGCAATCGCACTTTCCTGCACTTTTATCCTTAGTGTACCGGTTATAGCAATAATTCGTAAGCGCAGGTGCTTTCTCAATCCTTCCTTTTCCCTATCATTTTTACAACTATAACATCTTAACGATAATAAAATTTCAGCGCTTTTTATCTAAATTTTCCAAAACTATATTAATTCTCATAGGTTTCTCTTTTGGTAATCTTTGCTTAAATTGAGCCAATAAAACCTGAATGAAAATATACCATTTGAGTGCCGAGTGCTATCCCGTTGCTAAAGTTGGCGGGCTTGCCGATGTTGTTGGCGCATTGCCTAAGTACCAGAACCTTGCAGGTTTGCAGGCTGCAGTTGTTATGCCTTTTTACGATCGTAAGTTTACCCAGGAAAACGACTTTGAAATTGTGTTTGCTGCTGCAACCTTACTCGGTAATCGCCGACTTTTCTTCGAGATATTGAAAGAGAAAACAAACAAACTCGGTTTTGAACTTTATTTAGTAAAAATTCCTGGCTTGCTCGACAGGGAAAATATCTACAGTTACCCTGATGAGCGTGACCAGTTCATGGCTTTTCAATTGGCATTTTTAGATTGGATCAGTTATTCACAGCAAACGCCCGATTTGATCCATTGTCATGACCACCACGCCGGGTTAGTCCCGTTTTTACTTTATCATTCCAAGCTATATACAAGGCTGGCCAATACCCCAACCATATTTACCATACACAACGGCCAGTACCACGGCGCTTTCGGCTGGGACAGACTATCCTTATTACCTGAAATTGACCTGACCAAAACAGGCTTGCTTGACTGGGCCGGCGGGATCAATCCACTGGCGGCTGCCGTTAAATGCAGCTGGCGTTATACAACGGTGTCTCCAACTTATTTGGAGGAGCTCACTTATAACTCCAATGGTTTGGAGTACCTGTTTTACATTGAACGGGCAAAGGGCTACGGTATCATGAACGGCATCGACACCGAGGTTTGGAACCCGCAAAC
The DNA here is from genome assembly GCF_017569325.2 of Mucilaginibacter gossypii. Lineage (NCBI taxonomy): Bacteria > Pseudomonadati > Bacteroidota > Sphingobacteriia > Sphingobacteriales > Sphingobacteriaceae > Mucilaginibacter > Mucilaginibacter gossypii. Next base: position 6,340,720 of record NZ_CP071878.2, on the reverse strand, counting down.
CGACCCAATGATCCCAACCAAATTTTCAACTAAAACATTGGCCAAAGGCAAAAGGGCTAATAAAGAAGCTATTTGCAAACGCTTTGAGCTCGATCCCGAAAAACCATTGTTTACTTTTATCGGCCGCCTGGTTGTTGAAAAAGGCGCAGATCTGCTGCCTGCCGCTATTGAACGCAGCCTGCTCGAAAACGAAGGCGAAGTAAACTTTGTAATATTAGGAGCCGGCGATAAGGAAAATGAACTGGTGCTGCTTCAGCTTAAAAATAAATATCCTGAGCATTGTAATGTTTTTATTGGTTATGACGAGTCATTGGCGCACCTGATTTATGCCGGCGCCGATTTTCTGCTGATGCCATCGCGGGTAGAGCCCTGCGGCCTTAATCAGCTTTATGCACTGCGTTACGGCACCATGCCAATTGTACGTACTACTGGTGGATTGAAAGATTCTGTCATTGATTTTGGCGATGAGGGAGGCTACGGGATCCGTTTTGTACAGGCCAGCGTACAAGATATTTGCCACTCGGTTTTCAGGGCAAAACAACTTTACCAGGATAGCGCAAAAATGCAGCAGCTACGCAAGCAAATGATGGCCCTTGATTTTTCATGGGCACGCTCAACACAACAATACACTGAACTATACGAAAGCTTAAAACTAACTTTATGACATCCAAAGTAATCTCCATTGTGCTCGGTGGCGGCCAGGGCAGCCGTTTATCACCGCTTACCGCAACGCGGTCAAAGCCGGCAGTTCCAATTGCGGGTAAATATCGTTTGGTGGATATTCCCATTTCAAACTGTTTGCACTCGGGTATTACGCGTATTTATGTGTTGACGCAGTTTAACTCGGCATCCTTAAACAAGCACATCAAAAACACTTATCATTTCAGCAGCTTTAGCGATGCTTTTGTTGATATTCTTGCGGCAGAGCAAACGCCGTCAAGCGTGGCCTGGTTCCAGGGTACGGCCGATGCTGTTAGGCAAAGCTTACACCATTTGGCGGTGCATGAGTTTGAGTATGTGCTGATCCTGTCGGGCGATCAATTGTACCAGATGGATTTTGAAGATATGATCAACCATCATATCGAAACCAATGCCGAAATTTCGATAGCTACCATCCCTGTTGATGCAGCTGACGTTCCGGGCTTCGGGATCCTGAAAACTGACGAAAACAACATGATCACCTCATTTATCGAAAAACCCAAAAGCAATTTCGAAAGCTGGGCGTCAGAGGTTAGTCCGGAGATGGAAGCTGAAGGCCGTGTATACCTGGCGTCAATGGGTATCTACATCTTTAATCGCAAATTGTTATATGAATTGCTTGAAGGTAACGAGCGTACCGACTTTGGTAAAGAGATCATACCACAATCAATTGAAGGCCATCGCGTAGCCAGCTATCAATACGAAGGCTACTGGACAGATATTGGTACTATCCCTTCATTTTTTGAGGCCAACCTGGGTTTAACTGATAATATCCCCAAGTTTAACCTGTTTGATAAAAACCCGATCTATACCCGTGCGCGCATGTTGCCTCCGTCAAAAATATCAGGCACGCTGATGGAAAAATCTATTGTTGCCGACGGTTGTATTATCAATGCTAAACAGATCATCCATTCTATAATAGGGATCCGCACCCGCATTGGTGTTAATACCATTATCGAAAACTGTTATGTAATGGGCAGCGACAATTATCAAACTCTTGAGGAGATTGCCGAATGCAAAGAAAGCGGTTCGCCAATTATGGGCATCGGCGATAATTGCCATATCCAAAACGCCATTATTGATAAAAATACTTACATCGGTAACAATGTAACCATTAACTGCGGCGAGAAGCTTGAAGACGGCGATTACGGCACTCATACCGTGCAGGACGGTATTGTGGTAGTTAAGAAGCGCGCTATAATACCAAGCGGTACGGTTATTTAATTAAAAAATAAAAAAAACAAACCATAGTTAATTTGTTATAGATAGAACTAACCATCTAAAACATAATCAACTATGAAAAAGGCACTATGTATGATCGCTTTAGCAGCGATCTCGTTCAGCAGCGTTTTCGCTCATGGTACAATGGTTCGCCCGTCAAAAGGCATTATGCAAACTGATACAACCAAGAAGAAGAAAACGAGGAAAATGAAAAAAGATACCATCATGAAAAAAGACACTATGAAGATGAAAAGGAAATAAGTCTTTAGTCGGAAGCCGGAACTTTTAAGCCCGGTGGTATCAAACAGCAAAAGGCCCGGTAATACCGGGCCTTTTGCTGTTTGTACATCTCCTACCGTCATTGCGAGGCACGAAGCAATCGCGAACTATACAAAGGGATTTGCCTGCTAATAGGGGATTGCTTCGTGCCTCGCAATGACGATTATTTTATTTCTATCGATTCTACAACTCAATAGTTTCACCAATAGCCGGCAACTTCAAATTCAAACCTGCTTTGATAAACTTCTCTGTTACTTCATCCTTATCAATTTTGATAACCGGGAATGAGTCATAATGAATGCCAATGATGTTTTTACAATTGATAAACGCCGACGCTTTAATGGCATCATCCGCACCCATGGTATAATTATCACCTATAGGCAGAAATGCCCAGTCGAGATTTTCATCGGCCAGGAGTTTCATATCATAGGTAAGCGCAGTATCGCCTGCAAAATAGATCACTTTCCCTTCTGCATAAATTAAAAATCCGGCAGGATTACCGCCCGGCGAGCCATCGGGCAAGGTACTTGAATGTACCGCGTTTACCATTTTAACCCTACCAAAATCAAAGTTAAAACCGCCCCCTATGTTCATGCCATGCACATTTTCAATGCCTTTAGTACCAAGCCATCCGGCAATTTCGGCAATGCAAATTACCTTTGCACCGCTACTTTTAGCAATTTCCAGCAGATCCGCCACATGGTCGCCATGCCCATGCGATACCAGGATATAATCGGGTTGTAAGCTGTAAATGTCAATATCCTTTGCCAGTGGGTTAGGGCTTATAAATGGGTCGAAAAGCAGTTTCTTTCCACCAGCTATAATCTCAAGGGCCGACTGGCCATAATAAGTAGTTTTCATAGAATGTTATTTTATGATCTGATCAAAAGTAAACAGTTATGTCAACGATTTGATTTAGTGGCAGAAAAGTTACACATAGGTGTTCAAACAGACAGAGAGAATTGCAAGTTTAAAGAAAATGTCATTTAGAGCGAGCCATGTTGACTTGTGCATTGGGCGAGGGGGAATCTCCTAAGTCTGTGAACCCGCCATGAATATTTTGTTATGAATGGCGTATACGATTTCTCTTCACGCTGCCGCTGTTGCCCGCCCTCGCTCATCGAAATGACATTGTTAAGATGGGATGGTATAATTTTATTTACCAAACATATTACCTAGGCCTCCTAAGCCGCCAAACATGCTTTGGGTCATGGCAGCCATTTCGCTTTGGCTGATGTTTTCGGCTTGTTCAAGTGCCTTGTTCACCGCAACAACCAACAACTCTTCCAGTTCTTCTTTATCGGCATCGGCTAAAAAATCAGGATCGATCTGTACCGATTGGATCACTTTACTGGCATTAGCGTTCACAACTATTTTGCCGCCTTCGGCTGTGCCTGATACACTGATGGCATCAAGGCGTTTTTTCATTTCGCCAGCCTTTTGCTGGGCTTCCATTAATTTATCAAACATGATTTTTTAGTTTTTAGTAAGTGGTTAATTAGGTGAATGGTTGGAATACGGATAGAGGAAAAATGATCAATCGGTTTATTAAAACCACTCACCCAATAACTTCAATCAACCATTCCAAAAAAATTAATCGTCACTGGTATCGCCATTACCATTGTATGCACTTTTACGTACAATAGGCATGCCAGCAGCTTTAAACAAGTCATCGAGCTTTAATAAACTCCCGTTGGCCAGGTTGGTAAGCAATACTATGGTAATGTCGTGTTTCATATCCCGCAGGTAAATATGCCTGAACCCATGCCACCATCCGGTATGATAAATTACCTCCTCGCCCGGTGCTGTAAATGTACGCCAGCCGTAGCCGTAGTTGAAATGTCCGTGCACCATCGGGTTGCGTGGCACGTAGGCCGAATCAAGCGTAGCTGGTTTTAATAACAACCCCGCGCGCAAAGCACGATCAAAAAGGAACAGGTCACCAACCGTGCTGTAAATGCCTTTATCCCCTACGGGGCCATCCAAAAAGTTCTGCACTACCGAATAACGCCACTGGCCGCGGTCATGCCCCACAACATCAACCGGGATTTTATCATAAACCGCTTTTGAGTAAACATGGGTATGTGCCATACTGGCTGGTTTAAACACATTTTCCTGCATAAATTGGGCATAGCTCATTCCGCTCACTTTTTCAATGATGGAACCAAGCACCATAAAGTTGGAGTTGTTATACAGGAAGCGTTTATTCGGTTCATTGAAACGTGTTGGCTTATAATCGGCAATCATTTTCATAGCCTCGGCATTGGTAAGTCCTTTGCGCTGGTTCAGGTGATTTTTCCGGTAAATATCGTCGATAAAATATACATAATTCATCATACCCGAGCGGTGGGTAAGTAACAAGCGAATGGTTACACCATCGTAGGGAAAATCAGGGAAAAACTTTTTAACGTCATCGTCAAGCTTCAATTTGCCGCGTTCCATCAGCAGGAGGATGGCGGTTGATGTCATAGTTTTAGTTACCGAAGCCAGCTCAAATTGCGAACCGATTTTCAGGCTGTCGCGATGCAGGTAGTCGGCCCAGCCAATGGCTTTTTCATAAACTATTTTTCCTTTTTTTGCCACCAGCACATTACCGTTAAAACCGCGGGTACGGTGCAGCTCCTGCATTACGGCATCTATCTTTTTATCAGCATTTTTAGGATTGTAGGCCAGCAACGCGGTGGTATCAAGCGGCCTGGCGGCAACCTGCGACTGCGATTGGTCTTTATTTTTATTTTTGGATGAACAGGCTAACAGTAACAGGGGGGCAGCAAACACTACCAGGCTTTTGTACACTAATCTCATAAATCAATTTATCTCACACTAAACGAATGCGAAAATTAGAAATTATACAGCAGGTATTGATTAAAGTTTTAAAATTTTCTGTTAGTTAGCACAATTAGTATGTTTAAGTATGGTTTTGTTGAAAAAAGGCTTGTTTATTATGGCCCTCGTGCTTAGCACAGGGTTGGCGCATGCTCAAAATACGGATGTCAATAGTATTATTAAGGAGGGCATCAGGTTTAACAGCGAAAAAAATTATTCGGCGGCTATTGAAAAATACAAAGAGGCACTTACTGCCGAGCCAGATAACGCGCAGGCCAACTACCAGCTGGCCTTCAGCCTCAATGCATCGGGCAAGGGTACGGAAGCGGTACCTTATCTCAACAAAGTGATAAAAACAGGCGGCGACCTAACTGGGCCTGCTTATGAATTAATGGGCAGCATTTATGATACTGCACGTCAACCCCAACAGGCCATCGACGCTTATAAAGAGGGGATCAAATTGAAGCCGAGGTATCAGCCGCTGTATTTTAACCTGGGGATAGCCTATTTCCGCGCGCAAAAATATGCCGATGCCGAGCTGGCTGCCATTGAAGCCATTAAACTCGATCCTAAACATGCTAATAGCCAACGCTTATACGGGCTGGTAACTTTCCACCAAAACAAAAGGGTACCAGCATTGATGGGCCTGTGCAGCTTCCTGCTGCTCGACCCGGAAGGCCCGCGCGCCGACGAAGCTTATACCAACCTTCAAAGTTTACTAAAGGGAGGCGACCTGAAAGCAGGAAAAGCAGATCCGGAAACCCTGTTACTAAATAAAACCCTAAGCACCGCCGTTTCGGTTTCGGGCGGTCAGCTGGAAACCGAATTGAAAAACATTTTTACGGCCGTTGGCAAACTTGGTGAAAAACCAGGCAGACAAACCTTCTTTTGGAATTACTATGCAGCTTTTTTTTATAAGCTGTCACAATCTCAAAGCTTTTCAACGGCGGTTAAATTAATTGGCTTAAGCGCCGATAAAACAACAGGAGCAAAGTGGCTGCAAAACAACGCAGACCAACGGAAGGCCCTGGAAGATTGGATGGCATCTGCCGAAAGAAAGTTTTAATTACAAATTTATCGCCGATAAATCATTGCTATGCCATATAGAAAATGATGATTTTATAATTTACATATCAATAATTGCGAAAGCCAAAGTTTTACTATTTTTGAGCACACAAAATTTAACGACATGAATTTTCCGGCTGAATTAAAATACACCAAAGACCACGAGTGGATTAAGGTTGAAGGCAATGTAGCTACCGTAGGCATCACCGAATTTGCTCAAAGCGAACTGGGCGACATTGTGTATGTTGATATTACTTCATTAGGTAAAGAGGTTGCTAAAGACGAAGTTTTTGGCACCGTTGAAGCAGTAAAAACGGTATCAGACCTGTTTATGCCTGTTGCCGGCACCGTAACCGAAGTTAACCCGGCATTAAATAACCAACCCGAACTGGTTAACACCGACCCATATGGCGAAGGCTGGATGGTAAAGATCACCGTAGCTGATGCTGCCGATGCTGACTCACTTTTATCTGCCGGCGATTATAAAACGGTTATCGGCGTATAAGATGAAGCTGTTTTTAAAATATCATGGGCCCGCTATTTTGTGGGCCTTATTTGTTTTAATTATTTGCTCCATACATCTTGATTCTGTTGATAAATCCCCGATGTTTTTTGAGGGTTTTGATAAGCTAACCCACTGCGGTTTATTTTTCACCCTTATTGTACTGGTTTGTTTTGGCGTTATCAGGCAACAAAAACCACGGCGGATTACGTATACAGGGGCATTCGTGATATGGGCAACCAGCGTATTTTTCGGGGCGCTTATTGAAGTGCTGCAGGCATCTGTTTTCACCTGGCGCAGCGGCGACTGGAACGATCTTTTTTGCGATGTACTTGGAGCTTGTATGGGGATTTTTAGTGTAATGCTAACTGTTGAGGCAATTGGAAAAAATGAAAAAAAATAAACTGGTCATTTTATTGGGCGCGCTGCTCTTAACGGCAGGTTCATCATGCGGCATTTTCCATAAGGGTTGTGGCTGTCCGCATTTCGGGAAAATTAAATCTGCCGACTCCAGATATGCAGATGTGCAAATGATGGCTTAGCCAGGTAAATCTATATCAGCAAAGCACATTTACTATTCAATTTGCGGGTGTTCAATTTTTTAAAGTGTAAACACTTTCAATTATTTTCAAAAAAACATCGCTGATAATCAGCCACTTGATTTCAATGACTATTAGCAAAGTATCAAACATGAACACATCATCATTGATAATCAGCGACTTGTATTTTTCAGAGATTGAACGTTGAACACCCGCTTTTTAAAAATTGAACACTGACATAATCGTGTCAGTAAAGCATTGTCAATACTATTTAAAAACCTGTTTGCATATCCTAAATCTGCCTGTCTGTCCCCCCCTGTATACGTACAAACTTCATACTAAAGTCATTTGTACAACTGCCTATTTAAAATCTGCACATCATAGCAAATCTTATTTGGATTTAATATAAATAAGCTTACATTTGCTACGTTATATATTATAAATGATGAAGCTGTCACAACTGGAAGTAGGCGAAACTGGTATTGTAAAGGAATTTACCGATCTTGAAATGTCAGTAAAACTGATGGAGATGGGCTGTTTACCCGGCGAAGAGGTCCGCATTTCGCGTATCGCTCCACTTGGCGATCCTATTGCCATCAACGTATCTGGCTACCAGCTTAGCTTACGCAGGTTTGAAGCATCCACCATCATTTTGCAGTAGTTTGTAAGCGTTGAAAACCAATATAAGAGTTGCACTTGTAGGAAATCCAAATACCGGTAAATCAACTCTCTTTAATATATTAACCGGGTTAAATCAAAAAATCGGAAACTTTCCGGGGGTTACTGTTGATAAAAAAACAGGCTTTTGTACCCTGCCTGACGGCCGCATGGCCGAAATAATTGACCTTCCGGGTACTTACAGCATCTATCCCAAAAGTAAAGACGAATCCATCGTATTTTCGGTACTGGCCGATAAATCAAAAGGCATGGTGCCCGATCTGGTTGTGGTGATCCTTGATGCATCCAATTTAAAACGCAACCTGCTGCTTTATACCCAGGTTGCGGACCTCAAGATCCCCGTAGTGGTGGCGCTTAACATGGTAGATGTGTCGGACAAGGCGGGCATCAAAATCAATATTGATCTTTTTGCCAAAAAACTGGGCGTTCCGGTAGTCCCTATCTCCGCCAGGAAAAATACAGGCATTGATAAGCTTAAAAGCGCCATAGCTTTTGCCAACAGCGTGCCGCTGCAGCAGGATACTATTGATATCGAAAGCATCGCGCCGGGCATCATAGCGCAAATAAAAGGGGAGATGCAGGTTGAAAATCCATATATAGCCTTGCAACTTGCCCACCAGCACGAAACGCTAAGCTACCTTTCAGCAGCCGAGAGCGACCGGATTGAACAACTGGAGCAGGAGCATTCTTTCCACTCGCAAAAGGCACAGGCTACAGAAACCATCGCCCGGTACAACTTCATCAACGACCTGCTTTACGATACGGTTAAAAAAGCTGAAACGGCGCACGACGAAACCATAAGCAACAAGATAGATAAGATCCTTACCCATAAAGTATTTGGCTTTGTGATCTTCTTCGCCATTTTACTTTTTATTTTCCAGGCTATTTTCTCATGGTCGGAATACCCGATGTCGCTCATCGAAGACCTGTTTATCTGGCTGCAGGCCGGTGCTGCTAAAATACTGCCTGCCGGTCCGCTAAGCAGCCTCATCATAGATGGGGTATTAGCTGGCCTGAGTGGGGTATTGGTATTTATCCCGCAGATCGCCATCCTGTTCGCGCTCATCTCCATTTTGGAAGATACAGGCTACATGTCGCGCGTTACTTTTATGATGGACAAGGTGATGCGCAAGGTAGGGCTTAATGGCAAATCAGTAGTACCCCTTATCGGCGGTTTTGCCTGCGCTGTACCGTCTATCATGAGTACCCGCACTATCGAAAACTGGAAGGACAGGATGATCACCATTATGGTGACCCCGTTGGTGGCATGTTCGGCCCGTTTACCGGTTTATACCCTGCTTATCGCGTTGGTAGTGCCCAACCGCAACGTTTGGTGGATCTTTAACCTGCAGGGGTTGGCGCTTACAGCCATGTATGTGCTCAGCATCTTTTCGGCTGTTATTGTGGCTTTTGTGATGAAGTTTATCCTCAAAGCCCGCGAACGCGGTTATTTTATTATGGAACTGCCCGTGTACCGCATGCCAAGGTGGAAAAACGTGATCTTTACCATGTATGACCGTTCAAAAACGTTCGTACTGCAGGCCGGTAAAGTGATCATAGCGGTTTCAGTGATCCTGTGGGTAATGAAATCATATGGCCCCGGCGACAGGTTTGCGCAGATAGATAAACAATACGCCCAGCCCAAATATACCAAAACCATGACACCGGACAGTCTGACGAAGGTTATCGCATCCGAAAAACTGGAAAACTCATACGCCGGCGTATTTGGTCATGTTATTGAACCCGTTATTAAACCCCTTGGCTTCGATTGGAAGATAGGTATAGCCCTCATCAGCTCCTTCGCTGCCCGCGAGGTATTTGTGGGTACCATGGCCACGATTTACAGCGTGGAGGGCGATGCCGATAAGATGCAATCGGTTCAGCAAAAAATGCACGAGGCTAAAAATCCGCAAACCGGAGAGCCGGTGTTTACCTTAGCGGTGGCTTTCTCCCTCATGATGTTTTATGCCTTCGCCATGCAATGTGCCAGTACAGTGGCCGTTGTTTACCGCGAAACCAAAGACTGGCGCTGGCCCGCTGCCCAGTTTGCCTATATGACCGCGCTGGCTTATACGGCGAGCTTTATCGTATACCATTGGCTCAAGTAATTTTAGTTAGTCCATGGTCGATAGTCCATAGACAATGGTAAAAGGAGTAGCCGATGTTCGAGGCCGCTGACTTTGAATAGCGAAGTATATTATTGGCTGAAGCAGGCTTAAAATTATTACCTTAACCAAGGTTTTTTATATTGTTACATGCCAATTTTTGAAACAAAATTCAACTATCCGCTATATTTCTGCTTATTGATAATAAGTATTGTTTTCTGCTCACTTTTATTGGGATTTTTACTCGCCGTACCGCAAATTATACAGGATGAAGGTCTTTTAACCGGAGCCGGAATAATGCTTGCCGGACTATTAATGTTTGGCTACTTTTCGGCACAGTCTATAGAAACGATCTCGACTATTCGTTATGGGATTATAATTACCGAAAATAAAATCATTTTAAAAGACTATATGTTTTGGCAAAACCAAGATATAACTAACCAAATAAAAGGCTACAGCTCATCTTTTTATGGCCACAAAAACGATATCAAATGTATCATCATCTATCTCCAAAATAAAAAACACATCAATTTACCACGTTATTTATATTGGAATTACAGTAAAATAGAACCAGCATTGAATCTCCGTGAAATCCCATTTTTAGGCAACGAACTATTTTACTCAAAAAACATAATTTTTCGAGCCTATCGTTTTGATGAATGATATGACCCTGTAACAAATGCATTGCTGTTCGACGTCCCCGATCTCGAATCCATGTGTTTGTACTTTGTAACTACGCTATGTTCAGTAATATCTGTTGTTATTCTTATTCAGTCATAGAACAATAACAAAAAATCTATGAACCATCAACTATGATCTATGAACCATAAAAAACCCTTATTTATTCAGACTACAGGCACAGCCATCTGAAGTCAGAGACGTTGGACAGCGTCAAACGAGTAACATCACGCGTTGACACATGAGCAACCCGCTACCTATTCAAACTCAAAATATCATGCACCGCATGCTCCGCTTTTTCATATTGAAATTTAAACCCACTATCCAGTAAACGCTTAGGCATTACCCACCGGCTTTTTAATATCAGTTCGGTTTCGGTGCCGATTACCATGGCGCCAACTTCCAGCAGCCACTGAGGGGCAGGTAAACCGAAAGGCGCACCATAAGCCTTGCGGATAATCTGCATCATATCAGTATTCTTTACGGCTTCAGGGGCAGTGCAGTTAAATATGCCATTTAATTCGGGGTGGTCTAACAGCCATTGGGTGCTCCGGGCTACATCATGCTCATGCACCCAGGCTATGTATTGCTGCCCATCGCCTTGTTTGCCGCCGAGGCCAAACCTAACCAGGTTAAGCAACCGCGGAAAAACGCTGTCGCTTCGGCCTAACACAATGCCCATGCACAGGGCAATTTTACGGGTATGGGGCGTATCTGTTTTAAAGAAAGTGTTTTCCCAGATGTTGCAAACATCAATAGAAAAGCCATAACCAATCTCACCGGTATCCTCATCCTGCGGACGGTCTTCGGCGTGGCGGTAAATGGTGGCAGAAGTTACATTGATCCAAACCTTTGGCGGGTTTTCCATCTTATGGATCACCCTGCCTAATAGTTCGGTAGGTACTACCCTTGAACGGATGATCTCCCGCTTGTTCTTTTCGGTGTAGCGGCAGTTTACATTTTTGCCGCACAGGTTAATCAGCATATCGGCACCGGCAAGGTGAACCGTCCATCCCCCTTCGGTTTCGCCATCCCAAACAGCGGTATGTACGTTGCCATCAACAGGTTTTTGTTTGCGGGCCAGGATGATCACCTCGTCTGCCAAATCGCGGTAGTATTTGGCCAGTACGGTACCGAGATAACCATTGCCGCCGGCCAGTACGATTTTTTTATAAGCTTTCATGATCAGTTAAGGTTTAAAATAAGTAATAATAAAACGATACGATAAGTTACCCAGGTAACGGTGAGTACCCAGCCAAGCCCAAGCAATTTGGTACGGCGGATGTGTTCAAGGAACATTAAACCTGCTACCGCCATAAAATACAGGGTGTAAATCAGCGGGCCGAATTGAAAAAAGTGATTTACAACCAACCCCATCAGCAGTAATAAGCTGCCTGCAAAAGAGATGGTCATCATGTTGCCGAGGTAGGTCCACAGGTTACGGCGGTCAAAGCTGCATATAGCTGCTCCCTGGAAAAGGATCTGCCCGCCGCAGATCAGGTACTCACGATAGGGGCTGCCTAAAGGAACAATCCCCCTAAGCAGATGTGCATAAGCGGTAAGTATAAACCCTGTACAAAACCAGGTGAAAAGCAAATACAATAAACGATAATGCAGCTTAAACGTAGGCTGGTATTCGAAGCCGGTTTCGGCAGCAGGGATAATTACCCTCCTGTTGTATGATATAAAAGCATAAACCTTGCTCATGAGCCAGATGAATGGTTTAAAAGCAAATAAGGGAGTAAATACAGGCCAGGTATTGGCAATTATTTTGAAAAGGCTTTTAACACCGTAGGTAACCTCGCCGCTTTTTAGGTTAATTAAGGCTATTTCGTTAACAGCCCTTTGCCTGTCATAAACAGGGCAGGTACCTGCATGTGCTTCCTGGTACGCAGCGCGGCCATCAGCATCAAGCATCCCTGTTTTTACAAAGGCACCGGTATAAGCACGGCACATCGGGCATTCTGCATCAAACAGGATCATGTGGTTCTTGAGCGTTTTCATAATTTTCAGTGTTTTCTGAAACAAATATACAATACATTTTAAATTTTCAATAAATACTGAAAATTAAATTAAGTATGCCGACGTGTTAACTCGCCCCGACATCGCTGCGCTTGTCACCCCTCTCTACGCAAGCGTAAAGAGGGGTTTTTCTTTTTTTCCTGCCCTCTTTCCGCCGAAGGCGAAGAGAGGGTGGTCCAGCGTAGCGCAGACCGGGTGAGTTAACTATGCGCGATGCAAATAATTTGAGAAAACTCAATCCCCCTCTTGCAAAATCAAATCTTATATATAACTTTGAACAACAAAGTACTTTTGATGAAAGAACAAGATATTCATGCAGAGTTAAGTTCCATCCGCGACCTGATGGAGCGTTCGGCCAAGTTTATTTCGCTTAGCGGCCTTTCGGGTGTGATGGCGGGCATCTATGCCTTCGCCGGCGCCGGCATAGGATACAGTTTGCTGCAGGGCGAGTATACTACCCTCAGGGAGCGCCATACTTACAATGAAGAAGTGCTGATCATAAAATTATTTATCGTAGCAATCGCGGTGCTTGTACTGTCCATTGGCACGGGGATCTGGCTATCGGTACGCAAGGCTAAAAAAAACGGTCAGCCATTTTGGAGCGCCGGCAGCAAACGCCTGCTCATTAATATGGCAATCCCATTGGTAAGCGGCGGTTTATTTACTATTATACTTGTTTATCGTGGTTATTATGGTGTTGTGGCACCTGTTACATTGATATTTTACGGTATGTCGTTAGTCGCAGGCAGCCATTATACATATTCGGGTATTAGGAGCTTGGGGATATTGGAGATTTTATTAGGTTTGCTGTGTGCTGTAATGCCGGGTTACGGCTTAATTTTCTGGAGTCTGGGTTTCGGCCTGCTCCACATTATTTATGGTACAGTAATGCATTTTAGATACGATAAGTGAAGATATCATTAGATCAGTTTGATAAAGCCTTTGAAAACCGCATTCGCCTGCAAATCATGAGCGTATTGGTTGCTAATGAAAGCTACGACTTTAACTCGCTTAAAGAATTGCTTAACCTTACCGACGGTAACCTGGCATCGCACCTGAAAGCGCTGGAGAAGGAAGAGTACATCCAGGTGGAGAAAACTTTCATAGGCCGCAAACCCAATACACGTTACCTGACATCCGAAAAAGGCCGGGCAGCTTTCCGGCTGCACCTCCTCGCCCTCGAAAATTTGATCAAACAACAAAAACTGTAATTTTTTTTATTTATAAACTTTGAAATATAAAGTACTTTTAATTTACAAAACATGAAAAACCTTAAAGCAATTTTATTTGAAGATAGTACCGTTAAACCTGGCCTAATCCTAATCACTATATCTGCCGGGCTCCTCCTTATGGAGGGGGCCGGCCTTTTTGAACTCACCGAAGGAACTGCTTTTGGTGCTTTTTGCTTCAATTACTCCGCCTCACTTGTGTTTTTCTTTGTGGTGATATATAAATGATTCAGGCGCTTACATTATTGGGTGCTCCTCCTGGCGCTTTGGTTCATCAGCGCGTTCGCACTTAACCTGAGCATCCCTGTTTTCAACACTTCGGTTATCTGTAGAGATACAAATAAAATTGCCCCTCCAATGGAACGTCCGTCTGAGTTAAGAGTTAAAAAAAGAGGAAAATGTTAAATAACTAGGCTTCCAAAAGGAAACCCAAAACGATTGCTAAAATATACTACTTTAGCTTATACATGTAAAAGATAGCCTTCCTTTGAAAGGAATCACTTACTTTATGGACTGGTAGTTTTTCCATAACGAACAAATTGCATTATACTTATTTATATATTTACGTTGGTTAACCCATTGCAGAAACATGATTGAATCAACAGAACCTTCTGAGCCAGTTGAACAAGAAGAGGGTAACGAAAATGTACCTAATGATAATCCATTTAATCCCAATGACATTAGTATAAGCATTGTGCCTAGGACAATTGGGCAGTTGGTTGAAATGTTAGAATACGACGAGATTCTTATTCCCAAATATCAGCGTCTACCTAATTTGTGGAAGCCAAAAACCAAAAGTAGGTTTATTGAGTCATTGATGCTAAATCTACCTATACCCTTATTCTATTTTGACGAAGGGGCCGATAAAAAGTGGCGGGTGATTGACGGTTTACAAAGAATAAGCACACTGGAGCATTTTATACTAGCGGGTACTAAACAAAATACGATAAGCTCGAACCGTGAACCATTTCGATTGCAAAACTTAGAATTTAGATCAGAGTTTGATGGTCGACTTTACACTGAATTACCTAGAGATATCCAACGTAGGATATCAACGAGTCAAGTAACAATTAATCTTATTGGTAAAGGCACTCCTGATCAGGTGAAATACAATATTTTTAGCAGGATCAATCAAGGTGGGATACAACTGGAAACTCAAGAGATTAGAACGGCACTTTTTCAAGGTTACCAGATCGATTTTTTGGAGGAACTTGTTTCCCCCGATACCGATGAAGGTAAATCATTCCTTAAAGCAACGGATAATTCAATCCCTAGCGAAAGGCAGCAGGATCTAGACTTCGTTACTAGATTTGTAACTTTCTTCTTGATGGATTATGAGAGCTATGAGCCTGACATGGATTCTTATCTAACTAAAGGAACAATTGCAATACCGCGGTCAGAAACTGAACAATTAAAAATAAAACAATCTTTCAAAAACGCCATGGAACTTGCTTTTGATATTTTTGGACGAGATGCTTTTAGGAAAAGAACCAATATTAATGATAAACGTAAACCGATTAACAAACCACTATTCGAAACCATAAGTGTTAGGTTCTCTAAGTTATCTGATAGCAAGAGGCTAGAACTTAGGTCCCGCCGGGAATCTTTCTTAGAACAATTTAGAAACCTTCAACTTCAAAGTAAGTTCTGGGCGTCAATTACTACTGGAACAGCAACTAAAGATCGCGTTAAACAAAGACATGAGGACTTTATCGAATTAATTAGATACTATACACTATGATAAGGGAGCTAGAACTTATTAATTTTAAATCCCATAAAAACTCGACATTAAAGATGGGGAACCTAACGCTTCTTTGTGGTTCAAACGGAGTAGGGAAATCATCGGCAATACAAGCGACTTTACTTTTGAGAGAATCATTTTTAGGAAACTCAAACTTCGACTACCTTGACCTCAAATCCAATCCTATTAATATAGGAACAGCAAAGGATGCGATTTATGAATTTGCGGAGAGTAACGCAATTGGCATAAATGTCCAAACCGATAACATTAAATTAGAATACAGATTTGAAGCAGTTAAAGAATCTGATCTCGTTAAAACCTTAATGAAGAAATCTGAAGAGTTTGATCACATTTCAGATAAAGAATTACTTTCCAAGGAAAACCTATTCGATAAACATTGCCAATTTATAAGTGCAGCACGTATGGGGCCACAAGCAATCTATCAAAAAGATGATGTAGTTGTTGGCATCTATAATCAGATTTCTGTTTTAGAGGGGCGAGCTGAACACTTTGTACATTTTCTTATGGAAAATGCGGACATGGATGTCTTGGAAAGTTTACGTAATAATAACATTGATTCAACAGACCTTTTTTATCAAACTACAGCTTGGGAACGTGAAATCAGCGAAGGCGTAAATATAATTGTCGAAGATATTGGAAATCTCGGATACGAATTAAAATATCAGTTTTCAACAGAGTCGAAAGAGGGCCGGACGGCTGCGTTTAAATCAATAAACGTTGGTTTCGGCTTATCATATGTAATGCCAATTTTAGTTGCGATTCTTTCTGCTCCATCCGGTGCACTCATTTTTATTGAGAATCCAGAAGCACATATCCACCCTAATGGTCAAGCGAAACTCGCCGAACTGATTTGTTTAGCTGCACAAGCTGGCGTACAACTAGTAGTAGAAACTCATAGCGATCATATAGTTAATGGAATTTTAGTGCAAAGCAAGAGATTTGAAGAAACTAGTAAAGGGATAGATAAGGCATTAGTATCGATTTATCATTTCGAAAGAAACGAAATTGAACATCTGAGCGTACCTACCAAGATAAAAATTGAAGAAGGAGGCAAAATTAAATATGCACCAAAGGGTTTCTTTGATCAGTTCACAATTGACAGAAAATTCTTAATGGGGTTTTAAAATGTATCATGATCTTAACTTTTATGTCGATTTGAATTGGGAACATTATGTAAACCAACAGCAAAATTTTTTAAGTGATCTTTATAAAATGATTCGGCTCGCCTATTCACATCAATCGAATGTTTATTATTCAAGAGAGCAACTATCAGATTTTATTCACCACTGTACTGATTTAGACGAAAACTTCACGGCATCGATAGGGAATCAACTATCAGTAGTTTTGGAGAATGCTTCGGCTGTAAGTAATCATAATTATGTCTTATTCTCCGTTCAATTTGCAGAAGAAGGTTCTCATCTTATTTATGCCCCCTATGCGGCGCTTCAATTTGTACAGGAAAATGATAAAGTATGTCTATTATCCTTAAATGGGGCCCCCGGAAATGTTCAACGCTTAAAAGTTTCGGCAGGCAATTTCGAAAAGCTTGACTGTCAGATTATTAACAATTCGACCGCCGTTATTCAGTGGTTTGCGGATATTGGCGAACCGCGAGTATTCCATTTTTCCAATAAACATGGTGAAAATGGCGTTGGTCACTGGCCATCAGCAGCCCCATTGTTATGCAGTCGAGAACAGGCACAAAATCTATTAAACGAAGCTATTGCAGACTTTGCAGTAAAGAAAAGGTTTTTTAAATACGATGAGGACTTCAATACTTACATTGAATTTTTTTACGAAGGCGATAACACTCAGAAACAGTGGCATGGTTTTCATATAACGGTAGACGAATGGCCTAGAAGAGTTCCAAATTCAGTCAGAATTTTTTTTAATAGGTAATCTCTCAGCCGCAAAGGGGGCTAAGCTGCTTTACCTGGTGAATGTGAATGCCGCTACAGAGACAGCATTGCTAAAGGCCGTGAAGAATTTGCCGGCTATTAAGCAATGATACTTACCACCTTCCCGAATAACGATCGGGGAAATTTCCGGAAAGAACCATGATGAAGTACGAAATATATTTTAGAGATGATGCGCGAAGGGCTGCGTTAGTGATAGGAGCGGATACCGGCTTGTGGCTAATGCCGGTGCAGTATGAGCGTATAGCACGGGCCGCAGGCAACGCCCATATTTATAAATCGATCAAAAAACTAACTCAAGATCAAGCCATTATCAATAAACTTGCTTAAAAATGAGAAAAATTGTAGGGATGCATAATTGCGTCTCCTGAAGGACAAGCCGATTTCAAAAGCACCTCAGCTGCCGTAAATTGCACGTGTGAGATGCAATTATGCATCTCTACATTCAAAAACTAT
Source organism: Mucilaginibacter gossypii (assembly GCF_017569325.2). NCBI lineage: Bacteria > Pseudomonadati > Bacteroidota > Sphingobacteriia > Sphingobacteriales > Sphingobacteriaceae > Mucilaginibacter > Mucilaginibacter gossypii. Next base: position 6,322,743 of record NZ_CP071878.2, on the reverse strand, counting down.
CGTTTTAAACAGCCTATAATAAACACAAACAACTTCCATAATTTTCTTATTACTTTTACAAAAACCAATAGGTTATTCATGAGTAATACCTTTAACCGACCAATCCGTGTTTTAGTTGCCAAAGTAGGGCTCGATGGCCATGACCGCGGCGCGCGCATTATTGCCACTTCGCTGCGCGATGCAGGTATGGAAGTTATTTATACCGGGCTACGCCAAACCCCCGAAATGGTGGTGAACACTGCCCTGCAGGAGGATGTGGACGCCATTGGCATTTCTATACTTTCGGGCGCACACATGACGGTATTTCCGCGCATCATTAATCTTATTAAAGAGAAAAAAATGGATGATGTTTTGGTTACCGGCGGTGGTATTATTCCGCATGAAGATATGCTCGAGTTGCAAAAACTGGGCGTTGGCGAGCTTTTTCCGCCCGGCACCAGTACGCAGGATATTGTAAAATATATAACCGGTTGGGTACATGAACACCGCAATTTCTAATACCTATGGAATTTCAAAATTTACTGATAGCAAACAAGGGCCGCGTTCAACAAATCACCATTAACCGCGAAAGCAAACTGAACGCTCTTAATAAAGATACGCTGGCCGAACTGCATAGCGCTTTTACCCTGGCTTTCCAAAATCCGGAGGTTGGTGGTATCATCATTACCGGAGCCGGACCAAAAGCATTTGTTGCCGGGGCAGATATCAGTGAGTTTGCAGCGCTGAATATTGAAGGAGGTGCACAGCTTTCGCGTACAGGCCACACCGCAGTTTTTGATTTAATAGCCAACGGCAGCAAGCCGGTAATAGCAGCGGTAAATGGGTTTGCTTTGGGCGGTGGGCTCGAACTGGCCATGGCCTGCCACATCCGCATAGCATCTGACAATGCTAAAATGGGCCTGCCTGAAGTAACTTTAGGGCTGATCCCCGGTTATGGGGGTACACAGCGCCTTACCCAACTGGTTGGCAAAGGCAAAGCAATGGAAATGATCCTTACGGCAGATATGATCACTGCTGCCGATGCCCTGCAATATGGCCTGGTTACCCACGTAACAACTGCTGAGGAACTCCTTATAAAAGCCGAAGAGATCCTGAATAAAATATTATCCCGTGCCCCTTTAGCCCTTGCGGCAGCTATCCGCAGTATCAATGCCGCTTATACCGATGGCATTAATGGCTATGAAACTGAAATAACCGAGTTTGGCAAATGCTTCGGCACAAAAGATTTTAAAGAAGGCGTAGCAGCTTTTATGGAAAAACGGAAGGCTGAATTTAAAGGGAATTAGAAGCTAAAAGCTATGCCGTTGTTGTCGTCACGGATGTCCGGAACACAAAAAACATGTCATTGCGAGGAGGAACGACGAAGCAATCGCATGCTATACAGGGCGGATATGCTTCCGTGCGATTGCCACGCTTCGCTCGCAATGACATGATTTTTTTAAGCGGGGCCGAGGGGCGATTACTTTTTACCCCAGCCGTCCTTCAATGTAACGGTGCGGTTAAACACCAGTTTATCCTGAGTCGAGTTTTTATCTAAAGTAAAATAACCTTTACGCATAAACTGAACCGGCTTGCCTAACTCGGCATTAACTAAATCTGGTTCAATGTATACGGTTGATAATACATGCAGGCTGTTAGGGTTGATATAATCTTTAAAGTCGCCATCCTCATTTGAAGGGTCTTCAACCTGGAATAAACGGTCGTATAACCTCACCTCGGCAGTTTTGGCGTGTTCAACACTCACCCAGTGGATGGTGCCTTTTACATTAATGCCGCTGGTATCATGGCCTGATTTTGATTCGGGCAGATAGCTACAATGGATCTCGGTGATGTTACCATCGGCGTCTTTCACAATGCTTTCACCTTTAATGATATAAGCGTTTTTTAGGCGCACCATCAGCCCGATACCTAAACGGAAGAATTTTTTAGGCGCAACCTCCATAAAGTCCTCACGCTCTATCCACAACTCACGGCCAAACGGAATATCCCTGCCGCCATCTCCACCTTCAACTTCGGGGTTGTTTTCGCCGTGCATTATTTCGGTTTCGCCTTCAGGATAATTATCCAGGATCAGCTTAACCGGATCAAGCACAGCCATACGGCGCCATGCGGTTTTGTTCAGGTCCTCGCGGATACAAAATTCCAGCAAGCCAACATCTATCATGTTTTCGCGTTTGGCAACGCCAATACGCTCGCAAAACTCACGGATAGAAGCAGGAGTATAACCACGGCGGCGTAAACCACTGATGGTAGGCATCCGCGGATCGTCCCAGCCATCAACATAGTTTTCGTTAACCAGTTGCAGCAATTTGCGCTTGCTCATTACCGTATAGTTAAGGTTTAAGCGGGCAAACTCGTATTGTTTTGACGGGAAAATATTCAGTTTTTCAATAAACCAATCGTACAATGGACGGTGAGGTACAAACTCCAGCGTACAGATAGAGTGCGTGATCTCTTCAATAGCATCCGATTGCCCGTGAGCAAAATCATACATCGGGTAAATACACCATTTATCGCCTGTACGATGGTGATGAGCGTGTTTAATACGGTACATCAATGGGTCGCGCAGGTGCATGTTGGGCGATGCCAGGTCAACCTTTGCACGCAGTACTTTCGCGCCGTCGGGGTATTTGCCATCTTTCATATCGGCAAACAGCTGCAGGTTTTCCTCTACGGAGCGACTGCGGTATTGGTTTGGCGTGCCCGGTTCGGTAGGTGTACCTTTCTGGGCGGCTATTTCTTCGGCTGTGCTGTCATCAACATAGGCCAGGTTATTTTTGATCAGTTCAACGGCAAAGGCATACAGCTGATCGAAATAATCAGAAGCATAAAGCTCATTGGCCCAATCAAAGCCAAGCCATTTTACATCTTCCTTAATACTGTCAACATATTCAACATCCTCCTTAACAGGGTTGGTATCGTCAAAACGGAGGTTGGTAAGGCCATTGTATTTTTTTGCCAAACCAAAGTTAAGGCAAATTGACTTGGCATGACCAATATGCAGGTAACCATTAGGTTCGGGCGGGAAACGGGTAAGTACACGGTTGTCGTTTTTACCGGCAGCCAAATCTTCTTCAACAATTTCCTCTATAAAGTTCAGTGATCTTTCTTCGCTCATAAATTAGTATAGCAATATGAGCAAAAGTAACAAAATTTTAGGCGGCTGTGCGCATTATCATAGCATATTCGGTTGTGTATTATTGGCCAATCAAAACAGGAAGCCATGCCGGATTTATCGGTGCCCCACATGCCGTGTATCCAATGCAAGGAGATGGCCTCCCAATCGGGTTTATAACATGGGCGTTGCCTGCGGCCCGGGCTTTCCGTTGCAAGTCCTCGCTTTGCCCCTACGCTCCCCCTCGTTCGCTGCGGGCTTTCCACTTCTATCCCTAACGCGCCTCCTGCACAAACCAATAACAATACCAAAATCTAAAGCCTGCAATTGTCCAATTCTTACTTTTTAAAATATTTTAAAAAGTAAGAATTTTAATATATACATCACACATAAATTATTAAATTACGCCCACCATTTAAACCAGCATGAAACTTGGTACGGAGGACAAAAAACAAACAATTTAAACCCGGAACAGCTTCATCAACCAAACAACCAACCGATGAAAATTACATCATTTGAAGAGTACAAAAAAGTTTACCAGCAAAGTGTTGAGCAGCCCGAGCAGTTTTGGGCCGGCATTGCCGATAATTTTTTATGGCAAAAAAAGTGGGACACCGTACTGGACTGGAACTTTAAGGAGCCTAAGATCAAATGGTTCCAGGGTGCAAAACTCAATATAACCGAAAACTGTCTCGACCGTCACCTCGAAACTCTTGGCGATAAACCCGCTATCATCTGGGAACCTAACGACCCGGAAGAGGATCACCGCATTTTAACATACCGCCAGTTGCATGATAAAGTGTGCCAGTTTGCCAACGTACTTAAAAACAACGGCGCAAAAAAAGGTGACCGTGTTTGTATTTATATGCCCATGATCCCCGAGCTGGCTATTGCTGTTTTGGCTTGTGCGCGTATCGGTGCTATCCACTCGGTAGTGTTTGGTGGTTTTTCTGCACAGTCCATTGCCGATAGGATCAACGATGCCGAGTGCAACATCGTGATCACCTGCGATGGCGGCAAGCGCGGCAATAAGGAAGTTCCGCTTAAAACTGTGATTGATGATGCTTTGGTACAATGCCGCTCGGTTAAAAAAGTTATTGTGCTTACCCGCAGCCGCACGCCGGTATCCATGATCAAAGGCCGCGATGTTTGGTGGGAAGATGAGATCAAAAAAGTGGAAACACAAGGTAACCCAAGCTGCCCTGCCGAGGTAATGGATGCTGAAGATATGCTCTTCATCCTGTACACATCTGGCTCAACGGGTAAACCCAAAGGGGTGGTACATACCTGCGGCGGCTATATGGTTTATACAGGTTATACTTTTGCCAACGTATTCCAGTACAACCAGGGCGAGGTATATTTCTGTACTGCCGATATCGGCTGGATCACCGGTCACTCTTATATCGTATATGGCCCGCTTTCGCAGGGGGCTACCACGCTGATGTTCGAAGGGATCCCAACTTATCCTGATTGTGGTCGTTTCTGGGAGATTGTAGATAAATTCAAAGTAAACATATTATATACCGCGCCAACAGCTATCCGCTCACTGATGAGTTTCGGGCTGGATAACGTAAATAATAAAGACCTAAGCTCGCTTAAAAAATTGGGCTCTGTAGGTGAGCCTATCAATGAGGAAGCATGGCATTGGTTTGATGACAATATCGGCAAAAACCGCTGCCCGATTGTTGACACCTGGTGGCAAACCGAAAATGGCGGTATCATGATTTCTCCTATCGCCGGTATTACCCCAACCAAACCGGGGTATGCCACCTTACCATTACCAGGCGTACAACCTGTTTTGGTTGACGAAAACGGTAAAGTGATTGAAGGCAATGGCGTAAGCGGCAACCTGTGTATCAAATTTCCATGGCCGGGCATGCTGCGTACTACTTATGGCGATCATGAGCGCTGCCGCACCACTTACTTCGCCACTTACGAAAACATGTATTTCACCGGGGATGGCTGTCTGCGCGATGAGGATGGCTATTACCGCATTACCGGTCGCGTGGATGACGTATTGAACGTATCCGGTCACCGTATAGGCACTGCCGAAGTGGAGAATGCCATCAACATGCATAGCAGCGTAGTTGAATCGGCAGTTGTTGGTTATCCGCATGACATTAAAGGCCAGGGTGTTTATGCCTATGTGGTGAGCCCTGATAAACATGGCGATGAGGACATTACCCGCAAGGATATCATCATGACGGTATCACGTATCATTGGCCCGATAGCCAAACCGGATAAGATCCAGTTTGTAACCGGCTTGCCAAAAACACGTTCGGGCAAGATCATGCGCCGCATTTTGCGCAAGATAGCCGAGGGCGATACCTCAAACCTGGGCGATACCAGTACTTTGCTTGATCCGGCAGTAGTTGACGAAATCAAAGCAGGGGCTTTGTAATATTTAAGAAAAACTAATTCGCATTTTTGGTAAATGCGGCCCAAACATAAAACGGGATCCCGGCCATCAGCAGTAAAAAGCCGTAATATACAGCCTCCTGCCCGGCTCCCGAAATAGCCCAAAGCGCATAGGCAAAAGCCAGCATAGCCAGTGCTATAGCTCCGGCCCAGCCGCCCGCCTTTGGGCTTTTTCGTACCCGGATAACCAGGTAAGCCGCTGCCGATAACAAATAGGGAATCAAAACGCTCAACAGCGAAAGCAGCAGCAGAAATTTAAATTGTGTTACCAGGCCTTTGGTATAATTCATGGCCATAAACAGCGATACCATAATACTGCTGATGATAATACCCATATAAGGTACCCCCTTTTTATTAGTGCGGCTGAATATCGGCGGGAAAAGTTGATCTTTTGAAATGGCATAAGGCACTTGTCCTTGTAGCAATGTCCACCCGTTCAGTGAACCGAAAGCGGCGATGGCAATACCGGCGCTAACCCAGTAGCGGGCGCTGCTGCCGTAGATGATCACCGCGGTATCGGCATAAGGGGTAAGTGATTTTTGCAGCTGCGCCGCCGGGATAATACCGATCACGCTTACACTCCCCAGTATATAGATAAAGGTGGTAATAAGCAGTCCCAGCATAGTTGCCCTGGCCACTGTTTTTTCGGGATTGGCCACGCTGCCCGACGGTACGGTGGCGCTTTCAATACCAATAAACGCAAACATGGTCATAGTAGCGGTTGCCTGCAGGGCGCTGACTATGCCTGTCCCGCTGGCGTTAAAAGGTTCAAAGTTTGCCGCCTTGATGAAAAACAAACCGCCGATAGCTACCAGCAGCAGTGGTAACACCTTTAAAATAGTGGTAACCAATTGCAGCTTGCCACCGGTAACGACGCCCAACGTATTGATATAAGCTAATAACCAGATAGAACATAAACCGGTAATCACAGCAATAACACTGCTGCTTCCCAATATTGGAAAAAAGGTACTTAAGGCGCTCACAAACGAGATAGTAATAGCCGCGTTGGCACAGGCCACAGCAAGGTAATATCCCCAGGCCACTAAAAATCCAATGAAATCGCCCAGCCCGTCGCGGGTGTAGGCATACGGGCCGCCGGTAGCATGTGGCAACAGCTTGCTCAGGTTGCTGAAAACCTTCGCTAAAAAGAACGAGCCTATTGCCGAGAACACCCAGCCCAGCAAACCAATACTCCCGAACGAAGCCATAGCCGCTGGCATCAGGAAAATGCCTGCACCAATCATATTGCCAATCACCAGCGAAGTACTGGTCCACAGGCCTAATTTGTTTTTTTCGGGATGTGTTTCGGGCATGGATCTTTTGTTTTGTTGAAAAGATAGGACTTTTTGGGATAATATGATATCCTTACATCCGGCCCATGTTATAATATTTAGTCTCTCAGGCAATAAAAATGAATCTTCCTAAACATTTACCTGCAAAATCGCTTTTATAGCAGGACATTGCCGTTTAATACCAATCCTGCATTTAGATAACCTGTTCGTCTCAAATGAAAAATAAAAAAAACGCGACCGGCGTGATGCTGGTACTGTGTGCCCTGCTTATAGTCAGTTTTAAAAACATCGGGAATAACACCGTCCCGCCAGCTAAGGATACTGCCACCAATGGCGGCTTATTCCTGCCCGGCAAATTTAAAGCGGTTGTGGTGGTGGATAGTTTGGAAGGCCGCGCACGTCACATCGCGGTGAACACCAATGGCGATATTTATGTAAAACTCCGCTTCCCCGATTCTATCGGCGGCAACGTTGCCCTGCGTGATACTAACGGCGATGGACGGGCAGACATCATTAAAAAGTTTGCCAATTATGAAGACAAAGGTCCCTATGGCACAGGCATGAGGGTACATAAAGGATACCTGTACTTCAGCTCGGAGGCAAATGTTTATCGAACCAAATTAAATCCGCAAACATTGGTACCCGATGCCCCGCTCGAATTGATTTTGCATGATGCTACCGCCCCGCATGAGCATGACGCTAAGCCATTGGCCTTTGATAATGCCGGGCACATGTACGTGGCATTTGGCGCGCCCTCAAACGCCTGCCAGGAGCAAAACAGGGTGCCCGGTTCAAAAGGGATCAAGGGCTGCCCCTTGCTGCAGCAATATGGGGGCATCTGGCAGTTTGATGAGGCTAAACCTAATCAAGTACAGACCGATGGTATCCGTTATGCCACAGGTATGCGCAGCGTTGTTGCTATGGACTGGAATACTGCCGACAATTGCCTGTATGTGGTAGCCCACGGTCGCGACGACCTGCGTCTGCAGTTCCCTAAAATATTCAGTGCCTGGCAAAGCGCTGTGCTGCCTGCTGAAGAGTTTATTAAAGTAAAAAAAGGCACGGATGTAGGCTGGCCATACTATTATTACGATCCTATTAAAAAGAAAAAACTTCTGAACCCCGAATATGGCGGCGATGGCATAAAAGCAGGCTACGGCGCTAAATACACTCAGCCTATTATGGCTTTCCCAGCGCACTGGGCCCCCAACGACCTGTTTTTTTATACCGGCGATCAGTTTCCGGCAAGATATAAAAACGGGGCTTTTATTGCCTTTCATGGTTCAACCAACAGATCGCCTTACCCACAGGCTGGCTTTTTTGTATGCTTTGTACCCTTTAAAAACGGCAAACCTTTTGGGCAATGGGAAGTTTTTGCCGATGGCTTCACCGGAAAAAACACGGTAGTAAGCGTAAGTGACGCGGCTTACCGGCCAATGGGGCTGGCCATGGGGCCCGATGGTTCCTTATACATCAGCGAAACAGAGGAAGGAAAGATCTGGAAAATTTCCTACACGGGTAACAAAGCCGGGTTTGGCAAGGCCGAACTTGCCAAAATGGAGCTCCGTAAAAAACTGCCGGGTTTCAGATTGCCCGATGTTTTAAAGAGCGATTTGCAAACCGGCATGCTCAAAGGCGGCGCTAAAATTTACAATACCTATTGTGCCAACTGCCATCAAAAAAATGGCCGCGGCGATGGTAATATGATCCCGCCGCTTAGCGGATCGGAATGGGTAACCGGTGGTAAATTTATGGAAAAAGACCTCGCTATAAGGGTACTGCTTAATGGCCTCGATGGGCCGATCAAAGTCAAAAACAGGCCTTACAACAGCGCCATGCCCAAGCATAACTTTTTAAGTGATGCTGATATCGCGTCGGTACTCACTTACATCCGCAATAACTTTGGTAATAACAGCAGCCTGGTTACTGCGGCTGAGGTAAAAAAGGTAAGGGCCGAGCTGGGTAAATAGGATTAAGCAGGCAACCCATTTCCATTTTTTAATATTAACCGGATATGCTATTTTTATAGCATGACCTTATCATTCAAACCAATAGCTTTTTGGCTGTTTATTTTAGGACCCTTAACCACCTGGGCTTTAGTACCGGCGGATACTTCCAGTAAAAAAATTTCTGTACCAATAACCGCACCTGGTTATCAGATCAGCGACTATGCATCCTATTTAAAAGAGGCTATCACCTGTTTCAGGCAAGACAGCATTGATAAAGGAATGATGTTGCTATCCAAAAGCATTAAAAACATCACTTTACAAAAAGATGTAACGCGGATCATGCCCTATCAGGGCTATGAAGTTTTTAGCCTTGTTAAGGATATTGCTGACAATAGCAATCTTTCGCCTGCGGAAAAACAGCTGGGGAAAGATTTTTTTAAACTGGTATTCACATCACAGCCCAGCGATAAAAATGCCGATAAAATTTTAGACGGCTTTTTAAAAAATGCTCCTAATACCGTTTTTGCTAAACGATTAAAATTACTTACCGCGTCATTTAAAGGAAAATCGGCTTTGGGCACTGAATTGAACCGGTTGCTAAAAGACAGTCCGGAATTGATTTCGGCCAACACAATGAAAGCAGAAATGCTGTTTGATGAACATAAATACCGGGAATGTATAACGTATTGTGATCAAATATTGGCGGTATGGCCACAGTATGCCCATGCATACCAGATGCGGGCTAAGTGCTATTATAATCTTGATGAGGTTGACAAGGCGATAGCTGATTACAACCAGGCCATTAAATTTTTTCCGGGCTATTTTGTACTTTATTATGACCGGGCCGACTGCCTGATCGATCTTGAAAAATATAAGGAAGCAGCAACTGATCTGCGATTGACATTACAGTTAAAGCCCAATTATAGTTGGACTTACTACAACCTCACCAGGTGCTACAAAAATATGGATATGCCTGATAGCGCCCTTTATTTTATCAATCTGCATATTAACCAAAATGCCGACGATGGTGACGGCTATAACCTGAAAGGCGATATTTATTGCGACAGAAACGAATACGAAACAGCAATCAGTCTTTACACACAGGCCATCAACCTGGAACCCGACCGACGGACTTTTTATGTTGATCGCGGCGACGCTTATTATTACGCAGATAAATTGGATGATGCCATAAAAGATCTCCAAAAAGCTATCAGCATTGATAAATCATATCCTTTTCCATACGACAGGATAGGTGATTGCTACTATCAGAAAAAGCAATATGAAACAGCCATAACTTATCATCAGAAAGCAGTAAAGGCCGACCCGACCTATAAATACGCCTATGTAGGGCTCAATTTAAGCTATACGCAATCGGGTAACTACCTGGCAGCTATTGATGCCGCCAAAAAAGCAATAGCTATTGACAGCACTTATGCCAATGCATTGGGGAACCTGGGGTGGTCATATTATTGCGCTGGTAAATTTGATGACTGTATAAAATACTCTTACAAGGCGCTGAAATACCAGGATGACGCCACTTACGCCATGTTTAATATAGCGCTTGCCACACTTGCAAAAGGCGAAACAGGCAAAGCGAAACAATTGTATACAGGTTTTATAAAAACCTGCAAAGAAAAGAAGTATGAGATAAGGGATGGTGCCACCGACGATTTACGGGAACTGATCAGGAAAAAGGTTTATGTAGCAGAATCAAAATTTATAATTGAACATATTTTTGAGCAAAAAGTAGAGTGATCAGAAAAATATTTTTTCCTGAAAACGTGTTAAAATCACCAAACCCGCACATTTTTTAAACAATTAAAAACCTACTTTAGAGTTTTTGTACTTATAAACTATTACTGAAAGTATTAATGATAAACAATTTTCCGCTTAAAAAGCTTGTGCTGGTAGCCGGGCTTTGCTTACCTGTATTCACTTATGCGCAGGATGCTCCAAAAACTAAACCTAACTGGCAAAACCTTGATCTTAAAACCGATTCTGTATTTGGGATCAGTACCGAAAAAGCATACAATGAACTGTTAAAAGGCAAAAAACACGTTACAGTGCTGGTAGCCGTAATTGATGGGGGTATTGATGTGGACCATGAGGACCTTAAAAAGGTGATCTGGAACAACCCGCAAGAAACCGCCGCAAATAAAAAGGATGATGATAAAAACGGCTATGCCGATGACATACATGGCTGGGATTTTATTGGCTCGGCCAAAGGGGATGTACATTATGATAACCTGGAGCTAACTCGCCTTGTACGGATCAACAACGCCCGCTTTGCCAAAGTTGACAGTACTAAACTTACCGGGAAAGACCTTGCCGATTTTAAAGCATACAGCGCTATGAAAGCTGATATGGATAAGCAGGTTGCCAAAGCACAGCAAACCTATACGGTGATCAATAAATTCAATACCCTGCTTGATGGGGTACTGACCAAGCTGGGCAATCAAAACCCAAGCCTTGATGACATCACCAAATTTGAGCCTAAAGATAATGGCGAGGCCTATGTTAAACGTGTATTGGTAAGCGCCCTGCCTTCGTTTAAAAATGTAGCCGAGTTCAGGGAGAAAGAGGTAAACGGCGGCTTAACTCACTTTAAAGAGCAGTTGGATTATCACCTCAACCTTAATTTCAATTCAAGAGATACCGTGGGCGATAACTATAACAATGCTAATGAGCGTTTTTATGGCAATAATGACGTAACCGGCCCGGATGCTGATCATGGCACCCACGTTGCCGGGATCATTGGCGCGATACGGGATAACAACCTTGGTGTTATGGGTGTGGCCAATGATGTAGCTATCATGTCGGTACGTACAGTGCCTACCGGCGATGAACGCGATAAGGATGTAGCAAATGCTATTCGTTATGCTGCAGCTAACGGCGCTAAGGTCATCAACATGAGCTTTGGCAAAAGTTACTCATACAATAAAAAAGCGGTTGATGAGGCAGTAAAATTTGCGTTAAGCAAGGATGTGCTGCTGGTACATGCCGCGGGTAATGACAACAATAACACCGAAGTTGAACTGAACGTCCCTAACCGTATTTATGAAGATAAAAGCGGTGTAGCCGGTGCCTGGATAGAAGTTGGCGCGTCGGGCCCTAAAGACGATGAAACGCTGAAAGCGTCCTTCTCCAATTATGGTAAAACCAGTGTTGATGTGTTTGCACCGGGTGTGGCCATCAATTCAACCACACCAAAATCAGCCTATGCCGAGCATGATGGTACCAGTATGGCGGCACCGGTTGTAACCGGCCTGGCAGCGCTCATCCGTTCATATTATCCAAAATTAACGGCTGTACAGGTTAAGGACATCATCATGAAATCGGTAGTGAAAATATCACATAATGTGGAGATTAAAGATGGGGAGACAAAAAAAGAAGTTCCGTTTACCGATCTTTGTGTAACCGGCGGCGTGGTTAATGCTTATAACGCGCTTCAGCTGGCTGCCACTTATTAAGATCAGCCATTTTATGAAAAATATCACCCGCCTGATTCCGGTTTACACGTTTTTACTGGGCATATTTTTAGGTTTTACCACTTCTGCCCAAACAGTTGTAACCAAGGGATCAGGTGGTTGGATAAAAGGTATCGAAGAAGGGCCAACCCTGGTGTTTAAAGGCATCCCGTATGCTAAACCACCGGTTGGCCCTTTGCGTTTTATGCCCCCTCAGCCCATGACGGCATGGAAAGATACGCTTTCGTGCGAAAAATTTGGAAGCCCGGCATCACAGGGCGGCGGCGCAGGCGGGCTCAAAGGCAGTGAAGACTGTCTATCTTTAAACGTTTATACACCAACAACAGCAAGGGACGCCAGGTTACCGGTACTGGTATGGGTACATGGCGGCTCGCTTACAGGCGGCTCGGGTATGGGGATGAACGGCCACGCTTTTGCCGACGATGACAGCGTTGTTACCGTTACCATTAATTATCGCCTTGGTGTTTTCGGCTTTATGTATTTGGGCGATGTAAACAAAGCTTACCAATCATCCGGAAATAATGGCCTGCTCGATCTGATCATGGCGCTGAAATGGATCAGGCAAAATATTGCGGCGATGGCGGCGATGCTTCGAAGGTTACCGTCATGGGCGAATCGGCAGGCGCTAAACTCACCAGTGCCCTGTTGGCAACACCGCAATCCAAAGGCTATTTCAACCAGCAGATTTTAGAAAGCGGCGCCGTGCAATGCATCCGGGATTCTGTTACGGCTAAAGGCATCAGGCAGCGGCTAATGACCGAGCTGGGTGTTAGCAAACCCGCCGACCTCCTCAAAATCTCCGCCGAAAAACTTATTGCAGCACAGGCAAAGATCAGCAATGGGGCACAGGGCACCAACTATTTTGGCCCGGTGATAGATGGCGCGGTGATTTCGCAGGATCCATATCAATATATCCTCAAAAACACAAATGATAAAGTACGCTTCCTGATCGGTACCAATAAGTTTGAAAGTAAAATGTTTATGAATTTTGATAAACGCCTCAACCACCCCGATAGCACCGTGCTATATGGTTGGTTTGGTGATAATTACCGTTATATTTTATCAAACTTTGAAAGTGAGGCTAAAAATTGCAATGCAGATAGCGCTGCCATAAAAGTACTAACCCAATACATGTACCAGATGCACAGCTACCGGCTGGCTAACACATTAGCGCAGGCAGGCAGCCATGTTTGGATGTACCGTTTTGATTACAAGCGCGATGGTACCGGTGCAACCCATGCCGATGAATTAGGCTATGTTTGGTTTTTACCTAAACAAAATAATTTTAACGATACAGAACTTAAGCTCGCTAACCAAATACACCAAACCTGGGTAAACTTTATAAAAGGCAAAGCTCCGGGCCAGGTTAATGATAAGCAATGGCCTCATTTTGTAGCCGGCGAAAATAATATCATGGTTTTTGATACCGTTTCGGGACCAACGCAGCTTACCGATATTTACAACGACAGGGCCCATCCTTCTTCCTGCTTTGTGCTGAAATAATTGCCCTGGATGCAGTTTAAAATGGTTTGATAAAATCTTATTGAAAAAGCCGTCATTGCGAGGAACGAAGCAATCCCCAGTTAGCAGAGTTGCTCCGTATAGTTCGGGATTGCTTCGTTCCTAATAATGGCATGATTGTAAGCTATTGATTATTAAGTATATTTTTCGATTGATTTTATAGATTTGGGCGTTGCCTGCGGCCCGGGCTTTACGTTACAAGTCCTCGCTTTTCCCGCCCGCAATCCCAACCCACGCTGTGGGCTTTACACTGCAATCCCTAACGCGGCCCACGCATAATATCCCTAAAATATATTTTACATGTCATAACGGCTTTTTTCAGGTTGCCTTGATGCTTTCTCAATAACGCGTTTCATCTGTTTTTTTAACAGCTTTTCGGGTTTATTTGACAAGCGAACAGGAATACAAGCATTATAATCCGGGTATGTTTATTCGAGCGGCTGGCACTTGTAGCCATAATCTTTAAGGATGCCCACGACCGATTGCGGAGAAACATCCGGGCCCTCTATCCTCAATACTTTATCACAATCTTCCAGGTCAAAATTTACACTGCTATTGGTAATGCGTTTTTGAAGCAGGCCCACCAATTTTGCTGCCTGCGCCGGATCCTCAACATTTGTTTTAAAAACCTCGACCATTGAATTAATAGCTGTTCCCATTGCTGCGGTTGATTAATGTTATACATTGAGAAGAAATACCTGCACCTGCTCCGGGTTAAAACCGGTAGCTGATCCCTGATTCGACGGTAAAGCCGGTCTTTTTCAGTTCGGCCAGGTGAACGCGTTTGTTCAGGTCGTTAAATGGTGCCCAGTTAACTTTTTGATCTTTGTTGTACAAGTCAAGCTGTTGCACAAAATTGTAACCACCGCTTATTTGTACCGAAAAGTTTTTAGCCAGCTGGTAATTATAAAAAAGCGTGTTTTTATACTGCTGTACCTGTAAATAATTTGACCCTGTTTTTTTTGATAGGCGATACGAGCCCCCGCCAATACCAAAGTCGCTGCTGAAGCCAATGATACTTTTATCGTTGAGCTGGTACTTTAATTTTTCGGAAACGGGCAGGGTGCCGCTAAGGCTTAGTTTTTCGCTGATCTGCCATTCTATCCCGATAACCGGCAGCAGTATCGTACCAAAAAACTGCCGTGAATAACCCGCACCAACAGCGTAGGAAAAGGTTTTAGACTTACGGATCTTGAGCATGGCAAAGCCTGAATATAGCATGTCTTCGCCCGAAACATCTTTCAGATCGGATGATAAGGTAGGGATTGCTGATACCAGCAGCGCGTACTTTGCAGAAAACGATTTTTGAAAAGTGATGGGTACCGAAATAGAATAAAAATCAGTACCGCCGAATGATTTTCCTGTTCCGGATAAGGAAAGCCCGCTGTAACTAACGCCGGCAAGTAAAAAATCAAGCTTTCCGTCCCTGAAATTATTTATCAGCGGTACGTTGACCGAAGCATTCACTTGCCTGATGTTCATGTTTTTATTTTTAACGGTAAACGGCGAGTAGGAGTAACCGGCGTCAAATGATCCGATTTTGGGCTTAAATACTGAATCGGCATTGGTTGCCGTTTTTTGCTGGGCGCCTGCAGTAAATTTAAACGAAATTAAAAAGATAACAAGATAGATCAGGAATGTTGCTTTCATAGCATTTGTGTTGTTAAGACGATTATTAAAATTTGCCTCTTAAACACGGCTGAAGCATTTTACCCTCATTGCTGTTGATGATATTTTTTTAAAAGTGGATTTGGATGGGTGGGGGTGTATAAAGAGTAAATGATTCAAAATTGCGGCCAAAGTAAAAAAGCGACCTTCAAGTTGAAGACCGCTTTTTTTATCAGATGGAGAATATCAGAGTGTTCAAAACCTCTAAAACAACAGCCAAACGCCGTTTTGAGGCTTTTACGAAAAAACCCGGTTGCTTTTGCCGCCTGTTTAAATTACTGCCCTGATGGTTTTAACCGGATTACCACGCTCCAGGGCGTTATGCTCCTGCCATTGGCTTTGCTGTTGCTCTATCAATTGTTCTGTTTGCCAGATTAGTATTTTGGCTTCCAGCCGGGCTAAACAAAGCTTTTTGTTTTCGAGCTGCGACCGGGTATCCATTGCCATAACTTGCAGTCCCGATGGTAAATGGGTTCCCCGAACCGCGGTTTCCACCTTGTTTACATTTTGACCGCCTGGCCCAGACGAACGACAGGTTTCCAGCTTTACATCTTTAGGGTTCCATTGCATCAGTTCCTTTACGTCAAAAACAGATACGCCCACAAACCAGTTTTTACGTTTATGGTATTTTCGATACGGACTTTGCGCTATCCATTGTATAGTGCCGTTCCATTCTTTTACAAAGGCATCCAGGTTATTACCTGTAGCCATCATCGTAGCAGATAGTAAAGTGCCGTTTAACCCGCCGGCTTTGTTTTCCAGTACTTCAAGCTGAATGCCTTGCTGTTTGGCTTGCTTCAACATCAGGTTTTGTACGCGGGCTACAACCCGGCAGCATTCTGCCGGGCCTTTGCCTGAAGTGATTTGTATCATCATCTTTTTCATCACTACTCCTTATTCATCCGAACGATACGTGGATAAAACTTACCCTGGATATCAACCAGGTCGCTTTGTACCGCCATTACGGCCTCGATATCCTCATAAGCTAAGGGGTTCTCTTCAACGGTACCGCCAATTAAGGTTACACCTGCATTGGTCAGCAACTTTTTCATGGCCGAAACCGTCATGCTGTCCTTAGCCTTTTGCCTGCTCATGGCCCGGCCGGCACCGTGCGATGCAGAATATAAAGCATTACTTGTGCCTTTGCCCGATACCAGGTAAGCCGGCGTAGTCATGCTGCCGGGGATAATGCCCAGCTCGCCTTGATGTGCCGGTGTCGCGCCTTTGCGATGAATAATAACCTCCCGGCCGTCAGCCAATTGATCTTTCCAGGCAAAATTGTGGTGGTTTTCCACCACGTGCAAAGCTTTCAAGCCTAAAGCCTTTAACAGGTTGGCGTGTATGCGCTCGTGACAAGCTTTGGCATAATCTCCGGCCAGGGTCATGGTTAACCAATATTCCTGGCCCGCCTCACTGTTCATATCCAACCAGGCCAGTTGCTGTGCGTGGCGCGGAAGTTTGCAGGTATTCATGGCTATCTGCGTGTACTGCCTCGCTATTGCCGAACCTAAACCCCGGCTGCCCGAATGTGTTAACAAGGCCGTATACTTTTTAGCGGGTAAACCTAAAGCGTTATCAGCCAAAAGTTCGATCTCGCCAAACTCCACAAAGTGGTTTCCGTTGCCCGAGGTGCCTAATTGCCGTACCGCCTTACTCCGCAGCGGTTTCAAAAATGGGACCTCATCAAATACCCTGCTATCCAGCACTTCATGCTCCTGCCTTACATCCAGGCCTCCTTCCATACCAAAATGAGTATGATTTTTTAAGGCTTGTTTAATTTGATATTCAAACCGTTTTAGAAAACCGTCGCTCTCATCGATAATTGACAGCGCCATGCGACAACCAATATCCATACCTACAGCATAGGGAATTACCGCGTTGTTTGCAGCGAGTACGCCACCAATAGGCAAACCAAAACCCATGTGCGCGTCAGGCATTAATGCACCTTGAACGCTTACAGGCAGCATATTAGCCAGCTCCATTTGTTTTTTGGCCGATTGCTCAATGCCCATGCCACCGTAAGTTTTGCAGTACACCGGTTCATCACGCAGTGCAAACGCTTTAAAGGATGGTGCATCCGTTTTGCCAATTACCTTTTCGGCTATCTTGCTTGTTAGCACATCATCCAGAAATGCTTCCGGATCGTTCTTAATATCTACCAAAAGGTCCAGTAGCTGCTGCTTACTATGGTGCTTGAAATTTTTAGACATTATACCAATAACCAGGCTTCGCAGCTGATCATTATGATAACCTATTTTACTTAAATCTTTTGTTCTTAAATTGCCCATGTGGGTTATGTTTCTAATTCCGGGTAAGCTTCTTTACAGGCATACCTTGGTGTGTTTTTAAATTTGTTAATGTATTTTGGCCGGTCGTTAAACTCATCTTTCCAGCGATAGCTCCGGCCACGGGTTAACAGGTTGATGCGCGGCCACAAGTGGTTGTTATCAATGTGTTCGTCTATCCACGCTAATTCCCTTTCAATATCCGCATCGATCATTTTAGTATGTGTTACCATATGCGGCGCTACCTTTAGCACATATCGCCAGGGCTCGGCAAACACGTATTTCACCTCGGTACGGTAGGTTTTAACATCAAAAGTTTCAACACGGGTAAAGCAAGTCTTTTCCTGTTCGGTTAAATTGATCCTGTTGATATCCCAGCTATGCTGCGACAATTCACGCAGCATTTGCGGTTTGGCCTGGTACACATAACGTTGTTTGCGTCGTTTTTTCCGTTTGAAGGATTTGTCCTGATGATACTCAACCGTGTTAACTTTCATTAGCAAGGCTTCATAAAAGTCCTTCCCCGGGTTATGCTTCAGGTCATCCCGTAACACAAAAAAACGTTTCCAGCCACGTTGATACGGGTGTTCAAGCGCAACCATAGGCAAAAGCCTTCTTTGCTCACTTAGTTCATCACGCCGTTTGTACAGATGTATCAGTTGTTTATCCCGACCGGTTTTAACGAGCCGCCTTTTGCGCCGTGCCGATTTGATACAGCGCGGCCATTCATGTGTGTTCATCACACTTTCATTTAATTTTCCTGAATTTGATTTTTGATCTCAGTTCGTCCTTGAGTAAGGATATACCCTTGTTAGAGCGCTCAAAAAATCCAGTGAATTTGGGGGCAGGCAAAATAATGCACAGGTTACTGACGCAACCGTTTAATTATTTAATAAAAACAGGGTTTGCCTGCCTTGATCAGGCAATGAGCGAAAGGGGCGATATGTAGATTTGCTCTGTCATGATTCCTTGATATTTAAAAGATTAACAAATCAGGAATTGGATGCAAAGATAGAATTTAATTCGAAATATCAAGAGGCGGCTATTTAGTTTGCAGGTTTGGGCCGCAAAGTGGCTACAATTTCCATCGCCAGCGCTTGTTGCTTATGATTTAAACTGCGCGTATCTATTACCATAGAATTGTAAAGCATACCTGGCGAATTATCAACTTTCGACTTACCGTCCAGGATTGCGCGGCGGCCGGGGCCGTGGTCAATATACTGTAACCGAGTAATAATTGCAGTGCAAATCTCAGGCGGATCATCAGGTTGGTGCGGGTTAGGCGTGTTATAGGGTCAGTTTGTCTGCTCTCTGTTTGGATCTGTTTTAATGGGAATATTGATAGTGCAGGTAATCAACATCAATAAAACCGGCATCTTGCAGGTCGTTAAAACTGTAGATGGCCAGCCTGTCGCCCCTGTATGATCCCCATCTTAACTGATAGGTTTCACCAATGGGTTTAAAATGCCTGCCATCCGTGCTGTACGTAAAATTACTTTTGCCATCCAGGCCCCACACTGTGCGTAACCAAATGTTATTGCCCTTGATGATGGGGCCGTCGGTTACTGCATTTTCAGTAAAAAACTGCAACTGTTTACCCCGGCTGGTTTGCACTACACCGGCCGCCGCATAATGGGGTGCTCCAAAGTGCGATAGCCCGGCGCGCTGGCCGTTAGCCATGCCGCTCAGGTCAATTTTAACGGTGGCCTCGCTGGCGTTGGTGCGGTAGCAGCGCTGGGTTATGGTGTTGCCGGCATACAGCAAATCGTTTTTGAGCGGTTTGAAGGCGTGCAGCCTGAGCCAGCCTTTCCTTTGGGTTAGGGACCATTTGTCGGCGCGGGGCTGGTAGTTCCATTCCCACTGTGGGCCCGGCATACTGCCGGTAAACTCATCCGAGCTTTGCGGAACTACCCGGCCGGTGCCGGTTACGGGCATGGGGGCCTGCCACACCATTTCGCCAAGGCCCGCAGCATTAGGCCGGCCAATGATAGGCCAGCCATTAGTCCAGGTTACAGGTAACAGGCTCAATATCCGGCCCGACCAATCGCCCGAGCCATGGTGGGTTAAAAAGTACCACTTACTGTCAGTCGTTTGCACTAATCCGCCCTGGTTGGGTTCGTTAAATTGCGGCTGACCTTCGCTCAATTGCTGCGGGCCTTCGTAAGGGCCCCGGATATCTTTGGCCCGCTCCATCATGAGCACCCTTACGTTGTTGCGCACCTCGCTGAAAAGGTGGTAATAATAGCCATTAATTTTGTACAGCTTGTTTGCCTCGCTGCCCTGCGACTGGTGGATCACCTTGTCGCTTTCCCGGTCAATAACAGAGCCATCGGCCGACATTTTAAACAGGTGTATTTTATAGTTGTCGGCAAACCTGGTGCCTATCAGGTAGCCCTGGCCGTCATCATCCCAAAACGGGCAGCAGTCGTCCCAGCCTTTTTCGCTCAGTACATGTTTTAAAGGTGCCCAGGGGCCTTCGGGCCGTGTGGCCGAACTCATAAAATAGCCCTCGTCCGGATCACCGAAGTAGATCCAGAAACGGTTGTTGTGATAGCGTATGGCACCCGCCCAGATCCCACGGCCATAACGGTCCATCCTGGTGTAATTCATAGCGGGCGAAATCACCGAAATATCGTTGACGGCGTGGCCCAGGATGCGCCAGTTCACCATATCCTTAGAGTGCAGGATCACAAAACCAGGCGAATACTGAAACGTAGAGGACACGGCATAACAGTCAGTACCCACCCGGATGCAATCCGCATCGCTGTAATCACCAGGTAAGACAGGGTTACGGTAAGTACCGTCGGGTTGGTCGCCCCAGTGAGTCCAGTTGCCCCATAGCGGAGCTACTTGTTTAGGCTGGCAACTGGCTTTATTAAAACAAAGCAGGGCTGAAACAAGGCCAGCAATAATGGGCGCAAAAGAAATATTACCGAACATAGTATTAAAAAATCAGGGAAAGCTTAGTTTTCATTTATCAGGTTTAAAAATCTGTAACATCGTAACCAGTTTAAACAAAGTTTATAATTGCACCTCAGTTGACCCGGCTTATCAAGTCCTGTAAAAATCCGGGCTTTTAGACCGCAGGCATACCAAAATTGATGGTGCAACCAGCAGATATGATCACGGCTTTGTTCGCTCAGGCTAAATGGTTGATACGAATTTATGGGTATCAAAAAGAATATTGTTGTTCCAAATAGACTTTTTGTTATATAAACCCGACCTGACGATGTCAGCATTTCCGGCTATACTAACATTTTTAAAAGGTTATTCTAACCTAACCTGATCAAATTTAACCGTTGTAGATACCGCTTCAAGCCCTGAAAAAACAATTATGCCGGCTTCTGTCAGCGATAGGTTTTGTGCTACAGTCCCGATCAGTTGCCACTCTTTGCCATATGCGGAATAAAACGCGTTTACCTGGTTTTGTTCCTGAACCAACTTCAACCAGCAACCGCCTGTCATGCGGTTAAAAGATACAACAGGTTCTTTTACATTGAGCGTTGCTCCTGCCTGTGTTAAACTATCGCCCGGGTGAAGCCGAGCCGTACAGGTTACTACCCATTTGGGGGCCTCAAGTTGTTGCGAAACTTCTGGATATATCAGCAAATTTACCCCGGTCCCCTTTTCCTTCGCAGACTGCCTGAACGAAATGCCGAAACCGGTGAACTGCGAAGTCAACTGCGGCTGGTAATGAATGGCGAGCGTTTGATAAGGCACTAATTTGTGATGGATGTAGGTAGCCTGCTCTTCGTTTCCGGTAAATCCCATCCCGGTACCTTCAACAGTAAAACCAGATTCCAATGACCGTGCTTGTCCTTTTTTTGATTTGGGGTCGAGATCGGTAACCGACCATCCTGCGGGCAATCCCGCTGTAACAGCAGCAGGATAGGCGTCCCTACTTTTACCTTTATTATTCACCGCCGATACGGTATACACGTACTTGCGCCCCGAGGCTACATTTTTATCCTGAAACTGTGCATTGATAACCCTGGAGGAGATTATCTTAAACTTTCCTTTCCTGTTGACTGCCCTTTTAACCTGATAAAAAATGGCTCCCCGTACCGGTACCCACGTCAATTGAATGGACCCATTCCCGGGCACGGCCGTCAATCCCGACGGTGTGCAGGGCGTAATGGTTGCATAGGGATCAATAGTTTGTATACTGCGTGAGTACAATAAAGTACCAAAGCCAATATGGTCTGCACCCGGTGTACCCTGCGGTTCCGGCCGTACCTTTTCGGCAGCTTTCTGCGTAAAAGTGGCCGTTTTATTCGCCCGGTGAACATAGTGATTAAATACCTCTTCATAAACCGCACGCAGTTTGCCGCGCCCTTCTGTAGCTATCTGAGCATGCAAATATTTTCCGGTCCGGTCCATTGCGGGCAAATAAGGAACATCCTCCCCCAAGTTATATTTCGCGGTATACTCGAAGCCCCTGAGCAGGCGATCATTGAGTATACCGTAAAGGTTTAGTCCCTGTTGCCACGCTATCTCGGCGCAATCGGCAAGATGCGCAATACCTAATTGCGTATGCGACTGGTCTCTTCCGCTTTCCTGGCACTGTCCTTCTTCATTAATAATATAATTGGGCAGGCTGCCGTTGCCTTCGCCGTATTGATAGTAAACAATCGCACGTTCAAACATTGGCCGGTCATTGCAGAATACTGCTATGGCCATCATTGTTTTTAGTGCAGCTGAATCCCAGTTGCCGTTAGCAAAAGGTGCAAAATCTTTAATAACCGGATAAATCACTTCTTTAAAGTGCTTCTCAGCCTGCTTAATTTTGACAGTTGCCCAGTTTGAATTGGTATAGCGCAAAATTTCCGCGGCATTAACCATTTTGAACGGTCCAAGACCGGCCATTAATACGGCGTCACGGCCTGTTATGGATTTTAATGTTGATGCCCAGGCATCAACAATTTGTTTTGCTTTTTCCGCATAACGTTGATCGGCTGTTATGGTCCACATGATGGCGTTCTGATAGGCAGCATTGGCGTCAGCATCATAAACACCCTGGCCCACGGTAGGATTTCGGCCAACCATCTCCATTGGCCCCTGCATTTTATAATCGAACTGCGACTGGCGATTCTCTTTTAATTCATTATAGCCCGTAAAAATGGGCTCAATGCGCATGGCAACGCCGTTTTTTATTCTGGCCAGGTCTTCGCGGCTTTGAAGCAGCCCCGGATGGACAAACTGTTGTGCTGTTGAAGTTTGAAAGCAAAACAACAGCGCTGAAGCATTAATAAGATACCTGACAACTGTTTTCATAAACGTGTCTTAAATAATTAAAATTGAATATTTTTTTAATTCGTCGAAAATTTAAACCAACCGGCCCTGCGGATATTACAAAAGGCCCGGTAATACGCCAATTGTGCCTAATGTTTATCATTTGTTATAGTCATTATAAGTGACAAATCGGACGCCTTGCACACGTTCAGCCCGGAAGATACTCACCATATCACCAGGAAAGCGCACAGTACAATTCTTAACAATTTTTTATAAAAAAGGCACATACAGGAAAGACACTTTTTACCTTTTTTTATACTCATTACTATTGCCGCAATGACTTAAAAATGGAACAATAACCTTGTTTTGATAATTCGGCACCTTTGATAGTGTTATCTAAAGTCTAACGACAATATGGATAATCAGCTATTCGAAATTTGCAACAAGCGTTATCAATATGGCGGTTTTGCACATTCGTTGTACGATTAGTTACATACAGGACATCCGGGCGAATGCTGTAATCATATTTTTAGGTTTTATATTCATTTGTACACTGATGACTTTCAAATCCATTATTTCCCGTTGTAGTTTAATAGTTGTTTGTTCTTTCTTCTGGTATCATGGCGCTATGGCCCAGTTCAATAAGGTAGAAGATATCAAGCCGGCCCCTTACCCCCAGGATGCAGCAACCCTGGTTAGAACTTATGTCAATCCGGTGCTCGCCGGGGATCATCCGGATCCGACACTCTTAAAGGTTGGCGATGACTTTTACATGTGCGGCTCCAGTTTTCATTTCGTCCCTAACTTACCGATTCTTCATTCCAAAGACCTGTTGCATTGGGAGCTCATTTCAAGGGTTGTGCCCGCGGATTGGGATGAGTTAAAGTCCGGGGCGCCGGGTGCCGGCATTTGGCAAGGCGCAATAACCTATTTTTATGGCGTTTATCGTATTTATTTTTCAAACAGCGCAGGGGGCGGGCAATACATGTCAAGCGCCACGAAACCGTCGGGGCCATGGTCTGCGCCTGAAAAAGTTAAAACAACCCCGGATACAGGGCCTATCGGCTACGATAATTCTATTTTCGTAGATGACGACGGCACACCTTACATGATCATTAAAGCCAGTCAGACAGCTAACCGCATACAGCAGATCGATCGTTCCGGCCACCTGACAGGCAAATTGATTAACCTGGACTGGATCAATCATGACAAGAAATATAGCTGGGCTGAGGGCCCTGTGATGTGTAAGAGGGAGGGCTGGTATTATTACTTCATGGCTGGTGATGTTACAGGCGGGCAGTATGTACTTCGTTCAAGATCACTTACTGCGGATTCAGCGAAATGGGAGAACCTTGGAAAAATATTCGCATTTTCAAAAGATCCGGATAACAGGTTCAGATCAGTCAATCATATGTCGTCCCCATTTCGGTTAAGTGACGGTACCTGGTGGTGTATCGCGCAAAGTTATGATGCGCCCAAAGGGGATGACTGGAGCGGCCAGGGAAGGCAGGACCTGATTTTGCAGGTTCAGTGGACAGCCGACGGCCGTCCGTTTGTTCCTTATCCCTCAGATATGCCCCTTACACGTCCAAATCTTACAAATAACGGCCTGGCCTGGCGCTTACCGAGGTCGGATGAATTTTCAAGTTCAAATTTGTCGTTGTATTGGCATTTTTTCAACAAGAACGCTGCGCAACAGTATTCAGTCACTGACAATAAAGGCTGGCTTAGGCTTAAGCCGAAAATTGGCAGGACCCACATTCTGCAAAAAGAGGCGGGACATTATTATTCGCTCGTTACGCGGGTAAGGCTGAATGCCCTGGCATCGGGGCAAGAGGCGGGGATTTACCTTGCTTCCGGCAATGAATCGGTAAACGTGCGTCTTTGTACGGGGTTTGAAGAAGGCAGAAAAATATTCAATTTCGCGATGGGCAGCCAGTCGTTCAGCACAGAAAACAAAATTGGGGAAAGCGTATGGCTGAAGCTGGAGCGAAAAGCGCATGAGCTAACCGGTTACTACAGTTCTGATGGTCTGCAATGGCATCAAATCGGTACGGTCATCAATGCAAGTGAACTGGACAAAGCCCAGCCT
The DNA here is from genome assembly GCF_017569325.2 of Mucilaginibacter gossypii. NCBI lineage: Bacteria > Pseudomonadati > Bacteroidota > Sphingobacteriia > Sphingobacteriales > Sphingobacteriaceae > Mucilaginibacter > Mucilaginibacter gossypii. The sequence goes on along the minus strand of NZ_CP071878.2, from coordinate 6,297,683 downwards.
AATTTTAATTCGTGGGTAGGTACCAGCCTGGGCCTTTTTGCTGAAGGCAGGGAAGCGGATTTCGATCTTTTCGTTTATAAAGACGGTTATTCGGAGCAGCCTTTAGCAGGCGCCAATAATTATTGGGGCGTTACGTTATCTCAGGTTGATGGCGCTATCTTAAATAATGATGCCGGAGGTTGGGTGATGTTGGGCGGAGTGGATATGGGGAGAGGGGCAAACAAAGCAACCAATATTTCTTTGACCGCCGCGGCGCTTAGTAACGGCAGCGTTGAAATATGGATCGATGACCTAAACAAAGACGGCAGGAGAATCGCGGTTATACCGGTTAAAAGTACAGGCTCATTGAATAAATGGTCGGCCATATCTGCAAAGATACCCGCCATTGCCGGTCAGCATGATCTATATGTCAAGATAAAAGGATCTAAGAATGCTTTGGCAATAAGATCATTATTGTTTAAATAAGCTGCCCCAAACTAATTAATCATAAAGGCAGGCGTTCTCAGTGCTTTCCGATTGCCATCCATGGGCGGAAAAAAGATAATAAATTAATTAGCTACGGTCTTTAGTTTAATTGAAGGCCGTAGCTAATTCTAAATTTATTTTGATTTAAACGGGTCAATCAGGGCAATACTGCCGTCTGAACGATGGTAAAGCGGCGTTACCTTAACATTTCTCAGGTGTGTCTTGCCGGAGATTTCCGTGTCGTGGTAAAACAGGTACCATTTTCCTTTAAACTCTACGATAGAATGGTGCGTGGTCCAGCCCTGCACCGGTTTCAAAAATATTCCTTTATAGCGGAAGGGGCCGAATGGCTTATCACTTGTAGCGTATGCCAGGTAATGCGTGTCACCTGTAGAGTAGGTGAAATAGTATTTGTCTTTAAATTTATGCATCCAGGGCCCTTCAAAAAAACGCCTGTCATGGTCTTTTCCCAGCAGCGGGCGCCCGCTCTCGTCCAGGATAATAACATCCTTCACCGGCCCCTCAAATTGCTTCATATCCGAACTTAGCCTGACCACTTTACAGCTGAGCGCCGGGGCATCATCGTTCTGAAGGTCGGTTTTGGAACCGTTGGGCTGGTATTTACCCGTGGCCCATTGCTGTAACTGACCTCCCCAGATACCGCCAAAATACATATAACTTTGGCCATCCGAATCTGTATAAACCGCCGGATCTATACTAAAACTGCCTTCAATTGGCTGTGGTTCGGCTTTAAAAGGCCCGGCGGGATTTTTGGAAGTAGCAACGCCAATACGGAAAACATCTTGTTTATCCTTCACCGGGAAGTAAAGGTAGTATACGCCATTTTTGTAAGCACAATCCGGCGCCCATAGCTGCCTTCCCGCCCAGGGGATATTTTTTATATCGAGGGCTACCCCGTGATCGGCTACCGCCCCGTTGATATGATCGAGCGAAAGGATATGATAATCCCTCATCGCAAAGTGATCGCCGCTGCCGTTGTCGGTTACGGCTGTGTCAATGTCATGAGAAGGGTAAATATAAATTTTACCATTGAAAACATGTGCGGAGGGATCTGCGGTATAAATCGATCTGATGAGGGGAGGAGATAAAAATGTTTGTTTTTCTTTTGTTTGGGCGGCGGCCTGACTTACGGTGAAAACCGCCGCCATGAGTGTGCAGATAAGTTTAAATTGGGTTTGTTTCATCTTTATTAATATTGTTTTCCAAAGGCCAGCAGGCAGGGCATTTATACTTCGATGTTTAAATTGACGGGGCTGGATAGCCCGGTTTGTCCGGCATTTTTTTATCATATCGACGGCCAATTGCCTGTTATAGGCTTATAGCGGAATGGCTACTACAACTCATCTTATTAATTGCCTAAATAATGCGGTATGTTTTACCTGCCAGGGTTGGAAGATCATATAAATAACTTTTCGGGAGTTTTAGGCTTAAATCTTTATCGTTTTTTTTGATAATGGGTTGCGCGATGTCGGTGATGCGATAGAATCCATTGCTGTTAACCCCGGTCGCTTTTTTTAACATCCGGTTGTTCAGCAGTTCGTTAACACGCAGCCGGCAATTCCCGCCAAGGGCCGAATGTATAACGAGTTTTGTTAGGTGACGGCCTGACCATGCCAGGTCTATCTTGAATCCGCCACGGGCCATCAGCCCGTTTACACTGCCTTTATTCCAGTCGTCGGGCATAGCAGGCAGCAGATAGATTGCAGCATCATGGCTTTGCATCAACATTTCGGTGATCCCCGAAGTGCAGCCAAAATTGCCGTCAATCTGAAAGGGGGGATGTGCATCAAATAAATTGGGATAAGTGCCGCCGGATCCGGTCATGACCGGTTTTATCTGGTCTTTGATTAGCTTGTAAGCGTGATTGCCATCCAATAACCGGGCCCACAAATTAATCTTCCAGGCCATTGACCAGCCGGTAGATACGTCACCACGGTATACCAATGAATTTTTGGCCGCGGCAAATAATTCCGGATGTATAAAAGGAGAGATCTGGTTCCCCGGGAAAAGTCCGTAAAGGTGCGATACGTGGCGGTGATTGTCAGTTGGCCGGTCAAGGTCGTCCAGCCACTCCTGCAATTGCCCGTACCGGCCCACCTGCATTGGCGGCAATTTTTCGCGCAGCACTTTCAGCGAATCGGCAAATGTTTTGTCCGTATTCAGGTCTGCCGCAGCATATATAACATCTGTAAATAAGCCATATACCAATTGGTTATCTATCGTGGTTCCGGCAGCAACCGACACCTCATGGCTCCCGGTTATATATTCGTGCTCGGGCGAAACAGACGGGCTTACGACGAGCCAGCCATGATCCGGTTCTTTTTGCAGCACATCAACGAAATAAGTAGCGGCACCTCTCATTACCGGGTAATATTGCTTCAGAAATTTTTTATCTCCCGTGAAAAGATAATGTTCCCACAGATGCTGGCATAGCCAGGCATTTGCGGTTGGCCATAAACCCCAGAATGCGCCGTCCACTATACCGGTAATCCGCCAGATGTCTGTATTATGATGAAGCATCCAGCCCCTTGCCCCATACATCTGCCTGGCTGTCGCCTTACCGGTTACGGAAACATCTTTGATGAGGTTAAATAAAGGCGTGCCCAGCTCAGACAGCTGGGTGGCCTCAGCCGGCCAATAGTTCATTTCAGTATTGATATTGACGGTATACTTACTATCCCACGGGCCTTTCAGTTCCCCGTTCCATATGCCCTGGAGGTTGGCCGGTTGTGATCCCGGTTGTGACGAACAGATCAGCAGGTAACGCCCGAATTGAAAATACAGTTCGGCCAGTTGGGCGTCGTTGTTACCTGCAAAGTTTTGTATCCGCACATCTGTGGGCAGCTTGATCGCGTTTGTCACGCCCAGGTCCAGTTTTATCCGGTTAAAGTACGACTGATAAAACCTGATATTAGATTGGCGCAGGGTATTAAACGGTTTGGTACAGGCAGCCTGCATATCGTTGCGGGCCCGCCCAGGCGCGTTTCCTGACAGGTTGTGATAGTTGATGAAATTAGTGCCGATGGAGAGATAAATAGTCGCCGTGTCTGCATGAGCGATGGTCATCCCGGAAGTATCCGTTTGTATCGTGCCCCCATGATTTTTTGCACGGGCGATCATATTAAACCTAACCTGGCCTTTTTGATTTTCGTGATCGCTGCTTTTACCTGAAAGAACGATTTCCTGATTAGCTGCGGTAATCTCTTGTACAAGCGGGCTCTGGAGCCTTACCTTGCAATTGATCATTCCCGGTTTATCAGCACTCAGGCGCACCAGTAACACATGTTCTTTGAAAGACGTAAAGTATTCCCGCTTATACTGAACACCTCCCCAGCTGTACCGTACTGTGGCTGTAGCATGTTCGATATCCAGGTCGCGGTAATAATTGCTGACGTCCGTTTGGCCGGGAAAATTGATATACAAATTGCCGGCGAGTTGATAGGGCATGCCGCTGTTGCCTTTCGGGCCGAGATATTTATTGGCAGCCGCCTGCGCCTCCAGGTATTTTTTTTGCGCTAAAAGCACGCGTACTTCTTCAATATGAGGCTTAGCGGCCGAATCAATGTTGTTGTTGGGGGCGCCTCCCCAGATGGTAGATTCGTTGAGCTGGATGCGTTCCTGCTGTACCCCACCAAAGATCATTCCGCCGATAAAACCATTCCCTATCGGCAGTGCCTCATTCCAGTTGGTGGCGGGCCTGGTGTACCATAACCTATAACGCAGATCCCGAAGAGCGGATTGATTGTTTTGCCCCCAGGCGACGGCACAAAAAAGGCCTGCAATTATTGCTAAAAATATCTTTTTCAATTTTATCAGTTTAGTTATGACAGGGTATACAAGTCCGTGCCGGTTTGCAAGTCAGTTTATTGGCTATAGTATAAGTCGCTTTCTAAAGTACAGTTGCTTTGCTTTTATAATATATTGATTATTAGCCCTATGAAAAATGTTTTATCACCCGGATTAATTATCACGATTGATTTTTGAAAACGCTCCGTTTTAAAGAAAACAGGAATCGCCGAATAGGCCTGCGCAATACAATATTACAAATGTTAAAATGTAAAGCTGCATTACGCTGTATAAATTGTCCCTCAAACACGAGAAAGATCATTGTATAATTTATGCAAATGCTGTGCGCTAAGCATTACCGAACGGAAGAAATTAAGAGGCTGTTCACAATTGAACAGCCTCATTAAAAAATCATTATTTCTCCAGCTTAGTAGCCCGGGTTCTGGTAGGCAGCCTTATCAGCAGCGCTCATAACCAATGCATCTATTTGCCCTTGGGGAATAGGGCGAAGATAGAGATGTGAGTCGATAGAACGTGTAACTTTAACCGGCGTATGGTCTCCAAAGGTGGTTCCTGCAATTGTAAAGGAAGCAGCAAGTTCCCCCCACTTTTGTGTCCGTACCAGATCGAACCAGCGGCCGCCTTCTGCATAAAATTCCCGGGAACGCTCCGCTAATACATAGTTCATGTCGATAATTGCGGGCGTAGCCGCCATCATAGCCTGGCTATCGTCTTCAATCTTTACTACATTACCATTATTATTGAAACGCCACTTGCCTGCGCGTGCCCGCAGCACGTTAACGAGTTCACGTGCGGATTTTCCTGGTTTAACAGTGGCGCCTTTAACTGCTGCCTCTGCTGCGATCAGGTATAGCTCCGAGAATTTTGCAATTGGATAAGGACGCGTACTACCGGCATTTGGCTGTCCCAAACCTGTGCCGTTATCTGTACGATACGGCCCCAGTTTCCAGAGTCCCGGATAAATTATCCGGCTTATATCGCCAGGGTTGACCACCCAATCTGATCTACCTGGCAGCAGTCCGGCACCAACATTCCCGTTTCCTTTGGCATACACTACGTTCGGATCGTCATTATCCAGGAACGAGAGTATCGCGCCCCCCTGTGCAACGGGCAAGCCGTTGGCATTGGCTAAGGTCTGGGCCGTATTTCCGCCCTTTTGCCAGTTTCCGCGATATACGGTTGTGAAAGTTCCGTCATATCGCGAATCGTTCACTTTATCAGCGAAAGTGTTTTTCAGTACTTCAACAGTAGGGGCCATACGAACCCAGGGCCGACCCAAATGTTGATCTGCCTCACGCAGAACAGAGTTCACCCCGCCACTGATTATGTTGGGATAGTTCCAGGTCATCATCCAGCCGGCAAAGTTATCCGGAGCGCCGCCGCTTCCGTAGGTCAAACTCGAACCGTTATATTTTTCACTGCTTTGAGTATGGTCTGCATAAAGCACCATTTCGCTGTTACGGTCGTTTGTTCCAACATTCACATCGTAAAATGTTGGCTGTAATTTGAACGGGCCCGGATTATCAATCGCGGTGGTGGCGATATCGTAGGCGTTTTGAAAATACCACGCGGCATCGTGTCCATTGGGATCTGTCCGGTTACTTGCGGGGTAGGTCGGGATACTATTGGGATTTTGCAACCACCATGCATAAGTTAAATAGGCTTTAGACAGGAAAAGGCGAGCTGCCGTTTTGGTCAGTCCGCCGGTTACCCGGCCGGTTTCCGGCAGATCATTGATCGCCTGCAGCAGATCCGGGAAAATCGCCTTTGTATAAACTTCGGGCACGGTATTACGCACTGACGTCCTTGAAGGCGTGATATTAAATTTCAACGCTCCCGAACCCAGATCAAGCGGTACGCCGCCGTAGGACTGCACCAGCAAAAAATAATCAAATGCCCTGAAGAAGCGGGCCTCAGCAATCAGAGCGCTGGAAATCCCCACGGCACTGGCGTTTTCGATTACACCGCTGGCAGTGTTGATGTCTGTAAAAGACTCGCCCCATATGATACTGGTAGGATAACTGGTTGAAGATATGATACCGACGCCTGAGCAATCCAGGTCTTTGAAGTTTCCGTCGGCGCTCTGACCCCATGTAGCTTCATCGGTACCGGTAACACCCGAATTATAGTAATAAGCCTGCCCGTAAATATTACGCAGGTGCGCGTACATGGCTGTTAATCCACCATTAACACCCTGTACCGTTTTAAAATATTCCGGGGTGAAGGAGGAACGCGGTTGCTCATCAAGCACTTTTTTACATCCCGTAGATAAGACCGTTAGCAAAAGCGTGGATTTTATGACGCTTTTTATCTTTAAAGTTTTCATGTTGATAATGTTAAAATGTCAAATTCAATCCAAGTACATAGTTCGTGGTCGAAGGGGCATTGCTGCCGACTGTCAGGAATCGTCTTAGACTGTTTGACAGGGGCACAGCCGCGTTTTCATTACCATAAGAGTTTGGTTCAGGATCCATCCCGGACTCTTTATGATAAGGCGAGAAAAATACAAATGGATTTTGCACGGTGAAATAAGTGCGCAGGCGCATATTCGCGTGCTTTGAGAGCAACTTGCTGAAATCATAGCCAAGCGTCATTGTCCGGATTTTGAGATAGGATGCATCAAAGTAACCGAGCGTACTGCCATATTTCGGATTATCGCCACTCAGGATGCCGCCTGGTTTCGGGTATTTTGCTCCTGTGTTATCAGGCGTCCAGTAATCTTCCTGAACGTTATTACTGCGGCCTGTCATCAGGTTCAGATAGCCCCCGGAGCCGTACAGGCTACTGATGAGCGTGCCCCCTTTCTTAAAGGCACCTACAACACTAAAATCAAAGCCTTTATAGGCCACACGCGTATTAAAGCCGCCTTCGAATTTAGGATCAACATCGATGATCTGACGATCGGCGGCCCCGATAGCCCTTGTTGGCTGGCCGTTGGCGTCATAAGTTCCGGTATACAACACTTTGATCATGCCCACATTTCCGCCCGGTTCAAGGGTGCTCAGGTAAGGGTCGCCTGACTGCCACAATCCGATTTTCTTATAATCGTATATGGCGTTTATATTATGGCCTACGAACCAGGCGTTGCCTTCATCACGTGTCTGACCTGAAGCAAGCGTCACAAGTTTATTCCTGTTTCCATAGATATTAATACCCAAATCCCAGGTAAACCCGTTTTTATTGATGAGCGTACCATTCAAACTTAACTCAAGCCCCTTGTTCTGAGTCCGCCCAACGTTTGCTGTATAACTTCCAACCCCTGCGGTAGGCGGCAGCCCTACGCCCAGTAAGATGTCGTTTGTGTTTGTAACATAATATTCAACAGTACCTGATAAGCGATGTTTAAACAAAGAAAAGTCTATTCCATAGTTCCATGTCTTGGAATATTCCCAACCTAAAGTTGGACTTGGAAGCTGGGTTACATAATAGCCCGTCGCATAGTTTGTGTCGCCGAAATTATACTGACGCGTACCCAAAGTACCTAATGTCTGATAAGCGTTTACTGCCTGGTTTGAGGTTTGCCCAAAGCCCGCGCGCAGTTTCAAATTATCTATGACCGAAATGCCTTTCATGAAAGACTCGTTCATGATATTCCAGCCTGCTGAAACCGCAGGATAAGTGTGCCATTTATGACCTGGAGCTAAACGGGAAGAGGCATCCGAGCGCACGGTGGCAGACAGCAGGAAGCGGTCATCGTATGAATACATCACACGCCCCATGTAGGACATCAGGCCGCTCTGGCTGTAGTTGCCGTTGCCGATTGTGATTTCGCCGGTTGCTGCACCCAAATTATAAAACTGGAAAGCATCAGCTGGAATATCTTTGGCCGACATGCTGGAAGAATTGTACCTGGTTTGCTCGGTAGAATACAGGGCCACGACATTTATGTTATGCTTTTGGGCGAAAGTATGGTCGTAGGTCAGCAAATTTTCAACCGCCCAGTGATATTGGGCTGAGTTGCTTACGCCCGCTGTTGACGGCGTTGTAGGCGTGGCACTACCAATCCCAACTCCGGTATAATTGCCGTTGTTGCTTTGCACATAATCGAGACCAAGGTTTACCCTGTATTTCAGGCCTTCCACCCACGGAATTTTTACTTCGCCATAAACGGAGTTGTATGTGGCGTAATTTCTTGTTTCGTTGAGCCATTGATCGTGGAGGTTATTGATGATGCCTTTGGTCAACACGAAACTTTCAGACAGTGGCGTTTTAACCGTTCTTTTCAGGCTTCCGTCCGCATTATAGGGATTGGCAAGGGGCGAAAGTCCCAAAACACTGCCAACGCCAACCTGGCTGCCTTCAGTAAGGTTATAGTTATTGTTAGTGGTAAAGCCAACTTTAACGTATTTGCCTACATTCTGGTCCACTGATCCTCTCATGGAGTAGCGGGTATATTGCTGCGTGGGAATAAGGCCCTGATTTTTATAATAGCCGCCGCCGAAATTATATGTACCCGTTTGGCTGCCTCCGGAAACACCTACGTCATTACTGAAAACCATACCGCTTCTGTAAAAAAGCTTCTGCCAGTCGGTATTAACGTCGTCAGCTTCGTCTACGGCGTTAGTGTACAGGCCTGCCGCTTTACGTAGTTTTAAAAATTCGGGACCGGTCATCATCGGGTACCTGGCGAAAAGTTTTTGCTCCCCATAATAGGCGTTATAGGTAATTTTAGCGGCTCCTCCCACCTGGCCCCTATTCGTGGTAATAAGTACAACGCCATTTGCTCCCCTCGAGCCGTAAATAGCTGTGGCGGAAGCATCCTTAAGAATATCGATACTTTTAACGTCGTTAGGGTTAATATCTCCAAGAGAGCCGGTAAAAGGGATACCGTCAAGTACGATCAAGGGGTCATTGCTTGCAGTAAGCGACCGTTGGCCCCTGATCAGGATCTGCATCGTTGCACCTGGTTTTGTAGAAGTTTGAGAAACCTCTACGCCGGGTAACCTGCCTTGTATAGCCTGGCTGATATTAGGCGCGGGAATATCACGGATCCGTTCGCCGCTGAGCGACGCAACTGAACCCGTTACAGCTTCCCGCCTTTGGCTACCATAGCCAATAACGATCACATCGTTAAGGCTGTTACTGCTTTGGCTAAGACGAATGGATAAATGGGATTGCCCGTTAATCTGGATTTCCTGGTCGGCATAACCAATAAAAGTCACAATAAGTACCTTCTCAGTTGGAGGAACAGTTATGGTGAAATTGCCGGCAACATCGGTTACTGATGTTGCTTTAGCTGTTTTTGCCCTAACGGTAGCGCCCGGTAAAGGCAGACCCTTCTCATCGACTACGGTACCGTTTATTTTCCTGCCTTGCCCAAATGCTGTAAGGCTGGAAAGCAAAACCGCCAGCAGCAGCAAGAATGGTTTCTTTTGAATAGTTTGTAATGATTTTTTCATAATTCAGGTTTAAAAAAATTGAAGTTTTTGTGCCATGGAGCAATTCGCCCAGGTTTGAGTTTAATATGCTTCCCGTCCGGGCCCCTAATCAGGTTTTTCATTTTATAGTTTGTTAAATCACAACGGTAACTTTATTATGATCAGCTTCGCAATCGATTGCGAAATTGATGGTGACATAATGCGGATCTTAATCCGGACGATATCAAATAAATCAGAATGTTTTTTTTAGTTTATAAATTGTATATGGCGGCAGGAATGCCCTCATAGCTATGCCGAAGATCATCGCTTTAAAGGGATTAGGGTAGGACAAATCGCAAAATTCGTGATACATTTGTTCAATGATGCCATTATGGGTGGTTTCTGCAGTGTTGCCGAATTACTTTGCCTTGAGAGTCTGACCACCCGAATATCCGGAATGTTGCTTCCGATACATGTGCCGTTGTGTAAAAAGATGGCTGCGGAGCTATAGGACGCCTTAAATTGCAGGAGTGGCCTTGTTTTTAGACATATTCCTTTTGATGATCATGTACTCCGACGGTAACATGCCGAAGCGTGTTTTAAAGATCCGCGAAAAATAACTGGGTGTGCCGAAGCCTGTGATATAGGCGATCTGAGCTACATTATAATCACTGATTTCCAGCAACTGGGCTGCTTTGTCAAGTTTGACGTTGCGGATGTACTCCACCGGGGTTTGCCCCGTAATTTCCAGAAGTTTGTAATAAAGTGATCCCCTGCTCATGCCCACATGCCGGCTCAGTTCTTCAACTGACAGCCCCGGCTCACTTAATTGATCTTCTATATATTTCATGATCGAATTTAAAAGCTTTACGTCGGCCGACTCCATTTCAACCTGAGGGCTAACCATCTGTATTTGCCTGGAATATGTGTCCTTTAGATTTTTGTTCAGATCGAGAAGGTTATCGATCTTGGTTTGCAGGATTTGGAAATTGAAAGGCTTCGTAAGATAATCATTAGCGCCTGTTTTGAGACCTTTTAACTGATGCTCTTCCCCGGTTGTTGCCGTTAATAATATTACAGGGGTATGGCAGGTACGCTTATCGGCTTTAATTTTTTTGCTCAACTCAATCCCATCCATGTGGGGCATGTTGATATCACTGACAACCAGGTTAACATGGGCGCCAAGTGTTTTTTGCCATCCTTCTTTACCGTGGGCCGCCTCAATAATATGATAGTATTTTTTCAAGTGATCCGACAAATAAGAGCGGAATTCGTCATTGTCCTCTACCAATAGTACAGTTGGCTTTAGTTCAGGATTTTCACTGCCGGCCTGCTTGTCTTTAGCGTTTTCTCTATTAGAAACGGGAGGTGTTTCGCAGGTACCGGCCTCCACCGCAGCGGTGAGCGGAAGCCTGACCAAAAAGCTTGTTCCCTGTCCGGCTATACTTTCCGCCTGAATGGTGCCGCCGTGAAGTTCTACAAATTCTTTGGTTATGGAGAGGCCTATGCCGGTACCCTGGTTGACTATTGCACTGCTTTGGCGCGATTGATAAAAGCGTTCAAATATTTTTTCGAGATCATCGGCCTGTATACCAATTCCGGTATCAGTAACCTTAAGCAGCAGGCCCTTGCTTAACAACGAATTCTTTTCAGCCCGGGCGCTTACAGAAACTACCCCGCCGGCAGGGGTGAATTTAAATGCGTTAGACAACAAGTTGAAAATAACCCGCTCCAGTTTATCCGGGTCAAAGTAGGCCCGCACCTCTTCCTGTTGCACATCAACCTCCAGTGTAACCTGTTTTTTTAAAGCAAGATCCTGAAATGCTTCGCACGACTCGCTGATAAAAGACATAATCTCTCCCGCCGAAAGGTTGAGCTTCAACTTTTGCTCTTCCATTTTACGAAAGTCGAGCAACTGGTTGACCAGGTTGAGTAACCTGCGGCCATTTCTATTGATCATTTTCAGATCCTCGATGTCATTCCCCGGAACAGATTTTTCGAGCAGTTTTTCGACCGGGGCCAGGATCAGCGACACCGGGGTTCGAAACTCGTGGCTTAGATCCGTTAAAAACTTTATTTTCAGCAAGTCCAGCTCATGCAAACGTTCAGCTTCCCGCCTTTCCTGTTCAATAAGCTGACTAACTTGAAGTTTCTCCTGGGCCTGCTCAAATTGCCTCCGGATCTTCTGAATACCACGTCTCCTTATGAAAAACAAAGCCGATCCTAAAATAACCACGTAAGCAATATAGGCATAAACTGTTCGCCAAAACGGAGGCAATATAGTCATCCTGATCGTCGTCACCGGGTTATTCCAGTGGTTTTCATCTTTACTGGCCATCACCTCAAAACTGTATGTCCCGGGATCAATATTGGTATAGCTGGCTGTCCGAATATTTTGAACATAATTCCAGGCTTTATCAAAACCTTTTAGCCGATAAGCATATAAATTCTGTTTAGGAGATGTATAATCCAGTGCCACATAGCCAATGGAAAAATTTTGGCCATATTTCAAAGTGATTTCTTTTGCGGTACTGATATGCTCATGAATCGGTGACTCATTTCCCGGATTTACTATCGCATTATCAACGGTTAAATTGCTTAGAATTACCCGTCCGGGACGAGAGACAACCGGTAATCTCGATGGATTAAAAAAATTAAAGCCGTCCTGACCTCCAAAATAAAGATTGCCGTCCCTGGTTTTTATTCCTGAGCCTGAAGAAAAAGCTCCTTGCTGTACGCCGTTTTCGTTAGTGAAATTGCGGAAAACCCTTCTTTTGTAATCAAACGAACTGATTCCGCGATCTGTGCTTAACCACAGGAAACCTTTATCGTCTTGCAAAATTGATTTTACGAAGGAATTAGCCAGGCCCTGATCTTCACCGTAAGAAATGAATTTTTTTTGATTTTCGTCGAAGTAGCTAATCCCCTGTTTGGTGCCAGACCAAACACTGCCGTCATTGGTTACAAATAAGTTCAGTACAACGTCGTCGGCCAGTGCCGAATTTTTTTTATTGTAATGCGTCCACTTTTGATGCTCAGTATCAAGCACTACGATTCCAGTTCCCATCGAAGCAATCCACATGCGCCCGTCCCGGCCCGGAATAACAGAAGAAATAAAACCGTTGATGGGTAAACTCCGGCTCTGGCCGCCGGCGCCGTTTTGACTTGTGAGATGTGAAAATGAATGGCTATTTTCATCATATATATCTATTCCCCGACCCAGTGTACCTATCCAAATTCTGCCACTCGCGTCGGCGTTAATACAAGTAATATCATTGCTACAAATTCCATGACCATTGCCGTCAGCTGTATATTGTACATATCTATGAGTAGCGGTGTCGATTCGGAAAAGCCCGTTATGGTAAGTTCCCGCCCACAAGTTTCCTTTCCTATCGATATAAAGTGATGTTACGGCCAGTGAGCTTCCGCGGCGTTTCAACTTACTTTGTATATCATACGAATGCAAAAGACCTGTCTTTTTGTTGAGCAAGCCAATACCTGCGTCGGTCCCTACAAAAATGTCACCGCTGCTGCATTCCGCGAAAGCGGTTACAAGCGGCGATTTTAAACCGAGAGGATCGAAAGGGTCACTTTTCTTGTGATTGAAGAGTGCAAGATGAGGGTCGTATTTTCCGATCCCTTCGGTAAAAGTTCCAACCCAATATATACCTGCAGGGTCAATAAATATGCTGCGTATGGAATTGCTTTTCAGGCTGCCCGCATTCCTGGGATCTGCGGTTAATTGCTGAAAAACCTTCAGTTGAGGATCGAATAAATTGACCCCACCCTCTGTTCCGATCCAGATCTTTCCGTCTTTAGCCAGGCACATCGTGAAAATTGCGTTATTGTCCAGACCCAGGGGCGATTGATTGCCAGAACGAAAAATTTCAAAATGCCCGTCGTCTATCCACTTGTTCAGCCCGTCGTACGTACCAAACCAAATGCTGCCTTTTCTATCTTCACTGATTGCTTTAACCGTGTTATTACTTAACACGTACCTGTCCTGCTCATTGTGCGAAAACCTTTTGAAGGAATTTGATGACCATTCATACAGGTATAACCCATAATTGGTACCAACCCACATCCGCTGTCGACTATCTTCGAACAAAGAGAGCACGACAAACGCGCCCGCGTCCTTTTTATCAGGTTCCGGAATCTTAACAGGCGTAATTCTGCCGGTTTTCGGATCGATTATCCGGAGGTCTTCATAGGTGCCTACCCATAATTTGCCCTGGTGGTCCTGGCAAATAGCCCTGACTGATATGTCTGAAATTTCTGGCCAGGAACCGTCTCCCCTGAAAGGCTCGAATCGATCAAACTTGCGGTTGTAATAAGAAAGCCCCCCTCCGCTGGTACCAACCCATATCCGCCCACTTTTATCTTCAAACATTGACAAAACTTCGTTGGAAGGAATACTATTACCAGATGCGCCATGCCTGTAAATAACGAAATTACTGCCATCGAATTTGTTAAGCCCGTTTCCCGTTCCAAACCACATCAATCCAAACCGGTCTTTTATAATGGTATTTACGGTATTCGAAGACAATCCTTCTTTTATTGTAATAGATGTAAAGTTTATAGCAGCCTGTCCATAAATTTGAGATGGGACATACAAAAAGAGCAGGCATGTCAATATATAACAGCTTTTAAACTTAAGCATGATTAAAACTTGATGAATAGTCACTCGCAGCAACCAATAAAGGCTTCAGTAATTTATTTTAATTGGTGTTGTTTTGACAAATATAACCCGGTTGATGCAAATATCATTGTTAATTTATGACTATATGGTATTTCCAGGCTTATCCTCAAAGATTTCGTCCTTTTATCAGGCGGCAGCGGGTCTTATTCGCCATCATTTTGGGGATATCCCAGACTGTTTAAAAACGTATGTAAAAAAAGAAAATCCGCCGATTTCGTGCGAAACTCGGCGGATTTTGCGGAAAAGATGTGGAGATCGGATTATTCAGGGCCTCAAAAACAACTCCCAAACACGGTTTTTGGGCTCTGAGAGTAGTTTTTTATTCCCTCATTTTCGTGGATTTGACTGACTTTTGATTGTCTTTACTATCAACACAAAACGGTGCCCTCAAGCGCAAGGAACATAATGGCCAAGACCTCAGAAATATCCATATATTTGATCTAATCGAACGCGAAAAACTTTTATTCGATTTCATTTGCGTGGATCTGCTTCAACGCTGATAGTCAAAACTCCGCCGCCAAATTAAGGCAACATGATTTCTGCAACATTGCGTTGGTTATAAAGATTCCAATGCGCTTCTGCCACCTCTGCTGCTGTTATCGTTGGCATTCCATCCGGAAAATCCCCTTTGTGTTTACCCTCGCTTACAACCAAAGCACCAATTGACACAATACCAGCAAAAATGCCGTCCTCTTTCAGGTCCATGTTGAGCAACCGCGCATAATTTAATAAAGCGCCTGCGGCAACGCCGAAGCTGGCGGTTCTGTTTACTGGATGCTGGGCGGAGGACGCAGTAGTAAACAAGACGCTACCGTCTTTCCTTTCCAGCATTTGTGGGAGTACAACCTGCACGGCAGTTATTGCAGCGAGTACCTGGTAGTCGAGATGATATTGTTCATTTGCTATATCTATATTCCGGGCAGTCCGCATACTTTCCCAGGTGGGGGTCGGACTGAATTCCAATATATCAATTGCTCCGTAATGGTGGATAACCTCTTGCAGCGCGCTGGTCAACTGCCCCCGGTCTAATATATCGGCCTGGAAAGTTGCAGCCTCAATGCCTTTTTTTAACAGATCGTCTTTCAGCGCATTTAGTTTTTCCTCATTTCTCGCAAGCAGCGCAACATTGTAGCCTTCAATTCCGAATTTTTCTGCCACGGCAAATCCTACACCCGGACCCGCACCCACAATGGCTATTGTTTTTTTCATCTTTATTCTTTTTTGTTTTTTCATTGATCAGTTAATTTGTACAGTCATTACCGGGCGCACAGGTATCACCCTGTCTAACATGGATCAGGCCGGGGTTGTCCTTCTTCCATTCAGTGTAAGCAGTTTGCAGTACTTTAAGAATTTCAGTACCAGGCTGAGCGCCAGCGATGGCATATTTGCGATCTATTACAAAGAAAGGAACCCCTTTTGCCCCCAGCCTGGATGCTTCTGCACCGTCTGCTTCCACCTGATGTTGAAAAACAGGATTGGAGAGGGCTTCTTTTACCCCTGTAGCCGTCAGGCCTATACTGATTCCAAGTTCTGTTAGAACCGCATCATCAGAAAGATTCTTGCCCTCTGTGAAATAGGCATAAAACAGTCGTTCTTCTGCTTTTTCTCCCAGTCCCTTTGTTTTTGCCATTTGGATAATACGATGCGCTTTCAGCGAGTTAGTGACAAGCATTTTATCGAACTGATAGTCAAGACCTGCATTCTCAGCCATCCTTGCTACCTGTTCATGCATGGCAACTGACTGGTCATAGCTGATCCCTTTACGTGCAGCCACAAACTGGTACATGTTTTCCTGATACCGCGGCACTTCCGGCATGGCAGGGTCAAGCCGGAAACTTTTCCATTCCACCTCTATATCATCCCTGTCAGGAAATTTTGCCAGGGCAGCTTCAAAATTTCTCTTGCCGATATAACAAAACGGGCACATCACATCGCTCCAGATCTCTATTTTCATTTTTCAGCGTTTTGCGGTCACCGGATAGTTTAGTTTTCTGAAATAATAGTAGGATACACATAGTATGGCAAACGGGATCAGCGGTGCTGTACCTTTTGCAGGGCCATCAGCAAGCCAGTGCCCCAGGCTTGCGGAAAGCAGCAATATTCCGAAAGCGACATAAGCCCATTCTTTGAACATAACGGGTACGGCGGGGATGAGGATAATTATGGCGCCAACGATCTTACAGATGTCTAATTCCAGACCAAAATAAACCGGGAAGCCAAGTCTGTGTATGGACTCTATTAAATACGCTTTTGGGGCAAAATAGGACGGCAGCACAATCAGCGCCATGGCGATAATGATAACTATCCAATAAATTCTTTTTTCTTTCTGCATGGTTCAAATATTTACGGCACAAAATTATTTTGAAGTAACTTTATAAATGTTATCTGTTACCCTTTGGAAACCGGTTTCCTCTATGAAACTAAGCCGCTAACCATAAATCGACCATCGTAATTTTGCAGTATATGAATACAAAAAAGCAAGCCCCGGAAATACCTGATTGTAAAGAGCAATTGATTGCGATAAAGGATACGATGATCTTATTATCGGGGAAATGGAAAATTCAGATTATCGGATGGCTTCTGCTATATGGCAAGGTGCGGTTTATGGATCTGCTGCGTGGAATAGATGGTATTGCTGCCAAAATGCTTTCTAAAGAGTTACAGGAACTGGAGCAAAATCAAATAGTAGTCCGGACCGTGATGCCTACGAAGCCGATAACGGTGGAATATGAGTTAACAGAACATGGTAAGACTTTAAGCGGAGTAATTGAAGCTATTTCGGCCTGGGGAGTTACGCACCGTAAATTCCTGTTTAAAAAATAAGCTAAACAGGAATTCTATTATGCATACTGACGCCAACTAAGTTGAAACCCTTAGGATCCTTTCCGCTTTGTCGAGCATAAGCCCATTTTGCGGCAAATACCTAAAATACGCAAGACCTCTTCATCTCTATTAATGGTTACAAAGATCAACGCCGAAAGTGCTTTGTCGGTTTATCATTTAGACGCGTTGATTGGTTACCTTGAACAATTGGCCTTAAGCCTTCTGGAGCAACCTCTTGCATGCTTTTTTCATGAAGAACTTTTCAGAAAGCTTTATCTAAGCGATTTTAGCCTGTTTTGGTGGTGAATATGACGTAATTTTTGAAAAAAAAATTTCTTGAATAAGCCCCCAAACAACCTGATAAAGCACAAAAAAAGCATTTACAAATCGTAAATGCTTGATTATCAAGTGGAGAATATCGGATTATTCAATACCTCCAAAACAACACTCAAACGCTGTTTTTGAGGCTCTGAGAGGTTTTTTTTGTTATGCATTTTCGTGTTTTTGGCTGACTTTTGTCAGAGTTTCTTCGAGATAAAAACGATTAAAATCGCAGTTTTTAATACTGTAAAAGCGGTTTTTGAAGATCGTTCAAAAAAAGTCTTTCACCAGATTAAGAATTATTTTCAATTTTTCACCGTTTTTGAGTGTGTTTTTTTATGAAAAAATGACCTATTAACCGGAAATATTTTGCCAACTTATGACGTGATACTTTGTTCTCTTTTCATTTTCAGGTCCACCATAAATCAGCGTCTTATTTACCTTTGCAGGAGCTGCAATTTCTTCAAACCGATCCATTTCCTTAAACAAAGCGGTACTTATAGTTTGTGTTGCCTTTATCTCAAAAATGGAAAATTTTTGACCCTCTTTCATTAGCAGATCAACCTCATGAGCATTACTATCCTGCCAAAAATAATAATCCTGATGCAGGTATAAATGGTGGTTCTGTTTTTGATATTCCGCCAGGATCATGTTTTCAAATATGTGCCCTTTCAATCTATTTTCTTCCAGTTCTTCGGTAGTTCTTGTTCCCAATAAGTGATTTAAAAGGCCAGTATCATAAAAATATAATTTAGGACTTTTAATCAACCGCTTATTAAAGTTTTGATGGTAAGGCTGCAAAAGAAATACAATGTAGCTACTTTCAAGTATAGACAGCCAGGCTTTGGCGGTGTTATGTGAAATATCGCACTCATTAGCCAAGGCACTAAAATTCAGTAATTGCCCCGCACGACCAGCACACAAACCTAAGAAGGTACGAAATAGCTTAAGGTCCCTTATGTTCATTAATTCTGTCACATCTTTTTCAATGTATGTCTGAATATAATTAGCATAAAAAATAGCCGGATCAATATCCCTGTCAAATATGGCCGGATAAAATCCTTTGATGCTTGCCTGCGTGTATGAATTTTCTAATAAACCTGTTCGTTTTAACTCCGTAAAATCTAACGGCAGTAATTTGAATAAAGCAACCCGGCCTGCCAGAGTTTGTGTAATATTATTTAACAGATGGAAATTTTGAGAACCTGATAAGATATATTGCCCCATCATTTTAGATTCGTCAACCCTGCCTTGTATATAAGAAAACAGTTCCGGCACCCGTTGCACCTCGTCAAGGATAACTTTCTGGTCATACTGATTTAGAAAACCAATCGGGTCATCCAAAGCAAACGAGCGGGTATTGGGGTTTTCAAGACTTACATAGCGGTAATCACTGAACAACTCTTTCAACAAAGTAGTCTTACCTGATTGTCTTGGTCCGGTAACAGCCAATACCGGAAATTTGCTTTTTTGAGCCTTTATAATAGGCGAAATTTGTCTTTGAATAAATTTGCTCATAGCTATAAATCTAAGTAAAGGTAAGAATTACTTACAATTTACATGGGTTAAAATTACAAAATACATAAGGATTACTTACGATTTGCATGAATAAAGTAACGCATCATACTTTTGTATGTAATCCGATTTACTATCTGAAAATAATGGGTATTAATTAGTTTCATAAATTTGGAGAAAGCTAAATGAAAGATGACCGATTAAATTTATACAAGTCCCTATTCAAAGGCAGGGAAGATGTATTTGCATTAAGATGGGAAAAAGGTGGTAAAAGCAGCTATATGCCAGCTTACAATTTTGATCCCCACCGATATAGGTTGCATCAAATGAAAGGCGGTACTTTTCAAACCTTTACTGATAAAACATATCAATCGTTAACAGATGACCATTTAATAAAACACCTTAAAGGCGAACAGGTTATCGGCTTGTACCCATTGTTACAAGATAACACTTCCTGGTTCATTGCGGCAGATTTTGACGAGGCGAATTGGATTGAAGAATGCAGAACATTTATTAAAATTTGTGAGGAATATGATATACCAGCTTACTTAGAACGCTCACGTTCCGGCAAAGGCGGTCACGTTTGGATGTTTTTTGAAGCGCCTTATGAAGCATTCAGAAGCAGAAAGATAATGATGACGTTGTTGCAGAAAGCAGGTTTAATTTCTGTATTCGATAAAAACTCAAGCTTCGACCGGCTTTTCCCCAACCAGGATTATCATTCAAAAAAAGGATTAGGCAACCTTATTGCTTTGCCTTTAAATAAAACGAGTTTGAGTAATGGCAATAGCTGTTTCATTGATCCCGAAACCTTACAGTCATTTGATGACCAATGGGCTTTTTTAAAAACAATCAATAGGATCACTACAAGCCAACTCAATTATATTTATAAAGAGCAAACAAATCAAGATGAAATTTCTACAGGACTATTTCGAAACGAACAACCCATTACGGGAAAGTTGGCAATTGTGTTGCGTAACGAAATTCATATCAGCCGTATAGGTTTACCTGCCTCACTTGTTGCTTTTCTAAAAGAAGAGCTAAACTTTGCCAACAATGAGTATCAGGTAAAAAAGAACATCAACAAAAACACATTCGGTGTAAAGCGTTATTTTAAATTGGTTAACGAAACGTCAGAATCGATTTCAGTTCCAAGAGGTTTTATTGGAAGGTTGTTGCGTTTCTGTAAAGAGCAACAAATTGAGTATGTTCTTCAAGATCAAAGGAAAAAAGCAGAACCTGTTAATTTCAAAGGCTCAATAACACTACGGGAGTATCAATTACCCGCGCAGCAAGCGGTTTCTAAAAAGGATTTTGGAGTTATAGTTGCTCCACCCGGCTCTGGTAAAACGGTTTTAAGTTTAGCTATCATAAAAGATAAACAGCAACCGGCACTCATTTTAGTTCACCGTAAGCAGTTGGCCGATCAGTGGATAGAACGAATAGAATCTTTCCTGGGTATCCCTAAGGAAAATATTGGTCGCATCGGTCAGGGAAAAAAAAGGCCTGGTAAGCATATTACTGTTGCCATGGTCCAAAGTATGGAAAAAGCATTGGAATCAACAGAGGCTATGGAACTAATGAATGCTTTTGGTACCATTATCATTGATGAATGCCACCATATACCGGCGGAAACCTATCAGCGGGTTATTGGGAAACTGAATAGTTATTATATGTATGGGCTTACAGCTACACCATTCAGAAAATACAACGATGGCAAATTGATATTTATCCACTTGGGTGAGATAATCCATGAAGTTAAAGCGCCGGAGGTACAAAATCAAACGGGTACGCAGATCATCCTCAAAGATACTGACCTGTTTGTGCCGTTTAATACCAAAACAGATAAGTTCGAAACACTTTTTAAGATTTTGATCCATGATTCAACACGGAATCAACTCATTTTAAATGATGTAGTTTCACAGCTAAATGCTGGTAAGAAAGCTGTTATCATCACAGAGCGGAAAGAGCATATTACCTCCCTACAACAATATTTAAAACAACATTACGACACCATTGCGTTGAGTGGTGAGGATTCCGACTTAAGTAAAAAATCCAAATGGTTAGCTATAAATAAAGGCGATTTCCAGGTATTGATCACAACAGGCCAGTATTTTGGCGAAGGAACTGATATTCAAAACATAGAATGTTTATTCTTAGAAGCTGTTTAAAAACGGGTGAAAGAAAATGTTATGTGTTGAAAAGTTGATAAAAAGGCCATCGCTGATAGCTTGAATAAATACTAATTGTGAATAACCACAAACCCAATTAGAATGACAAATTACCCAAGCAACTTAAGCGATAGCCAATGGCAATTTATATCAAAATACTTTGATACACAACGTACCCGTCGTTATGAACTGAGAGAAATCATAAATGGTATTCTTTACCTGGTAAAAACGGGCTGTCAATGGCGTATGCTACCAAAGGATTTTGCACCCTGGCAACTGGTTTATTACTATTTTAACACATGGAAAAATCAGGAGATCTTTGAAGTAATTCAGGAGAGCCTCGTTCAGCAAACGAGGTTAAAGCAAGGGAAAACCGAGCAACCAACGGTTGGTATAATTGATGCTCAATCTATCAAATCAACACTTGTAAGCAGCGAAAGCAGGGGTTTTGACGCAGGAAAAAGAATAAAAGGGATCAAACGTCACATTATTGTTGATACGCTTGGGATGGTGCTTGCTGTGGTTATTCAAAGTGCTTCGGTTCAGGATAGGGACGGAGCGATGGATGTAATCGCTAAGCTATTTGAAACATGGAACAATATCATTAAAATATTTGCCGATAATGGTTACCGGGGCGCGCTAATCGATAAAGTGAAAAACAAATTCAAAATAGCTTTTGAGGTAATAAAAAGAAGCGAATTACACATCTTTAAAGTATTACCAAAGCGCTGGATCGTAGAACGGACATTTGCATGGATCGATACTAACAGAAGAGCCGCTAAGAATTATGAGCGTTTTAACAATACAAGTACTGCCATCGTTCATTTATCTGCCATAAGAATTATGTTGAACCGTTTTTAAACAGCTTCTTAGTTTATCCATTTGCTTTTGAGGGTAAACTCATTCAATATATTGGCAGGGTGCAACGATCAGAAGTATCGCCTGTTATTTACGATTATCGTGACCATAAGATCAGCTACCTGGAAAGGCTATTTCAAAAAAGAAACCTGTATTATAAGAAGCTTGATCAAAATGGTTTAACAACTCCTATAGATGAAAGTGAAATAGTAAGTGATCAAATCAATGAGAAGATTGAGGTGCCAATTGAACAATTAGAGTTCAGATTTGGCAGCATTGCTTTCAAATATCCCATTGCTGAATTTCATGGCAAGGAGGTCGAGTTTGAGATTGAAAACCTGAATGTTAGACCGGAGTTTACCGTACTTAAACCATACTTTATCCGGTTTCTTAAAAGCACAACAGCATTAGTTAATATCCGGGCTACTTTTCAATATAACAGGTTGGTATTTAAATCGGCCTCTTCTAATGATCTTGATAAATTAAACCGCGAGGTTATTGAAAGTGTCAAGTTCCGGTTCTTGAATAAAGAAATCATCAAGAGCATCCCGGCAAGCGAAGAAAATTTATTGGATTCGGGTCAATTACAGGGAGGTCAATTACAGGGGGGCGGTGAGCAATTGCTTTACACCAACGAAGATGACCTTTTGGAAAACATACTGGCTCTTAAGCAATATAAACATCACCGACACCTCCGTTACCTTTCTCAAAAACACGAACGAACGATACTGAAGCTCCGTTTTGTATTAGAACCTTTCTCCTTTGTATTTTTACTTTCCGGTAATAATCAATATCATTTGGTTTGGGAAACATTAGACACCGAAGAAGCGACCTATATATGGCATATAGAAAAGTCTGTTTATGAACTTGAACGAAGTATCAAGAAGATAGATGGGCTGCTTGGACAGATACGAACAAAGGGGCGGCAGCAATATCTTGAAACAAATCCCGAACATTTTAGCCGTATCGTACATGACTATTCAAAAGACTCAAAAGGGCTTATTATTTGGAAAGATTTATTGGAAGAAAAACTGTTCTAATTCATTTCCAAAACATTCCTTGTGGAGAATAAATTATTTTAAACAGCAGTAATTAAACTACTTACTTCCAGCGGTTTAAAATATTGTAAAAAAGAAGTCCGCCATCAGGGAGCCATGAAAAAATGCCTAAATAATTGAAAATCAATTATTTAGGCATTCAAGTGGAGAATATCGGAGTCGAACCGATGACCTCTTGCATGCCATACGGGATTTTGAAAAATTCAACCAATTACAAAAATAATTCAAATATCTAATTATCAATTATTTAACGACATTTTTATGACAATATTTTTCGGTTTTAATTAGCTTTTTTATTACATTTGTTTTATCACAGCTTTATCACGACAGGTAAATGATAGAGCACTTGCATACATACACGCATACAAAAAAACATTAAAACCGATCGTATGGAGATTGTTGTAAAACCAGTCCTTTGGACTTACAGAGAGATAATTGAAACCGATAAAAATTATGTTATCGGAGAGCATGAGGTACGGATAAGGATGATGCAAAACCGCGTACCTAAATATATGACCACGGGCTTTAGCTGCTCAGTTGAAAACTGGGATGAAGATAATAGCAGGCCAAAAACCTCACATCCTAAATTCCTTGAACTGTCTGCCAGGATCAAAAAGATCGCTGATGATATTGATTACGAAATAAAAACTGCCGAGAAGGCAAACCGCCCGATCACACATGTAGAAATTAAGGCAAATCTTACCAATCGCATTCAGCTGGCAGCAGCCCCTGAAAAACCGAATAAGATATTGGCTTATATCCAGTCTATCATTGATTATTACGAGTCGGTTGATAATCCGGGTTATGCTAACGTTTTTTATAATAACAAATTAACGGTTAAGAAATTGTTAAAGGATAAGGATAAGATGTTTTTAGCGTTTACCAAATCGGATCATGAGGCCTATGAAAAACAGATTTCAGGCTGCACTGAATCAACCCGGAGCCATTATTTACGAACCTATTACCGCGTTTGGAATTTAGCGATTGCCGACGGTTTGTGTAATAAAGATCATCATCCTAAGAAGTACATTAAATTTAAAGCTTATAAAAGGATCAGGACTAAAAAGCGTTCGATCAAACTCGATTACTGGGAAAGGATCCTCAACCTGAAACCGGCAAAAGAGACCCGCATCTACCGTTCACACCTGCTCATGCGCTTCATGTACTACGCCAGGGGTATGAACTTTAACGATATGATGAAACTCAAGAAAGAGAATTTTGTCAATAACGGTATTGTTTACAAGCGGTCGAAAAATAAACGCAACTATGATTTTGAATTGCATCCGGAGGCCATAAAGGTGATCCAGATATTTGAGCAGTATCCTGACCAGTCGGATGCCGGGTATATCTTTCCTTTTATTATGAAGGAACATGACACCGCGAAGAAAATTGATGTCCGGATAGATTCTGCATTAAAGGATTTCAATGAAGATTCAAAGGCAATGGCGGAGGCCATTGGCTGGAAAAAACAGTTTACCTCGAATGCTTTAAGGCATGGTTTTGCGAGCCATCTGAATGAAGCGGATGTGGACATTAAAATTATACAGGAGGCGATGGGCCACGAAACCCAGGCCGATACACGCATTTATTTGGCTGATATTGAAGACAGCATCATTACTGAAGCCATTAATGGCGCACTGATCAAACCGGGAGCAAAAAAGAAACGGGAAGCTGCCTGATGGAAAACTTCAGGAAGGTTTTCCCATCTTTGGTAATATTTTATTAAATGCCCGAATTTCTTCAGCATAAAAAAACGAACTCGATCATCAGCGCGAAAGACCGCAGGATCGTGTACTTCAGCTATGAGGACTTTATCGATAAAATTGTAAAAAGGCACCATTGTTTTATTTGCGGCATATCGCCGAAAAGAAAGACCTTTAACAATGAACATGTGATACCCAACTGGATCTTGCGGAGCTATGGCACGCCGGCATCCTTTATGATCCTGCCCAATCAGACTACTATAAAACATACTAAATATACGGTCCCGTGTTGTGCTGACTGCAATACGGAATTGGGTAAAACACTGGAGATACCGGTGAGTACCTTATTAAAGAAAAGTTATGATGAGGTTTGCGCGGAGTTGGAAAGAGATGAAAGATTGTATCTAAAGCTCTTTCATTGGGTCGCCTTGCTATTTTTCAAGACGCATTTAAAAGACACTTATTTACCAATAGAGAGGGATAAAAGAAAGACGTCGGGAACCATTGCAGAAACGTATTGCTGGCATGAGATGTATCATGTGCATAGTATCGTCAGGCATCATTATTCCGGCGCCAAAATAAATGACAAGGTTTATGGGACCATTGTAGTTTATGAAGCATTGGTAGAAACCGAAGAGGAAGAATTTGACTATCTGGATAACCTGAACAGTCAGATCGTTATGGTTAAGGTGGGAAAAATTGTGATCCTGGCTGTGCTGAATGACAGCAGGTATTGCATGGCTTGTTACAAAACCATGCTAAATAAAATTACCGGGCCGCTCAATTCCGTACAGATCCGCGAACTGTTCGCCCGTTTCCGTTATTTGAATATGAACATTAAAAAGCGCCCTGCCTACTACACTTTGATCGATCCGGGCAAAAGATATCACATCCGTGCGCGAATGCCGAAGAAAATCGAGATCTTAAAGCAACATGAAGAGCATATATCCCTGTTTAAATTGATGCGACTGTATATCGGCGATCTTATGCCGCCTGAGTTGGAGAACCGGGAACAGTTTTTAAAAGACCTGGAAGAAGGCCGGGCGCAATACCTGTTTGACTGCGATTTTAATTTTTTCCAGCATCTGAGTTTTCAGGAAAAAAAGAAAAAGGAAGCGATAAAAGTTTAAATTAAAGTGTGGTGTATTTTGATTTAGATAAATACTCATCTATTTCTTCTGCATTATAAAAACAGACCCCGCCTAATTTGGTAAAGGGAATTTTTTTACGGTTACGAAGGGTTTGTAAGGTTACTTCTGAAATACCTAATAATTCAACGACTTCATGTGTCTTCAGCCATTTCTTAGGTTGCTTGATGTTCAATAAATTCTCTATATCTGCTAATAACCGCAACCGGAATTTTTCCAGGTCATCGGCAGTTAATATTTGTACGTCCATGATCAATAAGATTTTCAATTAAGGAAGCGTAAGGGTTACCGTTGCGGTTACGCCCGCAGGTCAGCCTGCGTTTAAAATTCAAGTTTCTACCTTCCGCGTTTGGGGGTGCGGCCAGCATTATCCGTTGCGTTGTCTCGCTTTTGAATATTCTCTTCAATAAACCTGGATAAGTTCGTTTCGGACAAGTGGGTTACTTTCGCGCTGAGGTTCATCTGAAAGGGGTGCTCAAATAACAGGTCTGTCTCTCCGATACCATACTGTCTTGCCACGGCGACGGGATCGAGTTTTACTTCATAAGGTATTTCGAGCACTACGACATTTTCCGGCAATTCAAACAGGTTTTCATCCACCTCAAATAGCTCATGGGTTTCCGTGTGGTAAAAGCAAAGGTATTCTTCCCCGCTGTCCGACATTTCCATGTCCCTTAGACTGATATTTTTCCAGGGCAGTTCAGTTTCCCGCAATTCCCTTAATCGCCAGTCGATCGTAAAATCGGTGCCAGCCAGGTCAATATGCGGCAGTTTGCCGGACAGCCGGAGTGTGGTATCGTTATCGGCCAGATAGAATCCCCATTCTTTATGCTGACTTAAGCTGTTCAGGTCCTGTATAAATTCTGGTGTCAGGGAGCCAGGCGCGTCGAGGACCGGCGCGGGAATGCGCATGTTGAGGATATGATCGTCGTGTTTCCCGGATTCGGGCCATTCCGAAGAAATCTTATTGCGGCTCTTATCGAATTTAGCAGAATAATACCCCTCTTCTTCTTTTAAGTCAGCGAAGGGAATAATATTGTCCCGTTTGTTAAACTGTACCAGTTCCCGTTTAACGGTATCGATGATAAAAGGGGCTGCTCCCATGACGACTGTTATTTCTTTACTTTCCATGATGTGCGTTTATGGAATCCGCCAATTCGATCAGTTTCGTCAGCAGTTTAACATGCTCCTGCCTCACTTTCAGCAGGTCTACCGTCAGTCGCAAGGCCTCGGTCAAGGTATTTAGATCTATCCCTTTTAAAGTAAATGACATGTTGATATCGTCCTCACTGATCACCGTAACATGGGAAACTTTAAAGTACCGCATCAACCTGGTCTGCTGCACTTTAAATTCTTTAACCTGCAAGGGATCAAGCCATTTGACCGTTTTATTGGCTAAACCGGTGCTGACCATCAGCATATCCGGGCTCACTATATATAGCTCCGAACAGAGTAAAAAGAAGCGATAGAAGAAAACCATCAGGATCAACAAATTGGCGATGATCAGCATGGGATGGATCAGGAAAATCGGCGGAATTGAAAAATAGTAGAGTATCCACCAGGGAGCTGTGCGAAGCAATAGATACGCAGTGGATGGCCGGAAAGGCACCATCGCAAATGGGAACAAGTTCATTTTGGTAAATTTTAGGGTTCTTAAGAAAGGGGCTGATCACTGCAACCGCAGGAATGCCGGCTGATAGAAAAATGTCAGCCTTGAAAGGTATTTAAAAAGAAAGGTCCCTTAGCGCTCGCCGCCGGGACCTTTCAACCTAAACCTTATCACAAATTGCGGGCAGATCGCCCGCTTTTAAGATGTTACAAAATTAAGCATTTAATTTAATAATGCCTGTTAAACGCAGAATTGCGCATATATTCATTGAACCTGCGCTGGTATTCACGCTCTTCATTCAACCTGCGACTGAGGACGCTACATCGCCAGGCGCATAAACCACAGGCTATAAAGGCAACTGACAAACAAGTTAAGGTTTCCTTTCTCGCCTCTGCTCTCTGTTCCGGTGTCATTTTTTCTTTACTATGCTTTCGGCCAACTGCACCGAAAAAAGCAAACATGGAAATTAAACAGGCCAATAAGATGTTGCGGACAATGGCTTTCATGGTGCGATTTTGTTAATTAAAATTACTAATTTACTTAGTAATTTCCAAGTTTTTTTTTAATTTAATTCGTAAATATTATTGGTTTTCCGGGCCGACAATACCCTGTCCCGTATGGTATCTGTGATGGTCGATTCAGGAATGCCCTGGAACTGGATGACGGGATTTTCCGGGTCGGTACTTTTTAAGGTAAGGTACATCAGCTTGCATATTTGCAGGATAAAAGACTGTGTGATTATATAATCTTTTACCCTAAACATCTCTACCTGGTCTACCCGTTTAAAAAAGATGCCGCGTGTTATCCGGATATACTCAGCAGTTACCAGGTATTGAAAACTGCGGATGTACAGGAGCCGGTACCAGGCGGCGGCACATACGGCCAGGCTGAATAAAATAAAATAAGGCGACAGCCACCAGGCCAGCAAAAGGAAAGTGATGGCAAGCAGGATCATCGGCAGGGCTTTCAGAAAAGCGAACAGCATGGCCGGTTTTAATAAGATATCATCGTTTTGCATCATTTGTTATTGATTTAAATTATATGATCGGTGAGTTCATGTGACCGGCCATTCGAAAATCGCGTACAGGTTACCGCCCCCGGTAAAATTTATTATGTCCTGCTGGTTTGCAGCTGGTCTAAAAAAGTTAAAGCCAGGCGGGCACACGCGGTACGAAAGCGGGGGCGCAAGCCAAATGCCTCCTGGAAGGCATGTAAACTAAGGCGTTCATCGCTCGTTATCAACTCACGCTCATCATTGTATATGGCGACCTGGTGGCCCGTATGAAACATCCGGACAGGCACATTCCTGATGCCGGCTGCCATTTTGATAGCGGTCAGATGACCCAGCAGGTCCTTTCCGAAGACCAGGGTAAACTTTCGTTTTGGAAAGTGCTGCCTTATCCAGGATGCCTGCCCGTCATGCAGCCTGCTGCCAATGGCAACAAAGGCCGTTTGCTGTAGCCGGGGATAATGATGACGGTGCAGGGTGACGAGGGCTATCGCTTCCATCGCGGAAAAGGAGACCACGACATGGGAGGCGGTTTCTGGTCCGGCCAGCCATAAATTTTCGGTGGCCGGCAGCCTATGAAACCCTTCGCCAAAATGTTCTGCGGAATCACCGTACCGGAAAACAAGGTCATCGCCTAAATGGAAAAAATCCTGCACTTCGGGCGGTACCCCCAGCCGGGTCAACAGCGGGTTCATCAGCGTGACCTCCCGGCCCGCGTACGTTCAAACTGGTGCGGAACAAAACCATGCTGGTTTTCGATGTCTTTAAGCGCCTGGTGATAACCGGGGCTCAATTTTTCAGCAGTTTTTTGATCGCGCTTTTGGTTAAACAAGGCGTTCAGCCCTTTATAGACCATATAGGATAGCCCGCCATCGATCAGGATCGAGGCAACCAGCCTGAGTTTATTGGAGCGTATGCCGTGGTGATCTGTTGCAGAGTAGCTGAATTTGGTGCCATCGGCAATCCGCACTTCTCTGCCCTTGCGGTAATTTTCCTTTTGGGCCGGCGTCAGAAATTCATTGTTGACCATATCCGGCGCCAATATCTTGTCGGTATCCGAAACGATATACTCCCTGGTTTCCGGATCGTATTCCACCAGCATTTCTTTTTTATTGCCACGGTCATCCACCGTGATCTTGAGTAAGCTCGCTACTTCCCCTTTTCGCAACTGCTGCGCTTCGGTCTCGTCGAGAAACTCCGGCGTCGCCGCTTTGCGGTATACCGGGTGAATAAGCAGGTCCAGTTTCCCGGCCTCATTAGGTTTGAGCGAGATCTTGGCGTTGATGGATTTGATCCTAATGTTTTCGGCTTCAAGGTCATGCAGTTCCATTAACCCTGTCCGGCGACCTGAAAGCAAAGCTTTCAGGTCATCGACATTTAACAGGAGCTGGCCGCCTGCGGCCAGCCCGATGGTTTCCAGATCCTTGATCGGGAGCTCATCTTCTTGAAAGTTAACCAGGTTCATTTTTAACGTCCTATTCTGTGTTGCTGACCCTGTTCCTCGGACTGGCCCTGCTCTTCTTCCAGTACCAGGTCGGCTTCGCGGTCGCGCGGGTTAGTTTTGGCCTCCAGCAGGGATTTATAAAGGCCATATTCCGGTTTCAATACTTTGCGCGCGCCGTCTGCATCTTCCACCTTAATGCTTTTGGTCTTGTAGGTCTCCAGCACCTTGTAGGTAGTATCCATATAGGCGATCTCGTCGCCCTTTTTAAAACCCACAGCCTCGGCACCCTGCTTTTGTTCGCGTTTCTGGTTAACCCCCAGCAGCAGGTTCGCAATTTTTTGGGCGTCACGTGAAGCTTTGGCGATCTCAAAAGGTTCATCTTTCAGGATCTTCGCGAAACTGCTCATATAAGCGGCCTGCTGACCGAAATTATGGCCGATCTTTAATTCGCCGCCGATCAGGATGGCGGCAACGGCAGCGCGCATTTCTTCGCGGGCGTAGTCCAGCGAGGCGAATTTTCCCTCCATCGGGCGGTTCAGGCGGTCCTCATGGCCGGTCCAGTGCGCCAGCTGGTGAATGGCCGCCTGGTAATACTTCGTCTCATTTTCAAACTGTTCCGGCTCGGGCAGGAAAATGGCATCGCGCTGTTTGTCGTAATAGGCTTCCTGCCCGCCGTGGATGATCACGGCTTTGCTGTCTTCGATCAGCTTGGCGGCGCGTTCCACAGGTGATAGTGTTTGGCCCTCGTTCTGTTTGGCCAGAAATTCTTCCAGGGGTTGTATGTCCTTGAGCTGACTGCCGTTAAAGAGAAAGGCCTGGCCCTGTTGCGGCTTTTCAAACTCGACGGTTTTGGTCTGGGTCACGCCCGCCTCATCCTTGATACGCTGGCCGTCAGCCGTACGGATGGCCTGAATGTCACTGGTCTTGGGAAACTCGATCATCGTTCCCTTTTCATCTTTTTTGACCCAGTTACCGGCATAACGGGCGGCGTCTGCCGACATCCATCTTGGATCGTCATGGCGCTGCATCCCGAGGATCAGCGCATTCATCGCGCTGTAGCCTTTCCCGGTGGTGGGATTAATCGGTTTAACAAAGGCAGGCATGCCGTTTTCTTTAACCGGTTTTTGAAAAAGGGAATTACCCTCTTTGATTTCACCGATCAGCTTGTCTGAAAGCTGTACCGGAAGTGGTTTGAAGTTTTTGCTCATTTTCTTGTTTAATTAGCAGTTCATATAAAAATTTAATTGGATTGATATATTGATGCCTGTAGCAAATGCTGAAGTGCAGATGCTCGCCGGTCACATGTCCGGTAGCGCCGGTAATGCCGATAGGCTCACCAGCGGTTACGCTATCGGTGGGTATTACAAAAATTTGGCTGAGGTGGCCGTATATGGATTCAACCGCTCCATGAACCAGCCGGATGTTTATGCCAAGGCCATTTTCATAGCCGGTGGATCTTACAAAACCATTAAGGATAGCATAAACCGTGTCGTGGCGGGCTTTGAGATCGACGCCCGCGTGCATGGCATATTTGCCGGTAAGCGGGTGGATACGGTAACCGTATGCTGAATTTATTTTTAGGTGTTTGAGGGGCAGGCAGACCAGGCAGAAGCTGATCAATAGCTTCATCGGCTGTACGATTTGGCCAATTCCTGTTTTGGTGTTTGGCTAATTGATTCCAATACTTTTTCCTGTAAACCGGGATGATCGTTCGCTATGGCCAATGCTGAGTATAAAGCTTGTGAGGTACCCCTGTCCTGCAATAGCATGATCTTGTACATGGCCTTAAAATCCTCCAGCGGCATGTTGGAGCCATTATTGGTCAGGTCATTGAAAACCGCCTGTTTATCTTTAAGCATCATGACCTGACCGGCAGGATAAAAGGCTTCCCCTCCCTCGGGGAACCTTACATAGTTCTCTGTTTCAGACCTGGCGTAGGTCAGAATGCCGATGTGTCCCTTTTTTTCTTCGGGATTGTTTGCTAAATCCGGCTGCACTAAAACGAGTGTTCCGGCTAAAGTTTGATTTTCCATAATATTTAATGTTTAAGATGTTACCTGCCTGTTTTTCGGGCGGGGGCCAGGCCAATGGCTTCATTCAGGCGGATCGTTGCCTCACGGTGGAGTTCCGGGTCGTCCTGTAGGAGTATATAGGCTTTTTTCAGCTGTTCGGTCGATCCCGATGCTTGCAGCAAAGCAAGGGTTTGCAGATTTTGGGCTACGGGTGGCCATTGGACGGCTTTGTATTTTTCCGCCAATTCCTTTAATTCTTCAGTAGCTCTAAGGACAAACAATGTTTTAGCGCTGAAGGAATCTACTTCCTCGTCCTCAAATCTTACCCATATCTGGTCTGCTTCAAAGTCTGTAAACTCAATAATGCCGATCTTTCCGGCGTGGTCAGAAGTCCAAAGGACCGGGCTGATCATGACCATCAAGCCCATAGTTTCTTCCTTTTTCATGCGAATTGCTTTAAATGGTTGTTAGATTTTGCAGGCGGCGGGTTGGCCTGCAGGAGCCTATCTTTTCAGGCCCCTGGTTTGATCTATTCCAAGAAACTGGTCTAATCCAATTGTTACTGCATCGTGAATGCTGCCGTTCTTTTTAACCAGTTCCATGGCGGTACGGATATGTTTTTCCGTTCCATGATCTAATAAGAGGGCAATATTTTTCAGGTCTTTAAAATCATCTACGGATAGTGTCAGCGCATTTTGGTGCATAAAGTCATAGATATCGCCGGGCTCTTTGAAGGTTAGCAGGGCGTCAGCACTGTAGAAGCCAACTTCATAGTCGTCAAAACCCACATAAAATTCGTCCGTGTTCAGGATCGCTGCGGTTATAAATCCGATCTCCCCCTGTTTATTTACCGGGTCATTTTTAAGATCAGGGTGTACCAACAAATAATGGGGTAATTGTATTTCATTCGGGTCTTCTTTCATTTCTTCATGGTCGCTTTAATGGGTGTAACGGGCGCCGGCGGCTTGAAAGCCAATACCATTTCCTGTATCTCCTGGCTGATCTGGTTAAAGTTCTGCCGGAGCTTTTCATCCATTTTGCCGCCAAAGTCATAGAAAGACGGTAAGCCCTTGTAGCCTTTTTCTTCCTTGCGGATGGCCTCCATATCGAGATTGATCCGGCAGTTAACGGCTGAGGTTTCAAAAGCCCCGGTGTATTTTTCCTGGGCATCGGCGGCGATCACCCCGACCATTTCACCCGAATTGAGCGATGCGATCTTTCCCGCCGGGATGAGTACTTCCAGCTTTTCATTGAGTGAGGTAGAGGTTTTGTTCCGGTCGATGGATAGCCCTTCACCGATCTGTTTGGATTTACCAAACAGGCGCTCCAGCCACTCCAGGGTTTCCTTATTCCGGACCGAGCCGGACAGTACGGTGCCCACTACCGCGGTGATCGTGGCAGCCGTATCTTTCCCATATTGCTGGTTAAACTGGGGCAATTCCTGCAGGCCCATCAAGACGGCGACCTTATTCGACCTGGCAGTTGCGATCAGATTCTCGACCCGGTGGACGAACAAGGTGGGTATCTCATCCACGATCAGCGCTGATGGCAGGTTACCTTTGGTATTGATCAGCTTGGTCAGGCGGTTGATAATGATCGAATAGCAGGCTGAATTGATGTTCTGGGTATTCGGGTCATTGGCTAATACCAGCATTCCGGGATTTTCCTTCGCCGATATTTTCAGGTCGAAGTCATTGCCGGAAAAGACCCAGTACGTTTCCTTCGTTGCCAGGCGGCTGATGAATATCTTGAGTGTGCCGATCTGGCCCTCCAGCTGATCAAAGGCTTTAGCGTTGTAAGCGGTCATAAAGGGCGATAGGAGCGAACGCAATTCGGGTTCCGAGGTCAGCGCATTAAAAATCTCTTCGTAGGAACGGTTCAGCAGCGCCAGGACATGCGGAAAGCTGGAATAGATGCCACCTTTGTACTTGCTCATGAAATACACGCAGGACGCCAGGAAATTGATCGCTGACTGTGTAAAAAACTGGTCGCTGCCGCCTGACCGGTCACCCTTTTTTAACGCTTCGACCAATGCCTCGGCAGTTTCCGCTGCATCGGCCAGCGAACGGATGTAGTCTGCCCGCCAGGGATTGATGCGCCGGCTTTTTTCGATATCGTTCAAGTTGATGACATGAAAGGCAAAGCCTTTCAGCTTACCGTTCTGCTTGGCCAGCAGGTAATGATAATAGGCGATATGGCCAAGATCGGGAAACTTGAAATCGTACAGGCAGACCGCAAACTCTTTGGCGATGAGCTGGCGAATAAAAGGATTGACAATGGAAAAGCTTTTACCGCTGCCCGGGGTGCCGATGACCATGGTACCGCGAAAGACATTACAAATATTGATCCAGCCGTTCCTGACCTTGCCCTTATAGTAGAACAGCATCGGGATATTGACGGAGTAAGGCGTATCTACCCTTTGGATGGGCTGCATAAAGCTTTCCGCTTCGGTGTTCCATTTATCCTTGCCCAAGCCCGAGCGGATGAACTTGGAAATATTGTCCATAGACAGGCTGACCAGCAATGCCCCGGAAAACGAGCAAACCAAATACAGCAGGTCATACCAGCCCGTATAAGCAAATGCTAATGAGGAAGCCCTGCCCTGAAAAACAAGGGAGCCAAAGAATAAAAACAGACCGAGCGCAAGCGGGTAGACGATATGCTTTTTAGGGTCGAGGTCTGTTTTCTTTTTTGCCAGCGTACCGATGCTGACCAGGCAGATGAGGCCAAACGTTGTCAGCTTACTATAAACCAGACTGGAATAAATGACCAGGTGACTGATCTTATCCAGGGGAGTAAAAAAAATGCCCCAGAACGGGGCATCGTGGTAAATAAAAATAGCGGCTTCCAGTCCTATGGATATATAAATTGCGCATTGCAGGAACCCATGGAGTTTTTGCTGCTCTCTGGTTTCTTCCATAATATGATTTGATTTTTAATGGTATGGAAGGAGCCCTTCGGGGTTCTTCCATAAATAAGCGGATTAAAATGAAAAAGTCACCGGCGCACGCGGATGACTTAGGTGATGAATGGATGGTCTAACGACCTATTCGCCGCTTTTCATCGGGCCAGCCCTGATGTCTGCTAGGTTCAGGGTTATTCCATTCGTTCAGGAGAAAAGCCAGATGCTGACCATCCGGCACCCCGGCAAATACGATATGTTCAGGCAATTCTTCAGGCGCATGATACGGGTCAAATTCATGCAAAAAAGGCACCTGGGTTACGCGCGTGTCGATATAGATACCCGTTTTACCCCCTCGTTTAAACACGTCGGCGAAGCTGATCATGTTCCAGCAATTTTCGGTATCCCGAAAAGCTTTCCGCTTTTCATCCACGAAGAAATCTTTCCCTGCAATTTGGATCACCGGCAGATCTGTCTGAAAATCTTTACGCCAGCCCGGTTTAATTTCGTCGAGCTTTGTATTTCTGCCCTGCGGGTCCATCGCGTCAAACGGGTAGAACCAAAATAGTTTGACCTGTTCGGGAATTTGCCCGGTCAGCGGGCCGTCATAGACCTGTTTTGTTTCCGTATCGTACCATAATTCATAATGATCTTCCAAGCACATCATATCGAACAGGTCGATCTGATTTTCAGGCCTGTCAACTTCCACCAGTGCCATCAGGTATCCATTCACAAAGAACGGTGTGCCTTCCAGTTCAATGACCGGGAAGGGCCCCTTGTAATTATTTTCCTGTTTCATTTGCTTATCCGTTATCATCGTTTAACATAGGCCGGTACGACCTCTGCCTCTTCTTCTAGGGCTTCGCGCTGTTCTTCCCCCGGAATATTGATCTCCTGCTGCGCTTGTGTTTCCTTTTCTTTTTCGGCGATCTTCCGGCTGATCTCTGCTTCGAGCACTTCCATTTCCTTCTTTAGGGAAGCCAGTTCATATTCCTGGTCAAATGGCCGCTGCGTAAGTTCACGGACTTCAGGTATCTGTTTATTGATACCCGCTAATTCCTTTTCATACCGGTCGGCCATACCCACCACCCGGTTGATCGCGTCCAGGAAATAACGCGCCGCGAGTTTGGCATTGTCAATATTCGGCGCGCCGCCGTTCTGCATGTATTTGATCCCGGTAGTCCTGCTCTCGGCATACAGGGAGGTGACATGTTCGATCCTGCTGCTAAATACTGTCTCTACTGTTTGGAGCTTCCGCCGGATGTAAAGGTCAAAGCCGTATAGTTCCCCCAGGAGCAACTCTGGTTTGCTGTAATCCGCAGGCTGCCAGTTCTTGTATAACTCAATAAAGTGGTTTCCGATAGCGATGGCATCTGCCGAAAGCATATCTTTCAATTTTAACGGATTCAGCTTGACGCCTTCTTCGTCATGTTTTAGCACATTTTTATAGGCTGCGTCATCTTTGCGAACCAGTTCCAGTGTGGCCCTGGTTTCCCGGCTTCTTTTTTCCAGGTCTTCCAACAGGTAACGGCTTTGGGAAACCTCCTTGAAATGAGCGCCTTTGTAACCTTCTAATTCAGCCACTTTTTTTTCGAGGCGGGTTTTTTCCAGTAAGGAGGTATCACCCGATAAAATGGCGATGTACTCGGAAAAGCTCATGCCGCTTTGTTCATCGATCGCGCCCTCATCCAGGGTTCGGACAGAGAGTTCGTTATTTTTCATCTGGCTGATGAAGATCTGCTTGTTTTTGAGCAGGTTGAATTTATAGTTGTCCAGTGATTGCTCCACGGCATAGATAAAGTTCCTGACCTTATTGCCATAAAACATTTTGGCCAGCCAGTTACCCTGCCTTGCGCCGCGACCGTCGCGCTGCTCCAGCTCCGACGGTTTCCATGGTATGTCCAGATGGTGCATGGCAACGACCCGTTCCTGTACATTGAGGCCCGTCCCTGCTTTCTCGGTGCTGCCGATCAGGATGCGGATCTCGCCGGCATTCATTTTCCGGAACAGCTCCTTGCGCTGGCGGTCGGTTGCCCAATTATGAATAAAGGTGATCTGGTTAGCCGGGATATTAAAATCATTGACCAGCTTTTCCTTCAGGGCGTCGTATACATTGAATTCACCGGGTTTAGGGGTGCCGATGTCACTGAATATGATCTGCGTTCCTTTATGCGGCGTGCTTTCATGGTAGATCTCCGCGACATTCCTGGCGCATACATTGACCTTGTTCCCGGGATGGTCCCCATATTTTTCAGGGTCGACCAGCCGCATATCGACGGCCATTTTTTTGGCATAGTTGGTCGCGATCAGCATCCGGCCCTTGTCTTCATCCCTGGACAGCGGGCGCCTGCCAATGACCGTCGCGTCGCCGGTCCGGGCAAATTGCATCAGCCGTTTAATAAACTCCTGCTGATCAGGCGTTGGTTTGATATTGACCAGGGTTTCCTCAATTACCGGCTTGTCCAGGTTGATATGTTTGGCCGTCTTGTAATCGGTGATCTGGTTATAAAACAGCGCCAGTTCAGGTACCT
The DNA here is from genome assembly GCF_017569325.2 of Mucilaginibacter gossypii. NCBI lineage: Bacteria > Pseudomonadati > Bacteroidota > Sphingobacteriia > Sphingobacteriales > Sphingobacteriaceae > Mucilaginibacter > Mucilaginibacter gossypii. The sequence continues at coordinate 6,260,230 of NZ_CP071878.2, read as the reverse complement.
TGATAAAATGCCGGAATCGCTCCTTCGCCCGTATCTCATTGGTGACCGTAAATTCAAAATCAACCGTCTTCCGTGCATAGACCGCCGCCCAGGCATCAAAATTGGAGATGCGCTGCCTTTCGAGTTCCCTTGGGCGGAGATACTTAAAGATCAGGTACATCTCGGTCAGGCTGTTGGAGATAGGCGTACCGGACAAAAAAGTGGCGCAGAGATCGGTATCGTAACGGTCCTGTAAGGTGCGGATGGCAAAAAGCATATTCAGCGCCTTTTGGCTGCCCGCGATATTGCCTAAGCCGGCAACCTTCGTGTGCCGGGTCGTAAAAGTGAGGTTTTTGAATTTATGCGATTCATCGATGAACAAATGATCGACGTTCATCTCCCGGAAATTAATGCCGGTATCCTTCCGCTGTTCGATGGACTCGATCACGCCTTTGAGCTTGGCTTCCAGATTTTCCTTCCTGATCTCCAGGCCTTTTAACATCTCGCGGGACACTTCCTCGCCCGCATCCTGCACCGTGCGCAGATCCAGTTCGGTGTTATCCAGCTCAATTTCGAGTATCTGCCGCTGTATTTCCGGCGCCTGCGGTATTTTGCCAAACTGGTCATGCGTTAAAATGATGCAGTCCCAATTGTTGTTTTTGATCTCGTGAAAGATCCGTTTGCGCTTAGCCGGTTCAAAATCATTTTCACCGGGCGCCAGCAACTTTGCTTTCGGATAGGCCAGCCGGAAAGTATCGGTGATCTGCTGCACATTAGCTTTTAAGGCAATGATCATCGGCTTGTGAACAATGCCCAGGCGTTTCATTTCCATGGCGGCAACGATCATGGTGAGGGTCTTTCCAAGGCCGACCTCATGGTCGATCAGCCCGCCGTTGTTTTGCATCAGCCGCCAGGCCGCATTTCGCTGCGAGGAATAAAGGTCTTCGATCTTCAGCGCTTTGAAATCGAGCCCCGGAAAGGTCAGGTGGCTGCCGTCGTATTCGCGGAGCGAATAGCAGTTATAGGTATCGTTGTATAATTTTTCTAAATACTGCTTGTCCTCGTTAGGCAGCTCCATTAACCAAAGCAGGTAGCGCGCCCGCATGGTATCGATCTTCCGGTGCGCATTTTGTATCGCTTCGGTATCCGGCACGCGGACTACTTTGCCGAACTGCTCCACCGGGTAGGTGAAATGCGGATTGGTATTCAGCAAGGCATATTCGAGTAAGGTCCGGCCGGTGACCTTGTTACTTTCCTTTGGGGTTACCGAAAATTCTTCGTTCGTGATGGTATTACCCTTTTTTCCGTAGCTAACCTTATAATCGTCTAATGAAACCAGGTACTGTATTTTGGTATCGAGCTTAAAAAGATCGCTTGCAAAGCGCTCGTAATATTCAATAGGTACCCAGCGCTCCCCCAGGTTAAAGTCCAGTCTTTCAAAGGGTATTCTTTCCGGCTGAACCCGGCGGATCGCGGCAAGGCTCCTGGCGAACTGGAGATTTTGCGGATCGTCTGCGGCCAGCTTTTCGGCGATCTTTAACTTTTGCACCACATCGCCGGACAGGTAATTGTCGGTGGTTTCCCAGGCCTGTGTTTTTGGGTTTAATAAGATCTGTTTCTCCAGTTGTAAAATGATCTCGTCATCGGTCAGGCCGGTGATTTGCCCGATGACCGGCAGATCCACCCGGCCGCTATCGTTCAGGCTGCGCGCCAGCGCTTCGGCAGGGTCGTCGGTTTTCAGCATTTCCTTTTGCTGAAACAGCGGACCGTAAAAAATATCCGACCGGACAAACTTGTCCCCTTCCCTGATCTCAAGCGAGGAAAGCGTTTTAAAACCTAAAGCCGGATCATTAAAGATGCGGTTCCGGTTAATGTTTTTGTTCAGTTCCCCGTATTTGGCGACAAAGGCGTCATAATAAACATTGAGCGAATGCCGTAATTCGGGAAACTGTATCGCGTGTTCGTTCTCATACCCGGAAAGTTCCAGGTAGGTATCACGCAGAGTAATATAATCCTCGTAAAACGGCAGTTCCGGCTGCGGGTCAAGCGGTTTGAATTTTGCCTCAAAGTTGTTTGGTTCGCCGATCAGGCCGGCCTTGCCTTCAAAGATCACCAGGGTATCCTTGATATAAAAAGGTTTCAGGTCCGTAAAGGCCTTTGGTTTATCCGGCAGTAATTTAAAGGCCGGCTCTAAGCTTGTATCCCCTTCGTAGCGATAATCATGACCGAAAAGTTTGAGTTTGACAGAAAGGGCATCCAATTCCTGGCCCAGGCTGAGGCCGGATAGCCATTTTGCCGGGAACGAAATCTCCGAAAGGTTACTATACAGCTTATAACTGTAACGGTTATTCGCTTTGGCACGCGCGGTGACCAGGATAATGCTGTCGTGGTTCGGCCGCGCAGTAGTGCGAACGATGCTGATCACCCGCGCCGTCCCCGCATCTACAAATTGCCTGTCCAGATCATCGAGGTAAGCCAGCGCTTTGTTTTCCTTGTCAGCCTGCACCGGGGCGTCAAACAAACCTAACTGGCCAAAAAGTAATCCGGTGTTGTCAGCTTTCTTTTCCTGTTCGGGTACCGGTAAAAATGTGAATTGTTTCAGGTGCCCTTCTTTTTTATCAAAGGAGATCGCCTGCCATTTGGCGTGATCGAGATTGGCGAACCCGGCAAGCAGCTGTTCTTTGAGTAAGGGGACAATGTTCTCCATTTCCCCATTTTGCCAGGCTACCCGGGAGGCTTTGCCCCTGGCGTTGGTGCCTTCAATGATCTCGTCGGCATAGATCAGTTCGTTCTTATCCGCTAACCAGGCATTCAGGTAATATTTACCAAAAGAATTCTCAACCTCTACGGTATTGATCAGGTGGCTTTCGGCTTCGCTTAGCGTTTCCTTATGATCGTTCTTCTGTACCAGGATCAGGTGCATACCCACCTCTACATTCGCGTTTTCCTTCATCAGGTTGGCGGGCAGTACCGCAACCGTTAACAGGTCAGCCGAGGTAAACAGGTATTTCCTGGCCAGCTCATTGGAAGGATTATTCAGGAAAGCATCGGTAACGATATAGGCCAGTATGCCGCCGTCTTTGATCTTATCCAGCCCTTTTGCAAAAAAATAAGTATGTACTTTGGCTGAGATACCGCTTTTGTTATAAGCCGGATCGTGTACCGCGATTTTGCCAAACGGAATATTGCTGATGATCAGATCGGCTTGCGCCTTTTCGGTGGCTGCGGTTTCTTCGAGTTTTTTGATCTGCACGTCCACCGGCACGTTGTGTACCGAACAAATGGCGGTCAAGATTTTGCCGGTCAGGATATCTTTTTCCACCGCGGTGACCTGTTCGAGGCTTTCAAATGCCAGTACCGCCTCGTCGATAAATACACCGGCCCCGGCGCTGGGCTCATATAAGCGTTTTGGTAATATATTCGCTTCAAGCATGGCGGCATAGATCGCGCCGGGGATATAAGCTGGTGTATAATAGGCGGTTTGCGAACTACTTTTAAGGGCATCAATAGCTGCCTTATATTCTTTTGCGGTCAATTTTTCCTGCAGCAGTTCATGCAGTTCCATGACCTGGGGGTAAAGTTTAAGGTCAGCATTGGAGGCGCCGAACTTTTCCCATTCCGTAATTTCCCCGGCTGGAAAAAGCACGGCTTTCAGGCCGCCAAAGCCGGCATATTTTTTCAGGGTTTGCAATTCTGTTTCGGTGAGCTGCCGGCCGGTAAAGTCCAGCGCGATGCGGATGGCTGCGATATTATCTGCCATCTTCCTTGCCGGGTTAAATGCCATATCACACCTCCTGTAAATAATCTGCTATGGTGCCGATCACTTCATATTTTAAGAAGCGGTCGTCCTCGTCCAGGCCCGTCATTAAGGGCGCACAGAGTTCGAGGATATTGGTAAGCTCGTAGTGCAGTATCCCGTGGTTGGAAAAGCGCAGATAGGTCCTGAAAAATTCCTGTTCCAGTACGAGCTTTACATAATCGTAGGCTATGGATTCAGTCATACAAAATGAGTAAAAGAATTAGTTGGGCAACATATCCGCGTCGAGTATATCCTGGTAGGAAATGCTGAGGGTTATGATGCGCCCGGAAAGCTGCTTTTCACTGAGTTCCGCATGCAGTACCTTATTCCCGGGAAAGGACATCTTTTTAAAGACGAAGATGTTCCTGTAATTTTTGGAGAAGGCTGGCGGGTTGAACAATACAAACTCCGGTTTGACCTCTACCGACTGGTTATTGGCTGCCTTGGTTACTTTTTTATCATCCACCTTAAACCGGAGATCGGCGATATCATATTTCAAGTTCGTTTTGTTGTGGTAACCGATGTCGAGGAAAATGTAATCACCGACGGTGTACACATGGTTCAATCGTCCTTTGATGCCGAAGGCTTTAACCTTTTCCATGCGCTTATCGGGGCTTTTGGCCACCAGGCTTAGCGCTAATGCCTTCAGCTGGTTTTGTGACAGGCCGATGCCGGAGATATCCAGGGGCCGCATATCGTTCGGAACAATATTGACCGCTGTAGGTACGCCCGGATAGCCGGGTAAGAGCCGGTATTGTGCAATAAATTTCTCGCCTGCCACGGTAACCACCGAACCCGAAAAAGTTTTCAGGGAGTCCCGCAATTTTAAACGCAAAACGTTTTTGAGCGGCAGATCGCCGATCAGCTCTTTCGTGGAAATATCCACGTATTGGATGGCTTCCGGGGAAATAAAATGGATCGTCAGGTTTTCCGGCAAATAAACTACCGGCAGTTTTTCCTGGGCATAAAGGGATGGGGCACATAGCACCAATAAGAAGAATAACATCTTTTTCATGATTCGTAAGTTTTTTCGGGTGTTTATTTCGTTTTATCGGCATCCGGCACGGCTGGGCCGTTGTGTGCGTTTTGCAGCGCATCGGTGTCGATCAGATAGATATATGAATTGTATTTGAGCTTCGCTTTGTTTTTGCGGATGAGGTCCGCAATGGCGGACGAAGTAGACTGAAAAACTTTATCAAGTGAGCTCATGATAAACTGGCTGTTGCCGGAACTGCCATCGATCGTTACGCCCTGAACAGCGTTGCCGCCCAGGTCTTTGGTAAAATCGCGAAAGGCAGATGAAGGCACATAGAGGCCGGGCAGGCCGTCCATATCATATACATCCAGCTTAACCGGCAGTATTCTTCCCTCGTATAAGATAGAGGTAATGGCCAGCGTGACACGCTGCTCCGAAAAGCCGCTGATTTGGGCAAACAGGTAAGTACCTGCTTTGATCAGGTTATTTCCCGCTTTGATGTCTTCCAGCAGCTTCAGCCGGAGTCGTGAGCCGGCGTAACCGGTCACATTTTCGTCGATGACCGCACTGATAAAGGCAGGTTCTTTTGCCGGAAGCACCGTGTTAAAGTCGCTTGAGATCGCGTCCGCTTTTTCAACCGCCAGTTTAAACCGGTTTTCTTTTTGCCTGGCTGCTTTGTCGGCTAACTGCTTTTTCTTCAGTTCCTCCTTGTAGGCCGGATCATTTTGTTTATTGATGCTATCCATAATGGCCATTTGGGCCTTAAACACTTCCATTGGGTCTTTTTCCTTCGGGGAGCTTTCCGCCGGACCGGTGGTATTCGCCTGCCTGCGGCTCATGGCTTCAATAGCTTTGGCGACCTGCCGGTCATGGCTGACGCTTTCGGTTTGAACGGGTCCGCCAACCGGGCTATTTGCTGTGCCGAATTTTAGCTTCATCGCCTGCTGGATGGAATCCAGTTTTTTCTTTTGCTGATCGGAATAATCATTGTTATAGGCGGGATTGCTGGAGCTTTCGCGCGGGATCACATTTACCGCGGTTAGTCCGTCCGCTTCCTTGTAGGTATTGCGGTAGGCGTCCAGCTTATCGGCCAGCTGCTTTTTACGCACATCGGCGGAGACATTGCCGACTGAGCCGTTCAACCCGGTATTTTCTTTGACTACTTGCTTCGGTTTGGAAAAACCGCTGTGCCAGGCGTAAAAGAACAGGCACAAAAAAGGCAGCAGGATAACGGGCAGCACATATTTGGGCTGCTTAAAATTAATTTTCATAGCATTTTATTTGAGTGTTTGATGAATTTTGGAGAGATGGTCGAGGGCGCTGTCCAGTAAGGTGCTGTCCTGCCCCGTCAGTTGCTTCTTTGCTGTCAGGCTGTCAACCAGCTTTTTGAGTTGTATGGTTTCCCGGATACTGCCGGTCGCCTGCATGATCTTGCTGAAGCCGTCCTCCAGCGGGCTGACCTTTTCAACGGCAATAGCTTTGGCCCTTTCGGGGTGCCTGAAAACTGTGAATGACAGCACAAAAGACAGGGCCATCAACAAGACCATACATCCAAAAAAGAACCTGGGATAGGCTCCGGCCAGACGTTTTGCCGCATCCCCGGCAATGTTGAAATAGGCGCCGAATTCCTTGCGTATTTCGCTATACAGGGTATCCCTGGGATCCCTGTTAGAATGTATTTTTTTCCACATCTTGCAGGTCTTTGTTTTCAAGGGTCTTCCAGCCACAGATCAGAACGCCATGCGGGTTATTATCGCTTCGCGGGATATCTTTCAGGTAGCCTTCGGTGATGAGCGAGCGGACAACCGTTGAGCTGCGGCGGTCGATCTTTAATTTTCCGTAATACCGGAAATAGTGTTTGGGCATATCTACCGTGATGGAATCGGTTTGCAGCGTCAGTACGGAACTGGAGGACAGAATGGAATTAAAAAAACCGTTCTCTTTCAGGTTATTGTATTGTTCCATGCCGGATTCATCCACCAGGTACATGGCTTTTTTCATCTGGTACTCCATGTAGTTATCATCCGGCGTCAGGGAGAAGAACAGGGAATGGAACAGGTCGACATGAGCCCGGTATTCCGCCGGGCGGTTCATCTGCACATCGGTCTGCCGGGCCAGTATGGGGATGTTGTTATCCAGGATATAAATGCTTTTTTGTGCATTAGAGACAAGCCTGAAGGCGTAGAGACAGTTCATGCCGACAATAATCAGCGAGGTCAGCAGGCTGCCCGCGGCAATGAATGTCGCCAGCCTTATTTTCGCTTCGATATTTTTTATGATCATGATCAATGACATTTAAATGAAAAAGGCCGGCCCGCATTCGCAGGTCAGCCTCAAATAAAAAGGAGAAAGAAAGAGAAATAAACAGAAGCGGTTAAAAGAAGCTTCCGGATGCCTTCCTGGCCATACTTACTACAGTTCCCGCGCTGCGGCCAAAGGTCGAGGTCGCTGAACTGATACCGGAAGTCGAGATGATCCAGGTCGAGATGCTGGGCACCGTGAACATACAAATAGCGCCGATCAGGAATACAATAATGACGGTACCAAAGGACAGGATACCATTTCCGGCGAACCAGGCCATTTTTTCCAGGTTTGCACTCAGGCCGTTCTCGCCGACCAATTCTTTGTATTTGGTGATCTCGGAGGTTAGCGCATATTCCTGCATCAGACCGCACAGGTACATGATCAGGTAAGCGATGCCGCTATACAGGTTTACGGAGATAAAGCGGGCGATCCAGGTGCTGAAGCTATCGCGGAATGCCGGCAGGATACTGACGGCGACCGCAAATGGCCCGAGTATGATCAATATGGTCGAATAGATGATCTGGATCATAAAGATAATGTAAACTGCCAGGCGCAGTATCCATATCCCTAATAGTTCCAGCAATTGGGTAAACAGCAATTGCAGGCCGACCGTCAGCCGGTTCTTCAGCTCCAGCAAGGGTGCTACTACAGTTGAAATGCCCTGCTTGACCGTGCTGGTCACCGCATCCCAGGCCTGTCCGTACCAGGTATCGCTTTCCTTTTCGGCGACCTCGGTTTGAGCCTGGTAGGTATAGAGGGAGTTGGCCACGGCAAGCATCAGGTTGGAGCGGTTGAGACGCAGGTTATCCACGGTTGCTTGCTCGCTGTCAAACATCTGTTCGGTCTGGTTGGCCACCAGGTCGGTTGGAAATGCGATCATTTTTACGAACGCGCCCCACCATAAAATGATCATGGCCAGCCCAAAGGGCCGCAACAGCGGCATGATCTCCAATTGCTTATCACCGACCATCATCTCGTAGGACTTGATCGCAAAAAATATGATCATAAATATAGCGGCAAGCGCCTTGGCGTCTGTAATGAACAGATCGAAATGTGTCCAAACGGAATCTTTGAGGCCTTTTAGAAAAACCATGACGCCGGCTTCGTAAACGCCGTCACCCTGCAAAAACTGCAGCGTTTTGGTATTATCGGTATTCGTCGTGGCCTGGGCGGACACAACTGTTATACATAGGCATAGCAGCAGTATCAATAAAGCTATTTTCTTTTTCATTGCAGGTGTTGTAAAACTTGGTTAGCGATCTGGATGTCCGTTTGTGGCGTCCAGTTACTGACCGTCACCTGGTTGGCTTTCAGCTTTTGCTGCTGTGCGGTCATTTCTAAAGTGGCTTGCGCCGATGAGGTACGGATCGCCCAGACACCGGCCAGCCTGCGGTATTCCATCAGGTAACGGTGATAGGCCAGGATCCTTGCGCCCCGGTCCATCGTGGTCGAGTGCGCGGCCTGTATCCTTTCCTTTAACATATCCAGTTCATTTTTATACCAGCTATAAAGCCCTTCGGAAACCAGTTTGGCGCTGACTTGCGGGGACAACCCTGTCAGGATAGAAGTTGCTGAATTATTTAATACAGGTTTTAATTCATTGCTGTAATACAGCTGCCATAAGGGGTCGGCATCAGCGATCAAACCGGATTGGTTAGCGATTTCAGACAGTGCTGTGTTACGTACCGTATCCGATTGCAGTTTGTATTTATTATCAGTTGTGTTCATAGCGCCTACCAGCGCGAGGCGCTGGGTCTGTGGCCCGGCAGCGCTCAATGGCCGGAGGTCCGTCTTATGATAATTCGGGTGAAACAAGCCCCAGGTTAGCCAGTAATAAGGATTAAGGCTTAAAAAACCGGCCTTCGGTTCAAACTTATTCTGGTCCCATTGGAGGTATACCATACGTTCTTCCTGGTACCTGACGGCTTTGTCCTGTGCCACAGCCTGGCCGAAGCACTGATGGATCAGCGCGATCCATATTAAGGGTAACGGAATTAAGAATATTTTCATGATTAAATTGTTTTGAAACAGTATTCAAGCAATCATCCGGCTAGCCGGATGATGATTACGAATGATGATTATTGGTGTAAGTATTTAGCGTTTTGAATGATCTGGTTGACGACACGGGTATCCTGGCTGACATAATTGGCAAAGGGATCAAGGGAGGCGATCACGCCGCGTTCCTTTGCCCAATACATCGCTTTCCAGGCACCATAAGCTAAGCCGTCCAGTATTTGCAATTGGGTGACCACCTTGCGTAATAACTGGTCGCGGGCATTATAGTCCGCCAGTACGTTATTGCCTTCCTTGAGGATATAGCCGGAAACGTCGGTAACCAGCGCCAGTGACCGCGTTCGCATTTCCGAAGCAATATTCCCCGCAAATACGAGCAGATAGGGCTCGCTTCGGGCCATCTCCAGTGCCTGGTTAATATAACCCGTCATATCCGCGATAATAACGGCCATGTTTTTGACGGCGAGGCCATCCTTCAGCGCTGAATTCACATTCGCCAGCCCATTGTAGATCATGGTCTGTGCCAATACCACCGACCCTACATTAGTGTTGAGGTCATTGATATTGTTATTGATCTTGCCGAGATACTGGTCATGTGTCGTCTCTGCGCCGCTTCTGACCGCGGCATTTTGGGTGACGGCGACCAGGTGCTGGTAGTCTATGACATATTCCTGTGCCCGCAACCATTGAAAAGGCATCAGCAGGAATGCTGCGATTAATACGTTTTTCATTTGAGGTATTTGGCATTTTGGATGATATCACTGCCGATAGACTTATCGGCATCTATAAAATTCTGAAAGGGATTTGCGGCCCTTAGCAGGGAAGCCAGGCTGGAATACTGCATCATGCTAAGCATATTGCCCGACAGGTCCTGTATTTTGCTCAGTTCGGAGAGCACATAATCAAAAAGCAATTTCCGGTCGGAAGCCTTCATCTGGTTCACGTCGCCCAGCGAAAGTGTGAGGCCCGTGACATAAGCTACGAGACTTTTCGCCTGGGAAGCAAATTGCAGGGCTGATTGATAACCGACGGCGATCAACGCAGGATTTTTCTGGACCAACTGTACGATCTGCGCCTGGTTGCTGACAATGCGGTCCACCATTGGCGTGGCGTATATGCCGATATCTGCTATATTAATGGCTGTACCGAGCGTGTTATAGCGTTGCTGCAGCGTCCGGTACATGTTCTTCATTTTATCCAGCAAGGTCAGGTTAGCCTGTTCGTTCGCCGTTGCCAGCGCTTGTTGGTTTTTTGCCTTTACCTGTAGTTTATTTTCGGACTCCGACTCATCAACTAGCTGATGCAGTGCGGGGATATCCAGTATTTTTTGTTGTGCAAATGCATTACCCATAAAGGCCAGGGTGATAGCCGGTATTAATAGTATAGATTTCATAGGTCAATTATTTTTTGCCGTTGTGCCTGAACAGGTCCCAACCGGGGCGGGTCGTTAAGCCCAAAATCTGGAGCTTGTTGCTCATCGGAAACATAGATTCGATCAGGACGTAAGCATCGGCGGGTTTTTCGTTTTTGTTTTTAACTTTTGCCGTAAAGGGCGATGCCAGCGCTTCAGGAAACGGCACGACTGGCGAAGACAAACGACCCTTATAGAAAACCATCAGGTATTCGAATACCATTTTTGTCGTGCCCTTTTTCCATTGAGGTCTTTGCCAGACGAGATAGTTGCAGTAGGTATACCCCAACTGCTTCATATATGCCCTGCAGTCTTCCGTGAATTTTGAAGTGACCCAGACGAACAGCATTTGATTAGGGGATGAACCAATTTCCAGGCAATCCCGTATGAAATAAAATGCCTTCATCGCTTTTAACGTTTTCGGCGGGAGGTTGTCCATCATCCAGCGTTGTGATCGCTGGTAATTACGATACTGTCGCCATGGCGGGCAGATCATGTAAACTTCATAATTCATTGCTTCAGGTATTTGGCGTTGGTCAATACATCATTAGCTATCCTGACATCCTGGTTCTGCCATTCCGCCCAGGGATTCAATGACCGAAATATACCGTTGATCTTCGCCCAGTACATGCTTCTGTCCATCCCGTAAGCGATACCGCGAAGGATGCGCATTTCATCGGCGATATGGTTCAGCATCCTGCCGCGTTCACCGGAATCCATGAGGTTTTTACCACCCTTGAGCACGAAGGCAGTCACATCGGCTGATAAAGTCGCTGCCCTTGTCTCGAAATCGCGTGCGCCCTGTTCAGCAAAAAGCAATAATACCGGGTCGGATTTGGCCAGGGTGACCGAGGCCTCTACATCGTTGATAATGTCGGTGCCGCATTCCGCGATCTCTTTGATCGTGGTGAGGTTATTAATCACGGAGGCAACCTGGCTCAGGCCCTGGTAGATCTTATTTTGCAGGTCATTTACGATGACCAGCTGGCCACTGACGGCGAGCTGGCCTTTCTGGATCAGGTCAAGCTTATTATTGGTGGTATTCAACTGGCCGTTGATCACTCCGGCGTTAACGGCGATCGCGGCGGAAACTGCCGGGTCAACGGTCAGGGTTTGTGCGCGGGAATTGTCAATATTAAAAAATAGCAGTAGCCCTAAAATTGAAAGTTTAAAAATGCTGGTTTTCATGATTGGTGATTTTGATTAACCTGTGAAATAAAAGCAGGTAAAGATTTACCGCTGTCTTTAAAATTCCGGATAAAGGCATCGAGCCCTTCAGGATAGGAACCGAAGCGATTGGTATAGCTTTCTACCGCTGATTTCTCCGGTTTTTCTGTTGTATAAGTAAGGTACTGCGGTAAGGACACTTCTACACCGTAAACTTCCCCAACGGCACCGCGCCGGATATACACTTCTTTGAAGCGGCCGCGATTGTCCGTGTTATCCAGTTGGTTGATCGTAAATATTTTGCGGCGCTCAGTCTCATTTATAGATAATAAGGCTGCGATATCATTATAATTGTCTTTGAATTTAGTTTGGTCGAGCAGGCAAATCGTGTCTGAGTTATTAATGATGCTGTCCTTAACCACTGCGTTGCCGATGATGTCGCCAAGTTCCTGCGTAACGACTATCGCCTCGCCCCAAAACTTCCTGACCGTCTTGTATAAATAGAGCAAATAACCCGCCATTAAGGGGCTTGCAATGGCTTTCCAGGCTTCCTCTACAACTAACGCTTTACGCCTGTCCGACCGGTACCGCATCTTTTGGATGAACACATCCATTATGATCAGCGTAACGATGGGAAAGAGGATCTTGTGCTCCTTTATACTATCGATCTCGAAAACAATAAAGCGTTCGGTGAAGAGCGATTTATCGGCTTCCTTGTTCAGGATCGGTGCAAATTCACCGCCCTTATAGAATTTTTTCAGCACATAGCGGAACTCGTCAAAATCAAAAATGATCTTTTCTTCGCTTTTGATCTCAGGTATTTTCTCCAGCGCAAATTCATAAAAGGTATTAAAGTTCAATTCGCCGCCGTCAGCAAAGAACTTACTGTAATAAGCCGATATCACGTTGGCCACCACATCGCGTTCTACAGGGCTGAAGGTTCCTTCGGCACCTTTCCAGGCTACCCCGACCAGTGTGCACAGGAAATCTTTCTTTTCAATATTGTATTCCGCTTCGGTAATGCGGAAGGGGTTCATCGTGATCGGTGTTTTGTCCGTATAGGTAATGTACTTCCCCTGGTAATAAGAACACAGCCCGGAATACGAGTGGCCGGTATCGACGATCACCATGTCCATGTTGAAGAGCATATACTGCTCGATCAGGGCATTCATAAAGAAGCTCTTACCCGAGCCGCTGGGCCCTAAAACGAACTTGTTCCGGTTGTTGATCCGGCCTGTGCGCATCGGCAGATCTGCCGGGTCCATACCTACGGGAATGCCCTGGCGATCAGTAAACCGCAGCAGAAAATCGGACGGCTCATCCTTTGGCAGCGATTCCTTAAAGAAAAAGCAAATGGCCGCGTCGCACGTTGTCAGGAACCAATCATATTCTTTAAGCTCCACCCCGTTACCCGGCAATGCTGTCCTGAAAAGCTCTAATTGGTTATAAGCGTTCTTGCTGGGAATGATCCCTAATTGGAACAGTGAACTTTCCACGAAATTCACTGCCTTCTGGATGGCGGCAACCGGTGCAGCGACGATAATATTGAAGTGGCAGTTGACAAGGAGTTGGTTTTCACGGGCAACATCGTTTAATAAAAGGTCGATGTCTTCCACGCATAGCTGGTTAGCGGGGTCGGGAATACCTGCGTGCCGTTTCTTTTTTTGTTCCAGCTTGCGCAGCGTAACGACCTGGTTAGGTATTTCGATGAGCTGATTAAAAACGATCACATCGACCCCGGGTACCTTAAAAAGAAAAGACAAGAAATCCACCGGGAAGCCCCGCATGCTTTCCTTGTCATTCAGCTCGATGTGTGTGGCAACGTCCGGTGGCAGGTCGATGCTGTCTATATTGACCAAGCTGAGACACCTGACGGCCTTTTCACCTATCCTGATCTCGGTCTCGGATGGCGAAAGGTTATTTAATACAATATTTGGCCGGCCAAATTCCATGCTCAGCAATTGCAGCACCAATTGGTTCAACTGGCCTTCGTTAAGGGCGCGCGCTGATGGTAATATGTCAAGCACCTTGCCCACAGCCTGCCTGAATTCACCCAGCAGACGGCCATCGAAAACATAAAACGCCCCTTTTTTGACCTGGCGTGTTATCGTCAGATAGGTGGCTACCTGCAGGCATTCCCTTCCTTCGAAATGGGCATTGTATTGTTGTTGCAGGTATTCACTTGCCGGCGGCCCTTTATAGGGTGAGCGGCTGATCATGTCCTGTTTTTGCAGCAGATAACCATCGCCCAATATTTTGACGACGTTAATCAGCAGGTGGTGAAATTCTTCGTAACCTGCGGGATAGGCGGAATAACGGATGACGGGGTTGATCATCTGTATAACCACCGAATATTCGCCGTTCAGGCCGATGAGCAGATCGTATTCCCCATCTTTATCCACACCCGCATAGGGAATGTTAAACAAGGTTTTTACGCCCATAATGATTTAAAATGTAAATGTTTGAGCTGCGGCTTTTGGAATGAAGGCCGCCTTTTTGTTTCGAGGCGGTGAATAATAATCCGCCAACGACAAAGCCGATCAGTACCATGGCGCCAAGCCACATGTTGACCAGTGACATGGTTAATGCGCCGAATACGAGGCCGGTCAGAAGGGAGGCAATACCCCAGTAAATGAATTTGCCTTTGAACCCTTTGAATATAAGGGGCCGTTGCAGCCCCTTATATACAGGATACTTCCTGGCCATGATTATAAGCCGAAGAAAGCTTTGATCACCAATGCGGAAACTACGAGAAAGACGCAGCTGCCGCCCCATCCCATGAGTTCTTTATTGATGTCTTGGTCACCGCTGTTCCATTTGGAATAGACGCGGATGGCACCCACAATGCCGACGATACCACCGATCACCAGCGTGATATTGGTTACCGGTGCTACATAGGTCTTTAAGGTTGTGGTTGCAGTGTTCAGGCCGTTAACGCCGCTTTGTGCAAATACAGGAACCGACAGGGCCAGCAATACGGCTGAAGCCCATAATTTTTTTGTTTTTGTAAACATTAAATTGGAGAAAAAAAATAAAGGCGGAGATCTTTTAGGGCCAGCCGGGAGGAGGCCGGGTTATCATGAAAGGGCGTCCAGATCACGAACAACGCCCCAATAAATTCACCCGATAGGGATTAGTAGCAGCAGCGCTACGCTTACCTGAAAAGTTGGGTTTGGATGTTTAGACAGAAATCTTTTATCGCTCCGGGTGGAAGCGCTTAAAAAAACGGGCAATCAGATTCCGAATAATGCCCGCAAAAAAGGACCCGCAAGGATCATAAAGAATGAAGCGAAGAACCATGCAGCCACGGCTGAATCTATGCGGTCCTTACCCATCTGCCAGTTATGGTACACCCTTAGGGCACCTAACAGGCCGAACAGGACAGCCAGGACCATTGCAAAATCGAAGGCCGAAAAAAAGGATGAGGACAGGTCCTGTTTAGCCTGCTGCATCTCAGCGATACCGGGTTGGGCAAATGCCGCCGCTGATACCAGGCAGCCGGCAAAAGACAGGAAATATTTCATGGGTCAGAAGCTTACTGCTTTGATGTACTCGACCGATTCCTCACGGGCGAGATTGAAAAGCTGTTTCAGGTTTACACCGCCTGAAAAGGTAAAAGAGGAATCTTTCCCGGTACCGGTAACTTCCTCTACATGTGATTTAACGGGTTCAACATCTTCGACAAAAGTGAGTTCATGTTGGTCACTCCCGGTTTCCCTGCGGTTAGTTCGCAGGTAGTCCCAAAAGATAAGGGCTGCATAATAAATGGTATAGATACCAAGCAGCCATACGGCAAATTTTATCCAGGTCATAGTTCTGTGTTTTGTATGAATTTTTTAATAATGATTTTGATTTCCGGGTTGGTTTCCAGGAAATATTTGACGGCAAAGGCGACAAATTTTGTGATGTCCGTTCCGGTCGCCATTTTAAACTTGTTCATCAGATCGACGGTTGGTTTATCAAAACGGACGTGTACCAGGCTTTTATGGTCACTATTGTCATAGGCCCAAAGTGATCTGAGCACCGTATCATGAGTTAAGACCCCATTGGCTTTATGCTCGTTTTTTATGTCAATTATATTTTCGGGCTCTGGCTTGCCGGTACGCAGATCGTTCGCGACGTTTATGCCTGCACGCTTTTGGCCTTTAGCGTCGCAGAGGATCAGCACCGAGTAATAGGCCGCATAGGCGCAAAGGATTCCGGTTACAAATTTTATCCGCGTCATAAGTATGAGTTTTGTATAAATTCCTTGATGATTGTTTTCAGTTCGGGATGCAGACTGATAAATTGCCGGACGGAATACGCAACGAATTTTGTGGCATCTACCCCGGTCGCTATTTTAAACTGGTTCAGAAAGTCGACGGTTTGTTTATCAAACCGGAAATGTACCATTGTCTTATGATCGCTGTTATCATATTCAGCCAATAACTGAAGTATAGGCACAGTGGCGGACTTGTTTGCTTTTTGTCCCGGCTTTTTAGTATTAGTGGCTGCTGGCGCCTGTCTGGCCTTGACCGGCTTTTCACCGGGTTTTATCATTTTTTCCCGGAGTTGGTCGGCTAATGATTTCATTTTTTCCATAATCGGTCAGCAAATATTTCATCGAAAACAGGGGTGATGATCCCATACAGGGATAAGGGTGTTTGAAAGGTGGTAATACGTTGAAAGTCGATACGGTCCGGTATGGCTGCGGTGATCTTTCCGAATTTGGAAAGCTGCTCATTTACCTCGCTCATGATCTCGAACTTGACATTTGCCTTGATCCGGTTGGGGATAAAAACAACATCCACTTTGGGATTTACCTTCTTAAGAACGACACTAAATAACACCGTGGATTCAAAGGTAAACTCGTCATAAGCGAACGGGCAGATGACCAGGTCGGCGGCTTTAAAGACGGGGATTAGCCCATCATCATCCAGTTTGCCGGGCAGGTCGATCAATACCGCGTCCTTCTTGTTTTTTGTAAGGACGGGGATCAGCGGGGCGAAACTTTCCAGGTTTGCCGGTAACACATCATACGGCTCTTCATTTTCCAGCACCTTGGCTTTTTCAAACTTTTGCGAAATGGACTGCTGGTAATCCATGTCAATGATGGTAACCGGCCAGTCTTTAGCCAGGCTCAGGTAATTCCCTGATAGGACGGTGAGCGTACTTTTTCCAACGCCGCCCTTTTGGTTTCCAAATAAACAGATCATAATTTTTCATGGGTTGATCCCTTAACGGGTGTTTGTTCTTGCTTTCTTTTGTCTGCGCCGCTTCATGCCAAGCACCTGCTGGTCATCTACGTCATCCGCTATCATGATGGGCCGGATATAAATAGGTTCGGGTGCATACCCGGAATAATAGGTGATGGCATTGTCACTCAGGTAATCATGAAGTTCCATGACCGGTGGCCTCAATGCCGCTTGAATTTCCATATGCGGGTCCAGCAGGTATTGCAGCTTCAGGATCTCGCTTCCTTTAAAAACCTGTTTGGTGGAATGGTCTATGACCGTATAACCATAAGGTGCTTTTCCTTCGGATGAGTGAAATACCAGGTCGAGGCCGTAGTGCTTATGCATCAATGCAACGAAATCGGGCGATGCCTTATAGGCAATAAACAAATCCCGCAGTTCTGCAATTCTCGCCCTGTCGGGTTTATAAGCATTTATCTTTTTTTGAAGCTTCTCTTCATTAAGGTAATCCCGCCCGAGAAAACCCTGGTTTTCCAGGATCAGATAGAACTGCGCTTTGGTGCTGAAGCGGTATTGCATGGCAAAGTCATAGCCCAATACCTGGTTGATGTTTCGAACCGCACGGACCTGTTCGTAATCACGGTCGATCTGTTTCCCGTCTTTTCCTACGCGGGAACTGACCACGTGAACGTGATTATTTTCCGTGTCTTTATGGAAGACAATGAGATAAGGCTGGTCGCCGTATTTCATTTCTTTAAGCCACATCACTGCAATCTTTGTTAATTCCTGTTTGTTATAATTACGGCCCGATGCTGAAATGACCGCGTGGAACTGCGTATTTTTAATACCTTTATTCTGGGCGGAAACCATCAGCAGATAGTTAACCAGGTCCTGCGGCCGCGGGTTGCTCAGCGCATGCATCGCCCCGAAATTGGCGATCAGCATCAGCTCGCCGGTATTGCGGTCAACCTTGTCGGTATTGTACTTAACGCCGGCGAAGGTCCTGGATGGCTTTTCGAGAATACGGGCGATCATAGGTTAATTTTAAAAGGCCTATCGGCTGAGCAGTTTATCAACCGATCAGGATATCGCCCAATCATACCAGCTTATGATCATCCAATCTGCATAGCTTACGATCAGCTAATCCTTGAATCTAACAATCTGCCTATCGGCATAGCTTGCGATATGCAAATCTACCGCGCTGTCTATCAGGTGATCCTGCGATCATGTTATCTTCCAATCTGTTAATCTGGCGACCCTCCGATCTTGTTACCTCCCAATCTATAGATCTTGTGATCCGTCGATCTGTGTATTACGCTCCCATGGCACGGATGATCTTCCGGAGCGAAACTTCGAACTGTTGTTGGACACTGATGTATTCTTCAAACAGCAGGTTGAATTGCTTTATAACGGCAGGATTCAGCGCACCCTTTAACTTAAGGGTGTTCGCATGTTTAGCCAGCTGGTTAATATTATTGCCGATCCGTCCCATTTCCGCACCTGCGTCGTCAATGTATCTGATCAGCTCCCTGGAATTGATCACCGTCTTTTTCGCATCCGATAAAATCCGCATCCTGATGAGGTCTGTTTTAGAAACAGACAACTCTTTTTCCAGTTCAGTTACTTCCCTGTATTCGTCTTCCGTAAACCTGACATTAATGAATTTCGTCCGTTTACCTTCCTTTAATTTCGGCCTCCCATTCAGTTTCTTAATAGGCTCCATGAAAAAATGAGTTGCGAAATTTTTTTAAATCCTCCCGGGAGGGCAAGTGACTTTTTGTGAAACAAAAAGACATCTTGCCGTTGCAAAAGCAACGGAAATCCTGACTAATAAATTGGGCTTCAACCCTCAAATAAGAAGTTGGGTGGCGGCTCTGCCGTTATCGGACTGTGGGCGCTACCTAACAAAAGGCACTTTAATATTACCAAAGAAATTCGTTTTGATTCCTTGCTCACTGGCACCTGTTTTGACCTGCGCCTTTATCTTATCATTATAATCGTTAAAACCTTCGTATGCCGATGAACGGTCGGTAGCATAGGGTAATGCTTTTAAAAAATCCCTGCTGGCCAGTTTACCGGCCTTATCCCGGTCAAAATAGATATCCAGGCAGGAAAAGGCTTTTGCTTTGGCGATACCTTGTTGTAACAAGGTCAGGGTATTTAAAACTATAATACTGTGGTCTGCCTCGGGATTGTCAAAACGCCAGCTCAAAAAGTCAAGAAAGCCTTCAAACAGGGCAGCCTTTTTCGGATGTCCGGGAATAAAGGTTATGCCTTTGTGTCCCATACAGCCTTTGAAATACCTGTTTCGAACCTCCCAGGAGTTATTTTCATTCAGCCAGCCTGCGGCGAAATAATGTTTACGAACATCGTTCTCATCCTCTACGAAATAATAGACCTCGCTCAGGTAAAATTTGGCAACTTCAAACACTCCCCGGCTTTTTAAATAATCTGTTATAGCCGGATGTGCGCCCAACGGCCTTACTTTTTCAACGACATGGTTGACCTTGACAGGTTTTCGGGGCCTTAACGTCCTCGGTTCAGCTGCTTCGATTGAACATACGTCCTGGATCTTTTTAACCACCTCGTTAAACCCCAAATGCTTCCAATAGGCCAAACCAAAATCAATAATGTTCCCGCCTTTCCCGGCACCGTGGTCGAACCATACACCAAGATCATCGTTCACACTAAAGGATGGATTGCTATCATTGTCCCGCAGCATACTGATATACATTTTTTCGCGGCCGCGTTTGGGAACAGGCTGATATCCTAAACGGCTTAGCAGGTCTACCAGCGAGGCTTGTTCCTTCAGCTCCCTGGCGGTTAATAACTTTGACATAAATAATGGATTTGAGTTAAACAGAAAGCCGGTAACCGGCAAAAAAAAAAGACACCTGTTCGCATTAAGAAAGATGCCTTGGTTAATGGGGCAGTTAGTCGCTGCCTATTCATTGATAATTGGTAACTTTAGCTATGAAGTTTCAAGTTTATTTACCTTGTGATCAGCTACTGCCTTATGTGAAGCACCTGATTGTTTCGGAAAATGAAGATCCGAACACTTATCAGATCCTGCCTGATACCGCCTTAGTGATCGGTTTTCAGTACCGGGGTAAACTGGCTTACTTAACTGATGCTAAAACGCACCCGCTGGCGACCGCCGGTATAACGGGTTTACGGGATACTTACCGGGTATTCCAAAACACTGCCGGCATAGGTTCGGTGTTGGTCGTATTCCGGGAAACCGGCGCGGCCAGGTTTTTTCACCAACCCTTGCACGAACTGTTCGGGAAAAGCCTGCCACTGGAACATTTCTTTGATGCCAGCGAACTTGCTGAACTCGAAGAAAAACTGGTTACGGCTACGGGCGATCATGACCGCATCAAACTGGTCGAGCAATTTTTGACCGGACAATTAAACGAACGTTCCGCTGATCTCCTCGTTAATCGCGCGTTGGAATATATCCACCAGTCGAAAGGCACTATTCGCATGAGCGAACTTGCTTCTTTGCTGCATACCAGCGCCAGCCCGCTTGAAAAACGCTTCCGACAGGCAATCGGTGCCTCCCCTAAAAAGTTTGCTACCATTGTCAGGGCACGGAACGTATTGGCGGCTATGGAACGAGGTAACCAGGATTATGCCGAATATCTTTCAGCATTCTATGACCAGGCGCATTTTATAAAAGACTTCAAAAAATTCGCCGCGGTCACGCCTGAACAATATTTAAAGCGCCTGAAATAAACGGATTTTTACAATCCGGGGCGTTTTGGCCGGGCTACCTTTGAGCATCGAAAAAACAAAAAAGATGTTCACACTACAACAAATAAGGGCGGCACACGCCAAAGTAAAAAGCGGCATAGATTTCCCCGCTTATGTGCATGAAATAAAACAACTGGGCCTAGTGCATTATGACTTCCTGGTGAAAAACGGACAAACCGAATACCACGGCGCAAACGGCTTACAGGTAAATGGCGAGGCGCGCTATCCCGAAAAAATAATTTCAATTCAGTCCTCATCAATCGCCGTCCGGCAGATCATTGCCGAGCATCAGCAGGGCAAAAGCGATTTCTTAACATTCTGTCAGCTGGTGGCCGGAGCTGGGGTGAACAAATGGGTTGTTGACACCCAGGCAATGATCTGCACTTATTACGATCTGGCGGGCAACAGCCTGGTTGCAGAACCTATCCCGGAAAGTGGTTATTAAGTGAAGATTATTTTAATAAAGCAATATCCCCAATGGGATAAATCGTACCGGCAGCGGGTATCGAACCCGGTAATTCGCTTCTGCCGGTATCTATATTTTCGGGATTACTCACGTCAGATCCTACGATCCGGGCTATTCACCTGCCTTCGCGCTTTCGGCATATTGCGGCTTTACGCTCACCTTCGCGAAATTTCCGGCTCCCCGCCGGATAATGCTTTATCCCCCAATGTCAAATAACGCTCGCTTGATAACCAGGTTAACTGGTTGATCGGTCACCGTTGTGGTGATCATGGAAGCAAAGCAAGCGGATACGGGGATGCGCAACCAGTGAAAGGGGGTGAAACAAAGTTTTCACCCCCCTGTTGCTGATGGCAGTTTGCGCAAAGCGTAAAATATGTAAGTATTTATAAAAGAGTGGGTTATTTCAATCCTTCAGCATCCATTAATTCTGCCAAAGTAATTTCGAGACCTTTGCATAATGCGGATAAGGTACTGATCGAAGCATCAGTTTGTCCCAGTTCAACATAAGATACCTGGCGATAATCTATCTCGGATAATTCGGCAAGCCTTTCCATGGAAAGTTTCTTTTGGGTTCTAAGAATCCTGACCCTTTGGCCAAGTGCGTTGATAAGTGGTTGGTTTCGGACGTTCTTCACAGAACGAATGTGCAACACAAATCCGTTGTTTAGTATGAAGTATATTTCATATCCATAATTTTTGTTTTTAGGTTTGTATCATAATAACCAATTTTGATATATTCAAATTGTAAATTAGTTTCCAACAATGGTAGAAGTGAGTAAACTTAATTGTTCCTTTTCAACACTTGGCGTGGGGAATCAATTTATCCAGCAAGCAGAACGCTTAGGGTTATTTAACCTTGGGGATGTCATGAAGGTAAACCTTTCAAGGCTAAAGCAGCATAAGGAATTTAGTTTTACATGGTATGCAGATATGCTCGATCTGCTGAAGGAACAGGGCTTGCTGCGCCAGTTCCAGGAAAATCAGTTATAGCCGCCTTAATTATAATTGGATAAATTAAAATTTGAATTGAGCCAGTTCAGCATCCCGATCAGGTGACCTTTCATTTTCTGGGCAGTCGAAAATTCCACATCCGTAGATTTTTTTTGTAAGCTTTCCGCAGACATAAATAAAGTGTGAGGGGTATAAAAGTGCAGGGCAAAAAAACTAAAGAGGTCGCCGACATTTTCTTTTGGCAATAAGCCTTTTTCGATCTGCATCCGGATAAAAAGGCCGAATTGCGGCACGGGTAGATTCATCAGGAACCGTATCCCGGCTTTGGCCTTTTCTTTGTCCATCACTGCGTCCCGCCTGAGTTTCAGCAATTGTTTTGCAAATGCGTACTTCTCGGAAAGGAACCGGTCCAGGTCTTCATATAACAGGGATGATGCCCCTGGCATTTGCAATCCTTTTTCAATATGTAAATTATAGAGCTGGTCCCTCTCGGTCAGCAACATTTCCTGCTGTTCATGCAGTCCCGGAATGTCCGACAGGCGTTTGCGCCAGGTGCTGACACAATAGTGAAAAAATTCGGGGAGGTTAAAATCGTGGGTGATCAGCAGTTCCATAAACGCCTGGGTGTCTAAATCCGGCCTTTGCAGAATAATATCGGCCAGCTCCTGCAGATAAGCCTCGTCAATTCCCCGGAGTTCCTTACGCTGCATAAGCAGAGAAAAACCGTACAATGCCAATTCCTTTAAGGGCTCATCAATGTCTTTATCATTCAGATGTTCCGCTAATAAGTGATGTTGCTGCTTCAAATGCATTTTAACCTGCGGCAGGTTATAATTGGTGATTTTGACCAGGCCCTCAGCAAAGCGGTAGGTCCCGCAAAGGGCAGCGATCAGTTCTTCGAACACATTACAGGTGTACTGGTAATTGGCCCTGATCTGTTCGGCCTGGGGGTGCGTTTTCCAGATGGGATGTAATTTCGTAAGGTAAATATTGACTGCATTGCTTAAATCAACGATTTGATTGATAAATGAAATGATCCCGTTTTTGTTCTTTCCCCGGTTCGCATGGGGACAATAGCCGGCTTGGTGTTTTATACCGGCAATTTCATCGGATAAAAAAGCTTTCCAATTTTCAAATTCCTTTTTTGAAATTTGGTGTCCAGCGAATTTCTGCGGATTTAACGAATCGGTCACAAAAAGCTGAAGCTGTTCGGATAGTAAATTCATAGCTGACTTCAGATAAATTTTTCATTTGCAATAAATAATTAAGGATAAGGGATTTAAGATAAATATTCGGAAATTCAAGTGGTAATTGCTGCATCATGCTATTATTAATAAATGGATTTAACTGTACTTATTGGAAATATGTAGCGCCTTGTCCACTTCGGTAAAAGCCTCCAATACTTTATCCAAATGGGCTGTAGTGTGGGTCGCCATTACATTCATCCTGATCCTCGCATTCTTTTTGGAAACAGCCGGGTACATGATCGGGTTGGTATATATACCGGCTTTTAAAAGCAACCGTCCGGCTTCCAGCGTTTTTAGGATGTCCCCGACTTTTACCGGGATTACGGCGGAAGCGGTGGTTCCGACATCAAAACCGAGGTTGATGAGCCCATTTTTCAAATAATCAATATTTTCCCAAAGCCGGGCCCTCCAAACCGGTTCCTCATCTATCAGGTCAATCGCCTTCAGGATACCCATTACCGCCGGTGTTGCCGTCGTAGAAAATAAGTGCTGCTTGGACTGGAATTTCAGATACGTAATAAGTTCCGCGCTGGCGATCACATAACCGCCGATATTGCCCAGGGCCTTGCTGAATGTGCCGGTGATAATATCGACCTGATCAAACGCGTTATCTGTTTCGATAACGCCCCTCCCTGTATCTCCCACAACACCGATACCGTGCGCGTCGTCAACGACCAGGTATGCCCCATAACGATGGGTCAGTTCAGCAATTTTTCCAATCGGTGCGATATCCCCATCCTGACTATAAACGCCATCGATAACGACCATTTTCGTACGGTATTTATCCTGCGCATTTTTAAGCACATGCTCCAGCATGGCCAGGTCATTGTGCAGAAAGGTTTTTATCGTTGTCGTTAGTACACCTTCGTAGACGCTGGCATGTACATTCATATCAAGGATGGCGATATCATTCTTTTTTTGATTGCTGTCATCCCGATGAAGGATGCATTGCAGGGTCGCGCTATTCGCGGTATAGCCCGTAGTATATAAAATGGCATCGCTCCGCCGATAAAATCCGGCTATTTTCTTTTCCAATTGTTCGTGGTAAACAAAGTGTCCGCCGATGGCCGGTGACGCACCCGATCCCGTGCCAAACATTTCGATCCCTTTGATCACCGCGGCCTTGACCAATGGGTGCTGGCTGAACCCGAGGTAATCGTTGGAAACCAGGCACACGCACCAAGTCGGGTGACTGTCGCCGGGTAATATCAAATTCATTTCCGGGCCAACAGGTGATAATGATTCAATTCTGTAATTTAAATGTCCGTTAGACCGTAAAAAGTCCAGGTATTCTTTGAATTCCTGCGCGGTCTGGTAAATATCCTGGCCCTCAATATTCTCAAAATCTTTGAAGCTCGCCCTTTCAAAATTTATTTTTGACATAGGTATCATTATAAGTAAAGACCTAAAAATACCGTACAAAAAGATTCAAAAGTGTGACATGTAAAATTTTGGTTAATTTTTTATTAATTAAAACGAAATAAATTAAGCAAGTCACACTTTTCAAGAAAAAAGAACATTTATTTTGCTCGAATTATTGGAGTCGGTCATTATCGCCTTTACATCTAAATACACCTGTAATTTAATCCGTCTTGGTTTTTAATGGTAGTGTATCAGTTTACGGGCTTGCAATGGCTTATAAAACTATACCTATGAATTTAGCATCCATATTCAGCGTACTGTCAAACACTACCGGATTATCAGACGCGTTAAAAGAAGAACTATCCGAAAAGGTGGGAGAAGAAAAGTACAAAGCCCACCAAATCATTCATGCTGCCGGGCAAATGGAGAACAGGTTATATTTTATTGAAAGTGGGTTTGCCAGAAATTATTACTATGACCATCATGGCAATGAGCATACCGTTAGGTTTTGGAAAGCCGGGGACATCGTATTTTCCTATGAAGGTTATTATAATGTGCCTTCTTATTTTTATACCGAAATATTGGAAGAAAGCAGGCTGATCACCCTGAACTATATAATCTTACATGAATTAGATAACAAATTCCCCGAGATTGCTACCGTAATCAAAGCCATACTGATCAAGTACCAGCATGAAGAATACGAAAAACAAAAGTTGATCGCATTACCAGCAGAAGAACGGTTCCTGTTATTCCGCGAAAACAACCTCAACATTTTTAAAAAAGCGCCCTCCAGAATCATTGCCTCTTACCTGCACATCACACGCGAAACCCTGACCCGCTATATCGGTCGTAACTAATTCCCCCATAAACTTGCCAACGGTGTGATTTCAATCACAATAACCGATCAATACAGCACGCAAAAAGTGTGAAAAATCAACTTGTAAATAGTGATTTGGATCACAAGGCGGGCAAAGAATTTGCCCTTAGATTTAACCCATAAGCTTCCCCTCTTATAGTAACCAATTTAAATCTATTCACTTCTTACCTAGCTATAGGTAATACAAAAGAAAGGAGCAAGTGACAAACAGGAAAACAACAAAAATGTGGGTTACGTACCTACCGGTAATCGAATTACCAATTTAATCAAAGATGGTCAATCCTATATCTTATGGAAAGTACAAGTATAATAAACGACAAGTTCCAGCTTTCAGAACCGGCTAAAGAAAAAATAATAATCGCCATTTGCTGGTTATGCATGGCATTATTTCTCTATACCGCCTATGCCAAAATAACAGATCACGCCCGTTTTTTAGCAGGCCTGACCAAGGTTCATCTCATTAGTGGCTTCGCGGTATTCATCTCCTATGCCGTTCCTGCAATTGAAATTGTTGTTGCATTGTTATTGCTCATCCCGCAAACCGCCAAAACCGGACTCTACAGCTTTTTTGCGGTTATGGCATCGTTCACGATTTATATCGTCAGCGCGATGATTTGGGAAAAGAACCTACCGTGTCATTGCGGAGGCGCCATCGAAAAATTAAGCTGGGGACAACATATATGGTTCAATCTCGCATTTATAACCATTGCCATAATTGCCCTCCGGCTCTTCAATAAATTAAATACATCTTTAAAAACTTAAGAAAATGAAAAATTTCAAAAAAATCGCCTTAGGCCTTTTGGTAGGTGCTTTGGCAATCGGGTTCAGCTCATTTACAACTGTTAAAAGTAGTTTGGCGCCTTTCCACA
This sequence comes from Mucilaginibacter gossypii, assembly GCF_017569325.2. Classification (NCBI taxonomy): domain Bacteria; kingdom Pseudomonadati; phylum Bacteroidota; class Sphingobacteriia; order Sphingobacteriales; family Sphingobacteriaceae; genus Mucilaginibacter; species Mucilaginibacter gossypii. The sequence goes on along the minus strand of NZ_CP071878.2, from coordinate 6,233,879 downwards.
ATAAGGCATTAAAAGCTCATATGATAACTGATGACTTTTTGCTTCAAAACCAAGGTGTTGCCGGCGTATTTGCGCAAGACAACAGCTACGATTCAGGTAATTGTGCAACATCGGAAACGTTGCGCTGTGGGTATTCTGTAACAGCAACTGGTAAGACTAATATTCCTAACCAAAGCACGTATAGTTCCTCTGATATCACCAATTACCTAAGTCATAATTGGATCACACCTGCACCTGGTTCGAGCAACGCACTTTATAACTAAATGAAAAGGGGATGAATCCATCCCCTTTTCATTTTAATCTTCTAATTACTATCATTGGTTTTGATCTAATAACCTTTTAAATGCTACCAAATTATATCTCGGATCAGGTGGTGCAGTTGAAAGAATCTTTCCATTTTCTGATATTACAATCAAGGTAGGAAAGGCATCGATATTATAGTGTTGTATTATACTTGATTGCCACCCGTTTTCTGCTAACAAATTGACTTCCTTGCCTGAAGTGTACTTTCCCTGTTTTATACTTTCCAACCAAGATGATTTACTTCGGTCAACACTCACAGAAATGAAGATTACATTCTCATTAGTATAGGACGCAATTATAGGTTTCATTGATTTAGCCAAAGTTAAACAACCGCTACAACCAGTAAACCAAAAATCGATAACTACAATCTTACCTTTGAAATCGTTTAAGGAGACCTGCTTGTCATGCTCATTATTTAATGAGAATTGATAAGCCTTAGAACCAACTAAGTTTGCATTATACAAAGACATAAGGACATCTTTTATATTGGAAGGCTTTGCCTCTTGAGCAGCTTTATTGGTATAATCAACAAAGTCAGGTTCCCTTATACGGTCAACATTTAAAAATGCGCCTAATATTACTCTGTCCTTTAATATACCGTTTTTGCACTGCAATGATACTGCCTCATTTATTTCCTTAAACTTCAAATCGTTAAAGAAGCTCAGTTTAACATCGCTTCGGCTGATGATTGCATAAGCTTTTGAACGAAATGCAAGGAAGTCGCCAACATAATAAGAAAATGCAAGTTCCTCTTCGTTGGCTTCGGGCAACCTGAAAAAGCGCTCGTAAGTTTGAATATAGAATTCTTTCGTCTCGGCGAGCCATATTTGTTTTTTCCCCAAAAAAGGAGATATACATCTACCTACTATATTTTGATTACAAAATGCCCAATTATCCAACTTGATAAGCCTTATTACTTTTGCATTGATTTTTGTTTTCGCAGAATCTATTAGGCTGTTTTTAACCATCAGTAGACTGTCGTATCCTTGCTTCAACGAGTTCATTGCATGCTCGCGATCATTTAATTGCATGTAATAATTATACTTCCTATTAATTAAGTCCTCAGATAGGTAGTCAATGTTATTAATGGCGTACATATCTTTAAATTTGTCTTCACTCTTACCTGAAAATTTAGCGTCAAATTTGTGTGAATTAAGCGTAATAGTTACCTGGTCGTTTTTTTCAAAAAGGAAAAGATTATTGCTATTATCTAAGGGAATATCCCAATCCTTAAATGATGCCGAATCCTTCCATAATGCTATTCTTCCATAGTTAATATCGGTTGACAGCGGAACGTCGATTCTATTGACACGTTGTATTGTCTTTAATACGTAGGATTTTGTCGCGACTGGATGATTCGAACTTACCCCATTTTGATAAATTACAAAGGTTATTACCAGCCCCCGACGAAACTCATTGTTATTTACCACTATGGTAACTCTTGCTTGTTTTATGCTGGCTGCGCAAGCATTCATTTTTGGCCCTAAACATAGGAGCAAAATGCAGACTAATAAATAGCAACATTTCTTGATGCTTATAATCATATTTTGAAGTTTAAGAAGTCTAACTATCTTTGATTCTGTTGTATACCGCTTAAAGCGATTTCATCTTTTGGTATAGGCATTACCCATTTCGAATCATTAGGTGGTAAGGAATAATTGTTGCCATTTAATGACCGTGTCAGCGTTATTTGTGCTCCCTCTGCATTCAAGCGTTTTAAGTCATACCATCGAAGCCCTCTCCACATTAATTCCTTTCTACGTTCAAGCAAAATTGTACTTAAAGCGGCGTTTGCAGAGGCGGCAGATAAATTGGTGAAGGTGCCTGTTTGATACCTTCTTAACAGAAGACTATTGAGTGTACTTATCGCATCGTTCGTTTGTCCGAGCCGCGCGAGGCATTCTGCTTTAATCAGGTATAATTCATCAGTCGCAAGGCCGGTAAAGCAGTAAAGGCCTGTGCCATAATAACCTCTTTTTCTATAATATGTACCATCGGCACGTTTTGAAAAATACAAGGTTAACCTTAAATCACTTGGACTATACAAAGAAAGGATGTCAGTGGGAACAGCGGACAATGCACCGGAATAATTGCCGGTAAATTCACCATAAGAAGTAGTTTGCCGGGAGTTATAAATAAGTTCATTATTTGTCGTGGAAAAAGGCGTTGATGATGTTTTACTTGTTGTATTATAATCAATCAAGGTATTATACAATGTTAAAGCTTGATCAGCATTCGATTTTGCAATTGTGTAATTTCGCATATCTAAATAAATACGAGCCAATAAGGCATATGCAGCGATCTGTGAGGGCCGGTTGAGATTGGCTGATGGCCTGGCGGTAGGTAGCAGCGGAAGACAAGTATTAAGATCGTTGATTATTTGATCGAAGGACTGTTGTAATGTACTTCGCTGTTGAATGTAATTGATGTTTGCACTCAACCTTAGTGGTATTCCTAAATCTGAAGATGCCGTACTGCCATCGTAAGCTTTGCAAAAAGCCCGGGTTACATCATAAAAAGCATAGGCTCTGTTGAAAAGTGCCCAGCCTTTTAAATACTGCCCTTGGGCACTGGCACTACTATCAGACTTACTTAAGCCATCTAATACATTATTCGCATAGAATATTTCCTGATAAAGTGCGTTCCAGTCCCGAATAGCAACATCACCCTGGTAAATGTCACTTGCCCATATGTAAGCGTTTCTTTGGGTCGGGGAGGCAGTTTGCCAATTGACAAAGTTAACGCTGTATTCATCGGCGGAAAGTTGTCCTAACCCGCCCGTTTGGTTAAAAACCAAGGTATTATCCAATAAGCTTCTAAAATCGCTTAGTGTACTTGGCACAAGTAAGTTTGTTGCAGGCTTTTTATTAAAAAAATCAGATTTGGTGCAACTGAAAAGGGTAAATAACGCATTAATGGTAATTCCCCATATGAATATATTCTTTTTCATTTTTTTAAGTTAATGTGTTATAAATCTGCTTTAAGACCAAATGAAACGGTTCTGACAGCAGGAATGCTGTAAGGATAATCGGGGTCAATATGTTCTTTATTGGCTCGCCAAAGGATACCGATATTGTTTAAATAGGTGAATAAATTTAGATTGCGGAAATGGATATACTTGACGTTTTTAAAGGTGTATCCAAAACGAATATCTTGCAGGCGAACGTTATCAGCCCTTTCCACTAAGATGTTTGAATAGGTATATAAATTATCTCGGTCTAAATTATCAGGGTACACTAACGCTGGTACATTGGTGTGTGTTTCGTCACCGGGTTTTTGCCATCTATTTCCGTAATCGGCCATTAAGTAGCTTTGAGGGCCTCCCGAATATAATACGCCGTTATTTAAGGAAGTCCTTCTAAAATAATATCCGAGTTTATAAATGATGTTAAAAGAAAGGTCGAAGCTATTGTATATAAAAGTATTTCTCAGGCTGCCAAAAGACGTAGGTGTTGCAGATCCATTGTAAACTAATTCAGAGCGGTTCGTTGAATTACTAATTGCAGTATAATCAGTGCTTATTTTGCCGTTTAAAAACCCCTGCGGATCACCTGTGTTAGTTAATCCCTCGTATTTGTAACTAAAAACAGCGTAATAAGGATACCCCGCTAAAGGATTCATATAGTTAGCTGAAACAATATTATAATTTGTTCCATTGCTGACCTTGTACTCGGTAACTATGTTTTTGTCATAGTTATATAGGAAGGTTGTAAGCCATTTTAACTTTCCATTTAGGTTAATTGTATTGATTTGTAAGTCAACACCTTGAGTTAAAGTATTTGCAGAATTTCCCGTAAAGGTAGTTACACCTGTTTGAGGGGATATTGGGCTGTTTCCAATCAAATCAAGGCCGCCTTTACGCCAATAATCTATACTTCCATTGATACGATTGTTCTTTGTGACGAAGTCTACACCAAAATTAATATTTCGGTCAACTTCCCATTTTAAAGAAGGATTGGGCGGATTAACAATATTAGTAAAATAAGCATTATAGGTTTGGGAAGCTCCAGGAATATTTATCGCGGTAAGATAAGCAGATATGCTGGTATTAACATTTCCAGTATAGCCATAGGTCGCCCGTAACTTTAATTGTGGCAGCCAGTCAATGTTGTAAAAATTCTCTTTATTTACAATCCAGGAAAGTCCGGCGCTCCAAAGCGGCACACCTTTTTGATTTGCGGAAACGCCGAATAGGTTTGACTCGTCCTTTCTTGCGCTGGCAGATAACACGTACTTTTCATCATAGGTGTAAGCTCCATTAAAATATATAGAGAAAAATCGGTTGGTATTACCTAATTCTGATGTATTAGCAGGCACTAAGGCACTATTATAACCATACGAAAAAGGATAATAAGTATTGAAGTTTACGCTCTGATTGGCGTCGGTAGCAGTTTCTGAATTATAACCGTATAATGTATAACTGTTGGTAAAGGAATTATAATTTTTTATTTCAGTACCTGCGATTGCAGTTAAATTATTTTTACCCCACGAGTTTTCATAGTCAATTTGAAACCTACCGTTGTTGGAAGAGAGCGTATTGCTCCGCTTATTTAAGATTCCGCCTAATGGTATTGGGTAAGTTACCGCCCCTGAAATGGGATCGATTTGAGTATATGTATTAATTAAGTTTCTGGTATAATATGACTGAAGCTGATTAAGATTGTTAAAGTCAGTTAATCCCTTTTCGTAGCTGTATAGTGCAGACGCTTTCAGCCCTTTTATTATTTTGTAAGTTAATGAAGCATTGATCCTGTAATCAGTAAGATCGCTTTGCGAATTGCTATACCCGCTTCTAAGTTCTTGCAATGGACTATATAACCAATTTAGCAAACCGGCATTCCCCGCGGTCGTTGCGTATGGAATATTAAGATTATTTTCAATAAATAATGGATTGCCCTTCGCATCAGCGAGTTGGTCATAAGGATAATTCGTAGTCGTTAACGTAGGTGCAGATTTCGAGGTGCTTCCTGTATAAACAAGATTGGTGAATAATTCCAGCTTATTATTCAAAAAGTAATAAGTGTTGTTTGTATTCAGGCTTATTCTGTCGTAGCTGTTGCCAACCTGGCTATTTATATTTTTATCATAACCAATAGAAACAAAATACTTTTGGTTTAAGCCGCCACCGCTGATACTTGCCTGGTACTGCTGTTCAACGCGTGGTCGGTAAAAATATTTAGCCACTTGGTTACGGGAGTCAATAGCTTTTAAAGCATTAATCTGTGAAGCAGAATCTGTTTTAGATAATGTGCCGTTTCTCGAAGCTGAAAAAATTTGAACAGCAGGCGACAAAACCTGATAACCGGTACTAATGGCATTATCATATACACCCTGATTAAATAAATATTGTTCTATCCCAATGTATTGCGCAGAACTTAATTGAGGAAGATAGTTTAGATTTGGTTTAGCACCGATAGTAGTATTAATATTGAAAGAGACGTTAGGGCCACTATTTAGCCTGCCTTTTTTTGTAGTTATTACAATTACTCCGTTACCGCTGCGTGATCCCCATGCCGAGGCTGCGGCTGCATCTTTCAATACTGTGATGCTTTGTACGTCATTCGGGTTAATATTAGAGGGGTCGCCATCATATGGAAAGTTATCTACTATAATTAGAGGATTAGGATTGGAAAATAGTGTGGTTCTTCCCCGTATTTCAATTTCGCTTTGCCCATATTGAAATGCGCCGTTGTTATTAAATAATAAACCACTTGTTACACCATCTATTCTGTCCAAAATATTTGTACTTATCTTACGGTTAATCAATGCACTATCAATTTGAACAAAACTTCCCGTTGCCCTTTCTTTTGGAATTGTTTGATAACCTGTAGATACAACACTTACTTCGTTAAGCGTATTATAGTCTTCATAGAGTTGAATGTTAAAAGGGCCTTTTTCATTTATTGAAAATTGGACCTCCTGTGATTTGTAACCTACAAAGCTTATGCTTAATATTCCTTGCTGGACTTTTGAAGTCATTGAGAAGTTGCCATTTCGATCTGTAGTTGTTGACAATTGAGAAGCTGTAATTTTTATTGTGGCGCTTGGCAATGGCTTACCTATTGAGTCTGTTACCCGGCCCGTTAAGAGGATATTTGATTGTGCCAGCGCTCGAAAATTTAGGCAAAGCGTGGCCAGTACTATTATGAGTATAGTTTTTTTCATAAATGTTTTAATTGGACATTAAAAGAATTACTGCTTAGAAAAAGATAAGAAAATGGCAACCTGAAATAAATTAACTAATGGCTGATCTAAGGTTGCCATTTCTTAACTAAAGTTATTCAGGTGCGCAGATTTTAAGTTGATAGGTGTAATTTGGGAAACGATTCATATTTCAAATGTTATATCATTTGAAATTATAAATCGTTTATTTGAGGAGGGTTAAATAATAGTGGAACCCGCCCAAGTACGCTTTGAAGCCTGTAGGAGGCCGAGGTGCATACAAGAGCGAGCCCACCATTATCGACAAAGATAATGAATGGGCACTTTTCTCTTGCACCTTGCACCTCTAAAAATTCCTACATTTTCAAAGCAAGATCCAAAATCCAAATGCCAGTATAAAGAATTCACAACTGCATTTCGCTAAAATAACATCATTTACAACTGTAAATACGTCGTTGGCGAGCTATTGCACATCAAAAATAAATAAATAAACATCAAAATCAAATTTTTTAACACTAAATTGATGTTTTTATTTTGGAAAGCAATGTTATTAAATAACACCTAAACTTATCGGTCGGACTTTTGGGCCTGTTGAATATTTTATTATGGCAAAGAAACCCCGAGTTAATCCCGCAAAATTAAAAAGTACATTAATTTCGATACAATCAAGATTTGAAACTGGGAAAGTTAATACTATGGCAGAGATCGGTGAAATGTATATGACCGGAATGATTGCTGCATTAGGGATTGGAAATAACGGTTATGTAACTAAGTTTAATGCTCCCGAAAATTTCACTGTTAATGACTTGTTAAAACTCGCTGACGTTACAAATACTGATATAGAATTGATATGGAAAGTTGTAAAGAAACAGGCAACTAAGAATTATAAAAAACGAGATATCAGCGGATTGTTGGGCGAAAAGCAAGCTGCTGACAATGAAGAAAATAAATAAAAGAGGTGTCCAATTGATGATAATTCCAAGTGGCTCCGATACCTGGTGCTCGTTTTAGTACCTTTGTCAGCAACAACGAATAATTCCATCTTATGGCTGAACTAACCTTATCTATCAACTTTACTCAGCCGATCATTCACCGCGAACTCATCCGGATACTTTCGCCAGCTTATCAACTGATGCCAGGTGATACGCTTAATCTTACCATTGCATTATCCAATAGCATGGTGCATTCCGACAGCCTTTTGATAGTGGCTTCGGCCATCAACCACCTACGCTCCAATGATATCGAAGTATTAATTACAATACATGGGCAAAGCACCTACGCCAGCCGGATAAACTTTTACTCGTTGATTGGTGTCCCCTTTCAAGAAAATTATATCCGAAGAAACAACGCAGGAAGGTTTATCGAATTGAAGTCGTTTGACCGGGACACCTTATATCCCTTACAAGATGAACTCAATATGATCCTTTACCAAAATGGCGGTATTAATAAAGAAGTTTTACAATTGCTGTTTTATTGTCTGGGGGAAATCATGGATAACATTATTGTGCATTCCGGCTTAAACGGCGGCTGGGTATCGGCGCAATACTATCCAAACAGGCAGGAGATCAGGTTGACCATTTGCGATCATGGGAATGGTATCCATCATTCCCTGACCACCCATCCCGAAAGCAAATATAAACAGGCCTCAGAAGCCGAAGCGCTTGATCTATGTATTCAACGCGGGGTCACGAATGGTGAGGGACTAGGTTTCGGGTTGTTTGCAACATCCCAATTCATCTTAAAAAACGACGGCGACTTGCTAATCTATTCCGGTAATCATTACCTCCTGGCGACCCACGGAAATTATGAAATCCATGAAGGTGACTTTTATAAAGGAACCTTAGTTTCGCTCCGGATCAATACCGACGTTCCGGTAGATTATAAGGATATTATGCCTGCTCATCACACCCTGCCGGATGATTATGACTTTTTCATTGACAAGTATTTTGGCGAGGATAATGAACTTTGGTAATAATTATTTGTATTTTTGTATAAATTAAAATGATGCGAATCGAGTTTTCACATATCGGCAAACAGCTTTCCACTCGGGTGGCCGGGGCCGCTATGCGCAAACAAATCATCCAGGGAATAGAAAAAAAGGAAAAGATCGTTTTTGATTTTTCCGGTGTGGACATTGTCTCCAATTCTTTCGCTGATGAATGCTTCGCCAAGTTAATGATTCATTTCGACCTGCCGGTCGTAAAGGAACATACCACCTTTCAGAATGCCTCGCCTTTTATAAAAGCAGTTATCGCCAATTCTTTTAAGGAAAGGCTGCAAGCGATTCACGCGCATTAATTACCCGTTATTATCCCAAAAAAATCTGCTTTCTTATTAAAATTGAAAAGCAATTATCATTTACTGCGATATTCAGACGGGAAAAGATAACAAGGGTATATTTAATCCCGAGGCCATAATGCGTGTTTTGCTCCGGTGTACCATTGAACCCCAAAATCCATGCTGCTGCGGAGCCATGATCAACAAATCAGCATCCATTCTTTTTATCTCGCCGCCAATGCCCCGGATAATGGAATCCGATTTGATATTTTTATAATAATAGTCAATACCTTCCAGTCCTTCATCAATGCGGCGTAAAGCATCCAGATCTGTCCCCTTTGCTTTTAATTCCTCCACGGTCTCATTAATTAAAAGTATTTCCACTTCAGCCTGGGTGACCAGGGCGATTTCTTTGATCCGTTCCAACAATTGTCCGGATACACCATGCACCACGTCACAGGAAAATAGCACTTTTTTTAAGCCCTTGTACTTTACATTCGCAGGAACAGCAAGGACGGGCACATGCAGCTTTTTGATCACCGAAGTTGTCGTATTTCCCAAAAGCTCCTGTTCGAGCGTTTTTTCTTCCATGCCCATAACGATCAGTTCGGGCGCGTATTTAGTTATCAATTCCTGTATGGCACCGGCCACAAACGAAAACGTAGTCACCGGTAATACTTCAATTCCGTATTGCTGAGCAAGCAGTAAAGCCTTTGCTTCCAGCAATACTTTATTCTCATCTATCAATTCCTGCACTTCATTTGCCGAAACAGCAGCACTCATCGCGTGTATGGGAATGGTGAAATCATTGAATAAAATAAGCCGGTAGTTGTTCAGCCCGGCTATTGCAGCGGCTGCATAGTTTACAGCGCTTTCGGCTAATTCAGTATAGTCTGTGGCAGCAATTATGGTTTTCATGATTATTAGGTGTAAATAATAAAAGCTGAAATTAGCGTCAATTTCTGCATGGATTGTTATCTAAGCGTAAAACTTGTGCGCTGTTGTAATCGTTGCATAAAACCGGCTGTTGAATTCGCCATCATTGGTTGCCCATGCATAGAAAGGAATAGGAATTGGCAGGACTTATTATCCGTTTAAATATGTCGCAAATGGTATTATTTCACCTTTAACCTTTGATAATCGTAAGCGTTATCTTTGTCAATCAAAGCCAGCTTATCATAATAACCGTTGGCCAATCCTTTAAAATACTCGAACTTCTTTTTCCGTTCCGCTATTTGCTTTTCAGTGAAACGCCACAGATCCATTGGCGCATAACGGTTTGTTAATTCTTTGGCTATTTGAGCTCTCAGCACTTTTAAATTAAAACTTTGCATCCTTAAACTATCCGCCCGGTCAGCCATTCTCCTGGCCAGCAACAATTTATTGGCGGCCTGGCTATTGGATAAATCGGGAATGGCTACTACGCTATTAAAGCGCAGATACAACAAAGACCGGTAAAACAAGCTGGTGGTGTCATTCGGATTCGATTTCAGGTTCCGCTCCAGACTATCTATAAAGGGTGCATATTTCTTCTCATTTGGCGCCGATGTGCCGTCATTTAAATAAATAACGCCCGCAGCAATTTTTACGGGCGGCTGCGCCTTTGTGCTTGCCGCCATAAACACTAGAATAAATAGGGGTATATATGTTAAGTTGCGCTTCATCTTAATAGAAAAATAGGTGTTAAACTAATTTAATTGCGTTTTATATTAAAAAGTGTGACATGCGAAAAAAATTATTTGTACCAGTTCATGCGGTGTAATTATCCCGATTGGCAAATCATGGCTATATTTGGGTATTATGATTAAACTTTTTATCGTTGGCATTCCTCGCGATATGGAAGAACTGGAACTAACAGAAATTTTCAGGGGGTATGGAAGCGTAAACACAGTAACCATAATTACTGACAAGGTAACAGGCGAAAGCCAGGGATATGGATTTATCGAAATGAGCGATCGAGCCGGCGCGGAACAAGCAATCAAGGCATTGGACGGCGCAACCATAGATGAAAGAAAGATCAGTGTACGAATTGCCGACGACACGAAACGGGGTGCGTCGAAAGTCTTTACCACAAAAGCAACAGACCCGCCCGGGTATGCTAAAGTTGAAAAAACTCCGGTTGCCGCAAAAAAGAAAAGGCCAAGAATTCCCAGGTAGAAAAATAAGTTAACCGAAAATATGCTGTACCTGAATTTCAAGCTTACCATAGCCCGCCCGGTTTAAACAGGGACCGAAATCAATTGATGTCGTGAACCTTTCGAGGATCAAAAAGCAGATCGCCCAGCTCCTTTAATTTACACAATATTTCCTCCGTTTCCTGGGTGGCCAGGTTATTCATATCGTATTCTTTGTTTGTCAGCATCTTCAGGAACCAGGGCCAGAACTTATCCTTTTCAAGTTTTGGAAAATTCCGTTTAAAAAAGGACTCTATGGTGTTAATATAAAGCGAAAGTTCTTCTGAGCTAGACAAAATTTTTTGTTCCATCACCTGCTTTACTGGTTCATACCGGAGAAAAGAGGGCATCACCATAACATATGGTGTTTCTATTTTCTAAACAAGTGTATAGAAAATCTATCCAAAATCAAAATAATTATTTCATTTAATTAAACAGGTGTACATTAATTCTATATAACTATTTAGGATTTAGAAATTAATGACAGAGCTGGGATTATTTTTATCAAAGAAGTCAGTGAATAAGGCAGAAATATCCCGCCGTTCAGGTATCAGCAAAGCGAGGTTGACCCAACTTTCAAATAGCAACACAACGAGGCTAACCGTAGAAGAATTATATAAGATCGCGATGGCGATGAATGTTGATCCGTGCGATGTCTTAACGACCGTTTGCAAAGGAATTCTACTACCTGATCAGTCCGGTTAATCCGCCCACCATACCTTTCAATCTTATTACATTTCGAGATACCTTAGCTGCCGTACATATAAATCCATTCGATAATCTGTTTAATTGCATCTAATATATCAGCCTGTCCCTGTTCTGATTTCACATCCATTCCGCAAATGATTTTTCCGTTATGCAGCGCGTGAATATTGGCATAATATATGCCGCCTAATAACAGGACTGCAATGGGCTTAAACTTGATGGTTTTATGCTGTAATTCCGCTTCCGCCATTTCTATGATCGGCTGGGCCATCAGTTCTCTAGTGTTGTGAATACTTCTCATTAAATCGCTTTTCCCTGTTAATTCCCATAAGATCAGTTGCTGCATTTCTGTTTCAACTGAGAAGTATCGCCAATGGTTAAGTAAAATGTCAATGATCAGCTCCTTGCTGCTCTCGTGTGTATTTTTGCTGACTTCGGCATTTATCTTTTCCGCAAATTTTAACCAGTAGTCTTTTTGCACGACATAGGCTTCAACCAGTTTATCAATGTTTTTTCCAAAATACCGGTAGATCAGTCCCCGGTCCACACCCGCCCTGGCAGCGATCTTTGCGTAATTCAACCCTTCCCGGCCTTCGGCTTTAAAAATTTCACCAACCGCGTTGATGATTTTTTGTTTAGTTTCTTCTTTGTTTTTCATACGTGTTAAGGTTTAGTTATTTAGGAAAGACCGACGGCAGCGAGCCCGCCGGTCTTCATTTTAGACATATTACATTTTCATCATCCGGGGGTAAAGCCGCAGGAAGACCTCGCCGCCCATCGGATTTTTACCATACAGGCTGTTGAGTCTGTTACCGGCAGCATAATAAGTCAGTTGCCCCCCTGCGGCGAGGTTCAGCGGACCGATCTTAAACAGGTCGTAATTCAGCCCAAGGGTGATCGCATTGATCGGGAAAATGGTATCATCGCCATAAATCGCAGGATTCAATACCAGTTCTTCCGTGGTCTTCTGCACAAATTCGTAACGGCCATAGATCGCCAGCTTTTTCAGTCTTAGGTCTCCTTCAAGCAAGGCCGAATTATTGCCCGCGTGGTTCGGTATTTTATTCAGGCCCCACAGCGCTGTCGCATTGAACGTTTTCTCATCGCCGAAAGGCAGGCTGTAAGTAGCCGAGGCCGTAGTACGGTAAACATTTTCATCCGGGTGCAGCTCCTCCGGGCTCTTGAGATAGCCGTGGGAAACCTGCAGCGCCCAATTGGCGGAAGGATTATAATTTAAACGTCCGCTCCAGGAATCAAATCGCGGCCTGTCAAAGTCATAACGATTCTCATCAGGTTCCCTGCCTGTAAAAGACGAGGCCTCGATCTTGAAATCATAGAACCGGAAACCGATGGTCGCCACCCCGAAAGTGATATGCGTCGCATCAGACCAATGGTGGCTGATCGGCGCATCCGGATCGGACATCGCAGAGGGCCGGTGCATAAAAGCCACCGGGCCTAACGCCGGCTCGCCGGGGTAGCCTACATAAATACTCAGGTCGGTCTGTTTGGAAAAGGCATAGGCATAGCTCGCTGATACTTCGGAAAAAAGATCGTGTGGGTGCTGATGATCGATCAGCGGAGAACCTTTCCAGCTTTCACCAGTCTGGAACAGGAGCGGATATCCGCCACCGCCTTCCGTCAGGCGGTCGAGGGACATCATCAGGTTAAAATGCAGCAGGCCGTTTGTGCCCACCTTACGCTGCGCCATACCCATGAACCAGTTGGGGGCATCGATCCTGTCGTCGCCCCGGTTGCCCTTATTGCCAAGGTCTTGTTTGGTATAACGCAGGGCGATATTGCCATGCAGCATATAGCTCCATTTGCCGCTGTTCAGCATTATACCATACATAGGCGAAGCATCCGGCAGCCAGCTGGTACCCGATCCGTCCCTGGTCATGGGCAAGTTAAGCGACTGTGAACTGCTCATCATTTTCATGGACATATCATCCATTTTCATGCCGCCCATATCCATGCCCGACATGGAAGAATCTTTCATCTTCACGCCTTTCATATGGTCATGGTTCATTGGCATACCCATTTTTTTGCTTTTTACCTTTTTGGTGGTGTCCGGCATTTTCATGCCTTTCATCCCGTCATGCTTCATTGGCATGTTCATTTTTTTATCTTTTTTGGCCTTCGTCGTATCATTCATGTTCATGGTTTGAGCGAACACGATAGAAGTGAGCCCTAAAAGCAGGACTGCGGTGATCATTAAGTTTTTCATAGGACGATAGATTTTAAATTTTATCAATGGCTTTACGCTGCCTGTGCCCGGATGCTTTGAACTGGCTTGGCGTTAACCCGGTTATCGTTTTGAACTGCGCGGACAAATGAGCGCTGCTGCTATAGCCCATCTTCCAGGCGATCTCGTTTATATTGAGTTCGCCATACTCCAGCAGTTCTTTGACCTTTTCTATCTTTTGCTGAATAATAAACTTTTCAATAGTGGTATCTTCCGACTCCGAGAACATCCGGCTGAGATAAGTATAATCCTTATGCAGCTGATCAGACAGGTAGTCCGAAAAGCTGAGGTGGCTGTCCGATAGGTCGCTGTGATGTATCTTTTCTATGATCAGGTCCTTGATGCGTTGTACCACACGGTCCTTTTCATTATCGATCAGCTCGAAGCCGAGCAGTTTTAATGCGGAAGAAATGGCGCTTAATTGAATGGCATCCGGTCCTGGCTGGACAACGGCGCTACCCAGCACAATGGAATCGACCCGGAACCCAAGGTTTTCCAGCTGTTGTTTAACGACCATGATGCAGCGGTCGCAAACCATATTTTTAATATATAATGTCATGTTTTATTCAAGCTAAAAGAAAAGTGAAGGCAATAATTCTTCAGGCCGCAGAAGGCGGCAAAGCTTGAATCAGATCAGAAGGGATCGGTATTTAATAAATAGCGGAGGCCTCGTCGCCCCAGGCGGTCCGGTCGCGTTAAGCCAGGATACTTTGGCCTCATATACGCCGGGTACCGGTGGCAATGCCTGGTAAGGTATCGGGAATAGGATGACCTGGATGGCGAACGATTGAAATTCGAGTGATCCGGAAGTGTTTTCTTTAACTACATAGTTGTCGTGCCGGTTACAGCAACTGCAATCTTTGCCTTCCCCGCAGGATTTCTTATGGTGGTGTGATTCTCCCTTTTTGTGCTGATCATACTGTCCGGCGGAAGGCACCGCTTCATGGTCATGATCATCGTCGTCATCATCCTCATGAACGACTAATTCATGCCCGGGTGTTCCAAAAAAATATTCGGCGCCGCAATGTACCAAGCATACGAACATACCTGTTGTCAACAACAGGTAAAACGCAGCCAGCGTAAAAGCACCGAATCTTCTCATTAACTAATAGTACATTAAACTGTTACAATTGTTTAAATTTAGTGTATTTTCCGGATAATCAAATAACCCCCTGAAGCCTTTGGTTCAGGAGGTTACCCGGAGAGGGATTTATTTATATGGATTCCGCACGGTATCCGCTGGCTGCCAATGCGGCGATCACCTCATTTGGCTCCAAACCAGGGCCCGCCTCTATTGTGAGGATCTTATCGGGGTTTGCGGTATCCACTTCCCATTTTTCAACCCCGCTTAAATGATTTAGAACGGGGGTAACCGTTGCTATGCAGCCACCGCATTTGATGGTGGTCTTGAATTTTAAAGTTTCCATTTTTGTGTTTTTAATTAAAAAGTAATTTTTGACATTTTAAGCCGCAGGCTGTTGCTGACCACTGATACCGAACTTAGCGCCATTGCGGCACCAGCGATCATCGGGTTCAGTAAAAAACCGTTCACCGGGTATAGTATACCGGCAGCCAGCGGTATGCCGATCAGGTTATAGATAAATGCCCAGAATAAATTCTGCCTGATCGTCCTTACCGTCAGCCGTGACAATTTCAGGGCTTTCGTGATCTGGAGCAGGTCCGATGATACGAGCGTGATCTTGGCTACATCCATGGCAATATCCGAGCCGTGTCCCATTGCGATAGAAAGGTCTGCCTGTGCCAGCGCCTGGCTGTCGTTGATGCCATCCCCCACCATGGCCACTATTTTTCCCTTGCGCTGTAAAGTCTTAATGAACTCAGCTTTATCAGCCGGCATCGCGCCGGCGATGATATCGCCGATTCCGGCTGCCTTTCCGATATGCTCTGCAGTGGCTGCCTGGTCACCCGTAAGCATATAAACGGCTATACCGCTGGCTTTCAATTCCGCTATGGCTTTGGCGGAACTGCTTTTTACACGGTCCTGAAGGGCGACAATGGCCAGTGCCGTTAAACCGGAACCAAAGAAGATCACCGTTTTCCCGGTCCGGGAAAGCTCTTCTGCGGCAACACGAAGTTCATCTGGCACAATCGTCTTGCGGGATTCCACCAGTTTAAGGTTGCCGGCAAAAAAAGGCTGCCCATCGAACAGGCCCTCAATGCCCCGTCCTGTCAGGCTGTTGAAGTAACCCGACGCCGCAGCGGGGATGTTTTGTTCCTTCAGGTAGTTGACTATAGCGGTCGCCAGCGGATGTTCGGACTGCTGTTCCAGGGAAAACAATATTGACATTAAAGCAGTCTTTTCACCGGCCGCTTGTTTTGCCCAGATCAGGTCGGTGACCATGGGTTTACCCTCAGTGATGGTACCGGTCTTATCAAAGACGATGGCGTCCACCTTAAATCCCAGCTCCAGCGCTTCAGCATCTTTGATCAGGATGCCGTTCTCGGCTCCTTTGCCGATACCGACCATGACAGCTGTCGGTGTGGCTAGTCCCAGCGCGCAGGGACAGGCGATCACCAGTACGGTCACCATCGCCAGAAGACCGTGTGTCAGGGCTTGCTGCCCGCCAAACAGCAGCCAGGTTCCTAACGTCAACAGTGCAATGAGCATCACCATCGGTACAAATACCCCGGCGATTTTATCGACCAGGCGTTGCACCGGCGCTTTTGAGCCTTGCGCCTCCTGCACCAGGTTAATGATCTGCCCTAATAAAGTTTCACTGCCGACCTTTTCTGCACTAAAGCGAAAGCTGCCTTTTTGGTTGATCGTTCCTGCGAAAACGCGGTCCCCTGTCTTTTTTTCCACCGCAACGGGTTCACCGCTGATCATGCTCTCGTCTATGTAAGAACTGCCCTGTTCAACAATTCCATCTACCGCGATCTTTTCCCCCGGACGGACCAGTAGCAGGTCGCCGATCTTTACGCCCTCCACAGGCGTAATTTTTTCACCTCCCGGCGTAATCAGCAATACCGTCTTCGGCTGTAGCCCGATCAGCTTTTTGATAGCGGAAGAGGTGTTAGATTTCGCCCGCTCTTCCAGCAATTTTCCCAGCATGATAAATACGATCACGACCGATGCTGCCTCGTAATAAACGTGCGGATGCAAGCCCTGCCGGTGCCAGAACTCCGGGTATACCGTGTTGAACACGCTGAATAAAAAGGCGATCCCGGTACTCATCGCTACCAGCGTATCCATATTCGCCCGGCCGTGCTTCGCCTGTTTCCATGCGCCGGTAAAAAAATTCCTGCCCGCAATGAACAGCACAGGGGCGGTCAGCACCAGCATGATATAATTGGCATTAGGAATGTCCATCAAAAACATGCCGATCAGGACAACCGGCAGGGTAAGGACAGCGGCCCATATGATATTTTTCTTCAGCGCATGGTAATGGGCCTGTTGTGCCTGTTCGCTTTTTTCTTTCCCGTTTTCCGTGTCAATGATCAGGTCGTAACCAACCGACTGTACGGAAAGCTGCAAGCCTTCCGGCCGGATGAGGTCCGGGTGGTAAGCTACCTTTACCGACTGGGTGGCAAAATTAACTTCAGCTTTTTCAACACCTTTTTGGGCGCCAAGCATCGATTCGACGCTCGATGCGCAGCCGGCACAGGTCATGCCGGTAACCGGAAAAGTCTGGGTGTATATGGTTGCAGGTGACATTCTTTCTCTGTTTAGCCTACAAAGTTATGTATAGCGCGCAGCTGCATCTTTACAGGATTCCGTTAAACTTTTATAGAATACCGCTCCGTTGGCAGGCTAGATTTTGCTGCCTGCCAACTTTTATCAATCAAAACGGTGACCTGGAAGAATTTGATCAATAACTACTATCTTTAACCCGTATTGCCTGCTCGCCGAATGAGAAAGATATGCACCTTATGTATTACCGCGTTTTACCTGCTGTTGACGACGGGAGCTTATGCATGTGCGCTTCATTGTGCAACTGACCTGCTTGCCGAACGTTTTTCCATTCAACAACAAGCTGCACACAGCGGCAGTGAGGAAGAAGGCGGAGAAAATGATGAACTGTGCAAGAGCGGAGACTGTCATTGCTGCTATCATCATGGCAGCTACGTAGTCAGTGAAAATTTCAGCCGCGATCCTGTCTTCGATTTTACAAACATCGTCACAGGGGTGATTCCAAGTCAAAAGGTGTGGGAGGTATATCGTGCCGAGTTCACTTTGCCTGTCCTTAGCTGGCCGAGAGCAACCGGGCCGCCCTTTTTATCCAGTTACCCTATTTACATATTATCCCGTTCCCTTCTGATCTGATTCAAGCTTTTGCCGGAACCCGCCGGCCAGGATAACCATTATCTCATTTTTAGCTTGAATTATTACGATGAACCCACATTTTATTTTAAATGCGGCACTCTTCCAATCGGGGAGCGTGCCGGATATGCATTTCGTTCCGGTCAGCATCGACCGAGATAAAATACTTTTGATCTTCACTTACCGCGCCTGTTTGTTGGCTGATACCTGCGGTTGTGCTTTTGTAAACCTTAAAAAGCCGGAGGTCGTATGAATCAGCATATTGTCTACAACATCCACAAGCCCTCAGGTACCATTGCGGAAATAAAGATCGTCCCGGAAACTAAGCCCGGCGTGAACGGACGGATCAGTATAACCGGCGTTTTCCGTCTTTTCCATATGATCCCCAAGGACCTGGCGCCGCCACCGCGGGAGCTGGATATAGATGCCTATATGGCCTTCGCAGGCAGTCTCCGTTTTTTGAACGAAAATTTTTACGAATGGCGTTATGAAGGCGATGGACTTTGCGAAATGGAAATTACGCAGCTGGTAAACATCATTCAGGAACATGTTGAAGAATGGTTTGACGAGGCAGATAATCACCCGGTCCTTAGGGAAGGGGACCTGAACGACCCCCAAAGTGCCTTATACATGAGCGATGAACAGCTTGCCGCGATCATGCAACATCCCTTGTATAATATTTCGCCTTATTTTCTCTTTGGGCCGGAAGATGATGTTATCGGGATCGTACAGAACGGGGCTGGTTTTGATATCCAAATCAACGGGACGATCGCCGCGCATATGGTAGTTCAAGATGAATCCCGGTTTTACATTGACAGCGGCTCGCTTGGAGACCAGGAGCTCGTAACAGAAATTCTCCGACGCATCCTGGCCTTAAGAGAATTATAAAGCGAAGGTTATTTTAGGCCTATTGTTATTATCTATTTAAACTTGTTATTTAGGGTATCCGTTTTATGCGGATACCTCAATTTTATCCGCAATGAGCGAACACCTGCAATCCATCATCAATCAATACAAGAATGACCAGGAATCGGTATATAATACCTGGTTTATCAATAACGAAGAACGCTTAAAAGCTTTTCGCTCGATCCGCAGAGGAGTACTGCAGGTCATTGACGACATCAAGACCAAACGTTTCGGCAATGACTTTAAAGGCACATCGCTTGAATTCGTACTTTCCTGCATCACAGAACAAAAACAGGTATTCGAGGGCGCATCCCATCCGTTTTACTGGAAGCCCAAATTAAGGATCCCGGACATTTATGAGAACCAGGCGAACAAGATCGCATTCGGGCAGTTCCTGGAGAACTGTATCCACGCCAAAAACGAAGAACAGGTGATCAAAGAAATCGAAAAACTGGACGCGCTCAAAATAAAGGGCCTTGGACCGGCCGTGGCAAGTATCCTGTATTTTCTTCACCCGACCTGGATGCCGCCGTTTAACACCGCGATCATCAACGGATTTAATTACCTGTTTAAGGATAAAAAAAAGTTAGGCAGCTGGAGCGAATATCTGAAGATCAGGGAAGTTATTATGGACACTAACCGGAAGCACTGTAACGAACTTTCCCTGGATACCGGTGCTTTTGCAGGCCTGCTTTTCGAGATCGGTACCCAAAAGTTGCTTTTAGGCAAGGATGAGTATTTGTCAGAGATAGAGCGTAACCGGCTGGAAAAACTTATCGAAAAGCGCCACAAGGAAAAAAGTACGGAAACTGCGGATGAACAGCTACACAATGAAATGCAGTATCATTTGCTAAAGATCGGGCACTCCCTCGGATATGATGTGATCGCCGCATCCAACGATCGCTCCAGGGAGTGGGGTGGAAATAAGTTCAGCTTCATCTCCCTGGCCGATTTTCCGCAGATGGACCTGGACAAGGAAGTGCTGAATACCGTAAAGCTGATCGATGTGCTCTGGTTTCAAAAGGCCACATCAAAAGTGATCGCGGCGTTTGAAGTAGAAAAAAGCACCAGTATCTATTCCGGCATCCTGCGGTTAACCGATCTGAGCTGCAGCTTAAATAATAAGGAAGAAGTACTTTATCTGGTGGTTCCCGACCAGCGTGAAAAAGATGTCATCATGCAGCTCTCCAGGCCATCGATCCGGCAGGGAAATATGGAGATGAAATACATCTGCTTTTCAGACTTGAGGCAGCATTGTGATGCGCTTTGCAAATTCGGCGATGACCATGCGATTATGCAGAAAATAGCAAGAAAAGCTATTTGAAAACTTTCACGTCAAAATATAAAAAAATGACGGAATTATATAAATCTGCCGCCGCGTTAATTTTTAAGTTTGTATCGTAATGAAAGGTAAAGCGCTAATATTGCTGGTTGTATTCCTCCTGAACACGGTTACCGGGTTCTGTTGTGCTTTGCATATGATGCATGAGGATCATCACGAGCTGACAGGACATCACGAACATGGGCACGCCACCGAATCCGTTACTCACGCACAAATAGCCAGCAGTGCCGTCCTCGCTCCAAACGAAACCTGTTGCCAGGGTGCCGTTAATAACTTTGCTTCCCTGGCAAAACAAGTACCGGCAGGCAATCATATATTACCGCTTGCTTCGTTTACTTACGTCAGCAAGCCCATTGATTTTTTTCTTACTGCCCCGACCAGTCTTTACGTAGCCAAATTGATGGTTACGGGGGAGAAAAAGCGGCCACCGGACAAAGATATCCGGGTCGTCATACAGAGTTTCCTGATCTGATAACAATAGTATAACCTATCGTGGCATTTCCATGCCCTTTTATTGCTATTACTGTTTAATCAAATTCAAAGATCATGAAAAAAATACTTTTAATGGCCGCGCTGATCGCGACCTCAATTACCCAACAACTTTTCGCGCAGGATGTTAAACCAAGCCCGTTGACACCACTGCTGACCTCTTATTACAGCGTAAAAAACGCGCTTGTTGCTTCCAGCAGCCAGGATGCTGCGGCCAGTTCTGCCGAATTCGGCAAACTATTGAGCGCTGTGAACATGAAATCATTGCCTGCGGCTGATATGAATGCTTTTATGTCATTGCAGGAAAAATTGGCGCTCGATGCCAGGCATATCGCTGAAAGCAAGGATATCGCCCATCAAAGGGAGCATTTTGCCGATTTATCCGCTAACTTCTTTAAACTGGCCAAAGCGGTCAAACTGACCGGCCAGGCTGTTTATTATGACTACTGCCCGATGAAAAAGAGCTACTGGTTATCGGCAGAAGCGCCGATCAAAAACCCGTATTACGGCAGCCAGATGCTGACCTGCGGCAAGGTGAGCGAAACCCTGAATAAATAATTACCGACAAAATTGAACGACCCTGCTGGCGAATAGGCTTCGTTTGGCAGGGCTATTCCCTTACCCTTAAATTTTCCGTTATGAAAAATCTGATCATTATAGCTGCATTTGTGGCAACCACGTTAACCGTGCTGGCCTGCAATAATGCCAATAAATCTGCTACGGCCACTTCTGCTGATTCCACCGGGATGGCTTCCGCGACAAAAAAACCGGCCGCTGAAGGCCGCTCTGCAACAGCGGTAAAAGGTCTTTTGGATAATTACCTGCAATTAAAAAATGCGCTTGCCGCCGATAACAGCAACCAGGCGGCAACAGCCGGTAAAGCGCTTGCACAAGGCTTCACAGAATTTGATCAAACCGCTTTGAACGCAGCTCAAAAGAAATCTTTTGCTGACATCGAAGGTGATGCCAAAGAAATGGCTGAACATATTGGTAAAAGCGCTGGGAATTTACCCCATCAGCGGGAGCATTTCGAGATGCTGAGCCAGGATATGGTCGACCTGGTTAAACTACTTGGCGCCGGACAACCCTTGTACGTTGATCATTGCCCGATGTATAACCACAACAAAGGGGCTAACTGGCTGAGCGAAACCGAAGCGATCAAAAACCCATACCTGGGTGCTCAAATGCCGACCTGCGGTTCTATTAAAGAAGAAATCAAATAAGGCATGAAGCGCTTGCTAAAACCTTTGCTGGGTATCGGTACATTGCTGTTGATCGCCCTTCAGTTCATCCCGCGCGACCATAACGAGGCGGGTAACACGGCTGTCAATGCCATCGACCGGGTGTATAAGATCCCTGCGAATGTGAGCGTGATCCTGAAAAGATCTTGTTATGACTGCCACAGCGACCAAACCGATTACCCCTGGTATGCCCGACTGCAGCCGGTGAGGCTAATGATGGATCGTCATGTCAGGAACGGTAAGGCCGAACTGAACTTCAATACTTTCGGAACCTATACGGCACGAAAGCAACGAAGCAAACTGCGTGCGATCGGTCAAAGCCTGGAAGAGGGGTCGATGCCGCTGTCTTCCTACACGCTGCTGCACCGTAACGCGATACTTTCCCAAACGGAAAAGGCACAATTAATGAACTGGGTTAAACAAACGTCGGATAGCCTGTAGAAAAATAAAAATGAAGAAAATACTGATTGCGGTGCTGATACTTTGCCTGAAGCAGATAGCTTTTGCGCAGAGCGACATGCAAACCATGGCGGATATGAAAAAACAGCAGCCAATTACCTATACCTGCCCCATGCATCCGGAGATACACGCTACCAAACCGGGCAATTGCCCTAAATGTGGTATGAAGCTGGTTAAAGAAAAGCCAAAGGCAGTTCCTAAAAAAGCTGCCGTCCGGAACATGCCCGTGAAGGAAAAAAGCATGCAGATGGATGATGTGCCAATGAGTACAAATCCGGCGACGAAGGCCGTAAGTTATACCTGCCCGATGCACCCTGAGATCCATGCAGCCCAACCCGGGAATTGTCCTAAATGCGGCATGAAACTGGTCAAAGAGCAGCCAAATATCAAGAAAATGCCGGACGGTATGAAGATGCCGGTGACGGACAGCACGAAACAGGGCGTAAAAATGGATGATATGGATATGCCAGCAGGCCCGGCAGCGAAGGTCCACTTGGAACCTATTAAAACTGTCGCAGCTAAATTTCCTCCGCGTACCGTGCGTTACGACCTGTATATTGCCGACACGACGGTGACCTACGGCGGAAAACCGAAAAGGGCCATCGCGGTCAATGGTAGTATCCCTATGCCCACACTTACATTTACCGAAGGCGATACAGCAGAGATCTATGTACACAACAAACTCAAAGAAGAGACTTCCCTGCACTGGCATGGGCTGTTCCTGCCCAACCGTTATGACGGCGTTCCGAACCTGACGCAAATGCCTATCAAGCCAGGCGCAACACATCTTTACAGGTTCCCGATCAAACAACATGGCACACACTGGTATCACAGCCATACCGGCTTACAGGAACAAATCGGCATGTACGGCGCTTTTATCATGAACAAACGGGAGGAATGGGATATCCCCACCATTCCGCTCGTTTTAAGTGAATGGACCAATATGAGCCCCAAAGAGGTACAGCGCAGCCTGCATGCAGCCACGGATTGGTTCGCTATTAAAAAGGGTACAACCCAAAGTTACCTGGAGGCCATCCAAAGCGGTCATTTTAAAACTAAGGTAGACAATGAATGGAAGCGAATGAATGCGATGGATGTCAGCGATGTTTACTATGATCAGTTCCTGATCAACGGGAAAAACCAGCGTGAGCAACCGCAATTTAAGGCGGGTGATAAGGTAAGACTGCGTATCGCCAACGCCGGCGCATCCTCCTATTTTTGGCTCAAGTATGCGGGCGGTAAAATGACCGTGGTCGCGACCGATGGCAATGATGTGGTACCCGTCGAAGTCGACCGGCTGATCGTGGCCGTTTCGGAAACTTACGATGTGGTGGTGACGCTGCCCGAGAATAAGAGTTATGAGTTCCTGGTGACACCTGAGGACCGGACCCGGTCCGCATCACTTTGGCTGGGTACGGGTGATAAGGTTTATGCCGGCAAGATGCCGAAGCTGAAGTATTTCGCCGGGATGAAAATGATGAATGACATGATGGACATGAATGGCAATATGGTTGAAATGGACGGCATGAAAATGCAGAACCAGACCATGGATATGAATACCGTGATGTACCCGGAGATAACCGGTGAAGAAAAACCCGCCAAAAAGGAACAGAAAGTTATGCCGGCCGTGCAGGAACCGACTGATAAAAGTATGTCAGGCATGAATATGGCTACGGCCAATGCAGACCTGGTCACCCTTAATTACAGCATGCTGCGCGACCCGAATAAGACAACACTGTCAAACGGGCCCTGGAAAGAGCTGAAGTTCGACCTGACGGGCAATATGAACCGTTACGTTTGGACGCTGGATAACAAAACCGTTTCCGAGTCTGATAAGATCCTGATCAAAAAAGGGGAAAACTTGCGGATCATTTTATATAATAATAGTATGATGCGGCACCCGATGCACTTGCACGGGCATGACTTCCGGGTGCTGAACGGGCAGGGTGAGAACGCCCCGATGAAGAATGTGATCGATATTATGCCCATGGAAAGGGACACCATTGAATTTGCGGCTAACGAACCGGGGGGCGACTGGTTCTTTCATTGCCATATCCTTTACCATATGATGAGCGGAATGGGCCGCATATTCAGTTACAGTGACTCCCCGCCTAACCCGGATGTTCCCGATCCGGAATTTGCACAGCGCAGTTTATTCTGGGACGACCAGATGCCTCACCTGATGGGAAAGGTCGGTTTGGAAAGCAATGGCACAGACGGGCAGTTGATGCTGGGCAGTACCCGCTGGAAAGCAACTACCATGTGGCACCTGGGTACGGATGCCATGATGGGGTACGAAAGCGAAACGACGTTCGGCCGATATATAGGCAGGAACCAATGGCTGTTCCCTTACGTGGGCTTTGACTATCATTACAAAAAATTCAATCCTGATGAAAAGAATATTTTTGGCAGCGATTACAAAAACCTCTTCGGGCAGGTTAGCAACAAAGAAAACCGTCATACAGTGGTTGCGGGCCTGGCCTATACGCTGCCGATGTTATTTGTAGCTGATATGCGCATTGACGCGAACGGTAAATTGCGCTTTCAGTTAGGCCGCGAAGACATCCCCCTGACGCAACGCCTTCGCTTTAACATTATGATCAATACCGATAAGGAATATGCTGCCGGGCTGCGGTATATTGTAACTAAGTATTTCTCCTTTTCAACGCATTACGATAGTGATATGGGAGCAGGCGCCGGTTTAACAATCACCTATTAATGAATAAAAAGATGAGCAATACACCAACCGCACCGAAATTTATTCCCGCCTTGAGCTTTAATTGGTTAACCCCGTTTTATGATCGTTTACTAAAGCTTACGATGCCGGAGGAAACCATCAAAACGGCTTTGATCAGTGAAATAAAAGTATCAACGCCGTCAGACATTCTCGACTTTGGTTGCGGTTCGGGTACGCTTACCATAATGCTGAAAACTGCCCATCCTTTAGCCAATATTTCGGGTGTTGACGTGGATATAGACATTCTCAACGGGGCTAAGGAGAGAACGAGCAAGACTATGGCCGATATTAACCTGATCAGGTATAACGGGGAAAGACTTCCATTTAAGGATGCTTCTTTTGACATCGTGTCCTGTCTCGTATTTCATCATATTTATAGTTCACAAAAATCAGTCATCCTAAAAGAAATCTATCGCATCTTAAAAAGCGGCGGGCAGCTGATCATAGCTGATTTTGGCCGTTCAGCATCTGCCTGGCAAAGGTTTAAATTTAACATGATCAGGATCCTTGACGGGTTTGAATCAACGGCAGCAAACGCCAAAGGGCAGCTTCCGGGGTTAATTAATGAGGCGGGTTTTAAAAAGATCACGATCAGTGAGCATTTTAAGACATTCTTTGGAGAGGTACAAATCATCATGGCTTATAAAAAGGGTTAAAAAATAACTGTTGGGCGATTAAACATCAAATGGATCATCATGAGCGCATTTAAATTACGCCGCCTCGGCACAATAATGGTACCCGAACCGGGTAATGATATGGAGATCGGGGGCGTGCTCAATCCGGCCGCAGTACGCGGGCCTGACGGAGCACTTTATTTGTTCCCCCGCCTGGTGGCTAAGGGAAATTATTCCCGCATTGGGATCGCGCGGGTCAAGTTTGACAAAAAGGGCGACCCCTGTGGTGTTGACCGGTTGGGCATTGCCCTGGAGCCGGAAGAGGATTATGAAAAACGTCCCGGAGGCGGCGGTTGTGAGGATCCCCGTATAACCTTTGTCGAAACACTGGGGCGGTATATGATGACCTATACTGCTTTTTCGGCAGATGGCCCCCGTATTGCGCTGGCTCAATCAACAGACCTGATCCGCTGGGAACGTTTAGGCCTGGCGAAATTTTTACCGTATAAAAAAATTCGGTTTAACGGGATCGATAACAAGGACGCCTGTATTTTTCCAATGGGGGTGCTTAGCAAGCATAACCACCTCTCCATGGCTATGCTTCACAGACCACTTTTTCCCGGCACGAGGCCTGAAGATACAATGCTGAAATCTATTAACCGCAGAATAGGGGATCACCATGAATGCATCTGGATATCCTATTGCCATATCAAAATGGACCCGGCTAAACCCAGGCATTTAGCAAGGTTTGAGTCCAATCAGCCGCTGGCGATCCCATCGGCACCCTGGGAAAGTCTTAAAATCGGTGCGGGAACGCCGCCGGTGTTAACCCCACTGGGCTGGCTCATCTTATATCATGGCGTAAGCGATATGCGCCCCACCAAAGATGATGCCCATGAGCTGCGGTATGCTGCCGGGCTGATGATACTGGATAAAGAACATCCGGAAAGGATATTGTACAGGTCGCCGAGCCCTGTATTGTCTCCGGATCTACCTGAAGAACAGGTTGGGGTGATCGCCAACGTAGTATTCCCAACAGGAATAGACCGGCGCGACGACCTGGGACAACCGCAACGCTTTGATGTGTATTACGGTATGGCGGATAACCGCATCGGCGTTGCACGACTGGATATACCCGATAGATTGCCTGGGAAAATGGAATAATAAATATGCTCTTTGAAGGTCGGGTTAAATAGACATAAATGACGAAACATTATCTCCTTATTATTGAATAAAATGATAATTATCACTTTTTAGATTGCTGATAATCACGCTAATAAAACTAAAATCGAGCTAAATTGCACTAATTAAAAACTATATCAACGTAAAAAATAAAAATCATGAAAAAACTGTATTTTCTATTATTGATATTAACAATGACCACGGGTGTTGTTGTTAATGCCTGGGCGCAAACTTCAAAAGACAGCACCAGGAAATTGGTCATCGATGCCAAGGGCGGGATGCACGATCACGGCGGCACCAAACTCGGCTATATCGACAAGAATGATATTGTCCGGAACAATAAGGGGCAAAAATTATATTTCATCGACAGAGACGGCAATGTGATCAGTGCAGACGGCACCAAACTGGGAAAGGCTAAAAAGAACGGCGATTATTATAATAACGATGGAGAAGTTGTCCTTCAGTTAAAAAATGCAGATGCAGAAAGATGTGAAATTTTAGATCCCAAGGGCCATAGCCAGGGCTATGTTCACCGGAATTATAAATTGCATGCCTGCGCGGCGCATTGCTACTGGTTGGAACAGGCAAAGCTAAAGAAAGAAAAAGCGGATAAAGCAAAGACAAAATAAGCCTTGTTTACGTGGCAAATGAGCGGGTATGCTCATTCGTTTGTCCGGTAAGTCTTCTGCAAGAGGGCTTACCGGACTTGCTGGCTGAATTATATTGAAGTAACAACATTTTTAAGTTAATAAAAAACTGAATTATGAACAAGCACTTATTCTGGATGATCGTCGGGTGCACAGTGCCCTTGCTGCTCATTTTCCTTTTACCATTATTTGGCATTACAGGAAATTATTCATTTCTCATTTTCATCGTGTTAATGTTTGGCTGTCATTTTATGATGATGGGAAGGCATAGCAAACACTATCATTCATCAGCACAACAGGGCCTGGATCAGCATAAGGAGGACATATCATGAATCGTTTGCATGTAACAAAGTTAGGATTTGCAGCCGGCACAACAGTTGCCATCATCTATTCCGGGTGCATTATCATATCGTTGGCGCTCGGTAACGAGGCTGTGGCCAAGTTTTTCGGCTCCCTCGCTCATAGTTTCGATTTTACTGCTATTATCAGAAAGGCACCTATTACTTTCTCTGAAGCAATAACTGGGATCATTGAGTGGTTCATTATCGCCTGGTTAATGGGCTCTTGCATAGCTGTAATTTACAACGCTGCCTTAGGCCGAAATAAATAATCAAATATTAATAATTAAATTATAAAGATCATGATGTACTACAACGGTAATTTTTGGGGAATGCACCTGATATGGTGGTTTGTTTGGATGATCCTCCTTTTTTGGATATTCGCAACGCCTTATGATATTCCCGGGCAGCGAAAGAAAAAAGAATCGCCGCTCGATATTTTGCAAAAGCGGTTTGCTTCAGGTGAGATCACAACGGAAGAATACCAGGAAAAGAAAAAGATCCTGGAAAATGATTCAGCAAAGCAAAAATAAATGGCTGCTGTCCGCAAGCGACCGGTGAGCAGTTTTTTTAGTTACAGGCCTGTCCGAAGTCAGCAACTATACTTTATGGAAATGATCAGCACCGAAACCTGTTGGGTAACGATCATTTCTTCCATGGACTGATTTGGATCTGATCCGTTTGGATTTAACAATGCAGGGGAAATTATACTAAAAATGCCCGGATGATTGATATAAAAAAATATGATAAGCGAAAGATAATATTGCTGTGCGGCGTGTTCCTGGTAATGACGGGGCTGGGAATAACGCTTCCGGTGCTTCCGTTCTATATTGAAAAGTTGCTGCTGTCAGGCAGCATTTCATCTGATAAAGTTTCCCTCCACGTAGGGTTGATCACCGGGAGTTTTCCGCTTACCCAGTTTTTGTTCTCTTCTTACCTGGGTTCATTGTCTGATAAGATAGGTCGGCGGCCACTCATCCTGGCGGGCATAGCCGGTTTTGCTGTTTCCACTTTTCTTTTTTCGCTGGGAGGGAGCGTCATGTTACTTTATGCCTCCCGTTTATTAGCCGGAATTTTTACCGCCGGTTTTGTGACCGCATCAGGGGCTTACATTGCCGATTTGACTTCAAAAGAACAAAGAGGGAAAAATATGGCGGTGCTGAGCAGTATTGCCGGGCTCGGTGCGGTTGCGGGCCCTTTACTTGGAAATCTGTTAAAAGTTAATGTAAAGCTTAACCTTTTTTTCGGGCAGTTAAAACTTGATAAATTTTCTACTCCATTTGTTATTTCATCCTTGCTTGCATTAGTGGTTTTTATCCTTTACGTTATTTTGCTGCCGGAATCACACAAGGTTTACCCTAAAGCAGCAACGCAACCTATACCTAAAGTAAAGACACTGCTGATCCCGAACTGGAAATTACTAAATAGGACATTCCTATCGTTACTTGCTTTTTCCTTTATCAGTCAGTTCGCCTTATCCATGTTTGAAGGCACCTTCGCCTTACATTCCCAGCGCCTTTTTTCGTTCGGCCCGCAGCAATTGAGCGTGGTCTTTATCGTTTGTGGCTCACTGATGGGCTTTCTGCAGTTAGGTCCTGTTGCATGGTTAATCGATAAGAAAGGTGAAAACAGCTTGCTGCCTTTTGGCTTTCTATTTCTGGGCATTGGAATATTCATGCTCACTACTTCGCGGGCAATGGAATGGATTCTAATTTATGTCGCTTTCATTTCCACGGGGATGGCCATTTTGACGCCGGCCCTTGCCTCACTCATAACAAAAAATTCAGAAAAAGGGCATGGGGCATCCCTTGGAATATTTAGTTCTGTCAATAGTCTTGGGCAGGTCACTGGTGTAGTGACCGGGGGAGTAATTATGATTTGGTCAAATCATATTGCTTATTGGTCGGTCGCGGTCGTTCTACTGGGGTCTGCGTATTTGGTATTGCCAAAAAACAAGTTACTGGTCCTTAAATCATAAATTTAATACTTATTAATAAATTAAAAAATGGAACATCAACATCACACTAAAACGCCGGCAACGGATCACTCAAAAATGGACCATAGCACCATGCACCATGGCTCCAATCCCTCAATGGGTATGGCAGGGCATGATCATTCCATGATGATCGCCGACTTTAAGAAGCGGTTTTTTGTGGTACTGGCCCTAACTTTACCGATCATGCTGCTATCGGCAATGATACAGCGTTTCATTGGTGTTGACTGGCAATTTGCAGGTTCTTCCTATCTATTGTTTGCGCTGTCAACCGTGGTATTTTTTTATGGGGGCTGGCCTTTTTTAACGGGATGGATCGGGGAAATAAAAGCGAAGAACCCTGGTATGATGTTCCTGATCGGCTTCGCTATAACCGTTGCCTACATCTACAGCGTAGCCATCGTATTCGGGTTAAAGGGTATGGATTTCTTCTGGGAACTGACAACCCTGATCGGGATCATGTTATTAGGGCATTGGATCGAAATGAAATCTATTGCAGGGGCCTCAAAAGAACTGGAGCTATTGGTGCAATTGATGCCATCAGACGCCCACATGGTTATGGCTGATATGATTCATGATGTCAAGACGGACACATTAAAAGAAAATGATATCATCCTGGTAAAACCGGGCGAAAAGGTTGCTGCAGATGGGATCATACTGGAAGGGGAAAGTTATCTGAACGAAAGTATGCTAACCGGGGAGTCAAAACCGGTAAAGAAAGTAAAGGGGGACAAAGTGATCGCCGGCTCCATCAACGGAAGCGGCTCTTTTAAAGTTACGGTATCCCATGCCGCAAAAGATTCCTACCTCTCGCAGGTAGTGAAGCTGGTGGATGATGCACAAAAATCAAAATCAAAAACACAATTGCTGGCAGATACAGCCGCCAGGTGGTTAACCATTATTGCTTTGTGCAGTGGTATCGCCACATTTTTATATTGGTATTTGACGGGCCAGCCCTTAGCCTTCGCTATGGAAAGAATGGTTACCGTAATTGTGATCTGCTGCCCTCACGCTTTGGGTTTAGCTGTCCCTTTGGTAGTAGCCAAATCAACGGCCCTGTCTGCAAAGAATGGCTTACTGATCAAAAACAGGAACGCATTTGAGAATTCAAGAAAGATCACCACGGTTGTGTTTGATAAGACGGGCACACTAACTGTAGGAAAGTTTGAAGTTTCAAAAATAATTTCCCTCGATCAAGCGCTAAAAGAAAATGAGCTCCTTCGTTTAGCGTCCGCATTGGAACAAAAATCAGAACACCCGATCGCGACAGGCATCCTGCAAAAAGTAAAAGACCTGGCTATCAAAATACCGGCAACGGAAAATTTTAATGCCATTACAGGCAAAGGTGTGGAAGCAACGGTAGAAGGTAAAAAAATATTGGTGGTCAGCCCCGGCTATTTAAAAGAAAATAAGATAACCATTCCCGAGGGCTTTACCGCTGATGATACAGAAACCGTTGTATTTGTCATCATTGATAAAAAATTGGCCGGATACATTGCTTTGTCCGATAAAATACGGCCTGAATCGGCAGAGGCGATCAAAACTTTAAAACAAGAAAAGATTAAATCCATATTGCTTACCGGGGACAACAGTAAAGTAGCGGCAAGTGTAAGCAAGACTTTGGGCATGGATAGTTTTATCGCCGAAGTATTGCCTGATCAGAAATTGAAAGAAATAAAAGCATTACAGCAAAAGGGCGAATTCGTAGCGATGACCGGGGACGGCGTCAACGATGCGCCGGCATTGGCACAGGCCGATATCGGCATTGCCGTTGGGTCGGGCAGCGATATCGCCGCGGAAACCGCAGGCATCGTTCTGGTGAACAGCAATCCGAAAGATATCGTTGGTTTAATTTTATTCGGAAAAGCAACGTATCGCAAGATGATCCAGAACCTGGTTTGGGCAACAGGTTACAACGTCGTTGCCTTGCCATTGGCTGCCGGTGTGCTTTATAACCAGGGCATTGTATTAAGCCCTGCCGCAGGGGCTGTATTGATGACCGTCAGCACCGTTGTTGTTGCGATCAATGCCGCATTATTAAAGGTGAAAAATTAATTTAAAAATGCGGTTTATTATAGGAAACCTATATTTTAAACAATATCTTTAAAGCGCTAACCTGCGAACTGTTTTTCGAAGGAACAACAAAAATAATACCCCTATTTGCGTCTTCACCCGTTTTATTAATGAAGAGACCTGGAGTATTTTGTTTGACTGTATTTTACTTGTTATTAACGACAGGTACTTATGCCTGTCTGCTCCACTGTACAACCGAATACTTATTATCAAAAACAGGCCTTATCCAGGAAACACGTCATTCAGCCGAAGATGACGATAAAGGGGAACAGGGCAAGGATGATGATCGTTGCGGAGAGGATTGCACCTGTTGTTATCACCATGGGACTTATGTAGTTAATGAGAATTTTAATTCGTCAATAAGTTTTCAGTTCGCAACCGTTGAGCTTGCTATTTTTCAGCCAAAACAAGATGTCTTTCATAATATTCCCGCAATTATAAATAGCACGATCAGGTGGCCCAACGCGACAGGACCTCCTTTTATTTTCAGGCAACCTATTTATATCTCCAATCATTCGCTTCTTATCTGATTCAAGCACTGCGACGTCGCGGCGGGGAACTCCTGTATCCTGCAAATAAGACTTGTATTAAATCATATATCATTTTATTAGAAATAAGGCTATGGCCTTAGCGCTGTAAAAAGCGTAACGGCTGGTTTTGCTGAATGTCCCGGGTTTCTGCCCGCGCATATAATTCAGTGATCAGGCGCTATGGTGCGCAATAATAATATGCATGGTGATTTGATAAAACTGCCTTCCCGTGACAAAATTGATTACGACGAAAAATCAAACTTGAATCCCATAATCTCCGAACAATGAAATTGAAAAATATAAAATATCTGATTGCCTGTATCATTATGCTGCTGCTCGCTTTTTTACAATGTTATAAAGCCGTCCACGACCTTCATTGGGCTTTTGAACCCGATTTTGACCGCGATATTGGCTATATCCGGACCACACTGAATGGCCACTATGGTACTGATCCAAATTATCTTGGCCAGTACATGTGGTACAATCCCCTGTTGTACCTTTCTGAAGCGGCCGTTGTGCAGATCACCGGGTTGCCCATAAATATCGTCGTTGCCCGGGCCGGTATGTTTTTGAATCTGTTAGGCCCTATTTTCTTTTTTATCATGGCAAGAAAACTGTTTGACTACAAGATTGCTCTGGCAGCGCTTTTGTCTTTTCTTTTTTTAGCCACCGGAAATATGCCCGGCTGGGGTGGCGCCACCTATTCACCCCTGCAATTAGCAGATTGCTATGTTCAGTTTATATTTTACCTGAATATCTTTTTGTGCTACAAAGCTTTTTCAACGCAAAAAATCAGATGGTTTATCGTCCTGGGAATATTTTTAGGAATTAGTTTCCTTGGACATGCGGCTCCAACAATTATTATTATTCTAATGATGATTTTATTGCAAGGCCAGAAAATCATCATAGCAATAAGACAGAAGGAGCTTTCCTTGGTAAAAACGTATTTCCTGCAGGGTTTTTTCACCGTAATCCCCTTCCTGATCTTTAGTTTCCCGTTTTTGTATTTTGTCCTGATTAAATATCATTTGCACTTTGTAAATCGCACAATTCTTCAATGTGCGCCCGGTATTTTTGCAAGGGCCAAGACGATTGAGTTGCTCAAATTAAACCTTACCTTTTCCCTGCTGATCGCGGTCATTGGATTTGTGGTATTTTATAAAAAATATGACAACCCATTAATCAAAAAAATAATTTTTTACTGGTTTTACATTACGTTATTCATGTACCTGTATGAAGCAGTGCTGCCTGCTGCGAATCGTATTTTGCATATTACCCTTCCTGATACGATCCCTGCGCTACACTATTTCTTCTATCTCAAAGGGGTGCAATCAGTTTTCTTTGGATTTGGCTTTGTTTATTTATTAGACGTCATCATTGATTGGATAAAAGATTATGCACTGAGGAAATATTCCACCAAATTTTCGGCAGCACTTTCATCTAATTTATTTGTGTTTTCCGTCCTGGCATATGCGCTGATGTACTATCCTATTTATAGTAACAGGACTGATTTTGTAATACCAAGACAACAGGCATTAGCCAAAGAAAAAGAAACGGACAAAATTGAAGTGTATAGTTTTATAGTAAAAAACCTGCCCCTTGACCATGTTATGCTTTGCAAACATGATCAGTCCCTTTTCCCTGTTATGGCTACGGGCATTAAAATGGTCTCGGTGGAAGTTTATTTTTCAAATCCTTATATCAGTTATGAGGAACGTGAAAATGACAGAAATGACATGCTTTCCTATCTAAGCACTTCGGCGCCCTCGTCAGGTGCAGCGTTATTTGCGAAATATAAGGTCAGCTATGTTTTGCTGCCAAATACAGATTTTGAAAAACTTAAAACGCCTCCTTTTTTATCCGCCCGCGTCATTTTCAAGAATAATTCTTTCACCATAATTTCATTGACTGCAAAATAATGAGGATTATTTTAAAAAGATAAAGCATACGCTCTATACCTGGTAAGGTAAAACCGTGCGTTGTTAAAAACACCATACGAGAGGGAAGTATCCAAATTTAGTTAACCGGAATGCAGCGCATACGGTTAACTAAATTTCATATGGTCAATCACTGTTTGACCTCATTGATTGATCTTACATCTTCATGCCGCCCATCGGGCTTGAACCCTTTTTGAATTTGTACTCACTGTTTAATAAATAGGCGCCGTTGATGACGACGATGTCGCCTTTCTGCAATCCTGATTTGATCTCGATATCATTTTCAGTCTCCAGCCCGGTTTCCACCATTTTATTTTTGAAGGTATTCTTTCCTGTCTGAACCCAAACGACTGACACCGAGCCATCTCTCAACACCGCATCTATTGGTAAGGAGAAAGCTTTGTGTACCGGTGCTCTAAAAATCAAGTAGGCGGGCATACCCGGTTTTAACTGACGGTCCGTATTGGGGATAACCACCCTTACCAGATCAATGCGGGTATCAGGATTGATCTCGGGGTTGACAAATTCAATTCGGCCCTTAAATTCTTTACCCGGCATATCGGGTATTTGGACCGTTACGGTGCCATCTTTATCAATATCATTCATCTGGGAGGTATAAACCTGTGCCTCAGCCCAGAGCGTAGACAAATCAGCAAGGTTGACAACCTTGCCCCCTTCCATGACATAGTCGCCTTCCTTCACACCTAATTCTGTGATAAATCCTGACCCTGTACTGTAAAAAGAGGTTAGTCTGGTAACCTGTTTGTTGTTGCCTAAATCCTGGATTTGTTTTTCCGTTAATCCCCATAAGAGGAGCTTATTCCTGGCGCTCTGTACCAGGCGGTCATAGTCAATTAATGAATTATCAAGTGTTTGTTTTTTTTGAAGTGTGTATATATATTCCTGGCGCGCATTATTCAATTCCTCGCTATAGATGTCAAATAATGGATCACCTTTTCGCACGTAATCTCCAATATTTTTGAAGTGCAATTTTTCTATTCTTCCGGCGACTCTTGCACTTACCGACGCGGTTTTATACAGGTTGAAATTCAGCGTTCCTGTAAATATGACCTTATCACCAATACGCTTATCGTTTATGGTGTCCACCAGGATATTGCCAAGCTGTATTTGCTGTTGTGTTAGCCGGATCTCATCGGCCTTCGCGGTATTGGTTTCGCTCACCTCGATCAGTTTCATGCCACAGATCGGACAATTTCCGGGCTTGTGCAGCATAATCTGGGTATGCATAGAGCAGGTATAATAAAATTTGGGTGCTGAAGTATGCGCAACTTGTTTCTCCGGTTTATTTTTGCATGACACGAATGCCATTAAAAGAAATAAAAATAAACCGGGAATGCGCAGTATGCGGGTTGCAGGCAGCAGGTTACGTGTCACCCCATGCGGGCCGGCTGTACCGTAACGTAATCCTATATTAGCGTTTTCGTTTTTCATAACTATTCGTTTACTTTTATAAAGCTTTCACTGTCCATCAGGTACTGCGCATTGGCTGCTACCGTATCCTTCACAGAAAGACCGGAAAGGATTTGAATTGATTTATCATTTGTTAAACCGGTGATCACCCTGTGGGCTTTGAAGCCGGTAAGGTATTTGACAAATACCACTTTGTCCATCCCAAGGGAAACCAGCGCGTCTGAAGGAAGCCAGCTTGTATTCGGGTTTTTACTGGTGATGACGGCAGAAACCTGGCTGCCGACCGGAATTTTGAGTTTGGTATTATCAAAGTATACACGTGCTGTAACCGTTTTGCTGTCTTTGCGATAAAAAGGCTCGATATAATCTATTGTTGCCTGGAAACTCTTCCCCGGGGCAGTTTCAGGAACAATGCGGACCGGGCTTCCTTTTTTTATGATGGCCTGCTTATCGGCAAAAAAATTCAGGATCGCCCATGCTTTACCCGGATCGAAAACACTGAAGACAGGCTGTCCCTGCTGCACGTACATCCCTTCTTTAAGCGGAAGCTCTTCTGTGATCAGGGCAATGTTTTTCATCTCTCCGGGTTGGGCTGAGGGCATTTCTTCAGTTCCCTGGGTACTTGCTTCATGAATATGGCCGCTGTAGGGGCTGTAAACCGAAATCGTAAAGTCCGCTTTTTGAGTCCTGATGACCTGTGCTAACTGCTCTTCACGCATACCTAACAGCAATAGTTTTTCTTTAGCCGCTGATATAAAAGGTGCGTTTTCAGGATCGTTTTTTAAAAGATACAGCAGATTTTGTTCGTCGGTAACTATTTCAGGACTGTATATATCCATGACCTTTTGCCCCTTGTTTACCTTTTGGAACCGGTAACGTACATAAAGTTTTACGATCCTCCCCGTTATGCGCGCCGAAATGGATCCTACCTGCCTGGTATCATAGGCTATGCGGCCAAACGCATTTATCGCTATATCCTGTGTTTTATTTTGAATGGAGGTAGTGGGAATTTTTGACAATACATATTCATTCGTGGGTTTCAGCAAAAGGCCAAGTTTAGTATCTATAGCAGGACTATTCGTTTCCTTCCCGGGCATCGGCATATCCATATCCATCTGTCCCTTATCTCCCATATCCATGTTGACCATGGTATCAGGTTTCAGAGGATGACTTTTTTGACGCATGTATTTAACATATATCCATGCGGCTGAAGCTAATATTACCAGGACCGATAATATGATCAGCGTTATTTTATTTTTTTTCATAATCGTTATTATTAAGGACCTATCTCTAACGTATTTGCAGCGTCCGATCCAACTCAACCTGCATCGCCAGCAATTGCTGCAGTTGGTCCAGGTAATCCAGCTGCGTCATATTCAGCGTTTCCCAGGCATCATACAGTTCAAACAATTCCTCGGTATTTTGCTCATATCCCAATTGCATCGTTTGGTAATTTCTGCGTAAAGCGGGAATGATATTTTTTTCAAACAATTCGATTTGCTTTTTCTTTGTTTCAATTTCCGTCAACGCACTGTGTGCCATGCCCGTACTCTCGTTAATAACCATCTGTTTCTGGGCCTCCAGCGAAATGGCCTGCCATTTTAGGCCTTCTATATTCGCCTTATTCATTTTAGCGCTCCAGGGTGCGATAGGAATACGCACCATACCCATTAATGTATACAGGTTGGAGGCTCCGCCAAAACCGAACATATGCTCATAACGGATACCGAATTCCGGTTTTAACTGCGTCCTTTCCAGTTCCCGTTTCAGGTAAGTTAACTGAATATCTTTTTCTATCGCCTTGATATCACTTCTTGAATTGACAAACAGGGAACTGTCGATGATATAAGATGAATAGTCCCTTACCGAATAGGTCGTATCGATCACATAATCTTTCGTCTTGTCTTTTGCATTCATTAACGTATTGAGCAAAATGCGTTTTTGCTTCACATCATTCTGTAGCATCAGGCGCATGCTTTGCAAGGAGCCCAGGGCTGCTTTCGCTTTGTAGTAGGCATTGATCTTTTCTAGTCCATTTTTATACCTTGTTTCCGCATTGCCTATCATAAAATTCAACACCTTTTCGTTCTGATCGAGAATGGCTAATTTCTTTTCAAGGATCATCCAGGCATAATAAGCTGATTTAGCCTGTGCATAAAGGTCGTTGAGTGTGGCGCCTTTTTTCTGTACGGCTATCGTTGACATCGCGGTCATGTATTTTGACTGTGCCTCCAGCCGGCTCTTATTAGGAAAGACCTGCTGACCGGCTATAGAATATTGTCCCATCCCGTTGATATCACCGCTTTTTTTCCAAAGCGCCGGATTGTAAGGCGTCATAAAAAAACCTGTGCTTAATTCGGGCGCCATCCAGCTTTTGGCGCCTTTGGCTGTTTCATTCATCGATCGTATATCTGCATCGTACATCTTCATTGATGGGTTACCCGACTCAATAGAATCAAGAATGCCTTTTATATTCATCCTCTGCTGTGCCTTAACTGCACCCGCCGATAAGATCAGCAGTATTGTGGCAATACCTATTATACCCCGGAGAAAGACTCCCGGACAGGGAATTGGTTTTATTTTGCGGCTTTGGTTCATCATACTATTTTTTTAAAAATTAAACATCTTGCAACACTTTCATTTTTTAGTGATGCGTTTCCATTACTTCTATTTTCCCGTGTTTTTTTAATTCGTGTTCCTTGTTCATCAGGAAGATCAGCGGCGTTACCAGCAGGATAAACGTTGAAGAAGTCAGTACACCGCCTATCATAGGCAATACAATAGGTATCATCACATCACTTCCTACGCCGGTGCTCCAGAGTATGGGCACCAGGCCAAATAAGGATACGCTAACGGTCATCAGCTTTGGCCTTAACCTCTTGGCAGCCCCGGCTATCACATATTCCTTTAGCTCATCCCTCGTAATGGTATCGCTCGAATTCCCTCTTTTCGCAACTAATTGCAACATGGCATCATTGAGGTAAATAACCATCACAATATTTGTTTCCACGGCTAATCCGAACAATGCAATGAATCCTACGGCGACGGCAATAGAAATATTTACGCCCCAGAAGTAAACGATATAGGCCCCGCCAATAAGCGCAAACGGGATCGTGATCAAGCTTAAAAAGGATTCCCGCATGGAATTGAATGCGAAATACATGAACATGAAAATGACCACTATTACAACCGGCATGATAATTTTCAAGGTCTTTTCACCCCGGATCAAATTCTCATAATTTCCGCTCCAGGTCAGGTAATAACCCTTTGGCATTTTGCTGATCATGGAATTCAGTTTCTTTTGCGCTTCCTCTACCGTGCTTGCCAGGTCTCTTTCCCTTACGTTAAAAAGGACGGTTCCGCGCAGCATGGCATTCTCAGAGTTGATCATCGGCGGGCCTTCGCTAATTTTCACGTTCGCCACAGCTTCCAGCGGGATCGGGCCATATCCCATGGTTTGCACCTGCAATCTTTTTAGGGATTGAATATTATCCCTGAAATTTTGAGCAAAACGGGCGTTCACCGAAAATCGCTGGCGTCCCTCTATGGTCGTGGTAAGCCGCATGCCGCCAAGGGCGCTTTCCACTACAGCGTTTACGTCATCTATGCTTAATCCATAGCGGCCGATTTCCTGCCGTTTTACAATGATATCTATATATTTCCCACCGGTGATAGGCTCGACATACAGGTCTTTGATACCGGGCGTACCTTCCAGCGCCTTCTCTACCTTTTGGGAAAAGGAATAAATCGTATCCAAATTCTGACCAAACACTTTTATGCCGACGTCTGTTCGGATACCCGTCGAAAGCATATTGATCCTGTTGATGATCGGCTGGGTCCATCCGTTGATCACGCCCGGAATCTGGAGCTTTTTGTTCAGTTCATTAATGATACTGTCTTTTGTGAAACCTTTTCTCCACTGGTCCCTTGGCTTTAGCATGATGATGGTTTCTATCATGCTGATCGGGGAATTATCGGTAGCGGTATAGGCCCTGCCAGCTTTGCCCATTACGTGCGTTACTTCCGGCACGGACGCGATGATCTTATCCTGCACCTGTAATAACTTTTTGGCTTCTGAATTGGATACGTCCGGCATCATGACCGGCATGAACAGCAAGGTGCCTTCATCCAGCGGGGGCATAAACTCGCGGCCCAGACTCATCACCAGGGGAATGCTGATGAGTAACGCAATTATATTTATCCCGATGGTGATTTTCCTTCTTTTGATACATGCCCTGATCATCGGTTCATAAATCCGTTCAAGCACACGGTTAACGGGGTTTACATTTTCGGGTAAAAACTTTCCTTTCATAAAAAAGGAAATCAGCACCGGGGCCAGTGTTACCACTAATATAGCGTCAACAGCAAGGATGAAAGTTTTCGTATAGGCAAGCGGATGGAATAATTTCCCTTCCTGTCCGGTTAAAAGAAATACCGGCATAAATGAAACAATGATGATCACGGTTGAAAAGAACACGCCTCTTGACACCTGTATGCACGAAGACTCCACCAGCTTCATCCGGATATCCTCCGGGATCACCCGGTAAGACGGTTTCCTTTTCTTAAAAAATTCTTTTATTTTGATGATTAATTTCATAACGTTAAATATTTTCAGGGTGATCACTATTTTGCCATTCGGAAAGTCTCCGGTAGGCATTTTCGGACATGATGATTCCGTTATCCACTATCACACCGATGGCGATAGCAATACCGGTCAAAGACATTAAATTGGAGGACAGGCCAAATGCATTCAGCAGTATGAAACTGATGGAAAGCGTGATGGGGATCTGGACAATAATACTTACTGCGCTGCGCCAGTGGAACAGGAAAATGAGCACCACGATAGAAACCACGATCATTTCTTCTTTTAACTTTCCGGTTACTGTTTGAATGGCCGCTTCTATCAGATCGCTCCGGTCATAAGAAGTTTTAAATGTGACCCCTTCCGGAAGCCCTTTTTCCACTTCCTTCATTTTGGCTTTTACAGCCTTGATGACCTTATCTGCGCTTTGTCCATACCGCATGACCACGATACCGCCTACTATTTCACCTGTACCGTTCTCGTCTACGATCCCAAGCCGGAGGTCTCCGCCCATTTGTACACTGCCTATATCCTTTATCCTGACCGGCACCCCGTTGTTCTCGCCTAAAGCAATATTTTCCACATCTTCCTTCGACTTGATATACCCCAGGCCCCGGATGACATAGCCCATATCACTCATTTCAAATTTCCTTCCCCCTACATCATTGTTATTGGCGCGTACTTTATTCATGACCGTCATGAGGGGTATATTGTAAAACTGGAGTTTTACCGGATCCAAAATGATCTGGTATTGTTTTTCAAAACCGCCGAAGGATGCCACTTCTGAAACGCCGGGCACGGTTTGCAAGGCGAACTTGATATACCAGTCCTGCAGCGCACGCTGTTCTCCAAGATCCATTTTTGGGGCATCAAGGTGATACCAGAAGACGTGGCCTACCCCTGTTCCATCTGGTCCTAAAGCGGGGGTGATCCCCTGGGGCAAAAGTCGTTGTGCATAATTCAGCCGCTCCAGCACACGGGTGCGCGCCCAGTAAATATCCACATCGTCTTCAAAGATGACATAAACGAAACTCATGCCGAACATGGATGTACCCCTGACTGATTTGATATTTGGGATCCCCTGTAAGTTGGATACCAAAGGATAGGTGATCTGGTCCTCTATCAACTGCGGGCTGCGTCCCATCCATTCCGTAAAAACGATCACCTGGTTTTCCGATAAGTCCGGTATCGCATCAACCGGATTTTGTTTAACGGCATAAATTCCCCATGCAAAAAGGCCGCCAGCAAGCAGTAGCACGATAAAGCGGTTTCGTAAAGCAAATTTTATAAGGGCCTGTACCATAATTGGGTTGGGTTTAAATGTTAGCTAATATTTTAATAGGTTATATTTTATTACTGATCAAAAAGGCCGCGGCAAATGCCAGGATGGAATACAGTTCAGGGAATACCGCCAATATCATTGTTTTGCCAAAAACATCGTTGCCCGACGCAATTTCTGCTATACCGTTAGCACAGATCTGCCCCTGCCTGATCGCCGCATAGGTCGCGACAACGAATATTAATCCGGCGCCAAACACCGCTGTGGCAGCAAAAGGTGTTATGGCCGGTGTAAACACCGCCTTCGAATAAAAGATAAAAAATGCTGCAAACCCGAACAGGCCATGTGTCCCCGAAAGGGCGCTTAGCAACATATAATTCCCAAATGCATCGGGTCTTTTTTTTAAGGCCCCGATAGTGGCGTTCGAGCCGATGGAAACGCCTATCGCACTTCCTATACCTGGCAGGATGATCATGAGCGCGAGTCCTGTATATGCTATTAATAAATTTGTCATAATGATTATTTTTTTAGTTTGAAATAGTTGCAAATGGTTTATAAGGATTTCCGCCCCCGGTAAATCCCGCATTCTTGTAAAATTCCACAAACGTGAGCCTCATGGTGTGCACAAAGGCACCCAGCGAAGCCACGAAGAGGTTTAACGTATGGCCAAAAATCAGTACGATAAGAAAAAGCACGGGGCCGATGTAGGATACTTTTTCGATCTGCCAGGCAATACTATTGATCACCAGGCCAAGTATGGCGCTTGAAACGCCCAGTGCGAAAAGACGGATATAAGAAAGCACATCCCCCATGAGGCCGGTGATGCCGAACAATTCCCAAATGCCGCTGCCGATCCCTTTGAAAAAACCCGCGTCGGGGTCCGCAAAAAATATGATCAGGCCCAGCCCGATAAAGATGTCAACGTGGGCATACATGGGGAGTATCTTGAAATAAAACATGTTGAGTATATGCAGGATGATCATGATCCAGCCCACCTGGGGAAGGCCATACCTGAAACCGAATTTTACCATCTTATTGATTCCCTGTAAGGTCATGCCGAATAAGATCTGCACAAAACCGATGGCGATGGCAAGGGTAAAAATCTGCTTATCTTTCAGGAATACATTTTTTAAAAAAGAAAGCCCCGGTAATTCGGCAATTGAAAAGCCGAAAATGTTTCCCGTAATCAGCCCGAAGCAAAAGGTAATGCCGCCAAGCAGCTGCACCAGCGTAAGGTATGACCGTTTGATCTTCGGTTTCCCCAAAATCTTCATAAGTGTTGCGCCAATAAGCAGGAGCAGGCCATAACCCGCATCGTTCATACCGAAACCGAAGAACAAAGCAAAAAACGGGGCAAAGAAAACGGTGAGGTCTAAATCATTGTAGGTTGGCAGTGAAAACAAACTTCCTATCGGTTCAAACAGGCGGGTGAACCA
Organism: Mucilaginibacter gossypii; assembly: GCF_017569325.2. Taxonomy (NCBI): domain Bacteria; kingdom Pseudomonadati; phylum Bacteroidota; class Sphingobacteriia; order Sphingobacteriales; family Sphingobacteriaceae; genus Mucilaginibacter; species Mucilaginibacter gossypii. Next base: position 6,190,518 of record NZ_CP071878.2, on the reverse strand, counting down.
GTTGTTATGCAGCAGGATCGGCGGATTGTCAGCAAAAAGCGCCCGCTTCTCTATATACACAATGCCTTTGCTTGCGAGAAATGCAGAAAATCGCTTTTCCTCCGGTCTCGGAACGAAGCCTTCCAATATGCTGATCGTTCCGTCGGCTGCCTGCTGCGTATTTTTCATCATTCGGTTTAACTCGTAAACCGCCTCCAGTTCGGCTTTTCTTTTTTCCAGCAAGGACATCCAGGCAGCTGCAGATTGTTCCAGGTTTGTTTTCACTTCTTCATTTACCTCTGTCCCTGATTTTTCCTTCGCTTGTTTCACCTGCTCCAGAATTTCATCAACCGTTTTATTCGCGTCAGTTGACGGACTATCCGTGTCCTTCTTAAATGGGAGAAGAAAAGCTATGGCCTCATTGACTGCCGTTATCATTTGAAGCTGGTCAGTTTGCGCGGCATCAGTTCCTTTTGTTCTTTCGGCTACGTGGAAAACGCCTATACCTTTAAGTTCCTCCAAAAAAGCATCATATTCCCTATGGAAAATAAGCATTGAAAATTTATACATCGGTACGATCATGGCTTCCGTTTATTTAAATGGCTAAAATTCTTTTCTTCATAATTTTTTGGGTGGCTTTTCCCAAACTTTCTTCATCATTCATAAACTTTTTAATCTTTGAAATGGCGATCAGGTACCCGGGTACCTGTACTTTTTCATAAAGGTTAACTTTCTGGGTAGTTTTTTTCCTGGCCGTGTTCAATGATTCCGTTTTGATCACCAGCAGTTGTTTTTCGATGGAAAGGCGCAGCAGGTCGCAGAGCAGCGCAATGCCATCAGAAACCCAAAACGGTTGATTGAACAGTACAAGCGGTTTGATTTCAAATACGACATCGTCGAATTGCTGTACCTTTACCCCGGCAATATTTTTCAGACTTGTCTTAATTTCTTTCACGCTCATTACATCCTGCGGAAATTCCTGCCATAGCCTATTCATATATTCGTATTGGTTTATTTTATTCAAAATGGTCGTTTCGAGGGCTGTCGTCTCTCTTTTTGCTTTTTCCGCTTCGGCGTGCAATACCATCTCCTTATACCTGATCACGGGGAGGGCGTCCAAACGAACTTTCAATTGCTTTTGCATATCCTGCAATGAAATTTTATTATATTGAAATTTTATTGCCATTTTGCTGCTATCTTATTCCTTTGTTTAAATGAGGTGTCTGCCAGCATTACGTTTTCGTCTGTTAGGACATCGTCTTCACCTTCCGGCTCTGTCGCTTTTTCCCAATATTCCTCCATATATTTCTCGCGGATGCCGAGTTCTTCGGGCTGAAAATGCTTTCGGAAAAGGCTCCAGCTGATATCCAGCATCCGGGTAATATCGATGTTGACGTCAATGGCGAGTAATTTCTGCGCGTACTGTTTTGCAAATGCCAGGGTGCGTTTATCGTAGTCGCTCAGGTCAAAACCATTTTCCAGTTTTGTTTTGGCGTTGGCCGCGTCAGCATACAGGCGAATAGCTGCATTCATCACCTGCGGGTGATCTTCCCTCGTCTTTTTGCCGATCACGAGCTGTTTCAATCTGGATAAGCTGCGGAAAGGATCGATAATAACTTTTCCTATCTCGGTGTCCCTTCGTAAAAATAGTTGTCCTTCGGTGATATAACCGGTATTGTCCGGAATGGCATGGGTAATATCGCCCTCTGAAATAGTCGTTACAGAAATGATCGTAATGGAACCGCCCGACGGAAGCTGCAGCGATTTCTCGTAGATCTTTGCAAGGTCGCTGTACAATGAACCTGGCATGCTGTCCTTTGAAGGGATCTGGTCCATGCGATTAGAGACGATGCTCAGCGCATCGCAGTATAAAGTCATGTCGGTGAGTAATACCAGCACCTTTTCATTTTTTTCAATGGCGAAATATTCGGCTGCCGCCAGCGCCATGTCCGGGATGAGCAGACGCTCCACGGCCGGGGATTCGGTGGTGTTGATAAAGCCGACGATCTTTTCAGGCCTGTCTGTATCGGCAAAGAGGCTCCTGAAATACAAATAATCATCATTGGAAAGACCGATGCCGCCCAGAATAATGCGGTCGGCATTGGCGCGGAGCGCCACAAGCGCAATAACAGCATTATAGGGCTGATCGGAATCAGCAAAAAACGGGATCTTTTGCCCGGCAACCAGGGTGTTGTTAAGGTCAATTCCGGCTATACCGGTTTTAATCATGTCGAACGGCTGCTTCCTTCTTACAGGGTTTAATGCCGGCCCCCCTGTTTCCACCGCTTTTCCTGCAGGCGCATATTTGCCGTCTATAGGATCGCCGTAGGCATTGAAAAACCTTCCGCCTAATTCTTCGCTTACCTTTAATGTTGGGGCTGTACCCAAAAAAACGACCTCGGCATCTGTGCGGATCCCCTCTGTTCCCTCAAATACCTGCAGCGTAACCTGCTTGCCGGCTATCTTTACGACCTGGGCGGCTTTGCCGTCCACGATGGCCATTTCTTCATAACCTACCCCTGTCGCCTCCAGCGTACAAGTGGCCTTGGTTAAATGAATAACTTTTGTATGAATTTTTTTAAACAGGGACGCTTTCATTTGTTTTTTTCCTTTGATTTAATAACTCATCCAATTGCCCGTTAAAACCTTTAAATTCCTCGGATTGGAACAGGGAGTAGTTGATCTGCTTCCATATATTAATGATGGCCCGGAAATAACCGCCTATTTCTTCGTAATCGGAAAACCGGAACGATGATTCGCAGATTTCGGCCACTTTTTCCTGCATATATTTCAAGCGGTCAAGCGCGGTAAAGCCGTCTACCGCATCGAAGGCATCCTGTTGCAGAATGACAAAATCGATCAACTCCGATTTCCAGAATTTTTCGTGGTAATCGAGGGGAACATTGTCATCGCCGAGGATATTGATCTGTTCCATCGCTTCATGGCCTTTGAACAGGCGGTCTTTCATTTTTACCACTTCAGCCTTCCAGTTCTGCGAAATGGTTTGCTGCATGTAGCCGATCAATTCAGGATAGTCGAGGAACTTGGAATAACTTTCAATAGCATCGATGGCGGGATAACGTTTACTATCTGCGCGCTGCTGCGACAAGGCGTAAAAACTATGCGCCGCTTTTTTTGTCGCTTCCGTTACCGGCTCTTTTAAATTCCCGCCCGCCGGGGAGACCGTTCCGATAAATGTAATACTGCCTTCAGCGTCGTTCACCAGTTTTACCTGGCCGGCCCGGGCATAAAAACCGGAAACAACCGCCGGCAGATCCATCGGAAAGGCATCGGGGCCGGGGAGCTCTTCCATCCGGTTTGACATTTCCCTTAGCGCTTGCGCCCACCTGGAAGTGGAGTCGGCCAGCACTAAAACTTTTAATCCCATTGCGCGGTAATACTCTGCGATGGTCATCCCGGTGTACACGGAAGCTTCGCGGGATGCCACCGGCATATTCGAGGTATTGGCGATAATGACGGTTCTGTCAATAAGTTTGCCGCCTGTCTGGGGATCATCCAGCTGGGGAAACTCGGTGAAGATCTCGACAATTTCGTTGGCCCGTTCGCCGCACGCGATCATGACAACGACATCCGCTTTCGCCTGCCGGGCGATGGCATGCTGCAATACCGTCTTCCCGCTGCCGAACGGGCCCGGAATAAACCCTGTTCCGCCCTCTGCCAATGGGTTCATCATATCGATGATCCTGATGCCGGTTTCCAACAATTTATAGGGGCGGACTTTTTCCTTATATCCTTTCAGCGGCCTGATAACCGGCCATTTCTGCACCATTGTTACCGCAGTTTCATTTCCGTCCTTATCTGCGATCACAGCGACGGTATCCGTTATTTTATACCGCCCCTTCTCAGCCACTTTCTTTACGGTGTATTCGCCTTCGAGCAGGAACGGAACCATGATCTTATGCGGGATATTTTTTTCTTTTACTTCACCGATCCAGCTGCCTGCCCTAACGGTTTCCGCAATTTTTGTGATCGGGGTGAAATCCCATTCGCTGTCCTTATCCAATGCATCGGTATAGGTGCCCCTGGTAAGAAAAACAGTTTCGATCTTATCCAGATCATTTTGCAGCCCGTCATATTTTTTTGTAAGGATGCCGGGGCCCAGATCTGCTTCCAGCAGATGGCCCTGGAAAATCGCCTCATCACCAACTTTTAAGCCCCGCGTGCTTTCGAACGCCTGCACATAAGCATCTTTGCCGACCACCTTAATCACTTCTGCCTTAAGGAATATTTGGCCAAGACGGATCATGCAGATCTCATTCTGCATAACCGTTTCATCCGCTGAAACGATGACCAAATTTGAAACGATTGCTTTTACTTTTCCGGTGCGCATCTTATTGTATATTTACTGTTTCGGGCATTTCAATTTTTTCGAGGTAGGTGCTTAATATGGACGGAAGAAAGGTTGCTTCATTATCATGCTTCAGCTTCGCCCATCGTTCAACTATCAGGAGTTTAATAAGGAAACTCATGACGGCTTCCACGGTGAAATAGTTAAAAAAGGTCATTTCTTCGAGCTTCCTCCATCTCAGCAAATCAATTTTTCTTTCCTGTTCAACGATATTTCCTGTTTCAATAATTTTAGAAAGGCCGCTCATAAAATCGATAGCCGATTCCGTGCTGAGATCAACCGATGGGTTTTGTTTCATTATTGCTGCCATTTCATTCGCTTCCATTAAGAATTCGGCAAATGGAAGTTGCTGCTTACGGTTCTTCATTAAAAGCAGCAGGTTTTTCAGGTTCAGTTCAAATTCCATCCACCGGTTAAGAAACCCGTTCCCCGAGTTCATGGCTTCCCTGAAATAGGCTTCGGTGAGCCTGGCTTCCCATACGGTTTCGCTGAAACGGTTCTTATTTTCGCCGAAAGCGGAAATAAACCTGTTCATATAATCCGGTAAAGCCCCATCTCCCGCAATTCCCTTTTTTAGCTCCTGGAGTGAATAGCACCCACCCGATGGTGTCGTCTCCTTTTTCCCGAGCAGTATATCGAGGAGGTTGCGGTTGTCGTTTGGATAATACAGGTAGCAGAGCAGTCTGAAATCATTTTCGCCTACCTGGTCTTTATGCTCATCCAAAAATGTTTTCGCAGAAAAAGGCAAATGCGCATCTTCCACAGAAATGTCCGGCAGGCCGGAGATCAGATAAAAATAATGCTGCTCAGACATGTTCGTTTTCTTTTGTACCGTAAATCCATTCCAATGTGCCCTTACGCAAATACCCCTTGAAGAATTCCTCAAACTCTCCGCCGGAAAAATCCACGTAGTAATCTTCATTTTTTACACCGATCTTAAAGCCGCTTTTAATTTTATTGTCAATTGTAATATCGACCCCGGCGCTTAATTCTTTTTTGATCCGCTGCTCAAAAAATTCCTTCAGCCGCGCTTCGTCATCCTGATTTAACAGCAATTCAAATTGGAATTGATCATCTGCGGGTTCCCACTTCCGAAGCACCTCGGAAATGATTTTTTGCAGGAATTCTTTTTCCGCCAAAGCATCATTGATCTCGCGGACGCTTGTCTTTTTGGTGATGACCGCGGCGAGTTCCGTTTTGACGGCGCTAATGGTTTGACTGGCGACAGCCTTCAGCTCGCTTTTTAAATTTTGACTGATCCGGTTAGTCTCAGCCAATGACCGTTCTTCCAGCCTGGCGATCTGTTGCTCCGCTTTTTTAAGCAGTTCTTCCGCCTGCCGTTTTGCAGCTTCAATGATTTGCTCTGCTTCATCCTTTGCCTTTTTAACCCCTTCCTGATAGACTTTTTCGACAAGCGGCTTCAGGTCTGCATTCAGGTAATCATTCGTCTCCATTTTTAATAATTTTTAAGTATAACCAACTGCATAGGTTTTAAATCCAGCCTGATATATCTGACCGGATTGGAGGGGTCGGGCGATTGCCGTATTTCTACATCAATTCCGTGGCCATATACCGGTCTCATCCACTGACGGTTGCGGTTCACCTCGCAGTCCACCAGTATGTGCTCTTCCTTTGTTTCCTCGGCGGAGGAATTATATACAAATACGATTTCCTCGCCAGCCAATATCCTGGAAAATGCCAGGGTGCATTTGTTGCAATCCGGCAAATGAAAGTTGATGCCGTCATTTGAGATTTCCCGCATGAACATCCTGCCAAACTTCAGCACATTATTCGTGCTCCTGAATTTTGCCAGTTCGGCTATGGCTTCATAAATGGAAGAATGCTGATTGAGAAGGTTGGTGGTTTTATCGCCTGGATTAAACAGGCATTCCCTGATATGAGTATCACCTTTACCGTGGCCGTCAAGGCCTTGTTCGGTACCGTAGTAGATACATGGCGTACCCAGGGCACAAAGCAGGAAGGCGATCCCTGCAATGATTTGGGCGGGTTCTGCATTGTATCCGTAACGGTGCTTGATGTCAGAACCAACCTGGTCATGATTGTCCAGGAAGGTTACCAGAAACTCACCATATTCGCCCCTGTCGAGGGCGCTTTTTTGGAGTTGTTTATACCGGTCGATCAGTTTTTCCGGTGAGTCAGCGCCCTTGATCACACCTTCCAAAGTGAAATACAGCTGAAAATCCAATACGGAATTTAAGCCATAATATATATTTTGGTCGTGATACGTCGACAGTGTCTTAGCCCCAATATAACGGCTGTACATTTCGTCAGCGCCTACGACCTCGCCAAAAAGAAAGAAATTTTCCTTGCCAAGAGAATAGGCATATTCCCGTATGGCTGAGCAAAAGCGGCTGATGGATAGTTCGCCCATATGCTTTACGGCATCCAGCCGGAAGCCGTCTATATCCAGTTCTCGTATCCAATAGCAATGAATATCAGCTAATATCTTTTGAACGTAAATAGCCTCGGCAGATTCATCGTTTTTGAATGCCTTTAAACCATAGAAATCCCCTTCCCTCGTTTCAGGGTAACTGTCAAAATTCCGGATCTGTCCTTTACGGCCATATAACTCCGGGTCGCGCAGTTCCACTGGCGCCGGTTCATCTTCATACCGCCATCCGCCGAAAGGAAACCTGAAACCTTTATAATAAAAATATTCGAGATCATCGGGGTAGCACCAGTTATCGCCGCTATGATGCAAAACAATATCAAGGAAAACACTCATGTTGTAACCGTGCGCTGTTTCAACCAGTTTTTCCATGTCTTCCTTTGTGCCAAAACGCGGATCTATTTCCAGGTAGTTTTCAATGGCATAACCGTGATAGGATTCCGGGTTATTTTTAAAAACAGGGCTTAGCCAGATCGCTGTACAACCCAGTTCTTTGATATAATCAAGATGGTCCGTGATGCCGCGAATAGTGCCCCCGCACGACTTACCCAATTGTTTTTCCTCGCCAAAGCCGGAATGCCTCACTTCAAATTCCATGCTTTGTCTTTTTTTGTTGTCATGAAAACGGTCAACCAATAAGAAGTAGATAAACTCCTCCCGCCATTCACGGTGACAATTCATCCAGTATTCTTTACCCGGCTTGGGGGATAGGTCTATATCTTTAATTGATTTCATGTGTTCTGAAAATTGAACTTTACAGAATAACCTTCTGCTTCATTTTAATTTTATACAGTTCGTTCATATATTTTTTTCTGTTTTATCTGACTTTATGACTGCGCGTTAATAAAGGCTTCACCGGGTACTCCGCTAATATTCTATGCACGGCAGGATGCAAATCCTGGCTGATAAATGAGAGGTCATAAATATCTCCTTCAGCCGTTCCGCGCCAAATAAGCTTGCCTGTTTTCCTGTCTATAAAAGCTAATGTGATGGCGCCATTTACATATTCCTGTTTTTGTGTGGCGGAATAAGCAACGGGATATGCAGGCCCGGGGTACGTGTATCTGAAAGTTGAATAATAATTATAATAGTAACCAAGGCGGTACGGGGAGTAATAATAGCTCCCATAGTAATAAGGGCTGTAATAATACGAGCTAGGATACGCGTTTATGACCCTTTCTTTTTTTGCATTGGTTATAATCAACTGCATCAGCACATCGGGATTTTCAGCATCAAAGGAATATCCTCTATCGCTGATACATTGGCCAAAATAATTGCGGATATTATTCCGGATAATTTCGTTATTATACGATGTATTGGCGGTATCCGCTTTATCCGGCAGCCAGGCAAAGGTCTTGTATTTGGTAAAATCAGCAGACCTGTCATAATCAGACGAAACGACATTGTAAATACTGCTGCATCCCGCAAGCATTATTATCATAATGCCCGTCGAAACCCACATACTCTTTTTCATAACTTATATATTTTATATATTTAAATGTTATTTAAATCACAATTTTCAGGTACAGAAAGCTATCAGGCTTCCCTGCCCAGTTTCCTGATCCGGATCAAGTTAAAACCCAGCATGATTAAAATGCCCCAAACAACGGCAACTATCGATGTAGCGATCAGTATCAGCCAAAGAGGGGCTTTGTCATTTGTGGCAAATAGTGTTCTTTTGTTAAAGGTGCTGGCGTATATAAATTTGGCCCCCCAGGGAACTTTTTTTTCTATTGATAAATTTCCATACTGATCGTTATCTACTATTTTGGCAACCAGGGTAATATTCCCCTTTACATCGCCGGGGATGCTATCCCGTTTAAAATCGCCGGAAGCTTTGCCGGTTGAATCAGTTGTAAAAGTTGGCTTTTCATCTATGGGCAGGTCCCCAAACCGGCGCTTTACAGCTAACACTATGTCAACACCTTTCACCGGCGTCCAAGTCGTATCTTTCATTTCAAACACGCTTGCCGTAACCGTCTTATCGCTGCCGGCATCAATTAAAATTTTTGCTTTTGTAATGCTGAGGTCGGCTTTTGCAGCTTCATATTTCGTATTCCCTTCAAAAGATGCCAGGAAAGTGTGTTTGACCGAAGTGCGCCATTCTTTCTGTAACGCGGATGGTATCATTGCGCTTGCTTCTCCATCTTCATTGGTAACCACTTTTCCAATCATGGTGCCGATGGAATCTTTATCTAGGAATAATTTCAGCCCGATGCCTGCTACATTCCGAAACTTCCTGTTCACCTTGGTTTTTACCTTTACCAAAAGGTATTGTGCCTGGTTGTTGTTGACAAAGTAATTAATGGCGATGCTTAATGTGCCCTTATCAGTAGCCTGCGAAAAGCCATAGTATCCTGAAAGCAGGAAAATAACCAATAACGATCCTCTAAATATTTTGTGCAGCAGTTTCATGATGGTGTTCAGTTAAAGTTTCTTGAATTGGAATAATTGGAAATATCCGGCTAAGCAGGGTTATGATCAGCATAGCCCCCGCTAATGAACCCATGCTGATTGCCCATTCTTCCCAGCTTGGGAAATAATAATGATACGCTTTTGGAACATCATGCATTGGCAGGAAGGGATGCAATAAAGTTGGCGTCACAATCAGGTAACGCTTAAACCATGCGCCAACCACCACCATTATACCTACAATAAACATCGGTAGCGGTCTCCGGCCCTTTTTGAATAATAAAACAATGATTGGCAGGATAATTCCCGTCAACACCGCGAACCAAAACATGGGTGCAAACGATCCTGACAATAGATCTTTTAAATAACCAGCCTCGGATTCCTTCATTTTAAAGAAGGGTGTTAAAAACTCATTGACATTAAAATAAAGGTATAGGAGGGCCAAAAGAACCAATACCCGACCCATTTTATCAAAATGATCCAGTGTAATGTATTTCTCCAGACTGTTGCATTTCCTGAAAATGTACATGGCAACGACAACACCTCCGGCTCCGACTAAAAACGCTCCGGCTATAAAATATGCACCAAAGTTGGTGCTGTCCCAACCCGGGCGGTAAGTTGTGGCAAATAACCAGGAGGTCACGGTGTGAATAGTAAATGCCACCGGTATGATCGTAATACAAAGCACATTAATGGCTTTTTTGCTCAATAAATATTGTTTGTGACTGCCTTTCCAGAAGGAACCGAGAAAGCTGTAGAATTTATATAGGGCTGGCCCTGATTTTTCCTTAAAGCGAAGCAGTATCTTAATATCAGGCAGCAGCGGATAATATAAAAGCAGGATACTTATAAAAAAATAAGTAGTAATTACAATCACATCCCACATGATGGGGGATTGGATGCGCGGATGTATAAATAAATTATAGAACCGCTCGGGGCTACCCATATCCACAATGATAATGATTGAGGCAAAAATGATAGCGGCCACGGCGATCATCTCCGCGATCCGTGTGAGCGGGGTACCCCATTTCACGCCAGCTAACCGGAATACGGCTGTTATTAAGGAGCCGACTAAACTTATGGCCACAAAAAACACAAAGTTTGATATATAGATACCCCATGAAACATAGTCCCTCATATTGGTAACTATCAAGCCATATCGCAGTTGACGATAATAGGCATAAACACCCACCAAAGAAATGGCTGTTAAAATGCCAACCCAGACTTTGCCGGTGGTATTAAACTTCCCCGGCAACAGATCCTGAATTATTTTTTCGTCGTCTGCTATTGAAATTGAATTTTCCACGATTGATTATTTTAGGTTAACTATTTTGTAACTTATCGTTTTCAAGCCCTGATTCAAATGGGAAGTTCCTGTTCACCGGCGGAAGGTAGTATACACTTGGTTTGGTTCCCAGGTCTTCCATCAGCCTGTACCCCCCTCTATCCCTGATCAGGTCGCTGAACCTGAACGTTTCGGAACCGTTGGACACCGAATCTTCATTCATATCGCCGAACAAGTAAACGTTGTTCGGACAAGCTGTAACGCAATGCGGTAATTCTCCCCTTCGCGTCATGTCAGCACAAAAATCACATTTGCCTACCGTTCCTTTTTTCTGAGGAAAGGGGGATTCGGGCGTGTAAGGCTCGCTTGCAATTTCGGTGGAGATTTCCGGCTCACCCCAGTTGAATACCCTTGTCGAGTATGGGCAGGCGGCCATACAGAAACGGCAGCCGATGCAGCGGTCGTGGTCAATTAAAACGATTCCATCCTGCCTTTTAAATGTGGCGTCCACGGGGCAAACTTTAACGCATGGCGGTTCATCGCAATGCATACAGAGCGTTGGCTGCCAGTATGGGGCAGTATGTTCTGCATCCTGCATCGGACGTACTTTTATCCAGTTCTGTCCCGGACTCAATTCATGGGCATGGTCACATGCGGCCTGGCATATTTTTAAATTTTTGCACCTGGAAAGGTCAATAACCATGACAAATTTTTTGCCCGGAATACCGACTCTTGCTTCAGTGTTGGATACCGGCGGCATGTGCGGGACTGGTTTAAGGAATGCCTCATCTACCTCGATCACTTCTCCGTCTACAGAAAGTAGTTTTACTGTCTTGCCTGAAGCCATGGCCTGTTCCTCCGCACCTGCTTCAAATGGGTCTTTTTTTTGCGTGCAGCCTGCTACAAGCCCGGCTACGGCCAAACCTGTTAACAGGAAACCCCTTCTTGAATTATTTTCTGGTTCCATCTCGTTTAATTTGAAAATGTATTTGACACCTATTTTTTGATCCATTGCTGGAGCTCGGTATTGGTCACTTTTTTCCTGTTTGCCGTCAGCAGCGACTCATCGACCTCGACCAGCCTGCCATCCTGTGTAAGCATTTTAACCGTTCTTTTTTTGTCGTCCGGTTTCCCGGGACCGGAAAGTTTCTTACCCGGGAAACGCAAACGGCCGGATGACGCAGCGGCTGTAAACACAGATAAAATGCTAAACAACCACAGAAATTTTCTTCTCGATGTCGTTTTTGCCCTGGCTATTTCTTCGTTATTGTTCATGACTTTTTTTGTTAGTATTTAATCAGATACCTTACCGACTTCATTTTGCTAAGTCCGCATTTACATTAGTCCTTCTGTTGCATAAACGCAAGTATCTTTTTATACTGATCGTCAGTGAGTACCGCCCGCTGACGCATGTGTAAATTAACTATACCCCATTCAGAACTCGTAAAAGCGGAAATAGGAGGGGCGTTATGACACCGCTGGCAATTTTCACTCCATAGCTGACTTCCGTCTTTACCTGCTACTTTTTTAGAAGTGACGCAGCTTTCAACTATCAGCACTATTGACATTAATGCAATAGCTGCTACGATGATTATATTCCTTTTCATGATGTTTAATTTTTAACTACAATTAATTAAAAGCCCACTGCTACCTGTACAAAAAATGTGTTGTTGTCTTTTTGCGATTGCCAGGCAGCTTTTACTACCGTGCGCCAGTTAAACCAGTAATCAATTCCATAAGTGTACTGTTGTATCTTAGCTGGCCCGAAAGGGTTGTTTGCCGGATTTAAGCCTGCATACCGGAAAACAAATTCCGTTTTCTTTAGAAACTTACTGGAGGACATCGTTGGCCGGTAAGCGGCTTGCGCAAACATGGAGTTACGTTTATTGTCGAAAGTATAGGTGGCAGCCGTGTCGGTCGGATTTGCATAGGCCGCTTTATCAATATTTTCGAAGTTCCACTGGCCTTTTACATCGAACGTCCCACCGATAAAATCCATCTGGTTGTTATAGGAGAGGTCCAGGGCGTATTGTTGCGCACCAACATTTTGGTATTGCGTGGTCCTTTCCCCCACCTTACCGGTTCTGAATGACCCGCCGATCTCCAGGGATGAATTCGCGAAGGGCAAAAAGCCGACACGCCCGCCGATAGTCTTGTTGTTGTTGCTGGCATCAATATTACCATACATCAGTGTGCCCTGCAAAGTTGGATCCGCCGGATCGGTCACTAACTGCGCATTATTGGACAAGTAAATACTATAGTTCATTGACGCAGATCCAAGGGGAATTCCCCCCCGCAGATCAATGCCGATTTCGCTCATCGGGCCTATGCCATACGGATCTTCTCCTGTACCAACGGGAAGGGTAGGCAGCTTATTGATCCAACCGGGATGCAGCCGGTCTTGAAATATGCCCCAGGGCGCAAGAAATTTTCCCGCACGGATGCTGAGGTATTTATTTACGATATAGGATGCATTTGCGTAGCCCAATTCAATACTTGTCTCGGCTCCTTCCAATTCAGTCTCCAGCTCGGCTTCTACCAGGATTTTCGGATGCGGTTGCCAGAGTAAAATAGGATCAAACACCAGGTTGGTAAAAGAAGACTGGTCCTTCCTAATCGCGACAGAAATGCCGGTATACCCTACAAGAGCGAATTTACTGTTACTTGAAACTTGCGATTCAACAGTTTTCCTGACGACACTGTCAACATATTCAGGCGTAACTTGCGCCTGTACCGAACACCAGGCTATTAGCAAGCCCGCCAGCGATATTATTAGTTTCCTTTTCATAGCGCTGTAATTATTTTAATGTTCTTAAATAGGCAACAACCTGCCATGCCTGCTCTTCGGTTAGTTTCTTTTTGAAACTTGGCATGTCTTTTCTTCCCTCTTCTACTTTCCAGAACAGAGCGCCGTCACTTTGCCCCTGTGTTGCAGCAGTTGTAAAATCACCTGGCTCTGTATTTAAGGTCGCGGCAGATTTTCCGTCACCCTTTCCTTTTTTTCCATGACAGGACTGACAATGCTGGGCATATACGGCTTTGCCGGCGGTTATGGTCGCATCATCCGCCTTGAGCGGGCTTTTTTTGGCATCGGCAGTTGCCGGGGCTTTCCAAAGCGTTTGCTGATAAAAGGCACTGGTTGCAACCAAAAGCGGGCCTACAAGAATTAACAGTAGAGATTTTTTTGAAGCTATATTTTGAAGTAACTTTTTCATGATTATAAATTTTATTTGTTAAAAAATGATTTGCATAAAACAACTTCCAACAGCACACTGCCGACAGGCGAATGAGTTGCCTTTATTTTGCTATTTTAAACTACTTTCAAAAACCCTGATTACCTTATACATTTTGTGAAAACCATCATAGGCAGCCAGTTCGTCATCCGTTTTGAAGTTTTCATCCAGTGTATCATGGAATTTATGATTGTCGGGAAATGCTGCCTTCAGGTTACTCTTTGTTAAAGGCTGCGGGACAGAAGATGCATTGGTGCTGAAGAAGTAAACCGAATAGTGCCTGACGTTTCCTTTGCTTGCGGTGGAGATCTTTGAAAAAGCGTAGAGCAATAAGGATTGTCCCTCGGGATTAAGCACCTTGTATTCCTTATTGTCAACAAATCTGAAAACCTCACCGGTCGTGCTTTTATAACCGTAGGTACTGTTCTTGTCCATGAAGTAAGCCTTGCCCTCATGTACGACTTTTATTTTACTTGCGCTAAATAAAAAGTCGTCGTTGATCTTATGCTTTTCTGTTTTGTAATTTATAGCATAGGACAATTTTTTTTGCTGAAAGTCGGCGGCGGTCCTGTAAATTCCGCTGCTGTCTTTTTGGGCAAATGAACTCTGCGATATGGCAAGGAAACCTCCGGCCAGTATCAAAAAACATTTTAATTTTTTCATTTTAATTTTTTTTATTTATGATCACCTGGCAACAAACTTAGCGTACTTTAATCCCGCCGTTGTTCGCCCGGATGCTCTTATTGTTTGATATATTGATTTGTCAGGTTATCCAGGTTATTCCTTGGCGGTGAGGGGTTTAGCTGGTACTCATGCGGTGTTTTACCGATCTCTCTCCTGAACTGTGTTATAAAAGATTGCGGGCTGTTATAGCCCAATTTATAGCCAACCTGGGTAATGGATAATTGCTTTTGAATCAGCAACTCCTTTGCCTTCTCTAAACGCAGTAACAGTAAGTACCTTTCGAGTGTTAAACCTTGCGATTTTGAAAAAACCCTGCTTAAATGAGAGAAACTCATTTGCATATCACGGACTACAAACTCTGATAACTTGATTGGCTTTTCATTATCCATCAGCTCGTCCCTATACCGGAGAAGCAGCGCTTTAAGATGGCCAACAATTTTTTCCTGATGCGTTTCAGAAAGATAAAATTCCTTTTCGTTCAGTTTTTTTTCAAAGTTATTTTTGTCTTCAGCACTCACTTTGCCCTTAAGAACCAGTTCACCCAGTTTAATTGAAATCACGGGGTATTTAATGCCCTTTGTTAGCTTCCGTACTATTTCAATACATCTTTGGCAGCACATATTTTTGATATGCAAATAAGTCGCGTTCATCTTTTTATTTTAAACTGTTGTTAAAAACCCGGTTCAGTTTATATACTTTGTGAAAGCCATCATAAGCCGCCAGCTCTCCATCTGTTTTGAAGTTCTCATCCAGCGCATCATGAAATTTATGGTTGTCCGGGAATGCTGCCTTCAGGTTTTCCTTTGTTAAAGCCTGTGGTGCTGACGCTGCGCCGGAGCTGAAAAAATAAACCGGATAAGTACGAAACTGCCCTTTGCTTGCATTGTTAATTTTGGGGAGTTCATATAACATCAGCGGCTCACCGGGATTCAGCACTTTGTACTCCGTGTTGTTGGCAAATCTGAAGACCTCTCCCTTGGTGCTTTTATAGCCATAGGTACTGTTCTTGTCTAATGTATAGGTCACGCCTTCATGGATGACTTTTATTTTGCTCTCATGAAAGAACATTTCGTCCTTTATTTTATGCTTGCCTGTTTTGTAATTGATAGCATAGGATAATTTTTGCTGCTGGAAGTCGGCAGGTGTTTTATAAATGCCGCTGCTGTCTTTTTGGGCAAAGGAAGGCTGGGATATGGCGAGAAGACCTCCGGCCATTATCAATAAGCTAAATAGCTTTTTCATTTTTACTTATTTTAATTTTCGTGATTATTGATAGAACTTTAGAAATAAAGCAACTATATCCCCGATTAATCAAATGAATCGCCATTGCCGGCAAATAGGACTATCTTCATTTACGGACCCCTTGCGTTAAAGGATCGATAAATAATTTAAGTCGAAAAGACCTGGTACTAACGTGGCATTCAGAAAGATCAAAAGGAAACGCTAACCATGCAGCCGAAGTGGCGGTTAGACAAAGGATCACTCAAATCAGGTAAGTGCAATTGAAAATATAAACGGATGTTTTAAGCCGGTCAGGGGGCCGCCGGTAGTTGTTATAAGAAACAACCTGGTGCCCGCGGTTATTTAACCACGAGTGAGTGGTAACATAAGGGCTGAGTATGTCTAAAGCTGGAAATAACTTTACATTCAAATTAAACCCGGGCTCGCCCCAATGCCGATCCTTAATCTTGAGATATTGCTTCTTGGTTTTACAGCATCCGTCGGACGCCATTTTGCAACCGTCATGATGTTTAGGCCCCGGGGAAAGGGAAGTCGACAATAATACGCCGCAACAATAATAGCTATTAACCGTTAACCCAAGGTTGGGTAACAGATAAATGGCTGTTAATAATATGAGCGTTGCGCGTTTCACCTTTGAGATTAAATTAATAACATTTTACTTATCAGATTACTTATTCAGAATCGCATTATCAAATTTTTAACTTGCCAAGCATTTGTTCGAGAGCGGCCCAGTCTTCTTCCCTGTACGTGATCTGATCAATACAGTTTTGGAGTTTACTTTTAAAAAGATGATCTACTCCCTTTTCCCGTTTTTTTGCCGGCCTCAAATATCTTTGAACAGTATTCATTTTTGATATAAATTGAAATCCTGTTCAAATCTATGGTCATATCCTGGCAATTAAATTGATCGCGGACATTTGGAAATGTGATTGTGATCATTTTTTATGATCGCAGATGGAGTGTTTCTGAACCTCACGATGGATGACCCCGTTCTTGTAAATTTAAAGGTTCTATTGTCCTCCATCAGAAAGTATAATGATACCCGTCATTTTTCATCGGCATCCCTGCACTGATATTTGATTTATGGATTCAATCTTGAACACAGCTATTCGTTATAGCTGCTAACAGCAATTAAATGACCGATACACCGGATACCTATATTTTAGCGGTAAACTGCGGTTCTTCAAGCCTGAAGTTCTGCCTGTATCGTTCTGCACCTATCCAAATTGAATTTTCAGGCACTGTCAGCACCATTGGGGCTGATAATAGCCGGCTTGAAATAAAGGATAGTGCTTTTAATATTCTGGAAAACCGGGTTGCGCATTTTAAAGATATGGACGCCGCAGCCAATGTGATCATTGACTGGCTGAAAAACAGGCAGCACCGTTATCCGCTGGTTGCCATAGGACACCGGATCGTACAAGGCGGCCCGGAACACCGCCAGCCGGAAAAAATAATCGATGAGTTATTGCAAACCTTACACCGGTATATTTACCTCGCCCCAAATCACCTTCCGGATGAGATCAAAGTCATCAGGGCATTTCAATCAGCTTATCCTCATACCGCGCAGATCGCCTGTTTTGATACCTCTTTTCACCGTGATATGCCTTCTTACGTTCAAAATTACCCGCTGCCAGCTGAGTATAAAGATAAAGGCTTAATGAAATATGGTTTTCACGGTATATCCTACCAGTACATCATGCAGAAACTGGCTGATGAATATGAAGCGCTTGCCGCGCAAAAAATCATTATCGCCCATTTGGGGAACGGGGCCAGTATGGCGGCAGTAATAAACGGATCAAGCTTTGACACGACAATGGGCATGAGCCCGATGGGGGGCCTGGTCATGGGTACCAGGTCAGGCGACCTGGATCCCGGTGTATTATTATACCTCTTAAATCAATATCAATTAAGCCCAGCCGAGCTGGACGATTTGCTGAGCAAACATTCCGGTTTAAAGGCCATCGCGGGTGTGAGCGATGTGCAGGAATTGCTTGACATGGAGGCTGACGACATCCGGGCAAAAGAAGCCCTCACCACTTTTTGTTATTCGGCCAAAAAGTTTATAGGCATGCTCGCTGCTGCAATGGGCGGGCTGGACATATTGGTATTCACCGGGGGTATTGGCGAAAACTCGTCCGTTATCCGCGACCGGATTTGCAGGGACCTCGATTTTATAGGTATTGATATAGACAAAGAAAAAAATCTGGAGAACACCCCACTGATTTCTAAACAGACGAGCCGGGTATCCGTCCGCGTCATAAAAACAAATGAAGAATTAATGATCGCAAATCTCGTTGCCGGGGTATTAGATCGAGCCGTTAAAAATTAAAAATATGAAAACTGAATTGATTAAACCGGAACCATTGTCGCCCGAACTGCTTCAAAAAATGAATGCCTACTGGCGCGCAGCCAATTATTTATCAGTCGGGCAACTTTATTTACGCGATAACCCTTTGCTTAAAGAGCCGTTGAAATTGGCGCATGTAAAAAATATGCTGCTGGGGCATTGGGGTACAACGCCCGGGCAAAACTTTATTTATACCCATTTAAACAGGGTAATCAACCGGTATGACCTGGATATGATCTACGTCTCCGGGCCGGGGCACGGCGGACCGGCGGTAGTTGCGGGCACTTACCTGGAAGGTACCTATAGTGAAGTTTATCCGGCTATTTCACAGGATACCGATGGCCTGAAAAGGCTTTTTACGCAATTTTCCTACCCCGGTGGAATTTCCAGCCATGCTTCACCGCAGACACCAGGCTCTATACACGAGGGGGGCGAGCTGGGCTATTCCTTAAGTCATTCTTTTGGCGCTGTCCTTGACAATCCCGATCTAATCGTGGCCTGCGTGGTCGGTGACGGCGAGGCCGAAACCGGCCCGCTGGCTACCGCCTGGCATTCCAATAAATTCTTAAACCCGATTACAGATGGCACCGTATTGCCGATCCTGCATTTAAACGGGTATAAAATATCTAACCCTACCGTTTTAGCGCGGATAAGTCACGAAGAGCTGGAACAGCTGTTCATTGGCTATGGCTGGACGCCCTATTTTGTCGAAGGCGATGAGCCGGAGGCTATGCACTGGGCAATGGCGGCAGCATTGGACAAAGCAATTGAGCAGATCCGGCAAATTAAACAGGATGCTGTTGGCCAGGAGAAGCTAACGCGCCCGCGCTGGCCAATGATCATTCTAAGGTCGCCAAAAGGATGGACGGGGCCCAAAGAGGTGGACGGGTATAAAATAGAAGGGAATTTCAGGGCTCACCAAATACCGCTGGCGGTTTCCGCCGCTGCCCCGCCTGAACATTTGCAATTGCTGGAAAGCTGGATGAAAAGCTACAAGCCGGAAGAGCTTTTTGACGAAAACGGGCGCTTGAATCCGGAACTGGCAGAACTGGCACCAAAAGGACACAGGCGAATGGGCGCAAACCCCCATGCAAATGGAGGGCTACTGTTACATGAGCTGCGTATGCCTGATTTTAAGAAATATGCCGTACCCATTCCCGTTCGCGGAACCGGCGGCGAAGGAGACACCTATGTTTCCGGGCGCTTCCTCCGGGATGTGATCAGAGAAAATCGTGACAAACGAAATTTTAGGATTTTCGGCCCTGACGAAACTGTTTCAAACCGCCTGGATATTGTGTTTGAAGCGACTAACCGGCAATGGCTCGGACCGGTTGATGAACATGACGAATTTTTATCTTCATCGGGCGGTGTAATGGAAATGTTAAGCGAGCATCAATGTGAAGGGTGGCTGGAAGGTTATTTGTTAACCGGCAGGCACGGACTGTTTAACTGTTACGAGGCGTTTATACATATCATTGACTCCATGTTTAACCAACACGCCAAATGGTTAAAAACAACGCGTGAAATCCCTTGGCGAAGAAATATAGCTTCGTTAAATATTTTATTGACATCAACGGTATGGCGGCAGGACCATAATGGATTTACGCACCAGGACCCCGGCTTTATCGATCATGTTGTTAATAAAAAGGCGGACATCGTGCGGGTTTACCTGCCGCCTGATGCCAACTGTTTGTTATCGGTTACCGATCATTGCCTGCGAAGCTGTCATTATGTAAACGTCATTGTTGCCGGCAAGCATCCTGCGCCGCAATGGCTGACCATTGATGAGGCGATTGAACATTGCACCCGTGGGATCGGTATATGGGACTGGGCCAGTGATGACCAGGATTGTGAGCCCGATGTGGTGATGGCCTGCAGCGGTGATGTGCCGACCCTGGAGACATTGGCAGCCGTGACCATTTTGCGCGAACATTTACCCGAATTGAAGATCAGGGTGATTAACGTGGTTGACCTTTTCAAACTCGAAAAGAATACGGAACATGCCCACGGTTTATGCGATAAAGATTTCGATGAGCTGTTTACCACCAGCAAGCCCGTCATATTTGCCTTTCATGGGTATCCCTGGCTGGTACACCGGCTAACCTACAACCGGGCAAACAATGCCAATATCCATGTCAGAGGTTATAAAGAAGAAGGAACCATAACGACTTCGTTCGATATGACCGTTTTAAATGAAATGGACCGGTTTCATTTGGTAATGGATGTGATCGACCGGCTGCCCCAAACCGGCAGCAAGGGCGTTCATTTAAAACAACAATTGATGGATAAGCTAATTGAACACAAACAATATATCAGGGCGAATGGTAAGGACATGCCGGAAATATTGGATTGGAAATGGACCGATAGGACAGAAAGTTAATAAATATTAAAAATAAAAGCGTTACGATAAATGATAACCAGAGGGGATATTTTTGGCTTTGCGCCGGATGAAAAATATACTGCCAGCGTCGCCTATTTCTCCATGGAATTTGCCATCGACCAGGCGTTGAAAATATATAGCGGCGGACTTGGTTTTTTGGCCGGATCGCACCTGCGCAGTGCTTATGAGTTAAAACAAAACCTGCTGGGCATCGGTATATTATGGAAATATGGCTATTATGACCAGGTGAGGGACAATAATGGCCTGATGAAACCTGAGTTCATAGAAAAGGAGTATTCGTTTTTACAGGATACCGGCATTGTTTTTACGGTTTCCGTCCATGATTCACCGGTACATGTAAAGGCTTACCTGCTTAAACCGGGAACATTTAATTCGGCCCCGTTATTTTTATTAAGTACCGATATCGCAGAAAATGATGAGCTTTCCCGCTCAATTACCCATTGTCTTTACGACCAAAACGAAGCAACCCGCATTGCGCAAACCATAGTTTTAGGTATTGGCGGGGCCATGCTGCTGGATATTTTAGGTATAACACCTGATGTTTACCACATGAATGAAGGGCATTCCGTATCATTGAATTTTTATTTGTACGCGAAATATAAAAGCCTGGAAGAAGTAAGAAAACGGGTGGTCTTCACTACGCATACCCCAGAGATGGCAGGCAATGAGGCCCACTCGTATAGTTTACTAAAAGAGATGTCATTCTTTTACCAATTGCAGGATCATGAGGCGAAATTCATATTGGGTATGAATGGCGACTATTTTAACTATACACTGGCGGCGCTAAAGTTTGCACGAAAGGCTAACGGTGTTTCTAAACTTCACGGGGAAGTAGCCCGGCGCATGTGGGGCGACAATCCCGGAATATGTGAAATTATAGCCATCACCAACGCGCAAAATAAATCCTATTGGGCAGATATTCAATTTAATACTGCGATTATGTCGGGCAATGATCAATCGATCGCCGACAGAAAAAAAGAAATGAAATCCGACTTATTTAAGGTAGTGGCTGACCAGTGCGGAAAATTATTCGATGAAAATATATTGACCGTTGTTTGGGCCAGGCGGTTTGCTGATTACAAGCGAGCCGGGCTGATCATGGCAGACTGGGACAGGTTCCTGAAATTAATGAATAATAAAAACCATCCTGTTCAGCTGATCTGGGCGGGAAAGCCGTACCCTGAAGATGACGGATCCATAGCGTTATTTAACCAGATCATTAACCAAACAAAACCATTCGCTAACTGTGCCGTCCTCACCGGCTACGAACTTGGATTATCTGCATTGCTCAAAAAGGGTTCAGATGTCTGGCTGAATAATCCAAGGATGTACCACGAAGCGTCGGGAACAAGTGGGATGGCGGCGGCAATGAACGGGAGCATTAACCTGTCGTTGCCTGACGGCTGGGTACCTGAATTTGCGAAGGACAGGGAAAATTGTTTTATGATACAACCAGCACCGGACAGGCCTTCGACGGATGAACGAGATATCCAGGAAAACAAAAATCTGCTGGATACACTTGAAAACATCTTGTTACCGATGTATTATACTAAGCAGGAAAATTGGATCGCCATGATTAAAACCGCAGCTAACGATATAGTACCCGAATTCGAAGCAGGCAGGTTAGCCGATGAGTACTATGAAAAGATGTATATGGCTTAAAAGTTCTTTTCATTAAGAATTGACAACAAACATTTCTCCTGGTGACCGCCATCATATTTTAAACGCATTTTGTTTTTAAACTTTAGGCTTAAAATAGAATTGCTATAGCCAAAGGTCATGAGCACCATTTTGATCATCAACGATAATTCTTCCGAAGCCCGGCATGCCGCAGAATTTGCGTTAATAATAGCGCAAAAGATGCAGGCTGACATTTTATTGTTGAATACCATCGAAATAAATGAGAAAGACTTTTGTAAAGTACCGGCAGACGCGTTTTTTGACTCCTGTACGGATAACTGCGACTGCTTTCCTTATCCAGTTTCAGATAAGGTAGTGAAAGGTGAATTATTCAAGCCCTGCCCCGACGCCTGTAATTGCGTTGATTATCCTGCTTCAGGTGTGCGCTATCGCTTAAAAACACTTAATGACGGCACGACTAATTTTAAGCCGCGGGTAGAAGAAGTTGATGTTTCGTTTACAAGCGAAAGTGAAGTGATCGAACTGGTGATTAAGCGTCAGGTATGGATGATCATTAAAGGTATGGCCAACACCATAACTGAACCTGAAATAAATAGAACTTTTAATGTCCATTCTGTATTGAACAGGGTTCTTTGTCCCTTATTACTTGTTCCGGAAACCTGGCCATTGAAAAACATTGAACGATTGACCTACATCGCTGATTTAAGGTATTGCCGCATACAAATCGTACGGTATTTGGCGGCACTGGCAAAACCATGGAATGCAAATTTATCCATCGGACATGTAACTGCACCTGGATTGACTGAAATGGCCGAAGCATATGCCCGGGAAGTATTTGCTGAAGAAGTCTGCAAAAAGGTTAATTATGATCAACTTTTTTTTAATAATATAAGGGAAAAGGATTTGTTAATTGCTGTTGACGTCATCGTCAACGGTATGCAAAACGATCTGTTGGTACTGGTTAACCGTCATTTCCATTTTGAAGAAATAGTAGGCAGGTACATCACCAATATCCTTCCCGGGCATATTACGGTTCCATTGCTTGTTTTTCCATTTTAACAGACCGTCGATTCAGCGTGTGATATTGCTGATCAAACCAAAGCTTTCAGCACCAATAGCCACCCGTACACTTGTTATTCCTGCGATCAAAAAATGCTTTGCCGTTAACGTTGGTTTTGTTTGCTAC
This sequence comes from Mucilaginibacter gossypii, assembly GCF_017569325.2. Lineage (NCBI taxonomy): Bacteria > Pseudomonadati > Bacteroidota > Sphingobacteriia > Sphingobacteriales > Sphingobacteriaceae > Mucilaginibacter > Mucilaginibacter gossypii. The sequence continues at coordinate 6,167,326 of NZ_CP071878.2, read as the reverse complement.
CTGTTCAAAATAAATCTGTCTAAGCCTGCTTCATACTTCGCCAGTTTGCGGTCAACTAATCGCTGCCAGACCGCACGGCCTGCGGGCCAAAGCGCTTCACCGGAGTCTGAAATAATGATTTTGTCGGGATAGACCCGCTGTGCTTCGAGGATTAACGCTTCAGGCAGGCCTTTGCCCTGAAATAGCAACTGCTGAGTGGAAGAGTCTGGCGTGTCAAACATATCGGTCACTTTTATATAGCGCTCTTCAAAAGGAGCGACTTTAAAATCGAACCAGTTGTTGTCCTTCTGGTTAATGAACCTGGTTTTAAAACAGACTTTTGCTATTCCCCGGCAGGGCTGGTTCTCCAGTTCGTACCGGAAATAGTACGGCTTTCCGTCTTTGCCGATAGTTTTGATGAAGCCCATTTTACAATATTTGGTATTTCTTTGCCCTTATTACCTAACTTACAGCATTTTAATATGAAGGTAACACCTATTCTGAAAATAACGGTCTTTCTATCGCTTATTAAATAGCAGGACGATTTTTTTCATAGACACAGCCCCGCAGGTTTAAAAGAATTCTGTCAGAAAAATAAACCTGCGGGGAAACGGCCCCGGCTTTGCCGGGGCCGCCGGACGAAAAATCTTTAATAGCTATAATTGGAGCTTAGGATATCTTTATAACGTCTTCCCAATTCCTCGTGTGTCATCCCCCGGGTGTTGGCAAGTTCAACAAAAGACTTTACCACGGTTTCCCTTGTACGCCAATTAAAGGCGTAAACCAATGTTTGCCTGTTCAGCGTTACGGTTAAGGGAATCGGCAAACGGAGGTTATGGGCATTTTGGAGCATTACGATCCGGCAGCAAGTATTTTGGTAATCACGGGCATTCAAATTTCCCGCCAGGAGTTTATGGGTTAGCTTTTTCAGCTGGCATCGGCGCAGGTCTAAAACAGGTTTACATTTTGTCTTTTTTACTTTAATTTTCCCGGTCATGAGGTCGCATGGTAACATGCCCTCGGAATAATCAGGATATTTGGTACGAATTTCTTCCAATGCAAACAGGGGATTTTTTTTATAGACCCGCCTGACAGTATTTCTACGGGTGCGCTCCTGTGAAATGAACGCCTTTCGTTCGATTTGCTCGGCGGTAATAGCCAGCCGCTCAGTTTTTCCTGTGGCCTTGTTTTTATAAAGTTCCCGCAAAAGAATAAGGATAGTTGGCCTTTTTTCTCCCTGCTGTTCTTGCTTTAGCAGTTCCCCGATTTGCCCGACAGTATATTGTTGACCGTTGGAGATCAGTTCCCGCATGTAAACCCGTTCCTCACTTTCAGGTACTTCCTCCCTGACAGCCGGGATATACGTGACAACTTTACCAATTGGGCAGCGTTCCCGGAAGCTTTTTAATTTATCCAGGAATACCGCTCCGCTGCCGGGATTTTCCTTATCCAGTTCATCAGCTTCCTGTTCCTCGGCGTAGATCAGTTTATTCCAGTCTTCGTACTGGTGGTAACAAAGCCGGATGTCAAAATGGTGGTATTCAATTTCCTCCTGGTTCATTGGCCGGGTCAGAAAAGGGATGGCGTGAAACAGCCCCATCGGACGGCGGTTGCGGTCGCACCATATTTCAGCGTGCATATACACATAGATTCGCGGAGGGTATTTTGTTTGAGGTTTATAATAATAATCCACACGGCCGTCCTTTTTACGTGGCAGGGCATTTACCCTGTCAAACTCCATCTTTTCACGGGCGTTCATCACGTAGCCCTCTTTGATCTTTACCATATGCTTGATTTTAGAAATAGGCCAGTGTTTCAGAAAAGCAAGCATAGCCGGGGGCAGGATTGATTTTTTGAAAGTCTGGCGACCCAACACGCCGTCCGGCCTGTTGCGGATGAAAGCAGCAAGTGGCCGGACGGCGCGAATTTTATTCGTTTTTCAGCTTTAACAATTTTTGATAGATGTCCTCCCAATACCGCCGTTGTTTTTCGTCAAATTCCGCAAATTCAGTGTTGATGTGCCGGTAATGGCGGTAATCGTCCGCCTGCAAAATAGCCAGTGACAAATCCGTCACCGCTATTTCCTTTCCCTCTAAATCAATAATTTTCATACCTTTTTCAATATAAATTAAGCTACTTTCTTATTTTTCTTTTTTGGTTTCAGCGGAACGATTACAGCAACGGGCTGTGTAACCTTAATAGGCTGCATCCTGAAATCTTTCAGGTTCAAGAAAAAGCCACGGTTGACCAACATGCCCTCCCGGAACAGTTGCCATAACAGGGATGCGCCAGCATTGGCCAATGCAGAATTGATAAATAAATCCTGTTTGGTGAGGGCTTCCGCTAAGGAACAGCTTGGGGTTTTATCGGCACTTTCCGAGGCCAAAAGCAGTTCCCTAAATTCATCGGTGACCATCGGCAGGGTATCAACGGTTTGGTACTTTTTCATTTCAGGCTGTGGCACTTTACCAATGGTGGAAAGAATCACCTGTCCTGTAAAACGGCTGTTACCAAAATCCATACAATACAAAGGCTTGTTACGGCTATGCCCGGAATGTTTATGCAAGGTTTTCAGGATGTCGGCTATTTCAAGCCTTGCCTGTACGGTATCCACACAGGAAATGGTCAGCCCTGCTTGCGCGAGTTCGGGCTGTTGTTTTAAACTTGCCTTGTCGTAACGCGCGGTTACCGCTTTCCAGTTCGTACCAAAAAATAGGTTTACCCGGTTGATCAGGGCAACGGCTTTATACTGTTTCAGTTCAGCAGTGGCGAACAATTGTCTGCCGAGATTGGCACGTTCCACCTTGTCATCATCAAACAGGCGGACAAATAAACCGGGGTGGTTCAGTTCAATCAGGGCATGGTTCATTCTGCCCAAAGCGGTCAGTACCTGGCTTCCCGTACCACCTGCGCCGATCAGGTTAACCACAATGGGGTTATAGGGATTTAGCCATTCCTTTTCTACTACGTGAACGGCTGTCAGGGCTTGTCTTATTTTTATCTTTTTCATCGGATTAACTGATTAAGGTTTAAGCCACAGGTAAACAGCGTGTCATCAGGAAACCTGCTTTCTGTGGTGGTTTGATTTTTCCAGAGATGAACGATGTTTTGTCTTGTACGGTCAATACCGCCAAGCATGTGGCTGAAATAACTGCCAAAGAAATACTGCTCCCATTGTATCATGAAATTCTCCAAGTGGGTGGTGCGGTCGATGTTGATGTTCACATTTCCCATACACACACCGCCATCCTGATAGGTGTTAAAATAGGGTGCATGGTATAGTTCCGTTTTACCTGTTGGCTTTGTTTTGCCTTTCAGCGCAAAAACACGGAGTTTGTCCCTTGTAGCCTTCCATACCATTGCCGGGACATAGCCCTTACCACAGGGTATGCCCAAATTTTCCACAAAGAATAAATCCCTTTTCTGCGGTGGGGTATACCATACTGCATAGCCGTTACTGTCAGGATTGACATACAGGAGGTTTCCCGGTAACAAGCCCTTTGATTTCAAAAAGCCGTTCTGCATTTCGGCACTGCTTTGCAGCAATTCCGCTAAAGCGATGCTTTCCTTTAAGGATAAGGGGTGGGCGTTTATCGGGTTGCCCAATAAGCCAATATCATAGCTTTCCACATATACCGAATTGGCTTCATCGGTATTGATATTATTATCATTTTCCCTTTCGCAGTTATATATCAATAAGGCTTTGTAGGGTATGTATTTATCGTTAAAATCGTTCGTTACGTTAGTCATGGTCGTATTTATTTAGTATTCCACATAGTTTGTCTATTAGTTCAAAGAGCCTTTTTTCAAAATCTAAATCGTTGATTATACCCGTTTGCGGTGTGTCAAAAAGCTGTACTGAGGTTGGTTCGTCCATTATCCCGCACTCCCCAAACTCGTTATTGACCGTATCGAAAAGCATATCGTAAAAACAGTCGTTGCTGCTCCAATAAAAGCTGACATATTGCTCCATCCTGATGCGGTCGGTTTCTTCGGGTTCTATCAACTCATCGTGGATATTGTCAAAAAGGGTGCGGTCGGGGTATTCCTTAAACAGGGTCAGGAACTGGTCAGCCAAACATTCCGTTTCCAAATCCCAATCTTCGGTCTGCCTGTATGCTTTTATATTTGCTTCCCATTTGAGGAGGTAATTATTATCCCTGATAAGCGTCACCAAGCGGTTACCCGCATGATTTAGCGTGTCCATGACCTCGGTTTGTTCATCCCGGTATTGCTGTTCTTCCTCGTCCTCGTCGTCTGCCTCGTCTATCCATTGCTGTAACATATCGTACTCACCGAACAGGTAGCTGTCATTTTCGGTATAGTAGGACACTTTAACGATTTGATACAGGTAGGCATAAACCGACAGGAGCATTTCTGCCAAAGGCTGTTGCTGTGCGGTCTGTACCAAGTTCCACAATGGCCTCACCGGGATATAATACAGGCACATGCCCGTATCAAATCTTTTCAGTACGGCTAATGTTGCGCTGTGGCTCTCATCTTTGATAATGATACAGTCCGCTGTTTTATCCTTTAGCTTTAAAGTTTCCTTAACCTGCATATAAGCAATGGTGACATTCTGCGGAAAATCAATGGCTGAAACATCCGGCTCGGGGATTTCATAAACGGCACACAGGTTAGCAAGGGAGCGGAAAAATTCCGCTTCCACTTGCCTGTAATTCCTCGACTGAATTGCCCAAAAAGGCAGAAAACGGGTCTTTAGAAAACCATTGGTACGATGCCCTGCGGTGCGCTCCGCCCCCGGTTGCGCTGTACCTCTCCGGCGTCCGGCAGCTGGTCGAGTTTTTGGGTGAAATTTCTGAATAGCTGATGCAGTTTCCATTGGTCGTTTTCTTTATTGATGGGTACTTTCCGTTTGATTTGTTGTTTCATGGCTGTTATCCTTTTGTGCCCATTGTACTTTCAAAGCGGTACTGTATCTGGTCGTTTTTGATTTCGGGGCCAACTATTTTGGCGTTGGTCAAAACGGGATAGGTTGCCGAATAAAAGGTCATGACCGCTTCGGGCGCGAAGCCCTCTCCGGGGTCTGTCAATATGATTTCTATGCCGTTTTCCTTATGCAGGAAAACTCTTTCTAATGTGGTTGTCGCTAACATAGCTTCTTCGTTTAAGCGTTAAATAATGATAATGCCTGTGCCATCTGATCCCGTTTGCGGGTCAGGTCGGCTAATTTGGTTTTGAGTTCGGCTTCCTTTTCAGGATAGTCGGTGGCTGATGGCAGAATGGCGATTGCTTCCTCATATTTACAGGCGGCATTCAGTTCATTAATCTTAATCATGGTCTGGACATAAGCCTTTCTTTTTTCCTCCTTATTGGGTTGTGGTTCCCTTAACTCGATATTTTCATCTGTTTCACCAGTAGCGGGTTTCGGTTTGGAGTTGTTCTTGTTTTTCTTGTCCTGTTCCATTTTGGAGGCTACCCGTGCTTTTTCCAGTTCCTTATGGTAGGCATTGAGATTGTGGTATAACCCTGCTGTTTGTTGCACAGGTTGGGTAATGGCTTCAAAAAAGCCCTCGTCCAGTTCGGTTGCCGTCCCCTTAAAAAGCATGGGCGGAATAGCTTTGGTGGCATTGTCCGCATTGTGCAGGGCGGTAAATAATGCGGATACGGTAAATTGCCCCTGTTCATCTGTATGTACCGTCAACTTCCAGTTGCCGGGAACGTTCATTGCGTTTATGTTTTGAAAAAAGTTCGTTGTCATGATTTTAATTTTTAGATGTCCGTTTTTTATTGAGTTCAATTAAGTGGTTTGCCGACCTTCCGTCTGCGGTAAACAGGTACTCATTCGTTAAAATGCTTTCCTTTATGGCAGTATCACTGGTCAGAAATTCGTATTGATTTTCGAGGGATTTGTACAGGTAGCGGTTCAGGCTTTCGGCAATCGCTCTCAGCCATTCTTCGAGTTTGTCCAGTTCCTCAAAGATGTTATCATGTGTTTTGCCGTCTTTGATAACTTCCGAAATGCCTAAATCCGTGACTATCCCGTATTGTCTTGACCTGCTGATGATTTGCGGTTCGCTTGGCAGTATACCATCCGCAACCAGTGCTATCACCCTGCGGTCAATCTGTGGAACGCTGAACGGAAATTCCTGCATCGGGGCATAGTCTTTCCACGATTGGTTAGCTACTGCCATTAGCAGTTTGGGTATGTCTACCATTGCAGAGAAACCACTACCGTCCCCCTGCGAATAGAAACCCCTGAATGTGATTTTATCTTTAATAACGGCTATGCCCATATAGGAACACAGTGCTATAAAATCCTCAAATTCATCGTCCCACCAATCAAAGTTGATGTTCAAATCCCTGTAGGTGGTTAGTGCTTTCCCTTTGGCTTCCTTGTCCAGTTCGTTAAAGCTGTATAGTTTGAGCGTTATCGTTTTCATAACCGTTCCCCTTTCTTCCTTTCCAAAAGGATTTCCAGTATTTCCTCGTTGTTTTCGTAGGTGTTATTTTCAAAAGTGTAGGTATCCGTTTCCTCGTCAAACTCGTAAAGGTCAAAGTCTGACGGCTTCAAAAAGATGTCGTTTAGTTCGCCCTGTTCGTAGCTTGCCTGACCATAAATCAGGTTGCCCGTTTCTGTATAGTCCAGTATGAAACCGACCTGATAGTGGTCTGCTACCTGTTGCATCGCACTAAAATTTGGTGACCACCGGGTATCATAAAACAGGGTATCGCCGTCCCACTCGATGTTAAAGAACCAATCCTTATCAGGTGTGACAAAGTCGGGTAGCTGTCCTTTTTCTTCCTGTTTTTCCTTGATTGCCATGTGGGTAAACAGCATCGCTATTTTTTGTAACTGGCTTTGTTCACCTGTGAACACCGCCATATTTCTGCACATATTTGCCATAGTTTGAATGGTTAAGGGTTAAAGAAAAGGTCAACTGCTGTTCTGAATTTCGGGTCGGTATGCTTGCCCTTTTCGGTGTAGGTGGTCAGGCAGTGATGCAGGTACAAGGCACTATAGCCGTCAAAAAGCTGGTCGGCAAACAGGTTGCTGCTTTTCTCCAGTTGCTTACCGTATTGTTTGATTTTACGGTCTGCCTGTTCGGATAGCTGAAACCAAAAGTCTACCCCGAACAACTGGTTTTTCCAAACCTTGCGTACCTCGTCGGGATGGTCTTTCATAAAGGCTGACAGTTCCTGTACATAGGTTAAAAAGCCGGGAATTTGATGGATAAAAAGCGCATGTAAAAGCTTCGCTTTTTCTACATTATTGAATTTATGTAATGCTTGCATGACGTTGTTTTTTATGGTTTTAAAATGAGGGGGATTGCTCCCCCTCCTGATTACTAATTGAGGGTTAATGCTTCTGCCCCGTTTTTGGCATAGCCGAGGCATAGGTCGAATGCAGCCTGTGTGCGCAGTTGTCCTGTACCGCCTATGATGGATTTTACTTTGGCTTCATCGTCCTTGTATTCCTTGACATTTTGGAAGTAGCCTGTGATGGCGTTGAATGCCCCGAACAAAGTCCCTTTGGTCGTTTCGGTCTGTTGGGTGGGGCTTGCCATTGCGTACATAAAGGCGTTATCGCAGATGTTTTTAAGAACGGTTGAAAGTTCCTCCCCTGTTTTCAGGCTTTTTAGTACTTCCTTGCTCGGTGCCATTGCCTGCTGTATCAGCTTCATGACGTCCTTATCGGTGATGCGCACCTTTGTCCATTGGTTAAAGATGCCGTCCAGTTCATCGGCCATTTTGTTGGATATGCCCATAACCTTGTGGGCTTCTTTCAGCCTGTCCTCTGCATTGGCGGTGTGCCGTATCTTAATCGTATTGGAGCTGTTACGGAGTGCAGCGCCGAGGGTATTTTGGCAGACAATTCTAACGGGGGTAAAAGCTGCGGTGATACTGCCCGAACCATCGTGCGAAGTGGTGAGGAAAAGATATTTTTCAATATAATCATCGCTACCGACTTTGATATAGCCGGGGAGTTTGGCGGTAATAAAAATGCGTTCACCGTTGCCTAATGCCCCTGCGGTTTCGTATTGCATCCCGTCCCCGCCAACAATGGCATCAAAAAAGCTGAATGCGTCCCGGTTTTGTACAATGCTGTAATCCCTGCCAACTACCCCCAATACGGCATTGTTATCGGTGCGCATGGTGGCATAGTAGTTAGGAACGGCAATGTCCATCCCTGAAATTAATTCGCCCCCGTTGCCTACGGTCATTCCCCTGCTTTGGGTAAACAAGGGAGATTTGATAACCTCGTAATCAAGCCCTGCAAATTGCAATGCTTCCTTACTGGTGGGGTAATCCTGTACGATTTGCCCTAACCCGTGCCATGCCTTTTGCTTTACGCTGAAAAAACTATGCTGTCCTGTTTGCTCGTTGAAATTGATATTATGTGCCATGATGTTTAATTTTTAATGTTCGTTTCTGAAATAGATTTTTAAGTGGTGTGGATGGTCTTAGAATGGCAAATCGTCCTCGTCTGCCCCTGCGCCCGTGGTATAAGGTGCGGTTTCCTTTTTTTCGGCTTTTGGCTCGGCTTTGGCCACCAATGAAAAAAGCTTGATGGTGTCGCAGGTGCAAATCAGCCTTGCCTTGATGCCGTCCTTTTTGCTTTGGTAGCCCTGTGCTTCCATCCAGCCCGAAATTTCCACTACTGCGCCCTTGGTGAGGTATTCGGCTACGCCCGAATTGCGCCAGTAGGCGCAGTCAACGAATGCGGTTTTTTCCTTTTTTTCACCCGCTTTGTTTTTCCATCTTTGGTTAATGGCTACGGTAAAATTGATGACCTGTTTGTCCCCTTTGACCGCATTTACTGCTGCGTTTGCGGTTAATCTTCCTGTGAATAGCATAATTTTTAAATGTTTTTAATGAATAATTATTTGTTTGCTTTTCCTTTCGCCGCCTTGCCCTGATTGATTATTTTTAAAAGAAAAAGGGAAAAAAGAAAGCAAATCGTAAAGCCCGGCAGCGGGCAAAAGGAAATGGAATAATTGGAGGGGACCCTCTGGGGAGGCAGCCGTTTATGCCGGAAATCTTTTGCAAACCCCACGACAACTCCGGGCTTGATTTTAGCTGCGCTTTTTACCCGTTTCGTTTAAAATAATTATTGATTAAATAAAAAAATGCCATTGGAGCCGAAGGCGATAAACCTCAGCCGACAGTAAAAAGGAAACCTGTCAGCGAGTATTTTGAAATCTGGAGCCTCGCAAAAAAGAAATACCATTCCCTTTTCTGCATCAGGGATTGGAAGCGTATCCTTCGATAGAAGATATAGCGGAAAGCCCGGCCCGAAGGGGATGCCATAGTGACTAGACGAGCCGCATTCAGACGTGACAACAAGTAGATACAATGGTTATATTTACAATAGCGGAGATTTATTTACCATCAATTAGAGGCTATGGGCGTATTATCATTCTTTCTAAAGATGTTCAAGGTTAAGCCGTGCTGGAACGGAACGCCGGAAATGTTCCTGGCGATGGTTATGGAAATGCAGTCGAGAAATAATAAAGTATTTTCAGTGCGGGAGGTATTGCAATGGGGAGAAGTGATGCAAAAAGTAATCAAAGTCAATCTTGCACCTTTTAATGATTTTACGGATTTGGTAAAGCATGGTCGGCCGGATTTCACCATGGTCGAAAAATTAAGGGGAAAGATGGACGAATTGAACAATCGAAGGGAATAAAGCAAGCAATTTATGGGAAAAACGTTGATTTAGGGGACGATGACATAGTGAAAAGTAATTCAGAAAGTGCCGTTTTTGCCAGGAAAATGGTTAAAGATTTAACGGAATATGTTCAATTTTCACCAGGAGAGCACGATTTGTCACAGGAGCTATTTTAAGTGTTGGCGATAGTATCGAAGATTTAGTAAATCCATTGTCCATTTAAGCCCAGTTATGGTTGTTGAATTTTGACTGGGCTTTTTGTTATCCTGCTATTGATTAAAATGAAGAAATATTTACTTTTTTTCTTGCTAATCTCTGGTATTACATGCTGCAAGACCCCAAATATTGACTTAACTGGAAGTGTTAGGGATTTTGATTCTAAAAACTTTTTACAGGGTGTTACTGTTCGTGTTGAAAAAAAAGGACCTCAACCGATTTGTTAGGTAATTCAAAATTACCATTGAACTTGCGCAAGTTAAGCAACAGGGTATTCGTTTTACAAGTGTCGGGTATAAGGAATCATTTATCAATTATACTTCTTATTACAACTTTGATATTGAATTGTGAGCAAGCTATATAGAACTTCCAGAAGTCAGAATTATGGGTACTGGCTTAACCATTTTAAAAAAGGCTATAAGTCGTATTCCTGTTAACTATCCCAAAGACCTTATATTTTAACAGGGGCGATGCGGTTACAATATCTGAGAAATCGATCTGATTTATTCAACACTGAAGCTATGCTCACTGTTTTCTCATTGTTTAATGATCTGGGTTAAACAGGGGCGCTTCGAAGAACTCATATAAGGGCACCAGCCCTCATTACTTCAACTTTAACGGTTGCAACAACTGTAAACGTTGTAACTTACATCGTCTTTTAATTTATATTATTGCTTATTTAGAATTATTCTATATTTGCAGTATGAAATCACTCTGTCTGCTATTTGCAATGCTCGTGCTGTTCGCAGCAGCCCGGCCGTGCTGTTCGGACAGGGAATGCGAAGTTCGCGCTAACATCAAAAACCTACTTGCAAAGAAACACTCCACAAAAAAGGAGTGCCAGGGTTGTTCACCCTTTTTTTCCTGCAATACCTGTGGGGGTTTTATAGTAACCAAAACGCTGTTCCACGTTGTTGTTTTAGCAACCGAAAATGAGAACAAGGATTACGCTCCTTACCATCATCCCGGTCTATCCAAAATTGTCTTAGCCATCTGGCAGCCACCACAGATAAGCGTACTTTCTTAATAGCTGGTCTATGACCGGCAATGGCACGTCGTGCCTTTATAAAAGTATTTAACTTATCTATTCTTCATGTTTGACAAGATCATCTCGTTTTCAATCAATCACCTTAACATTATTGCTAAATAAGCATATCCAAACGGGAATGTAAAACAAATAATGATGGCCAAAAAAAGAAAAAGAGTCAGACGAACACCAACCGGGGTTTACTCGGGTAAAAGCTATAAAAAGCCGCTGTGGATGCGAATTGTAAGGATTATAGCCATGTTCATAATCGGTGGTTTAATGATCATTGTGATCATTTATAAAGCTTGGCAATACTTCAAAATTGTTAATTAATAGCGAGTGCGACTGATTAAATTATTTATTCTATAAATCTAAAAGGTGGTGAAAATTGATCTTAAAGTTGCCTTGATCGGCAACCCGAATACCGGAAAATCGTCCTTATTTAATGCTTTGACCGGCATGAATCAAAAAGTGGGAAACTTTCCAGGAGTTACCGTTGAAAAAAAAACAGGACTTGCAAAATTGCCTGAAGGCCGGACCGCACAGATTATCGATCTTCCTGGAACCTATAGCCTATACCCAAAGAGTAAAGATGAAGCCATCGTATTAGAGGTATTAGCAGATACGCAAAACAGCGGACACCCTGATCTCCTGATATTCATCGCGGATGCTTCCAATTTAAAACGGAACCTCCTATTGTACACACAGGTCGCCGATTTAAAGATTCCGGTGATCATTGCCTTGAACATGATGGATATGGCTGATCGTAATGGCATAAGAATAGACATTGACGCACTTGCAAACAAACTCGGCGTGAGAATTATTCCGATATCAGCAAGAAACGGCAAAGGAATTATGGAATTGAAACAAGCGATTGCAGAAGCAAACCATATACCTTTACAAGCGGATACGATTGATCTGGATAGTTTATATCCCGGTTTAATTACGCGAATAATTCAGGATGTCAATGTCAGCAATCCTTACCTGGCATTACAATTAGTTTATCAATACCCTTATATCAGCTACCTGAAATCTGAAGAAATAGAAAAACTTAAGCAATTAGAAAAAGAATACGACATCAATCCCTCCAAAGCACAGGCAAAGGAAACTATTGCCAGGTATGAATTTATCAACGATGTTTTATATGATACGGTTCAACGAGACAGCAAACCCTCGCAGGAGAACTACAGCAATCGGATCGATAAAATTTTGACGCATAAATTTGGAGGCTTTGCAATTTTTTTACTGATTTTATTCCTGATCTTTCAGGCTATTTTTACCTGGGCCAAAGTCCCCATGGACCTGATCTCTTCTTTTTTTGTTACCCTGACAAACCTGTTAAGTGATCATTTACCCCCGGGGCCGTTAACGCAATTGATCACCAACGGGGTATTGCCCGGCTTAAGCGGTGTGTTGGTATTCATACCACAGATCGCTATCCTTTTCATTTTCATCTCGATATTAGAAGATACCGGTTACATGGCCAGGGTAACTTTCATGATGGATAAGATCATGCGGAAAGTTGGGCTAAACGGAAAATCCGTTATTCCGATTATCGGTGGGCTGGCCTGCGCCGTTCCATCCATCATGAGCACACGTAGTATTGAGAATTGGAAAGATCGCATCATTACCATTTTGGTGACCCCTTTAATCACATGTTCCGCTAGGTTACCCGTATACACATTGCTAATCTCTTTGATCGTGCCGCAGCGTATGGTATGGGGTTTTATCAGTTTGCAGGGCATCGCATTGATGATGATGTACTTGTTGGGTTTCTTTTCAGCGTTTATCGTAGCCTGGGTGATGAAAAAGATCATTAAATCCGGGCAAAAAGGCTATTTTATTATGGAATTGCCGGTTTACCAGTGGCCGAGATGGAAAAATGTCGGCTTAACAATGCTACAGAAAGTAAAGGCGTTTGCTTTCCAGGCTGGGAAGGTGATTATTGCTGTCTCCATCATTCTCTGGGTGCTCGCCAGTTATGCTCCTCCAGGCCGGTTTGCCGCAATAGAACATTATTATCAAACACAGCGGTCCAGTAAAAAAGTCCCTGCCTTAGAAAGTGACAAGCTGGTCGCTTCAGCGAAATTAGAAGCGTCTTATGCAGGGATACTGGGTAAGACGATTGAACCTGTCATCAGGCCGTTGGGTTATGACTGGAAAATTGGCATCGCCTTGATCACCTCTTTTGCAGCAAGAGAGGTATTTGTTGGTACCATGGCAACTATTTACAGTGCCGATGGTGACGCCCACCATCAGGAAGCGATCCTGCAAAAAATAAAAAAAGCCAAAAACCCCGATACCGGTTTGCCTGTTTTCACTACGGCTGTAGGTTTCTCGCTTTTGATCTTTTACGCATTTGCTATGCAGTGTATGAGTACTATGGTCGTTGTTTACAAGGAAACCAACGCATTAAAATGGCCGGTAATTCAATTTTTGTACATGACAGGCTTGGCCTATCTGCTAAGTTTTGGTGTTTACCAGCTTCTTAAATGATTTAATACTAGTCAAGGACAGATAATTACAATAAGGAATATAAATATTATATATTTGTGAATTGAAAGCTGCTTGTTACATATTAAGCGTCATTGTATTGGTAATGAGCTTTTTTCCGTGTAAGGATAAAAGCTCACCAATTACTCGGGGCATCGCTGTGAAAATTAAAAGTACATTAAACGGTCAGGAACGTAAACAAACCAATAACGAACAGTGCTCTCCCTTTTGGCCGTGTTCAACTTGCCAGGCCCCGATTATTGCCAAAACTTGTTTCCTGAGTATCATAATTTTACCAAGAATAAAAAAACTTTACACTCGGCTTTCGACCGAAGAAGTGTCCTATAGGGCATTAGCCATATGGCAGCCGCCTAAATCCCGTTCGTAGATCCGTGAACCCATGCCTGTCCGCATGGAATGTCTATTTATTAAACTTTATTAGAAAGGTATGGCTCGAAAAAAAAGAGCATTGCCGAATAAAAATCGTGTTATTTATTATAACAAAAAAAGTTATGCCCGCCCGAAATGGATGCGTGTATTACGAATCATTTCGATGATCATTGTATCTATCGTATTGATTTTAGCGATGATCGGTATTGCCATCAGATATTACCACATGGTTTCAAAGCATTAAATTACTATGTTAAACAAAATAATAGAATTTTCGATAAAAAATAAATTTATCATAGGCCTGATGACGCTCGGCCTCATTCTTTGGGGAATATGGAGCGCAATGCAGTTGCCTATAGATGCGGTGCCCGATATTACCAATAACCAGGTACAGGTTATAACGGTCACACCAACCCTTGCTTCCCAGGAAGTGGAGCAATTTGTCACTTACCCTATAGAACAAAGTCTGGCCAATTTGCCGGACGTGGAAGAAATGAGGTCCATTTCTCGGTTTGGCCTGTCTGTAATTACGATTGTGTTCCACGACGATGTCAATGTCTATTTCGCAAGGCAGTTAGTTAGTGAGAAGCTTAAGGAGGCGGAAAGCAGGATGCCCCAGGGCGTAGGCAGCCCGGAATTAGCACCGGTAAGTACAGGCCTTGGCGAAATATACCAATACATCATCCGGCCCAAAAAGGGAAGTGAACATAAATACACAGCTATGGACCTGCGCACTTTGCAGGATTGGGTTGTTGTGCGCCAGCTTTATGGTACACCCGGTGTAGCCGAAGTTAACAGTTTCGGAGGATTATTAAAGCAATACGAAGTGGCTATTGATCCGTCCAGGTTAAAAGCACTCAACATCAGTATACCGGAAATATTCACGGCACTTGAGAAGAACAACCAGAATACAGGTGGAGCCTATATCGACAAAAGTCCCAATGCATATTTTATCCGGGGGATAGGGCTGGTCAATTCTTTAGAGGATGTCCGCAATATAGTTGTCAAAAATACAGGCACACCTGTGCTTGTTAAAGATGTAGCGAATGTTCGGATAGGAAATGCTATTCGCTACGGGGCTGCGACATTCAATGGTAAAGAAGAGGCGGTAGTTGGGATCGTCCTGCTGTTAAAAGGTTCCAACAGTTTTTCAGTGGTGAAACAGGTAAAGGAAAAACTGGAGACTATCAAAAAAACATTGCCCCCCGATATAGAGATTGAACCGTTCTTAGATAGGACAAGTTTGATTGATCGTGCGATATCGACGGTTGAACATAACTTGGCCGAAGGAGCGCTGATCGTCATTATTGTACTGGTTTTATTTTTAGGCAATTTCCGGGCTGGACTGATCGTAGCATCCGCCATTCCGTTATCCATGCTGTTTGCACTCTCTTTAATGAATGTTTTTGGCGTTTCTGCAAATCTAATGAGCTTGGGGGCAATAGATTTTGGCCTTATTGTAGATGGCGCTGTTATTATTGTGGAAAGCGTCCTGCATAAATTAGCTTCACATCAGGGGGAGTCTAAGCAATTGAAATATAGTCAAAAAGAGATGGACCAGACGGTAGAAGGAAGCGCCAAACAGTTAATGAACTCTGCAGCATTTGGCCAGATCATCATCCTCATTGTTTATCTTCCTATACTATCCTTACAGGGAATTGAAGGGAAGATGTTCAGACCAATGGCCATGACCGTAGGATTTGCTATAGTTGGCGCGCTGTTACTTTCCCTAACCTATATTCCAATGATGTCTGCGTTATTTCTTTCTAAAAATAAAGTGCATAAGGCGACTTTTGCGGATAAAATGATGATATGGATCCAAAAGCGATATGATCCGTTACTGAATTGGGCCATAAAAAGAAAGATTGCGGTTGTATCCGTTGCTGGCGCTTTGATGCTAATAGCCTTTTTCATATTCAGTAAAATGGGCGGCGAATTTATTCCCCAGTTAAAAGAAGGCGATTATTCATTTAACGTTTTAATGCCCCAGGGCACGTCACTTACCCAAAGCATTAAAACGTCTATGCAGGTAGAACGTATTATTAAAAGTTTTCCTGAAGTAGAATCTGTTGTTGGAAAAACCGGAAGTTCTGAAATCCCAACGGACCCAATGCCACCTGAAATGACCGATATGATCGTCAAGATGAGACCCGAGGATGAATGGAAATCAAAGATGGATTTTATTGAACTAAGGGAAGCTATTGAAAAAAAATTGAATGTGATTCCCGGGGTTTTTGTAGAAGGAAGCCAGCCTATTCAGATGCGTTTTAATGAACTGATGACTGGGGTGAAACAAGATGTCGCCATTAAAATATTTGGTGAAAATATGGACACGTTGGCTTCTTTAGCACCTAAAGTAGGTAAAATAATCAGTTCTGTACAAGGTGCAACCGCGCCGCAAATAGAGCGCACCGGCGGTCTCCCGCAGATCAACATCCTCCTGGATAGAACTAAGATCGCCAATTACGGTTTAAATATTGAAGATGTTAATACCGTCATCAGTTCAGCATTTGCTGGTAAATCAGCAGGAGTAGTATTTGAAAATGAACGGCGATTTGACATGGTTATCCGTTTAGATACTACATTTAGAACCTCAATAGAAGACGTAGGGAACTTGTATGTTGCCACTCCTTCCGGAATGCAAATTCCCCTGAGCCAAATTGCCAGTATTAATTTAAAAGAAGGCCCTGCCCAAATAAGCCGGGAATCCGGTAAACGGAGGGTCGTCATTAGTTTTAATGTTCAGGGCAGGGACGTTGAAAGCGTAGTGAAGGACATTCAGGTAAAATTAAATGGAATGAAACTACCCCAGGGCTATTATCTGACCTATGGAGGAGCGTTTGAAAATTTGCAGAAAGCGTCCGCAAGATTAAAGATCGCGGTTCCATTGGCCCTATTTTTAATTTATCTGTTGTTGTTCTTTGCTTTCAATTCCTTTAAGCAGGCTACACTGATCTTTACGGCAATACCAATGTCTGCCATTGGTGGTGTCGCAGCCCTGCTCGTTCGTGGCATGCCTTTTAGTATCTCGGCGGGTGTAGGCTTCATAGCGCTTTTTGGGGTTGCGGTATTGAACGGTATTGTGCTTATCGGCACATTTAATCAACTGGAGAAAGAAGGCGTAGCTGATGTTCTTAAGCGGGTGTTAGTTGGCACCAGTTTACGGTTGCGACCGGTGCTAATGACTGCTACCGTGGCTTCGCTCGGATTTTTACCTATGGCGCTTTCAACAGGTGCAGGTGGAGAGGTACAAAAACCATTAGCTACAGTAGTGATCGGAGGATTAATAACTGCTACTTTTTTAACCTTGGTCGTGCTGCCTTTATTGTATCTGCTTTTTGCAAAGAAAACGAAGAATTTGCCTGGCAAAGGTGTTGTTGCCACCGCGGTTATTTTCCTCTCATTTTTTGGCATGAGCCAAAAAACATATGCGCAGCAAATACCTGTAAGAGGTATTGACACTTCTATGCGGGGTAACCTTCAATTAAAAGTATACCAACTGCAATTGAACAAATCTCAAACCTTAATTGGAACCGCCAATCAACTTCCCAAAACAGGCATATTTGCCGAAAATGAAGATCTGCGGTCCGGAAAAAATGTCGACAATCCAAACGGCGTTTTAAAAATAGGCTTATCCCAGGCTTTGGAATGGCCGGGCGTTTATAAAGCGAGGAGAAACTTACTTGAAGAACAGTCTAAATACGACCAGCTCACGATCAATCGGTCACGTCTGGAAATTCGCCGGGATATCAGAAAAGTATATTATACGATCTGGTATTTACAGGAGCGTAAAAATCTTTATACAAAGCTGGACAGTATCTACACGACAACCTATCAGGCCACGAGGTTAAAAGTAAGAGTCGGTGATGTCGCAGGTCTGGATAGCATAGCCGCTGAAGCGCGTTTAAGAGAACTGGAATCGCAGATAAAACAATTTAACAATGACATCCGCATTCAGCAACAGTCCTTAAGGCAGCTTACCGGCAGTGAAAGCGACTTATTTTCGGAACAGGGGCCCTTGGAAAAGCTGCCGATAAGTGCTTATGCCGCCGCAATCGAAAGTCATCCTCAAATACAACTGCAACAGCAAAATGTTGCCATCGCGGATGCGGGATTACGACTGCAAAAACAATCGCGCTACCCGGATTTTGAAGGACGGTTTTTCTCTCAGCGGCTTTATGGTATACAAAACCCTTATTCAGGATTTTCTGTAACTGCCCGGATTCCCATTTTCACCAGGGGTTACCGTACGATGATCAAAGCGGCAGAAATTGAGAAAAATGTTCAGGAGCAGCAATTAAACCTGGAAAGGCTTAATCTGAATACGGCTTACTTACAGGCTGTACAAAAGCTTGAGCGATCAAAAGCAAGCTTGACTTTTTATGAAACTACCGGCCTGAAGCAGGCCAATGCGATTGTAGCGGCGGCAACGTTGGCCTACCGTTCAGGCGAAATAGGCTTTGCCGAACTATCGCAGTTTATTACCCAGGCGATAGACATTCAACGAAATTATTTGGATGTTTTGAATGACTACAATCAAGCGGTTATCGAAGTAAATTATTATATCAATCAATAGAAACATGAAAGCAATTACTATAGTATATTTTCTGCTGGCCTTGACCCTTTTCACGGCCTGTACCAATAGCAAAGATAAAGGCGGCTCTCCGGAGAAAACTGAAGCGGCAAAGGACACCGCTGCACCTGTTGCGGATAACCCGGACAACGTTGAACTTACCGACGAGCAGATGAAAGCCATCGGTATCGAACTGGGCCATATCGAACCGCGGGGGATAACTTCCTCTTTTAAAGTGAACGGTGTTTTAGAAGTCCCAAATCAATTTAAAGCTAAAGTCACCTCATCCTTCAACGGTATCGTTCGTACCCTCACGATAGTACCGGGTAGCCTTGTCCGAAAAGGCCAATCTATCGGCACTATTGTCAACCCGGATCTGGTCAATATGCAGCAACAATATTTAACCGTCAATACTAAGCTCAACCTGGCTAAACTGGAATATGACCGGCAAAAGACTCTCGTTACCGGAAATGCCGGTGCCCGAAAGAACCTGCAGCAGGCGGAGAGTGATCTTAAAACATTGGATACAGAAAAAGATGCGCTGTATACTCAGTTGTCAACCTTGGGCATTTCGCCGGAGAGCGTCGCAAGCGGCAAGATCACTTCCAGCTTAGCTGTCAGGGCACCGGTAACCGGCACCGTCAGCAAGGTAAGCGCAGAGATCGGTACCTACACGGATGCGAACACCGTCATAGCGGAAATAGTTAATAATGACCGCTTACAGGCAAAATTGTTTATGTATGAAAAAGACCTGCCTAAGATCCACCTAAATCAAACTATCCGTTTTAATATAACGAATAACCCTGCCAGGGAACAGCAGGCCGTTATCAACGCCATTGGGACGGCCTTTGAAGACGGCTCCACGACCATTGCAGTAAGGGCAGGTGTGCTAGGGGACAAAAAGGGCATGATTGAAGGCATGAGCATCAATGCAATGGTGAATGTGGGTAATGCTGTGGTGCCTTCGCTGCCGGATGAAGCCATTGTGACCTATCAGGGCCAGGACTACATTTTTGTTCAAGTGAGCGAACAGGGCAATAATGAAAAGACGTCAAGCGAATCCAAAGGAAAACCGGCAAAAAGTTCCGTGACAGCGGCGGAAGCAAATGAACGGAAAGAACCCAGATTGTCCTTCAAAAGGGTGAAGGTGGTGAAGGGTGCAAGTAATATGGGCTATACAGAAATAAAGCTGCTGGAAGAAATATCACCAACTGCGAAAGTTATTACCAAAGGGGCATTTTTTGCCTTAGGCAAAATGACCAACGCGGGCGAGGAGGGCGAATAACTACCATGAAAATTTTAGATATGGATATGAATTTCGAACTCGTCATGGTGGGTAAACTTTTTGTAGCCTTTATTTTTGGCGCTTTCATAGGTTATGACCGGGAAAAACAAGGAGCCGATGCGGGTATCCGTACTTACGCCGCCATCTGTTTCGGTTCTACCCTGTTTACCGCTATAGCAGACAGTTTTAATGACATTACTTCTGCCTCCCGGATCATTGCCAACATCATTATCGGTATTGGTTTTTTAGGCGCTGGTATTATTTCCAAAAACGAAGGTGCTAACGGGGCGTATGGCTTAACTTCCGCAGCAACAGTTTGGTGTACAGCAGCAGTTGGTGTTACTGTGGGATTGGACATGTTTATCATTGCCGTGGTAGCCTCGTGCATGCTATACTTTCTGCTGTCTCTGGACAGGCAATTATGGTATAAACGATGGAAGGAAAAAATAAAAATTAAAGCCGCTAACTGATATCCTATACCCGGAAAGATTTCCGGGTATAATTTCATTTTAGTTAAAACCCCCACTTATCGGTGAGTATTGACGGTACATTAATTAGATACGACTTATGAATAGCCTCTTAGGTTTCAAAATATTATTTATAATCAATCCCGGGTCTGGGTGCAAGGACATAGACTGGCATACCATTATTAAAAACTTTTTTAAAACTTCCGATCATGCCATTGAATTATTTCAGCTAACCGTCCCCTGTCATCCCGAAAGCATTCAGGAAAAGATTAAGAGTTACCTACCGGATAAAGTTGTCGCTGTGGGTGGCGACGGAACGGTTAAAATGGTGGCGCAATATTTACAAGAAACGCAAATCCCGCTGGGTATTATACCGGCAGGCTCTGCTAACGGCCTGGCGAAAGAACTGATGATACCGGAAGATCCCATCCAAGCCCTTGACGTCATTGTAACAGGCGGAACGAAGCGCGTACACCTTGTCAGAATCAATGATCATCTGTGTATCCATTTAAGCGATATAGGATTCAATGCATACATGATAAAAAAGTTCGACACCGGTAACGACCGCGGAATGTGGGGCTATGTGAAAGCATCGTGGAAAGTCTTTTGGAATAAGCCCACCGTTCGCGTAACCATTCAGACCGATAGCACCTCTATCAAAAGGTATGCAGCAATGATTGTGATCGCAAACGCGACCCGATATGGTACAGGGGCGTTGATCAACCCAATCGGCAGGCTGGATGATGAGGTTTTTGAGGTGATCATTCTCAAAAGGATTTCAATAGCTGAGATCTTTAAAATGATGATCACACACACGCCCTATGATTATAGAAAAACGGAGATCCTGCAAACCAAAACATTGTTTATTCAAATGGAGAAAACCGCTCATTTTCAAGTTGACGGGGAATATTTAGGGGTCTTAAATCAAATCAGGGCACATATATTGCCAAATGCTTTGACGGTGATCATCCCTTAAGCGTATTTTTAAACAATTCATGTTACTAGTAAAAATTAAAAATGATATGAACATACTTAAATTAATTGCCCATTACAAGCTTTATATTTCCTTATTAATCGCGTTTGTTTTTTTGATGAGTCAATACAAACTGTCATGGCCCAGTTCTTTTTAGGATTACCTGGCTGGGGTATTCCATTAGCAGTTTGGCGCTTTCCTGGCTCCCGATCATGACAATGGCACAAGGCGATATAGGTAGGTGTTCTAAAAGTCAGGATTCCAACCGAATGCTGGTATTTGGATTTATTTTAACGCGATTATTGTCGCACTAAATGCTGTATCGTTTCCGGATTGCGGCAAAAGAAACAGAGTTAGTGTTGTACGAAAAGTTTGCCATTTCCAAAACAAATCATTTTAAACATGTTATTATTATTTCCACATTATGAAAAAATTTTATTTGTCTGTTGCGTTTGCTATCGCAGCTACCTTATTAGGGGTGGTTGTGCGATTGGCAGATCTGCACCCTCCTTCGATTATAGCTACTGTTGTTTTTTTTTTCGCATTGTTGGGTGCGGGCTTCCTGCTATCGTGGGGATTGGAATCCGCCGAGAAGTTTGTCGCGAAAGGCCTGGCCATTGCAGTATTAGCCCTGATCACAGTACTTCCCGAATATGCAGTAGATATCTATTATAGTTTTCAGGCAGGCCGTCATCCAGGGTCAGAATACGTGGGCTTTGCCGCTGCGAATATGACCGGTGCCAACCGGCTTTTAGTAGGATTGGCCTGGCCTGTAATTGTTCTACTCTACTGGTGGCAAAATAAGAAAAACAGTGTAACACTGGGCAACTCGAATTTCAAGGAAATAGGGTTCTTATTTCTTGCAAGTATATATTCATTTTTCATCGTCCTGAAAAATAAAATTGATCTTTGGGACACCCTTATTCTCATTATTATCTACTTTATCTACTTATGGCAAACCGGTAAGGGATCTAATGAAGAGCAAGAAGCGGAAAAAGAAATCGGGCCAGCCGCCGCTTTAACTAATTTGTCAAAGCAAAAGCAGTATATAATTATCACCGTTCTGGGTGTTTATGCCGCATTTGTTATTTTGTTATCAGCAGAACCATTTGCTGAATCGTTGATCGCTACAGGCGGGCAGTTGGGGCTAAATAAATTTTTGCTGATCCAGTGGCTGGCTCCGCTGGCTAGCGAGGCGCCAACAATTATAATAGCGATTCTACTAACCCTCGCCCTCAAACCGGAATCCGCCCTATCTGCACTGATCAGTGATAAGATTAATCAATGGACTTTGCTCGTTGGAATGATTCCGCTTGCTTATTCTATAGGCGGTGGAACATGGGGGCATTTACCCTTGGATGCCCGGCAAAGGGAGGAGTTTTTTTTAACCGCAAGCCAATCGCTATTTGCCCTCTCTCTTTTATTGAATTTGAAATTTTCCCTTAAGAAAGCGCTATTACTGCTTTTTCTTTTTGCCGTCCAACTCTTAATTGCTTTTATTTACCGGAACGACGAAATTACCACGATCCATTCGTTAACCTATCTCTCCTGGTTATATTTGATTTTAGCGTTAGCTACGGGCGTTCAGCAGCGAAAAGAAGTGATTAACTACGTTTTAAGTTTAAAAAGACCTTAATAAACCGGTAATTTAAAACAGCACACAATTGGTAGAAAAATGAAAACAGGTAAAAATGAAAGAAGTGTTCGAATTTATGATGGGTATGGCTACACTGATAAGTTTTTTATATCTGGTCATGTTCTAGTAAAAAACAAAACCGCACTTCGTCCTTTTACCAACAATCCGTTTTCAAATGCTTTTCAAATGCTAAAATTGTTCTCCGTTAAACCCTTAGCGAATGTGAGGGTTCAATTAATATGGAAGCATCACGAGCTGTACGCAATAACCAGAAATGATGGTTTCTTTCTGTTTGAATGGCAATCAATTGCTAAAGTGACTTCCGGCTGGCATAAAGTTAAAATTAGTGTTTTAGATGAAAATGAAAACAAGCAGGTAACAGGTGAAGGTAGGATTTATGTACCTCATTCAACCCAATATGCTTTTATATCTGATATAGACGACACTATACTGGTTTCTCATTCTTCCTACCTTTTGAAGAAGCTAAAGACGCTGTTGACTAAGAACCCCTATTCAAGGAAAGTATTTGACGATGCAGTTGAACATTACCGTTTATTGTCTTTGTCGCACACCGATGGTTACCTAACAAATCCTTTTTTTTATATCTCAAGTAGTGAGTGGAACTTATATGACGACCTGAAACATTTTTTTGCTATCAATAAACTGCCGCAAGGTATCCTCCTGTTAAACAATCTTACTTCATGGCACCGCCTTTTAAACAAACGCAAAGCTAAGCACGATGGAAAATTGATATGGATAATAAGGATATTAAATGATTTCGCAAATCAAAAGTTTGTCCTCTTGGGGGACAATTCTCAAAAGGACCCTATGATTTACGCTGCTATCGTAAAGAAACACCCGAAACGCATCATTGCAGTGTATATTAGAAATATTAATCCCGCTAAAGAAAAATTTACAATGGATTTATTATCAGAAATCAAAAATCTTGGAATAGACACTTGTTTTTTTAAAGAAAATAGCGAAGCAATCTTACATTCAAAAAAAATTGGTCTCATTAATTAGTAAACGATTTTTTAATCCTTAATGTTTATCTGCTATGGAAAAAGCTATTTTTTCAATACCCAAAATGGATTGCTCTGCCGAAGAGCAACTTGTCCGCATGAAGCTTGACGGCGACGAAGCTGTCAAAAAACTTGATTTTGACCTGTCCGGACGCCAGCTTACTGTTTTTCACGAGGGCGATACAGGTGCTATTGATCAACAGCTGAGGGAACTGAATCTAGGTGCGAAGCTCTTGCAGACAACAGATTTGGGCGAAGTCGACGTCGAACTTTCGCTACCAGGAGATACGGCTGCTGAAAGACGGCTGTTATGGATCGTATTTGCAATCAATTTTGGATTTTTTGTGCTAGAAATCGTAACTGGCTTTATTGCCGATTCTATGGGCTTGGTTGCCGATAGCCTGGATATGCTCGCTGATGCTTTCATCTTTGCAATGAGTTTATTTGTTGTAGGTAAAGCAGTAAGCAGTAAAAAGAAGGTGGCCGCAGTAAGCGGTTATTTGCAGCTGGCCCTGGCCGTCTATGGGATGATCGAGGTCATACGACGGTTTGCCGGCCATGACGAAACGCCCAACTATCAGATCATGATTGCTGTGTCTGCTTTTGCACTTGCAGGCAACGCCTTAACCCTGTATCTGTTACACAAGGCGAAAAACAAGGAAGCCCATATTCAAGCCGGTTCGATTTTTATATCAAACGATGTTGTTATCAACGCCGGTGTGATAGTGGCAGGTATCCTGGTATATCTGGTTCACTCCAGAATCCCAGATCTTGTGATCGGCACCATTGTATTCGTCATTGTTGGTTTCGGCGCTTTCCGGATATTGAAACTTGCGAAACCCTGAGTATTGGCAATCAAATTAATGAGTGCTGACTTCAATTTACCTGCTTTATGAAAATAGCAATAGTACAGCAAAACTACCACATTGGTAATTTCGAGCATAATAGGAATAAGATAGTAAAGGCCATTGAAAAAGCAAAAAGCGATCAGGCAGACCTCGTCGTCTTTTCGGAATTATGTGTTTGTGGTTACCCACCGAGGGACTTTTTGGAATTCGATGACTTTATCGCAAATTGTTATGAGAGCATTGAACTGATCAAAGCGCATTCTAATGGCATTGGTGTAATAATCGGTTCTCCTCAGCGAAACCTTATACCCGAAGGAAAAGACTTGTTTAACTCGGCTGTTTTCCTACATGACAAGCAGATCATCGGTGTGGCGAACAAATCCTTGTTACCAACCTATGACGTCTTTGATGAATATCGGTATTTTGAACCGTCCAACGAGTGGAAGGTCATTGAATTTAAAGGAGAGCGAATTGCCCTAACGATCTGCGAAGATATCTGGAATCTCACTGAAAATCCGTTATACCGGGTTTCCCCAATGGAGCTGTTGATCAGGGAAAATCCCACGCTATTGATAAATGTCACCGCTTCCCCCTTTGACTATGACCATGATGATGACCGAAAAGAGATCATCCTGGCAAATATCCAAAAATATCATATTCCCATCATTTACTGCAATACTGTCGGAGCGCAGACTGAGCTTATTTTTGATGGCGGTAGTTTGGTTTTTGACAGATCAGGCAAGCTCTGCAAAGAACTCAAGTATTTTGAGGAAGATTACTACCTGGCCGTAACGGAAAACATCACCGATGCTCCAGCTGGCGAAGCAGATAAATATAAGTTTGTCGATGAGCGGGTAGCCAGGCTGAAAGAAAGCAATAAAGTGCTCACTTACTTAACCACCGACAAGAATATTTCACAGATCTATAACGCTCTTATTTTGGGCATCCGCGATTACTTCACCAAAATGGGTTTCTCGAAAGCTACACTCGGTGCAAGTGGCGGTATCGACAGTGCAGTGGTACAGGCATTAGCTGTAGCAGCCTTAGGAAAGGAAAATGTACACGTACTCCTCATGCCTTCCCAATATTCATCCGGCCATTCTATAGCCGATGCCGAGCAGCTGAGCCAAAACCTGGGCAATGCGTACGAGGTACTGGCCATAAAGGATATTTTTGATCAATATCTTACGACACTGCTACCGGTATTTGAAGACCTGCCTTTCAGTATTGCAGAGGAAAATCTCCAGAGCCGGATACGGGGCAACCTTTTGATGGCCTTTGCGAATAAGTTTAGCTATATTCTTTTAAATACGTCTAACAAGAGCGAACTGGCTGTGGGGTACGGAACCTTATATGGGGACATGGCTGGGGGCATATCAATTTTAGGCGACCTTTATAAAACGCAGATTTTCGCGCTGGCAAAATTTATCAACCGCGGGGATAACATCATTCCTGAAAACATTTTAACAAAAGCGCCGTCGGCGGAGTTGCGTGAAGGCCAGAAAGATACGGATGCGCTTCCGGAATACGATGTATTGGATCGTGTTCTGTATGAGTACATTGAACGTAGAAGAGGACCGAAGGATATTATCAATCTGGGATTTGAAATACCTGTCGTCGACCGTATTCTGAAGTTAGTCAATACAGCGGAATTTAAAAGGAATCAATTTTGCCCGATTCTGCGCGTTAGCCGAAAAGCTTTCGGGGTAGGCAGGCGGATGCCTATTGTAGGAAAATATTTGTCATAGCAAATAGAGGGGACCTTTCTTAAGATCAAACATCATCAGTTGAAACTTCGAGAAGCCATATTAACCATCGCTTCACTAACTATGTTACAGTTCTAATCTACTTTATTTGGTTGATTTTAATCTTTGTATCAATTTTAGGATCGAAGTACATCTATTTTATGTTAGCAAGTGGCGGGATGATATGAGTTTAGCACACTATTTGCTCTTTAAGTCGAATTTGTATTTACTAATTTAGTTGTGTATTTTTGCCAACAATGAAATTTGGGAGTTTAGTTATGTGCGTTGTTATACTTGTGCTGGGCTTGATGCCTTGCAAAGATTCTAATGCCGCGTCTAAAATCTCAGCCAAAATAACTCTTGAACAAGGCCACGGAGAATCAAACCCGCTGCAAGATCATTGTTCCCCATTTTGTCAGTGTTCCTGCTGCAATACACCATCACTAACTGCTGTCACGCCCTTACTATTTTCTATACCAGGAGAGGTGTTGCATTTTTATCCTCATTTGCCGACATCTAAGATCAAAACCAGGAACATAGATATTTGGCAACCGCCCAAATTGATTTCTTAAAATTTCGCTTCTTTCTCATGCAAAATACATGAGATTCCTATTTTTCAATTTATTAATCAGGTATGGCTCGAAAAAAAAGAGCAATGCCAAACAAGCACCGTGTAGTTTACTACGGTCGAAAGACTAGACCTAAACCGACTTGGATGCGCGTTATCAGAATTATTTCACTGATCATTATTGTGATCGTGATGGTTCTGGCCATTATAGGCATTGCTATGAAATATTACCATATGGTAACTAAGCATTAAAAATTCTCATGTTAAATAAAATAATTAATTTTTCCATCAACAATAAGCTGGTCATCGGGCTATTTACGCTCGCCCTGATCGGATGGGGTATTTATTCCCTCAAGCAACTTCCCATAGATGCCGTTCCGGATATCACCAATAACCAGGTCCAGGTTATCACCCTCAGCCCCTCGCTGGCTACGCAGGAAGTTGAACGACTTATATCTTACCCTGTCGAACAGACCATGGCGACGATCCCCGAAATTGAGCAGGTACGTTCGCTATCCCGGTTCGGCCTTTCGGTGGTGACCATCGTTTTTCACGATAAGGTCGATATTTATTGGGCCCGGCAGCAGGTTAATGAAAAACTGTCCGAAGCGAAAAACAATATTCCGGCAGGTTTAGGTAATCCGGAAATATCACCGATCTCTACCGGACTCGGGGAGATCTACCAATACGTGATCCATGCCAAGCCGGGTTATGAAAAGAAGTATGACGCGCGTGAGCTGCGCAGTATCCAGGACTGGATCGTCCGCCGGCAGCTGCTTGGAACGCCCGGAATTGCAGAAGTGAACAGTTTTGGCGGTTTATTGAAGCAATATGAAATCGCTCTTGATCCGGATAAACTGCGCAGTCTTAACTTAAGCATCAGCGACGTATTCAATGCCCTGGAACAAAATAACCAAAATACAGGCGGAGCTTATATAGACAAAAAACCAAATGCTTACTTTATTCGGAGTGAAGGGCTGGTTGGTACGATTGATGATATCAATAAGATCGTAGTCAGGAACAATGCAAATGGTTTACCTGTACTCATTAGAAATATCGCTACCGTCGGGATCAGCAATTCCATACGTTATGGTGCATTAACCCGGTCTACAGCTAATAGTGAAGGAGAAGCTGTCGGCGGCATTGTCATGATGCTGAAGGGCGCTAACGCCAATAATGTAGTTAAGCAGGTTAAAGAAAAGATCGCGCGTATTAACAAAACCCTGCCGGAGGGCGTGACCGTAGAGCCGTTTCTTGACCGTAGCGCATTGGTTGATCGTGCGATAGGCACCGTCGCAAGAAATCTTATCGAAGGAGCACTGATCGTTATTTTCGTGCTGGTGATATTCCTGGGAAACATCAGGGCAGGATTGGTCGTTGCCTCCGTCATTCCCCTGGCCATGCTTTTTGCCATCTGTCTGATGAACGTCTTTGGGGTCTCAGGAAACCTGATGAGCCTCGGTGCGATCGACTTTGGTTTGATCGTTGACGGGGCGGTGATCATTGTCGAAGCGACGATGCATATGCTGGCGATAAACAATCCCGGACGCCCTTTTACACAAAAGGAAATGGACGAGCAGGTGGAGCAGTCTGCCGGAAGAATGATGAGCGCAGCTGCATTTGGTCAGATCATTATTCTGATCGTCTATCTTCCTATCCTGGCCCTTGTAGGAATTGAAGGCAAAATGTTTGGGCCTATGGCGCAAACCGTATCGTTTGCCATCCTTGGCGCATTCTTGCTTTCGTTGACCTACGTGCCCATGGTTTCGTCATTGGCGTTAAGTAAAAAGCAAAGCCATAAAAAGAATTTTTCCGACCGGATGATGGACGCTATTCACCGCCGTTATTTGCCATTGATCAAAGGCGCGCTTAACAAACGGTTGATCGTTGTCGGCAGCTCGGTTGCTTTGCTCATCGTCAGCATATTCATCTTTACCCGTATGGGCGGTGAGTTTATTCCAACACTGGAGGAAGGGGATTTTGCAGTAGAGACACGGTTATTGACCGGCAGCTCACTGACGCAAACGATTGACAAAGTAAACCAGGCTTCGCAGATACTGGTAAAAAAATTCCCAGAAGTTAAAGAGGTGATCGGAAAGATCGGAGCAGCAGAGATCCCGACTGATCCCATGCCCATGGATGCCTGCGATCTTACCGTTATTCTGAAGGATAAAAAAGAATGGACCACAACCCACAGCCGGGAAGAATTAGCTAATCTTATGGCAGAGTCTTTAGAGCAGGTTCCGGGTGTCACGTTCGGCTTTTCACAACCTATCCAGTTACGTTCCAACGAGCTCATCTCAGGTGTGCGGCAGGACATCGGCATTAAAATATTTGGTGATGACCTTGACGGGCTAACTGACCTTTCCAGGAAAATTGGCAAGATCGTAAGTTCTGTTCAGGGAGCTAAAGATGTTTATTTGGAACAGGCAACCGGCCTGCCACAGATCGTAGTTAAAATTAACCGGGATAAGGTCGCCCAATACGGCCTGAGCATTGGCACCGTTAACCAGGCACTTAATACCGCCTTTGCCGGTCAGTCGGCCGGTTTGGTCTATGAAGGTGAAAAACGCTATGATATGGTGGTTCGCCTTTCCCTGGCCAATCGCCAGGGTATCGATGATGTCAAGAACTTATACGTAAGTGCTCCGAACGGGAATCAGGTACCCATGGAACAATTAGCGGATGTATCGTTTGAGATCGGGCCTAACCAAATCCAGCGGGAAGATACGAAAAGACGCATTATCGTCGGGCTGAATGTCCGTGGCCGCGATATTCAAAGTGTCGTTACCGAGATCCAACAGAAGATAGATCAGCAGATCAAATTACCCCCTGGATATTATGTTACTTACGGCGGCCAGTTTGAGAACCTTAAAGAAGCGACCAAGCGCCTTTCGGTAGCTGTACCAGTGGCGTTATTACTGATCGTTTTGCTGCTTTATTTTTCATTCGGTTCATTCAACCAGTCTTTGCTTATTTTCTCGGCTATTCCAATGGCTGCCATCGGCGGTATCTTTGCCCTGCTTATCAGGGGGATGCCGTTCAGCATCTCAGCAGGCGTTGGTTTTATTGCCTTGTTCGGTGTGGCTGTATTGAATGGTATCGTACTGATCACGGAGTTTAACCGCCTGAAAAAATCGGGCAAGAACGATTTGAAGGCTATTGTTCTGGAAGGCACTGAAGTCCGGTTGCGGCCGGTGTTAATGACCGCCACAGTCGCCTCACTGGGTTTCCTGCCAATGGCCATATCTACCGCCGCAGGTGCGGAAGTCCAAAAGCCATTGGCAACCGTTGTTATCGGCGGACTGATCACTTCTACTATTTTAACTTTAATTGTTTTACCCGTGTTATATACTTATTTTGAAAAATGGCGTGATAAAAAAGTCAAAGCTATCCCGGCTGCCATCATTGCGGTATTGGTTTTATTCGGAGTGCCCGCCAGGGCGCAGAATGTGCCGTCTCAGCCACTCAATATTCAACAGGCGATCAGTACGGCTGTTATAAATAACCAAAACGTGCAATCATCGCGACTGCAGATCACGCAGCAGCAAGCACTTAGAGGTAGCGCTACTGAACTTGGTAAGACGGATTTTAATATCCAATATGGCCAGATTAATAGTGTAAAAAGGGATAATAATATCAGCATTCAGCAAAATATCCCTTTCCCCGGCTTATATAAAAACCAACGTGAGGTGTACAATGCGAGAATCGGAGCTGCCGAGATCGGTCTTAATGTTACCAAAAACCAGCTTACCTACGAGGTCAGGCAAGCGTACACACAACTAGCCTATTTCGTTGCCTTGCAAAAGTTGTACTTCAGCCAGGATTCTATTTACAGCGCGTTTTTAAAGGCCGCGGATCTGCGCTATAAGACCGGTGAAACGAACCTGCTGGAAAAGACCACTGCGGAAACGCAATATAACGAGGTTAAAAACCAGATGATGAAAAATCAGTCTGATATAGTGGCTGCTAAGTCTGAATTAAGGCGCTTGATGAATACGACGGACAGCATACTTGTAACACCGGTACAGTTTGTTAAGACAACGGATGCAGTCCCCTATGCAGACAGTAGCATTGTAAGGAATCCATCGCTCGCCTATCAAAAGCAGCAAATCGTCATTGCCGACAAGAATATCAACCTGGAAAAATCACGGTCCGGGCCGGATTTTACTGTAGGTTATTTTAACCAGTCCATAATTGGCGTACAAAGTATCAACGGTCAGGACCGGAACTTTACTGGCGCGAACCGCTTCCAGGGAATACAAGCCGGTATTTCGGTACCGTTATTTTTCAAACCCTACGCGGCACGGATCAAGGCAGCGAAGATTGACAAACAGGTTTCCGAATCCCAGTATAATCTTTACCAGGTCAACCTGCAAAGCCAGTACCAGCAAGCCTATCAGGACGTACTGAAGAACGCGCGCAGCATTGAATACTACGAAAAAAGTGCGTTGCCTAATACGAACCTGATCCTGCGACAAGGCCAGATCGCTTTCCAAAGTGGTGATATTGGCTATGTTGAATTTTCTCAGGCGCTCCGCACTTATTCTGAGATCAGGTTTAATTACCTGCAAGCAATTAATCAATACAACCAATCCGTTTACACGCTCCAATACCTTAGCGGCTTTTAATTAAATATATGAAATTTACCACTCAATCCATAGGAAAATTGGCTGTTATGATAGCCATCCCATTTGTCATTAGTTCTTGCGGCAGCAAACCGGCCGAGACCTCAACGGGCGAAGCCAAGCCGGATACGGCTCATAAAGAAGATAAAAATACTGTAGAGGTGACCGCCGCGCAATATAAAGCGATCGGGATCAGTTTGGGTTCAGCTGAACCTAAGAATCTTGCCGGATTACTGAAAGTTAACGGCTTTATCGATGTCCCGCCACAGAATTTGGTTAGCATAACCACCCAAATGGGGGGAATTGTCAAATCTACCCCCTTATTGCAGGGAAGCAGTGTCAGCAAAGGCCAGGTTATTGCCGTCCTGCAAAATCAAGACTACGTGCAGCTACAGCAAGATTATCTGGAAAGCAAAAGCCAGCTGGAACTAAGTGATGCCGAATACAGACGGCAGCAAACTTTAGCCCAGCAAAACGTGAATTCACAAAAGGTGTTACAGCAAGCCAAAGCACAATATCAAACCATGCTGGCCCGGGAAAATGCGCTGACGCAACGCCTCCGGCTGATCAACATCAGCCCTGAAAGACTTTCGGCAGGGAATATCCGAAGCTCAGTCAATATTTATGCCCCCATCAGCGGCTATGTGACCAAAGTGAACGTGAACACCGGAAAATTCGTTGCACCGAACGACGTGATGTTTGAGATCGTCAATAGTTCAAATCTCCATGTCGAACTGAATGTTTTTGAAAAGGATGCCGAAAAAGTTAAACCCGGACAAAAGGTGCGCTTTAACCTCTCTAATGATTCGACGGATCGGGTAGCCACTGTTCAGTTGGTGGGACGAGAGGTCAATACGGATAAAACAATAACGGTACATGCTATTGCCGAAGGCAGTATCAAATTTATCCCGGGAACTTATCTGAAAGCCTATATAGAAACCGGCAGCAGTCAGGTCACCGCATTACCGGAAACCGCGATTGTTGATTTTCAGGGGAAAAAATACGTTTTTGTACACACTGAGGTGAAGCAAAGCAGTAGCCACCAGCATGAACAAAGCGAAGCAGAGAGTGTTAAAGAGGCGGCAGGCGAATCTTTTCATTTTGAAATGGCAGAAGTCACCACCGGTATATCCGATGGAGGGTTTACTGAAGTTCAATTGCCAGCCGACCAGTCTTTGAAAGGCAGGATCGTATTAAAAGGTGCATATGACCTTTTATCTAAAATGAAAAACAGCGAAGAAGAATAGTCCGTATGACGGGCCTGTTTAAATATTTAATATCTCAAACTATGAAAAATAAGAATGATGAACAGCCGGTTAAAAATGAACAGCCGGTCAAGAAAAAAGCAGGCCCTACCGCGGAAAACACAAAAAAACGGCAACCTGACGAAAAAGAAAAGTTAAAAGACGGCCATCCTGATAAAAAGCATGACCATGACCATGCAGAGAAAGGTCATGACCATGAGGAAGGCGAAGGCCACGACCACGAGCATGGCGGCATTTTTGGAAAGAACACGGAAATGATCTTTGCGATCATATGTGGCGCGGCGCTTGGCGCAGGTTGGGGATTGTCTTTTGTTACCGGCTTGCCTTCATGGGTAAGTTTGTCCTTATACATTGTCGCTTATTTCTTCGGCGGCTTTTTTACGGCTAAAGAAGCTGTCGAAACCATACTAAAAGGTGGATTTGAAATTGACTTCCTGATGCTTGTAGCTGCCATCGGTGCGGCGATCCTCGGCGCGTGGGTTGAAGGAGCGTTATTGCTTTTCCTGTTTAGCCTCGGCCATTCCCTGGAGCATTATGCGATGGGTAAAGCCCGGAAGTCGATTGCGGCGCTTACCAGTCTCGCCCCGCCCACAGCCCTTGTTTCCAGGGACGGAAAGGAGGAAGAAGTGCGTATCGAGGAATTGATATTGGGTGACATCATTATCATTAAACCCAACAGCAAAATACCTGCTGACGGCGTAGTGGTCAAAGGTGAAGGCAGCGTTAACCAGGCACCGATTACCGGCGAAAGCATACCGGTCGATAAGTCCCCCGTTCCCGATGCCAGCAAAGACTTCGCCAATGAAGCGACGATCAAACCGCAGTACAGGGTATTTGCCGGAACGATCAACGGCGCATCGGCATTGGAAGTAAAAGTCATTAAAGAAGCTAAAGATTCTACCATCTCCAGACTTGTCAAGATGGTCAATGAAGCTGAAAAACAAAAATCGCCGACGCAGCTGTTTACGGATAAGTTCGAAAAATACTTTGTACCGGCCGTATTGATCCTGGTAGTTGCCTTATGCTTCGCATACCTGGTGATCGATGAACCGTTCAGTAAAAGCTTCTACCGGGCGATGTCCGTACTGGTAGCAGCCAGCCCTTGCGCGCTGGCCATATCTACACCGAGTGCCGTCCTTGCTGGTGTAGCCAGGGCCGCCCGCGGTGGAGTGCTGATCAAAGGCGGGAGACCCTTGGAGGATCTGGGTTCCCTGAATGCTATCGCATTCGACAAAACTGGAACACTAACCGAAGGCAAGCCACAACTGACCAACGCCATACCTTTCGAGAAGATCACAGAAGAAGAATTGCTTACCCTTGCCGTAGCCGTGGAAAAACTCAGCGACCACCCGCTTGCTGAAGCAATTGTTAAAGGCGCAATGGAAAAACTCAAGAAAGCCCATATACCCGAGGCCCATAATGTCAAAGGCATTACGGGGCGCGGCGTTCAGGCCGAGGTCGGCGGGAAAAAAGTGCTGATCGGGAACAAAGCGTTATTTGAAAAAAGCATACCCGTTGAGGTTCTTAAACAGGTTGAAGAACTGGAAAAGCAAGGGCATACCACCATGCTGGTTAAAAGGGAAAAGGATTTCATCGGGCTGTTATCATTGATGGATGTGCCCCGCAAAGAAGCTAAACATGTACTTTCAGAGCTAAGCAATCTCGGCATTAAAAAAATGGTCATGCTCACCGGTGACAACCAGCAGGTGGCAGATGCCGTGGCAAAACAAATAGGCATAACCGAAGCCTGGGGCGACCTGATGCCTGAGGACAAGGTAAAGTCAGTTCAAAAGCTGGACAAAGCTGAAAAAATGGTGGCCATGATCGGAGATGGTGTAAATGATGCACCAGCCATGGCTAAAAGTACGGTGGGCATCGCTATGGGAGCCGCAGGTTCTGATGTAGCATTAGAAACTGCTGATATCGCCTTGATGGGCGACAAATTGGAAAGCCTGCCATTTGCTATCGGACTGAGCCGTAAAGCGAAAGGTATCATCAAACAAAACCTCTGGATCAGCCTGGGAATGGTGGCAGTGCTTATTCCGCTCACTGTTTTGGGCATCGCTTCAATAGGACCTGCTGTGATTGCTCATGAAGGTTCCACCTTACTGGTCGTCTTTAATGCCCTCCGCTTGCTGGCCTATGACAATGACCATAAAAATATAGCTAAATCGAAAACCAAAAAGGATGTTTAAAAAAGTCAAAAAGTTCTTCGGCGCGTTAGGCCCCGGGATCGTAACAGGTGCGAGCGATGATGACCCATCAGGTATAGCGACCTATTCACAGGCAGGTGCAAAGTACGGCATTGCCACTTTATGGACAGTGCTCATTACATTCCCCCTGATGGCCGCTATCCAGGAAATGTGCGCCAGGATCGGTCTGATCACCTCGGCCGGGCTCACGACAACCTTAAAACAGCATTATGGCAAACCGGTGTTGTACCTCATGGTGCTTTTCAGCGTTCCGGCGATCATTTTGAATATAGGCGCAGATATTGCCGCCATGGGTGCCGTTGCGAACCTGCTCGTTCCTGCAGTGCCGTCATTTTATTTCAGTGTTCTGTTTACCGGTTTGCTGTTATTTTTTATTATTTACCTGCCTTATCAAAAGTTCGTTGCAGTACTGAAGTATCTGTGCCTTACATTGTTATTATATATAGCGGTTCCGTTTTTTACAAAACCGGACTGGGGTATAGTGCTAAAGCAAACACTGATGCCGACCATTAAATGGAATAAGGATTTTGTTGGTGTCCTGGTCGCCATATTGGGAACCACGATATCACCCTATCTTTTTTTCTGGCAAACCGCTATGGAAGCCGAAGATGTAAGGGCACTAAAAAGACAGGTGATGATCAATAAACGCTTACTGACACTCAGCGATGATTTTCCTGATGACGGAAAAAAACGTGAGGCAAAGTTGCTATCCATGCTCATCCAAAAAATGGGCATTGATGTGAACCTGGGCATGTTCTTGTCTAATATGATCATGTTTTTTACGATCCTGGCAACAGGAACTGCGCTGTACAGCCACGGGATAAGGGATATCAACACTGTCGAACAGGCCGCAAAGGCCTTGGAGCCTGTAGCCGGGAAATTATCCTATCTGCTTTTTGCGGTCGGTATTATTGGCACGGGTTTCCTGGCTATCCCGGTTCTGAGCGGATCATTGTCTTATATCGTAACAGAAACCTTTGGCTTGAAAGGCAGCCTTGATAAGAAGTTTCAAAAGGCCAAAGCATTTTACGGTATACTTATCGTTTCGGTCTTACTCGGCCTAAGCATCAACTATTTCGGGATCAATCCGATTAATGCGCTGCTGTATACGGCTATCCTGTATGGGATCACCTGCCCCGTAATTATTGCTATTGTACTTCACATTGCGAACAATAAAAAGGTAATGGGGGATTATACCAATAAATGGCTGTCTAATACCCTGGGCGGTCTTTGCCTGCTCGTCATGACAGCGGGCGCTGTCTTCCTGGTTTACCTGCAATTCTGGAAATGATGATAAAGGCGATAGATATGCGATTTCCGGTGATCTTGGTTGGCTTGGTCTTCTTCGGACTGATCGCTTTTACCTGTATGGCCAATACCGCGCTCTTAATTCAATTGACCTCGATCAACCGGGAGGTCGGTCAAACGATCAACAGTACAAGGTTTACCTTTATGGACTCGCTTTCGCCGCACTTTGGTAGTTATTCCTTTTGGATACCCTTCTATTGTTCCGTGATCCTCCTGCTGATCGGGTTTGATCGCGTAAAGTTTTTGAAGACCTGCGTTTTGATCACTGTCTATCTTGTCATTGCCGGTGTGACAGCCTACGGTTTGGACAGCATCGGCGAAAGGCTTTTTTTGCAAAACTGTGCTGGCTTCCATTATAAATATACAGCTCTTATTCCTATGGATTGTTCACTGGTTTGCCTTAATGCTACCCTTGCGTTTGGCGCAGCTATTTTCGTAAGCCTTTACCTCGGCAAAAAATTCGTTATAATTAAAGTTTTGTTATTGCTTTTTGCGCTGATCATTATTTACAATCTGATCTATGCTGGTGATGACCTGCCAGCCAGTTTAGCGCTTGGTATGATCACCGGGCTACTCTGTGCATTTGCCTGCCGGGTTGGGTTCAAAAAGTTAGAAGCAGATGAAAGAATTTAAAATATAAATATGAACGCTAAGGAGATCTTATTTTCGATAATCCCGGTCTTGCTGCTTTTCACCGGCGGCTTAATTGCTTTATACCGTCCGCCCGGTGCTGCGTTAAAAAGTTTTGTGCTTCACTTTGCTGCTGGTGTGGTGTTCTCGGTCGTAGCTGTTGAGCTTTTGCCGGATATGATTAAGATACATGATGCGAAGTCTATTATTATCGGCTTTACCTTAGGTATCACGGCAATGCTGTTGATCAAACATAATACCGAGAAACTAGCGAATAAAGAAAGCGATGTAAAGAAAAGTAAAGCACTACCCTGGGGAATACTTACCGCTATCGGCGTTGACCTTTTACTGGATGGCATTTTGTTGGGTATTGGCTTTGCAGCCGGTGCAAAAGAAGGTGTGCTGCTCGCTTTAGCGCTCGCCCTGGAATGCTTTTCTTTAGGGATGGCTACCGTAACTACTTTGCTGGAGTCTTCCTTATCGAAAAAAACAGTCATCGGCATCTTAGCTGGATTGAGCTCGCTGTTTATTGTTGGCGCTTTGATCGGCTTACTGTTACTACACGCCGCAGGTGATAAAGTATTGGAATTGATTTTATCGTTTGGTTCGGCCGCACTTTTGTTTCTCGTTACTGAAGAACTACTGGTTGAAGCGCATGAAGAAAAGGATTCGCCTTTCTACACCGCTGCCTTTTTTGGCGGCTTTTTAATTTTTATGATCCTGGGAATGGTATTTAACCAGGAGCAAAAACACCTATCAACAATATGATCACAACTAAAAAATTCAATATCAACCGCGTGGATGCCAACCATAAGGTCTATGTTTCTTTAGGTCTGGCTGCAATATGTTTCTTTTCGACGCTCGGCAGCATCTCCGGTTCCGTCCATTTCATGGTGACCTGGCTTACCTATGCGGTCGCTTCATTGACATTATCAGGTTTGACGATCTTTAACATCCATCCTGCCGATGTGCACCGGGAAGCTCATGCACAGGATTCCAGCCGTACGATCGTTTTTGTTTTTGCCGTGTTCGCCTCTTTGGCCAGCCTGTTGGCCATATTAGTACTATTGAGGTCAACGGGCGGTGATACTACCCAGCGGCTAACCCTGCATGTCTTGCTTTCTTTGGCCTGCGTGGTCAGTTCCTGGGTACTGGTACATACAATATTTACTTTCCGTTATGCCCATTTTTATTATTGCGATATAGACCAGGATGCTGACGGTAAAAACCTTAAACCTGGCGGCTTACAGTTCCCGGATGAAGACAAACCCGACTATCTTGACTTCAGTTATTTTTCTTTTGTGATCGGCATGACCTTTCAGGTCTCCGATGTACAGATCACCTCCAAAAAGATCAGACGGCTTGCGCTCATGCACGGTTTGTTATCGTTTAGCTTTAACACCGTTATTGTTGCATTGAGTATTAATGTGGTTGCCGGTTTAATGCAAAAATAGAATGAATAGTAACAATTAAAAACAACAGCTATGGTTTGGAATAATGAGCACTATCCCTTTGAAATGAATGACCTGGAACCTCACGTAAGAGAAAAAGCGATCCAGATCGCCAACAAAATGAAAGAAGAGCGGACAGTGTCGGAATTATCTATTGTACCGGAAGCGATCAAGCAGGCACAGGAATGGTTTTTAGATATGGAGGGTTAAAATGGAAATTACCTTTAAACAAACAGCGAGTGAAGGACTTTTCAGTTATTTATTCGTTAAACAGGCGGCCACCGATAATGATTCGGCGCGGTATTTCAGGCATTTGCACCATTACCTGTCCCTTGCTAAGCAATTAACATCAGGGCTAAACTGTTACATACTTACCCGTTATTCTCCTTTCTTAACGGATGTTTTGAAGCTCGTACACACAACAGATTGGCATTATCATTTACAGTCAGATGATTTTGAGGGATTAGGTAAGGATCTTGGATTCAGTCAGTCCAACAGATCGGGTAACGGCAATATCGTTAAAGAACAAAGTGCTTATTTTCCGCTTAACGACCTGCTGACACTGCAAAGTTTTCCCGAGGATACTTTTGGCGATACCGCTACGCCGATCACAATATTCGCGCTTAAACCAGGTTCGGAACAAGATCTCCACGCTTTTTTGTCAACCCAGCGAACGCCTTACCTGCCGGAACTTTTACTCGAAAAGGAACTTTTTATTCATATTCTCTGCGGAAAATGTTCCGGTTATTATGATACAGTATTAATAAAATCGATCCGGGATATAGCACATAAGATAACCGTGGTTAATCACAATGAACAGGGGAAATAGTATGATAATAAATGATGAAAGTGAATGGACAATAGTGCTCAAACTATTATTGGCAGTCATCCTCGGCGGCGTGATTGGGCTGGATCGCGAAAAGCATGGCCGAAGCGCAGGCATCAGGACTTATGCCGCCGTTTGTCTGGGCGCCGCTTTATTCACGGCTATCGGTGAGCACATGGGCGACCTGGCGGCAGCGTCACGGATCATTGCCAATATCCTGGTTGGTATCGGCTTTTTAGGGGCGGGAATTATTTATAAAAATGACGTCACCAATAGCTCCAGCGGATTGACAATGGCGGCCACGATCTGGTGCACGGCTGGTATAGGCGTGGCAATAGGACTGAATATGCTGATCATTGCTTTTGTTGCAACAGGTGCGCTTTATGCGCTGCTGGCTTTGCACCATCAGTCATGGTACACCAGATGGAAGAAAGAAATGCAAGCCAAACACGGCGCTGAAAAAAATGATGAGGAATAATATGGAAAATAATGATTTAATACTGGCGGAGATCCGCGAACATCAGGACACCGTAGCAACGCTTACCGATCCGGAACTACTAAGTTCCATAACAGCGGCTGCCAGATTGGTTACGAGTGTAATTGCGGCAGGGAAAAAAATACTGGTTTTCGGCAATGGCGGATCAGCCAGTGACGCGCAACATATTGCCGCAGAATTTACCGGCCGATATGTTAAAGAAAGGCGTGGCCTTCCCGCCATAGCGTTAACAACCGATACATCGGCCCTAACCGCGATCAGCAATGATTATGGATTTGCCAGAGTTTTCGCCCGTCAGGTGGAGGCGTTGGCACAACCCGGCGATCTGGCTATCGGAATATCAACAAGCGGCAACAGCGAAAATGTACTACAAGGTTTGATCACAGCGAAAGGCCTTGATTGCCATACACTTGGCCTGACAGGTAACGGTGGCGGCAAAATAGCTACATTATCAGATGTGTTACTGAATGTGAATTCCAAAACTACAGCCCGTATTCAGGAAATGCATATCCTGATCGGGCATGTCCTATGCAGTGCGGTCGACAGAATTTATGAATAGGTAGGTATGCAAGTAGTGATTATGATAGCTCAGTTCATGCTGGGTATTTCTTTATTGGTGACGGTACACGAGTTAGGACATTTTATTGCCGCCAGGGCATTTGGGATAAAAGTAGAAAAGTTCTACCTGTTTTTTGATGCCTGGGGCTACAGCTTATTCAAATTTGAGTATAAAGGAACGTTGTATGGCATAGGCTGGCTCCCCTTGGGAGGCTATATTAAAATGGCTGGACTTCACGAGCCTGAAGATGAAGACCCGGGCAGCGTCCCTGATTTTGAAACGGAAGCCGGATCGTATAAGACTAAGCCCGCCTGGCAGCGGTTAATTGTCATGTCCGGGGGTATTATACTAAATTTGTTATTGGCGTTTTCCATCTTTTCCGTGCAAACGGCGATCTATGGTAAAGGATACATTCAACGCCTTAAATCAGATTACGGAATAACGCCTGGTGAAATTGGGTTAAAGGCAGGGTTATTGCCCGGCGACAAGATCGTCGCCATTGACGGCGACTCCGTCTTTTATCAGGATGAATTATTGAGCACGCGCATCCTTAAAAGAAATACCATATTAACGGTCATCAGAAGTAAAGCGGATGAAAAGGTACATATGCACCTGAAGATCTCGCCGGAGATCATGCGTTTGCTGGCAGATAAAGCGCCAACGGAATTCTTTCGTATGAGTACCATTTTTAAATTCGATTCCATTTATACCAACAGTGAGCTTCGCAACGCGGGCATCAAGAAAAATGACCGCGTGGTAGCGCTTGACGGAAAACCACTGCATCAGTACGATGACTTCATGGTAAGACTGCAGGAGAATAAGCAAAAGCAGATATTGCTTACCGTAATTCATGATGGCAAGACCAGCCAGGTACTTGCCCATAAAGATAAGGACGGCCATATTGGGTTTTCGCTAAAGGCGGTTCACCCCAAATTAAAATCCGTAAAGGTAACTTTGCCGCAATCCTTAGGTGTCGGGGCGACACGCACCTGGTCTTCGTTTTCCGATAATGCCAAGGGATTAAAGGATATTATGGAGGGTAAGGTTAAGGTCGCCGACGCAATTACCGGCCCAATAGGGATCGCAATGCTTTTTGGAGGAAAGCTGGACTGGCTACGATTCTGGCGGTTGCTTGCTTTGATTTCAACAGCCATTGCTTTTTTTAATCTACTGCCCTTGCCGGTTCTGGATGGCGGTCAAGCTTTGTTTATTGGGATCGAAGCAGTCCGTGGAAAACCGATGAACACGACGGTCCTGGCCTATGTTCAGATTAGCGGGTTAATCATAATTGTGCTTCTCGCTATCTATGTATGTTACATTGACATTGCCCGGCTGATCATTTAATTATTTATCATGAAAAGTATATTTGTTGCCTTTTTGATTTGCTATTCCGCTTGTGGGCCGATTGATAAAGTCCGGGCTGCTGTAAAAACGCTACATTATTGTTTTCCATCAGATACTTCCATTAGCAAATTGCTGCAAACACGTATATCCACGTTTAAAGCGATACCGGTGGAGAACGGAACGGATAATTATTATGTCAAGCTGATGCTCGCCTTATATGACG
This sequence comes from Mucilaginibacter gossypii, assembly GCF_017569325.2. Lineage (NCBI taxonomy): Bacteria > Pseudomonadati > Bacteroidota > Sphingobacteriia > Sphingobacteriales > Sphingobacteriaceae > Mucilaginibacter > Mucilaginibacter gossypii. Next base: position 6,125,527 of record NZ_CP071878.2, on the reverse strand, counting down.
GCGCAAACGACATGATAAAAATGCAGGCTGGCAAAATATCGGATACCAATGTTTCGCAACAATCCTTATTATTTCAAAGATTTCATGATCAAATGAGCAATCGATATGTAGCTTTTCTGGCGGTTAAATCACATGAGAGCCGGGTCAATCCGCGTTTTAAAGCTATGGCCGATGTTGCATTACAGCATTTCAGCCGGTTTGAGTTTCAACAAAACCAAACGTCAAGTAGCCTTCTCACAGCACTGTTAATCGAATTTTATGAAAACATGGATCAGATCAGTGTTGCGTTTATATCAATGGGTGAAAGCGAGCGTTTAAAAAAATTAGCTTGGGATAGTATTAAAAAGCAAAACGCATTGATTGACCTGCTAAATAAACGACAATGAATATTGTAGCAAGATCTGAAAGGTTCGTCAGGAAATTTATCTCTGAAAATCTTCCGAATAATATATACTTTCATAACGAAATTCATGCTCAGGATGTCGCTGAGGCGGTGAAGGAAATTGGCAGGGTTAGCGCTGTTACTCACGAGGATATAGTTGTTCTGGAGGTAGCCGGATGGTTTCACGATACCGGCTATTGCTTTGAATATGACGGACATGAAAACTCAAGTATTAATATTGCCGATGGTTTTTTAAGCTCCGAAGCATGTAGCAGGGATTTCGTTGAAAAAGTAATAAAATGTATAAGGTCAACCCGCTTCCCGCAACAACCCAATGGTCTTTTGGAACAGATCATTTGCGATGCAGATCTCTATCACTTATCGAAGAAGAACTACAATGATTATGCCGTTCGCCTCCGGGCAGAATGGTCGTCAATCTTGCTCAAAGGTTTACTGATCGGGATTGGGATTTACAGAATATTGGGATGATGAGCAAACACCGGTATCATACTGGTTACGGACAACAGATTCTGGAGAGTAGAAAACAATTGAATATCAAAAAGCTTATTTCAGCGCTGGTTTAATAGATGTCGATTCAAATCATCTTTTATTGGTTCATAAAATGAAGAAATGTTTAGTCTTTGTCTTGCCACTCTTTATAACTATATATTGCAACGCTCAAAACATTGTCTTAAGTGGAATTGTCCGGGACTTTGATTCTAAAAACTTTTTACAGGGTGTTACAGTTCGGGTTGGCGAGACTAGTATCGCCACTGACTCATTAGGGAAATTCAAAATTACGATTGAGCTTTCGCAATTTAAACAAGTGGGTATTCGTTTTACAAGTGTCGGGTACAAACAGTTGTTTCTAAACTTTACTGGTAATTACGCTTTTGACATAGAATTGCGGGCAAGCTATGTTGAACTTGCTGAAGTTAGAATTATGGGTACAGGGTCTGCTATTTTAAAAAAGGCAATAAGTCGTATTCCGGATAATTATCCACAAAAACCTTATATATTAACAGGCGCGATGCGGCTACAATATTTAAAAAATCGGTCAGATTTATTCAATAGCGATGCAATTGTACAAATATATGTTCCCTCATATTATGAAAATAAGCATGAAGAAGTAAAACTGATTCAAAATAAAATCGATACAATTACTGACAAATCTTTAATTTTCATCAAATGGATTGGAGGATATTTAACAGTGCCTCATGCTGACATCATCCATAACCGTGCGCCTTTTATTACAGCGTCGAAAGTAAAAGAATTTCAATATCAGTTGATGCAAAAAAGATTGTATCATGATAGGAATGTTTATGTCATCAACTTCTCGCAAAGAGATTCTACTAAAAAGCAAAAGGCAACCAGTGGAACATTATATATAGATACAGCCACTTATGCTTTTGTTGGCGCTGACATCAGTTACTTTAACGTCACGCGTTATGGCACTTTGCCCAAGTCAAAGCTTCAGTACCATATTGCTTACCGTCTTTTAGGTAACCGCTGGTACGTACAAGAGGCCTATATGAAAGGTAATACCATTTATAAAAAGGAAAATCCCACTACAACAACCAATTATATTACCTCAAAAACAGACACATCTAACATCGGGCCATTTGCCTATGGGGATATAATTCAAGAAAATGATGTAACTCAAAACATTTCAAAACAAGGCGATTCTTCAATTTGGCTTAAAGCTGACACACTACTTAGCCATTCTGAGCGATACAATTATTTGAGTAAATTATCTGCTGATATAACTGATACCATACGAACAAACAGGAACTCAGTAAAGCAAAAAAGCAGTTGGTTAAATTATTTTACGAAGGATAATTTTCATTATTCGTTAACTTTTATAAAATTCCCTGTCAATATTGCAAACTCATCAACGCACATTTCAAGTTTTGTAAAATACGGATTTCAGATAGGGACGTATTTTCGCCTATATAGATCCTTGTTTTTTCAATTTGAAGGATCGGGGAACACCGGTACAGATAAAATTAATTTTTCCCAATATGCTTTTCATTTGTCGAATGACATTGTTTTAAACAAAGATGCACACTCTATTACACTCGCCCCCTATTTTGGATACAATCTATTAACAATCAATGAGAAGAAAGAAAATGAAAAAGGACAGGCAAACTATTTTATTTATGGCCTTTCGGGTGCATTTGAAATAACACATAGCGTTTCTCTCCTGGTTTCTTTCGCCCGAAATCATTTTACACTTTCAGGTAACACCTATTTTCAACCCACAAACACAATTCTTTTTGCAGGAGTACTGATAAAACAATAAGTTAGTGCTTCCTCATTACATGGACATACTGTATAATCCCTTCAATGATCATCAGTGACATTAATATACCTTAGTATGATCAATGATACGGATAATTTTGATCCACACAAGGCGTGGCGATACATTGCGTGTATAATGCGTAGTATGGTTCTGCGGTACCCTCTTTTTACGACGTTGCATAGAGATTTAGCTGATCAGGATACTTTCCAAGAATTTTCTTGAAACGCTGACCGTGTCGCCGTTATCGATCTTGATACCAGCAGATTGGTCGAAGTCAATAAATTGCTCAACGACTATTTTACAGCCGATCTTAATATCCAGTTGCTTCAGTTAATTTAAAAACATGGATGAACTGTCTTTCACAAAGCTTAAACTTGCTGCATTCACTATCATAACTTTATTGGTTTACGGAAGCATTGGCGTAACCAAGGTGTTCAAGGCCATTCAATTCCCATAAAAATAATAACTTTCAGACAGTCACTTCCCACTGAGCAAATTGCTTGCTGCCCGCGTCGCTAAATTCCAAAGCGATACCAGTGGAAAGCGGTTCCGACAATTACTATGTTAAGCTCATGCTGGCATTGTACGATGGAGCAAATGAAATCGTACAATACCAAATAAGAAATGGACAATCAAACAGCGTTTCACAACAATCGGCACTGTTTCATCGCTTTCATAGTCAAATAAGCAACCATTTTGTCTGTTTTATGTCGGTTAAATCCAAAGAAAAAACTGTAGACGCACGCATTAATTTAACAGTTGAGGCCTCTTTTACAACATTTCAGCAAGTTAATCACCGGCCAAACATAAAATCCAGCAATCTGCTTGCAGCTGTCCTAATTGAATTCTATGAAAACATGAACCGAATCCGTATGGATTTAGTATCAATTGGCAAAGTGAAAGCGTTTTGCAGGAGTCATCTGCGCAAACTGCTTTAAGGGCAGTCAGGACCTTTGGATGCGTCGAAGGTACGATTACCGGGATGTGTTTCGTTTTTGGGTTTTCTTTTAGCGTAAAGCATAATAATGTACCTTCTTCACTTTGGCTGATGATATCCAGGATGATGACATCAAATTATAGTCAATAATCGCTTGTCATATTTGGCTCTGCGTATCTATTCTAAAACCTTTACCTCATAACCTTCATCTTCGCATATCAGGAAAACAATTCGACAATGACCGGATTCTGCACTATAACACGGACTTTTTCTTCATTTTGTTGAAATAAACATTAAACGTAATATATTTATTTATCCACTGAAGCGCACCTGTACCAAGGCTGTTCTAAAGTAACGACTCTGCCACTTTACAAATGCAAGTATTAGCTTACTGTAAAAGTTTTCTGTATAGCTCGCCGTAATAATGTTTTTAACTTTAACCAGGCAGACCTGTACAAACTTGGCTGACCTTGAGCAAATTTGCGTGGAGTAATAAGTGAACACGGATATAAATTGCCCCACTTTAACAACTGATAAGCAGCAATTACAGCAAAGGCCAATAAAGTATAGGTTTACGAAACAAAATAACAATAAAAATGTTAACTTAGATAGTTAATGAGAAAAAAAGCGGCGCTTCTGTTATTTATCTTTTTGCTCAACTCTATTATTGGGCTTGGTTGTACTTTGCACCAGACTTTTCAGGATCTGCCTGATCATCATGAACATCAGAATGGTTTTCATACCATAGTTAATAAGGTTAATGTTTACCGCTCCTTAAACGAAAAAAATAATCATCCTCCTAGTTTTCAAAACGAGGAAGATGCATGCTGTCAGAACGGCACGTCCCGATTCAACTCGTTGGCCAAAGAAACACCCCAAGGTAACAGGATTTCATTTGACGCACCTCAGAAAATATTTTTTTCTTGTGTCCCACATATCGTCAAGATTACCAGTTTATTGCCCCGGATTAAAACTAGTAAAAAGGTTTCCCAATGGCCGCCCTCTTGGACGATGCGGATAGCTATCCAGCGTTTCCAGATTTGATAAACTCCAATAATTTTCCTTTTCATCATTCGAAGGAATAATTGACCCGTGACTTTTTTGGCCATTTTATCGTCCATCAGTCAAAGTTAATGTTTGGTGGAATGCCTTGAAAATGGTTATTGCTAAGCGCCATTGTTTTTAGCAATGCCTGCTTATTTCATTATGGAGTCCGGTATCGCTTTGAACCGGTCAAATATCAAATCTTAAATATTAAAACTATGTTTTCAGGATTTCCCTCGTTACATCCATTAATTATACACTTTCCTATTGTATTGATTTTAATGGCATTTGCTTTCCAGGTCATTATTGTTGCGAAGCCGCAATGGCATCAAATTAGGTGGGCCACATTGGCGATCATGGCCGCGGCTTTTCTTTCCGCATTAGCGGCCAGCACTTTGTTCCATGCTGATCCAGCTGATAATACGCCTAAGGCTGCTATGGCAATATTTGCAGCGCACGAGAAGTATGCAAAGTACACTTTATGGTTATCGGGCATCACGTTGCTTTTAAAAGCAATAGGTGTTTTTGCAAAATTTTATTCCAGGTCATATAATGCAGTCGTTCTGGTATCAGCTACACTTGCTGCTATTTGTTTGTCCATTGCTGGCCATCACGGTGCACGGTTAACGCATATCGCCGGTGTAGGGCCAATGGGCAGATATTTGATGAAAGAGGATGATATGGGTAAAGAACATGCGAAATCCGGCAAACAAGATAGTCTGATGAAGATGGATTCCACCATGAAATAACCGGCTTTCCCGCTAATCAGGCAGCATGCGGCCAACTAATACGATCAATTCCGATGAGGCACAAGACACTTGGATTTTTTGCGTTATTTTTATTTTATGCCGTGACCGTTCATGGTCATGGCAGGAATAGATACGTCTCGTCCGGTTTCGATAATCAGGATACCACAGTTAGTTTCAATAGTATTATTGACAAGATGAATGTGCAATTCGGTCAGTTGCTCATGACGGGTAATACTGACCGGGATATTGTCATGTTAATTATCGTAAGCAATCTTGGTGCTGTCGATATGGAAATGCTGGAGATGCAAAAGGGAAAAAACAACCTGTTGGTCCGGAATGTCCGGAAAATGATAACTGACCGTATTCATGAAACTTTAGAATTGAATAATTTCCTGGTTAAAGTGAATTTCCATGTAAACTATGATTCCGGACATAAAGAAACCGGCATAAGCCGCCAAATAGATTCGTTTGCCCAGCATACAAAAAACACTTTTCCAAGTAGGCTAACAACCGACGAGGAGTTTGTGCTGCTGATGATTGACCTCGACCAGCAAGGTTTAAAAATGGCCAAGCTATTATCGAAGTATGGGCATGATAAGGAACTGGGGGCTTTTTCTAAAAAGCTAATAAAGCGTTTACGTACGGAAATGGGCGAATTATCAGCCTATTATCAGCGAAGTGGCAGACCTGCCATAAACAGACCGGAACATCTTTAATTGCTGCGTCATTCGTTAAAGTAACAGACAAGAACATTGCCGAGCGTTAACTTTTAAGTAAGAGCTTACAAATTGACCTTTCGATTACACTATCCCGTAAATTATTGTCTATGTCAATTCCTAAAAAGAAAAAAATTAAAAAGCCCGCCCCTGAAAAGAAAAGGCCCTGGACAGTCGCCAGAATAATTAAGGAAGTTATCTATACGCTTGTGTTCTTGTTAAGCATGGCGGGAATTGTTGTTGTTTTATGGGCGATATTCCATACGCACCTGCATTAAACAGCAACTAATTATGTTAAGACGGCACAATCCCGTTTTGACCAAGAAAAAGTTTGGACTTAAATAATTATGTAATTCTTTCCCTGAATTATGTAATAGTGATAAAAAGATGAGGCGTAACTTTGTAACGATATATTTAATTTAGAATGACAGCACCAACTCAAACACTTACTTTTCCTGTGACCGGCATGACCTGCGCCGGATGTGCGGCCAGTGTAGAATCAATGATCAATGCACAAAAAGGTGTAGAAAAGGCGGAAGTTAATTATGCTACACAGTCGGTAAAAGTAGCCTTCCATCCAGCTTTGATACAACCCTCAACCTTGCAACAGGCTGTACAATCTGTGGGGTATGATTTGATCATTGATACGGTTAATGGGAGGAAAAAACAAGAAGAAGCCCGGCAAAGCCATTTGGAAAAACTAAAGAAGAACATCATTTGGGCCTCAATATTAACCGTTCCCGTTGTATTGATTGGGATGTTTTTCATGAACGTTCCTTATGGGAATTACATCATGTTGGTACTGACAGCGCCTGTATTATTTATTGCGGGCAGGAGTTTTTTTATCAATGCCTGGAAACAGGCCTGTCACGGCAGGGCCAATATGGATACGCTTGTCGCGATGAGTACAGGAATCGCTTTTGCATTTAGCGTTTTTAATACCGTATACCCCGAATTCTGGTATCGTCAAGGGCTGATGCCCCATGTATATTTTGAAGCCGCAGCTGTAGTGATCGTCTTTATTATGTTGGGCAAGCTTCTGGAAGAGCGGGCCAAATCGAATACTTCCTCCGCTATCAAAAAATTGATCGGGCTGCAACCAAAAACCGTATTACTAATTACTGAACAGGGAGAAATAGAAACGCCCATTGCAGATGTTCAGGTTGGTAACCGTTTGCAGGTTCGACCAGGTGAAAAAATCCCCGTTGACGGCGTCCTATTTGAAGGGAACTCTTTTATTGACGAGAGTATGATCAGCGGTGAACCAGTTCCCGTTGAAAAAAAGGCAGGTGATAAGGTATTTGCAGGAACAATAAATCAAAAAGGCAGTTTTCGTTTTACGGCCGAAAAAGTAGGAAGCGCAACGATGCTGGCCCAGATCATCCACTTGGTTCAGGAGGCGCAGGGTTCAAAAGCGCCGGTGCAAAAACTTGTCGATAAAATTGCTGGCATTTTTGTGCCGGTTGTCATGTTAATTGCGTTGCTGAGTTTCGGGGCATGGATACTGTTTGGCGGGCAGCACGCCCTCACCCAGGGGCTATTAGCGATGGTGACGGTGATGGTGATCGCCTGCCCCTGCGCTTTAGGACTGGCAACGCCCACCGCAGTTATGGTCGGAATCGGTAAAGGTGCTGAAAACGGCATTCTTGTTAAAGATGCTGAAGCACTGGAACTTGGTTATCGTGTTAATGCTGTTATTCTTGATAAAACCGGAACATTAACCGAGGGCAAGCCAAAAGTCACAGATCTGGCCTGGACAAAAGAGGCCGAAGAGGACCGATCATTTCTTGCAGGGATTTTGCTGTCGTTAGAACAGCAATCAGAACATCCTTTGGCGGCGGCCATTGTAGAACATCTTAAAAATCTCGCTATAAAACCTGTTTCCATGAGTTATTTTAAAAGCCTAACCGGACGTGGGGTTGAAGGTTTGCGTGACGGAAAGCCTTATTTGGCCGGTAGCCCAAAACTGGTTAACAGCATTAACATCAAAATACCGGATGATTTGAAAAAGCAACAGGATCTGTGGCTGAATTCCGCTAAGACTGTTATCTATTTTGCAGATCATACATCGGTACTGGGGATCGTCGGCATTCAAGACAAGATTAAAAGCAATTCCGCGCAGGCGGTAGAAGATTTAAAAAAACAAGGCATCGAAGTTTATATGGTCACAGGTGACAACCGGCAAACGGCGAACAACATTGCAGCTGCAGCAGGAATTGATCATGTCATAGCAGAAGCGTTGCCTTCAGATAAAGCAGACTTTGTTAAACAACTGCAAGCCGATGGAAAGGTCGTAGCTATGGTCGGCGACGGTATCAATGACAGCCAGGCGCTCGCGCAAGCTAATCTTTCCATCGCGATGGGACAGGGTTCAGATATCGCAATGGATGTTGCTAAGATCACGCTAATATCGCCCGATCTTACGCAGATCGCCAAAGCGTTAAAGCTTTCGCGGCTGACGGTCCGTACCATAAGACAGAATTTGTTTTGGGCATTTGTTTACAACCTGATCGGCATACCTATTGCGGCGGGATTGTTATATCCTTTTAATGGATTCCTATTGAATCCGATGATCGCCGGGGCGGCTATGGCACTAAGCTCCGTATCTGTGGTGAGCAATAGCCTCCGGCTGAAATTGTCAAAAATTAACATTTAATATAAATCAATAACATGGAAACTTTCAAATTCAAAACGAATATCAACTGTGGTGGCTGCATAGCAGCTGTAACCCCATCATTAGACAATTTAAAGGGTATAGATAAATGGGAGGTAGATACAGCCAATCGCGACAAGGTGCTTACCGTGCAGGCAGAAGGATTGACTGCCGAACAGATCATCGAAAGCGTGACGGCAAAAGGCTATTTTGCACAAAGAATTGATTAGCAAACTAGCAGACAGAAATCCTGCTGCGATGTCAGCGGGATTTTAATTTAAAAGAAAAATATATAGCCAAGAACAATTGTAACTTTTTTGTGTAGTAATAAGGAATGAAGAAGTTTAGTGCACTGATCTTGGCGGCCTTATACCTGATGTTAACATCAGGGGTATCAGCCTGCTTTTTTCATTGTTGTGCCGATGCAGGCCCCGGCTATGTTAACAAGGGGGCCGCATTGTCTAAAACTGATTCTTGTGACGACGATCATTGCTGTGACGAGCCATCGGAAGACTCCGCTTATCAAATAAGAAGTCAACATTGTACTTGCTGCAACCAGCAGAACTTATCGGTGATCAAGGAAAATATTGCCGGATCATCAGAATTACATTTGGAGGTGTATCAACCTCCACTTCACGGCGTCTCATATTGCCAGGATATTGTTGTTCAGACACGCACAGATCAATTCAAATGGCCTATTTCTAAAGCACCGCCTGATGCCTCGAAGCCATTTATATACATTCTAAATCGTTCCATCCTCATTTGATTTTTAGCTGCCGCACCCCACGCGGCTGGTATTTTAATGTTCAATCATTAACCACTTGAAAATCGAATATGCTTCTTCATATAAAAAATATGGTTTGCGACCGTTGCATTATGGTCGTCAAACAACAAATTGATAATCATAATTTTCTGATCTCTGACATCAGCCTTGGTGAGGTTCAGTTCCATCCCGAACCTAACGAGGCACAGATGCAGCAGATAGCTTCCTCGTTAAAGATCCTGGGTTTTGAGATCATCGATAAGGAACGTGACCGGCTGGTAGAAAAGATCAAAAATACCGTTATCAAGCTGATTCACCATTCCGACCTGACCGATGTTCATCAAACCCTCAGCAGTATGCTTGCCGAATCCCTGCAAATGGAATATTCATATCTGAGTCGTATATTCTCCGATCACGAGGATGTAACTATCGAAAAGTTCATCATTCAGCAAAAGATAGCAAAGGTGAAGGAATTGCTGCAATATGGTGAGCTGAATATGAATGAAATAGCTAATGTTATGGGTTATAGCAGCAATGCACATTTGTCTAATCAATTTAAAAGCATCACTGGTTTGACTCCAAGTGAATATAAATCAATCAATAAAAGCGACAGGAAACCACTGGATAAAATTTAAGCTCATGAAAATCACCATTAACTTAATAATCATCTTACTGCTTGGATTTGGTCATTCAGCCCAATGTCAACAAAAAAAAATGCGTATGGGCGACACCACCATGCACATGAAAATGCCGATGCCTGCCTCAAAAAATGTCATAAAAAAACCTGCAAAGTCGACTGCGGTGACTCATCATGTGCCTTCAAAAAATACTTCGGGGATGCCAGGGATGAAAATGGAGGGCAGTTCAGGTAAGCGTTCGGGCATTAAAAAAAGAAGTAAGGCCATGCCAGGGATGAATATGAGCAAGGAAAGTATGCCCGGAATGAATATGAAGGAAAAGACGGGAATGCCAGGGATGAAAATGAGCAAGGAACGTATGCCCGGAATGAATATGAAGGACAAAACGGCAATGCCCGGAATGAAGATGCAAGATACTGGCATGAAGCAAATGGATATGCAGAAACAAATGAAAATGGGTGACGGGATGCCGGGTATGCCTATGAAAGCGATGACTAAACAGGGAAAGGACACTATAGCCAGTATGTCCTCTACCCTGAATGATCATTTTATTCATGCCGGCAAACGGATAAACTACGACCTCTATATCACGGATACTATTGCTAACTATACCGGAAAACCGGTAAAAGCAATGGCGATAAACGGCCATATACCAGGCCCCACGCTATCATTTACGGAAGGAGACACTGCTTATATTCGTGTTCACAACCGGATGAAAACAGAAACGTCTATTCACTGGCATGGTGTTTTGGTGCCCAATCAGTACGACGGTGTGCCTTATCTGACCACAGTGCCGATCATGCCGGATTCCACCCATCTGTTTATTATACCTCTCAGGCAAACCGGTACTTTCTGGTATCATTCACATACAGATTTGGACGAACAGTCTGGTCTTTACGGCTCCATTGTGATACATCCTCAAATGAAAAGCAAAGAATACCCCGAACAAGTGATGCTTTTTTCCGACTGGACGGATTATAAACCGAAAGAAGTGCAAAGGATGTTAAAACGTGGAACCGACTGGTTCTCCATTCAGAAAGGAAGCGTACTCAGTTACGGCGGAGCGATCACAAAAGGTTACCTGGGCGATAAATTAAAGCTGGACTGGAGGCGTATGCCGGCCATGGATCTGGCGGATGTCAAATACGACCGGTTTCTGGTCAATGGCTATACTGATCAGCAGTTGTCGAAATTCAAACCGGGCGAGATCGTTAGGTTGCGCATTATCAACGGTTCATCTTCCAGTTACTTTTGGTTGAATTACGCCGGAAGCCAGATGACGGTGATCGCGGCTGATGGCCTGGCTGTAAAACCTGTGACGGTTGACAAGATCCTGATCGGAACGGCAGAAACTTATGACGTACTTGTCAAAATACCCTTAAAAGGCAAATATGAATTCCGTGCGACCTATCAGGATGTCTCAGGGAAAGTGTCGGCCTGGTTTGGTTCTGGTGCCGAAGTTAAAGTGAAAGACATTCCTCCCGTGCCGTATTATAAATTGACGCACACCTTTAACCGGATGATGAGCCAGATGAATATGTCTATGAATTCCGTGCCCAACTCAAAAGTAAAAAACGACGGCCTGGAATTCAGCAAAAGTACCGGCAAAATGAAAATGGATGGCATGGATATGGGTGACATGAAAATGGATGATAAAGCAGCTAAGCCTATGCCTGAAATGAAGATGAACGGCATGGACATGAAGGGCGATTCAAGCATGAAAAAAATGGTCGGCGAAAAAGGGAAAAAAATGCCCATGAAAGACACGAAACCAGGTATGGGCGGCCAGCAGAAAGACATGGGTAACATGGATATGGGAGACATGGGAAGCATGAATATGACCGATGACGGTAAGGGCACAAAGATGGGGCCGGGTGGTTCTATGCTGCTTGGATTAGGTGGTGAAGGGAAAATACTGACCTACGATATGCTTCAGGCCAACAGTTCCACAGCCATAGAAGGGAACCATACGGTCAGGACTTACCACCTTTATCTTACCGGCAGTATGATTCGCTACACGTGGCTGATCAACAATAAAGCTCTATCGGAAGCAGACAAATTATTGATCAGAAAAGGCGAGGTTGTACGGTTTGTTTTACATAATACCACGATGATGGAGCATCCTATGCACTTGCATGGGCACTTTTTCCGGGTTCTGAATGCTATGGGTGATTCCGCGCCGCTGAAGCATACCGTCAGTATCGAACCTATGCAGGTTAAGACGATTGAATTTTTAGCAGATGAAGCGCATGATTGGTTTTTTCACTGTCATACCTTATATCATATGATGTCCGGTATGGCCAGAGTAGTCCGTTATGAAGATAACCCCAGCAATGCCGAGGTTGCGCCCTATCAGAAAAATAACCCCCTTTTAAAAGATGATCGCCGGTGGTATACCTGGGGCATGGCCTCCTTTCATTCACAAACCAGTGTCGGGTCCATTTTCATATCGAATACGCGGTATGAATTCAACGCTAATTACAGGTTCAGCTACGACGGACGTTATGAAATTGACCCGCGTTTCCAGCGGTACCTGGATAATAACCAGTATTTGGCTGCTTATGTGGGGGGCAACTTTGAGCAGACAGAAAAGGGGAGGCTGTTTCGTCGTAACGGCGATAACAGCGCGGTAGTTGGTTTGCGCTACCTTCTTCCGCTTTTCTTACAAACAGATGCGCGTATCAGCAGTAAAGGGCAGTTTCGCTTCACGATTAGCCGGGAGGACATACCACTTACTACGAGGCTGTACATGGGCTCCTCTTATAATACAGATAATGAGTTCCAGGTCGACACGCGTTATATCCTTACCAAAAATTTTGCGGTTTCGGCAAGCTACGATAACCAATATGGTTTTGGCGGAGGTCTGACCATCATCTTATAAAATCTATCATGTAATCATAAAACAAATAAAACTAAAACTAAAACTATGAAAACAGCAATTTTAATCATCCCATTTTTGACAATTAATGCAATAAGCTTAAACAACGCTAATGGATCAGTTATCGGGACTGGCCGGTTACCGGCAAATGCAGTGCTTAATATTTCAAGCTCTGAAATTAAAAAAGCGCTCCATGGTGACGAATTAATGGAGGTAATGAATAAGATGATGAAAGATATGGAGTCGCAGCCAATGAAAGGCATCGTCGACCTCGATTTCGCGTCGATGTTAAAAATCCACCACCAGGGAGCCATTAATATGGCCAAAATCGAACTTCAGGACGGCAAAGACGCCAAGTTGAAAACACTGGCCCAAAAGATCATTGATGACCAAACGAAGGAAGTTTCAGACTTGGATAAGTTGATCGCTTCTTTGCAAAGCGCCCCGAAAAACTATGATCCCATGAAAAAAAATTCAGGACCGGCAAAAGCGATGCAAGATGATATGATGTCTATGATAAAACCGGGCCATATGTCGATGTCCTCGGTGGATCATGAATTTGCTGACATGATGATTAAACATCATACCGACGGCATTCAAATGGCAAAAAGTATAATAGCCTACAGCAAAACAGACAAACTTCGTTCAATGGCACAAAAATCCATTCCGCAGCAAAGCCAGGATATCAAAGCGTTCCAGCAATGGAAGACCAATCATAAAGGATAAAATCGATAATTTAATATAAACACATTACCATGAAAATTCTATTTAAACTTTCAATCTTAACTGCTTTTATGGCGATATGCAGTGCATGTAAGAAAGACAACAGCAACCAATTGCAATTACAGGCGCATGACCAAAATCAAATGATGGCGATCATGCACGCTACCATGGCGAAAATGGATACGTTAAAAATGACCAAGGATCCGGATAACGACTTCGCGCTGATGATGCGCATCCATCACCAGGGGGCAATTGACATGGCCAACCTTGAACTAAAAAGCGGAACTGATGCAACCATGAAGCAAATGGCTCAATCCATCATTACAGCTCAGCAGACAGAGATTGCCCAGTTGACATCGTTTTTAAAATCACATCCGGCACACGGCAACGACCCGGATTTCGACATGCAACAGATGATGGATATGCAAAAAGGCATGAAACAAGCCGATCTACAGATTATCGATGGAAGGATCGATCACGATTTCGCCATACTTATGATTGGGCATCACCAAACGGCAACTGAAAATTCACGCTTAGAACTTTTGAAGGGTTCGGAAAATGCGATGAAAACGATGGCCCAAAGTATTATAGACAGCCAAACCAAAGAGATCGGTCAGTTTCAGGATTGGCTGCTGGCAAATGGTAATAAATAACTTCATCATTCATTAATTCTAACCATATAATCGAAAAATTATGTCACATCAAAAATTCAAAGATTGCATTGATGCTTGTGTAGCATGTGCGGTTGCTTGTAGCCATTGCGCTACAGAATGCTTAAATGAGGAAGAAGTCAAAATGATGGCAAGGTGTATTCAACTTGATTTGGAGTGTGCGACCGTTTGCCGTTCAGCGGCGGAGTTGATGAGTTTAGGCAGTGAGTATAGCGCGCATATGTGCCGTATCTGTGCCGATGTTTGCAAAGCATGTGCGGAAGAATGCGAAAAACATGCGCAGATGGGCATGGAACACTGTAGCGAATGTGCGGAAACATGCCGCAAATGCGCTGAAGCCTGTGAACAAATGGCTACTAGTGTTTGATTATGAAATGACACTTTTGGTACGCTTGACATTATTGCAGCAAATGTTTCGTCAAAAAGAAATCAAGGTGAGATTATGCCGATTATTATTTTAAAGTAAACGATGTCCAATCTATATCAACAGGAACTTATCCACAAGTTTGAGCGGTGTGCTGAGATTTGTGGATACTGTTCCGCTCAAAATATGCAACAGGCTTCCTTACCTGAGTTGGAAACGGGAATACGCATGACTTTGGATTGTGCGTCTGTTTGCCGGGCAATGGCGTTAGAGCTGACAATGGATGACATCACTACCCCACATTTATGCCAGGTTTGTGCATTTATTTGTACTTCCTGCGGAGAAGAACTCGAAAGGCTCTGCGGCATGGGAATTGAACATAGCAGTGAATGCAGTCAGGCTTGCGCGGAATGTGCGCAAGCCTGTCAGTATATACTTTCGCGGCTGAATTGCTTAAATTAAAAAACCACCTATTTAAATTGGTAGAACAGATGGAAAAAGAACAAACAGAGAGGACAAACAAACCCCGTGCAATACAGAAGGAACTGATCGTTGTATCAGGTGCCAGCGGGTTGATAGGTACCGCGCTTATTGAAAAGCTGGCTTCAAGATTTCTTATTGCAGGATTAGACAACGCCGGTTATCCTTTTCCACCTGCCGAAGCTGAATGCATTTGTGTTGACCTTACCTCTGATCAAAGCGTCGAATTTGCTTTTGAACGGATTCGGTATGCTTACGGAAACCAAATTGCATCTGTAGTACATCTGGCAGCTTATTACGATTTTTTAGGAAAGCCTTCTGACTTATATGATAAAGTAACGGTCAAAGGGACGGAAAGGTTATTAAAAAATCTTCAGAAATTTAAGGTAGACCAGTTTTTATTTTCGAGTAGTATGCTTGTATATAAACCATCATCGCCGGGCGTAAAAATGGACGAGGAATGGCCGCTGAAGCCTAAGTGGGACTACCCTAAGTCAAAAGTGGCAACTGAAAAAGTTCTGAACGAGAAAAGAGGTAAAATTCCGGTCGTGATAATGCGTATAGCAGGCGTTTATGACGAACAGGGCAATTCAATACCCATTACTAACCAGATACAGCGTATTTATGAAGAGCAGATCAGTGCAAGGCTTTACCCTGGCGATATATCTCATGGCAGTACGTATGTTCACCTTGATGATCTGGTAGATTCTATTGTTAAAGTCATAGACAAAAGGAAAGAGTTGCCTCCAAAAGTGATCTTGAATATCGGAGATAACGAAACCTTAGCTTATCAGGAACTACAGGATATCATCACTAAAGCAATTAATGGCAAAAAATCAGACATCATTCGGATACCGAAGTGGTTTGCCAAAACCGGCGCATTTATGTTAAATCTTTTTGGCAAGGCATTTATAAAGCCCTGGATGATCGATTTGGCGGATGATCATTTCGAGCTGGACAGTACGAAAGCAAAACAGGTGATCGACTGGAGGCCAAAACATGCGCTAAGCGATACCTTGCCAGAAATTGTTAAAAATCTAAAAGCAAACCCAGAGAAGTTCTATAAGGTAAATAAACTAAAAAAATAACCCCACTATGGTTTAACCAAATTCTAATTATATGAAGCAGCACGATGATTCTTCCATGTCGCCGCAAGGTGAACCATTTTCCCAAAAGCAGCTGGCAGATCAAACAAAAATGATCGTTGAACATTACAATAACTTGTATTGGACACACGTTACGAATGTCCTGCTCGGTTTTTTTCTTATGGCAGCACCTTTTACGTTTGGTTATAAAAGTGCCGCAATGACCTATAGCGATCTTATCAGCGGGGTGCTTCTGGTTATCTTTAGTTTACTTTCGGCTAACCCTTTCCGCCTTTGGGCACCATGGGCTTCTGCGTTTGTTGGTGTATGGCTCCTGTTCGCTCCGCTGATTTTTTGGTCACCCGACGCGACAGCTTACATAACTGATAGTATAGCCGGTGTCTTTGCCATCGGTTTATCGGTGCTTATTCCGGAAATGCCTGGTATGATGCAGATGATGATGACGATGCCTCCGGGGCCAGATACGCCGCCGGGCTGGTCGTACAATCCTTCAACCTGGCTGCAACGCACTCCCATTATCATACTGGGCTGGATCGGTTTTTTTTGTTCCCGCTATTTAACCGCTTATCAATTAGGCTATATCCATCACGCCTGGGACCCTTTTTTTAGCATGGGAACTGAAAAGGTTTTAACCTCCTCGGTTTCTAAATCTTTCCCTATATCTGATGCCGGTCTGGGTAACCTTTCCTATACCATAGAAGCGCTGATGGGCTATATGGGTATGTCGAACCGGTGGCGTACGATGCCATGGATGGTCAGCTTTTTTGGTATACTGGTCATTCCGCTCGGTGTGATCAGCATCGTGTTGATTACATTGCAGCCGGTTTCCGTTGGACACTGGTGTACTATTTGTCTTACAACTGCTGTCGCTATGGTCGTAATGATACCCCTTACACTGGATGAAGTGGTAGCTATGATCCAATTTTTAACCAGACGGGTAAAAGAAGGCAAGCCTTTTTGGCGTACTTTTTGGATGGGCGACACGGTTAAAGGCGGCAGTAAAGATGTGCGCACTCCGCTATTTACGGATTCGATTTCCAAAACACTTCCGGCTATGGGCTGGGGAATGAACCTGCCCTGGAGTTTACTGTTGTGCACAGCTATAGGGTTGTGGTGGATGTTGTATCCTGGAAATTTCAATATAACCGGTAAAACCGCTAATTACTTTACAACGCTTGGGGCATTAGTGGTCACTTTTTCGGTGATTGCCATGGCGGAGGTTGGCCGGACCTTACGGTTCCTTAATTTTATTTTCGTCCTTTGGCTGATCGCAGCCATACTTCTGGTAAAAGGGGTGCCGCCTTTTGCTTTATGGAACGGCATAGTGTCCGGTCTGGTATTGCTGGCCCTTAGTTTACCAAAAGGAAGGATAAAGGAAAAATACGGAACATTTAACCGATATATTTTTTAAACAGCGGCACCGTGGCATAGAGCGTAACAATGAAACCTATTAAATAAGACCACAGCTAAAAGTATTTTAATTGTTTACGTTCTAACGACTACGGTAACTGTTTTGTAATGGCCCGGATGCGGTGAAAGGAAAAGTTATTGGCGGCCAATAATTTTGGCACATGTCATAAAATTGACTCGCTACCGGAAGGGCCGGCCCGGGCCGATGGTTACCATCGGACATAAGGAGGAATACCTGATCCAATGGATACAAAATAACCGGGCGCTGATCACAAAGAAAGATCCTAAGTGGTGGAAATATATAAGCAGTTTAACCAGCAGGCCATGGCTGTTTTACTAACCTTGCTGATCAGGATGTAAAAAATATCCTCGCCTACGTCAAATCGGAATATAAAAACATTCAGGAAGGCGGAACAAAGGTGCTGGCTGCACGCTTTAATAAAATGAGAACGAAAGATGAAAGCGAAAGTAGCCTGGCGGTATACGCTTTACTCGGAATCATCCTCCTTTTCTTTCGTTATCCTATTATTAAGCACGATAATTACCCAATTGTTACGAATCTTGACAGGTAATGAAAAGGCAGCTTCTTCAAAGGGTTTTCCTACGAAACGATTAGGCGGGGCTTTTCTGGTTGAGTGCACTAAGACATTAAAAATTAACTGTAATGTTCATCATAATATTTTTCGATGCCTTCGCCTATCAAATTCACTGTTTCCTGATCAAGTTCACCCCCGGCCAGGTCCCAGCTTTTATCTTCGTTGCTGGTAACCGCGCCGATTGTTGTTCCATTTAAAGAGACCCTGAAAATTTCCTCTTCGTGATTGATTTCGAGGGTTTTGGACAGCGCGTTAAAACATAAAGGCGCTTTAATAAAGAAATGATTTTCCATATTAGTATAAAGATTACCCGAACGCATTTGTTTTATTAAATAGTGGATATCCGAAATATACGGTCGGAACCCGGATTAATGAGTAGGTGAATTATCCAGAAAAACGAAGGTAAAGATCCTGCGCAAAGAGCGTTTGATCTACAGCGGTCACACGAACCATTTATAATTTCTTATTACGCCAGAATAAGATACGCCTTTGTCGCCGTCAATTAAAAGGCGGTTTTAAATTTTGCTTTCAACCTGTATTGTTACATAATATGGGCAAGTTCATAACGTTACCATCATAATAATAAGTTAATTTTATCTATTAAAATTTATATTATGACCAGGATTATCGCCCTCTCAATTGTGCTTCTTTTATCCCTGAAAGGTGCTTATGCTCAAAAGATGCCCAACGATTATATTATTACAAAACAAGGTGATACCATCGCCGTAAAACTGAAATATAACTGGTTGGGAAATATTCTATATGAATTACCCGGAAGTACGAATTTTGGGTCGGTAACTGAAGATAAGCTAAAGGATTATCATTGGTCAAAAATGAATCCTCAGACATTCATAGCCGCCATTTTACCAGGTCAAGATAAGCCAACTTTCGTTGCCCTGCTCGAACGCGGGGAAATTAACTTGTATGAATTGATATCTCATCGTTACAGAGCAACTACCAAGTATTGGTATGCAAATAAAAAGAATATGCCACTGGTCGAAATTAATAACGAAAGGCGTTTGTTTGGAACAGACAAACAATTAGTCCAACACTTTACCGATCTGATCAATGATAAACAGCAGGTCTACCTTGCCTTCAAGCAACAAAATAAATACAATTTTAAGGTTATCAGAAAATTGATACAACAATATAATGCTTCAAAATAAGGACCCATGAATTTAATAGAGACCTTTTCGCAGTTTTCTTATTAAAACTTATCTTAATAGGTGATGCCTTAAATTTAAATCGATTTCCAGTTATTAGGACGCAAGTCTGAGGACGACATTACGTCCAGCTTTTGCGAGCAATCTTTTTTTTAAAACGAAAAACTATCTTACTTTAAAACCTAAAGTGAAGATTCTTTCTGAATATTTATATTAATCTCTTCAATATTACAATAGCGGCGTTTTACACTGTTTAGCAAATTATTCACACTCGGCTATATCTATTCACAGTTTCAAATTAATCATTAAACTTTCATAAATAATTGAGTAGGCTATGTAGCCTTGAAAGTGTGATTTACGCCAACTGCAGCAAGAAGTTTTTAATTTACTTTAATAAAGTTTTATTTTCTAAGTGATTTCTTGTATCATTGTGACTTATTTGTAATTAGTCTAAATAAAAATGAATATAGCTTACTTTAATTTTTTTCTTTCTAAACCAAAGACGACAATTCTTATTTTGTTGTCTTTAATAATTCAATCTTCGCTTTCTGCTCAAATCAAGCGGTATCAGATTTACGGGCACGTTACCGGCGAAAACGGAATAAGCCTGTCCGCAGTCACCGTTCAATTGGACACGCTAACGATTATGACTGACAAAAATGGTTTTTTTTCGTTTATTCAAATTCAGAATGGAAGTCATCTGATCAAACTAAGCCGGGAAGGATATTTTAGCCAGCAAAAGACGATTGTATTAACCGGCATAGAACAGGTACAAGTTAATATCCAACTCCAGGTGGCAGTAAAGCAGTTAACTGAAGTGACCGTTAAGGGCTATAAAGCTATAACCGGTATGGGGTATCTGAATGATGTGCATAATGGGGTAATTTACGCTGGTAAAAAAACAGAGGTCATTTTGCTGGACAGTCTGGATGCGAATACCGCTCAAAATAACCCGCGGCAGGTTCTCGGACGTATTCCCGGCGCCAATTATTCAGAAACGGAGGGCGGGGGTTTTCCATCAAACGGAATAGGATTCCGGGGATTAAACCCAACGCAATCAGTTGAAACAAATACTAGACAGAATGGCTATAATGTCGCTGCTGATATTTATGGCTATCCGGAAGCTTATTACCTCCCGCCTTTAGAAGCTATAGAACGGATAGAGGTTACAAGAGGCGCGTCGTCATTGCAATTTGGTCCCCAATTCGGCGGAGTGATCAATTATATCACTAAGCAGGGAGTAAAAGATAAACCACTGGAGATCAATGTTCAGGAAACCGGTGGAAGCTTTGGACTATTTAATGCATTTACCTCCGCTGGCGGTACCATAGGGAAATTTAATTATTATGGATTTATTCAATATAAAAACATACAAGGCTGGCGGTCAAATTCGGAAGTACAGCAGGTTTCCGGTTTTGCGGGTGTTAATTACCAGGCTAATGCCAGGCTAAAAATAGGATTGGAATATTCAATTTTGAGAAACCGTATCCACATGCCGGGTGGTTTTGATGATGTGCAATTCAATCTGGACAGCCGGGCATCTTACCGTGCCAGGAACTGGCTGCGCAGTCCGTGGAATATCTTTGCCGCGACTGCAGAATATAAATTTACGGCCCATACGCTATTGTATTTTAAATCCTCCGTCTTGTTAAGTTCCCGCGACCTCGTTTGGAAAAATGAAGATGGTGGACCTGCCGAGTTGGACACCATCAGCCCGGTAACCAACGCTTACGGGAATCGCGAAGTTCAAAGAGAGCGGTTTACAAACTGGACGACCGAGGTTCGTGTATTGCATACTTACAAATTATTTAAGCAAGAGAATATACTCGCGGCTGGATTAAGAGCTTTTACAGGTAGGATGAAAAGACAAGGCGGCGGTGAAGGAACAACCGGCAGCGATTTTGACCTCAGCTTATTAGATCCAAGATATGAATATGACCTTGATTTTACCACTTTAAATATCGCCCCCTTTTTAGAAAATACGTTCAAGCTTAATGACAGGTTCTCCATTACACCAGGAATTCGTTATGAATACATCAATTCCACGGCGAAAGGCTATGTTACGGACGGAAATGATGTGCTGACCTCTGATCGGTCTAAAAACAGGTATGTAGCCTTGTTCGGAATAGGTCTTCAATACAAAACCACCAATAGCACAAATATTTATGGTAATATCTCACAGGCTTACCGGCCGGTAACTTACGACCAGCTTACGCCATTTGCAAGTACCGCGGTTATAGACCCCAATATGAAAGACGCCGATGGCTATAACACGGATTTAGGCTGGCGCGGAACGGTCAAAAACTATTTTAACTTTGATGTCAGCGGTTTTTATTTGCGCTATAATAACCGGATTGGGATCATACAAAAAACAGATGCGCAGGGGAATGAATATACCTTACGCACGAATGTGGCCAATAGCGTCCACCGGGGACTGGAAACTTATATTGAGTTGAATGTAACCAGGGCCTTCTTCCCCGATGCTTCTTTTGGCAAGATCAGTTTTTTTAATTCTTTTTCCTACATAGATGCGCGCTACACGACAGGGGAATTTAAAAATAAGGATGTCGAATATGCACCAAGAGCTATAGAAAGGCTGGGTATCACTTACTCTTATAAACCTTTTTCTACCACCTTTTTGATCAGTAAGACGGCTAAGTCTTATGCCGATGCCACTAACGCGCTAAATAGCTCTGATCCGGCGGTCGGTTTAATTCCTGCTTACCAGGTTTTAGATTGGTCGGGCAAATTAACCCTCCATTCCTACAATTTAAAATTCGGGGTGAATAACCTTGCGGACAAGCGATATTTCACCATTCGTACGAATGAATATCCCGGGCCGGGAATCATTCCTGCAATAGGCAGAAGCTTCTACTTTGGGCTAGGGGCTAAATTTTAATTATTTTTTATTAAACAGCCATGAAATTAAAAAAATCACCTCTCATATTCACCTTAGCCATTCTCTTGGTTTTTCTGATGATCTTGACAGCCTGTAAAAAAGATAAAAATATTTTAACGATTTCGAGGTTAACTACAGCGACAAACACCCGGGTTTATTATATAGCCGCAGAAGAGATAGTATGGGACTACGCTCCGACCGGTATAAATCAAATAACCGGGATTGCCTTCGGCATAAAGGAGAATACTTATTTACAAAACGACACAGACCGCATAGGCAAAAAATATATAAAGGCGGTATACCGGGAATATACCGATGCCAGCTTCACGCAACCGAAAGTAAAGGAATCGGCGGACATGGGGCTGATCGGCCCGGTCATCAGAGCGGAAGTAAATGACAGTATTAAAGTTATTTTTAAAAATAAAGCCACCTTCCCTTTTAGTATTCATCCTCATGGGGTAGTTTACGACAGCAATAATGAGGGGATTACCGGCATCGCTCCTGGGGCAACTTTTATCTATCAATGGGCAGTCACTGAAAATTCGGGGCCTGGCAGCGAGGATGGTTCTTCTGTTGGATGGATATACCATTCCCATGTCATGGAAGAAGACAATAAGGATATTTACGCGGGCCTTGTCGGTGCTATTGTCATTTACCGGAAAGGTTATCTCGATCAAAACAAACCAAAGGACATGGACAAAGAGAAGTTTGCCCTGTTTATGATCATGGATGAGAATAATAGTCTTTATCTGTCAGCTAATAAAGCTAAATATACGTTAAACCACGTAAGTAATGATGATCCTGATTTCCAGGAAAGTAACCTGAAGCATTCTGTGAATGGGTTAATGTACGGAAATTGCAAATTTACTGCGATCAAAGCTAACGATAAAGTACGCTGGTATGTGATGGACCTCGGAAATGAACTGGATAACCATACCGCCCATTGGCATGGCAATACCGTTACGGTGAGTGGCGGTCGCACGGATGTGTTATATTTGGGGCCTGCTAACTTGCTTACCGCTGACATGAACGCCAACAACACCGGTAGCTGGCAGTTTCACTGTCATGTGAATGATCATTTGGCGGCTGGAATGATTGCAATGTATGAAGTAAATTAAACGGAGCCTCTAATCAGTTAAGTTCATACAATAATCGTGGCTGATTAAACGTATACCTTAATATAGAAATCATAAATATGAAAAAGATTAAAAGTGGCCTTATTTGGCTTTTCAAATTCTTATTTATAAAAAAATGCTGTCGTTAAGCTTCAAAGCGAGTTCTCATACTACTTATATTTAGAAGCAACGTTATCTATTATTTTTGCGTATATGTTAATTGAAGCCCTTGTTTTTTAGGGCTCAAATACAGATATACATGTGTTGAGGATTAATAATATAGATCATGATCCCGTTTTTGAAAAGGTTTATGTCCTTTTGCGACAAAAGGAAAAGAGAACCTATTCTGATTTTCAGGTATCGGTGCTACCCGAGATCGAACCCGGTCATGTTCATTTTAAAGAGTGGAAGATCAGAAAAAAATCCTGCGATAGATTGATCAACTATCTTAAAAAGAAGAGGAAACCCTTAAAGATTTTAGAGATAGGTTGCGGCAATGGTTGGCTTTCTGCAAAATTAGCCGAAATACAGCAAACTGAAATCATTGGATTAGATCCGAACAAAAGCGAAATCCATCAGGCGATAGCTGTTTTTAATAAGTCAAATTTAAAATTTATCCATGACAGCTTTCCAACTGAAAGCTTAACAGGACTTAAATTTGATGTTATCTTATTTTCCGCTTCTGTACAGTATTTTGCTTCCTTTGCGGGTGTAATAATTGAGGCGCTAAACCATTTAACGGACCGTGGTGAAATACATATAACAGATACCCATTTTTATGAGCCTGAAGAACTCGCAGAAGCCACGAACAGGTCGAAAATGTATTTCGAAGGATTAGGTCTTGCCGAAATGGCACATCACTATCATCATCATGCAAAAAGTGATTTTGTAGTATTCAGCCATCGGATCTTAGCAAATCCGAAGCAGCCATTCAACCAGATAATCAGAAAAATAAATTTTTACTGGATAGTTATAAAGAACGATTGATCCGCAATCTCAAAGCCCTACAACAGGCTTTAGCACGTTGGATCGCAAAATAATATTATTAACGCTTACCTTGAGTAAACAAGCTTTCATCGCTCTAATGATTTAGCAATGATTAGAATTAATAAAAAAAGTTCTGTTATCTTAGCCTATTAAGCTAAACATGAGCGAACATTTACGATCTATCATTGCCCAGTATAAGAATGATCAGGAATCCGTCTATAATACCTGGTTCATCAATAATGAAGAACGCTTAAAAGCCTTCCGTTCTATCCGTAGGGGGGTATTGCAGGTTATCGATGATATCAAGACCAAACGTTTCGGCAATGACTTTAAGGGATCTTCATTGGAATTTGTTTTGAGTTGCATTACGGAACAAAAACAAGTCTTTGAAGGTGCTTCCCACCCGTTTTATTGGAAACCTAAACTAAGGATTCCCGATATTTATGAGAACCAGGCAAATAAGATTGCTTTTGGACAATTCTTGGAAAACTGCATCAACGCAAAGAATGAAGCCCAAATCCTGCGGGAAATTGAAAAGCTGGATGCTTTAAAGATAAAAGGTTTAGGACCTGCAGTGGCCAGTATCCTGTATTTTTTACATCCAACACTTATTCCGCCGTTCAACACCGCGATCATCAATGGATTTAATTATTTATTTAAAGACAAAAAGAAACTGGGAAGTTGGAGCGAGTACCTGAAGATCAGGGAGGTCATTATGGATATGAACCGTAAATATTGTAATGAACTTTCGCTGGATACTGGAGCTTTTGCCGGTTTGTTATTTGAGATTGGCACGCAAAAGTTGTTGTTAGGCAAGGACGAATATCTATCAGAAACTGAACGTACTCGTCTCGAAAAATTAATTGAAAAGCGGCATAAGGACAAAAAGGCAGAAACGGAAGATGAACATTTACATAATGAAATGCAGTATCGCCTTTTAAAGATCGGGTGCTCATTAGGCTATGATGTAATAGCCGCATCTAATGACCGTTCCAAATCCTGGGACGGAAATAAATTTACTTTTATTTCCCTGGCAGAGTTCCCGCAAATGGATCTTGAAAAAGAAATTTTGAATACAGTCAAACTCATTGATGTTTTGTGGTTCGTTAAGGGCACATCCAAAGTGATTGCCGCTTTTGAAGTCGAAAAGAGTACGAGTATCTATTCGGGGATACTACGATTGACTGATTTGATTTATAGTGTACAGGACGATGGTGAAATGCTATATTTGGTTGTCCCGGATCAGCGGGAAAAGGATGTCATCATGCAGCTTTCGAGGCCCTCTATCCGTAAAGGGAACATGCAAATGGCCTATATTTGTTTTTCTGACCTGCGTCAATATTGTGATGCAATCTGCAAATTAGGTGAAGATCATCATAGCATGAAAAAGATAGCAAAATGCGTTTGTTGATTGCAATATGCTTAACCATGGATAATTGTGTAATTTTTTTACCGAATTATGTAAACATTTATAAAAATAGTTATGTAAATTTGTTCGGAAAATGAAAAGTAAGGCGCTATTTCTTTTAACTGTTTTTTTATTGAACGCGGTTGCCGGGTTCAGTTGTGCGCTCCATATGAATGTGGAGGGCACGGGGAAAAGCGTGTTGCATGAAGATGGTTTGCACGCGGCTCATCATGATCACATGAAGATGATGTCCCTTCAACAGCCGAAAAGTGACGGTCCGCAATTTGAATCAAAAGCAGACCCGTGCTGTCAGGGAATGTCCAATAATTTTGCGGCGCTTGCTAAGCTTGTTCCGCAACCTGAGAAGGTTCATATCCAGATTCCATTTATCTCTGCAGGTTTATATTACGACTACCGTTTTGTGCCCGTATATGATTTGGATATAGCTTCTAATTACCTGATACCTCAAAAGCGGCCTCCGACGAGGGGCATTCGGCTCATCATCCGGAGTTTCCAAATTTGATTTTTTTAATTTTAGTTACTTGTTGACATGGTTAGCCATGCCTTAAATGTTTATTAAAATTAATTAAATCAAAATGAAAAAAATATTTCTTTTAGTTGCATTAGCTGCAGCTACTTTTACCCAAGGCTTCACTCAGAATAGTGCAAAGTCATCTGCACTTGGTTCTTTATTGTCTTCTTATTACGATGTTAAGAACGATTTGATCAAATCTAACAGCACCGATGCAGCGACGCATGCAGCTGACTTTCTCAAAGCGGTTAATGCTGTTGATATGAAATCGCTGCCTGCCGCTGATATGAATGCCTTTATGTCATTCCAGGACAAGTTAGCCTTCGATGCCAAGCATATTTCAGAAAGCAAGGATATCGCCCATCAGCGCGAGCACTTCGCTAATTTCTCTTCCAACTTCTTTAAATTGGCTAAGGCTGTAAAGCTGACCGATCAGGCAGTTTATTATGACTATTGCCCAATGAAGAAAAGTTATTGGTTGTCTGCGGATGCGTCAATCAAAAATCCATATTTCGGTAGCCAGATGCTTACCTGCGGGAAAGTAACTGAAACTCTGAATAAGTAATTAACCTCTATTATTTAATTGATGTACCCGGAGCGTTTTTATGCTCCGGATGCATTTTACTTTCAATTTTAACAATATGAAAAATCTAATCATTGTTTTGGCCCTTGGCCTTTCCTCTTTACTTGTAGCAGCTTGTAATAACAATACTAAAAACACGACTGCGCAAGCGGGTAATGATACGTCAGCTGTGGCAACTGCGGCAACCTCCGAATCTCCTTCATCAAAACCAGGGGTTGATAATAAAACGAGTGCTTCTGTTAAGGAGATGATTGCTAATTATTTACAACTGAAGAATGCTTTAACCGCTGACAATAGTAACGATGCTGCTACTGCCGGCAAAGCGTTATCGGAGGGCTTTGTTAAACTCGACAAATCTATATTGACGGCAGACCAAAAAAAGTCGTATACAGACATAGCTGATGACGCGAAGGAAATGGCAGAGCATATTGGCATAAGTGGCGGCAAATTACCGCATCAACGCGAACACTTCGACATGCTGAGTAAAGATATGTACGATCTTGTAAAATTATTTGGAACCAGCATGCCTTTATATGTTGACCGCTGCCCGATGTTCAATGATAAAAAGGGTGCCATTTGGCTAAGCGAAATAAAAGAGATAAAAAACCCTTACCTGGGTTCGGCAATGCCTACTTGTGGTTCGATTAAAGAAGAATTGAAATAGAAACATGAAGCGTAAAATTTTAATTGGGCTGGGTGTTGTCATCATTGCGGTTATTGTTATTCAGTTTATACCCGGGGAATACAACCAGAGTAAACTTATTCCAGCGAACAATATCGCTGAGGTATACAGCATGCCGCAGGACGTACAGGCGATTTTTAAGAAAGACTGTTATGATTGCCATAGCAATAACACCAATTATCCCTTTTACGCCCATTTGCAGCCGATGCGACTGATGCTGGACAGGCATGTCCGTAATGGCAAGGCTGAATTAAACTTCGATGAATTCGGAACATATTCGGCAAGAAAGAAAAGAAGCAAGTTGCGGGCAATCAGCACAAGTTTAGATGAAGGAACTATGCCTTTGCCTTCATACCTGATTATTCACCGCGACGCTGCACTTAATCCGCGAGACACGGCTCTGATTAAAAGTTGGATCAGGAAGGTCAATGAATAAAGTAATGACTAAAATAGCCGGTCAGCCGCGGAAAGGCTGACCAGCTATAGTGTCTTAAATATGTAAATGTAAAGATGAAAAAAATATTAGTAATTGTGGTAATGCTTTGTTTTAAACAGCTGGCATTCGCTCAAGGCGACATGCGGAATATGGCTGGGATGGAAAAACAACAGGCTGTTACTTACACCTGCCCTATGCATCCGGAAATTCATGCATCAAAGCCGGGCAATTGCCCAAAATGTGGTATGAAGCTGGTCAAAGAAAAAAGCAAAACCGTTGCAAAAAAGGCCTCTGGCATGCAAACGCCTGCAAATCCCACCACAAAAAAAACGGGTGGCATGGATGGAATGAAAATGGAAGAGGAGAAATCTAAATCAAATCCGGAAAAACCAACCGGTATGGAAATGCCGATGGGCAAGGACGACGGCAAGAAAACGGATAATATGGATGGAATGAAAATGGGTGACAACGATGCTGCGGCGGCTGGTATAAAAAGCGCCAAAGCCAATTTAGGCCCTATAAATACGATTGCAGCTGTTGCTCCTCCGCATACCGTCCGTTACGACTTATACATCAGGGATACTACGGTAATGCTTGGGAAAAAATCAAAGCGCGCCATTGCAGTAAATGGCCAGATCCCCATGCCCACGCTGACATTTACCGAAGGTGATACCGCTGAAATATGGGTTCACAATGAATTGAATGAAGAAACCTCACTTCACTGGCATGGATTGTTTTTACCCAATAAAATGGATGGCGTTCCTTACATTACACAGATGCCCATTAAACCTCATACCAAATATCTTTATAAGTTTCCAATCGTACAGCATGGTACCCACTGGTATCATAGCCATTCAGGATTGCAGGAGCAAATCGGTATGTACGGGGCCTTCATTATGAAAAAAAGGCAGGAATGGAATATTCCGACGGTCCCGGTTGTACTGAGCGACTGGATTGATATGAATCCCAAAGAAGTGGAAAGAAGTCTTCACAACCAAACCGACTGGTTTAGTATCCTTAAGGGAACCACCCAGAGCTATGCTGAAGCGATTCGTACCGGACATTTAAAAACTAAGCTGACTAATGAGTGGAAGAGAATGACCGCTATGGATGTGAGCGATGTGGCTTACGATAATTTTCTGATCAACGGTAAAAATCAGTCTACACTGCCGCAATTTAAGGCCGGTGATAAAGTAAGGTTGCGTATAGCCAACGGCGGAGCCTCTTCTTATTTTTGGCTAAATTGGGCGGGGGGTAAGATTACCGTGGTTGCCAATGATGGTAACGATGTAGAACCAGTTGAAGTGGACCGGCTTATTATCGCGGTATCAGAAACCTACGATATTGTGGTGACGATCCCCGAAAATAAAAGTTATGAATTTCTAGTCACCCCTGAGGACCGTACCAAGCATGCTTCGCTCTGGCTGGGTAGTGGCGAAAAAGTTGCGGCTGCAAAAATGCCGAAGCTAAAGTACTTTGCCGGCATGAAAATGATGAATGACATGATGGACATGAAGGGCAACCTGGTAAAGATGGAAGGGATGGACATGAAAAACCAGGAGATGGATATGAACACCGTCATGTATCCCGAGATTTCGGGACCTGAAAATCCGGCTGATACGGTGAAAATTAAGCAGGAGATGCGGAAGAGCGATATGGAAAAAAGCCCTGCGCCGACCAAGGATAGTAGCGAAAAGATACAGCCGCAGGGCGGTGCTCAAAGCATGGCCGGTATGGATATGGGAAATAGCAATGCAGATATTGTAACCCTAAGCTATGCAATGCTCCGGGCACCTGAAAAAACAACCTTGCGTCCAGGTCCGGTAAAAGAACTCAAATTTAATTTGACCGGTAACATGAATCGTTATGTCTGGAGTATAGATAACAAGGTAGTCTCCGAGGCGGATAAAATTTTGATCAAAAAGGGGGAAAATGTCCGTATCATTTTATATAATAATACGATGATGCGACATCCCATGCACCTGCACGGACATGATTTCAGAGTATTGAATGGGCAGGGCGAATATGCCCCGATGAAGAATGTCCTGGATATTATGCCTATGGAAAGTGATACTATCGAGTTTGCCGCGACCGAGCCGGGGGGTGATTGGTTCTTTCATTGCCATATCTTGTATCACATGATGAGCGGAATGGGACGGGTATTTAGTTACCAAGATACCCTGGTTGATAAAACGGATATTACAGATCCCAAGTTGGCAAGGCGTCGTTTAAATGCTGACGATCAAATGCCCCATCCTATGGCACGTATCGGATTAGAAAGTAGTGGGACAGACGGTGAAGTCATGTTTGCTAATACTAGATGGAAAGCTAACTCGATATGGCACCTGGGGTTAAATGCTAAAATGGGCTATGAGAGTGAAACGATGGTTGGTCGTTACATAGGCCGGAATCAATGGTTTTTCCCTTACGTCGGATTCGATTACCATTACAAACAATTTAATCCCAATGAAAAAAATATTTTTGGCAGCGATTACAGGAACCTATTCGGGCAGGTAAGCAACAAAGAAAGCCGCAGAACTGTGGTAGCCGGTATGGCCTACACTTTGCCGATGCTGGTCATAGCAGACGCGCGTATTGACGGTGACGGTAAATTACGGTTTCAATTGGGCCGTGAGGATATTCCTTTATCAAAACGCCTTCGTATGAATTTCATGATCAACACCGATAAAGAGTATGCAGCAGGACTAAGGTATATTGTCACCAAATACTTTTCCTTATCAAGTCATTATGACAGCGATATGGGATTGGGTGCAGGTTTAACAGTAACTTATTAAATTTAACTTAATGCCGGCTTCTAAGCCGGCATTAAGTTATTGGTAATTAATAAACATGCTCATGGAAATATTACTCATTACCTGGTTTTCTTTGACAGCGGCCTCAGTCGGATATGTTACTTATGATTTGGTAACCAGTACCCCTGAGATGAAAGTAATGAAATGGGGATGGATCTTGGTTACTTTATATACCGGCATCTTCGGACTGGCTATCTACATAATTTCGTGCCGGGAGCCCGCCCCAAACACCCATGAAAAATTTATCGCGCCGCTTTGGAAACAAGCGGTTGGTTCAACAATCCATTGCATGGCCGGAGATGCAACCGGCGTTATTGTGGTTGCTTTTCTGACTGCCGCGCTTGGTTTACCGATGTGGCTGGATAGTATCCTTGAATATTTGGCGGGCTTCGTTTTCGGTTTATTTATTTTTCAGGCCCTATTCATGAAAGATATGTTGGGTGGTACTTACCTGGCCGCCGTTCGTAAAACCTGGTATCCGGAATTGATGTCAATGAATTTTGTGATGTCCGGGATGATTCCGGTAATGATCATTCTGATGACCAACAACATGGAAAATATGGAAATTAGTTCACTGCGTTTTTGGGGAATCATGTCCCTTGCCTCCCTCATTGGGGGTTGCCTGGCCTACCCTGTCAACTGGTGGATGGTTAAAAACAAACTCAAACACGGTATGGGCACCCAACGGGTATTAGGAAAAGGCGGTGCCGTCATAAATAAGGATGAACCATCACCTGCGGTCATGCCCGGAATGAATATGGCATCCGGTGCAACCGCCAACGTCGCCATCAAAAATGGCCATGGCCAGATGACCATGCCTTCTTCCGAGAATATCAATAAAAAAATAATGGTTGCTGTTCTTTCCCTGCTCTTTCTTGTTCTTGGCGGTGCCGCTGCCGCTCATTGGGGTAGATATAAAATGCAGCCAGGACATACAAGTCAACCTATGAAAATGTGATGCTTAATCAATGAACGATGGATTATCAAACTACAAATAAAAAAAAGAAAGGCTTTTATGCGCGAATAGCGGCTCTTTTGCTGCTGTCAACAGGTGCATTAAATAGCTCGGCAGAACCTTACTACTCAAATACAAACAAAGTACCTGTACCTACCTCCGCTACCTATTATTCAATAGTAAGCGATACACCGTCGTTGACGCTCGAAGATAAAAGAAGTAAAAAATTAAATTTAACCGATTTAAAAGGAAAGGTCGTAGTAATCAATTTTTGGGCCCCATGGTGCGCGCCATGCAGGGAAGAGATGCCTGGTCTGGATAAATTATACAGGCGTTTGAAAAGCGATCCAAACCTGGTATTCGTTACTGTGGATATGGATCGTAATCTAAAAAAGTCTCTGGCTTTTATGAGTAGCAATAGATTGACGCTCCCTGTTTACGTGGCGGCGAGCCAGATTCCTGCGGATTTTATAGGCGATGCGATCCCTACAACAGTCATTTTAGATCAATCTGGAAAAATTGTGTTCAAACAGGAAGGGGGATTAGATTTTAACGATGAACATTTTATCAAATATTTAAAAAGTTTATTAACAAAATAAGCAGATAATGAAAGACACCCACAAATATCATCCCGGAGATATGAATAGCATATCATCGTCACATGAACATGAAAAACAAACCCTGGAGGCAGCAGTAAACAAGGAGCATATGAGGCACGGTAAAAACGATGCTCAAGCACGAATGGGAATGAGGGGCCATGATCATCACGCAATGATGATCGCTGATTTTAAGAAGCGGTTTTACGTTGTGCTGCTGCTAACCGTTCCTGTGATGTTGCTTTCCATGCAAATCCAGCAATGGCTGCGCCTTGAACTTCACTTTACAGGGTCTAATTACCTGCTATTCGGCCTGTCGACTGTAGTGTTTGTGTATGGCGGATGGCCATTTCTGACCGGATGGCTCAGTGAACTGAAAGCGAAAAGTCCGGGAATGATGACCTTGATTGGGTTTGCCATAACCGTCGCCTACATTTATAGTGCGGCAACCGTGTTCGGCTTAAAAGGAATGGACTTTTTTTGGGAACTAACCACCCTGATCGGGATCATGCTTTTAGGGCATTGGATTGAAATGCGTTCAGTCGCCGGAGCATCAAGGGAATTGGAGTTGTTGGTACAGTTGATGCCTGCTGAAGCGCATTTGATCAATGGAAAAAACACAACCGAAGTTAAAACGGATAGTTTAAAACTGGGCGACCTGATCCTGATCAAACCAGGAGAAAAAATCCCCGCTGACGGCATTATTGAGGATGGAGAAAGTTACCTCAATGAATCCATGCTGACGGGTGAATCTACTCCGGTGCAAAAAACAAAAGGACAGGATGTAATCGCAGGTTCTGTAAATGGCAACGGTTCACTAAAGGTAAAAGTGAGCCATAGTGGTGAAGATTCTTATTTGTCAAAAGTTATTACCTTGGTTAAAAATGCGCAGGATGCCAAATCCAATACACAGCTATTAGCCGATAAAGCAGCAAAATGGCTGACCATCATCGCGTTGATCGCCGGTATCGGCACTTTTGTCTTTTGGCTGGCTGATGGCAAAGACTTGGCCTTTGCAATGGAACGAATGGTTACGGTCATCGTGATCTGCTGTCCACACGCTCTAGGACTCGCTGTTCCGCTAGTGGTAGCTAAATCGACATCTCTTTCCGCGCAGCATGGTCTGTTAATTAAAAATCGGACCGCATTTGAAAACTCCCGTAAGATCAGCACTATTGTTTTCGATAAAACCGGCACCCTTACAATTGGAAAATTTGAAGTGGCCAGGGTAGTCGTTATCGACCATCAAAGCGACGATCATCAAAAATGGGAAAACGAACTCCTGCGTATCGTTGGCGCACTGGAGCAAAAATCGGAGCACCCCATCGCCACAGGAATCCTCGCTGAGATCAAGAAACGCTCCCTGGATGTTCCGGAAGCAAAAGATTTTCAGGCGATCACCGGTAAAGGAGTGGAAGCAATGGTCGAGGGTAAACATCTAAAAGTGATCAGCCCGGGTTATCTGAAAGAACAGCATATCAAATTACCGGAAGGGTTCGAGGCTAGTGGCAGTGAAACGGTGGTTTTCGTTATGATCAATGATGTTTTATACGGTTATATTGTTTTATCAGATATGATACGTCCTGAATCGGCTGAAGCCATACAAACCCTGCATGACAACGGGATCAAATCACTGCTTTTAACAGGCGATAATAAGCGGGTAGCTGAAAGTGTAAGTGACTATTTAAAAATGGACGGTTTTTTTGCCGAAGTTTTGCCTCATCAAAAATTAGATAAAATAAAGGAATTACAGCAAAAAGGCGAGTTTGTGGCTATGACCGGAGACGGGGTAAATGATGCCCCTGCCCTGGCACAGGCAGATATTGGCATTGCGGTGGGGTCCGGCAGTGATATTGCGGCAGAAACGGCCGGAATCGTTTTGGTCAATAGCAATCCGAAGGATATCGTTAATTTGATCTTGTTTGGTAAAGCCACTTACCGGAAAATGATTCAGAACCTGGCCTGGGCGACCGGTTACAATGTCGTTGCCCTGCCGCTCGCCGCCGGTGTGCTGTATAATCAGGGTATAGTATTAAACCCGGCAGCTGGAGCTGTATTAATGACCGTTAGCACGGTTGTCGTAGCCATTAATGCCAGCTTGTTAAAAGTAAAATAGTCATAACTTAATAATAGAATGATGGCATGGATTATTCAATTTATATCAGGCCTTTGCTGATTAGCGATGCGGAAAACAATTTAAAGTGGAGTATTGATCCGGAGCTCTGGAGATTAACCGGGGAAATGCCGGGAAAGTACATCTCGATGGATTTAGAAGCTGCATGGCTATCTTACGTGCTTCAGAATACAACAGATAAATGTTTTGCCATATGCCTTAATTTTCCTGATCATCACATTGGAAACATCGAACTAACGAATATTTCAGATGAAGAGGCCCGATGCAATGTACTTATCGGAGAAAAACTATTTTGGGGCAAAGGAATAGCGGGTAAGGCCTTATCCCTGGTCAGCGACTACGCCTTCTCCTATCTCAAATTAAAACGTCTCTACACAAAAATCTACTGTGAAAACAAGCCCGCGCTTTCAGTTTTTAAAAATTGTGGGTTTATCGAAAATGGATTAGCCGAAAATAATTTTATAAAGCTTACGCTCGATTTACAAGATCATCAAGTTAAATTGTCTCATTAACCATTTGCTAAAATAAGAATGATAAAAATTTTTAATTTATTTAAAAAATCGAAAGCCGAAACACGGGTTGACATAGATTTTTGTTCTTCATCTTATCGTCGTTATCAGAATAAACAAATTGTAATAGGCCCCCAATCGGATAGCTCAGGCTGTCATACCAAAAATACGGTCATCAGGGTCAAAACTAATATGCCAACAAATCCGGGATATAGTGTTTTCATTGAGAAGTCTGACGAACATACTACCGGAGATACGTCTGTCATGCCAATCCCTATGAGCATCGTGCATGCCAACAAATATATTACAGTTTTAAAAGGTTTTGGGGTTCACCCGAACGGAAGTAGATATTTAGATTACGGATTGACAGTACGCTGGACCGATCAGAGAATTGAAAAAATAATTTTTCATCTGCACGACAGGGATGTTAATATCGAGTTCAGTAAATGAAAGTGAAAATAATAAGTGCTATCTAACCGGCCTCTTTTTAAACCATTAAAAGCTATTGCTATGAGCTCAGATCAATTCACACGTAGATTACTAATCACTAACCTAATTATGCTATTGGCTATACAAATTGCGGTCGCGCAGGATCCGGTCAAAGGTAAAGCATTATTCACAGCCAACAACTGTGGTTCCTGCCATAAAATCGATGAACAAATGGTGGGGCCAGCCTTGGGGCCAATGGTGACAATGGGCCACAAAGAAGATTATCTGATTAGTTGGATACAAAACAATCAGGCCCTGATTGAAAAAAAGAATCCAGAGGCATTGGAGATTTATAATAAATTCAATCAGCAGCCGATGCCGGTGTTTAGTAACCTCACCAATAAGGATGTTAAGGATATCATTTCGTATATAAAAACCGAATGGAAAACCATGCAACCCGCCAACGATGATAAACACAGTAAAGGAAAAATTAGTGAAAGAAACTTATCTGCAGACAATACCTGGGCGATAATTGGATTAGTTATTACGTTGATTATCGCCTTTCTCATTATTGTTATGTTAAACAAGACAATCGCCCGGCTGGAAGGCCTGTTACTTAACAGAAAAAAAACATTACCAAAAAAACAGTTTTCAAAAAAGAAAAGATAGCCGGACAGCAATGAAACAATGTTGTTTCCTGCTTTTACTAAGAAGATTCCACTGTTAGTTGATTTAGATTTATAAGTTCCGTATCAGTAACAGTAGCACTTAGATTGATTTTTTAAGTAGTTAAATGACACCTTTGGGTTTGGCTTTTATTAATCATTAAGCAAAGTGGGTATACCGGCAAATAATCGTTAGCTTAGTTTAAACATTATATTGTGACTAAACCAAAAGCTATTATATTCTTAAATATTGGAACGGTTATTGTTTATCAAGTGGTTCACCAGTAATAAATTGAAATACCATGAAAATATTCTTTTGTATGATTGCCTTAACTGCGATCTCATTTAGCAGCGTGTATGCGGAACCAAACATAAACTCATCTGTAAAAGTTGATGTCTTTCAAACTCATAAGAAAAAAGTTATTCATAAGAAGAAAAAGCCCATGAAAATGAAAAAAGGAACCTCGATGGGTAAAATGAAAATGTAATTTAAAATTAGTTTTGAACGCCCCGGCTTACGGGGCTTTCTTATATCTGATGAATTATTTCTGAGACTTATTCAAGTTCTTCACCGACTATCATTAATCTATTTTTTGCTTACTGCCTTGTGATAATATCACTTCACCCTTTTTACGGAGCGTTTTGATCTTGTTCTTTTTTTAGTAATCCTATTACCCTATTATAATCCAATCGCTTGGCATATGTGGTCATACGCTGCACTCGCTTGGCGATAGCGATTATATCTGCTGTCAGGCCAAAAAGTTTAGTGCAACCCCTTTAAAAGCATTACATGGAGCACGGCAGGTGTGCGTGAACAACTGTCTTTCATAAATTCGCTTTGTAGAAACTTTTTACTTTAGTGTGTGGCAAATTTTTAATTTTTATCTATATTTGTGTGTTGAAAAAAGTTATTGCCCTATTGCTCGTATTTGCTTACGCAATCTCTGTTTACGGGGTTTCTGTAAATAGATTTTATTGCTGTGGGCAACTTTCAACCGTCAGTATTGCTAAAACTGCACAACTGAATTGTCCGAACAAGTCCGATCCCTCTTGTTGTAAAACAACTAAGCAAGAGTTTAAGATAAAAGATAATCATGTTTTTACAAAAACAAGTTCCATTGTATATGTACAATTTGCTCTAATAATTGCTGAGTATTATTTCCAAATTCCTGCTGAAAACATAAGCGTCAAAAATGCCCTGGCTTATAATAGTCATGCGCCGCCAGCCACTCAGGATGCGCTTTATACACTGTTTTGTACTTACAGAATCTGATTTCCCCCCCCCTTTTTCTTACGGTTTAATGGAGTATCTGGCTCTTTAAGCTGTAATCCCTTTTTTTATTAATCAAATTTGATGCAAGCCCATGCAATGGGATACCTATTTAAATTTTTAAAAATGAAAACTATCACATTTTCAACTATAATGCTTGTATTGTTGTTTTCAACAACACTTATTCAAGCTCATAGCTTAAATGCTACTGAAATTCTTTCAAATAATACTGTTATTACTGCCGTTCAACAACATCAACCTTCTGATTATAATGTTGTGGATAAAGGCGTCATCATCATATACAAACGTGAGCGTCCCGGAGATAAACTTAATCTTTTTAAACCTGTTGTTTCTTACTATTTCAGCTTGAAAGATTCTGAAAAGATATATTCCCTTACCCTGGAGAATTTGAAAAATATATACAGGGACGGTAAAGCTTTCGACTTGATAGATGGCAACTTCAGGACGGATAATGATTTGGTTTCTTACGATGCTTATCATCATCAGTACAGGATCAATTATTACCTGTCAAAAATCAATCATTCTTAAGGGATGCCCGTCTATTTATCTATTTTTAAATTAAAAAACAAATGAAAAAAGTAACCCTGATGGCTACGGCCATCTTTTTCTCTGCTGCAACCGTATTTGCTGCGGATCTACCCGTTAAAGCTTTATCGGACACCACGAAAAAAGTTAAACCGGCAAAAGTACAATATACCTGTACTATGCACCCGAAAGTATTAAGTGATAAGCCCGGCAAATGCCCTAAATGCGGTATGGAACTGGTAAAAAAGGAACCGGCTAAAAAGAAAGCTGAAACCATGAAGATGTAATTCATTTAAGCCGTCCGTCTGCCAGCTGGCAGACGGACGGCTTATCAAAACCTTTAAGATGATCAATCAACTTATTAGCCTGTCCTTAAAAAACAGGTATATCGTATTACTGATCGCCATTGTGCTTTTTGCATGGGGCGCTTATTCAGTACGTGAAAATCCTATTGATGCCATTCCCGACCTCTCGGAAAACCAGGTGATCGTATTTACGGAATGGGAAGGCCGCAGCCCGCAGATCATGGAAGACCAGGTAACCTACCCTTTGGTGAGTAACCTGCAGGGCATCCCCAAAGTCAAAGCCATCCGGGCCACCTCCATGTTTGGAATGAGCTTTGTTTATGTTGTCTTTCAGGACAATACGGATGTTTATTGGGCACGCAGCCGGGTATTGGAAAGGTTAAGTTATGCGCAGCGTCTATTGCCGGAAGGCATCACACCAACCCTCGGACCAGACGGAACGGGCGTGGGCCATATCCTGTGGTACACACTGGATGCCAAAGGCATAGACCTGGGCGAACAGCGGGCCTTACAGGACTGGTATGTCAAATTAGGACTGCAAACCGTACCGGGCGTGAGTGAAGTAGCCTCTTTCGGCGGCTTTGAAAAGCAGTACCAGATCAATATAGACCCGCATAAACTCAGTTATTACAATATCCCCCTATCACAGGTATTGAAGGCTGTTAAAAGTAATAACAATGATGTGGGCGGGCGCAAATTTGAAATGAACGGTACCGGGTATATTGTCCGTGGTCTCGGTTATATCAAGAGTTTGCAGGATGTAGAAAATATTTCCATCGGAACCATCAAGACCATTCCTGTCAGGGTGAAAGATATTGCAACAGTACAAATGGGTGGCGACCTGCGCCTGGGCATATTCGATCAGAACGGTGAAGGGGAAGCGGTTGGCGGTATCGTCGTCATGCGCTATGGAGAAAATGCCGATAAGGTCATTCACGCGGTTAAGGATAAAATGGCCGATATACAAAAAGGCTTTCCGCCGGGCGTGAAGTTTAAGATAGCTTATGACCGGAGTGAACTGATCGAAAACGCTATCGGTTCAGTTAAACATACATTAATCGAGGAAATGATCACGGTGTCAATCATCGTTATCCTGTTCTTACTGAGTTTAAAAAGCGCGTTGAGCATTATTATCCAGATCCCCATCACCATCGCGGCCAGCTTTATCCTGCTCAATGCCTTTGGCATTAGCTCCAATATTATGTCCTTAACCGGTATTGCCTTAGCCATCGGGGTGATCGTTGACAACGGGATCGTGATGGTAGAAAATTCGCACCGGAATTTATCCGCTGCACAAGAAAAAGAAAAATCATGACCACAGCAGAACGAATTAGAATTATAGAAGCATCCTGTAAACAGGTGGGCCGAGGCGTGTTCTTTTCCACGCTGATCATCGTAGCATCCTTTCTGCCGGTATTTATGCTGGAAGGACAGGAAGGCAAACTGTTTGGCCCTTTGGCGTGGACAAAAACTTTTATACTGGCTATCGATGCGATCCTCGCAGTTACGCTGGCCCCGGTATTGATCTCCTTTTTTCTGAAAGGTAAGCTGAGCTCAGATGACCGTAACCCATTGAATCGTTTTTTAGAACGCGTTTACCGGCCCATTTTAAACTGGTGCATTACCTGGCGCAAAACGACTATAGGTATCAACATCGTCGCACTACTGATCAGCATCCCGCTTTTGTTGAGCCTGGGCAGCGAATTTATGCCACCGCTCGATGAAGGAACGATCCTTTTTATGCCGGTTACCTTGCCGGATGTATCCAACTCAGAGGCTAAACAGCTTTTACAGGTACAGGACAGGATCATAAAAAGCGTGCCGGAAGTAAAAAACGTTTTAGGAAAGGCAGGCCGGGCGAATACCGCAACGGATAATTCACCGATCAGCATGGTGGAAACCATCATCCTGTTAAAACCAACCAGCGAATGGCGCAGGGGCATTAAAAAGGAAGATATTATCAATGAACTGAAT
This sequence comes from Mucilaginibacter gossypii, assembly GCF_017569325.2. Classification (NCBI taxonomy): domain Bacteria; kingdom Pseudomonadati; phylum Bacteroidota; class Sphingobacteriia; order Sphingobacteriales; family Sphingobacteriaceae; genus Mucilaginibacter; species Mucilaginibacter gossypii. Next base: position 6,085,114 of record NZ_CP071878.2, on the reverse strand, counting down.
AGCAAATTACAAATACCGGGTGTAGTGAATGGCTGGACACAGCCGATCATCAACCGGATCAATATGCTTTCAACCGGCATCCGTACCGATGTAGGTTTAAAGGTTTACGGCCAAAATCTGGATACCATTTATGCCTTGTCTAACCAAATGAAACAGGCTTTGCAGGGCATTAATGGTGTAAAGGATCTGTATGTTGACCCGATTACTGGCGGCAAATATTTGGATATTCAGGTAAACAAGGATGCTATTGGCAGATATGGCCTGAGCGTGGATGACGTGAACGAGGTAGTGGAAAGCGCGTTAGGCGGCATGAACCTTACACCAACCATTGAAGGTCGCAGGCGCTTCAGTGTGAATCTGCGCTTAGCGCAGGATTACCGGAGCAACCTGGAAGAGATCAGGCGCACCCTGGTTCAAACGATGAGTTATGGCCCTGTTCCGTTGTCGTCAGTTGCGGATATCAAGATCAGCGATGGCCCGGCGATGATCCAGTCTGAAAATGCCTTATTGCGTGGCACTGTATTGTTCAATGTCAGGGAACGCGACCTGGGCAGTACCGTGAAAGAAGCACAGGACAGGCTTAATACGATGGTAAAATCATTGCCCAAAGGCTATTTTATTGAATGGAGCGGCCAGTACGAGAATCTCATCCGTGCGGAGCGTACCTTAAAGCTCATTCTTCCCATCGTATTAATTATCATTTTTGGGTGTCTGTATTTTGCATTCCACTCTATCCGCGAAGCTTTTTTCAGTTTGATCAGTATCCCGTTTGCGCTGATCGGTGGCGCTTACATGGTGTATTTCTTTGGGGTGCATTTATCCGTTGCGGTTGCGGTCGGCTTTATCGCTCTGTTTGGTATCGCGGTAGAAACGGGTATCGTGATGGTGATCTATCTCAATGATGCGATGCAGCAATTAGTCGCTTTAAAAGGAGACTCGAAAGAAACCATAACCAAAGAAGACCTGCGCACCTATGTGATGAATGGAGCAGTAAAACGATTACGGCCCAAACTGATGACGGTTTGCGTAGCCTTGTTTGGTTTGGTGCCGGTGCTTTGGGCAACCGGGACTGGCAGTGATGTTATGCTGCCCATTGTGCTGCCAATGATTGGCGGGGTTTTAACTTCTTCCACGCATATTTTACTGGTTACCCCATTGATCTTCCTGATGGTCAAAGAATATGAACTAAGGAAGCATGGCAAACTGGACGTATTGGATGTAAAGGAATAATATCATGAAAACTAAATATCAAATCACCTATATAGTGCTTATCTGCTTTGCAGGGCTGACAGCAAAAGCTCAGGTTCAGCGCTTGCCTTTAGATAGCGTACTGGCGCGAATTACAGCTAACCCGTCATTGCAGGCGTATGATGCAAAAATAAGTGCGCAGGATGTTTATGCAACCGGATCAAAAAGCCTGGATGCGCCAAAGATCAGTGCAGGCCAGTATCAAACCCCTTATCAGGTCAATCCAAATACAGGATCCTTTATGATCCAGGCAGAGCAAATGTTCACCAACCCGGCTAAACTGCGGGCCAAAGAAGATTATATGAAAGGGATGTCCAAAGTAACCGCCGAGGATAAAAACTACCTGAAAAATCAACTGATCGCACAGGCGAAGCAATATTATTATGAACGTGTCGTGCTGGAGAAAAAACTAACCTTATTGAAAAACACGCAAAGCCTGCTGGAGTATATGCTCAAAGACGCGAATATCCGGCTTACTTATGGTAAAGAAAAGCTGCCTAATATTTACAAAGCCAAAGCAGACTTGTATCAGCTGGACAATACGCGGGAACAATTAAACGATGATATCAGCCAGAAGAATATCATGCTCAATACGCTGATGAACCGGGATAAACAAACGCCCTTTACCGTGGATACCAGCATTGTATTAAAGGAATACGAAACTGCTCTGACAGATACCGCAAGCCTTGCCAATGCCCGTAGTGATATTAAAGGGATCAGCCGGAATATTGATCTGCAGCAGTTGAATGCTAAAATGGAATACAGCAAGCGCAAGCCTGATTTCGGTATCCAGGCGGGACACATGTTCAGCTATGGGGGAATGGCGAACCAGTACATTTTAATGGCTTCGGTAACTATACCTATCGTCCCTTGGGCATCCAAAGAATACAAGGCCAACCTGAAAGGTATCCGGTATGAGGTAGCCGAACTACAGCAAAAAAAACTGGATATGCTGAACCAGGCTGAAGGGCAGCTGGCCGGTTTAAGAACGGATATGAGCAGCAAAAAAAGGCAGCTTAAAAACTATAAACAAAACATTATTCCTGCTTTACAGAATACGTACAAAACATCCCTGCTCGCTTATGAACAGAATACCGGCGATCTGCCATCTGTATTGGACAGCATTAAAGGTTTGCAGTCGGCCCGGATGGATGCTTTAGACCGTTTACAGGAACTTTTATTAGTACAGGTAGCTTATGAAAAAGAAAATGAAACTCATTAGGATCATACTGAGTGGTCTCCTGTTAATCACGATGCTGATCAGTGCCTGCTCGGATAAAAAGAAGCAATCCGGTATTGCTGCAGCACCGGTAAAAAGCGACATCAAATATACCTGCCCGATGCATCCGCAGATCATGGAAGATCATCCGGGCAATTGCCCCATATGCGGCATGACCCTGGTTAAAAAATCGGGCCAGACCAGTGAGCGGGCAGGCATCAGTCTGAACACGGTGTTGCAGCCAGTCAATTCATCGGTGATAGCTGACATAAATGCCATTAGCCCGGAAGAAAAATCGATTCCAACCCAAATCGTAGCCCAGGGCTATCTGGATTTTGATACACGGACATTTAATAACATTGCGGCCCGTTTTTCCGGACGTATCGAAAAGCTGTACATCAAATACGCATTCCAGAAAATACATGCAGGTCAGCGCATATTTGATATTTACAGCCCGGATATGGTTACCGCGCAGCAAGACCTGATCTATCTGATCAAAAATTCAGCCGGGGAAACGGGATTGATCAATGCGGCCAAACAAAAACTATCGTTATTAGGAATGACAACAGCACAGGTGGCCCTGGAAGTCAAAAGCGGTAATCCATTTTATAGTCTGCCGGTGTATAGTCCCTATGCCGGACATGTTCATGATATGCCGCATAGTCAAATGGCGGGCGTTACGAATGCCGAAGCACCACCAAATTTCGCAAACAATCTGCCGCTTTCCATCAAAGAGGGGATGTATGTAGAAAAAGGGCAGAATATTTTTAATGTGGTCAACCCGCATAAATTGTGGGCCGTGATCAAGATCGATCCATCGGCAGTTGCCGCTTTAAAAATAAACCAGTCTGTAAAGATCACCTTACCGGATATGCCCGGCAAAACAATCAGCGGGAAAGTCAACTTTATTGAACCTACCCTGCAGGACGGTGATAAAACCACCAGCATCAGGGTTTATATTGATAACATGGATCATGCCCTGAAAGTAAACAGCCTGGTTAACGCTAACATACAAACCCGTTCAGCAAAAGGCTTATGGATACCAAGATCGGCATTATTGGACTTAGGCCGTACAAAAATAGTATGGCTAAAAAAAGGGCCGTTATTTCAGGCTCATCAGGTAAATACGGGAATTATAAATGGCAATGAAATACAAATAACGAAAGGCTTATCCCTCACCGATAGCCTGGCTTCAAATGCTCAATATTTAACAGACAGTGAAGGATTTATTAAAACATCAGGCAATGAATAACAAGATCAAACAACATAGTTGGCTAAAACCATTGCAATTATTAGCCTTTTCCTTATTGATAGCTGCGCTGTTTGCCGCCTGTAAGCAAAAACCACAGCAGATTGTAAAAGTACAAAGCAAAGCTTATTACACATGTTCCATGCACCCGCAAATACACGAAGATCATCCAGGTAATTGCCCGATCTGTGGAATGAAGCTGATCAAAGTGGAGCTTACAGGAGGTAATATCAATACCGATATGAACAAGATCACTTTAACCGCTGGACAGATCCAGTTAGCAGGTATCAGGACAGACACGGTTCGGGAAGAAAATGTTGGGATTGAAAAAACATTGACCGGAACGGTAACCACTAATGAAAATACAGCAGCTGAGCTAAGTGCAAGAATAGCCGGCAGGATACAGCAGCTATTTGTGAGAACTACCGGCGAAAAAGTATCGGTCGGCCAGCCTGTGTATTCCCTTTATAGTGAAGACCTGCTGGAAGCTGAAAAGGAATACCTTCTGGCCAAACAGCAGCAGAAAGTGCTGCATAACCCGGATGTGGATTATCAGCAACTGATCAGTGCTGCCGAAAACAAACTGCAACTTTGGGGTCTGTCACCGGCACAGATCAGGAGCTTAGCTGCTTCCGGAAAAACATCTGCGATGACAACCGTTTTAAGCAAAATTAGCGGAACAGTTAGTGAAATAGCAGTTCATGAGGGAGATTATGTAACCGAGGGCATGTCCATACTGAAAACGCAGGCGTTAAACAGCTTATGGATAGAAGCTCAATTGTATGCCGGTGAAGCTGGGAATTATAAGCTAAATGACCAGGTTAGTGTTTCATTTCCTGACCTCGGCGGACAGGTCATTGCAGGTAAGGTTGAGTTTATTAACCCTGAATTATCGGATGCCTCCAAAGTGGATCTGATCAGGATCAGTATTCCTAACTCGCAAGACTTAATTAGACCCGGAATGCTGGCCTATATTTCTATTGCAAATAGTAAACAGCGTTCATTGGCCGTGCCTGCCTCTGCTGTTTTAACTGACGGCAAAGGGAGCCTGGTTTGGATAAAAAATGCAGATGGCAGCTTTTCAGCAAAAATGATAAAATCGGGTGCGGGTAACTCAAATTATGTATCTGTCCTTTCCGGCTTAAATCCTGGCGATATTGTGGTAACGAATGGCGCTTATTTATTAAACAGCGAAGCTATTTTTAAAAATGGGAATAATAGCATGAGCGGCATGAAAATGTAATTATAATATTTGGCACCAGTATTTAAGTAATTGCTTAAATACTGGTATATTTGCTGCTTAATTATGGAGATGAGCACCTGTAAACGAATTTTTGCTGATTCTGGACAAATTAAGAATTGCAAAGAAACCATTAAAGAAAACCAACAAGAATTTTCCGCATTGTCAGCGGCTTTAGCTTTAGCAGGTAATGAGGTCAGGTTGAAGATATTTTTTCTTTTGCACCAGGAAAAAGAATTGTGTCCCTGCGATCTCAGTAATATTCTGGAAATGACTATTCCGGCTATATCCCAACATCTGCGTAAATTAAAAGACGGCGGATTGATACAGTTTCGTAAGTCCGGGCAAACTATATTTTATTCGATTTGTCCGCCACATTTACCTTTGCTCCAACCTTTGTTTAATTTAATCAATCAGCCTTTATCAACCATCAAAGCATGAGCGTCAACATTCAAAACAGCTGGATTGGTGGCCTCGTTGCCGCATTAGCAGCATCCCTTTGCTGCATTACACCCTTGCTCGCCATATTTGGAGGAATAAGCGGGGCAGCTACCTATTTTAACTGGATAGAACCTTTCCGGCCTTATATTATTGGTTTGACCATGCTGATTTTTGCTGTGGCCTGGTATCAGCAATTGGCTGTGGTTCGCCGTGGGCAAGAGGATTGTTGTGAGCCTGTAAAACGATCATTCTGGAAGTCGAAAAAGTTTCTGCTCGTCGTAACCCTGTTTTCAGGAGTGGTAATTGCCTTTCCCTATTATTCTTCTTTTTTTTACAAAACCACTCAACCAATAGCAACCATTACTCCGCAAGCTAAATTCAAATTTGTTAAACTGAATATTAAAGGCATGGGCTGTGCGGATTGTACCAAACATATTGATGGAGTTTTAATGGGACTTAACGGCGTATCTGCATCCAACACGTCTTTTGAAAATGCGGAAACAGCTGTCCGTTATGATCCAACCAAAACGAACACCGACAGCATCAATCTAAAAATAAAAGAAATAGGGTATCAATCTACTTTGATCAAAAATAACTAATCTCATGGCAACAACGATCCTGCTTAATTCTATAATTACCTGTCCTCAATGCGGCTTTCAAAAAGAAGAAGAAATGCCAACTGATGCCTGCCAGTTTTTCTATGAATGTGAAAGCTGCAAGACCCGTTTAAAGCCGCTGGCTGGTGATTGCTGTGTCTTTTGCAGTTACGGATCAGTCAAATGTCCACCTGTTCAGCAGGGTACATCTTGCTGCGGTTAGAAGTCGTTACTTGAATACTTTGTAAAACATGTATAAATTACATACAGGCAGCAATCGGCCAGTTTCAAGCTGCCATCCCTGACCTCCGGATCATGAACGGGCCGGTCAAAGCCCATCACTTCATGCAGTTCATATTTTGAGTTGCCCCGGTAGTGATTCATCACTTCATGATGCGCCATTCGGAATAAGCATGATGGCAGGTTACGCACCTTTTTAACCAGTTCAACATAACTGTCGATTTTAAGGTATAGGTTCTGCAATATATCATGGCATTCTTCACCGTGATTGACTTTGCCGCATACATACTGCTTCAAGCCCTTATCAAACTGTTTCCAGATGTTTAATGTCTCGTTATGCATATCAGTAAGCTTTGCGCAAGCGGTCAGCAAGTTCATCCGGTAACGGACTATCTTCAACTGCTTTAGCCGCCCGTTCAACATTGTAAGGTACCCTGATAGAGTCCACATGGATTCCATCCCTGTCATTAACCGAACTGCTTTCATTTATAGTCAGCAGCACATAGCAGCAATTGGGGTTGCCATCTTTTGGTTTGCCAACGGAACCGATATTAATGACATGCTTAAAGCTGCCGTTATCATCAATGATGCGATGATAAGGTAAATGGGAATGACCAACACATAAAATATCCGCCTCAGCTTCGTTCATCATCGCCAGTACATAAGTTTCGTCAGTATCTTCCAAAACATATTCATTGATACTGCGGGTACTGCCATGCGCCAGAACTATATTCAAATGATCATTATTCAATTGAAATTCCAGTTTAATATGTGCGGGTAACATAGTCAGGTATTGCCTGTTTTCGGCAGAAACCAGTTCATAAGCGTAGCCTTTTGTCTTTTGGTCGTGGTTCCCAGCCAATGTGGCAATACCGCGCCTGCGGATTTCAGCAATGATCTCATTAGGCCAGATGTTATATCCGATCATATCGCCTAAACAATAAACCGCATCCACTTTACGACTGTCCAGGTCTGTTAAAAATGCTTCAAATGCCGGCAGGTTGGCATGTATATCAGAAAATAGTGCTATCCTCATTATCCGTTCCTTAACATATCTGCATATTCGTTCGGAAGCTGGCTATCTTCCACGGCTTTGGCCGCTTTTTCTATATCATAGTCAAAGCGGATAAATTCTACCTTAATGCTGTTCTTATCTTTAACAGAACTGTTTTCATTGATCTGCAGCAACACATAACCACCGCGCGGGTCTTTATCTTTCGGTTTACCAACCGAGCCGATATTGATGGCATGACGGTAATGGGTATCCTCCGTGATTTCAGTTGGTAAAATGCGGTGATAGGGCTGGTGGGTATGGCCGAAGCACATCACATCGGCATCACCTCCTTCCATAATACGCAGCATACTTTTTTCATCCCTGTCTTCAAACAGGTATTCATTTACTTTACGGGGACTGCCGTGTACAAAAAGCACGTTCAGTTTATCATTATTCAATTGAAACTCTAAACGAATATGTGCAGGAAGGGTACGCAGATAAGCCCTTTGCTCATCTTTCACCACTTCGTTGGTATAAGCAATGGATACTTTGCCCATCGCTTTTTCCTCGTCGGTTTTATAGGCACAGCCGCAATCATCGCTGTGACGGCCGATGCCAAAATCATAGTTTCCGGTAATACAGGGGATGCCTCGTTTACGGATCTCGTCAATGACTTCATTTGGCCAGATATTATAACCTACAAGGTCACCCAGGCAATAAATGGCATCAGGCTTTTGAGTTTCTACGTCATTGAAGAAAGCCTCCAGCGCCGGTAAGTTAGCGTGTATATCAGAAAAAAGAGCAATCTTCATTATTGTATAGTAGTTAGCGTTTTAGTTTTAGAGGTATAGTATTTTTTACGGAAATAGAAAGCGAGGTTAACTAAAGCGATCAGCGCAGGCACTTCCACTAATGGACCAATCACCCCGGCAAAAGCTTCGCCTGAATTAATGCCAAAAACACCAATTGCAACTGCAATGGCCAGTTCAAAGTTGTTACCGGTAGCGGTAAAAGCGATAGAGGTGCTCTTGGAATAATCCGCACCAAATGATTTGCCGATAAAAAAGCTTAGCACGAACATGATGGTAAAGTAGATCACCAGCGGAATTGCTATCCGCAATACATCAAAAGGTATATGTACGATCAGGTTTCCTTTTAAGCTGAACATGACCACGATGGTAAATAGCAAAGCTATCAGGGTGATGGGCGATATGAACGGTACATATTTCGTTTGGAACCATTCTTCGCCTTTGAGTTTGATTAAAGTGTAACGGCTGATAACGCCTGCGGCAAAGGGAATGCCTAAGTAAATGCCCACGCTTTTCGCAATCTCACCGATGGTGATATTTACGGCTAACCCTTTCAGGCCAAATAATGGCGGCAATACGGTAATAAACAGGTAAGCATAGACACTGTACAACAGCACCTGGAAGATACTGTTCAAAGCGATCAGACCAGCGGCGTATTCGCGGTTGCCTTCTGCCAGTTCATTCCAAACTACCACCATCGCGATACAACGGGCTAAACCGATCAGTATCAATCCGACCATATAAGCCGGATGGTCGCGTAATAAAGTTATCGCCAATACAAACATCAATACCGGCCCGATGATCCAGTTAAGGATAAGTGAAGCGCTTAATACTTTCGTATCCTTGAACACCTCGCCCATGTTCCCGTATTTCACTTTGGCCAACGGTGGGTACATCATTAAGATCAAACCGATAGCTAAAGGGATATTGGTTGTACCGCTCGAAAAGGAGTTGATAAAACCAGACGATGAGGGAATGAAATAGCCAATAGCTACGCCAATAGCCATCGCCAGGAATATCCAAAGGGTTAAGTAGCTATCAAGGAAGCTAAGTTTTTTGCGTTCTGCCGCCGGGGCACAGTTGTTTGCTGACATAATTTATGGCGTATATCGGGTTTTAATATGAATTGAGTGTAAACTACTTCCAGTTTTCTTTGAATTTAGAGGCGGCAAAAAACATTTCCGCTGTAATTAATTTGGCTTGCGCCTCGTATTGCTCCTCGGTCGCACCTGCTGGCAAAGCTGCATATTTTAGTTTAACGGCGAACTTATCGGGGCTGGCCAGCAGTGAAGCCGCGCTTTCCTGTGCCAGCACATGGATCGCCTGCGGGTTTGAAGGCGAGGTTTCCATTGTCACCGAACCACCCTGGTCGTTATATTTGGCTTCGTCACCGCTGAGCTTAAAGCCCAGTTTCGCTAATGCCGGGGCTACTTTAGGAGAAGATGAAGCACCAACTACGAAGATCTTTACATCATTGATACCGTAAGATGCTAACGCTGATTTTAATACCGCTTTAGCAACCGGTGCACTAAAGCCATCGTTGCCGACAAACTCTACGATCACCGGTAGTTTCTTGCCTTTAGTAACGATGCCCAATTGCTGGATACCGTAAAGCACTTCCTGCCGTTCATCTGTAACGAGAGTGCTCTTTTTGATCTGTTTAAAGGCTTGCGCGAGTTCAGGATAGATGGGGTCTGCCACTGGTGCAAAAGCGGAACTTACTACCAGTAGGCCTGCTAAGAAAAGTAAGGATAAGTGTTTCATGATTTTTAAGTTTGGTGGTTAAATTGGTTTATTGCTATTTAACGATTGATAAGGTCAAAAAAGGTTAGTTAACGTGTTTACTTACAAAACCAGCCGCGTAAACTTTGATCATATCACGTACCCTGCGAAACTCATCCATTACGTCTTCGGGTGTGCCGGTCGCTTTAGCCGGATCGGGAAAGTTCTCGTGGAAGCGTTCCACCTGACCCGGAAAGAATGGGCAGGCTTCATTGGCGTTATCGCAAACGGTGATCACCCGGTCAAATGGGATAGCCGTATATTCATCTACATGTTTAGAGGTATGTTTGGAGATATCAATATGATCTTCAGCCATCACCTGTATGGCTTTGGGATTAACACCGTGCGTTTCAATTCCTGCACTGTAAACATTGGCCTTATCAACTGCAAAAAAGCGCAGGTAACCTTCGGCCAATTGGCTGCGGCAGCTGTTACCGGTGCAAAGCACTAATATGTTTTTCTTGCTCATAATTCTTTTTTCATAACAATAGCTGATACCGGGCAAACGTGGCTAAACTCGGATGATCCTTGAACCTCGGCAGGCACTTCTTCCCGGGTAATTTGGTTGTATCTCTTTCGCTCGAAGTACGCCGATGCTGTTTCTGTTAATAGGTACAAAGCTGAAAGGTCATTCTTTTTGCTCATACTGTCCAGTCTTGCCAATAGTTTGCCAGCGATTCCGGCATTTCTATGTTCACGGTGCACGGCTAAAGAGCGTAACAATCCGTAACTGCCATAAACCTCAACACCACCGACACCAACCACATTACCATCCTGAATGGCAACAATAAAATTATCCAGCGTTTCCGGCAGGTCGGCTACCGCTAGCTTTTCAGCCACCAGCAGCTCAACTATTTTGTCCCGGTATGTTTGCGCTTGGTCGATGATCATATTTCCAATATTAGCAGCAGCCTCCGCCTGGCGTGCAGCAAGCTTCAGCAGGTGCAGCCAGGTTCACTAATTGTACTTTAGGTTTTTCCGCTACTGCGGGTGTACAGCATTCTTCACCTTTTTCGGTCGTACCGCAACTGCCGCCACGGCCTATCGCTTTACACTGAACCGCATCAGGGCGCAGGTCTACGGTTAAAGCATTGCCGTCAACGATCATTTCGTTCGGGAACATTTGGCGGGTATCAAACCCTGAATTACCGAACTCGATCTTTACCGTACCGTTCGGGTTAAGCGGCAGCATTTTTTCTAGAATGTCTACGATAGATAAAGCTTTGCCAACTTTCATAGAACGTTCCTGCTGATCAGCATTCTCCGGTACCCATAATTGCACGATGATCTCTGTCCAGGCATTCATGACACCGCCGCAGTCTACCGAAGTGATAGGCGCTTGTTTGATCTCAGTAATATGATAAGCTGCATCTACCAGTTTGCCTTCCGCGTATTGGAATTGCAGGTCAAGGTCGGGGTGCTGTAATAAGGTGTCTTTAAAGGTTTTCCAGTTGATCGCTTCTACTTTATTCATGGCTTTATAGTTAATTTTATCATTGCAATATTGCGATGGATTTAATCAAATTTTTTTTAACAGCAGGTAGTCTTCAAATCATACGCCGCAAAGAACCCGCTCATTTGTTCACGTAATTCATTCCAAACAGGCGGGTTGATGCAATAGCATACACTCACGCCATCAATGGTTCCTTGTATCAGGCCGGCATTTTTCAGTTCTTTCAAATGCTGTGAAATGGTCGGTTGTGCTAAACCCAATTCGTCTACCAGGTCACCGCAGATACAGGTATTCGATTTAATGATCTCCTGTAAGATGGCGATACGGGCAGGATGCGCGATGGCTTTGAGCATCACAGCTAACCTGTTCTGTTCTTCGGTGAATATTTCTGTTTTGGTAAGCCCCATAATTATATTGCAATATTACGATTAATATTTTAATTATCAAAAAAATAAAGAAAAATAATTTAGAAGATTGTCCCTTGTTCCAGGATCACAACAATATTTTAAGTAGGCATTTAAATGCCATTTGGTTGACAAATTCCTCCCAAGATTCCTATATCAATTTCGGGCGTAGTGTAATTATAATTTGATTAATGAAGATAAGACAGATCTGGTTCTTGACAAGATATTTAAAGCAAATGAATTTTAAAGTTAGTTCGTTATCAGTGAAATGATATGGTTTTAATGAAACTAAGTGAGAAAAGACCAGACATTTTAAATTGATTTTAACCGTTTTTTGTTTTATCACGGTTTTATCACAAAGAAAAAAGGCCTCACGAAAAATCGTAAAGCCTTGATTGTCAGAGTGGAGAATATCGGAGTCGAACCGATGACCTCTTGCATGCCATGCAAGCGCTCTAGCCAGCTGAGCTAATCCCCCGTGGTGGGCTGCAAATATAGAATTTTGTGAATTAAAATGAAATTCTATTGTTATTTATTTTATCCGATCCTGTCCCAGCGCCTTTACCGTCGGCTTGTTTAATTTAAACTTAAAATATACATGCACCTGGCCTGCCCTAAATTGCTTCACGGGCGGGAACAAAAGCTTATAAAAAAGTAAAGCCCCTGATGGGCAGGGGCCTTTACTAACCAATTATAAACCTAAATTATGAGAAGACTACTTTATGTATTGCGTTATTTTTAATACGGTGTAAAAGTAACACTAAGTTTTGATATTCGGAAAATAAATTTTGTAATTGTTTTGTAAGTTTTATCAATTACACTACCATCCGGTATCTTATTGTCAAAAATAAGAATAAAACATTATTAATTTACTAATTTTTTCAAATTATTTGATAATAATTATTACCTCGTTCATTTTTATTCAAAAATGATACGATTTTATTTATAAAGTTTACAAAAATTTAATTTTAAATGATTTTTAAAGTAAAATTAGAATTAAAACCCGGTTTAAAATTAAATTTCAAAGCGTCTTTTGTTTTTAAAGCAAAATAATCGCTAATTTTTCTTTAAAAAACTCCAAAATACCAAAATTTTTTTGCCTTAGTACTGCTTTTAGCTCCTTAAAGAACGATTGTCTGCTAAAACAATTTATGTTCTAAACGCACTTGCATAATAAAAATTACTTTACAAAGGCTTTTTTTTAAAGATGCTTTAACACTTTTGCAGCAAAAACATACTGCCTTTTTAAATATGTCATCAACACATACCGCAAAACAACATCCGCATCTTACGCCATTAACTTTATGGATCATGACCATAGCTACAGGTTTGGTGGTAGCAAACATATATTATAATCAACCATTACTGGCCGATATGGCGAATACTTTTGGCGTAAGCGATAAAAAAGCGCAGCAAATATCGCTTTTTACGCAAATTGGCTACGCTACAGGTTTATTATTTATAGTGCCATTGGCGGATATGCTTAAGCGTAAGCGTCTTATTTTAATTGATTTTGTGCTCATGATCATATCGTTAATAGCCTGCGCCATGGCGCCTTCGGTAACTATACTTATGATAGCGGGTTTTTTGGTGGGCGTATCATCGATTATTCCGCAATTGCTGATCCCAATGGCGGCCCACTTAGCCAAGCCACATGAGCGGGGTAAGAAGATTGGCTTTGTAATGAGCGGCTTATTAATCGGCATTTTGCTGTCACGCACATTAAGCGGTTTTATAGGCGAGCATTTTGGCTGGCGAAGCATGTTTTATATAGCCGCCGGGTTAATGTTGCTCATCTGGGTTATGATATTTTTGTTTTTGCCCGAAATTGAACCCGATTATAAAGGCAATTACGGTAAATTGATGAAATCATTGATCCATTTAGTAAAAACCCAGCCTAAATTAAGGTTGGCAGCATTCAGAGGGGCTTTATGTTTTGCCGGTTTCAGCGCATTTTGGACAACGCTGGTATTCCTGTTAAAACAGCCTCAGTTTAATGAGGGCAGCGCCGCTGCGGGTATGTTTGGCCTAGTTGGCGCTTTCGGTGCGGTAGCCGTTGGCTTTATGGGGCGCCTGAGTGATAAAATGGACGCATACAAATTATCAATTTATACACTTTCGCTTATCCTGATCTCTTTTATTGTATTCTATTTTTCGAGCCATAGTATAATAGGACTAATCATCGGGGTTATTCTGCTTGATATGGGTGTGCAGGCTACTCATATCTCTAACCAGTCTATTATTTTTGCATTGATCCCGGAAGCCCGCAATCGTATCAATACAGTATACATGGTGTCTTATTTTATAGGCGGGGCTTTAGGCACGTTCTTCGCCAGCTTAGTTTGGAAAAACTACGAGTGGAACGGGGTATGTGCTATTGGAGCTGTCTTATCGGTAATAGTAATAGCGGTGCATTTGTTATACTACAGGAAATCGTCCGGTAATGCACCTGATGTTCGGTAACGCATACCTGTTTATCTGGTCCGAATGGCTATCCCGGGTAGAGTTGGCAAAAAAAATTAAATTTTTCCTCCTAAAAAAACTCACTGTATTACAGCAATTTACACCCAATTGTAAAATAAATCTGAATTTTTAATGACTTTTTTTGCTCTCGGATAAAAGTTTGGCATCGATTTAGATTGGTACTTATCAAACGCAGTTGTTATGAAGGCAAAAGACAAAGCGGTTAAACCTGAAGAAGAGAAAGAGTGGGAAAACCCAGTGGAACCGACAAAAACTTCAGACCCACGCGATGAGGAACAAATATTAAGGCAGTATAAAGAAGCAAAACGCCGCCACGATAACCTCACCGAAAACGGGGACGAAAAAAAGAAAGACTAAAACGAAGACATTAAAATATTAAAACATTCAAAACCTACAACATGAAAACGCAAAAACAAACATCAACCACCAAACTAATAGCAAGCTTTGATAATGCACTTAAAAACATCATCATGAGCGACTTAAAAGCTATCAAAACTAAAACGCCCTACTTAACGCCGGCAGCTTAAACTAAATATAAAAAACATCACCTACACTACATCTACCTATGAAAGCATATAAACCAACCCCCGCAATAACTAAATTACTTGCACGCTTTGATGCCGAATTATTGGAGCTGTTGAGGGAAGATCTGAAAAACTACAGGGCCAAAACCCAATTCATGAGCAACAACAAGCAGGTAGCAGCACAGCAAACGCTGTCTGCCGCTTGATCAACATATATATATCTACCTATCGAGTACTAACATCACCTATGAAAACGTGGAGCCCTGCAAAAACAGGGCTCTATTTTTTTAGTAAAGCCGGGCAAGCTTAATGCTATCTTTGTTTAATATTAAATAACAATATATTAACACTTTGGTCACCTAAAGTAAATGCCTGAAACGGTTATTTGGGTAAAGCGGCGGGCGAATGGCCTATGCGGTTGAACATCATATTGCACCATCTATTTACGCGTGTTACCGTTAACCAGGTGATGAACAAATCGGTTACGGTCAATTGATCCTGCACGAGCAGGAGCTAAAGACTGATTGTCTGTATGGTGTATTGTTATCTGTGAAATTACATACTCTACATAAATACAAACATTATGGACCAGGTTAATTATCCCATAGTAACAATTGTTGTTATTGCTGTTATTATTTTGCTGGTTTGGATCATCAGGCGAAACCAGAAAGATGAAAAAAAGTTGGAACAGGATATCATCCAATCCGAACTAAAACCAGAAGAAAATAATGATAAAGAAATAGAATCCTGAGCTTGTTGTTAAAAACAACCTGGCTAAATAGCATTTCCCTGCGTCATTGCGTACAGCAATAGTGGTCTTTTACTTTAAAGAAGTCGCTGAATTTACTATGATTTCCTATCTGCTTCAGTATATTTAACAATTAACCCGGCTGTTTTGGCTGATGCCCCCGGTTGCCCCATGCGCACATCAAGCTCGTCATAATTATTGAGTATGTTTTGGCGATAGGTTACATCATTGACAATCAGTTTTAACTCTTCACTTATCTTGTTAGCCGTACACTCTTCCTGGATCAACTCCTTCACTACCGCTTTATCCATGATCAGGTTAACCAGCGATATAAATTTAAGCTTAACCAGCATGCGCGCTATGGCGATAGTTAATTTCCCGCCTTTATAAACCACTGCCTGCGGCACATTAAACAGCGCGGTTTCAAGTGTTGCGGTACCGGAGGCTACAATAGCTGCATGGGCATGATTCAGCAGATCATAAGTGCCGTTGAATACAACGGGGATCTCGGCGCCGTTTAAGTAAGGCGCATAATAATCAGCCTGAAAAGCCGGTGCACCGGCAATTACAAACTGGTATTCAGGAAAGTTGGCCGAAGCCCGGATCATATCGGGCAGCAGTCTGCTGATTTCCTGTTTGCGGCTGCCGGGTAACAGTGCTATAATTTTCTTTTCGCCAAGTTTATTTTTTTGCAGGAAATCAGGGTCAGGATTAAATGCTGAAACCGCATCAAGCAAAGGGTTACCTACATAATCAACATCCATTCCCCACTCTTTGTAAAATGCCACTTCAAAAGGCAATATGCAAAATAGGTGGTCAACAATGCGTTTGATTTTTAACACCCGCTTCTGGTTCCAGGCCCAAACTTTGGGCGAAATATAGTAGTTAACCGGTATGCCATTAGCTTTGGCGTACTCGGCTATTTTGAGGTTAAAGCCGGGAAAATCTATCAGGATCAATACGTCGGGGTGGTAAGCCGAGATATCCCGCTTGCACGATCTCATGTTTTTAAGAATGGTTTGCAGGTTGGCAACCACTTCAACAAAGCCCATAAAAGCCATATCGGCATAATGTTTTACCAGTGTGCCGCCCTCGGCCTGCATCAGGTCGCCGCCAAAAAAGCGAAATTCAGCATCCGGGTCAAGCGATTTGAGTGCTTTCATCAAATTAGCCCCGTGCAAATCGCCCGAAGCTTCGCCGGCTACCAGGTAATATTTCATTATAGAGATTGCAATTTAAAAATGAATATGGCCAGCATAAACAAAAGCGAGATCATGGCAATGCCGTTTCCCGTTTTATCGGCCCCTTTGCCATAAAAATAACGGATGATAAACAAATTGATGGCAAAAGCAACAAAGTAGGGAATACCCGGCTTATGCATGAAAACCAGCTGATTTTTAAGCAGAAATCCAAAAACAAACAGACTAACACCTGGCAGTATGGCGCCAATGAGCAGGCCTAAGGATACGTCGTTTTTGTTTAGCATAATTACAGGTTGAATTTCCAGTTGTTTAAGTAGGGGATAACGTGGTGTGCAGTCATATCAAACTGCACCGGCACAACCGAAGCATAACCCTGTTCCAAAGCCCACACATCGGTATCCTCGCCGCCATCATTCAATTGAAAAACACCGGTAAGCCAGTAATATGGCCTTTTATGCGGATCCATGCGTTCATCAAATTCTTCGGCCCATTTGGCAGCCGCCTGCCTGCATATTTTAATGCCTTTAATGTGTTTGGTACCAGGAAAGTTTACATTTAACAAACTGGCTTGTGGTAAACCATGGGCTAAAACCTGTAAAGCAAGTTCTTTTACAAACCTGATGCAAGGCTCAAAATCGGCCTGTAAAGTATAATCATCTAACGAAAAACCTATCGACGGGATACCCTCAATGGCTCCCTCAACCGCTGCCGACATCGTGCCCGAATACAGCACATTGATAGAGTTATTAAGGCCATGGTTAATGCCCGAAACACAAAGATCAGGCTTTTTACCTTTAAAGATCTTGTTAACAGCCAGCTTCACGCAATCAACCGGAGTGCCCGAGCAGCGGTACATTTCAATGCCCTCGTAAATGTCAACCTGGTCAAGCCGTAAAGGTTTGCCGATGGTAATGGCATGCCCCATACCTGATTGCGGACTATCCGGGGCAACAACTACAACACGGCCAATTTCGGCCATGGCATCCATCAGGGCTTTGATGCCCGGCGCGGTGATGCCATCGTCATTTACAACAAGTATGGTGGGTTTGGTAACTTTCATTGGGCAAAGTTAACAATCCTCAACAATGTAACCCGGCCAGGCTTATTCTACTTTTAATTTAACCGAGTTTACCCAAATGGCATCCCTGTCAAAACTGGCTTTGAAATTCCGAAGCATAAAGTTTTTGTCCGCTTGTATTTTGCCTCTGAAAACCTGTTTGCCGTTTATGTTTACAACAACCGGTTGCTCCAGGTTTACCATTAGTGGGCTAATCATTATCTCTGTTTCTTTTACACCCGATGTTTCAAGGTTGAATATATTATTGAAAAATGTCCCTTTAACGGCGGCGCTTTTGTTCAGGCCCTGATACTGCCGGTACCTGGTATCAATTTCTTTTTTGATCTTATCATAATTAGGAAAAGTAAGTGACTGATGCCAGGCAGCACGATTAAGTCCGGTATCGATACCCGTTAGTTTTATCCATGCGTACGAATTATAAATTTTATCGCTATAGCATTCCCAATAGATTGTGTTTTTGAATAAGTTACGGCTCACACTATTTATAAATACGGGTGTATAAGGAAGGTCGGTGTTTAAATGCTTATCGTAATGTTGGTAGCCGATGTATTCCTTATAAATCAAATGATTATGCCTATCTTTTAACCAATCCATAATAATGCGGGTTTGTTGGATGGGGCGCAGATCGTCGAGGTCAGAATGTACCACGTATAGCGGATTGTTTATAATGTTTCTGATATAAAAGTCGCGGGCAAAGATATTGTCGAACATTGAATTATACGCCATAAAGCCGGCGAATTGATTTGGTGTGTAAAGACCCAAACCAATGGCGCCGTCCGAGCCATCTGAATGCCCTAAAGCAAATATTTTGCTGTCATTGATGTTAACTTGCTTTTTTACCGAAATTAATATATTGGCCAGTGTTTGATAGGTAAAATTTGGCACATCGCGATCGCGAAAAGCTTTTTTATTTAATACCCAGTTGAAGAACTTTTTAGGGTCACCAATCGGCCTGACAATGACGTTATCCTGCTTTTTAAGGATGGCAAAAATGATATCATCGTCAAATTTTTGAATGCTGTCTGCATCGGCGAAACTACTTTGGCCAACGGCACCATGAAGTAATAGTATACAAGTGGATTTACGTATGTTATTATAAGAAACAGGCACAAACACCCTGAACGGCACTTTACCAAACAGCGAATCAGTATAGTAGAAAAGATAGTCTTTGCCGCCTTTTATATCCGGGTAATCATGCCAGTTGCTAAGCAGTTTAAAGGTTGAATCGGCGTCGATCTCATTGTTAACCCGGATCTGGCTGATCCTTTTCTCGGCGTTGGATGCGGCTTTTTCTAAAGCGTTTTCCTGTGCAGATAATGTAGATGAGAATGTAAAAAATAAAATAAATAAGATTAGATGGTTGAGGTTTAGTTTCATATTTTGTAGTTATAAGTACTTATATGACACGCCTGCATCGGAATAGTTGCATATATAATATTTAATAATATTGGGTTTGTTTACATGGCGGCTATATTGGTAACAAAATGAATTTTAGTTATATTTGATTTATGCTGACGGCTGATAAGAAAAAATACACCATTGATGATTATTTGATGCTTGAGGAAGGTGCTCCTTTTCAGTTGATTAACTATGATTTAATTATGTCGCCTTCACCCCTTCCCATTCATCAACAGATCTTATATGCATTGTCTGAAATTATTGTTCTTTACAATATTCAACATGGCCGAAAAGGGCAATGGCTTTACTCTCCTATGGATGTGAAGTTTGATGTGGGTAATATAGTACAGCCCGATATTCTTTACATAGCAGAAGATAGAAAGAAAGAACTAATAAAGGATCGCATTGAAGGTGCACCCGACTTAATCGTAGAGATACTCTCACCCTCAAATGCGTATTATGATCTAAGGCAGAAAAAGGACATCTACGAAAAATACGGTGTAAAGGAATACATTATCATAGATCCTATTCAGCAAAATGCCGATTTATATATTCTAAAAGAAAGAGCTTATGTCCTCGAACAAAAAGCTCAATTAACAGAGGTTCTTAAATCAGTGCTGCTACCAGGTTTTGATATTGAAGTATCCAAACTATTCCAATAAAAAAAGCCCCGTCCCCGGAGCTTCTCAAATTTTATAAACTGTTTATCCACTTTACCAGTTCATCGCGGGTTTTGCCCGTTTTTTTCTGAAGCTTGCCAAGTGTTTCATCATCTTTACCTTCCTGCCAGGCAAGGTCATCGTCGGTAAGGTCGCCGTAGGCTTGTTTGATTTTGCCTTTCAGCTCATTCCATCCGCCTTTTATTTCTAACTTGTCCATAATGTTTTTTATTTAGATGTATCAGGATAACGGACGAGGCCAAGGATGGTTTGAAAAAAAGCCAAAAGCAGAATGCCGAAAGCTGAAAGCCCTGGAATGGTTATCAAAGCTACTTAACTAAATCTCAACCCTAAGCCCGGATCGTGGTTTAGTATGTATTTTCCGTCACTAAATTCCGGCATTACATAAGGGTTATTACTTACTAAAAAGGGGCCGTCAAGGTCAACCCAATCTGCTTGCGGAGCAATGGCTAAACCTGCTAAAGCGGCACAGCTTGTTTCGGTCATACATCCAATCATGATCTTCAGGTCAAGCTCGCGGGCTTTGTCAATCATTCTTTTCGCTTCATATAAACCTGCAGATTTCATCAGTTTAATATTGATCCCGGTATAAATACCTTTCGCTTTTTCCACATCTTCAAAACGTTGAACGGCTTCATCGCCAATAATAGGAATAGGACTCCGTTCGGTGAGCCAGGCATTGCTGTCGGGATCAGTTTTGAGCATGGGCTGTTCTATCAATTGTACCCCTTGCTCATGCAGCCAATGGGTCATATCCAAACTCTGCTGCAGATCTGTCCAGCCCTGGTTAGCATCTACATAAAGCGGCACATCGGTAACTGAGCGGATGGTAGAGATCAATTCTTTATCCGTATCCCGACCAAGCTTAACCTTGATCACTTTAAACCCTTCTGCCTCTTTTACCTTTTTGATGATCATTTCGGGCGTATCAATGCCTATCGTGAAACTGGTAACGGGCATCAACGCAGGGTTGCTTCCTAATAACTGCCAGCAGGGCTGTTTTTTTAATTTGCCGTCCAGGTCATGCAACGCAATATCAATGGCTGCTTTAATAGCCGGATTACCAGGAGCAATGCTATCGAGGTAATTGATGATCGCTGCAAAATCAAAAGGGTAACTAAACCGGGCAATATCAACCTTGCTTAAAAATTCCGTAGCACTTTGATGGCTTTCGCCCATATAAGGCACCATTGAAGCTTCGCCGTAACCGGTTTTGCCTTCATGGCTGATCTGCACCAGCATAACCGGGGTAGAGGTACGCGAAAATTTGGCTATCGTAAAAGCATGCTTCAGCTGAAGCTCGTAAGGTTGATATGTCAGTTCCATGTTAAAAACCAAAGCTAAAATTTTAGTACGAAAATCGTGCTTATCTTTGCGGCCATGCCGGCACAAATTTATTCACCGTTCACCAGTTTCAATTTCAGCAACAATAAATGTTTCCTTACAGGGCAAAACCTTAATTCGCCCGAGGAACAGATCCAGGTATTTCCGCAATGGCTCATGAGCCGTTATGAGCTGGAAGATAAGCCTTTTAAGTTGCTCGACGAAAGTATGGCTACTTATAAAGACCTGAAACTGCCCTGCACAGCCGAAGTTAACGAACGCTATCTTGAACCCCTCGAAAACGAAATTGCTGTTGCTTTTGATAGCGGTTACGACGCCGTGAAAACGCTTGATGAGGACAAACTGTTTCTGTGGGCGGGTAAATTGCTGTACGGAATTATTTTTAATGAGATTCAGGCCGGCATCAAACTCCAGCACTCGCAGGGCGAGGAATTTAACATATCGCAATCCATTATCCACAAGTTCAATAACCTGCACATGATGCTGCAAAGCCTCAATCTGCCGGTTGAGTTTGATGGTTTTAAGCCGTACAGCCTGATATTGTTTAAGGTTGATAATGCTGAGAACGTTTTTGGCTACCGCGATGAGATCAATACGCTTACCTTTTCATTAAGGATAAAAGATTTTGGCCTGATACTTTGCCTGCAGGATAACGGCGCCAACGCCCGCTATCATAAAGAAGCTTTAGATAAAATTGGCGATAACATATTGCACCCCATCCAGTTTGAAGAGTTGAACGCCCGGTTCTTTTATTCGGCTTACCTGTTTAACCGCCTGCCCGAGTACGATATTTTCAATATTGGCGATACTATATCCTTAGAAGCCCTGCCCCTGCGTGGTACCAGCAGCAAACCACTGTTTGACGACTGGATGAACAAAACCTACGGACAGGTACTGGAAAACTTTTGGAAAAATTGGGGGTTCCTGCTGTTGGAGATTATCAGGAACCCCGAAAAACCTATGAGCTTTTTATTTAATGCTGATGGGGAGTTTATTAATGGCCAAGATTTGAAACTGCCATTGTAATTTGCTGCCAAAAATCGGGCAAAATTTCATGGTGAAATATAATGGTGATCATCAAGCCGCTCAGTGCGCCATAAAAGTGGGCATCGTGGTTGATCTGATCGCGCGAATACTTTGAGGCATAATGGCAATATACCAAATATAACACACCAAATATTACTGCCGGAATAGGTATCGGTATCGGCAATATCATCATCTGAGCCAATGGATTATATAATATTGCACTAAAAATAACCGCACTTACTGCCCCTGAAGCTCCAAGGCTGTAATAGCTGTAATGATCTTTGTGTTTGAGCACAGTTGGCATATCGCTTAAAATTAAGCTTACAGTGTACAATATGGCAAATTGAACGTGGCCCAATAATGGCTCCAACCCGAACGCGAAAAAATAAAACGACAGCATATTGAAAAACAAATGCATCCAATCGCGGTGAATAAGCCCGCTGGTGATGATGGTATGAATATCCTTTCCCCGCGAAACGGTGTAAGGATGCAGCATCATACGGCCATAAAGGTTATTGTTTGAAAAAGCTAAAAGCGAAGTAATAATTGTTATTACGAAAATAGCACAGGCCACCGGGGCCGTTTGTAAGTATTCCATTTATTTAAGGTCGAGTTTGGTATTAGTTAATAGTCTGCCTACCGGGTAGCGCATAAAAGTTTTTTCAAAGTAAGGCGAATTGCGGTAAACAAAGAATAATTGCGCTCCGGCATTATTGGCCAACTGTGGGTCTTTCGCTTTGGCATCTTCCAGTTTTTGTTTAATCGACGGATCCTTTTTTAGCAGATCGGCGGCTATATCTTCAAAAACATAGTCCGAAAAATATTCTTTTTCGCCCAGCACCGAATCAAAAAAGTTCCACGCAAAAAACGAGTCGACACCTTGCGGTTCCAGCGTTTCCACGATATAACGGTTTATTGGCTGATTAGTATATACTACATAATCGCCGGTATAAAATTTAACAGGCATATCCACCGGGTTAAGTTTTACGCCGGTATGCAGATAATGGCCCTCAAATGGCCGGGCCGGTGTTTTCAGATCGGCTATATAATACATTTGCAGGTTAAGCGTAGTATCATGTGCCAGCTGTTTCATTTGTACCCCGTTCAGCTTAAACAAATCAATCACCTTACCCCATGCCTGCGGAATTACATAGGCAACAGGTTTATCGGCAGCGGCAGTAACTTTATAGGTATTGTAATATTTGATGGTTTTAGTGTATGGCTTATCACGATCATAATATAGTCTTGGCAATCCGCTCACTCCGCTGGTTTTATAGCCTGCCTCATAACCTTTAAAGGTGATGGTATCAACCTTACTTTTATCAACCGCCCAGCTTAATGCAAAAGTTTTTTGGCTGGTTACCTGTTCATCGGCTTTACGCTTCAGTTCTCCTATCAGTTTCGCATCGCGCTGGTTAATTTCAATAAGGTGCTGCATAAAATCATAAGTTGCGTATACACGCTTGTCAAAAGGCTTCAGCATGTGCGTTTCGGTAATATAGCTGATGATGTTATGCTGGGCAGTAAAACCGGTAGCAAAGCGAGGGGTTTCCAAAAAACTAACAATGCCAGAATCGGGTAAGCCCTCTTCTCCAGCGCCATAAGGTATCATTTCATAGCCGCTCTTTTTCATTTTGCTGTACAGGTACGGCGTAAGTGTTTCGGTGGTATAATCGGCCAGGATGGGATTTTGCTTTTCCTTTTGAGTTTCAATGAGCGTCATCACATATTGATAGTCGGCGCCATCGCTGGTGTGATTATCTAAAAAGACTTCAGGTTTCCAGGTGGTAAGAATCTGTGTAAAGGCTAAAGCATTGCGGCTATCGGCCTTAATAAAATCGCGGTTTAAATCAAGATTGCGATAGTTACCCCTGAAACCATAGGCCGATGGGCCGTTCTGACTTACACGGCTCAGCCCCCGGTTAAGGTTACCGTCGATATTATACAGCGCTATAAGGCAAATCACCACATCTTTTGGCAGGGTATTATTTTTAAGCAGATCACGCACCAGCATCATACTGGCGTCAATACCTTCCGGTTCGCCAGGGTGGATGCCGTTGTTGATGAGCAATACCCTTTTATTTTGCTTTTTAATAACCGCGGGATCAAATATTTTATCTTTTGAAAGCACTACAAGTGTTAAGGGTTTACCCACATCGGTTGTGCCATAGTTGATAAGTTTCATTTGCTGCGGATACAGCTTATTTAACTTTTGATAGTAATCAATTACCTGGGCGTAGGTGGCGGTATAATTTTTATCCTTACTTAACTCAAACGGTGTAAGCTGGGCTTGGGCAGATAAGGCAATGGAACAGGCAATAAGGGCAGCGAAAACTATCTTCATAAGCAAATACGTTGCTCAAATATAGTTTAAGAATGCCAATTAGATGTGCGGCACACAATAATATTACTGATCGGGTGTGGTACCCCAGCCGTCGAACTCACAATCAAATTTATAACCAAGGCTACACATCTGGCTAATCCATGAAGCTACAACTGCATCTTGCATTTTTACTTTAGCAGACCAGCCGGTAATAATGAATAGATTTTTATCCCCTTCAGAAACGCCATATTTTACCTGGTAGTTCAAATTGGATAATTCCTGCGCAAATGCCCCGGACTTTTGATAGGTATTGGTATAAAAGAAAAACTCAAGCATCAGTTCCCTGTCTTCGTTAACATTTAACGCCCTTAGTTTTTCCATAAGTACCGGCAACATGTTAAGCTGTATTGTCGATTTTTCACTGAATGCCTCTGCCGATACAAATTGTCCGTTATCCTTTTTACCGAAAAAACTGAATAATCCCACGGTGATAAAAATGATGTTATGCTTTTGCTTGTAATTCTGCTATCTCAGCTTGCACCTTTTTGGGTAAACTTTTAACCACTTCATTATATGAGTGGTCAATCATTTCGCAGATTTGTTTACGGGTAAGAGCGCCGTTCATTTGCACAGTGTTCCACATTTTTTTGTTCATGTGGTAGCCAGGCTGCACTTCGGGGTAGCGTTCGCGGAGTTCAACAGCCCATTCAGGGTCGCATTTAACATTGAACCTATCGCCGGTTTGTAAACCGGTTAACAGAAATATCTTTTCGGCAATTTTAAAAACCAGTGTATCCTCACCAAAAGGGAAACCTTCGGTCGCACCCGGTTTTTGCAAACAATAGTCGCGCAGTTCTTCTATGTTCATTACCTGAAATTTCTGACCAATTTGGTGTAGGATACTGTATTGCCAAAGTTATACTTAAATCCAATGCTGTATTGAACAAACTGATCGGGCGCATTGTTCTTAAATTTTTGAGGGTTGTCATTGTAGCCGTCAAGCCCCTCGCCAAAAGTATAGCTATGCTGAACACCAAGGGTTATAGTATAACCAACCTGGTCGTAATCATCGTAAATTTTAAACTCATAGCCCAATCTTATTGGTACCATAAGGTTAATGCTCTTGTCTTTTCCCTGAAAACCCTCGGTTTCGCCAACAGGCCCATGGTTCTCATATCCAGGTGGATTTGACCGTTGTACAAACGCCATCTTATTTTTTATTGCACCAATGCCCGAGCCTATGTAAAAGTTTTTAATAACGTTTAAAAATCCGCTGTTACTATAATCAATTATTTCCCCCATTTGTAAATCGGCACGAAGAACAAGCGCTAAAAAATTATTTTTTGATTTGCGGCCAAACTCGTCTGTACTGGGTGTAAGGCCGCCGCCTTCAATAGTTCCAAAATGGAAATCGAGCGCTATTGGTACATAAGGACTGTAGTTGTAAGTTAAATTGAGCGTACCCCCGGGATGCCATACTTGTTTTTTAAGGTCATCGAACCCACGAGCGTAATTGACACCTCCGCCAATGCCCCATTCATAATAATTAAAACCACTTTGGGCTTTTGCCATAGCCGAAGCACAAACCAAAACAAAAAGCAGAAAATATTTTTTCAATGTATAATTTTAATCAATATTTACAATTGGAGATGGTATTAACCGCCGCCGAAATTTTCACTAATATAAAAGCTTTATATGAATTTCAGTTCATTCATTAAGTTCACAGTAGCCGAACGCTTCTTGCGTTATGTTACCGTAGACACGCAATCAGACCCCTCTTCGGTTTCATTTCCATCAACAGAAAAGCAAAAAGATCTTGGTAGGCTGCTGGTTGATGAACTGCTGGTTATGGGTATAACCGATGCGCATTTGGATGAGTACGGTTATGTTTATGCTACAATTCCGTCAAATACTGATAAAACGGTACCCGTAACTTGCTTTTGCTCGCATATGGATACCGCGCCCGATTGCAGCGGAAAGGATGTAAAACCAATTGTACATAAAAATTACCAGGGCCAGGATTTAATATTGCCTGATGATAACACCCAGGTGATCCGCATGGCCGAGCATACCGATCTGAAGAACCAGTTGGGTAACGATGTTATTACAGCCAGCGGCACCACGCTGCTCGGCGCCGATAATAAAGCCGGCGTGGCCGAAATAATGGATGCCTGCTATCAATTCATGAACCATCCCGAAATAAAGCATGGCGATATCCGGATCCTGTTTACGCCCGACGAAGAAGTTGGCCATGGTGTAGATCATGTGGATATTGCCAAATTGGGTGCCTTTGCTGCCTATACTATGGACGGCGAAAGCGCGGGTAATATGGAGAATGAAACCTTTTCGGCAGATGGGGCCAGGCTTACTATTAATGGTGTAAGCTCTCATCCGGGATTTGCAAAAGGCAAAATGGAAAGCGCTATTAAAATTACCGGGCAAATTATTGCCGCCCTGCCTGATGAACTTTCGCCTGAACATACCGAAGGCATGCAGGGATTTGTGCATCCCGTAGGTATAGAAGGCCATGTGGAAACCGCATCTATCGATTTTATTATCCGGGATTTTGATGAAAATAAACTCGCAAATCACGTAGAGGTTATCCGCCAAACCGCTACTAAAGTATTAAAGAAATTTCCCGGTTCTACGTTTGATATTACCGTGAGCCAGCAATACCGTAATATGAAAGGTGTGCTTGACCAACACCCACAAATTGTTGATTATGCAATGGAGGCCATTAACCGTACCGGCTTAAACGCCAAATTGTGCAGTATCCGGGGTGGTACCGATGGCTCACGACTTTCATTCATGGGCTTGCCTTGTCCTAACATTTTTGCCGGCGAACATGCTTTTCACAGCAGGCACGAGTGGGTATCAATTCAGGATATGCAGAAAGCAGTTGAAACCATTTTGCACCTGTGCATGATCTGGGAAGAAAGAAGTTAAGACATACGACTTTTCTTAATAACACCAAACTAAATTTGAAGATGTATACAATACGTACTGCCACCTTAAACGATGTGGAAACTATCAGTGATATTGCCGATAAAACATGGTGGGTAACCTACAGCCCCATTCTTGAGCGCGAACAGATATCCTTTATGCTTGGCGAGATTTACTCGACAGAGAAAATAACCAAACAGGTTAAAGAAAATCAGCAAACTTACCTGTTACTGGAGGAAGAAGGCAATCCGGTGGCATTTGCAGCCTATTCGCCCCGCGAGGAAAACCCGGAGGTTTATAAGCTGCACAAGCTATACTGCCTGCCGCAAACCCAGGGCAAAGGCTACGGAAAGGTATTGATTAACGAGGTGGCCCAAAAAACTAAAGATGCCGGTAAGAAAACGCTGGAACTTAACGTCAACAGGCACAACAACGCCAAATCATTCTATGAAAAAATGGGGTTTACCATAGCTTATGAAGAGGATATAGCCATTGGTAAATACTGGATGAACGATTATGTAATGCGAAAGGAACTATAGCTGATTGCTATTTGGCGGGAAGGGTTTTTAAAAGCTCTTTTGCGGGTACAGCTTTGAAACTGCCGTCTTTATCTCCAATGATAAGGCTTTCGTTGTTGGCAGCGGCAGTTTCTACCAGTTTGCGGTTTGCCCGCTTCATGCCTTCAAGCACTTTTTCAGCAAACTCGTTTATATCCATTTTATGTGTTTTTGTTGTCATTAGCTTGCGATAAAATCGTTTCCCAAATATCGGGTGTTATAATATTGGTTTTAAGTTCATCCGCACTTTGTGCAACAAACACCGGCCCAAGATCCGTGTTGTTTGCAATCAGCCATTTATCACAAAGAGGTATATACAAAGATACCAAATTTCTTATTCCCCGGTAATATCTCCGTTCTATTACATCGGCAGGGATATTATGGCCTCCTTTACTCACTCGTTTAGCTACTCGTTCCATTGCCATTTCAGGAGAGCTCAACCAAAAAAACAATAAAGTAACTTCATATCCTTTTTGCCGGGCTCTTTTAACCAAAGATACATAACTCCGGGTTGAAAGGCGTTGTTTCAAAGGCAAAGTCAACTCCCCGGTTCAGCAACTCATCAATCCGTTGCAGCATGATCCGGCCGGCTTCGAATGCAACACTTTCCGGATTGAAGGGAGATAGTCCCGCCGCGATGTTATCTGCATTTACAAACTCATTACAGTTAAGCAATTCGGGCAAAACTGTATAGCTTGCCGTGGTTTTACCGGCACCGTTACAACCTGCTATGATATACAAATTAGGCATCCTGTGAATTTAGTTGTTAATCCTTAAAAATAGCATACATATATTTATCCATCACCTCGCCATTTTTAATAACTGACCTTCGTAGTACGGCCTCCTGAATATAGCCTGCTTTTTCGAGCACCCGCATGGATGCCGTGTTTCTATTATACACACCGGCTTCTAAACGCAATAGCGAAAAATGTTCAAAAGCATAAGTGGTTACCAGTTTTACAGCCTCGGTTGCTAAGCCCTTTCCCCAATGTTCTTCACCAAGCCAATAGCCTATTTCCGCGGTTATGCGGCTTTCGTCGGTAAAAAGTTCAACACCAATGCCGCCGCAGGCTTCACCGTTAACTACTATGGCAAAGTTGGTTAAAGGTTGCTGATTTTGGGCCAGGTTTACCCAAAACAGGGCGTCCTCCATAGTATAAGGGCACGGGAACCTGTCGCGCAAAAAAGCCGATACCTTCGGGTTATCCGCATGCTTTTGAAGTGATGCTTCATCGCCCGGTTGCCACGCCCTCAATAAAAATCCGTTGCCCTGTAGTTCCATTATTGTAACAATAAAATGCTTAAAAATAACAATCATTAGCCAAACTGTTAAATTGCATGCTTTATTGAGATATGAAAAAACTGTTAGGCTTATTGTTCCTGATCCCGGCAACGGGCGCCTTTGCCCAAAAGCTGGATACCCTTAGCATCGAAAAAATTATGCGCGCCCCCAAATGGATCGGGGTTTCACCCTCCAATATCAACTGGGCTAACGATAGTAAAAAGATCTATTTTAAATGGGATGATGATGCTTCGGGCGATACCCGGTTATATTCAGTTAGCCCCGGCGACAACAAGGTACAAAAAGTCAGCATTGCCGAGCAGCGCGATCTGGCAGCCGGTTACGGAGAATGGAACAAAAAGCACAGCCAAAAGGTATTCAGTAAAAACGGCGATTTATTTTTATACGATGTAAAAGCCAACAAAACCACCCGGCTAACAAATACCGTAGCGCAGGAAGACAGCCCTGTTTTCAGCGGTGATGAAACAAAGATCATTTACAAAGAAGATAATAATCTCTTTGCCCTGAACCTGAATGGCGGCACCCTGGTACAGCTCACCAATTTTGTACGGACAGCAAGCGATAAAAAAAGTAAGGATAAACCCGGCGAACAGGAACAATGGCTCAAAAAGCAACAGCTTGAGTTGTTTGAGATCATCAAAAAGGAAGCAAAGGAGGATAAAAAAGATTCAACAGAAACAGCATTGCTTAAGCCCGACAAGCTGAAAGAGATTGCCTATGGCGATAAAAGACTGAGCGCTGTACAGATCAGTCCGGATGGCAGGTTTATCACCTATCGCCTTACCAAACGCACCGATGGCGTTCAAAATGCTATTGTACCTAATTATGTTACCGCATCGGGTTTTACCGAGGATATTCCGAACCGCTCAAAAGTGGGCCGGCCATCGTCAACCTCAGAGACGTTTATTTACGATAAACGCCGTGAAGCAGTTTACCCGGTTATTACATCAGAGATCCCCGGCATTAAAGACCTGCCCGACTATTTAAAAGATTATCCCGATGAATTAAAAGCCCGTCAAAAGGAAAACGCCGACAGGCAGGTAAATATCGATGGCGTTTTATGGAATCAAAGCGGCAGCAATGCCGTGGTCATTATCTCAGCACAGGATAATAAAGACTGCTGGATCATGCGCTTAGACCCGGTAAGCGGTAAACTAAGCCTGCTTGACCGTCAGCGGGATGAGGCCTGGATTGGCGGCCCCGGCATTGATGATCCCGGGAATACAGGTTTTATTGATGATAACCATTTTTATTACCAGAGCGAGGCCAGCGGTTACTCGCATATTTATGTGGTTGATGTAACCAGCGGTGCTAAAAAGCAGCTCACCAGCGGCAAATGGGAAGTACAAACTTTGCAGTTAAGCCAGAATAAAAAGACGTTTTATTTTACTGCCAATATCGATCATCCGGGCATTACCCATTTTTACAGCATCCCGGTTAGCGGTGGTACCCCTGTTAAAATTACCGGTATGAAAGGCGGCAACGAGGTAACACTTTCGCCCGATGAAAAGTGGCTGGCTATCCGCTATTCTTATTCAAACAGGCCATGGGAGCTATATATCCAGGCTAATAAACCGGGCGCAAAGGCGGTAAAAATAACCAACTCGGTTTCGGCCGAATACTTGTCATACTCCTGGCGGGACCCCGAGATTATTTCCTTTAAAAACCGCTACGGTACCGATGTTTATGCTCGCCTGTATCAGCCTAAAAAGCAAGATCCAGCAAAACCAGCTGTAGTTTTTGTACACGGTGCGGGCTACCTGCAAAATGTCACCTATTCGTGGAGTTATTATTTCCGTGAGTTTATGTTCAACAACATGCTGGCCGATAATGGTTACACTGTGCTGGACATTGACTACACAGCGAGCGCAGGTTATGGCCGGGATTTCCGGACAGGGATCTATCGCCACATGGGCGGCAAAGACCTTACCGACCAGGTTGACGGCGTAAAATTACTGGTTGAAAAGTATGGTGTCAATCCTAAACATGTTGGCTTGTATGGTGGCTCATATGGTGGCTTTATTACATTGATGGGCATGTTCACCGAACCAAACGTTTTCGCGGCAGGTGGGGCCATCCGTTCCGTTACCGATTGGGCGCACTACAACCACGAGTATACATCCAACATCCTCAATGAACCTTTTACGGATGAACAGGCTTACCGTAAAAGTTCGCCTATTTATTTTGCCAACGGCTTAAAAGGCAACCTGCTGATGCTCCATGGTATGATAGATCAGAATGTGAACTACCAGGATATCATTCGCCTTACTCAAAAACTGATAGAGTTACACAAAGAAAACTGGGAGCTGGCCTCGTACCCTGTAGAAGACCACGGCTTTGAACAACCCAGCAGCTGGGCCGATGAGTATAAACGGATTTATAAGTTATTTGAGCGGACGTTGAAGAAGTAAAGTAATTAAGAGGAGCAGCAAAGGGGGGACAAGCGGGAGACGCGATGCGGCAATCGCATGCTGTACCGGCGGCTATATATTAAAACTCTCACAGGTTAAGCTGCGTGCTAAGCTAAAACTCAATCATTTATGAAAAAGGTATCCATTTTACTCACACTGTTTCTTTTTTCCTGTTCACAGCCAATACAAAAACAATCAAAATTGGTAAAAACACCAACTTTGTATCCAGCGAAAAACTATTCAAGCAAACTTTATGATGAGCCTTTTTTTAAAGAAGAACATTTCAGCTATGTAATTAACAGGCAAACGAAAGATACATCAAAACGTAATTACACTTCAGAAACGACAGTTATTGAAGGTAAAGTCAGGCAATATTTCAGAAATTGCGAAGTGACGCTCGATAAAAATGCTCTTGTTTTTAAATTGACGGACACTCCTTTTTCTGATGCCCGCTATGAATTGAAGTTTGTTAAATCACCAGGTGTATTTGAAGCCAAATACAATCAAACTTTTTCAATTACTGATAGCTCATACAAAAAACCTGTTTTTAAAGTGATAGATAAAAACGTTGTTCTTGATAAAGACACCTACGTAAAGGGTGAGCTTTTGAAGGGCAAGTTCTATTTTCAGATCGCCGCGTCGCATTTGTGGGAAAGCGAATATACCGATACAATATCCGTGTACGGATTTGTAAAAACTATTGTAAAGTAGAAAAAACAGATTGGGAATGAGCGTATATTAATTGTATATCCACATCAACACATGCTTCTTTTGTTTCTTCAACAAAGCATCTACAATTTTCATGGTATTATTTGATATAGCCGGACAGCCCCAGCCTTCTGGTGTCCCTTTAGGGTAAACTTCCGTTTCGGCTACCTGTTCCCACGAATGAAAAACGATCTGCCTTGCTAAAGCGTTATTATTGGTTGCTTCCAATCCGGTGAGGTAATACTTTACGTGGATTCCCCAGGCGCTGTAGGCCCGCCCATCTATTTGATACTTACCGGGAGCAGTACAATGGCTGCCATCCAGGTTACTGAACGCCGGTTTGTCTTTCGACCATTCACCACTCCAGGGGTTACGGCCGCAGCCATGGCTCACCAGTCCGGAAACCAGCACATCGTTTTTCCTGAAATCCCATACCATAAAACGTTTAACACCCGATGGCAGGGTCATGTCAATTAAAATACAATAGCGGGTGTTGTAACCACGTTGCCGGCAAAACGCCAGGCTTTGTTTGGCTTTTTCTTTAACACGGTTAAGGTCTACCCGGGGTGCATCCGCGTATGTTTTAATACAGCAAAAAAACATTGAGAAGAGCAGGAATAAAAATCTCGGTTTCAATTGTGTCAGGTTTTGTGTTGTAAACAGAAATATCCGCTTTTTATTACAATAAACCTATTATTGTGAAATGAAAAAACTTTTTCCTTTATTACTTCCGTTAATGTTTTTATTCAGTTGTACAGAAAGATCAACCAAAACATTGGTAACCATTAAGACAGTTAATAACGGAAAAGCATTGCAGATAACAGGCTTCGATCCGGCCATCATTAACGAGATCAGCCGTGATTCATCTGCCAAAGCCTGGGAAACGCTCATGGCCGTTTACCGCATGCCCGCCGATACCAGCATGCGAAACCTGCAGCCCGCACAGCCGGGTCGTTATACCGTTCATAACAATGTAGTTGTTTTTAACCCCGATACGGCCTTTAGCACACAGCAAACGTATTTTTTTCGTTACTATGATTTCAGTGCAGGTAGTACGCTAACCGATTTGATAAAAAGCCGCAGCAAACCCGGAGCCTTACACTATACAGATTTGATTTTTAAGCAATAAACTACCTATATGCTTGAAAATTTAATATTTTTGATTATATTTGCAACCGTTAATAAAAGAGGGGGCAATTAGTCCCCTCTTTTATTTTATCAATCAAAATTATTCTGTCAAAAACACCGGTGGGTAATGAATATTGAAAAAAGGGTAAAAGAACTGGTAGAAGAGAAGATAGCAGATAAACCAAACCTGTTTATAGTGGATATTAAAATGCACTCGAACGGGAAGCTGATCATTTTGCTTGATGGCGATAACGGCATCGGTATTGATGAATGTGTACAGGTAAGCAGGCACGTAGGTTTCCATCTGGAAGAGGAAAACGTGATTGAAACCGCTTATAACCTGGAGGTTTCATCGCCGGGCATTGATTATCCGCTGTCGTCGCCAAGGCAATACGCCAAGAATGTTGGCCGTAACCTGGGCATTAAAATGAAAGATGGCGCTAAACGCGAAGGCACATTAACCGGCCTTACAGAGGATGCCATCACCATTGAAGAAAAAGTAAAAGAAAAAGGGAAAAAAGCGCAGGTTATAGAAAGCGTTATCCCAATGGACCAAATAACAGAAACAAAGGTTTTAATATCATTTAAGTAAAAAATGAGCAATATTAATTTAATTGATTCTTTTCAGGAATTTAAAGATTTCAAGAACATTGACCGCCCTACCATGATGAGCGTTCTGGAAGACGTTTTCAGGAGCATGATCAGGAAAAAGTACGGTACGGACGAAAATTGCGACGTAATTGTGAACACCGATAACGGTGACTTAGAGATCTGGCGTACACGTAAAGTTATGGAAGATGGCTTTAGCGAAGATGATGACCTGGAGATAGAACTTGCCGAAGCACACCTGTATGACGCCGACCTTGAAGTTGGTGATGATTATATTGAACAGATCACTTTAGAAAGCTTTGGCCGCCGTGCTATTTTAGCCGCCCGGCAAACGCTGGTATCAAAAATCCTGGAATTAGAAAAAGACGAGATCTTCAAAAAATATAAAGACCGCGTTGGTGAAATTGTTACAGGCGAGGTTTACCAGGTTTGGAAAAAAGAAACTTTAGTTCTTGATGATGAAGGCAACGAGCTGTTACTGCCAAAAACGGAGCAGATCCCGGCCGACTACTTCAAGAAAGGCGACAGTGTTAAAGCTGTTGTATCAAAAGTAGATATGCTGAACAGCAACCCTAAGATCATCATTTCACGTACAGCGCCTGAGTTTTTACAGCGCTTGTTTGAGCTTGAAGTGCCGGAAATTTTTGATGGCTTAATTACCATCAAGAAAATTGTACGCGAACCGGGCGAACGCGCTAAAGTTGCCGTTGAATCATATGACGACCGTATCGATCCGGTTGGTGCCTGCGTAGGTATGAAAGGTTCACGGATCCACGGTATAGTACGTGAGTTAAAAAATGAAAATATCGACGTTATTAACTTTACCAACAACGTCCAGCTATATATTCAGCGTGCATTATCACCTGCCAAAATCACTTCTATTAAATTAGATGATGAGAAAAAAACAGCTGCTGTGTATTTAAAACCCGACCAGGTATCGTTAGCTATCGGTCGTGGCGGACATAACATTAAGCTGGCAGGAAAATTGACAGGCTACGAAATTGATGTTTACCGCGAGGCTGATGAGCATGACGAGGATGTGGACATTGAAGAATTTTCTGACGAGATTGAAGGCTGGATCATTGATGAATTTAAACGTATTGGTTTAGATACAGCAAAATCAGTACTGGCCTTAACCGTTGGTGAATTGGTAAAACGTACCGATTTAGAGGAAGAAACAGTAAAAGAAGTGCTATCAATATTGAATGCGGAGTTTGAATAAGCGGAATAAGCAAATTAAAATCGTATTTTTGCACTAAATAAGCAGAGAAAGTAATATTAAATGTCAGAAGACAAATCCATAAAATTAATTAAAGCAGTAAAAGAACTGAACATTGGCATGGGTACCCTTGTCGATTATTTAGCTACCAAAGGATACAAGGTTGACAAGCATCCTATGGCCAAGCTGGATAATGACATGTACAATGCCCTGTTAAAGGAATTTGCTGTTGACAAAAGTATTAAGGAGGAAGCTAAGCAGATCAGTATCGGAAAGATAAGGAAAGAAGAGCCTGCTGCACAGTTTCCTGAAAAGCCGGTTGAGAACCGCCGTTCGCGCGATTTTGAGAACGAAGAGATACTGATCAAGAATACAGGGCACTTTGCACAGCCGCAGGTTGAAAAACCAAAACCGGCCGAGCCTGCTCCGGCAGCGCAAGCTCCTGCACGTTCTGATGAGCGCAATGACGTATTACCTGGTGTTAAGGTGGTTGGAAAAATTGACCTTAACAACCTGAATGCTAAGCCACAGGCGGAGAAGCCTGCTGAAAAACCAGCGGAAGTAGTTGTTAAACAACCCGAGCCAGTTGCACAGGCACCTGCGCCAACACCGGCTCCGGCACCTGCCGAGCCAAAAGTTGAAGCGCCACAGCCGGTAGCCCCGGTTGTACCCGAACCACCAAAGGTTGAAACGCCAAAACCGGCAGCCCCGGTTGCACTGCCGGTAGCCGAAGTACCTAAAGCAGAAGAGCCTAAAGCGCCTGTTGCTGAAAAATCACCGGTTGCAACACCTCCGGCTGCTCCCGAAACTCCGGTTACACCAGTAGCTGATGAAAGCCAGGAACCGGATGTGATCCGTGCTAAAGCCGAGCGTCTAACCGGGCCAAATATTATTGGTAAGATCCAGTTGCCGGTTAACGCGCCAAAACGCAACCCGGTAGCTTCATCATCAAATTCAAATAATAACTCGGCCGATCACAAACGCAAACGTAAGCGTAAAGATAACCAGGGCAACCCGCAGCAAGGCGGCGGTAACCATCCGCATGGCCAGCAGGGCGGTGGTGGCAATCACCCGCAACAAGGTCAACAGCCCAGCGGTGGTGGTACCATTAATCCTAACCGCCCGGATTTCAGGAACCGTACACATGGAGCACCCGGAAACAGCGGGCCAGGTCAGGGCCAGGGAGGTCATGGCGGTGGTAACCGCCCGGATTTCAGGAACAACCGCAATAATCCGCCTCAACATACAGGACCGAAGGAAGAACCGTCAGAAAAAGACATACAAGACCAGATCAAGGCTACACTTGCGCGCTTAAGTGGCGCAGGTAAGTCGGGCAAGTTTGCACAGCGTGCTAAATTCCGTCGTCAAAAACGTGATGACGTTGCTGCAAGTGCCGAAGAACTGGCAATGGAACAGGAACTGCAATCAAAAGTATTGAAGGTTACCGAGTTCGTAACGGCAAATGAGCTGGCAAGCATGATGGATGTATCTGTAACGCAGATCATATCTACTTGTATGAGCCTGGGTATGTTTGTTTCCATTAACCAAAGGCTTGATGCCGAAACACTTTCAATTGTGGCCGATGAGTTTGGCTACCAGGTTGAATTTGTGAAGCCGCAGGATGAAGAAGCCAACCTTGACCAGCCTGATGATCCGGCCGACCTGGTGACACGTGCACCAATCGTAACCATCATGGGCCACGTTGACCATGGTAAAACCTCATTGCTCGACTTTATACGTAAAACCAACGTAATAGGCGGCGAAGCGGGTGGTATAACCCAGCACATTGGTGCTTACGAAGTAACATTGCCTGATAACAAAGGAAAGATCACCTTCCTGGATACACCGGGTCACGAAGCGTTTACCGCTATGCGTGCAAGGGGTGCGCAGGTTACAGATATTGTAATTATAGTGATAGCTGCCGATGACAGCGTGATGCCGCAAACCCGCGAGGCCATAAACCACGCGCAGGCTGCAGGTGCACCAATCATCTTCGCCTTTAACAAAATTGATAAGCCGGGCGCCAATGCCGATAAGGTAAGGGAACAGTTATCGGCCATGAATATTTTGGTTGAAGAGTGGGGCGGTAAATACCAGTCGCAGGAAATTTCGGCCAAAACCGGCTTAAATGTTGACTTGCTATTGGAAAAGGTATTGCTTGAAGCCGAATTGCTCGAACTGAAAGCTAACCCTAACAAACGTGCCGTAGGTACTGTTATTGAGGCAGCTTTAGATAAAGGCCGTGGTATTGTTACCACCATCCTTGTACAGGCAGGCCGCTTAAAAGTAGGCGACCCGATATTGGCAGGCTGCTACAGCGGTCGTGTTAAAGCGTTAACCAACGAGCG
The DNA here is from genome assembly GCF_017569325.2 of Mucilaginibacter gossypii. Classification (NCBI taxonomy): domain Bacteria; kingdom Pseudomonadati; phylum Bacteroidota; class Sphingobacteriia; order Sphingobacteriales; family Sphingobacteriaceae; genus Mucilaginibacter; species Mucilaginibacter gossypii. The sequence continues at coordinate 6,047,406 of NZ_CP071878.2, read as the reverse complement.
TGGCCAGCGTGTGGACTCGGCAGGGCCTTCAACACCGGTACAGGTGTTGGGTATGCAGGGCGCACCAACCGCGGGCGATAAGTTCAACGCGCTTGAAAGTGAAGTTGAGGCACGTGAAATTGCTAACAAACGCCTGCAGTTACAACGTGAGCAGGGCTTACGTACACAAAAACACATCACCCTTGATGAAATCGGCCGTCGTTTGGCAGTTGGTAACTTCAAGGAGCTTAACATCATTGTTAAAGGTGACGTGGATGGTTCTATCGAGGCCTTGTCAGATTCATTGTTGAAACTGTCTACCGAGCAAATCCAGGTGAACATCATCTCGAAAGCGGTAGGTCAGATCTCCGAATCAGACGTATTGCTGGCATCGGCATCCGACGCGATCATCATTGGTTTCCAGGTACGCCCTTCAGGTAGTGCCCGTAAACTGGCCGAAGCTGAACAGATTGATATCAGGTTGTACTCTATCATCTACGACGCGATCAACGAGATCAAAGCGGCAATGGAAGGTATGCTTGCACCAACCTTTGAAGAGAAGATTGTGGCTAACGTCGAAATCCGCGAAACCTTTAAGATCAGCAAAGTTGGTACTATTGCAGGTTGTATGGTATTGGATGGTAAAATTAACCGTAACAGCAAGATCCGCATCATCCGCGATGGTGTGGTGATCTACACCGGCGAACTGGCTTCACTGAAACGCTTTAAAGATGACGTGAAAGAAGTAAGCGCAGGCTACGAGTGCGGTTTGAACATCAACAACTTTAACAACATTGAAGTAGGCGATATTGTTGAAGCGTACGAAAATGTAGAAGTAAAACGCAAGCTGTAATTGAATAATCAGCTTTATAATATTGAAGGGCTTATCTGTAACGGATAAGCCCTTTTTTGTTGGGGCTTTCTCACAAAGCGGAGACTTACGAAGTTTCAAAAACTTCGTAAGTCTGTATTCTCAGAGAAGGCCTCCGGGACTGGTCTAAGGTTTAGTGATAGCGTAACTTCCTCCTAAAATGAGTTAAGCTTTCAGCTTAACTGTAGTTGTATACCCGTTCTGTATATGTAGCAATCCTAAGCGTCAGTAATGGGGCTTTTATCATTTAACAGCGGTTGAAATCTTATAATAACATTTTTCAATTTAGTTTGTTATAAATCTTTTCCTAAACAAACAATCACTATGAAATGGACAATCCTTACAATTCTTCTTTTCTCATGCTTTACAGCAATTGGCCAAAAAGCAGATACCATAGCTGTTAAAGATATCAGCTCTCACTTAGGTAAAGAAGTGGTTGTAAAGTGCCGGGTTATTGATTTTGATTCCCGTACCAATTTACTGTATCTGTACATCGGTAACCGGTTCCCCAATCACTTGCTAACTATCATTGTAAAAAAACAGGTTAATGGCAAGCGCCTTAAAATTGACAAGGATATCATCTTAGGCCGTCAAATGGTTTACTTTACCGGGAAACTGATCAACTATACTGAAAACCCGGATACCACAGCACTTACAGACCAGGCCATGTTAAAAAGAGAAGTAGAACAGCCGCAGGCAGGAATACTTGAATACACCGGACAGGCTGTTACCATTAGGCATACTTACGAGCCAAGAACAGGGCCGATTGATTTACGGGGCAAGCTTGTAATGATCATAGACGACAGAAAGCAAGTTGGAACAAAAAAATACCCGATAATTATGAATGTCAATTAGCCTTTAGCCAGTTACACACAGAATCTTTCAACTGGTTGAAGTTGTGAGCAATGGCGTGACTTTAACAAGTTACTGTATCCGCCAGAAACCTTGTGTAATCCCCTCCCATGTAACAACTTTGTTAACATATAATATTCCCGATTTTAATTTATAATAAATAGGTTTGTTATTAACTGATCTTATAATTATTATATATGAAATTAAAACTACTCTTTTCCTGTTTAATTACGGCCGGTATTGCAGTACCGTCGTTTGCACAGGAGCCTGTTGATGCTGCAATGGTTCAAAAAATAAGGGAAGAAGGCCTTAACCATTCAAAGGTAATGGAAACGGCTTTTTATCTTACAGATGTTTCGGGCCCAAGGCTTGCTAATTCTCCGGGCTTAAAGCGCGCCCAAAACTGGGCTGTTAATCAGCTTAAAACCTGGGGCATGGCCAACTCTAAATTGGAAGCCTGGGGTAAATTTGGCAAAGGCTGGGAGGTTCAAAAAAACTATGCAGCTATCACGATTCCTTACTATCACGCTATCATCGCCATACCTAAAGCATGGACACCGGGTACAAATGGCTTAATCAAAGGCGAAGTGATGATAATCAAAGCCGATTCGGCAGCAGAGCTTGAGCAATATAAAGGTAAGCTGGCCGGCAAGATCGTGATATTTGATACTAAAGCACCAACAGAACGTACCTGGAAAGTGGATGCCGCCCGTTATACCGATGAGGAACTTACCGAAATGGCCAACGCGAAAGCTACGCCGGCCGGCCCGCGCAGGAACGCTGTAGACCCCAACGCAGCCCAAATGGCTGCTTTCCGTAAATTACGTGCTTTCAGGACTGCATTAAGCCAATTTTTGGTTGATGAAAAAGCTGGCTTGGTGTTAAGCCAGGCCCGCGGTACTGATGGTACAGTGTTTACCACCAACGGCGCTTCATACGCCGATACCGCGAGGGCAGTAGCTCCCGAGCTTGAAACCAGCAGCGAAGATTACCAGCGCATTTTGCGCCTTATAAAAGGCGGTCAGCCGGTACAACTGGAAGCTGATATTAAAACCCAATTCATTACCGACGACATGCAGGGCTATGATGTAGTCGCTGAAATTCCCGGGACGGATAAAAAGCTGAAAGACCAGGTAGTAATGCTTGGCGGCCACCTTGATTCATGGCATGCCGCTACCGGTGCTACCGATAATGCAGCGGGCAGCGCGGTAATGCTGGAGGCCATGCGTATTTTAAAAGCGATTAACTTTAAACCCAAACGCACCATTCGCATCGCCCTATGGAGTTCGGAAGAGCAGGGCTTATTTGGTTCGCGCGGATATGTGGCCAATCATTTTGGCGATCCTAAAACGATGGAGCTTAAACCCGAACAAGCAAAGCTTTCGGCCTATTACAACCTTGATAATGGAACCGGCAAGATCCGTGGAGTGTATTTGCAGGGAGATTCGGCCGCGGCACCTATCTTTAAAGCCTGGCTTGAACCTTTTAAAGATCTTGGCGCCACCACGCTTACCATTCGTAATACCGGCGGTACCGATCACCTTTCATTTGATGCCGTTGGCATTCCGGGCTTCCAGTTTATCCAGGATGCTATTGATTACGGTTCACGTACCCATCATAGTAATCAGGACACTTACGATCGCCTTATTGAAGACGACCTGAAACAAGCCGCTACCATTGTTGCTTCATTTGTTTACCATACGGCACAACGCGCCGAAATGATACCGCGCAAAGAGCTGCCAAAGCCTCAACCGGCAAGGTAAAACTGTTACGATATTTATAGAAAAGCGATGCTCCCGGGCATCGCTTTTTTTGTTTGTGCTTTATGCTATTGTTATTCCAGCCTTGACTTAGTGTATTCAGGGATTATAATAGAAATGGGCCAATACATATGAAAAGCACCTCGTTATTAGCTTATTTTCCTTAAATAGAGCCGTCTGCAGGCAGTTAATTTCCATAAACCATTTTAATAAATTAATTTTGTATGTTTAATGAGCCTATTTATAAAACCCCAAAAACCAGGGAAATCAACAGACGAAGAACTACTTAGTGATTATCGCGCAAGCGGTAACCTAACAGTTTTGGGCAGCTTATATGAAAGATATATGCCCCTTGTTTATGGCGTTTGCCTTAAATATCTGAAAGATGAAGAACTGGCCAAAGACGCGGTAATGGGCATTTTTGAGGAGCTGGTTGATAAGGTTAAAAAGCATGAGATTAACCAGTTCAGGAGTTGGGTGTATGTACTTGGGCGCAATTATTGCTTGATGCAGTTACGGAGTGGTAAAAAGATGGAGTTGGTTAATTTAGATGAAGTTGTGGAATTTACCCCCTTTTTGCATCCTGAGGATAATAACAGGGAAGAGGCTTTGAAAGCTTTGGAGCACTGCATAGCAGGGTTAACCGGCGGACAAAAACAAAGTATCCACCTGTTTTATTTAAAAGAGAAGTGTTATAAAGAAATTGCCGGGATAACAGGATATACTTTAAATGAGGTAAAGAGTTATATCCAAAACGGTAAGAGGAATTTGAAAATTTGCCTCGAACGGAACAGTGCATAGTAAAAAGGCAAATATATTGCAAATACAGAAGTATCTCAACGGAGAGCTTGATGCCCGTGCTATGCATAAGCTGGAAATGGAGGCACTAAACGACCCTTTTTTGATGGATGCATTGGAAGGATATGAAAACATGGGGACAAGTCAACAGTTAAACCTTGCTGACCTTACCTCAAGACTGCGGCAGCGTACCGGAGAGAATAAAGGCCGTGTAATACCGTGGACCGTTTGGCCCATAGCGGCTTCGGTTTTAATAACGCTAAGTTTGGGAGGCCTTTATCTTAACAGATCTCCTAAATCCGAATTGCAAAGTAATAACATAACAGGAAACAAAAATTCTGTTCCGCCCGTGGTAGCTGCCGCCGATACCGTAAAGACCGGCGATACAGTTAAAAAAGCGAATACCAATACGCTCATACAGGCCCCATCAATTGCAGTAAGCAAAAAATCAAGACGGGCCAAGCAATCGGCTAATGCACTTTATCAGCAGGAAATTTCCGCTGGTGACAATAAAACAGCTTCTAATGATGTTGCTCCTCCTGTGGGCAGCAATATTTTAGCAGAACCGGCAACTCCGCCACCCGCTGCTAAAGATAAAGTTGCTTTGAAAGAAGAAGGCAATTTAAGTGAGCGGATAGTAGCAGGATACACAGCTCCAATTGCAAAAAAAGATACAGTAAGCCCGGATGTGATAGCACTAAGAGCGAATACGACCGTAGCGAAAGCAAAAGCTCCGCTGCAATTTAAATTACCCGGAAAGGTTGACGGTGTTACATCTTCACCAGCAACTATTTTTGGCAGCAGTAAATCAGCAGCACAATCATTATACATTGCCGGTACTATAATTTCGAGAGATGACGGCTCGCCTTTAATTGGTGCGGCAATCAGGATCAAAGGCACCAACCGGAGCACGGTAACTGACCTTAACGGAAAATTCGCACTCAGTTCGCCGGGGGATAAGGCGACACTTGATGTGGTTTATATTGGTTATGAGCCGAGGCAGGTTAACGCCACACGCGGCGATAGTATTAAAGTAGCGCTTAAGCCAGATTCCAGGGCCCTTAGCGAGGTGGTTGTAACTAAAAAAGACGATGACAACGGTGAGGTAAGTGTCACTGCGGCTCATCCGCAACTGGGCTGGGGCAGCCTGAAAAAATATTTACAAACTAATGCTGTACTGCCTGATGGTACTGCCGGCACCGTGACCGTAACATTTACGGTATTCCCGAGCGGCATCACAGATGAGTTTAGCATTAAAAAAGGCCTGAATGAAGCGGCCGATCAAAAAGCCATAGAGCTTATAAAAAATGGCCCCTCATGGGTTGGCAGTACTAACAACAAACCCGAAGTTGTTACTGTAAAGGTTAAATTCCAAAAGCAAAAATAATATGCCCAATAAAAAAGCTGCGTTGAATAACATCGACGCAGCCTTTTTTGGTATCTCTTTCTTTTTTCTATTTATTGTCCGGTAGTTTTTTTCCTATCAGCAAAAGCAAATACTTTTTGTAATAAAGGCGTTGTACGCGCGCCAAGATTTTGACGAATGTTAAGCTCTTCTTTGGCTATCTCCACAAATAAGCCGTCGATAGCCTTTTGGGTCACATAATCGCTGATGTCAGGATTAAGCTTTGATACAAACGGAACTTTATTGTAAGCCTGGGCCGCGTCAGTATAGTATTTGGTAGCGTTCACTTTGTTTAAGCTGCCCTGGATAACAGGTTTGAATTGCAGGCTTAATTTCGCGGTAGTTGTACGTTTAAAATATTGTGTTGCCGCATCCTGGCTGCCCAATAAAATATTGGTAACATCCTGCAGGGTCATTTGCTTAATAGCATCAACAAAGATAGGTTTTGCCTGTTTTGCAGCGTCTTCGGCTGCGCGGTTAAGCGAAAGGATCACATTATCGCAAAGGCTGTTCAGGCCAAGTCCGCGTAAGGTTTTCTCTGCCTTTTGCGCTTCGGGCGGAAAAAGGATCTTGATAGCGGCATTGCCAAAAAAACCGTTAACTGCCGATAGTTGATCCGAGCTTTTACCTGTGCCTATTTCAAGGGCCTGTTTTAAACCGTTGCCTATTTCAAGCGACGTTGGTGTTCCCTGGTTTTGAATAGTGGCGTTAGCTACCTGGTTTAGCGTATCACAGCTGGTGAATGTAATTAAAGCTATTAAGACGGGGATAATGAGTAGTCTTGTTTTCATAGTAGTAAAACTAACAAAATTACTACCGGTTTGTTTAGGCAAAGAAATGTAATAATGCAAATACACCGGCGGCAATCAGGGCCGAAATAGGTATGGTAATGATCCACGCCCAAACCAGGTTAATGGTTACGCCCCAGCGCACGGCCGATACACGTTTGGTTAAACCCACGCCTATAATTGAGCCGGTGATAGTATGTGTTGTTGAAACCGGAATCCCGAAACGCTCGGTAATAAACAGGGTGATAGCACCAGCAGTTTCGGCACTTACACCTTCAAGCGGGGTAACCTTGGTTATTTTTGAGCCCATGGTTTTAACGATCTTCCAACCGCCCGACATGGTGCCCGCAGCAATAGCTGAGTAACAAGCTAAAGGAATCCACTCCGGCATTACTGAGCCTGGCTTTATCACTTTTGAAGCAATAAGGCTTACGTACAAAATCCCCATTACTTTTTGAGCATCATTACCTCCATGAGCAAAACTTAATGCCGCGGATGAAACCAGCTGCATACGCTTAAACCAGCGTTCCGCGGTGGCCGGCCTGGCAGCCTTGCACAGGTGTAGTATTAAAATGGTTACAACATAAGCTATAATTAAACCAATAAACGGGGCAAGTACGATGTAGGCAACAATTTTAAGCACATATTGCATTTCAACAGCATGCAGGGCGTTGGCACCCATATAAAGCGCGTTAGTCATACCGGCACCGGCAAAGCCCCCAATAAGGGTATGCGACGAGCTTGAAGGGATTCCGAACCACCATGTAAACAGGTTCCAGGTGATGGCTGCTACCAAACCAGCCAGGATCACATGCAGGGTAACATAGTGCTCCAATACAATTTTAGATACGGTATTAGCAACCTTATGATCTTTTATAAAAAAGTAAGCTGCAAAGTTGAATACCGCGGCCATTAACACTGCCTGAAACGGTGTTAATACTTTTGTAGATACAATGGTAGCTATAGAGTTTGCGGCATCATGAAAGCCATTGGTGTAATCAAACAACAGGGCGAGTACAACAATAACTACAAGTAGGGAAGTAACCATTTAGCTGGGGATAAGATTTACTTAAGCGTTTTTAACCAAGATTGACTCCATAACATTAGCTGCGTCTTCGCACATATCGGTAGCAGTTTCAAGGGCGGCTAATATTTCTTTGTATTTAATCAGGCGGATAGCATCCTTTTCATACAGGAACAAGTCGGCTACAGCGCGGTCAAAAACATAATCAGCCTGATTTTCAACACTATTTATCCTGATGCATGAATCGGCGATATTACGCACGTTCCTAAGGTCTTTCAGTTCTCTTACAGCTTTTTCCAAATCAACACTGGCCTGCAGTATCAGGTCAGATAGCTTACGGATGTGCTCATTTAAATCATCTATCCTGTACAGGCTCATGCGGTTGGCCGCACCCTGTATATAGTCAGCCACATCATCAATAGCTGTTGCAAGGGCATGGATATCTTCACGGTCAAAAGGCGTAATGAAGTTTTTGCCAAGCTCCAGGTAAATTTGGTGAGTATATTCGTCGCCTTTGTTTTCAAGCTTGTCAATCTGTTTATATAAATCCTCGCGGGTTGCAGGGTTGTTTGAATTAACTGCTTCAACCAGTATGGTAGCCATAGCTACAACATTGGCCGCGGCTTGTTCAAACAGCGGGAAGAATATTTTTTTATCCTTGGGTACAAAATACTGGAATATACTGTTTAGCGACATAGTGATTTGAAATTGGTGTAAAGGTACAGTTAGTATGTTAAATTATTGTTAACTTTTTAACACAGGTAAATTCGGAAAAGGAATGGTTTGTTTAGCTCTTGCTAATGTAAAACCAAACGTTGAGCCAAGCCCTTCTGTACTGCGCACATTGATGGTTTGCTGATGGGCTTCAATAATATGCTTTACAATAGCAAGCCCCAGCCCGGAGCCGCCAATTTGCCTTGAACGGCTGCTGTCTGTACGAAAAAAACGCTCAAATAACCTTGGCAAAAACTTTTCTTCAATACCTATACCATCGTCAGTAACTTCAACCAAAACCTGGTCATGCAGTACAAAAAGGCTTACCGAAGTACTGCCTTCTTCTTTACCGTACTTAAACGAATTATCTATCAGGTTCACGAGCACCTGTCTTATTTTTTCCCTGTCGGCATTCACTACAATAGGCTCATCGTACTTTTGCTTAAATATAAGTTTAATGTGGTACTGCTTGCCTTTGATCTCCAATGATTCAAAAACCTCTTTGATCAGGTCGTTGATCTTGAATTTAGTGTAATTAATAGGCATCTCGCCCGATTCAAGTTTGGAAATTTCATCAAGGTCTTTGATCAGGTAGCTTAGCCGGTCAACATTTTTTGAAGCTTTTTCCAAAAACTGGCGGGCCATTTCCTTATCATCAAAATCATCATCCTGCAGGGCCTCAATGTAACCCTGGATAGCAAATAGCGGGGTTTTAAACTCGTGCGAGATATTGGATAAAAAATCACGGCGAAATTTTTCCTGTTTGCGGAGTTCGTCTATCTCGGTCTTTTTCTGTTTTGCCCATTCCTTAACCTCCTGCTCTACATCGGCAATGGGGTTGGCGCTCACGTGTTCTCCAAGGGCATCTCTAAGGTCGCGTCCTAATTTCAGGTTATGGATCAGTTTGTAAATTAGCTTGATACGGGAGTAGATGTATTTTTCGATGAGGTAGTAAAAAACGAAGTAACTTACACCAAGGGCCACCGAGAAAGTAACCATTACATCGTACCATTTATGCTGAAAATAAAAATTAACGGCCGAGAGCGTAATTGCCACGCCAAGCGAGGTTGTTAAAACCAGTACACGCAAATTCATAGCGTAAAGCTACGATTTATAGATGATTAACTCCCACCTGAAAGGCCAGCGCCATGTTAATTTAAAATTATCAATTTGTGCTTTTTTTAATAAAGCTAACAATTCGTACCTTTTAAAACCGCGCTTAACCGAAAGCGGACCATCATTTTGGGCCATGGCACTACGGGTAAAAACATGGGTTATAAACACTATGGCATGATATAAAAGCCAGTGACGGTGCAGGTCGGTAATGATAATTCCTTTTTGTGCCGAGGCTTGCATGTTTTTGATGAGCTTAATCCAGCGGTCATCATCAAAATGGTGTGTAAACAGGCTGCAAATGATCACATCAGCCGGTTTAATGAGATATGCTTCGTCAATAACATCGGCTTGGATAAAATTAATATTGTTATAATCCATTGCCTGTTTTCGGGCATAATTAATAGCAGCCTGTGCTGCGTCAACGCCGTTTAAGTTAAGATCGATTTGCTTGCTTTCGGCCCATTTAGCAATAGCTATCAGGGTGTCTCCTCCTCCACAGCCCCAATCAATTACCGAATAACCATTGTAGATGGGAAGCTTTTTCAACGAGCCGATGATGCTTTTATGACCACCAAACAAGGCATTCATCTTTCCCAAACCTTCAAGCACTGGGTTTATTTCGGCCGATGGCAGATCAAAATCATCCATGATCTCAGGGGCATTCGTACGGTAACTTAAATCGGGCATATAATATATACGCCTGAACTATACAAATGGTTGGCCGTGAGTTTTACTTATCAGGTATTGTGCAACAGAAGGCAGGTGATTGAGCGTATTTAAAGTAAGGGCCGTTATGTTATCGTTGCCAAATAAACGCTGTAACTGCCGGCCAACCCAAAGCCTTTGCGCAAACTGTTTGTTCCAGCTTTGGGCATAATCCTGCTCAAGGCTGGCGCGCTTTTCAGGATTAAAGCTGCCTGGTTTATAGTGTGTAATGATCTTTTCGGAAAGGATTTTGGCCGAATGGATGGCCATGGTCATGCCGTTACCGCAAAGTGGGGCTATCATCCCGGCGGTGTCTCCGCTCATCAGGATGTGATTATCAACAGGCGCCTTTTTCTCAAAGGAGATTTCGTTGATCACCTCCGGTTTATCCAGTAAAAACCTGGCGTTACGAAAGATCTCATCGAGGTAAGGGTTCCTGCGGATCACGTTCTCTTCCAGAGCCTGTAAAGTGCCGTACTTGCGCAGGTCATCCCGGTGTGCCATGTAGCACATGCAATACCTGTCGCCATCGGTTTTGCTTACCCCGCAATAGCCGTCTTTATAATTATTAAGCTGGATGAGATCGGTAGGGAAATCCATCTGTAAATGGAACTTTACTGCCAGGTATGGGCTGCGTTTATAAAAGAACGGTCGTTTAAGTTTTTGATCGAGATTGGAGCGTTTACCGAACGAGCCGATAGCCAACGGGGCTGTTAATGTTTCGCCGGGAGTTACAACTTCAAATTTTTCGCCAGCAAAACGAATATCCTCCCCCCGTGTGCCGGTTAAAATATCAACTCCTTCGGCGAGGGCTTTTTGGTACAGAAAATTATCGAAAGTAAACCTGCTTAAACCAAAGCCGCCCAGGTCAAGCTTTTGCGAAAGTTTGGTGCCGGATGTTGCTGTTACTTCGAGCCGGTTGATGCGGGCAACATTCAGTTCATCAAGATTGATGCCCAAAGAAGACAAAAAAGGGATCACCTCGTTAGAGATATACTCGCCGCAAACGCGGTGCATCGGGTAAGTCTTTTTTTCAATAACTGTCACTTTTAGCCCCGCGCGGTTAAGCAAGATGGCGTTGAACAATCCGGCCAGGCCTCCGCCAATTACAATTACATCGCTCATACCGGCTTAGTGCATTTCGAGTATCATCCCCTCAACGGTTAACCCCGGGCCAAAGGCGAAACTCAATATCTTTTGATCAACCAAATTACCTGCCTTCAGCATTTTATCCAGCACAAATAAAATAGTAGCCGACGACATATTACCGTATTCCTGCAAAACCTGATAAGCAAAGGCGTTGCTTTCTTCAGGTAATTCCAGGGCGTCTTCCACTGCTTCTAAAATGGTACGCCCGCCGGGGTGAACAGCATAAGCGGTAATATCATCCATCTCAGTTTTGGCCTTTTGCAAAAAGCGCTGTGTAAGTGATTTGATATGTTTCTTGATTTGTTTGGATACCCTGGAGGTGAGTTTCATTTCAAAACCAGTATTGCCCACATACCAGCCCATCTCATTACGTGCTTCAGTAACAAATTCTGAATAGAAGTTTTTGAGTAAAAGGTAATTGCCACTGCCTAAACGGTTAGCCGTATTTTCGACCAAAACGGCAGCAGCCCCATCTGAAAATAGTGAATTAGCAACCCAGTTATCCAGCGTATTCACTTTTTGAAAATGGAGCGTACAAAGCTCTACACTAACAACAAGCACTTTTGCGCCGGCATCGGCCCGGCAAATATAGTCGGCTACTTTGAGCCCGTTTATGGCGCCGTAGCAGCCCATAAAGTTGATGCAGGTACGTTCGGTATCGCGGTTTAGCTGCAGCCGGTCCACAAGTTCGATATCAATCCCAGGTGCGTGCATACCCGTACAGCTAATGGTTACCAGGTGTGTAATGCTGCCGATAATGTCATCTCCAAATTTTTGAAGGCAGTTTCTTGCGGCATTTACAGCTATGGCGATGGCTTCCTTTTCGTAAAGCTTTAACCTTTTCTGTGTGTCAGGGAATGGCTCGAGCCCTGCTGATTGTTCAAAAAAAGTGAAATCTGCCGCATCACGATAGCCAAAATCAGGAATTACCGAATAGCGGTAATCAATTCCCGAATGGTCATAAATCCCCTTTAACCTTGCTGCATTGATTGCGTCCAGCCTAAAGGCGTTAGCCATAAAATGGTAAATATCCTGCTGGGCAATACGATTGGCGGGATTTGCTATCCCGATAGCACTAATGCAACTCTCCATTAAAAATGATTAAGCGTTTTATTTGCTGATCTCTGCCTCAACCGAAACATTGGCCTCATTTGAAAGGATCAGGTTTTTGCCGCCTATGCCAAAATCTGTCCTCGAAATCATAAAGCTTCCTTTCAGTTGTGCTGTATTACCTGATTCCGTATACGTAAAAGGTACTTCAATCAACTTTGTTTTATCTCTTATAGTTACGTTAAAATTACCGATATAGTTGCTCCCGCTTTTACGTTTAAAGGAAACTGACTTTAGCGTGATCTTTGGATATTTAATTACGTCAAAATAATCTTCGCTTTTAAGATGCTTATCACGGCTTTCGTTATCGGTATTAACAGTGTTGGATAACACTGACGCTTCAATAGAGCTGCCTTCCAGGTCATTAGGCTTAAACTTAATATCGGCCTGCAAACCGCCAAAGGTGCCGCCAACATTAAAGCCAAGGTTTTTAATCTTAAAACTGATATCTGATTTAGATACCGTTTGCGCGAAGCCTGCTGCCGTCGCGAAAATTAAAAGTACAACTATATAAATTTTCTTATTCATGTTACATTAACGTTGTTTCAAACATAATAATTTATACTGAAGGAATTTTGTACTTAAGGTTGTATGTTTATAACCGTAATCAGGCAACCTAATGTTGCCTCCGACAGTAATTTATAATGTAAAACACGCCATGAAGTTTAAACAATTTATCCCTACCCGGTCGGCATTTGCGCATTTAAGGCTTGTGTTTTCTGTTTTTTTGCTGCCGGTGTACCTGTTTGCCTTTAGCCAGGCCAGTGCAGTGAAAACGTGGGCAGCTGTGCTCGTGTTTTTCATCTGGCATTTTTTAGCATTTCCGGCCAGCAATGGCTATAACAGTTATTTTGACAAGGATGAAGACAGTATTGCCCTGTTAGCCAAACCGCCCGAAGTGGATCTCAGCCTGTATTATTTTTCCATTTTGCTGGAGGTTATTGCGTTTTTGCTTGGCTTTATTATTAGCTGGGAGTTTGCCTGTGCTGTGCTTATTTATGGCATTATGTCAAAATTATACAGTCACCCGGCTACCCGTTTAAAGAAATATCCCATCATCAGCTTTTTAACGGTGTTCATTTTCCAGGGATGCTTTATTTATTACACCACCTACACCGCCCTTACCGGCACAAGCCTGTTTGACCATTGGGATTTAGGGCTGATCATTCCGGGGGCTATCAGCTCCTGCCTCATCGGGGCATCATACCCCTTAACCCAGGTGTATCAGCATGAAGAAGACAGCAGGCGGGGCGATAAAACGCTCAGTATTGTTTTAGGCTACAAAGGCTCTTTTATTTTTTCGGGCGTATTGTTTGCCGCGGGGATAGCCCTTTCTTACTGGTACTGGCACCTGGCCGGGATGATGCTTAACTTTTATTTCTTTATTGCATGCGCCGCACCGATATTTTTCTTTTTTAATTATTGGTTTTATAAAGTAGGACAATCAACAGCTAATGCAAATTTTAAAAACGCTATGCGTATGAATTTCATTAGCTCAGGTTGTATGCTGATTTATTTCGGGGTACTGGCGGTGTTTAGTTGATAGATAGATCTAAAAATTAACGCGTCATTGCGAGGCACGAAGCAATCCCAAACTATGCAGATTCGCTCTGTAGGTCGAGGATTGCTTCGTGCCTCGCAATGACGCGTTGTATTATAGCAATTCTCTCTCTTACTTTTTCGCAGCCCAGGCATCCATTTTAGCCTCAAAAACCGCCATTGGCATGGCGCCATCTTTTAAAACCTGGTCATGAAATTCGGCGATATTGAATTTGCCGCCTAATTGCTTTTCATATTTAGTGCGCAGTTCGCGAATTTTGAGTGCGCCTATTTTGTAGCTCAATGCCTGGCCGGGAATAGCCATATAACGTTCAATTTCGGCAGTTGCACCTTGCTCGCTGATAGCTTCGTTATCCATCATATATTTAATAGCCTGCTCACGGGTCATTCCTTTGGTGTGGATGGCGACATCAACCACCAAACGGATAGCGCGGTGAATCTCATCGCCTAACGCACCCATATACTGGTACGGATCGGTGTACAAGCCGAGCTCTTTCCCTAATGATTCGCAATACAGCGCCCAGCCTTCTACATAGGCAGTTTCCCCGCCATCAAAGCGACGGAATTTTGGCAATGAAGCGTTTTCCTGGGTTAACGAAATCTGGTAATGGTGACCAGGAATTGCTTCATGCAAAAACAATGATTCCATACCCGATGTGGTGTTGAATTGGGTTGCATCCAGTATCGGCACATAAAAAATACCGGGACGGGTACCATCTGCCGAACCCTGGTTATATTCGGCACTGGCCGATGCCGCGCGGAAGGCTTCGGTTTGCCTGATCTCGAAAGGGGTTTTAGGCACATGGTTAAACATTTTTTGCAGGTTTGGCTCCATGCGTTTGTGAATGTTTTCAAAAGCACCAAGTACATCCTTCGGGGTTTTGTAAGGAGTAAACTTAGGGTCAGTTTTCATGTATTCAAAAAACGCCTTCAAATCGCCCTTAAAGCCAACACTGCTTTTGATGCTATCCATTAAGCCACGGATCCGGGCAACTTCTTTCAAACCCAATTGGTAAATTTCTTCCGGAGTTTTATCGGTAGTGGTTTGTTGTTTAACTAAATAGGTGTATTTAGCAGTACCATCCGGCAGGGATGAAAAACCCGAGGTTGCACGTGCGTGGGGCAGGTATTGATTTTTCAGGTAATCGGCCAGTTTTTGGTAGGTTGGGTTAACTATGGTAGTTATCGCTTTTTTATAAGCCTCGGTCAGCTGTTTTTTATCCGCATCCGAAAAATCCTTCGGCATATTCTTAACTGGTCCGTAGAACAGGCTTTTTTCTACATCTTGTGATACCAGGTCCTGCATTTCGGGAATCATTTTAACAACTAACGATTTTGGCAGCACTACGCCTGTTTTGATGCCTTTGTTAAAATTGGAGATGGCGGTATCCGCCCAGATCTGGAAAGCAGATAAACGTTTCAGCCAGTCGTTATAATCAACAACCGTTTTAAAGGGCTGCGCGCCAGAGCCCGAGCCCAGCTGCCCCATGGTAATTGGCAGGGCATAAAACTGGTTAAAAGGCATGTACTCAAAATGATACTTGAAATTATCAAGGGCCAGTTGCACCTCGTAGGTAAATATATCGTATGATAGCCTATCGTCTTCGTTCAGTTCTGCGCGGTCAAAGTTTTTCACTTTCGACAAGTAAACCGAGTTATAATCATGCGCCTTTTTCAAAAACTCAGCAGAGCCATCGTTAGGTAGCAAGTCATTATAGCGCCTGTCGCCAATGTAGGTTGCATTAAGCGGGTAAAGTTTTAAGCCGTCCTGGAAATAATCTTCAAAAACTTTGGCGAGATCCTTATTGGCTGGAATGCCGCTGGCGGTGTCTGTTGATTTAGGTTGATTACAGGCTGCAAACGAACCTGCTATGAATAGCATGAGTAGTATTTTTTTCATGAGGGTGTTGTTTAAACGATAAAGCTACGGAAAGGGAAAATATAATCAATAATGATATCTGCATTGCAGAATAAATATCGCGTCTGCTTCTACTCTGTAAATTAGCCTGTGTTCGAGATTTATCCGGCGCGACCACCAACCAGCTAAATTATGTTTTAACGGTTCGGGCTTTCCACTTCCTTCATATGGAGTTCGTTCTATTTCTTTGATAAGAGAGTTGATCTTCTTTAAAATAGATTTATCTGTCGTTTGCCAATAAAGGTAATCTTCCCATGCAGGGTTTTGGAAAATTATCTTCACTCTTCAAGTAGCTTTCTTTCCTTGCCTAAACCTTTTTCATATTCCTGGATACCATGAAGTAATCTTTCTGCATTTTTAGGGCTTTTTAAAAGATAGAAAGTTTCCTCCATGCTTTCGTAATCAGCTTTCGATATCACAACAATATCTTCGGCATTGGCACTTGTCACTACCAAAGGCTTATGATCATTCCGCACCTTATCTAAAAAAGATTTTAGTTGCTGCCTGAAGGCAGTGTAAGTTGTGATCTCCATTCAAATTAGTTTTTATAAAGGTATAAAACCAAAACAACATGTACAAGTTTCTGTACATGTTGTTTTGGTTTACGTTAAGAGATAAACTTACGAAGTTTTGATTAATGCTTACAATCCCATTTCCTTCTTCAAAAACTTGCCTGTAAAGCTGCTCTTCACTTTGCACAAGCCTTCGGGTGTACCGGAGAACAGGATATTACCGCCGCCCGAGCCGCCCTCCGGGCCAAGGTCAATTACGTGGTCGGCCACTTTAATAACATCAAGATTATGTTCAATTACCAAAACAGTATTGCCTTTATCAACCAATTGGTTAAGTACACCTAACAATACGTTGATATCTTCAAAGTGCAAACCTGTAGTAGGTTCATCCAATATATAAAAGGTGTTACCGGTATCTTTTTTAGATAGCTCGGTAGCCAGTTTAACACGTTGCGCCTCACCGCCCGATAGTGTGGTTGAAGCCTGTCCTAAAGTTATATAACCCAAACCTACGTCGTTCAGGGTTCTTACCTTACGATAAATAGATGGGATGTGTTCAAAAAATGGCGTAGCGTCCTCAATGCTCATATCCAGCACATCGCTGATGGACTTGCCCCGATAACGCACTTCCAGCGTTTCTCGGTTGTAGCGCCTGCCGCCGCATTCTTCGCATGGTACCTGCACATCGGGCAAAAAGTTCATTTCAATTACCTTCATGCCTGCACCCTGGCAGGTTTCGCAACGGCCGCCCTTTACGTTAAACGAGAAACGACCTGGTTTATATCCCCTGATCCTTGATTCCGGTAGTGCCACGAACAGATTGCGGATGTCCGAAAACACCCCGGTATAGGTAGCAGGGTTTGAGCGCGGTGTACGACCGATGGGGGTTTGATCTATCTCAATTACTTTATCAATATGTTCCAATCCCTCAACTTTTTCATAAGGTAACGGTTGTTTCTTCGCCCTGAAAAAATGATGGTTCAGAATAGGGTATAAAGTTTCGGTGATCAGGCTTGATTTACCGCTGCCCGATACACCGGTTATGCCGATCAGTTTACCTAAAGGGAAATCGACCGATACTTTCTTAAGATTGTGACCGGTAGCTTTTTTCAGGCTCAGGGTTTTTCCATTACCTTCGCGACGTTTTTTAGGTACAGCTATTTCGCGCTCGCCATTGATATATGAAGTGGTAAGCGTATGCTTTTCCATTAGCTGCGCCGGAGTACCTTCGGCAACAACCTGGCCACCATGTACACCTGCCGCCGGGCCCATGTCAATTACGTGGTCGGCCTCCAGTATCATGTCTTTATCGTGCTCAACAACCAGTACCGTGTTTCCTAAATCACGCAGATTTTTAAGGGCGTTGATCAAACGTTCGTTATCGCGTTGGTGCAAACCGATACTTGGCTCATCCAAAATGTACATCACATTCATCAACTGTGAACCAATTTGTGTAGCCAGCCTGATCCGCTGCGCTTCACCGCCCGATAGGGTCTTGGCAGTACGATCAAGCGTTAAATAGCTCAAACCTACATCCAGCAAAAACACTATACGTGCGCGGATCTCTTTCAGGATCTCTTTAGCAATCACATTCTGGCGCTCGTTAAGACGGTCTTCCAGGCCATCAAACCAATCCTGCAGGTGATTGATATCCATGCAGGCCAGCTCGAAAATATTCTTACCATCTACCTTAAAATGCAGCGACTCTTTTTTAAGCCTTGCGCCTTCGCAAACCGGGCAGGTACGGAGCACACGATAGTTCTCCATATCGTCCATCCCCTCGTCATTGCGGCGTTCCTGCTGCTCCTCCAGCATACGGATGATGCCTTCAAACGTGATCTGATAGCTTTGAACATTCCACTTGTTATATTCTACAGCAACACTCAATGTTTCAGGGGCGCCGTTCAGGATCATATCCAACTGATCGCGGTTCAGCTTTTCGATAGGGGTTGAGAGCGAGAACTCATACTTTTTAGCCAACGATTTCAACACCTGGAAAATCCATGTTTCGCGGTATTCACCAATAGGGGCTAAACCGCCATTCATGATGCTCAGTTTCGGATTAGGGATTACCGAAGCTTCATCAACCTCAAAAATATAACCCAGTCCGTTACACTTTTCGCAGGCACCATAAGGAGAGTTGAACGAAAATGTATTGGGTTGAGGCTCATCATATGAGATGCCCGAAACCGGATCCATCAGGTATTTACTATAATAGGATACATTATTATCCTTATCGGCAATACGGATAATGCCCTTGGCAATTTTTAAAGCCTGCTGAACGGAAGTATATAAACGTTTGCTATCCTTTTCACTCACCACCAGGCGGTCAACCACAATATCAATATCATGGATCTTGTAACGGTCAACCTGCATTTTGGGTTCAACATCGGCAATGGCGCCATCTACCCAAACTTTTAAAAATCCTTGCTTGCGGATGGACTCAAACAATTCGCGGTAGTGGCCTTTACGTGCCTTTACCACCGGAGCCAGGATATTAACCGGCTGCCCGTCAAATTTTTCGCTGATGGTTTTGAGGATCTGGTCTTCGCTCATGCGTTCCATCTTTTCGCCGGTGGTATACGAGTAAGCATCACCCGCACGGGCGAAGAGCAAACGCATAAAATCATAGATTTCGGTAATAGTACCTACGGTGGAACGCGGGTTTTTGCTGGTGGTTTTTTGCTCTATAGCAATAACAGGGCTCAGGCCCGACACCTTATCAACATCCGGCCGCTCCATCCCGCCCATAAACTGGCGTGAGTAGGCCGAAAATGTTTCCATATAACGGCGCTGGCCTTCAGCATAAATAGTATCAAATGCCAGTGATGACTTACCGCTGCCGCTCAAGCCGGTAATTACCACCAGTTGGTTGCGCGGAAAGGAAACATCTATATTTTTCAGGTTATGCACCCGGGCACCATAAACTTCAACTTCACTTTGCTCGCCCAGGTCAACAAGAGGTTTTGTACTCATACTTTATTAATATGGATTTATTGACATTGTTTGAAGCTAATTATTATAGTTACCTGTTTTTTACAAAACCCTGCTTTCCTAAAATTTTTGGCTTAAACCATCAACAGTTTGCTACAAATATAAGCAAAAAAGGCCGATCATCCACTGTGGATGACCGGCCTCAAAGTGCTCCGTAATGTAATCTTTTAATTAATTTACAGTATGATTACCTGCTGTTAATTAATTGCCAGCAACTGTGATGCAGGCGGAATGACAAAATAATTATCATACCCGTGCTCTTTTGGCTGCTCTATAACTGCTTTCATGGCAATTAGCTTGTAAACATATGAACCGGTTTCGCGGTTCAGCTTCATGCGAAAGTAGTTATCTTCTTTTTGCTTGTTAATGGCACGCGCTAATTTGATCGAGCCATTGTTGTAGGCAGCAGCAGCCAGTGTCCAGCTGTTAAATTCATCGTATAGTTCTTTGATATACTTGCAGGCTGCAATGGTTGACTTGCGAAGGTTTTTCCGCTCATCAACGCCATGGCCTACTCTAAGTCCGTAAGTACGCGCTGTACCCGGCATAAATTGCCAAAAACCCGACGCTCCTTTAGATGATGTACCCGATTTAAGGCCTGACTCGACCAGCGGTACATACTTAAAATCTTCGGGGATACCATAAAACTTCAAAATTGGTTCGATAACGGGGAACCATAGCTCGGCTTTGCGGTGCAATATATTGCTTTGCACGCTTTTATAGTCATGCTGCCTGAGCGATTTGTTGAGTTTACGCGTAACCCTTGCGTCATTAACTGGTAAAGCCTCATTGGCAAAGTTGTAAGCAACTGCCTTTGAGCTTTTGAGAAAAATAAAATCTGAGGTTCGGGCGCTTAAAGTTGCCGCTTTTGCAGCCTTTTCGATGATCGTTGTACCGAAAATATTAAGCTCTGAAATGAGAACCAGCACCAGTGTTACGGAGCACGTAAGTAAGTGTTTTTTAATCATTTCTTTTCCTATCATTTAACTATACATTTGGTAGAATGTGCTGCAAAGATAGGTTATACAGATCACATAATCAAATACTTACCGTTTTGCTAACTTTTTTAGAGTTGGTTTTTGGTTCAAAAACGGCGTTTAAAACCGTTTAAACGGCGATTTTCCAAGCGGATATTTTTTTGATCTTTTTAGATAAAAATTGGCAAAAAAGCGTAACTTTGACCCTCACGCTGCGAAAGCGCTAAACAAAAAATTATGGTATTTAAGAGACCAGCAGGTAGTCGCGACGACAAACCCGGAAAGTCGTCATCAAGGAGTTCAAGATCCGACGACCGACCAAAAAAATCAGCATCAACCCCAAAAGGTAAAGCTACTCCAAACGGAGAGAAAAAAATACTTTCCAGACCGGAAAAAACATTCCAAAGCAACAGGTTCAGTGACGATAAGCCCAAAAGCAATTTTAGGGGAGGTGAATCATCTGGCGATAAAAGATCAGGCGCTAAGCCAAGGCCTTACTCTGGCAGGCCTGCATCCGACAGCGACGAAAGGCCAAAAAGAAATTTTGGCGGCGATAGCACAGGCGAAAGGAAGTCATTTAGTGGCGGCCCGCGTAAACCTTACAGCGGCAGGCCAACAACCGGCGATAACGAAAGGCCAAAAAGAAGTTTCGGCGGCGAATCACAAGGCGAAAAAAAACCTTACTCATCTCCGCGCACCCGTTCTTCAGCCAGTTTTGAGGGAAAGCCTAAAAGAAGCTTTGGCGGTGATGCAGGCGGCGAACGTAAATTTGCACCAAGAGGAACCGAGGGGGGCATCAAAAAACGCGAAGGCGGCTTTAAAGAGAAATCACCATTTGGCGAAAGGCCGGCACACAGGCCGCATGACAGGGAAAACCAACAGGATGCCCCTAAAATCATGCGCGGGCGTAAAAATTCTCCAGCTAAAAAATCAGAAGACGATGGGCTGATCCGCCTGAACCGTTACATATCAAACGCGGGTATTTGTTCACGCCGTAAGGCCGATGAACTGATTACCGCGGGTGTAGTATCTGTAAACGGCGAAGTGGTAACAGAATTAGGTACCAAAGTTGATCCGTTTAAGGATACTATTAAGTATAACGGCGAAACGCTGAAACGCGAGAAAATGGTTTATGTATTGTTAAATAAGCCAAAGGATTATATCACAACTACAGATGATCCGCAGGAGCGCCGTACCGTAATGCACCTGGTTGAAAAGGCAAGCCGCGAGCGTATTTACCCTGTTGGCCGTCTTGACCGTAACACCACCGGTTTATTATTAATGACCAACGATGGTGATTTGGCCGATAAACTTTCGCACCCGCGTAACAGCATCACTAAATTATACCAGGTTGAACTGAGCAAAAGCTTAACCCAGGGCGACCTGAATAAATTAACTTTTGGCCTTGAGCTGGAAGATGGCGTTATTAAACCTGATTCGGTATCATACGTTACCGGAGGTTCAAAACGCGAGATCGGCATCCAAATCCACAGTGGTAAAAACCGTATTGTGCGCCGTATGTTTGAACACCTTGGTTACGAAGTGGTAAAACTGGACAGGGTGGTTTATGCAAACCTTACCAAAAAGGACCTTCCGCGTGGCCGCTGGCGTTACCTTGATGAAAAAGAGGTGATCCAGTTAAAACACCTTATGAAATAATAAAACGCCCCGTTAAACAGCGGGGCATTTTTTTTGTCTATTTTGTTATCTTGCACAGCAATAATTGTAAGGCTAAGCTGAATGCATAAAGCTTAAAGCTATATGATTGTCAGTATTTTTGCTATTTGTGAATTAATTAAATAGACCTTATATAATCGACCATGAAGAAATTTCTTTTGATCATAGCTATGCTTTCACCGGCGCTAACATTTGCACAAAATAAAAAAACAGGGCCTAAAACTTTCGACCTGGTGGTTGGTACTTATACCACCGGCAAAAGTAAAGGTATTGTGGTATACCGTTTTTATGCCGAAACCGGCAAGCTGGCCTACCTCAGTGAAATTGATGGCGTAAATAATCCGTCGTATTTAACGTTAAGCGCCAATAATAAATTTATTTACGCGGTTAACGAACTGCCTAAAGGCGAGGTAAGCGCATTTTCATTTGAGCCCAAAACGGGCAAAATGACTTTTATCAACAAGCAATCAACACTGGGTGCCGATCCATGCCACATATCTGTTGATAAAGCACAAAAAAACCTGATCATAGCTAACTACTCAAGCGGCAACGTTGCGGTGATGCCTTTAAATAAAGATGGTTCGATAGCTAACGGAATTCAAACAGTACATGATGATGGCCATAGCATAAACAAGGAAAGGCAGGAATCTGCTCACGCGCATATGGCGGTCCTTACACCCGATGAAAAATATGTATTGTATAATGACCTTGGCACCGATAAAATAAATGTTTACCGCTACCGTCCTTCAAAAGAGCCCCGTATTGTACCCGCAACACCGGCCTTTGTAAGTGTTACTGCAGGTGAGGGCCCAAGGCACCTGGAATTTTCGGCCGATAAAAAGACTGTTTACCTGGTAACTGAAATGGGATCGAACGTAATTGCATTTGATTACAATAACGGCAAGCTGAAACAGAAACAATCCATTACCATGCTGCCAGATGGCTTTACCGGCCAAACTGCAGGTGCCGCTATTCATCTGTCGCCTGATGGCCGTTTTCTGTATGCTTCAAACCGTTTGGAAACCAACGAGATCAATATTTATGCTGTTAACCAGGAAACAGGTTTGCTTACTTTTGTAGCGCGCCAGTCCACCTATGGCAAAAACCCACGCGATTTTGCTATCGACCCAACAGGTAATTTCCTGATAGTAGCTAACCAGAACAGCGATAACATGTGGGTATTTAAAATAGATCAAAACACCGGTAAACTTGCCCAAACAGGTATCAGAGTTGATATTGGCAACCCGGTATGTTTAAAATTTGCACCAGCGGAGTAAAAAGGTGAAAGGATAAAGGTAAAAGGCGAAAGGTTTGGCCTCGCGCTGAAAATGAAAAAGGCGAAGTTTGAGATATTCCGAACTTCGCCTTTTTCGTTTTATCAGCTGGAAAGGAAACCTTTAACCTTTCGCCTTTTACATTTATCCTCAATTAAGGGTTTTTAGTAAACGAATAAACTATATATCCGGTACTGTTGCCTACAGTAACGGGCGATTTCAGGGTCATGGTTGAGCCATCGTTGCTGGCAATATCCAAACGATATCCTTCTGAAACGTTTTTGGCTTTATCCCCTTCATAAAGTTTTTTGAACTGGAATTGGGTACCGGTTGTACCACCGTTATAAACCGACCAGAAAATGGTTTGCGATGTTCCGTTGGTTAAAGTGTAGATACCATTACCGCTGTTGGTGAGCTTCCATGTGCTGCCAACAAAGGCTTCGGGTGGAGCCTGATCAAATACGCTCTGTACTGCATTTTGTACAAGGCCGTCATAACTTACATTATTGCAGGTCCAGGTACCAACAAATTTACCGCGCGATACATTAGACGTAGTTGTGCTTTTGGTTGACGAGCAGGCCGAAATGACCAAAACAAGTGAAAAGATTGCGATTGAGGTCTGAATTAACTTTTTCATGACAGTATATTTTTATGCATAAATAGCATAAATCCTGCCAAAGTATGTAATTATAAATTCACCGCTTGCTGGCGGGCGCGTTTTTCTAATTCAATTAGCCTTTTACTGATTGATTCGGCAATCTGGTCGGCTTCACGCACTTTTTTAAGGCTATTAATAAACTTAGGGTTAGTATCCCTTTCCGATAAAATTTTACCGATTTGCTTAATAATGTTCATAGGTTATTCCTTATAGCTCTATTTTACGGGGGATATGCCAGCAAGGTTTCGTTTATGCCACGAATATCGAATAAACTTAGTTTAACGTTTTACCAAACAGAAAAAAACCCTCACAACCGGTAAACTTCCGTATGGTAAGGTGCTAAGTCTAAAATTGAGGCTGATACCTTAAAGCGGTCATTCACCGGCTTCATTTAAAAATGCGATCAAGCGTTCCATAGCTTTTGCCCGGTGACTAATGGCATTTTTTTCCTCCATGCTCATCTCGGCAAAGGTAATGTCGTATCCTTCGGGCTCAAAAATGGGGTCGTAACCAAAACCGCCGCTCCCGCTTAACTCCTGCCGGATGCTACCTTCAACAGTGCCTTCAAAAAAATGCTCCTCGCCGTTCCATATCAATGAAATTACCGTGCGAAAGCGGGCTTTACGGTTAGTTTCGCCGTTCAAATTATCGAGCACTTTACTGATGTTTGCCGCATGATTGCCATGGGCGCCAGCATACCTGGCCGAGTATACGCCCGGCTCTCCGTTCAGGGCGTCAATTTCCAGCCCGCTGTCATCGCCAAAGCAGTTAAGCTTATATTCGGCATACACATGGTGACTTTTGATGGAAGCATTAGCTTTAAAAGTTGTACCTGTTTCCTCAATATCATCATGACAACCAATATCGTTCAGGGTTAGTAACTGGATAGCGCCATTGAGCTTGGCCGAAACCTCATCAAGCTTATGGCGGTTATTGGTAGCAAAAACTAATTGCTGCATATATCTTAGAAGCTGTTTAAAAACGGTTCAACATAATTCTTATGGCAGATAAATGAACGATGGCAGTACTTGTATTGTTAAAACGCTCATAATTCTTAGCGGCTCTTCTGTTAGTATCGATCCATGCAAATGTCCGTTCTACGATCCAGCGCTTTGGTAATACTTTAAAGATGTGTAATTCGCTTCTTTTTATTACCTCAAAAGCTATTTTGAATTTGTTTTTCACTTTATCGATTAGCGCGCCCCGGTAACCATTATCGGCAAATATTTTAATGATATTGTTCCATGTTTCAAATAGCTTAGCGATTACATCCATCGCTCCGTCCCTATCCTGAACCGAAGCACTTTGAATAACCACAGCAAGCACCATCCCAAGCGTATCAACAATAATGTGACGTTTGATCCCTTTTATTCTTTTTCCTGCGTCAAAACCCCTGCTTTCGCTGCTTACAAGTGTTGATTTGATAGATTGAGCATCAATTATACCAACCGTTGGTTGCTCGGTTTTCCCTTGCTTTAACCTCGTTTGCTGAACGAGGCTCTCCTGAATTACTTCAAAGATCTCCTGATTTTTCCATGTGTTAAAATAGTAATAAACCAGTTGCCAGGGTGCAAAATCCTTTGGTAGCATACGCCATTGACAGCCCGTTTTTACCAGGTAAAGAATACCATTTATGATTTCTCTCAGTTCATAACGACGGGTACGTTGTGTATCAAAGTATTTTGATATAAATTGCCATTGGCTATCGCTTAAGTTGCTTGGGTAATTTGTCATTCTAATTGGGTTTGTGGTTATTCACAATTAGTATTTATTCAAGCTATCAGCGATGGCCTTTTTATCAACTTTTCAACACATAACATTTTCTTTCACCCGTTTTTAAACAGCTTCTTAGTGGCGTGTTTTATTTATAATGTTTTAACCAACTCCCAAAAGGTTTTTTTGTAATCCACATTATCCATCATTTCATCAAATGAATAACTGTAAAGCACAGTGATTCCGTTTGAGGTTACCGGTTTATTAGGTTTAAGCACCTTTATGTCCTGTGGCAGGGCATCCCCGCCCAAAACAAGTACCTTGGTTGGTTTAAAAAATGTTTTTAACTGACTGAATTTGGTTTCACTGTAATTTGCCAGATTGAATATCGCCACGTCGTCGGGGTTAAGTTCTTTACGCTTCAAGATGTTTTCAAGGGCGGTTAAATGTTCGGCAACTATAAACCCGGCATTTTTATACCATGTTAGCACCAAAAAGTTCTTTAAGTTTTTACCCAAATACTTAAATTCATCAACTGGCGTTTTTATTACTACCTGAGGTTCAGGAGTTAAAGATGGAACAATGGTTGCCGACACCGGTTTGGCATTTTCAGTTACAGGAGATAGTGGTACTGCCGCAGGAAGTTCGGATTCAGTAATTTTATCATATAACAGTTTATCTGCATTGAGCAGGTAAAGTTCATCCTCTAACAAAAAACGAAACGCGGCGGGGTTCTCAACTTTCACTTTAACAAATTTTAACCAAAAGTAGTTAAACGGTTTCAAGCTTTATAGGCATATTAGCACAATTATAGCCGGTTGGTTTTGCAGAAAATATTTGTTCGGTTATAATTAATAAATTTTACCGAAATTCGTAGTTTTTAACGGGTTAACTATCCCGTTTTATTTAGTATAACAGCGTTACATGAGAAAGTTAGGAGTATTAGTACTAAGTTTTATTTTAACAATAACATTTGCAAAGGCACAGGTAGCATCAGATACAGCAGCAAAAAAACTGGTTAAAGCCGATTCGGTTATTGCCCCCACATCCGGCAAAACGCTTGATAAAATTGCAGCCGTAGTTGGTAACAGCCCGATACTGCTATCAGACATTGAACTGTCGTACGCTAACTTCCTGGTACAGGGAAACCAACCTGACCCATCTGTTAAAGCCCGTATTTTACAAACTTTGTTAACCCAAAAACTGCTTGCCCAGCAAGCCGCAATTGATAGTATTGAAGTAAAGGAAGAAGATGTTGATGCCAACGTTGACCGCCGTATGCGCGAAATGACACAGCGCGCGGGCGGGCAGGAAAAACTGGAAGCATTTTTAGGCCGTTCGGTTATCCAGTACAAAGATGAGATCAGGCCCGACCTGAAAGAGCAGATGGTTGCTCAAAAAATGCAGCAGCACATTACCGAGAAGCTGAATGTTACCCCTCAGGATGTTAAAAAATACTACGATGGAATCCCTAAGGACAGCTTGCCTTCATTTAATAAAGAAGTTGAAGTTGGTGAGATTGTTTTTCAGCCTAAGTTAACTAAAGAAGAAAAAGACCTTTACAAAGCTAAGGCC
The DNA here is from genome assembly GCF_017569325.2 of Mucilaginibacter gossypii. Classification (NCBI taxonomy): domain Bacteria; kingdom Pseudomonadati; phylum Bacteroidota; class Sphingobacteriia; order Sphingobacteriales; family Sphingobacteriaceae; genus Mucilaginibacter; species Mucilaginibacter gossypii. The sequence continues at coordinate 6,020,277 of NZ_CP071878.2, read as the reverse complement.
GAAGAGTTAAGGCAGCGTGTTAAAAAGGGCGAAGACTTTGGTACACTGGCCAGGCTTTATTCGCAGGATCCGGGTTCGGCGCCTGAAGGAGGCGACCTTGGTTTTGCCGACCGCACCACTTTTGTGAAGGAATTTACCGCAAACGCCTTCAAGTTAAAAGCTGGTGAAATTTCCCCGGTGTTTGAAACGGATTTTGGGTTCCACTTTTTACAGGTGATTGAGCGCCGCGGCGAACAGGTTCACGTAAGGCATATTCTCATTACACCCATTGTTACGCAGGCCAGTTTGGATAGGGCGAAAGCAAAAGCCGATAGTATTTACAACTTACTTATAAAAGACAAAAATGTAGGTGTCGATTTTTCAAGCGCCGCAGCCTATTACTCAGACAATAAAGACACTAAATACAACGGTGGTATGATGCTTAATGCCGAAGACGTACAAAGCCGTTCAACATTTATCCCTACCGATAAACTTGATCCTAAAGTGGCGCTTATTACCGATACGATGAAAATTGGCAGCATTTCAAAACCTGATCTGTTTACCGGCGCCGATGGTAAAAAGAGCTACAAAATATTGATGCTTAAATCGGCCACAAATGCCCATAAAGCTAATTTAGAGCAGGATTTCCCTAAACTTAAGGAGTATGCCTATAATGATAAGGTTAACAGAACGGTATCTCAATGGTTCGAAAAACGCCGCAAGGAAACTTTCATTAAAATTGATAAAGAATATCAGGCATATGATGTGTTGAAGAAATGGGTAAATACCAATCCCTCGCCCGTAATCCCGGAGACCAAAACCAAATCATCATCTAAATAATTTTATGCAACACAGCTCTGATGTAGAAGCCGCAAACGCTTTAAAACAGGCCTACCAGCAAATACGCGCCGAAATAGGTAAAGTAATAGTAGGCCAGGATGAAGTGATAAAATTTGTGCTGATCTCTATTTTCAGTAACGGGCATTGTTTATTGGTTGGTGTGCCCGGGCTTGCAAAAACCCTGCTGGTGCAAACGGTATCGCAGGTGCTTGACCTTGACTTTAAAAGGATCCAGTTTACGCCCGACCTGATGCCTTCAGACATCATTGGCTCTGAAATATTAGGTGAAGACCGCAATTTTAAATTTATCCACGGCCCTGTTTTTTCAAACATTATCCTGGCCGATGAGATAAACCGAACACCGCCAAAAACGCAGGCAGCCCTGCTTGAGGCCATGCAGGAAAAAGCGGTTACCGCAGCAGGCGTAACACACAAACTTGCACAGCCCTTTTTTGTATTGGCTACCCAAAACCCTATTGAGCAGGAAGGTACTTATCCACTGCCCGAAGCACAGCTGGACAGGTTTATGTTTAACGTAGCGCTCAGCTATCCTTCATTTAAAGAGGAACTGCTGGTTGTTAAGAACACCACCAGTACTAATAAAGCAGAAGTAAATAAAATATTAAACGCCCAGCAGATCATCTATTTTCAGCAACTGGTGCGCAATATTCCGGTTACCGATAATGTGATGGAGTACGCGGTGAAACTGGTATCCAAAACCCGTCCAAACAGCGAGTTTGCCACACCACAAATTAACCGTTTGCTAAGCTGGGGCGCAGGACCAAGGGCATCGCAATTTTTAGTATTAGGTGCTAAATGCCACGCGGTACTTAACGGTAAATACTCGCCCGATATTGAAGATGTACAGGCAGTGGCCAAACCTATTTTAAGCCACCGTATAGTGCGCAGCTATCATGCAGAAGCCGAAGGCTTATCAGCAGCTGATATTATTGAGCAGTTGTTTTGATTGTCTGAATCAGAATTTGCAGAATTAAAGAATTTTTAGAATGTCAAAAGAAAGGCCCTGTAATTTAGTTTACAAGGCCTTTTTTATTCTGTTAATTTTAAAATTCTGCAAATTCTGATTCAGACAATGGTTATTCATTCTCAATAGGTGAGAAAATCTCAAGAAGGATATTCCATTTTTTTGTTTTGTCAATTTCCCAAACCCTTACATAATTGTAGTTGCCTACAACATTGCCTTTGGTAATGCGGGCGTGACCATAGGTATAAGCAAGGTCATTACTCGCGGCGCGGCCACCATCGGTAGTTTCGGCAGTGATGCTGATGGCTTCGTTATTGATAAATTTCATCACCACATCGGTACCGGTCATTGGCGGAAAGCCGGGGAAATAATAGCGGCCCTCAGGGCTTAAAAATTCCTTATAACTGGCCATAGCCGATAATGTTAACCCATGATTAAATGTTTTATCGGTACCAATAATAACATTTTTGGCGCCGAATGGATCCTTACTTGGGCCTGAACGGTGCGCCGGGTCGGGCTCTTTAAAATCGGTAACAACTTCTTCCTCAGCTTCAGGATGCTGGATACCAAGGTCGATGAGAAGCTTTAATTTACCATCGGCGTTAGTACGCCAGATAGATACATAATCGCCAAACACCTTATCATCATCAGTTTTGCCGTTTTGATATACATAGGGGCCCGCGGTGAAAGCCAGGTCGCCATTGGCCGAGATCCGGGCAAATTTGGGCTGCCAGCTAAGCTTGCCGGCCTGTTTATCAATCTTACTATAAAAATCAACAATCTTTACTACATCGGGCTTAAATATGATGCCATCTGGATCGGCAACTGCCAGGAAACCATCTTTTATTCCTTTACGTTCAACTAACTTATCAAAAGCTTGTTCAACACTAACTACCTTGTTTACATTAACAGCGTCCTGCGCCAGGGCAAAAGCACTATAACCAATAAATGTAGCAGCTAATATTATTTTCTTCATATTTATATTCGGGTTTTAGGGAGCAATTTAGTAATAAATTTTAAGTCGGAAACGCAATAGTCAAAATGCATTATACAGCATAGCATAATTTAACAATTGCATTATTTTTGTTTTATCCTGAAACGAAGATATGGGCAAATAATTGCAGAGCGCGGGTTTGATCATATAAAATATGCGTAAATATTTAAATTTACTTAATAATGAAGTTGAATAAAAAAACACTTAACTTCATAACCCAACTAATCTGTTTTTGTTTAAATCAATATAAATTGCTTTCATGAAAAAGTATAAGCTATACTGCGTATTTGTACTTTTATTGCTGTGTGTAAAGGCGAAAGCGCAATACCTTTCTGACTATACCGGCCGTCCATATTATCTTAAAGCCAATGATGGCATACAAGGCAGCGCCCTCCTTACCGATAACTGGCTGAATGGCACTGTTTATTTCGTTAACGGCAAAACAGCTAATGCAATATTGAACTATAATATTTACGCGGATGAACTTTTATTTAAGAGCCCCCGGGATTCATCGGTACAGGCCTTTGTTGACCCGGTGAAGGGTTTTTCAGTAAAAGGCATTGCGCTTGAAGAAAGTGACCAAACGGATATGAACTTTAGCAGCGGCTTCCCGGCTGTGGATGATCAAACCCCAAAAACTTTTTACCAGGTAGTGGGAGACGGAAGGGTAAAACTGCTTCGTTATTACAAGAAAAAAGTACTTGAGTCAACGGGTTTTGCTTCGCAGGTAACCACCAAAACCTTCATGACGGCCAACAGCTATTACCTTTTTGCCAATAACCAAATGACAAAGATCAGGCCGTCGCAAAAAACCATCCTCGCAGCAATGAGCGACAAGGGCGATAAAATGCAGGAGTATATCAAAACCAACAAAGTTAATTTCAAAAGCGATGCTGCCTTAGCTAAATTATTCAGCTACTACAACTCACTTTAAAATCATGGCCTGTTATCAGGCTTTGCTCCAGGTAGTACCTTCTTTACTATCTTTTAGCTGGAAACCTATCTGTGATAAACCATCACGGATCTTATCCGACGTGGCATAATCCTTATTGGCTTTAGCACCGCTGCGCAGATCGACAATAAAGTTTAACACTTTTGGCAGATCGTCATTAGCCGCCTGCTCATTTTGTAAACCCAGTACATCAACCACAAATAAATTCATAAGCGCGGTTAACTGCTCAAGGTTCGCGGCATCAATTTTCAATTTACCATCATACACCGAATTGATAATGCGCGATGCTTCAAAGAGCTCGGCTATTAAAACGGGGCTGTTAAAATCATCGTTCATAGCCGCATAGCAACGCTCCATTAATGGTGCTATTTCAACTTCGGTAGTGGCAGATGCTTTCAATCCGTCGGTTAGCAGGGTGAAGGCGTTCATAAGGCGTTTAAACCCTTTTTCGGATGCCTCCATTGCTTCGTTGCCAAAATCAAGCGTACTACGGTAATGGGCCTGCAACATGAAAAACCTCACGGTCATGGGGCTATAGCCTTTGTTTAGTATCGAATTTTCGCCGCTAAACAATTCGCGCGGTAAAAAGCTGTTGCCTAATGATTTCGACATTTTTTGGCCGTTTACCGTAAGCATATTGGTATGCACCCAGTAATTAGCCGGGTTGGAACCGCAGCAAGCTACGTTTTGGGCAATTTCATTGGTATGGTGCGTTGGCACAAGATCAATCCCGCCGCCATGAATGTCAAAGTGGCTGCCGAGGTATTTCTGGCTCATGGCCGAGCATTCCAGGTGCCAGCCCGGAAAGCCCACACCCCATGGCGAAGGCCATTTCATCAGGTGTTCGGGTTTGGCTTTTATCCACAGGGCAAAATCAAGCTTACCATGTTTTTCCTGCTGACCGCCAAGCGTGCGGGTATTATTTAAAAGATCTTCGAGATTACGGCCGCTTAATATGCCGTAGTCCTGGCTTTTGTTATATTTTTCAACATCAAAATAAATGGTACCATCTACCTCGTAAGCATAGCCCCTGGCAAGTATTTCCTTCACCATTTCTATCTGCTCAATGATATGGCCGGTAGCTGTGGGCTCAATGCTTGGCGGCAGGTTGTTTAGGATCCTCATCACATCCCTGAAGCCAACGGTATATTTTTGTACTATCTCCATTGGCTCAAGCTGTGCAAGCTTGGCCTTTTTTGCAATTTTGTCCTCACCCTCGTCGCCGGCATCGCCTTCAAGATGGCCCGCATCGGTCACATTACGCACGTAGCGCACCTTGTAGCCAATAGCTGTAAGGTACCTGAACATAAGGTCGAAAGATATATAAGTACGGCAGTTGCCTAAGTGAACATCACTATAAACAGTAGGCCCGCAAACATACATGCCAACATGCGGCGTGTTAATGGGCTTAAATAATTCTTTTTTACGGGTTAAAGTGTTGTAAACAAACAAATTTTGTTGCATGAGCGCAAACTTACGATTTTTTCAATTTTAAGTTACTGCCTGCCGGCTTTCAGGTTTATTTTTACAAACGAAGAGCAATGACCTATGTTAATTCAGTACGAGATCGCTGCGTAAAGGATAATGGTCTGAAAGTTTTTTTTCAATCACCTTGTAGTTGAAAACCGAAAACTCCTGACTGCTCATAATGTAGTCTATCTGGTAATTGGGGAAATCGCCGTTATATGTGCGCCCTAAGCCTGATCCCTTTTCGCGGAATGAATTGTTTAAGCCTTTGGCCATTTGGTTAACCGCGAATGACGACGGGGTATCATTAAAATCACCGGCTATAATATAAGGGTATGGACATTGGGCAGCATGCGCCTTTACTTTAAAAACCTGCTCGGCCCTTTTCATAAAAGCTATTTTAAGCTTGCTCCCCAGGCGCTTGGTTGATTTGATATCTGTTTTTCCTTTTTTTGATACACTGTCGATGTATTTATAATCATCGGGGTCAAAATTGATGGATTGCAGGTGGATATTATAATACCTAAAAATTTTATCCCCCTTTTTTATATCAGCATATAGGCACTGGTTGCCGGACGTTCTGTCGGCTGCAAGGCGGATCATACCTCTTGATAGAATAGGGAATTTCGAAAAGATAGCCATGCCAATGGCTTCACTGCTGTTAAAACTAAAGGGTTCAAAGTAAAAGTTATTGCTGCCTAATATTTTGTTGATAGAGTCGCGTGTTTCATACTGCCCTTTATTGCGGGTATAAAACTCCTGGAACCCTATCACATCCGGCTGCTCATTATTGATGATCTCCAGGATTTCATGCTTGGTTGATATATCGTTATTAAAGCCAAAATGTTTAAAGTTATGCACGTTGTAGGTCATGACATGTACAACATTGAGCCCCGGGGGTAACGAAAAACTTGATTTAAATCTGAACCCGATATTGTTATTAAGTACTCCCCAGCCAATTAAAATACTGACCAGCGAAAATAAAAACTGCCAGCGCTTGCGCAGCAGCCAATATAGCATCATGATTATATTAACCAACAGTATAGGAGGGTAGGCAAGGCCGAAGAAAGCGAATAACCAATATTTGCGTGGATCAACCGAGGGGGCTAAATATCCTATCAGTAAAGCAAAACAGAAAAACAGGTTTATCCATAACAATACCCTGCTAAAAATACTTTGCTTTTTTTTTATCATTTATTCCTGTTTGCTTGCACGCGATAAAATTTCCCGCTCCTGTTTGCTTAAGCTATTATAGCCCGATTGCGATATTTTGTCTAAAATACGGTCAACTTCTTCCTGGCGCGGGTAGTCGGATGCGTTTTTGCCCATATTATTTGAAACCACTTTTAACCTGGGTTTCCGTTTAAACAGCCCGGCTATTCCGCCCACCCAATCATGGCCTTTTTGCAATTGCTTAATGTATACAAACCCCATTAAAGCGCCACCCAGGTGTGCAATTTCGCCGCCCGCGTTTGCACCAACTATACCCAAAAAATCAATAACCAGGATTACAAATACCAGCCATTTTAATTTTACCGGCCCAAATAAAATTAATGATATGGTGTAGTTGGGCAACAGTGTGGCTGTTGCCACAACAATAGCCATAACACTGGCCGATGCACCAACAATAGTACTGTTCTGTGCAGCGTTAGCACTGGTAAATGCAGGCAGCAGGTTTAAGGCCAGCAGGTATAACAAAGCACCGGCCAGGCCGCCCATTAAGTATAAACCTATAGTACGTTTATTACCAAGGTACTCTTCAAATATCTGCCCCATCCAATAAAGCCAAAGCATATTGAACAGTATATGAAGTATACCTGCATGCATGAACATATAGGTTAAAGGCGTCCAAAAACGCTTCAGCAAATCGGGCAGGTACGCCGGCATATTCAGATACTTATTGGCGTAAAATAAAATGGAGCTGTTATCAAAATGAGTCAGCAATTGTTCAACTACTGCCGGTATCCTGATAGCTAAAAAAACAATCACATTAATGCCGATAAGCAGGTTCAGCCTATTGCCGGAGCGCAGCATTTTGTAGTGGATATTTTGCCAAAGGGTGCTCATAATAAAGCTGTATTACAAAGATAACTACTGTTATTAATAAAAATTGTTTGGCCGTTGTAATCGCCAAATTTTAACTAATAAAAACCCGATAAGCGCACCGCCAAGGTGTGCAAAATGCGCCACCGAATCTCCGGAAAATTGCTTTACCCCTAAAAATAATTCTATCACTACATATACAGGAATGATATATTTTGCCTTGATAGGCACAGGTATAAACAATATCATCAGTTCAAGATTTGGGAAAAGCATGCCAAAAGCAATCAGCAAACCAAATATTGCTCCCGATGCCCCCACAATCGGTGTAGCATAAATATCAATAAGTTTTTCAGCATTTTCGCCATATTCTGCATAAGATGACTGAAGTGAGGGATGGGCAATGGTAAAGCTGCCGGTTATGCCATGCACCTCTATGGCCTGTACCGCAATTTGAAACAGAATTGCCCCTATTCCGCATAAAAAATAGAGATTAAAAAACTTTTTTGAGCCGATAGCATATTCTACAATAGGGCCAAAGGAAAACAAGGCAAACATGTTGAAGAAAATATGGCCCCACCCCCCGTGCAGGAACATGTAAGTAATGATTTGCCATAGCTTGAAATAAGGCGAATTAAAATAAAAGCCGCCTAACAATGGCACTATTTTGGCCTCATAAAATTGCCCAAACAGTACAAATGGCAAAAAGCATATTATATTTATAATCAGCAGGTTTTTAACAACAGGTGTAAGGTTGGCAAAAGGCGATTGATTGTATCCGTTCATATATAATTTAGCCTGGGGCTATTTTTCAAATCGTTCCATTAATTCGTTCATCGTAAAGGTACTGATTACGGGCTTACCATTCAATGCCTGGTTAGGTGATTCACAGGCAAAAAGCTGGTCGATAAGCTGGTTCATTTCCTCCAGGGATAGCTTGGTTCCTGATTTAATAGCGCCGTTACGGGCCAGTGACCGGGCCAGGTTATCCCGTTTATCTAATTTAAGGATGGCCATATTGTTTTTAAAACCTTCCAGTAAATGTTCTAAAAGCTCATGCTCGCCAACGTTGTTCAGTTCGGCCGGGATCCCCTCTACTACCACAGTGTTTTTTCCAAATTCGCGGATATCAAAACCCAGCGACCGGATATCAGGCAAAAGCTCTTTCAATAACTCAAAATCGGCACCGTTTAGTGTTACCGACTGCGGAAATAAGCTTTGCTGGCTCATCCCCGAATGATTTTGCAGCTGCTGCAAAAAGCGTTCGTACAAAATACGCTCATGCGCGGCCTGCTGGTTAATGAGCATAAAGCCCGATTTTATTTGCGACAGAATAAACCGGTTATGGATCTGGAACAGTTGCCGCTCGCTTGGTTTACTTACATCCTGCTCATCAACCGCTATGGTTTTTTCCTCGTGGATCTCGTGCTGAAAAAGGGTTTCCTTTTTACTGATCTCATACAAAGTATCCCAGTTTTGTGGAATAGGGTCTTTTTTATACCCCCCGCTCTCCCTTAAAAATGGATGCTCCTGCCGGGGTTTTTCTGCTTTATCGGCAAAGGGGTTAAAGTTTGGGTTAAAGGAAATAGTAGGGGCGATGATCTCCTCAAACGGTTTGGGGGTTATCAGGTGCTCGATACTGTTTTCCTGGTCAAAATCCAGGCTGGGCGTAATATTATATCTGCCCAATGACCGCTTCACTGCCGACCGGATTATGGCATAAATAGCCTTTTCATCCTGGTATTTGATCTCGGTTTTGGTTGGGTGTACGTTGATATCAATTTTTGAAGGGTCGATATCGATGAACAAAACATAAAACGGAAAACAATCATCGGGCAATAGTTCTTCAAACGCTGTAGTTACAGCATGATTAAGGTAGGAATCGCGGATGAAGCGGTTGTTTACAAAAAAGAACTGTTCGCCACGGGTTTTGCGCGCAAACTCGGGCTTCCCTACAAATCCACGCAGCTTAATAATGGTTGTATCTTCTTCAACAGGTACCAGCCGCTGGTTATAATTATTGCCAAACAGGTGTACTATTCTTTGTTTAAGTGTGGTGCCCGGCAAATGATAAACTTCCTGGCTATCATGGTGAAGGGTGAAAAAAATTTCGGGATGTGCTAAGGCCACACGTTGAAACTCGTCAATAATATGGCGCATCTCTACCGGGTTGCTCTTTAAAAAATTGCGGCGGGCAGGGGTATTGTAAAACAGGTTTTTTATAGAGATTGATGTGCCCGCGTTAGCAGCACATGGTTCCTGGCTTATCACTTCGGAGCCTTCAATAGTTATACAACTGCCCAGTTCGTCTTCATGGCGGCGGGTTTTCAGCTCTACCTGGGCAATAGCGGCGATAGACGCCATGGCCTCACCCCTGAAACCCATGGTACGGATCGCGAACAGATCTTCGGCCTTGCGTATTTTTGAAGTTGCATGACGCTCAAAGCACATGCGGGCGTCGGTAAGGCTCATGCCGCAGCCATTATCAATAACCTGGATCAGTGATTTACCGGCATCTTTAATAATAAGCTGGATCTTATCCGCACCTGCGTCAATAGCGTTTTCAACCAATTCCTTTACCGCAGAAGCCGGTCGCTGCACTACTTCGCCCGCGGCAATCTGGTTGGCAACGGCATCCGGTAAAAGCTGAATAATGTCTGACATCTAAAAAAAATTCCCTCCAATTTCTATTTCGATGCTAAATTAAATATTTGAAGGCATAACTTTATGATTTGATAGTTGTATATACTTTTGTGGTTTAATACAATTACAATAAACATACAATTACTTTATGAAGAGACTATTGCCCGCGCTGCTATTACTGGCAGCAGCCTGCAAACAAAAGGAATACAATGCCGATATGCTGGTAAAAAACGCGGTTGTGTACACCGTAGATAGCAATTTTACAACAGCAAGCGCATTTGTAGTAAGCGGAGGCAAGATACTTGCAGTAGGCAATGCCGATTCCCTTGAACAAAAATACAACGCCCGCGAAGTAGTTGACGCGCAAGGCGCCGCGGTTTATCCCGGCTTTATTGACGCCCACGCCCATTTTTATGAATATGGTATGGGCCTGCAGGAAGTAAACCTGGTAGGCACCCATAGCTGGCCCGAAATTATTGACTCGGTAAAAGCTTATTCCGAACGTAATACCGATGGCTGGATCATTGGTAATGGCTGGGACCAAAACGACTGGACAAATAAACATTTCCCCGATAAGGCAAAGCTGGATTCGCTGTTCCCGATGAGGCCGGTGATCCTTAGCCGTGTAGACGGGCACGCCGCAATAGCTAACCAGGCCGCACTGAACATTGCCGGTGTTAAACCGGGGCAAACCATTAATGGCGGCGAAATAGAAACCAGTAACGGGAAACTTACCGGTATTTTGGTTGACAACGCGGTAGGTATAGTTACCCGTAAAATCCCTGAACCTACGGCTGCTATTATAGATACAGCCTTGCTATCGGCACAGAAAAATTGTTTTGCCGCTGGCTTAACTACAGTTGATGATTGCGGGCTACCTTATACCATGGTAAACACCATTGCCGAGCTGCAAAATAAAGGCGACCTGAAAATGCGCCTGTATGTGATGCTGGCCGACCGACAGGAGAATTATGACTACCTGTTTAAGAAGGGAATTATTAAAACGCCCCGTTTAAATGTAAGGGCTTTTAAAGTTTATGCCGATGGTGCCCTCGGTTCAAGAGGGGCCTGCCTGCTAAAACCCTATGCCGACTCGGCCAAATGGAGCGGCTTTTTGTTGAGTAACCCAAAGCATTTTGAAGAAATAGCTCCAAAAATAGCGGCCCGCGGTTTCCAGATGTGCACCCATGCCATTGGCGATTCGGCAGTGCGGGTAATGCTTAAGATTTATGCGGCTAATTTAAAAGGCAAAAACGACCTGAGGTGGCGTATCGAACACGCGCAGATAGTATCGCCGCAAGACCTGGACATGTTTGGCCAATACAGTATTGTCCCATCGGTACAGCCTACGCACGCGACATCAGATATGTACTGGGCCGATAAAAGGCTGGGCCGCGAACGGCTTAAAACGGCTTATGCCTATAAACAATTGTTAAAGCAAAACGGCTGGATCCCTTTGGGTACCGATTTCCCGGTTGAGAACATTAATCCGCTTTATACGTTCTATGCAGCGGTTGAGCGCAAAGATTTGAAAGGTTTCCCGGAAGGTGGTTTTCAACCTGAAAACGCCCTGACCCGGATTGAAGCATTAAAGGGAATGACCATTTGGGCAGCCAAAGCCAATTTTGAAGAAAAAGAAAAAGGCAGCATTGAACCCGGCAAATACGCCGACTTCGTGATATTGGACAAAGATATTATGAAAGTAAAAGGCAGCGAGATCCCGGCAACCAAAGTGACCCAAACCTATATAAACGGAGTTAAAGTATATGATAAAAAATAAATGGGGCCGTGTTCCTTTAGTACTATTAGGGTTTGCATTATTTAATACCGCTTGTGCACAAAATCCACCGTTAACAGGGCAGGCCTTCATTGCCGAAGAAAGGTTGGTTGGCAACTCTACCGTGTTACTTAACAATGCCTCATACCTGGTGCCGCTGCAAAAGCTGGAGGATTTAAAAATTGCCAGTGTGCATTTCAATAACCAGTACGCCGCCGTTTTTGATAGCTTGCTTAATAAATATAACAAAGTACAACTGCTTGACGGTGCCACTTATTCGGGTAATAAAACGCTGGCCAATCTTACTTCCGATCTGAAGTTTTACAACACCATTATAGTACAGGTAAATGATGCCGATTTAAGCAATCCGGATGTGATTGATTTTATCAGCACCAATCAAAAAAACAAGAACATAGTTGTAGCGGCTTTTGGCAGCGGTTCGCTATTAGGCAAGCTTGATGTTATAACCGCCCCCGTGATCTGGACAGAACGGGTATCCGAGGTATCGGCCATGTACAGTGCCGAAGCTATATTCGGCGGGGTAAGTATCTCTCAAAAATTAGCGAAAAACTACAGTGCCGTTTATAAAACCGGGATGGGGTTTGCTACCGAGAAAACGAGACTGCAATATACTGTTCCTGAAGAAGCCGGTATAAATGCTGCCAATCTGCAGGGCATTGATAAGATAGCACAGGAAGCCATCCGTGAGCATGCCACCCCGGGATGTGTGGTATTGGTTGCTAAAGATGGTAAAGTGATATTTAATAAAGCTTACGGTTATCACACCTATGATAATGTGATCCCAGACAAGCTGACCGATATTTTTGACCTTGCCTCCATGACCAAAGTATCGGCAACTACCATGGAAACCATGCAGCTTACCGACCAGGGGAAATTAAGCCTGGAGAAAACCCTGGGCGATTATATTCCCCTTGCCCGTAAAAGCAATAAAAACGACATCCGGATCCGCGAAGTGCTGTTGCACCAGGCGGGCCTGATCCCCGATATCCAGTCGTTTGAAAAAGTAAAACCGACAGATCATAGTACCGATTCGTCTGCCGCCTATCCAACAAAAGTATCTGATCATTATTACCTGCGTAAAGACTATTATAAAGATGTAATGCTGCCCGATATGCTGAATTCGCCGCTGAAAACAAGGGGGCAGTATGTATATAGTGATGTAAGCATGCTATTTATGCAGGAGGTTGTTGAAAACATTACTGCCGTGCCGCTCAACATTTATGTACAGCAGCATTTTTATACTCCGCTGGGGATGCAAACTGCAGGCTTCTTACCCTTATACCGCTTTACGCCCGACAGGATAATCCCTACCGAAAATGATAAGGAGTACCGCATGTCATTACTGGATGGATATGTACATGACCCAACAGCAGCGCTTTTGGGTGGCGTTGCAGGGCACGCCGGTTTATTTGGCAGTGCCAATGATGTGGCCATATTATACCAGATGGTTTTAAACAAGGGGAGTTATGGCGGTGCCCAATATTTTAAGCCGGAGGTTGTTGACCTGTTCACCTCCAAACAATCGCCGGTGAGCCGCCGCGGACTGGGTTTTGACCGCTGGGACCCGATAGCCGAAAGACACTATCCTTCAAAACTGGCGTCAGATCAGGCTTTTGGACATACCGGTTTTACAGGCACCTGTATCTGGGTTGATCCTAAATACAACCTGGTATATGTATTCCTGTCAAACAGGGTGAACCCCTCGGTGGCCAGTAAATTGGGCAGCCTTAATATCAGGCCGAGGATCCAGGATGTGGTTTACGAAGCGATAACGAAAGGGTTGTAAGTGAATTTCGGAATTAGGGATTTTGATTTCGGATTCTAATTAAAGTCAAGCAACTGAAAAATACAGGCCGGTAAATCGCGGCAAGTAACGGGTGTTCAAATAGTGAAGGAATAATAACTAAACTGGCGGATGGTCTTCTTTTAAATAAAAACCCTAAATTTATTTAATCCCGAAATCGAACATCCGAATTCCGAAATCAGAAAGATGCGTTATTTCACCATCCAGCCACCGGCCGAGCTTAAACCTTATGTAAGATTTTACTGGGTGCTTGAGCATGAACTGGAGCCGGATCATTCGTCATATATTTATCGTTCTGTTGCTGATGCCTGTACCGAATTGGTATTTCACTACCATTCATCGTTTAATGAATTGAAGGAGAAGAATGAGCAACGCCCAAGCTTATCAGGCATTCAATTTCAAACTACACAATACCGCAGGTTTATAACAACCGAAAGCTTTGGCATTTTTGGCGCCTATATTTATCCTTTTGCCGTGCCTTATTTTTTTAATATCCCCAGCAGCCAAACCAGTAACCTCGCATTTGATTTCGATACATTTTTAAGCCGGCCGGGCCGGGAGCTGGAAGAGCAGATCATGGTAGCCGGAAATAACCATAAACGGGCAGAGATCTTGTCTGCATTTTTAATAGCCCGGTTACGTCAAAATGTGTTAAAAGACGATCGCATAGCGGTAGCGATCAGGAATGTGATCCATAATAAGCAATACAGAACGGTTGCTCAACTGGCTGATGCCTATAATTTATCGGCACGGCAGTTTGACCGTAGATTTAAGGAGTCTGCGGGCTTTAGCCCTAAAACTTATATGCGGCTGGTGCGCCTTCAGGATGCTCTGACTCAATACAATGCAGATAAAACACTAACCCAGATAGCGCTGGAATGCGGGTATTATGACCAGTCGCACTTTATTCATGACGTGAAGGAGTTTACAGGCTATCATCCGGGCTTTTATTTTTCAGGCAAGGCTGAGGGAACTGAATACCGGAACACATAATGTCCGGTTTTTACAATTTTGAGAACAGGGGGACAGCTAATTTTGAGAAAAAACAAATTATGGCAACAATAAACATTCCCGAAAATTACCAGGCTGTTATGCCTTATCTCATTGTTAAAAACGGCGCGCAGTTTATCGGGTTTACCCAAAAGGTTTTTGGTGCAACGGAACAGTTTAAAACCATGCGCGATGAACACACCATTATGCACGCCGAGGTTAACATCAATGGCAGCACCATCATGTTTGCCGATTGTACCGATACTTATCAACAGCAAAATTCAGGTATGTTTGTATATGTAGAAAACTGTGACGAAACTTACCAGAAGGCCCTTGATAGCGGAGCCGAAAGCATTATGCCGCCGGCCGATCAACCATACGGCAGGAGCGCAGGGGTAAAAGACCCTTTCGGAAATACGTGGTGGATTACTAATCCGTTATAAATAATTTGAATAATTTATGGAAATCACACAGCGCCTGCATCTTATCCGTAAAATCACAACATGAAAAATCTCTTGGCTGTTTTAGTGTGTTTATTTTATGGAATTACCGCTTTTGCCCAGGCAGCCCTACCTCAAACGCCACCGCCTCAAAGTAAATCAGCTCAACCTTTGCAGGCAAAGCCAGATACCGGCAAAGCTTTGTTAAACCCCAATCAAAGCCCCTCGTTTAAAGACACAACTAATGCATATAAAAGCTACCAGTCTAAGTCTCCCGCCGATTCCTTATACCGCCATTTACCTGATGCAAAGGAACGGCAGCCATTAATTATTGTTAACTCCAAAATCATTACCAGTCTTGGCCATATAAATCCAAATGATGTTACCTGGTTGACAGTTTTTAAAGACAAGGATGTTCCGGCAAACGTCGCCAACCTAAGCAGGTTTGGTATAATAACGATAACCCTTAAAAAAGAAGTGAAAATTGAAACAAATACCTTTGACGATATAAAAAGAAGGTTTGGAGTAAGTGGTAATGTGAGGTTTGCTGTTGACGGCTATTTTGTTGACGATGAAAGTATGCTCATTTCGGCGCAGGACATCAACGAAATAAACCTAACCTGGAAAAAGAATAAAGACGGGTCGCCGGATGTAACGATCAACATTTGGATGCTGGCACCTGAAGCCCGCAAAGGTCCTGTTGCCGGAAGGCACCCAACTGATAAACCCGGTGAAATTTATATAAGGGGATTGGTATCAAAATAATTTTATTTCGGATAAAATCTTTTCCTTTGCCGGTCGTCATACATTAATATATGCACGCTTTTATTTTAGCATTACACTCTCTTACGCGCTGGTTTGTTTTGGCCAGCCTGCTTTTTGCCCTTTATCGCGCCTACAGCGGATGGCTTACTAACAAAAGTTATTCAAAATTTGACGACCGCGTACGGGTTATTACCACCAACATTGCCCATATCCAGCTAACTATTGGGCTCTGGCTGTATTTCATCAGCCCGATAGCCAATTATTTCATCAGCCATTTTAAAGAGGCGGTGCACGAGCGGCAGATCAGGTTTTTTGGTATGGAACACGTTACCATGATGCTGATCGGCATAACGCTGATCACTGTTGCCTCATCAAAAACCAAACGAAAAACAATTGATAAGGACAAATTTAAAACCACGGCCATTTGGCTAACCATTGCCCTGCTGGTTATTTTAAGTTCCATCCCCTGGTCGTTTTCGCCATTGATCAGCCGCCCGTTATTCAGGCCGTTTTAAATGCCGGGCTTTGAAAACTGAGCGGTCATCTTATTTAAGGGCGAACCACCTTACTCAGCAACATCAATCACCAACTTACCGTTCGCCTTACCATTCTCTAATATCTCGTGGGCTTGATTGGCGGTAGCCAATTTAAATGTACGCTCATCTACCAGCGGAACAATTTTACCAGCTTCTGCAAGTTTTGCAGCCTGCTGCATAATTTCACCATGATGTTTGCGGCCTCTACCGGTGAGCATCGGCATCAAAGTAAACACTCCGGAATATGTAGCTCCCCTGAATGATAAGGGCGCCAGCTTATGCTCACCCCAACCCAGGCAGCTTACCACATGACCGGTATAATAACGTACCGCATTAAATGATGCATCTAAAGTGGCTCCGCCCAGGGTATCATATACAATGTCAAACCCTTCGCCGTTAGTATAATTGTTCACATATTCGTCAACTGTTGTGGCGCGGTAATCGATAAAAGTAGCGCCAATGCTTTCAATATATTGCTGTTGGGCCGCGCTGCCGGTAGCATATACGTCCGCACCAAAGGCTTTCGCTACCTGAACCGCTAAATGGCCAACGCCTCCGGCGCCACCATGTACCAGCACTTTTTGTCCCTCATGTACATTTGCCCTGTCTACAAGGCCCTCCCAGGCAGTGATAAAGTTAAGCGGCATCGAAGCCGCCTGTCTGAAACTTAAGTGAGATGGTTTAATAGCAAGCAGGTCTGCATCAAAGGCAGCATATTCCGAGTAAGTACCCTGTAGCCCACCAATACCACCTGCAAGGCCATACACTTCATCGCCAGGTTTAAAAGTATTTACATCAGCACCAACTGCTTCAACTATGCCGGCAAAGTCCATCCCTAAAATTGCAGGTAAGGGCTGCCTGGCATGCCCCCCTTTACCGGTACGGATCTTATTGTCCAATACGCTGACGCCGCTGGCTATAATACGCACCAGTACCTGGCCTTTGGAGGCAATTGGGCGGTCAACTGCGGTTATTGTGAAAGGCGCATTTGCTTCAGGAGCGATAAGGGCCTGCATTGTTGTATTTTGAGTTTCCATTGTGTTGTTGTTTAATTACAATACAAAATTATACAAGGAGGCAGCCATATTCCTTGTACAATCCCTCGTAACATTTGTACATTTACATTATGGTAAAAGATAATTTATACCAGCCTTTTGAAGTTGTTTTGCGCGAACCACTCAGCGCCTGTCCCCGCAGCGAACATTCACACAGCTTTTTCGAGTTTATTTATATTGTAAGCGGTACCGGAAAACAGTGCATAAACAAAAGCAAGTTTACCTATAAACCCGGTCACCTGTTTTTACTTACACCTGATGATTCACATTATTTTGAGATACTAACCGAAACACAGTTCCTGTTTATCCGCTTCAACCCACTTTACATTAAAGATCGCGGCCTTAGCAGCGAAACAACCGAGCATCTCAATTTTTTGCTAAAAAACGCAGGCCAGGCACCGGGATGCATATTAAAAACCGATGAAGACAAGGCCGTTGTAAAACCCATTATGCAGGCCATCATCAGTGAAAAAGAAAAAAAAGGGCTTTACAGTAAAGCGCTCCTTCAGCAATATATCAATACGGTTATAGTAATCGCCGCCCGTAATGTGGCTATGAGCATGCCCGATGAAGTTAGTGAGAATACCGAAGAGAAAACGCTTGATATCCTGCAATACATCCAGGCCAACATCTACTTCCCCGAAAAACTAAAAGCTAAAGTAATAGCCGATAAAGCGGGAATCTCTGAAAACTACCTTGGCCAGTATTTTAAAAAACATACCGGCGAAACTATGCAGCAGTATATCATCAATTACAAACTGAAGCTGATTGAGAACCGTTTACTGCACAGCAACATGCGTATGGTTGAAATTGCCAACGAGCTTGGTTTTAATGATGAAAGCCACCTGAACCGTATTTTTAAAAAATACAGAAGTATGAATCCTTCTGATTTTAGGAAAGCGGGAGGAGAATTGCATCCCTTTGTTTAATACTTTAAAGCCCGTCAGTTTTGTATCAACATCCCTATAAAACAAGAATTATATTTTAAAAATTGCCATGAATTGAAAATTTAATTAAAATATCTTCAAAAATTTCAAAATAATTTGCTTTTTTTTCAAAAACACTTCATAAATTACAATTCTGAAAGATAACTGATTGTCAATTTTTAATTTATTGTAATTTTTTCATGGAAGAATCAGCTTATTTTGACAAATACAGCCCAATTGATAATGTTTGGGACGAAATGTATGGCTTGGATGCTAATGTTCGGGAGCATTACCGTAAAGTTATTGACTACATTTCGAAGGAATCGGCCGACGACCTGAACAAAAAGGAGGAGCTTGCCAAGCGCCTTTTCATGAGCCAGGGCATCACCTTTACCGTTTATAACAGCGGCGAAGGCATTGAAAAGATCTTTCCTTTTGATATTATCCCCCGTATCATCACTGCCGATGAATGGGCTTTTGTTGAGCGAGGCATCAAGCAGCGCCTTAATGCGCTTAATTTATTTCTGAAGGACATATACCATAATCAGTTTATTGTAAAGGACGGCATAGTACCTATTGATATTATTTATTCGTGTCCGCACTTTCTGCGCGAGATGTACCAGCTCCAGGTGCCTTATGATATTTATGTACATATTTCGGGCATCGACCTTATCCGTGATGAAGACGGCACTTTTTACGTGCTCGAAGATAACCTGCGCACCCCATCGGGCGTAAGCTATATGCTCGAGAACAGGGAGATCACCAAGCGCCTATTTCCCGACCTGCTACCGCAATGCAGTGTGCGCAGCGTTACCGAATATCCGTCAATACTATATAAAAACCTGCTGGCGCTTTCACCCCGGCAGATCCATAACCCAACTATTGTTTTACTTACGCCGGGTATTTATAATTCGGCCTATTTTGAGCATACCACGCTGGCCCGCCTGATGGGGGTTGAATTGGTAGAAGGACGCGACCTGGTAGTGAACAACCATAAAGTGTACATGAAAACCACCACCGGGCTGCAACAGGTTGATGTGATCTACCGCCGGGTGGACGATGAGTTTCTCGATCCCCTGGTATTTAACCCGGCAAGTATGCTTGGCGTAGCAGGCCTTATGGGAGCTTACCGTAAAGGCAATGTAGCCATAGTAAATGCTACAGGCACAGGCGTTGCCGACGATAAGGCGGTTTATGCCTATGTGCCCGATATGATCCGCTATTATCTGAACGAAGAACCCATACTCAAAAACGTGCCAACACACCAGTTAGGCAATCCGGATGAACGCGAAATGGTATTTAAAAACCTCAATAAAATGGTGGTTAAAAAAACCAATGGCAGCGGCGGTTACGGGATGCTGATGGGGCATGCAGCAAGCGAGCAGGAAATAGATGAATATAAAAAGGAAATCCTGAAAGATCCACGTAACTTCATAGCACAGCCAACCATCAGCCTTTCGGCGGCGCCATGTTACATGCAGGGCGAACTAAAGCCACGCAGGGTTGATTTAAGGCCATACGCGCTGTACGGCCCCGATGGCATTGAGATAGTCCCCGGCGGCCTAACCCGTGTGGCGTTAAAAGAAGGTTCACTGGTGGTAAACAGTTCGCAGGGTGGCGGCAGTAAGGACACGTGGGTGTTAGCCTGAAAGGTAAAAGGCCTTTAAATCAAAATAAAAAACAAAAAGGATGCGGAGCTAAGTAAATCCGAAATTGAACATCCTAATTCCGAAATTCAGATCATATGTTAAGCAGGGTTGCAGCAAGTTTTTATTGGTTAAGCCGTTACATTGAGCGCAGCGATGGTATGCTGCGGATGCTCAAAATTAATTATGCCTCATCGCAGGATACGGTGCAGGAATTTACCTGGGAGCCCGTAATGAGGATTTTTGCCGGGCTAAACGCCGGCGAGGCCGAAAAGCTCGACAACGACAGCCGGTCGGTTTTAAAGTATATGGTTACCGGGAAAAATAATCCTAATTCCATACTCAACATCATTACACTGGCACGAGAAAACGCCCGCGGTGTACAGGAGCACATCACCAAAGACCTTTGGCAATGCCTGAATGAATATTACCACACCGTAAAAGATCCGCGACTGGAACGCGCCCTGCACCGGGAAGACCCGATAGGGGTACTGGACGTGCTGATAAAACAAGTAATGCTTTATTACGGCACGGTGGAGATCACTATGGAGCGCGGCGAAGGCCGTGCCTTTATGAACATTGGCAAATACCTGGAGCGGGCCATCCAGTCGGTTGATATTTTGGATACTAAATTCAGCTCGATAAGTGATAACCCCGATCTGCTTACTGATACCACTTACTGGAAACACCTGCTGCTTTCATTGGGTGGCTACGAACTGTATTTAAAAACATACCGAGAAGGTTTTGAGGCCGAAAACGTTTTGGAACAGGTTGTACTGAACAACGATTTTCCGCGCTCGGTTATTTATTCGGTAAATAATATTCAGCGTTATTTCGACAGATTGAAGAATGACAGCAATGCCGATGACTACAGGGAAATGTCGTTTCAGATAGGCCGGTTGCAAAGCCGCATAAAGTATAGTTCGGTAAAAAGTATCAAGCAGGAGGGCTTGCACTTGTTCCTCACCCAGATCAGGAGTGAGCTATACGGCATAGGCAATTCACTAAACCAACATTACTTTGCTAATTCATGATCACAATTTGAAGATGTTTTGATTTGAAGATTTGAAAATGCCAGTCTATCTTTTCATTTTCAAATCCTCAAATCCTCAAATTAAAAAATTAAAACAATGCCTGAATTTAAGATCCAACATATCACCAAATACACCTATGAAGGCCCTGTTCGTGACAGTGCCAACCAAATCATCCTGTTCCCGATAAAAGATGAATACCAGGAAGTGGTAAAACAGGAGCTAAATATAACAGGCAGCCCGGTTGTTGATACTCATATCGATTACTATGGCAACGAGGTTGGCAGTTTCACCTACAGCAACCAGCACAACATGCTGGTTATAAACTCAAAGCTGGTTGTCATTACCCGACAGCGCCCCCTTCCGGTTAATGATATTTTTCCGGAGCAGCAATGGGAGGATCTTAAACGGCTTCAATACATGGTGCCCTATATTGATTTTTTAAAGCAGGAATATTTTGAAGGCCTGCCCGAGCTACAGGAAATAGTTGAACAGGAACGGCGTAAAGATGAAACTCCCTTTCAGATAGCACTTCGTTTTTGCGGCTGGGTTTACAAAAACTTTGAGTACATCAAAGGCGTTACCACGGTTGAAACTACACTGGATGAAGTATGGAAGCTTAAAGCCGGCGTTTGCCAGGATTTTGCCCATATTTTAATGGTGATGCTCCGCCAGCTTAAAATACCATCCCGTTATGTAAGCGGCTATATCTGCACCCATAGCAGCGCTATGCGCGGTGAAGGTGCAACCCATGCCTGGGCCGAAGTGTATGTGCCCGACTACGGCTGGCTTGGCATCGACCCTACAAATAACTGTATTGCCAATGAAACCCACGTACGCCTGGCTGTGGGCCGCAATTTTTCAGATTGTTCGCCGGTTAAAGGTGTTTATAAAGGAGCCTACGGCCACAAGCTGGAAGTGTCAGTAATTGTTGACGATGCAGATACTATTGTTTTTGAGGATAAAACCCACGAATCGCCGGCTATGCACGCGGTAGCCGAATTTCCTAAAAACAGCTATCAGCGATATATGGAGATCATTCAACAACAGCAGCAACAACAGCAACAGTAGGTTAGTTGGCAGTGGCAGTTTCCAGTTGGCGGCAGCAGCGGAAAAATTGTTGCCACACCAACAACGGCATAGGGAATCCCTTATTCAGGTAAATCAACGTTCAGGCTTTGATAAAAAGCAACAAGGCCCGGTGCTATTACATGCACATCGTGCTGTTCTTCAATTAAACGGCGGGCGTTGAGGCCAATATTACGGCAAAATTCTTCGTCGGTAATACAGCGTTCAATGGCATCATAAAACTCCTGCCGGTTATTAGCAATAAGGATATTAGTGCCATTGGTAAAATTGATGCCTTCGGCACCTAATGAGGTTGAGATAATACATTTTTCCATTGCCATACCCTCTACTATTTTAACCCGCATGCCACCGCTTGAAAGCAAGGGCACCACCATAATAGCCTTACTGTTCACAAACTCAGAAGCATCGTCAACCTCACCCTGGATAAAGATCTTTCCCATCGCTTCGTACTCATCAAAGCTATCGGGGATGTTATGCCCGGCAACATAAAATTTTACGCGGAGGTCGCCCTCGGTAAGGTCTTTATAAAAATTCTCAATAAACCATTCAATCCCTTCCCGGTTGGGCATCCAATCTAACGAACCTAAAAAAAACAAACTTGGGAACTCCGTTTTATTATAGTCCGGCTTATAATCGGCCAGGGAAATACCTACCGGAAAAATATCAACCGGAATGGTAACACCGTATGATAACAGCGTTTTTTTATCTTCATTGGTAAATACAGCAATGGCATCAAATTTATTAAGCTGCTGCAGCTCATAATCTTTCACCCGGCGGGCCAGCAAATGCAAGTACCACTTCTTAAACAGGTCGGTTTTTCGTTGTGCCAGCCTCATCCATACCTGGTGTTCAATATTATGCGACCGGTAAATTAACCTGGCTTTGGTATACTTACGCATAGCGGCCAGGTAAGGCGTTACAAACAGGCCTTCAAACTGGATAACATCATATGACGTCTGGCGCAATTCGCGCAGCAGGAGTTTTTCAAATTCGGCATTGTAATAACGATCAACATCGTTTGATTTTTTGTTGAACAGGTTGGTTATGGAATCAAGTACCGATACATTGATGTTAATATCATATGATGTGTACCTGATCTTCTGTATCAGCTCATCTTCGCCTGTTTGTACACTACCATGATATCTTTTCCCGTTTAAAGCCACCAATGCAACTTCATGCCCAAGTGCAATCAACCCTTTTATAGTATTGCAAACCACAATAGCGTAACCGCCATTCTGCGGAAATGGTACACGATGTGTTAAAATTAGGATCTTCAAACGGTGGATTTGGTTTTTAACAAAAATACCATCCTGAACGTGGTATTCAAAACTTCATTAAAAAATACTTAACTGCGGGTCGGTTACCCTGAAAGTACGGCGGTGATAGGGCGTAAAACCAATCTTCATTACGGTTTCACGATGCCTTATAGTTGGATAGCCTTTGTTGGTATGCCATTCATATTCCGGGTGTTCGGCCGCTATCTGCATCATATAATCGTCGCGGTAGGTTTTGGCCAGGATAGATGCGGCCGCTATGCTGAAATATTTTCCATCGCCTTGTATAATACACTCATGTGGGATGTTCCGGTATTTTTTGAAGCGATTGCCGTCGATGATCAGGAACTGGGGTTCAAGATGTAATTTTTCGATGGCCCGGTGCATTGCCAGGAATGATGCATTGAGAATGTTGATCTCATCTATCTCCAGATTATCAACAGATGCTACGGCGTAAGCCACCGCTTTTTCCTCAATTTCGGCCCGAAGCTGGTACCTTATCTCTTCGGTAACTTGTTTGGAATCGTTTAGCAGGTGATGATCAAAATCAGGGGGTAAAATAACTGCGGCGGCAAAAACAGGCCCGGCCAAACATCCTCGTCCCGCTTCATCGCATCCTGCTTCCAAAAATTCGTACTGGTACCTGGCTGATAACATCCGGCAAATATAATAAGAGTTGTAAACGTGTTAGTAAAACAATTAGTATGATGTGTTTTTCAACATGTAGTTAACGCATCCTTTACTTAAAAAATTTTTAGCGTAAGCAGGGTAATATCATCAATGGGCTTGCTTTTATAAACGTTGCTCAAATAATCCAACAGCGCCTGGTTAAAATTATCGGGCGATAGCTCGCCATGCGCAAGCACAAAATCAAGTAATTTATCCTCATTCCATATTTTGGTGCTGGGCGATTCAAAATCCATGAGCCCATCTGTATAGTTAAAGATCAGGCTGCCGGGCTCCACATCAACTTCGCCCTCGTTTAAAAAAGGCAGATCTTCAAAAACCCCAATCATGGTGGTACCCAGTTTAAGTGGAATGGCACCGCCTTCTGAATAAAGTATAGTTGGGTTGTGCCCCGCATTGATATAATTAAGCCGTCGTTTTTTTTGATTATATCGCGCAAGGAACAGGGTGATAAACCGTTCGCCTTTGGTATTGCTGAGTACAATCTTATTTAAACGGTCAATAATATTGGTCAAATCATCCTCAACCGCCGCCCAGGCATGCAGGCTGGCCTGGAAATTGGCCATCAGCAAAGCAGCCGAAATACCCTTACCCGATACATCGGCAATACACCATAAAAACTCATGCTCATTAAGGCGGATAAAATCAAAATAATCACCGCCGATGTTTTGATGCGGAAGATACTTAGCCCCAATCTCCACACTATCATCTTTATGTTCACGCATGGGGATCAGCATATTCTGCACTTCCACCGCAAGCTCCATCTCGCGCAAAAAACGTTCTGATTGCAGCCGTTCGCGGAAAAGTTTTTTATTTTCAAGCGCCACAATGATCACGTTCATCAGCGTTTGGATGAAATTGAGATCATTGTTAAGCATCTCGCCCGAGGTATTAAAATCGCCGATAAGGGCATAGGCAAGAGCTTTGCTTTTGTGATATACCGGGATAAAGTAATTGTATTTTTTAAGGAGGGGGTCGCGATGCCCGGCAATAGCTATAGGCGCTTTAACTTTACTCAGCTTTTTACACGCACGCGCCAGCACTACCGATGATTCAACGTCGCCGCCATACTTGGCTATACAGGCAAATTTATCATCCTTTTCAATCAAAAACCTGAGTTTACCTACCTGCAAATAGTTTTGCAGAATAACTTCCAGCATTTGAATGAGGATAGGAGTAGCGGTATTTTTGTTTATGGCCCGCGTTATTTCCAATAAAGAATTTAATTCCGACTGCCGTTTGAGCAAAAGCCTGATCAATTCGTCTTCGCCGGAACCGTCGTCTACATTCAGCATATTGATATAAGTACGCTGACTAAAATAGAGGAAATAATTTTTAAATACGAGTACTTTGTGATTTTATATCAAAGGCATCGCGCAAGCCAACGGTTACCAGGTTAAAAGCATAAACCAGCAGCATAATGGCCATACCAGGAATGATAGCCAAAAAAGCTGAGTCCATAACAATATATCCATAATGCTCCTTGATCATGCCGCCCCAGGTTGGCATAGGCGGTTGTGCGCCAAAACCCAAAAAGCTAAGCCCCGCCTCTAAAAGTATAGCCGAGGCAAAATTTGAGGAGGCCAAAACCAGTATTGGCCCGGTTATGTTAGGCAAAATATGTTTAGCTATAATACGCTTGTTGCTAAAACCCAATGCACGTGCGGCCTCAATGTACTCCACCTGTTTAAGGCCCATTACCTGGCCGCGCACCAGGCGCGCCACTTCAACCCACATGGAAAGGCCAACGGCTATAAATATTTGCCATAATCCTTTACCCAGCGCAAATGATATGGCGATCACCAATAACAGGGCAGGCAGTGCCCATAAAATATTCATCAGCCAGCTTAATGATGAATCAACCCATCCTCCAAAATAACCCGCTACAGCCCCTACAGTTACGCCCAGCAGCATACTGATGATAACCGACATTAACCCAACAGCGAGCGAGATCCGTGTGCCCAGCAGCAGGCGGCTCAGCATATCCCGGCCATAACCATCAGTACCAAGTAAAAAGGCTTTAGCCCCGATATTCTCCTCCCGTAAGCGGGCTTCAAACTTTTGATAAACAGCCGGGATTGCAGGCAGGGCAATTGTTTGGCCGTTATAATTAAAAATAACCTTCCCGTTTTTATAAACCGGCTTTTGCCCGGTCATTACCTCAAAAATATTGTAGGCTTTTTTCTCGGGCTTATCTTCATCGCCAATATATCCGTTAACGTAAATAGAATCTTTAACGAAATGATACCCCGTAACAGGAACTTCTTTATAAAACGATGGCTGCCCATACAGCATCCTGCTGAACAAATTTACAGTATCAACAGCCTCCGCTTTCCTGAGCTTTAACATCATATAGGTTGAGCCTGGCTTTTTTATACTAAGCTGTATGATCATATTATTGGCCAGGGGCGTATCATCGGGCATAATGAGGTAGCCCAGTATCGCAACAAGCAGCGTAAGCAGGATAAATGCAAGCCCGCCTAAAGCAATTTTATTATGCTTAAAAACATGCCAGGTGCGTTTTGCTGGTGTAATTTCGGCCAATGTGTTAATAGTTCATGTGTACAGGCTAAATATCGCTTAAATAGGTGCAATTAGCAATAAGGACGGCTTTCTTTACATTTAGATAGCCGAAAGCTCAAAGCAGAAAGCTGAAGGCCGAAAGCATAAAGCTTACGGGCCTCTTATCACTAAATCCAGTACATCTGATCTGCTTTGGTTAAGCCCCAATTTCAGCTTTATGCTTTTAGCCTTGAGCTTTTAGCTCATTTAACGATTCTGCCTTTCCAGGCATACTTCTTATTTTTCCCTAAAAAACCGATAATAACGAAATAAAGGATATTAAGCGGCAAAACGAAGCTTACGTACAGCAGCAGTTCGCGCCGTTTTAAGAAGTTCATGATCGGTGTCATGTATAACAAGTCTATCGCATATTTAATTCCGATAGTAAGCAAAAACAATTTCAGGAAACAGATATCGAAAATACCCAGCACGGCGGTTAGCAATAGCATAAAATTACACAGCCAGATACTAAGCGCAAAGGCAACCATTTTTTTATTTTTGTACTTGGTTGATTTTGATGCCCAGCGGCGCCTTTGCTGTATAAACTCTTTTAAATTAGGCTTTGCGTGGGTATATACAATTGCTTCGCGCCGTTTTAAAAAGCCTATCTTGCCGGGATAACGCTCTCCAACCTTGTGCAATAAAAGTTCATCATCGCCCGAAGCCAGGTCATCAATGCCGGTAAAACCGCCAACTTCATAAAATACATCTTTACGATAAGCAAAATTTGCCCCATTACAGGTGGCAGCAAAACCATGACCTAAAAACGCGCCCCCCATACCAATAAGCGATGAAAAATCAAGCGTTTGCATGCGCTCAAACACCGATTGCTCCTGGAAATAAGTTACCGGCGAAGAAATCATAACCAGGTCATGCTGCTCATAAAAGCCAACTATAGTACGCAGCCATTGATTACCCATGCGGCAATCAGCATCTGTTGCTACCATTAAGTCGCCTGTTGAAAGTTTAATGGCTTCGGCTATCGCTTTCTTTTTATAGGAGTTAAGTGTTTCGCCAAGCTTAAGCTGCAATAGCTTTACGCCCTGTGCCGCATAACTGCTGATGATGGCCGCAGTATTATCTGTTGAATGATCGTCAACAATGATGATCTCCACCAGGTGTTTGGGATAATCCTGGGCCAAAATATCTTCAATGGTAAGGTGGATCTTCTCTTCCTCATTACGGGCCGCAATAAGCACAGTAACTTTGGTGCTAAATGCTTGGGCGATAACCGGAGGGATTGTGACCTTTGCCCAGCCTATCCGGAGATAGATCAGCAACAGCACATAAAGCCCTATGGAAAATAATGAAATAATACTAATCAGCGCGGTCAAAAGAATTTGAGTTTTAAAACAAACAACGATCCTAAAATAGCAGGAATAAATAAATTAATAAGCCATATTGACGATACACCGGCTATTACGGCGATATTTTGATCTGTCACATACACAAACAGGTGCGAAGCAGTAAATCCGCGTACACCAATATCAAAAAGATCAAGCGATGGGATGGCTGACGATACCACAAAAAACAGCATCAGCATCAGCATCATGGATACAACAGCCATATGCGGCATCAACAACTGAAAAACCAGAAAATACTGCATTGAAAAGGTGATATACCGCGCAATACTAAAACCCATGATCTTGATAAGCTCGTGGGTGTGATACCGGCCCATTACTTCAAAAAAGCGATGATATTTTTTAATGAACGGAACCCTGTCAAGCAAAGTAACCGCCCAGTTGATATGAAAATAAAATATCAGCTGCATAGCTACAATTATAACGCCGATAGCAACTACGCCCCAGGCCAGCAATAAATTGGCATGAATGAAATTGACTACAAACCAGATCATGGCTATTACGCCCAAAACATTGGTTACCGAACCCTGGCTAAATGAACCTACGCCCATGGCAAAAATGCCCGGAATACGTTTGCGGGGCGGCAAAAACATAACGCGGCCGCCATATTCGCCCAGCCGGTTCGGTGTGGTTACAGCCCAGGTAAGGCCGCAAAAAACAGCCTCAACGGCTTCCCATAATGAAATATTGATTAATGCTTTGGTTACATAGCGCCATTTAAGCGCCTCCAGAAACCAGTTTAAAAACATCAACATAACCACCAGCCCCATAACAATAACAACATGGGTAGTACTTATTTGCGATGCGAAATGTTCAAACTGCTTTAGGTCGTTATTCTTTTTGTTGAACTGCCGGTAAATAAACCACCCTGCAATTATCAATATACCGGCCTTAAGAAGATATGAAACAACCTTTTTAGCAGAGCGTGTCAAATAGATAAATTTTATGCAATGTTACAAAAAAATGGGGCATGCTAAAGCTTGCCCCATACAACACTGCACGGTTAATTTTGTTTACTTCAATCTTGCCTTTAAAAACTCCAGCGTATTTGCATATGCGTCCTTCGTAGCATCGCTGTTATAAATAGGATTGCTCGGGTTTGCAAAACCATGGTCGGCATCATACTGGTGCAGGTAAACCTTTTTTCCGGCGGCTTTCATATCAGCATCAAATTTAGCTACAACCTTAGGGTTAATCCACTGATCTTTATTGGCGAAGTTCCCCAGCACATCGGCGTTTAAGGTTTTTAGTTTATTTACGTCCTGCTCGGGCATACCATAATACATTACACAAGCTACCGCCTTTTTACCCGCAAGTAAGCTGGTTTGCAAACTCCACCCGCCGCCAAAGCACCAACCAATAGTAGCAATATGTGCTTTGGGGCCGGCATATGCTATTGCTCCGTTTACTATAACACGGGCCCTGTCATCATTTACCGCCTGCATAAATTTCCCCGCGTCTTCGCGTGTGGTAGCTACCTTGCCGTCGTATAGGTCGAGGTCAATGATGTTGACGTTACCCAGGTCATTATATAGCTTTTCTGATTCTTTTTTTACATAGTCATTAAGGCCCCACCATTCGTGTATCACCAATAAATAATTATTAGTGGGCTTTTTGGCTTTCATGAAAAATGCTGATGCCTGTTTACCATCCGGCGTTTTGTAGGTGATGACCTCGCCGATACTGCTTTGAAAGCGGATTGGCAAAGGATTTTTGTGCGACATTTTGAACCGGCTGTCGGAGGCCAGCATGGCAAACTGCTTTGTTGCCGATGGATTGCTGCAGCAAACTACTTTGCGCTGCGCAAAAGTTATAGTGGTTAAGCTGATAAATAATGTTAATAAGAGCAGTTTTTTCATATGGTTCAATTTTATGTTAATGAATGCTGTTGTGCATTAAAACAATTACGTTGATAATACAGTTTTAGTTGCGCGAGGAATAATGTGATTAACCGGCATAAATTTATGATAATGTATACACACTTACCTAAAATTTAATGCACACCTGTTTATTATCTACTGAATCTTATTTGGGTAAAAACACGTATATAACAATTACCAATATATATTTAATATGCCTGTCCCGCCAATCCCTGACAATGAAATGGAAAGGCTTTTAAGCCTTTCGGAATTTGATCTTGATTATACCGAACACAAAGACAGTTTTAAGGACCTGGCTAAGTTGGCAGCCAAAGTTACCGGCACGGAGGTTTCGCTGGTTAATCTTATCGACTCCTATACACAATGGAGTATCAGTGGTCATGGTTTAGAAATTGAACAAATGCCCCGTGAGGATTCGGTTTGTCAGTATACTATTATAGACGGAGAATATTTTGAGGTTGAAGACTTGCGGAATGACGAACGTTTCCGGGATAAATTTTATGTAACCGACGGGCCCAAATTAAGATATTATTATGGCATACCGCTAAAGGTAGGCGACGATCATAATATCGGGGCCTTATGTGTGCTTGATAAAAATGTTAAGGAACTCACACCCGAAAAGGTTGAACTTTTAAAGATCATTGCCAATGAAATACTAAGCAGGTTAAAAGACCTGAAAGTAATTAACAAACTAAAAAGTAAGCTTGCTGAAGCCAGCGAAATACAAAAAAAGGTAGCTCACGATATCCGCGGGCCTTTAAGCGGAATCATCGGCCTCGCTCAGTTGATCAGCGAACAGGGGGAGTCAAACCAGATAGAAGAGGTGCTGGAGTTTACCAACCTGATCCATAAAAGCGGGCGATCGATACTGGAGCTTGCAGATGAGATCCTGAGTGCTGATAAAAACGATCATAAACCCATATCCAATGGGGCGGAATTTAACCTGCTTGTATTTAAAGATAAAATTGAACGGCTTTTTATTCCGCAAGCCCGCAATAAAAACATTATGCTTACGGTTACAACCACATCCGAATCGGAGCGGATTCCCTTTGCCCGGAATAAACTGTTACAAATAACAGGGAACCTTATCTCAAACGCCATAAAATTTACTCCGGCTGGCGGTTATGTTAATGCAGATTTGAGCCTCGAACCGAACGACCATACCCATATACTGCAAATCCAGGTGAAGGACAGTGGTGTCGGCATAGATGAAAAAGCTATCGAAAAAATACTGAAAGGCAATGCAGCTTCAACAACAGGAACAACCGGCGAAGCAGGATTTGGCTTTGGGCTGGCATTAGTAAAACATCTGATCGAAACCCTTAAAGGGTCAATCAATATCTACTCAAAACCTGGCCAGGGGACTGTATTTGAGGTAAGGCTGCCGCAAAAAATGCAATAATAAAAGAACCTGTCCGGAGCAATAATAGGGCATAGATGTTTGCGTAGGCAAAAAATCCCTAAATAAGTTGTTTTCCTGAAGGTAGATTATAGATGCAATACTTAAAGTAAAATACCGACCTTAAAGCCCGGTACTTTACTTCAGGTTATATTTTTACCAGCTTTTGCCGCCGCCACGGTTATCTCTTGAATAGCCGCCACCGCCACCGCGGTTGCCGCCACCGTAACCACCGCCGCCACGGTTACCGCCACCATAGCCACCGCCACTGCTTCTGCGGTCGCCGCCTGGTTTTTTCTCTTCTGCCTGGCTTACTGCAATTGATCTTCCTTTAACTTCAGAACCGTTTAGGCCGCTTATAGCTTGTTGTGCTGCCTCATCATCTGCCATTTCAATGAATCCGAACCCTTTGCTTCTTCCTGATTCCCTGTCAATAATAATTTTTACGGAGTTAACTTCACCATAAGCTTCGAAAAGCTGCTTTAAATCGGCTTCCCCTAAAGAAAAAGGAAGACTTCCTACGAATATGTTCATTAATATTTAGTTTTTAATGGGCATGCTTTGTTAATTACCCACGTTTTGTTAACATCAAATATAGTAATAGATATTTGATGATTACTGCATGTTTATGTGAATGAGTGCTTTTATTTTAAAAAAAATTATTTTTTTGACCCTTTTGAGGAAATAAATGGTGAAAGCCAACCCATTAATACAAAGGCCAATCCGTTTTGTTTTGAAAATATAGTGTTTTCGTAAAATAAATATAGAAAGAATGGGCCGCCCGTATTTTTTTAATATTAAAGTAACATAAAGTTATTTTCCGAAGATAAATCGGTATTAAAAACCTAAACAACCGACTCAATTTTATAGCGTTTTCCATTTAGCGCAAACTCATCTCCGGCTTTTTTGCCGTTAAGTAAATTGCCTATTGGAGATGCGGGCGAAACCGCGAAAAATGTTTTGCCATTGAGTGTCAAAACACCGGCGCTAATGGCCAGGTAAAAATTGCCGTTATTGGTAATTATCACACTACCAGGTTCCGCATGTACCGGAGCACCGGTGGTACCAATCCGGTTTAAGGCTACCAACAGCTTATTTGCCTCATTTAGCTGCGCCATATTGCGGTTGGTTTCCTGCTGCGCCATTTCGCGCCCGGTTTCATATTTATCGCCGGCACTGCTTTTAGTATCATCAGTCGACGACTTTTGTGCATCGGCTATGGCAAGCTCTGTGGCTTCCATAATTTTACGCACGTGATTAACACATAACTGGTGTAATTCTTTCTTCAAATCGCTCATCTACTAAATCAAATAAAAAACGAAAATAGGGAAAAGGCTAACATCAGTTAATAATAGTTCTTTATTTAGCAGTTCTTTAACAACATAAATTATATGGCTACCGACGGGGTAAAAATAATTGACGGAGATCTTGCTCATGATACTTATTGGGGCATTATGGACCTATATGACAGTAAGGTTGATTTTGAACTCATCAAAGACAAATTTCCGGTGATGGAATTAAGCCATTTTGACGATTATGACAACGAAATTTATATCACAGCCTGTGCCTTAGCATACTAGGAAATCGGGAAAATCAATGCTGAAATATTATCCCTTGTAAAGAGAATGATTGACAAAGGCATCAGCGTCGCGATTTGGACCGAAAGTTCTGTAAACGAAGGGAAAGCCCGGCACTACCAACTTGAACGATTCTGGAAAAAGATATCCCTGGAAAACGTTAAGATAAGAACCCCTAAAACATACCGAACCATTACAAACTTATACTTTAAGCCAGATACAGCACTAACCTTTAAGCATATCGACGACA
The DNA here is from genome assembly GCF_017569325.2 of Mucilaginibacter gossypii. Lineage (NCBI taxonomy): Bacteria > Pseudomonadati > Bacteroidota > Sphingobacteriia > Sphingobacteriales > Sphingobacteriaceae > Mucilaginibacter > Mucilaginibacter gossypii. The sequence goes on along the minus strand of NZ_CP071878.2, from coordinate 5,987,307 downwards.
GTTATAGGGTGATTATCTGTATCGATATTATCCAACACCGCGGCGCATGTGATTATCGTTTTGCGTTGACAACCTATCGAGCAAAAGAAAAACCTACTTTGGCCAATTTACTAAACAGTGAGATAATTGGCAGAAAGATGGGCACCGGTTACGATCAATCAGAAACCAGGGCACTGCAGCCAGGAGTTGAACGTGTCTGGGAATTTGAAAAGGAGGGAGGAAACTGCAATTTCTTTTTTGGCATTGTTCAATTTAGCATAAATCATAAAAATCTAACAAGCTTCAATAGCAAGCTTGAAAGTATCGGCACCTTAAAAATGTTGCCTGGGCTAAAAAAGTCTGGTTCACTAAGCGGACTTAGTACTTTTGAAGATCTCGAAGCAGAATTTCTTGATTTAGAAAAACGCCTCAGAATATTTGGCGATAAAAAATACCCTGTAAAAGTGTTGTGTGACCTTTAGCAAAAATAAAAGCCCCCTTGCACTCGCTGCTTGGGGGCTTTAAACCTAAACCTTATCACTATTTGCAGGCGTTAACCTACAAAGTAGATAAACGTTACGAAGTGCAATAATGGTATGTATGCCTAATTAAAACTGACAAAATAATGATATTCGCACATTACAAGCCAGTCGTTAGTTTATATTAACTGCCTTATCTACAGCTTACCGGCAAAAAATTTAAGGGTTGAAATAATATGTTTTGCCCAGTATGACCACTCGTGTCCACCCTGGTTTTCTTCATAAATATGAGGGATCTTTTCCTTATCCAGCTTTTTATGCAGGTCACGATTATAGTTAATCAGCAAATCATTTATACCGCAATCAAACCGAACAGGCGGCAGCTGGGCCCTGTACTTTTTAAATGTTGCAAACACATCTTCATCGTCCACAATATCCTGTGCATAGGTTTTTAAGGGCTCGCCGGCAAAAAGTTTGATCTGTGGCAGGCTTGTTATAGACGACAGCCCGGCAATGGCTTTAAATTTATGCCCGTATTTTGCGCCGATCCTTAAAGCGCCAAAGCCTCCCATAGAAAGACCGGCGATAAACAGCGGTGAGTCTTGCTTTGCACCCGGAATATTTTCCATTACAGCCGTAGGCACATCCTCGGCTATCCACTGTTCAAAATTAAAGCCGCTATGCGGTAAATATCCCGACCCATCGCCCCAAAGCCCGTCTGACGGCATGGCTAATATCATTCTTGGCAATTCGCCTTTTTCAATAAGTGCATTGGTTTTTAAATGAACGCCTGCGCTCATAGCCCAGCTCCAGGCGCTGCCGTATACACCGTGCAGCAATATTACAATGGGCAAAACCTCGTTTTTATTGGCTCCAGGCGGAACGTATACGCAAATATCACCCCGCCCCTTTAAATTGGGTGTTTTTACAGTTATAAACCGTAGCTGATTACTTTCATATTGCGGATTGGAAATTTCTGTAGTCTTAAATGGCATGAGCTTTTTTAGTCGAACACGATAACCCCTTTGGCATTCCTGCCTTTCAGCATGTCGTCAAAAGCTTTATCAAGTTCGTTTATAGAATATGTATGTGTAATCATTTCTTCAAGTAATAAGTGCCCGCTGGTATAATGTTGTACTATATCCGGAAAATCAATTTGCGGGCGGCACTTACCATAAAGCGGGTTAAGGTAAATCTTATCCCATTCAAAAAGGCGCATATCAATGGTAATCTCCTGTTCAATCCCGCTTACCTGCACCGCTGTGCCCGCATTACGCACCATTGCTAATGGAGCCGCACCTAATTCGGGAATTGCAGTGCACTCAAATGCATAATCGGCCCCGCGGCCACCGGTAAGCTTTTTTACCTCTTCGGCGGCTTTAAGCAGGCCTATATCATCTTTCGTGGCTAAAATAGTGTGTGTTGCACCAAACTTAACAGCCATTTCAAGCCGGGTAGGGTTAATATCAATAGCTATGATCATACCCGCGCCGGCAATTTTTGCACCTTGTATTACATTAAGGCCTACACCGCCGGTTCCCAATACAACTGCCGATGAACCCGCTTTTAGTTTAGCTGCATTTACAACAGAGCCATAGCCGGTCATCACCCCGCAACTAATGATACTTGCCGCCGGGAACGACATGCTTTCTGAAGTGTTTTTTACCACAGCAGATTCCTTTACCAGCGTATAGCCCGCTATGGTACCAATATTAAAAGACCTTAAAATGGGCTCGCCATTGTAAGTTGTTCCGTCGAGACAGGCATGGCCCGGAGTGTAGCCATTGCCGCCGGCTGCAACCGGCGAGGCTACTTCACACAAATGCAGGTTACCCTCCAGGCACTGAAAGCATTTGCCGCAATGCATGGCCCAGTTTAAGATCACCTTATCCCCGGGTAGTACACTGCTAATATTTTTCCCAACAGCAACCACAATACCAGCGCCTTCATGACCTATAATGAGCTGCTTTCCCCAGCTTAATGAGTCATGATCGGCATGGCAAAGTCCCGCCGCTTTTATTTTAACCAGCACTTCATCTTCTTTCGGTTCATTCACCACAATATCCTGTACCGAAAAACCACCCTTTCCATTGGCAATAGCTGCCTTGCATATTATGGCCATAATTGGGGATATGTTAAACGCTTTTCATACACCGTTAAACCGGTGGTGCAAATAATAGCAATTACCATAGATTACCATATCAGCAGTGCTGGATACGCCAAGCCTATGCAACAAAAATAGGTTAAGCCATGATTCTAAAACTTTAGCAAATTGTCCAAAAAGTGGCTTATATTATCCGCGAAAAGGCTCTTTATAACATTCAGCAATGTTTTTAAAGAATCATCGGATAAAATACACCAGTTTTCCACGCCTGTAGTTATTGTTAATAATCAAGCCTTTACATCACTTTAAACTTCAATTATAAAGAAGCAAAAGGGGGGAAGCTGGCGGTAAATTTATCCGCATTTGGCGTGGAGCCGTAGGAGTTAAATTGAAAAGTAATCTTAAAAAAAACTTGCGCCCGTTTGCAACGGGCGCTTAATATGGTTCGGCGATTGTATCGCCAGTTGCGTCATAAACGCAAACCCAAGTTAAGCATTCGTTGCAAACGGGCGCAAGAATAACCTCCATGTCATTTTGAGCGCAGCATGGCAGCCGCACGGAAACAGATCCGCACCGAATAGCTACTAGATTGCTTCGTCGTCTCTCATCTATGACATGTTTTTTCTTACATCGAAGCCGAAGCCTTCACATTTTCCATACCGTAATGCTTCAGGATATCATCAGGTACACCTGTCCACTTGCCGGGTTGGTTACCTGCGTAGCCAATATCTTTCACCCCGATTTCGCTGGTGAAAAAGCCTGATGCTGTAAGATCACGCATGCGGTTGAAGAAAGCCACACCCTGTGCCATTTCTGGCTTAGCTTTAGCGGGGTAAGCGATCATGTCAATCAATTGAATCTGTTGATCTTTTGTGCAATCGGTAAATGGTTTACCGAAACGGTTAAGGCATTGTAAATCCAACCAACGTAAACCACCACGCATCGGGGTTTGATGATCCGGCATATCTTTTACAATAAACTCGATGAAATCAGGCACCTTGGCATCAGAAGCACTGCCCGATTTATCATCCTTAGGGATAATGATGTCGGCAAGCACAGTGATGGTTGCCATCTCTGCTGTGGTGAAAAACTTGTCGGCATGCAGTTTTTTATCCCGCTCAACCTCAAACGGCTGGCGACCTACTTCGTCACCGGCTGCTGCGGTGGTTGATTCTTCTGCGCCTTTTTTAGTATCGGTTTTACAGGCCTCCAGTAATAATCCTGCCGAAAGTGTTCCTAAGCCCAGGGCTTTGAGGGAGTCACGTCTGTTCATAAAATTGTTATGTTAGCTTGTTAAACGTTTAATTTTTTTCTTTCCTGAATAATATATTCTGCAGTACGCATTGATAACGCAAGGATTGTCCATGTGGCGTTTTTATCACCCTGCTGCACAAATGGAGCAGCGTCAACCACAAACAGGTTTTTACAATCATGCGCCTGGCACCATTTATTTAAGGCCGATTTTTTAGGATCGTTACCCATGCGGATAGTACCTACTTCATGGATGATCTTACCCGGAGCTTCCAAACCATAGTTGGTTTCAGGGCCTTGAGGTCCACCATAAATTGCACCGCCCATGTTGTGCATAATTTCCTGGAAGGTTTCCTGCATGTGCTTAGCCTGTTTAATTTCGTCAGGTGCCCATTTGTAATGGAAACGCAATACCGGGATGCCATATTTATCAACTACGTTAGGATCAATTTCGCAATAATTATCATAACGGGCAATTGCAGTACCACGACCGGCCATACCAAACTGGGTACCATAAAAACGACGATAGTCATCTTTTAATGATGCACCATAGCCGCCACCATCTTTCATTTTACCATCGCGGCCCGGAACAACGCCGTTCATGTTTTGGATACCACCGCTAAAACCGTATGATGGCATATGTAAGCCACCACCGTACTCGATGTGATAACCACGAGGGAAATCCAGTTTTTTATTATCTAACCACCATGGCGAGTAGATGTGCACACTGCCAACGCCGTCTTCGTTGTAACGCTTACGGTCCATTAATTCAGGAAGGAAACCACCGGCACTTGACCCGGTTGAGTCATGCAGATAATGCCCTACAACACCGCTGCTGTTAGCCAAACCGCCTGGATGCTGGGCCGATTTTGAGTTAAGCAAGATCCTGGCCGATTCGCCTGCGCTTGCACCAAGGATAACTGTTTTGGCGTTAACCTGGTACTCTTGCAAATCTTCTTTATTAACGTATGATACACCGACAGCCAGGCCTTCGGCGTTGGTTATCACCTCGCGCACCATAGCGTTGGTTATCACCTTTAAGTTACCGGTTTTAATAGCCGGGATTACCAAACATGATGATGCCGAGAAATCACCATAAACTTTACAACTGCGACCGCATTGCCCGCAGAAGAAACATGCGCCACGGTCTTTATTGCCCGGTAAAGCTTCTGTTAATACCGAACCACGGCCCGGAATAATTTTAACACCTGCTTTTTGAGCACCTTTTACTATATAAAGCTCATTAAGCCTCGGTTTTGGCGGAGGCAGGAAGATACCATCCGGCTCATTCTCCAAACCTTCTTTAGTACCGTAAACACCTATCATACGGTCAACCTTATCATAGTATGGTTTTACATCGTCATAGGTGATTGGCCAGTCGTCGGTAAGGCCGTCTTTGGCCTGGAAATCACGCGGGCCCATCCTTAATGAGATCCGGCCCCAGTGATTGGTACGGCCACCCAGCATCCGCGAGCGGAACCAGAAAAACTCTGTTTTATCTTTTGTTGTGTAAGGTTCGCCGTCGATTTCCCAACCGCCATAGGCAGCGTCAAAATCGCCGAAAGGACGGGTAGTACCGGCACCGCGGCGCGGCGACTCCCATGGCCATTTTAACTGTTGTGAATCTTTAGCAGGGTCAAAGTAAGCACCGGCCTCAAGCATTAAAACTTTTATGCCGGCGTTGGCCAATACGTAACCGGCCATACCCCCGCCGGCACCCGAACCAACAATCACCACATCATAGGTGGCTGATGATTTTTTAATTTGCAGATCGCTCATATTATATCAAAGTATCCTTCTTTCTTATACGAAGAGAAATTATACATGCCTGGAGCATGTTAACACAATTTAAGTTATGGTATAAAGATATGAACAGGGCACTATATCCGTACCCTGTTCATAAAAAATATTAAAGCTGTTTCAATTTAATGTTACGGTAGCTAACCAGGTGACCGTGATCCTGCAAAGCAATGTGGCCTTTAGGATATTGGGCAAAACCTTTCCAGTTTTTAAACTTGCTATCAGCTAATACTTTGTTCCATTCGTCGCTGCCCATTTTTACATCAACAATTTGGGTACCATTAAGCCAGAAAGTAAGCTGACCATCTTTTTTGCGCAATTTCACTTTGTTCCATTCGCCGGCCGGTTTGCATACATCTTTTGAAGGGGCAATCATATCATACAATGAACCCGCAAGGTGGTTGGCTTTTTTGTTATCGCTGGCATCTTTATTATCAAGCACCTGCATTTCCATGCCAGTTAAGTAAGTTGCGTCAAATTGAGGGTCTTCATGCACCCCGAAAATAATACCGCTGTTACCCTCTTTGCTAATGTTCCACTCTAAGGTAAGTTCGTAGTTTTCGTACTCGCCATCGGTAACCAGATCTCCATGACCTTCTGCTGCCTGAGGATCGAGTTGCAAAGCACCATCAACAACCTTCCAGCCTACAACGTCTTTTTTTAAGTAGGTGTGCCAGCCATTGGTGGTTTTCCCATCGAACAGTTTGGTTTGTGCCGATACCGACAGGCAAAAAGCCGGGATGGCCATCAGGCCAAGCATGATTTTTTTCATAAAATTATAGTTGTTTTTATAGTATCAGAACCGCCATTAAAATAGCGTTGGTTGGTTGCGGCGGCTCCTGTTGGTTTCATTGTTTTGCTTTGTACAAGGTATCTGACTTAAAAAGTATAAAACTGTTTAAGGGCGTATGTTGATAAAACGTTTTAATTGCAAATTAACTGAACATTTTTTTAGGTTGGGCTAAATATATTGGCTTTTTTTTAATGCTAAAACGATTATCGCAAAAATAAAGTATAAGCCTGCGAAAACTGAGGTAAAAGCTTGGTTACAATAGGCAATTTGTGGTAGATGGATAACATCGAGCGGGCGCCTGATTGTAACAAATGAGGTGTCCCAATTTTTTGATTCTCCACAAAAAAGTGAAAAACCGCCGGCCGGTATTTTTTAAAAAAAAGTAATGTTCCATTTTTTGAGAGTGAAACAGCGGAACGGCTTTTTTATGAAACACATTGATAATCAGCCACCTAAAAAACAAAGCGAAACAACTTTAAACAATTGATTATCAATTAGTAAAACCTAAAGGAATAATCAAAGGTGTTTCATGTGCGGGCCTGAAAAACCCTATTTATTTTCGCTGTTTTTAATGGATTTTAAAGTTTTTTGGATTAAGCAGAATGAACAATAAAGAGTGCTGACAAAATCCTGCCACCATAATGCTGGATGGAAAGGTGTTGTTTTGCCCAGGGGGCAAAATAACACCGGGCTTTAGCAAACACTATGCCGGCGCCGGCGCCGGGCCGATTGACAAACAGCCAACAAACGTTCATAATTTCTGGCCAATGTCATAAGAAAGTGCTTAGGGATACATTTACTTAGTACTGACATATCCCCCGGTATACAAAAACTTATAATAAGTAATATTGCGCCATTGTGGTTAACCGTATTTTAACACATAAGATTAATCATAAATAACTATAACCCAAGCATTATCGGTACTTAACACTTACTACATTGATCACTTTTTATTTTATAAAACCAGGTTTCAAGAAATCTGGTTTAACGCGGCGTTTTAGTTTAACATTTGCATTAAAAGCGATTTGCTTACTGCTCCTTTTTATTACTGTTGACAATTTAACAGCGGCTGCGAATACCCGCACAGCTACCCCGGCCGATACACTGGCCGACAGCGCACTGATGAAAAAGCGGCTGATTAACCAGGCATTTGATCACATTTACGAGCAAAACCTGCGGGTATCAGAAGGAGGAAACGATTACTTTAACAAAATAAAAACCCAGCTCACTGCCGATCTGGCGCCGAACTTTGTTTTATTCAGCACGCCAAAGTCGCATTTCTTTTTTGTGTTTACCCCACGAGTGAAGATCCGCCTGCTGGCCTCACATGGGGCGCCGGTAAAATCGCCAAGCTTTATGCCGGGCGGTACGGTGTATTTCAGGGTGAACGAGGACACTTACAATCCAAAGTTCTTTTCGTTCGGTTACTCACATCATTCCAACGGCGTACGCGGACCATCACTTAATCCCGACGGCAGCTTTAACCGCGATAGCGGCAAGTTCACCACCAACTTTTATACTTTAACTTATTACAGCGGTAAACGCTTTGATAAAAAAGACCTGATCATTAACCGTTATGATAACCTGGGCTTAGAGGTCCACGCCGGTTTGTTTAACCTTGGCTTGTCCGAAGGCTTGAAAGATCATTATGGCTTTATCCGCATTAATGGTAGTCGTATGTACAACTTCGCCAAAGCCTATACCGACCCTATTGATAAGAACAAAAAAGTATACCAAAACTGGCAGCGCATCCGGTTCGACTTCACTTACATTGCCGATAAGTACGATAATTACTCAACCTTTGATTTCAAGAAACGTTTAAACGTGAGCCTGAAATACTATTACCAGTTTCCCTTTATGCCTGATGCCGCCCTTATGGTTGGCGGAGGCTACCGCGGACAGGATGATTACAACCAGTTTTTTGAGGATAGCTATGGGTATGTTACCATTGGCTTTGCGACAAGCTTAAGCTTTCATACGCATAAGTAGGAGGTTTAAAAATCTAAGCCCCGCCGCCGATCGTCATTGCGAGTAACCATCAGGGAAGCCCTGAAAAAAAATGAAATGACATGCATTGCGATGAGAAGTAAGATATTTGTCTTGAACATCGGGCAAACTACACACCCCGTATAACCCTTGGGGCCTTTAAGAGCCCGCTTGCGAGTTTGGGACTGTCGCTTTTTGCAAAAAACATTATAGGGAACCACCAGTTCTGACCAACTGGTGGTTTACCGCGCTTTTAAGCTTAGACTTTTTAAAGCGGCAGAGTTTGCCCTGTTTTTTAAAAATATGGGCAAAGCTAAACAAAACAAAAAGAAGAAGGGGGCAGGAACTCCTGCAGGTTCAAAAAAGATGGAACGATTTGGGATTCTTTACCCCAGATCAGCCGGGATCGATGTAGGGAGTATGCTCATGGTCGTATCTTACACTGATTCCAGGGATCAGATCCACCTGAAACAGTTTGACAGTTTTACCTCCAGTCTTAATAAACTGGCCGACTTGCTACAGGGGGAAAAGGTGGAGATCGTAACGATGGAATCAACCGCCAACTATTGGATGCCCCTGCATAGTATCCTTGAGTCCCGGGGCATAAAGGTGGTGATGATCAACCCAAGCCATTATCGGAATGTATCGGCACGAAAAACGGATATTAATGATGCACAGTGGTTGCATAAGCTGCTTACCCATGGTCTTTTACGCGAATCACATATTGCTCCGGCCTGTTACCAGGACCTGCGGCAATATATCCATGAAAGGCAGATCTGCCAGGACCAAAAAAGCGATACACTCAACCGTATCCAAAACACCCTGACCAAAATGAATATCAAGTTCCAGCACCTGATCAGCGATATTGAAGGTGTATGCGGCATGAAGCTTTTGCGGATGATCTGCTCAGGGATCTCAGATCCGGAAAAACTGCTTTGTAGTATCGATCATAAACGGCTGAAAGCAAGTCAGCAGGAATTGCTCCATTCTCTTGAGGGAGACTACCGGGACAGCCAGATCAATACACTTAGGGGCAGCCTAAAGGCATACGACTTTTTTAAAGAGCAGATGCTTTATTACGAACAGCACATCGAACAAACGCTTAAACTATTGGCACCGGAGATAAAAAGCTCAAAGAAACAAGGCATGGTCCGCAAGAATCAATATCATATCAACTTAAAAGATTACCTGGTAGCAATTTTGGGCGTGGACCTGACAGCAGTGGAAGGCTTGGATGAGATCGGCTTGCTAACGATACTGGCAGTAACAGGGCCTGAGATGAGCAAATGGCCTACCGCAGGCCATTTTACAAGTTGGTTAAACCTGTCACCCCGTCCTAAAATAACAGGAGGCAAGCTCGTAGGCTATGAAAAACGGATCACCCACAACCCGGCTACGCAGGCTTTCAGGTTGGCGGCAAACTGCCTGTGGCAAAGCAAGGGGCCGTTAGGGCAGCAATACCGAAAATTAGCTGCAACTAAGGGAAAGGCAAAAGCTATTAAAGCAGTGGCCAGGAAAATAGCCGTGATATTTTATAATATGGTACTTAAACAGGAAGCCTACGATGTCACTAAAGTCCAGCAAGATGTAGAGGTTCAAAAGGCAAGAAAGATCAGCCGTCTGCAAAAAGAAGCGCAAAAACTTGGTCTTACACTCCAAAAATCAGCTTGATTATGAATCTCTTACAGACACGTCATTATAAGGTACGAAGCAATCGCGAACAGTACAGAGAGACTTGCATAGCCGCTCTGCAAATCGGGGATTGCTTCGTGCCTCGCAATGACGGGAGAGAGATAAAAGAAAAAGCGGTTTCGTAAACGAAACCGCTTTTTCTTTTATGGCTTAATCAATCGTTGCCGAAAGCCTGTGGCTCGTGGCCCCCATGCAAGGTAAACAAGAGACAAGGCAACCAGATCAAACGACGCAAAGCCACTACTCCCAACCCCGCATAGCCCTCTTTTTTGTACATTTGCCGCATGGCATCCATTAAACCATCAGTACCCAAAGGCACTCGCGATTTTTCACCTGCCGAAATGGTGAAACGCAATTATATTTTCGACACCATTAAATCCGTTTTCCGCAAATATGGCTATCAGCAGATAGAAACACCGACAATGGAAAAGCTTTCAACCTTGACCGGGAAATACGGTGAAGAAGGTGATAAGTTAATATTTAAAATATTGAACAGCGGCGACTTCCTAACCGATGCGAATATTGATGCAAGCAACATTAATCTAAATTATAAAAAGCTTACGTTACAAATATCTGGCAAGGCCCTGCGCTACGACCTAACCGTGCCTTTTGCCCGTTACGTAGTTCAACACCAGAACGAGATCACTTTTCCGTTCAAGCGTTTCCAGGTGCAGCCGGTTTGGCGTGCCGACAGGCCCCAACGTGGCCGTTACCGTGAGTTTTACCAATGCGATGCGGATGTGGTAGGCTCTGATTCACTACTGAACGAAGCCGAGTTTATCATGATCTATGATGAAGCTTTAACTAAGCTTGGCCTTAAAGATTTCAGCATACAGATCAATAATAGAAAAATACTATCAGGAATCGCTCAAGTTATAGACAAATCCGATAATATTATTGATTTGACTGTAGCCATTGACAAACTGGACAAGATCGGCCTCGATGGCGTGATTAAAGAGCTGCTTGAAAAAGGCTTTACCGATGCCGATATCGATAAGCTAAAACCTGTTATCCTGTTGGAAGGCAACAACACCGAAAAGCTGGCAAGCCTCCGTGAAGCATTAGCCCAATCAGAGATCGGCTTAAAAGGCTGCGACGAAATAGAAACCGTTTTCGGCTACATAGAACGCTGCCCGCTTCAAACCGCTAAGCTTGAATTGGACATCACCCTTGCGCGCGGCTTAAACTATTATACCGGCGCCATCTTCGAGGTGAAAACCAACGAAGTAAATATGGGCAGCATCGGCGGCGGCGGACGTTATGACAACCTTACCGGCATGTTTGGCTTAAAAGGCCTTACCGGTGCAGGGATCTCCTTCGGGGCCGACAGAATCTATGACGTACTGGAAGAGCTAAACCTTTTCCCGGCCGGCAGTAATCAAACCACGCAGGCACTTATATGCAATTTCGATAAAGAAGGCGAACTTTATAGCTTACCTCTATTACAGCGACTCCGTCGCCACAATATCAACACCGAACTCTATCCCGCAGGCGCGAAAATCAAAAAGCAGATGGAGTACGCTAACAATAAAAATATCCCTTATGTGGTAGTTATCGGCGGCGATGAAATGCAAACCGGGCTATTGACATTTAAAAACATGGCAAGCGGGGTTCAGGAGAAATTGACGGCGGATGAGATCGTAGCAAAACTGAACCGGGATTAAACGGATTTTTTGGATTGGTGGGATTTGATTTGTACGCATCTTATTTTCATTTCCTTTTATAGTTTAGTGCAAATGACAAATCCGGGGGGAGACTTACGAAGTTTTGAAAACTTCGTAAGTCTGGATTCTACAACATGTCATGGCGGCCAATTGAAGGATCGCGCGCAAAGCCCTATCCACCATGCTTCGACAGGCTACCTATGACAAGATAAAAAATGTGGTTTTTCGCAGCAGATCAGCTTCGGGTGAAAACGAGCAGAACGATGCTGGGCGGTGCGGCTGCAGGGGCATAGCAAGTTTTTGCAGAAGCGGAGGCATTGCGTGCGAATCGGGGCAAAATAATTGCAGCCCGTGGTTCTGTTCGTTTTGCAGGGTGAAGGCCGTGCCGATGGCTATGGGGCCAGGTTGTGCACAAAGAAGCCTCTCTGCTGCAAGCCTTTTTGGTTACTTTTGTGGCGACAAAAGTAATTGGCCCCGCGCGGCCAAGAGCGCGACGAAGCAAGTTCAATACCACTAAGCACCTTGTCTGCCTATAAGAGATTGTTTCGTAACTCAGCAATGACGTGACGCAGATGTCATTTTTCTTCAGAGTCCGACGGATTTTAATCACTCAGGATGCCCCCCTTTTTTTAAGTTTTCATGCTCAGCATAATACCCGTTTTTACCGTAATGTTTCCTATCCCTTTTTCTCTCCCTCATTCTTTTTCAAATGCCCTTCAAGCTGCGGGTTTTGAGGTGGAAGGGTTTTTACGCGGTGTTCAACCTCGGTTTGCTGAACATGAACGGCATAATCTGCGGGCTCGATATGGCTACCGCTGGCCTCCGCAAATACCTGGGTAAACTCGGCACCGATGTACAATATGGCCGATGTATAATAGATCCAAACCAATATCACAATAATAGAACCCGCCGCGCCGTATGCCGACCCTTGCGCTGTATATTGGATATAAAGGCTGATCAGATACTGCCCTATCATAAACAGGATAGCTGTAAATACCGCGCCGCTGCGCACATCCCGCCATTTGATTTTAACATCGGGCAAAAACTTAAATATGATGCCAAACAAGGTAGTGATCACCACCAGGGTGATGCCCAGGTTTAACGCCTGGACAAATACTTTCGTAAAAGAATCGATACCGGGAAAAAAATGCTGAATCTGATCCTTCAGGGCACTTATGACCAGGTTGATAATAAGCGATGCCAGCAACAGGAAGCCCAGGCTGATGATGAGCGAAAAGGACACAAACCGGTTTTTCAGCAATTGCATCCAGCCGCTTTTAGGCTTGGCTTTAACCCTCCAGATCATATTAAGCGAATCCTGGATCTCGATAAAAATACTGCTCGCGCCCAATAAAAGCGTAACCACGCCAACAACAACCGCTATGCCCGATTTCCCGGATAGCGCAAGGTGTTTTAACGCATCCTGAATTTGTTCTGCAGGTGTTTTGCCAACATAACGAACAATTTCGGGATACAACCGCTCGGTTGCGGCATCCTGTCCAAAAACCAGGCCGGCTACAGATATTACTATAATCAATAAAGGGGCAATTGAAAAAACGGTGTAATAAGCCAGCGACGCGCTTAATTTTAAGCCATTATCTTTTGAAAAGCCCGTGAACGATGCCAGCAACACCTTCCATAGTTGTTTAAAGTATGCTTTGCTTAAAAACTTCATGCCTGTGTTTTTGTAGATTAATGCTTATTCGTGAATGGTTAAGCAATATTGATGCCTTTTGTAGGGCTAATTAAATAAAAGTTGTGAGTTTTGGACGGGCTTAAAATATTTATAGGGCCTGTACCGGAATATCCAGCAGCTCATATTTTTCCCAGCCCGTAAAGTCATAATGCCACCATTCGGTTGAGATCACCCTGAAGCCGTATTTGGCCATTATCGTTTTTAATAATTCGCGGTTTGTAATTTGCTGCGGCGGTAAATCCATATAGTTTGCCCCGGCCTTACGGCTAAAGCTATCAAAGCCGGTTGGCATATCCAGTTCTTTTCCGGTTTTAATGTTGATAAGGGAAAGGTCAATAGCGCAACCACGGTTATGCTTTGAGCCTTTGCGCGGATCGGCTACAAAATTGGTATCGGGGGCCATTTCATAAAAATTAACGGTAACCGAATATGGCCGATAGGCATCATAAATTTTAAGGCCAAGACCCTGAATTTTTAATTCGGCTTCAACCTGCTGAAGCGCTTTTACAACCGGAAGTCTTGCATAAGCTTTGGCCGTTGTGTACATACGGCGGCGCATAAAATTGTTAGTTGTAGCATACCGCAGGTCTAAGATAATTTCGGGGATATATTTCTTTATTTCAACCAGCTGTTTATCCGGGTTTGCTTTAACCTGTAGTTTATAGCGGGCAATACCATAAATTTTTGCACTGTCGATATATTTATAGTGCTGCGCATTAACACGCAAAGTACACGCTACAAACATCAGCAATATCAAATATCGATGATTCATATTATCAGTTTACCTGTGCGATACGATCAGCAAATCGAGGTCTTTGCAGGGGATCGAGAAACGCTCGCCAATGTGTTTATTGGTAAGCTGGCCCTGGTAAATATAAACCGCGTTACGCACCCCCGATTTTTGCCAGATGAGGTTTTTGATGCCGCCCATATCGCCAATATCAAGCAGTATAGGTGCAAAAATATTGGTGAGCGCATAGGTAGCGGTACGGGCCACACGCGATGCGATGTTAGGCACACAATAATGAATTACATCATATTTGCGAAAAACGGGGTGGGTATGATTGGTAACTTCGGACGTTTCAAAGCAACCTCCCTGGTCAATACTTACATCAATGATCACCGAGTCGCGTTTCATGCGGCTAACGGTTTCCTCGGATATAATACAGGGGCTGCGGCCATCTTCGGCACGGAGCGCCCCTATAGCCACATCGCAGGTGGTGATGGCTTTTTCCAATACAATAGGCTGTACCACCGAAGTGAAAACGCGGTTGCCGATATTGTTTTGCAGGCGCCGGAGCTTGTATATCGACGGATCGAACACCTTAACCTCGGCACCCAATGATATGGCGGTGCGTGCCGCGTATTCGCCCACGGTTCCGGCACCCAGAATCACAATTTCGGTTGGCGGAACGCCGGTTATACCGCCCAGCATCAGGCCTTTGCCTTCAAAAACATTGCTTAAATATTCGGCTGCTATAAGTATGGAGGTTGCGCCCACAATTTCGCTCATAGCCCTTACCACCGTAAGGGTATTGCCCTCATCGCGCAAATGCTCAAAACTTAGCGCGGTGATCTTTTTGGCCATCAGCGCCTGAATACTTTCGGCCTTGAGCGTAGCGATTTGAAGGGTAGAGATCAGGAGCTGCCCGGGCTTCATCAGCTCAATTTCATGCGTGGTAGGAGGGGCTATCTTGATAATGATATCGGCCTCGTAAACCTTTTTGGTATCATATACTATCTGGGCGCCCTGTTCACTGTAATCTTTATCCGAAAAATTGGCGGCCTGCCCGGCATTACTCTCCAGCATCACCTCGTGGCCGTTATTAACCAGCAAGGCTACCGACAGTGGGGTCAACGGCACACGGTTTTCCTGGAAGGAAACCTCTTTGGGAATGCCGATGTATAGCTTGTTTTTTTTGCTTTTTACCTCCAGCAACGACTCCTGGGGCTGTAACATTGCTTGCTTGGCAATATCCGAAAACCCGCTATATATCCCTGAACTCATGATGTGTTTTTTTTAAGGCTGTTGAAGATAAGAAAAAACGATGTATGATAAAACTAAATATTTTCCATGCTGATGCTGCGCGAGGTGCTGTCCAAAACCCGGATCCGGATGTTGGTGTAACGGTTCGGCAGCAGGTCGGGAATTTTTTCGGGCCACTCAATAAAGCAGTAGGCATCGCTGTAAAAATATTCCTCATAGCCCATATCCAATGCTTCTGTTTGATTTTTAAGGCGATAGAAATCAAAATGAAAGATCCTGGCGTCGCGCCCGGTGTATTCGTTTACAATTGAAAACGTCGGACTGGTTGCCTGTTCTGTTACGCCAAGTTCTTCGCATAAAGCTTTGATGAGCGTTGTTTTGCCCGCCCCCATTTCGCCATAAAAAAGAAAAATTTTATTCCCTGCCGAGTTGGCCAGGATGGCTTCGGCAGCCTGCGGTAATTGAGATGTTGAATTTACAGATAGTTGCACTTGTTATAATTTTGTTCTATACCATGTCATTTTGCGAGCGCAGCGTGGCAACCGCATGCTATACAAGGCCGCTTTGCTTCCGTGTAATTGCTTTATTTTATTATAATGACGAGATCGTGAATTATTAAATATATTTTTTTATCGATATTAATATGGGCGTTGCCTGCGGCCCGTGCTATCCGCTCATACTGCACAGGCCTTAACCACAAGGCCGGTATCCGCTATTATCACTAACGCGGCCCACGCACATCATCGCTAAAGCCTATCTTATACGCCATCACGGTTTTTCAGGGACTCACCCGGTGATTACTCACCATGACATCTTTTTAGTTGTTCAAAAATACTCAAAATCCCTAAATTATAAATTAGCTGTCAATGCTTTAAAAAAACCCTTGCATCTTATCGCTCTTACAGGAAAATAAAAAGTCCCGCCGGGCAGCAGGACTTTTTATATAAAATATCATTAATGATTAATTGATGGATAATGGCAAATAAATACCGAAGGTAATATTGCGCCCCATGTTATAAATGCCAAATTCCGGATCTTCCGAACTTATACGACCGGGCTTAAGACGGCTAAGCGCGTCGTAGTACTTGATGTTGGCCAGGTTATTACCCGATACATACAGTTTAACTGGTTGTTTGCCAAAGTTAACCGTTGTGCCCAGGCCGGCATTTAATAGCGTGTAGCCTTTGGTGCCGGTTTCAAAAGCGGAATCATAACGGTACTGGTTAAAGAAATTATCAATACCTACCGAAATGTATGATTGTTTCACCCCTTTAATAGTTGGCTCAAAACGCAGCGTATTTTTCAGCGTACCTGCAGGGATGAACGCCAGCGGCCTGTCGAGCGTGTTGTTTCGGGCATAAGTATAACCAAAGGTATTTTCAAAATGAATGAAGCTTACCGGGTGCAGGGTAAAGTTACCTTCGACGCCA
This sequence comes from Mucilaginibacter gossypii, assembly GCF_017569325.2. Classification (NCBI taxonomy): domain Bacteria; kingdom Pseudomonadati; phylum Bacteroidota; class Sphingobacteriia; order Sphingobacteriales; family Sphingobacteriaceae; genus Mucilaginibacter; species Mucilaginibacter gossypii. Next base: position 5,970,446 of record NZ_CP071878.2, on the reverse strand, counting down.
TACAGGTTAGCATTAACCTGGTTGTAACGGTATACATCAAACTGGCTCAGGCTACCGGCTCCGTTTACGGCCTGTGCTACATCCCCCTGTTTGTGCGATGCATAAATAAAGTTGTGGATGTAGTTTTCATAGATCCCTAAACTGGCACTTACAATTTTGTCGTCGTATTGCAGGGTAGCGTCAACCTGGTAACTTCTTTCAGGCGCCAGGTTAGGATTACCTATTTCATAGCGGAAAGTACCTTCATGTACACCGTTGGAGCCAAGTTCGGCCGGGTTTGGCGCACGAAAAGCCGAGCCGGCGTTGGCCTTGAAATTCAAATTGTCATTAAACTCATGCGTATAACCCAACGCTCCGCTTATGTTCGAAAATTTGTTGGTAAAGGGGGTAAATTTGGTTTCGCCATCCTCAACCAGGCCTTTGCCCTTGTTTCTACGATAATCATACCTGATACCTGCATTAAAGGTGTTTTTATCCCAGGTTTTTTTGATGTATGCGAAAGCGCCCACGCCATACGTATCATAAGCCGGGATCAAAAACTCCGAGCCTTTATTTAAGCTGTGACCAATGTCCGAACTAGCGCCAAAAACAGGTTGCCATCCGTTTGCTTCGGTAACATAATATTTTACATCGCCCGAGTACGTATTCAAATCAAAGAACAGGGAAGGATCCGGTCCGTCAAGCTCGCGGCGCTGGTTTTTCTGGTAGCCGAGGTTCACTTTCAGGTTGCCCCCTTCGGTAATGAAGTTGTTATCCCAGTTTATTTTATAATGGCGGATATCTTGTTTAGGGTATTCAAGCGTACGGCTTTTATACTCATCCTGCGTAAATGGTGTGCCATCGTCATGCAAAAAGTTGAGGCCATTAGCAGGCTCAGGATCGTAAAAACCGATATTGTTTTTAAAGTAGCTAAGGTTGATGTGCGAGTAACCCCATGATTTGTTGAGACCGATCATACCGCTCAGATCAGTTTCATTAAAACCAGAGTTAGGGAAATAGTAGTCTGGCGTTTTAAAGGAGTAGGCATTTTTGTAGCTGCCGCGGGCGCGCCATACCAGTCCGTTTTCGTTACCGGTAAGCATCAAAGAAGTTCCGGTTAGGCCGTTGTTGGTGGAGTAGTTGGTTAAAAACTCACCTTTGATCTGCCCGTCGGGCGGGGTAAGTGGCTCAAGCAGGTTAATAACACCACCCAGCGCGTCTGATCCGTATAGCAGTGAAGCCGCCCCGCGAAGCACCTCTACTCTGTCCGAGCTGTATTGATCAATCTCAATACCGTGTTCATCGCCCCATTGCTGCCCTTGTTGTTTAACCCCGTCGCTCAAAGTAACTACACGATTATAGCTTAAGCCACGGATAACCGGTTTGGAAATAGAAGGGCCGGTAGTGATCTGCGACATGCCCGGCACCTGGTGTGCAAGCGCGTCGATGAGGTTGGTTGACTGCCTTAACAAGCCATCGCGCCCCACAGCTGATACTGATGTGCTGTTTTGTTTATTATTAGCGCTGATAGCTGTGCCGGTAATAACCACTTCGTGGGTTTCGATAATGCTCGACTGCAATTCAAAAACCAGCGGAGTGCCGGCCGAAAGATCAACTATTTTGGTAAGGGATTTATAACCCACATATTCTATCGAGAACAGGAACCTACCCCTGTTGGGTAATGATTTAAAGGAAAACTCGCCATTAGGATCGGTGATGGCAGATATTTTTAATTCGGGGATAGTGATCACAGCACCTGGTAAGGTTTGTTTTGATTGCGCGTCGACCACACGGCCTTTAACAATAATAACATCTGCAAATGCAGAAACCTGCACCAACAGCAATATAATGAAGCTTATAAGCTTTAATTTCATGATAAAAGATTAAGAAAATCAATAAATACCGTTATTATCAACGGCTATGTTTTGAGGAAAGAGTAAGGTAACCTTAAGCATTTACCGGAGGGGCGCGGCCGGCGGCAAGGATAAGCGCAAGGCTTACAAAATTGTAATCTCCGGCTTTAAAAACATGATCAGAAGTTACAAGAGGGATAAAAAATGAACTGTTGCTAACGGCCACAGCATCGGTATGGTGCATGGCATCGCACAGTAAACATTTTTCTTTAACAGTTTGCTGACCAACAGCCATATGGCTGTGTTTGGTTATTCCCTTGATCAACGCGTGCTGGTGCGAATAAACCATATATTGCCCGGCCGCAAAGCAAACAAGCAGCAGCCACGCAAATACAATATGTAAGCGTTTTTTTTTCACAGTCAACATCCCTTTAACGGAATACGGCAAAAATAAGTATTAAAACGAGAATATTAATGCAACATTGTAACAATAATGTGGTGTTTATAGTTCATAGATGATAGTTCATGGTTTAGTGTTTGATAGAAAAAGGCCACATTGCACATTTTACTATGAACTATCATCTATGAACCATGAACTAACATAAAATGATAGGTCATGGCTTTGGCGTTTGTTAGGAAAAAGCCATTTGCCAGATTTTTACTATGAACCATCAACTATGAACCATGAACTAATCTATCTTTGCCAAATATGACACCTGCTGAGATTAATAAAAAATGGGATGTGCTGCAGCAGCGGATAGCTGAGGATTTTGATAACGAAAAGCCCGATATAAAGGTGATGCTTTTTTTGATCGGGGTACAGGAGCTGGGCCAGGGGCCGCGTAAGTTCAGCAAGCGCCAAAAAGAAGAGCTGATGCATATCGCAACCTGCCGCTTAATGAGCATGATGGGCTTTTACGAGCTTGAAGGCCTTGACCAGGATGGCTGGCCACACTGGAAACGCGTAAAAGTAATCCCGAACTATACCCTGCTTGAACAGGAAATGATGATGAAATCGCTCATTGTAAATTACTTTGAGGAGATGGATGGGGCAGAATAGTGAGTGGTTTATTGGGTTGATAACAGGGCTTTATAATTCCCCTCTTGAGAGGGGGCGGGGAGGGAAGAGCGATAGCAGGGGTGTGTTTCTGCGATTGGCTTATCAAAGCATAAACACACCCCTCCGCCCCTCTCAAGAGGGGAATCGCACATTTCCCAGCTTTTTACCCCTTTAATTGATCCCGAGGAGGGAATTAGAACATTCGGAACAAATAATCTATCTTCATCAATAAAAAAATCAACGCAATCAGCGAAATCGAAAATAATCAACGGTCTATGAAGAAACTTTTTACCCTAAGCATTCTTTTATTAACCCTTACAGCCGCGTTTGCCGGACCACCTAAAAATCAGTATGTACGCATCCATACGGTTTATGGCGATTGTATCCTTCGCCTGTATAATGAAACGCCATTGCACCGCGATAACTTTATCAAACTAACCAAAAAGGGATTTTATAATGGTACGCTGTTTCACCGCGTGATCCAGAATTTCATGATCCAGGGGGGCGACCCGGATTCAAAGGACCCCGTAAAAGCAAAACCCGGCGCCGAGCTGGGCAATGGCGAAGTGGGTTATACCATCCCCGCCGAATTTCGCGATAGCCTGTTTCATAAACGCGGTGTACTTGCTGCCGCGCGGGATGATAACCCTAAAAAAGAATCAAGCGGCTGCCAGTTTTATATTGTGGAAGGCAAACGCTTTACCGACGGCAAACTGGATACACTGGAAAATACCCGGCTTAAAGGCCGCAAGATCCCGGCATGGCAGCGGGAATGGTATAAATCAGTCGGCGGTTCGCCACACCTTGATCAAAATTATACCGTTTTTGGCGAGGTTGTTTCGGGGATTGATATGGTTGATAGGATTGCTGCCGTAAAAAAGGATGCCAATGACCGTCCCAATGCTGATGTGCCTATGACGGTTGAGTTGCTAAGCAAAAAGGAATGCAGGCAGTTGGATGCTATTCTTTTTCCCGCAAAAAAATAAAAAAGTTGTCATTTCGACCGAAGGGAGAAATCTTATACGCCATGCAAATTAAACTATACAGGGCGTATAAGGTTTCTCTTTCGCCCCGTCGCTAAGACCCCATCTCTGCTCTATCGAAATGACAATTTTGTTGTAATTTCGTGATTTTAAATCGCAGTTAATTCCGAAATCGAACATCCGAAATCTCAAATGAAAATACTTACATATAACGTTAATGGCATCCGTTCGGCAATAAACAAGGGTTGGCTGGCCTGGCTGCAGGCTACTGATGCCGATGTTGTTTGTTTACAGGAAATTAAAGCGACACCCGATGTGCTGACCGATCTGGGTTTGGTTGATCAGATGGGTTATCAGCATTACTGGTTCCCGGCAGAAAAGAAGGGTTATAGCGGTACTGCCATTTTTACCAAAATTTTGCCCAAGCATATTGAGTACGGCTGCGGTATTCCTGATTTTGACCGTGAGGGGCGCTGCATCCGTGTTGACTTTGATGAGGTTTCGGTGATGAGCGTTTATTTCCCATCAGGCTCAAGCGGTGATGACCGGCAAATTTTTAAATACCGTTTTTTAGATGAGTTTGGCAAGTATCTTACCCTGCTTAAAGTGGAGCACCCTAACCTGGTGGTTTGCGGCGACTATAACATTTGTCACCGCCCTATTGATATTCACAACCCAAAATCAAACGCCAACTCATCGGGCTTTTTGCCGGAGGAACGTGAATGGATGGAGAACTTTATTGAAGGCGGATTTATAGATACCTTCCGCCACCTGAACAAAGAACCGCATAACTACACCTGGTGGAGTTTCCGTGCCGGATCACGCGGTAAAAACTTAGGCTGGCGTATTGATTACGCCATGGCCAGTACCCCGCTTGAAGATAAGATCCGCCGTGCAGCTATATTGCCGGAGGCTAAACACTCCGATCATTGCCCGGTATTGCTGGAATTGGAGTTTTAAGCCCCTCTAAATCTCCCCTGAAGGGGAGACTTTAAGAAATATTAAAAAAATGTCATTGCGAGCGTAGCGCGGCAATCGCGTAGCTATACAGGGCGTATATGCTTCCGTGCGATTGCCGCGCTACGCTCGCAATGACATTAATGGGTTTACTTTGGCCCGTAAGTAACCACCGGTACTATCATTTCCTCTAACGAGATCCCTCCGTGCTGGAAAGTTTCATTATAGAAATTCACAAAGTGGTTGTAGTTGTTCGGGTATACGAAATAGCTGTCTTCCTTGGCAAAAACAAAGCTTGAGCTAATGTGCAGCCTTGGCAGCATGGCATCATGCGGGTTGCGGATATGGAAAACCTCCTTGGCATTATAGTTAAGGTTTTTGCCTTGTTTATAGCGCAGGTTGGTGTTAGTGTTCCTGTCGCCTACAATTTTGCTCGGGTTTTTTACGCGGATGGTACCATGATCGGTAGTAATGATAACACGTACCTGTTTTTGTGCGAGATATTTCAGCAGGTCGAACAACGGGGAGTGCTCAAACCACGACAGGGTTAATGAACGGTAAGCAGCATCATCACTTGCCAGCTCGCGGATCATCTGCATATCTGTACGGGCATGCGAAAGCATATCCACAAAGTTATATACCACCACGTTAAGCTCGTTGTTCATGAGGTTATTCACCGACTCATTCAGCGCGCGGCCTTCGTCAATATTCAGGATCTTATGGTATGAGTGTTTGCAATCCTTTCGCAGCACACGTTTCAGGTGGTCGGCTAAAAACTCGGCTTCGTACAAGTTCTTGCCGCCTTCATCCTCGTCGTTTTGCCACATAGATGGATAGCGGCGCTCCATATCCAAAGGCATCAGCCCCGAAAAAATGGAATTACGGGCGTATTGCGTAGCTGTTGGCAGGATACTATAATAAGTGTCCTCTTCCTCCAGTCTGAAATATTCGGAAATAATTGGGTTAATGATCTTAAACTGATCGTAACGCAGGTTATCTATCAAAATAAAAAACAAAGGGCCTTTGCCGTCAAGCTTAGGGAATACTTTCTTTTTAAATAACTGGGGCGATGAAGTTGGCGCCAAATCGGGATTTTTAATCCAGTTAAGGTAGTTGCGCTCCACAAACTTGCAAAACTGTGTATTGGCTTCGGCCTTTTGCAGCGTCAGGATTTCGTGCATGCCGGCATCTTCCAGTTTCTCGAGCTCAAGCTCCCAGTAGATCAGCTTTTTGTAAACATCAACCCATTCCTGGTGACTCAGATTGTCGTTAAGGGTCATGCCCAGTGTACGGAAATCCATCTGGTAGGCCATGGTGGTTTTTTCGGTAACGAGGCGTTTGTTTTCCGTAAGTTTTTTTATAGTAAGCAAAATTTGCTTAGGGTGAACCGGCTTAATCAGATAGTCGTCTATCTTTGAGCCGATGGCATCTTCCATCAGGTACTCTTCTTCATTTTTGGTGATCAGCACAATGGGTACATCGTTGTTAATGTTCTTGATCTGCTGCAGGGTTTCCAGGCCGGTAAGGCCGGGCATGTTCTCATCAAGGAAAACCAGGTCGAAATAATTGTTCTTAAAAGAGTCGACGGCGTCGTAGCCATTGGTAACCGTGGTTACTTTGTAGCCCTTTTCGCCCAGGAAAAGTATATGTGGTCTTAACAGGTCAATTTCGTCATCGGCCCATAAAATGGTGGTATCTTGCATAGTATATGTATGTTATGTGGTCTGAACTCGAATTTGGGGGAATTTTATGAATTTATAGAATTTTGCCTACAAGGTGTATAAATATCAGGCTTAAATTCTGGTGATTCTTTAATTCAAGAAATTCGAGTTCAGAAAAATTCTGTAAATTCTGATTCAGACAATTTTTATTTTGAAAATAAACCCCAAATAGATGCTTTTGTTGTTACACAGTAAAGGTATTAACAAAATTTAACAAACCTGTCGCGCTTATTTTACCTTTGTTTTACATTTTTGCAATTATTAAAAGCGGCATTGAATAAAAAGAAAATAATTAACGACCCGGTTTATGGCTTTATCAGTATCCCTACCGAACTGATCTTTGACCTTATATCCCATCCATACTTTCAGCGTCTGCGTTATATTAAACAGCTGGGCATGACCCACCTGGTATACCCAGGAGCATTGCACACCCGTTTTCATCACGCTTTGGGCGCCATGTACCTGATGGATACAGCGCTTGAAACCCTCCGAAACAAGGGCCATCAAATTTCTGCCGAAGAGGAGGAGGCGGTTACCATTGCCATATTATTGCATGATATTGGTCACGGGCCATTTTCGCACGCTTTGGAAAACACCATTATCGACGGGATAGCACACGAGGATATTTCATCAATGCTGATGAATAAGCTTAATGCCCGGTTTGAGGGCAAGCTTACCATGGCTATCAATATTTTTAATGATACCTATCCGCGTAAGTTCCTGCACCAGTTGGTATCCAGCCAACTGGATATGGACAGGCTGGATTACCTTAACCGCGACAGTTTCTTCACCGGTGTATCCGAAGGGGTGATCAGTTCAGAACGGATCATTAAGATGCTCAATGTTAAAGACGACCATGTAGTTGTTGATGAAAAGGGCATTTACTCGATAGAAAAATTTTTAATTGCCCGCCGCCTCATGTACTGGCAGGTTTATCTGCATAAAACAGTAATAGCAGGCGAGGAGGTGTTAACCAAGATCTTCAGGCGCGGCCGCGAACTGATTTCGCAGGGTAAGGAATTGTTTGCCACCCCAGCCCTGCTGCATTTTTTAAAGAACCGCATTGGCCGTGATGCTTTCATGAACGAGGACCATCACCTGGAAACTTTTGCCTGTTTGGATGATACCGATATTATGGCGTCGGTAAAAGTGTGGGCATATCATCCCGACCTGGTACTTTCTCATCTTTGCAAAAACCTGGTGCAGCGTAACCTTTTCAGGGTTGATATTACCAACGAATGCCCCGATGAAGCTTTTGTTGAAAGCCTTCGCCAAAAGGCGATGGAAAAGTATGGTGTTAGTTACGAAGATGCTGCGGCCTACTTTGTATTTACCACGTCTATCCGCAATAATGCTTATAACCAAAACGATGGCAACATTGGTATATTAATGAAGAATGGCGAGGTAAAGGATATTGCCGCCGCCAGCGACAACTCAAACCTGGTAGCTTTGGCCAAAACGGTGAAAAAATATATCCTGTGTTATAATAAGGAGTTGTTGAATTAACAGGCGGTTTTCACTGTAGAGACGCATAATTGCGTCTCCAGCATGCAGGTTACGGCAGTTCGGGATTGGCAAAGCGATCTGTCCTAAAGGAGACGCAATTATGCGTCTCTACATAAAAAGGCATTATGGATAAATGCCGGAAATGTGCACTGGCCGCGTTAGGAATTGTAGTGTAATGCCCGCAGCGAGGGTTGGAATTACGGGTTGGGCAAGCGAGGACTTGGAACGGAAAGCCCGGCCGCAGGCAACGCCCCTATTTAAGAGAGCGATAAAACAATGGCGTCGTACTTTGGATTTTAACAAATAGCAAAACGAAACCGATATACATCTGCGACAAATGAAGAAATGGTGAAAAATAAAACGCGTTGACAGTCAAAACTTTTTAACGCGTGTTCATAACTCATTAATAATTTGTTGCTTCAATTTTAACATTTAAATTTGCCCGATGCAATTTACCGCTCATGATATAAGTTTACTGCTCAACGGAACTGTAGAAGGCGATCCTTCGGCAACTGTTAGCCAGCTTGCCAAGATAGAGGAAGCCGGAGCCGGCAGCCTTTCTTTTTTGGCCAACCCTAAGTATGAGCAGTTTCTGTATACTACCAACGCCTCCATTGTTATTGTTAATAATGATCAGCAGTTAACGGAGCCCGTAAAAGCTACACTGATCAGGGTTGAAAACGCTTACAGCGCGTTCACTGTCCTGCTTGACAAGTACAACACTTTCAGGCTTGATAAAAAAGGAATTGAACAGCCAAGCTTTATCCATCCCACAGCACAGGTAGGGGCGGGCGTTTATATCGGCGCATTTGCCTATATCGGCCAAAATGTAAGCATCGGCGATAATTGTAAGATCTATCCAAACGTTAATGTTGGCGATAATGTAACCCTTGGCAATAATGTAACGCTGTTTGCAGGGGCTACGGTTTACTTTGATTGCGTTATCGGCAACAATGTGATAGTGCATTCAGGAGCGGTAATAGGCAGTGATGGCTTTGGCTTTGCCCCTAACCCCGATGGTACTTACACCAAAATTGCACAGATTGGTAACGTAATATTGGAAGACGACGTTGAAGTGGGTTCAAATACTACTATCGACAGGGCAACCATGGGTTCGACCATAGTGCGTAAAGGCGCGAAAATTGACAACCTGATCCAGATAGCCCACAATGTGGAAATTGGTGCGCATACTGTAATTGCAGCACAGTCGGGCATTTCGGGCAGTACCAAAATTGGCGAAAGGGTTGTAATTGGCGGCCAGGTTGGTTTTGCCGGTCACCTCAATATTGCTAACGGATCGCAGGTTTCGGCCCAGACGGGGATAAACGGCTCTATAACAGAAGAAGGTAAGGCATGGGGGGGCTCTCCATATATGCCATATAAAGATTACCTTCGTGCCCACGCTAAGCTGCGAAAGCTGCCGGAGCTTGACCGCAAGGTGTACGAGCTTGAAAAATTAATTGAAGAACTACGTAAAGGCAAGGTAAGCGAATAGCCTTAGCCTGTAAATTTAAATATGAACGTTAAACAAAGAACTATTAAAGCGCCGGTTTCGGTATCAGGAACAGGCTTACACACCGGACAAAGCGTTACAATGACCTTTAATCCCGCCCCTGAAAACCACGGTTATAAATTCAGGAGGATTGATATTCCCGGTGCGCCAATTATTGATGCCGATGTTGATAACGTGAGTGATACCTCACGCGGAACATCTATAAGCCAGAACGGTGCTACAGTAAATACTGTTGAGCACGTGCTGGCCGCTTTGGTTGGGCTTGAAGTTGATAACCTGCTGATTGATCTTGATGGCCCCGAAACTCCCATTATGGATGGCAGCTCGATACAGTTTGTTGATGTAATAACCGAAGTTGGGCTAGTTGAACAGGATGCCGACCGCGAATATTACCATATTCCATACAATATTCATTATTCTGAACCTGAGCGTAAGGTTGAAATGGTTGCCATGCCTTTGGACGATTACCGTTTTACCTGTATGGTCGATTATAACTCGCAGGTACTGGGCAGCCAGCATGCCAGTATCTCAACTATTGGCGAGTTTAAAAAAGAAATTGCTTCGTGCCGTACCTTCTGCTTTTTGCATGAGCTGGAAATGTTGCTAAAGCATGACCTGATTAAAGGCGGCGACCTGAACAATGCCATCGTGGTTGTTGATAAAGATGTTGACCAGGAAGAACTTGATCACCTGGCCAAGCTGTTTAACCGCAAGGATATCAATGTTGCCCCGCAGGGCATTTTAAATAATATTGAACTTCGCCATCAAAATGAGCCGGCACGCCACAAGCTGTTGGATATGATAGGCGATTTGGCGCTGGTTGGCGTACCGCTTAAAGGGCACATCATGGCCGCAAGACCAGGCCATGCGGCTAACGTTGCCTTTGCTAAAAAGATCAAAGCGCTCATCAAAAAGGAAAAAAGCCGTAAGCAGGTAAAAACTTATGACCTGAACGCCAAGCCGGTTTTTGATACGGTTGAAATTATGGGCATGCTGCCCCACCGCCAGCCATTCCTGATGATTGACAAGATCCTGGAGCTTACTAAAAGCCACGTTGTAGGGTGCAAAAACGTAACCATTAACGAGGAGTTTTTTAAAGGCCATTTCCCCGGCGCGCCAATCTTCCCCGGTGTATTACAAATTGAGGGTATGGTGCAAACAGGTGGCATCCTGGTGTTAAACACGGTTCCCGATCCGCAAAACTACCTTACCCTGTTCCTGAAAATCGAGAACGCCCGCTTTAAAAGCAAAGTAGTTCCCGGCGATACCATTATTTATATTTGCGACCTGATTGCCCCCATCCGCCGCGGCATAGCTACCATGAAGGGTATAGGCATGGTGGGCGACCGTGTTGTTGTTGAGGCCGAACTGATGGCTCAAATTGTAAAAGTAAAAGAATCTGAAGCATGATCCAGCCATTAGCATACATCCATCCACAGGCCAAAATTGCCGATAACGTGGTAATTGAACCATTCGTTACCATCCATAAGGATGTTGAAATTGGCGAAGGTACCTGGATCGGCTCCAACTCCGTAATTATGGATGGCGCCCGCATAGGTAAAAATTGCCGGATCTTCCCCGGCGCGGTTGTATCCGCCCCGCCGCAGGATTTAAAATATAAAGGCGAGCAAAGCACCGTAACCATTGGCGACAACACCACTATACGTGAGTGTGTTACCCTTAACCGCGGTACCGCCCTTGATAAAAATACCACCACCATTGGCAGCAACTGCCTGCTGATGGCTTATGTACACGTAGCGCATGATTGTGTTATTGGCGATAACGTAATTGTTGCCAACGCCGTGCAATTGGCAGGCCACATTACGGTTTATGATTACGCTTTCATCGGCGGCTCATCTGCCGTGCACCAGTTTGTTGAAATCGGCGCGCATAGCATGATCTCGGGCGGTTCATTGGTACGTAAAGACGTTCCCCCGTTTACCAAGGCTGGTCGCGAACCGCTATCATATGTAGGTATCAACTCTGTAGGCTTGCGCCGCAGGGGATTTTCGGCTGCTACAATAGCCGAAATCCAGGAGATCTACCGGATCATATTCCTCAAAAAATATAACGTAACCAAAGCGCTTGATATCATCGAGGCCGAGTTTACCCCCAGTGTAGAACGCGATGAGATCATCAACTTCCTCCAAAACTCACAACGCGGTATCATGAAAGGGTTTGGGAATACCTAAATGGCTGGAAGTCCATGGTCCATAGTCTATAGCCCATGGATTTCCGAAACAATTGCCGTGGCCCTGCATTCATTAACGCAAAACGGCTATGGACTATCGACTATGGACCATGGACTATTGACTATCGACTAAAAAAATGACCATCACCCTCCAAAACATCGGCCGCCGCTTTAACCGCGACTGGATTTTTAAAGGGGTAGATTATACCTTTACTTCCGGCGAGTCATATGCTATCCTTGGCCCAAACGGTTCCGGGAAATCAACCTTACTGCAGGTTTTAAATGGGAGCCTTTCGCCTTCTACAGGTAAAATTGAATTTGCTAACGAAGGAAAACCGGTCGAAATAGATACCGTTTTTACTCATTTAAGCCTGGCTGCTCCCTATCTTGAGCTGATAGAAGAGTTTACCATGAGCGAGATGATCGATTTTCATTTCAAATTCAAAAGCTTTAAACCGGGTATAGATAAAGAAACGGTTATCGCGCTGCTTAACCTGCCTAAAAGTGCCAACAAGCTTATTAAATACTTTTCGTCGGGGATGAAACAGCGCCTTAAGCTTGCCCTTGCTTTTTGTGCCGATACCCCCATGCTGATGCTGGATGAGCCAACTTCCAACCTCGATACCCAGGGCGTTGATTGGTACCTAAGCCTCGTACAACAATTCGCCGAAGGCCGGCTTACCATAGTATGCTCCAATCAGGAGCATGAGTATGGCTTCTGTAATCACAGGTTAAGCATTGTGGATTATAAAAGTTAGACTTGAGACGTTAGATATGAGATTTGAGATTTCTAATCTTAGGTTATTTGAAGGGTCTGTAAAAGCAGATGCCCGGGTTACTTAGTCTCAAATCTGATATCTAACTTCTCATATCTGTTTTATACATAACCCTTTAAAGAGCCCGTTGGATTAGAAATCTCAAATCTAACGTCTCAAATCTCAAATCAAATTCCTAAGTTTGCGCCTCAATATTATTTTATGGCTAAGGCATCAGATGTTAAAAATGGAAATGTACTTCGCTTCAACGGCGAATTAGTTCAGGTTGAGGAGTTTTTACACCGTACCCCGGGCAACTTACGCGCGTTTTACCAGGCCCGTATGCGCAACGTTAAATCAGGTAAACTGGTTGAATACCGTTTCCGTACCGATGAAGAGGTTGATATAGCCCGCGTTGAAACCAATGATTATCAATACCTGTATGACGAAGGTGATTCATTAGTAGTAATGGACAACACCACATACGATCAGCATAACGTACCAAAGGCATTATTTGGCCCGGCAGTTAAATTTTTGAAAGAAGGCATGAACGTAATTGTTGCCTTCGAAAGCGACGAGCCCATCATGGGTTCTATACCGGGCTCGGCCGAGCTGGAAATCACTTACACCGAGCCAGCCGTTAAAGGTGATACTTCAAGCGGTGCTTTGAAAAATGCCACCGTTGAAACCGGCGCGGAGATCCGTGTACCGTTATTCATCAACATTGGCGATAAAGTTAAAGTTGATACCGCTACCGGCGCTTACGTTGAGCGTGTAAAAGGTTAATCCACCGGCCCTCAAAGGGTAGGAAACAGATATAAACCAGGAAGAGGTTTCGTTTTCACGAAACCTCTTCCTGGTTTTAGCCCCGCTCATGTCGTACTTGTTTCGGGATCATTATAGAGGGATTAAAACTTATCATGTATATACGTCATTATCCTAACCATCTCATCTCTTACTTCGCGGGTTGGCCGGGTAAAATTATTGTTCATGAATGCAAAAGCCAGGCGTTTGCCTTTGCGGGTAACTATGTAGCCGCTTTGGTTATGATTGTTGCTTAACGACCCTGTTTTTGCCCAAACAAAAGGCTGCCCGTTATCAGTTTTATAGGCGCTTTTAATTGTACCCGCTACGCCGCCTATCGGCATCATGCTATGTAACAGGTTTTCATCTTTCACCTCGTCCTGAATTTTGAGCAGCAGGGCTACAAGGTCTCTGGGGGTAAACAAATTATACCGCGACAATCCCGAGCCATCAACCCATTGCGGCACATCGGGCAAGTCATTCAAAAAATGTGTTTTTGAGTAATTGATCACCGAATCGGTACTGAGGGTATTAAACTTTACCGACGAGCACACCAGCAGCAATTGTTCGGCAATAAAATTATCGCTCGGCTGCAGCATCCGCCGGTAAACGGAATCGGCATTGGTATTATAAATAACCCGCGCATCCGCAGCCATTGGTTCCTGCAATAAGGACACCTGCTTTTTGAGTGTATCCTGCAGCAGGGCCATGGTAAGCTGCAGGCTTGTTTTCCATGGGATTTCCTGTTTATAATTTGGGGGGATCACCCCGGCAGGGTACACAAAGTTATTGCTGATAAAATCGCGCTTAACTTTAAACTGTGCCGGGCGATAATTAATATCGGCATTTAAAAACCGTTTTAGATATTGGGGCCTTACCTGCATGTTACCGTCATTATCTGCGTAAAGCCGGGCAACGTTATCTTCAATAGGCAGGGCGGTTATTTCGGCCTGATAATAATCATTGTAATCGTCCCAGCCCCATCCTGCACCAAAAAACTCACCTGTATAGTTACCGGGCGAATAAAAAAGGTGTTTACTGCTACTCTTCAAAAAGTTAAGCCCATTTACTCCTTTCAAATCGCTGTGCAAGAAAGAAGGGTCGCCGGTACCCCAAAATATCAGCGAATCTCCGCGGGTTTGATAACGCAATGCCGGGATAGAATCGCCAAGCATTTTCAAACAGGTGTAAAAAGTAAAAAGCTTGGTATTGGATGCCGGGGTAAAGTATTTATCGGCGTTTAATTCATATATCATTTTATGCTCGTCCAAATCATAAAGGGCGAAACCGGTAAAGTGATCATTAACAATCTGCGAATGCTTAAAAAGCTTTTTAACCTTTCGTTTTTTTATGGAACGGGCATAAACAATATCACGACAAAGGGATAAAACACAAACAATTAACAGAAATGAAATTGTTGACTTTCGCATAATAAAATAATTTTTTAACAAATAAATCTCGTAAATTTAATATACCAACTATAACCACTTTGTTACACAAGTTATATTATAAAATACGCCATCCGGGAGCATTGTGGCTGGCATTTGTGTTAACATTTTGCCTTACAACCACAGCCCGGGCCCAGTACTTTGATCTTGATGTGCATAAAAAAAAGGTGAATATCCCGTTTAAACTGGAACGGAACCTGATGATCATTCAACTTAAGATCAACAACAAAGGGCCCTTTAACTTTATATTGGATACCGGCGTAGGTCTCATGATCATAACCGATCCTAAATTAGCCGATTCTATCAGTATTCCTAATAAACGTACATTAAAAATCCCGGGACTTGGCGAAGGGGAGGATTCTGAAGCTTATGTAACCTCAACCTTAGATGTTGCCATACCGGGACTGGTTAGCTATGATGTTGCGGCTGCCATATTAAAAAAAGATCTCTTTAACCTTTCGGGTTACGCAGGCATGCCCATTCATGGGTTACTGGGCTACGAGTTTTTTAACAACCTGGCTGTAAAGATCAGTTTCCAGGACAGCGTAGTTACCGTTTGCAGGCCCAAAGACCTCAAACCCTTCAGAAAAGCGAATAAGATCCCCCTGTCTGTAGAAGATAGGAAAGCCTATGTGGATGCGCGGGTTATAATGCCAGGCGTAGCACCCATTAATACAAAGCTGGTTGTTGACCTTGGCGCAGGGCACCCGGTATCAATTGAGCGTTATATCAAAACCTATGGCCTCCCGCAAAAATTTATTGCTTCGGCCAACCTCGGCATTGGCTTAAACGGACCAATAAATGGCTTTATAAGCCGAATGGACGAATTCAGTTTAGGTAAATTCAGGATGAAAAGAGTAATAGCTTCATTTCCTGATGACAGCAATAACCAAATCAATCTGTCGGTGAAGCGCGATGGAAACCTTGGCGTTGGGATCTTAAAGCGATTTACCGTTATTCTTGATTATCC
Source organism: Mucilaginibacter gossypii (assembly GCF_017569325.2). Lineage (NCBI taxonomy): Bacteria > Pseudomonadati > Bacteroidota > Sphingobacteriia > Sphingobacteriales > Sphingobacteriaceae > Mucilaginibacter > Mucilaginibacter gossypii. Next base: position 5,954,706 of record NZ_CP071878.2, on the reverse strand, counting down.
GGATAGTGCCATGTATTTAAAACCCGGCCCAACCTATAACGATCCGTTTGAGCATGACATGAGCGGCCTTGAGTATTATGCCGCAGGCGACCACCTCGACAGGATTGTTATCAGCCGCGTAGAGCCCGGTTCGGCAGCCGATGAAATTGGCCTTGAGCGCGACGACGAGATCATATCGGTAAATTTTAAACCCGTTTCAAAAATGAACCTCCAGGATATTGATGAAATACTCAAATCAAAGGATGATAGAAGCCTGCTGCTTGAGGTGTACCACGACAAACGGGTTGATAAAGTTGTACTGACATTAAAACGCAGGATATAATTAGTAATACCTGTAAAATTATTATTGATAAAACAATTTGCAGCTAAAAAAAACCTGTTTTTTATATAAGTTTACGGTTTAAACTATTATTTAATAAATGAAAAAACATCCGTTGCCGGGTATTTATTTACGCGGCTCAGTATTGGCACTTGCGGTTTTGGCGGGCTCTTGCGCTGCCAGGAAGCAAGCTGCAAACCCAAGCCTTACCCTAAAAACCATTACCACACCCGGCGGAACCGTTGCGACAGCAACAACCGGAACCCCCAAAAAGGAAGGTATTAAAAAGTTTAGCGACCTTATTCCGGCTAAAACAAAGGCTGATAGCGGCCTTTTTAATACTTATAAAGTTGATGGCAAATATTACTACGAAATACCCGACTCATTAATTAACCGCGAAATGCTGGTGGTTACCCGTTTTGTAAAAACACCGGGCGGCCTCAAAACATTTGGCCAGCAATATGGCGGCGAAGAAATTAACAACCAGGTTTGGAAATGGGAAAAGCACGATAAGCAGGTATTTATCCGGGTGCCCAGCTATTCGTTGCGTGCCGATAGCACCAGCGATATGTACCAATCGGTTAAAAACTCAAACCTTGATGCTATACTGGCCTCCTTTGAGGTAAAAGCCTTTAACAAAGACACTACCGGCGTTTTAATTGATGTTACAGATTTTTACAATGGCGATATTGCCGCTATTGGTTTGTCTGATGATATCAAAAAGGCTTATAAAACCATGGGGGTTGATAACTCTCGTTCCTATATCGACACCATTAAGAGCTTCCCGATAAATATTGAGGCGCGCACACTAAAAACCTACCGCGCCGGCGAGTCGCCAACTGACAACAGTAATGCAGCCATTACATTTGAGTTGAACACCTCCATGCTTTTACTGCCCAAAGTCCCGATGAAAGCCCGGATCATGGACCCGCGCGTGGGCTTTTTTGGCCAGCGCCAAACAGATTATGGCACCAATGCTCAAAAAGCCTTAGTAACAGCCTATATTCACCGCTGGAGGTTAGAGCCTAAAGACCCCATTGCTTATGCCAAAGGCGAGCTGGTTGAACCTAAAAAGCAAATTGTGTTTTATATTGACCCGGCTACACCTAAAAAGTGGGTGCCTTATTTAATACAGGGCGTAAACGACTGGCAAAAAGCGTTTGAAGCTGCCGGTTTTAAGAATGCCATAACCGCTAAAGAAGCCCCAACGGCAAAACAGGACCCACAATTTAGCACCGAAGATGCCCGCTACAGTGTGATCAGGTATTTTGCATCGGATGTAGAAAACGCCTATGGCCCCCACGTGGCCGATCCGCGCAGCGGTGAGATCCTGGAAAGCCATGTTGGCTGGTACCATAACGTGATGCAGCTATTGCGCGATTGGTACCTGATCCAAACAGCAGCGGTAAACCCCAAAGCCCGCCACGCACAATTTGCTGACGATCAAATGGGCGAGCTGATCCGTTTCGTATCATCGCATGAAGTTGGTCATACTTTAGGTTTGCCACACAACTTTGGCTCAAGCTACGCTTACCCTGTTGATTCACTACGCTCAAAAACCTTCACCGATACACATGGTACCGCACCTTCCATTATGGATTATGCACGCTTTAACTACATAGCCCAACCCGGCGATGGCGTTACGCACCTGTATCCGCAAATTGGCGAGTACGATAACTGGGCAATAAAATGGGGTTATACCTGGTTCGCGGGCAATAAAACGCCGGAGCAGGAAAAGGAAACATTAGCCGTGTGGACCAACAAGAATGCCGGCAACCCGGTTTATTATTTCGGCCGCCAGGGCACCACTATCGATCCGCGCCTGCAAAATGAAGATTTGGGTGATAATGCCATGAAGGCCAGCGCCTATGGTATTGCCAACCTGAAACGGATTTTGCCAAACCTCGAAAAATGGTCGTACAAAAAAGATGAGGACTATGCCGATCTTAATGAATTATATAATGAAGTTTTAGGTCAGTATTACCGTTACATGGGGCATGTTACCACCAACATTGGCGGCATGAACGAAAACTTTAAAACATATGATCAAAAAGGTGCGGTTTATGATTTTGTGAACAAAGAACGCCAGCGCGAAGCCGCTTTGTTTTTAAACCAGCAATTATACACAACCCCGTTATGGCTAATTAACAAAGCCGAATTGGCCAAGTTTGATAACGGTGTTATGATAAACCGTATTAAAGCCATGCAGGTTTCATTGCTAGGCAATGAGTTAAACCCTTCAAGGCTGGCGCGGATGTATGACAATGAGGCCAAAAACGGCGCTAATGCCTATACCGTTGCGCAGTTATTAACCGATTTACATAAAGGCATATTCGGCACAACCAAACCCGACGGCTACGAGCGCAACCTGCAAAGGGGCTATATCGAAAACCTGAAGAACCTGTTAAATACAGATGCAAGCTTCGCGTTCCCTGGTGTATCAAGCGCGCAGTTGGCAAGCTGGGGCTTTACTCCAATCAACATCGCATTGTCTGATATCAGGCCCATGGTACGTGCCGAATTAAAGAAAATTGATACCGGCCTGCCAAAAGGCGGCGATGCAATAACCGCAGCTCATTATGCCGACCTTCACCTCAGGATAAAGGAAGCCCTTAATCCAACAAGGCCGGTTGTAAATATTGCAGGGGGAATGATTAGGGGTATAAACACCCCCAACCAGGATATACTGAATGAAAAAACAGGAAGTATGAACTGCTGGCCACGCACCAATGTTGAAAACTAATCTGGCACACCCCTTAAAAATCCTTCTTAAAATCCTGCCCTATTTGTAGGGTGGGATTTTTATTTTATGGATTTATTTAAACAAAACGCTGATGACTTAAAACAATTATAAGGCAGGGTGTGAAAAGCCCTTTCGCCTATTTAAGCTGGCTTATATTTTCAAAAAAAGCGACCTGCAAATCAAGCAGCGACTTCACGTTTATTTTTTCGCCGTAAGCATCAAAACATAAAAATTTTGTTAACTCGGGCCTGTTTTTCTTCGATTTTTCGAAAAAATTAAAGGTTTCAAAAAAATAATGGTTGGTTGTAACATGGCTTTTACTGTTTGTTTGCGATGTATTCAGCCTAAAACCGATCGTATCGATCCATTTGTGCACTTTTGAATGCAGCGAGTTTCCAATATTGTTCATAGGTTAATGTTTGGTTTAAGTATAACGAAATTTCATGCCACAATGTTACTATCATATAAATTCATTTTAAACAATAGTTTATTTCTTGTGTGGATTATTAACGCACCAATAGCATTATTTGGTATTTGCTGCAACAAATATTGAAACTAATTATTCACATATTCGTAATAAACCTAAAAACCTACAAACGTAGCTCATTGAGCACTCCCCGCCGCTTATAATTGACTGACTGATCTTTATAACAACCACAAGGCCGGAGACCCCGGCCTTTTTTGCATAATAATTTGTAACAATAATATGATTGATAAGCAATTACAGGCCTAATGTGTAACAATAATATATTGATTGGGCTTTTAGCAAATTTTAAGTTGAACATTTGCAGTTCAATTGCGTCTATATACACACAAAAACAATAATTGCACGCCGAAAAAACGTTTATGAAACCCCTATTTCTTATTTTAAGTTTTACCCTGTTATTTGCCTTTGGTTCCAACGCTCAAACGGGGCGGGAGGTAAAGGGAACTGTCGTTGATTCCACTAAGCTTTCCTTACCCGGAAGTAGTGTTAAGCTGGTTTCAAATGCCGGTGATAGCACCATCGCTATTGCCGATGCAGCCGGTAAGTTTTCGTTCCCGGTAGTAAAAGGCAACAAGCTAACGATTACCATTTCGTCAATCGGTTTCACCGCAATTAAAAAACACTACTCGCTTGATGCCGGGAGCCAACCGGTTGACCTTGGCCCGATAGTTTTAAAAACCGAAACCAATATGCTTAACCAAGTTACCATTGTAGGTGTTAACCCGGTGATATTAAAAGAGGATACTACCGAATATAAAGTAAGCGCATATCCTGTACGCGAAAATGCTCCTGTTGAAGACGTGTTAAAGAAACTGCCCGGCGTTGATGTGGATAAAGACGGCAACGTAACCGCACAGGGCAAATCGGTGACCAAAGTAAGGGTTAACGGAAAGGATTTTTTTGGGGGAGATGTTAAAACCGCAACCAAGAACCTGCCTGCCGATGTGGTTGAAAGTATCCAGGTAATTGACGACTACGGCGACCAGGCTAACCTTACCGGCATCAAAACCGGCGAACCGGACAAGATCCTGAACATCACCATTCGTAAAGACAAAAACCACGGTTATTTTGGGCAGGCTACTGCCGGCGATGGCGAAGATTTTTTACCCAAAGCCCCGGGCATAACCAATGCCAACCGCTATATAGGCGATCTGAAATTTTTTAACTTCAATAATGAACAGCAGATAGCCGTATTGGGAACTATTAACAATACCAACGTAAATACATTTACCTATGGCAGCGCCACCGGAGGTGGGGGAGGTGGTTTCGGGGGAGGCGGTGGCGGCAGGGGCAATGCATTGCGTGGATCAAGCAGCTCCACAACCAGCGCAAACGGCATCACCAACGCGCATGCCATCGGTGCCAACTTTCGCGATCAATGGGGTAAAACACTTTCTGTGTATGGCAGCTATAGCTATACTGATAATACTACCAACACTATTAGCTCGTCTATCCAAACCAACAACGTTCAGTCACCAAGTATAAGTACGCAAAAAAGCGATCAAACAGATAATCCTATTAACCATCGCTTTAACTTTAACCTCGAGTGGAAACCCGATACCATTAATTACTTAAAAGTTGTACCAAACTTCACCTACTCGAGCACTAATACTAATGCTAATGAATCCGTATCATCAACTATCGGCGGAATAACCAACTCGTCATACACCTCATTGTCGCACAGCGATGGCACAACGCCAGGCTACGGTATTAACGCCTTGTATAATCACCGCTTTAACGGGCATGGCCGCAACCTGAGCATTAACATCAGCGCTAATACGTCAAAAACATCGCAGTTCGATAATCCAACTTATGATTATGCCGATGGCGCACCCCGCCAGGCGCCTGCCAATCAGCAAACTTATACCGATAGCCGCGTAACCAGCTTTGGTACAAACATCTCGTATCTGGAGCCAATAAGTAAAAGGGGGTATTTGGAGCTTAATTATGCATTTAACCGCTCAAACACCACAAGTGACAGGGAAACCGATACGCTCAGTACCGCCAATACCTACGACCATTACGACAGGTTGAGCAACAACTATAAATACAACTTTACCACCAACCGCGTTGGCCTGAACTACCGTTTTATCGAAAAGAAATACAACGTTACTTTGGGTATTGGCGTACAACCGGCCGCATTAAACGGCCTCAATCTTAAAAACGATTCGGCTACGCACGTAACCACGTTTAACGTAATCCCAACAGCTCGTTTCAGCTATAATTTTTCGAGGGGAAAAGCTTTAAACTTCCTGTATAACGGATCGAGCAACCAGCCCACATTTAGCCAGCTGCAGCCTGTTATTGATTTCACAAACGCGCTTTACCCGGTACAGGGTAACCCTAACCTGAAGCCGGAACTTGCCAATAACTTTTCATTGAGATATAACAATTTCAGTTTCCAAACCGGCAATATTTTCTTTACCAATTTCAACTTTACCGCAACACAAAATAAAATAGTACAAAACACTATTTCTTATCCCCGCAAATTTAGTAAGGCAGTGTTAGCAGCAGATCCATCGCTAAAAAGCTTTGAGGGTACCAATCTTACCAACTATCTAAATGCAGACGGTTACTATACCGGCACTGCCAATGTGGTATACGCCAAACCATGGGCCCAGCGTAAATTTACCCTGCAATTTAATGGCGCCTTAACCTACACCAACGGTGTTGCGTACTCAAACAGCATCGATAGCAATAACGTTGCCGCATCAGCTGCTCCGTTAAAAAACATAGCCAAAAACCTCAACTTTACCCCGGGCTTAAAATTCAGGGTAAACATTGTTGATGTTATTGATGCAGAAGCCAACAGCAGCTATGGTATTAACAAAACAACCAACTCTATCCATAGCGACCTTATTGATGGCAGCTCAAATTTCCGCACTTTGACATTAGGCTTAGCCGGCAAAAACTATTTCTGGAAAGACTGGACGCTGAGCTATGATTTTACCCGTACTGTGAATTATGGTTATGCCGCCAGCCTAGATATTAAAAACACAAATATTCTGAACACTTACGTTGAGCGCCGGTTCCTGAAAGATCACCGTGGTACTATCCGCCTGGCGGCATATGATTTGTTTAATCAAAATACAGGTTATACATCAGTTGTAAACGGCAACATCACCACACAATCTACAGTAAACAGGCTTGGTCGTTATTATTTGTTAACCTTTACATTCCGCCTGCAAAAGTTTGTCGGCAAAACCCCAACACAAGATCCCGGCCAGCGCAGGTTTAACCGCGATGGCGGTGGTCCGGGAGGACCGGGCGGTGGTCCAGGAGGAGGTGGACCGGGCGGTCCTGGTTCTTTCTAAGGGATAATATTTTTGTAGAGACGCATAATTGCGTCTTCCGCAGGACAAGCGATTTCAATAGCGTCTTAGCTACCGTAAATTGCAGGCGGGAGACGCAATTATGCGTCTCTACATTCAAAAAACTGTCGTTTTTAAACGGCCTCTACGGTAAGCAACCTATCTGGGCCCATACTGCAATGCGTAGGGAATTGGCGTTATCTTCTTTTTCGCGATATTATCGGGGGTTACGTACACAAAATCAAGCTTACGGCCACCTTCTTTTTGAAAGTATTCTATCCGAAGGGGATAAAATCCCTTTTTTAGAGGAGCAATGTATGACCGTTGTATATCGGCATCGTGCAAACCATCAAGGTCAATGATCGGCTTATCATTCAGGTACACTTTGCAGCCATCGTCGCTCCCTAACCCAAAAATGTAATAACCGTCTTGTTTAACTTCAAATTGCCCAACCATCACTACGCCGAAATTGTTTTGCCGGGGAAGTTTATTGATATCAAAAGTGCTATCGGCCGTGCCCTCTTTAACTGGTTTTAACGCCTTAAAGTCGGGCAGTTTATCCCACTGCCCTTCATAATAGGCGTAATGAAAACCGCCGGGCTTGTCGTTTTTCCTGAGTGGTTTTGCGGGCAGGTAAGTGCCCTCCCTGAAATCGCCGCTGGTGCTCTTGTCAAATTTAGGACGGCTGGCAATCTGCCTCAAGGTAACTTTTGCAGGGCCGGATAGTTCTATTTCGGGTTTTGCAAACGGCGATGTAACCAATGGCTGCGAGCCATCGAATGTATAATGCACTTTTGTGGTATCATTAAAATACCAGATTTTTATGGGCTTATTCTTTAGCACAATCCCGCCGGAGGGGTGAAACTCAAGTGGCTTACCGCCGTAGTCGTTATAGGCAAACCTCAGCCCATCATAAAAGTTTTTTAGTCGTACAGTGCCATGCGATTCGGCGGGGTAAGCTTTTACCACCCATTCAAAACCTGCCGGCGCATCTTTTTTCAGCAGGCTGTCCATGGCATTAATCTTCATTTCCTTCATGCCCCGTCCTTCCCGGCCGCCTATGTAAAGCGCTTTCTCCTTACCTGCAAGCGAAGGCAGCTTCTCTTTAACCTGCTTAAGCATCACGCCATTATCCCACCAATAACTTGGGTCGCCGGCAATATAATTGCTAAAAAGCTGCGGCTCGTTCAGTAAAGCATAAGTAACAAACACACCGCCGAAAGAGTGGCCGAAAAGAGTATTATCACCATCAGAAGGATAGGTTTTATCAATATAAGGGATCAGCTCCTCTTTAAAAAACTTTAGAAATTTGTCAGCCCCGCCCGATGTTTTATTTCCATTATTATGGGTCGGCAAAAAATCTCTATCACGGTCAACATTCAGTAGCCCGACAATTATCATTGGCGGCATGGTGTGCTCATCAAAAATAAAATGCTGGATATCGCGCCCTAATTTTATATTCCAGTCGTCAATGATGTACAATACATCATATTTGGTTGCCGAACCTGCTTTATAGCCATCGGGCAATATTACCTGGATAACACGTTTCTCATTTAATATAACCGAATTGATGGAATCGCGTTTACCGGGCAGGTCCTGCGCCTCAGCGCGTCCTGACAAGCTAACTATTACTGCAATAGTAATGGACAGAAAAAGGTAGGTCCTGGTTTTCATAATGGGGGAGGCTTTGATTACTGGTAAGACTATACCTTAGTAAGGATAGTTACACAAAGCAGGCAAAAAACAGCGGCTGGCTCTTTTTACATAGCTAAAAGCAGAATGCACAAAGCCCAAAGCTTAATTCGTTGATTATTAACACTGTTTAATTACTTGAATTATTAGACGCTATATAGCTTAATACAGTTCCTTTATTTTTTTCCGACATTTATTTAGTGCTTAGCTTATTGAACTTGACACTGTAAGTAACCAGGAAATATCGCTTCAGTGTATTGTTTTGCACATCGTTAACCGAATTGGTGTTAATGTAACGGTACACGCTCACGTTTTGATTAAAGAGATCATAAACGGAAAGTTTAAGTTCTCCCCGGTCTTTTTTAAGCATTTGCAGGGCCAGGGACGAGCTCACTACGTTAACCCCTTTTTTAAAACCTGCCGCAACCTGGCTGTTATAATTAAAATCCTGCCTGGTTTCCCAGATGATTTTTTTAGGAAATCTTACCACCAGGCTGTTGCTTATATTGTAGGTAGCTACTCTGATGCTCCTGAAATCGTCGTATTGATATTTGGAGTTCGATTGGTTAAAACCAACGGCGGTATTCAGGTCAATCACATCTTTCCAGTTAACATTAATATTTTCACGCAATCCATATGCAACAGTATTTTGCCAGCCTTCCACATTATTCAGCAAATTAAGGTTTTGGTAATAGTTGCCGTAAAAATTAGCTGATGTGCCGAGCTGCCAGTCTTTTATCTTTTTAAACCCTTTAGAGACACCAACTGAAAAATTATAGCTCGGCCTGCCATCGCGGTTAACGGTAGTACTATTTTGCACCCCGTCTGAGCGAATGGTTTGCTGTGAAATTGCCATGTTTTTTTGCGAAGAAATGTTGCCGTACGAGTAAATACCCAGCTGACTGTTATTAAAGTATTTGAAAAAATTAAAGTAATAGGTATTGCTTATGCCAGGCCTCAAATTTGGATTACCTGTATAGCTGTACAACGGGCTATAAACAATAGTAATAGGCTGCAGGTTTGATACCCCCGGCTGGTTAACACGGCGCTCGTAACTCAAAAATATTCCATAAGCTTCGATACGAATTGTTGGCAACAGGAAAAAATAATTTTGAACAAGCCTGCTGGTCGCGAAATTGTTATTGATCTGCTGCCATTGGGTGTTAAGCCCGGCGATGATTTGTGTGTTTTTATTGAGCTGATAAGTGATCCCCGGTTTAATATTCTCGGTCCACAGATCCCGTTTAAGGTCGGAGCTTTGATTAGTGAGCAGCGAATCAAAGCCGCCTGTTTTACGGTCGAAGGTAAAAACCTGGTCGCTGGTTTTATTATATATGCCCGATGTGATAACATCAACAATAAGCTTTTTAGTTAGCGGGTATCGGTAACTAAAATCGAGATTGCCCGAAGCATTGTTTGATGTACGGGTAGATAACCTATGCAGGCTATCTGATAATTCCGGGCGTTGGTAATTAACCACATCATTATTAGTGAAATTGTTGTTATGATTAGGGCTAATGCTGAGGTTATGCGATATGGTGAACGATTCTTTACTGCTCTTTTTGGAGCGTTTATGAAAATAAAAGCTTTGGTTAAATTGTGTTGAATGCCCATCTCCCCATGAATTTGATACCGACTGGTTCACCGGCATATCAAAATTGTTTGATGTGCTGCCGCTTGACGCGGAGGTATTACTATTTGAATTATAACTTAATGATGGATTATAGCGCAGGTTACGGATTGTGTCAGGCTTCCACTCCACAAGCCCACTTAAAGTGTGTACATAGCTGGTCGCGATCCTGCTGTTAGTAGATCGGGTTAACAGTGTGGTATCCTTCAGAAACTGCTGTTGGAAATTAGCCGATTCATTTATATTATTACGTTGGGTATAAAAGTATTGCAGGTTAAGCTTTAGCTTTTCGCCATAGTTTTGGTTAAGGTTAAACCCTCCTGACGTAATTTTTTCAATGCCGCCGCCCCAGTTTCGGCCGCCGTTAAAGGATGTGTTACCCCCGCTGCGGTCAAAACCACCCTCGGCATTAAGCTCATCGCGAGAGAAAGCTGTATGATTAAGGTTATTGCTTAACCCGATGAGGCTTACCTGCAAAGTATCCCGAAACATATTGAACAATCCGCCGGCCTCGTACCTGTCGCGCGAACCCACACCTCCGAATACCTTGCCGAAAACGCTTTTCTTAATGGCCTTTTTAAGTTTGATGTTAATGATCTTCTGTACCTGGGTTTCACTTACCAAATGATCGGGGTCGTTTTCCCGGTCGTCATAAACCTGAACCTGCGCAACAATGGCCGCGTCCAGGTTTTTGGTAGCGATCTTAGGGTCCGAGCCAAAAAACTGCTTGCCATCAATCAACAGTTTGCTTACCTGTTTCCCGTTAACGGTAATGGTTCCGTCGCCATCTATTTGTACGCCGGGAAGCTTTTTAAGCAATTCTTCAACGGCGGCATTGGGGCGGGTTTTGAAAGCGGCAGCATCAAATTCAATGGTATCTTTTTTTACTTTGACTGGCACCCGCTCTGCACGTACCACCACTTCCTTAAGCATCTTACTGCTGAGGGTAACGTTGCCCAAATCAATTATATCGCCTTTTTTAAAATTAAAATTATGGATATAGTTTTGATACCCGGCATAGGAAATAACCAGGCGTACCTGTTTATCAACCGGTAGGCGCTGTAATTCAAAATCCCCGTTCTTTTTACTGAGGGTATAAGCTATAAGCGATGTATCTTTCAGGTCGACAACGGCAACAGTACTCAACTCAAGAGCTTGCTTATTCAGGGAATCGGTGACTTTCCCTTTTATTGTGGCTTTTTGGGCAAAAGCCCCGGAAAACAGGCATAACAGTATTAATGAAAGAAGGATGGTTTTCATCAAGGTTTAGGTGCAGACAGGTAAGGTTAATTAAATTGTGTTATAGGTGATGTAGGGCCGTGGTAATTAGGGAAACTTAAATCATGAGGTAGTTATAGGGTTTAGATGTTAGCATGTTGGTTAATTTTTTTGATAGACGCGTATTCGACAAATATCAAGCTTTACGTTTAAAGCATAAAAAGCTCCTCTGCTTAACCACTACATCCATAACCCCGTAGGCGGCATTATATGCTATAAATGTGCTCTAATAACATGAAAGCAGCATTAATATTGTTGATATGCTACAAAAAAGGGGGATATTGAGTATTGTAACATTGATTTTACCAAAGTGTCCTTTTTCCCGGAGCCATGCAGAATAAAATTATTTCTTTCTCCGCGTTGTTTTTTTGCGATATAAACATCAAACCAAATAAAGAAATATAAACGCGATAAAAACCGAGTATGTTCACAATAAAATTTTGCCAATCCCGTTTTTAAACTAATATTGTGCAAGTAATATTATTTTGTACCGAATTAATTACCTAAAACCATAACATTATGAAAGCAGCAGAAACCTACAAGTCCATTTATGTAACGTTTTACAGGTGGAATGTTAAAAACTTTGGTCACGGCGGATTGCCGAAAGCCAACGCCCTTTTTGGAGCAAGCTTTTTGATGATCATTTTGCTGGCCGTTTTGGTAAGTGTTGCACAGTTATTTTTAACCGCCGGCTGGTTTCAGTTAAGCCCGGTATCCGGCTTAATGATATTACTGGGCGCCACGGGCGCGTTTGTGCTTAATTATTTTTTATTGCTGAACAGCCGCTACTTTAAAAAAGTTAATGCCGCTTTTGCACGCATCAGCAAACACAATCCCAATACGTGGTCAATAATGCTGATGGTTTGTGTGATTGTTTCCTGCACTATGCTCCTGGTTGTTTGCCAGGCCGGAACATTTTTAAGATGAGATTAAACAATGTGATTATAAGAAGGCCCGCCGGTACCGGCGGGTTTTTTGTTTTATAGTACGGCTTTATCACTTCATCAAAATTCTATATCTTTCGCTTCATTTAAACTTTTATCACAGTGTTGGTTAAAACTTTTGGAAGCGCGGTTTATGGGATACAAGCTATTACCATAACAGTTGAGGTGAATATTGCATCGGGCACAAAATATTTCATTGTGGGCCTGCCCGATGTGGCTGTAAAAGAAAGTTATTTCAGGATAGAATCGGCGCTAAAAAACTGCGGTTTCAGGATGCCCCGCCAGCAGGTAGTGGTTAATATGGCCCCGGCCGATATCAAAAAAGAGGGTTCTTCCTATGATCTTACTATCGCCACTGGCGTATTAGCCGCATCCGGCCAGATAGAACCTGAAACCCTTGATAAATTTATCATCATGGGCGAGCTTTCACTCGATGGAAGCCTACAGCCCATAAAAGGCGCTTTGCCCATAGCCATACAGGCCCGAAAAGATGGCTTTAAAGGGTTTATCCTCCCTAAACAAAACGCCCGTGAAGCATCCATTGTAAACGACCTTGAAGTTTACGGCGTTGAAAGCATTAAAGACGTTGTCGGTTTTTTCAACGGCACATCCGACCTTAAACCCGAAATAGTAAATACCCGCGAAGAGTTTTACGACAGCCTCTGCAATTACGACAGCGATTTCAGCGAAGTAAAAGGCCAGGAAAATATTAAGCGGGCGTTAGAGATTGCCGCGGCTGGCGGCCATAATGTGATCCTGATCGGTCCGCCCGGAGCAGGTAAAACCATGCTGGCCCGGAGACTGCCCTCTATTTTGCCTCCATTAAGCTTATATGAATCGTTAGAAACCACCAAGATCCATTCGGTGGCAGGTAAGCTTGCCGCTGCCGATGCGCTGGTAACCATTCGCCCGTTCAGGAGCCCTCATCACACCATTAGTGATGTAGCTTTAGTAGGAGGGGGAAGCAACCCTGCCCCCGGCGAGATCTCTTTGGCCCATAACGGCGTTTTATTTTTAGATGAATTGCCCGAATTTAAACGCAGCGCGCTGGAAGTAATGCGCCAACCGCTGGAAGAGCGCCGGGTAACCATATCACGCGCTAAATTTACAGTTGATTATCCAAGCAGTTTTATGCTGGTGGCAAGCATGAACCCTTGTCCCTGCGGATATTATAACCACCCCGAAAAAGAATGTATTTGCCCGCCGGGTATGGTGCAAAAATACCTGAGCAAAATTTCAGGCCCGCTGCTGGACAGGATAGACCTGCATGTGGAAGTAACGCCGGTTAACTTCAGCGAGCTATCATCCGACCGCGCTGCCGAAAAAAGTGAGCTCATCCGCGAACGGGTGATCAGGGCAAGGGAAATCCAGGTAGAGCGTTTCGGCAACCGTCCCGATCTGCATGCCAACGCGCAAATGAGCCCTCAAATGGTACGCGACCTGTGCAAAATCAACGCGGCCGGCCAAACCCTGCTTAAAAAAGCGATGGAGAAACTCGGCCTCTCGGCAAGGGCTTATGACCGCATACTGAAAGTATCCCGCACTATTGCTGATCTTTCCGGGAGTGAGGAAATTAAACTGGAGCATCTGGCAGAGGCTATACATTTCAGGAGTTTGGATAGAGAGGGCTGGGCGGGATAAAGGTTATGCGAGACGGTGTCTCGGGAAAGAGTAATCCGAAGCCGGAAACTTCAGACAGCAAGGGTAGCGTCTTTTGGTTTTATTCTTATTCGGAGAATAGGTACAAGTATAAAGGCAAAAATAAATGATTAGCAACAAATCCATTTCAAGTGTAACAAATAAGAGCGATAATCGCATGGCTTATTGGATCTCTGTGTCTTGCGTGATCATTATCGGATTTTTTTGTCGAGATTTTATTGAATTGATTTGGGGTCTTTTGGGATTTGTAATACTTTTTACAGCAATCTCATACATTTCAAAGACTATAGTTTTAACAGAAAATTCTATAATTATTCAGAGCATTTTCGGGAAAGACATTACAAAAGATGTAAATCAATGCATGCGTTTAACAACCTCTTGGCTCCTGATAAACAGAATGAAATTGGAGTTCATTGATGGTAGCCGGTATTTATTTAACGGAAACTCCTCTGACAAAGTTGTGAAAGAACTAACCGGAATTATTGCTCAACGCACTCCGGCACAAGTATGAAAATCTGGCGATTTGTACCTTTACCATATATCCCGCACTATCGCTGATCTTTCAGTGAGTGAGGAGAATTAAACCGGAGCATTTAACTGAGGCTATTAATTTCAGGAGTTTGGATAGAGAGGGTTGGGCTGGGTAAAGATGAGATACTTATGGGGACTTTTAATATTTTAAAAACAGAAATAAAATGTGGAAACTGCGATCAGGTACGCCCGGTTGTTATTCAATTTCGTTTTGGCGATACCTGGCAACTCGTATATCAGCTGGGTGAAAAACTGATTTGGGGAGGTAATGATATCGGCAAAGCTAATTTGAATGTTGTTAATGTTTATGGGTATAGTGGAGATAACCTCTGCCCTCATTGCAATAAGTTTTTTGAAGAAGAAGAGTTTGATATAAGAATAGAACGCGACTTTATAACGGCTGTATCTGCAATGAAAAACTATAAAAAATATCGGGAGAACGAAGATGATGAGTATTACGAAGTGAATGATTAGATCAGCCCCCACTGGCGCAAGTATGAAGGGGTGGCAATGTGTGAAAAGGCTACTTGTGCCAAATATTCGAAAATATGAGTACC
The DNA here is from genome assembly GCF_017569325.2 of Mucilaginibacter gossypii. Taxonomy (NCBI): domain Bacteria; kingdom Pseudomonadati; phylum Bacteroidota; class Sphingobacteriia; order Sphingobacteriales; family Sphingobacteriaceae; genus Mucilaginibacter; species Mucilaginibacter gossypii. The sequence continues at coordinate 5,939,555 of NZ_CP071878.2, read as the reverse complement.
AAATACAAATTTCACGATCAGGATAAATTATACTTTGTAAGCTTTTCTGTTGTGTATTGGATAGACCTTTTCATAAGAAATGAATACAAACAGGTATTGCTTGACAGTTGGAGGCATTGTCAAAAGCATAAGGGTCTTGAAATATATGGATGGTGTATTATGACCAGTCATGTTCACATGATTATTGGAAGCAACAGCAATAAATTGGAGGATATATTGCGTGATATGAAAAAACACACCGCAGCCTTATTACGAAGTACAATTGAAAACAATCGTATTGAAAGCCGAAAGGAATGGCTTTTATGGATGATGAAACGCGCCGGAACGAAAAATAGCAATAACGAAAAGTTTCAATTATGGCAACAGGACAATCATCCCATTATGCTGTTTAACCATAAAGTATTGCATCAAAAATTAGATTACATTCATAACAACCCGGTAGAGGCCGGATTTGTAGAAAAACCTGAAGATTACTTATACAGCAGCGCACGGGATTACTATGATTTACCGGGCTTGGTTGATATTTTATTAGTCGATCCGTTGCTGGCTTAAATTATAGAAAAACTAAGAAGGCACAAGTAGCCTTTTCACACATTGCCATCCCTTCATACTTGCGCCAGTAAAGTGAAGGATGTTATTACGAAGTAACTAAAACTCTCAAATAAAAAAACTTAAATATGTATACCGACTTCGACCAGCACGCCTTTGATATTGATTGGTATTTAACCAACGGAAAAGAAGTCGCCTTTATGACATCTGCTGGTACTTGTTTACCGCGGTCTGTTGCGGAATCTGCTCAAAACAATATGGTATTGCAGGAATACTTTGAGGGCTTGCCATATACAACCAAATTTGTTATTAACCCTGATCTGGAGAACATCATAAATTCAGAGGCAGACGAGCAGTATCTATCGTCTTTTATAAACATGGCAATGAAAGGGCTTTATGCTTTCGACAAAACAAACTTAGGTATTTTCAACGATCCGAATTATCATTTAGTGGCAATGCCGGTTACTCCGCTAAATGTAAATTTATTGCCGGCTGAGATCGCAAACATCATCATGAAAACCCGGTTAAATGGCCCAATGGGTTTAACGTTTAATATTTCTATTTTAAAATGACAACCAAACCTTTACTCCTTATCACTATCACAGCACTAACAATTTTTTCAAGCTCCTGCAAAACCTATTACATGCCTGTTGGTACTTTCCTGGAGCAGGTGCCAACCCTGGAAACGGTGAATTTAAGGCCGGTTACCGCCCAGGACCCTCTTGGGCATAAGCATACCTATAGTGTTTATCCTATTGATTCGATTAAATGTTTCGATAAAGACGGAACTCCTTACAAGTTAAAGAACGGGCCATCCATTGAAATACGTTTTACAGATATCAATGGCAAGCGATCAACCTTTTACTTCGACCGCACCTGGGTTATCCAGGATTCTGTTATCGGTGTTCAGTCAAAGATTCTTTCACTGAAAAAAGCAATACCGGTAAGCACTATTAAAACAATTGAAGTACAGGATGGGCGAAAAAAATACAAATACATTAACCAGTAGGCCAATATAAAGATGGCTCACACAACAGCTAATTTGGAGTTTAATAACGGGCGCTACAAAACCATTCAATTGCCGGCGAAGCCGGGGCTGATACCCGGCGCGGGCAAATTGGGTTATGCAGCTTAGCAGGTTACCTGCAAAACTTTAAGCCATACGGCCAACTGTACTATTATTATAAATAGCGCTGTTGACTTAAAAGAAGCATGGCCCGCGGTTGCTGCCAATCGGAAATTTGTTAACCCTGCCATGCACATGATCGCAATGTGTATGATCGCGATACATTTTTTGATGAGATGGCGGGCAATTTACCTGTAGTGGTTGGGTAGTTTCAGTCTTATCAGGCTGACAAACTATCGTAGCTTGTTTTTTCATAACGACTTCTCCCTATGTTAGGTGACATTGATAATTGATATAATAAATTTAACTATAAAAGCACTTATTTACAATAGCTTTTATCAGAAAATAATATTAAAAAATTGCGGCTAACCTCGAAGGTGCAAGTAGCTATTGCCCGCAGGCAAACCCTGCATATTTGCGCCAGCAAAGGAAAAAAATCATTTGTGGCATCTTAGATAAATAAACAGCCGGAGCAAATAATATATACTCCGGCTGTTTAAATAAGTATAGCGTACCTGTATTTATTTTCCTTTCCAAAACTGCAGGTAATGCAGGTTGTACCCTCCGTTGTTAGCTAATACCTTTATTTTGTTGCTCCCGGCTTTTAAAACAATGTTTTTTACAGCAATAACCTGCCATTTTTTTAACCCGCCGGTGTTGGGAACCGCCACTTCTTTTGCCTGGGTTATATTATTAACTAAAACAGATAGTTGGGCATCATCGGTGGCAGATGCCACTTTGAGGCTTAGGGAGTATACGCCCGATGTTTTAACCTGTATTGTGTACTGGGTCCATTCATTGGTTTCAATATGATCTACATAGTAACTTTCATACTTCGTAGAATCTTTGCTGATATCAACGCCGTCATTCCGGTAAACGTGGCCTTTGTTGCCAACACCGGGTTTGCCTGAAGTATGATAGTCGGCGGTATCGGTGTCAAAATAAGCGTAACCGTTGCGGCCCAGGTCATAATCAACAGCATTGATCACGGTGCCGTTGCCAATCCTGTTGGCTTTAAAGGGCTTGGTAACGGCTGTGTGCGGCTGCCTGAAAATAGCATCGATGACATCATGATGGATAATGGTATTTTCTAATTTAGCATACGTAGCCAGCTCAAGGGTGCCGCTATACGTATTGCTTTCGTTAGGTTTATTCCTGCCGGTGTTCAGGTACCTCGCCACATCATCATAGTTCAGATTTGAACGGATCTCCATCGGGTTATTATTGCCCAGCTTTTTCAATGGCCATAATGACCAGCCAATGTTATTTTTTTCTAACAAACCGATAGCTTCGGTAAGCCAGGTATTTGAGTTTTCGCCGGTTTCGCCTAACCATACGGGGATATTATACTGCTCGCGGGTTTTTACGATATGATCAACAGACTTCTGATCGTTAAAATTCCAGTATTTATGAAAGCTCAGAACCATGTTTTTATCCCATTGGGGTAAAATACCATTATAGTTATTGCCCCAGCCGTTGCCTTCAATAATAATGATGTGTTTTTTATCTACCTCGCGAATGGCAGCAGTAATATCAACCATCAGTTTTCTTAGCGGTCCGTTTGTTTTTTCCTTCAGTCCGTTTTTATCATTTTGAGGATCGTCAAAACCCCAGTTGGGCTCGTTGATGATATCATAAGCACCTATATAAGGTTCGTTTTTATACCGTTCGGCCAGTTTACGCCAAAGGGCTATGGTTTTTTGCTTATTGGCCTCGCTGTCCCAAAGCGATGGTTTGTCCGGGTCGCGGTCGGAGATGTTCAGGTCGTTGCCTTGTCCGCCGGGGGCGGCATGCAGGTCAAGGATTAGGTACATGTGGTTTGCTTTACACCAGGACAGCAGATCGTCGGTCATTTTAAACCCTTTATCCAGCCAGGTGTTTTTACCGGCAACGGGCTCCTTATCAACCGGCAAGGTGTAAAGGTTATAATGCATTGGCAGGCGGATAGAATTAAATCCCCAGCGTTTCATCGAATCTACATCAATTTTGCGGGTATTATTGGCCAGCCAGGTATCATAAAACTCCTTAGTTTCGGCCGGGCCCATTAGCTCTTCAAACCTTTCGCGAATGCGGTACTGCCGGCTGTCTTTGTTAATGTGCAGCATATAGCCTTCCTGCAGCATCCATCCCCCTAAACCCATCCCTCGCAGCAATACATTCTGCCCCTTTTCATCAACTATTTTTTTGCCTTCGGCTTTTAAAAAGCCTGTTTGCGCATTTCCTTGCAACGAGACAAATAATGCAGGAGCCGCGGCAAGCAGAGCTTTAATCCCAGACCTTACCTTTATGTTTTTTATTAACGATGTTAACATGTTGTTGTGCATTTAAATTTTTCCTGAACCGGTTTATATTACCAGATATACGTTCCAACCGAACCTTTATCAAGTTTAACAGCTAATACTTTACCCTGGTATTGAATGTTAAAATCCAGCGCGCCATCGCCGGTGTTGGCCACGATAAGCACTTTTTTGCCATCAGGGGTTTTGAAAGCCACATTAGGTAAAGTATCCATATTGTTTGATGCAATACGTACTGAACCCGGACGTACAAATTTAGAAGCGTGGGCAATTGAATAATAAGCTACGTTCTTCTTAACCTCGTTTTTATCAATGGTAACCGCACCCTGGCACATTGGGCAGCCACCCCTGTCGGTGTAGGGCTTATATTCAGGGTCGGCGGCAAGGTTCCATTCCAGTACATTGCGGCTCCAGTTACGGGTTGCGCCAATAATAAGGCTTTTTACCGGCCAGGCAATGTTGATGGTACTTTGATTTTCGGGCTCAACGGTCATCTGCTCGGTAAAGTAAATATTTTTATCAGGATGGGCGTTGTGCACATCGGTAAGGGCCGAGATATCGCCGCCATACAGGTGAAAGCCCGAACCATCCACATATTTACGGGCAGCCGGGTCGTTCAATATCGAAATAGGGTAATCGGGCCTGTCGGCATTATGATCATAAACAATGATCTTTGTTTTGATGGCTGCCGCTTTAAACGCGGGGCCAAGATTATTTTTGATAAAGTCGGCTTCGTCGGGCGCAACCATCAGCAAGCTGGGGTTATTACCTGGGTGTAATGGCTCATTTTGAATGGTGATGGCATCAATATTAATTCCATTGGCCTTCATCGCCAGGATATATTTAACCAGGTATTTTGCATACACCGGGTAACAATCGGGTTTTAATCTGCCGCCGCGGGTATCATTATTGGTTTTCATCCAGGCCGGCGGCGACCATGGCGAACCCAACACCTTGATTGCCGGGTTAATTGCCAGGATCTGTTTCATTACCGGGATCACATCGGTTTTATCCGGTCCAAGGTTAAAATGTTTTAACGTTGGATCTGTCTGGCCTTTGGGCATATCATCATAGGAGAATACTTTCTCGTTCAGATCGGATGCACCAATACTCAGCCTTAAATAACTGATGCCAATATCATTCCCCGTAACCGCAAAAAGATTTTTAAGCAGCGCGGACCGGCTTCCGGCACTCATGCGGATGATGTGCATGGCGCTGCCCCCGGTTAATGCAAATCCAAACCCGTCTATCGGCTGATAATGTTGCTTATCCTTAACAGTAATAGTGGTGCCGCTGGCCGCCCCGGTTTTAAAAATAAGCGGCTCCTTTTGCTGCTCAAAAAGTGCCGATCTGTCGGCCCTGGTAAGCCACAAGCTTGCCTTTGTTTGCGCGTTTATTGCAGCAGCCGGGCCAAGCAGCATGGCGCCCAATAAAATCGATTTGATTTGCGTATTCATGAAACAGGATTTACAGGTTTATTTGTTGATAACAGGAATTAATAAGGCTGTTAAAATTGGATAAGTAAAAATATTACTGTTTTTAATAAAACGTAGTAATTAATCGGTTACAAAGTCAATAATTAGATTTTGCAGTGATTAAGAAGTAGTTTACGCATGGAGTTAATTTAAAGCAGGGCGATATAAAGTCTTATTTAAACGGGCAAATTTAATTTTCAATTTAAAACATTTGTTTTTATGAAAAGATTCCTATAAATTCACATACAACTATCCAATGAATACTCCATCTAAAAAAATTGTCATATTTGATGACGACGAGGACATACTTTCTATTTGCAGTTATATTTTGGAGGAACAAGGGTGGGAAGTGCACACATTTAGCGACTGCAATAACATTGTTGAAAAAGTTTCGGGCATCTTGCCTGATGTGATCATGATGGATAACTGGATCCCCGATTCGGGCGGAATCATTGCCACGCAAACCCTCAAAAAAACCGAAGGACTTAAAGAAATACCGGTAATTTACTTTTCGGCAAACAGCGATATCCAGATCCTGGCCAATCATGCCGGCGCCCAAAGCTATTTAGCCAAACCATTTGACCTTGAAGACCTGGAAAAGGTGATCAACAGGGTGATAGCGGCGTAGGTGGGATAAACCCGAGTTGCGGCTTATCGTATATCTGTATTCTTTAATCTTACTAAAATAAATTCAGTTGTCATTTCGACAAACCAAGCGGGTAATGTACGGGCGTGAGGAGAAATCTTATACGCCAGCCCTAAATCAGATGTAGCGGCCCTGCTTGGTGTATAAGATTTCTCTTTCGCCCCGGCGCTCATGGCCCACGTGCTCCATCGAAATGACAATTTTCTTTTTATTTAAAAGAGGGATATAAACGATAGCATTTGTTTTAGTCTATAACAAGAAAGAAGACACAAAGTCCCCTCTTTAAAACGCTTCTATCTTTTTTCCTCAAACGATGCCAGCAGGTTTATATTCGGGTCCACCTTAACATCTGCCGGTTTGGCTTTTACCCGGAAACGGGCTGTTGTCGATTTCTCTTTTACCGGCACGGTTAACAGCTGCCCGTCAACAGACACCTCCAGCGGCAAATTGTAAACATAGGCCTGGTTTTGGGTTACATTTATGGTAATGTAACTATCCTTTTCATTATACTTCCAGCTAACCGCCAAATTTGGGTGCCCTGCGTTGCGCAGCCATTGCGTAAAAAACTGTTTCAGGTCCTTGCCGCTGGTTTGTTCCATTACCCGCCTTAAATCATCAGTATTGGCATTGCTGCCCTGGTATTTTGAATAATAATTTCTTACCCCTTTCCAAAAAACATCGTCGCCCAGTTTGCGCCGCAGCATGTGCAGCACCCAACCGCCTTTTTCGTAACTATTGGCATTAAGCAGCTGCATAAATTTTGTTTTAACAGCGGTATCAACCACGGGGGTTAAACGCTCTTTTTCAAAATCCAGCACTTTTTTACGCTGGCCAATAAGGCGTGTTTTTAAGGTATCGGCCCCGTATTTATTTTCGAGATAAAGATTGGTCATATAAGTAGCAAAGCCTTCACTTAACCAAAGGTGGCCAAAGCTTTTCTCGCTGGCGCCATCGCCAAACCACTGGTGGGCAATTTCATGCGCCATTAGTTCTTCTATATCCGGACTTTTAACCGACTCTTCAAAGTAGAATATGGCACTGGCATTTTCCATACCGCCAAAAATGGTTTTCGACTGCACGTTGGCCAATTTTTCGTAGCTGTAAGGGCCAACATTTTTTATAAAGTAGGGGAGAATGTTTTTAGCTACAGCATAGCTTTTAAACCCCACCTCTTTACTTTCCGGAAAAACATAGGTAAAAACCGGGATTCCGTTAACATCACCGGGGCGGTCAACTGCAAACTCAGCTACGCCTATAACCATTACTTTGGTAGGCAGCGCAACGGCTTCAACCCAATGGGTTAATTTAAGCTTTCCGTCGAGTTCCTTTTCTTCGGTTTGCAGGCCGTTTGATACTACCTGGTAATGATCGGGCGCGGTTACAATAAAATCAACCGTGGCTTTGTCGGCAATATTATCAACGCAGGGCAGCCAGTTATGGGCCCGGTTAGGCCAGTTATCACCAAAAAAAGTACGGTGCCCGAATGCGTTGGTCGAGATGATCAACCCATCGGCCGGCATGCCGCTGTAACTTATCGTATAATCGCGGGTGTTTCCTTTATAGGCCCGGGTATTGATCTTTAGCTGTTCATCATCCTGGGTAAACTTTACCGGCTTCCCATTTTCGGTTACTGCCGATACCAGCATACCCTTGCCTGCAGCATTCTTTTTCACCAGGTCGAGGCTAAACCCTTCCGCGCCGTTCAAAAACCTTACCGAAACCGTGGCCTTTCCCTCTATATTATTATCGGCGTCATTAAGTTTAATATCAAACGTATAATGTTTAACATCAATCTGCGCCCCTGGAGCCTGGGCAAATGCCGGCATGGTAAACAGGGCCGGTAACAATAAAAGAATAAAAAATATCCTGCGCATAGCCGTGGTTCAGTTTGTTTTGTACTGCAACAAAGCTAATAAAAACATGCTGTCATCCACCCTTCCAGGCTATATGGTTTATCACATTTTTACATTGCTAAAACGTTACATTAACCCCTGTGGTGAACAAAAAGTAAAGCCCGTTCATTTTGGTGTTTTTTACATAATCAACCTGGTTAAATGGCTTGATGAGGTAGGGCGTAAAGAGGATTTGCCACTTGTTAATAGTATAGGTTAAAGGCAACGATCCGCTGAAAGCAAGCAGCTTATATTGCCTTACCTCGCGCTGGTTTTGCTGCGTTACCGTTTGCGTTATGATAGTTTGCTTTGGCTGACTGGGAAACAGGATATTAATAGGTGTTTGCTGCTGGGGCTGCTCTATCGAGCGGGTAACCTGCGATTCGGTATAATAAGTTTGGTAGAAAGATTGTGTACCGGCATAAAGCGTGGCGGTAGGAGTAACTTTTAGCCCGCTTTTTTTATCCACGCCTGTTTTCAGGGCAAAAATTTCTTTTGATAATTCGGCCGTATTAACAACGTCGTTGCTGTTATTTTTATTAAACCTATAGCTGATGCCCGCGGTAAATTTTACAATATCATCCGGATTGGCATACAACTGTCCGTCGAGCGTGGCATTAAATGATGAAAGTATAATGGGACTGCTCTTGGTGATAAAATATTTAGTGGCCGATACGTTGCCTCCATAATACCGTTTTGCATCAAACGCGAAAACATAGCCCGGTGTAACGCTAAGGCCCTCGGTGCCCGATTTGGAGCCATTAAGATCAAAATAGCCGATAGCACTTACAAAAAAGCCCTGCTTGCTAACTAATGTAACCGAGGGAAGAAGCACCGGGACACTGCTTTCATCGCGCCGGCCGGCATAGGTAAGGTTTGAAAGATATTGCAAACCCGCATTTACAAACAACTCTTTTGTTTTTGCCGCGGTATCAGGTTTTTGCTGGGCATAAACCGCAGGGCCGGTCAAAGCCAGCAGCAGGATAAGTTTAAGTTTTTTCATAGCTAATGTTGAATAAAAAAAGTGCGGATAATCAAAAAGGCCGGTACCGGCCTTTTTGATTTAATGTATGTAAATACTATTACTGTTTGGTAGCGCTTAGTTTGGCTGAACTTTTGCCCGAAGTTTTAACAGTAACGCTTTTCTTTCCCGCCTTTACAGCAGTACTGGAAGCGCTGCTATTTGAGAACCCTGTATTTAGCTTTTTAGAGCCCGCTGCCACGTTACCTGTGCTGTTCAGGTTACCGGACGAGGTAACACTCACATTTTTGCTAACAGCATCGGCGCTATTACCCGCGGCCATTGCAGTTTTACCTGTTGTTGTTGTAGCGCCAGCCCTTAAAGCGGCAGCATTGCTGCTTACTTTTTCGGTAGTGTTAGCAGCAACACCTTCGGTTGTGGTTAATGCTTTTTCGCCTGATGCTGTTACTCCGGTTGCATTAACAGTACCTGCGGCTGAGGTATTGCTGCTAACACCGGCTTGTGCAGCTGTTGTACCTGCCGTAGTATTTACGGTTGAGGCAACGTTGCTGTTAACATTGGCGGCCTCACTGGCGGCAACGCCCGTTACGGCCTGGTTGGTGGTAGCCTGGGTTTGAGCGGCTGTCCGCGCTGCTACATTTTGAGCCTGTGTTGCAGCCTGGTTGGTTACGGTTGAGGTTGTGTTAACCGCTTTTTGCGCTATAGATGCAGCATTCACTGTTGGCGTAGCTACCCGCGTAGCTATTTTGGTAGCGGTAGTTGCTCCAAGATTAACCTGGGCCGAACCAACTTTAAAAGCAAATAACGCAGCGGTCAATAAAACGGGTTTAATTAACTTTTTCATGATTAGTTTTTTAGTTATTAATATGTGAGGGAGGGGTAAACTTAAGCCCTCATCTGTTCGCTGTAGTAAATCAAAGTAAGTGCCATTGCACAGTAAATGACATTTTAATGACTTCAATTCGCAAAAGGTGTGAAATTGTGTATAATAAATTATACATATGTTCATTTTGTTCGTCAGCAAAGGAGCAAAAAAAACGTCCCTTGTTTTTAGCAAGAGACGTTCTTTTTATAAGTTATACCTACCTTACATTTTAGGCATCCTGCGCATCATGTTGGCCATAGCAGCGGGATTGCTCATTTGCTTCATCACTTTCTTCATATCATCAAACTGCTTCATTAGGCGGTTAACTTCCTGTAAATCGGTGCCCGAACCTTTGGCTATGCGGTTACGGCGGCTTTGATTAATGGTTTCAGGGTTAGCTTTTTCAAACGGGGTCATAGATTGAATAATGGCCTCTATCGCTTTAAACGCATTATCATCAACCTCAACATCCTTCATCATTTTGCCCACGCCCGGTATCATGCCCATCAGATCTTTCATGTTACCCATTTTCTTGATCTGCTGGATCTGGCCGTAAAAGTCGTTAAAGTCGAACTTGTTTTTGCGGATCTTCTTCTGTAGCTCGGCTGCCTCTTTCTCGTCAAACTGCTGCTGGGCGCGTTCAACCAACGACACCACGTCGCCCATACCCAGGATCCTTGATGCCATACGATCGGGGTGGAAAACGTCAAGCGCTTCCATCTTTTCGCCGGTACCAATAAACTTGATAGGCTTATTAACAACCGATTTGATAGAAAGGGCCGCACCACCGCGGGTGTCACCATCCAGCTTGGTTAAAACCACACCAGTAAAATCAAGGCGGTCATTGAACACTTTAGCAGTATTCACAGCATCCTGGCCGGTCATGGAGTCAACCACAAACAGGATCTCGTGTGGTTTCACGGCATCTTTTACCTGCTCAATCTCCACCATCATGGCCTCGTCAATAGCCAAACGGCCGGCGGTGTCAATAATCACCACGTTATTACCGTTCTGCTTAGCCTGGGCTATACCTTCGCGGGCAATAGCAACCGGGTCTTTCGAGTCGCGATTGGCATACACCGGGATACCTATTTGCTGGCCTAAAACCTCCAGCTGATCAATAGCCGCCGGACGGTAAATATCATCAGCAACCAGTAATGGTTTTTTATTGCGCTGTGTTTTTAAATAATTGGCAAGCTTACCTGTGAAGGTTGTTTTACCAGCACCATTCAAGCCGGCAATAAGGATGATGGTAGGAGTAGCCGGAAAATTCAGATCGGCTGTGGTACCGCCCATCAACGCGGTAAGCTCATCGTTCATGAGCTTGGTAAGCAGCTGGCCTGGTGAAATAGATGTTAATACATTATTACCAAGCGCCTTTTGCCTCACATCATCGGTAAATGCTTTGGCGGTTTTATAATTAACGTCGGCATCAAGAAGGGCCTTGCGGATCTCCTTCATGGTTTCGGCCACGTTTATTTCAGTAATAGTTCCCTGACCCTTCAGGACCTTGAACGCCCTGTCGAGTTTATCCGAAAGATTTTCAAACATTATATTAAAAAACTTTAATCTTTTTTATAAGAATGCAAAGGTATGATTTTGAACTATATTAACTCAATTACTTAGTAGATTAACTTGTAACCTCGGCCACGAACGTTGAGGATACTTACTGATGGGTCATCTTTCAAATAACGCCTCAGCTTGGTAATAAATACATCAAGGCTCCGGCTGCTGAAATAATCGTTGTTTTGCCAAAGGCTTAACAATAACTCATCACGATTAAGCAGTTGGTTTTTATTCATAATCAATAGGTTAAGAATTTCTCCCTCTCGAGTGGTCAACATGCGGCTTTTCTGTTCAAAATTGAGTTCCCCTTGCGGATAATGAAACCGGTACCGGCCAATCTTGGTAATGCCGGCACTTTTATTTGTCACCAGCCTGTTTTTACTCAGTAAAGCCCTTATCCGAATAATGAGCTCCTCCAGGCTGAACGGTTTTTTTAAATAATCGTTCCCCCCGCTTTCAAACCCCTCAACCACGTCCTGCGGTAAAGATTTGGAAGTAAGGAAAATCACGGGTATTTCTGTATCCACATTCCTGATCTGCCGGGCAAGGTCAAAGCCGCTGCCATCAGGAAGCATCACGTCAAGCACTATGATATCGGGCTGGCTATCATAATAAATGACCTTAGCCAACGCAATCGTATCAACCAGAAACACGTTAAACCCTCTTGATTGAAGGCTTTCCTGTACTATCTCGGCCAGTACCGGTTCATCCTCAACCAGTAAAACCTTAACGTTATTTATATTGGCCATGCTAAACTAAGTGTAGTACCCTTACCTAACTCACTTTCTATTTTACACCATCCCCGATGCCGATCCACAATGCTTTTTACATAGCTCAGCCCAAGGCCATGGCCTTTTACCCGGTGTTGGTTTCCGGAAGGCACGCGGTAAAATTTTTCAAACACCAGCGGCAAGTCGTTGGCAGCTATACCTATCCCATTATCTTTTACCTCGATGATCAAAAAGTTGTTCTTTATGCTCACACTTATCACCAGTTGAACCCGAGGGCCCGAATACTTAAGTGCGTTATCAACCACATTATTAACCGCATGTTCAAAATACAATTGATCAACCATGATTTTATTTATTCCGGTACTGTTTACATAGTTCCAGTTTATTTCCTTTCCGGGCAATGCTGCCGCGCTTGCTAACAGACCTTTTATTTCGGCGTCGATATCAACACGTTCTGGCTTTATATCAAAATCCGCGTTTTCATACACCGAGATGCTTAGCACCCGATCAACCAGCCCGGCCAGTTTTTCGAGTTCATTTTTGGTATGAGAAAGATAACGCTGCGTCTTTTCACGGTCATCAAGTACACCAAAGCCGTTCAATGCTTCTATTGCAGCCAAAGCTGTGGCAATCGGCGTTTTAAACTCATGGGTTATGTTGCTAATAAAATCATTTTTGATAGCCGATAGCCTTTTTTCCCTAAACAGGGTACGCAATAAGTAGATAAGGCTAAAGGCCACCAATGCGATAAGCAGCAGCGAACCGGCAAACATAAGTCCCATACGCCCAATAACGTATGAAAAAGGATTGCTGAACATGGCCCTTACGTATTTGTCGCTGCCTTTTTGTTTATAGGTTGGGTACGATTTGGTAATGATGGGATAACGGGCCAGCAGCTTTTCATCAAAATGGTTCAGGTTCATCGTGCTATCGGCATCGCGCAAATAAAATCGGAAGGGGATATCGATATTTCTTTCCTTCAGATAATTTACAAGTACTGGTCTTAGGCGTGTCGTGTCAAAATCATACTTATTAACGTTATCAACCATAAAGCCGCCAAGGTTTTGAGTGCGATAGTATACAACATGATTTTGCAGATCTTCGCTGCGCATGGTGTATGCAAACCGTTGGGCTATTATCCATTTAAAAGTGGTATCACCGGGCAACAATGCCTTGTTAATACCGCGAAAGCTTAATGCCGAAGATGAAAATTTTTGTCCCGGCTTATGGGCGTTTGCTATAGTAAAAATGTGTTTCTTTTCTGTTGTATCAAACCTGCTTGTCATCAAAAACTCGGTAGTATCCATTAGCCGTTTGGCAAGCAACTGCTGTATCGTATCACAACGGAGGCTAAATTCTTTTTTCAATGCATCCTCAAAAGCCATATTTACCTCTTTTTCAAAAGTGGCCTGGTTTACCGCATAGTAGTTTTTCACCCAGTAAAATTGCAACAGTAAAAGATTTGCAATTGCCACGGCACATATAACGATAACAAAGCGGGTGTTTTTCGGCATTATCAAATGTAAAACATCGACGTTAAATACGATCAGCTGTTAACATAATATAACGTTTGTTAACCTGACCGATAACACAGTTTTACTTTTACACACTCCATTTTTGCGGTATAAAATCCGTATTCATCATGAAAAAAATATTCGCGTTGCTTTTATCGGCTTGTTGCTTTTCCGCATCGGCCCAGCAAACTTTAAAACCCGGCGATATTATTCCCGCTATTGTTATAAAGCCCATTATTAATGCGCCGGCATTGCAAGTTAACCTTGCCGACCCGACTAAAGCACCGTTCTACATTTTAAACTTTTGGGGTACCTGGTGCAGTCCCTGTATCCCCGAAATGGACGCTTTGGCCAAACTGCAAAAAGCAAATGAAAGCAAGATTCGGGTGATTGCCCTCTCCAACGAACCAGCCGAACGCTTAAAAAAATACCTGGCCAAAAAACCATCAACTCTATGGCTGGCCAGCGACACATCTTACTTTTTATATAAAGCATTCGGGTTTTCATCTGTTGGGCAATGTGCTATCATTAATAGCAGGCATCAGATCATGGCACTTGTAAAAACAGATTCGGTAAATCAACGGCTAATCAATAAACTTATGGTCGGTAAGTCAATCGAATCATCGGCAGAAGTAAAGGAAGCACCAATAAACAACAGCAAAGATATTTTCGGAGTAGATAGCACTATTAACGAAAGTTTTACCATTCGCAGCTACATGAAGGGGCAACAAAGTATGGGCAGGCACTATTTAAACGCGCCATACAATGGCAGAAGGGTGAGTTATATTAATGTTTGTGCTGATGTTTTATTTAAAGATGCGTTTGACATCACCTCCTCAAAACAGATCGTTTATGAGATAGATGAAAAGTCATTATGTGACTTTGATAATAAAAATTCCCTTTATTGTTTTGATCTGTTAGTTAAACCCGAAGATAAGGACAGTCTTAGCAGCATCATGCAAAAGAAGCTGCTAACTTCACTCCCTATAAAGGCCCGGATATCCGAAAAGTTAATCCCGGTTTATGTACTCAGAGTAAACCCAGACCAAAAATTGGCATTCCAGGTATCAACGCAAAATAAATCGATGATCAGTTTTAGCGGGGAAGGGTATAACGGCACATCGGTGTCGTTAGCAAATTTCGCAAATGATTATTTGAGCAATGACCTTGACCGCCCGGTTGTGGATGAAACCGGATTGAAAGAAAAATACGATATAAAAACCACGGTCGATCTGCGTACGCAAGAGGGAGTAGTACAGTCGGTAAACAAGCTCGGCCTTATACTGGATAAGGCCGAACGTAAAATGAAAGTATTAGTGTTTTACAAATAGGTTACGGGAACCGGTACAGCATCCCCAATCCAATACCTTCATAACCCTGCGCGCTATCGGATGTATGTTTATCATACAACAGCGTTCCGTTTACCGTTGCACTAATTAACCTGTTCACTTTAGCTGTTAGCGTTAAATCAACACGGTGGGTAATAAATTTTGGCGATTGGGCATAAGGGATAAACAACGCGTAACGGGTATTTAAGTGAATGTTTTTGGCTATATCTTTATCCAGCAACGCAACAACCTGGAACGCAAGATCGTTTTTCACGGTTTTTAACGTATCCACACCGTAGTTATCTTTTTGATATTTGTGGATGGCCTGATCAAGTACAAAAGTTTGTCTTGCAGTACCGGTACCTAAACGCAAATCGAACCAACTTTTTGGCTTATACTCAAAACCGACCGATTCGGTAAGATAACCCGGCGACATAAAGTTTGAAATATATTGCTGATCAAATTTTCCATTCCCCATATCAACATAATTGAAACCTTTATCAAATTGCGACTCAAAGGTTAACGAACCGAAGAAGTACCAGCTTTTTGATAATTGAGACGCTACTTTGTTATCAAAATATATACGGTCCTGCGTTTTACGTTTGCCCTGTCCCTTATTTTTTGATACGCCGTAAGTAAGGTTAAGCTCGGATACGTAACTGAAAGGCGCTTTGTTATATTCGGTATGATAAATAAAATTTGAACCCAATGCCACCGCGCTTACGCCACCCGCCGCATAATTGCTGCTAAATGCCGATTGGCTAAAGTTCAGCCCAAATGTGATTACCTTTTTCCAGTAGTTTACTTTATAATCGAGCATGGTAACAGGTACCATTTCGCGCTGGATCTGTATGGGGCGAACCCGGGTGGGGATGGCGTTTTTGCGGGAATTTATCCGGTATTTATTAAGTACGGCAGTGTCTATTTTAACACTATCTTTTTTCAGGGTATCTGTTTGTGCTTTTGCTGATAAAACGCACGTGACTGATAATGCGAGTATTAGTAATCCCGGTTTTGTTTTTAACATAGTAAACAAATTAAAGCAAAAATCTCCTTTTTTACCCACAATAAACAAAAATGTTGCTTCAGGGTTTAGTCTGGCAAACGACTTTTGGGCAAAAATATCGGAATTTTCGGATATTAAAATGAACCTTGTATTAAGGTTTATCTGTCTTATTCACGGCCAAGATCCTTCTTGCTGTCATCGGGCGTAACAAGCGGAGTAAGGGAATACGGCCGTTTCTTATACTTTAAAAAACGATTGAGGTTGGTTTTAATGGAGGCTATAAATTCATAGTCGCTTGCCGTTTTCACCAAATAATAGCCGGGACGGTACCGTAACATGAAATCGGTAAGCTGCTGATCTTTTAAGTTGGTGATTGCGCCAACATAAGTTCGGTTAAAACGATAGTCAATAACACTTTGCTGATAGTCTTTTTCAATAGTTTCGCGCAGGCGGGCAGCATTGCGGCCGCTGCGGCTTAATGAATTGTAAAGCGCGTCGATACTTAAGCCAGCACCGCCCGGCCCAAAGCTCAGCAGGTCCTTATTATTAAGCGGGCCGAAGATTTTGGTATAATCGTTTTTGGTTGCAGCCAGCCGTTTTTGCGGGTTAATCAGGGTATCACGCACGATAACTTCTTTAAGCTGGATAGCAGTGCGCTTCATATAAACGGCCAGTGATTCGCCGCCTTGCACTTTCAAAGTATCGGGATGATGATCTGATTTTGTAAAAACAAGCACATCGCCGGGTTGGGCTTCTATCTTGAATTCACCTTTAAAAGTGTTGTAAATTGATTTGCCGGTGGTGATGTTCTGTACATTAACTTTGGCAATGCGGTCTTTGCTGTCTTTATCAAACACAACCCCATCCACGGTTTTTTGCTGGGCAAAAACCGGGGCCGCGGGCAGGGCAAAACATATCAGGAGCATCCACAATTTCATTGCGGGGGCAAAAATACGTGTTGTACAGCGGGCGATCAT
Organism: Mucilaginibacter gossypii; assembly: GCF_017569325.2. Lineage (NCBI taxonomy): Bacteria > Pseudomonadati > Bacteroidota > Sphingobacteriia > Sphingobacteriales > Sphingobacteriaceae > Mucilaginibacter > Mucilaginibacter gossypii. The sequence goes on along the minus strand of NZ_CP071878.2, from coordinate 5,922,601 downwards.
ACAATTTAACAACAATTAACCTTTTGGGGAGAGAGTCAAGATATCAGGAGTCAAGAATCAAGATAGATTTAGAGGTCATTTCTTTCTGTCCTGGCTCTTGACTCTTGCTGTCTTGCCTCTGTTCCTCACTTAACAACAACAAGCTTCTGGCCAATTTTAATGCCATTGTCGCTCATACTGTTTAATGCTTTCAGGTCATCAACAGTTATTCCAAAACGCTTGGATATGTTGTATAGTGTATCGCCCTGTTTTACGGTGTAGATCTTATCGTCGGGCGGGGTTTTGGAAAGGGTATCCTGAACAGGTTTGCCAATGCTATCGTTGATCTGAGATAACACACGGTCTTCCCGTTTAATTTTAGCAATCTCGCCTTCGGGGCGGTCGTACTGATCGAGGTTATATTTTACAATAATATTGATAAGCAACTGCGGATACTTAGGATTAGTAGCATAACCCGCCTTTTTCAATCCATAAGCCCAGCCTTCGTAATCGTTCTTATCCAGTTCAAAAAGTTTAGCGTAATTTTTACGTTTTAAAAACGCCGAGTGGTCACGGAAGGAATCTTCCGGGTTATCATAAACGCGAAAGCAATCATTCACGTTATCGTCATCCTTATAATAGCTTTTGCCGGTCCAGTCGCTGGTGCATTTTATGCCGAAGTGGTTGTTGGCATATTTGGCCAGGTCACTATTGCCCGCGCCCGATTCAAATAAGCCCTGCGCCAGGGTGATACTGGCCGGGATACCATACTGGTTCATTTCCTGAATGGCGATGGCCTTAAAGCGGTCAATATATTCTAACGAGTTGTATGACCGGTAATTTGCAATAGCATCCTTGTTGGCTTTTTGGATATTGCTGTTATTGCGTTTGGCATCTCGGTTTGATACTGTAGTGGTTTTTTTGCGGGCAGAGCATGAACTGAGGCAAACTAGAGCAATGAACAGGTATATTGTTTTTCGCATGAGGCTTAAATCTTATTATGTGGCATATAACCAGGGCCAAATTAAGATTTTATAAACGTAATTATTGCTGTTTAGTTGTTGCGTCGGCCAATTGCGTTTGATTTGCCGGATTTTCATCCAGGTCATTGAGGTTATACCTGTTAATGATACCTAAAACCTGCGATGCCCATCTGCGGCTACCGGCATAACCGGCACGCTGAATACCTTTTGCCCATCCTTTATAATCATAATGGGTAAGCGCGTCGGCCAGGTGGCTAAACTGCTTGCGCTCGGTCATGATACGTGCAAAGTCCTGGAACGAGTCAAAAACCGAATCGTATCTTTTATAAGAGGTACGAACTTTTTTGTTGTGTTTGGTATAAACTACGGTATTGTAACCTTTTACTCCAAACTGGTTATTAAGGTTTTGTGCTATGTTGCTGTTGCCGCAGCCCGATTCATGCATGGCTACACCTAAAACGATGCTTGCCGGGATCCCGGTTTCGTGCATGATCTTAATGGCATCATCTTTGAACTTTTCAATGTAAGATTGTGAGGTATTTTTCTGTGCTGAAGCAGCTAATGTTGAAATCAACAGTGTTGTAATCAGTAAGATTTTCTTCATAATTTATTTTTTTCTGATAACCAGCAGCCCATCGCGTACCGGCAGGATCAATTTTTCTATCCTGCTATCAACAGCTATCTGGTCATTTAGTTTGCGGATTCCTTCAGTATCGGCATCTTTTTCGGTGCCGTACACCTTTCCTTTCCACAAAACGTTATCAATTATTATTAATCCTCCGGATCTGACTTTGTCAAAAACTAATTGAAAGTAAGTATAATTATTCTTTTTATCGGCATCTATAAACACCAAATCAAAAACATCCTCCTGTAAATCAGCAATAACGGCCTCTGCCTGCCCAAAATGCAGCTTTATTTTGTTTTCAACATTTGTTAGTTTAAGATGTGAAGTGATGATCTCCTCCATTTCGCGATTAACCTCAATGGTGTGGAGGATGCCGTCGTCGGCCAAACCTTCGGCCAGGCAAATAGCCGAGTAGCCTGTATAGGTACCTATCTCCAGGATGCGTTTAGGCTGCACCATTTTGCTTAAAAAACTAAGCAGCCTGCCCTGGTAATGCCCCGATAGCATGTTAGGTTTTAACACCTTGATATGCGTTTCGCGGTTGAGCTTTTTAAGCACCTCCGGCTCCGGGTCGCAATGGTCATCTAAGTAAGCCAGTAAGGCATTAGGGAGAATATCCATGGGGGCAAAGATACACAAAAACCTTGATTTTCTCGATTAAAGGATTTCCTGATGCTATACATCGCTTCCTTTTGAACCTTGATTCACTTGATTAAAGGATTTTTTGATGGTGGTTTTGAGTTTGTTTTTAATACGATATCTTTAGCTGGATTTAAACCTTAACATGAAATATAAAGAGCTTACTGAAAAGATAATAGGATGTGCAATGCGTGTACATAATACTCTCGGAAATGGTTTTCAGGAATTAATTTACCAGCGCGCATTGGCTTTGGAATTAGCAAAAGCAGATCTGAAGTTTGCTCAGGAACTGGAGATGATCATCTATTATGATGGTGTTGACATAGGAAAGCGTCGGGTTGATTTTTTTGTTGAAGGATCAATCATGGTTGAAATAAAAGCCATCATATCCCTTGAAGATGTACATTTGGCACAAGCCATGAACTATCTTGAAGCCTATAAGATGGAAATAGGACTACTAATAAATTTCGGATCAAAAAGCTTACAATTTAAACGCGTTCATAATAACAATCTATTAGTTTGAAGCAGACATCAGGCTATCATCTAATCAGGAAAATCAAGGTTCAACCCTCTATCATGAAATCCTCTAATCAAGCAAATCATGGTTCAGAATCAGCTTAAAATCTCGTCCCCATCCAACTCTGCAACAATATCACCGCCGATATCGTATCCACCAACTCCTTATTCTGCCGGTTCTTTTTATTCATCCCACTCTGAGCGATAGTTGCTGATGCCATTTTTGAGGTAAACCGCTCATCAACCATTTCGATAGGGATTTCAGGGAATGTTTTCTTTAACAGGTTCACAAAACCTTTTACATGAATGGCCGATTGCGAAGGGGTATTATCCATCTGCTTTGGTTCGCCTACGATAAAGCGCTCCACTTGTTCTGTTTGCAGGTATTTTTTTAAAAACTCGATGATATTATTGGGGTGGATATTATCAAGCCCGGTAGCGATGATCTGCAGAGGATCAGTAACCGCAATGCCGATGCGCTTGGTTCCATAATCAAAAGCCATTATTCTCATTTAGATGTGAGATATTAGATGTGAGACCTGAGATTCCATTCGGTAAAGATAACGCAACTAAGATGAAACCAAGCCTACAAAAGATCCTTTCATAAATAAAGCAACCTCGTTTCCTGTGTAAATCCGAAATCCCAATTCCGAAATCCAAAATCAAATTACTATTTTGCACCAAATGCAGTTTAAAGAAATAGTAGGACAGGAAGCAACAAAGCAACGATTGCTTAACACGGTGAGCGAGAACCGGGTAAGCCATGCGCAATTATTTTTAGGCCCCGAAGGATCGGGCAGCCTGGCGCTTGCTGTTGCCTATGCCCAGTACCTATCCTGCGAAGACAAGCAGCCCGGCGACTCATGCGGGGCATGCTCTTCCTGCCGGAAATACCAGAAACTGATGCATCCAGACCTGCATTTTTCTTACCCTTTCTTTGCAAAACATAAAGATGATACAGCGCTTACTTTTATTGAGCAATGGCGCGGCGCTTTAACGGCTAACCCATATTTAAGCCTGGACATATGGCGCGGATACCTGGATGCCGAAAATAAACAGGCCAATATCAATATTGCCGAATGTCACCAGATCATTAAAAAACTAAGCTTTAAGCCTTTTGAATCGGAGTATAAAATCCTGATCCTCTGGTTGCCCGAATACCTCGATAAAGAGGGGAATGCACTGCTTAAAATTATTGAAGAACCGCAGCCTAATACACTGTTTTTATTAGTTGCCCAAAACCAGGATCAAATCCTGAACACCATATTATCCCGTACGCAGCTGGTTAAAATACCATCGTTGGAGTATGATGAAATTAAGGCACATTTAATAAATACCCATCACCAAACCGAGGAAGCCGCTGCCGAAATTGCCTACCTGAGCAATGGCAACATGACCGAAGCTTTGGCCATGCTGCAGCAGGACAACAAAAGCTACCACGAGCTGTTTGTGCAATGGCTACGCTATTGCTTTGGCAATAAAGGTATTGAGGTGATGGCTTTTGTGGAGCAGTTTGCCAAAATGGGGCGCGAAAACCAAAAAAACTTTTTGCGTTACGGTACCAGCTTTATCCGCGAGTGCTGTTTACTCATTGCCGGGGCGGGTAGCCTGGTACATTTACCGGCAAAGGAACTGGATACGGCTCAAAAAATGAGCGGTGTATTGAGTATAGGCAAATCGCAAATGATTATTGATGAGCTGGAAAAAGCACATTATCATGTGGAGCGCAACGCTAACCCCAAAATCTTATTTTTAGATGTATCTTTACAAATTATTAAAATACTAATAAATAAAAATGTCCCTGCGGGGAATCAATATATGCCAAGTTAATTATGGGATGTGGAAGTTGCTCAACAGGTGGCGGATGTTCGCCTGCGGGCTGCAAAAGTAACGGCAGTTGCCTTACTAATGGTTGCAGCAAATTAGATGTTTACGATTGGCTGTCGCATATGGACATGCCGACTAACTATAAGCCGTTCCAGGTTATTGAAGTTAAGTTTAAAGGCTCGCGCAAGGAGTTTTATTTAAACAACGATAATATTTACCTCGAAGCCGGCGAGTTGGTGGCTGTTGAAGCAACCACTGGTGGCTACGATATTGGCCATGTTTCGCTTACCGGCGAACTGGTGCGCATGCAAATGGTAAAACGCCATGTAAAGGAAGCTGATGTTGTAAAAAAGATCTACCGTAAAGCTACCGTTGCCGATGTTGACAAATGGAAAGCCGCCAAAGATATGGAATGGGAAACCATGCACAAATCGCGCAAGCTGGCGCTTGACCTTAACCTGAGCATGAAGCTAAGCGATGTGGATTACCAGGGCGATAAAACCAAGGCTACATTTTATTATACGGCCGAAGGCCGCGTTGATTTCAGGGAACTGATCAAGAAAATGGCCGAAACTTTCCGCATCCGTATCGAGATGAGGCAGATTGGCATGAGGCAGGAAGCAAGCCGCTTAGGCGGCATAGGTTCATGCGGCCGCGAGCTTTGCTGCTCAACCTGGCTTACCGATTTTAAAACCGTATCTACTTCGGCAGCCCGCTATCAAAACCTTTCGTTAAATACGCTGAAACTGGCCGGCCAGTGCGGCAAGCTGAAATGCTGCCTTAACTACGAGCTGGATACTTACATGGATGCCTTAAAATACATCCCTGATAATGTAAACACCCTTAAAACCCAAAAAGGGGATGCCCGCCTGCAAAAAACCGACATCTTTAAAAAAATAATGTGGTTTAGCTACCCGGGAGAAGAATCATGGGTTCCACTACCAATAAAAAAGGTTAAAGAGATTCAGCAGCAGAATAAAGATGGTGTGATCCCTGAAGACCTTGGCGAAATTGTTGAAGTTGAAACACCTGCGGCAAAAGCGCTCGATTACGAAAACGTGGTTGGCCAGGATAGTCTTACCCGCCTCGACGAACGGCGCAACAACAACAAAAAGAAGAACAAAAACCGCAATAAAAACCAGAAACCCGGAGGCCAGGCGCAAGCCGAGGGCAAACCGGCCAATCAGCAGCCTCAGCAGGGATCGGGTAATCCGCAGGAAAAACCGGCCCAGCAGCCGCGTCCTGAAGGAAACCGCCAGCAGCAAAACAATAACAAGCCCCAGGGTAACAGGCCTCCGCAGCAAAACAAACCCCAGGGAGAGGGCCGGCCTCAGGGCGAAACCAAACCTCAGAGAGAACCGAGACCACAGGGTGAACCGAGGCCACAAGGCGAAGGAAAACCACAGGGTGAAGGAAGCGGTAATAACAACAGGCGCCGCAGGCCAAACCGCCCAAACCGGAATAATAATAACGACAATAATCAACAGGCAAAACCTGAATGAAACGGGCTTTAAATATCATTTACCCGGCAGCATTATTATTAGTAACCATGTTTGCCGGTTCCTGTACGGATCCGAACAGGATCATTGATACCAACACCGAGATTGCCGATCATAACTGGTCGTACGTTAACCGCGTAAACTTTGATGTTAAAATTGATGATGAAAAAGTTGCCTATAATCAATACCTCAATTTACGGGTTACGGGCAACTATAAGTACTCCAACATTTTTGTATTGGTTAATCAAATCTCGCCCGATAAAAAAACGCATACTACGCGTTTCGAAGTAAAGCTGGCCAATCCCGATGGCGAATGGCTGGGCAAGGGGTCAGGTAACCTTTACAGTTACCAGGTGCTTTTGCGTAAAGATTATCATTTCCCCACAAAAGGCGTTTACCGTTTTCAGATAGAACAAAACATGCGTGATAACCCCCTTCATGAAATCAGCGATGTAGGGTTAAGGATAGAGAAAGCTCAATAATTTATACTAAGGGATATTATAGGTAACGGTAACCGAGCCATGCGTCAACACTTCCCTGTCGGTATCCTGTACAACTATTTTATCATTGTCGTAAATTCTGTAAGTTACGGTATTGCTAACGTCTGATGCAACAACCAGGGTTACCTGGTCATTTTGATTCAATGTAGCAGTATAGTTGTATGATGATCCTTTTGCAACAGCTTTCGCATCAACTATTTTAGGGCTGCTATCCGTTGTTTTATATTCAGATAATGAAACATTAAAGGCATCTGCAGCGCTTACCGTAACTTTTATAGTGTGGGGCTGCGGTGGTTGATCCGTGCTCTTTTTTGAACACGACACAAACAGCAAGCTTATCAATATCCCATAAATCAGTTGCTTCATCATTGTTTTTTATTTGTGAATATGCTTAATTTATACCAGCGAACAAAATCTTAATAATAAAACTGAAACGTATAACTACCCGTTAAGCCTTAAACATCAACCATGAAAAAATTAACCATCCTTACATTTGTAGCTGCTTCAATAGCTTTTGCATCCTGTCATAGCGCCGATAAAAATAACCGTCAAAACGATACCAGCGTGACCCAAGGTAGCGGCGGCCCTGCCGATTCGGCAAAAACTTCAACAGCCCGAAACACCGACACTACAACTAATTCAGCAGACACCACTACGCTTCATGGTGATACTGATTCGGCTGTGCATCCGGTGCATTAATACCGGCTTATCACTATTTCTTTTGTTCATGATTAAACTAAGAATTAGCTGATCAGTCTACCTTCAGGAGTTTGCTTTTTTGTTGCCTTTAACCTTTTTATTAAATGAAATACCTAAACCTATCTTTTCTTATCATCTTTTTTCCCTTAGCGTTATCAGCCCAAACTAATAATACTATAGCAACGCCCCGAATTGATAAACGTGTAGAATTGCTGAGCATTGTTTTCCGTTTAGCGGGTAACGTAGAATACAATGCACCTGACAATGTTAAATACGTTGCAGATATTCACAAGCATTTTGATAAATTTATTGACCATCCGCTCATTCAATACGCCCGGGAACTGAGGGACAGCAGCGGCGTTAGCTACGATGCTGTTATGTCAATGGCCGTTCACTTAAACGAACTACCCGCATTGGAACCATTAGTACCTTTTTCAGTCTCTTTACCAGACAAAAGGTGGACCCTGGAAAGCGCTGTAAAATTTACTGTCCTATTAAAGCAATTTTATAAAGACGCCGACTTCGATGGGTTTTTCCATGCCCATTTAGCTGATTATGCTATAGCCGAAAGTCGCTTTAATGCCCTGTTTAAAAAGCTGGATGTATCCTGGTATTATAAATTTTATGGTAAAGCGCCGGCCGAAAATTTCAATATCATCATAGGATTTGGAAATGGCGGAGGAAACTACGGGCCACATGTTTATTTAAACGATCATACCAAAAAAGTATATGCAATTATTGGTTCTGGTACTTTTGATGAGCAAGGCTTACCTACTTATGACGCGGCATCTTATCTGCCTACATTGATCCACGAGTTTAACCATTCATTTATCAATTATCTTACCGATAATTATGAAAGCCAATTGAGAGATGCGGGTGCGCTTATTTACGAAAAGGAGCGCACAAAAATGCGAAAACAAGCTTATGGTGAGTGGAAAACAATGATGAACGAAGCTTTAGTAAGGGCATCAGTAATCAGTTACCTGAAAACCCATAATACCGATACATTGGTGGCCGAACAAGAGCTTAAGCAGCAGTTGGCCAGAGGTTTTGTTTGGATGCGGCCGTTGGTTAATTTACTTGGTCAATATCAAACAAACAGAAAAACTTATCCTACACTTGAAAGCTTTATGCCTGCTATTGTCGTCTTTTACAATAAATTGGCGCCGAATATTAATTTTTACGATGACGACTATCAGCAACATTGTGCCCGGGTAATAGCAGTAAGGCCTTTCAAAAACGGCGATACTACGATAAGAGCCAACACAACTGAAATTATATTTGATTTTGATAAAAAATTGGATGGCATAAAGTACTTTTTTGGCCCGGGAGCCCGGGGTATAGATCATTATCCTAAGTCGGCAAAATTTACCTTTGCTAATGATAACAAAAGCATTATTATGAAAGTGAGTCTGAAGCCTAATACCGAATACCAGATAAATATTGCCGGCGGTATGATGCGGGCAAGCGATGGCTATGCTGTACAAAACTATATGCTGAATTTTAAAACAGAAAAAATAATCCCATTCCTTAATTCACTTGCCATTCCTGATTAACTTTATTAGTATTTATAAAATTAAATTCTTTACTTTACTAATATTTTTATCAAATAAATGACCGGTATTATATTAGTATTTGTATCCCTGATCATCCTGCTGATTGCTGTTTTTTTATTCCTGAAAAAGCCAAAAGCAGTTGAGCTGATATCTGCTGATGAGTTGAGCAAACTCCGGTATGAGCATGATCAGCTTAAAATTTTATTAGCCAAAGCCGAGGAGAAATCAAACGGTTTAGTTGCTGAAAAAGAAAGCATTACCAACTTTTTAAAGGAGGAAAAGAACCGTCTTATTGATGAACTTTTATACGAGCGCACCCAGTTGGCACAGGCCAATCAATCCTTAGAAAGCGCCCGGGCCTACTATAAATCGCAGCAGGAAAAACTACAGGAACAAAAGGCCGAAATAGAACAGATACGCACACAGTTCCAGCGCGAATTTGAAAATGTGGCCGAAAAACTGCTCAAGGAAAAATCAAAAGAATTTACCGATATCAACCGAAGTAATTTAGATGTTATCCTTAACCCACTAAAAGAAAACCTGAAAGCATTTGAGGATAAAGTTGAGAAAGTTTACAACATGGAAGCCGCTGAACGGAACACCCTGAAAGGGGTGATCACGCAGCTGATGGATCTCAACAAACAGATTAGTGATGAGGCCCAAAATCTTACCAAAGCACTCAAAGGAGATAACAAAAAACAAGGTAACTGGGGCGAGGTAATTTTGGAGCGGGTATTGGAACGTTCAGGCCTCGTCAGAGACCAGGAATACCGCATCCAGGCTGCCATGCAGGCTCCCGACGGTACAAGATATCAGCCTGATGTAATCATTGATCTGCCCGATGAAAAGCACCTCATTATCGACTCCAAAGTGTCACTAATAGCCTACGAAAAACTGGTTAATGCCGAGACTGAAGATGACCGAAAACTATTCGCCAAAGCTCACGTAGAATCCATTCGGGGACATGTTTCCGGTCTGTCTGCCAAAAAATATCACGACCTATATAAGATCAATTCACCAGATTTTGTGCTGCTTTTTGTGCCGATAGAATCGTCGTTCAGCATAGCCGTACAGCTGGATGGTGAACTGTTTAATTATGCGTGGGATAGGAAAGTGGTGATCGTTAGTCCGTCGACATTGCTGGCTACTCTGCGTACCATTGCCAGCATGTGGAAACAGGAACGCCAAAACCGTAATGTATTGGAAATAGCCCGTTTAAGCGGCGACATGTACGATAAATTTGTTGGATTTTTAGGTGATATGGACAGCATTGGCAAAAATATCAACCAAACCCAATCGGCCTATAATAATGCCATTAATAAATTATCTGAGGGTAGGGGCAACCTTACAACTACCGCCGAAAAGATTAAAAAATTAGGAGCTAAAGCGGATAAGCAGATTGATCAAAAATATATAGGCGACGAGTAATTAAAGCTCATTAACTACTGCCATATACGATGCGTTGGCGGACGCATTTGCTTTAAAAGTTATACCTTGCATTATCATGGACAAATTAAAATTGATATTGCTAACCATGCTGCTCATGTAATTTTGTTTAATACTGTAAACAAGTTTGCCGTTTCCTTTACCGTTACCATTGGCAGTTAACTCAACTCCGTTTGTAGTAGTCTTCAAATCCATAGCCATCGATTGATCTATATCGAAATTTGCTACATCATTATTAACGGATATAAGTTTGTAAACAAGCTTTATATTCATTTGCATATTGGTAAAGCCGGGTACGGGCATAGCCATCGGTATTTCCTGTGTAAAAGTCTCGCCAATTTTCATTGGCTTATCCGGAAACTGTAGTTTATTACTGATATTATTGATAATAGCAGTGACAGCTGATTTTATCTTTTCGTCTGCATTTTTTCCGGATACTGAATCGATATGTATTTTACCCTCCGGCGATCCTGTTCCATAAAAAATTTGATCTTTTAAAGGATCCGGGGTTTCAATCTGTTTCCCATTCAAATTCATTACCGACGGCATCCCTTGAAATGTCATGGTAAAAGGGAAAGAACTATCGCTATTTAGTTTTCCCGTAACTAAATCTAAATCATGACCATTGTGCCCGGTTATGGTCATTGGCAATTTAGTATTTTTCTTTATTTCGGCTAAACTTACTTCATCACCTACGGCGTCCATCTCCATTTTAAGATCCGTAACCATTTTTACATAATATTTATGCAGCGATTTATATTTTATCTTAAAAACAGCCGAGTTTTGAGCAAAACTCTTAGTTAGAATAAATAATGAAACACATAAGATTATGTATTTTTTCATTTTAAAAGATTTAGGTTTGATTTAAAAATAAAGTTTTTATCTATTACTATTTCTCCTGTTAAACCACCAATCGGCTTGCTTAGTAAACATCAACGCCCATCCCCAAAGCTCAATAATAACCTCGACAATAGTTAAAATAATGAGATAAACAGGCATTTCGATAGCCTTTTTTGCCGGCGAATTATCGTGCAGAATTCCAAAACTATATAACAACGATGATCCCAGGAAAAATACATTCAGCAATATCAAAACCGAAAGAAATATCCTTGCCCATTTCTTTCCTTCGCCGGTAACAAAGATCAAAAATCCAACAGCGACGAAAACAAACAGGATGGCCGAAAAATTAAAACCATCCAGGTAGTTATTCAATGTTTGGATCAGCAAACCCAGGTAAAGCAATAAAATTCCCTTTACAAAAATCTGCGGCGGTTTGCCGTCGGGATGATTGTTAAGGTAAAATTTATCGAAGATATCCTGCAGCATTACTCAGCTTTTTTAAACGCGTTCCAGCCCTGGGCCTTTAGTTCATGTACGGTACCACTTTTGGTGATCAGGTTACAACCGGCTGATGGTTCGGTAATGTAGCCAATGATCGTGATATCCATTTTGAACTTGATCTTATCGTAATCTGCCTGCTTTACGGTGAATAGCAATTCGTAATCCTCTCCGCCGCTTAAAGCACAAATAGTAGGGTCGAGGTTAAACTCGCGGGCCGTTTCAAAGGTCATCGGGTCGAGCGGAATTTTTTCCTCGTACAGGTTACAGCCTTTGTTGCTCTGCTTACAGATGTGCAATACTTCTGAAGCCAAACCGTCGGATACGTCGATCATCGCGGTTGGTTTTACCTCTATGCTTTTCAGTAATTCCACCACATCACGGCGAGCTTCTGGTTTCAACTGACGCTCAACAATGTAGTCTTTACCTTCCAAATCCGGCTGAATATTAGGATTTTCCATGTAGATCAGCTTTTCGCGCTCCAAAAGCTGCAACCCGGTATAAGCACCGCCCAAATCTCCGGATACACAAATCAGATCACCTTCTTCGGCACCATTGCGGTATACAATGTCATCTTCATCGGCGTAGCCAATAGAAGTTACGCTGATCACCAGTCCCTGTTTTGACGATGTTGTATCTCCGCCGATCAAATCCACATTATATTTTTCACAGGCGATATAAATCCCCTGGTAAAGCTCCTCAATGGCTTCGAGCGGAAATTTGCTCGACATGCCGATAGACACCGTAACCTGCGACGCTATTCCATTCATCGCATAAATGTCGCTCAGGTTTACCTGTATCGCTTTGTAACCCAAATGCTTAAGCGGCGTGTACGCCAAATCAAAATGGATCCCTTCCAACAGCATATCCGTACTCACCAGCACTTTTTTACCGGCGAAATCAAGTACAGCTGCATCGTCGCCGACTCCTTTTTTTGAGCTTTCGTTAGTAAGCTTAATATTTTTCGTAAGGTGACCGATAAGGCCAAATTCGCCAAGCTCCTCTAAATTGGTTCTATCCTGATTTTCAAACATATTAGCCCCTCTAAATCTTCCCTAAAAGGGGAGACTTTTAAATTTACATTTTTATACATCTTAGGCCGCAACCCGCTTTACACCTTCCGCCGGAGGCGGGAAATTTTTTTTACACTTTTTTCTCACATACCAACCAAATCAGTTGACCATCGAAAAACGGACGACAAATATATTGACTCCAGCGTCCCTTCGGCTTTTATACTTCTTAACAATAATGTGGATAACCCAATTTCTCGGACCGCAACCTTTATACCTTATATCCGCCTTTGGCGGAAAAATTTTTTACTATTTTTAGCCTTTTTACAAGCAAGAAGGCACTTTTACACTAAAAATACCTTCAATTTTATAGCTCCCTGTTTTCCACAATTCCCCAGTTTATAACTTCCTGATCAAGGCCATCCAACCGATCAAAAAATCGGTGAAATCAACCTGTAATCTTTGTAATCCCAAAGAACTACAATCCCAGCTGTGCCGAAATCTCAAGCATGCGCTCAATCGGTTTTACTGCTTTTTCAATGATATGCTGTGGTACAGTTACCTCAGGCGTTTCATTTTTCAAACACAGGTATAACTTTTCCAGTGTGTTACGCTTCATGTGCGGGCAATCGTTGCATGCGCAGTTGTTATTTGGCGGTGCCGGAATAAATATTTTATCCGGGTTTTCCTTTTGCATCTGGTGTAAAATGCCCGATTCTGTCGCTACTATAAATTCCTTGTCCTGGTGGCTACCGGCATATTTTAAAATTCCGGTTGTTGAACCAACATAATCGGCCATTTCCAATATAACATCCTCACATTCAGGATGTGCCAACAGCTTTGCACCCGGGTGACGTTCTTTCAGTTTGGTGATCTTTTCTCTCGAAAATATCTCATGAACCATACAGGCCCCATTCCACAACACCAGGTCGCGACCGGTTTTTTTGGCTACGTACGCGCCAAGGTTTTTATCAGGTCCGAAAATGATCTTCTGATCCTTCGGTAAGCTCTCTACAATCTGCACAGCGTTGCTTGATGTACAAACAATGTCGGTTAAAGCTTTCAATTCGGCCGTACAGTTTACATAAGTGATCACCAGGTGATCGGGATAGTTTTCCTTAAACTTTTTAAACAAGTGTGGCGGACAACTATCTGCTAATGAACAACCTGCCTTCATATCCGGCAGTAAAACCTTCTTGGTTGGCGACAGGATCTTGGCAGTTTCGGCCATGAAATGCACGCCTGCAAAAACAATGATATCGGCATCCGTTTTGGCGGCTTGTTGAGATAATCCCAAACTATCGCCAATGTAATCGGCAATATCCTGGATATCGCCATCCTGGTAATAATGCGCCAGGATCACCGCATTCTTTTGCTTTTTTAATTTTTCAATTTCCGCGAAAAGATCAAGCGTCGGATCAATTTCTTCATCCACGTATCCTTTCAGATTTATTTCTTCGAAGGTATTCATTTCCACAATTCAATTAATAACAACTAATTTTTAAATTAAAAAGAACTATTGTTTATTAGGGTGTTGGTAATGTGCAAAAGTCGGAGTAATTTTTGTTTTAAAAGTTAGTTTTCACAATTTATTAACACTTATAAACATTTATCCACCAAAGAGCATGCTGATTTTTAGATAGGTATGACAATCAATTTTTATTTGAAAAAGTTTTATGTTAATATTTTAAGGGTTGACAAAATGTTAGCTTTATGACTAAAGCGTCGTAAAAGTCGCTCAAAAAATATTGATATTCGACCTGAGAAAGGGAGTTATACACACTGTAAACTATTTTTCACTTTTTGTTTACATAAACTTAACAGGTTATACAGCTGTTATTAACATTAGTGCTACTTTTACACACATTCATCTAAAATATGACCCGAAATGTTGATTTCCTTGTAGTGGGTTCAGGGATAGCCGGATTAAGTTTTGCGCTCAAAGCCGCGAAGCATGGTAAGGTACTGATAGTTACAAAATCTAATGAAGACGAATCCAACACCAAATATGCCCAGGGCGGCGTTGCGGTGGTTGTGGATAAAAAAGAAGATTCTTTTGAAAAGCATATCCAGGATACCTTAATAAGTGGAGACGGGCTTTGCGACCGCGAAGTTGTTGAAGCTGTTGTTAAAGAGGGTCCCGAGCGGATCAATGAGATTATTGATTACGGAACCAATTTCGACAAGACAAACGAGGGTGTTTATGACCTTGCTAAAGAGGGGGGACACTCCGAGTTTCGTGTGTTACATTACAAAGATGTAACTGGCTGGGAGATAGAGCGTTCGCTTTTAGAGGAAATTCATAAAAACCCTAATATTGAGATACTTACGCATTATTTTGCGGTTGATTTAATTACGCAGCACCATTTGGGCGAGTTGGTAGGTAAATCAAGTACTGATATCACCTGTTTCGGGATTTATGCGTTTAATACCGAAACTAAGATTGTAGAGAAGATCTTATCTAAAGTTACGGTAATGGCTGCTGGTGGTGCCGGGCATATTTACGCGGTTACCACAAATCCAACCATCGCTACCGGTGATGGTATTGCTATGGTTTATCGTGCTAAAGGTAAAGTACGTAATATGGAGTTCATGCAATTCCATCCAACAGCTTTGTATAATCCCGGCGAGTATCCTTCTTTTCTGATATCTGAGGCTGTACGCGGTTTTGGCGGCGTGTTAAAGCGCACTAACGGCGAGGAATTTATGCAAGAGTATGACGAGCGTAAATCTTTGGCACCCCGTGATATAACGGCAAGGGCTATTGATGCCGAGATAAAAAAATCGGGTGAAGACTTTGTTTATTTAGATGTAAGGCACCGCAGTAAAAAAGATATCCTGAACCATTTTCCTAATATTTATGCTAAATGCCTGGAGATTGGTATCGATATGACCAAGGATATGATTCCCGTTGCGCCGGCTTGTCATTATATGTGCGGCGGTATAATGGTTGATCATGTTGGGCAATCGTCTATATTAAGGTTGTATGCCTGCGGCGAATGTTCATCAACAGGCCTGCATGGCGCTAATCGCTTGGCTTCAAATTCTTTATTGGAAGCGTTGGTTTTTGCACACAGGATCTACGAGGACGCAATTAAGAATTTCGAAAATAATGTAATCCCCGATAATATCCCGGATTGGGATGAGAAGGGCGTGCAGCTGTCGAACGAAGATATCTTGGTTACCCACAACGTACGCGAAATGCAGAAGCTGATGAATGACTACGTAGGTATCGTTCGTTCGGATTTCAGACTCGACAGGGCTCTGCGGAGGTTAAAATTATTATACGAAGAGACTGAAGATTTCTACAAGAAAACTAAGCTATCGGTTAAACTTTGCGAGCTGCGTAACCTGATCCAGGTATCGTTTATTGTCGTAAAATCGGCTATGTTGCGTAAAGAAAGCAGGGGATTACATTATACTACTGATTATCCAGAGCATGCTGAGCAGGTGCAGGATACGGTGTTTTAGTATAAAATATGTCATTGCGAGCGTAGCAATCTCGTAGTCATTGCATATTCTACAAGCATAGCTACGAGATTGCTTCGTCGTTCCTCCTCGCAATGACATAAAAGAAAGCGTTTTTGAAGAGCGAAAAACGGGATTCGAACCCGCGGCCTTCAGTTTGGGAAACTGACGCTCTACCGACTGAGCTATTTTCGCTTATTTTGTATTCAAACATAACTAAAATTTCGGATTTCGGAATTTAGTTTTCGGATTTTTAAATTATAATTTAATGATTAAGCTATGCCTGTAATTCTGCCTGTAAAAGATAAAAGCCCGGTTTGGGGTAAGGATTGTTTTATTGCCGAAAACTGTACTATAGTAGGGGATGTGGTTATGGGTGATAATTGTTCGGTGTGGTTTAATGCCGTTATCCGTGGGGATGTACATTATATAAAAATTGGTAATAACACCAATATCCAGGATGGTGCAGTGATCCACGCTACCTATTTAAGAGCGCCAACTAACATTGGTAGCAGTGTTTCTATAGGACATAATGCGCTTGTACACGGCTGTACTTTACATGATCATACATTGGTGGGCATGGGGGCAATTGTGATGGATCACGCGGTTGTAAATGAGTTTGTGATCATTGCTGCAGGTGCTGTTGTATTGGAAAATACCATATGCGAATCAGGCTATTTATATGCCGGCATCCCTGCAAAAAAAATAAAGCCCCTTACTGATGAGCAAAGGGCTATGTTGAAGCAGTTGCCTCAAAATTATATCATGTATTCGGGCTGGTTTAAGGAGTAACCTTTTCTTTTGGAATAGTCACCGGCTCCTCCGCTTCCCAGTTTGGCCTCAGGGTGATGAGCTTTTCATTTAGCCAGATATTTTCGGGTTGTCGCTTCAACCTCACGTTCCCGCTATCCCATTTACCGTTTTTATTTTCGTCGTAAATAATCCTCACATAGTATTTAGCGGCCAGAATTCCTTTATATACCAATGAAGTGTTTTTGGTTATAGGGTCGCTTTGAATTAACTTTTTGTCTTCGCTTAACAACTCAACTACATATGCTTTGGCCGTGTCGGGTACAGTTAGTTTTACTGTGAGCTGGCTGTAATTATCCAGTTTATTGATCTGGAATTTTTTGGACAGGCGTTTGTTTTTATCGCCATAAATATCCGTCAATGCGCCTTCATTCAATACCAACTCATATTTACTGCTTTCCCGCCATCTGTATTTTAAATTAAGCAATTTGTAATTGCCCGTATCTTTTTGGATGGTGTAATCGCTTGTAGCGACAGAATCTTCGTTTAAGGTAATTTGCGATTGGTCGAAGTTTTCGATAGGGATGCTTGCCGTGATCATCAAATTGCCGCCGGGTTTTAATTTACTGTCATTACCCATGTTATAGCTTGTTGTTACAACACGTGTAAAGCTTTCATTTTTACGTTTAAGTTGATAGATGGTATCTATAGGCTTGCCCTTGTCAAATATGGCTACACGCAGGGAGTCGAAGTTCATATTACGCAGATAAACAGATGCTGTATCTTTTGTACGTGAAAACGATACCTGTTTTCTGTCATCCACATTGGCAGGGTAAATCACTTTAATGGCCGGCTGTGTTAGCCCCTTGTTAAATACCAATAATAGCTTACCATCAGTATCAAAACGTTTTTCGGATACCCTGAATTTTTCGGGATCTTGTTTGAATAAGTTTAATTGGACGTTTGAAGTATCCGCCCGAAGATGAATGGGTTTTTTCAGGAAAGCGATCAACTCTTCATCGCGGTTAAAAATTTTATCCGGACTTGCTTCTTTTAGTGCATAGATGCGATAGTCATCTTCTCTTAAATTATTCAAAGCGAAATTTCCTGATGAATCGGTGAGGGCAAAAATAGACGGCTTCTTTTTTCCGAAGAGTGTGTCCTGCTTCACCGGAAAAATAAATACCAATACATCTTTCTCTTTCTCCTGGGTGAGGGTATTGGTTACCGTACCGCTGATGCTCAGTGAATCGATGTGGCTGCCGGTAGAAAAAACATAAGTGAAATTTTTCAGGATGTTACTTTCGTTTACATCTTGTATTGACTTTCCAAAGTTGATAACGTAGGTAGTATTTTTTTGAAGGCTGTCTTTAAACTCAATTTTTAGTTTTCTTTTGTTTGATGAATACTCGGGGGGCTTCTCCATGGCCGGGCTCATGCTGATCTCCTGGTAAGCGTTAGTAAGTTTGATGAATTCGTCAAATTCCAGGTCGATTTGTTTGGCGACAAAATTCCGGGTTTTATTTCCGGGAATTGCCTTCACCAATTTTGGCGGGGTTTGGTCGCGTGGCCCTCCTTGCGGTGGTTGTTGGGCTGCGCATCCAAAAATGAATAAAACAATAAAAATCAGTATTGAATTTTTGTAAAAAATAGCCGTTTTTGTGTTTAACATAGTTTTTAGGCGATATAAGCGATTTTTATGTTTTTATGAGAAGTACTATTAAAAATTAAAAATAATTGATTTTAAAGGACTTTTTATAATTAATTAATTATCAGATATTTACGTTTTATCTCGATACATGAACCATCAAAACTGAAATATCGGAGGGTGAAACGCCCGAAATTCTTGAAGCCTGGCCCAAAGTGCGTGGTTTTATCCTCATCAATTTTTCGCGTGCTTCTTTGGAGAGCGATACCAACGTGTGATAATCAAAATTTGGATTGATCTCGCGGTCTTCCATTTTTTTCATCCGGTCTACTATCTCCATCTCCTTGATGAAATAACTCTCATATTTGATTTTTATTTCAGCCTGCTCAATAGTTTCTTTATCGTAGGCCGAAAGTAACTCGGCTAAAGGGGCGTCGGCAGTTTTAAGATCATTAAAGGTTACCTGTGGGCGACTCAGCAAATTGAATAGTTTGGTGCTTTGCGCAAGCGGACTCGTACCCAACTCTTCCATCAGGGTATTAACTGTTGATGGATCGATGGACTTGCTTTTGGTATAAGCCACAATATCATCAGAGTTTTTTATCTTTTGATTTACTTTTTCTAAACGCTCGTCGCTGATCAATCCTAATTCATGACCCATAGGAGAGAGCCTGATATCTGCATTATCCTGGCGCAATAACAGGCGATGTTCTGCCCTTGATGTAAACATGCGGTAAGGTTCTTCGGTACCTTTAGTTACCAGGTCATCTATTAAAACACCGATGTACGATTCTGCTCTTTTCAGGATCAATTCATGTTTATCATTAATTTTTTGGTGAGCGTTGATGCCTGCAATGAAGCCTTGAGACGCCGCTTCTTCGTAACCGGTAGTGCCGTTGATCTGGCCGGCGAAGTACAGGTTGCTGATCTGTTTAGTTTCTAAGGTTAAACCTAATTGTGTAGGAGGGAAGAAATCGTACTCAATGGCATAACCCGGCCTGAACATTTTTGCGTTCTCAAAACCCGGTATTTTGGTGAGTGCTTTGTATTGTACATCCTCGGGTAGGGAGGTAGAGAAACCATTTACATAGATTTCTACAGTGTTTAAACCCTCCGGTTCAACAAAAATCTGATGGCGATCGCGCTCAGCAAAACGGTTGATCTTATCTTCAATTGAAGGGCAATAACGGGGACCTAAACCTTTGATCCGACCTGTAAACATGGGTGATCTTTCAAAGCCTTCTTTCAATGTTTCGTGTACATCGGTATTGGTATAGGTAATCCAACAGCAACGTTGTTCTTCTATAAATGGTACGTCAGTAAAGGAAAATTTGCCTCGTACTGGGTCGCCCCACTGCTCTTCCATCATGCTGTAGTTAAGGCTCCGGCCATCTACACGGGGTGGGGTACCGGTCTTCATTCTACCTGCTTCAAAGCCTAATTCAACCAATTGCTCGGTTAAACCAGTGGCTGCTTTCTCACCTGTACGGCCTCCGCCAAATCTTTTTTCGCCTATATGGATCACACCATTCAGGAAGGTTCCATTAGTTAATACAACAGCATCCGCTTCAATTTCGATGCCTATAGAGGTACGAACACCTGCTACAGTATTGTTTTTTACCAGCAGAGAGGTGACGGTGTCCTGCCAAAAATCAACGTTTGGTGTGCGTTCTAAGGATAAACGCCACTCTTCTGCAAAGCGCATACGGTCGCTTTGAGCCCGCGGGCTCCACATTGCGGGGCCTTTTGATTGGTTAAGCATCCTGAACTGGATAGATGTTTTATCAGTTATAATGCCCGAATATCCACCCAAAGCATCTATCTCCCGCACTATTTGTCCCTTAGCAACACCACCCATCGCAGGGTTACAACTCATCTGCGCAATGGTACCCATATTCATGGTTATCAGCAAAACTGATGAACCCAAATTAGCAGCGGCAGCGGCAGCTTCACAGCCTGCGTGCCCGGCACCTACTACTATTACATTATATTTCTTAAACATTTTATCCTCCTTGTTCCACTTTTGGTAAGTCTTGAGTCGCAGGTTTTAAGTATTATGTTGACTTAATGGTTCTTCAATTCAAGTTTGTTCCACGTGGAACTTTAATTTTATTTCGCCGATTTTCTCGTTGGTACTTTTAACTTACTGTTTAGTATTTTAGACTTAGCTACAAATTTATCTCAATTAAACAGATGTTCCACGTGGAACCCTGAATAATGATATTAAAGCTACAAACCCCCAAACACCCTCTAACACTACAAAAGGATAGAAGTTTACCATATATGATGCATAGCAACAGGTGCCTGCGCCAATGAGGTTTAACAGGCTGTAAAGCTTACTTTCGGTAGGTAGTTTCTTAGTTAAATTTAACAGAAACGCTATTAAAAGTATAATTACACCTATTGATGCTATAATATCCGATGCTTTCATTATCCTTCGTTTAGCTCGGTTAATTCCATCCAACGGGCGCTTTTATCGTCCAGTTGTTTATTTAAAACATCTATTTGCTTTAATAAAGCATCAAGCTTTTTAGGGTCGATGCCCGAAGCATTTAATTGATCATTCTTATCCTTAATGCTTGCTTCGATAGTATTGATCTCACCTTCTATGCTTTCAAGTTCTTTAGCTTCTTTAAAGCTTAGTTTGCTCTTTTTAGCTGCAGGTGCTTGTGTTTGCACTGCAGGAGCAGGTTTTTTAGCTTGTTGTTTGGCTTCTTCTAACTCTAAACGGTATGATGAATAGTTGCCATTAAAGATGCGTACATGGCCCTTTTCTTCCATAATGAAAAGCTGGTCAGTCAGCTTATCCAACAAATATCTATCGTGCGATACCATCATCAATACACCTCCGTAATTGGTTAAAAACTCTTCCAATACGTTTAATGTATCGATATCCAAATCGTTAGTAGGCTCATCCAGTATCAGAAAGTTCGGGTTCTTCATCAGGATGCTCATTAGCTGCAAGCGTTTCTTTTCACCACCGCTTAGTTTGGATATAAACCCGTATTGCTTGGCAGGAGGGAAGAGGAACAGCGTAAGCAAGGCAGAAGCTGAAATGGTTTTACCGTCGGCCATGGTGATAAACTCTGCAACGTTCTTTACAATATCAATTACGCGTTCATCATCCTTAAAAGTAATGCCTGCCTGATGGAAATAACCTATTACCGTGGTTTCTCCTTTAACTACAGTTCCTTGATCGGGTTGTAAAGCGCCTGTGATGATATTTAAAAGGGTTGATTTACCGCTGCCATTTTTACCGGCCAAACCAATCCGATCACCTTTTTTAAATATATAACTGAAATTATTGATATAAGTGTTACCGTTGAATGATTTGTACAGGTGATCCATTTCCATGATCTTGTTACCTTGGCGCGCTGTTTTAACGCTCAGCTCGACTTTGTCACGGATCCCGCCATTCTTTGTTTTTTCTTCCAGGTCGTAATAAGCATCAATACGTGCTTTTGATTTAGTACCACGGGCCTGCGGTTGGCGGCGCATCCATTCAAGCTCTTTCCTTAACAGGTTGGAGTTTTTTTGAAATGCGGCTTCGTCCGCTGCTTCTCGTTCAGCTTTCTTTTCAAGGTAATAACCATAACTTCCGTTGTAAGGTTGAATCTTTCCTCTGTCAATCTCTAAAATCTCGTTACATACGTTATCCAGGAAATACCTGTCGTGCGTAACCATCAATATGGTTTTGTTGCCTTCGGTCAGTAATTTCTCCAGCCATTCTATCGTATCAATATCCAGGTGGTTGGTAGGCTCATCCAGTATATAAACCTCTGGGTCTTCAATAAGCAGCTTGGCTAAAGCTAAGCGTTTCTTTTGCCCGCCCGATAGGGTAGTGATATGCTGATTGAGATGATGTATATCTAACCGGCCTAAAATAGTTTTGATCTTGTACTCATACTCCCAGGCATCAACCTCGCTCATCTCTTCCATTACCTTTTCAATGGCTTTGGTATTTTCCGGATCGTTCTCCATCAGTTCTTCATACCTGCGGATGAGCTGCTGCTGCACATCATCCGCATGAAATATATAATCGCTGATGGTGACTGCGTTTTTAAAGTTTGGGTCCTGCTCCAGGTAACCCATGTTAAGGTCACGGGCTTGCACTACTTTGCCTTCGGTAGGTTTTATAGTACCGCCCAATATTTTTAGAAGGGTAGATTTGCCGGCACCATTAACGCCTACAAGCGCAACCTTACGGCCACGGTTAATACCTATGGTTACATTTTTAAATAACCAGTTGTCATGAAATTGATGGCCAAGGTTCTCGGCAGAAAGATAAGTACTCACGATAGTTGTTTTATTTTATCCGACTCGTATATAAATACACCAGTCGTTTGTTTTGTTGATTGTAGATACATGGCCATGGCAACGGTTGAGGCATCAATGCTTTGGTATTTTTTCCAGCTTCCCAAAAGCAATGGATTTATAACTTTCATTAAGCCGTTTAAAAACTTTTCCATTGGTCGGCTTTCCTGCCTGTCGCCGGCTAAAAAAGATGGCCTGTAAATATGAATAGCGGGGATACCCGTAGCTGTGATATCAGCTTCAGTTTCTCCTTTAGTTTTCGTATAAAAATTAACACCATTTATATCGGCTCCAATGGAGGATACCAAATGATATTGCTCAAGCCCGTTTTGCTTAGCCAATTGTGCCAGTAATAACGGATAATCATGATCTATCTTGCGATAGACAGCCAAATCAGGCGTTTTCTTTTTTGTTGATCCTAAACAGCAAAACAAAGCGTGCCCATTCAGCTCGTTTTTGTATGTCTCGGGCTGTTCAAAGTCGATAACAAGCTGTTTTAATTTATGATGCTGTAGTGGTAGTTTTTTTCTTACCAGGATCAATACTTCATCATAATAGGCTTGTTCCAATAAAATTTGCAGGAGATGACTGCCAATAAGTCCGCTTGAGCCTGCAATAACAGCTTTTTTTGCCATTACTTATTGATTTTTCGCAAAAATACGCATAATTAAATTGTGGAATAAATATTGTGTGTTTAAACATATAATTATATAAGCAATATGAAAACAATATTTTATCCCGAATCAGAACGGGGACATAACGATATAGGCTGGCTAAAGGCCAATTTTTCCTTCAGTTTTGCATCTTATTATAATCCCGAAAAAATGAATTTCGGAGCGCTGCGCGTTTTGAATGATGATATTATTGCTGCGGGCCGCGGTTTTGGAAGCCATCCACATGATAATATGGAAATTATCACCATTCCTTTAAAAGGAGGGTTACAGCATAAAGATAGTATAGGCAATGCCGGGGTAGTTAATGCGGGTGAGGTACAGGTAATGTCGGCAGGTACCGGTGTATACCATTCAGAGTATAATGCATCACATACAGAGGAAGCAAATACCCTGCAGATTTGGCTTTTTCCTAAAGCAAGAAATATCCAGCCCCGTTACGATCAGATGAGTTTTAAAGACCGTTTTAAATTGAACGAGCTAACCACATTGATATCGCCGCAAAAAAGCGAAAACACCCTTTGGATAAACCAGGATGCCACGTTTTCGATGGGTGAGTTTGAGGCAGGGCAAACAATAAATTATGATATCAAAACCAAAGGCAATGGCGCTTACGTTTTTGTGTTGGATGGGGCGGCTAAAATAAACAACCAGGTTTTAAACAAAAAAGATGCGCTGGGCGTTTATGATACAAGTTCACTTACAATTATAACCGAAGAGCCCTCCCGTTTCCTGGTCATTGATGTACCGATGTCATAATCAGTATTTAGCCTGAATCCTTAAAGTGAATATTATTGAAAGCTCAAAAACAATTGAGCATTGCTTTGTTGTTGTTTACAATTATTTAAAATTCACTGATGGAAGCACAGCAGGAACTAAGCGGATGGAGGAAATGGCTGGAAGGCATGGGCGACTATGTATTGTTCTTCACACGCTTTTTCCGAAATATATTTACCGGCGGCTTTGAATGGTCGGAGTTTGTAAGGCAATGCTACGAAATAGGCTACCGGTCTATGATGCTGGTGGGTATCACCTCCTTTATTATGGGTCTGGTGCTTATTTTGCAGCTCAGACCGTCGTTGGTAGATCTCGGCGCCGAAAGCATGTTGCCCAAAACATTGTCGGTAGCCCTTGTGCGCGAAATTGGGCCTGTTATTACGGCTATTATCTGTGCCGGCAAAATAGCATCGAGTATTGGCGCCGAGCTGGGCAGTATGAAAGTTACCGAACAGATTGATGCTATGGAAGTATCGGGTGCAAACCCCGTCCAATACCTGGTGGTAACGCGCATACTGGCAACCAGCTTTATGATTCCGCTGTTAACCGTTATAGGCGATGCTATTGGGCTTTTTGGTGGTTTCCTGGCGCTCAACTTTACCGATAGTATAAGTTTTTCCCTTTATTTCAATAAATGCATAGCCTCGCTCGATTTTTCGGATCTGCTGCCTGCTGTTGCCAAAACGGTGCTTTTTGGGTTTGCGGTTGGTTTTGTGGGATGTTATAAAGGTTATCACTCTGATAAAGGCACTGAAAGTGTAGGCATAGCAGCAAACTCGGCCGTGGTAACTGCCTCGTTGTGGATTTTTATTATTGATGCGATAGCAGTTCAGATCACCAGTTTGTTATTTTATAAATGAGATGAAAGAAACAAACCAACATACTGAAGCCGAAAAGGAACTATCAGCTCAAAAAAAAGAAGTGGTGATCCGCGCTAAGGGGATCAAAAAGTCCTTTGGTAAAAAGCAGGTGCTTAAGGATATCAGTTTTGACTTAAAAAAGGGTGAAAATATCGTTGTTCTGGGGAAATCAGGGCAGGGAAAATCGGTTACTATTCAGTGCGTTGTAGGTATGTTACAGCCCGATGGCGGCAGCCTGGAAGTATTTGGTGAAGATATTACCACGATGGACGATGATGAGCTTAAACAGCTTAGGATAAAGATAGGCTTCCTTTTTCAGGGCGGTGCATTGTATGATTCCATGACGGTTAGGGATAACCTGGAGTTTCCGCTTACCAGGGTGTTGAAGCTCAAAGACCAGAAAGAAATTAATAAAAAGGTTGAAGGTGTACTGGATGCAGTTGGTTTGCTTGATGCCATAGATAAAATGCCGTCAGATTTGTCGGGCGGGATGCGGAAAAGGGTAGGACTGGCCCGTACGCTAATTGTTAACCCCGAAATTATGCTGTATGATGAGCCCACTACCGGGCTTGATCCTATAACATCCCGCGAGATCAGTGAACTGATTAACAGGTTGCAACGGAAGTATGAAATATCATCCGTCATTATTACCCACGATATGGAATGCGCCCGCATTACGGCCGACCGCATCCTGGTAATGAACGAAGGTGAATATATAGCCGAAGGCTCATACAAAGAGCTTGAAAAATCGGACAATGAAATGGTCAGATCATTTTTTAACGTATCAGCATGAAAACCACATCATCTCAAAAAATAAAAATAGGCCTGTTCACCTTTTTAGGGTTGGCAGTGCTGTTGGTAGCTGTATTTTTAATAGGTAACCAAAAAAGCCTGTTCAATTCTACCTTTCATGTTTATGGACGGTTTAAAAATGTGAGCGGCCTGCAGGTAGGCAATAATGTACGCTTTGCGGGTATTAACGTGGGAGTGGTACAATCTATCAATATCGTGACCGATAGCTCAGTACGGGTTGATCTTACACTGAATAAAAGCGTTAAAAAGTTTATAAAAAAAGATTCGAAGCTGAGCATAGGCAGTGATGGTTTGATGGGGGATAAGCTGGTAGTAATAGCACCCGGTGGTATTGTTAGCCACGAGGAGATTGAAGACGGCGGCCGTTTAAGTTCGATAAATCCGGTTGACGTAGACAAGATCATTAATAAACTTACCCGGGTAGCCGACAATGCCGAATCGTTAACCGAGAATTTAACAGGCATAGTAGCTAAGATCAACAACGGACAGGGCAGCATTGGCCGCCTGCTGAACAGCGATAAAATGGCGCGCGATCTGGAAGGCACTGTTAAACAGGCCCGTACTACTATCAAAACAGTCCATACTACAACCAATACGCTTAATGAGGACCTTACCGCAGCCCAGCATAACTTTTTGCTGAGAGGTTTCTTTAACAAGAAGAAGAAACGCGAACAACAAAGGCAGGACAGTATTAAGAAGGCTCAGGAGAAGATTAAAGAAGATAAAGAAAAGGCAGCCAAAGAAGCTCAGAAGCAGAAGGAAAAAGCAGCTAAGGAAGCTGCTGATAAGCAGAAGGATAGTAATTAAGTAATTGATAATGAGTTAATTAATTAAAAATTATCATCGAGATAGCGTGATGCGGATGTCATTTGTTTAGTTCATCCGTCGCCACCACCGATGCCATTTAGATGATAAATACCATCCTTACAAAAAGCAAAATATAATTTATGCCCGTAATTGCACCAATGTGCCACGTGGAACCTTTTCGGCGGTCTATAGCAGTGCCGGCGATATAAACCGGGGAGGTAGTTGTATATAATATTTAATTAACTGTAATATAGATAGTTATATTAATACAGCACCGAAAGCCGACGGTTTTTAAATAATTAAAATGAAATCTTCAAGCCCCCAAATACCCTAAAGCCATTCCTGTATGCCCCGTTCATCTGCGTTTTATCCACCTCGCCACTATTGAGATAAAGTTCATCAGTACCATTGCCTGTTTGCCAGTGCAGATATCCACCGCCGGCCTGAATGGCTATGTGATTTGTGATTGAATAAGCCAATAAGCCGTTCATATTTAACCCATATCCATTAGCATGGTGCCGGTAGCTAACCGGGTGTTGAAAAGTGGTAATGAGGTTCCAGTTGCCCCAGGCATTATAACCTACCTGGTTGTAGGTGATATCGGTATTAACTTTCAGCTTTTCAGTAAGTTTTAAAGATGCAATGGCTTTAATGAATACGCCTTTCCATTTAGTTTGGTAGCTGCTGTTCAAGTTCGGAAAGCGGTTACCGATACCATATAAATAAAGGGACTGCCGATTATCGCTGTATCCTGCATAAGGACTAAATCTAAATAGCTCATTATCAATTAGCTTGTACCCGACACCAAGCGCCAGGCTCTGTGTATTCCCTTTGCCAGCATCAAATGTTTCATTATAGGTATTACCGGTACGGTTATCAGTGCTATAGTCCGAATCATTTACCGAACCCGAGGTGATAAATTGCCGGGCGTAATCTGAATAAATGTTAAATCGTTGATATACATTATATTGTAATGAAGCTCCAACACTTTGCCAGCTCAGCTTTGTCCATTTCAGTTCTGAGAAAACATTGGGGCTTTGACCATTGCTATTGCCAGCTATCGACCAGTGAAAATTCTCGCGCTGATAGCCATCGGTAAGATTAAACTCCAATTTGCTCCCGGCCGACTGAGCATATAACTTATGCAAGCCTATTATTAACCACAGAAAGCAAAAGCCGGTAAATTTTTTCATGGCAGGTTTATATAGCAAGTAAGCCTGCCCTTTTAAAAAGAGCAGGCTAAATATATCATTTTAAATTATTGATTTACACCGAAAGCCTCCCAGCCCGATGCCGTTGCCCGGTTACACGTCATGGGCTGTGTGCCGTTTTCGCTGGAAATAAACTTGCCGTTGTTGCCCCTGAAAGTAATTTTACCATCGGTGGTAGGCACCCAGTCAAATTTTTCCCAATCGCCTATGGTAGTGCGGTTACAGGTAATGGCTTGTGTGCCGTTTTCGCTTGATACGTATTTACCCATCGCCTGAAGAGCTACCTTACCGCCCCCGGCATCAACTACAGTAAATTGCTCCCAGGCCGATGCAGTGGCGCGGTTACAATTCATGGCTTGTGTGCCATTTTCGCTGCTAACATATTGGTTATTAAAACCTTTTAAAGTGATAGTTTGACCAATAGGAGGCGTAGTACTGCTACCTGACAGGTCATAAACCCGTACATAATCAACCACCATGTTGCAAGGCAATGCACTGTCATTGATGGTATTACCCGGCAAATCTCCGCCGATGGCGAGGTTAAGGATAATAAAGAACGGATTATGAAATGCGCCGGTATTGTTGATATTATTGGCAATATTACCGGTTACATACAGCGTATTATCCACATACCAGCGGATAGAATTGGTATCCCACTCAACCGCGTAGGTATGGAAACCTGTTGGCGTGGTGGTAGTGCTGCCTCCATATTGTACGTGGCCGCCGTTGTTGTACCAGTGCATAGTGCCTAAAATAGTACTGGAGGTGTTTACCTGCTCCATGATATCTATTTCGCCGCATTGTGGCCAGCCTACGGTTCCGATGTTTGCGCCCAGCATCCAAAATGCCGGCCATGTACCTTGTACCGCCGGCAGCTTAATACTTGCCTCAATACGACCGTAGGTAGGCTGGAATTTACTGGCTGTAGTCAATTTGGCCGATGTATAGGGCTGGCCTCCAACGGATTGCTTGCGGGCAGTAATGGTAAGGAAACCACCTGATACCGTGGCGTTTGCCGACTGGTAATATTCTTTTTCGTTATTGACATTGGGGTTGCCGTTATCAATGTTCCAGTTGTTGGTGTTAACGCTGGTGCCATTAAACTCATCGCTCCATACCAGTGTGCCTGCCCTTGGCGTGGTTGTTGATCCTGCCGTTTCATCGGCTGTTTTAATGGTAGGTGAGGTTTTGTTCAGGTCCTTGCTGCAGGACGAAATTAAAAGCATTAATGCCGATGCAGTAGCGGCACTCTTCGCAAAATTTAAAAGTTGTTTCATAATGATGGTATTGGTAAATAATTGATTGGTTTCGTAAGTAATTATTGGTTTACACCAAAAGCTTCCCAACCTGATGCTGTTGCACGGGTACAGGTCATGGGTTGTGTACCGTTCTCGCTGGATATAAATTTGCCGTTATTGCCGCGGAGGGTAACCTTGCCATCGGTTGTGGGGATCCAGTCAAATTTTTCCCAGTCGCCAAAGGTTGTGCGGTTGCAGGTTATGGCCTGTGTCCCGTTTTCTGACGATACATATTTATTCATCGCCATCAAGGCTATTTTGCCCCCACCGGCGTCAACCACGGTAAATTGTTCCCATGCTGAGGCGGTAGACCGGTTGCAATTCATGGCCTGCGTGCCGTTTTCGCTGCTTACGTACAGGTTATTAAAGCCTTTAAAAGTGATGATTGAACCTATGGGCGGGCCTGATGCTGAACTTTGGGTGCCGGTCCATTTAAAGGTTGCTACAGCGCCCGCGGCTAAAGTGTAAGTAAAAGATTCCGCGCCCCATTTAACTTTAAAGCTTACGCTTGATGAGCCATTGTTAAGGGCGATAAGTACTTTGCTGCCGTCAGAATTTTTGAAGGCCACATTTTGGATACTGCCCGATAAATTAGAAGAAATCCGCACAGCTCCCGGCCGTACAAACCGCGATGCGTGACCGATAATGTAATAACCAACATTTCGGGTAATAGAAGTACCGCTAACAGTGATACCTCCCAAACAGGTACTGCAGCCGCCCGGTGTATGCGGGTTGTTATTTGGGTCGGAGGCCAGGTTCCACTCTAAAACATTGCGGCTCCAGTTACGGGTAGCGCCAATAATGAGTGTATTAATATGCCATGACAAATCGCCGCCAAAATTGCTTGGTGCGCCAACCCATTGCTCGGTGAAATAAACGTTTTTGTTGGGATAGGCGTTGTGTACATCAGTCAGGGCGCTGATATTGCCCGCATACAGGTGAAAAGCTGAACCGTCAACATAAGGATTAGCGCCACCATCAGCTAACACGGTTTCGGGATAATCAATCCTGTCAGTATTGTGGTCATAGGCAATGATTTTGGTTTGAAAGCCTGCCGCCCTGATTTGCGGGCCGAGGTTGTTTTTAATAAAATTGGCCTGCTCATCCGGCTGCATTACCATACTTGGGTTGTTGTATGGGTTAAGTGGTTCATTTTGAGGGGTAATGGCATCAATGGTAATCCCCTGTGCCTGCATGGCCTGCAGATATTTTACAAAATAGCGGGCATAGGCGTCATAATAACCTGCTGCTGTATTGAGGCTGCCGCCGGTATAGCCGTTATTGCCCGTGGTGTTTACCTTCATCCAGGTAGGGGCTGTCCAGGGAGTGGCTATAATTTTGATAGACGGATTTATGGCGATGATCTTTTTCAGGATCGGTAGCAGGTCCTGGTTTTCGGCGCTGATACTGAAGTTGTTCATGTTAAAATCGCCGGCCGTTTGGTTGTAGGTGAAATCGCTTGAGCTAAGATCGGAGGCACCGATGCTGATCCGGATATAGCTGATCCCGATCTGGCCGTTAGCTGTGCCGAAAAGCTCGTTAAGCACATTGGTTTGGTTGGCGCCAAGGCCGTTCAGTAGTCCGGCACTGCCCCCGGTTAAAGTAAAGCCGAAACCGTCTATTCCCTGGTAGGTTTGGTTTTCGTCTACTGTAATAGTTGTTGCATTAGTACCGGCATCGGCACCAAAATTAAAGCTGGCCTGTGCCTGTAAAAGCTTTGATTGATCGGCAGTAGTAACCCAGGCATTCACTACTTCATTAGCGGCCCGTGCTATAGTGCCGCTTGTTTTTTGATTGGGTGCTTCGTTGTTGTTCACATTCTTTTTACAAGAGTAAAAAGCAGCGGTGGAGAGCAGGGTGAGGACTGCGAACCGCTTTAATTGGTAATTGATTTTCATTGAGTTGTTTATTTAGTTGATTGATATTCAAAAAAATATCACATAAGCCCCTATGCAACAATTCAATATTTGTAACAATATTTAACTGTTGCTTAAGAATATCAAAGCGTTGGTCAGGGTAAATACGCCCGACCGTTACTGTTTTCCATGAAGCAGGTTTATGCGTAGCTTAAAATTGGCATTACAAATCTACAGTAATTTAAACGGATCAATCAAGAAAAATGTTCATAATTAATTGATTTATAGTATATTATGTTTAATTTAATACGCTTGCATCACAGTGTTAAAAAGGACAAAAATTAGTTTAAATAGCCTGTGCAACGTTTCTGTTGCGATGAGATTTTTTTTGTGATACGCTTACTTCGCAATTAATTTTAAGGAAAAAATAGAGGAGGGTAGCCCCGGGCTATATATGCGCGGATATATTTAGACACGAATAGATTTAAAACGATGATATTATCGTTTTGTGAATGTTATTTATGTGCCTATTAAAAATAAAAAACTATGGGTCTTAATATAGGCTAAAAGCGAAGGCGCTTTACGGCAGCGAGCACTATATATGCGCGGATATATTTAGATTGAATTAATCTGTAAACTTTTATAGGACGGTACTGGGTGTGGAGGGCTTGTCATACTGAGTGTTTAAACTCTGAAGGTAAAATGACAAAAGAGGGGCTGTCAGTCTGAGCTTGTCGAAGACTCGCGCGCAGAGGCCTACCCACCATGCTTCGACGGGCTACCCATTTTTTAATTATGTTATGGGTACAACGCGGCAATCGCATACGATACAGGACGAATATGCTTCCGTGCGATTGCCGCGTTGCGCAATGACATCTTGTTTACTGTCTCCTACGGCATCTTATCTTTCAATTCTTTTTCCTTTTCCCGTTCTTCATCCTTCAGCCGCCGTTTTTCTTGCCGTACGTCTTTTCGTGTCCGGCCGCCGGTGGTATCAACGGCGTCAATCTTGAGTTTATATTCAGCTTTAAGTGCTTCTATCTGGGCTTTGATCTGCTCCTTTATCGTTTGTTCTTTTTGTTTCAATTTTTCCTCGGCCTTTTCTTCGGTGGTATCTTTTTTACCAAAAAGGCGCTGGAAAAAGTTAGGCCTTTTTACAGGCTCTTCAACAACTGGCAAAATACCATCGTCATCTGCTCCGCCTTGTTTCATAAGGCTATCAGCAGTAGCAGTATCAACAGGGGCAATCTGCCGGCGCAGACCTTCCCTTAACCGCACTTCGTAAAATCCATAAGCATTGGTATCCCGGGTGGTATATCCCTTCATCGCCATCAGTTTACCAATCAGGTTAAAGTAGCCATGCAGTCCCGGTCGTAAGGTACCGTCAGGCTGAAAGGCGTATAAACCGCCTTTAGGGTAGGGGACAATGCTGGCCAGGTAAATACTTTCTCCCAAACTAAGCTCAGACGGCGATTTGCCAAAGTAATAATGCGAAGCCTCGCCGATACCGTAAATGTTACGGCCCCATTCAATAATGTTAAAGTAAACTTCCAGCATCCTGTCTTTGGTCATGATGCGGTTATTTTCAATAAGCCATACAATCAAGATCTCCTCTATTTTGCGCGACAGGGTTTTCTCCCGGCTCAGGTAGGCGTTTTTAACCAACTGCTGCGATATGCCGCTGCCGCCGCGTTTGTATTTTTTTGTTTTAAAATCGGTAGCTATTGATTTACGGATGGCCTCCATTACAAAGCCATGATTGGTGTAAAAAGATGGATCTTCGGCCGTCATTACCGCGTTTCTCAAATTAGGCGAGATTTGCTGCAGCGGCGTAAACTCCGGGTTTTCGGGGCCTATCAGGTGTGGGGCCATTGGTTTGCCCTTTTCATACGGTGTATATACAAAGGGGCTGTTAAGCTTGGTTAAATCGGTGCGTCCAAATTTCAGGATCCGGAAGTTATCTTTATCCATGCCCGAATCAAATATTAAATCATCGGGTTTTGATGAATCCATGTAAAAAT
The DNA here is from genome assembly GCF_017569325.2 of Mucilaginibacter gossypii. Taxonomy (NCBI): domain Bacteria; kingdom Pseudomonadati; phylum Bacteroidota; class Sphingobacteriia; order Sphingobacteriales; family Sphingobacteriaceae; genus Mucilaginibacter; species Mucilaginibacter gossypii. Next base: position 5,889,490 of record NZ_CP071878.2, on the reverse strand, counting down.
TCATGTGATAATTCAGCTTGCCCGCAACCTGGATGCCGTCAAGGGCGTCAAACATCCCCGTAGGAAACGAATCGAAAATATCGGCCGCATTAAGCCAGCCGGTATTGAGCTTCAGCTCATAAATTTTTACCGGGTTAAGCGTATACTTAATGTATGGGTGCGCCGTTAATTTTTTAATATGGATAAGCGAAGTACTATCGATGGATATGTAATTAGTGCCTACTTTAACATCGGCATCAATAGCAGCCGCCGGCAACACAATATCAGTAGATGAGATGCCCGGATGGCGAATAAGCAGGTTTTTAACCGACCATGAACCCGAGATCCTGGTTTCACCGCTGCTGTGGTCTTCCTCGGTTAATTTTGTTTGCAGTGTATCAAAATTAAGCTTCAGGTTAAATTTCTTTTCAATGATAGGCAGCTCCACTTTTTTGCCATCGGCATAAAGCATTACGTCGATATCCTTATCCGAAGGGTGCATTTTGCCGGCGAAATGCCAGGTGGCTTCCCCGTCATTAACCTTTATAGTTGAGCTCAGCTGCCCGTCTTTGATCAGTGCTGTTTGCGCTAAAAGTTTAAGTTGATCACTGTCGCTCTTAAAACTGATCCTGAAATTATGGAGCGATAAGTTATCCGGGATCTTATAAAGCAACTGGTTGATCAGGTTATCGGCAAGATGGCTCAAATCGGCTTTGGTGTCTGTAGCCGTTGAGTCCTTTTTCTTTTTGAAAAGAAAATCGAAATTCTTGACCCCGTTTTTATTAACAAGGCTAATGAAGCCATCCTGCAATACCACATCTGATAGTTTTACCTCACCAAGCACCAGCGGCATTATCCGTACACTTACCACAAAATTTTTGATATTCAATAAGCTATCGCGGCCATCCGGTACGATGCTGATATCCGAGAATGAAACGGTGCTGAGGCCGGTAAACCTAGCCGATCCTATTTTTACATCTAAATTATAATCCCTCTTTGCTTTTAATTTAGCTTTGTCAATGGCTTTTTCGAGCAGGGCCCCACGTTTTGAGTAGGCAACATATCCGCCGATAAGCAGAATAAGAATTAAGGGAACGAGAATGTATGCGGCTATGCGTATATATTTAGGATTAAGGCGCTTCATTTGTTAATTTTATCCAAAACTAAACTAAATCTTATCCCCTGCAAACGGTTGTTTTTGCAAATTGTTTCCTGATAAACTTAATCAACCACCTGTTTTCATAAATTTGCCTCATATTATGACAATTACTAAAGAACAAGTTTTACAGGCACTGGGCAACGTTGAAGAACCGGATCTGAAAAAAGACCTGGTAACGCTTAACATGATCCAGGATATTCAGATAGAGGGCAACAACGTTAGCTTCTCGGTGATCCTGACCACGCCGGCCTGCCCGCTTAAGGCCATGATCGAGAATGCCTGCCGTAATGCTATCCTGCATTTTGTAAGCAAAGAGGCCGTTATCAATATCAACATGACCTCGCGTGTAACTACTCAAAAAAATACCGGGGTTCCGGGTGTAAAAAATATCATTGCCGTAGCTTCGGGCAAGGGTGGTGTTGGTAAATCAACGGTTGCGGCAAACCTTGCTTTGGGTCTGGCGAAATCTGGCGCAAAGGTGGGAATGATCGATGCCGATATTTACGGTCCATCGGTACCCATTATGTTTGGCCTGGAGGGTGCCCGCCCAATGGCCAGCCAGGTTGATGGCAAAACCCGAATTGAACCGATTGAAAAATACGGGATCAAATTACTGTCTATCGGCTTCTTTACCGATCCTAATCAGCCGGTGCCATGGCGTGGGCCAATGGTATCTACCGCTGTAAAACAACTGTTCAATGATGCCGACTGGGGCGAGCTGGATTACCTGGTGATCGACCTGCCGCCGGGTACAGGCGATATTCACATCACGGTAACGCAAAGCTTCCCTGTAACAGGCGCTGTAATTGTTACCACGCCGCAAAACGTAGCCCTGGCCGATGCTAAAAAAGGTATTGGTATGTTTATGATGCCGGCTATTAATGTGCCTATACTGGGCGTGGTCGAAAACATGTCGTACTTTACACCTGCCGAACTGCCCGAAAACAAGTATTACATATTTGGTAAAGGAGGTGGCCAAAAACTGGCGGCACAGCTTGATGTTCCGTTCCTGGGCGAAATCCCGCTGATTAAAGGCATCAGTGATTCGGGTGATGCCGGTAAGCCAACGGTGCTTGAAGAAGACGGCCCGATGACCGCTGCTTTTGTGAAAATGGCCGAGCGTGTTGCCCAGCAGGTGGCCATATCAAATGCCAAAGCATTGAGTGCAGAAAATATTGTAAATAATTAATAACTTTACATAACGTTATAAATTAATAAAAATGAGTTTATTAAATCAGGTTGAAGCAGCTTTAGATACTATCCGTCCGTATTTGGAGGCTGATGGGGGGAATGTTTCTGTTGAGGAGATAACTCCTGAAAATGTTGTTAAATTAAAGTTGTTGGGTTCATGCGGATCATGCCCAATGAGTATCATGACCCTTAAAGCAGGTATTGAGCAGGCTATTAAAAAAGCTGTGCCCGAAATTACTGCCATTGAGGCCATAAACCTAACGGACATTGATGATCCCAATGCCGTACTTCCCGAAAACTTAAGGTAGTTGTTAAGATTTGTTAAATCCCCGGTTCAATTGGGGGATATGACTTATTTTTGATGAAGTTTAAAAACTATTTTGGCGCTCGCAGCGTAATATATGTTGAGCTAAGTAGTTAATGGTTTTATGAAATATTTATTTGGTTTACTGCTATTATTTGTTTCAATGGGCGCTTTTGCACAAAGCAAAGACCGCCCCGTTGTGCAATTTACCGGTATTACACATAATGCCGATAGCGTAAAGATCACTATCCCTTATGTAACCATTACCAATACTTCGGCACATAATATTATTAACGTATCAAACTATAAGGGATACTTTTCATTTGTTGTACATGAGCGCGATACCCTTCGCTTCACCTGCGTTGGCTATGCCCCGGTTACCGTGGTTATCCCGTCCAATCTGCCAAACGAAAGTTATACAACCCAGGTATCCCTGAAAGCGCAGATCATCAACCTGCCTACATTTCACGTGTTTCCATGGGCAACTACCGATGAGTTTAAAAAAGATTTCCTGGCTATAAAACTTGCTGATGACGATTTGGAGATTGCCCGCAAAAACATCAGCAAGGCAACCCTATCGGCCTTGTATAACACGTTGCCCCGCGATGCCCAGGAAATACAATCGGCCAATGCGCAGGCTATGCACACCAGCATCCTGAATTCGCACTCGCTTACACCCAATCCGCTGTTAAACCCGCTGGCATGGGGTAGCCTTATCAAGTCGATATCTGACGGAGATAAGAGTAGTAGTAAATAATCATTAAGATTTTGGTTGTTAATCCTAAAACTTGCGCTCATCTGTGATGAGTGCTTAAAATAGGCTTACGTTTGTAACGTAAGCGCCGGAAATGGCGTTGCAAACGCCAAACCACATTTAGCACTCGTTAAAAACCTACCGTGTACCCATATCTTTTAATTATTATTATGAATTAAAAGAAGATGTCATTTCGACGAACCTGTTGGGGAATGTGCGGATGTGGGGAGGAGAAATCTTATACATCCAGCTCTCAATTATGTAAAGCGGCTCTGCAGGGCGTATAAGATTTCTCTTTCGCTCCTATGCTTAGGCCTGCCCAGCTCTATCGAAATGACATTTTTTTTAAAGATATGGGTACACGGTAGGTTAAAAACGAGCGCAAGTCGAAAAATATTTATAAGAGATTTAAACCTCATCATCAAAATCCATCACTTCCCCTTCAAAATCTTCCAGCTCCTGCAAATTATGACTTACTACAATAGTAGTAATCTCTAACTGCTTAAGTAAAAGCTTAAGTTCAGCAATCAGTGTAGTTTTCATTTTACTATCCAATGCCGAAAACGGCTCATCCATTAAAAGCAGCTTTGGTTTGGTAGCCAATGCCCTCAAAATCGCCAGCCGCTGTTGTTGCCCGCCGGATAAGTGATCGGGCTTGTGAGTGGTAAAGTTATCCAGTTGTCCCAATTGCAGCAGGCGCTTTATCCAGCCGGTATCATTGCTGGCATACTCCAGGTGTTGCTGCACCGTCATGTTTGGGAACAGGGCGTAGTTTTGAAATACGAAGCCGATATGCCTTTTTTGCGGCGATAAATTGATCGGTTGTTCATCATCAAACCAGGTAATTCCGTCCGCTATGATCTTCCCTTTTCGGGGCGATGACAGACCGGCTATCATTTTAAGCAATGTAGTTTTTCCGGACCCCGAAGGCCCCCAAATTTTGGTAACGCTGCCGGAAACAAACTGCCGTTTTATCTTCAGCAATTGCCCGCCATGATAGGCTTTCAGTTTTATTTCAATATCTACGCTGATCATGCTATGGGGCCTTTCGCCTGGTATTTATTGAATATAAAAACAGCTATCACCAAAACAAACGTAATGGAGAATAAAATCAACGAATAGTTATTGGCCGAGGCATAGTCCATCTTCTCTACCGAATCGTACACCGCGATGGATGCCACCCTTGTAACACCGGGGATATTGCCGCCAATCATCAGTACAACACCAAACTCGCCCAGCGTATGGGCAAAGGTTAAAACCGCGGCGGTTAATAATGATGGTTTGATGTTGGGCAGCAGTACATACCTAAACGTTTGCCATTCGGTTTTACCCAATGTGTATGACGCTTCGGCTAATGAAACCGGCAATTGCTGCAGAGCAGATTTTACCGGCCCCACCATAAAAGGGATACTATAAATTGCCGAAGCCAGGATCAGCCCCGGAAAGGAAAAAACCAGTTGTACATCAAAAGTATCATGCAGCCATTTCCCTAAACCATGCTGCGGACTAAAAGCCAGCAGCAGATAAAAGCCCAGTACCGATGGCGGCAACACCAAAGGCATGGTAATAATTGCTTCGGCAATGATCTTGATAAACGATCGCCCCCTTGAAAGCCACCAGGCAAATGGCAGCCCGATAAGCAGTAGCAAAAGCGTGGTGATGCCTGCTAATTTTAATGTGAGCCATATGGGCGATAGGTCCATCGATAAAAATACAAATTATTGTACCCTATAACCATACGCTTTAAAAATACTTTTAGCCGCCGGGCTTAAAATGTACCGGTAAAATTTTCCGGCCGCAGGATTAACCGCTCCGTGTTTCAGGATCACCATGCCCTGCAGTATGGGGTCGTAAATTTTGGGATCGACGACCGTATAAAACAGCGGTGTTTTATTTCCCAGTTCCTTTACCAGCGATTGGGTAGTGAAGCCGATATCGGCCACGCCTGTGGTAATGTAAGTATTTACCTGCGATATGCTTTCTCCATAAACGGCCTTCGATTTGGCATCATCCAAAATCCCCTTATCCCTGAGCGATTGCTCGGCGGCTCTACCATAAGGCGCTATAGCCGGGTTTGCTATGGCGATTTTTTTTATCCTTGCCGAAAGCAGCAGGCGTTCCCAGTTTTCAAAACCAATGTTTTGCGTACTGCAAATGATCAGGCTGCCCGAGGCATACACTACCGGTTTTTCTTTTGCAAAACCATTTTTAAAAAGCGTTTCGGGAAAGGCCATATCTGCCGATAAAAACACATCAAACGGAGCGCCATTACTGATCTGAGCTACCAGCTTACCCGATGAGCCTATAACAACATCAATAGTAATTCCTGTTTTTTGCTTAAAATCTTTTTGTAAAACCTCCATTACCGGCTGCAGGTTAGCAGCTGCCGCCACCCGGATATTTTGGGCGTTTACGGTTAAGCTTGCTGTAAATAGCAGGGCGAATAAAAAAAGAATGCTTTTTTTAAGCCCGGCATTGTAATGTTCGCTTTGCATCTGTTTTATAGTTTTTAGCTTGCAGGCAACAGTTTTCGTTTTGGTAATGAAGCACATCGTGATTTTTAAGAAGCGATATTTTGATGCCCTAACACTACAAATATACGCTTGTTATAACCAATAGCGGTTCATATATTAGTCATGTTAAGTTATCTGATAAATCAAATTTTAACAATGATAAAACGGTCAGGCGCCGTGCGCACCGGCTTTAAAGATACGCCTGATGAGAAATGCCATTGCTGTTTTTTAGGCGTAGCCCTTTAATATGAAATAGATGGAAAACCGCTTCGAACACTTTAGTAAATGGGCCTGTGACTATTTATGTATAGTAATTCCAGGATATTAACAACAAATAGCTAAAAATTAACATTTTAAATAACTGTTTAATGTACTTTTAATAGGAATAGAAAAATAAAAATATTATAATTGTATCCGGCCTGACGCTAACCAAACAACCATTTTTTTCGCGCCTGTAGTGAAACCACCATTACAGGTGCGGAATACATCCATTTCCCAAGCCTATGTTTAAACTTTTACTGAGATCTTTTATCGGTATTATATTGTTTTGCTTATGCTTTTCAACAGGCATAGCTCAAACCACGGTTCAAATAAACGACAAAATAAACCAGCACATTTTTGAATATAAGCAGATAGTTTATTTTGAGGACACAACCGGAAAACTCGGCCTCGATGATATTCGCGATGCTTACTTAGCAGGCAAATTCGCAGTTAACCATGAACCTACCCCGGTTACCCATCACAACAATTCGGCTTACTGGTACCGCATAAAAATCGGCAAGGCCAATGCCACCAGCAACAACTGGATCCTGGAGTTTTTTGATCAAACTATCGACAGTATTACCGTTTATTCGCCCGTTAAAAATACTTACAGGGCAACGTCGCTTGGCAGTAGCCGTCCTTTTGCCGCGCGCTTTTACAAACACAAAAACTTTAGCTTTAATATCAACAGCAGCCAGGGGCCCGATGATGTTTATTATATCCGCATCCGTTCGGGGCATTCGGTTAATGTGATCATGGTATTGCGTACGGTAAGCCGCTTTATTGGTTACGCGCTCGACGAATATTTTTTCTTTGGTGTTTTTTACGGTATGATCCTGGTTTTTGGCCTGTACAATTTCATGATGTTCATAGCCATGCGCCAGGTACAGTACTTGTATTACATCATTTATAACTTAAGTATTGGCCTTTATGAAATGTGTGCCGATGGCATAGCTTACCAGTACATCTGGCCAAACTATCCGGGCTGGAACAATTACGCGTATGGTATCGCCCTGTTTTCGGCCAGTATTTTTGCAATCCTTTTTGCCCAAAAGCTGCTCAATTTAAAAGTTAATGCCCCGCGATTAAATAAAGTGATCAAGTGGGTGATCATTTTCAGGTGCATTTATTTCCTGGCTTGCATTGCCATTAATATGGCCTGGTTTAACTACAAGATTATCGAGTTTTTGCCGCTGTGCATTTCTTTTTATGCGGGCTGTTATGTGTTGATAAAAGGGTACAAACCGGCGCGGTTCTTTGTTATCGGATATACGTTTTTACTTACCGGCTTTGTTATTAAAAGCTGTATAGCACTAAATATTTGGTGGCTGCCCGTTACCGAGTTTGATTACTACAGCCTTAGTATTTGTTTTATTATGGAGATGCTGTTCATCTCTTTTGCTATAGGAGATAAAGTGCGGATCCTTAAAAAGGAAAAGGATGTTGCCCAGCAGGATATTATAGCCCAGATGAAGCAAAACGAAGAGCTGAAAGATACCCTGAACCGCAGCCTTGAAGCCCAGGTGCAGGAACGCACCCGCGAGCTGGTTGAAAAGTCATCAATGATAGCGGAACAAAATGAGGAGCTAAAATCAGTTAATGAGCTGCTGCAACAACAGGCCGAAGAGATCTCGCGCATGAATGTGCTCCTCGAAAAAGACAACATTATCCTGCATAATGATATTGAAAAAGTAACACACGATAGGGTAATGCTCACCGAAGTTGACTTTGAAGAGTTTAGCCGTATTTATCCCGACAGGGAAACCTGCTTCAAATTCCTGTCCGATCTGAAATGGGAGCATGGTTACGCCTGCCGCAAATGCAGCAATACGCATTACGGCAGCGGGCATCTGCCTTACAGTCGCCGGTGTTCGAAATGTGGTTATGAGGAGTCGGTAATAGCTTACACCATATTGCAAAACACCCGGATCCCTATCAATAAAGCTTTTTATATGATCTTCCTGATGTATTCAACCAAGGGAAAGATCTCGTCACATAAACTTTCCGAAATTCTTTCCATCCGCCAAAGCACCTGTTGGGCTTACAGCTCGCGCATTAAAAAAGTAATGGAGCAGCGTAAAAAAGAGATCAAAAACGCGGGGAATAAAGGGTGGAGTAAATTAGTGATCGACATGAATGCATAGCAATGATGATCTTTGAACCCAATCGGGTCTTCCTACCATGATCTATGAACCATGAACTATGAACCCGACGACGACTTCCTGATAAACAGTTTTGATTTCAATACATGTTGCTTTTTAGGGGCCAGGCCGTTGTTTTCCAGCACATCGAACAATAAAGTTGCAGCCTTTACGCCCATTTCGTAAGCGGGTTGCGTTATGGTTGAAAGAGGGGGGGAAAGGAGCGGGGCTACCCTGAGGCTTGAAAAGCTAATCACTTTCAGATCGTTAGGTATCGAAATGCCAAGGTCATTACAAACGTAGTAGGTGGCAAAGGCCAAACGTTCAACCGAACTGAAAATACCATCAGGCTTGATTACCTGTAAGGCCTTTTTCAAAATCTTATAATTTTCCTTTTCATCGTTGCTGCAATCAATAACAAGGGTATCATCAAACACGATCTTGTGCTTAGCTAATGCATCCATATAGCCCTGCATCCGCACCTTACCTATCGAAATACTTTTGTTAACCACCAGGTAAGCTATCTTTTTGCACCCGGTTTTAATAAGGTGTTCGGTTGCTGCAAAACTGGCGTCATAGTCGTTAGTAGTTACTTTGGCGGCCTCAATATCCTCGTAAACGCGGTCGAAAAAAACAACAGGCACATGTTTTTTTTCCAGCTGGCGCAGATAGTTGTGGTCGCTTGCCTCGCCGGATACCGACATGATAATGCCATCGGCTTTGCCATTGTTAAGGTAATTTACAAACGATACTTCCTTTTCAAAAACGTCGTCGGTGCGGTAAAGTAAAATGTAGAAACCTTTTTTACGGGCAACCTCTTCAATGCCATTGATAGCCTGCGAAAAAAAGTCATTAGCTATTTCGGGAACAATAACAGCCAGGGTGTTGGTCTTTTTATCGCGCAGGTTACTGGCATAATGGTTGGGCAAATAGTTATGTTGTTTGGCGTAGGCTAAAATTCGCTCTTTAGTGTCTTTATTAATATCAGTGTTTCCATTAAAGGCCCTCGAGATGGTTGATGTGGAGATATTGAGTTCCTTTGCCAGTTTTTTGATATTGATATTGTCCATTTTCGCTCGCTAAATCTATTTCCTATAGGCCAAATGTAATAAAACAGATCAATTGTGTTTAAACATTAAGGCTATAATTGTCAAAATATCATTACAAAAGATAGCTTTATCAGGAATGGCTCCCGGACTGTACGGCAAGTGGTTAACTGTAAGTTAATCAGTGGCATGCGGTTTGCATAATATTAGTACAGAAAGCAGGGCTGGGTTTATGGCAAAACGAATTTTGATAGTTGATGATAACGAGCTGATGATAGAGGTGATGACCTACATCTTGCTGGGCAAAGGTTACGAAGTAGCTTCATCAACCCATGCCCATGAAATTTTCGGGACGATAAAAGCATGCCACCCCGACCTGGTGATCCTGGATATTGTTAATAAAAGCATGGATGGCCGCGAGCTGTGCCGGCTCATTAAATTGAACCGGGCCACTGAAAATCTCCGTGTAATTGTTTGTTCAGAAAACGAAGAAACCGAAGCACAGGAACCGAAAAAAGGGGCGCCGGATGATGTTTTGCACAAGCCATTTGGCATGAACAGCCTGATCCATAAGGTTCAGTTACTGCTGGCGGCCTGATTAATTGTGTAAAATAATGATCTGTAAATTAGCCTGTTAAATTAGAATTTAGGATTGTCAGCCACCCTGTTGTTGCTTTTGTAACATGGGATACGTATGTTTACCGTAGAGAAGATAAAGATGGGATTGCCACTAAGAATAACTTTTAACGATACCGACCACGTGTATCAAATTAATACCTCGCCAATTACCCCAACCACCAGCGAACTTGAGATCCTGTTAAATGGCGAGAAAATAATCCTTCAAAAAGACGCCCGCCGTGTATGGGTACAAAAAGGCGAAGGCCCGGTAATTGACCCCGAATTTGCGCAAGCTTTGGGACGCTCGGTTGCCTTACGGTTTAGGATGTAGGAGCTTAATAATTTCTTATTAAAGTTGTCATTTCGACGAACAGACGGGAAATCGTAATGGGAGAGAGGAGAAATCCTACACACCCTGCTTGCAAACTTTATAGCGAACTTTCACTGCGTAGAAGATTTCTCCTCACCGCCGGTGCACGATCCCACCCAAGACTCGTTCGATTTCTATGATTTAAGCAACTAATTTTTGATAATTTTTTTCGTAAGGTCTGTTTTGGTTGACGCAGGCGAAAAGGCGTAATATGAGTTTGTTCCTAACTGCATTAATGACACTCATTTTATTCTTTTTCTCCTGCAATACCTTACGTTCGTAAAAGCGTTTTAGATCTTGGTTATGCTGTATGGCAACTATAGCGGCAAGATGTAGGAGCGTTTTGACTTTTTTGTTGGCCATATGCGATACCCTTGCCTTTTTAATAAGCTTACCGGAGTCATCTGTAAACGGTGCTACGCCTGAATAGCAAGCGAACTTTTTAGGGTCGCTAATATCCTTGAATTCGTTGGTAGTAACAATGACCTGTACGGCGGTTACTTTGCCAATGCCACTTACTGAAGTTGCCAGTTTGAATATCCGGGTTAATTCTTTGTCCGCTTTAATAATTTCCTCAATAGCCCGCTCTGTCCTGGCTATGTCCCCTTCGATCGCCTTTAAGGAATGGCTACAGGCTTGTATGTTCTGCTTGCTGGTTTTGCCGGGACTGAAAGATACATGCTCTTTTAGTGGCACTTTCAACTGTTTTTTAACAGTTATTAACCGTAACCGGGTAGCTGCAAGATGGGCAAGTTGCTGCACAGCTTCGCGCTTAGGCTCCCATAAACGCAGTCCTTCCCGCTCCTTATAAGCATACCAGGCGATGCGCATGGCATCTACCTTGTCATTCTTGCCCCGGATATTCCCTAATGAGTTCTTGATCTGGGTAGCTGCTTCTAAGCAAATATGTGCCTTCTTTTTATGCAGGCAAGCCAAAGCATGGTTGTTATAAATACCAGTATGCTCCATGCAGAAAATAGCTTTGCTTAAGCTGAACCCAAGAAGCTTTCCCAACTCCTTGAGAAATGTATTGATTGCTGCCGGAGCGTTAGCAATTTCCTGGTGGAATAAAAACCGGCTGCCTTGCTGGACAGCAAAGTCCAATTCGTTTTTGGACACATCGATGCCAATGAAAAATTCAAATTCCATATCTTTACCCTGTTTATGTTAGTAAACAGTTAACATGTTTTAAACTACATCAATTCCTTACTAATGAGCCTCGTAAACTCTAATTTCTATTTGATGCCACAGTTTAAAACAAGCGGTAAAGGAGTAAATCGAACGATAGGCCTACAAGCCTGGAAATGACAATAATGCGCCTTTACCGCTGTTAACTTTATCCACAAAATCTAAGGTTATTAACAAAGAAAAAGAAGCAAAAAGAAAGCTTCAACAATAATAATAACCCTTATTATTTTGTTGAAGCTAATCTAAAGGAAATGACACCCTGTTGAAGGTCTCTTACATTAACCCCAGCATCACTAAACCCATTACAATCATCAATCCATCTTCAATAATGGTTACTGTGCTCATGGGCAAATTAAATACCGCGCCAAGACATGCACAACGGATCTGCCTTTTGCTGAAAACACTTTGCAGCACACCAATCAGGCTTATCGTCATTACCGCAACCATAATAGCGTTAACCGTTACCGGTGCAATATTAAGCGCAAAGGCAAGGCCTAAACCCAGTTCAACAAAAACATACACGTAGCCCCATCCGCGCCAGCGTTTGGCCACCACATCATACATGGCATAGCTATCGGCAAAGCCCGCGAGATCCAGCAGTTTAAAAAAGGAAAATACCAGGAAAAAGCCACTCATGAAAACGCGCATGACCGTAAAGATGTTAAATCCGCCTGTATGGCTTCCGGCAATTATTGCTGCTGCTAAAATATAACCAAAAATGAGCAGGATCGGCTTGTAGGTTTGCAGCCAGGTGCGGTTTTCAGCAGCATCTGTCGTACTCATATGGTGATGATGTGCCTCTGCTTCGCTAAGCTGGTATTTAGGATAAGCGGCAAGAGCTTGTTGAAGGTCGCCTGTTGATACGTGCTTTTTCATCGTGATGTCGGCAGTACCTTCGGCTAATGAGATCTCAACTTTTTCGATGTTGGGAACTTGCTGTAACAGGCCTTGCACTTTAGCCAGGCAACCGCTGCAGGTCATGCCGGTGATATTATATGTATGTGTCATGATAATTTGTATTTGCTGATACAAAATTACCACGAGCCGGCAGGGAAGGCATTACGGTATTATGGGTATGATTTATAAGATTTACAGGTTAGCACGAGTGCTACCCATTACAACGAAAAAAAAATGGGTGTCATACTGAGCCCGTCGAAGTATGGCGGGCAGGCCTCTGCGCACGAGTCTTCGACAGGCTCAGACTGACAGGTGCTCTTTGTCATCTAACCTTCAGAGGCCCCGGATTTAAATCACTCAGCAACCCGGCCGCAATTTGATCGGGTTCCACGAACCATTGCAGAATAAATTTGTGCTTTATATATCTTCCAGGTTTGTGCGTTTACTACCCTGAAGGGCTTTAAAGGCAGATGGTGTCATCCCGGTTATCTGTTTAAACTGGCTGGATAGGTAGGCAACGCTGCTATAGCTTAATTGAAACGCGATTTCGGAAAGACTAAGTTCATTATAAACCAGGAGCTCCTTCACTTTTTCAATACGCTGGGCTATGTAGTATTTTTCGATGGTTGTACCTTCTACAGCCGAAAAAAGGTTGCTCAGGTACCCATAATCATAATTAAGTTTTGAAGTAAGCAGCGCCGAAAGCTTCAAGGGCGATTGTGTTTCGGCGTAGTGCACATGCTCAATGATGAGGGTTTTGATCTGTTCAATAATACGGCTTTTTTGATCATCGATGAGTTCAAACCCAAGTGCATTTAACGATGTCTCCAATTGTTTGAGCTGAGCCGGGGTAGGGGCTTCTTTAATCTCTACCTCACCAAGATCAACAGAAACAGGCTGCAGCCCGGCTTTTTCCAGCTCGGTTTTCACCATTATTTTGCAGCGGCTGCAAACCATGTTTTTTATGTACAGCTTCATGGCTGCAAAACTACTATTTTACTGCTTCATCCACCAGTTGTTTCAGTTCGCGATAACGCTGTTGCCTGCCATCGCTTTTAATATAAAAAGTCATCATAAAGGCGGCGTACTTTTTATCCTTGTCTATCCACGGAAAGCTCCCGAACAACCCCGGACTGCTTACGGTATGGGCATCAAACACCCACTCGCCGTAACCGTAACCTAAACCTCCGGCCTCGGCAGGTGAATAGGCGATCTTAACGTCGGCGGTGATCCTGTTTTCCTGCATCCGGGCTATACTATTTTCGCTCAGGACACGCTTTCCGTTAAAAACGCCCCGGTTCATGATCATGGTTAAAAAGCTCAGGTAATCCTCGGAAGTACTGTAGGCCCCGCCCGCGGGCAGGGCTACTTTGGCATTTCCAAAATCAGTATGTTGCATATTAAGCGGCCGGGCAATACGTTCGGCAAATAAGGTTTCAAAGTTTTTGCCGCTGATTTTTTCGATGATAGCCCCGGCAATTTGCAAGCCGGCATTGCTATAGTGAAAAACCTTGCCGGGTGTACCTTCCATCGGTAAGGCTGCTATATCGGCTATTGCATCATCCATCGAGTTGTCCTGGCGCATATCTTCTAAACTTTCTTTTAATGGCGGCGTCTTGATCCCGGTTTGGTGCGACAGGCATTGACCAATGGTGATGCCCCCCTTGTCATGTTGCGATAGTACAGGCAAGTATTTGCCGACTGTATCGGTCAATTTTAGCTTTCCCTCATCAACAAAGGTCATCACCAAAGCGGCACTAAGCCATTTGCTGCAGCTGGCAATAGCCACCTTTGAGGTAGACGTATAATCATCCAGATCAGCCTTTTTGCCTTGTTTGCGGGCTATCATGCGACCAACAAATTTTTGCCTCATGTTCATATCATTAACTGCGTGGTTGTAAACCACCCTGCCATCTTTATAAACAACAAGCACCACCCGGCCACCCATTTCGGATGCGTGGTCATTTAGCCAGTTATCAACTTTGGTAAAATTGTATTGAGCACTGGCCGGGATAGCGCAAAGGCTGATAAGCGTTAGAAGTAGGAAAAATCTCGTTTTCATTTTTGGATGATTTTTAAGGTGCGTTAGGAAAAAATTGCGTCCTGCCTTTTAAACCTTACTGTTTTGCCTCTTTTTTCTCCTTCATCTTATCCCGCATCTCTGCTTCAAAGTCCTGGTACTGTTTAAACTGGTCAGCGGTGAACACGCCTTTTAGTTCGGCATCCTTTTCCTTTAACAATGCTTTCGCCTGCTTAAATTTAGAGAACCGCCCGGCATCGCTTTTAATGATCGGATCCATTTTTTGTGCGTATTTTAAATTGATGGCCTGCACTTTGGAGGTTTGATCGGGACTAAGCTCGAGCTTAGTCGTCATCATCTCGGTTTGAAATTGTGCACGCTGTTCGGGTGTTTTATTTTTCAGATCGGCACCGGTTTGCGCAAAGGCAGATCCAATAAAAAGTGTGAAGGTTAAAACCGTTATTAAACTGAAGAGCTTTTTCATATTGTTTACCATTGAATGTTGTAGGATGCACCGCTGTTTAATAACAGTGTTGCTTTGTTATTGCCATTAAACGTAATAGTACCATTAAAGTTAAAGCTTTTGCCTGATGATGAAGCGCCGCTAATGGTAACCGTTGCTGTTCCGGATAAAATTTTGAGACTGGTTTTATCAACCGTGATATCTGACGATTTAATAATTAATTTGCTGCTGAAAGAATAATTGCGGCCGATCTTCGATACCTGGCTGCCATCACGGGTATAGGTAGTATTAAGCACGTAAGCAGGTGCCGTTGGGGCCAGTCCTGTTAATACAAAACCTCCGGAACAGCTATCCTCTGATGACATGCGTGGCCCGTCATATTTGCTGCTGCCGGTAAAGTTGAAGGTAAGATCGTTAGGAACAACGCCCGAACAGTTGAGCAGGTAATTCCAGCTCAACGTATAATTATATGATGGGCTTACTCCTGTTGCACTTGATTTGGTAATAGATGAGTCTTTTGCAATGCCGCAGCTTAGCTTTACGGTTTTATAAACGGTTACTGAGCTGTTTACCTGTACCGCAAAGCCACCGCTTGATGGCACAATGGCATTTGTAGTCAGCTCGGCTGCATCGGCCTCGGTGACCGTTGTATTTGCTGTGGTTGATGCGTTATCCTTTTTACATGATGATATGATCACGGCCAGGCCGGCAGTTACTGCCAGGCTAAATAATATTGTTCTTGCTTTTAAAGAGGTTTTCATAACGTTGTTTTTTTGTATGGTTTATGATTTGATTTTATACTGATTTAATGGTGTACCACCACCACCCGGCGGCGGGTTACAACAACCGGGCGGGCAACAACAACACGCCTTACGGGTCTAACAATAACTGCATGTGCCGGTGTTACCACTACCCGGCGTGCCGGGCGCCTTACAATTACCGTTTGAGCATTTGCATTGGTGATGCCTGCGACAGCGAGGCAAAGGATTAAAATGATCTTTTTCATGATTTAAATTTGATTTTTACAGGTATGACTATTGGGTCGGTAACGGGTTTTTACTTTTGGGATGAAGCTTCCAAAGGCAGCGTTGAACTTTCTTTTACCGCGGATGAACTTGCCGGTTTAAACCAAATGACAAAACCCTGCAAAACCAGTTTAAAGGGGTTATAACTCAAAAAGCCCGTGGTTAAGCCGTATTTTATCGGTTCGGTTTCGGGCTGGTAGGTGTTAAACAACCTGTCCCAGATGATAAATACTCCCCCAAAGTTTTTATCGATATAGATTGGATTACTCCCATGATGTACCCGGTGCGATGAAGGCGTATCCATTACCCGCTCAATAATGCCGAGCGTGCCTACAGCTTCGGTATGTAAAAAGAACTGATAGGCCAGGTTCAGCACGTAGGAGATCACGATGAAATCGGTAGGTAAGCCCAGCAATGCAGCAGGTATGAAAAACAGCGGACTGATAATTGCCGAAAACCAGTTGAGCCGGTAAGCTGCCGTTAAGTTCATGTGCATAGCCGAGTGGTGGATAAGATGAAATGCCCAAAGCGGTTTCCAAACATGCGAGATGCGGTGGAACCAATAATAAATAAAGTCGACTGTGATGAAGGTTAATGAAAATATCCAAACGTTATGCGGCATTTTTAGAGGTGAAAGGCCGGCGAAAAACCCTAATACAGCTAACTGGTAACCGGCAAAAAGATATTTGGAAAACTGGAAGCCGGCAAATACAGCCAGGTTGGCAAACGTTTCTTTAACCTCGTAAGCGCCCCGGTCTTTTTTCCAGCTCCAGATAATTTCGATTGTAACCAGTATCAACAGAAACAGCAGGATGTAAATTCGGTATGGGCCAATTTGATGTTTCATTTTTTAATGTTTTAAAGTTTGTGTGAGACACGTAAACAGTGACTTGACGATTTTGATATCCGCCGACACATATCTACCCGCGTCGGCATTACAAAAGTGGAAGGAAAAATGAGGGAGGGCAGGGCAAATCCAGGTGAAGCTGCAAAAGCAGGGGGCGAAGTGCTTAGCGGTTCATCCAGCTTTTAAATTCGGGAACGCGGGCCTTGCTGATAAGTATTCTTTCGGCCGGTTCCGGCTTTACTTTGATAGAGAATCGGCCGTTGAAATAGAAATCTACCTCGGTTATAGCATCGCGATTAATAATAAATTGGCGGTTGGCGCGGAAAAACTGCCGCGGATCAAGCTGCAGTTCCAACTGTTCCATGGTGAACTCCATAATGTATTGACGGGCATCTGAAGTATGCGCATAAACAATTTCGTTAGTGGTATAAAACCAGGCTATTTTAATAGCTTCAACCGGGACCAGTTTTTCACGAAAATGGATGAGGAACGATTTTTTATAGGAACGAGTAAGATGGCTAATCTGCTGAAGCAGTGCTTCAACTGCCAAAGCAGGAGCTTCATCCCGGTTCGATGCAAAGAAATCATTATGTTTTTGCAATGCGCGGGCTATTTCCTGCTCATCAAATGGCTTTAGGATATAATCGATGCCATTGTTTTTAAACGCAGGAAGCGCATAGTCATTATAAGCAGTAACAAAAATTACAGGTTTGGTAATAGCCACCTGCTTAAAAATATCGAAAGATATGCCGTCGGCCAGGCGGATATCCATAAATATGAGGTCATAACTATTTGCCTGATCACTGAACCAGGTCACACTTTCTGCTACTGATGGGAGCGTGGTAGCTATAGCTATTTTATCATCTATTGCAGTTAATAAACGGGCGAGGTTGCGGGCTGTTGCCGCTTCGTCTTCAACTATAACTACACGTAGGGGTCTCATACTTTCAAGGGCAATTTAACAATAAACCGGCCGGCCGTTTTTATGATCTCTATCTCCCGGCCTGTCATGATCCTGAAACGTTCGTTCAGGTTGGCCAGCCCTATGCCGTTACTGTTTTCGGGCGAGGAGACCTCTTGTAAATTATTACTGATAACGAGCAGATCACCCTCCATATAAATGCTAACTGTTAGTGGTTTTGTAATGGTTGCCGCATTATGTTTTACGGCGTTTTCAAGCAGGGGTTGCAAGGAGAGGTGAGGGAGTTCATTATTGAGCCGGGCGCTATCAACATTGATATCAAGCTTAAAGGCATCTTCCAAACGCAGGGTTATAAGCTGTGCAAATGAGCGGAGCATTGTCAACTCATCCTGCAGCGTTACGAGGTTTGTTTTTCCCTTAATAAGCGCATAACGAAAAACGGCGGATAATTCTTTTACATATTGCTGTGCTAATGCCGGGTTTTCGCCAATTACTCCCGATAAGCTACTTAATGAATTGAACAGGAAATGCGGGTTCATTTGTTCTTTAAGCAGTTCAAGTTCGGCCTGCATCCGCGCGTTTTTTAGTAGTTGGTTTTCTGTTTCCCTCATCCTTGCTTCGCGCAGCAATAAAATTATTTTTATAACGATGCTAATCAGTATGATGCTTAGGGCAAAGCGGGTAAAATACCCAAGTGCAAGGCCGCCCGGAACACTTTGATAAACAAATAAAACGCGTTGTAAAATGACCCCGACGACAATGGATGGCACCGCAATAATAATATTGGCCAGCACATACATCACATGCTTTTTTTGATTGCGGAATACAGAAAGCGTACCACCTTCCTTTAAATTCAAATAAAACATCAAAAAACAGAAAACGATGTTATACAGAAGCTGGAAGCTCCATTCGCCCAGGTTGAAATGCCAGTAGCGGGCTATGATGCCGTTTTCGCGCAGGGCCAGCAGTTTGCCCGAATTCATCATGAGTCCGACGAGCAGCGAGCTATACAAGCAAATGCGTTTTTCGGTTTTATCCATCAGGTAAAGCTAATTTAATATTTATTGGTGATACTCATATAGCAGGGCGAAGCTGAAATATCAGGAGGTGAAGCATCAAAACGACATGTTTTGTAGTCTCAACTTCCTTTTTTCCTTATTCAACGATTATTTGCACTCGCCCAACTAATTGTTACATTTATTATAAAGGATTGTCGTTTTCTTTGCATTGCAAACGAATGGCTATGAAAACCAACAGAAAACCCTTGTATCGACGAAAAGCGTTCCTTATCATCCTGATTTTATTTGCAGGCTTTTTGTGTATCCAGTTTGTGCGCCCGGATGTTCCTAACCCGCCGGTAACGGGCGACCTGGAAGCCCCGGCAGATGTTAAGGCTGTTATTCAACGTGCCTGTTATGATTGCCATTCAAACAATACCAATTTACGCTGGTACGATAAAATAGTTCCTATTTACTGGGGGGTGGCGTCCCATATCAAACAGGGCAGGGCCGACCTTAATTTTTCCGAATGGAATAAGCTCGCGCCAGCCGATCAGAAAGGCAAACTCTGGGAGTCGGTAAATCAGATAATAGCCGGAGCAATGCCTTTGCCGGGTTATACCGCTGTTCATACCGGCGCAAAAGTATCTGCAGCCGATCTTGCTGTTTTGAAGAACTATCTTGCTTCAATGGTGCACAGCAAGCCTGCCGATACGGCGGTTATCAATGCCGCCGACAGGCAATATCAGCATTGGCAAAAAAACAAAACAGCAATAAGCAAATTGCCAACAGCAGCCAACGGCATCTCTTATATCCCCGATTATAAAAACTGGCAGCCTATCAGTACAACTGAACGATTTGATAATAATACCCTGCGTGTAATCTTCGGTAATGATATTGCCGTGAAAGCAATCAAAGAAAACAAGATCCACCCCTGGCCAAACGGCGCCATATTTGCCAAAGTGGCCTGGGCACAACTACAGGATAAAGACGGGACCACCCATACCGGCGAGTTTAAGCAGGTGGAGTACATGATAAAAGACGATAAAAAATATGCATCTACCTATGGCTGGGGATGGGCGAGGTTTAAGACCCCGAAAATGGTGCCGTACGGCGGTTCAAACGTCATGTTTACCACAGAATGTATGAATTGCCACAAACCGATGGCTGCCGAAGATTTTGTATTTACCCAACCAATTAAACACTAACCCCATGAAAGCATTATATAGTTTATTTGCTGTATGCAGCTTAATGTTTGCGGCCTGCTCCGATAACAAACCGGTTGAATTATACAATACCAAAGCCGCGCTGCCATCGTCCCCGAAATATAACCTCGATGGTTTGAAGGTAATCACTTCATTTGTTAATAAGACCAAAGGAACAGCCTCAACACTTTACGGAAATGACCAGGCTTTAAAATCAGCAATTGATGGAAATAAAACAGTTGGTGCTAATGAAGTATTTACATTAGTAACCTGGAAGCAACAGGATGACGATCATTGGTTTGGCGCGAAGATCCCTTCGGATGTTGAATCGGTGGAAGTGATTAAAACTACATCGTCTGGTAATAGTGTCGCTGTTAATTATCAACAACTTACCGGTAAAGCGCTCGACTTAAAAACAGATACTTCGGGCCAGTCTGAAAGGATTAAATATATTCTTGGGCAAAAGCCTTCTGTTTTGCCGTAGCAATAGAATGAGCTTTTTACAGTTTTGGGCCGTGCGATTCCCTTCTTGAGAGGAGTGGAGGGAGTGTGTTCCTGTTTTGAGAAGTCAATCGCAAAGACACACCCCCGCTACCGCTCATCCCCTCCGCGCTCCCTCTCAAAAGGGGATTTAAGAAAAGCCTTGAGCCTTATGCTTTTAGCTTTAAGCTATATCTATTTCTGTACGATCACCATCCACCGGAGGCACATCAAGTGTTTTTACCGGTTCTAACCCGGAGGCATATCCAAACAGGCGGCGTTCTTTGATTATGGTAGCAACTTCGGGCGGCACAAACTCTTCCCAGCCATCGGCGCCCAGTTTTATCAGCTCAAGCACATTGTCGGTTTCAACGTTGAGGTTGTTTTCGTTATAATGCCTGATGTCTTCTATCTTATTGTTGGCTATCAGGTAGCGGTACAGGTCAATCAGGTGTGGCGGCAGGTAAAAACGCAGGCAATTCCAGATCACGCCATCGCGCAGGGTAGGGTATATAAACAATTTTACCTTACGACTGAACAACGTGGCGAACGATTCCAAGATACCACCCGGCAAATCTTTATAATGTTCTTCCGAGAAAATGTACTCCAGGTTAGGGAAACCAAGTACCACGCCCATTTTAAGTTTGGTGATCTTTGAAAGATAGGCCACTAATTTATAATACTCGTGAAAATTAGAGATCATCACCGTTTGGCCCAGTGAGCCGAGGATGTCTACCCGGTCGAGAAAGTCCTTCTCGTCTATATCGGCATTGATATCGGCGTTACGTTCTTTCAGGGCCTGGAGGGTAAGCTCGGTAACAACAACAACGTTTTCCTTATCAACATCCGATTCCTGTAAAAACTGTTTAACACCGGTGTTCAGCATATCCATATGTACGTTGATAACCGGGCGGAAACGGCCGCGCACCATTACGATATGCTTTTTGTATAAAACTTCAGATGGTTGCAGGTTTTTACCATCGGGCCCAAACAGCGCCGCATCCGAAAAACCGTATTTTACCAGGTGAAGGCTCATGAGCCGGTTATCAACTTTGGTAAAGTTTGGTCCTTCAAAGCGGATCATGTCTATCTGGATCCTGTCGCGCGAGAGATTATCCATCAGCGAAAGCAGGAATACCGGTGGAATCTCATTATAATAAAAGCAGGCATACATCAGGTTTACACCCAATATCCCCACAGCCTGCTGTTGCAGGTTATTATCGTTATCCAGCAGCTTAACATGGATCACCACATCATTGTACTGCCCGTTCGGCTCAAGCTGAAAGCGTACGCCCATCCAACCGTGGCCTTCATTTGTTTTGTTGTAATTGAGGGCCGATATGGTATCCGCGAAAGCAAAAAAAGTTGAAGTGTCACCACGCTGCGTGCCAAGGCGTTCAATGATCAGGCCATATTCATGACCAAGCATGGCCATCAGCCGCGGTTCGCTTACATAACGGCGGGTTTGTTGTACCCCATAAATGGCATCTGAAAAAAGCATGTCATAGGCCGACATGGTTTTGGCTATGGTACCGGATGATGCCCCGGCTTTAAAAAAGTTTGCTGCTACGTCCTGTCCGGCACCTATTTCGGCAAATGAGCCATAAATTTCGGGGTTAAGATTAATGGCCAGCGCTTTTTGTTTGGTCCCAATATCTTTATTGTGAATGGCATTCATACCCATTAAATTATTATAGTTTACTGTTACCAGTAGTATAACCTTGCTAAGAAGGTCTAAAATTACACTTTTTTAAGCGAAGGCGTGTTAAGAATGTATTACAAAATAAGCAATCGGCTCGTTTTATTACGTTCAGAAAATAAATTAATGTGTTTTTGACAGATATTCTGGCTTGATACTGAGGGCCATCAGGTAAAGGTTCCAGTAAAAAATAAAACAAAAAACTTGCGTAGTTAAATGGCTACATTTATTTTTGTAGTCAAATAACTACACGATGAATTTAAGACGAGATGTATTTCAAGCCATAGCCGACCCAACCCGAAGGGCCATCCTTTTACTCGTTGCCACACAAGCTATGACTGCTGGTGTAATTGCGTCAAACTTTGACACCGCCCGGCCCACCGTTTCCAAACACCTGCAAATACTTACCGAGTGCGAGCTGCTTAAACAGGAGCAAAACGGCAGGGAGATTTATTATCATATCAATGCAGAAAAAATGAAAGATGTGGCCGACTTCATTGAACCGTTCCGCGCAATGTGGGAAGACAGGTTCAACAAATTAGAAACTATTATGAAAAATTATAAAGGCAAATAACATGGAACAAAAAACAAAAATAGATGCTGAAAACGGCAAACAGGATTTAACCATTACAAGAGTGTTTGACTTACCGGTGGAACTGCTTTTTAAAGCCTATATGGAGCCCGAAATTGTTGAGCAATGGATGGGAACAAAAGTGCTGAAGCTTGAAAATAAAAAGCACGGCAGCTGGCAATTTGAAACAAAAGATCCGCAAGGGAATGTAGTGTTCAAAGCCAATGGGACTATTCATGAGTTTATCCCCGGGCAAAAGATCACCCGTACGTTTGAAATGGATAACGCGCCGTTTGATGTGCAACTCGAGTTCCTGGAGTTTGAAAAACTAACTGACGATACCAGCAAGCTCAATATGCATGTGGTTTACCGAACGCCCGAACTGAGGGACCAGATGCTTAAGCTGCCTTTTGCCTATGGTATAAATATGGCCCATAACCGCCTGCAGGAAGTAGTAAACAAATTGAAATAACACATATCATGAAACGGAATAAAATTATCTATTGGATAGCTACCATCTGGCTTGCTTTAGGGATGATATCAACAGGAATGGTACAGTTATTAAAAGCGAAGGCCGGGGCAGGAGGGGCCGACAGTTTGACGCATTTAGGCTATCCGGGTTATGTTTTGACTATATTGGGCACCTGGAAAGTTTTGGGCGTTATAGCAGTATTGATTCCTAAATTTCCGGTGGTAAAGGAATGGGCGTACGCGGGTTTTTTCTTTGCTATGTCGGGCGCGATTTTTTCGCATATTGCAGTGGGGAATGCTATAGCTGAGATATTTCCCGCGCTGCTATTACTGGTACTTACTGTAATATCATGGTATTTCAGACCCGCCGAAAGAAAAGTAATTTCGGGAAACCAATAAATGAACGATATGAACCCCAAAGTTGATTTTTATTTTAATAAAGCCGGGAAGTGGCAGGAAGAAGTAGAGCAATTGAGATCAATTGTTCTTGATTGCGGATTGACCGAAGAATTAAAATGGGGCTGTCCCTGTTATACCTTTCGGGAAAGCAACATCGTTTTGATCCATGTATTTAAAGAATATTGCGCGCTTTTATTTTTCAAGGGAGCTTTATTAAGTGATACCCATAACATCCTTATTCAGCAAACCGAAAACGTACAGGCTGCGCGGCAAATCAGGTTTACCAATGCCGGTGAAATAGCCGGGCAAAGGAGTATCCTGAAAGCGTATATTTATGAAGCCATTGAGGTGGAAAAGGCAGGACTAAAAGTAAATTTAAAGCAGACGGAAGATTTTGCCGTCGCTCAGGAGTTTCAACAAAAATTAAATACCATACCCGCCCTTAAAACCGCATTTGAAGCATTAACACCCGGACGGCAAAAAGCGTATCTGCTTCATTTTTCCCAACCCAAACAAGCCTCAACCCGCGAGGCAAGAGTTGAAAAATGGATGCCGCAAATCCTTAACGGTAAAGGATTGAATGATTTGTAATACAGCCCGTTTTTAAGAATAAAAAGCGGAGGCCTGTGCGATTCCCCTCTCGAGAGGGGTGTAGGGGTGTGTTTCTGCTTTGAAAAGGCAATCGCATACACACCCCTGCCACCGCGCTGTCCTACGCGCCCCCTCTCAAGAGTAATAGCCCATGAAAAGGCAGGAATAATTTGTATATTTATGATAATGAATATCATAGAGACGATTAAGCGTTTTCCAGATCAGTCCAGTTGCATAGACTATCTTGAAGGATTAAGATGGCAAGGATTGCCAGAATGCCCGTATTGCAACAGCAAACGGAGCAGCAAGCGCCAGGAAAGCCAACGGCATATTTGCAATAGCTGTAACCGCAGCTATAGCGTTTTGGTCGGCACTGTTTTCGAGGGCACCAAACTTCCTTTGCCGCAATGGTTTTTGGCTATTTCATTAATGCTGAATGCGAAAAAGGGGTTATCTGCACGTCAGTTAAGCAGGGATCTGGGATGCAATCGTAAGACAGGCTGGTATTTGCAGATGCGGATACGGGAAGCCATGCGGGACGGCGGGGATGGCGGTTTGTTTAAGGGTATTGTTGAGGTAGATGAGACTTATTTAGGTGGTAAAAAAGCCAATCACTCAAAGAAAAAGCGGCAGGAAAGGCGCGATAATAATTTGCAGGTCACCGGCATGCAGGATAAACAGCCCGTGATTGGGTTATTGGAGCGGGATGGCCGTCTAAAGCTTCAGGTCATAGATAAGGCACATGGGAAAACGCTCAAACCCATTGTTGAACAATCAGTGAGCACAGATGCTACTATTGTAACGGACGGCTTTGGTGGATATGCCGGTTTAAATAAAATATTCCGTGAACATCAGGTATTAAACAAGGAAAAAGAAGAGTATGCCCGGGGAGAGTATCACACCAATACGATTGAGGGCTTTTGGACATTGTTAAAACGGGGGATATATGGTCAATACCATAAAGTATCGCTCAGACATTTGCAATCATACCTGAATGAGTTCACATTTAAATATAACAATAGAGGCAATAACCAGGTGTTTAACTTTTTAATTAACAAAATGGCTACTGCCTCTTGATGGGCTATTACTCTCTCAAGAGGGGAATTGAAAAATTACCTAAAAACCAATAAACCATAACCTGCAATAAATATGAAGCTATCACCAGAACAACAGAAAGAACTTATCGGCATACTGAAAACCCGTTTTGAGAAAAACATGAACCGTCACACCGGCATAGAATGGGCCGGGGTACAGGCAAAGCTGGAAGCCGATACCGAAAAACTATCGTCACTTAATGAAATGGAAATAACCGGCGGAGAACCCGATGTTGTTGCTTACGATAAAAATACGGACGAATATATTTTTTTCGACTGTGCTGCAGAAAGCCCCAAAGGCCGCAGAAGTGTTTGCTACGATCATGAAGCGCTGGAAGCCAGAAAAGAACACAAGCCCGGAAACAGCGCTGTTGAAATGGCGAAGGATATGGGCATTGAACTTTTAAATGAAGAACAATACCGCGAATTGCAAAAGCTTGGAACGTTTGATACCAAAACCTCAAGCTGGATCAAAACACCTGCCAATATCAGGAGGCTCGGCGGCGCCATTTTTGCCGATTTCCGTTATGGAACTATCTTCATTTACCACAACGGTGCGGAGTCATATTATGCTGCCAGGGGCTTTAGAGGGGCGTTGAGGGTTTGAGTTTTTCTTTTGCACTGTCGCTTGAGTTGGGAACTCAAATATAAGAGGTTATGTACTTACTCTAAAAACGGTTTAACCTCTACCCATTCTTTATCCTGTTTTATTTCAAATGAAAACTCTCGCTTTACATCGGGCGCTTTTGTTTTTTTCTGAAGATATTCGTTTGCTTTCTCGGGATGATCAATATAAGCATAAACATCTAAGAAGGAATCGTTATAGACATGGCCAATGTAATGCAGGGTTACTACTTTACCCGTTTCATTGATTAATTCGTCCTCAAGCGTATTAGCAACGTCTATTTCTGACTCAAGCGGTAGCCCATTTTTCATAACACTATCATGCTTAAGCGCAACGTGAATTTGCAGGCACCACGGATAGCTTTTCTTTTCGCCGTAATTTTTATAGGCGGTGTTAACAGATCCAACAACAGGCCTCCCGTCTGGTAATTTTGCTTCAATAACTGAAAAACTTTCGGGAGGAAAAATGGTATGCTTGTTCTGGGCCTTACAACCCAATATTAGTAATTGTAGTAAAATAACTATGATAAGGCGAAAGTAACGTAGCATGGATAAGGTTAGTATTATGCGATGCTAAAATAGATATTCAATGTGGCTAAAACAAGTGGTATTGAGTTCCCGACGCATTATATGGTTTAAGTTCACTGGTTGAATTTATGGTATAGTGAGGCTTTATTTTTATCTGGCGGAATCTCCGGGTAATGCTTCAGATTTCAAGCAGGATGCTTACTTTATTGGGGGACGAAGTTACGCTGGCGCTAAACTTCGACCAGTAGGGTGCTTTGAGGGTTTGAGCGCATTAGCCATAATGGATGCCGGCGGGATCTAATGATTGGCCTTATCTATATCTTATATTTTAATCTTCCGGTGTTAAAATCAGAAGGGCGGGTAGGTGTAAATAAAGTAAATTGCCGTGATTTAACATTTGGATTAAAAAGGTTTTCGCCCAGGTTTTTTACGTCTTGTTCTGTAAGCATATTGGGTTTGCCTTCCCATTGCCGGCAGCGCCGGTTTTTAAAATCAATATGAAAGCTACCCAAATAATAGTTTTCAAAATTCTGACCTAAATTAAGTATATAATCATCTGTTTTAAACTGGTGCCTCATCGGCTCAAGAGCCAAAGTTGCTTTATAAGCATCGTCATTTAAATCTTTATAAAAATAAAGTTTCTCAATCGTTCCAGACTTAAGATTGGGCGGCTCTTCCGATTGTAATAAAAAAGGACTTATATAAATTTCTTGTTCCCCTATTTCTGTTTCAATAGTGATAGTTGAAGAATTGAGCATTTAGTCAGATGTTAATAGTTCAATCCTAATATAACAGTTTTGATAAGTACAATCAATACGATGCTGTTTACAATAACATTGCCGGCGGCATGGGCAAGGTTAATCGAAATTATTAAGGAGTTTTAGTTTGAAGGGTTAATGTGAACCGGTGCGGGATTTCCAGCACCCGGCACATTTTTTAATTAAAATTTACTTAGGCCAAACAAAATGGGAAACAAATTGTAGTATGCTGAAATTGAATTAAACTCTGAGGCATTTATTTAATTAAAACGCGGTTCTTGCTGACAGTTGGTTAAAAAGTTGTCTCGTTGTTCAGCTTAACATACTCTGCCTTATATGAAATTAAACCAACTTACTTTTACCAGGTTTCTTGCAGCGGTCGCTATTGTTGTATATCACGCCAAGAGTGATATTTGGCCATTTAATTTGCCGGTTTTACATAATGTTTTCAGCAAGGCAAATGTTGGTGTGAGTTACTTTTTTATATTATCCGGATTTGTAATGATCATTGCCTATGGCCAGCAAAAAGCCGTTAAAGTTAAACCGGGGAATTATTATTTGAACAGAATAGCGAGGATATATCCGGTATATCTTTTTGCGCTTTTATTGGCAGCGCTCAGGTTATTGATAATTGATACGCTACCTGTGAAGGAATTTATATTACAGCTGTTTGCTATTCAATCATGGTTCCCTGGTTATATCAGTAAGGTTAACGCCCCTGGCTGGTCATTATCCGTTGAGGCTTTGTTTTATGTAGCGTTTCCATTGCTTTTCAATTATTACTATAGTAGATTCTCGTTTAAGTCTGTCGCCATATTGGTTTCGTGTTTATGGCTTACAACCCAGGTGCTACTAAACTTTCTTTACCGGTCACCATATTATGCAGCTCCGCCATCTACCATTCATGACCTGTTATTCTATTTTCCATTAATGCATATTAATGAATTTATGATTGGCAATATTCTCGGGTTTGTTTATTTAAAGTCGGCAAAAAGACAGGCGAACTATGACTTGCACATTACATTTATTGTTATTGCTTTATTAGTCGTATTATCCGTTAATAATTACTTAAGCTTTCATGATGGGTTAATGGCCGTATTGTTTGCTCCCCTCATTTTATTATTGGCCCTAAATAACGGAAAAATCACAAAGGTTTTCTCAAACAAATACTTAATACTGTTGGGCGAAGCAAGCTATAGTATGTACATCCTTCAACATCCAATAAAATCTTTCCTCAGCTTTTTCTTCAAAAAAATACGGGTTGTAAACCCCGAACTACAATTTTATACCTTTTTGGTTGCGCTTATTTGTATTTCAATTGCCTGTTATTTTTTCATTGAAATTCCAGCAAAAGATTGGATAAAAGGCTGGAAATACCGGAAACGTTTAAAATTACAAGCAGTAGATGATTCCGTAAATTTCTAATTATCAATTACGGCATATAAGCATTTGTTAAATAAAAAAAGCATAT
Source organism: Mucilaginibacter gossypii (assembly GCF_017569325.2). Taxonomy (NCBI): domain Bacteria; kingdom Pseudomonadati; phylum Bacteroidota; class Sphingobacteriia; order Sphingobacteriales; family Sphingobacteriaceae; genus Mucilaginibacter; species Mucilaginibacter gossypii. Next base: position 5,860,903 of record NZ_CP071878.2, on the reverse strand, counting down.
CCAATCAGTAAAAGTACTGTGCAGATATGCTTTTTTGTTGCTTTCAAGTCGGGATGAGGAGACGATTACCCCGGCATTTATATCTATGATATTTAGGACGGGCGCCGTATAGGGCACATATATTGCGCTTCGGTTTGATGGCCTTTGATACTTATTTATGCTATAGTTGATAATCAATGAACTTGTTATAAAACATAATGAATGTCTGTTACAAATAAAAGATCCTGTAGTTATGGCTCCCCGTCGATGCAATTGAACCTTACTTTTTATCCCGGCGGTGGGCTAAACTCGCGAAATTGGTGAATAGGGAAAGAACAATGGCGCCCTGCCGGTCTAAACTATGTGGTTCGCATTTTAGCAATCTTGCAAGCAGGCATACGAACTATTGGTCGGCGGAGATAGGTTGGACATCGATTGTTCAAAAACAGGATTGATATCCTGCTGTCAGAATTTAGCACCTAATGTAACATAACATGATCTGCCGTCGCCGGGTAATATACCATTGCCAAGGTAAACGAGCGTTTCTGTTCGGCGGGTAAAGTATTTATTATCTGTCAGGTTATTGATACCGACCCTGATGTTGTACTTGTCGGAAAACTTATAGCCCAGGGCAAAATCGGCCACGTGATATCGTGGGACATAGCCTATATTGGGACTTGTTTTGGTAGCAGCTGTATTATTCGCATCTGACCATGATCCGCCAACATATGAATAATAAAAGGTAGCGGAGAGGTTATGTACAGAGCCATTTATGCCCGAGCGGCTAACAAATTGAGGAACGTCTTCCAACGTTTTTCCAGTCAGATTAACCACGCCTGCTTTGCCATTCAAATACCTGGCGTGATTATAAGCGTAAGAAGAAAATATGGAAAGATCATTGTTAGTGTCCTCGGTATTGAAATTAAGCAGGTGAACCTCAACAAAAGCTTCCACTCCCTTGGTGAGCGCATTGCCTGCATTGGTAGTGTAGGTGTAGGGTTTTCCGTTGCCATCAGTCAGCGTTATATTTCCTATCCTGTTGTTATACTTCAATTCAAATGCGCTTAGATCAAAGTTCAATATCTTTTTAACCTTTCCCCTAATGCCAATATCTGCATTATGGCCGCTCGCGTCTTTCAAATTCGGGTCGATCACCGCTGTGCTCGATCCGATGATAAGATTTGCATAAAGAATAGGTCTGTATGCCTGCGAGTAATTGCCATAAATATTAATGCTTTCAGTGATCTTATACTGCGCACCGATTCCACCCAGCACGATGTTCCTGGAGGTTGAAAGCGATACGGGGTTAAAATTTTTATATACTTTATATTCCGTTCCGTTTAAGGTTGATTTGAGGTTATCATACCTGATGCCGGGGGTAACGGATAGCCTATCGGTGATGCGGAAAAGGTTTTCAAGAAACGCCCCGTAGTTTATTGTTTTAAAGAGCAGGGCAATACCGTAATTGCCGGTTTGGGTAAGGTCAAAATTAGTTCCTGTACTTCCCTCTCCGTTTTGTTTTCTGTTTGTAGCAGCGTTGGAATATTTTAAGCCGCCCGATAGGGCACTCTCATGGCCGAACAGATCGTATTTTTTTATCATTCGTGCATCAACAGTATAGCTGTTGTAAAAGTCCCTGTTTATCTCTCTTGGAGCGTAGGAGTCTGTAGCTTTGCTGATGGTATCTGCATTGGTGGCTAAGCCTGGGCTGGCAATAACCATGTTTCTTTGTCCAAAAAAAGTATAGGCTTTTACATTCAATAGTGTTTTATTATTGATGGTGTAATTAAAAAGTAAAGCGGGCAGGTTGATTATCGGGTTAAAATAATTTCTGCTCCTGGTTGACTGGCGCGGATTGGCAGCGAACATCGCGTCGGTAAGCCCGCCAGCAAATTTCTGCACATAGTTTTCTCTTGAATATTCGAGACCAATATCCATTTTAGCTGTTGGCTTATAGTGCAAACTTGCGTAAGCATTCAGGAAATTATAGTTGGAGTTAAGGCGCCATCCATCGCTGCTACGGTAATTAAAGAAACCGTAATAGGTGAGCTTGCCTTTTTTTCCGCCTATTGAAGCAAAGGAATTTGAGGTATTGAACGAGCCATACGTTTGTTCGGTTTCAATGCTTAATGACTTCGTGGTATCGGGTTGTTTAATTACATAATTGAGCATTCCTCCAAACTGAGGGCCATATTGAAGAGCGGCTGATCCCCTGACGATCTCAATTTGCTGTACGGCTTCCAATGGCGGGTTATACATGGCCTCGGGATAACCATACAGATCGTTATTAACATTGTAGCCATTCTGGTTCACATTGAACTCCCATGATCTGTGCGGACTTAATCCTCTTGCCGCTACACTGGTTTGAGTGCCCGAACCATCCAACTCCCACGACGTGATACCCGGTACTTTTGCAAACATATCGCGGGCTTTATTTTGTGCGATATCTGCATTGACGCTGTCAACCAAAACAACTTCATTTTTTTTGCCCGAATAAATATTTGTTCCGCCGATCTCGGGTAACGACTTGATGCTTCCTAAGCCTCTTTCGCCTTGTACTTCAACAGCAGATATCTTAATAACGCCGGCCTGAAGCGTATAGGAAAATTCAGTAGTGTCATTGTTTTTTACGAGTATATGTTGTTTAACAGATTTATAGCCGATGTGCGAAATAATGACCTGGTAATTTCCGGCAGGAATATTATTGATGCTGTATTGGCCTTTATTATTTGTGGTGGCGCTGAAATTTGTTTTGTAAAGAATAATATTCACCAGCTCCAACGGGGCTTTTGAATTGTCGGTGATGCTACCTTTAATATTGCCGGTTGATTGGGAAAAAGCATGGGTAAGTATTAAGAAAAGGAGAAAGGTAAGGAAAGCTTTTTTCATAGAATGATCGTGTTTTTTGACATGTCGGTTTGTTTTTGACCCTTCGTTGTGTTTTTAAAAACATAACGCTAAGCTATAAAAAAGATCGTTTTTTTTATTTTTATTTAATAAAACATGCCTGATTCAATTGCTCATAAAAAGAATAGCATTTAGGAAATTTCGCCCCGGTCTGCGGCTTCATCTATAAAATGCATTCGTCCTGAAAATAACTCCCAAAGGTTTTGTTTAAACCTAGTTGCAGGAACATTCAGGAGAAAATGTTGTATATCTAATATAAAATCGTTTCTGATTTCGGTAAATCAAAGCTAATCGATAAGTGAATAATAAGTATATGGCAAAGCCAATTTGATCTCAAGTAATAATATCTACAATGCGTACTGGTCTGAATTTGCTTGAATTGATATAACAAGTATCAACAATTATTGATGCTAGTTATCAAACTGACTTACGAGCTTTTCTAATATAAAATACGACCCCAATAAGTGTGCATATTACTATAAGTGTTTGCTTAATCATTGTAATTAATTAATATTTTTTGAAATATTTCTTTCCTGTTATTACGGTAAAGATTTTTACCTATTTTAAAGGTGATATATGTAATAATCATGTATAAAGGAACTAACAGATAAAAGCCCTTTTTATAGGTAATTACGACTAATAATGTGGAGGCAAGGTAGCCGAGAAATGAAGTATTACCTTTCATTTGGAAATATGACCCAACTTTAATTGGAAAAAGTGTTGACCATATTAGGAAAAAGCTCATTAAAATAGATAGAGATGTTAGGTAAAAGACGATACAGAAGATGATATTGTTCGAGTTGCTTAAAATAACAATCGGCATCGTAACCACCAAATCCAACGCAATTGGGATAGAGATTACCCGAATCATAGTTTTTATTAAGTTAGAATATTCACCAGTTCGAATATCGTAATTTATAAGTACACCTTTCCAAAATTCTCAAGAATTATTGAATATATAGGTGAAAATTATTAATGGTGATACGAATAGCCAGTAGACTGCCGGTATTTCAATTAATATTCTTCCTTTGAAGTTAACAAAGTAGAAGTTTATTGAAACGACTATTGTTTTAAGTACGACACCTACAATCAATGGTATAAGAGCTTTTTTGTTGTTTAAAATTAACTTAAGCTCTAACCATAATTAACTTTTGCATCCGTCAAAACGAAGTTTATTTTTACATTCTTGAAAAAATTAAGCGCCCTACTTTCCCTATTAGTATGCTGCCTTTGCGGATTTGCCCAAAGACAAATCCCTATCCTTTGTTATCACCAGATCCGGGATTTTAAAGTTAAAGACAGCCGGACGGATAAGCAGTACATTATCCCGCCTGCCGCTTTTAAAGCGCAAATGAAAATGCTGGCGGACAGTGGTTATCAGACGGTTTTACCGGATGGGCTATTATCTGGTAAGCTGCTGCCTGCCAAACCCATTATGCTGACTTTTGATGATACCAATGCCGACCAGTTCAAAAACGGATTGCCGGTGCTGGAATCTTACGGCTTTAAGGGAGTATTCTTTATCATTACCGGGAAGATCGGCACGCATCCCTGGTTCATGAATGCCGCGCAGATTAAACAGCTTTCAGCTGAAGGGCATGTAATCGGCTGCCATACCCAAAGCCATACGGACTTCAGGCATTTGAAGCCTGTGGAATTTGAGCCGCAGATCGCAGCTTCGAAAAAAAATTTGGAAGACATAACCGGAAATGTTGTGGATTATTTCGCTTTTCCTTTCGGTTACTGGAACAGTAAAGGCTTGCCCGAGCTAAAAAAGATAGGGTTTAAAGCGGCTTTTCAGCTGGATGCGCCACGTGACAAAACTTATCCGAACCTGACTATGCGGCGGATCATTGCCAGTGGATTATGGACATCTCGCGATCTTTTTAGAAATATAAAAAGCGGCTTTACGGGCCGCTAAGTTTTACTATAGGACATAAATCAGATAGTTAGGAAAGTTAATTTTGGCTGTCTTTCGCATCTTTCTTTCCTTTACCCGTCTCTCCAGTTTTTGCAACAGTCGTTTTCTTCACTACATCCCCTACTGGTCGAAGTTTAGCGAAAGCATAACTTCGTCCTAAAATAAAGCAAGCATCATGCTTGTGAAGCATTACAATCCCGGACGAAACGATCATCGGGATTTTTGTGTAAACGGGCAGGCAAACCTATTTCATAACATAATCTGTTATGGCAGTAATACTAATATCAAGGTCTATAAGAAGGTCGCCAATCAAAAAAGAGCATATTCAATCAGTAAAAAACTGCTCAAATATGCTCTTTAAAGCTTGTGTTCAAGTCGGGATGGCGGGATTCGAACCCACGACCTCCAGCACCCCATGCTGGCGCGATACCGGGCTACGCTACATCCCGAATTAATGTATGGCCGGGCTGCAAATATAGTTGTTGCAGGGATAATTCAAAATGGAAATGTGGCTTTTAAAGCTATCTTGGCGACAACTGCGGATTTAAAGGTTTTCTGTCTTAATAAGATTATGGTTTCAGGAGAAAAAAGTCCAATAAGATCATTTCATTTTAAGTAGTCCCGCTATTACTTAATAAGCGCTATCTGATTCGCTGTTACATTCACGGACTCCACGATAATTGACTTTCTAAAATCTTGGGTTCAGTTATTTTCCCTTAGGTTTATAAATGAAATATTTTATAGTAATAGGTAATGTTTTCTTTACATACTATAAACTTTAAATATAATTTCAATATTTGTTCAAAGCCTGAACCGCGTAATATGAAATACCTTAAACTTAAATCTTTTCCTAAAGTCTTGTACCCAATCGCTATTTTTTCTGCGATTATTCTATCCGTAAATAGTTGTAAAAAAGACCGCCATGGAGATTCCACCGTTCAAATAAGCGACCCGACGATTGTTCGGGCTAAGGCCTGGTATGAAAAGGCATTCCCGGCGAATAGCAAAATGGGAGTTCAGTCAATACAAGATAGTGCGGACATTAAATTACCCGGAAATTGCAACTAATTATTTTATGAAATATTTTTTGATCGTAATACTTTGGCTTAACATTTACAGCGCTTCAGCTCAAAGGGTAGCCAACAATATCGACACGGTTTATTATTTGCTGGATACCACCAATACAACACCAAAAGATAGGATGTGGGATGTCGGGATGGAATCGCAGTACAAATACTTTACCGTAAAATGCCCATGTCTCAAATACAATAGCGAACCAACCTTTGTATATAATTCAAAGGATTCAGGCCAGAGGATTAATAATGCTTCACTATCAAAAATCAGGATGGTTAGTCTTCCCACGCTGATCAATTTTGCGAAAAAAACAACAGATCTCACTGCTCAAACGCTTTATGTATTCTATATAATAGAGATAGGGAAGGACCATGAGTACATTGTGCACAAAACAAGATTGTTAACTCCGCGAAAGAGAGAGGCCAGTGTAGATTTTGAAAATGTGACACCAATACCGGATAAAAAACGCAGAAATAAATAATGATATTTTAGTGATAATGACATGATGCTGCAAATTATAACTACCGCGGTAAAAAGAATTAATAAGGCGCTGAACAATATTTAAAAAACTTAACGCTTTAAACGGATTGAAGTGTAAGTGCCAGGCTGATTAAGCCGGTTACTTAACGGGCTAATCCCTCCCAATAAACTGACAGGATCTTGTCAGTGTTCAATTTTTAAAAAACGGGTGTTCAATGTTTGGAAATGAAAATTTGTAACTTGTTGATTATCAGTCAAAGGTTGTTCAAGCCGGCTTTTAAAGCATTTTAGCGAAAACGCAAGTGTCTGACAGTCAGTAATGTTTTTTTATGGAAAGAAGGCGGGCGTTCACACTTTTAAAAATTGAACACTTGCAGATCCGCCCGGAAACGGAACCTGTAAAGCGCAATCACCTCTTCATCAGTGGCTCGGTATGCGTAATTGAAAATTTCCCGGATAGTTTTAGTGGTGTTCCGTACTCGTTATAATAAACCCTGCCTGCTGCCTTTATTTCTTTTGGCCGGCTGCCGTTTAATGGATGAACGAGGCAGGTGATTGAGAAGTCGGCACCGGTGTTAAATGATTTTTCAACAGCATCCATAAGTGCCGCCTGGTGCCGGGGATCAACAATATGGATGGCCTCATTTAAAACGGGCTTTGTATTTTTCGGAAAGCCGAACAGCTTTAAGCCATATTCGGAAAGCGTAATCTCTTTGCTGCTGAAATCCAGCGACCAATCCCAAAGGGTATGCTCGTAGGCCGTTGTTAATTCAACACTATCCAATATTTCTGATAACTGGCCATTAAGTCTTTCCGATTTCATGTACGAAAGCTCCAATTTTTCGCCCAAAGCCAAAAGCTCGTTTCTTAGTGTAGCTATTTCATTATTTAAAGCGGCGTTTGTTTTGAGCCCGGTGCTATCTGCCGTCGTCAGCGCAGACTCGTCTTTTTCGTCAGGTAAGTCCCCAGCTGGCTGCAGCTTATAACTTGTCTTTCGACGGGTTAACAAAATGTTAATATATAAAAGGCAAAGTATAGTGGCATAAAATAAAATATTTTGCCAAACGCCACCTACACTAAAGTAGTCCAATATGGATTTATTGAGTTGGATCGGAATGGTCATGATAGGGCTGTGGCTAAATTGATGCAAGGTAATAATTAACTATACGCTTAACAATCCGTGAAAACACCCTTTTTTATGGTAATTTATATTGCGGCAATTAACCCGGGGTTAATTTAATGTAGAAATTTAAAATAAATAATCGTACTTTTTATTTGTGGCCCAAATCCTACGTTTGTTCCCCGAAAGTCGAAATTTTTGCTCCGCTATTTTAGGAGAGGGTTTTCTGCTGTTGCAGATATAATTTTTCGATAAAAAAACAGTTCTATATTTTAATGTAAACCTTTTAAATTAAATGGCGTGGCCTTTAAATCAGTGTTGTTTTCAAATCTGCAAGTATGGAAGCGCAACGGCTGTATGTAAAAAAGCATTTTCCGGGTTATCACGATTATAATTGCAGTGTTAAATAATAATCGGATACCGTTTACGAACCCGGGTAGCCTTGTTATTTTATTGACTGCTATGTATCTTGTTAGCGCGCTTAATAAATTATGAACAGGTCATTTATATACAGTTTAAAAGTTTGGTTGCTGATGGTAATCATTGCGCCATTGCTCCACCTTGTGCTGTCATGGTTTATTATCGAAAATCCTGAAATAAGCCTTATTGCAGAGATCCAAAAAGACTATATCATTTTTGCAGATATGGTTCTGCTGCTTACTATTCCTTTCGCCTTTGTATTTTGGGTGGCAGTATACTCTTTATCAAAAAAGAGAGAGCCGTTTTATGTGAAACAGGTTTTAACCATAGCTATATTGATAATTACTATGCTCCCGTTTTTTGAATTACTTTTTGAGAAAAAGGTTTCGGCTGTATCTTCTATAGCAGTAATTATATTTCCATATTCAATTACGGGGATAGCCGGTATTTGGCTGCATAAGCTCGAATCTCCAGGTTTTGAGGAAGAAACAGTTGAGGAGCAGGAATAAGATTTTCCCAATTTTGCCCATTATCATTGTTTTAAACCATGTATTTCCCAATAAAGAGCGGGAATCAATTTTAATTGTCATAAACAATTAACATTTTATTATTATTGCTTTAATTTTTGACTTAAACCAACACGTGTTATATATAATACATGGCTTTTGCGTTTAATAAGGCGTGTTTATTTAACGTTTTCCACATGTAGTATGGCCTCGACAGAAAATTATGAACTTTTGCTTGGCAAAATCAATACTTTCACCCGGAAGTATTATTTCAATAATTTTTTGCGTGGATTAATATTTTTAGGTGCCGGCCTTTTCTCAGCTTATGTAGTAATTATCCTAAGCGAATATTTCGGCAATTTCAGTATCCTGCTGCGTACCATTCTTTTTTACTTTTTTATCCTGCTTAATACAGTGCTTGTTTGCTGGCTGGTTTTACCATCATTGCTGGCCTGGCTTAAGCTGGGCAAAACTTTAACGCATGATGAAGCTGCCGAAATTATTGGCAGGCATTTTAACGATGTTCATGATAAGCTGCTCAATACCCTGCAGCTAAAAAAGCTCGCTGCCGAAGATGAAAGTCACCGTGCACTCATCGAGGCCAGTATCGACCAAAAGATAGAGGCGCTTAAACCGGTAAGCTTTCCATCTGCTATCAACCTTAAAGAAAACACCAAATATTTAAAATGGGCGCTTGGTCCGCTGGGGGTAATTATCATCATTGCATTGGCGGCGCCTTCTGTATTAACCGAAAGTACTAAAAGACTGATCAGGCATAACGAATATTTTGTTCCTGCTGCTCCGTTCAGGTTTATTGTATTGAACAAAACACTTTCAGTTGTGCAGGGGAGTGATTTAAAGCTCGACCTTAAACTGGAAGGCGATAAGCTGCCCGCAGATGTTTATGTTGAAACAGGGGAGAATACGTTTAAATTGGATAAAGATAACATCAGCCGTTTTCATTACCAGTTTAGCAACCTGCAGCAAAATACCCGCTTTAAGTTTTCGGGCAATGGCTTTAGTTCGGCTGTTTACGAAATCAAGGTAAATCAAAAGCCTGCACTGTTACACTTTGACGTTGACCTAAATTATCCGGCCTACCTCCATAAAAAAAATGAAAGGCTGCTAAATGCCGGCGATTTGACTATTCCTGCCGGTACAACTGTGAACTGGCAATTGCATACCCAGTATGCCAGTACATTGAGGTTTGACATAAATGGGCAAAGCCACGTTACGGTACAAAATGGGCCAGACCTGTTTGAACACCGCGAGCGGATATTGAAAACTTCTGTTTACAAACTTTTACCGGTTAATGCACTGGTAAATCAGAGTGATTCGGCTACATATCGCATCAACGTTGTTACTGACGAAGCGCCATCCATTTTTGTTGATGAAAAGCCAGATTCGGTAAGCATGAAAGCGTTTTATTTTAATGGCAAGATCCAGGATGATCATGGTTTTTCATCGCTCACGTTTCATTATACCATCGAGGCTACAGGCAACAGCAAAGAAAGGGAATTTACCAAAAAGGTTAATGCAGACCTGGCCCAAACACAAGCCGATTTCTTTTATTATTGGAACTTAAAGGAAATGGGCATTAATCCCGGCGACCATGTAAGCTACTTTTTTGAGGTTGCCGATAACGACGAAGTGACCGGCCACAAAACAGCGCGTACAGCAAAACATACACTAAATATCCCTGACAACAAGGAGATTAACCAACAGTTAAATGCGGGCTCAAAAGCTATAAAAGAAAAAATGGCTTCGGCTATAAAGCTGGCGGGACAGGTTGAACGCGACGCGCAAAAGCTTAATCAAAACCTGCTGAACAAAAATACACTCTCGTTTGATGAGAAAAAGCAGATAGAAGACCTGATGCAAAAGCGTAAAGACCTGGAAGATTTGGTAAAAGATATCCAGGCCGATAACAAAAAGAATTTATACAATCGCCAGGAAAACCAGCAGCAAACCGAAGAGATCATGGCTAAGCAAAAGCAGATTGAAGATTTGTTTAACAATGTACTTGATCAAAAAACAAAAGAGCTGCTTCAAAACCTGCAACAACTGTTAAACGAGCAACAAAAAGATGCTACCCGCGATGAATTATCCAAAATGCAGATGGATAATAAATCGTTAAAAAAGGAGCTCGACCGGGTGCTGGAACTTTACAAAAAGCTGGAGTTTGAGCAAAAGCTCAATCAAAACCTCGATCAGCTGAATAAGCTGGCCGATGAGCAGCAAAAACTATCTGATCAAACCAAACAGCCCGGTGCCGACCAGAAGAACCTTCAGCAGCAACAGGATAAGCTGAAGCGGGATTTTCAGGATGTGAAGAAAGGCTTCGATGAGTTGCAGAAGGTCAATGAGCAGTCCGAACGTAAATCAGACTATCAAAATCCTGAAAAGGAAACCAAAGATATTGAGCAGCAGATGGATCAAAGTGCCGGCGATCTGCAAAAAAAGGATAATTCAAAAGCCTCAAAATCGCAGCAGCAGGCAGCAAAGCAAATGAAGGAGCTTGCTGCAAAAATGCAAAAAGATAGCGACGAAGGCGAATCAAAAGAGAATGCTGTTGATGCCCAGCAGTTGAGGGAATTGTTAAAAAGCCTGGTTAACAGTTCGTTTAATCAGGAACAGCTGATGCAAACGCTTAGGAATACCAATCCTACAGATCCGTCATATGTTACGCTATCGCAAAATCAAAAGGATATAAAAGACAACTTGAAAACGGCCGAAGACAGCCTATATGCTATCAGCAGGAGGGTGCCGCAGATTCAGTCGACAGTTAATAAGGAGATTACCAGTATCAACGAGCATATCGACCAGGCTCTTGAGTTTCTGGGCGACAGGCGTACGCTTGAGGCAAACCGCAACCAGCAATACGCTATGACATCCATGAACAACCTTGCCTTGATGCTGAGCGAAGCGCTTGAGCAAATGCAAAAAATGATGAATAAGGGCGGCAAAGGAGGCAAGGGAAAGCAGCAATCCATATCGCAATTGGCAAAAATGCAGCAACAGCTTAATCAAAATATGCAAAAGGCCCGCGAGCAGATGCAGCAACAAGGCAACCAGGGTAAAGGCCAGCAGGGCAATAGTGGTAATATGAGCGAGCAGTTTGCTAAAATGGCACGTCAGCAGCAGATGATACGGCAGGCTTTGCAACAAATTGACAGGGACGAAAATAAAGACGGGACAGGCGGATTGGGCAATTTGGATAAAATTTCGAAAGAAATGGAACAAACCGAACGTGATCTCGTAAACAGGAAGATTACAGATGACGCGCTAAAAAGGCAGCAGCAAATACAAACCCGGTTATTAGAGGCCGAAAAGGCCGAGCAGCAACGAGATCAGGATCAGCAAAGAGAGAGCAATGCAGGTAAGGATTTGCCACCGGGATACATAAAGGCACTGCAGGGGTACCAGCAACAAAAAGCAAAGCAGACGGAGCAGATCAGAACGGTATCTCCGGCACTTAATTTGTATTATAAACAAAAAATTAAATCTTACTTTGATCAACTTAATGCCAAATAATATGGAAGAGGCAAATGTTCAAACCAGCGAGCTATATACGTTGCAGCTGCCGTCAAAACCGGAGAGCATAACGTTGCTTGAGCAGCTGATAGAAGAAATTGCTGATAAATATCATGTTGAGCAGGATACCTTCGCCAATATGATGACCTGCCTTAATGAAGCGGTTATTAATGCCATTATGCATGGTAACAAACAGGATGAAACAAAAAAAGTGATTGTTAATGCCGAAGTGGAACCGAAGCGTATCATCTGGACTGTTACAGATGAAGGCCCGGGCTTTGACTATAATAACCTTGCCGATCCCACAGCTCCCGAAAATCTCGAGAACCTCACCGGCCGCGGTGTGTTTATCATTAAACACCTTGCCGACCAATGTATTTTTAATGCCTCGGGTAATGAAATTGAACTTCACTTTAAGATCTGATGCCCACGATTAATTTTTTTGAAGAAGACACAACCTTTAAGCCGAAACAAAAAGCGCAATTAAGACAATGGATAAAGGAAACGGTAATTGCCGAGGGCTTTAAACTGAAAGAGCTTAACTACATTTTTTGCTCAGACGCATACCTGCTGCAAATAAACCAGCAATATCTTGATCATGATACTTTTACCGACATTGTAACTTTTGATAATTCGGAAGTAGAGGGGGATATTGTTGGCGATATCTTTATTTCGATAGACCGCATCCGTGAAAATGGCGCCAAATTTAAAACCGGCGAAACCAATGAGCTGCACCGTGTTATCATTCACGGCGCCCTGCACCTGTTGGGTTACACGGATAAAAGTGTTGTTACAAAACAAAAAATGACACAAAAAGAAGATGAGTACTTAGCTAAAAGAAATTTTTAGCCTTACTTTTATAGTGGATTATAAAAATCAATTGTAAAAACCATGAAAACACTGGCACTCATCATCGCCTTATTATTTGCCACCGCACCATCTTCAGTATATGATTTTAAACTGAAAACCATTGATGGCAAAGATTTTAGCCTGGCTAAATACAAAGGCAAAAAAGTATTGATCGTAAATACGGCTTCAAAATGCGGCTTCACCAAACAATACGCCGACCTGGAAAAACTATCTGAACAATACAAAGGCAAACTGGTAGTAGTAGGTTTCCCGGCCAATAACTTTGGCGGCCAGGAGCCGGGCACTAATCAGGACATTAAGACCTTTTGCAAAGAAAACTTTAACGTAAAATTCCCGATGAGCGGTAAAGTAAGCGTTTTAGGTTTGGATATCGATCCGTTGTTTCAATACTTAACAACCGCTCCAAACCCTGATTTTACCGGTGACATCAAATGGAATTTCGAAAAATTCCTCATAGACGAAAACGGTAAACTGATCCACCGTTTCAGATCGCAAACTACCCCGCTATCTGAGGATATCACCAAATATCTGAACTAAGAATTTGCCTTTAAGGCACAGGCTGCCGGCGGTCGTTCCGGTTGCGCAGGATAGGTTTGAACAAAGTAAAGGGGCAAATGACCAATTGGTTGTTTGCCCCTTTACTGTTAAAGCGGGATTGATCTTTTAGGCTGGTGATTATAATTGTGCGAAGGTGAATAACAAGTGCCGCGAAGCCGGGCGGCAACGAATTATGGTAATGATAAGGTTAGGCTTTAAAGATCACTAACAGGGGAGTTATTTTAACGAGGCCTTTTAGTTTCTTCTGTTCCAGCCCGCGCGGGTAGTGTAAATTATCCTTTAACAAAATTATCTGGAGCGTGCTTTGCAGTAAATATAAAATGCTAATTCCTAAATTATCCCGGGTTTCTTAATACCTATTATGGGGTATACGCTAAAGGTTTAGTTTAAGACTGATGGATGTGCCTTTACCGTGGGCGGTATCAATTTTGAGTTCGGCGTTCAATCTTTTTGCCCGGGCGTAAATATTCCGGATGCCCATGGTTTCGTGTTTGCGCACATCAGGGTCAAATCCGCGCCCGTCATCACGGATGCTGATCTGCAGCCGGTTTTTGTAAAGGTTGATTTCCAGAAACGCGTTTTGTGCCTCCGAATGTTTGACAACATTGTTTAATACTTCCTTAACAAGGAGGTATACCTGGCGCCTTTTTTCGCCGCTGATGGTAACCGGGGTTTCGCTAATGGAGGTATTTACATGAAGGTCAATATTGCTGTATTCCAATATTTTAATGGCTTGTTTATGAATAAAGCCGGCCAGGTTGCTTACTTCGTCGTTTTCGGCATCAAGGCTCCAGATAATTAATCTTACCTGGGTAGATATATCGGTGATGGCTTCATGAATAGCGTCTATCTCCTTAAAAGCGGGCTGATCGGCCGTTTTGCGGCTGAGCAATTCGGTCCTGAGCTTAATGCCGGAGATGCTTGCCCCTAAATCATCATGCACCTCGCTGCTGATCCGCTGTCGTTCGCGCTGCAGGGCAAGTGCATTTTCATAGTCCTTTTTTTGTAAGCCGATGATGGACTGATAATATTTCCGTACCAGCAGGAAAGCGATGATTATGGCACTTAATACAGCCACCACCTGCAGCCATAACTGTTGATACCATAAAGGCATAACGTCAAATTTAAAAATGAGCGGCTGGCTTAACTGGTTAAAACGGTCGGCAGCCACGGCTTCTAACTCATAGTTTCCGGGGGGCAGCAGGTCGAACCGTTTTTCGCCGGAAGGCGCGACGCTCCAATTTTTATCAACCCCCTTAAGCCTGAAGCGGTATTGTATTTTACCCATGCTTTTGTAGGATAGGGCAACGCAGTTAAATATAACAGGCCTGCCGTAAGTAAAGCTGCTTTGAGTTCCGGGTATCCCGTCGTTAATCAACACAGGTTTAGGCAGGCTCGTATTCCCTAAATTTTGAGTGACGGCTATGCCCTGATCGGTGGCTATGTAATAATCATGCCCGTTCTGCACTACATCGGCAACGTTATCAGAGGGGAGCCCGTTACTGGTATTGAGCAAACTTATGCGGTAATTTTGATAATGATTATGGAAGCTGATAATGCTTACACCGTTTGCGGTACAGACCCATAAAGTATTGTCATCTGTCCATACCAGTTTACGGATATCGCCTGAAAAAATAGCAGGAGATCTAAACTGAACAATTTTTTCGCCGGCCAGCAAAAACATCCCCTGAGCTTCGGTACCTATGGCGCATACTTCATTATTTGATGCCAGGCTCTTAACAACATTTATTCCTTTATCGGCCAATATTCGAATAGAGGAAAACTTGCCGGCGCTCCCGAAAGGTACAAACTGGTATAACCCGTAAAGTGAGCCTACGAGCGTCTTACTCTTATACCATGTTACAGATGTCATACGTATGGGCTTAAAATTGTACCCCAATTGATGTTTAAACTTATCTGTCAAAACGCCAACTGCATTTTGTGTAAGGAAATACACTGTGTCGGATCGTGCAGCAATTCCTTTTATCGGACCATAAAAAATTTTTACAGAATGCCATGACAACGGGTTCTTATTGGAAATATCTAATCTGAATATACCATTATCGGTACCTATGACGAGAGTGTTGCCCGAGATTGTAAGCAGATTGGTTATCCGGTTAAAGTCAGACCGGTTTTGATTCATAGTTATAGTGCCTATCGACGGCGTTTGATTTGCGCCAAGTTTCATATAACTCAGTGTGCTTAAAACATGCCCGGTAAACAGGTAACCTCCTGCAATGGCCAGTTTTAAAACATCTTCATTGGCCAGCCCGCTTTCTTTGTTAATGATTTTTATTTCGGGATTGGTACATAGAAAAAAGCCTTTGTCATAGCTGCCAAACCATAAATTATTTTCCCGGTCAATAACCGTAGCGGTAGTGATGTTATTATTAAGGTAATTTTTCCGTTCGCCGGTAACATAGTTAATAATGTAGGTGCCCTGTTTTACCGTTGTAACGGCAAACGTGTTTTTGCCGGTAAGATACACTGAAGTTACGTTGCCGGTAAAAAAGATTTTACTGAGCGGGACGATCCCGCTTTTTTGATACCGATAAACATGTACCCAGTCTTTAGTTATCAATAGTAAATAATTTTGATGTAAAGCCAACCGGTAAGGTTTGATATTGGTATTGGCAGTTTGAAAACTTAACTGGCCGGCCTTAAGCTCTTCTTCGAGGATGTCAAGGTCGTTTTCAGACAGGATGATCTCTTCTCCGTCAGAACCATAAATGTACCCGTTCAAATGCCTTATGGCATGTCTTTCCGATTTTAACTCTTCAAAATGATAAACTTTGGTACTAAGCCTGTAATTTACACAGAGCTCATTATAACGGTTAAAAAAGAAATTGGCGAAGGGTGAAACGATTACTTTTTGAGATGAGTTAAGCTTATGTATAAGCCCGTTTTCATAATAACAGACCCTGTAGTTATTACAGTAAAAAAAAATCCGGTGATAATTATCCTCGGCAATCCTGAAACACTCATTGTTTTCCAGCCCATCGGCCGATGTGAAGTTTTTAAAGTGCTGGCCGTCAAACCTGCTCACGCCTTTATCGGTGGCCAGCCAGATAAAACCCCTGCTGTCCTGCATTAAATAGTTAACCCTTGAACTGGGCAGGCCATCAGGCGCGCTATAATTTTTCAGGTAAACTAACTGATATGGAATGTCGGCACATACCCGGCCCGGGAATAGAAACAGCGTTAATATTAAAAGTTTAAAAAAAAGGCGTTTTAGCGGCATTCTATGATTTGTATCAATTTAACATTGCTGCTTTTATCAATATGCAATGATACGGTGTATGGCATTGTTTTGTTGTATCACCGATAAATTTAAAAAGAAATGATATGTAATTATATCCATCTAAATAATAAGCAGCTCGCCTGTAAACATTTATTATATAAGTGTCCCGGCTCGTACACACAGGGTATGTGTGTGTCCCGGCCGTTCGGCTTGTGGGACGCACCGATCTCTGCTTAAGCTACCTGCGGTAGAAGTTATCTCTGTGAACCAAAACGGCCTTCAATTTTATGGTAATAGCCAAAGTGACAAGACAATCACAAATCTTTAGTTAAAACAAAACTTTTCCTTATTTTTGACTCATCAACAAATGACAACAGTAAACATTAAAAATGGAACCGCAGGGGCTTCGAAATCCCTTATTCGCAATATCCTTGCGTCGGAGCCATTTTTCAATGATTCACCACCAGCTCTTTTTTGCTAACGGATATCGATAATCTCTATCGGATCTGAATTTTTTCAACATTATTTTCAAAACAATTTATTCAATGCGGGCAATTGCTGGTATTGTTATGCTTTGCCCAACCGATTCTTAATTTAGCAAAAAATGAAAAAAACATTTGTTCTGTTGCATATAGCCGTAATACTGGCGGGCTTTACCGGGGTATTCGGAAAGCTTATCTCGTTAAATGAATACCTGCTTACCTGTTACCGTACGCTGTTCTCTTTTTTATTCCTGGTGATTATTGTATGGCTCAAAAAGCCACAATTTAAATACTCATGGAGCAACATAACGGAAATGGGTAAGGCTGGATTACTAATTGCCTTTCACTGGGTTTTTTTTTATGCCAGCATCAAATATTCCAACGTTTCGGTAGGCGTAGTTTGCTATTGCCTCACCAGTTTTTTTACTGCATTTCTGTCTCCGCTTATCAACAAAAAACCTTTCAATATTACTGAACTGCTGCTAAGTATGCTTACACTTGCCGGTATCGGTTTGATATTTCATTTTGATACCTCATTCAGAACCGGGATCATCCTTGGCGTAATTTCATCCTTCCTGGCATCCCTTTATACCATATTGAACGAGCGTCTGGTTAAAAAGTATGATTCAA
Organism: Mucilaginibacter gossypii; assembly: GCF_017569325.2. Classification (NCBI taxonomy): domain Bacteria; kingdom Pseudomonadati; phylum Bacteroidota; class Sphingobacteriia; order Sphingobacteriales; family Sphingobacteriaceae; genus Mucilaginibacter; species Mucilaginibacter gossypii. The sequence continues at coordinate 5,843,181 of NZ_CP071878.2, read as the reverse complement.
CCGTTATGAACTTGTATCAGATGCTGGCCGGATCTGTCGCGCTGATACTGGCCTCGCCGCTATATCTTTATTTCTTCCCTTCAAAAACGATAATACCAGGCACATTGGATATCATTTATTTGCTGCTTTTATCGCTTTTTTGCACGGTTGGCCTTTATGTTATGGTGGCCGAGGTTTTGAGGAAAATGTCTGCCTTTACGGTTAACTTAACCTTTAACCTGGAGCCTGTTTACAGTATTTTACTGGCAATGATTTTATTCAATGAATCCCGGCAGCTCAATTTATCCTTTTATGCAGGCCTGTTGATCATCATCATATCCGTAATCTTACAGGCGGGACTAAGCCGGAGAAAAAGGGCAGGGGCAGATTTGTAATGAGTTACATAATCCCAGAGTTACGAAGTTTTTAAAACTTCGTAACTCTTCAAGGTCTTTTATTAACCCCGTTCAGATACCCGGGCGGCTGCCTGTACCGGCAAGTCCGTATTGCCATCCTGCTTAATTAGGTTAAGCTTATGTTTCGTGATGATCCATTTGCCATCAGTTTCAGTGAGCTCGGTATCATAAGTGCCCTCAACAATCCATAGGTCGTCACCAATAAAATGATCGGCTTTGCCATAATAATGAACAAGCGCTACCGACCCGTTTTGCATGACATAAAAATCGGCCAGCTGATGATTGGTTTTGTCAAAGCCGGGCAAAAAGCCACGCCACGCCGTAATAATACCTTCAGCAGGTACAATACTTGCCGGGTTGCCAGTCATGGAACTATAATCAAGCTCCACATTTTCGGCAAATGTATTTTTAACTTTGCCCCAGTCGCGCTCATCGGCTCCGGTGAACAAGGCCGTTACCGTTTCAATTATTTGATCTTTCATGTTTCTGCATAGGTTAAATTCACTCAAATATCAATTATCCGGTTCATTTTACATATTAACAACAATCTTTTATATAAACTTGTACTGTTATTGGTTGTTTTCCCAAAACAGCCCCACCATAAAACATGAGTCAGGATTTTTATCAACATATTTTTGCTAAACAGCAAAAGCTGGAGGCTGTGCCTTCAAACAGGGAGATTACTGCCTGGGCACTAAAAGTGATCCATTTGCTGTACCCCGAACAAACCGGGCAACAGTATGCTTCGGTTGAGGAGCTGAAGGATGAGTTTTTAAGGCTTGAGAATGAACTTTGTGACATTATGCATGCCACCAAAGCCTGCAGTAACTGTGATACCTCAAAGCTGGCCAAAAAGTTTTTTGAGGGCCTTCCCGAGTTATTCCGCATTCTGAATACCGATATCCAGGCTATTTTTAACGGCGATCCGGCTGCACGCAGCGAGTTTGAAGTGATCCGTACTTATCCGGGCTTTTATGCCATTTCGCTTTACCGGGTGGCGCACAGCCTTTATATCGATGATATTCCGTTGTTGCCAAGGATCCTTACAGAATATGCGCATTCTAAAACAGGGATAGATATTCATCCTGCTGCCCAGATAGACGAGTATTTCTATATAGATCATGGTACCGGTATTGTTATTGGCGAAAGCTGTAAAATAGGTAAGCATGTAAAGCTGTACCAGGGCGTTACCCTGGGGGCATTAAGTGTGGATAAAAGTATGGCCAATACCAAGCGCCATCCTACAGTTCAGGATAATGTGGTAATTTACTCCGGCGCTACTATTTTGGGCGGAGAAACCATCATCGGCCATAACAGTGTGGTAGGAGGAAACGTTTGGCTCACCAAGAGTTTGCCGCCAAATTCAAGGGTATACCACACCCCTAACCACAGGGTACTGAAAAGATTGAGCATTAAATTGTTTGGCCACAAGAAATAGAACATTTACCGTAAAAAATATATAATGGCTTCATTGATAGACCTGATAGGCAACACGCCTATGGTAGAAATTAAAAAGCTGAACCCAAATCCAAAAGTGCGGATCTTCGCCAAGCTGGAAGGCAATAATCCGGGTGGCAGCGTAAAAGACCGCGCGTCGCTCAACATGATCAGGAGTGCTATTGAGCGCGGCGACATTAAGCCTGGCACAAAGTTGATTGAAGCTACCAGCGGCAATACAGGGATAGCATTGGCTATGATTGCAAGGTTGTTTGATCTGGAGATAGAGCTGGTGATGCCATCCAACTCCACCCGCGAGCGTACGCTTACTATGGAGGCATTTGGAGCTAAAGTTACCCTGTTGGAAGGAATAGAAGTCTGTCGTGATTATGCAGAAGAAAAGGCCGCTACGGGCGAATATTTCCTGCTGAACCAGTTTGCCAACCCGGATAACTTCATGGCACACGTAAAAACAACAGGCCCCGAAATTTGGCACGATACCGAAGGCAAAATCACCCACTTTGTAAGTGCTATGGGAACTACAGGTACCATCATGGGCTGTTCAAGATATTTGAAAGAGCAAAACGCCAACGTACAGATAGTAGGTTGCCAACCGGTTGAAGGCTCTTCCATCCCCGGCATCCGCAGGTGGCCCGAAGAATACCTGCCCAAGATTTTTGATGCCAAACGGGTTGACAGGGTAATGGATATTTCGCAGGAAGAAGCGACTCAAATGGCCCGCCAAATGGCTAAGGTTGAAGGCGTATTTGCTGGCATGAGCAGCGGCGGTGCACTATCTGCGGCTGTAAGGCTTGCTCAAGAACTGGAAGAGGGCCTAATCGTTTTTATTTGCTGTGACCGGGGCGACAGGTATTTGAGCAGCGAGTTATTTGGATAAGTACCGATGGAACCTACTGAGGATAGTAATAATTATAAATACGGCGTATTTTATTACAACAAAGATGATAGCCGGATCATTGTGCCCAAAAGAATTAAGTACATGGGATGGACAGTGAATTTTGCCCACCCGTTAAGTTATTTGATTATGGGCGGGATACTGGCTGTGGTAATTGTAGCATGGATAGTTGCCCCGCAGAAATAAATACGTATTGTTCATAAACTAGCGCCCGTTTGTAACGGGTGCTTAATATGTTATGGCGTTTGTAACGCAATTACCGGCGCTTACGTTAGAAATATAGGCCCGTTTTAAGAACTTCATCACAGATGTTCTCGCGGCCGATTTGCAAGATTTTACAACACCTCTAACTCCTTCAGCTTAATCTCTAAAGCTTCCGCCGATGTAAAATGGATACATTCAATTCCCATTTTTTCCGCCGCTAAAATATTACGATAGTTATCATCAATAAATAAAGCCTCATCTGCATTTACATGGTAACGATCAAGCAGGGTTTGATAAAAGGCAGGGGTGGGTTTACGCATTTTTTCGGCGCCGGATACAACAATGCCATCAAACCATCCTAAAAAATCGAAACGCTCCTGGGCCATCGGAAAAGTTTCGGCCGACCAGTTGGTCAATGCGTAGATTTTGTATTTGCCGCTTTCTTTTAATTGTTTGAAGATCTCTACCGTATCGTGAAAAGGATCGCCAAGCATCTCTATCCAGCGGGAATAAAAAGCACGGATATTGGCTTCGTGTTCTGGAAATTGGGCAACAAGCAAATCTGTGCCTTCCTGTAAGGACCGGCCGGCATCCTGCTCCTCATTCCAGTCGGAGGTACAAATATTAGCCAAAAAGTCTATCATTTCCTGTTCATCAGCAAACAGGGTGCGGTACATATAATGCGGGTTCCAATCGATTAAAACGGCCCCCAGATCGAATATTATGGTGTTGATCATTTTTTCTTTGCGTGGGTTTCATGAACCTCGGCCTTTGTAACAACCGAATCTTTCAAAAAAACAACAAGCGTTTGAGTATAAATCAATTTGCCTTTGCTGTATTCTCGGTCAAGGTCGTATACCATGCTGTCTTTACTGCTTAATTGAGGGCGGTGGAGCAAATGGATCACCTGTTGATATTTAAGATTATTAAGCTGTTTACTTTCAATCAGGTCATTAACCATACCCGGGCGATAAGCGAACGTAAGGCCATCTCCATCATCCCATTTATCACGGTCGAACTTTTGTTTACGGCTGCAGGCGGTTAGGCAAACTGCCAGGAGGCAGATAAATATCAGGGTTTTGCTAAGCATTTTATGTTTCAGTATTGAATCAGGCCATATTTCAACTGCCCGTTATTGCGTAGCTTTCCCACGACCGAAAAAGGGTGTCATGGGTAGCCTGTCGAAGCATGGTGGGCAGGCCTCTCCGCGCGAGTCTTCGACAGGCTCAGACTGACAGGCCTACCCAGCTTTCTGCAATAACGGGTAGTTGTTGGTTTTCCAGCAGCTAAAAATACTGAAATTAATTAACCCCTAAAAGATAGCCTTTAAAATCAGCAAAATCTTTACTGATGGCAACTGCGAGCTTGGTTTTTGCTTCCAGTTCTTTTACCTGTTCCGGTACTTCAATTTTAGCAGCAACCTCATCGCTAAATACGTCAGGGAATTTACAAGGATGTGCGGTTGAAAGGAATACACCGGCGGTGTCAACAGCGGCATGGTCCTGTTTATAATCGGTTAAAGCCTGCCATGCGATAGCAGTGTGTGGGCAAACCACATAATTATAGTTATCAAATACCCAGTTGATGGCTTTTACAGTTTCCTCGTCATCGTACTTAAAGCCAATAACCAATTCTTTAAGCGCTTCGGTATCGTTTTTAAACAGATCGGCAATACGTACCCAGTTGCTTGGGTTGCCTACGTCCATTGCGTTAGATAAAGTTGCTACCGATGGTTTGGGTTGATAAACGCCGGTTTTTAGAAACTCAGGCACAGTATCATTGACATTGGTAGCCGCAATAAATTTTTCGACAGGTAAGCCCATTTTCCAGGCTAACAAACCTGCGCCTATATTGCCGAAGTTGCCGCTTGGCACGGAGAAAACTACTTTTTTAATGCCTTGCCTTAATAGCTGTGCATATGCATTGAAGTAATAAAAAGTTTGCGGAACCAAACGTGCAATATTGATGGAATTGGCGGATGTAAGGCGGAATTTTTCGTTTAGCTCATCATCAACAAACGCCTGTTTCACCAGGGCCTGGCAATCATCGAAGGTACCGTCAACCTCAAGGGCACGGATGTTTTGACCATTGGTAGTTAGTTGCTGCTCCTGCACGCCGCTCACTTTACCTTTTGGATAAAGGATGGTAACACGGGTATTGGGGACACCTAAAAAGCCAAGGGCTACAGCACCGCCGGTATCGCCACTAGTGGCAACCAGTACGTCCAGTTGTTTTTCGCCGGGCTCAAGGAAATAGCTCATTACGCGGCTCATAAAGCGGGCACCAAAATCTTTAAATGCCAGTGATGGTCCGTGGAAAAGCTCGAGGACATATACATTGTCTTCCAGCTTTACAATAGGAGCTGGGAAGTTAATGGCATCATCGATCAAGGCTTTCAAATCGGCCTCCGGAATAGAGTCGCCAAGCAGGTTTTGTGCTACTTTGAAAGCAATTTCGGGGAGGGAGTATTTATCAAGGTTGTTGATAAAATCAGCATCCAAACGGGGGATGCTGTAAGGCATATATAAGCCTTTATCCTGCGGCATGCTGTTAAAAACCGCGTCTTTGAACGATACTTCAGATAGGGTATTATTGGTACTGTAGAGTTTCATTTTTGATTTCGGAATTCGGATGTTCGATTTCGGATTTAATTAGGTTTATTAGAGCTCATCCTACCATGTCATCGCGAGGTACGAAGCAATCGCATGCTATACAGGGCGGACCTGCTTCCGTGCGATTGCTTCGTACCTCGCAATGACATAGTGGTTTGTATTGCGAAGGATTTAAGGCTATCCCAAAACCTTCGGCCCCGCGTCATTTATAGTTGATACGTAGCTATTGGATCCGATTTTTAAGCCGGTTAAATGCTGCTGTAATTTTTGGGTGATGGCTCGTGCGGTGGCTTCGTCTTTGGTAAAAGCAAACACCGACGGGCCAGAGCCTGATATACCAAAGCTTACCGCACCAAGTTCCATCGCCATTTCGCGCATTTTGTAAAAGTCAGGGATCAGCATAGAGCGTACTGGCTCAACGAGCACATCTTTCATACTGCGGCCAATCAGTTCGATATCCTGCATAAATAAACCGCTTACTAAGCCCGCAATATTGCCCCACTGGGTAACGGCATCCTTCATCTGGATGTTTTTACGGATGATTTGGCGGGCCTCTCTTGTAGGTACATCCACATCAGGGAATACAATAGCGCACCACAGGTTTTTAGGATGCGGTAGCCTTACCACATCAAGCGGCTCATAACTACGGATCAGCACAAAACCACCAAACAAGGCAGGGGCTACGTTATCAGCATGACCATGACCGCAAGCCATCTCTTCGCCTTTCATAGCAAAAGGAAGTAGTTTTATCGGGTCGGAATTATCTCCTAATAATGTTTTAATAGCAAACAAACCTGCAACCGTACTGGCCGAGCTTGAACCTAAACCACTGCCAATAGGCATTTTTTTGTGCAGCTCGATATCTAAACCAATATCGGTACGGCCAACACTTTGTAAATAATGCTGAACACTAACGCTCACGGTATTCTTAGCCGGATCAAGCGGCAGGCGACCGTCATCGCCAGTGATTTTGCTAAGTGTGATGCCCGGTTTGCCCGTCACACGCATGATCACCTCGTCGCCGGGTTCATCAACTGCAAAGCCCAGCACATCGAAGCCGCAAACAACGTTAGCTACAGTTGCCGGAGCAAAAACGCGGATGCTACCCCCCCCGCCCCCTAAAGGGGGGGCTACCAGGGGGGCGGCTTTTATTTCTTCTAAATTATTTTCCATGTAAATATATATCTATTACTATCCCTTTTTTTAGCTATAAGCTATGGTTCCCCCTTCAGGGGGTTAGGGGGTTAATTCGCTCCCACATTTATTAAATCAGCAAATACGCCTGCGGCGGTTACTTCGGCACCAGCGCCAGGGCCTTTTACTACCAGCGGACGCTCACGGTACCTGTCGGTAGTGAAGGATATGATGTTATCGCTGCCCGACAGCATGTAGAACGGATGGTTTTCATCAACCATTTGCAGGGTGATAGTTACTTTACCGTCCTCTAACTTGCCAATGTAACGCAATACTTTGCCGTCTTTTTCGGCTGCATCTTTTAGTTTGGCAAAATGTGCGTCTTCGGTTTTAAGGGTAGCATAAAAATCCTCAACGGTTTTAGCCTCAAGGCTTGCTTTTGGCAATACGCTTTCTATTTCAACGTCGGCCTCTTCCATAGCATATCCGGCATCGCGGGCAAGGATGAGCATTTTGCGCATAAAATCCTTACCGCTCAGGTCATCACGAGGATCTGGTTCGGTATAGCCTTTGTCCTGTGCTTCTTTTACCACATCGTGGAAATTGGCATCGCCTTTAAAGTTATTAAAGATGAACGATATAGTACCCGAAAGTATTGCTTCAATACGTTGCACCCTGTCGCCGCTGTTCATCAGGTTTTTAAGGGTATTGATGATCGGCAAGCCAGCGCCAACGTTGGTTTCGTAGAAGAAATCAACGCCATGAGCGCGCGCGGTATCTTTAAACGTGCGGTACTGCTTATAACTGCCCGAGTTACCTATTTTATTACAGGTGATTACCGAGATATTGGCTTTAAAGATCTCCTCGTAAAAACCGATAGGAACGGGACTTGCAGTGTTGTCAATAAATACACAGTTTGGCAGGTTCATTTCTTTCATCCGGTTGATGAACGATTGCAGATCGGCTTCATAAGGCGACGATTGCAGGTCATTTTGCCAGGTATCTAAAGAGATGCCATCACTATTGAACGTCATTTTGCGGGTATTGCTGATACCGGCTATTTTAACCTGGATGCCGTTGTTATCTTTCAGGTATTCGCTATGGGCGTTCAATTGATTAAACAATGTTTTGCCAATGTTGCCGGTACCCAGGCAAAACGCATGCAGGGTTTTGGTCAACTGTACAAAGAAGGCGTCATGCACGGCGTTCAAGGCTTTTGACAGATCGTTCGCCGAGATGATCACCGAGATGTTATATTCAGATGAGCCTTGTGCTATAGCCCTTACGTTAACACCGTTACGGCCCAGCGCATGGAACAACTTGCCCGACATGCCCGGGGTTTGTTTCATATTTTCGCCAACAATGGCTAATATCGCAAGGTTTTTCTCGATAACCAGATGCTCGAGTTTTTTAGCGGCAAGCTCCAGTTCAAACTCCTGTTCGATAACCTGTTTTGCCCTGTCTGTATCTTGCGGCTGAACTGCGAAGGTGATGCTATGTTCAGATGATGATTGGGTGATCAGGATTACGTTGATCTGCTCGCGGGCAAGCAAGGAGAACAAACGGCCGCTAAAGCCGGATTTGCCCACCATACCGCTGCCCTCTAAATTTAGGATACTGATATTGTTGATAGATGAGATCCCTTTGATTGGCAGGGTAGAGGCCTTGCAATCATGACGGATCACGGTACCTTCAAACTCTGGCTCAAAGGTGTTTTTAATTACGATAGGTATCTTCTTTAAAAATGCCGGGATCATGGTTGGCGGATAGATCACCTTGGCGCCGAAGTAGGAAAGCTCCATAGCTTCGGTATAAGTAAGCTCGGTTAAGGAGAACGCTTTTTTCACCATGCGGGGATCGGCAGTCATCATGCCGTTAACATCCGTCCAGATCTGAACCTCCTGAGCATTTAACGCTGCGCCGAATATGGCTGCAGTATAATCTGATCCACCGCGACCTAATGTTGTAGTTTGCCCTGCATCGTTTGAGGCGATGAAACCGGTAACGATCAATGTTTTGCCTTTGTTTTCGGTATACAGGCCTTGTACCAGTCTTTCGGTAAGTTCGGTGTTTACCTTGGCATTGCCGAAAGCGCTGTCGGTTTTAATTACATCAGCAGCATCAACAAAAAGTACATCGCCAAAATGCTGGGCTGCAACTTTGCTCACCATCAGGGTTGAGCAACGTTCGCCGAAGGCCAGTACCTGGTCGCGGGTTTTCGGGGTAAGTTCGCGAAGGGTAAGCACGCCCTGTAAAAGTTCTTCCAGTTGGTTGAAGTGAATTTTTAAACGGGTAAGCGCCGGGTTTTGGTTTTGTACATCCAAAAGGGCTTTAACCGTATCAAAGTGACGTTTCTCCAATTCGGCTAGGCCTGCGGTAAACTCTTTGCCGTTTGCCGCATCTTCGGCCATGGCCGAAAGCAGGTTGGTTACACCGCCCATGGCAGATAATACCACCACCGGCTTTTCTTCATTTTTTACTTCATCCTTCAGGATGCTTAACAGGGTTTGGATGCTGCTTACAGATCCAACGGAAGTACCTCCGAATTTTAAAACTTTCATTTATGGGTTAGTAATCGTTCTGTAACAAAAAAACCTTCCTCTTTGCGGAGGAAGGTTTTTCTTTTGGCTTTCATTTTATGTTTTACACCATACGATTATCTTCCTCCGAGGTTTATACCGGTGGTAATAATAATTGTAGAAATGGTGTTGTTAATTGTCATATATAATGTCTGTAAAGTAAGTAGATTATTTTCTGATTTGCAAGGATTATTTAACAAATTATGATTTTCGTAATAATTGTAAGGCGATTGAGGGGGTGATTGATGGATTTGATAATGAGGGTGATAGGTAAAAGGATTTATCTGTCATTGCGGATTATTGTAAGCGTACAGGGAAACGACTGCGGATCCTATATGCAGTTAAATATTTTGATTGTTTAGCAAGAATGCTTGCAGGGCGTCAATAATTTATGCGAATTACGCGAATTATTTCAACCTAATGCTGAGCAAGGGGTATGATTCGATCGAATGACCCTAATTACGGCTCGGAAAGGCAGTTTGTGTAATTCGCTAATTCGAATAAATTCGTGGAGAGATTTTTACCACGAATGCTCAGCATGCCATTCACAATTAACCGAATTACACAAATTATGACGTAGAATGGCAATTCGTGTAATTCGCTCAAATTCGAAAAAATTAGTGTCAAAATTAATTTGCTACTTTTGAGGCTCGATAATATGCAGGGACTAATTACAAAATCAACCGGAAGCTGGTACCAGGTACAAACCCCCGATGGGCAAAAGATAGATTGCCGCATCAAAGGTAAGTTCCGTATAAAAGGTATTACCACAACCAACCCTATTGCCGTTGGCGATGTGGTTGATTTTGAAATGGAGCCCGACAGGGAAGATGGCGTGATCACCAACCTGCATCAACGAAAAAACTACATCATCCGCAAGGCTATTAACCTGAGCAAACAGGCGCAGATCATTGCTGCCAATCTCGACCAGGCTATTTTGGTAGTTACGCTGGCTTCTCCGCGTACTTCTCTGGGTTTTATAGATCGCTTTTTGGTAACTGCCGAGGCTTACGATATCCCTGCAAGACTGGTGTTCAATAAGCTCGATCTGTTTAGCGATGAAGGCCTGGAGGTTTTGGCCGATTATAAAGCTATTTATGAAGATATTGGCTACCCCTGTTTTGAAGTTTCGGCTATTGAAGGTACTAATATCAGCCAGGTGCAGGATCTGTTGAAGGATAAGGTCACTTTGTTTTCCGGCCACTCGGGCGTGGGTAAATCAAGCCTGATCAACGCGTTGCTACCCGAGTTGGACCTGCGCACACACATGGTATCCGACTGGAGCGATAAGGGGATGCACACCACCACCTTTGCCGAAATGTTTGAGCTGCCGCAGGGTGGTTTTATTATTGATACCCCCGGCATCCGCGAACTGGGTGTTATCGACATAGAAAAACAGGAGCTTAGTCATTTTTTTCCCGAAATGCGTGAACGGATGAACCAATGCCGTTTTAACAATTGCCGCCACATCAATGAACCCGGCTGCGCCGTACTTGAAGCTTTGGAAGAGGGCGAGATAACCCTGTCGCGCTATGAGAGTTACCTGAGTATTTATCATGGTAATGATACAAGAGCTTAGGGAGAGAATCAAGACTTTTAGAGTCAGGAGGCAGGAAGAAAGAGTCGGGACTCTTAGAATCAGGAAGCAGGAAAAAACAAGCATAAAATTTAAGCCTTTTATAAAAGATGTCATTGCGAGAAGCGGCAGGGGCAAAAGTGCGTGGGCGCGACGTGGTAATCGCATGCTATACAGGGCGGCTATGCTTCCGTGCGATTGCCGCGCTGCGCTCGCAATGACATGGTTTTTTTATTGCTTAGGGGTAAAGTGTATGTATTAGCTTGTGGCCGAATTTATCACCCTTACCTCCCCGCCGCTTCCTTCACCAGCACATCAACAATAGCCTGTTTGTTCGGCAAATACTTATTACACAAAAACAAGCCTCCTTTGCCGGTAGTGGTATTAAAGAACAAATAAGTGCCTACGCCGGGATCATCGCCGTCATGGCCTACGGTGCCGTTAGTATATAAATTCCAGAAGATGCCTTTGTTACGATAGGTTAAATTGATGTTTTTAGGCGGATGCTCCTTGTTGAACTGCGCGGTGAACATGGTTTGATAAGATGCCTCAGTAAGCAGCTTTTTATCGTGCCTGGCAATTGCCACTAAATATTTGCTCAAATCTTCGGGCGAAGTTTTTAGCCCTCCATCCGGATACGTAACCAGGTCATATAATGGGAACCGGTTCTTTTGATCGAGGTATAAATAGGCGTGTTTTTTTAAATCCACATCCTCGATATGCCAGCCTGAGTGATCCATCTTTAACGGTTTCAGGATATATTTTTTGGTAAACTCCGCATAAGAAAGCCCTGATTTAAGTTCAATGAGGTATGCCGCCAGTGCCGAGCCGATGTTAGAATATGAGGAAACGCTTCCTGCCGGACCTTCCCCGAAATTGGCCTTGCTGTAGTACTCTCCCTGTGGGGATAAATAGTTGTAAAAGAACTGGGCTAAAGTTGTATCCTTTAATTTATCACCAAAGCCCATTTGGTTAAGGGTTTTAATCGAAACACTGTCATAAGCCCTTAGTTTAGGATAAAAATGATAGCAGTAATGATATACTTCAGGATTATCAACAATCCCTGATGTATGGTTGGTTAACTGCCTGATGGTTATTTTTCCGTTTGGGTCATTAGGATTGGTTACCTTAAAAGGTAGCACATCGTTGATATCTGTTTCCAGCGTAAAATACTTTAATTCGATAGCTTTCATCAACGCTACGGCAATAACAGTTTTACTCACCGAGCCAATGTTTTGAATTGTATTGGCCAAATAGGGGACTTGGTTGGCTTCATCTGCATAGCCAAAACTATGGGAGTAGCTAACTTTATTACCATCGGTCATGATCACATACATGCCGGGCAGGCTTTCATGCGTAAAAGCCTGTTGTAATTTGATGGTTAAAGAGTCTGGTTGGGTTTGCGCCTGGATGCCGCTGGTTATAAGTGCAAGGGTTAGCACACGAAGAAGTGTTTTCAAGGTTTTATAGGTTTTCATACGTCTATATTACAACAAACAGCACATAAACCCCTATCGATCAATGAAAATTATTTTATGTTCTGCTATGATAGTCGCGAACAGGTAATGGTATTCAATAAAAAAGGCCTTGTGAATAACACAAGGCCCAATATTTATTCGCCTAAAGCGGTTTTGAAATCTTCGAGTAGATCGTCAAGGTCTTCAATCCCTACCGACAGGCGGATCATACTTTCAGGAATGCCCATTTCTGCGCGGCGCTCGGCACCAAGCTCAAAGAAAATGGTTTGTGCTACCGGGATGGCCAGGGTACGTGTATCACCAAGGTTGCTTGATTTTACAACCAGTTTCAGTTTATTTAAAAATGCCAGGCAGTCGATACTTTCATCAAGCTCGATGCTCATCAAGCCGCCATAACGTGCAAATAACTCGCCGGCAAGGGCGTGCTGTGGGTGCGATTCAACGCCCGGGTAAAATACTTTTTTAACTTTTGGATGATTATCGAAATATTTAGCCAGTGCCAAAGCGTTGCTGCAGGCACGGTCAAGGCGCAAGGCCAGGGTTTCGGCACCAACAGATATTGTGTGCGCGGCCTCGGGTGATAAAGTGCCGCCGGCGTCACGTAACCCTTTCTTACGGATCTGGGTCATGCCCAGGTTCTCTGGTTTTACAGCTGCTTTAAATCCGGGGAAAATGTTTGGATAGTTTGCCCAGTCAAACAAGCCGGTATTCGTAACCGCGCCACCGAGCGCGTTGCCATGACCGCCAATATATTTGGTAAGCGAGTTGATCACCAAACTGGCTTTAACATTAACCGGGTTAAACAGGTATGGCGAGGTCATGGTGTTATCAACCACGTACATAATGCCTTTTTCCTCGCACAGATCGCCAATGTTTTTTAGGTCGGCAATTTGCGTGGCCGGGTTGGCAATAGTTTCAACAAATACCATGCGGGTATTTGCTTTTACTGCCGCGCGTACATTATCAACCGAGGTAGCATCAACAAAATCAATGCTGATACCCATATCAATAAAGGTTTGGAAAATACTGCGGCTGTTCCCAAACAGGAACGAGCTGGCTACGATATGGTCAGTACCTTTAATAAGGGCCATTATCGTTGCCGAAATTGCCGCCATACCAGTTGAGAAAGCGATACTTGATACCCCGTGTTCCATTTGGGTTACCTTTTGCTCCAGGGCGGTAATAGTAGGGTTACCCTGGCGTGAATAAGCATAACCACTTTTTTTATTCTGGAAAATATCAACCAGGTCCTGCACATCCTCGTGCCCGTAGGTTACCGAGGTGTGGATTGGTTTATGTAATGAACCATGCTCGGGTTTGCCAAGACGGTCGGCATGTAATATGGTGGTAGTGAAGCCTTTTTTTGTACTCATTTTAAATCCTATTAATTAGATATACATAATAGCGGTTGCGAACTTAATTAATTACGCACTAATTACACGAATGGAATTGACACTAATTGTACTAATGATAACGAATTGACACAAACTACTTATAAGGCGTTTGCAATTTGATCGAATTACACGAATTACTTATCTATAGCGAATAAGATTAATGAAATTCGCCTAAATTGTAACCAACATAAATTAATTCGTGTAAAAATTATGAGGGCTGTACTACAACGCGTTACCCAGGCAAGCTGCACTGTAGATGGAAATGTTACAGGCGAGATAGCCGCCGGATTTTTGGTATTATTAGGGATTGAAGATGCCGATACCCCAGAAGATATGCAGTGGCTTGCTAATAAAATTACAGGCATGCGTGTTTTTGGCGACGAGAACGGACTTATGAATAAAGCCCTTGCCGATGTTAACGGGGATATACTATTGATATCACAGTTTACCCTTTTCGCTCAAACTAAAAAAGGAAACCGCCCGTCGTTTCTGCGGGCTGCCAAGCCGGATAAAGCTATCCCGATGTACGAACAAATGGTTCAAACGCTTGAAACATTAACAGGCAAAAAGATAGCAACAGGCATTTTTGGTGCTGATATGAAAATCAACCTGCTTAATGATGGTCCGGTTACTATTATAATGGATACGAAGGATAGAGAGTTTTAACACGAATATTTTGCGTGTCGATTACAATTAGATCGAATTACACGAATCCATGTTTGACACGAATCCTTGCTCTCTGAAGAGAATTATTTTGAATTACACGAATTGTTTTTTATCGACTCCTCGGGAGAGTTAATTAAATAATTGATGAAATTAAAATCATTCTATATTTTGGTCACCAATTCTGTTAACCGTGGTTGAAATCTTATTTAAGGAAGAATCTTACAAAATTATCGGGGCATGTTTTGAGGTTCATAACATATTGGGGCACGGATTTAAAGAAGCAGTTTATAAGGATGCCCTCGAGTTTGAGTTTGCCAGGTTAAATATCCCATTTGTACGAGAAAGACCATTTACCATTACATATAAAGAACAAAAACTCAAGCATTTCTTTGTTGCTGACTTTGTAGTTTATGACGGTATCATTCTCGAAGTAAAAATAGGCAATTACATCGGCGACCCATATATCAAACAAACGCTTAACTACTTAAAAGCCTCTGGCCTCAAATTAGGCCTTGTAATAAATTTCGGAAAACCTTCAATTGAATATCAACGAGTTGTTTTCTAAAAAAGGATCCGGCTATCTAATCACCCACGCCAATTCGTATAATTCGATCCTATTATCTACGCCAAGCAAAGATTCGTGTCAAACATGGATTCGTGTAATTCGCTCAAATTTTATTCATAATGCAAATCCATTCGTGATAAAATCTTATTACGCCAAGCCCTCTTCAATCCTTGCCTGCAAATCTGCTTTAAAAGTATCATCAAGTTTCAGCTCATTTTTTAGCGAATCATGAAATAGCTGCTGCACCATATCATTAATAACGCGGCTTTGTTTATTGTATAATACGCACACGCCGCAACCGGCCAGGTGAATGCGCAGCTCCATTTCCTCGCGGAAGCTAAGCCGTTTAAGCTGTTTTTTTTCGATGAGGAAAGTAGCTTTTTTACAGTTATATATAATTTTTTTTAAATAGCTCATTTCAGTTTAATTCCAGTTTTTTTGAAGGCAGGCCCTCAGGTTAACTTTTGCCCGGTGAATGATAACCCAGAAGTTGGCCTGGCTAACATGCAGTTCGGTGCAAATATTTTCGGTAGCCGCATCGTCTATGTGTTTCATGGTAAATACTGCATTCCACAGGGCAGGTAATTTTTGCAGGCATTTTTGCAGAATGCTGTTCAGCTCTTTTTTTAACAAAGGATCCTGGTCGTCCATTGCCGCGATGGGCTGTGGAGCATATTCAGCTTTCCAGTGCCCATTGTCTTCCTCAAAAAAATCATCCTGCTCCTGAGCTGCTTTATTAGCCGAAGCTATAGCCAAACCTGATGATTTTTTGCGGTATACATCAATAATCTTATTTTTAAGGATAGCGGTAAGCCACGTTCGTTCGGTGCTTTTGCCCTCAAACCGGTCCACTTTTTCAAGGGCTGCCAAAAAAGTTTCCTGTACCAGGTCTTTGGCCGTATCCTCATCATTGATGCGCACAATGGCATACATATACAGGTAATCGGCATAGGCTGTAACCCATTTATGAGGGTTTAATACATTAGTTTCGGTTAACATGAAATGCGGTAATGCTAATATAATTACAGGCTTAGTCGGGCGCAGACCTTAATCCTTACAAGATAAATTCAAATCTATTTTAATCCAAGACCTTCCTGATGATTACTAAGTTACGCTACGTGTCTTGATTTGAGCATATTATGCCGATATTTATATCAGCCAAAAAAGTAAAAAATTATTGTAAGGTTATCCCAATAAACCCGACAAAGCAGAAAAAATGTATATCATTTAAACTAAGTGAAATGAAAAAGATCAGAATATTTGCGTTTGTGTCGTTTGTTATAGGTGCAGTAATCATTTCTGTTGCATTCATAAATTGCAAAAGTGGAGCTAAAACCAGCCACAGCGATAATTTAAAGTTTGATGGTAAAGGTTTTGCCCTTGTTGAACTGTTTACTTCCGAAGGCTGTTCAAGCTGCCCGCCTGCCGACGAACTGGTTGCCAAAGTTCAAAAAGAAGTGGGCGATAAGCCTGTTTATATTTTAGCCTACCATGTTGATTACTGGAACCGCCTTGGCTGGAAAGACGTTTTTAGCAACGCCGATTATTCCAAACGGCAAAATGAATATGCGCGCTGGTTAAACCTGTCGCAGGTTTACACGCCGCAAATTGTGGTTAATGGTAAAACGGAGTTTGTAGGTTCGCAGGAGGAGCGTTTGCGCAGCACTATTAAAAGCGGCTTGCAGGGGAGCGACAGTGTTCAATTGAACTTAAGCGTTACTCTTAGTGCAAATAATACAGCTTCGGTGCAATATAAAGTTGAAGGCAATACCGGGAGCGCACCTAATGTGATATCATTGGCATTGGTTCAAAAACAGGCTATTGTAAAAGTTGAGCGTGGTGAAAACGGCGGCCGCACTTTGGCCCACGCTCAAATTGTACGAAACCTTCAAACTATGCCTTTAAACAAAAACAATGGCAGCGCAACTATTGCTTTGCCTGCCGGGGTTGAGGCCCGGGGATGGGAAGTAATAGGTTTTGTGCAAAATACAAGCAACGGTGCTGTTTTGGCAGCATCGAAAAGCCTGTTCAAAGTATCGGCGGATGTGGGGCGACAAGATAAAAACATACAATAGTTGTGTTGAATAGCATTAAGAGCATTTAGATGAAAGTAATTAAAGAGAAACACACCCTGTTAATGCGTTGGACGCATTGGGTAAACTTCCCCATCCTCACCATCATGATCTGGAGTGGCTTACTCATTTACTGGGCCAACGATACTTACACGTTCACGCTCTTCGGTGTTACTTTTATTCGCTTTTTTCCGCAGGGTTTTTATGATGCGCTGCACATTCCCCGGCGGCTGGCCGAGGGTATGGCTTTCCACTTTTTGTTCATGTGGTTTTTTGCGCTGAATGGTTTTTTATACGTGTCATATACCATTATATCGGGTCGGTGGCGGGAGCTGTTGCCAAACCGGCATTCGTTTAAAGAAGCCTGGCTGGTGGTTTTGCACGACCTGCATATCCGCAAAATGGCCCCCCCTCAAAATAAATACAACGCGGCCCAGCGTATTGCCTATACGGCTATTATTGTTATGGGCTTTGGCTCGCTGATAACCGGGTTGGCTATTTACAAACCGGTACAGCTTAATTATTTAGTCTGGCTCTGCGGCGGGTACCACCTGGCCCGCATCTGGCATTTTGTGCTCACCATTGGTTATGTGCTGTTTTTCCTGGTGCATGTTGTACAGGTTGTACTTGCCGGCTGGAATAATTTCAGGTCGGTTATTTCGGGGTTTGAGGTGATAGATGAAAAACCACAACCCGCTATTCAAATTCAAAACGATGAAACTAACGAAAAAGCTGAATAAAGTTTTCAGTAAAAATAAAGGCCCGAAAAAGGAGCTTACAGTTGAGCAGAAGATCAGCCGGCGCAATTTTATCTCCTTCGGCAGTTTCCTGGTATTGGGCGGTGCCGCATATGGCGGCTGGCGCTGGCTTTATACTTCGCCCAATGAGGTGCCGGGCATTACAGGAGATGCCCACAAGCCATTACGTGCGGTGCTTAATGCCAACGAAAAGGTGGTTCGCCAGCTATACAGCAATAAAAACCTGGTAAAAACCTATCCAAAGGAAATGGCGGCGAAGGTGGTGCGCCACAACAGTGATATAGGCTCGGAGGGTTTGATTGATGTAGACAACTGGAAACTGTCGGTCAAAAAACAGAATGGTGAGCTCTTGAATATCGGTATCGATGAAATAAAGAAACTTCCTAAAACCGAGATCATTTATGATTTTAAGTGCGTAGAGGGCTGGGACCAGATTTCGCACTGGGGCGGTGTAAAATTTAGCGATTTTATAGCTCACTTTAAGCTTGAAGCTGAAACCCAACTGGAGTACGTTGGTATGGAAACTCCCGATAAAGAATATTACGTTGGTGTAGATATGCCAAGCGCCATGCACCCGCAAACCCTTTTGGCTTATGAGGTAAACGAAAAGCCTTTGCCGCCAAAACACGGCGCGCCGCTAAGGCTTATCATCCCGGTTAAATATGGTATCAAAAACCTGAAGCGGATTGGCAGTATCAGCTTCAGCAATAACCGTCCGCGGGATTATTGGGCCGAACAGGGATATGATTATTATGCAGGGTTGTAAAAGAACAGGTCAGGGAAGTCGCGTTTAAAATAACTCCATCTGTTTTACTAATCTCATACTGAAAAATTTCTACACAAATGCTTTGCAAGCTCTCCACAATTAATCGAATTACACGAATCTTAAATTGATTCAATTCGTGTAATTCGATTAATACGTAAAAATTAGTGTGAAAATTTTTTATTTATTGTTTTTCAATCCGCATGGTAAACCGCCATTATATATTGATGTAATATTTGCATATTGCATTAAATGCCGGCCAATAAACTACCACTTTCCAAACAGCTTGCTTATGCCTGCGGAATGATAGGGTGGAGCATCATGACCAATATTATCATTGTGATGCTGCCTTACTTTTACCTGCCGCCAAACAATGCCGGGCTTACTACGCTGGTACCTCAATTGTTGCTTTTTGGCCTGTTCAATATCATGTCTGTGATTACAGCTTCCGGGCGGTTGGTGGATGCTTTTTTTGATCCTTTTATTGCCTCGCTAAGTGATAAAAGCGAAAACCGTCGTGGGCGGCGCATTCCTTTTATGCAATGGGCTGTTTTACCTGCCGCCTTATTTTGCGGATTAACCTTTTACCCTGTGGTAAAGGGCGAAAGTATTCATAACGCTTACTGGCTTACCTTTACGCTTATTTGCTTTTTTATGGGCGCTACGGCCTATATTATCCCATACAACGCCCTGCTGCCAGAGCTTACCCGCACGGGCAGCGAAAGGGTTAAACTATCATCATTACAACAGGTGGGTTTTGTGATAGGGATTATCCTATCGGCCATGGTCAATAACTTTGCCGACTGGGTACAACGCTTTGCCGGTACCCTCAATCGCGATACCGCCGTACAGTACACCATTTGGGGGCTGGCCATATTTGCCGGGCTGGTGATGCTCGTGCCTGTATTCACCATTGACGAAAAACGGTATTCAAACGGTCACCCATCGCACTTGCCGCTATTGCCTGCTATTCAAAAAACCTTTGAAAACCGGAATTTCAAATATTACCTGATATCCGATTTTTCGTACTATATGGCATTAAGCATCATATCAAGCGGCTTACTGTTTTTTTTAAAATCGTTGTTAAATCTGCCCGAATCTATGGGCGGAGAACTTATGGCTACGATGGTATTGGTATCACTGCTGTTTTATCCGCTGGTTAATTACCTGTCGCAAAAGATTGGCAAAAAACCTATCGTGCTTTTTTCGTTCGGGTTACTGAGTTTAATTTTTGTAGCGATATTTTTCCTGGGCAAACTTCCATTTACACCGCAGGTGCAAATCTATACGCTGGTTATCAGTGCGTCGTTTCCGCTGGCCTCGCTGGGTATTTTGCCCAATGCTATACTTGCCGAAATAGCACAGAACGAGGCTAAACGTACCGGCGAGAACCGCGAGGGGATGTTTTTTGCGGTTAAATACCTGTTTGTAAAACTGGGCCAAACACTGGGTATTGCATTGTTTGCGTTTTTAACCATTTACGGAAAAGACCCGGGCAACGATTATGGCCTGCGCCTGAATGGCATTTGCGGTTGTGTACTCTGTTTGCTGGCTTTTGTTTTCTTTAACCGGTTCAGGGAGCGTAGGAACAGGGGCAAAAAAAGAACCGCTCATCATTGAGCTTCAAATCCCGCCAGACCTTAAAGGCAGGTGACATGTTGCTGTGTGATCTGAATCGGCTGTTTATCGGTTTGCGCTTCAGCAACACAGGCAAAAAGAAGCGAAGCCATCAAAATGACTATGAGGTATTTGATTATAGTTGCGCTCATTTTCCTTTGCCGTTAAATGTGTTATAAAACAATTTGCCCTTGTAGAATAAAAAAGGCCTGCCATTTGTTTTAAATGCAGGCCTTCAGGATATCGGTGTAAAAGCAATATTACACCAGGTTCTTTTTAATATAGCTGATACTTTGTGCAATGCTTACAAACGGATCGCCCGGGCAAACATCCTGCTCAACAAAGAAATATTTGAGGCCCGATTTTTTAGCCTGGGTAAAGATCTTTTTAAAGTCGATAACCCCATTTCCAACTTCAGTAAATTTCTTTTCAGGGGTTTTGTCCATATCCTTAACATGCCACAGCGGGAAACGGCCCGGGTGCTTATCAATAAGGGCGATTGGATCCTGGTTTGCTTTATTAACCCAATACAGGTCCATTTCCATTTTTACCAGGTCTTTATCGGTGTTCTCCAAAAGGATCTCATATGGGTATTTACCGTTTTCCTGTATAAATTCAAAGTCGTGGTTGTGATAGCAAAGCTGGATACCCGCGCCTTTACAGGTTTCGCCGGCTATATCAAGCATGTTGGCCACGTTTTTATAATGGTCAAGATTGCCGCGTTCAGATTGTGAAAGATATGCGCAAACCATGTATTGCACACCAGCTTCGGCAGCGTCATCAACGGCTTTTTTCCAGTCGTTCATGATGGTTCCTTTTTGTTGTTCGCCGTTAACCAGCTCCTCGCCTAAACGGTAATGCGCGCTCGGCATGATGAGGCCGTTTTGTTTTAAAACATTTGCAAAATCGCCGGGGCGCATGCCATAAAACAATTCGGTACCAGTATAAGTTGCACCTTCAACAGATGTGAAACCTGTTTTGGCAACCTTTGCCAATGCAGCAACAGGGTCGGCAGCCATAGCATCACGCACAGTATATAATTGTAAGCCTATATATTTTTTATCATATGCAAACAAATTAGGAGCTGCCAACAGGCCTGCTGAAAGTAGCGCCGAAGTTTTTAGAAAAGATCGTCTGGTAGTCATTGGTTTATGATTTTTATGATTGGTTGTGTAAATATAACGCATTAAAAATGCCAAAACAAAGACCGAAATTACGCCGATTGGTTTAATGCAGAGGTATAGTATTGTAATTTTTACAGGCTTAGCTGAATATTTATAAAAATATACAAAAAGAAAAAGCCGCTGTGTGGCGGCTCTTCATATGCTTTGGGTAAAGTATTATCTTCCTTTTTTTATGTTGGGAAACTTCATTTTATAATCCACATCAACCATGCCTTTTGATATATCGTTAAGCTTTTTTTCGATAAGCCGTTTACGTAACGGGCTTAGCTTATCGGTAAACAATTTGCCTTCAATGTGATCGTATTCGTGCTGGATAACACGTGCGGCCATGCCCTTAAAAGTTTCTTCATGGTGTTTCCAGTTCTCGTCATAGTATGACATGCGTACAACCGGCTTGCGGTATACATCTTCACGAATATCCGGAATGCTCAGGCAGCCTTCGTTAAAACTCCATTCCTCACCAGTTTCTTCCAGTATGGTAGCATTGATGAACGCTTTTTTGAAATCTTTCAGTTCCGGTTCGTCATCATCAAAGGGGGTGGCATCCACCACAAATAAACGCATTGACATACCTACCTGCGGTGCTGCCAGGCCAACACCACGGGCCGCGTACATGGTTTCAAACATATTTTCAACCAGTTCTTTTATATGCGGATACTCGTCGGGCTCAATGGCTGTTGCTTTCTTTCTTAAAACAGGATCACCGTAGGCAATGATAGGATACTTCATCTTGCAAAAATAAAGGATTATTGCTTAGGCTCAAATAGCAAAGTGATCAAGCGGTTATTATCAAAAATTTCATTGCTGATGGTCAGCAATTGCTCGGCGCTTACCTGGTTAATTTTAGCAAAGATCTCTTCGAGGGTGTCAACATGGTTAAAATCAATCATGCTTTTGGCCATAGCTATAATGAGGCTCATGCGGTTTTCTTCCGCTAATGCTATTTGCCCGATAAACTTTTGCCGGGCCTGGTGCAATTTCAATGTGCCCAGCTTTTGTTCACGCAGTTTTTTCAGCTCCTTATGAATCAGTTTTGAAGCTTTGTTCGCTTTTTCTGTATCCGTACCAAAGTAAATAGAAAAGATGCCGGTATCAGTTAAAGGGGTGTAATTTGATTCGACAGTATAGGCTATACCATGTTTTTCCCTGATTTCGAGGTTGAGCCTGCTGCTCATGCCCACTCCGCCCAGGAGGTTGTTAAGCAATAATAAGCCCCATTTGTGCTCATGCGACGATGAATAAGCCTGTGTGCCTATAATGCAGTGCGTTTGTGAGATAGGTTTGTTAACGATATGGATACTACCCCTACCTTGTAAGGGCTTTACCCGATTTTTTTTAAGCTCATTTAAAGGCACATGGCCGAAATACTTTTCAGACATGGCCACCAGTTTCCTGAACTCATAATTGCCGTGTACAGCAAAGATCATTTCGGTTGTATTATAGTTTGCCGCTATAAACCCCCGGATGTCGTCCCCGTTAAGCCTGCCAACGGTTTCGGGCGTACCTAAAATGTTTTGCCCCATGGGGTGCTCCTTAAACAGCAGCTCTTCAAAATCATCCTGTATGGCTTCTTCCGGTTGGTCAAGATAGGAAGCT
Source organism: Mucilaginibacter gossypii (assembly GCF_017569325.2). Taxonomy (NCBI): domain Bacteria; kingdom Pseudomonadati; phylum Bacteroidota; class Sphingobacteriia; order Sphingobacteriales; family Sphingobacteriaceae; genus Mucilaginibacter; species Mucilaginibacter gossypii. The sequence goes on along the minus strand of NZ_CP071878.2, from coordinate 5,820,235 downwards.
ATTTCATCTAAAATGACACCGCGCTCTTTCTCCTGTTCATCATCCGGGAACGTGGAATGAAATAATATATCCTCAAAAAGATCCATAGTGCGGTCAAGGTGCTGGTTAAGCAACGACGCGTGGATGCAGGTATATTCTTTAGTGGTATAAGCGTTAAGATCGGCGCCAACAAGCTCAAGCCTGTTGAGGATCTGGCTGGTGTTACGGCGTTCGGTTTCTTTAAACAGCAGGTGCTCAATAAAATGGGCAAGGCCTTCCTGTCCCGGAGCTTCATCGCGCGATCCTGCGTTTACAATAAAGCAGCAATGTGTAATTGCCGAGGGCCAGTGCTTATACAGTATGCGGATACCATTAGGTAAAGTATAAAGTTGATAGTCAATCATTCGGCTGCAAAGATAAGCTTATATGTCACAATTATTTTTCACGCTATTGTAAGTGATTAATAGTATTTTAGGCGCTTAAAATCCAATTTCGCCGGGATTAATGTAAACGGCGGAACTATACTGCCTTTAAAAAACAAACTAAACCCAATGACAAAACAAATAGCCGATCTGGAATTTGAGATACTACTAACTGCCGATAAGATTGAAGAACGTGTTAAAGCCATTGGCATACAATTAAATGAAGATTATAATAATAGCATACCCGTTTTTATAGGGGTACTCAGCGGCAGCTTTCTTTTTACAGCCGACCTGATCAAACAAGTGAGTATTCCATGCGAAATTAACTTCACCAAATTAGCATCATACTATGGTGGCACCTCCAGTAAGCTAAAAATACGGGAAGATATTGATTTAACGGTTGATATTAAGGGACGCGATGTAGTTATTATTGAAGATATTGTTGATACGGGCAATACAGCTCACTATCTAATCCAGAAACTGAAGGAAAGAGAGCCCGCCTCATTAAGGTTATGCTCATTATTATTAAAGCCGGCCGCTCTTCAAAAAAAGATAGAGGAGCTTAAGTATGTAGGCTTTGAAATAGAAAACGAATTTGTAGTAGGTTATGGCCTTGATTACAAGGAAATGGGGCGTAATTTAAAAGATATTTATAAAAAAGTAGGATAAGAATAAACGGATCTTAACAGAAAATGTGGCAGTTGCTATTGAGACATAGCACATTACGGGTAATTTTTTTAACAGATGATTAAAACAATAGCTCCCTTGTTTCGTTTTAGGGTTTATGAAATATACATCTTTACTTTTATCAGGCTGCATAGCAGCATCGTTTTTGTTTTCTTCATGTGATAAAAAAGGGCCGGCTACTTCAACTGTTGCTATTACCATAACTGATGGCCAGACCGGCACTGCATCGGCAGGTGCAACAGTAAAACTGTATGATGATGTAAATAAACCCAATACCGGGGAAGCGCCTTCATACACACTTACTACGGATGCGTCAGGAAAAGCGACTGCAGTAGTTGCCTATATAGGAGAGTATTACATTGTTGCTGAAAAAGGAACCCAAAAAAGCTATTACAATGGACTGATTCCGATAGGTATTTTTAAAACTCAGGCCGATATTGACAGCAGCCCTAAACAAACACCCGCAGCAATAATTGGTTCCGTGAAATTTAAGGACACCAATAACGATGGCGTTATCAACGATTCGGATAAAGCAAAAGCGCCGAATTTGTTTTTGCAAGAAGGACAAACGCTTAATTACAGCTTAGCGGTTTATTAATTTACAGAGAGACTCATTTTATAGTAAAGCTACCGGTGAAAATCGGTAGCTTTATTGTTTAATCGAAAGGGCTGTTTTTTTAAGCAATCAGCATTTCTCAATTAATGAAAAGAATATTTATCAGTCTGGTTGCTATCCTGCTTTTAATAGCTGTTGTTATGTCATTAACCGGCTATAACCTCACTATTCCGGTGTCGAAAATTAATAATAATAGGCTCAACCCCTTATTGCCTAAAGTAAAGCCGGGCGAAAGGTTACAGCTGTTTTCAAATTGTGATTTTTCAAAAGACGATTGGACTGCCTATATAGTAATTGCGCCCGAAGATTTTGACGGTCTTAATCCTCTTATGGGAAAAAGGATTTGCTGGAAAACAAATAGCAGAACCCTGCTGGCTCAAATGAAAAAAAACTGGGTTTTTAAATATCGTGAAAATGATGATATGGCTACAGTAAACAGTTCTTTTTACCTTATACGGGATGGGCATATGGTTTTTGAATCGGGAATAGTACTGGATAAAAATAACCAGGGCTTACAGAACTTAAATTACGGTTGGATGCAGCCGGTGGACGGTACCGCTTTTGTAAATGTTTGCAGAGGCTTTGAGAAAATATACTGGCCCGTCGTGCTTTTTTAATTGGATATAATCGATCACGTATAACATTTGTCTATTTTGCATATCATGCTCGCAACCATAAAAGGATATTACGAAAAGGGTGTATCGTTATAAGCGAAGATGCACCTGTGCAATCATTATTTTCCTTTGCATACCTGTTGTCAGGTCCTCACCACAACTTTTCACCATTGTTGGAATCCCAATGCATAGAAAGACATTATGTTGTTGTGGGGGCACGACAACAAGAGATGGTTATATTATCCCCGCCACCTCGCTCAGCATCCTCAGCGCCTCGTCAACGCTGTCAATTCCCTCAATTCCCAAACGGAGCGTGTTTTTAACTTCTTTCAAATTAGTGCGCCTTGGGTTATTCTTCACAAAGTCGAGCACATTACGGAAGGCCTCGGTTTCAAAGTAACTTGATTGCTGGTTGGTGATAAAATAGCCACGCAAAACGTTTTTCTTGAGCGAGATTTTTTCAAAACCGATGGCCTTGCCCAGCCATTGCAACCGCAGGGTATTGAGTAAACCGTCAACCTGGGTCGGTACCGGGCCAAAACGGTCGTGCAATTTTTGTTGAAATGCCTGTAGTTCTACCTCGTTTTCCAGTTTGGAAAGCTCGGTATACAGGTTATATCGCTCGGAGAGATTGGTTACATACTCATCTGGGATGAGGATCTCCAGGTCGGTATCAATTTGGGTAAAAGAAATATAGGGGCGGGGCTTATCCTCAGGGAATACGCCTTTAAACTCATCGTCTTTAAGTTCCTGTATAGCCTCGTCGAGGATCTTATGATACATTTCAAAGCCTATTTCGGCAATGAAGCCGCTTTGTTCGGCGCCAAGCAGGTTACCGCTGCCACGGATATCCAAATCCCTCATAGCCACATTAAAGCCGCTGCCCAGGTCGCTGAACTCTTCAATGGCACTCAGGCGTTTGCGGGCCTCGCTGGTTAACGTTGACAAAGGCGGACTTAGCAAATAACAATACGCCTTTTTATTACTCCTGCCCACACGGCCACGCATCTGGTGCAGGTCGCTCAAGCCAAACATATGGGCGTAGTTGATGATAATGGTATTGGCATTGGGAATGTCCAGGCCGGCCTCAATAATGGTTGTAGCCACCAGCACATCATACTCGTGGTTCACAAATTTAAGCATTACATCTTCTAGGTCGTCACCTTCCAATTGGCCGTGAGCAATGCCGATACGTGCTTTAGGAACAAGCTTACGGATCATGCCGCCCAATTGCGGCAGATCGGCCACGCGGTTGTGGATAAAGAACACTTGTCCGCCGCGGTCAATCTCAAATTCAACCGCTTCTTTAATGAGTTTATCATTAAACACATGCAGCTCGGTAACAACCGGCTGACGGTTTGGCGGCGGAGTTGATATGATAGAAAGATCACGTGCACCCATTAACGAAAAATGAAGCGTTCGCGGAATGGGCGTTGCCGTTAAGGTAAGCGTATCCACATTGGCGCGCATCTGTTTCAGCTTTTCTTTGGTCGATACGCCAAACTTCTGCTCCTCGTCAATGATCATCAGGCCAAGGTCTTTAAATTTCACATCCTTGCTTACCAAACGATGTGTGCCTATGATAATATCTACTTTACCTTCTTTTAGTTTCTCCAGGGTATCCTTGATCTGCCGGGTTGATTTAAAGCGGTTAACATAATCAATATTGGCGGGAAAACCTTTGAGCCTGTCGGTAAAAGTTTTGTAGTGCTGTGCGGCTAAAATAGTTGTTGGTACCAATATGGCCACCTGCTTGCTATCGGCAACAGCTTTAAATGCTGCGCGAACAGCTACTTCAGTTTTACCAAAACCCACGTCGCCGCAAATGAGGCGGTCCATAGGGTGGGGCGACTCCATATCTTTTTTGAAATCGGCCGTGGCTTTTTCCTGGTCGGGAGTGTCCTCGTACAGGAATGATGCCTCCAGTTCGGTTTGCAGGTAGCTATCGGGCGAAAAGGCATTGCCATGCTGGGCTTTACGAAGGGCGTAAAGCTTGATCAGGTCGCGGGCTATGTCCTTAACTTTTTTTTTTGTTGTTTTCTTCAAACGTTCCCAGGTGTCGGTACCCAGCTTGTTCATTTTGGGAACGGAACCTTCTTTGCCGCTAAATTTGGAAATGCGGTTAAGTGAGTTGATGTTCACATACAGCAGGTCGTTATCAGCATAAATCAGGCGGATCATTTCCTGTTGTTTGCCGTTCACGTCAACCTTTTCCAACCCCGCATATTTACCTATACCGTGATCGATATGGGTAACATAATCGCCCGGTTTAAGGTCGCGGAGCTCTTTTAGTGTAATAGCTTGGGAACGCTGGTAGCCCTTGCGGGTTTTGTATTTATAGTAACGGTCAAAGATCTGGTGATCGGTATAGCAGGCTATTTTCTGCTCGTGATCAATAAAACCTTCGCGTACGGAGATGCTTATAGGAGTAAATTTTACCGTTTTATCCAAGTCGTCCAAAATGGCGTATAAACGCTCAACCTGTTTGGCCGAATCGGTAAAGATGAAATTCTCGATCTTATCGGCCTCGTTGTTTTTAAAGTTGTGGATGAGCAGCGTAAAATCTTTATTGAAGGATGGCTGCGGCCGCATATCAAAATTGATGGCGGTAGCGTCATGGTAAAAGAACTGCTTTCCAAACTCTACCACAGGAAAATCATGCAATTGATCGCCTATTAGCTTTTCGTCGGTAAAACCAAATTTGGGATCTATCCAATCAGGGTTTTGTGCTTTTTCATCTGCAGAGAGGGCTTTCCAAAGATTTACAGCCTTTTTATAACCGGTTTGGATAATGTCCAATGTAAACTGAACATCTTTGATCCACACCTGTGTACCTGCTTCAACATATTCAAGCAGGGAGATATTATTCTCCGTTAGAAATTTAGATTGTACGTTGGGAACAATGGTAATGCTTTTAACATGCTCAACCGACAGCTGGCTCTCGATTTCAAACGTACGGATCGACTCAATGAAATCACCAAAAAACTCAACCCGGTAGGGGAGCATATGCGAAAAAGAGAAGATATCAACAATACCGCCACGGATAGAAAATTGCCCCGGCTCATATACAAAATCAACCCGTTCAAAATCATACTCTATCAAAAACTCGTTGATGAAATCAATACTGAGCTTATTGCTAACGGCTATTTCGAGGGTGTTTTTTTCAAGCGATGAACGATCGATCACCTTTTCGGCCAAAGCCTCGGGATAAGTTACAATGAGCTGGCCATATTCTGAACTGTGGTTAAGCTCATTCAATACCTCGGCACGGGCCAGTACATTACTGCTATCGGGCTGGGTAAATTCAAAAGGCTTGCGGTATGATGAAGGGAACAGCAGGGCTTCTTTACCGGTAAGGTTTTCCAGGTCGGCCTGGAAATAACCTGCTTCTTCGCGGTCGGGCAGTACAAATACCATGTGTTTGTGCTGCAAAAAATACAATGCTACCGCCATGGCCGAATCACTTGATCCCACCAAACCACGCAGCTGTACCCTTGGATTTTTTGATGCGTTAAGCGCAGTAGCCAACGTTTTTATCCGGTCATCAGCCTTATATCTGTCTAATATATCACGGATGTTCAAACCGCGGCAAAGATAAACAAAAAAGGAAAGCCAAAATAAAAAAGCGTTGGGCTAAAAATTAATGCAAACAATATGAGGGCTTATTTACTTTTTAATGATAAATTTATGTATGTAAACGCGCATACCGATTTATAAATCAATCTTAATTATATAATTATGAAGAATGCAGTGTTATCAGGGGGTATCATCGGCGTACTAAGTATCATCTGGATTTTTGCTATGCCACGGCTTGGCGTTATGCCGCAAAAAGACGTTGTGGCCCCAGTCGAATACTTTTCATTTATTATACCGGCTATCGGTCTTTTTTTCGGCATCATGAGTTATCGGAAAAACGAGTGTAATGGGCAGATGGGCTTTTTGGAAGCTCTTTTTCAAAGTTTTAAAATATTAATTGTAGGCGGCATCATCGCCGTTTTCGGCTCAATACTTTATATCAGCTACGTATCGTCATCCGGTGCTAACATAAAGGATTTTTCTGAACGGATTTTTGGCGCATTGATAGTTGGGGTGCTGCTCGCCTTCGCGGTATCGTTGTTATTCACCAACAAAGCAAACAAACTTGATTAAGCGTTATTTTTCAAAATATTTTGAACTCTTGTTCTGGACAGCCGCGATGCTTTCATTGGCGATAACCTCGCCAACGGAAGCATCACATTTTACCTTGTGCCCTCTTAAGCTGATGGGCATAGGCTGGTGCCCCGGCTGTGGCTTAGGGCATAGTATTATTTATCTTTTTCACGGCGATATCAGCAATTCTTTCCGTGCCCACTGGCTTGGCATTCCTGCCGTAGCCGTGATCTTTAACCGGATTTATGTACTTACCAAAGCGAGGCTGCTGGAAAGGAATCAGTTTAAGAGCCTTACCTAAATTTTATAAATCATGTCATTGCGAGGAGCGGGAGGGGCATGATCAGGGCGCGACGTGGCAATCGCATGCTATACAGAGTGGCCATGTTTTCGTGCAATTGCTTCGTTCTGTATAATGATGTGATTGTAAGTTTTTGATCGATATTATAAACTGGGGCGTTGCCTGCGGCCCGTGCTATCCCCTCATACTGCGCAGGCATTAGCCACAAGCAGGTATCCGCTCCTATCACTAACGCGGCCTAGCGCACTATCACCAAAATATACTTTATACGCCATCACGGTTTTTTCGGGGATTTCTCAGGTGGTTTCTTACAGCAATGACATTTTATAGCTACTCCTATCATCGGTAAAATTTCCACGCTACTTTTCACCGTTAAAACCTATCATTTCACCGACTACTTATCTCCGCTAACCTATCTCCCTTAGGCGTTTTATGAGCACCACTGTACCTTTATATCATAAAACAATCGCAAACTTTAAAACTTACTGAAATGAACGCTTATCAAAATCCATATATGTCTTTCGACGGTATCACTCCCGAAGAATATACATTTCTGCAACAGGCCACTGCCTCATTAACAGAAAACCAGGCTCGCACTTTTATGTCATTTTATGCCAGCAAAAGGCGCAATCCGCAGGATATCATGTTCGCAACGCTTGCAGGTTTCCTTGGTGTATCAGGTGTACAGCGTTTCATGACTGATCAGATCGGTATGGGTATCCTTTATTTTTTCACAGCTGGTTTTTGTTTCATCGGTACCATTGTCGACCTGATCAACTACAAAACCATTGCCAACGATTACAACAGGCAAATGGCTTACGAAAGCTTCAACATAGCTAAAATGAGCAACTAAATCCCTTTAAGGGCATAGTTTCACTATATATCAAAAAAAATCCACCTTCTGTTACGAGGTGGATTTTTTCGTCTTTTTTAAAGTCTCCCCTTCAGGGGAGATTTAGAGGGGCTTTACTTCATCGACTTTTCCCTTATCGCCTTAAACTCCGAACCATTTTTCCAGCCGGGGAAGGTTGTTTCGTTACCCAGCTTAGTACCAACTTCATAAAGGATATTAGCTATCTGTGCCATGCCTGTGGCATCCATAGTATCGGTGTAATTATCGGTCTGTTGGTGATAGCGGTTGTCGCCATAATCTTTTTGTTTGGCTTCGCCGTAGCTGCCATCATGTACTGCGCTGATGCTGCCATTGTTAATGTCAAGGGCCGGTACACCAACCTTGGCAAAGTTAAAATGGTCCGACCGGTAGTAGCTGCCAGATCCGGGGTGCCTGTCGCCAACAGTGCTAAGCCCTTGTGCTTTTACTATTTCGTCAACATAATCTTCCAAATCGTTTTGGCCTTTGCCGGTTACAGCTATGTCTTTGGTTTCGCCGTAATCGCCCAGGGCATCCATGTTGAGGTCGGCAACTGTTTTGTTAACCGGGTAAATGGGATGGGTGGCATAATATTCCGAACCCAGTAAACCCTGTTCTTCGGCTGTAACAGCTAAAAATACAATAGAGCGTTTGGGTTTTTCTTTGGCCTTGTTAAATGCTTTGGCCACACTGATAATAGCAGCCACACCATCGGCATTATCAACCGCGCCATTGTAAATGCTATCGCCTTTGGCGTTAGGCTTACCTACGCCCAGGTGGTCCCAATGGGCGGTGTATAATACATATTCGCCCGGCTGTGAACTGCCTTTAAGTGTGCCGATCACATTGTGCGATGTGGAATACTTTAACTGGTTGTTGATGGTTAAAGTAACTGATTGCTTAAGCGGAATGGCTTTAAAATCTTTTTTACGGGCCAGGGCGCGGAAATCGCCGGTTATGCCCACTTCAGCTAAAAGCTTTTTACCCATATCTTCGGTGATCCAGCCTTCAACTTTGCAGCGGTTCATATGTTTGTCTTTTTGCTGCAGGTAAAGTTTGGCGCCTGTATTACTGTTGGATACCACTTCCCAGCCATAGCTTGCAGGTTCTTTTTGGTGGATGATAAGTACCCCTGCAGCACCCTGGCGCGCGGCTTCTTCATACTTGTAAGTCCACCTGCCGTAGTAGGTCATGGTATCGCCTTTGAAGAATGTAGGATCGCCGTTTTTAAATCCCGGATCGTTCACCAGTACCACAACTGTTTTGCCTTTAACATCAAGTCCGGCATAATCATTCCAGTGATATTCGGGAGCAACAACACCGTACCCTGCAAAAATCAGCGGCGAATTTTTAAGCGTTACCGAATCAACCTCGCGGCGGCTGAAGGTTACGAAATCTGTAGTAGCATGCAGGCTAAGCGGCGTTTTACCGCCGGTTATTTCCATGACAGGGGATGGGGTACTGGTTATCTCCACCATGGGCACATCCTGGAAATAGCTGCCATTGTTACCCGGTTCGAGCCCGGCCAGTTTAAACTGCTCCGAAATGTATTTAATCGCCTTGTCTTCGCCGGCGGTGAAAGGCTTGCGGCCCATCATGGAATCATTGGCTAAAGCCGAAATGTATTTCTTTATTTCGGCGGCGGTAATAGCTTTTTCGGCCGGCACGCTTTTATTATTCTGGCAGCCTGCAAAAATAGCAAGGCCACCAATAAGCATCAGGTATCGGTGTTTGATTTTCATATGATATGAGTTTTCGGGAAAGGATCGAATTTACATAAATCCCCGACAATTATTCCAATCATTGAAACGTTGAAGACATTATCGCCACGAATTTTATTGGAGGGGTAGCAATTCGTGTATAATTATTGCTTCAGTTCCGGTCTGCTTAGTCGGATAATCTGCCATGCTACCTCCGCGCTTGATAACGCTACCAAAGCAAATATAGCCGCCGAAAGTGCTTTTGGTGTCGAGCTTAATGCCCCGCTCAGCGCTACGCTGTAAACAATAAATGGCAGCAGCAAAACCAGGCACAAGCCGGTAACACCAAGCGGGATCCGGAAAGGCCGCTCTTTCATCGGCTCCTTGACGCGGAGTTTTACGAGGGCGATATACTCTAAAGAAAGCCCTGCACCGTAAACGGTTACATCAATGATGAGCAGATCGGCAAAGGTCCACAATACCATAAAACTTACAACTATGGAGCAAATGATGATGGAAACAAAAGGTGTTTTAAAACGAGAGTGCAGTTTGTTAACTCCTTTTGGAAGTAAATTGTCTTCAGACATTACCTGTGGCACTCGTGATACCGATAACAATACAGCGGTATAGATCCCCAGCGTACTGGCCATCCCGCCCGCCGCCACTACTATACCAAGCCAGTGCCCGCCAATCAATACTCCTAATGCAGGAAACCCATTTTCGGTTAATGTATCGTGGTTAATGCCCGATTGCTGGGCAACCCAAATGGCAAAAAAGTATACCACCATTACCAGCGCGAAAGCTGCAAAAATTGAAATAAGATACGAGCGTACGGGTTTTTCAACTTCTTCGGCATAAGTGGTTACATTATCCCAGCCCAGGCAGTTCCACATTACGGTATATAACGCCATACCAAACGACGGGAAGCTAAGGCCTTTTAATGATGTTGTGGGAATATGCATTGGCCCGCTGTGGTGATAAATACCTAATGCTATCATTAAAATAATAGGCGCAAGTACAGCAGCACTTAAAAACAGCGATACCCTACCCACCGGCATAATGCCTAAAATATTTAACCCGGCGGATGCCCAGATGATCACCAAACAAACCGGAATCTGAAAATTTAGCAATTCGGGGAAAAAGAAACCGGCGTATTGCACAAAAAGCACCGGGTAAATGGCAAGGTCGACAAAAGTATAAAGCCAGGTCCACCAGCCCTCAACAAACCCCCAGTGGGTGCCGAGGGCATATTTTACCCATTTGTAATAGCCGCCGGTAATAGGCATCATGCTGTTAAGCTCAAGCACGGTAAATATGGCTGGCACATCCCACATTAACGGGGTTATGAGCAGGATGATCAATGCCCCATGATCGCCTGCATAACTTAATAGCGGCTCAAGGCCATAAGGGCCACCGGATACAGTAAAAAAAATAACAGCGACAAGCTGTATCGGGCGTATTTTTTTTAATGAGGTTGCAGAGGGCATAAGCTATAAAAATATAACTTATGCTTTAATATTTTAATTTTTTTGTTGACGGGGATATTCTAAAATGCTAACCTTCACCGTCATGCTGAACTTGTTTCAGCACCCCACACGCTAAGTAGCACGTTTGCCAGGCAATCGGCGGCTTGTCCTGTGGGTTCCCGAAACAAGTTCGGGATGACGATTGGAGACGGGCGTTAAACAAGAAAGGCCAGCTTCTCAGCCGGCCTTTTTCCTAAAAAAGCAATGTTATATGCTTAACCATTTCTTCCTAACAACCATTTGCTGTTCGGTTGGGCTATCAACAGTAACAATATTGTATTTAACGCGGTTGCTTTTCAGCAGGGTAACCGGTAAGGTCATAGCTTGCCCGTCGCGGGTTACAGTAACTTCAATTTTATCGCCGGGATTTTTACCATTGATCAGGGTTGCAGCATCAGTAACCGGCGTGCCGTCAATAGCAGTGATCTCGTCGTTTACGTTAATGCCATCAATATAAGCGGCAGTACCACGCTGCACGCTCGTAACAATAATTTTTTTAGCTGCGGTTGTTGTAGTAGTGATACCTAAAGCAGCATCGTTTTTATCGGCCAGTTCATCCTCTACCTTATAACCGGCATAACCTAAATATTTATTATAATCGATAGGGGTTAGGCCATTGATGTATCTGGCATAAAAGTCATCAAGTTTTTTACCTGCAAATTTTTCAAAGGCTGCTTTAAACTCAGCATCGGTATAACCGCGCTTTTTGATTTTATAGTACTGGGTATACATGTACTTCATGGCATCATCTAACGAGTATTTGCCTTTGCTGTCGTTGATGATCTCCAGATCAAGCATCATACCAATGATTGCCCCTTTGTTGTAGTATGAAATAGTAGTATTGTTAGAGTTTTCGTTAGGGCGGTAAGCTTTGATCCAGGCATCAAAGCTTGATTCGGCAACGGTTTGTACATTTTTTCCGGGTAGGTTTTCCAGAACATTGAACTCGCCCTCCAAAACATCAAAATAATTCTGAACCGGGAACAACTGCGTGCGGCGAACGATGATACCCTGATAGTACTCGGTAAAACCTTCGGCTATCCACAAATTGGTAGTATAGTTTTCATTGTCATAATCAAAAGGGCCTAACACAATCGGGCGCAGGCGTTTCACGTTCCATAAGTGAAAATGCTCGTGGGCAACAAGGCCTAAAAAGCTTTGATATCCTTTATCGTTGGTGTAGTTGTCGCGAGATGCTCCTAAAACTGTCGAGCTCAGGTGCTCCAAACCACCACCATTACGTTGGCGGTTATGTACAATAAATACATAGTGTTTATTGGGGTTTTCGCCAAAAACGGCCGCTTCCTGATCAACAATTTTGTGGATATCGGCTTTTAATTTTTCCTTATCATAATTGCCGCCTCCGTACATGCAAATTTCATAATGAACGCCTGATGCATCAAAGCCAAAAACGTCCTGGTTGCCTACTTCAATTGGCGAATCGAACAGGATATCGAAGCTTGGTGATAAACGGGTAAACGGATCATTATTTATCATATCGAGGCTTGTTGAAACTTTATCCCAGTTTTTGTAGGGTTTGATATGTATAACAGCCGGCGAGTGCAGCATATTGGCCGGATAGATGAAAATACCGGTGGTTGAAAGGAAACCGTGTGATGCATCGATAAAACTGGTGCGAACTGAAAGCTCAAAAGCGTAAACCCTGTATTTTACCGTTACCGACGAAATTCCTTTTGTAACAATTTGCCAGGTATTCTTATTGATTTTAGGTGCCGCAATGGGTTTGCCGTTAGCTTCTGCAGTTAATGATTCGATGTTTTTTGCGAACTCGCGTACCAGGTATGAACCGGGTGTCCATACCGGCATTTTAAGCTCAAGGGTATTTTGCTGAAGGCTGGTAATATGCATTTCAATATCAGCATAATGGGCCTGGGCTTCAGGAAACGAAACATTGTAGGTAATCTGAGCGTTGGCGGCGGCTTTGCTGATAGTAGTACTCATAATAAAAATCGTTAGAAAAAATAACGTGCGTAGGTTGGTCAGTTTCATGGCCGCAATTTATAAAATATTATATAATCAGTTATGTATGTGGCGTTACAGCGCCCTAAACACCGTTGTAAAATGGTTGATACATGCAACTATTGTTGATATTATGCTATTAGTTTTACATCGATTTTTAAGTAAATGGAACTGATTGAACCTATTTCGCGCAAGCTGATACGCTTAGGTAAACTGTACCTTAATGTACTGGTAAAGCATACCGTTCACCTGGATGTTACCCGGTATCATTATATACTTTCGCTCATTTACTTCCATGACGGGCAACTTACCCAAAACGCGCTGGCACATCTGCTGGGCAAGGATAAATCGGCTATGGTAAGCATCATTAACCTGCTTACAGCAAAAGGCTTTGTTTACCGCGAAAACAACCCGAACGACAGGCGGCAGCAATTGCTCCGCGTTACCGATAAGGCAAAACTGGCCGTTCCGCAGATCATTGAAACGTTTGAAGCCATCAACGCGGATATTACCGAAGGCATATCTGAAGCCGATATGCAGGTATTTGAAAGCGTACTTACCCGCATGCATAAAAATTTAAAACCATTGGTATCACCCGAAACAACCCTACAAGCTAAATCACACACGGATTAAACAAAGTATGAAAACGAAATATATTATTTACACGGCGCTGGCCCTGCTGGTTGCCTATTTAATTTACAATAAATTTTTTAGCGAAGGGGCAAAGAAATCGGCCGCGGCTATGGCTTCGGGCAAGGGCGATAAGAAAAAAGGCGGTGGCGCGGTAGGGGTTAAAGTAATGATAGTTAAAGATACAGCCGTAAACAACATTATTGATATTACCGGCACCATTGATGCCAATGAAAAGGTAAGCCTGATAAGCCAAACAGCAGGGAATATTACCGGGATCTATTTTAATGAAGGCACTAAAGTAACAAAGGGCCAGTTGCTGGTTAAAGTGTACAACCAGGACCTGGAAGCATCGTTGCAGCAAAACCAGTACCAGGTGGCATTGGCAAAACAACAGGAAAGCCGCAACCGTCAGTTGCTTCAAAAAGAAGCTATAAGCCAGGAGGAATATGATACTTCATTAACTTCATTAAACTCGTTAAAAGCTGCGGCAAATGTAATTAAGGCGCAGATTGCCCGTACCGAGATTCGGGCGCCCTTTTCGGGCACTATCGGTTTAAGGAATGTGAGCCCCGGCAGTTACCTGTCGCCATCATCGCCTATTGCCGATCTGGTTAATATCGATCCGGCAAAAGTAACCTTTGCTGTGCCTGAAAGGTACCTTTCTATACTTGGCCCCGGCAGTAAGATCAGGTTCAAAACAGAAAGCTCGATGGAGAGTTTTGTGGGTACGGTATATGCCATTGACCCTTCAATTGATGCAAGCTCACGCACTATTACAGTGCGCGCTAAGGCACCCAATCCTAAAGGGATCCTTACCGCGGGCAGCTTTGCCAAGATCAATTTAACGCTTGATCAAATTCCTAAAACCATTTTGCTGCCAACAGAGGCGGTTATTCCAGATTTGAAAAGCAGCCTGGTTTGGATCTACCACAATGGTAAAGCCATGTCAAAACCGGTAAAAACAGATCTGCGTACCGATACAAAGATCCAGGTTATTGAAGGCTTAAAGCCTGGCGACAGTGTGGTAGTATCTGGACTGATCCAAATGCGGCCAAAAGTGCCTTTGAAAATTTTAAAAGTTATTAAATAAACCGATATGAGTTTATCCTCAGTAAGTATTAAGCGGCCGGTATTGGCAACAGTAATGTCTGTGGTTATTGTTGTATTTGGTATTATCGGCTATAAGTTTTTGGGCGTGAGGGATTTTCCCTCGGTCGACCCACCCATTATTTCGGTGTCAACCAGTTACTCCGGTGCCAACGCCGATGTAATTGAATCGCAGATCACAGAGCCGCTTGAAAAATCTATCAACGGTGTGCCTGGCATCCGTAACATATCGTCAACCAGTTCGGTTGGGCAAAGCAATATCACTGTTGAGTTTGACCTTGATGCAGACCTGGAAACCGCTGCAAACGACGTGCGCGATAAAGTGGGCCAGGCACAGCGCCAGTTGCCGCAGGATATTAACGCCCCGCCGGTAGTAACCAAGGCCGATGCCAGCGCCGACCAGATCATTACCCTTACCGTGAGCAGTGACACCCGTAACATAAACCAGCTGGATGATTATGCAGAAAATGTGCTGCTAGAAGGCTTGCAAACCATCCCCGGTGTAAGTACCATTAACGTACAGGGACAGCGCCAGTATGCTATGCGCCTATGGATAGACCCTACCAAGCTATCGGCACTTGGCGTTACTGCTACCGATATTGGTGCGGCCTTGGCCAAAGAGAACGTGGAGTTGCCTGCAGGTAAAATAGAGGGTAATAATACCGAAGTTACCATTAGGGCTTTGGGCAAACTGGCAACTGAAAAAGATTTTAACAACCTCATTATCCGTGCCGACAGCAACAGGGTGATAAGGCTGAGCGATATTGGTTATGCTGTGTTGGGCTCTGCAAACGAGGAAACCATATTTAAAGAGTCGGGGGTGCCGATGGTTGCTTTGGCCCTGGTGCCGCAGCCCGGAGCTAATTATGTACAGATAGCCAAGGATTTTTATACCCGTTTAGAACAGATTAAAAAAGATCTTCCGCCCGATATTTCGGTGAAAGTGGCTTTGGATAATACGAGGTTCATTAACCAGTCGATATCTGAGGTGCAGGAAACACTGATCGTGGCCTTTGTACTGGTGGTAATTATCATCTACCTTTTCTTCCGCGATTGGCTGATAGCTTTCCGCCCGCTGATAGATATCCCGGTATCATTGATCGGTGCTTTCTTTATTATGTACATCTTCGGGTTTTCTATTAATATCTTAACCCTTTTGGGGATAGTACTGGCAACGGGCCTGGTGGTGGATGACGGTATTGTGGTAACAGAAAATATCTATAAGAAGGTAGAGGCGGGCATGGCGATCCGTAAAGCGGCATTTGAAGGTTCGGCCGAGATCTTTTTTGCGGTAGTATCTACATCAGTTACGCTGGCAGCCGTGTTTTTGCCTATCGTGTTTTTACAGGGTTTCACCGGCCGTTTGTTCCGCGAGTTTGCGGTAGTGGTGGCCGGCGCTGTGTTGATATCGGCATTCGTGTCCCTGTCATTAACACCGATGCTTAACGTAAAGCTGATTCGCAAAAACCAAAAGAAATCAAGGTTTTATGAAAGAACGGAGCCGTTCTTCATTAATATGACCACTTCATATACCGAATCGCTCATTAAGTTCATGAAGCGTAAATGGGTATCATTTGCCATTCTTGCTGCATCTTTGGTTATCATCGGGATCCTGGTAAAAGTTATCCCATCCGAGCTTGCCCCGCTCGATGATCGCAGCTTGCTGCGTTACAGCGTTACCGGCTCGGAAGGTGCAACTTATGAGTACATGACCAAGTACATGGATAAGGTATCTAACCTGGTTGCAGATTCAATTCCGGAGGCCAATGTTAACCTTGAAATTGTTTCGCCATCATTTGGTGGTGGAGGTGCTTCAAATACCGGCTTTGGCAGGGTAGGGCTTGTTGCTCCTGATAAACGTGTGCGCACCCAGCAGGAACTTGCCGACTGGCTGAATGGTAAACTACGCAAAATGCCCGATGCACGTGCCATTGTGGTGCAGGAGCAAACTATCAGCGGCGGTGGTTCGGGCTCAAAAACCTCGTTGCCTGTGCAATATGTTATCCAAAACCAGGATTTTGAAAAGATCCGTAAAGTGCTGCCAACGTTTTTTGCCGAGGTATCCAAAAGCCCGGTTTTCCAGGGAACGGACGTTAACCTGAAATTTACCAAACCCGAGTTGCGCGTGGTTACCGACCGTGAACGTGCCCGTGACTTAGGTGTTTCGGTTGATGATATTGCCCAAACGCTGCAACTATATTATAGCGCCGGCCGGCTCGACTACTTCCTGATAAACGGTAAGCAATACCAGGTAATAGCACAGGTTGACCGCGCTAACCGCGATCAGCCGCTTGATCTGAAATCAATTTATGTGCGCAGCTCAAAAGGAACTTTGGTTCAACTGGATAACGTAGTTAAAACCTCCGAGGGCGCCACGCCTCCGGCCATCTACCATTTTAACCGTTATAAATCGGCAACTCTTTCGGCCGGGCTTGCTCCGGGTTATACCGTAGGCGATGGTATCAAGGAGATGGACAGGATCTCAAAAAGCTTACTTGACGATACTTTTAGTACCGCGCTAAGCGGCCCCTCACGTGACTATGCCGAAGGTTCATCGAACATTCTTTTTGCTTTTGGCTTTGCCTTGCTGCTCATCTACTTGGTACTTGCAGCCCAGTTTGAAAGCTTTATGGACCCGCTTATCGTGATGCTCACTGTGCCGCTGGCTATTTCGGGCGCGTTTTTGTCGCTGTGGCTGTTTAATCAAACCCTTAATATTTTCAGCGAGATCGGGATCATCACCCTTGTAGGGCTGGTAACTAAAAACGGTATTCTTATCGTGGAGTTTGCAAACCAACGGATGGAACAGGGCGTAGCCAAATACGAGGCAGTTATTGAAGCGGCAACGGCGCGTTTACGCCCAATATTAATGACCAGCCTGGCCGTGGTGCTTGGTGCCGTGCCTATTGCGTTTGCGCTGGGCGCCGGTGCAAAAAGCCGTGTTTCATTAGGTATTGTGATTATGGGGGGAATGCTGTTTTCGTTGGTGTTAACGCTTTATATTATCCCGATGATGTACCTGTTGCTGGCCGCTAAAACCCGTAAAGACCATGACCATAACCCTGAGGACCTGGCTGCTGAAGCTGAAATAGCCGAAGCTGCCCGTCACCCGCACCATCAAGAACCTAAACTGATCGAAAACTTGTAACGTAATATGATGATCAAGAAAATAGCCTGCCTGGTTTGTTGTTTCGCTGTGATATCAACCATGGCCTTAGCCCAGCAGGATGCGCCCTTACTTACTTTAAAAGATGCGGTAGAAATAGCGCTGAAAAACAACTACAATATTAAGTTGTCGCAAAACAATTCAACCATAGCATCAAATAATGTTACACTTGGTAATGCAGGGATTTTGCCGGTGGTTACCGGTGACTTTAACGACAATAACAGTCGCCAAACAACCAAGCAAACCCGTAATGATGGTACGGTTAACAATATCCGCAATGCCAAAAACTCCAATAATAATTATGGTGTAAACCTTAACTGGACAATTTTTGATGGCTTTGCCATGTTTGCAAATTATGATCAGCTAAAGCAAGTAGATAAACTGGGTGTACTGCGATTACAGGATACCGTACAAAGGACGGTGGCCAGTGTTATCGATACTTATTATAATTTGATCAGCCAAAATGAACAGATCAAGGCATTAAAAGGAGCTATTGATATTTCCCGCACGCAGTTACGCATTGCCAATGATAAGTTTGCTGTAGGCAGGGCTTCGCGATTGGAAGTGTTGAATGCCCAGGTAAACCTGAATACGGATACCGGTAACCTGGTGATCCAATACCAGCAATTCAAGACAGCAAAAATACAGCTAAATCAGTTACTGATCCGCGATCTGCAAACCGATTTTTCTGTTGCCGATACCATTATAGTTGATGAAAAGCTGGCACTGGCCGATGTGCTTAACAACGCGCAGCTTCAAAACCCGGCAATACTATCGGCACAAATAAACCAGCGCCTGGCCGAAATCAATCTTAAACAGGTGCGCGCTACACGGTATCCGCAGGTGGGGGTAACATCGGGCTATACTTTTACCAACAGCAAAACACCGGCAGGGTTTACATTGTCGCAAAATGTACATGGCTTTAATTACGGCCTCACGGCAAGCATCAATATTTTTAATGGCTTTAACCAAAACAGGCGCGAAAAAAATGCGAAGATCCAGATTGATAATGCGGGTATTGCCGCCAAGCAAACCAAACTGGATATTGAAAGCCAGATCAACAGCTTGTTTGTAGCATACCTTTCCGGCCTTGACCTGGTAAAACTGGAAGAAGCCAATGTAAACCTTAACAAAAAAAACCTGGATATTACGCTTGATAAATATAAGTTAGGTAACATTACCCCGCTTGAGGTAAGGGAAGCACAGCGTAACTATCTTGACGCGCAATCAAAATTCTTTGCCGCGCAATATCAAAGCAAACAGGCCGAGATCATGTTAAAACAGATAACAAACAGTATTAACATCAAATAAAAAATATTTTAATAGTAAGTTTAAAAACTTATTTTTGAATCATGACCGCGCCTTTCAAAACCTGTATGCTTATTGATGATAACTACATTGATAGCTTTATAACGCGCCGGGTTTTGGAAAGCAGCAACTTTGCCGAAAATATTATTGTGCGTCAATCGCCAATGGAAGCCATTGAGTCGTTAAAAAGCGGATCGGTAAACCCCGACGTTATTTTTTTAGATATCAGGATGCCAATAATGACGGGTTTTGAGTTTCTGCACGAATTTGCCGGTTTGGATATCGCTAAAAAAGGAATAAAAATATATATGTTATCGTCATCGCTTGATCCTACCGATATCAGGGACTCGGAAGATAATAAGCATATTACACAGTTTATTCATAAGCCACTTACTGTTAAAGCGCTCGAAGAAATTTGTCAATGATCTTAGTAGCAGATAGCGGATCATCAAAAACTGATTGGCTGCTGACCGTTTCAGACCAGGAAACCCGTTCGTTCCTTACCGCCGGGCTAAACCCGTATTTTTTAACCGAAAAAGAGATAGCCCGTATCATCCTTGAACAGGCCCCGGATATGGTTGCGCTTGCCGCAGAGATCTCTGAGATATATTTTTTTGGTGCCGGGTGCAGCAGCCCCGACCGGCACGAAATTGTATCAAATGCCCTGAGCACGCATTTTAATAAAGCCTATATCAGTGTTGACAGCGATTTGCTTGGATGCGCTTATGCAACCTGTGGTCATGAAAAAGGCATTTGTTGTGTGCTGGGAACCGGCAGTAACATCTCTTTTTTTGATGGTGAAGACATTTACGACGGACAGCATGGCCTGGGTTTTGTTTTGGGCGATGAAGGCTCGGGCACCTGGTTTGGCAAAAAGCTGATCACTGATTTTTTATATGGTAATATGCCGTATGATATCAGCCAGCAATTTGATAAGGCTTACCACCTGAACAAGGAGATCGTGATCAAAAATGTGTATCAAAAGCCTAATGCCAACACCTACCTGGCATCATTCAGTAAGTTTGTAAGCGAAATAAAAACTACCGAATACGGGCATTCCATGTTGGTTGACGGTTTGGTTGAGTTTATTGAAACCAATATTAAATCGTACCCCGAATACCACAAGTATAAATGCCACTTTGTGGGCTCCATAGCTTATTCGTTCTCCGAAGAGCTTATTTCATTATGCCACCTGCACGGCGTAAAAACCGGCAAGATCATCAAACACCCCATCAATGACCTGATGGCCTTTATCCTGAAAAGGAATGAAATGGCAACGGAGGAGTAGGCAGAATTATACCCGCGACAAAATTAAAACCGGGTCTGTCTGAGCTTGTCGAAGCATAGTGGGCAGGCCTCTGCGCGCGAGTCTTCGACAAGCTCAGACAGACCCGGCCCTATTTTGTCATTTCGTCTTCTACAGCCCCGGATTTAAATAATTCAATATTTCACCATTCCTAACTCTTCGTGGAACGCAGTTTTGTAGGTTACCTGTCTTTAGCGCCACCACCATATTAGCCAACCCCATTTGTCATCCCAGCCTAATAAAAATTAATTCAGGAATGATTGTTCCAAAATGAGTTTATATTTGTGGAACGATTGATCCAAATTAAATTAATCTTCCAGAAAATGAAAAAATTAGAAAACAAGGTTGCAGTAGTAACAGGAGCTTCAAAAGGTATTGGCGCAGGTATAGCTAAAAGCCTGGCTTCGGCAGGTGCTGCGGTAGTTGTAAATTATGCATCAGATAAAAACGGTGCTGATAAAGTAGTGGCCGAAATTACCGCCGAAGGTGGCAAAGCTATCGCCGTGCAAGGCAGCGTAGCAAAAAAGGCCGACGTTGACCGTCTTTTTGCCGAAACCAAAGAGGCGTTCGGTGGTGTTGATGTTTTGGTGAACAATGCA
Organism: Mucilaginibacter gossypii; assembly: GCF_017569325.2. Taxonomy (NCBI): domain Bacteria; kingdom Pseudomonadati; phylum Bacteroidota; class Sphingobacteriia; order Sphingobacteriales; family Sphingobacteriaceae; genus Mucilaginibacter; species Mucilaginibacter gossypii. The sequence goes on along the minus strand of NZ_CP071878.2, from coordinate 5,799,271 downwards.
GGTGTATACCAGTTTACACCGATAGAAGTTGTAACCGAAGAAGAATTTCACCGCCAGTTTGATATCAATGTACTGGGCTTATTGCTTGCAACCCAGGGAGCGGTAAATAGCTTTGGCGATAAAGGTGGCAGCATAATTAACATAAGCTCAACGGTAACCCGTATTACTCCGCCGCAAAGTGCTATTTATACAGGTACTAAAGGTGCGGTTGATTCTATTACACAAGTTTTGTCAAAAGAGCTTGGCCCTAAGAAGATCCGTGTAAATGCTATTAACCCGGGCATGGTTGAAACCGAAGGCACACACACAGCAGGTTTTATAGGCAGCGATTTCCAAGCTGAGCTTGAAAAAACTACACCGCTTGGCCGTATCGGTCAGCCGGATGATATTGCACCTGTTGCCGTATTCCTGGCATCTGATGATTCACGCTGGTTAACCGGCGAAATTATTCTTGCAAGTGGTGGGGTAAGATAATTATGCCGGTAAAGCCCGTTAAGCACAAACGGGGTATAAGACTAAACAATTAATTAAAAATGAATAGCTTTGCCTGCAAAACGGGTAAAGCTTTTCTGTTATGGCACGAAGTAAAGATTTTGATGAAGCCGAGGTATTGAGCAAGGCCGTTTGCATTTTTTGGCATAAGGGCTACAATGGCACGTCTATGCAGGATTTGGTTGATGGCCTTGGCATAAGCCGCTCAAGCTTGTATGATACTTTTGGTGATAAACACGCTTTATATATTAAAGCTTTGGATAGCTATCAAAAGGCAGGTGGAAACCAGATGTGTGATATTATCAATAATACGGCATCGGCCAAAGAGGCTATACAAAAGCTTTTAGAGCTTACCATGCGCGATTTGCTGAACGACGAGCAACGTAAAGGTTGTTTCATGGTAAATGCCGAGATTGAACTGGCACCACATGATGTTGAAGTTAAGAATGTGGTATGCCGAAATGAGCAGCAGTTTGAAGATGCTATTCTTCAGGCCATAAAAAAAGGACAGGTAAGCGGTGAGATTCGTAACTCCCAGGATTCCCTGGCATTGGCCCGGTTCATCATGAATGCGGTAAGGGGCATGCAGGTGTCAGCCAAAGCCACCGCCGATAAGGCTTTTTTTGATGATATCATCAAAACCACGCTGTCAGTACTTGATTAGCCATTTAGGGGTTGAGTTTTCAAACCGTTAAGGTTTGCTTCTTCCTCAATCTCATCCCCAGTAAAAATAATATGCCAATGCCTGCAAATATACTGCCGGCTTGCGGGATATGATCGCCGTGTTTAACATAAAAGGTGAGCTCACTATTAAGGTTGATATCTTGCTTGATCGAGGTTTTAGTCCACCATTCTGTATGTTTAACCACATCGCCGCGCTGGTTGATAAACCCGGAAATACCGGTATTGGCCGATTGACAAACCCAGCGGCGGGTTTCGATAGCCCGAAGTTTGGCATAATCTAAATGCTGGTCCTTGCCCGAGGTATTTTCCCACCAGCCATCGTTAGTAATAATGGCGATGAACTGGGCACCTTTTTTAACTGAGCGGGCAATGTACCCTCCCCATATGGATTCATAGCAAATAACCGGATCAACCCCGATACCGCTTTGCGAATAAAGTACTTTTGCATCCTTTTCGGGAGCATAGTTGCCGGTTGCGCCGCCTAAATGTTCAAATACAGGTTTCAGGAATGAAAGTGCATCGCCAAAAGGCAATGATTCGGCTCCGGGTACTAACCGTGATTTATGGTAAGTTTGAATCCTGTCGCCATTTTCAATATTGAGAGCTGTGCTGTAAAAGTCTGCGAACTGGTCGCCTCCCCATGGTGAGGGAACCGCCGTTGGGGTTGCCCTGTTGTTATATAGCCTGTATGTTTCGGCGCCGGTAACCAGGTTGCCATTAGGATATTTCCGTAAAAAAAGCTGGGCCTGCCTAATAAAATCATTTTGGCCTATCTGTTCCTCGTTGATATAAACAGGCGCGGGGATAGCTGTTTCGGGCCATATAAAAAATTCGGTATTGGGTTGGGCCACCTGTCTTGAAAGCTGGATCAGGATATCAAGTTGTGAAGCAGGGGGAATGGTACCATCTTTCTCGTACGGATCTATATTGGGCTGGGCAATAACGATGTTTGATGGGTTTACTTCTTCAACATAGTTATGATAAACCGATAATGAATAGCCAAGAGGCACTGTTACAACAATTACAATCGCCATGATCAATGCCATTCTGTGGCGTTTGGTTTGAGCTTCGCGAAGACTTGTATAAATTAAAAAAGCCAGGATATTTACAACCCAGATCCATAAAGTTCCGCCGTAAACGCCGGTATATTCATACCATTGAATCCATTGGTGCGATACGGCAAAGCCGTTACCAAGCGTCATCCACGGAAAGTAAAGGTCCCAGCTTTGGTGCAGGTATTCATACCCGATCCAGAAACAGATTAAACCTATCAGTGCTATCCAGCGTGGGACGACCAGTCTCAACCTGTAGTATAGCCAGAAAGCAGTTGCCATTAACAGCGGCCCCAGCGAATAGGGGATAAGGGTAATAGGAATTGCCACAATCTCCCCCACTATTTTAAGTGCATTATAAACCCAGTAAACAGATAATGAGTTCCAGATAAAAAAGCCGATAAAAGTTACATTAAATACCCGTTTGCCTTTTTTGGGCTTTTCATCTTTAATGATATTTTCAACAGCCAGCAGCATAGGCACAAAGCCAATGAAAAGTAAAAACGTAGTATAAGGAGTAGGTGGCCAGGCTATCCATAAAAGCAAGCCAGATAGTATGGCTAATGGTAGGTTTTTTTTCATGTAGAGTGACAAGAATTATGCTGTTGTCGCTTATATTTAAAATTGTAAAATGTCATTGCGAGCGTAGCGTGGCAATCGCACGGAAGCAAAGCAATTCTGTATAGCATGCGATTGCTTCGTGCCTCGCAATGACATGCGGGAGAGTTGAAGTTTTAATCTTCTTCCTCATCCCTTTCATATTTCCCTTTTGCCGGTTTAGCCGCTGCGCCGGCCACGCACATCACAAACTCGCCTTTCATGGGGTGCGTTTCAAAGTATTGTTTTACTTCAACTACAGTGCCACGTACGGTTTCTTCAAACATTTTGGTAAGCTCGCGGGATACTGAGATCTGCCTGTCGGTCCCAAAATAGGTGGCCATTTCATCCAGTGTTTTTAACAAACGGTGGGGCGACTCATATAGTATGATGGTCCGCTCCTCTTCGGCCAGAAACTTGTACCGGGTTTGACGGCCTTTTTTTAATGGCAAAAATCCCTCGAAACAAAACTTGTCGGTAGGAAAGCCCGAATTTACCAGGGCCGGCACAAATGCGGTAGCGCCTGGCAGACATTCCACAGCGATATTAAATTTTAAAGCTTCGCGTACCAGGAAAAAGCCCGGATCGGAAATAGCCGGTGTGCCTGCATCCGAAATGAGCGCGATATTTTTCCCCTGCAGCAAAAACTTAATGATCTCGTTGCTCGATTGATGCTCGTTATGCTGATGATGCGCAAACACTTTTTGATGGATCTCAAAGTGTTTCAACATCGGGGCAGAGGTACGGGTATCCTCTGCCAGTATCAGATCAACCTCTTTCAACACGCGGATAGCCCTGAAGGTCATATCCTCCAAATTACCTATCGGGGTGGGGACTAAATATAGTTTGCCTATGGGATTGTTCATGTTGTTTGAGTCGATAGTCGATAGTCGATGGTCCATTGCTCTTCATCGTTCCGGGCTTACACCTCTAACGTAAATTACTATGGACTATCGACTATGGACTATCGACTTATTTATATCTTTGCCTAAAAAATAAAATAATGCTGCAAGTTAGTTATATCCGTGATAACCGGGAACAGGTTTTGGAACGTTTGGCTGTAAAAAATTTTAAACAGCCCCAACTGGTTGATGAAATAATTGAACTGGACGACAAACGCCGCTCCACTCAAACCAGTATGGATAATGTTTCGGCCGAGGCCAATGCAGCTGCAAAACAAATAGGCGAGCTGATGCGTGCCGGTAAAAAAGAAGAAGCGGAAGGCCTTAAGGGCAAAACCGGTGCCTGGAAAGAAGAGATCAAAAAGCTAGGCGACCTGCTTACCATTACCGAAGAGGAACTTTACCAGAAACTGGTATTGCTGCCCAACCTGCCACATAGTTCTGTACCCAAAGGCTTAACTCCTGAAGACAATGAGGTGGTATTGGAAAACGGTACCAAGCCCGAATTACCTGCCGATGCTTTACCACACTGGGAGCTCGCTGCAAAATACAACCTGATTGATTTTGAACTCGGCGTTAAAATAACCGGCGCTGGTTTCCCTGTATATAAAAACAAAGGCGCTAAACTGCAACGCGCATTGATCAATTACTTTATTGACGAGGCCGAAAAAGCAGGCTATAGTGAGGTAAGTGTACCACTGATGGTGAATGAAGCATCAGGCTTTGGCACATCACAATTGCCGGATAAAGAAGGACAGATGTACCATGTTGGTATCGATAACCTGTACCTGATCCCTACCGCCGAGGTGCCTATTACTAACCTGTACCGTGAAGTGATATTGAAAGAAGATCAGTTACCGGTGCGTAACTGCGGGCATACGCCATGTTTCCGTCGTGAGGCAGGTTCATATGGTGCGCACGTTCGCGGACTGAACCGCCTGCACCAGTTTGATAAAGTAGAGATTGTAACCATTGCTCACCCCGATAAATCATACGAAATATTAGAGCTGATGAGCAGCCATGTGCAGGGCTTGCTGCAAAAATTAGGTTTACCTTATCGCGTATTGCGCCTTTGCGGTGGTGATATGGGCTTTGGTTCTGCCTTAACTTATGATATGGAAACCTGGAGCGCGGCTCAACAACGCTGGCTGGAAGTTTCATCAGTATCAAACTTTGAAACTTTTCAAAGCAACAGGCTTAAACTTCGTTTCCGCAATGCCGATGGTAAAACACAATTAGCGCATACCTTAAACGGAAGCGCACTGGCCCTGCCGCGGATTGTTGCCACTTTGTTAGAGAACAACCAAACTGAGAAGGGGATTAAAGTGCCGGAAGTACTTGTGCCTTATACCAAGTTTGGGTGGATTGATTAGCCCCCTGCCCCCCTAAAGGGGGAGGTCAAAAATATAGCGCCCCGGTACATTTGTTGTGCCGGGGCTTTTTTTAAAATGGGTTTACAGCCAAACCACTTTTTGAAAGCTTTCGTGTTCGGCTCCGATGATATCCCTGTATAGTTCGGGCTTCCTGGCCTGGATGTAACGATAGCCACCCGCTTTTTCCAGTTTGTCGGCGGTTAGCTCAGCCAAAACAAGCTCATTGTCTAATGATCGGCATTCGGTAATAATATCACCGTAAGGATCGAGGATCATAGAACAGCCATTTTTCAATTGATCATCGTCCATACCTATCGGGTTGGCGAATACTGCATAAATAGCGTTGTCATAAGCACGGGCGGGCAGCCATTTCATTAGCCATTGCCTGCCTTTAAGGCCGTCAAACTCCTGGCGAAGTAATACTGCATTTGCTTCTTTGTCTTTCCATAATTCCAGGTCAACAAAACCGGCGCCCGGTCGGGTTGATGGTGTGCACATGGTAACGTGCGGCATAAAAATAACCTGTGCACCGAGGAGAGTAGTTGCACGTACATTTTCAATTATATTATTATCATAACAAATTAATATGCCGCATTTCCATCCATACAAATCAAATACGGTATACGCTGTGCCGGGTAAAAGATACGGATTGATAAAAGGATGCAGTTTGCGATGTTTGGCAATGAGTCCGGTTTTATCAACGCATACATAAGCTTTAAACAGGTTGTCCTCTTTGTCCTTTTCAAACAACCCGGCCATTATGGCAATGTCGTATCGCCGGGCGTACTCGGTTAATTTGGCGATGCTCGGTCCGCAGGGGATCTCTTCGGCAAGTTCAAGCATTTGTGCTTTATCAAGTTTCCGGGCAAACGTATAACCTGTTATGGAACATTCATGAAAAGCTATTGCTTGGGCACCTTGTGCCGCGGCATTCGCTGTCATTTTTTCAATAACTGATAAATTATAGGCTTTATCACCGCTTCTGTTTTCAAATTGAGCAGTGGCGATTGTTAAGTTTTCCATATGCTGATCATCTTTTTCAAAGCTATCAGTGCCATACCGAAAAGCATTGTAAAAAACCGACAAAAGCAATTTAAATAAGGGGCATAAAGTTTATCGCCAACAGATGATGATTGGCTTTGTATTGCAGGGGAGTAAGGCCTGTATGTTTCCGGAAAAAGTTATTAAGATGCGCCTGGTCATAATATCCGCAGGCATAACTCAATGAGCCTAGCTCTTTTGTTGAAGATAGTTTTTGAAGTTGTTTAAGATAGGTTTGAAACTTAACGGCGTCAATATACTTTTTAGGGGAAATACCTACTTCCTCATTGAATTTGCGCTCAAGTTGCCGTTCGGTTACGGGCATCATATCAAGTAAATTTTTAACGTTAATAATACCCTTGTTTGCATGAATGATGTTTATGGCCCGATCTGTAATGTCTGCATGTTTTCTTTTCGAAGCCATTTTGTTCAATAAAAATTGTTCGGCAATTGCAGCCGCAGCAGGGAGGTTAATGGTGTTTGCAATGCGGTCTTCCAAATCAAGGGCATCCTGCCCTAAGAGGTCTTTTAATTGCACGGTGTTATTATTTAGTTCATAGCCCGCCACACCAAGTAAGGAGAGCAAGGTATTAGGCTGCAAAACCACAATCAGCATGGCCAGCTCACCAACCGAAACAATATCGTTATAATGAGTTATTTGCCCGTATACAAAGCTGCCAGGTTGTTTGCTGGCAACGGTATGTTGTTGATTGTATTGGAGTAGCGGAGCTTTTAAATGAAACACCATTCCTGGATTACCGTCAGAAAACAGACGGTAATTCAGTGCAACACGCTGATCATGCGCTATAATTAAATAGTGCTTAACAATACCCGAAAGCAATGGATGCGGTGCTATTTGCATGGTAATGTTGAGCCAGACCCTAAAAATAAATAAAAATGTGGAACCGTAGGCGATAGCTTTCACCCATGATAGGTTAAAAAAGGTTCATAATAAAGCCCCGGTGCATTGCGCCGAGGCTTATGTTATTGTTTACTTAAGAAAAAGTAAAATTCCTGTTCCTTAAAATAGAAATGGCATCTTCTGCAAGATCCTCTGTTAGTCCTACCGATGGGCTGGTTAAAACAAGGTTATGCTTTATATATTCAGGCAGTCCATTTAACATTTTATCATCGTCGATAATCACAAATTCTTGACTCGGTTGATGTTTTTTCTTATACCATTCCAATATTTCTTCAGTACGTGTCTTCTTTAAACTATTTGTCGTCAATCGATGAACCTTTTTAGGGCTAATTCCCCTGGTCTTTAACAGATCTTTCCATTCGGCGACCTTATACTTCGATTTATGTGAGGTAGTTAATATTACAGAGGCATTAGTTTCCGCTATAATATGTTGAAGCGCCTTTACGGCCCTTGAATTAAATACGGGAAAGCCATCGGGCATAAACTCGGGTTTCTTCCACGAGTTTGCTGGGACTAATACTCCATCAATATCTAATAAAATCCACATAATACAAAATTACTACTTATTCGTCATTAGATGTTATTCGTCTTAAAAATTCCAATTCTAATTTATTGTATTCCGCATCTAATCTGTTTAGGTGTTCAATTCCAGCCGCGGAATCCCAATCATTTTCATCAAATTCAATTTGGCTCCATGGGGTTTCTTTGGTTGCAGATGTTAAGTTAGTTTCTACTTGTCCCAACTCGAAATTCATGATCAAAGAACTTAAATATCTGTGATGTCCATCTATAATCAAGTTACCGCATATTTTTATTTCGTCAAATTTTACGAGATGTTCCATCTTGCTGCACATTCTTGAAATTATGGGGATAGATAACCTGGGTTGCGTCGGAATAAAGGGAATATCATTAGCTGCAATAAATTCCAAAATAAATTGTTGTGTAATTTTCTTCATTTATGTGATATTAAATGTCGGCTTAGGCTATTCTTAATGTAATTCCCACTTCCTCAGGATCCGGAGATCTCAATATTTCCTGTAAACGTTATAAAGAATATTCAAATCTAGCTGGGTCATTACCGGTGTTTCATCCGTTTGTACAAAGTGACGCTTAAAGGCAACAATGGCTACCGGGAGATTGCTGATATCATAGCCAATCAGCTTAAGTGCTGTAGCATAATCAAAATTATCGGGCGGAAGTTCAAGCAGTTCTTCTCTCCAAAACCCAAAACCTTTTTGAGCTAATAGTTTCCATGGAAATAATGGCCCCGGATCGGGTTTGCGCAATGGCGCTATATCCTGGTGCCCTATAAAATTAGCCTGCGGAATGTTGTAGGCTTTTTTGAGCTGAGCCAATAAAGCAAGCAGGCTTTTTACCTGTACATCATTAAAAGGCTCGTGCCCATTATTGTCAATCTCAATGCCGATGGAACAGCTGTTCATATCGGTAATACTGCCCCATTTGCTGATGCCGGCATGCCAGGCCCGCAGGTAATCATTAAGCATGTGGTAAACCTTGCCGTCTTTACTTACTACATAGTGCGCGCTTACCTGTGGCTTTACCAGGGTAAAAGTATTGAGGGTTTGCTTAACCGAGTCCTGAGCTGTATAGTGAATGATAACATAGTTGGGCTTGCGCAGGTTGAAATTCACGGTGCCAACCCACTCCGAAGGGATGGCGCCTCCCGCGCTGTCAACCAGCATGGCAGGCTGCTCGCGGCTAATTACCTCTACTAATGAATCGGTTTGATTGTTGTATACTTTACTAGTGGCCGCGAACGGTTGTACTTTAGGCGAGCACGCGCTGATGGTGGCTACAACGGCCATAAATAAAAAAACGCATATATTTTTCAAACCTTGATTCTCCTGATTAAAGATTCCTCCCTAATGATTTAAACAAGTATACAAAAAACCTTGATCCATTTGATTTAAAGACTTTCTGATTTTATCAGGTAGTCCACAAATCAATTAAATCAAGGCTCAGATAGCTTACCTCGTTGGAGATAGCCTGTCAGTTTTATATTTTCAACAGCGTTATATAGCTGTCGACCGCCTGATTACACCTAACAAAATCGCGATAATAGCTATTACCAGCAAAATGTGGATAAGGCTGCCTACTGTTGTGAAAAATACGCCGATTGCCCATCCTATTATAAGGATGACTGCAATTATATACAGGAGTGAGTTCATAATAATTTGTTTTAATTAATGATTTTCATAGATATTAGTATAATAACTATGATGACTGAAAAGTTTTAAATTTTGTTTTTTTTAGGGGAGATACAGCTCATTTAACGTTGTGTTTTGTAAAGATTTATTCCCTGCGTACCTTTAGGCACCTTACCTATAAAAACGATGAAATATTTTCTGCTGCTTATCTGCCTGCTGCCCGCCGGGCTTGTGTTTGGTCAGTCGAAACTGCCGGTAATCAAAGCCACTTCTAAAAAAGTAGCCATCAATGACGGTGGATTTTTAGATAAAAATGCATGGTCGCTTTCGCCAAAAACACGACCGGACGTTTATACTGCCGATAGGACCCGGGCGACAAAGTGGGTAACTTTTTATACCGACATCGATTCGATAAGGGTAAAGGTTAAGCCCGGTACAAGGTATAACTTCGTTATCCTGCTTAACGGTAAGGATTCATGTTATACACAAATTGCAAGCGCTATACCGCCGGCGGATGAACAGGAAGCCCGAATCAGCAAAAACGATACTATTCCGTTTAAACTTACAGCTTACAACGCCATAGCGGTAAAGGCCGTGATGAATGATACCGACACGTTAAACCTGCATTTTGACCTGAGCTCATTTGACTTTCATTTAACAAGGGATGCCATATTAAATAAAACGAAACTGCTGCCTAACCAGGCTGATGTTTTGGCCGGTAAAGCAAAGCCAAATTTTAATGACATGAGCAAAGCTTTGAAGCTGCAAATCGGCACATCAGTTTGGCACAACCTGGAAATGTTGCCCACAAACATAACCTCGACTGGAATGGACGGCCGTTTTGGCTGGAACCTGTTTGAGGGTAAACAGGTAGAGGTTGATTATGATAACAACCGTATCATCATCCGCGATAAAATGCCTAAAAACTTGAAAGGTTATGAACGCTCGAAGATTGGGTTTATCCATTCGTTCCCATATGTTACCGGTACGTTTGAAATAGACGGCAAAAAATACACCGGCAATTTTTCTATGGATACCGGATCCGAACAGTCATTGATACTGGATAGTGAATGGGCTGTTAAAAATAATTTCCCCAGGGATCTTAAACTCATCAAGTCATCCACCATCAGCGATCCGCGCGGGGTAAAATACGAAATGAAGATTGTAGAAACACCATTGTTCAGACTCAATAGCTTTCCTGTTAGTAATGCACCGGCCATTATGCTGAACAATAAAAACCCGATGGGTTTTGAAGTTAATTATTTAGGTAACGGGTTGCTAAAGCGCTTCAACATGATCATCGATTTTAAGAATGATTACCTGTACCTGAAGCCAAATAAGCTATCAACCTGAAACCGATTAACTTCCCGCAGGCACAGCCCAGCTTTGTCCATCGAATGTTGGGTTTAGCTCTATATTATCATATTGAATGTTGAGCTTTAGCTTTTCAGCTGTTGTAGCCTCACGATACGGAACGGTAATACCCTGTACCGGCCGAAGATCTGATAGCATAGCGAACAGAGTTTTGTCGCCTACCTTATAGCCGTAAGCCATTAGTTGGTTTTGATTATTTATAGCAAACACGTATTCGTTGCCATTTAACCTGCATTGAACAGTATACATATCATTATCGGGGATTTTTTGAGTATTGATGACCTGCATTTGATCAAGCGATGACTTACGTAACCCAATAACCCCGGTGTATAAGGCGGTTTTTATCTCGGCAACGTTATTGGCCGGAAGATCGGATTTGTTGCCGCTGCTCCATTGCCATCCGTTACTGCCTTCGATTTGTTGCACCGAAACCGGTTTGCCGTTTTTCCATATTTCAACGCGCACCTTGTTATTGGGAATATCAATCAGCTCAACAACTTTTAACCCCGAAACGGAACCTGTTAACCGGGCGGTTTTCAGGGCATTCAGTTTATCGCCTCCGTGTGCGGCATTGGCTTTTAAAAGCAGGGTTTTTCCATTTGGCACGGCGGCATTGCTTGCATTTGTGGCGGAGTTTTCGGAAGTTTTTTTAGCCGCGGTTGATGATTTGGTATTGTTAGCGGTGGTATTATCATCATTGTCTACAAAAAATACGCGCCCATCAACTACAGCCATGCGGGTTTTACCGCCCATATCACAAAAAAAGCTGTGTAGCTCGGTATGGCCATCGGTATAGGTAAGTGTAAGCACCCCCTTGTTTATTTTATAGGTGCCACTACCGTCCCGGCTGCTTGAGCTGCCACCGCCAACATTTTCGCCGGCCACAACCGAGCCCGAATAGCGCGAATTGCTAAAATGCCCCTTGCCATCGAAATTTAATCCCTGTGTGCTTAAAGCGCCTACATAAGTTGTACCATAGGCCGCGCCGCCACCGCCCATAGCGCTGATGAACGAGTAATAGCCCGGAGGTATAATGTTTCCCTGAAGTTTAAACAGTTCATGTGCATAATTGGAAAGGCTTCCATATTTGGTTATGCCATAAACAGACGAGCTTTTAGTATATTTAAGTGTTACCTCTCCTTTGCTTATGGTGTAATGCCCGCTTACGTTGGTTTGCCAGTCGGCACTGTTAAGCGAAGAATTGAAAGTACCATCAGGTCTGAATAATATAGCTACGTCAGTTCTGTTCATGCCTCCGCCAAATATCGGACTTGGCGAAAACTCGCATCCGGCATAAACGCCATCTAATTTATCCTGGGCAAAAACATTATCGTAAAGGCAAAATAAAAAGGCGAATAGTACCAGGAGGAATTGTTTCATAGGGCGTCGGTTTTTTGTTGGTAAACCGTGTTTGCCGCTTATTGTTTGTGGAAATGCTTTAATTAATATGTAATTAATGTTGGTGTTGCTTAATATAAGGTGACATGTCATTTCGACGATGAACGAGGAAAAATCTTATGCGCTAAGTTCATCGATTAGCAACAACACGCTCAAATGAAAAACGGCCGCGAGGAATAATTCCCCCACGACCGCTCTTAAAAAACTAATAAACGTTAAGCTTTTTCGGCTTTTGATGCCTGGTTGATACCGGCTTCGGCAATTTGTGTGAGCAGGCTGTCGCAGGTTTTTTCTTCCTGCAGGGTTGAATCAAGCAGTTCGGCCGCATGGTCATAGCCCAGCACACCGGCCAGCGTGCGGAGGGTGCCGTATGACGCTATTTCGTAATGCTCAATTTTTTGAGCTGCAGAAATAATACCGGCATCGCGGGTAATACTGCCTTTTTCAGTTTCAGCAATAATTTCTTCACCTTCTTTGATGAGGCCAGCCATCGCCTCACATTTTACAGCCACGGCTTTTTGGCCAATGGAAGCAAATGCATCTTCCAAACGAATCACCTGCCGCTCGGTTTCGGCCAGGTGGCTTTCGATAGCCGAGCGTAATTCATCGGATGTTGCCGCTTTAGCCATTTTAGGCAGTGCTTTTGTAAGATGTTTTTCGGCCCAGTAAATGTCTTTTAATTCATCAATAAATAATTCATTCAGTGCCGATTCCTGCACATCATTAGTTTGTTCGGGTGTTTTTACTTTAGTAGTTGCCATGATAGATGTTTTAATGTTTTTGTGAAATAAACACTACAAACACAAAGCCAAATTTTATTCTTTTAAAAATAAAATTAATTATTAGGATAATTTATTCGTAATATCTGAAGGATTTTATCTTCTTAAAAAAATAGCTTTCCAAGCATTTCCAACCATGAGTTCTGAAAACAACACATGTTGACTCTTTTTGAGGAATATTTCAATTACAGACTTAAAACTTTCAACTCCGTACTTCCGGCTTCATTAAGCCCCTTTCTTGCTTTTTAAACTGGCCATCAGCTGGTCGTACAAATCGTCACTACCTGTTTTACGGGGTTTAAGCTTTTTAACTTTGGCGCGTTTACCTTTTGATTTGGCCTCGATGATCCTGAGCAGCTCATCATTATACTCGTCTTTAAATTTAGACACATCAAAATCTTCGGCGTATTGATTTATGAGGGTGAGGCCCATATCCAGTTCCTTTTTACTTACCTCAATCTTATCGGGCAGGTTAAGATCATCGGTATCACGAATCTCCTGCCCAAAGCGGATGCGGGTTACTACCAGCACATTTTTAAGCGGGTGAACGATACAAAGGCTTTCGGTGCTGCGCAGTACAAAACGGGCCAGCCCTGCTTTTTTTGATTGCGTAAGTGCCTGGATAAGCAGGGCATAGGCTTTGTTGTTTTTGGTGTCGGGCTCGGTATAGTATGATGTTTCGTAAAACATAGGGTTTACATCGGCAATGTCTACAAAGCTTTCAATTTCAATTACCTTGCTTTTTTCGGGCGCTGCATCCTCAAAGTCCTGTTCGTCCATGATCACGTAATCTTCATCAAGCTTATAGCCTTTTACAATTTTATCGTAGGGGACTTCCTTGTGGGTATTTTCGTTTACCCGCTGAAAACGGATGCGTGCATGATCACGGCTATCCAGCATATCAAAATCAAGCGAACTGGTTTGTACTGCCGAATATAATTTAACGGGGATGCTCACCAATCCAAAACCTATCGAACCTTTCCATATCGATCTCATAGCTAAACGTTATTAAATGTGCTGTAATATAACCATTAAGGATGGAAAGGGTTTGGAAAAGGGAAGTAAGTTGTTGTGTGCTAAAAGGTAAAAGTATGGCATCGTGAGAACTCCCTCTTGAGAGTAATAACCCATTAAAAGACATAAGTAAGGAATTAAACACCCTATCGACTCACCCCGACATCGCTACGCTTGTCACCCCTCTCTACGCAAGCGTAAAGAGGGGACTTTTCTTTGCCCTCTTTACGCCAAAGGCGAAGAGAGGGTGGTCCAGCGTAGCGCAGACCGGGTGAGTCAACTATGCGTCAGGCCGCCGGTTTATTTACAAGCATACCAGTGGCTTAGCAAATAATTGTAGCCTTACTGTTACACATTAAACTAAATACACGTTACCTTAGTCATAACATCAAATAATATACACATGAAAAAGCTATTTATCCTTGCCGCACTATTAGCAACTACCATTGGCGCATTTGCCCAAAACGTTGACCTTAGGCGTAAAATTGAAGTTACCGGCATTGCCGAGCAGGAGGTTACTCCTGATATTATAAACGTGACCATATCATTACAGGAATACATGGACGGCAAAAAGCACATTGCCATTAACGACCTGGAAGATCAACTGGAAAAAGCCGTTAAAGACGCCGGCATTCCATCGTCAGATTTTACGGTGAACAATGTATCAGCCTGGAACAATACCTATCAAAAGAAAAAAGCACCCGACTTTTTGGCCAGCAAACAATACGGCCTGCGTGTGCGCGACCTGAACAAGTTTAACCAGATCATGTCGAAAATTGATCCTAAGGGTATCCAATCAACCAATATTGAAAGCTACGACTATTCAAAAATGGCCGATTTAAAGCGCGACCTTAAAATCAAAGCCCTGTTGGCTGCACGCGATAAAGCAACTTACCTGTTGGCTGCCCTTGGCGAAAAGCTGGGTGGTGCTATCAATATTACCGAAAGCGATAACAGCAGCTTTCCGCAACCAAGGATGTATGCTGCCAATGTGATGACATTCAAAGCTTCGGCAGATAGCAACGTTGGCGATTCGGATATCAGTTTCAAAAACATCAAACTAAGTTTCCAGATCCAGGCCGTATTTGAGATTGTGAAATAATCGGCTCGTAACCCCAAAGGGGGGTGAAAAAATCTGAAGCCTCCGTTCAAACAAACGGAGGCTTTTTTTTATTATCATGTATAAAAAACTCCCCCTTTAGGGGGTTGGGGGGCAACATATGCAATGGTTTGGCAGACGCGAAAGCGATAACGTAGATGATGAACGCGGCGGTGGCGGCGGCAGGTTAGCCATTGGCGGTGGCGTACTTGGTATTATAGCGGCCGCTATTTATTTTTTTACAGGGGTCGATCCTTCGGCGCTGTTTAACCAGGTAGCAACCAACCAGCCGGCCCGGCAGGAGCAAACCGTTAATAACGGCCCCGAAGATGAAGGCAAGAAATTTGTGCGCGTGGTTTTGGCCGATACCGAAGATATCTGGACAAAACTGTTTAACGACATGGGCCGTACTTATGAAAAGCCGCGTTTAACCCTATTTAGCAATTATGTACAGTCGGCTTGCGGTAATGCCAGCTCGGCAAGCGGCCCGTTTTATTGCCCCGGCGATTCGCGGGTATATATCGATCTTTCTTTTTACGATGAGTTGAAGAACCGTTTCGCCGCCGCCGGCGATTTTGCGCAGGCCTATGTGATAGCGCATGAGGTTGGTCATCATGTACAAAACCTGTTGGGGATCTCACAAAAAATGGACGCGGCCCGCTCACGTTTGAGCGAACGCGCATATAACAAGCTTTCGGTAAAGCTGGAGCTGCAGGCCGACTTTTATGCTGGCGTTTGGGCGCATTACGAAAAAACCATGAAAAACGTGCTTGATAAAGGTGACATTGAAGAAGCCCTGAACGCGGCCAACGCCATAGGTGACGACCGATTACAAAAACAAGCACAGGGCCATGTAGAGCCCGATAGTTTTACCCATGGCACCAGCGCCCAGCGCATGTACTGGTTTAAAAAAGGTTTCGACACCGGTGATATTAACCAGGGAGATACTTTTGGAAATGGGGACCTGGATTGATTGCTTCAATAGTTCATTGGTGGGATGTGCATTGGGGCAGGGACGAGCTTTGTGGTTTTATAGCTTACATCGTCCGCTCTTGGCCGCGGAGGCCAGTTACTTTACCTTAGATGCAAAGTAACCAAACATCAAGACAAAAAAATGCTTCTCCCCGCAGGCCATACTCCCAGGCCCGCTTTTTTGTCGGGCCGACGCACTTTTATTTTGGGGTTAATAAAATCATGTCATTGCGAGGAGCAGCAATGGAATAGTGTGTTGGCGCGACGCGGCAATCGCATGCTATACAGGGCGGCCATGCTTCCATGCGATTGCCACGCTATCGCTCGCAATGACATGATGTTGTGCATGATGGCGTCCCTAATTTCTTGTCTCTTGATTCTAACCGTCTTGCTTCTTTTCCCCCTCCCGTCGGCAGGTAAGCTTCGGGCGAAAGCGGGCAGAACAATGGTGGCCTTGTGCGGCTGCAGGGGCATAGCAAGTTTTTGCAGAAGCCAGGGAACGAGCGGGCGAAGCGGGGCAAAATAATTGCAGCCCGTGGTTCTGCCCGGTTTGCAGGGTAAAGGCAGGGAAAGCCAAGCGGGCGAAGGCTGTGCGGCAAAGAAGCCTTCCTGCCGACTTGACTTTTTGGTTACTTTTGTGTCAAGACAAAAGTAACAGCCAACCCGCGGCGATTGAGCGGGCCGATGTTAGTTAAATACAACTACGGTTTTTTAAAAGAGCAATAGCGGACTTGACGCCCGGCTCTGTACAGCAAGCGGTTGCCACGCTATCGCCCGCAAGACATATTTTTATTTAAAACACCAGCACCACCTTACCAACTGTCCTCCCGCTTTCTAACTGCAAATGCGCATCGGCCATTTGCTCAAACGGAAACACTTTGGATATGTACGATTTAATGATCCCTTTTTGCAGCAAACCGGCAATGGTGGCCATATTTTCAGCATTGGGTTTTACCCTGGTGTTGTGGCCATTAATGCCCAGCGCGTTGGCTTTGGGGGTAACGGTTTCGTTCATGCCGGAAACGATGCTTATAATGGTGCCGGCTTTTTTCATCACCTGCAGCGAGCGGTCAATGTATTCGCCGCCAATGGTGTCAAGCACAAAATCGATATTGCCGGTAGCGGTTTCAAAGGGCTGCGCTTTATAGTCGATATGTTCATCGGCACCCAGGCCCAACACAAAATCACGGTTGGCAGCCGAGGAAGTAGCAATAACATAGGCATTTAAATGTTTGGCTATCTGCACAGCATAATGACCAACCCCGCCGGATGCGGCGTGGATCAGTACCCGGTCGCCGGGTTTAACAGGTGCGTTGCTGTGGAAAGCCTGCCAGGCAGTAAGCGCGGCAAGTGTAGCTGCCGCAGCTTCCTCATGACTGACGCCGGCAGGTTTCAGTGCAAGTTCATCGGCTTTAGCCTTAACATATTCGGCATAGGCTTTACCGGTTTTGGGGAAATTTATCATGGCAAAAACCTCGTCGCCGGGTTTAAAGCCGGTAACATCCGCGCCCACTTCGGTGATCTCGCCCGAAATGTCCCAGCCCAAAATAATCGGCGATTCGTTCTTAATAAGCGCGGAAACACCTTTTCCTGAGCGGGTTTTAACATCCACAGGGTTTATGCTGATGGCTTTCAGTTTTACCAGCACTTCATCGGCAGCTATGGTTGGTACAGGTATTTCGGCAGGCACCAGGTTTTCAACCCCGCCAAAGTCTTTTAAAATTATTGCTTTCATATTTCGATGTATTCATTTGATATACCAAAGTTATACCATGGTAAATAAAATACATGGTATAAACGGGGAATATAATTTAGTGTTTTGGGGCATACACCCTAAGCTCTGGTTTTGTGGGGTGGAAAAGGACGTGGTAAATTGGTATACATCATTATGTTTAAACCTTGTTGTAACTAACAAACATCGTCGCCCTCTTGGCCGGGCGGGGGCCAGTTACTTTACCTTAGATGCAAAGTAACCAAACATCAAGACAAAAAAATGCTTCCACCCACAAGGCTATACTCCCAGGCCCGCTTTTTTGTCGGCCCAACGCGCTTTTGTTTTGGGCTTGATAACAATATGTCATGGTTCTTATCTTACTTCTTGACTCTTACCGTCTTGCTTCTTTCCTTCTACTGTCTTGCTTCTTCACATTGTCGTCTTGTTTCTTTCCCCAAACTCTTATCTTAGAAACGTGATCAAAGTAACATGCGCTATTATTGTTAATGCCGACGGACTTGTATTTGCCGCTCAGCGAAGCGCCACCATGAGCCTGCCTTTAAAATGGGAGTTCCCCGGCGGTAAAATTGAACCCGGCGAAACCGCTGAAGCCTGCCTTATCCGCGAGATTAAGGAAGAGCTTCATGTGGATGTGGAAATTGTTTCTTCTTTGCCGGCCAATACGCACCAATATCCTAACGTTACCATACAGTTGATTCCTTTTGTTTGTAGGATTACTTTTGGTGAGATTATTCTTAAAGAACACCGGGATTTTAAGTGGCTGCCTAAAGATGAATTATTAGCTTTGGATTGGGCGGAGGCGGATGTGGCGGTGGTTAGGTGGTATGTGAAGAGTTAGCAATGAAACTTTGCCAGGTTAGGATTGTAGTTTAGATAATATGGCAGACGTTCATTCAAAGGAGACACGGAGTTACAACATGTCGCGGATTAAGAGTAAGGATACCAAGCCAGAACTTTTGGTGCGTAAATTTCTGCATAAAAATGGCTTCCGCTACCGGCTTCATGTAAAAGATATGCCGGGTAAGCCTGATATAGTTTTACCAAAGTATAAAACAGTGATTTTTATTCATGGATGCTTTTGGCATGGGCATGAAGGATGCCGGTATTTTGTTGTGCCGAAAACAAGAACTGAATGGTGGTTAAATAAGATTAAGGGTAATACATCAAATGATATTAAAGCCGAAACAGCGTTAATTGCTAATGGCTGGAAGATTATTAAAATATGGGAATGTGAATTAAAAAAAGCATCTCTGGATAATTCACTGAACGCGTTAACTGTAATTCTCAACACTCAATAATTCTCTAAAGTTCACTTATATCCGATTGACTTATAGTCGAATAGACAATAGCTTGCAGCTATGGATATTCGGAAGAAAATCGGTTTGCGCATAAAGGAATACCGAACAAATTTAAAGCTCACCCAGGAAGCCTTAGCCTTTAAGGCTGAAATAGATAAGACCTATGTTAACGAAGTCGAAAATGGAAAACGCAATGTTTCTGTAATCAACCTTGAAAAAATAATTTGTGCACTTGATGTAACTATTAGAGATTTCTTTAACAGTGAATCTTTCAATGGAGGAACCAATTAATGGCGGTTAAATCCATGAAAGCTACGTCGACAATATTGCCAGACCAACTCGACTCCGCAGTTTTAACACACTATGTAGTTACACAAAACCCAATATATAAGGAAAAAGCGTACGAGATAGTTGAGAACGCACCGAACGAATTTAAAGAACCTGAAGCTTTATATTCAGCAGTACAACAGAATCTTTTTGATGCTACTGATATCCCGTTTCCTGGACCAAAAGAAGGAACAGAAAAGTTTACATTCATTGATTTGTTTGCAGGTATAGGAGGTTTTAGATTGGCTTTGCAAAACTTGGGCGGCCTATGTGTTTACAGTTCGGAATATGACAAGTATGCTCAAAAAACATATTTTGCAAACTTTGGTGAAACACCTTTTGGTGATATAACAAAAGAAGAAACTAAATCATTTATACCTCAGAATTTTGACGTTTTATGCGGAGGGTTTCCGTGCCAACCATTTTCGATAGCGGGAGTATCAAAGAAAAATAGCTTGGGTAGAAAGCATGGTTTTGAGGATGAAAAGCAAGGCAATTTATTTTTTCACGTAGCGGAAATCATTGAAAAACATCGCCCAAAAGCATATTTCCTGGAAAATGTTAAGAATCTTGTATCTCATGATAAGGGTAATACTTTTAAAGTAATTAAACAAACGCTTTTAGACTTAGGTTATTCATTTGATCATAGAGTGCTTAACGGTAAACACTTTGTACCACAACATCGGGATAGAACTTTGATGGTTGGTTTTGACAAGAATGTTTTTGGTGATGATATAAGCTTTGATTTTGATCTGGTTAAATTACCAGAAGCCGATAAGCAAATCCGAACAATTCTCCAGGATAATGTCGATCCAAAGTATACCTTATCCGATAAACTGTGGAATTTTCTTCAAGAGTACTCTAAAAAACACAAACTGAAGGGAAACGGCTTTGGTTTCGGACTTGTTAATTTAGACGGAATTAGCAGAACAATGAGTGCGCGATATTATAAAGATGGATCTGAAATTTTGATACCTCAGACAACAGGTAACCCGAGAAGACTAACACCAATGGAAAGTGCCGCTTTACAGGGATATCCGGTAAACAAAGGCAATAAAAGCTTTAGGATACCGGTTTCAGATAATCAGGCTTATAAGCAGTTTGGAAATTCAGTTGTGACCCCTCTTATACAGGCGGTAGGAAAAGAAATCATAACATTACTTCAGCATGAATGAAATTGTAGTTAGCGCTATTGAATCTGTTCAAAGATCTGAAACAGCGTTTTGTAAATTTATTTCAGCCAATGATGCAGGAACTACAGGAGCCCATCAAAGCGGCTTTTATATATCGAAAAACGTTATTTCTATTTTCTTTTCTGAACCAGGAGTTAAGGGCACCAACAAGGATGACTATGTTACAATTAATTGGTACAACTACCAAGTAACAGCAAGTCGGATCATTTACTATGGAGTAGGGTCAAGAAATGAGTACAGGCTAACAAGATTCGGCAAAGGTTTCCCTTTCCTAAGTGAGGACAACGTAGGGGATTTGTTAATAATTGCAAAACGAGAAGCTAAATATTATGAAGCATTTGTCTTAAACACCGATGAAGACATCGAGTCCTTTTTTGCCGAATTTAACCTTACAGCAAATGAGACGAATAAGCTTATAGAAAAAAAAATAACCATAGATGCAAAAGATACTTTGCTTAAATGCTTTTTGGCATTTAATAAATTTTTAAATAAAGGTTTTCCCAATACTGTCACCCTTTCGGGAACAGCAAGAAGCTGCTATAACAATTCCTTTAATATAACAGATAATTTTATTAGGGCACACCCAGATAAAATCATACTTGAATGGTTGGATGCAGAATATCAGCTATTTAAGCTAATTGAACTCGAGGTGTATTCTGAAACCATAAAGGAACCCTTTAAAAGTGTCGAAGCATTAATAGAGATCGCTAACACAATTCTTAATAGACGAAAAAGCAGAGCCGGAAAGTCTTTGGAGTATCATTTAGGAGAGGTGTTCGAAAAATCAAATTTGATTTTTGCACCACAAGCAATCACCGAGGATAATAAAAAACCCGACTTTATTTTTCCATCAGCTAAAGACTATCATAATAATGATTTTGATGCAAATAGACTGGTTTTCCTCGCAGCTAAAACTACTTGTAAAGATAGATGGCGGCAAGTTATTAATGAGGCAAACCGAATAGAAGTTAAGCACTTGTTTACCTTACAACAAGGAATATCGAAAAACCAGTTAAATGAAATGTACAAGGAAGGTGTGAGATTGGTTGTGCCAAAAACATACATACCAACATTTCCTACTGAATATCGTCAGAGAATTTTAAGCTTGGAGAACTTTATCACTTTTACAAAACAAAAACAAACAGTTTGATAGTTTAAAAATAACTAATATCTATGCGCGCATAGATAAGTCCGTCTATATAAAAAAATAGCTCTTAAACCTCGCTCAAATGGTGGCGCTTTATTGTCAGCATCCCAACCAACCCACATCGCCTAAAGCCATTTTCGTTAAAAAACATTAAAAAAACACCAAAAAAATCCCTCTGCCGACGCTGCCTCATTTAAGGCTATATTTTACTCTTAAAAGGTTTAGTAATTGATTGTCAATGTTTTATCGGCGTTTCGGCCGAAATATTAATTATTTGATTATCAGTGTGTTTCATAAAAAAGATGTTCCGCGTTTTCACACTCAAAAAATGGAACATGCTTATTTTCGAAAAAACGGGCGGTGTGCTATTTTCAATTTTTCGTGGGGAATCAAAAAATTGGGACACCCGTTTTTTTACTTATATTTGAAATTATATAATGCATATAGGCATAGTAGTAATTTAATTAATCGAACAAAATAATGCAAAGGCATAGGGGTAAAAGTTTAGAGTGTTGTAATAAAGTAAACGCGTTAAAAGCTTTATTCAATCACTTTAATATGACAACCCATGATACCCGCTTTAATAATTTGGTTATTTAAAAAATATATCCGGCCTGCCCTTCAAAATAAAACTTTCCCAACGTTCAATATCTTCGGTCCGCTAAAATGGGCGGCTATGGTGGTAGCCTTGCTGTGCCTTGCTGTTGGTGCCCTGGCGCAGGAGCAAACGGTTAAATACAATGTGCTGCACAGCGGCAAGGTGGTTGGCCACATGAACCTGTATCAAAAACGCCAGGGCGATGAGCTGTACCTCAAAATGATCTCCGAGGTAAAAATGCGCTTCATTTTCAGTGTTAAGGTGGAGATTCAGGAGGAGAGCACTTTTAACAATGGCAAGCTCATCAGTTCGCAGGTATGCAGAAATGTCAATGGTTCAGAAAAATGCAACCGCCAAACCAAAGCCGTGGCCTCGGGCTACCAAACCATCGCCGAAGGCAAATGCGGAAAAACGGTTGATCAAAAGCAAATAGCCGCCAACCTCATGCTGCTATACTGCCACGAGCCTGCAGACCAGGCGCAGGTGTACTCGGATAACTTTCAGCAGTTTCTGCAGGTTAAGCAGGTGAGCCCTCATGTGTACCGCATTGATTTGCCCGATGGCAATTACAATTTTTACAGCTATACCAATGGTGTGTGCAGCAAGGTTGATATCCATCATTCGTTATATACTATCCAAATTCAACTGGCCTGATTTGATTTTTAACATTTGGGAGCTATGAATTTAACGGCCAAACAAGCTATCTTTAGCGCTAACATCTACACCTTAAAAGTGGAATACAGCGATAGCACGGCCATTGGTTTAATTAAACAGGGAAGCCAGAAAGCTTTTGAGCGGCTTTTTAAAGATCACTTTAAAAGTTTGCACGTCTATGCCTACACTTTTTTAAAGGATGATGAAATGGCCGAAGAGGTAGTACAAAACGTATTTTGCCGCATTTGGGAAAAACGCGATCAGCTTAAAACCGACGGCAGTATCAAGGCCTACCTGTACCGCTCCGTACATAACGAAAGCCTGAACTACCTAAAACACCAGAAGGTGCGTGCCAGCTTTGGCGTTTATTATGCCGATGAAATGGAACAGGTTGGTAGCGACGAACTGGCCTCAAAAAAACTGCTTACGGCCGAACTGCAAAAGCATATTGAAAAAGCCCTGAGCGAACTGCCTGAACAGTGCCGCATCATTTTTCAGCTCAGCAGGTTTGAGCAGCTCAAATACCAGCAAATTGCCGATCAGATGGGCCTCTCGATCAAAACCATCGAAAACCAGATGGGCAAAGCGCTGAGGGTAATGCGCCAGAAACTGGCCGAGTTTTTACCCATTATTTTATTGTTATTTATTAATTGGTTTGTATGAGCTATACCGGTATGCCTATAGATGATGATTTGCTGGTGAAATACCTGGTTGGCGAAGCCACGCCCGCCGAGGTGGAGGCTATACAGAACTGGATTGCCGCTTCGCCTGCTAACAGGCAGGAGTATGATAATTTTAAACTGATCTGGGATGAGAGCCGGCAAATTGCTTCTACCAAAACTTTGGATGAAGATGCCGCCTATCTACGGCTGCAGAAAAGGCTGAATAATACTGTTCCGGCCGTAGCTCCATCAGCGCGGGTCCGCAAAATGAAAACCAGTTGGTGGATAGGTATCGCGGCATCGCTATTGCTGATTTGCACGGTGGCCTGGCTAACGGTTAGCCATTATTACGATAACAAGGCTATCGCTTTTGTTAAGGTAGATAGCGAAGGGAAAACCCGTTCGCAAACCCTGCCCGATGGTTCGGTGATTACATTGAACAGTCACAGTACCCTTATTTACCCCGAAAAGTTTACCGGCAAAATCCGCCCGGTGACTATGCTGGGCGAAGCGTTTTTTAAAGTTACGCCCGATAAAACAAAACCTTTTATAATTAGGGTGAACGGTGTAACGGTTAGGGTGGTTGGCACGTCATTCAATATAAAGAGCCGCAATGGCAAAACACAGGTTATTGTTGAAACGGGCATAGTTAACGTAAGCGAAAAGAAAAAAAGCGTAAACCTCAATCCCGGCGAAAAGGTATTGGTTACCGGTAAGGATGGCCTGCAGGCTAAGGAAAGCATCAAAGGGCGTTTATATAACTATTATGCAACCCATGAACTGGTTTGCGATGAAACCCCGCTAAATGAGCTGGTGGGTTCATTAAACGAAGTGTACGGGGCGCACATTGTTATCGGCAATAAAGCCATTGCCAACCTGCCTATCACCACGGTGTTTAAGGATCAGTCGTTAGATCAGGTGCTGCTGGTGATCTCCGAAACGTTCAAGATCAAAGTGGAGCGCGGGAAAAAGGGGATTGTGTTGAGGTAAGGCTGCACGATAGCCAGAAACGGGCATTACTATAAAACCATGTCATTGCGAGCGACAGCGTGGCAACCGCACGGAAGCATAGCCGTCGTGTATAGCATGCGATTGCTTCGTCGTTCCTCCTCGCAATGACATAATTTGGATATTTATGTTGTATAAACTACATCGTTACCTAAACTACACCATTTCCCTGCTGCTTCTTACGGCTTTAACCGCTCGTGCCGATTCCATCCTCTCCAAAAACATATCCGTCCATGTAACCGAAATGCGACTGGGCACGGTGCTTAAAACCATCGAACAAAAAGGCAACTTCTACTTTTCGTACAACAGCAACATTGTAAAAACCGACAGCCTGGTTACCATCAATGCGGATAACTGGACGATTAAAGAAGTGCTTGACCACATGCTCCGCTATCGCTTTGAGTACCGCGAATCGAAGAATTTTATTATTCTGAGATATGCGCCCTTACAACTCACCATAGTAACCGACAAAGCCGCTACCGATGGCGACAATTACAACATCAGCGGTACCGTAACCGACGAGCAAACCGGTCATAACCTGCCCAATGCCAGTGTATACTCGCACGAACAATTGCAATCGGTATTGACCGACAAGGAAGGTCATTTTGATATGATCGTCCGCAACGAAGGCCAGCCGATTACCATAACAATAAGCAAGGAGTTTTATAAGGATACTACGGTTACTTTTTTAGCGGATGTTAATGTAAGGAGTACCGACACAACCCTGAAAAAAAAACGCAGCCTGCTGGGTTATATCCTTAGTGACGATTATTCGGGTGTCGAAAATACTTCGCTGGGCAGATTGTTTCTTTCCACTAAACAACAGATCCAGGCGGCCAATCTCGGCGGGCTGATTGCACAGGCCCCCTTCCAGGCTTCGGCCATACCGGGCGTAAGCACCCACGGCAACTTCAGTGGACAGGTAGTAAATGTGGTTTCCCTCAATGCTGTAGGAGGCTATAATGCCGGGGTTGATGGCTTTGAAATGGGCATTATTTTCAATTTGGATAAAGGTGACGTTGGCGCGGTACAAATAGCCGGGATCTTTAATGTGGTGGGCGGCTCAGTAAATGGCATCCAGCTTGGCGGCTTGTACAATAACGTGCTGGGTAATGTGCGGGGCATTCAGCTGGCCCTGCTCCATAACAGCGTAAAACAAAACATGAATGGTTTGCAGTTGTCAGCCCTTTACAATCATACCCGCGGATCAGTCAGGGGCATTCAGTTAGGTGCGATAGGCAATATTGCCGGTAAAAACTCAGACGCATTGCAACTGGGTGGGATTGGTAATATAGCACAGCAAAAGTTTGGCGGCTTGCAGGTGGCAGGCTTGTTTAATTATGCCAAACACCTTACCGGGGTGCAATTGGCGTTGGTAAATATTGCCGATACCTCATCAGGATTTAGCATTGGGTTACTCAATATTATCAATAGCGGTTACCATAAGCTAACTATCTCTACCAATGAAACTCAAAATATCAACCTCGCCTTCAAAAACGGCAACAGCAAGCTGTACACCATTTGGCAGGGCGGGATGCGGGTGGATGACAACAGTAAATTATATTCATTTGGTTTGGGTTTCGGGCGGGAGTTTGGATTGGGGCAGCACCTGGCTATCAACACTGAAATTGGTTCAAGTTACCTGTACCAGGGCACATGGTCAAAAACCAATCAGCTTAATAAGTTTAACCTTGATTTTACTTATAAGGTAAGCCGGAAGTTTTCCGTTTTCGCAGGGCCTTCGTTAAATTTCCTTTATTCAGATCAGCGTACGCCTGTTGATGGTTATGCTTATGTGCGGGACCTGCATCATTCTTTTATCCGTGATAACAGGAACTGGAGCGGGTGGGTTGGATGGAGTTTTGGGGTTAATTTGTTTTAAGATGTGTTGGCTGATAACAGGCCTTAGTTGTATTTGACCAAATATAAAAAGAACCCCCTAATCTAAAAAGACCAAGGGGTTCACATGCAAAATCACTTAAAAAAGCTTATTGAGCCGGGAACGCGCTGCTGAAGTGCGAACCGTCAGGGTAGATTCCGGCAATGATGATATTGCCCTGGATAGGTTTTACAATTGCCTTGTCAATATCTTCGATACTGCTGATCGGCAGTTTGTTAATACTGGTGATTACAACGCCTTCAGGTATTTCGGCAGCGTCAAATAAGCCACCTTCACGCACCTGGGTAACCAGTACACCGGCGTTAACATGCAGCCTGTTCTTTTCGGCTGGAGTTAAAGCGTGGAAGCTTGCACCCAGTTTGTTAAACAGCTCCTCGGCCGATTTAGATGCCGCTATACGGTTTGATGGTGCTACGGCATCGCCTTTAAGCGTTACCGCGAAATCTTTGTTCTTACCATCGCGCAGTACAGTAACATTGATCTTATCGCCGGGTTGTAAACGGCCTACACGTTCCTGCAGATCAGATGATTCATATACCGGCTGACCCTCAACCTTAACAATGATATCGCCTTTGCGTAAGCCTGCCTGTTCGGCACCGCCGCCCGGTACAAGGTCGTTCACGTATAAACCGTTGGTGGTTGTTACGTCGAGCTTTTGGGCTACGTCCGGGTTAAGTTCGGTGAAAGTTACACCCACAAAACCGCGTTTTACTGTACCGAATTTCTTGATATCGTTCAGTACTTTTTTAGCCAGGTTAACCGGGATGGCAAAGCCATAGCCTTCGTATGAACCGGTGTGCGAAGCGATAGCGGCGTTAATACCGATCAGTTCGCCACGGGTGTTTACCAAGGCCCCGCCGCTGTTGCCAGGGTTAATGGCCGCATCAGTTTGAATGAACGACTCGATAGCTTTGTTCAGCTTAGGAGTCGACTGGTTGCGGGTACGGCCGAACGGGTTGTCGTCATCACTGTTTTCGCTGCCGATGATACCAATATTACGGCCTTTGGCGCTGATGATACCGGCTGTAACGGTTGATGTTAAGTTAAAAGGGTTACCTACGGCTAAAACCCATTCGCCAACTTTAGCGTCATCGCTGTTGCCTAATTTTACAATTGGCAGGTTGTTAGCGCTAACTTTAATGAGGGCAAGATCTGTACTTGGGTCGGTGCCGATAACTTTGGCGCTGAAAGTACGGTGATCATTAGTAGCAACGGTAATTTTATCGGCCTTTTCAACCACGTGGTTGTTGGTTACAATGTAGCCATCGGGCGAAATGATAACACCAGAGCCTGATGCCATCTGTGGGCCTTGCGGACGCACCCGCTGACCAAACATATCGCCAAACATCTGCTCCAGTTGATCCTGTCCGCCGCTGCCTTTGTTAGTATAGGTTGTGCGGATGTAAACCACCGCCGGGGTTGCTGCAGCCGCTGCCTGGGTAAAATCAAGGTCGCCGGTTGATGAAACCGGAGCTGAGGGGTTGCTTGTAAAATATACCTTTTGCTTGTCTTCGAAGCTCAGGTTGTCAGAGTACTTGTTTTCGATAACCTTGTATACTCCTAAGGCCATCGCACCTCCAACAAAAGCGGTTAATAGTGTTAAACCAATCTTTTTCATTTATTATTTGCCTTTCTTATTATTAAGTTTACTTATTTTACAGATCAAATTTAATACCATATAGACGAGATAATCAATGATTAGTTATCCCGTTTTTTGTTAAAATTTGTTAAATAGATAAACATCGGCTATTTTAATTGTTAGCACGGGTTTTGTTGAAGACCAAAGAGGCTGATATTAACAGGATAATTGTGAAGATACATTTTTATAAATACCAGGGCGCTGGCAACGATTTTATTTTGATTGATAACCGCGATAACAGCGTTGATCATCATAACCCTAAGCTGATTTCGGGCCTGTGCGATCGTCGTTTCGGTATCGGTGGTGACGGTTTGATGCTATTGCAAAACAAAGACGGATACGATTTTGAGATGATTTATTACAACGCCGACGGCCAGCCGAGTAGTATGTGCGGCAACGGCGGGCGCTGTATTGTGGCCTTTGCCAAATTTTTAGGCGTTATTGAATCGGAAACTGAATTTTTGGCGGTAGATGGTCCGCATTATGCCAAAATTTCAGACGAAGGCGATTGGGTGAGCCTGCAAATGATCGATGTAAACGAAGTTAATACCGATGCCGACGCTTACGTACTCAACACCGGCTCTCCACACTATGTAAAGCTGGTTGAGGGGCTTGAACAGCGCAATGTTTACCAGGAAGGCCATGCTATCCGCAATAATGCCACTTATCGCAAAAACGGCATTAATGTAAATTTTGTTGAACCAATGGAGGAGGGCTACTTTGTACGTACATTTGAGCGTGGGGTAGAGGATGAAACCTTTGCCTGCGGAACAGGAGTAACTGCCGTTGCCCTGGCCATGGCGCAGCACAAACAGCAAACCGGGCATATCACTACTCCGATAAAAGTATTAGGGGGCAACCTCAACATTCGTTTTGATTATGATGGCAAAACTTTTACAGACATCTTTTTAGAAGGCCCTGCTGAAAGGGTTTTTGAAGGAGATGTTGTTATTTAGCACGAAAGCCAGGAAGCAAGAACCAAGATAAAAGAATATAAAACTATGACATTGCCGCGCTGCGTTCGCAATGAAGTGAGAAATTATCCGCTCCCGGGCGCTTAATGTACCGGTTTCAATAAGCTAAAAAATGTACCGTCCATAATAACATTGCCGATAGAGTCAAACACGGTTTTTCTGCTGGCCTCGGCTTTCATATCTTCTGCATAAAAAATATGGTCAACCCCCAGTGTTTTCAGGAATGGATCAACTTTGGAGTGCCATTTGTTTTTATAGCAGCAAATTTTAATGCCTTTGTATGACGGGTTTGTGCTTAAACGGCGAAGAATTTTTTCGATATCCTGAACAAGATAATCGTAATCAAGTATAAGCAGGTTGGGTTTGATCTCGTGTATTGCCGGAAAGATGGCCGCGGTGATTGAAATATGCTTAAAAACCTTGTTATTAGGTAATACCTCAAGGCCAACTACATGGGGGGCAACCAACAGTACAACTTTAGACCGTACACGGATCATGATCAATCAATTAGGTGCTTAAAAGTAGTTCTTAAATTTCTATTTGTCAAGCATTTATTAATTAATTTAATAAAAACTATGCTCTTAAAATTAAATCTTCATAAGGTGATACCTTTTATTACTTTCAGTTTTTATAATTTTAACACTAAATTAATTTTTGCGATAATTTTTATGCCTCACTTATAATATTGGCTTTTCTACGCCTTTTCCAACGCCTGATTAATAGCAGAAAGATGATAGCGCCTATCATTAAAGGCCATAACGCTATAAGTGCGAAAAAGAGGTTTTGTAAAACTTCCCAGCCTTCGCCAATTGCGGTTTTAAATTTATAGGCGAAACCGTTACCTGTGTTTACTTCGCCCGGGTGCCGGGTATAAAAGCTGATATCAAGCGAACTGTAACTAACCTGGCTGCTCAGATAATTAAGTTGCCCCTGGGCCGAATCGATCGATGTACGGATGCTGGCCAGCTTATCTTCTATTGCCAACAGATCGGTCATTTTGGTGGCTTTAGCAGCCAGTTGCAGGTAACGTTGTTCTAACTGTTTGTTATTGCTGATTTCGGCGCGAACATCGATAAACTGTGTGGTTACGTCCCTGATATGAATGTTTTTTGATTCGATATGATCGGTGCTGGAAGTTAAGCTATTTAAAAAAGCATCAAAATTTTTGGAGGGTATCCTGATTTTGAGGCTATACTCTTTCTGATTTGTTTCGCCGCTGTTGGTTTCATTTTCTTCTGCGAGGTAACCGCCTAACTTTTTTAGAGACGAAACAATGTTTTGTCTTGCCGCCTTAGGATTGTCGGTTTCAAAGCGGATATCGCCTTCCTTGATGATCTTTTTGGCAGTGTCGGTAATGGATGGGTTTGAAGCGGTCGGTTTATTGGCAGTACCGGCATCTTCCAGTTGATCGGCTGCTGCCATGCTTTTTTCCCCGGCGGGTGGAGGAGGTACTAACTCAACGTTGGCTACATTTACTTTTTGTTCCGTTTCATGCTTGCATGACATAAGTAAAAGCAAAAAACTTATCGACAGGAAAAAATAGGTTTTCATAATAAGGCTGTTTAATTGTTTTAGATTAAACGCTTTTTGCCTTATTAAATTATATTAAAATTCAATTTTAAAGAATTTAATTTTGTTTAATTGAAATAGATAAAATTAAATTTTATCTATTTCAATTTTTCGTTGTTTTTATGCCGCTCGGCATCCCGGATGCTTTTCTTTTCCATATTCTTTTCCAGGGCTTCGGTTAGGTCGATGCCGGTTTGATTGGCAAGGCAAATAAGTACAAAAAGAACGTCGGCCATTTCGTCGGCCAGGTTAACTTTTGTATCTGATTTTTTGAATGATTGCTCGCCGTATTTTCTGGCCATAATGCGGGCCACTTCGCCAACTTCTTCCATTAAAATGGCGGTGTTGGTAAGCTCGTTAAAATACCGGATGCCCGTTGTTTTAATCCAGTTATCTACCAGTTGTTGTGCTTCGCTGATTTCCATAAAATAGTTTTAGTGCGGCCGAATTTCATTAAATTTTTTGGAATAAGGCGAATAGGTATATGCCGAAAACAAAATGAAAATACCTTGTAAGGTTTCGTTGCCCCGTGCGACTAAGAGGCAAACAACTTAAAAAATCAAACATGAAAACCAGATCAATCATTTCAGGCGCCCTTATCGCCATTTTTGCAGTTGCCGGCCTTTCTGTTAATGTACAGGCAAAAACATCGGCTCCTTTACATAATACCGTTGCCCTTAGTGATACCGGCAAAATGAAAAAGGATAAGATGAGTAAAGACAAAATGAGCCATGATAAAATGGCTTCGGATAAAATGGGTAAGGACAAGATGGGTTCAGACAAAATGAGCCACGATAAAATGGCATCAGACAAAATGGGCTCTGATAAAATGTCAAAAGACAAGATGGGTTCGGACAAAATGAGCCACGATAAAATGTCAAAAAGTAAAATGAGTAAAGGTAAAATGGGCAAAGACAGCTCAGGCAAAATGTAGCCTCGCTTTTGTTTTGTGATTGTTTAAAGGGAGCCCGCATGAGCTCCCTTTTGCTTTTAATGGATCCTGCCTTTCTCGTCCTGGTTGCCGGTATCCTGCTTCTCTGCTTTAGCCTGACTATTCCCAAAACGATAGCTGATACCCACCAGGGCATACCTGTTGATCTGGAAGTTGGTATACTTTTGCCTTACCCCGTTTACGATTGTGGTAACTGCCGATGCACTGCTCCTGAAAACATCATTCATCACCAATGAAACATCTATTTTCTTTTTAAAAGCGGAGGCCTTAATGCCGAGGTCGAGTTTATAATAAGCATCGCTTCTGCCGATGTGATCAATCTCCGGGAACTGGTACCAGAAATTTACCGCTCCTGAAAAGCTTTTATCCGCATTAAAATAGATGTTATTGTTGGTAGCGATATAAGCTCCAAACCCGCTAATGCCTTTTACTGCAGCAAACGCCGATTTTGCATCGGTATGATAAAAAGTGAACTGGTTATTATTATCAAGCCAGCTAAGCAATTGCATCGAATAATTTTCGGAAATGCCCGCCCGGTAAGTTTTAATAAAATTGAGCGGCGTGGTATAAACCAGGTTGGTATCTGCCCGGGCAATGGTCACATTGTTGAAACCATTGTTGGTAACGTTTAAAAATATGGCCGATGTAAGCCTGTTTTTGTAGGTATGCGAAAGCTCAAAATTGGTATTATATTCTGGTTGAAGATAGGGGTTGCCTTCGCCATAGCTATAAGCTGTAAACAGGCTCTTGAATGGGTTAAGATTCCAGAAAGTTGGCCGGTTAACCCGCCTGCCAAAGTTTAGTGATAAGCTGTGATTAACAGCTGCCTGGTAACTCACCGTTGCCGATGGA
This sequence comes from Mucilaginibacter gossypii, assembly GCF_017569325.2. Classification (NCBI taxonomy): domain Bacteria; kingdom Pseudomonadati; phylum Bacteroidota; class Sphingobacteriia; order Sphingobacteriales; family Sphingobacteriaceae; genus Mucilaginibacter; species Mucilaginibacter gossypii. The sequence goes on along the minus strand of NZ_CP071878.2, from coordinate 5,766,896 downwards.
AATAACCTTGTGTAATTATTAATGGTAGTTTGGTTAAGCGTGTGCGAGTAGCCTTTGGTTTCGGTGCGCTCTGCCCGCAAGCCGGCCTGGTACTTCCATTTACCATCCTCGCGGTTTATGCTGCCATAAACAGATTGGGTATTTTCGGTATAGGTAAATTCATTGCTTAAGTTCGGGTCATACTTTAGCGAATCGTTGGTTGCCTTTTTATAATAAAAAGCGTTGCTGTAATTATTGATAAAGCTCAGTTTGCCGCCAAAAGCAAAGCGGGCATATTTGGTTGGCAAAAGCGCATCGGCCTTGAATGTATAAATGTTGATGTCCTGCTTATTGGTATCATGGTAGCGATTACGACTGGCTGCATTCAATGATCCGTCAGCGAGATAAGTGTTGCTCTCAAAGTCCGATCTGTCGGTGCGGTAATAGTTAAAATAGTCGGCATTAAGTACCAGTTTAGCACCTGATGTATCCAGGCTGATGGTGCTATGCAGGTTAACCGCATTGCTGATAGCCACCGGGTGATAGGTGGCATAGGTTCTTAATGTTGAATCGATAGCACCGGTAGTGTTGTTAATGATCGGGTTATTTACATGGTCGGATCCGTCATAGGTATTCTTACCGCCCTGGTAATTTACGCCGATAGTAACCCTCGGACTAAACCGGTAATCGGCACCGGCAATGACGTTTAAATTATGATAGCGATAGTTGCCGGTATCGGTTTGCAGCCAGGTTTGTTTGGGGTAATAAATATCGGTTTCAAAGCCTTCCAATTCGTGGTCGTGATCAACGTTTACGCTGGCATATGCGGAGAGTTTGGCCGAATTGTAATTAATATCGCCGCTGGCATTTAACCACCAGTAATTGCTGGTACCATAAACCGAGGCGGGGCTATGCAACCATTGCTTATCATTGATCTGTACACTGCCCGCATAGCCATGTTTTTTGCTATGTTTGAGCGTGATGTTGATCAATCCGGCGTTGCCCTCAGCATCATAAGCAGCCCCCGGGTTTTTAATTACCTCAATACTGCCCACCTGGCTTGCAGATAATGAGCGCAGGTAACGGAGCAGATCGGTTCCAGCCAGTTGAACCAATCTTTCGTTCACCATAACTTTAACGCTGCCTTTACCAACAATGCTCAGGTCATTATCGCCAACTTTTATACCCGGCACACGACCAATAACCGTAAGTGCATCAGCTCCTGCCGATGTGGCACTGGTGGATACATTATAAATCAGCTTATCGCCCTTGTTTTCAACAGAGGTTTTGCCTGCTATTACGGTTACTTCGTTCAACTTTGTGGTATTATCAGGGAGGGTAATAGATACCGAGGTATCTTGTTGCAAGTTTAATTTAAGTTTGGTTTTTTGATAGCCGGTGAAGGTGATAGTTAAATGATAGGTCCCTTTATCAACGTCAGTAAAACTAAATAGCCCGACGGAATCGGTTTGCACTACCCTTGTTTGCTCTGAATTTTGTTGTTGCAGGTTAACCACAGCAAAAGCCACAGGAACTTTAGAATTGTCGACAATTTTTCCGCTAACTTTTACCTGGGCAAACAGGCTGCTATAAATTAAACTAAAAAATAAAAAGCTGTAGATATGTTTCAAACCGGGACGGGGATGAGGTTTATAATTCCGTAAATTAAATAAAAAACCGCCGCAAATTGTTTAGCGGCGGTTCTGTTTTATTTAAAGCGGTATCCCGTGAAGAGGGTTGATGTTATGTATCACTTCTTACATGTTCCAATTTCCCGTTTTCGGTAATGTGGTATTCGGAACGCAGAAGGGCATCCGTGTTGATGTTATTGTCTTTCTTTTTTCTTTTCCGGGGACCTGAAACGGCCAATATAATAACCGCCAGGAACAGGGTGATCTTTATCAAACTCACTAACATGGGGAGATGTATTTATATGCTTCATTGTGTTGATTGATTTAATGATTGTTTTTTATTCAATTTAGTTTGATTGTAAAATAAGAAAATAAAATAAGTTGTTTTTAACCCAGGTGAAAATTAGTATGATTTTTTGTGCCGATATTTAACCTTATTGCACTTTGTTAATTATGGCCGATAAGCAACAGGTATTAAACGAACTTCTTGGCAATTTTGCCGGTATGTCTGAAAATGACGTAGCGGTTAGCTTGCCGTATTGGCGTACGCGTAAAATTGAGAAAGGCGATTTTTTTAACATGCAGAACATTGTATGTACCGATCTTGCGCTTATTAACAAAGGTTTGTTCCGGATCTACTACGTACACCCCGAAACGCAGGAAGAAAAGAACATCTACTTTTTTTCGGAAAGGCAGTTCCTGGTATCATTCCGCAGTTTTATCAATCAATACCCTTGCGCATATTATATCCAGGCGATGGAGGATGCCGAGATCATCTCCATCAACTATAATGATCTTCAATATCTTTACTCCACGCCAACCGGCTGGCAACGTTTCGGTCGCCTGGTTGCCGAATTATTCTTTAACCAATCGCAAGCCCGTACCGAAGAGTTTTTATTTAATACAGCCGAAGAGCGTTATTTGAAAATGATAACGCAGCATCCCAATATCGTGAGCCGTATTCCTGCATATCATATCTCGTCATACCTGGGCATTAAAAACCCATCGCTCACCCGTATCAAAAAGCGCTTATCGCAGCAAAAGCCATAAAAACGAAACTCTGCTGACAAAAGGCCTTCCCGATTTTCACCTAAGTGAAAATTGCCGCCACGTTTTGTGCCCAACTTTGCTTCATCAAACAAAACGAAATAAAAATTTAAAGTCATGTCAGTAAATAAAACATTGATCATAGAAACTTCAGCCGCGGCTAATACAGCCCGCGAGTTGCGTAAGCTTTATTTTACAAGGGTAGCATTTTCGGTTACCTGGGTAATATTGGTATCGTTATTGGCTAAAACTTCATTTACCGCAGCTACCATACTGCTCGTGATCTATCCGTTATGGGATGTTGTAGGTACATTCCTTGATATCCGTGCTAATCAAGGCAACGGAACATCGGTAACACCTCAATATGTAAATGCAGCTATTAGTATTGTTACAACTTTATCGGTTGCTTTTGCTATAACCAAAGGAGTGCCTGCCGCGTTAATTGTATTTGGCGGATGGGCTTTGTTAACAGGATTAATCCAATTGGTATTGGGCTTAAAAAGACGTAAAGAGTTTGGCGGCCAATGGCCAATGATATTAAGTGGGGGGCAATCTATGCTTGCCGGTGTGTCATTTATAGCAATGGCGCACTCGCCTAATATGGGGATTGCGAATTTGGCAGGGTATTCGGCTTTTGGTGCTTTTTATTATTTATTAGCTGCAATAAGGTTAGGTAAAAGCGCGAAGCCTGTTGCGCAGAATTGATATAAAATCTAAAAAAATGTCATTTCGATAGAGCTGTGGGGATGGTGCGCCGGGGCGAAAGAGAAATCTTGTACACCATGCATGGCCGGACTGGTCATTCGCTAAACAAGGCGCATAAGATTTCTCACTCGTTCCTCGTTTCGAAATGACAATTTTATTTTTAAGAGAATACTCCCTTAAACTTCAAAAACACAACTCCATCATTTACCAGTTGCGCATCTGCCTTAACCTGCTCATCAACGGTACTCATCTTTATCTCCAATCCAACCTGGGGGTATTCATTAGGGTTGATGAACGACAGAAACTTGATATTATCAGCCTTAACAAGTCTTAACTTTTTGCCGAGCTGATTTTCCAGAATCTCTTTGACCATCTGCATCATGCACACACCTGGCACAATGGGATTGCCTGGGAAATGCCCTTTAAAAATATCATGCGCAGGGTTAAGGCTGATGGTTGTTTTGAGTAAACTGCCATCGGTTTCGGGAGTGGTAAAACTGAAAAAAGTATTGTTGAGCATTTATCTTTCCAAGCGTTTAAGGCCGATATTGAATTTGAAGTTTTTATGGCTAATGCCAATAGTATCAGGAACGCCGTTGTGAAAACCGTGCATAATGGCTTGTACCACGGGTTTCCTGTCGGATGAGCGTTCCATGCGGATCAGTTCTGTTCCGGATTTGTTGGTGATGTAATAGTTGGCGCCTTTTTCCTGCGGGAAAACATAATACAGATAGTTATCATCTTTGCGCATATAACCTGTTTCGGGGTTTTGCTTACGCATCATCACCAGCTCAAAATCTTTTTGCAGGGTGATGATCACCGGGCGCTTATCCATTTGCTTAATGATGTAATACACCTTGAAGCCGCCATCGGGCTTAAACTCAAAATCGAAAAACTTAAAGCCAATCTCATTACTGAACACCATACGCACGCTTTTATCTGGCAGGGTTTTAATCAGCAATAAGCCGCTTAAATGGTGACCGCCAATTACGTCTACTTCGGTTTTATAAAGCACGTTGGTAAAATCGGGCGCGAATTTTTTGATCTCGCGTACATTGCCTTCGGCCGGCTTCAGGTTTTTGTAAACCGATGAGCAGCCGGCCAGCATTAGCAGGCAGCTACTTAATAGCAAAAAACGCATCCGGGATATTGGCATTGATCTCTTTATTAGTAAAATGCAACGTCGTACTATCGCCCGAACCTTCCAGCATTTCGATGGTGTTTACTGAATAATCTTTTTTATCAACAGTGATCTCGATTGTTTTGAAAAAATCGCTCAGTTGTTTATTGACAGGAGATAGGGAAACTAAAAAGGTTCCCTTATTTTCGTATACCGCCGATTTAAAATCGCCGCTATTGAGTGCCGTTCCCTGGATACAATCGATAACGATTTTGTTGATCTGCTTAAATACTTTGTTGGAGCGGGTAGATACCTTGTTTTCTTTTTGTCCATCTTTAATGTACACATTGTCCTTGTTCAGGATCATGAGATAGCTGAATGGCTGGGTATACTCCATCCGCAGCATATTGGGCTTGCGGTACCAGAATTTGCCTTTCGATGTGATCTTTTCCGAGAGCATGCTCAGGCTTTTCTCCTGGGTGAAATCACTTTTAATGCTATTGGTTTTTGCAGCAACATCGGCAAATTGCTGTTTAAATTTGGTAAGATCGGATAGCTGGGTATAGCCTGCGTGTTGGGCGTGGGCTATAGCCGTAAAGCAGAAGAAAGGCAGAAAAAATATTGCCAATTTTAAAAGCGAGGGCCAGCGCCCTTCCCCTCTCGAGAGGGGCGGAGGGGTGTGTTTCTGCTTTAATAAGTCATTCGCACAAACACACCCCTGCCAACGCTCATTGCCTTCGCCCCCCCTCTGAAGAGGGGAGTTTAGCACCGTTATTTCTTTACGCATAAGCCTGTAAATTTAGCATTTTATCCAGCCGTACTATTTCGTATCCCTGTGCTTTGGCTTGTTCAATAAACAGTGGCAATACCGAAATTGTTGCAGCGCCTGTATCATGAAACAGGAAAATAGCGCCGGGGTTTAAACGGCGGGTTATCTTATTTAATAGTTTTTGACTATCGTTAATAACGGTATCCATTGAGCGTACGCTCCAGCCTATGGGTACCATCCTGCTTTTTAAAATGGCTTTTTTTAGATTGGGATTGATCACTCCATAAGGAGGCCTGAACAATAGCGGACTTAAGTTAATCGTCTGCCTTACCAACTGACTGGCCTGAAGCATATCATCCAGCATTTTGGCGGAAGAAAACAGATCGAACCAGAAGTGGTGTGAAAAACTATGGTTGCCAATGATGTGGCCCTGCTTGTGAATTTGTTTCAGAACAGTTTCATTACCGGGTATCCTGCTGCCAATGCAAAAAAAAGCTGCGGGGGTATTTTGTTGTTTTAGGATTTTTAAAATCTGTAGTGTGGCGGTAGCATCAGGTCCATCGTCAAATGTTATAGCGATGATCTTTTTGTTGGTTTTGAGCGAGCACATCACCCGCATAAAAAAATTAGAACCTATGTAGTAGCATCCGTAAAATAATATCAGCGAGTAAATAAAGATCAGCACCGGGTAACTCCACCAAGATACCCCTTCTGAAATATGCTGCCAGATTATCAACCCGAGCAGACCGGCAAAGAGGATATTGGTGTTCCTGAAATTTAGCATGCCGAAAGCAAGATTAATGAGTGGTGAATGTTTTGGTAGTGATTGTAGATCAATACCTTTTTCAAAGAAGTTTGGTCGGCCTCCGGTACAAATGAACAAACGCCGTTTTTGATCTCATGTGCTGCCAGCCACATTGCAAACGCAGATGAGGTTGGATATTCGCCGCAGAGGGCTTTGTAATTGATGACAGGAATATTGGCAAAATCATATTGCAGCAATTGCTCATAGACGGCATCATTTTTTGAATCGCCGTTGTTACCGGTTATTACCAGGTCAATTTCATGAATATTGGTGTTCTGGCTTTGCAAAAAAATGCTGATCTGTTGTTTTATTTCGGCAGTGTTGCGCGGTTTATAAAAGCTGGATACCCCATCAATTTTAGCCCAGTCATTACCTGATGCTTCACGGCTTAACATAAAAAAAGCTGAGCCTTCGCCGACCATTGTTCCCTTACCGGGAGTGTTAAACAGTTCAAAGTTCGATGCCGGATGTTGACGATAAAGCCCCATTCGCTTTAAAATAGCATGGCTGTTGGCCGTAATTTCATCAATGCCGCCCACCAGTATGTTAGCTGCTTCGCCCTCATACAACAGCATCATGGCATCAAGCAGCGCATTTTCAAATGAAGCGCCACCGTTCACAAATGTATTGTTGTACTGATGGCATTGCAGTAACAGGGCTATCTGCGCACTGATGGTATTATGGGTGGATTGGATAAACGCAGTAGGGGAAAGCGCTTCCTCGTTTTGCTGCACCATTTTGGTGAGAAAGGTATTGGTATCTTCCAGGCAGCCGTAAGCCGTTCCGGTAATGATAGCATCCGGCGCATTGACCCCGGCTTGTTGCAGGCAATCCATACCGGCAGCAACACCCATTTTAATGATGCGGCTCATGCGGCGGATGAGTTTTGGATCGATCAACGATTTATAATCCGGTTCAATACAGGTGAGCCTGTCGCCGGTATATTCTGCCAGTTCTGAAAGGAACCGCTGATTACCGAAGGTATTTTGTGGCGATATATTGCTTGCTGCCCTGATGTACATCGCCTATAGTTTTGAAAATATTAATGATGAACAATTGCCGCCAAACCCGAACGAATTGGACAGTACATGCTTTATCTCCGGTTGTTTTGAAAAGCGGGTTTCAGGCGTAAAAGGCAGGCCTTCCATCGACGTTTCAAACCTTAGATTAGGATATACTAATCCACGCTGCACCGCCAAAGCCGAAAATACGGCTTCAATGCCACCGCTTGCCCCAAGCGTATGCCCGGTAAATGCTTTGGTGGAACTTATTTGGGGTGTGTATCCCGCGAATAGTTTGCTGATGGCTGCCCCTTCTGAACTATCATTGTTTTGCGTGCCCGTACCGTGCAAATTGATGTAGCCGATATCTGCAGGCTTTAAACCACTTTTTTTAAGCGCACCCTCCATTGCCAGTAGCGATCCTGTACCTTCCGGCGATGAAGCCGTTTGATGATAGGCATCATTGGCGTTATGATAGCCGCTGAGGGTGCAATACATCTCTTTTTTAAGCGATGACGCTATTCGCGCAGATACCAGCACCACATACCCTGCACCCTCACCAAGATTAAGGCCCCGGCGGTTGGCATCAAAAGGCTGGCAGGGCTGTTTATCCAATATCATGAGGGTGTTAAAACCGTTGAGGGTAAAGCGGGTAAATGCATCGGCACCGCCGGCAATAACCACATCCAGTATGTTGTTTTTAATAAGCCTTGCCCCATACATAATGGCATTGGCTGATGAAGAACAAGCCGTGCTAATAGTGCTTACATAATGCCTTATGCCCAGCTGATCGGCAACTAAATTGGTAACCGCATCGCACTCGTTATTTACCACATTGCGTAAACGCCCTTTGGTGTTATTGGCTAAGAAATCCCGAAAGAAATCTTCTGTTTTATCCATGCCGCCGACGGTATTGGCTGAGATAAAGCCTGTTCGTAAACCTGCAAGATTAGCAAGTTCGGTGTCAGCTAAAGCTTCTTTGGCGGCAATTGAACTCAGCATAGCCGTGCGACTGATGCCCGGTTTGAATCCCGATAATTCGGCGAGCTCTTGATTGCTTAGTTTAATCTCACCAACCGGAAACTCATCCCGGTGTTCAGTGTCCAGATACTGGATAGGGGCAATGCCAGTTTTTTCCTGTTCAAGCGACAGCAGGTTTTGGGCCACAGTATTACCTATGGCCGAAATTACCCCCGCGCCGGCTATAAAAACAGGTTGCTCCATTGTTTAGGCGTTCGGGATCCTGGTGCTTTCAATAAATTCGGCAATGGTACGCACCGAACGGAAGATTTTAGGGCCGTCTTCAGCATTAGAAAGTTTTACTTTATACTTTTGCTGTAATAGCACAATCAGCTCCAGTGCATCTATCGAGTCCAAACCGAGGCCATCACCAAACAGTGCTTGATCATCGCCTATTTCCTCCGGCTTCACATCCTGTAAGTTCAACTGCTCAATGATCTGCTCTTTCAGATCGGCCATTAATTTATTCATTTGCTGTACTGTAAATTTTATTAATATTTTCTGTTGTGAAGGGTGTTTCGCCTTCCTTTTCAATCAAAAACAAAACGGCTTTATAGTCATTGTCAAGCAGTTCTACCCAGCCACAAATACAAGCCTGCAATTGCTGGTTGTTCAGTAAATCTGAAACATAATTTGCAATAAAATCCGCATTGAACCGGTCAAAAACAAAAAATGCGTTCTCTCCTTTAAAATGATGACGGATGCTAATCTCGCCGATAACAATATTAGGCAGTGTATATACAAACAATGCCGGACTTGCAATTTCCTGTACCGAATCATAATACCGTTTATCGGCATCAAGGCTGGAACTTGCGTTTGATAATATCACGCTGATGTCGGTCGGCTGATACTTGGCGGCATCAAAATCTTTTAGCAAAACTTCGGCAGCAAGCCAGCCCAGTTTGGCAAGGTTATCCATTTTATAAAACTTAGGATACTTTGCCCCGATGAGTTGATAGGCAGATAGTAGGAAGCCAGAAACATCGGTATATTCTGCCTCAAACAGCAACCTGCCGTTGTGCTTTACAGCCTGATTGCTGATGACACAGCTTGATACTATGTAGTTGCCGGTATTCAATGTTTATATCAATTTATTTGCTGCAACCAAATCCCTTAGTGTTATGGTACGCGCGAGTTTATGCAAGGCTGTTTCGTGGTTTTTAACGTAAGGATTATCCATATCCCAAACGTAACCGGCCAGTACCGAGCAGATCTGGCTTTTAACAAGCGGGTCCTGGTTATCGGCGAAAAATATGGTATCCAAAACACCCTCGTACCACGCGGTTACATACGAGCGAAAGGTGTTTACGCCCTGCATCATGTGCTGCATGTATTCTTTGTCCCAATCTACGGCTTCGCCGTTAAGCTTGCGGATAACCAGTTTGGCAGCCGTTTGGCTCGATACCGTAGCGAGCGTTACGCCCGATGAAAATATCGGATCAAGGAACTCCGTAACGTTACCGGTAAGCACAAAGCCATCGCCATAAAACTTATCAGTAGTGGCCGACCATGACTCCAACACTTTTGGTGCAAAGGCAAACGCCACATTCTCAAAACGCTCTGCAAAATAAGGCTGTGAGGCAATCAAGCCGCGCAAAATCTCTTCGTCTGAGCCTTCGTATTGTTTAAAAAACTCAGGATTGCCCACAAAACCTAAGGAGGTAATACCATTGGCGAAAGGAATGATCCAGATCCAAACGCCGGGCTGATGTACTACGATGGTTATGCGGTTTGGCTCGTCGGCCATGGAGCGTTTTTTATCCACCGTATGCACAAAAAGCGCCTTGCGCGGAACTTGGGTCGATGGCCTGTCGAGGTTAAATAGTTTGGGGATCACCCTGCCATAGCCGCTGCCATCGATGATAAAGCGGGCCGAAATTTTGGTTTGCTTACCATCTCTATCTTCTACCGTAGTAACCGAGTTTTGACCGTCGAAAACAATGTTGGTAACGCTTGTTTCGTAATGAACAGGAACGCCCATTTTTTCGACGGTATCGGCTAAAGTTTTGTCGAAATCGGCACGCGGCACTTGCCAGGTCCAGTTCCAGCCGGGGGTGAACTGATCTGCAAATTGATAATCACAGATCTTGCCGTCTTTCACAAATTTGGCGCCTGCTTTTTGCTGAAAGCCTTTTTCGCTTATGGCATCCACAAAGCCGGCTTCGGTCAATGCTTCCATGCAGCGTGGCAGTAAGCTTTCGCCAATAACAAACCGCGGGAAAAGCTGTTTCTCTACAATTTTAACCTTAAAGCCTGCCTGGTGTACGATAGAAGCTGCCACCGTGCCCGCCGGACCGGCACCTATTACCAATACATCTACCTGTTCTGTGCTCATTTTATGAAATATCCTGTTGTGATTTGGTTAAAATTATGGCCGCATTACATCCCCCAAAGCCAGAGGCTATTTTGAGGCAACTGTTAAGTGGCGTTGATATCAATTGGCTGCAAACATTTACCGGGTTAGCATCGCCCTGTTTGCTAAAGCCTTTTGTTGGAATGATCATATTTTGCTTTAATGATTGAGCAGATATAATAGCTTCTATCAACCCCGAAGCGCCCAAAGTATGTCCGTAAAAACCTTTCAGGCTATTGAGTGGAACATTCTGCAAACCGGCCAGCGTTACAGCTTTTGCTTCCATTTCGTCGTTATAAACGGTCGCTGTGCCGTGGGCAGATATAAAATCAATATCCTCCGACTTTAAACCGGCAGCATCCATCGCTTTATTGATGGCGTAATATAATTCTTCGCCGGTGCGTGATGGGCCTGAAATATGGTTGGCATCATTGCTTATTGCACCCGAAACTAATTCAATAGCTTCTCCGGTTGGTTTGTCTGTAGATAGAATAACCGTAGCCGCGCCCTCGCCCAAATTGATACCATCACGATCTGCATCAAATGGTTTGCATAATCCCTTACTAACGGCCTGAAAAGATTGGAAGCCCGAAAGCACAAATTTTGAAATCACATCTGCTCCGGCAACAACCGCATGATCATACTGGCCGGATTGGATCAGCCGCATCCCGGTGATCATAGCAACAAGTCCGGAAATACAGGCATGTGAAACTATTATTGGCTCGTTTACAAAACCAAAATGTCGGGCTATTTTTTTTGCTGAAGTATGCAGGGCCATGCGCGCATCTAATTCCGAGCTCGACTCTTCGGTTTCCAACAGGCTAATATTACCTTTAGTGGTGGAAATGATCAGAACAGTTTTTTTATCGGATATATTTTTATCGACTCCATGTAAGGTTTCGGTTAACGAAGCGATGAGAAGGTGCTCGAATTTGGTGCAGTATTCATCGGTTTGAAAATATACTTTTTCAAATAGCGATGCAAAAAAAGGATCGTCAGACAGGGTTTTATCATCGTGTTGCCTCACGCCTGAAACACCGTTAACAAGGTGCTCAAAATTTTGCGTAGTTGTAGCACCCAGGGGCGAGGTAATATTATCAGCAACAAGGTAAACCTTCTTCATCACAGCGTTTGTTATATTAAACCTTGTTGTTGTTTCCAATCCAGGAAAAAATCCGGGTTGGTAAGCTGCAGTTCAAAATTATCACGGCGAACAAAAACCTGTGTTGTCGATCCTTTAACGATAAGTTCGCCGGTTTGGGCGTTGAGTAACCTGTAAGTAAAATTGATCTTCGCCGACTCGGTAGGGGTGTAGGTGGTTTCGATGATCACCTTATCCTCGTACCGCAAAAAGCGCTTATAATCACAATTTACGTTAACTATAGGCACAACGTAGCCGGCGTTATATACATCCATATAACCCAGGTCATATTGCTTGCCAAACGCCTCGCGGCCATCCTCAAAATAGCGGATATAGTTGCCATGCCAAACCACGCCCAGCATATCCACGTCACTGAATTTGACTTCAATCTCAATTGTATTTATTAGCGATTGCTGCAAAACCTTAGGGGCTTAGTATTTTTTGAAAAGATCGAAATCAGCGCCAAAATCGTCCAGGATTACCGGCCATGGGTGTGCCCAGTAATTTCTGAAACCAAATCCACGGCTGTTGCCGGTGCGGAAAACGGTATATAAAACCGTTTTCTTATCCATATCAACAAAAGTTACCCAGGCGCCCCCTTGCGCCCGCCCTTTATCCATGCCTTCAACAATCAGCAACATACCGATGCCTTTATTACCTAAAAAATCATAGTTTTTAATCAATGCATCAATATCTTTTTCGGTCAGCGTTTTGAAATGACCGGGATCAGTATCAAAGAAGTTTTTGGTAAGCGCGTTGTTAACTTTTTCGGTAACATTCATTGCAAAATGAACGGTATCGCGGTGAACCGCCTTGGCCGGGTTATATTTTTTAGGTTCTTTTAAAAAGAAGTTTTCCCATAGGGGGATGTATTTGCCAACAAATTCGGCATTGATCACCTCCCGTCTGTAAGCTTCTTCCGAACCAATGAATTTCATTTGTGAAAAATCCATACCTAACCAGGTTATCGGGGTTTTTTTATCGAATACCTCTGCTTTGGTTTGGGCAGATGCCGGTTTTAAGAACGCGGTTAATAAAAGTATCAGTAAACTCAGTTTAATTGCGTTTTTTTTCATGGTTGATATTATTGTGGTTGAATAAATATTTTCATTTCGCATTGGGCTATCGTTATGCCTTTGCAAGTAATTTTTCCTTTGATGATAGTAACATCGAAAACCTGGTTTTCAATTTTTACTTCGGTTTCTATGGTATCGCCAACTTTTGGTAAAGCAAATACTTCCAGGTTTTTTACCGCACCGATAAAGCCCGGCTGTACAGGTTTGCCTAATTGCTGAGCGGCATATCCGGCACCCGCGGCGGCGGTTTGGGCAATATTTTCAGTCAGTCCAGCTTCACTTAATTCACCATCGCTTACCAAAACATTTTCGGGCAATATCAACAGCGTGGTTGCTGTATTATCATCAGTTGACGACACCAGCGTATCAACCATTACAAACGGCGGGCGCTGCGGTATCAACGTTAAAATATCCTGTGTTGGTAAGGTCATTGCCAAAAATTATAATAGTTGTACCACTGCTCCGGATACGTTTTTACCTTGTTTTCAAAGCTGATAATAAAATCATCAGCCAGTTGTTCCATGCCTTTGCCTAAATCCGAATAATCTTTTACAGGGCTGGAAAAGAAATGATAGTGCAATGCACTTTCCTTTAGGGCGTAAACAAATGTTACCGGTACTTTAAATTTCTCGGCCATTACAAAGGGACCTGCCGGAAATTTGGCATCCTCACCTAAAAACTCCCTTGTTATGGTTTTATTGCCATCAATATACCTGTCGGCATGCATGCAAACCAGCTCATTGTTCTGGAATGCCGCGTTTATTTTAAATATGTGCGACAGGTCGTTTTTGATGACAATGATGTTTATTTTCCGCTTGCCGGTTACCGAATCCATGTATTGCTTGATCTGCCTGTCCTCGCCATCAAACATCACAATGTTAATGCGGGTGTTGATATGATCAAGCAGTTCGCCTGCTATTTCCCAGCTGCCAATGTGCGAGCTAAGCAGTAATCCGCCCTTGTTCATGGCGGCAATCTGCCGTAGGTTGTCGATCCCGTCAAAATTGAAAGTGAACTTGTTGGGAATCCCCGACATAATCACTACCTTATCGATAATACTTTGCCCAAACAGGTAGTAATTTCGGTACAGCTTCAATATTGATTTTACCCTGCCGAAACCGAGCCGCTTGTGGAAATAGTAATATGTGCCTTTTGATGTTTGCCACGAAAACAGGAAATAGTAAAGCGCCACAAACCTCAGCATAAAATAAGCGGGCATTACGCCAGCTGTTTTTAAAACACTAACAAAAATGCGGTAGCTAAGGGTATTTCCTTTAGATTTTCCCTGCCAGGCGGGCATTATGCAAGCTCCTTAGGTTGTACGCGCGATAGTACGTAATCGTAAAAATCCTGGAAGGTAACAATACCCGTAAAATCTTCTGGTTTTACTTTGAACCCAAAATTGCTTTCAATCACTACAACAAGGTCTATATAATCAAGGCTATCCAGGTCGAGGGTTTCTTTCAGATTTGCTGTGGGCACCATTTTATCTGCATCAACCTCAAATTCTTCGGCAAGGAAGCTGTTGATTTTTTCTATGATCTCTTCAATTTGCATAATGGCTTAGTTTAAATATATTTTTTAATAATCAGGGACGAATTGGTGCCGCCAAACCCAAACGAGTTTGACAGGAATGTATCTATATTTTTATCGACGGTTTCGGTAGCGATGTTAAGTTTCGCCGAATCCTCGTCGGGGTTTTCAAAGTTAATGTTAGGCGCCACGAACGAGTTTTGCATCATGAGCATGGAATAAACGATCTCACTTGCACCTGCCATCCAGCACTCATGACCGGTCATGGATTTGGTTGAACTTACCAGGGGCTTATAATCGCCAAAAACCTCATCAATGGCTTTAGCCTCGCTGGCATCGCCGGCAGGGGTAGAGGTGGCATGAGCATTGATATAGTCAATTTCAGAAGCCTGTATGCCGGCATCTTTTAATGCCATATTCAACGAGCGTACCGGCCCTTCAACCGTTGGGTTGGAGATATGCCCCCCGTTTGATGAAAATCCGTAACCAACAATCTCGCCTAAAATAGTAGCGCCTCGTTTCAGGGCCGATTCCAGGCTTTCCAGGATCACAGTAGCTGCTCCGCCGCTTGGAACCAATCCGTCGCGGTCGCGATCAAAGGGGCGGGAAGCTTTGGAGGGATCTGCTTCGTTTACAGAAAATGCCGAAAGCGCATCAAAACTCCCCATTGAATAATGGCTTAGTTCCTGTGCGCCGCCGCAAATAATGCAGTCCTGCATACCGCTTTTGATAAGATGGTAACCCATACCTATAGAATGCGAACCACTGGCGCAAGCCGCGCTGATGGTAAAGTTAACCCCGCGAAGCTTAAAGATAGTAGCCAGGTTCATGGTAACAGTAGAGTTCATGGTTTGAAAAACCGCCCCCGAACCAATGAGCATGGTATCTTTTTTTTCGCGGATGATATCGGTAGTTTCAATAACAGCCTTAGCAGTACTATCATTACCGTATAAAATGCCTACATCGGTTTGGGTGATGTAATCGGCATCGATACCTGCTTGCTGCAATGCTTCGATGGTAGCTATGTAGGCGTACTCGCCTTGCTCAGGCAGCATAATACGTGCCCGGCGATCAAGCGTACCCTTAAGGTTGGGCTTTTCAACCGCGCCGGTAAGTCCTGAGCGGTAGCCAAAATCTTTACGGATAGCATCATATACAATGCCCGACCTGCCGGTATAAAGGGACTGCTTAACTTCATCAAGATTTTCCCCAATACACGAATAGATACCCATCCCTGTTATCACAACCCTATTCATATTTGAGCAAAAACTGATAGTACATAGTCAACAAAATGTGATAAAAATACAAAAAAATAGAACTTAATCTGGTTTTCGTATGTATAGCGCTCGTTTAATGTTCCAAATTTCGGCTATTAAAATACCTGTATCTTAATAGCTTATAATTAAATTTATATTAAGAGTTAATTACTCTTGTGTTTGTTACTGTTGTTCTTGCGCTCGTTTGCAACGAGTGCTTAAACTGGGATAGCGTTTGTAACGCGATACTGGCGATGCAATCGCCAAACCATATAAACGCTCGTTGAAAACGAGCGCAAGGTTAGGTTGCTTTCTTTTTTATGAATAAAGCCCCCCATTTATCGAAAGCACTTCAGCTGTAATATAAGCAGCTTCCGGCGAAGCCAGAAATCCTACAGCATGGGCAACCTCTTCCGGTGTGCCAAATCTTTTTAATGGCACCATCGCTTTAAGTTCCTTTTCATCAAGCCCGGCAGTCATATCTGTAGCAATGAACCCCGGTGCTACAGCATTTACCGTAATCCCCCTGCGACCAACCTCCTGCGCTAATGCCTTGGTTGCACCGATAACACCTGCTTTAGCAGCTGAATAATTTACCTGTCCTGGCAAGCCCTTCAACCCCGAAAGCGAAACCACGTTCACAATCCGGCCGTATTTTTTAACCAGCATTCCGTTAAGGACTAAACGCGTAACGTAAAAGAAGCCACTTAGGCTCGTATTTATTACGCCATCCCATTGCTGGTCTGTCATCCACATCATCAGGCCATCATCTTTAACGCCGGCGTTGTTTATTAAAACTTCAATGTACTTTTCGGTGTTGGTTTCTATCCAGCTGCCTAATTTTTGTTGGATATCGTTCTTATCGGCAACATTAAATTGCAACAGCTCGCCATCGCCGCCATTCTCCCTGATCTGGGCGAGGGTATTGTTGGCTTCATCGATATTACCTTTATAATTAACCAGTACATAATAACCCATAGCGGCCATTTTGTAGCAAATGGCCCTGCCAATTCCTCTTGAGCCGCCGGTTACTAATGCACATTTCATATGATATTTTTGGTGTTAAAAGGTTTAATAAATTCAGGAAATATTTCGGCAGTTTCAAAATAGGCTTTTACTCGTTGCAGGTCCTGGTATTTGGGTTTATCCTCAATAAATGTAGGGAATATAGCCCTTAAGTCTGTATAAACTTTGTTGGTTTGGGTAGATAGCCTTTTGGCGCAATCAAGGTAATCGACAGCCTGTAGCAAAGTCATAGCCTGGATAGCCAGCACCTCGAAACTGTTATCGATCACTTTTTTGGTTAACAATGCCGCATTACAACCCATGCTTACAATATCCTGGTTATCATTATTGTTTGGGATACTGTGTACGTACATGGGGTACGAAAGGGTTTGGTTTTCGGCAACGGTTGAGGTAGCAGTGAATTGCATACCCTGCATCCCGAAGTTGAAACCCAGTACCCCTAAATTTAAAAATGGTGGGAATTTCTGGTTCAGCTTATCGTTCAGCAGATAATTTAGCTGCCTTTCGGACAGCATCGATAAACGGGTAATGGCAATTTTGAGTTTATCCATCTCCAGCGAAACATAATCGCCATGGAAATTACCGCCGTGGAAGATGTTATGGTTTTCATGATCGATAACCGGATTATCGTTCACTGAATTCAGTTCATCTACAACCACGCTTTCTGCCTGAGCAATTGTATCATACACCGGACCGAGAATTTGCGTAACACAACGAAGCGAGTAGTATTCCTGCACCTTATCCTCAAAAACTTCCTGATCAATATTTTCGGGATTGTATAAATGCTCTGAGCGGCTGCGGGTCATTTGGCTATCCTTCAGGATTTCCCTCAATTGCGCGGCAATAGCGTTTTGTCCTTTATGATGTTTAACCCTGTTTAGCTCGTGCGAGTAATGGTCATCAAAAGCGCCTACAACCTCATTGATCATGGCCGATAACATTACCGACCAGTCCAGCAATTTTTTAGCACGGATAATATTCAGCAAACCGATCCCCGTCATGGCCGAAGTACCGTTGATAATGGCCAGCCCCTCGCGGATATGGATCTGAAGTGGCTTGATGTTCAGTTGTTCAAGAACGGAAACGGTAGGTTGTACCTCTCCGTTATAAATCACCTCGCCTTCGCCAATTAAAACCAGTGCAAGGTGGGCTAACTGTATCAGGTCGCCACTGGCACCTACGCCGCCATGTTCAAATATGCACGGGGTAACGTTTTTATTAATGAGTTCGGCAAGCAGGTTCACCAGTTCGGGGTGTACACCGGAATGGGCTTGCATAAAACTGTTAAGCCGGGCAAGCATCAAGGCTTTCACCAGTTGGGGCTGCATTAAACTGCCTCCGCCCGAAGCATGGCTGCGGATGAGATTGTACTGCAATTGCAGGCGGTTTTCATCGCTCACCTTGTATTGCGCCATTGGGCCAAAGCCGGTGTTAATGCCGTAAATAAGCTTGTTGGATGAAAAATTGCCAAGAAAATTAAAGCTGGCTTCTACCTTTTGCAGTGCCTGTTCGTCAGGAGCAATCGTAGCACTATTAAAAATTACCTGGTAAAAATCATCCAGTGTAAGGGTTTTTCCTCCAACCTGTAGTATGGGCACAGTAGTTTTATTTAATAAGGTTTGATTACTCTTTTTCACAAAATCAGGGCGAAAATAAGGTAAATGTTCGGATTTGAGAAAAATGACGCCGCCGCTCGCCTCTGGCGAGTGGCAACTATTAAACGGCCTTCGGCCGACGGGTATTGCGAGAGGGACGAGTAAATATAAATGTCGAAATGGTACCTTTGATAAGGCACCTTATTGTTAAATGAAAAGAGTTCAAGCACAGAAACCACTTATTTACTACGAAGCACTTAAACAGTGGGAGATCATTACCATTGTGATTTACGCTTTAATAACGGTAGTTATTGTGTGTTCTCCTTTTATTTTAAGCATAAGAGCAAGGCAAAACTCAATCATAGCGTATTCTGTATCGCTTCAGTTGTTTGCCTATTTCTTTCTATACGTATCATTAAGAAACTTTAAAATATACCTAATCTGGTTGTGTTTCGGAATAGTACACTTTGTTCTATTTTTATTTTTTAAAGGAGATTCCGGATTAAAAGAAGGCATGGCAAACCCGTCTGTAACTCTTGTCAATACACTTCCTTTATTATTGCTTTTTCAATTGTTGAGATTCGTCAGCATAAAAATGCAACGACGGGAATTCGTTTCACCGGCTAAAGGTGGAGGCCGGGATCTATTAGAAAATAAAATAGTAACGGATATCGACTTTTTAATCTTTATAATTTATCTGGGATCTTGGTTAGGCCTTAGCATATTTTCAGTATGCTATATTAATTGAATATGTACTCCCAACAAAAATTTAACGTTTAATTTAACCCGAAACAATAACTTTGTAAAGCATTAAACGTAAACCCACAAAACCCATTGATAAAAACCTGGACTGAAGCCGGTACGTGCGATTGATATATGACGGATAACTTACAAACTATACAGGCAAAGTTTAAACAGTTAAAGGTATGCGTTATTATACCCACCTATAATAACGAGGGCACGCTGGCTGCTGTTATTACCGATGTTTTAGCTTATACCGACCAGGTTATCGTGGTAAATGATGGCTCGACAGATAGCACTCCTGCCATTATCCAGTCATTCCCGCAAATACAATCAGTAAGCTATGCTAACAATGTGGGTAAGGGCTGGGCGCTAAGAAAAGCATTTCAATTTGCAATTGAACAGGGTTATCAACACGCTATCACCATTGACTCGGACGGGCAACATTTTGCTACCGACCTGCCTGCTTTTATTGAAAAACTGGAACAGGAACCGGATTCGTTGATCATTGGTTCGCGTAATATGGAGCAATCGTCGGTGCCGGGTAAAAGCAGTTTCGGGCATAAGTTTTCTAATTTTTGGTTTGGGGTGGAGACCGGGATCAAATGTCCCGACACGCAATCAGGTTACCGTTTGTATCCAATTTATCTGCTCAAAAACACCAGGTTCATCACCCGTAAATACGAGTTTGAGATTGAGGTAATTGTCCGTGCCGCCTGGAAAGGTATTAAGATAGACTGGGTGCCGGTAAAAGTTTACTATGCCCCGAAAGAAACCCGTGTATCGCATTTTCGTCCATTTCAGGATTTTTCACGCATCAGCGTTTTGAATACTATTTTGGTAATCATCACTTTCGCATACATCAAACCCCGCGATTTTTTCAGGACGCTTTTTGATAAAAAAAAAGCTAAGCAGATGCTCAAAAACCTGTTCTTTAACCCTGAACACTCGCATCAGTTAAAAGCTAAATCTGTAGCTTTTGGCGTTTTTATGGGGATTGTGCCTATCTGGGGCTTCCAGTTATTGGTGGCTATTTCGCTGGCCTTTTTGTTCAGGCTCAATAAAGCCATCGTGGTTACGGCAGCCCACATCAGCGTTGCGCCCATGATCCCGGTTATTATTTTTCTGAGTTATAAAACCGGTAGCCTATGGATGGGCGGCACGGATGTGGATATCCCATTGGATAAAATTTCGCTTAAATCCATTGGCGAACATTTGGAACAATATCTTTACGGCAGCATTTCGCTGGCAATTTTTGCGGGTATTATAGCAGGATTGCTCACTTTTGCGTTACTAAAGCTGTTTAAGCGGAGGCCAGTCCCCGCCCTGTAATTCATGGAAAAAATCCTGGTAGGCATCTATAATTATTTCAATGCCCGCAAGCCGTTGTTTTATACAGTGTTTGCGTTAAGTTTTGTGCTTATCGGTTTTTTTGCTTCGAGGATAAGGTTTGAGGAGGATATTTCCAAAATACTGCCGAAGGATAAAAAGATAGAGAAACTCAACTATATTTTTCAAAACTCCAAGTTTGTTGATAAGCTGGTGGTGATGGTATCGTTAAAAGATTCCACACAACAGCAGCCCGATAGCCTTATAGCCTTTGCCGATAATTTTACCGAAACCGTTCAGCAAAAACTTCCACGGTATGTAAGTAAGATCAATGCAAAGGTTGATGAGGGGTTGGTGCTGGCGCTTTTCGGCACTATTAATAAAAACCTGCCTATTTATCTTACCGAGCGTGACTATTTAAATATTGACACACTTATCCGCCCCGATCAGGTAAAAGAAACCCTTGCCCGCGATTTGCGCACACTAACCTCGCCTGCCGGTTTAGCGCTGAAAAGCATGATCAGCGCCGACCCGGTTGGCATCTCATACCTCGGCCTTAAAAAATTGCAACAGCTGCAATACGACGAAAATTTTGAACTATATGATAGCTATGTGATGACCAAAGATCACAAAAACCTGTTGCTGTTTATTACGCCAAAATATTCGCCCAATAACACCGGCGAGAACGCGATAATGCTTAAAGGCATCGACCAGGTTATCGATAGTTTACAAACTAAAAACTTTAAAACGGTTAACTGCAGCTACTTTGGTACCACAGCGGTATCGGTTGGCAACGCCTTGCAATTGCGTAAGGACTCCATGTTTACGCAGGGCATTACAGTGGTTTTCCTGATCGTGTTCCTGGGATTTTATTTCAGGAAAAAGCGGGCCCCGGTGGTGATACTGGTGCCGGTTTTGTTTGGTGCATTGTTTTCGCTGGCTGTGATTTACTTTGTAAAAGGCAGTATTTCGGTAATAGCTTTAGGTACGGGTTCGGTGGTGTTGGGGATTGCGGTTAACTATTCGCTGCATGTGTTTAACCATTACAGGCATACCCGCAGTATTGAACAGGTGATCCGTGATCTGGCTATGCCGCTTACAGTGGGGAGTTTTACAACCATCGGCGGTTTCTTGTGCCTGGAATTTGTAAAGTCGGAAATGCTGAAAGATCTTGGTCTGTTTGCGGCCTTTAGTTTGATCGGCGCTTCATTTTGCTCGCTGGTGTTCCTGCCACATTTTATCGCGTCAAAAACAGAACAGGATCAGCATACAGCACAGCTTTCGTGGATTGATAGGCTTTCGGCCTATAACCCCGAGTATAACAAGTTTATTATTTCAACTATTGTCATTCTTACCGTAGTATTCAGCTATACAGCCCGGAACGTGAGTTTTGAAACGGACATGAACCGCATGAATTTCATGGCCGATAAACTCAAAGCATCCGAAGCTAAGCTGAATGCTATTAATAAATACGCCCTGCAATCGGTATATTTTCTCGCCGAAGGCAAAACATTGGATGATGCGCTCCGGACTAACGAAAAGCTCTCGGCACAGATAGAATTACTGAAAGAAAAGAATATCGTCAAAAAATACTCCGGCGTATCATCGCTCATTATTTCTGATTCGCTGCAAAGAGCCCGCATTGCCCGTTGGAATAACTACTGGACACCTGCAAAAAAACAGCAGTTAATGGCTGTATTGGTTAATGAAGGCGCTGCCTTAGGTTTCAAACCATCTGCTTTTGATCATTTTTACGAACTCATCAATAAAAACTTTAAACCAGTTGGCCAGGATGAAATGGCCGGCATCCGGAAAAGTTTGTTGGATGATTACATAACCGAGCGACCGGGCAGGGCAGGGGTAATTACACTGGTTAAGATCTCGCAATCCGATAAAGCCAAATTGTACAACCTGTTCGAAAATTCGCCAACTGTTACTGTTGTTGATAAGCAATACTTAACAAACCGATTGGTGGGAATCATCAACAATGATTTTACCAGTATCGCGGTGATGTCGTCATTACTGGTGTTTACGGTATTACTGCTTACTTACGGGCGTATTGAGCTTACGTTGGTTTCTTTTATTCCGATGTTTATTTCCTGGATCTGGATTTTGGGCTTGATGGGCTTGCTGGGCATCCAGTTCAATATCGTGAACATCATTATATCGGCACTGATATTTGGTTTGGGCGATGATTACAGTCTGTTTATTATGGATGGGTTGCTGCAGGAATATAAAACGGGCAAAAAGAATTTATCGTCATACAAGTCGTCCATCTTTCTATCAGCCATTACTACGGTTGTGGGTTTGGGGGTGCTGATCTTTGCCAAACACCCGGCGTTGCGTTCCATCGCCTTAATATCTATCATCGGCATAGTTTGCGTGGTGGTGATGGCCCAGATTCTGATCCCGTTTTTGTTTAACCTGCTGATCAGGAACCGGGTAAAAGCCAAACGCTTCCCATGGACATTGAGCGGCTTCATAATCTCGGTTTTCGCGTTCACTTATTTTGTGAGCGGTTGTTTGTTATCAAGCTTGATCGGCTTGTTCCTTATCAAGCTCAACCCGTTTAAAGGACCAAGGAGCAAATATGTTTATCATGCTATCCTGTCGAAGTTTTGCTGGTCGATGATGTACATTATGCCTAACCTGCGTAAGCGTGTAGTGGATAAAGACAGTTTTGAGAAACCTGCCGTGGTGATCAGTAATCACCAATCGTTTTTAGATATCCTGGTACTGATCATGCAGCACCCTAAGCTGATCTTGTTTACCAATCACTGGGTTTGGAACTCGCCGGTTTTTGGCGCAGTGGTGCGGATGGCGGGCTACTTCCCGGTGGCCGAAGGAGTGGAGCAGAATATCGATGAGCTGGCCGAAAAAGTGAAGCAAGGCTTTTCGATGGTGATTTTTCCTGAAGGCAGCCGTTCGCCTGATGGCAAAATGAAGCGTTTTCATAAAGGGGCTTTCTTTTTAGCCGAACAATTAGGTATGGATATCCTGCCCATCATGTTGCACGGAACCGGCTACAACATGACCAAAGGTGATTTCCTGCTGAAGAATGGCACAATAACCATAAAATACCTGCCTCGTATTGCTGCCGGTGATGCTTCATTCGGTACAGTCTACGCCGAACGCACCAAAAATATCAGCCGTTATTTTAAAGAAGAATATCAAAAGCTAAGCACCGAAATTGAGCAACCAGCTTATTTTAAAGAGCAACTGTTTTATAACTACCTGTATAAAGGCCCGGTGCTGGAATGGTATATGCGCATTAAAGTACGGTTGGAAAAAAATTACCAGGTATTTCATGACCTGCTGCCTAACCAGGGCAAAATGCTTGATTTGGGTTGCGGTTATGGCTTTATGCCCTACATGCTGCATTTTGCAGCGCTGGGGCGCAAGTTTACCGGGGTTGATTATGATGAGGAAAAGATAGAAGTAGCCAACAATTGTTTCAGCAAAACGGCTGAGATCAATTTTGTTTATGCCGATGCGCTTGCTTTTGAAATGCAGCGATACGATGTCATTATCATGGCTGATATGCTGCATTATTTACGGCCTGCTGAGCAAAAGCAGTTGATAGAAAAATGTATTGCCAATTTAAATCCCGGCGGTACGCTCATTATCAGGGATGGCAATAAGGATATGGAGGAAAGGCATAAGGGAACGGAGCTCACCGAAACTTTTTCGACCAAGTTGCTTGGCTTTAATAAAACGGGAGCAAATGGTCTTTCGTTCCTTTCGGGAAAAATGGTGCGGGACATAGCGGCAGCGCATAATCTTTCAGTCGCCGAGATTGACAACACGAAATACACCTCAAATATTATTTTTGTGATTAAAAAGGAAGGGCAGCCGGTTTAAATGGACGATAAGTTTGATGTACTGATCATTGGCAGTGGCATGGGCGGTTTGGTTTGCGCCGATATACTCGGTCGTGAAGGTTACCGGGTTTGTGTAGTTGAAAAAAACAAGCAGCTTGGCGGCTCGCTGCAAACCTACGTACGCGACAGGGTGATCTTTGATTCGGGGGTGCATTATCTCGGCGGGCTCGATAAGGGGCAAAATCTATACCAGATCTTTAAGTATATCGATATTATTGATAACTTGAAACTGGAAAAGCAAAACCCCGATGCTTTTGATAAGATCATGATCGATAACGATCCGGTTGAGTATCCGCAGGCCCAGGGCTACGATAATTTCATTAAACAGTTGCTGGTTTGTTTCCCGGATGAAGAGCCTGCTTTACGAGCATATTGTGATAAACTGAAAGAGGTTTGCGATAAGTTTCCGCTGTATAACCTGCGCTCGTCGGATGATTTTTATGAAAAGGCCGATGTGCTGGAGGTGGACACGGAGGCTTTCCTGGCATCTATCACCAACAATAAAAAATTGCAGCAGGTACTGGCCGGCAACAATTCACTATACGCCGGGCAGGCCGATAAAACACCACTATACGTTCATGCGCTTATCCTTAACAGCTACATTGAAAGCTCCTGGAAATGTGTTGACGGAGGTTCGCAGATTGCTAAACTCATTGCCCGCAATATCCGCGACAGGGGTGGCGTTATCATCCGGAATAAAGCTGTAAAAAAATTAGTGGAGCAGGATGGTAAAATAACGCATGTTGAATTGCAGCATGGCGAAAAGCTGTATGCCGGTCATTTTATATCCAACATTCACCCGGTGAAAACATTGGAAATGACGGACTCATCAGTGATCAAGAACGTATACCGTAACCGGTTAAAAAGCCTGGAAAATTCGGTGTCATCGTTCACTATCAACATCGTATTTAAAAAAGATTCATTTAAATATTTTAGCCATAATGTATACAGCTTTAAGGATGGGCAGGTATGGCACATGACCGATTATACACAGCAAAACTGGCCGCTGGGCTATGCCGTGTTCATGACACCATCCTCAAAAAATAAAGAATACGCTGATGGCATGACCATACTGGCCTATATGCGCTATGAGGAAGTAAAACCCTGGGAAGATACTTTCAATACGGTATCTGACGAAGCCTATCGGGGAGAAACTTACGAGCAATTTAAAAAGCGCAAAGCCGAAGTTTTACTGGATGATGTGGAACTGAAATTTCCGGGTTTACGGGAAAAGATCTATTCGTACTACACCGCCACGCCGCTTTCATACCGTGATTATATTGGCAACGATGATGGTTCGCTTTATGGCATTGCCAAGGATTATAAACACCCGCTGAAAACGTTTATTTCGCCGCGCACCAAACTGCCTAATTTGTACTTCACCGGGCAAAACCTTAATTTACATGGAATTTTAGGCGCCGCCATGAGCGGGATTGTAACCTGTTGCGCTTTGTTGGGCAATGATGATCTGATAGATAAAATAAGAAATGCGTAACAGGAAATTCAGCTGGAAAAAATTTAGAAAAAGGTTACTGTACACAGGCCTTGTGTTTGTGGGCTTGCTGCTGATCGGTTTTACTTACCTGTACTGCGTAGCTATCGATTATCCACCCAAACCTGCCGACTTGAGCAGCCTGCAATTACAACGAAAACAGCCATCACCGGGGTTTTATACCATTAATAACAACTGGTTCCGGAAAAGTAAGAGTGGTTTGTTTGAAATGTATGTAGAGGGTAAGCCTTTTGAGCGCGGGGTCATCAACGGTAAGTTGAGCAAAGAGTTGGTAGTAAACCAGGAGGTTTATTTTACCGACCAGATCAATAAGATCATCCCTTCAAAATCCTACCTGTCGTTCCTGAAATATTTTATAGCCTGGTTTAACCGCGATCTGGCCAAAAATGTGAGCGAAGAGTATAAAGAGGAAATCTACGGCATCTCTAAATCAGCTTCGGATAAATACCAGTATATCGGCTCTAACTATCAGCGAATTTTGAATTACCATGCTGCACATGATATTGGTCACGCTTTGCAGAGCATGGCGCTGGTGGGCTGCACCTCGTTCGGTACCTGGAATGATCGCTCGGCCGATGGTACCATGATTGTTGGTCGGAACTTTGATTTTTATGTAGGCGATAATTTTGCGCACGATAAAATAGTGGCGTTCTTCAATCCATCTGAAGGGCATAAATTTATGACCATTACCTGGGGCGGATTTGTAGGTGCGGTATCGGGTATGAACGAAAAAGGTTTGAGCGTTACCATCAATGCCGACAAAACCAATATCCCATCAGGCTCGGCTACACCAGTATCTTTAGTGGCCCGTGAGATCTTGCAATACGCCCAAAACATTAAAGAGGCCATCGCGATAGCCAAAAAACGCAAAATGTTTGTGTCCGAATCTTTCCTGGTAGCTTCGGCCGAAGATAACAAGGCCGTAGTGATCGAGAAAACACCCGATACGCTGGATGTGTATGATCCTCGCCAAAGCTATATTGTTTGCGCCAACCACTTTCAAAGCAAAGGACTGGCACACTCTAAAGAAAACCTGGTGCAGCTAAGTAATAGCGCTTCGCCCTATCGTTACCAGCGTTTAATGGAACTGCTGAATGTCGAAGGCAAGAACACCGTGCAAAAAACAGTTGATATTTTACGTAACCGCCAGGGCCTGCACGGAGAAGATATTGGTATGGGCAATGAGAAAGCGCTGAACCAATTGATAGCGCACCACTCGGTAGTGTTTGAACCGCAGAAGCTGCTGGTTTGGGTTTCCACCTCGCCATGGCAACTGGGGGAGTTTGCGGCTTATGATTTGAAAAAGATCTTCGCCATGAAAGGCATGCAAACTGATCATGAAATTATGGATACCGCGCTTACCATTAAGCCCGATACGTTTTTGAACACCCGGGCTTATCGTAATTTTATAACCTATCGTACGCTGAAACAAAAAGCTTTTGACGGTGAAGAGATTAACCCCGATAGCGTGGTGGCCAGCAATCCGCAATTTTACCACGCGTATGTGATTGCCGGCGATTATTCGTTTAAACATAACGAGTATAAAAAAGCCCTCGGGTATTACAAAACGGCTTTAACCAAAGTAATTGCAACCGTAAACGAGGAAAACTATATCAAAAAGCAGGTTGAAAAATGTACTAAAAAGGTAAGCTCATGACAGTTTTAGGCGTAGGTATTGATATGATAGAGGTGGAGCGTGTGCAAAGCAGTATTGCTAAAGAACAGGGTTTTCGTGAGCTGGTATTTTCGGCAAAAGAGATAGCCTATTGCGAGAGTAAGACCAATAAGTATCAGCATTATGCCGCCCGCTTTGCCGCCAAAGAGGCTTTTTTTAAAGCACTGGGCTCGGGCTGGCTAAAAGATACCGCCTTTAACGAAATTGAGATCAGCAATGATGAAAACGGCAAGCCCATTTTAGAACCTACCGGCGAAAGCGCGGGAGTGATTAACCGTAACGGGCCGTTAAAAATTTCCGTATCATTAACCCATTTAAAAACAATGGCATCGGCCGTGGTAATTATTGAACAGTGATAACACAACACCCTAAACCATTAGCACACCAACCCCAACACGAGGTTGTAAAATACCAGGAGCAAAAGCTACAGGAGTTGCTCGCTTACCTCAGCCAAAACTCGCCTTTTTATAAAGACCTTTTCGCAGCACATCAGATCGATATCAACCAGGTCAAAACGCTTGATGACCTGCGTTTGATCCCGACCACCACTAAAGAAGACCTGCAAAAACGCAACGACGATTTTTTATGTGTGGATAAGGGGAGGATCATTGAGTACAGTTCCACCTCCGGCACTTTAGGCAGCCCGGTAACTATTGCCCTTACCGAAATTGATTTGGAACGGCTTGCTTATAACGAATACAATTCTTTCACCTGTGCCGATGGCTCGGCGGCTGACCTGTACCAACTCATGCTTACGCTCGACAGGCAGTTTATGGCCGGAATGGCCTATTATTCGGGTATCCGCAAAATAGGGGCGGGGATTATCAGGCTTGGACCTGGTGTGCCGTCATTACAATGGGAAACTATTTTGAGGTTAAAACCTACGGCCATTGTAGCGGTACCTTCTTTTATTTTAAAACTGATCTATTTTGCGCAGGAGCATGATATCGATATCAACACATCGTCGGTTAAAAAGGCGGTTTGTATTGGGGAGAATATCCGCAATACTGATTTCAGCCTGAATATTTTAGGTCAAAAGATCACCGAAGCCTGGGATATCAGGCTGTATTCAACCTATGCCTCTACCGAAATGCAGACCGCTTTTACCGAATGCGGCGAGGGCAGGGGTGGACATCACCAACCGGAGCTATTGATAGTTGAAGTGTTGGATGAGCATAATAACCCCGTTGCTCCGGGTGAATCGGGGGAGGTTACCATTACCACGCTTGGCGTTGAGGGTATGCCGTTATTACGATATAAAACCGGGGATATCTGCCATTATTTTGATGAACCATGTGGCTGCGGTCGTACAAGTATCAGGCTATCTTCTATAGTCGGCCGTAAAAAGCAGATGATCAAATTTAAGGGTACAACCCTTTACCCTCCGGCGTTGTTTGATCTTCTGAATGGCATGGAAGAGATCAAAGATTTTGTAGCCGAAGTGTACTCGAATGAGATAGGTATGGACGAAGTACTGCTTCACCTGTTGCCTGTTAACTATACCGATGAATGCGACCGCAAGATCCGGGCTAATTTGCAGGCCAGGCTAAGGGTGAGCCCGCATATCACCTATCTGAAGCACGATGAGATGCAGAAATTACAATTCCCTGAAGCGGTACGCAAGCCTGTTAAGTTTATCGATAAAAGAAAGTAGCTATTATCTGCTAACTTTGCCCCATGCATAATACCGATATCCTGGGCCGGTTAACACAACAGCTTGAGCTGCCGTTTAGTAACCCGGTACTTGTTTTTTCGCTGATATTGTTGATCATATTACTTGCTCCAATCATCATGGGCAAGTTCAAAATTCCGGGTATTGTGGGTTTTATTATGGCTGGCATAGCGGTTGGTCCGCATGGGTTAAACCTGCTCACCAAAAACTCGGCGGTTGAGCTGTTCTCTACCATCGGGCTGCTCTATATTATGTTCATTGCCGGCATCGAGCTTGATCTGAACGAGTTTAAGCAGAAGAAACATAAAAGCTTTGTGTTTGGCTTCTTTACTTTCTGCATCCCAATACTCATCGGTTTTCCTGTTTGTTATTATGCGCTCGGTTATTCGTTAATAACATCGGCCTTAACGGCCAGTATGTTTGCCACGCATACACTCGTGGCCTATCCCATAGTGAGCAAATATGGCGTCGCAAAAAATGAGGCCGTCGCCATAAGTGTAGGGGGCACCATATTGACCGATACCGCCGTACTGATTTTGCTGCCTGTAATTATGGGCGCTAAGGATGGGGGGCTGGGGTTCGGCTTCTGGCTGCAGCTGATGATTTCGCTTTCGATATTCGCGTTCATTATGTTTGTGCTGATCCCGCCGTTGGCAAACTGGTTTTTTAACCGCTATCGCGATAGTAAAACACTGCCATATGTGTTTGTGCTTTTTATTGTGTTTGTGTCGGCCTTTTTATCCCAGCTGGCAGGGGTTGAACCCATTATAGGGGCCTTTGTGGCGGGGCTTGCTTTAAATAAAGCAGTACAGCAGTCATCAACCCTAATGAGCAGGATCGATTTTGTGGGTAATGCCATATTTATTCCATTCTTCCTGATCAGTGTAGGTATGCTGGTTGATTTGCGTGTGCTGGGCCGCGGACCGCAGGCTACCATTGTGGCAGTAAGCTTAACGCTTGGAGCCTTGCTGGGTAAATGGCTGGCGGCATTATCTACCCAAAAAATATTCAAATATTCGGGCATACAGCGTAACCTCATTTTCGGTTTAAGCAGTGCACATGCTGCGGCTACCCTTGCCATTATTTTAGTGGGATATAAGGCGCAGATTATTGACGACAATATCCTGAACGGCACCATTATATTGATACTGGTTACCTGCGTGGTTGCATCATTTGCTACAGAGCGCGCCGCTAAAAAGGTGGTTGCATCAATTGAAGAACCCGAAATTTTATCAGAACCCCAAATTACCGGCCACGAGCGGTAATGATACCAGTAATTGGTTATAAACTTGTTTTTACGCCCGGCTCTAAAATCCTGAGCTGGCCGCCAATACCCAGCGCGTTAAATGACTGCTGCAGCATCTCGCCCGTTTCGGTATAATGCGACCAGCCCTCAAAATGCACTGGAATAATTGTAGCATCAGGAAAGGCAAAAGCGGTATCAATAGCATCATTGGTGCCCATAGTTACATTGAACGGGCCGCGGGGTTTGGCTGCCCCGGCAAATATGAATACATATTGAGGTTTAAATTTTTCTGCAACCTCCTTTACGCCATCATAAAATACGGTATCTCCGGTGATATAGATCTGGAGCCCGGCGATAGTTATAATAAAACCCGTTACATCACCGGTAAGTTTTTCACTGCCAGCGGGGCCATGCCTTGCAGGTGCACCTGTTATAACCACTTCATCGTTAAGCGCTATACTTTCCCATGGTGCCAGGCCAAGGGTATTGCCGCCTAATCTTTCGGCTCCTATTTTGGTGGTTAATGTTTTATCAACCTGTTTAAGCAACTCCCGGCCAGCATGGTCAAGATTATCCCCGTGCTGGTCATGGCTTAGTAAAACCACATCTATTTTACCGATGTCGGTAGTTGCCGGGCCTTCGGTTTTATGGTAAGCAGGCTTATCGTTGATCATGAACTGCTCACCCGCGGGGTCAAGCGTAGGGTCGGTCATGAGCCTTAAGCCGCCGATCTCTAAAATGATGGTTGGTCCGCCTAAGTAGGTTACATTAACTTCGCTTTTCATGGGTTCATAATTTTAGTAGTGTCTTCAATTAATGATTGCATCAGCGCGGTGGCATTGGTGTGTTTCAATATTGGTGCTATCTGTCCGCCCCAAAACAAAATCATATCCCATTTTTGCTGCTCAAGCGCGGCTTTTCTCAAAGGCGACATAAAAGTTGTTTGCAGGGGAAAGGGTAAAAATTCGGCTTCCTTTCCGGCCAGGTCTTTAGCAACCCTGCTGGTAATACCCCGGCCAAGCCTGCCGGTAAACGCGCGGGATAAGGTAGTATATTTCGCTGCATCTGAGAACAGCATTTGCCTGTGGATAGGAAGCGCACCCGATTCATCAACGGCCAAAAAAGCAGTCCCTATCTGTACAGCATCGGCACCTAATGTTAAGGCTCCGGCTACCCCCCGGCCATTAGCAATGCCCCCGGCGGCAATAACGGGCACTTTTACTTTCTCCTTAATTAGTTGAAGTAACACAAAAGTACCGGTGGTTGATGATTCGGCGGGGGCAAGGAATGATGGCCTGTGACCGCCCGCTTCAAAGCCCGAGGCTATGATCAGGTCCACCCCGCTTGCCTCCAATGCTATAGCCTCATCCAGCGTGGTAGCTGCGCCTACAGTAACGATGCCTAACTTACGGCACTGCTCCATCACATCGGCA
Source organism: Mucilaginibacter gossypii (assembly GCF_017569325.2). Lineage (NCBI taxonomy): Bacteria > Pseudomonadati > Bacteroidota > Sphingobacteriia > Sphingobacteriales > Sphingobacteriaceae > Mucilaginibacter > Mucilaginibacter gossypii. Next base: position 5,735,349 of record NZ_CP071878.2, on the reverse strand, counting down.
GGCAACGTGCCAAACATAAAGCTGAATACTTTTGGGCGTAGGTCAAGGATCACCTGCAACTGGTTTTCGAACCGTAATTTAAAAGGATCGGGCTTGGGCGGCAATGGGATCCCGGCTTCATCAAAATAGGGTTTAAACAATTGTGTTGCATGTTCATACTGCGCATCGGTAGCTGCACCGTCAAGTGCATCGGTTTCCGAAACCCATATGTTAATGTTGTACGGTTTATTGGTTGCTGCTTTGATCTGTTTATCTACCGCTGCAATTTCGGGCGCGCTCAGGGTGTAAGCCCCGTAGCCGCCCAGCCCGCCGGCATTTGATACCGCGGCTACCAATTCAACCGACGATAAATTACCGCCAAAAGGCCCCTGCAAAATAGGGTAATCAATACCTAATAGTTCCGTTGCTTTTGTGTTATACCACATGGTTTTAGTATTAAGTCGATAGTACAAAGTCTGAAGTCGCAAGTCTGATTTTCTCTTTTATACACTTAGAACTTATGACTTTAGACTAAAGACTATAGGTCAATTTATCACTCAAACGAAATTAATTCGTATCGCTGATCATTTTATTTACAATGAGCCACTTGCTGTCGAGTTTATGGAACGATAAAAACTCATGATAGTTATAATCGTACATTTTTACCTGTACTTCGGCAACTGCAATTGAATTTACTGCTTTAACAGAAATGATTTTCCCGTTAAATGGTTTGCCAGAATCCTTAGGGCTTACCCTGTTTTTTACCCCATCCAAATAAACATCCAATGTTTTGGCATAAGGCTGTCCTTTTACATCGCCAAAAAGCAGGGTGCCGGCATTCATTACCTGGTTTAACAAATCCAAATTACCTTCATAAATCCCTTTGAAGTAGTAATTTTCAAGCGCCTGTTCAATAGCAGCTTTACTTTGATCGTTAGTTTCCATTTTTATTGATAAATTAAACATTATGCCTGCTGCTAAGCAAGGCATAATGCGATTGACAAAAGAATTTTACACTTAATTTAAATTATGGCCTGCTGCCATGCCACCATCAACATTGATAATGGCCCCGCTGATGAAATTGTTTTTGGCAACGGCGTACACCATTTGGGCTACGTCCTCAACTTCGCCCACCCGGTTCAGCAGGTGTAATCCTGCGCTTTGGTCGGCATCATCACCGTGCATTGGGGTACGGATAGTACCGGGCGCAATGGTATTTACCCGGATATTATCTTTACCAAACTCGCCGGCCAGTTGTATAGTAAGCGCGTGTATTGCACCTTTTGATGCCATTTGTGCTGTAATGGGAACTCCGCCAAGAGCATGGTTAACCAATGGTGTACCTATATTGATCACCACACCATCATGCTGTTTAAGCATTTGCGGAATCGCAGCCTGGGTGGTGAAGTAAGTACCTTTAAGGTTGGTGTTTAAAAAACGGTCGAGGTAGGCTTCATCAACTTCAAGAAACGGCCTGGTTTCAAAAATACCGGCGTTGTTGATCAGCACATCTACGCTTCCAAATTTATCAAGGGCTGTTTGGGCCAGCTTTTCGCCTGTGGCTTTATCGCTTACGTTTCCGGCAACCATGGCCAGGTTATCACCTGCACCAAGCTCCTGGTAAACAGCTTCCAGTTTATCGGCAGTTGTTGAGTTGATGACTACGTTATCGCCCTTTTCTAAAAAATAACGGGCTATTTCTTTACCGATACCGGATGATGCTCCGGTAACGATTATTGTTTGCTTTTTCATTTTTTTATTTCTTGTTGGCAGTGATGCCTTTTTCTCTTAATACTGATGTCTGTTCGCCGGCATATCCCCAATCATCCAGCTCAATTTCGCTGATCACTACATGGGTTAAATGCGGGTCTTTGTTCAGGGTATCGGTAATCAAATCGGTTACACCCTTTATCAGGATTTGTTTCTGCTCGCGGGTAACACCTTCGCGGGTCAGTTCAATTTTTACGTATGGCATGGCTTTAGTTTTTAAGCAAAAGCTGTTTTAAACAGCTTTTGCGGTTATGTTTACATTCAGGTCAAAATCGTTGTAGATAAGTGTATCGCCCAGGTCTTTAAAAAAGTTTCCGGAACGAAACCTCATACCATATTTGGTACGGTCGACCACAACTTTACCGGTTGCGCTTACCGTATCGGCAGCGCGGTTAACTTGCGCATCAAAACCTACAGCATGGGTAATGCCTTTTATGGTCAGGTCGCCGGTGATCCGATAAGTGCCGTTGCTGCCTTTGTTGATCGCAGTAACCACAAATTGAGCTTCAGGATAGTTTTCTGAATTAAAGAAGTCGTCGGAAGCAAGGTGGCCTGCAAACTGGGCGTTGGTAGCCGGGTCAGTTATGTCAAGAATTTTAATAGAGGTGGTGTCTATATCGAATTTACCGCCGGTTAATTGTCCATCTGCAAAAGTTAAAGAGCCTTCTTTTATAGCGATGGTACCATTGTGTGCGCCTGTAACTTTACGACCAATCCAGTCGATGTTACTTTTTGCGCTGATGATTTCAAATTTTTGAGTTTCCATTTTGTTATGTCTTTAATGACAATACAAAGTTGGGGACTAATGGCCTGGAAACTGTGTGACCTACATCACAATTGAAATACCACTTTATTTATGTGATGTACATCACATTTTAAGAATGGTATAAACGGCTCAATGTTTCCCTTGAAACGCCTAAGTATGATGCTATTAATTGTTTAGGAACCACATTATACAAAGTAGGGTACTGCGCCAGTAGCTCTTCATAACGATGCCTGGCGTTGTTATTCATAAATGACAGCAGCCTTTTTTGAGCAGCTACATAGCCCTTGTTGGTACGCCAGCGAAAAAAGTGCTCGCTTGCGTGAATTTCATTGCAAAGCTTTTCGCGGTCCTGGCCGGTGAGGCAAAGTACTTCGGCATCGGTAATACAATCCAGGCTAATTGTAGCACGTTCACCGCTGTAAAGCGCGTTATAATCTGAAGCCCACCAGGTAGGCATGGCAAACTGCAGGATGAACATTTTCATGTCGTCGTTAATAAAAAACGACTTCAGATAGCCCGAAAGTACAAAATACTCACAGTCTACTTTATCACCTTCCCCGATTATAGTTTGCCCTTTTTTAAATGTTTTGTAGGTAAAATGCGAAAAGAAATAATCGAACTGCTCGTCGGTCAGCGAGGCGGTTTTGCTTACGTGCTCTTTTAAAATTTCTTTTGGCTGCATGTGATATAAAATAACTACAAAAAAACTTTATTTGTATAAGAAAGTCAATGTTTAACTTTCCCGCATTTCCGCTTATTTGGGTCTTGATATAAAGTTAAAGCAATTCATGAGGGATTAAAGTGATTCCGTAAGTAATAAATTTACGTTTTACTATGGAATGAAAAAATTGAACGATATTTTGCTGCTTGGCGATGAGCGCCTTTACCAGGTTTGCCCGCCGGTATTACGAAACGAATTGCCGCTGGTAAGCGGTTGGGTTGAATACATGCACCATGTAATGCAGGAGATCAGGCTGAAATACAACTTCGGCCGGGCTATCGCTGCCCCCCAATTGGGCATTATGAAACGCCTCGTTTACATGAATATTGACAAGCCTGTAGTTTTCATCAACCCCGAAATACAGGACGCCAGTGATGAACTTTTTGAACTTTGGGACGATTGCATGAGCTTTCCTAACCTGCTGGTAAAAGTTAAAAGACATAAAACCATCACGGTAAATTACCTCGACGAAAACTGGCAGCAACAACAGTGGGTAATGATGGATGCCCTGTCTGAACTGATGCAGCACGAGCATGATCATTTAAATGGTATTTTATGTACTATGCGGGCTATCGACAGCATGTCATTTAAATGGCGGCTGTAGTAAGTTTTTTTAACTGTTGATGTATTCATCTTATTTTTCTGCTTATGAAGCAATTTATAACACACATTACATTGGTGGTTAATGACTATGACGAAGCAATTCAATTCTATGTAGAAAAATTGAATTTCGACCTGGTCGAAGACACACCGATCAATGAAAATAAAAGATGGGTTTTGGTAAGGCCCAGGGGGGCATTTGAGTGTAGCTTGCTGTTAGCAAAGGCCGTAGGTGATGAACAAAAAAGTCGGATAGGACAGCAAACGGGTGGCCGCGTATTTCTTTTTTTAAGGACCGATGATTTTTGGCGCGATTACCGTGCGATGCAGGACAAAAACATCATCTTCGTTCGTGAACCCCAGGCGGAACCATACGGCACGGTTGCCGTTTTTAAAGATCCCTTTGGTAATTTATGGGATTTGCTGGGTTGAGCCCAAAGCTGCCAAAATCCGGTCACCAAAGCTTCTTATAATACGGCGGTTAAATAAAAAATTAAAAACGCCTGTAACGTATAGGGGTAAAGTGTGGTCATAGCTGTATTACCATTAAAACCCCATTTATGAAAAACTATATTTTACTTCTTCTGCTTGCCGGACAAACCGCGGTGGCAGCAGCGCAAGATGGCGACAGCCGTTCGTTATATCTTACCAAATCATTGGCTAACGATGCCATTACCAGCGCCGTGGTAAGTACATCGGCCGGAGGTATTGTAGTTAGCGGGCAGGCCGGGCAAGCTCCGCGGGTGGAAGTTTATATTAAAGGCAACAACGGTAATGATCTTTCAAAGGAAGAGATCAAAAAACGCCTTGATAAGGATTATACACTCGACATATCGGTTAGCGGGCATGAAGTTAGGGCCATTGCCAAAAGCAAGCGTCAAAACTTTTTTAACTGGAGAAGCTCATTGAGCATCTCGTTTCGCATTTATGTACCGCAGCAATGCGCAACCGATCTGGAAACCAGCGGCGGCGGTATTGGTCTTGATAACTTAAAAGGCAACGAAAAATTTAGCACCAGCGGCGGCGGTTTAACTATCGACAGGCTTTACGGTACCATCCGCGGTAACACCTCGGGCGGCGGCATTCATGTTTCCAATTCGGGCGATGATATTTCGCTTGAAACCAGCGGAGGCGGTATTGAGGCTAAAAACTGTAACGGCAGGATCAGGCTTGAAACCAGTGGTGGTGGTATAACTTTAGAAAATTTAAAGGGTAATATTAACGCCGAAACCAGTGGTGGCGGTGTTAATGGAAATAATATCAGCGGCGAGCTCATCACCAGTACTTCCGGCGGGAGCATTGATCTTAAACGCATGGCAGGGAGTATTAGCGCGCAAACCAGCGGCGGCGGTCTGTACGCCCAAATGCTAAAAGTTGGCAAATATCTTAAACTGGAATCAAGCGCTGGCAATGTTGATATCGAACTTCCGCAAAACCAGGGCTACGACCTCGACCTGCGAGGTGAAGGCGTATCGCCTTCATCTGTTGCTAAATTTAACGGACAATGGGAAAAAGAACGGGTTAGCGGCAAATACAATGGCGGCGGCATTCCGGTTAACGCAGAGGCATCTGGAGGGAGTGTTAATATTAAATTCAGGTAAGCATTTAATAATTAAGCAATAAAAAGAAAAGCTCCGGGTTTGTGATCCGGAGCTTTTCTTTTTTCTATCCCTTGTTGGTGTTCCGCCCGTTTATCAATGCCATTAATCCCCAAACCGGCCCTATGGCCAGTAGCATATAAATATATCGCGCGTTTTCGGCCGTTCGTAAAGCCGCGATCAGTTGAATACTTATAATAGTAATGGCAAAGCCTATGCAATTAACAATAGTTAGCGCGGTACCTTTTAATTGCTGATCGGCATTTTGCGCAACCAGAGTCGAAAATAACGGCGAATCGGCGATTGCAGCCGTACTCCAAACCAATAAAAACCCGATCATTGCCCCAGCCGAACCTGCAAACAAAAATAGCGGCGATACCAAACAGCAGGTACACGAAATTGTTAATGCCAGTACCGCCACATTTTTTACACCCTTGTATTTAGATATAATGCCGCTGCCCGCACAGGCCAGCGCCCCAGCCCCAATAATCAGAAAAGATAACAACGGAACATTTAAATCGGCAGCTATGAACCTGGCGTTGTAAGTTGTTAACATTACCGGCACAAAAGCCCAAAAAGCATAAAGTTCCCACATATGACCAAAGTAGCCGAAGGCAGCAGCCCTGAACTGTCGGTTGCCAAAACTTTGTATAAACGCGGCCGGGTTCAGCGCCTGTGTGGGTTTTCTTTCCGCGCCATCCGGTACAAGCAATACCATAGCACATCCACCCAAAGCGGCTAATGCCGAAGTTGACAAAATAACATAGCGCCATGGCAATGCCCCCATTAAACTTTTAAGCAGGTGCGGAAATGATGTGCCTAATACCAAAGCCCCAACCAAAAATCCCAACGCTTTGCCTAATCCCTGCGGATAATGATCTGAGGCTATTTTCATGCCTACCGGATAAATCCCGGCCAGGAAAAAACCTGTGGAATATCTTAATATCAGTATTGTAGCAGCACTTGTACCCGGCAGGCACGCCAATGTATTGATAAAAGCGGCAATAAGCGCGCAGATAAAAAACACCCGCACCGGCGAAAATCTGTCGGCAATACTAAGAATAGCAAAAACGAGAGTGCCGGTAATAAAGCCAAGCTGAACCGCGCTTGTTAAGTAAGCCAGATAAGACGGTTCAAGCTGCAATTGTTTGGCCATATCGCTCATAACAGCATTGCCTGCAAACCACAATGAAGTGCAAAAAAACTGGGAGAGTACGATTACCGGGAGGATACGTTTCATTTGATTTGGAAATACCCTTATAATGGAGGATATTAAAAGCCCACAATAATAGTTATAAACCGTGTTTTTAGAAATATAAGAACTGTTTTTGTCAGGGGGCGTTTAATCATCGACACATGGCACCTGCAGAGCCAATATATTTTGATTTGACCTTTCGATAAACACGATGCTCCTATGGAGTAAATAGCCGAGGCTGTAAAACACCGGAGGAGTATCGTGTTTATAGCAAAATCATCTTAAACAACTAAAGGCTCCGTAGATGCCTCGTATTTAAATGTGATATGATTTCCATTTTTATTTTACGTTATGTTGCTTTTAGAAAAATATGTATCTTGAATTTCAAACCTACCCTAACCTTTCGCCACTATCAATGGATAAGCAACAAATTATTGAGCAGATAAAATGGATGATTGCCGATGGTAATTCGGATCATGAGATTGAGGCCCTGCTGGTTGGAGAAGGCCTTGCCCGGGCCGAAGCAAAGCGTACTCTTGCTATAATCAAACATGAATTGTTTCCAGACGAATACCCTGAATTTATTGAGCCCGATAAACGTCGGAATTATTGGTGGCCTGTTTTATTAACCCTTGCTGCTATCTTTACGCTGGGTACTTTATACTACCATCATCAGCATGAATTAAACACCGCCGAAAGAGAAATAACCCCAGCCGATATGATCCTGCTTATGAAAGCAGGGCCGGGCGTTTATACTACCGAACTCAATAAAATCAACAGCGGATGGGTTTTTGACCAGGATAAAGACAGATGGGAAAATAAGAAACGAAAAACAGCCCTCGCCATCAGGATGGAACAAATCCTGTACATGTGTCCTGTGTTGCACGATCATGCATTCCAGGACTATCTTGAAAGTCATGACTTCAGAGACATAATTTATGGAAAACCCGGAAGCAAGATTTACCAAAACAACGAGTTTATGTTTACTATTCAAACCAATGGAGCCTACACAATGATCTCGCTGGCCAACCGGTAAATTGCGCCATTGCTTCTAAACGTATCTTTTTTGATCGATTTTAAAAAAGTCAAATTTTTTAGCAGGCGCTTCATAACACCCTTTTTACAAAACGCCCAAATTTAAACCTTGTTAATCCCCGGTTAACAAGGTCTGCTTGTTTGTCAATAACAAAAAGCTGAAAACCAGCTAAAAGCAGCGTAAATAAGAAAAACAATATCGATTTTAATTAATAGATAAGTTAACCCTATATTTATTTCCTGATAATAAAACAACCGTTGCTTTGCACCAATTATCGCCCTACTATCTCAACTTGGGCATCTATTAAAACAGGGTTTGTCATTAATTAAAACTATGAAAAAAAACTACAGATTTATTTTAAGGCTCTTTTTTGAAAAAAGTAAAACGATTTGTCTTTTCCTGCTGATGTTTATAGCCTCGTCAGCGGTTTTTGCACAGGACGGCACTATAAAGGGTACCGTTACCGATGAAAGTAATCTTCCTCTGCCCGGCGTAGTGGTAACCGTAAAAAGTTCGGGACGATCAACCTCAACCAACGCTAACGGTGCCTATACTGTAAAAACAAGCGGCGCAGGCGATGTACTTAAATTTACCTTTTTAGGCTCGGTACCAAAGGAGGTTACTGTTGGCGAAAAGAACACGGTGAATGTTACGATGGTTACCGATACCAAACAACTTAAAGATGTTGTAGTTATCGGTTATGGTACCGCGAGCCGCAAGGACGTAACAGGCGCTATTACCTCGGTAAAAGCCGAAGAATTTAACAACGGCGTTTTAACTACTCCTGCCGAACTATTGCAGGGTAAAGTTGCCGGTTTAAACATTACCAAAAGCGGCGACCCTAACAAACAGCCTGCTGTTATTTTAAGGGGACCATCAACCCTGCGCGAGGGTGCCGCCATTCAACCGTTTTATGTAATTGACGGTGTACCGGGCGCATCTATTGATCTGTTAGCTCCTGCCGATATCGAAAGCATCGACGTATTGAAAGATGCCTCATCAACTGCTATTTACGGTTCGCGAGCGGCCAATGGCGTAATCATGATTACCACTAAACGAGCCAAAACCGGTCAAACCCGTTTAACCTACAGCGCCTATGCCGCGGTTGAAAACGTATCAAAAAACATCGACGTATTAACCGGCGATGAACTGCGTAAATACCTTACCGATAACGGCGTACCTAAATTAAGCGCCGCCGATGACGACGGTTCGAACACTAACTGGCAAAAACTGGCCGAGCGTACGGGTTATTCACAAAACCATAATCTATCGTATGGTGGTGCAGGTACCAACTCGGAGTATGGCGCAAGCGTAAACTATATGAAAAACAATGGCATCCTGAAAAACACCAGTCTGGAGCGCACCATTTACAAAGGCTATATTAACCAACGCTTTTTTAATGATCGTTTAAAATTGGGTATCACACTTACCAACAGTGCTACCAAAAACAACGATATTTTCCAGAGCCAGGTGTTATCGGGTATTTTATTTTACCTGCCAACGGTTAGCCCTTTTAATGCCGATGGTACGTATAAAGAAAACTATACCCGTACCGGTAGCGGCCCGTTAAACCCGTTGTCGTTAATCAACAACAACTTCACCAAAACCGAAAATAACAAAACCCTCATCAATGGTTTTGCTGCGGTAGATATATTGAAAGGGTTAAAGTTTACCGTTTCGGGATCTACCCAAAAAGAACAAAACAACGTTAATACTTACTCAACCAGCCAATCGGGTATATATGTTAATGCAGGTGGTGTGGCTGTACGCAGCGCTTATACCAATACCAGCAATGTGTTGGAAGCCTATTTTAACTACGACCGTAATTTTGGCCAGCACTCGTTAAAATTATTAGGTGGTTACTCATACCAGCAGGATCGCACCGGCGACGGTTTCGGCGTACAAACACAAGGTTTTTCGAACGACTATTTGACTTATAACTTCCTGGCGTTGTCAAACCCAACGCAGCTTTCACAAATCGTCTTTAATCCGGCATACATTTCAACTTTAAGGCTTATATCATTCTATGGCCGCGCGCAGTACCAGTTTGCAGATAAATATCTTTTGCAAGCTTCATTGAGGGAAGATGGGTCATCGGCTTTCGGTGCAAATAATCGTCATGGTTACTTCCCGGCGGCCTCTGCAGGTTGGAAAATTATTAACGAAGATTTCATCAAAGCGGTTCCGGTTATCAGCGATTTGAAATTAAGGGCCGGTTACGGTGTAACTGGTAACAGCTTAGGTTTTGATGCCTTTACTTCGAAGCTAATTTACGGCGTGCCTCCAGGCGGTGGTAAGTTTTTAAGCAATGGTAATATTGTAAACCCTATTGGCCCGGTACGTAACCCCAACCCCGATTTGAAATGGGAAAGTACTGCCACAACTAACATCGGTTTGGATTTTGGTTTATTCAACAACCGTTTAACCGGTTCGGTTGATTATTATATCAAAAAAACATCTGATCTGATCACCACCCTGCAGGTATCAACCACCCAATATTTTTACCAGTATTTAACCGCTAACGTGGGTAAAATGAAAAATACCGGTATCGAAGTGGTAATCAATGCTATTCCGGTAAAATCGCAGGCTTTCACGTGGCGTACTTCATTTAACGTTACGCATAATAAAAACATGGTTGAAAGCCTGTCGCAAGGCAACCTGGCACTTCCTTATATCCAAACGGCGCAGCTGGGCGGTAAAGGCCAATCAGGTAACTATAGCCAGATTATCCAACCGGGTTATGCTTTAGGCACCTTTGATTTATGGCACTATATGGGCAAAAGCCAGAATGGTGTAAGTACCTTCCAAAAAGCCGATGGTTCGGTAGTGGCCAGCCAGCCGCTTACCAGCGACCAATTTATTAAATACGACGCGCAGCCGAAATTAATTTACGGCTGGAGCAACAGCTTTTTCTATAAAAACTTCGATTTAAACTTTTTAGTGCGCGGTGTTTACGGCAACAAAATCCTGAACGCAACCCTTGCCTCGCTCAACAACCCTGCTGATGCCAAGTTGCAAAATATCCCAAGGTTTACCTTAGGCGAATCATTTAAAGATATCAATGCCTACCTGATCTCTGATCGTTTCCTCGAAAGCGGATCATACCTTCGTTTGGATAATGCCACGCTGGGCTATACCATTAAACCGCATATCCAGGCCATTAAAAGCCTTCGTTTTTATGCAACGGGGAATAACATTTTCATCATCACCAAGTACCGTGGTGTTGACCCGGAGGTTAACATTGGTGGTTTAACACCAGGTATTGATAACCGCGATTTTTACCCTAAAACGCGAACCTTCAGCTTAGGTTTAACCGCATCATTCTAAAAACAAAAACCAGAAGAAAGAAAAGAGATGAAAAAGATATTTTTAGCGTGTGCCGCAATTGCTACCATGATAGGCACCTATTCATGTACCAAATTAGACGTACCTGTCGAATCACAATACGTACAATCAAACTTCCCGTCAACCGACGCGGATTATACTGCTTTGTTGGGAAGCATTTATTCCAACCTGTCGTCAAGCTATGCCGTACCGTACTGGCGTATGCAGGATATGTCGACCGATGAGGCTATATTACCTGCCCGCGACGGTAACTTCGACGACGGCGGACAGTACCGCCAGTTACATTACCACACCTGGACGTTTGACCACCCGAACGTAATAGGCGTATGGCAATGGGGCTTTGGCGGCATCAACAGCTGCAACCGGATCATGAGTGTTATCAACGGTTCATCATCATCTGCAGCCAAAAAAGCATCGTCAATTGCCGAGGTTAGGGCAATGCGTGCCTTGTACCTGTATTTTATGATGGATTTGTATGGTAATGTGCCAATTATTACCGATTTTCCGGTAACCACACAACCCGCCACCCAGCCACGTGCACAAGTATATGCCTTTATTGAAAGCGAATTGAAAAGCGTGCTGCCATTATTACCCGCCAAAAGCAGTAATGCGGCTACAAACGTTTCGCAATACGGTCGGCCAACAAAAGGTATGGTATTCGCCCTGCTTGCAAAAATGTATTTAAACTCGGGTGTTTACACCGGTACTACCCGTTACCAGGAAACCGTGGCTATGTGCGATAGTGTACAGGCTAATACTAATTATTTCCTCGATGCCAGATTCCGCGATATATTTTTGCCAACCAACGGTCCGCAGATTAATGAAACTATTTTCGCTGTTCCTTATGATCAGCAAATTCCGGGCAACCAGTTTACCCGTTTTGGTTTCTTTTATTACCTGGCCCAGGCATATGGCTTCAACGTAGGCTTAAGTATTGCCATGAGCACCACACCTGAGTTTTATAACCGCTTTAACATTCCCGGCGATGACCGTACCAAAACATGGCTTGCGGGACCGCAATATTATCCTGATGGCAATGGCGGCTTCACCAATCAACCTGTCTATTACCCGGCCCCGAACGCAACCAAGCAAATTAACCTCATCCCAACACTAACCCTTACCGGTTTAAAACCAATGGATTTGGGTAATGATGTGACAACCTCGCAATCGGAAGGTGTACGTTCAATTAAATACTATCCTGATGTTAACATCATCCAGGCTACCCGTTTAAACAGTAACGACGTGCCGGTATTCCGTTTGGCCGATATTTACCTGATGAAAGCTGAAGCTATTTTACGCGGTGCGGCTCCAACAACCATCAATGGCGATGCCCAAACTCCGCTTACTTTGGTAAACAAACTACGCAGCCGTGCCCACGCGGAGCTTGCTACATCAATTGATTTGGATGGTTTGCTGGATGAGCGCGCGCGTGAGCTTTCATGGGAAGCATGGCGCCGTAATGACCTGATCCGTTATGGCTTATTCGAGAAAGAATATCCACTACCGGTTATGGGCGGCAAAACGGACGACCTGAAAATGAACACCGATCCGACTCGCAGGTTATATCCAATTCCATCAACCGAATTAAAAACCAACCCTAACCTGAAACAGAACCCGGGTTATTAATTAGTAACATTTTTTATACAAGCGCAAAAGGCAGGCCTTTTGCGCTTGTTTTGTTAAACCAATAATATATTTACCAAAATGAAACTTACAGGCGGATTAATCGGGGGCATTATTCTTTCAGCATCTGCGCTATTGAGCAATCCAGGCGACCAGAAAATGAACCATTTCCAGGTAATAGGCTCGCACAATAGCTATAAACAAGCCATCAACCCTAAGCTGTTCCGTTTTTTGCAACAGCGCGATTCGGTTGGTATGAACAAGATCGATTATGAGCACATCAGTCTTACCGACCAGCTTAATTTAGGTTTAAACGCTTTGGAAATCGACGTTTACGCCGATACCAAAGGTGGCAAGTATGCCCACCCTAAAGGGCTGGATTGGGTACCGGGCCAGCCTGCTTTTGATACCCGGGGCGTAATGAAGGAGCCGGGTTTTAAAGTATTCCACATTGAGGATATTGACTTCCGCAGCAATTGCGCAACTTTTAAGCTTTGCCTGCAGGAGTTGAAGAAATGGAGTGATGAACATCCTGATCATAATCCCATTTACATTACCATGAATGCTAAAGACGAGCCGTCAAAAAAAACAGGGTTCACTGTTCCGGAAAAATTTACAGCTAAAACCTTTGACAATCTGGATAAAGAAATTTTAGACTATCTGGGCAAACAATATTTAATTACCCCCGATGATGTGCGCGGCACATACAAAACCCTTGAAGCCGCTGTATTGCACAACAACTGGCCAACGCTTAAAGCGGCCAAAGGGAAGTTCATTTTTATTCTTGATGAAAAAGGCGAAAAAAGAGCTGCCTATATCGCAGGTCACCCATCGTTAAAAGGCCGTGTATTGTTTGCCGATGCATTGCCGGGCACACCTGAAGCCGCCATTCACATTATGAATGATGCTAAAAAGGATCTGGCAGCCATTCAAAAACTGGTTAAGAAAGGTTACATTATCCGTACCCGTGCCGACTCGGATACAGAAGAAGCCCGCGCAAATGATATGAGCTCGTTTATAGCAGCCCAAAAATCAGGTGCACAGATCATCAGTACCGATTATTATAAAAAAAGTACCCATTTTAAATCTGATTATGTGATCAGTTTTGCAGGCGGCAATTATTTTAAACCCGATCCGCTGTTTAAAACCAACGCTTCTGTTTCGGTGGGTAACTAAAACACATCACTATAAAATAATAGAGGCCGGTATTAAAACTACGGGCCTCTTTTTGTTACCAGCCGGCATTGATATTAAACTGTGGCGGTGCTTGTTGTTGGGTCAATGATGGCCTTAACTTCGGCAATACTGGTTACCGGGAAGCCGCCTTTCATGGCATGTTCGCGAACAACATCTTCACTTTCGGCAATGTGAATGCAATAGATCTTATCAGCCGTAACAAACGACTGAATCCAATGGTATGGCTTTCCCAATTCATTTACAACCGAACACGATGCCTGTGAAATAGCCTGTAATTCCTCGGCCGATAGGTTACCAGCGCCGGGCAGCTCCCTTTCAATTACAAATTTTTTCATAAAATATGATTTAATAAAGGTTAAATATTACTTTCAACAGCAACGCTAAATCAACAGGTGTAATTGGCAGAAATGGAAAATAAAATGCTGCTAAATAAGTAGCAACATTTTATAAATCAAAGCTATAGAATAAATAAGCAATAACCCAGCTTCGGCTTATTTAATTTTTACGAGGTAGGAATGTTCAGAAAAAAAGAAACCCCGCCTGATCTTACGTCACGCGGGGTTTTCATTTAAATCTTATTTTTAAGATTTAGCCCTGCTGCGGCCACGGGCGGCAATTTTAAGTCTACGCCGTTTAAGGGAGATATGCGTGTTTTGCTTCCTATTCTCGGCAACGTACTGATAGTAGGTGTTTAAGATCTCTTTATAGGAGATTTGCCCGGCTATGGTATTTCCGGTGGCAATAACGGGAAGCACCTCTACCGATTCTTCGGCCATGATCTCCACAACGCGTTTCAGCGGATCATTGCTCTTCACGGCCTGTTTACTTGCCTTGGTTATATTACTTATGATGAGTTCGGCAGAAATACTATGGTTATAAATGTCGGTCAGGCTAACCATGCCTGCATAGCTTCCATCATTATTAATCACTATAAAAAAACTTTGGGTAATATTATTTCCGGTAAGCCAGGCCCTTGTTTCGGCTATGGTACTATTGCTTTTTAAGGTTTCACCAACTTCATTGTTAACGTCGGCAACAGTCAATACCTGTAACAAATCAGGTTCGTATGAATCAGGGGTGTATACCCCACGGCGGGCAATTTTTTCGGTCATGATGGTATTTTCCATCAGGAAGAATGAAACCAGGTACGATGCTGTACAAGCACCAAGCAAGGGCAGTAATGCATGCGATTGCATGGTAGCCTCCAGCGCGAAGGTGATACTGGTTAAATAAGCCCTTGAAGCGCCTGCAAACATAGCGGCCATACCAATAAGCGCAGCTATTGGAACACTTATGCCCGCATCAGGAAATACCAGGTGTACCAGTATGCCAAAGGCTGCACCTGCCGCACCGCCAATGGTTAACAAGGGAGCCAGCGTACCGCCCGAAGTGCCGCTGCCAAGGGCTATAGCCCATGAAAGAAATTTGAATAAACACAAACGCACAATTAACATCAATGATAATGTACCCGAAAGAATAGTGATAATATTATCATATCCTACGCCAAGGGTGTGCGGCGCAAAATAACCTATCAGGCCTACCGCCAGGCCACCAATTGCAGGCCACCACATCCAATGGATAGGCAGTTTTTCAAAGCTATCTTCAATAAAATAAACTATTTTGGTAAGCCCCAATGATATAAAGCCAATGACCAGGCCAATGATACTGTAAATAGCCTGGGCCGTATTTGAAGGTGTATCTACATCAGGCATCGGGAATACAGGCCCGGCTTCAAATAACAGATGATGCCCGGCTGCCCCGGTAATACAAGCTAATGCCACCGGTAATATGGCCCGGGGCGAAAACTCGAACAACAACAGCTCAATAGCTAAAAACACCGCTGCGATGGGCGTGCCAAAAATGGCCGACATTCCCGCCGTTGCTCCTGCTGCCAAAATAATTTTACGCTCGTTGGGCGATATTTTGAATAACTGGCCAAAGGTTGAACCAAGTGCCCCGCCTGTTGCAATAATAGGTCCCTCGGCGCCAAATGGCCCGCCGGTACCTATGGCTATGGCCGATGATACGGGTTTCAGAAAAGTTATAATCGGTTTTATTTTGCTTTTATTTACCAGGATCTGCTCCATTGCCTCAGGTATGCCATGCCCCCTGATGGCCTTGGAGCCATACAGGGCCATAATGCCTACTATAATGCCGCCTATAGCCGGTATAACAATTACCCATAAACCCAAATGGTTATTGGCCGGGCTGTGAAAGCCGGCATCCAGCGTTCCGTAAAATGAGATATTGGTAACGATATTAATAAGATAGATAAGGCCTTTGGCTATTACGCTGATAAGGCCGGCAATAAGTATACAAAGTGCCGATATAAAGATTAGCCTTGTTTTCATTTGCCTGGTGCCTTTTAAGCCGGATTTAAAATTATAAAGATCATTTAGTGAAGGTGAAACCGGGATGGCGTTCTGTTTTGTTTCCATGTTTTGATTAGTCCCGTTCCGTTTTAGGGGACTGTACTATTTTTCTTGCAAAGGTAATACTTAAAGCAGCATAAATAAATTTTATTTTTAATTTTATATTGCATATGCAATGTTTTTATTTAACATTTGCTAAGTTTTTAATAAAAATCATTGCACAAACAATAGTTATGAAAATTACCAGTATTATTCTTTCTGTTTTAGGTGCCGCAAGCATCATTGCCGGATTGTTGCTATTCAGGAACCTGAATACCGTTAACCCTTTCGATTCCCATCCATGGAGCATTAACATCAATGGCATCCGCTCATTTCCATGGCCTGTTTTTGGCGGTGCGGTATTGTTAAGTTTGGGAGTTATTTTTAACATGGCTACCTGGGAACAGCCAAAAGGCCGCCGCTTTTAATAAATTAGCATGTTTTTATAACAGCACCGGCTTAAATACACATCAATAAATGGCGAAAAACAAAGATAAATGCGATTTGGGGACTTGCTTTTTATGTACACACTGCCTGCCCGACTGGATCCCGGCAATCAGCGCCGCCAGGAAAAATATCATTGTAAAAAAGGGGCAGCAGATCTTTAAAGAAGGTGATCCCGTTACCGGCATTTACTTTGTTTATTCAGGCACGGTAAAGGTTCATAAAAAGTGGGATAAGGAAAAAGAGCTTATTCTCCGTTTTGCCCGCGAAGGCGATATTGTCGGGCACCTCGGGTTGGGTAACACAGAGTTTTACCCGGTTTCGGCCACAGCCGTTGAGGCAGGTATAATTTGCTATATCGAAATGCCCTTTTTTGAAAGTACCCTGCAGGTTAACAATAACTTTGTTATTAAGCTGATGCGCTTCTTTGCCAACGAATTGCAGGAATCCGAAAAACGGATGCGCAACCTGGCGCATATGCCCGTTAAGGGCCGTGTAGCCCAGGCTTTTATTTCACTTAAAAACAAATTCGGGCTAAATGAACAGGGCTTTATCAATATTGAACTTACCCGGCAGGACCTGGCCTCATTTACAGGCGCAGCTTATGAATCACTCTTTCGCACCATTAATGATTTTATCGATGAGGAGATCATCGAAATATCGGGCAAAAGCATCCGCATAAAAAATGAAGCCACATTGCTGAAACTGACGGAAGAGGAGCAGCAGGCCGGATAGGCTGTCTGAAAAAACCTGACACCACTCAAATATGGAACATTATTTTGAGCAATATAATCCTTCCCGGCAAGGTGTACGAACTGGCAGTTAATGTATTGGCTGATAAGTAAAGCGTGTTATAAGTTTTTACGTTCAGAAAATTAGCAGCGCTCAGCTCCAGGTCGGTCTTCCATTTTTCGACCCTGAATTTTGCCGAAGCATCTGCAAAAAAGTATTTGAGATCAGGATTGCCCTGCTGGCGGGTAAAGTAATGCTCGCCTGATAATTTGAACTGCAAATAGGTTACAGGGTTATAGTTTACCGATGCTTGCTGAAGCAACTGATTAATATGATAAGCCGATGCCTCCGCTGCAGAACGACTTTGGATTTGAGTAAACATAACTTTATAGCTAAAGTTTACCTGCTCATTCACTTTGGTATCTGCACCGGCATTGATGGTTCTGGAAATGGTATTGAAAGGCAACAGCACATTATTCTGGATCTGCACCGACTTATTACTTTGCCATTGTACCCCTCCGCTGAAAGTGGTTTTTAATGCAAAGGAATATTTGCTGACAGTGCCGTTCAACGTCCATGAATCGGTACTGTTAGAATATGGCAGCACTACACGCTGCCGCAGAGTGTTGGTAATTACTTCTGAAGCGATATTATTGGAAACGATATGGTTATAAACAATGTTCAGGCTGGCGAACAAAAGGGTGAGCGCCTTGCGGTAGTTAAACCCAAGGGCCACAAGTTGGTTCTGCCGTTCGGTAAGGCCGGCATTATTGGCATAAAGTGTCCGGTAATCCTTTAGGATATAGCCCTGGTACATATCTTCTATGGTACCCGCCTCGTTGCGGTAGCTGTAAAGCAAATTCAGGTAGTTCTCCATCCCGGTTTGATATTTTACCTTTAATTGCGGGTTGAAATATAACCTTGTTAAACCCTTGCGCAGCGCGTACAGGCTGTCCGAATAATTGATCTGCTGCAGGCTTAACGGCAAGGTGAGGTTCACTTTGAGGATGCTGCCCGGCAGATCGTAAGCCGCTTCGGCATACAGTTTTTTTCTGGTCCAGTTTAAATGGTTGATGGAACTGTCTGACTCAAGGTTAACCGTGTTATCTGCCTGTACAACGTTTAGATCTGAGTTTAACTTTTGTGATTGAACGCTGAACCCTGTTCTGAAACTTTGCGTGATAAGGTTCGACGGTATTTTGAAAGAGATATAGTTATTGGTATACCACGCAGGTACATTTACATTTTGCACCAACTGCGCATAAGGGACATTATTGTTAAAAATTGGATTGTTATAGTCCGGCCCAATTGTCCTGCTCTCGGGCTCAGTCGAATGACTGATATAGGAGTAAGCCTGGATAATGTTGTTTGATCTTAAGGATTTGATCAGGTTAAATTCATTAGAAAAATTCAGCGCGTTATCTTTAAATACCTGGTTTACCATGCCGCCGTTTGTATTCAGGTCTGAGTAATTGGTGGACTGGTTGTTATCCATCAGCAACACATCGTTCAGGTAATATTTATCCTGGTTAATGTTCAGCGTAAACTGAGTATGCAATATGTCGGGGCGGAAGCGGTTACGTTGAGTTTCATTATAGCGTACCGTATCGCCGGGTAAAAAGATGGTGGTGTGCTGGCTGTAGTCCTGCCGCCGGGCATCGCGCAAATAGTAAGCATTGATCTTCATCTGCACATTCTTTTTAAAATTGACCAGATTATTGAGATTGAGGATCCCCGAGCGATTGAATAAATACCGGTTACGTGATAAAGCCGGGTCATTCACCGAACCAAGCGATAACATAGTGGCCGGCACATCGTTATCGATACGCTGCATATAATCGGCAAAATTGTGCGATACCAGGTCCTGCTGCAGGTCGTTACCTATGTTATTGCCTTTAAGGTAATTAATGGCTTTGTACTTATCCTTAAACATCATGGCATTCAAATCCACATCATAATTGCCAGGTAAGCCCGCGCCGATGCTCTCTTGCCCAACCATCTGTAATTTAGCGCCTTTTTTGAAGCTGAGGTTGAGCGCCACATCATCGCTCGTTACTTTATTTTGGAGCACTTTAACGGGTTGGTGGTTCTGGATCACCTGCACCTGATCTACCGCACCTTGGGGAATGGTAGTGGTAGCAATATTATATTTATCGTCCAGCAGGTTATCACCGCCGATGTACAGGTTGGAGATCGGTTTATTGTTATAACTGATCCTGCCATCAGCGGCAACCGTTATACCCGGCAGTTTTTTGATCACATCGCCAATAACTCTGTCCTGCACACTGCTGAAATCAGATACTTTATAGCTTAGGGTATCACCGTTCGTCCGCAACACCGGTCGGCTGCTTTTAATCACTACGGCCTGTAACTGGTTGATGGAAACAGATAAAGTGAAATCAACGGGAGCTTGCAAATCCGTAATGCCCCTGCTCTGATTTTTATAGCCTATACAACGCACTTCGACCAGCAGGCCGCTCATCGGTGTATTGGCCGGGAGCGGCAAAATATAGGTGCCTTTGGTATCGGTAGTGGTATAGCTTATAATGTTATTAGTGGCCGCGTTTTTGAGGTTAATGGTGGCATAAGGCACCGGTTTCCCGGTGCTGTCTTTTACTGTCCCCTTAATACTTTGACCAAAGCCAGAAGCCGAAAATAGTAACCCTATAACCAGCAACCATACTGACTTTATAATCCGGCTCATTTCTTTTCAGGCAATTCTATCGGGTTGTTGATCACCGGTTGCGGACCGATCCTGATATCGATTTTTGGGGCCGGCCTGCCCTGGCTTGCCGCCTGCGCAGCCGCCATTGACTGGGCAAAGGCATTCGGATCTTTACGCATGGCCTCCTGCAATTTGGAAAACTCTTTTTCAGTAGTTTTGATGGCATTGGTAGGGAGTTGGATGATATTAGGATCGCCAACCTGGTCGTCCATGCCTATCATCACGGCCATCCGTCCCTGGTTATCCGGGGCCGGGCCGGTTGGCTGATCATCACCCTTTTGGGGAGATATGACCGCTTTTTCAATCCCGTCAAACTTAAAATAGACTTCTTTTTTGGTATCATAAGCTTCCACAATCACTCCCGGCAGTCCATTAAGTTTCCAGGGGCCTATATGCAGCGGCAGATCAGGACTGAACCAAGCCATATAATCCCTTCCCTTGAAATGGCCTGTTGCTTTTTGGCAATGCAAGCCACCAAACGTTGCTGTATCTCCGCTTATTTTCCACTCGATGGCGGGCAGGGCATCTGTTATGAGATAGCTATTGAACAGGAGCGGTTCTTTCCTTGCCAGTTTTTTACCGTTCGGGAACTGGTAATAGTCTGTGCCTGAGCCCGATGATCTCCGCTGGATATTTACATGTCCGTCGGGTGAGTTGGCTGCCTGTTCCTGCACCTGTTTTTTGAATAGCGCATCCTGCAACTGCTTGTCATAACTTTTGTAAACCCCGGCATTTTTACCCACAATCAAAACCATGTTCTCGGTGTAGGGGTGTTCCCGGTTGGTGGTATCCCTGATGTGGGAAAACTTGTAGTGTACCAGCACTTGTGCGGTATCCGGTTTTTGTGCCCGGGCCATAATGGTGCATGATAAAAGGGCTGTGCACAATAAAAATCGCTTTTTCATAATTTGGATATTTTTAAGCAATAGTACTTTGCCCTTTAAATCCACCAAAAACTTTGGTATGAACAGCGTCATCATTTCTGCATAGAATGGATATTTGTTATTTGAGCTTCTGGCGAAAACAAATTGGCGGCGGCCTTAAGCCCGGATTTCAAAAATTGCCCGTTTAGCCGGCAAATCGCTATATTAACATCAATAATTTATGAATAAACCGGGCTTAATATACTTTTGAAGAATGCACCGTATCAAGGTTAAACATATCATCGAGATACTGATCCACCTGGCGTTCTGGATAGGGGTGTATTACACCCTGAATTCACTAACCAGCTCAACAGTCAAGATTCGGGTAAACCACAACGGAAAGATCATGGAAAGGAGTGAGGTAGACACCATTTTTCCATATTCCCGCTTTACACTCGCGTTTCTGGCCCTGCTGTTTTATGGCAATATATTTTTGATCTTTAAAAAGGCGCTTCGCTATAAAAGCTTATTTGTGGGCATCGCTATAGCCGCCGGCTGGTTTATATTGGTCTTTTTGGCCAATTATATTTTGGTTGGTTCTAAATTGAGCAATAGCCTGCCCATGGGGCCACCACCTCCTGGTTTTGCAGCAGGCAAGGATGGCCTTAATCACCTGATACCAAATCATAACGCATTTTTTGCAATAGGGAACTGGGTGCACATGCAGCTCACCATGCTGCTTATTTTTTTAACTGCAGCCGGGCTTTCAATAGCCTATTTCTTTTTGAAAGAATGGGCCCGAAATGAACTGGTACGCAATCAGCTGGAGGCTTATCAACTGAGTACCGAGATCAAATTCCTTAAATCGCAGATCAATCCGCATTTCCTGTTTAATACCCTCAATAACCTGTTTTCGATGGCACAGGAAAAGGGGAATGATGAGCTTGCCGACGGGATTTCCAAACTTTCGGGCATGATGCGCTACATGATCTATGACAGCAATGCCGGCGGCGTGTCGCTAAACAAAGAAATAGCATACCTGGAAGACTGTATTACCCTGAATAAGCTGCGTTATGCAGATGATGAGGTAAAAGTGATATTTGATCACCCTGCGCAGACGGGAACTGTCGTCGTCGCTCCGATGCTATTTATCCCTTTTGTTGAAAATGCCTTTAAGCACGGCGTTTCTATTGGGCAAACATCCGGGATAGATATTGCCATTGTGCTTGCAGACCATAAGCTGATCTTTACCTGTGTCAATACCAAATATAGCGCCATCAAAAAAATGGAGGATGAAAAAAGCGGCATCGGGCTCGAAAATGTAAAGCGGCGGCTCGATTTGTTGTATCCTGGTAAACATGACCTGCAGATCAATGAAGAACAGGGAAAATATATTGTAAAACTTGAAATTGACCTGGAATGATAACCTGCATTGCCATTGATGATGAGCCGAAGGCGCTTGAAGTGATAGAGCGCTATTGCCTTAAAACCAGCCTGGTTGATTTGAAAGCCACCTTTCGCGAACCCGTGAAGGCGATTGAATTCCTGAACCGTGAAAAGGTGGACCTCATCTTTCTTGACATTAATATGCCTGATATCAGCGGAATGCAGTTGGTGCAAACCTTGTCGCCCAGGCCAATGATCATTTTTACTACCGCTTATAGTCACTATGCGGTAGAAAGCTACGACCTGAACGCCCTCGATTACCTGTTGAAACCTATCACTTTTGAGCGCTTTCTTGCAGCCATAAATAAAGCGGTGGCAGCGCTATCTTCAAAAAATGGAGTAAGCAAAGAGGATGAGCCCACCGTTTTTATCAAAAGCGGTCCGCAAACTTACCAGGTTAAAGTAGATGAGATCTTGTATCTGGAAAAAGATGGTAATTATATCACCATTCACCTTAAAGACAGAAATATCCTGGTGCGTGAAAATATGGGGGATATTTTTGACCTTGTACCCGCAGCGGATTTTTTACGGGTGCATAAATCGTATGTGGTAGCTATCAAACATATTACCATGATCGAAGTACATCAGCTTATTATTAACGGCGAAAAAATCCCGATAGGCAGCACATACCGGGATCTTCTGCGCAGCAGGCTGGGGTTAAAATAATGTCCCCCATGTAAAATACGACGGCATTTACTTCAGGGGATATAAGGTTTAAGGTTTAGAAATTTCTGACTTTAGTGGTGGCTTGACACCACTAAATAAAAACTGGTTTTTTGAAAGAATAATAAAGAATGTTTTTACAAAAGGCATTTTAATCGTTTCTTAAACTTTTTACCGGATTTGAGGAGGCCGTCCTTATTGTTTGAAAAGCTGATGTCAAAAATGCGGCAAACAACATTCCAATTCCACTAAGAACAAATATCCACCAGCTTATTGGCGTACGGTCCGCATAGCTTTGTAACCATTTATTCATTGTGAACCAGGCAAATGGCATAACCAACATAAAAGATAAAATAATTAATCTGGCTATCTCTGACGACAATAGCTTTACTATTTGTGTTACCGACGCGCCAAGTACTTTTCTGATACCAATTTCCCGTGTGCGCCTGTTGGTATTAAAAATGGTTAGGCCGAGTAAGCCCAAACAACTGATTAATATAGACAGTCCGGTTGCCCAGCCAAGTAATTTCGATGTGCGCTGTTCGCCATCATAAAAACGGGCTACCTCTTCATCAAAAAAATGATAATCAAATTCAATATCTGGATAAACCTCCGTCCAGGCTTTTCTCATTCTGCCGATGGCATTGCTCCAATCATTATTTCCGGTAGTTTGAGGCTTTAGCAAGATATGGAAAAACCGATCATTAAACCGGTAATGCGGGGTTTGTATAGACATGGGCATGATTGGGTCCCGGAGTGATTTTTGATAAAAATCAGCAACTACGCCAACTATCATCCTCTTATTGCCCTCATAATCAAAAGATGCCCCAACAGCATCCGCGGGGTTCTGAAAACCTATCATATGAGTATATTTTTCATTTACCAGTACGGCGGTCAGTGAATCTGCCGGTTGCAGGTTACGGCCGGCTAATAATTTTATGCGGTAAACTTTAAGGTAGTTCTCGTCGCCGTTTCGTTGTTGAAGCGTTGCTTTAACTTCTTTTTTTCCGTCGTTATAAGTTACTTCCCATACTCCGATCTTTTCATCAGCAGGCGGCTCGCTTCCGATACTCATTAAGTCGATTTGGGGGATCTGACTTATTTTATCTTTAAATAACTGTTGTTTGTTAGTATTTATCGTATTGAGAGGAGTACTTATGTTGATGATCCCATCTTTACTGAAGCCCATATCTTTATGCAGCGCATAAAAAACCTGTTTATTAACCAACAGCGTTGTCATGATGAAAAATTGGGCGATTATAAACTGCGTAACTGATAGCGATTTTCTAAGCAACGTTCCGCCGCTGTTGCCTGTATCTTTGTTCGGCAGGTTATGCAATACATATACCGGCCGGTACCCGGAAAGGATAATTGCGGGGTACAACCCGGCCAGTAGGGTTACTGTTATCAGGAGTGTGAATAAAAACAGCAACAGGTTACTATCAAAATAATTAACAGATACGCCCGGTGGGATAAAATCTGCAAAGAATTTCAGTATCACCGGTGTCAGTACCATGGCTATGCAGATGGCAACAAGTGTGATAACCAAAGTTTCGCTCAAAAACTGTACAATTAGCTGCCATCTGCTGCTACCCATAGTTTTACGGATCCCAATTTCTTTGGCCCGCTGTGCAGCCTGCGCTGTTGAAAGATTAATAAAATTGATGGATCCGAGCAATAACAGAAATCCGGCAACAATGAGTAAACTATATAGCGTAGTCTTGTTTGCCCGCCTCCCTTTTTCAAAATTGGCATATACCGGGTCGAAATGCAGGTCGCGGAATGATTGTAAATGTTCAGTCTGGCCGTCTCCAGGCCTTAGTTCCTTATTGTATTTTTTCAGCAACCCGTTGATCCGCTCTTCTATGTCAGCGGCATTCGCATGTTTATCAATCTTAATGAATAATTGCCACACCACACCCGGCCACTCGGTTAAACGGGTCATGTTTTTCAGGTTAGCATTATGCAAACAGGTTGGATAGGATATAAAATCCTTAAAATAAAAATCGGTATTTTGAGCGGGAGTTTGAACTATGCCCGAAACGGTTGTTTTGATGCTGTCATATATAACCGTTTTGCCCAATAATTGGTTGTAAGGGGCATTGGGGAAATATTTCCTGGCCTGATCAGAGGTAAGTACCACCTGGTATGGCTCTCTAAGCGCTGTAGCTGGCGAACCTGCCAGCCATTTGTAATTAAACAGATTAAAATATTCATCATCAGCCAGCACAATACTGCTTTCACCTCTGAATTTAACCGGATTTGATGTTTCATCGGGGACCTGTACATCAGTGTTTTTCATTTCTAAAAAGCGGGTGGCAGTTTTTATATTAGGTGCTTCTGCTTTTACTATTGCGGGAAGCGGGCCATTTACCATGCCCAATTTGGCTACTACCTTATCCATGTATGAAAAGTTCGTTACGACCCTGTAAATCCTGTCACTATCGTTGTGAAACCTATCGAAACTGAGATCAAAACTTACGATAACATAAATAGCCAGGGCCGCACTGACACCAATAGCCAATCCCACTATATTTACGAAAGTAAAAAAACGGTGCGCCCGGAAATTGCGAAGCGCTGCTTTAAAATAGTTTTTGATCATGGTTGTATTGATATGTGAGGTTGATGTTAAGGTTTAGCGGCTGCGTTCCGCATAGGGTTTAATTAGATTCTTTATGCGATCAATTTAAAGAATTTAATTTGTTAAAAGTAAATAATTCAACATATTATATTGAGCCAAATCCATTTAATATCTTTGTTTGCCTGCCCAACTGAACCACTTAATCATTCACTCCTCAAACTCTTCACCGGATTAGCTTTTGCCGCTTTTACTGCCTGGAAACTTATGGTTGCAAGTGCAATAACAATTGCTGCCATTCCCCCCGCTGCAAATAGCCACCAACTGATATTGATGCGGTAAACATAAGCTTGCAGCCACTGGTGCATGTAATACCATGCAATGGGGGTGGCGATGGCAAAGGCGATAGCAATGAGTATAATAAACTCTTTCGAAAACAAATAAACGATGCTGCCTGACGTAGCGCCAAGTACTTTGCGGATGCCGACTTCTTTTATCCGTTGTACAGCCATGAACGAGGCTAAGCCATACAAACCCAGGCAGCTTAGAAGTATCGCGATAGCTGCAAAAATTTTATACAACTGGGCTAACTGATTTTCCTGTTTGTAAAAACTTGCAATTTTATCATCCAAAAACCGGTATTCATAAACAAAATTGGGAAATGTTTTTTCAAATACTTGTTTAACAGATTGCATAGTCGAAAAAACATTCGTGGTTTTAAGCTTTATGCCGGCCTGATTATACATGGTGATGTTTGTGGCGATAAGTAATGGTGCAAGGCCGTGTCGGAAAGACCTGTCATTAAAATCTTTTAATACGCCAACAACCGGGCATTTTATTACACCATCCCATATGCTGATTTCCTTGTTCAATATGTCCCCGGGGTTTTTAATCCCTAAGCTTTTTACAAGCGATTCGTTTACCAAAAACTCCCTGGTAAAGGGGGATGGCTGAAGGTTTCTTCCGGCTATCAACTTTAACTTGTAGGTCGGTACATAGCCTTCGTCGGCAAATTTGGTAATCGCCTTGAAACCTGTTTCTTTTGTTGCGTGGTCAAACCTGACAGCGCTCCACGTATCATTACCGTTTTCAATCGGGGTGTTCGAACTGTAGCATACCGCTTGTACGCCATTTATGGATAATAACTGGTCCCTCAAATAGTTCAGCCGGCTCATTCGAAGGCTATCTACCCGGAATGGAATATTAACAATTGTCTCTTTATCGAAGCCTAAAGGCTGATCCATAAAATAGTCCATTTGCTTTACAATGACGAGCGTTCCGATGATCAATGCCTGCGCAATGATGAATTGAAACACCACCAGGCCCCTTCTTAATGAAATTCCCTTTGCCGGATCTGTTGTGAGTTTACTTTTTAAAGCATTAACAGGATTGAAACGCGATAAAACAATAGAAGGATAAAAACCCGCCAAGGCGGTTACAACAACTGCCACAGCCAGAAGGAATAAAATAATTGAAGGATTGCTGAGTGAAAGCGACAACTCTAAAAGCCGGCTTATATAAGGTAATGCAAGCATGGTAATAGCAACTGCAAGTAATACAGCGCTTGCCACGATTAAAAATGTTTCGACAATGAACTGGAGTTGTAATTGCGATTTATTGCTCCCCAAAACCTTTCTGACACCAACCTCTTTTGCCCGGTTAACAGCCTGCGCGGTAGAAAGGTTAATAAAGTTTACACAGGCAATGAGCAGGATGAACGCGGCAATTAACCACAATACATTGAGCAACTGATGGCTGGCTGTTTGATTACTGTAGTTGCCTGTTTGTGAATCATAATGAACAGCATTTAGTGCTTGTATAATATGACTGTCCTTGTTATCAGAAGATTGTACTTTTTGTGAATAAGCTCTCAGCTGTTGATTAAAATTGTCGGCAGAAAGGCTCTGAGGTAACAAAATATAGCAGCCAAAATCAGTTACCGTTCTGTTCCAGTCTGTAGATTTTGCTAAATAGTCTCCGGTAAACCCTGTACCAAAGCTAACAACAAGTTTGAGCTGAAAGTCGGAATTTGGGGGAATGGTAGCCAGGATCCCCGACACTCTTAATACGTCCGTGCCATGCTCAAACATAAAGCCGCCCATTTGCAATTTAATGGTTTTACCTATTGCGGATTTCCAGTCGCCAAAATACTTTTCAGCAACCTCTTTGGTAAGCAGTACGTTGTCAGGGTCTTTTAATGAAGCGTATGAGCCGGCAAGCAGCGGGAAGTTGAAAATTTTAAAGAATGATGGATTGGTGTAAAACAGGCCCCTTTGTTCCTTAAACATTTTTACTGTGACGCCGTTTTCGTCAGGTATAATTAACTGGTCATTCTGGCTTGCAAAAATTGGGGCAACCTGTTCTATTTGGGGGAAAGCCGTTTTTAATCCCAAAGGCAACGGAAAGGGGACATCTTTGCCATAGGTAATATCACCGGTTTCTGCGTGATGGTATTCGGTTAGCACACGATAGGCACGATCTTTCTTAGGGTGAAAACTATCAAAGCTTGTTTGAAACTGTATAATGATAAAGATCACCATACAAACAGCAATACCTACAGCCAGGCCGGTAATGTTAATGGCGGCATAGCTTTTATTCCGTGTTAAATTACGCCAGGCGATTTTGAAATAATTTTTAAACATAAAGTTGCGGTTTGTTTTATCATGAGACCATTTAGGTGCGGTTTCATGATTCAAAATTACCGGCGCAAATTGGGTATTGCTTCTCAACTTATAAGATGGGTACTCTTTTTTTAAGTTATTTTTATATTCCTGCGGGCTTTTCCCCGTCACTTGCTTGAAAATGCGGCTAAAGGTACTTTGGGAGTTAAATCCCGATTCAAACGCTATCCCTAAAAGGGTGATATGATCATTAGCGGGGTCCTGCATTTTCCGCGCAGCAGCCTGTACCCGGTATTCATTAATAAAATCATTGAAGCTTTTTTTGAGCACAGTATTGATGATCCGTGATAACTCATGGGTATGCATACCGAGCTTTTCGGCGAGGGAGCTTAAACTCAACTCAGGATCCTGGTAGTAATTATTTTCTTTAACAACCCGCTTTAACCAGGCGCCTTTTCGCTTCAGCTCCGCTGGTAGTAATGGTTTAAAAACCGGTAAGCTATCTGCCTGTGCGGTAATTTCCGGCCTTAAAAATGCTCTTGCCGCCATCCAGATAAGCATGGACATTAGCAGGAGATACAAAGGATAATAGGCCTGTGTGCCCAATTGGTAATCATAATAAAAATAGTCGGCAGCTATAAAAGGGATCCACAACAGCCATAACAACCCGAAGCCTGTTAGTAGGTTATGTATCCATTTCAACTCATGCCGGTACCGGTCGCCTCCGTTAAATTTTAGCTCCTGGTAAAAGTTTTCGATCAACTTGCGGCACAGGTATAGATAAATAATGACCGAGATAAATGCTAATAGTTGTAATACAGGGTTTATTCGTTGAAATATCAGCGTATCATAAGTTGCCCGGCCTGTTTTTATACTTTCCAGCACTTCTAAAGCCCAGGCGCTTTGTTCGACTAACAAGGGGCTGAAATGCAGTAGGTCCCTGCGGGTGAATTTATACTCCGGCCGGGTTATTTTAAGTACATACAAGAAAATGAACGGGCCAAATGCCAGCGAAAACTGCAGCGGCAGCCGGCCCCAGTTGGTAATATAGGTTGACAGCCCGATATCGGTGCCTAGGATCCGGACTATCCACAAAGCTGCAATAGCCAATGCGACCGCCAAAAAACGGTTTGCCGACTGGTTTGTTTTCCTGGCGAACCATAAAAGCAGGATAAAAGTGAGGCCGATAAACAGCATCCCAAAAAACGCGGCGTCATAAAGGGTGATATGGAATGTATACGGCTTCAACTAAATGAGGGTTATAACTACTCCAAATTAATAAAATACTAATGGATAATAGGTTAACGGGTAAATTAAAGCAGGTGGTATATTAACGGAACGAAGTTGTATTCGGTTTGGGAAGAGCAAGCCGGCAGTTTAATCTATTTTCTTAAAAAGCATAACCATAGCTAAATCCGGATCATCAATGCTAACCATCAGTCCATAGGGCTTCTTTTTACCCGTAAAACCAATATTTGTCAAACTTTCATCAATCGATGTTAATGTGATTCCCCAGTTTGGTTTTGGATGCCCCCAGCCATTATCCACTGCTCCTATTGTTTGGATTTTCCAACTGCCTTTAGCTGAAATGTACTTGTGGTTTTCGGCGTTTGGCCTGCCAAAAACATTTGGTATGTTATTGGCCTGATATGTACCGTCTGATTTTAAAGTAATTGTTGCCTTTTGTCCGCGTTTATCAATTTGAATTTGAGATATAGTTTGCTCTTTAAATTGATAAACTCCTATAACGTCTTCTCTTTTGGGTTGCTCTGTGGTTAAATCTCCTGCGTATGGATCAAACTGGCAACTTGTAATCAACGCAAGATATATTAGCAGGAAAATATTTGAGATAAGATTTTTCACCCATTAAAAATAAAGCCTTTGGGTGTCCATCCAAAGGCTTGCACATTATTTTTTTAAATTAATTCATTTCGCGGTGCCATCTGTTCCAAAAAGAATTAATCCCAAATACCGTTCTGTGCGGTAAATATTACCGGCTCACCGCCGGTTACCATAATGGTGTGCTCGTGCTGTGCAACAAAACCACCTTTATTGCCAATTAATGTCCAGCCATCGGCTTGAGTATCGGCAATTGTCGACCGTGTTGAAATGAATGTCTCTATCGCCACCACCGAATTCTTTTTAAAGCGCGCAGTGTTATACCTGTCGCAGAAGTTGGCAACTTCATGCGGCTCTTCGTGCAAGCTGCGGCCAACACCATGTCCGGTCAGGTTTTTTATTACCGTGTAGCCGGCTTTTTTGGCTTCAGTTTCAATTAACCTGCCGATCTCCGAAATCCGGACACCGCTTTTAATGTTTTTGATCGCTTTTTTTAAGATCTCTTTCGAGGCCTCCACCAGTTTGCCATAGCCGTGGATATCCTGCCCTAAAACGAAGGACCCGCCGTTATCAGCCCAGTAACCATTTAGCTCTGCCGATACATCTATATTTACCAGGTCGCCTTCTTTAAGGATCTTATCGGCCGAAGGTATAC
Source organism: Mucilaginibacter gossypii (assembly GCF_017569325.2). Lineage (NCBI taxonomy): Bacteria > Pseudomonadati > Bacteroidota > Sphingobacteriia > Sphingobacteriales > Sphingobacteriaceae > Mucilaginibacter > Mucilaginibacter gossypii. The sequence continues at coordinate 5,704,542 of NZ_CP071878.2, read as the reverse complement.
CGTGCGCTGCTTCCTCATTCACGCTTATACAAGTATGTCCCGGGAAATTGTAGGTTAACAAAGGTGCAGATCTTGCACCCAGTTGTGCCAGTAATTCGCCGCCGTATTCGTCAAGCTCTTTTGTAGAGATACCCGGTTTTGCGTACTCCCGCATCCTCCTGAGCGTAATGGCTACAGCATCACTTGCCTGCTGCATCCCAATTTTTTCGTCTTCGGTAGTTATCGACATTCTTAAATTTTTATCTGTTGCAAAATTAACAATTAAATGCAGTTGGCACGGTTTATCAAATGTCAGTTTGTAAGGGTAGGTGCTGTGTTCCCGGACGTAATTAAAAAAGCCGCTCTATTTTTGTAAAGTGGCTTTGTAGTGTGTTTGGGAAATTCTTCCCTCCGGGGCGAAAAGTTATTTTTTCAACGTGCCGACGTGCCGGTACGTGTTGATGAGCAAACCTGTGGGCGTACTCTTCGAGTCGACAAAAGCAAGTTCCCGGGCGTCAATAGTGTCCGACAATAAGCGTTTACCCCGGCCAAGCAACACCGGGTAGGTGATGAGCACAACCTCGTCAGCCAGTCCCTGCTCGAGTAACACAGAAGTTAGCGTTGAACTTCCAACGACGATCAGGTCGGGGCCATCGGTTGATTTGAGATCGCGAATAGACGCTATAACGTCCTCGCCCAAACCCTTTACCGGCCCCCATTCCAGGCTGTCGGGCCTGTGGGTTACTATGTATTTTGTTGCGGCATTTATAGCATTTGCCATTGGGAAATCTCCGGCAGTAGGCCAAAATCCGCTAAATATATCGTAAGTGTGGCGGGCAAGCAGCAGGTCGAAGTTTGGCCCGTAAGCCTCCAGGAGGGTTGCCGCCCCGGCAGGACTGCGATAGGGTGTTGTCCATGCGCCATAGGTATAGTCTCCGTCATGTTCTATCACACCATCCAGCGAGATATGTTCAAAAATTCTGATTTTTCTCATTTATGTATAATTGGTTTATAGATAAATCTGTCATTTATATTCTCCGTTTGAAAATGGAATTTGCTCAAAATTTCAAACTCCTTATTTTCAAAACTGAAGATTTGTTATTGTAAAAAGCCATTCAGAAGATCCAAGATAGTTTTGGTCTGCTGCATTAAGCCCACATGGCTCTGCGCCGGTACAATGGCTAAATGCGATTTTGGCATGGGGGCTAAATCTGCAGCTACACCACCGCCCAATAATTGGTATGTTTTTGCCAACTCCACTTTGTCCAGCCCGTCATTATCGCCAGAAATAAGCAACACCGGCGAGGCGATTTTTGCAATATTGGCATCACCCACGTCAAAGGGTACCCCGGCAAAAACAATCATTTGTTCTATAAACTTTCTCCATTTCGTTTTGTCGGGTGCTACTGCATCATATGCAGTTTTTAAAGGGGTATTATCAAAAAATTCAGGCTTAAAGCCTTTAAAACCACCATTTACCACAGGTAGCCAGCCATTAGTTTTGTAGGTGGATGAAATGATCACCAATTTTTTCACCCTTTTAGGGCTTTTTACGGCGAACTGGTAAGCTATAGAGCCTCCCATGCTGTATCCTGCAACATCGGCACTATCAATTTTTAAAAAATCCATTACTCCTTCCACATCACTTGCCAGGGTAGCAATGTCTAATTTTCTGTCCGAATATGGCGTATGTCCGTGCCCCTGCATTTCAAGGGCAATTACCTTTCTTGTTTTTGAGAGTTCAGGGATTAACTGCGCCCAGTTCAGCTCAATGGTATAAAATGCACCGTGCAGCAAAACGATAGGCTTACCCTCGCCATAAACTTCGTAATAAACTTTGATGCCATTAACCGGTGCATAGCCACTGGCGGCAGGCTTAAGCTGTTGCCCTTTACATTGAAATATTGTAAAAAGAAACATAGCAATTATCAATACCGGTTGGATGACATTAGATCCTTTAAATACTCTTTTCATGGAATGTTAGTTTAATTGTTTCGATTTGATTGACAATACAAAGATGGTGGGTATTTTAGGCTTGTGTACTGTGTGAAAACGACAAGTTGCGGGGTGGATCGCGACACAGATGTTGCCGGTATTGTTCTATTTAAGCCCTAATTATGTACCGAAAGCAAGAATGCGACCTGTTTTAACAGTATGATTGTACCTTGCAGGAACTGATTAATAACCATGTTTCCTGTAATACAGGTCCCAGATATACTTGTAATTACCAATAGGCCCGGCCGATGGATCGGTGGCATTAAATACATATTCGTGATGCACAGTGAGGGTGGAATCCGTAAACTGTCTCAACACCATTTTATCCGAAACGGGCGTCAAGGTAGGCGGCGAATTTGGAGGGCCACCATAATATATCGTATTTAAACCAGCCAGGTAGGAGGATACGGATAAACTGCTGTCAGCAAGCCGATAAGTCCCGGCAACTTCGTCCTTCACCACTCCATATGTTGAAAGTGCCGGGTACCAGTCCATCGCTAAACACGTATAAGTGCTGTCGTTATTAAAAATTACGTAAGCTAAATTATAAGGAGCAGCTGCGCCGGTGGTATTCGATATTTCTGCACCATCCCGATATTTTACGAATTTTTCTGCGCTTACATCCCACCGGCCAACCAATGTTACTGGGGGCCGTGTGATAACAACCGGTTTTTTCAACGAATCGGGACTCGGCTTTGAAAGGGTAGCATTATCACTTTTACGACATGAGGCGGCGCAAATAATTGCAAGAAGGCAGGAAAATAGGAGTAGCAGTCTTCTCATGGTTATTGGAATGATAATCAGTTGATTAAAATTAATAATAAAAATGGAAGATTTATTCGGTAAAGATATTTAAGTATTGAAACAAAATCTTTTAATGTTAATGGACATTCTTCGTGAAGAAGAGGAACTCTTATTTAAAGAATGAATGCTTCTTGTATCAACCCATAGGCTTCCCGTCAATAACCATCTAAAAAATAATCGCAAATAAATTTGCGCAACTCAAAAGTTGCATATATATTTACGCAACTTAAAAGTTGCGCGTTTTAAAATGAAACAAGATCTATTCCAGGCCATAGCCGATCCGACACGCAGAGCTATTTTAACTTTAATTGCTATTAAGGCTTTGACGCCGAATGCAATGGCCGAAAAATTTGATATGACCCGGCAGGCAGTATCTAAACATATTAAAGTACTGCATGAATGCGAACTCATTAAACCAGAGCATTCGGGCAGGGAAATTTATTATCACTTTAATGCAAAGAAAATGCAGGAGTTTGATAATTGGTTGGCCCAATTCAGGCAGAGCTGGGAAACACAGTTTAATCAGCTCGACAAAGTATTATCAACAATTAAACAACAGAAAATATGAACAACGATTTGCTATTTGATTTTACCGTTGATAAAGCAGCGCAAAAGGTATTTATAACCCGTGAGTTTGATGCGGGGCTTGAACTGGTATGGGATGCTTTTACCAAACAGGAAATACTTGACCAATGGGCCGCACCCGCACCAATGCGCTCCAAAACCAAATACATGAATTTTGAAGTTGGGGGACGGAGATTTTACGCCATGATAAGCCCCGACGGACAGGAACGCTGGCTGCTGCAGAAATATACTTCTATTACCCCCAAAACCAATTTTCAATTATATAATTCTTTTGCCGACGAGGACGAAAATCCCGAATTGCCGGGCTCAGAATGGGATTACAATTTCAGCGAACAAGATGGCATAACAACAGTGAATATTTCCATTTATAATGAATCGCTTGAACGCATGGAGCGCTTAACAGAGGGCTTCACCCAAGGAATGATGCTGATGTTGAAAAACCTGGACGAGCTGTTTGCAACCTTATCGCAAAAAACACAAGGAGAATAGCCAATTATTAATAATCGGAGAGATAAACAAAAAACATAACAATTAAAAACTAAAATTATGAGAGCAATTAATCCCTGGATCAACTTCAATGGCAACGCCCAGGAAGCATTCGATTTTTACAAATCAGTTTTTGGCGGTGAGTTCACCAAGATCATTCGTTTTAAAGATTTGGCTGGTCCTGAGTTTCAGGTGGCAGAAAGTGAAGAAAACACAATAATGTACATTGGCTTACCCCTTGGCAAAAACAACGTATTGATAGCTAATGATGTGCCTGAATTTATGGGACGGGTAAGCGAAAACGAAAACAGGTCTAAAATATATGCGAGCGCCGAAAGTCGTGAAGAAGCCGACAAAATATTTAACGGATTATCGGCAGGCGGAGAAGTTGAAGGGCCGATTGGCGACAGTCCGTGGGGTACATACGCCGGTATGTTCCGAGATAAATATGGTATTGAATGGATAGTGGAATTTGATCCTCAATCATAACGGGTAAATTTAAAAGTACACCGGGTTACTTAATCAAGTGTCCCGATTTTCAACAAGAGAGCCGTTTAGTGAAAGCTAACCGGCTTTGTTCGTAGCTCCGACTGGCAATTATATAAGCTTTTTTTACAAGGGTGAAAACAACTAACCAGAAAGGTAGCGAACTTTGACCAAGTTAATCTGCATTAGTGGTACAAAGAATAGGATCATAAGCAGATTCGTTATTATGCAGTATTGTTGATCTATTATTTAGATAATTAAACAAATTTTTTATTGCTATTACTAATGTTAGATGTAAATCTCATACGACGTTATTCTCTTTGGTTTTCCTAAAGCTCTCTTAGAAAGTAAATTATGATTGAAAAAAACACTATATCTTTTAGTCTGCTTTTAGTTTAAGTTCATCGGTTAAAAAAATAAACCGGACCTTTTATTTTAAATGCATAACTTAGAAAATGCGATGTTCTTGGTGCTATTATTGTTAGTATTTATATTACTTTTGCGCAATTACTTCAGTCATGGCCTATTTGGATTTAATTAACCAGTTGCTTACGCCTAAAATTACAGAAAAAACGCTGGTGCTTGATTTATTTGCAGGTTGCGGTGGTTTGGCCTTGGGCTTCGAAGCCGCGGGATTTGAAACGCTTGGCTTTGAAATGAATCCTGATGCAGCAAATACTTACCGTGCAAATTTAAAAGGGGATTGTAGAACCGAAAAACTTACATTGGATACCGAATACCCTGCTGCGGATATCGTGATTGGCGGACCGCCATGTCAGCCATTCAGCGTTGGGGGCAATCAAAACGGTATCCATGATTCAAGAAATGGTTTTCCCTTTTTTGTTGATGCAATTCGCAAAGTAAAACCTAGAATGTTTCTATTTGAGAATGTAAGGGGCCTGCTGTATTCGAATAAATGGTATCTTGAATTAATTATTGAGGAATTAGAAAGTCTTGGCTATAAAACGAACTGTAGATTGCTTAATGCCGTTCATTATGGCGTTCCGCAGAATCGAGAAAGACTATTTTTGGTGGGACATAATTCGGAATTTAGCTTTCCTGCACCTGAATTAAAAAAATACACAGCCGGTGAAGCGATTTTTGATTTAATGAATACAGTGCCTCAAGAAAGTAAATTTTTGACGGAAGCTCAAGATATTTATATAGCAAAATATGAGAAAGCCTCTAAGTGTATAAATCCACGAGATATATATGCAGATAGACCTTCACGTACTTTGACTTGTAGAAACTTATCTGGCGCTACCGGTGATATGCATAGAGTCAAACTGCCGGATGGCAGGCGCCGTCGTTTGCTCCTTAGAGAAGCTGCGAGGCTTCAGAGCTTTCCTGATCATTTTATTTTCACTGGTGCTGAAACTAACCAATTCAATCAGATTGGAAATGCAGTACCTCCAATGCTTGCTTATAAAATGGCTCAGGCTGTAAAAGAATGCTATTGTAAAGAAAAACCGTCTCAATTTGCTGCCTAGCCGTACTTTGTCTGTAGGATATGATTGACTATTTGCCTAAATCGAAAAAATCGGAGCGTATAAAAGACCTAGCGAATGAGGCGCTCGATATTTTGTATAATGTGGGTATTCCTTTTTCGGGAAAAGGGCCTCGTGGCCTAGAGAGTATGGCGCTGGCTTTTCTTGCTGTTGCAGGTATAAAGCGATCCTGGAAGGAAGCTCAAGGACAGAACGAACATAGACACATCAAAACCAGAGACATTATCAAATTTGAAAACGAGCACTTTGAAGAAAACATATCACCTGGTTCTTATGATGACGTTAGGCGTAAACATCTTAAATTATTAGTACTGGCAGATTTAGTACTTAACAGTGCAAACAACCCAAGTGCTGCTCCCAATGATCCTACGCGTGGGTATACGTTGAGCAGTGAATTTAAAGATCTGATTACCTATTACGGAACGGAAGATTGGGCAATTAAGCTGAAACTTTTTACTAAAAACAGACCTAGTTTAAGCGAGATTCTTCGGCGAAAAAGAGATATGCCAAAAGTTCGGGTAACTCTATCGACGGGGCATATTTTGGATTTCTCAAGAGGTGGACATAATCAACTTCAGCGTGAAATTATAGAGGAATTTTTACCGCGATTTGCAGGTCAGTGTGAAGTTTTGTATGTCGGTGATGCAACTGATAAATATCTCTTACGCGAGGATGATAAATTGCGGTCGCTCGGCTTCTTTGAGCTTACGCATGATTCGTTGCCAGATGTGGTCGCTTATAATTTTGAGAAGAATTGGATATTTCTTATCGAGGCCTTTTATACATCGGGTCCTATGAGTGAGGAACGTATTCTTGAGCTCAAAAAGGCATTGAAAAATTGTGTTGCAGACCTAATTTTCGTTACCGCTTTTACATCGAAAAGCGATTTTCGGAAAAACATCGCAGATATAGGATGGGAAACCGAAGTGTGGACAGCTGATAACCCTGATCACCTGGTTCATTTCAATGGCGGCAAATTTCTAGGACCTTATAAATCATGACTGCTTATTAACAGTGTATTTTTCAGTGTTTTGAGTAAACTGTTTAATGTTTGGTTTGCGCACTTAGGTTTTAGCTCACATTCCCAAACAGTTATAATGTTCCAGCCCAGAACCTGAAGCTCGTTTGTTGCTTCAATATCCTTCATTTGGTTTCTTTTGATTTTGGCGTCCCAAAATTCGATTCGGGTTTTCGATACAGGAGCGTAACGGCAGTTTTTGTGACCATGCCAAAAGCAGCCGTTGACAAAAATAACGGTCTTGTATTTGGGCAGCACAATATCCGGCTTTCTGGGAAGTCTCCTGTCATGAAGTCTGTATCGAAAGCCTCTTGAAAACAAAAATCTACGTACTAATAGTTCTGGCTTTGTGTTTTTGCTCCTAATCTTCGACATGTTGTAACTTCTTACATCTTTGGAATGAATATCGGCCATGATTGCTAGTAATCCATTGATTAATAAAATAACTTATAGTAAAATAGAAGTGTGCTTTAAAATGAAAACAACATGCTTTATTTTATTACAGGTGTCGAGGTCTAATATTAGTTATAATAACAGAAATTTTTTTTAATGGTTGTCTATAGTTCTGTATTACAAAAAAAATGGCTTTGCTGATAAACTGTGCTGCGTGTCTTGATTAAAAAATAAAAAGCCGCTTTACTTTCGCAAAGCGGCTTCGTAGCTCGTAGGGGAATCGAACCCGATTAAAATCCCATTGACTTACAATACTTTATGTGGTTGTCGATGTACTACGCACCGAATTACTAACCATTTTTTTGATGCAGATCAATACAAATCTTACACCATAAAGATACAAAATATATGGCAAAATTCACCAATTTTATTATAATTAAATTCCTAAAAACTCCCTTTTTATTGTCCAACGGAAAGGAGATGAACACACCATTCCATTTTCACCATGTAAGCAACCAAAAGCGAGAGCCGGGTAAAAAGTCAAGGCCCTTTAGATTAGCAGAATGAAATCATTAATAAAAAACTTGTTATTGTTGGGGTGTGGAAATGTGGGAAACTCGATCGAGTTTCCCACATTTCCACACCTTTTTCTTTTTGCTTCTTTTTCTTTTTGACTAACAGTCCTCTTGTGGAAAAGCTAACAGCAGTGAACTTAATGGCAAGGAATAGGGTGAACCAAGTCAAGGCCAGGTTAAAGACCTATCGCCTGTATTAGTCCTTGTTTCAAGTCATTAGATTGCCAAGTAGATATTAATAACAATTATCTTGTTGACAAAGAATAGGGTGAACCAAGTCAAGGCCCAGGTTAAAGACCCATCGCCCGTATTAGTCCCTGTTCCGAGTCACAAGTCGATGTCAATGACAAATTAGAATTTTAGACACAAGGTCTTATAAAGGTTTTAGTCTGAGTACATCACATTAATCTATTCAATATGAAATACAACACGTTTATTGGTGTGGATGTATCAAAGCTTACTATTGATGCCCACCTTCATTTAATTAATCTTTCCAAAACATTTAGCAACAACGAAAAGGGGTTTGCATCACTTTTAATATGGGTGAAAAAATATGGTAAAGTTCCTGAACTGACAAAGCTTATTATATGCTTTGAACATACCGGCATGTATTCTATCAAGCTGGCCATGTACCTAAATGAAACTAATATAGCCTTTGCCATGCTTCCCGCACTTCAGATCAAGCAATCCATTGGGATCAGGAGAGGAAAGAATGATCAGATAGATGCGCAAAGAATTGCCGAATATGCCTGGCTGCACCGGGAAACGTTGCAGGCAACAGTATTACCGGCCAAGGGTATCCTCAGACTTCAATCGCTGCTTACGCTAAGAAACCGCCTCGTATGTGATCGTGGCGGCTTTGAGGCTACCTGGAAAGAACAAAACAAGGCACTGGACGATAAGGAGTATAAGGGTATGTTTCAAATCTATAAATCACTCGTCAAGAACTTAACAATACAAATTAAGAAGCTTGAAAATCAGATTAAAGCGGTCATAGAAAGTGATGAAAAAATCAAAGTAAACTATCAACTGCTTACCAGTATTAAATGCGTTGGGCCTATTTTAGCTGCTAATATGATCGCTTGCACCCATAATTTCACCAGGTTTACCAATTGGCGAAAGTTTGCCTGTTATGTAGGAACTGCACCTTTTGAGCATCAATCAGGCACCAGTATAAAAGGAAAAACACGGGTCAGCAGCTTATCGAACCGGCAAGTAAAAAAATTGATCCACTTGGTAGCTATATGCGCCTGCGCATATAATCCAGAGTTAAAAGTCTATTATAAAAGAAGGGTGAGTGAAGGAAAAAACAAAATGAGCACAATCAATATCATTCGTAATAAGCTTATTGCCAGAATGTTTGCAGTTGTTAACCGTGGTAGTGCTTATGTAGATCTGATGAAATATGCAGCTTAGTGCTTTTTCATCTTAACTCGTAAACACCTCTTCTTATTTTGGTCGGGTTCCGTCAAGGGCAGCGAAGCGCGGGCCTGTGGGCGGAGCTGTTTATATTACCCTTGACGGGTTCCGGCCAAAATAAAAACTTTGTGGAGAGAAAAGATGAAAATAATACTTGACAAAGTCTTAGAATACGGGCAAGCCGCTAAAAAACAAAACACAACTGCCCGCTTGTATAGCCTTTACTTTTTATCCCGGCGGTGGCTACCTTTGCTGTACTGGTGAATGAGGAATGAAATAGTCAAGGGGTGGCCAAAAGCAAATCTGTTATGAGCATAGCGAATTTCAGTTTTGCTGTGCGGCGGTGAGATGGTTGGCGGCATGAAACCCGGAGCGAAACGTGTGGTGCAATGCAGCCCTCTATCTCACCGCATGGGGATAATTAGCGGAAATATATTTGCCTTATTTGTACGAAACTGTATTAATCGCTTTTTAAAACAGTTCGGTCGAGATATTGACAATAATTATTTACATCATTCATAAATTCAAGGATCGCTTCATAAAATAACAACATATCTTTTATTTCTTCTCTTTCTACATATTCCGCCGAATTGAACACCCAACCCCGGTACAAATCCCATATTACACCTTTGAGTTTTTCTTGCGGATAGTTTATAAAAAAATGCCGCATAGCTAATTGTAAGTCCCTGACTTCGCTTGATGCAAGCTCTTTAAAATCCTTTTGATTATTATTTTCCATGCTTATTTCGCTTAAATTATTTCACTGGAAATCATTTCAAAACTATATGGGACGGCCTTTTTGGATTTAGGATGGGTAAATAAAACCAAATAAAATGAACTAACCTTTGCAAGGAACGCATCATGAAATTCTGTAAAATGTTCTTTAAGAATGGTTAACCTTTTATTATTGGATAACACCCACATCAGCAAATTATCATCCTGAACCGATGGCATGAGATAACATAACTCCGTAATGTTGTCAAATACAAACAGATGCGGCTTGTAGTTAAATTTCAATGGCTTATCATTAACCGAAACTATTGCAGCGAATGAGAAATGATCCTGGTGAAATTTTAAGGCGAAGCTTAAAACAGGCCTTTTCAAACTATATCTACAATCTCTTATATCAGCTTTACGGGGCTTATCTTTTAAATATTTCAGCCAATACGTATAGTAGCCGTAAATATATTGCTCGTTCGAAAGCAAAGGGATTGCCTGCTCCCATAGAGTAAGTATATTCTGCTTTAGGTGGAGCAATTCATTCCTTTTTTCCTGACCGTCGAGATTGTCATAAGTTTTTGCAATATCATATTGCTTAAAACCAATATCGTTAAGGAGTTCCTGATTTGAGGTATAGGTAATATTTTGAATGGGTTTGTCTGCTCTACCGAATTGTTTAAAGCTTATCATCTCCTCGTTATTCTTACTTGTCAATCCTAAGCAGGGAATTAGAACAGGTAAAAACGAATTTCCATAACTGCCCACGTTATAAGCCAAACAATAGGCAACAGCCTCTTGACCGCCAATTACTACGTTTTCAAGCTTTACAGGCTTGTTAATCTCAAGATATTTATCTCCCTCAAATCCAAATGTAGATTTGAAGATGTTCCCATATTTAGCTTTAGGTTTTACGGTAATCCAGTTTTTGGTTACCTCGGTGGTTAAAAACTTATTCTTAATATTATCATCTGCCGTAAGTCCCGGCCAGTAATACCTGTCTAAGTCTAAGTAATGATACCATGCAAGACTATGTAAGCCCATATAAGCGTGATAACAAAGTTTTCCATCCGGCATACCACAAGTGCAGGCTACGTCTAATTCGGTTAAACCTACATGCAGAAATAACATGTTTTCGGAATTATCAGGTGCTTTTACTTCAACCGACACCATGCCGTTTTTAAAAGCATTATATTCAGTATGAATTCCCCTGTGCGCCTTTCTGCCCTTTGGCACGGGGTAATGTTTTTCAAGTATCTCCCTTGTTAGTCTTTGACCGGGCTGCTCGAATGCTATCGTATAGAAAAAGGTATTAGGCGGCAGGATAGTTCCCAATTTTATCTTTTTTGGCATAATGAAATTGCTTAAATTGATGTTTACTGGTCGATTATACAAATAGCGTTTCAGGATAAAGGGGTAGATATTCTTCTATTTCCTTACCTGCTTCTTCCGCTTCTTGCCGGTATTCCGCTAATCTTTGCTTGCAAAGCTTTTTGATGAGTTCCAAAAATTCCCTTACCCGTGTGCAAAATTCATCAGCATCATGATCGACAATCTTGTAATCGTCTTTATAACGGGTATCCGAATAGCTTCTAAGTAGTAACTGGAAAAGGCGTTTATCTTCCTCCGTTCTTCTTGGAAATAAGTCAATCTGGCCGTCCGAAAAACATTTACAAAGATTTAGTAACCGTGCGAGATTGTGCATATCGGAACGGTAGGCCATGTAAACCCTTATGACTGCTATACATGCCTGTTCAATACTTTGGTGTAACTCAAACATGCAATTGCTGTAATACCCATTATCGTAAGAGGAGCTTGCGGATTCCATAAAACCCCAGGCCATTCCAAACCGATGAAAATAATGCCTTTGCGCTTTGGCAAAAGTCGTGGCCGGGTTAAGGTTAGGGTAATCTATATTTAAACGTAATCCGCTTGCAGAATAAAGCTGCATTCCATCACGGCAAACTGCGGTAAAATAACGACTTCCCTGTGTTATAGCATTTGTAACTGTTTCAAGCCCATGCACGATTATAGTAATAGTGCCCCTTTCAAAAAAACCATTAACATAATCCTGTACCTCATGCTCAATGCGGGTTATATCCGTTGTAAGCATCAATAAAAAGTAGTGGGTATCACTTACTTTGGTATCTCCTGCAAAACAACTGGTTGCTGTTTTTGCATCATTTAGACAGCTAAAGCAAAATATATATTCCGTTTTATACTTACTTACAAGTGATGTAATAACTTCATCAAGTTCCTTGCATTGTGAAGTTGTTAGGTTGACATTTTTCCTTTCCATACCACTATTTATTTTCGTTAGTTAACTGATCTAAAAGTTCTTTCAATTCAAGTTCACTTTTTAGAATGCGCTCCTTTAATTGTGCAATTAACGGGGTGTCGTTATTTTCAAGATCATCATTGACAATAATGCATGAAGTATAGTCGCTTAAATCTGCATCCTTGGGTTTCCCCAAATCCACGTCCAGGTGACTATTGTTGCCATTATTATAAAAGCGGTTATCATGAATGTGATAGATATTGATGTTATTGATTATTACTTTCATGGCGCAATTATTTTACTTGGTAATCAAATTTCTGCCATTGATGCTGTGTATAAAACCCAAAACATGGGTATTTTACCTGAAACCTCGTTATTTTTACCAATAGGAAAACTTTGTATATTTGGAGATATGGAAACAACAGCTAAACCATCCAATAACCATATAGGGCGTAAAATCAGCCGTATCCGTGAACTGCGGGGTATCAAGCAGGAAGTAATGGCCTCTGAATTAGGAGTAAGCCAACAAACGGTTTCCCGTATTGAGCAAAGCGAAACTATTGAGGATGATGTTTTAGCTAAAGTAGCCGGGGTACTCGGCGTTTCAGCCGAAGCTATAAAAAACTACAGCGACGAAGCGGTGATCTATAATATACAGAATAATTACGAAGGTTCTTCAAGTAATTACAGTGGATTACACCATTGTACATTTAATCCTTTAGATAAACTTATTGAGTTAGTAGAAGAAAATAAAAAGCTATACGAACGTTTGTTGCAAGCTGAAAAAGAAAAAATTGAACTTTTAAAGGGTAAATAGTCTAATTTCAATATTTCTATACTCAAAGATACTTTACCCGCTAAAATCTAAAGGATTGTAGGAGTGTTTTTATGAAAATTTGATTTAAATTTTAGATTAATATCCTCTCGTGATTTTATATAGAAATGGAAATTTCGAACCCAATCAGGTATTGTAATAACCCTAAACAGACTTTTTATATTTTTTGTCTGAAAGCCATGCTAAAACAAGCAATATTATTAAAGCTGCTATAAGTATATAATCGAGATAAGGGGTGAAGGCGCTCAAGCCAATTGCCCCCAAAGTAACTACCAGGATAGGAGTAAAGCAACAAAGCCCCACAAGGACTATACCTGCAATAGCAGCATAAAAGCCTTTTTTTGATGTTTTATTATCTATATTATTCATGGCAAAAAAATCAGTTTATCCGTTAGGTGTTATTACCCAATATAGCGTAGTAACTTTATTAATGGCCTCACATTTTAACTCGCGCAGCAACTTAATTTTGCAACATCCTTCCCAAATGTTAAAGCAGCTAGTTTTATACCTTCACCTAATGTTAGGTAAGGGTGGAAACTTTGAGCCAAATCAGTTACCGTTATTCCATACTTTATAGCTAAGCTGAGTTCCATGACTAATTCACCACCTTCCGGTGCTACTATTCTTGCACCAATCAATTTGTCCGTTTCAGGATTACGGATGAGTTTGATAAATCCTCTTGTATCATTTGCCGCAAGGGAACGCGGAACGTTATCCAGCGTAAGTTTGGATACCTCAAAAGGAATGTTTTGGGTAGCTGCCTGAACTTCATCCAGACCAGCACCCGCTATTTGTGGATCAGTAAAAACTACCCAGGGCAAAGAAGAATAATCAGCTTTATTTCCACTTCCCGTAAAGGCATTTTCTACGGCAATTTTTCCTTCATAAGCAGCTGTGTAAACAAACGCGGGGGTGTTAACGACATCACCAACGGCGTAAATATTTTTAAGATTGGTTTCCATTAAAGCATTAACCTTTATGTGTCCGCTTTTGGTAAGTTGCAAACCAATATTAGTTAAACCAAGTTTTTGAGTGTTTGCTTTTGTACCGGATGCCACTACTACTTTGCCCGGTTCAATTAATTTAGTGAATGAACCATCGGGGCACTTACAATGAATGATAGTGTCGTTCCCTGATTTTTCAAATTTAACTGCACGGAAGTTGGGTAATATTTCGATGCCTTCCCGCCTCATGTGCATTTCTATTTCTTCGCTTATATCAGGTGTTTGCGTCCTAAGAACGCGGTCAGTAAATTCAATGATCCGTACTTTTGTACCCAGGCGGTTATAAGCCATTGCAATTTCCAACCCGATATATCCTGCACCCATGATGGTGATGCTTTCGGGTTGTTCTTCCAAATCAAATAACGTTACATTGGTGAGATAGCCTACTTCCTTCAACCCGTCAATATCCGGGATATTTGTTGTGGACCCGGTGGCGATAATGAATTTTATAGCGGTATATTCATCTTTACCATTTACTAAAATGCTTTTATCATTGATAAATTCAGCCCAGCCTTCCAACAATTTTAAGTTTTCAAAATCACTTACGACGTCCATGTATTTTGATTGCTGGAGCTTTTTTACCAACTGTTTTTTCTGCTTAATTACTTGAGCAAAATCTATATCAAACCCTTTAGGTTTTATACCGGCAAAGTTGGAATGGTTGGCGTGGTAAGCGGTTTCAGCAGCGCGTATGAGCGTTTTGGACGGCACACATCCTACATTTACACAAGTGCCCCCAAAGTCCAAACCGCTATTAACCATCAGGGTGGATAAACCCAACTCATTGGCTTTGATGGCAGCAGCAAATGCAGCAGAGCCGCCACCTATAATAATTAAATCGAACTGGGCAGTATTTAAATTGTTGTTGTGAATACCATTTATTTCTTTCGCCCGGTAATTGGGAGTTTGATTGATCGTGCTGATAATTTCGTCTTTTGAAATAGCAGCAGGATTGAAAGTTATATCCCCTTTGCCTGATGCATAACTTACTTTTTTAGAAACAATACCTTTCTTTTGTTCAAGCAAACGTTCAATGCTAACCGCACAATGGTCACAAGTCATACCTGTAATTTCAACCGATAGTTTTTCTTCTTTCAGTGCCGATCCATTTTTTTGCACGGTTCCTTTGTCTAATATATTTTTCAGAAAATTCATTTTTTGTTTTTTAGTTCGTTTTTGTTTTTGAACAACATCCTTTTTTCTCGTTCTTACCTGGCTCACACTTTTGTTTAGTATCATCGGATTTACTGCAACAGCCGTCTTTTGCATAGCCGGTTTCTCCTTCAGCAGGTTGTAAACCTAATGTTATTGCTGCTTGTAAGGCATTCATTTGCACGGAGTCTAAATATTTTTTACCAATCGCTAACAAATCATTCTCTGTTTGCTGTCTGAATGTTTCAATTAAATTGGGATCTTTGTTAACATCAGCCGTGTTCATCGTAATGAACCGTTTTTTGAACAGAGTTTCAAAATCGGTTTTCAGTGAAGATGATGTTTCATTGCTTAGTGGGGTTTTTGCATTTACCCTGGCAACAAGCCTTGATCCAATTTCTCCTGCTTCAATCATACTGAGCTTATCCACCTCTGTATGGCGCAGCCAGTTCTTTTTATTACTAAAATCGCTGAGCATTGCATCGTATTCTTTTCCGTTAACCATCTGCACATCCAGATTCTGTTCTTTAAAAATAGCCATTGTATTCTTTTCACTGGCGGCCATATTACTATTCGCCTTCCAAACTACCGCAATCACTGTCCCCGTATGATTGAGCCATGCTTCGGCAACACTGGTGTTTTTTTCTAACTGCTTTAAAACAGGTTTCGCTTTACTACCACAACCAATCTCCGGGGCTGCACTACATACTAATGGCACTTTGTAGAAAGTTACAACATTCTTTTTAATGCCTGATTTTGCCTTAAACGACATCAGAAAAAAAGCACAGCATACCGAACCGAGCATAACCGCAGAAGTGATTATTGTTATTGATTTCATAATTACATATTTAATGTTAGATGACTTTTAAGTTGCATGGTATTAACTATCCTTGTTTTGCTTGTTGAAATATTTGAACCCCAATAATATTACAACAAACAGCAGTATTGCACCACAGCACACATAATGAATCCACATAATTTCTAATTTTGATACGCTTTTTTTAAATATTTCAGAAAAGAAATTGAATGTCTTTATGAATGCTGTGTTTTAATTTTCTGCTTTATTATCTCAGCCTTATATCCCGCATTCTCAATCACTGCTATAATTTCTTTTTCTGAAATTTTGGAAGCATCATATTTAACAGTTGCTATATCACCAGGATATTTCACGTCATCACTAATTATCCCAACGGTTTTGGACAGTGAAGTATGAATGTGATTAGAACATCCCGCACATGATATACCCGTAATTCTTAGCGTTACTTCTTTGGGTTCATCTATAGCAATTGTTTTGTAAGAAATGGCACGTGCTGAGGCTTGACAAACCCCGCAACCACACACTTGGGTCACACCGAAAACGGCTACAAGAGAAAAGCCTAAAATCAAATTTTTCATAATCGCTTTAATTTAGTTTTAATTGACTGTTATTTACATCCGTTAGGGCCACAGTGTTCAGGTTTAATAAGCGAGCTGGAACTTAATGACGGCACTTCCCCTGTTACGTTGTACCCTGTAGCATCAATGGCCTTTATTATCGAATTTTTATTGGTTTTTGACTGGTCGTATTTAACATTTGCGATACCTGTTTTATAGTCTGCTTTGGTTTCCAATATACCGGGTAATTTATTTACCGAATATTTAATGTGTTCTTCACAACTTGCACAGTCCATACCCCTTAATTTAAAGTTTACCTGTTTAATATTGTCGGCAGATACAACAACGATATTTTTGTTCTCCTTTGGATAAAAGGCCTGTCCGTAGTACGGGAAGGCCAGCATTACGATTGCAAAAACTGTAATGATGCTTAAAAACGTTTTTGATTGGAAGAAAGATGGCTTTTCATCATCTTCACAAGCACAAGCGATTTCTTCAGCAGTTTTGGGTTTTAATTTCTGGTACCAGGCAAAACCAAGAACGCCCAAAGTGATCGCTATTAAATAAGGCCTGAATGGCTCCATCCATGAAAAAGAGGAAGCTATACCGGAAGCACCTGATATAAGTGCGAGAACTGGTGTAATGCAGCATAAGGAAGCTCCGATGGCGGTAATTACCCCGGCACCTAACCATGTTTGAGATGATTTTAAATTGTTCATACAGTTTGTGTTTTAATATCTTTATGGTTTATATGTTCAAATAATGGTTTTATGATATGTAAATGCTCTTGTTTCATCGAATAGAAAATAGTCTGACCTGATTTCCGAAACTTAATTACATTAGCATCTTTTAATTTTCTCAAATGTTGCGACACAGCGGGAATACTCATACCCAGGATATCGCTTATATCACAAACACATAATTCAATTTCTTCTTCTAACAGGTATAAGATTTTCAACCTCACTTCATTTCCAGCCAAACTTAAAACCTGGGTTAACTGGGTAAATGATACTTCAGCGGTTAAAAGCTTGTTACGGCAATTTTTTATTTGAACCTCATCCGCAAAGATTCTGATACAGCTATTTTGTTCCATTTGTGTTTATTTGATTACAAAGATAATGCTAAATTAATTATTTAAGCAAATACTTAAATAAATTAAAACTCTTTCATGACAATCATGTTATTTTTGCATAGTTTATTGTTTAACAAAATTAGGAAACACAATTTATGGAAACCGAAATTTTTGATGTAATCGTAATTGGGACAGGCTCAGGGGCTTCTGTCGCACATAAATGTGCAAAGGCAGGAAAAAAAGTAGCCATTATTGATAGTAATCCCTATGGAGGCACGTGTCAGTTGCGCGGATGTGACCCTAAAAAAGTCCTGGTAGGTATTTCGCAGGCATTGGATATGTCAAATCGCTTACATTATAAGGGCGTAACGGAACCCGCTAAATTATCTTGGAAAGATATGATGAAGTTTAAGCACACATTCACCGACCCCACACCATCAAAAAACGATCAAAGTTTAATAAGAGCCGGAGTTAAAACGTTCCATGGACGCGCCGCCTTTCAATCAGAAAATATATTACAGGTAAACGGCCAATTGCTAAAGGCTGAAAAAATTGTTTTAGCCAGTGGTGCAAAGCCTGCTAAACTATCAATACCAGGCGAACAGTTTTTCATTGACTGTACCGCATTCCTAAGTTTAAATGAGCTTCCTGATGAACTTTTGTTGATAGGCGGCGGATACATCGCCTTTGAGTTTGGACATTTAGCGGCAAGGATGGGTGTCAAAGTAAAAATCATTCATCGCGGGAAAATGCCATTGGAGAATTTCGATCAGGATATGGTTAGAAACCTTTTGACAGCTACGAAGCTGCTCGGAATCGAATTATTCTTAGATACAGAAGTCAAAGGAGTAGTTAAAGAAAATAATAGGTTAGTTGTTCATGCGGAAGCCAAAGGCAAAGCAATTAGTTTCGTGACGGCATTAGCCGCCCATGCTGCGGGTAGAACGGCAGATATTGATGATATGCAATTGGAAAAGGCCAATGTTGCCTACGGCACAAAAGGCGTGGAGGTGAACGATTACCTGCAAAGTGTTTCAAATCCAAACGTCTATGCCTGCGGTGATGTGAATAATAGAGGGTTGCCTTTAACTCCGGTGGGGGCAAAAGAAGCTATTATAGTTGCTTCTAATTTATTAAAGGGAAACCATACCGAGATTGATTACGGTCACATTCCTTCAAATGTATTTACTGTTCCGGCCCTTGCAATGGTAGGGTTAACTGAACAAGCTGCTAAAAGCCAGGGGCTGAATTACAAAGTAAATTATGAAGAAACTACCAGTTGGTTCGCTTCAAAAAGGTTGAATGAACCCGTTTCGGCTTATAAAGTTCTTTTAGATAAGGATACAAATCAGGTGTTAGGTGCCCACTTATTGGGCCCACACGCTGAAGAGATAATTAATATTTTTACAGTAGCGATGAATGGGAACATAAAAGGGGATCAGTTAAGAAAAATGATTTTTTCTTATCCGACTAATGCTTCAGACATTGTTTATATGTTATAACCTGATTAGTTAGAGGCATCAGACTGACTTTTCAAAATATAATTTATCGTAAATCTATAAATACACGTATATAATAATAGCTAACAAACAAAAGCGCAAAGGCGCTTAGCACTTGAATCGAACGCCTAAGCCAGGTTAATTGTGCTAAGCGGGTTACAGCACTGGCAAAAACACCTACAATTAGGAATGGTAATCCCCGGCCTGCTCCAAAAGCAACTGCAAGAATAATTCCTCTTAAGGGGTTGGCCTGCGCAGCGGCTACCGATATTAAAAGCAATAAAGGCGCTGCAGACGTTCCCAGGCTAAACACAAACCCATAAATAAATGTTCCTCCCAGACCAGGACTTCGCATTTTTTGTAACTGGCCTATTTTTAACCTCGGGCCATAAAAGGCTATTACTGCGGCTGCTAAAGAGAAAATTGCCATAGCTAATGCCCAAAATTGCCCAAAGCTTTCTGACAGCACCATTCCCAATCTTCCTGCTAAAGCGCCTAAAAGCGTTAAACAGACAACAATTCCGGCAAAAAAAGCTCCGGCAATAGCGACGCCGTTATTTGTTTCTTTATTTTGACTGGTATTTCCTGCCAATCCTGCGATGCCCAATCCTACAGGTAAAGTACAAGGACAAATACCTGTGGCTATAACACCGGCAAACAATGCTATAATTACCGCCAGAATAGACCCATGATCAATGTATGATCCAAATCTGTGAAAAAAATCTTCGAGGGTCATTATTCGTCTTTTTGAACTACCGGTTTACCGGCTTTATAGCCGCTGGCGGAAATTGCTTCCTGAATTTTTGCAGGAGAAATCTTTTGTGGAAGATAGCTCACTTTAGCCTGCCGCTTTTCCAGGCTTACTTCGACACTATTTATCCCCTGCAAAAATTTTATTGATTTCTTCACATGTGATGCACAAGATCCGCAGGACATTCCTTCAACAGGAATTAACAGCGTTTTTACCCCTGCATTGGTTAAAGTTTTATTGGATTTTGTCCCCCCATCTTTTTTTACTTCCTGGCCACAAGCGTTTAACCCCATCGCCACAAAAGCGAGTATAAAAACATAAGTGAACATCTTAGATTGCTTCATTTTTAATTTTTTCATCTTAATTAGTTTATCTATTTAACAATTAATTGCTGTTTTCGCTCTGACTTAAATACTTTAAGACCCACCAGGAAAAGCGCTGTTTGAAAAAGGATAAAAATTATCAGAGCAGCGCTCAATCCTATAGAAAGAAGCTGCCCAAAAAGAAAGCTTCCTATTCCAAAACCCATAAACAGCATAAACACATTTAGTCCCATAGCTTGTCCCGGCTGGTTCTTCCCGACATCGGTTACAATACCTGCAAGTAAAGGTTGTGTAAGATCGTATCCAAGTGAAAGTACTGTTATAGCTAATGCTGCAATTAGTAACGGTACCTGGAAAACCAACACTAATACTGCCATCCCACTAACTGCCAGTCCAAAAGGCAAAAGCCACCTCCTGCCTTTAAGGTCAGCGATCTTACCAATATAGGGGCCTAATAAAAATCCGGGGATTCCATAACCCAGCAATGCCAATCCAATCCCCAACTCACCTAAGCCATATCGTTCTTTAAAATAAACGCCCAACCAAGTAAAGACACCGGAATGAAAAAGCCCGTTTAAAAATACATAAAGGTAAGTTCTTAGGCCCCGCCCAAATGAAAGTAATTTAAAATATCCGTTTAACATTTTTTTAAAGGTAAGTGTTCCCGCCGGTGCAGCTTTTAATTCCAGTTTCTCAAGAATGAAATAAAGAAATATTAAAATAATAAAGCCCAATCCTGCCACGCTGATAAACAAAAATCTCCAGCCGATTAGAGGCTCTGCAATGACGCCAAGCGTTGATCCAAAAGCAGCTCCGCCGGCCATTGCGCCGAACAGCCAGCCTAAAGGCCTTCCCCGTTCTTCATAAGGGAAAAAACGCCCTGTAAGCGCAAGGGCGATTGGTACCACTCCGCTTGCTCCAATGCCGGTTGCCAGACGCCACCAGATTAATTGTTCTGCATTATGGGCTGTTGCCGTTAAAGCAGTTAATACGACAAAAGCAAGTAGTGAAAGGCTGATAATGATTTTAGCGCTTATTCGATCAGAAAGTAAACCATAAAATAACGTTGTAATAGCATAAGGTATGAGGTACGCTGGAATTAAATATCCGAGTGTTTGCTCAGAAACCTTAAACAGGGATGCCATTTTAGGTATCAGAGGGGCTATCATATAAGCCTGAAAGAATATAATAAAGGTTGCAGCAGAAAACACCCATAAAAGACGCTCTCTCCCTTTAACGATATTAATATTTGTTTCGTTTTTTAAATTCATTTTATAATTGTTATAATTCTATTGCTGTAAAGCCAGCTTTTTTGATGGCCTCTTTAACCTGTTCCTGCTTTACCTGATCCGGCTTAAATTCTATTAACACCTGTTTTTGCATGACCTTAGGTTTTATTCTTAGTATACCAGGTAACTGTTTAAGACTATTTGTAATAGATTCTGCGCACCCCTCACATACCATGTTTGGTATTTTGTACTCAATAAAAGAAATAGCGTTTACATTCTTTTCATCTGTTGTCTCCAGCTTAATGCCTCTAATTCTGAGTGTATTAAACAGAATTGTAAATATGCTTAGTATCATGACGATTATTGCAAGCAACGGGGTTATGTAGCCTAAAGCGGCTAAAGTCATTCCCACAATATTAAATATCACGGCTACTATCACATTGCCAGTCATAATTTGGTAACTCGCCTTACCCAGTATAAGTGCATTTAATACATCTATTAATTTGTCCCCGATAAGGATTACACCAGCTGACTCAATCGCTATATCTGTCCCTGCACCGATGGCAATACCTACATCTGACTGAACAAGCGCCGGGGCATCATTTATTCCATCACCTATCATGGCGACTTTTTTTCCTTCGCTTTGTAAAGCGGCAATAGCGGCCACCTTATCGGCGGGAAGTAATTCAGCCTGTACCTGGTTTACACCTAAAGCTCTTCCTATTGCTCCGGCCACCGGTTTGGAATCACCGGTTAGCATCACCGTATGAAAATTTTTCTGGCTTAATTTTTTGATTACTTGCTCGGCGTCTTTACGTGGGGTATCCTGGAGCGCGATAAGGCCGATAACTTCATTTTTTCGAGACAAAACAACCACCGTTTTACCTTCCAATCCAAATGCATTTATTCTTGAGTTAACGTTGTCAGAAAAAATAATTCCGTTCTCTTTCATAAAAGTAGGGTTACCAATCATCACTTCATTGTCCTCCACGGTAGCTGTCACCCCTTTTCCCGGAACAGCCTTGAAATTTTTTAAGTCATGGATTGCAGCGCCTTCACGTAGTGCATAAAAAGTAATCGCCTGGCCCAATGGGTGTTCAGACTTTGCTTCAATGGTAGCCACCAGTGAGAGAAGCTCTATGCTGCTGATCTCAAAAGCTTCTACATCAGTAACCGTAGGTCTGCCATAAGTAAGTGTTCCGGTTTTATCAAATACAATGGTGTCAATTTTAGAAAGCCCGTAGAAAACCTCACTTGCTTTTACCAGTAGTCCAATTGAAATACCTTTTCCCCCGGCAATAGCAGCTAACATGGGGGTAGTAATACCAAGGGCACAAGGATAGCCCATAATAATGGTTGTAATCAAAACAATAGTAGCTCTGGTATAATCACCTGTCAACAGCGACCAACCCGCGAAAGATATCGCCGCTACTATAAATACCACGGGCCCATAGTAATTCATTAATCGGTCAGCCAGAAGTTCGATAGGTGGTTTTTTATCTGATATTTGGCTCATCAGCCGAATAATCTGGCTTAGGAAACTATCACTTCCTATTTTACTGACCTGGACTTGAAGTGCCCCGTCTAAGTTCAGCGTTCCTCCAATAACAGACGATCCTACTTCCTTAGTCACCGGTACCGATTCTCCGGTAAAGCTTGATTCGTCAACACTTGCTATTCCGTCTAGCACCCTACCGTCAAGTGGTATTCGCTCCCCCGGACGAACTTCAACCACTTCCCCTACTACCACATCGTTAGTCAAGACTTCAATGATTTGTCGGCCCCTAAGAACTCTGGCTTTAGGGGGTTGCAACGAAAGAAGCTTTCTGACAGCCTCAGAAGCTTTTTTACGGGTGTCCAGTTTAAAATATCCAAAAAATAGATGCAGGGACATTAACCAGGCGGCGACAGGCAAAAAATTTGGCCAATGCGGGTTGAAAAGAGATAATGTACCTATTATAAAGGAACCCCAGGCCCCGGCTGATAGCAGTACATTGGCATTAATCACTCTTTGCCTGATAGCCATCAATGTTTTTCTAAAAATGGGGTAACCCACCCAGAGTAAAACGAAAGCAGCTACAATAAAACTAAACCAGGATCTATAATTAGCCGGTATAGAAAAAATATTTAAAGGATCAATTAAAAGGTCAGTAACAGAAATAATAATCCCTATCGTTCCACGCCGCTTTATGAGCTGGAATAAATCTTCATCTGTTTTATATTGCTGTACTTCAGTGGAGGAAACGCTGTAACCGAGCTTTTCTACAGCATTTGCAAGCTCTTCACGACTCATCTGAGCAGTATCAGCTTCGACCAGGACGATGCCATGAACCAGATTAACCATAACGCTTTTGATCGCTGGATATCTTTTAAGGGCTTTTTCTACGCTCATGGTGCAGAAAGAACACATTAATCCTGATACCTTCATTTGAACTGTTTCTGTTTTCATGTGTATTTGAATAAGATATTAATAACAATAAGGGTAAAGGTCGTATTCAACAGGGGGTCTTCCCCAAATATAAATTTCACTTTTTCACTAATAATTACCATACGATAGTTTTTTACTTATCCCAACGTATGAAATTAAATAGAAACAACTAATAGCAGCATGACGAATTGTAGGATCATCGTTCCGTCCAGGTATAAGAAATAGTAATAATCGCTGAATTTTCGATTGAATCGAAAAATTAGCCACCAGGTAAATATGATCGCTATCAACAATGCAAAAAAGTTCAAATCAAAATGTTGAGTTAAAAGGAATAACAAAAGAAGATAACCTGCAAGCAAGAAAAGACAAAAGTTATACGCTTTTTTTTCGCCAAATAAAACAGGGATTGTTTTAAGCCCATATTTCTTATCCTGAAATTTATCCCTGATATCAAATGGGATGGCTATAGCAGCAAAAAATAGAAAACGATTGGCAAACAGTATCAAAGCGTGCCCTGCTGAAATTATTGTAATTTGACGAACTTGTAACTCCACAATAGGTAAGATTACACAGCTTACAGACCATACTAAAGCAATTAACAATAATTTCAGGCCAGGAACATTTCTTAAATTCATCCACTTGCTGTTAATTTTAAGCAGGGGCAAATTATACGCTATTGAAAGTATTGCCAGAAACAGCAGTAATATACGGGATGTGGAAGAAATAAAAATTGTCAATAAAGTCAGCGAAACTACCGCAAGAAAAGTCAGGCATTTTATTAAACCGATATGATCGAATATCCAATTAACCCTTGGAGATGTAGAATTTTGAGCTTTAGATGGCTTGGATAACAAAACACCAAAATTATACATAGCTACTGTAGAAAAAAATAAAATTGCCAGTATATTTTTATCAATCTGAGCCCGAAGTAGGTAATAAGTTACCAGACCTTGAGCAATGGCGCAAAAGGCAATGAAAATATGAGTGTAGATAAAGAAATCTAAGATTTGTCTGATGTGTTTTTTCATCGAATTATTAGCAAAAAATAGCTTTGCTTGCGCCAACTGGGAACAATTCTATCAGTTGATCGAAAAATGAAGGTGTTTGCAATGTTTCCAATTAAATTGGGGATGAACCTGAGTATTCTTAATCATATTTTTATAAAATACCTGACTACGTACAAATAAAGTTAGTCAGGTATTTATTTACTACTTAACCATTGCTTCACATTTTTCAGCACATGCTTTACAAGTTTCGGCACATTCCCTGCATGTTGCGCTGTCAAATTTAGCACATTCAGCAGCGCAGTCTTTGCAGATTTGAGCACAAAGGCTGTTTAATTCGTTTTGATAATTTGAGTTAGTTGCACATAAACTCGCACAAGCTCTGCAAACTTCAATACAGTCGAGGCATAACTGGTGGCACCTTTTCATCTCCGGTTCGCCTAAATGCTGATTTAAACAAACCTTACACGCTGTAACAGCTGCATAACAGGCATCAATGCAGTTCTGCATTTTTTCATTTATTGTTTTCATAAAAATAGATTTTAGTTCCCTTACATGCACAGCCGTAAGGCAAATATTATAACCCGTGCGTTAATTTCGCTAATGTAAAAGGGGCGATAGGGTGGTGTCCAAATTATCGTGGAAGTTATTTCAAACTATTTTCAGCAAAACCATATTTATATTTGGAGATGACCTCCATCTTCCGCGTATTTTGTAAAAAAAATAATAATGCTACAAAAAGATTTAACACGGGATATAAAAACCAGGCTCAATACCGTCAAAGGTCAATTAGAAGGCATTGTAAAAATGCTGGACGACGATAAAGATCCTGAACACATTCTAAATCAATTTAAAGCTGCTGGCAAAGCTCTCCTGATGGCAGAGGAACTTTTATTGGATGAGACGTATCGCAAATCGCTTGCCGCGAAAATATCCGAAACGCTGCAAGCCTGTCCTGGAAATTGTGGTCAGGAAGATATCATCGAGATGTTGAGGATGCAATTTCCGACCCTTGAACAAAATCAATTGACAAAAAAAATGAAAGAAATTCAGGCGGCATATGACCAAATGCAAAAAAACAAACAGGAAAAACTAAAAACATTTGGAGACCACCCCACACCGCAGCGTTAATTTGTGTCAACAAAAAAAATAATATGAAAAGGAAAATTGAAATATTCACAGCAGGATGTCCTGTATGTGCACCCGTAATTGAAATGGTAAAATCGCTCACCTGCGAAAATTGTGATGTCCAGATTTACAACCTGGCAGAGCAGTCTGATCCCGAAGCTTACGTTGACAAACTCAAAGAATATAAAATTACTTCTTTGCCTTCTGTTGTTATTAATGGAAAAGCTATTCCCAATTCAGAAGAAGGGATTACTATGGAAAAACTAGTTGCGGCTGGGATAGGACAGGCTTTTTAACTGAAAGTAAAAAGATAAAACCGCTAATAGTTTGCGGTTTTATTACAATTTGATTTAATGATAGTTTTTTACCTAAGTCGTTTTCTTGGCTCTTTTCTCCGCTTGCTAATTTTCATTTTGCTGGGTTTATTTTTTGTGACTTTTTCGTTTTCCATCCTAATAACTATTTTCGCCGCTTTGTCAGGATTGCTCATATATATACTATCCGCCCATTTGGTGCCGACTGAATCCACTTGCCGCACGAGGCGGTACTTAAGGTCAAGAGCTTGTAAACGGTTGTTTTCTGTCCATAAATGGCAGCATAGACCTACGCAGATAGCGGTTACAATTAACAGTATTACCCCGGCAATAATCCAGCCTTTAGTTTTAGGATCAAATTCGTGCTTTACTTTTACAGGCAGCGATTTTCCAATTACCTCTAATATTTTCTTAACCTCTGCCAATGTATTTTGAATTTGCTCCGCTGGGTAGCTAATATTGAGCTGGCTAACAGCAGTTTTTAATTCTGCATTTTCCTTATTGTACCTTAACAAAAACGCTTCAAAAATCTTTTGCAACGCTTCAAAGTGAAGTGTGTAATCTATGGTTTTTACTTCCCGCTTTTCCAGTTCACCTATTTTTTTAATAAGGCTATCTACGATTTCATCGTTGCCATCCATTCTTTCGTTAATGTCGTCTAATTCTTTCATCTTGATATTCCCCTGCTTTGTTCGTGTTCATTTCTCTTTCTCCTTTTACGCTCCGGTGTATCGTCTTCCTCCGGCATATTCGCAAGTAAACCGCCTAACAGGCCAGTTCCCGCCGATAAGGCTTGTTTCAAATAATGTGTTTCCGGTTGGGGCTTTAAATAAGTGGTTTGTTCCGGCTTTTGACTATTGCTTTTTTCCTGTTCGGCATTTCTCATTACTTCCCTTAACTGATCAGCTAAACTCCTTTCCGGTTTGGTCTGCTGTTGTTCTATTGCCTGGTTAAGTTTAGCATAACTTAAACTGCGGTCAATCTCTGACCCTTTAAATTTGTATTCGCCTTTACTGAAACTGATACCCTGCACCTCGTTGCTGCCACCTTTATATTTGAAATGGGTAACAATGCCTTGTTTAGCCAATGCCTGTTTTAGCTCATTGATATTTTTCACTTTTTTACTGGCGATTTTTATGGCATCGAACAGTTCATACTTGATCTTGTCTTCGCCTTTAAGCTGTTGACGGTTTACTTGCTCCTTTCCCGGCGATAAATAAAAGCCATGCTTTAAGGTCATATCTTTTGAAATCAACGCATTCCGTTGCTTTTGAAAATTATCGGGAATGGTTTTACCATTGTTGTTTACCCGGTTGTAAATGATGTGAATATGCGGATGATCTTTATCCCGGTGCTTAACAATTAGATACTGCGTATCCTGAATTTTCATTTTTTGCAGGTACTCTTTAGCTAAATTTATCATTACCTCATCGTTTAACTTGGCGGCATCGTTTACACTCCAGCTTAAAGCAATATGACCGACCGCCTTTCCTAAATTGGGATTGTACTTTCGTTGCAGGTTAAAATCATTGATAATCTGGTTAACCTGCTGCATTCTTACACCTGCCGCATCCAAGATAACCGCATCATTTTTTTGAACCACATAGCGAATGCACCCGCCAAAGCTTCTACCCGTTATCACTTTCCCTATCATTACTATTGAGGTGTTTTAAAGTAATATCTATTTCGTTCAAAATTTTACTGCAATCCCTTACTACCGTTAAAAGTCCAAGCTGGTGCGCAAGCTTAGTTAACTGGTTTAGGTTATTGGCAAGCTCGGCAAGCATCCAAAGGATGCGGCGCTCATCGTCCGTTAATCTCGGAACTATCTTTGCACTTTTAGCTGCTGCCCTTATCCAACTGCTTGACCGCATACCTGCGGTCTTGGCTTTATTGTCGATAAAAAAGCGCTCGGTAGCGGTCATCCTAATACGTATAATCAACTCCCGTTTAACCCTTTTCTTCGGCGCACCTCCTTTATTTTTTGGTTGGTTTACCTGTTGTTTGTTAGTTGTCTTTACTGTCGCTTCCATCTGTTAACTCCTCACTCTTTCTTCAATTTTTCCTTTTGCAACCAACGGGCGCAAAAGGCAAGTTTGCCCGGTGCCGTAGGCATCCGGGATGTTTTTGTGGCAACAAAAACACAAACTTGCTCCTTACAAGCGGATAAAAAACCGCTATCCCCGCAAGCGGGAATAGTCGGTATATCTGTTTATCTCAAACCGCCTAAAAGCCTGTGGCTTTTAGGCCATCCGGCCAATAAATCAAGCTGCCTTTTGCAGGGTGAAAAGATGGTTGATAACGGATATAGCCGTACTCGTCCAGTTCCCTGATGCACTTGTGATAAGTGGCAATGGATGCAATTTTTGAAAACGCCATTACCGTCTTTCGGGTGATAGCAAAGGGGCTAACAAAGCCATCCCGCTGCCAAAAAATAAATAGAGCAGTGAATAGGCTAACGTGCGTTGCCAGTACCCGCTTATCAGTTCCCATGCGCTTAACAATGGCGCTGTAACCATTTAATTCTTTTGTGATAATCATTGTCCGTTCTCCTCCAATACCTTGTTAATGTCCTCTAACTTGTAATACATGATGCTGCCCATTTTGGTAAAGCGTAGTGTACCGTTGATGCGTAGGTTCTGTAAGGTGCCTGGTGATATATTTAGCATCTTCCTCACCTCGCTGCTCTTTAGCCATTTTTTAGGCTGGCTCTGTCCCGGCTGAACAATCTGTTTGATCTCGTTCAATAAATTTTCCAACCGCCTTAAATCTTCTCTTGTGATTAATTCCACATTCATCTGTCATCCTCCTTTTAATCTTTAATAGTTTGTTGCATGGCATTGAGCACTTCGCTTTTTTTGAAGTACACCCTTTTATGCAGGCGCAAATAGGGTAAGCCTTTTTTCATCCAGTCGGTAAGCGTTACCAACGACACGCCGAGTTCGGCGGCAAGTTCCTGCTTGGATAAAAGTTTTTCTGAATTTGACGGCTGACCGCCGCCTGTTTTAAAATGTTCTTGTAATTCTGCCCTGACTGCCTCGCGTATGCATTGGCTTAGGGCGTCTGTGCTGAATATTTCCATAGCCTTTGATTTTGGATCAAAGGAATAGTGAAAACGTACTTTTTCGTTACCATGCAGAAACGCATGGTTAAATTGGAGTGGTTTGAGTTAAGTTTAATTGCTATACAAATAACTCATTATCAATAAAATGCTATTTGAACATATCGATAGGAGATAACAGTTTAATGCACCTGTTCTAACTGCGCTTATTCGTTGGAATTATTTGAAAGTGTTGGGATTTAGCCGGGACCGCTGCCGATCTGCGGCTCGGTTCATTGGGATTACCGGGAAAATAACGGCGGATGGTATCAAATTTTATTTCCTTATTACCATGCTTGAAATTTTTGCAGATCATTTTTACCCAAACGGTTTGTGTTTGTGAAAAGACTAACTCCTTTCCATTTAATTCCAATTTCTGCATCTTCCGGCACAAGTCTACAAAGGTGAGAAGCTCCCCATCTTGGATATTAATAAAGTCTTCGGTATCTAACTTTCTTGCGGCTTTCAGGTCTTCTTTAAGTTCTGCCAGTTGTTCTTTCAGGCTTCTTATTTCACCCTCCTTGTCCGCAATTATTTCGTCTTTGGTTCTACCTGTGTCCCACTGGTCAATAGTTTTGAGATAACCTAAAAAGGTCTTTAGATGCTGCTTGTTCCTGAACTCCATTGCATGCCTGGAAGTGTAGCGATTTTTTACTTTTAATTCGGCGGTGGTATCATCAATAATTTCCCAAACGTGTGTAAAAAATTCTTTTTCTTCTGCATCAGGATAAAGCTTTAGAAAATTATCGAGGTGGTATTGATAAAAAGCAGGAAATTGGGCTTCCTGCTTATCATATAATCTGTATAAAAAATGATTGTCTTCGTTCTCTTTTGGCCAAAACAAGGGGCGGCCTATATCGTTGATGTCTTTTGAAAAATCAGCCCAATGACGGTGTTTGAAATATTGTGTTCTCATAAACTTGTTTCTTAGGTAGATAACAAATTTACAATAAAGCTTTGTTTTAAAATGGTTCTTCAAAAGCCATCAGGTTTAAAGCCAATGGTTTTACGTGGTGGCTGATTTTCTTTTTTATCAATTAGTTCATCAAGATAGCGGAATACGATTTCCATGTTTTTATCTTGATTATCAAGCTTAGATTTGATCTTTTCAATAGCTAACCAAACTTCTGTTTGTTCGGCATAGACCTCCCTTAGTCTGACAAATACATCTATAATCCGAATGCTTACCTGTACTGCGCTTTCGCTTTTAAGTACATTAGACAACATTAAGATACCATGTTCAGTAAAAACAAATGGTAGATATTTGGAATGTTCCCCTTTCTTTAAGGTCGCATTTTGCGACCTTAAAAGTTCATTTTCTTCTTTTGTAAGTTCAAACATATAGTGGCTTGGGAATCTATTAAGATTTCTGTTAACCTGTTGCTTAAGCTTTTTGGTTTCTGTACCATACAATTCTGCCAAATCTTTATCAAGCATTACTTTTTGTCCTCTGATATAAAATATCTTAGTCATGATAACTTCATCAGGTATAATTTGATTTTCCATTTTAAAATTTATTGGGTGATCAATGAAAATCTCTAAGGTCACAAAATGTGACCTTAGAGATTTAAAACTAAATTCCTGCGTATTTCTGTTTGAGGGCGGCCATATCATGGCTAACCTTTAAATCCAATATTTTAGCGTAGTGCTGTGTTGTCTTAATATTGGTATGGCCTAACATTTTACTGACCGTTTCAATCGGTACATTATTGGATAAAGTAACTGTTGTTGCGAAAGTATGTCTTGCCAAATGAAATGTTAAATGCTTCACTACATCGGATAAGTCCGCTATTTCTTTTAAGTAGGCATTCATTTTTTGATTACTCAATACTGGCAGTAACAAGCCCTTATTTTCACATTGCGGGTGATCCTGATAGCGGTTTAATATGGTTAAGGCTACGGGTAAAAGCGGTATTCTTGAAGATGTATCTGTTTTTTGCCTGCTTGTGAATATCCACTTATCACCGTCCATACCAATACCTATCTCGTTTCTCCTTAGTTTTTTAACATCGGCATAAGATAATCCGGTATAACAACAAAACACAAAAACATCCCGCACCTGTACTAAACGTTCAACAACAAATTTCTTATTGGTGATAGCATCCAATTCTTGTTGTGTTAAATAAGTACGTTCTTTTGCTTTTGCAGAAGATTTGAAATTCACAAATGGGTTCTGCTTCAGCCAATTATTGGCAATACAGTGATTAACAATTTTTTTCAAGTGCTTAATGTATTTGGCTGCCGATACTCCGCTAATTTTACACTCTGCTTTCAGGTAAAATTCAAAGCCCGTGATAAAAGCATGGTTCAATTGGCTAATTTCAATATCGGTTTTGCCATATTCATTTTGCAAATAGCCTGTAAGGTGTTTTTCAGAAGTATTGTACCCCTTTAATGTATTTGCCTCAAATCCATTGCCGATCAATGCTTTTACTTTGGCATTATGCTCGGTAAACAGTTGCATAAGGTAACGGCTCTTTTGAGTTTTACCTGTAAATTGGTTCAGCAAACTTTCGGTTGTTATGGTTTGGTTTGCATCAATCAATGCCTGGTGTGCATCCCTTACTTTGCTTTGCAGGCTGTCCAGATAATTGTTAAGGGACTTGATTTCTTCTTTTGTACCAATGGCACGCCCTGCATGGCTGTTCCATTTGGCGGGTTCGCATTCGCGTCCGGCAGACATATCCGCACGTTTGCCGTTAACGGTAATACGCATGTAGATAGGCATTGCACCGCCTTTGTAGTTTTTTTGCTTTCTGATGTAAAAAAGCAGATGGAAATTACTTTTCATAATTACAAGCTTAAAAGTGAAACAAAAGTAAGTTTGTAATCTGCTTTTATCAAGATGTTCACTCGCTGAACAGGTTGATAATCAATTAATTAAAAGCAATTCGGTGCGTAGTGTTTTGCCATTAGGTACGCACCGAATTACGCTCATTTTTGTTGCGTTTTGGTGCATAATATGGTGTTTTGATGCCAACAAAAAACCCTGCAAATGTTTGATTTGCAGGGTTTTAGCATCTTTTGGTATTGTTTTTAGTAGCCCGTAGGGGAATCGAACCCCTGTTTGAAGAATGAAAATCTCCTGTCCTAACCCCTAGACGAACGGGCCTTTTTTATTGTTTCCCTTGATTTGGGATTGCAAAGATAGAGTTTAAATAATAAAATTAAAATAAAGAATAAAAAAAATCCAAATTGTTGATGAAAGTTATTGTATATCAATTAAATAAAATAAAAAATTAAGATGGGGCTTGCAAACCTTGCCGGGTTAAAGCTATCTTTATTCCATAAATCAATCATCTTTTTATGAAAGCTATCTGGAATAACCAGGTCATTGCCGAAAGCAATGACACTATTGTTGTTGAAAATAATCATTATTTCCCTAAAGAAAGTGTTAAGGCCGAGTATCTTAAACCGTCCGACGCGCATACAACCTGCCCATGGAAGGGGCTGGCATCATACTATTCCCTCGAAGTTGACGGCAAAGAAAACCAGGATGCCGCCTGGTATTATCCCGAACCAAAAGATGCTGCAAAAAACATTACCAACTATGTGGCGTTTTGGAAGGGTGTGAAAATTACCGAATAAAACTATGAAAACTTACGATGCCATTGTTATAGGCGCCGGTCAGGCCGGCGCTCCGTTAGCCAAAAAATTGGCTAATGCCGGAAAAAAGACCGTTATAATTGAGAAACGATTTTATGGCGGTACTTGCGTTAACGATGGCTGTACGCCTACTAAAACCATGGTTGCTTCGGCAAAGGCGGCTTACATGGCCGGTAAAAGTCATGAATTGGGTGTGCCGGTAAAAAAGTTTTCGGTTGATCTTGCTGCTATAAAAAAACGTAAGGATGATATCGTATTACGCTCGCGTAATGGCGGACTAAAATCTGCCGAAAAAACACAAAACCTCGATGTGGTGTTAGGCGAGGCAACTTTTACCGGCGAAAAAACGGTTGAGGTTAAACTTAATAGCGGCAAAAAGCAAACGATTACTGCCGATCTTATCTTTTTAAACCCCGGCGCGCTGCCTTTGATTCCCCAAATTGAAGGATTGAATGAGATAAAATATCTCAACTCAACCACCATACTTGATTTGGAAGAAGTACCGGGGCATCTGCTTGTGCTTGGCGGAAATTACATTGGACTGGAGTTTGGGCAAATGTTTCGGCGGTTTGGCAGCAAGGTTACTATTTTAGAAAAGTCGGAGAGGATAGTTTCGCATGAGGATGAGGATATTTCGGCAGAGATGCAAAAGATCCTCGAACTGGAGAAAATCGAGATCCTAAAGAATGCCCAGGCCCTTAAGTTTAAACAAAAAGCCGGCGGCACAATAACAGCGACGATAGCTCAAAAAGGGGAGGAGCGCAAAATTAAATGCACCCATGTATTGGTGGCCATCGGCCGTAAACCGCAAACGGAGGCTTTGAATTTGCCCGTCGCCGGGATTGAAACAGATGGGCATGGTAATATTAGGGTCAACGATAAGCTGGAAACCTCCGTCGCCGGTGTCTATGCATTGGGAGATGCAAAAGGAGGACCGGCATTTACGCATATTTCCTATAACGATTATACCATTGTTTACCGTAACCTTTTTGAAAAAACGGATTATAATATCCAGGACCGTCCGGTGCCTTATTGCATGTTTACCGATCCGCAATTGGGCAGGATCGGCTTGGATGAAACGGGGGCAAAAAAGCTGGGGATTAAATATAAAGTAGCAAAGCTGCCCATGGCCCATGTGGCGCGTGCTATTGAAACCGGCGATACACGTGGTTTTATGAAAGCCATTGTTGATCCGGATACAAAAAAGATCTTAGGTGCTACCGTACTTGGCCCCGAGGGCGGAGAAATCATGAGTGTGTTGCAAATGGCTATGGAAGGTGGGATCACTTACGACAGGATCCGCTATTGTGTTTTTGCCCATCCACTGTATTCCGAATCGCTGAATAACCTTTTCATGACCCTTGGGGATTAAACCAGCGCGCATGATCAAGGTTGATAAGGTAAGCAAATATTTTGGTGGGGTTAAAGCAGTTGATGGGGTATCTTTCGAGGTAGAGGAGCAGGAGAACCTCATTTTGTTGGGCACCAGCGGCTGCGGTAAAACCACCACGCTAAAAATGATCAACCGGCTTATTGAGCCAACCAAAGGCAGTATTTACATTGATGGTAAAAACATCATGGAGCAGCAGCCTGAAATTCTGCGCCGCGGAATTGGCTACGTATTGCAAAATAATGGCTTGTTTCCGCATTATACGGTTGCTCAAAATATAGCGGTTGTACCTAACTTGTTAAAATGGGATAAACAGAAAACTGAAAAGCGCACGGCCGAGCTAATGGAAAAACTCCACCTCGATGCTTCGTATCTGAATATTTACCCTAACGAACTGAGCGGTGGCCAGCAGCAGCGCATTGGTTTGGCAAGGGCATTGGTGTCGAATCCGCCGGTGTTGCTGATGGACGAGCCTTTTGGCGCGCTGGATAATGTTACCCGCTCAAAGATTCATGCCGAATTTAAAGCCCTTGATGAGCTTAAGCGTAAAACCATTATCATGGTAACGCATGATGTGCAGGAAGCTTTTGAACTGGGTGACAGGATCTGCCTGATGGATAAAGGGAAAATTGTACAGTCGGGCACGCCAGCGCAATTACTGTTTAATCCCATAAATGATTTTGTAAAAGATTTTTTGAAACATCAGCGCTTGCAACTGGAATTTAAGGCCATTAAGCTGATTGATCTTTGGGAATTATTGCCTGAATTAAATAAAGAAGCGAAAGCTTCATCTTTTGATGCCGGTACTAACCTGTGGGAAGCCCTGGAGAGTTTTAAATTTAATAACGGCGAAACCATTAATATCAGCAAAGATCAAAACCAGGTTAAAACTGTAAGCTTTGAACAACTGATGACGGCCTTTTATCAATATAAAAACCATCAGGCCCATGAATGAGCAGCAGCAAACCTTATGGCAGTTTATGCAGCAGCAGGCCGGCAAGTTGCAGGAGCAAACTTTGCAGCATATCGGGCTTACTTTTATTTCGCTGTGCATAGCTGTATTGGTTGGCTTGCCGCTGGGCATTCTTATCGTTCGTAAAAAACAATTATCAGGCATAGTTTTAGGGATTGCAGGGGTATTACAAACTATCCCCAGTATAGCCCTGCTTGGTTTCATGATCCCGCTTTTGGGGATCGGCCCTAAGCCAGCTATTGTTGCGCTATTGCTATATGCACTTTTACCCATTATCCGCAACACCTACACGGGCATTTTAGGGGTTGATGCGTCGGTTAAAGAAGCTGCTGTTGCTATGGGGATGAGCAAATGGCAAATACTGTTTAAGGTAGAATTGCCCCTGGCTATGCCGGTAATATTTGCCGGCATTCGTACCGCTACGGTGATCAACGTAGGTGTGGCAACGCTGGCCTCGCTTATTGCAGCCGGTGGTTTGGGCGAGTTTATTTTCGGTGGGATCTCGCTTAATAATACCAATATGATCCTGGCGGGGGCGATTCCTTCGGCCTTGCTCGCTGTTATTTTTGATTTATTACTGTCGATGGTGCAGAAGGTCAGCTTTAAAAAGCTTAAACGGGTGGTATATGTTTTCCCGGTATTGCTGATTGTTTTATGCTTGTTTTATATAGTTCCGGCAAAATCAGAAGGAAAGCTTACCGCGGGTTTTACGCCCGAATTTATGGGCAGGCAGGACGGCGACCTCGGCCTCCGGAGTAAATACGGCTTAAAGATCCATACCATCGTGATAAGCGATGCTGTAATGTATAAAGCTGCGTTTGAGAAGCATCTCGACGTGATCAGCGGATACTCAACCGATGGCAGGCTAAAAGCTTACGATTTGGTTGTACTGGATGATGATAAGCACATTTTTCCACCATATTATGCAGCACCTATTGTGCGCGATGATGCCTTGAAAAAATTTCCTGACCTTGAACCGACATTAAATCTGCTCGCGGGCAAAATAAATGATTCAGTCATGACGGTTTTAAATTACCGTACCGACTATCTTCACCAAAGCCCCGAGCGTGTTGCAAAGAATTTTTTGGTTGCCAATAAATTATGGCGGCCGGAACGGGGCGGGAACGATGGTATAGTGCGGATAGGTTCAAAGATATTTGGTGAACAATACATACTGGCCAATATGTACAGCATGCTGATAAAGGGTTATACAGATCATGATGTATCAACCAAAACAGGCCTTGGCGGCACCAAAATTTGTTTTGACGCGCTAACCAATAACCAGATAGATTTTTACCCTGAATATACGGGTACAGGGTTGCTGGCCATTTTACAGGCATCGCCAAAAACGGTTAATGAGGTAACAGTAAACAGGGATAGCACATACAATTATGTACAACGCCAGTTTGAAAGCAGGTATCAAATTAAATGGCTTAAACCCATTGGTTTTAATAATGCCTATGCTTTAATGATGAGGCAGCAGCAGGCCAGGCAATTGGGGATTAAAACAATTTCAAACTTAAAACAGTTTTTGGATAAGAAATAACATCGATGGATTTAATAGCCCGGTACAAAGAGGTACGCCAACGTACAGAAAAAATTTGCTCGTATTTGCAAACCGAAGACTATGTGGTACAGCCCGTAGTGGATGTTAGTCCGCCTAAATGGCATATCGGGCATGTTACCTGGTTTTTTGAAACGTTTATCCTCAAGCCTTACTTTATGGGTTACCAGGAATATAACCCTGATTACAACTTCGTTTTTAATAGTTACTACGAAACTGTTGGCACACGCGTGATCCGTACCGACCGCGGCAACCTGAGCCGCCCAACGGTTATTGAAATTTACAGTTACCGTAAATATGTTGACGAGGCCATGGAGGGCTTTTTATGCGGCGAAGTAAGCGACGATGTTAAAGAACTCCTTATTCTCGGTTTTAACCACGAGGAGCAGCACCAGGAGCTTTTAATGACCGATATTAAATACATCCTGGGCCATAATCCGTTGTTTCCTGCCTATAATAAAAATTATACAGCGCCTCATGTTGATGAAGGGAAGGATGATGCTTTTATCAGCATGGATGAAGGCATTTATGAAATGGGCTTTAACGGCGATGGATTTTGTTTCGATAATGAGCTTAACCGCCATAAAGTATATCTCAATGCATATCAAATATGCTCTAAACTGGTAACCAATGCCGAATACCTGGAGTTTATTAACAGCGGCGGTTATCATGATTTCCGGCACTGGCATGCCGAAGGCTGGGATTGGGTGAAAACCAATAAAGTAGAAGCGCCTTTGTATTGGCATTTGATAGATAATGAATGGCATAACTATACCTATCACGGTTTAGAGCCCCTGCATTTAAAAGATCCTGTTTCACATATCAGCTATTTTGAAGCTTATGCATATGCGTCTTGGAAAGGCTTGCGGTTGCCGACCGAGTTTGAGTGGGAAGCTGCCTCTTCAAAATTTAACTGGGGGCGCCGCTGGGAGTGGACTGAAAGTTCCTACCTGCCTTACCCGGGTTTTGCCAAAGCGCCGGGTGCCATAGGCGAATACAATGGCAAGTTTATGGTTAACCAGAAAGTTTTGCGCGGCGCGTCAGAAGTTACACCTCCGGGTCATAGTCGTGCAACTTATCGCAATTTTTTTCAGACAAATTTACGATGGCAATTTACTGGCATAAGACTTGCGAAGTAATTTGACACAAAAACACCACCACCTATGAACCAAGCCTTTACGCCAACAGCTGTTAATTGTGTCATAAGCGCCGAAAACAGGCAGTTTTATGTCGATGTTATTGCCGGGCTGCAATCGGAGCCTAAGCATCTTAATTCAAAGTATTTTTATGATGCAAATGGGGATAAGCTGTTCCAGGAGCTCATGAACTGCCCTGAATATTATCCTACCAATTGCGAGCTTGAGATCTTTTCAGAAAAAACAGCTGAGATCTGCGACGCGCTGATTGCCGGTGGTGATGCTTTTGACCTGATAGAACTTGGTGCCGGTGATGCCACAAAGTCCTCTTACCTGCTTAAATATTTGTTAGATAAAAAGGCTGATTTTACCTACCTGCCTATTGATATCTCAGATAATGTAATATCATACCTTAACATAACCTTGCCTGTAACCTTGCCGGGTTTAAAAATCACAGGGCTTAATGGCGAGTATTTTGAGATGCTGAAAAAGGCCGCCGCTATTTCACCAAGGCGTAAAGTGGTGCTGTTTTTAGGTTCAAACATTGGCAATATGCCGCTTGATGTGGCTATAGAATTTTGCCGCGAATTAAGGAATGCCCTCTCAGAAGGGGATATGGTGCTGATTGGTATGGATTTGAAAAAAGATCCACGGGTTATCCTCGCCGCTTATAATGATAAAGAGGGCATTACCCGCGAGTTTAACCTCAACCTGCTTCGCCGTATTAACCGCGAGCTGCATGCCGATTTTGATGTAAGCAAGTTTGAACATTATCCAACCTATGATCCTGAAACCGGGGCCTGCAAAAGTTATCTCATCAGTTTACTGGATCAGCAGGTAACGATAGGAAGCGAAAAAATAGACTTCAAGAAAGATGAATACATCTACATGGAGATCTCCCAAAAGTTCACCCTTATGCAAACCGATCAGATAGCCATAAACACAGGCTTTCAACCGATAGGTCAGTTTTTTGATGCCAAAAAATGGTTTATAGACGCGGTTTGGGTAGCAGCGTGACCGTTGATGAATAATGATTGCGTTGATTCGCTGATGCTTTAATATGCTCAGAAAAATCAACGTAATCAGTGTAATCAAAAAATATCAACGGTTTAGAGCACCTTCGGATTCAACTCTGAATCTATCAATTCGCCGATTGGTTTACTCATCAGCCATTTGTGGTGATCATTTTTTTGCCAGTCATTTTTGTATGGAGTAACGCGGGCACCGTCTGCCATGTAAATGATGGTCATTATTTCGCGCATTTTTTTTGAGTTATTGCCGGGGGCATTGTGGATGGTAAATCCCCGGTGCCAGGTTGCATCGCCGGCCTTCATGGTTTGGGCGCGGGTTATTTCAAATCCTTTCTCTTTCACATATTCGTCAAACGCTGATTCCGATTCGTCAGAAATTTCATGGTTAAATACAGCGCCATTAACGTATGAACCCGAGGCAAAGGTTAGCATACCCATGTTTACGTCAATATCAACCAGGGGCATCCAAAGGGTTACCGTGTTGTTGGTATCGATGGGCCAGTAATACTGGTCCTGGTGCCATGGGGTAGGGCCACCGCCGGGCTCTTTAAAGAGTGCCTGGTCGTGATAGATACGTACATTTTCAACCCCCATCAGGTCGGCGGCAATTTTGGCCAGGCGTTTGGCCATTACAAACGTTTTAACATCTTCATCAACCTGCCAAAGGTTCATGATCTGCAAAAAGGCTTTACCATAAGTGTCGCGCTCTTCCAGTTTGCGCTTTTCGGTGTTGTACCTGTCGGCCGCGCCAACAATTACGGGGCGATAGGCAGCAATTTCATCTTTTGTAAGCACTTCGTGTACAAGGGTATGGCCTTTTTCACGAAATTCATTAATATTGTGGTTGGATAGTTTTATAAAATTATCAAGTGACGGTAAATGAGCGATCTGTGTATCCATAGTTTTTAGGTTTATATTTCAAAGTAAGGTTAACTTTAGTTGAAAAAAAATGAAATGAATGGTACATTTATGGATGATTTTATCCGTAATTTGAATTAGAATTTTATTTACGTTAAAATATGCAATGATAAAAGCGTCGTACGAAGTTCTTCAACCTACAAATACGCAGTCATTTCTGGTACGGAAATTTGATAAGCTGGCATTTGATGCCCCTTATCATTTTCATGAAGAATATGAATTAACGTGTATCATCAGCGGCACCGGCAAACGCTATGTTGGCAGCCACATGGAAGATTTTGCGTCCGGCGATCTGGTGTTGCTTGGTTCTAACCTGCCGCATTGCTGGAAACTTGAACCCAATGAAACAGTGCTTCGCGAGGCAAGCGCGGTGGTGATCCAGTTTAATGATGCTTTTTTGGGCGAGGAGTTTTTTAACAAATTTGAGCTTCAGCTTATCAAAAAACTTTTTCAGCAAAGCGGTTGCGGAGTGTCATTTTATGGCGAAACGCGTGCCGAAGTTAACAAACTACTGCTTAGCGTGGTTGAAGAGAAAAGTAATTTCAGGATGCTGATAGGTTTGCTCGAGATCCTGCACCGTATGGCTTCATCAGAAGAGTACGTGCTGCTCGATCAGCACCGGATCATAGGCGAGCGCTCAAATACCGAGCGTGAGCGTATTAACCCGGTATTTGCTTACCTGGTTGAAAATTTCAGAAAACATGTATCATTAGATAAAGCGGCCGGTATTGCCAATATGACCCCGAATGCTTTTTGCAAATACTTTAAAAAAGTTACCCGCAAAACATTCATGGAAACTATAATTGAGTACCGCCTTAATTATGCCATACAGCAGCTGGTGCAAACAGATAAGCCTATTTCAGAGATCTCCTATGAGAGTGGCTTTGGCGATGTATCGCACTTTTATAAAATGTTTAAAGCCAAAATGAACCTGAGTCCGCTTAACTACCGCAAAAGATTTATGCGCAACCTGGCCGGCGATAAAAAGTTATCAGCGTAATTAAGTATTAAGTCGGAAGTCTTTAGTCAGAAGTCGGTCAGGTCTTGTACTTCTTACTTATAATTAATGGCTTAAGACTTACAACTTAGGACTGACGACTAATTTACACTAATAATACCACGCTTAATAGCGTAAATAACCAACCCTACTAAATTTTTCGACCCGGTTTTTTCAAACAGCCTTGCGCGGTAACCTTCAACCGTGCGTACACTCAGAAAAATTTTATCTGCTATCTCCTGGTTGGAGCATTCCTGGCAAACCAGTTTAAGCACTTCAATTTCGCGCTCGTTAAGGTCGGTTTTGTTATTGGGGATATTGTCGGCGTGGTCGTTACCTACCAACTGTTTGATGAGCGTTATAGAGAGATGCTCATTAAAATAAAAACCTTTGTTATAAACGGTTGATACAGCCTCGATGATCTCTTCCGGTTCGGCATTTTTAAGCA
The DNA here is from genome assembly GCF_017569325.2 of Mucilaginibacter gossypii. Taxonomy (NCBI): domain Bacteria; kingdom Pseudomonadati; phylum Bacteroidota; class Sphingobacteriia; order Sphingobacteriales; family Sphingobacteriaceae; genus Mucilaginibacter; species Mucilaginibacter gossypii. The sequence goes on along the minus strand of NZ_CP071878.2, from coordinate 5,663,023 downwards.
GGTAGCCCGATGCGCCGGCCTTCATCATATCCACAATGTATTTGTCTTCATTAAACATGGATAACGCCAGGATCTTAATGTCCTTAAAATGCTGATGAACATAGGTGGCGGTTTGTATGCCGTCCATTTCGGGCATTTTAATATCCATCAATATAACATCGGGGGTTTTGTCGGTCAATAAGCCTATCAGCTCTTTGCCGTTCGAAGCCTCGAGTACCAGCTCAAAACCTCCGCAATCTTCAAGGGTAGCTTTTAAACCATTTCTGAAAATTTTATGGTCGTCTACTATACCTAATTTAATTGGGCCCATAGGTTGTTAACAAGATTCAAATTATCAATAAATATAAACTATTGATTTTAACTATGCTACTTTTAATTTAATGATACTGATTGCCCCGCTAAGAGGTTTGCTGTACGTATTTATTTCGCCATTAATGAGTTGCACGCGGCTTTGTAAATTTTTAAGACCAAAGCCCTGCTTAACATCGCCCATATTAAAGCCTTTGCCGTTATCCTTAAATTCCATAATGAGGTAGCCGGCTTGTAAGGCCATATTAAGGTTTATGATCGTAGCTTCCGAGTGTTTGATAGCATTACCAAACAACTCCTGGGCTATACGGTACAATGCCAGTTCAATTTCATTAGAGAAGCGCTTATCGGCAAAATTTTTAGTGAAATTAACTTTGATATGGGTGTTGTTTTCCACCTTGGTACACAGCGCCTCGACGGCAATCAGTAGTCCATAGTCGGTAAGTATAGGGGGCAGCACATTTTGTATAATGTTCCTGATCTCCTGGATGCACTCATCGGCCAGTTTGCGGGTATCTATCAGCAGGGGTTGGCTTACCTCGCTCACGCAATTTTTGTCCAGCCGGTGCAGGTTAAGCTTTATAGCCGAAAGCACCTGGCCTACGCTGTCGTGCAGGTCTTCGGCCAGCCGCCGGCGTTCACTTTCCTGGGTTTCAAAAACGGCGTTCATTAAATCTGTTTGCCTGGCATCATGCATGGCGCGTAGCTCTGCCTGGTTTTTTAGCATCCTCCGCTGATATACGATCACGAAGAAAAATAAAAAAATAATCAATATAACTACCACAAGTGTCCCGATGATCAGAACAGGGATAAGGCCGTTTTCGGAAACTTGTAAGATTGGGCTGTTGTACATGGTTATTATATATACAAACCTAAATTTATGACGTTTTTTGTGGTTTGCATAGTAAACCTATCGAATATAATATATTAGCTATAATATTCGTAACACTATGGATCATGTAGTAATTATGTTGTTCATCCTTTGGGATTCGGTCTAAAAGCATGAATAAAAAGATGTTAACGGCCGAATAAAATAATACTCCTGCATTAATCCAGAACAAGGCTTGTTTTTCTATATGTGTAAATTCATGAGGGTTAAGAAGTTGGTAGAAATAGCAAAGCGATAGTATTATAAGAAGTACGCCAAGCGCAGTATTTGATACGGATGGGTATTGATTTAGATTGTGATTATAAACAAGCATTATGATTGCAACTATACACGAAAGTATTATCGTTGCGTTCTTCAATGCAGTTCTTTCGAATAGTTTATAGTATATGACCGCATAAAAGATCAAGCTTATTATGATATAGATATGAATTACATACATGTCATTTTTCAAGCCGTTTATTAAAGCAATCCATAAGCCTGCATCTATAGTAAATGAAAAAAGAAACAACGCGGCGATTATTTTCAGTGGAGAGTTTAGGTTTCGGAAATTTAATAAAGCAGCAGCAATCGGGAAAATACCCGATATAACAGAGATGCTCTCCAATTGCCGCGTATAATTAACAGACATTTTAAGTATTTAATTACATTGTTTTTCCAGTGAGCCTGTTTTGAGGACAGCTTGACGAACCGGGGCATGGCATTGATTGTTCCCCAAGTATATTAGCAGTAGTTGCTGACATCAACGCAAAGGTTTGAACACCTTCAGGTGCTTTGGCTTTAGGCGCATTTTCTTCAGGTAGCTGATCTTCGCCTGTTTCAAGAACCCCGGTTATAATAAAATGCTGCTGTCCACCAACGTTGGCAATTACTGATAATAGAAAATTGCTTATTGCTATCCAGAATTTTTGCCAGCTATTAAGCCTTTGATCATTAGCATAATAGATACGGATCCCCATACAATCGGGCTGGTTAAGTATGGTATTTAATATTTCGCGTCCGAAAAATTGTGATATGTTGTCTTTTGGGTTGCGATGCCTGTGATTTTCAGTCCATTGTGCAGCTAAATCAAGTTCAATCGGTGCGCCTTCTTTTCCTGTAATGGGTGATGATGGTCTTTTTTCTTGTGTTTCCATAAAAAATAATAGCGTGTAGGGATTTTTTTGCATAAAACTAATACTAATAAGTATCTCTTTCAATGAGATGCCCCGGCCATATAGGTTATGATAGGTTTTTGATTTGGTTTTATATTGTTGGTTGTTAGTTAATTACAAATTAGATGCGTTTTATTACCCGCGTATTATACGTATTTTTACGTATCAGAAACTGTAATCTTACGTGGCATGAAATTGCTGGTTATATAGGCCTTTTATGCTTAAATAATCCTGTTTTTCAGGATGCAAAAAAGTTTTAATATAATATCTAAATATGGATATTGTTTATTAAATTGCTTTTGATAATAATATCACAAAAACCTAAAACCAAATTTTATGAAACAAGAAATGCTAATTACACAGATCAGTCCTGATCAGGTAGGCGAGTTCATCAGCGAAAGCTTTTATCAAGAGTTAACCGAAAATTTTCAGCAAAAATTCCCTACAGAAGTTAAGTCGGTAATGCTTAGCCGTACAGCTGTTGAAACAGTTTTGAACGCTGAAAACATATCTGGTATCAAGTTTATGAACGGCCTTGAAGATGCCAATGATCCATCATCAAGGATGTTGGTGCTGATCCCTTGTAATTACACAGTAACTGCCAGTTTACCTAACTCCATAATTAATCAACACGGTTTTATGACTAACACTGGTGAAGTTATTTCATTAGAAAGAACATGGCAGGTGTTGTTTAACCACGTATTGAATTTTAAGAAGCTTGATCCGGCTACGGTGTATACCCAGATTAATCGCGGATCATTCATGGGTAGGGTACGGTTGTCCGAATTTTTAAAGAACACCGCTTGTGATGATTTTATTTATCATTTCGGGCACCTGGCGGAAGAAAATCTACCTTATAAGCTTATTATTCAGCCATCAGATGGTATGAGAATGTATGTGGAGCAGGCCGTGCCTTGCCCGGGCACTGCTGGTTGTCCCGCCGTCACCACATCAAATGATCCATGCGCTCTTACCCGTATTACAACTGCTATGTTAGGCACAGAAGCCGAAGGCCAGTTAAATACACTTCGCGCGTTCCGCGACAAAATATTAACCGATAAGTTTAGTGGTGTGGAAGTTGAGAAATATTACACCATTTCTGCATCGCTGCTGGAAGCTATTGACAAAACACCAAACCAAGAGGCGATATTTAAAGGCCTGTACGATAAATATATTGCTACATCGCTTAACGCGATAAACCAAAATGATGAGGAAACTGCTTTCGTCCTGTTCCAGGAAGCTATGCAGCACCTCGCCGAAACATATCTGTATCAATAACAACCTAAAATGTGATTGCAAAGCGTCTTTCCTGCCCGGAAAGGCGCTTTCTTTTGTTTATACGGAATTTCATTAAAACGTAATTCTACGTTTGGTTCATGTTGATGATACGTTTTAATATAGCGTACCACTACAGGCTATAATAGCGTACTGGCAACATTGATTACGCACCCGTTTTACCCAAACTTTGACACAGCAAATGAGCTGGGCATCAGCCTGCTTGCGGTGGAGTATGCTGAAAATCCAGTTTAAAGAGTAAGCCGGTACAAATACTAATCAAAAACTTATGAACTACATTATTAAAGGGAACCTGCGCGGTTTATTATGTTCAGACTGCGAACTGCCCGTTGCGGGTACATCGGTAAAAGTTTATCGCCCGTCCGATCAGCAAAATGAAACCCGGCTTGCTGTAGCCGATCCCAAACAAACCTTTCACCAGGTAAATGATGATGAACTGAAAGCCAAGGAACGGCTGTTCATTACCCAGGCCGATGTGCAGGAAAATGGTGATTTTACTATCGAAATTGACGGAGGTAAATCAGGCTATGAAGGCGGCAGCATTGATGTAGACTGGTATTGCGGCAACGTACCTTTCAAAATTCCCCTGCCTAAAAAAGGCCCGGTATCGCAATTCCACATTACCACACTGCAACCCTTGTATAAAAGCACCCGGGAAAATGCTCAATATGCAAGATTTGATTATAAAATAGATTCCAAATGGTTTTGCCGTATCCTTACGCTGCTTGATATTTGGGTGGTTTGCGGTTATGTTACCGATTGTGAAACCAAAGCACCTATTGGCGGGGTTAGAGTGTTTGCCTACGATGTAGACTGGCTGCAGGATGATGCCCTTGGTAACGCTTTTACTGATAATAACGGAAAATTTACCATTGTTTATCCCGGTGATAATTTCAGGAAAACGCTGCTGCCCTGGCTTAACGTAGAATGGCCCGCCGGGCCTGACTATTATTTCAGGATCGAGAGCTCATCAGGAACGGTATTGTTAAATGAAGACCGTACCCGTGGCCGGCAGAACGACAGGCACAATGCCAATAACTGCTTTTGTGTAAAACTTTGTACCAAGGGTGGTGGCGAAGTGCCCTGGTTTACTTCGGTAGGCTATTTCAGCATTACCTCGGATATTGACGCAGGAGGCAAAACCCTCATCAGCAAATTTGGAGCGGGTGGCACCGGCTTCGGTTTCTTTGGTTCGGTTAAGCTGGGGGGCTATGCCACCAAAAAGGTGCCCACCGCGCCGGCCAGCCCGCTTTTTTACCGCTTTTTATTCTCGACAGATAATGTGAACTTCAACCCGGTAACTACCGCCCAGATGGAAACTACAGCCTTAAAAGTTGCCACCCGGCAAATCACCTGGAATGGTACAACCGCCTTTCAGGATGTAGTGATCGATATCAATCAACCTGCTTCCGTGCCCGATAGCGTTCCGGCAGATAATTATCCTAACCCGATCCCGGATCATGTGCTGCACCCGGATGTTAACGGCTGGGTACGGGTTGACCAACCCGCGCTTGATAATGGCTTTTATGGCTCGTTGTTTTACTTAAACACAACTACCATTATCGGCGGCGGCGATGCCAGCGCCGGGTTAACGCCTGGTTTAGCTGTGCCTGTGGCAGATCAGAAAAACGGCAGAATGTTATACATCCAATTTCAAACTACTGATGATCCGGCTAATCCAGGCTCGCCAAACCTGAATACCCAATCGCTTATCGGCAAAATCTATGTGAATAACTGGAACGAAGTGAACCTGCTGAAGCTGGAGGAGCTTTTTGCTGGCGGAGGCAGCGGCTGCACTCCGGTAAGCGGAACCGCCCATGCCGATTACACAGTTGATCATGAACTGATTGCCAGCTGGTCGCTGGGTGTATGGTCAAACGCTACGGGTACGGTCAGCGGTTTGCCCAGTGGCACAACTCCGCGCGGAGATGCTAAGAAATTTGACATGGCCTCGCCGTCACCATTTGTTTTAACTCCACCTTTTAGCGCATGGCCCTCATGCGCCTATAGCCTAACCCTGACAACCTATCGCAAATTAACCACCGGCGAAATTAACGACTGGGGAAAAACGAACCAGGTTATCTTTTGCAAGTAACCTGCATGTGAACGGGGGAAGAGGGTGCCGTTGCATGTCGGCGCCCTCTCATTTTATTAAATCTGGGAATGGTTAGCCCACAATAAACATTGTGAAAAGCTCTTAAAATATCGCCTCCGCAATCCTTTTAGTAGGCCCGGCGTTACTCATGGTATAAAAATGCAGTACCGGTGCGCCAAAAGCAATCAGTTCTTTACACTGTTTAATCATCCATTCAATGCCTACCTCTTTTACATCCTTTTCGGTGGCACAGGCGTGGATAGCATCGCTCAGATCTTCCGGAATATCAATATGGAATGTCTTTGACAGCGTAACCAATTGTTTTGATGATGTGATCGGTTTCAGCCCCGGAATAATAGGCACATTGATGCCATTGGCCCGGCAGCCGTTTACAAACTCCTTGTATTTACCAATATCAAAAAACATCTGGGTTACAATGAACTGTGCACCCATTTCTACCTTTTGCTTCAGGTATTTAAAGTCGGTTTTAAGGTTCGGGGCTTCAAAATGTTTTTCGGGATAACCGGCTACGCCAATACAAAAGTTTGTTTTGGCTGTATTACCATGGTCCTCATGCAAATAAATACCGTTGTTAAGGTTTACCACCTGTTGCAGCAGATCGGTAGCATAACAATGACCGTTAGGTGTAGGTACAAATGATGAATCCCCGAGGCGAGCGTCGCCGCGTAAAACCAGCACGTTTTCGATGCCTAAAAATTCCAGCTCGATAAGGGCATTTTCAGTTTCGTCTTTGGTAAAGCCGCCACAAAGCAGGTGGGGCACGGTATCAACCTTATACCTGTTCATGATAGCCGCGCAGATGGCAATAGTGCCCGGGCGTTTGCGGTACGATAGTTTCTCGAGCAAACCGCTTGGATGCTGCTTGTAAATAAAATCCTCGCGCAGGGTAGTAACATCAATAAACGGAGGTTTAAACTCCATCAGCGGATCAATAGCATTATAGATGCCCTGGATACTTTGCCCCTTTAAAGGCGGGATCAGTTCAAAAGAAAAGAGTGTTTTGCCATTGGCGTTTGCTATATGTTCAGGTATTTTCATTTGACCCCTAACCCCCAAGGGGGAATTTTTTTATTTAAGTTTTATAATTACAATTTAAGTTCCCCTCTTGAGAGGGGGCGCGGTGGAATTGTGTGTTGGCGGGGTGTATTATGTGGCGTTTATTTTTCGCTCCGTTAATACACCCCTCCACCCCTCTCAAGAGGGGAATCGCACAAGCCCTCGCTTTGTCGTTTCTTCCCTTACTCCCCCTTTAGGGGGCCGGGGGGCTAATAATTAATATTCGGCCCTAACCATCTTTCCACATCCTCCAATGGCATTTGTTTACGGATAGCATAATCCTCAACCTGATCCTTACTGATTTTACCCAAGCCAAAATATCTTGCCTGCGGATGTGCGAAGTAGAAACCGCTTACCGATGCGGCCGGCAGCATGGCCAGGCTTTCGGTTAGGTGCATGTTTGCGTTGTCTTCTGCTTTTAGTAATTCAAACAAGGTGGTTTTTTCGGTATGGTCCGGACAGGCCGGATAACCCGGTGCCGGACGGATGCCCTGGTACTCTTCCTTGATCAGGTCGGCATTGCTTAGCTGTTCGCCTTTGGCATAGCCCCAGTATTCCTTACGTACCAGTTCGTGCATTTTTTCGGCGAAGGCTTCGGCAAGGCGGTCGGCAAGGGCTTTGGCCATAATGCTGTTATAGTCGTCATGGTCGGCCTCAAACTCAGCAACCAATTCATCACAACCTAAACCGGTTGTTACCGCAAAGCCGCCGAAATAATCAGGCACACCGCTTTCTTTTGGTGCGATAAAATCTGACAAGGCATAATACGGATCATTCTTCACCTTTTCGGCCTGCTGGCGTAAGGTATGGATGCGGTTTAAAACTGTTGTGCGACTTTCATCGGTATATAATTCAATATCATCACCTACGGCATTGGCCGGCCAGAAGCCAATTACACCTTTCGCGGTGAACAGTTTCTGGTCAACAATACGTTTCATCAATACCTGCGCATCATCAAATAGTTTTTTGGCTTCAACGCCTACAAACTTATCGTCAAAGATCTTCGGATAGCTGCCGCGAAGTTCCCAGGTATGGAAAAATGGCGTCCAGTCGATATAAGGCAGCAACTCTTCCAGCGGGAAATTCTCAAATACTTTGGTGCCTGTAAACGCGGGTTTCGGCGCCACATCGCCATCCAGGCTAATCTGGAATTTACCGGCACGGGCTTCTTCGATAGTTACAAAACGCTTGTCCGATTTTTTGTTGGCATGTGCCTCGCGGGCTTTGGCATATTCATCCTTAATGCCCTGGATATAGGCATCCCGGTTGTCCTTGCTCATTAGATTGCTGCAAACGGTAACGCTGCGCGAAGCATCCAAAACGTGAATGGCAGCCCCTGAGTATTGCGGCGCCACTTTTACGGCAGCGTGAATGCGCGACGTTGTAGCACCACCAATGATTAGCGGAATGGTAAAACCTTCGCGTTCCATTTCCTTGGCAAAATGTACCATTTCATCAAGCGATGGGGTGATTAAACCACTTAACCCAATGATATCAACGTTTTGCTTTTTAGCCTCTTCAATAATGCGTTGCGCGGGCACCATCACACCAAGGTCAATCACCTCAAAGTTGTTACAAGCCAGCACTACGCCAACTATATTTTTGCCGATATCATGTACGTCGCCTTTTACGGTGGCCATTAACACCTTACCGGCGTTGGCGCGCTGATCGGCATTTACGTTGTTCTTTTTTTCTTCCTCAATAAAAGGCAGCAGGTAAGCCACAGCCTTTTTCATTACACGGGCTGATTTTACCACTTGTGGTAAAAACATTTTACCGGCACCAAACAAGTCGCCTACGATATTCATACCGTCCATCAACGGACCTTCAATAACCTCAAGGGGTTTGCTGTAGGCCTGGCGGGCTTCCTCCACATCGTCGTCAAGGTATTCAACAATGCCTTTTACCAGCGAGTGGGAGAGGCGCTCCTGAACGGTGCCTTTGCGCCATTCTTCGTCGCGTACTACTTCTTTGCCTTTACTTTTGATGGTGTCGGCAAACTCAACCAGGCGCTCGGTAGCATCCGGGCGGCGGTTAAGGAGTACATCTTCTACAAGCTCCAAAAGGTTTTTCGGAATTTCCTCGTAAACCTCCAGCATCCCGGCATTTACAATACCCATATCCATACCCGCTTTAATAGCATGGTACAGGAAAGCCGAGTGCATAGCCTCGCGCACGGTATTATTACCCCTGAACGAGAATGAAATATTACTCACACCGCCGCTCACTTTAGCGTGCGGCAGGTTTTGCTTGATCCAGCGGGTAGCTTCAATAAAATCAACCGCGTAATTATTATGTTCTTCCAGGCCGGTAGCAACTGTTAAGATGTTTGGGTCGAAAATAATATCCTGCGGCGGGAATCCTACTTCGTTCACCAGTATATCGTATGACCGTTTACAGATCTCGATCCGGCGCTCCAGTGAATCGGCCTGACCGGTTTCGTCAAAGGCCATTACAACGGTGGCAGCACCATAGCTTAAGATTTTCCGGGCCTGTTCCTTAAATTTTTCTTCGCCCTCTTTAAGGGAGATAGAGTTCACGATACCTTTTCCCTGTACGCATTTTAAACCAGCCTCAATCACCGTCCATTTGGATGAGTCGATCATAATAGGCAGTTTGGCTATATCCGGTTCAGAAGCAACCAGGTTCAGGAATTTTACCATCACAGCCTCCGAATCAATCATGCCCTCATCCATGTTAATATCGATGACCTGCGCGCCGCCTTCTACCTGTTGCAGAGCAACACTTAGAGCTGCCTCATAATCTTCGGCGAGGATCAATTTGGAAAACTTTGGTGAACCGGTGATATTGGTACGCTCACCCACATTAACAAAAATGCTTTCGGGTTTTATGGTAACGGATTCCAAACCGCTCAGGCGCATGTCCGGCTCAATTTCCGGAATGGGGCGGGGCGGATATTTGGCAGCCTTATCGGCAATACATTTAATATGCTCGGGCGTGGTACCGCAGCACCCACCAACTATATTAACCAGGCCGGCTTTGATAAAATCGTCAACCTGGTGAGCGGTTTCATGCGGAGTTTCGTCGTATTGACCAAACTCATTAGGCAGACCTGCATTGGGATAGGCCGATATAAACACGCCTGCTTTTTCAGAAAGCTCGGCCAGGTGCGGACGCATTTCCCGCGCACCCAAAGCGCAGTTTAGGCCTACCGATAGCAGGTTGGCATGGCTTATCGAGTTCCAGAAAGCTTCGACAGTTTGCCCTGAAAGGGTCCGGCCTGAAGCATCGGTAATGGTTCCTGAGATCATGATACCGCCCGAATCCCTGAAAGCAGGGAAATCTTTACCGGCTGCTTTACATTCCTGCTCATAACGTTTTATAGCGAACAAAGCAGCTTTGGCATTCAGGGTGTCAAATATGGTTTCAACCAACAACAGGTGCGATCCTCCGTCAACCAAACCGCGTACCTGGTCATAGTAGGCCTCGGCCAGGTCATCAAAAGTAACGGCGCGATATCCGGGGTCGTTAACATCAGGCGATAAGGAAGCAGTACGGTTGGTTGGGCCGATGGCACCGGCAACAAAGCGCGGCTTTGCAGGGTTGCGACGGGTATATTCGTCGGCTACCTCACGGGCAATGCGTGCACCCTCGTAGCTTAGTTCATAAGCCAGTTCTTCCAGGTGATAATCGGCAAGGGAAATTACCTGTGTGCTGAAAGTGTTAGTTTCAATGATATCCGCACCGGCATCCAGGTATTCGGCATGGATGGCTTTGATAATATCAGGGCGCGTGATATTGAGCAGGTCGTTATTGCCCTGCAGGTCGCTATGATGATCGCGAAAACGCTCGCCACGAAAATCCTTCTCGGTAAGCTGGTACCTTTGAATCATGGTACCCATTGCTCCGTCAATCACCAGGATGCGTTTCTGTAATTCTTTTCTAATGTCCATTTTTTGAGATGTGAGATATGAGATATGAGATGTGAGACCTTGGCAAAAAGTCTTTGCCAGATCCTCAAATCTTTAATCCCATATATCTGATAAAAAGACACTAAACAGGCAACTTGAAAAAGCAGATGCTATCTCAAATCTCACGTCTAATATCTCAAATCTAAATACAGCTTATCTCGAAAAGTCGGGTATTGTTATGACTTTCGCTTATCTGTCTCAGGGGCCGTTTGGCTGCTGAGTAGAATGTAGCACCTTGTGAAGCACAGGTTGCTAAGACATCGCAGGGTCTAATCCCTCCGTCTTTCTCCATAAGCACTGCAAAGTTGCGCAATAAAGTTATCATTTGCAAGTGTATAACGTACGCTAAATATCATAGCTAAGCCACATTGTTAAACAAAAAAAGCCGCCTTTTGCGGAGGCAGCTTTCTGATTGAATTTCTTAATGAGATTATCTTCTTCTGCCGAATAAACGGAGGATCATAAAAAACAGGTTGATCAGTGTGATGTACAATGTTAGTGCACCCATCAGGGCCAGTTTTTTCGAGCTTGCATCACCGTATTCAATACCTGCTCCAATGCGTTTTAACATTTGCATATAGTAGGCAGTTAAACCAGTAAATACAGCTATGCCTATGTAGCTGATGATGTAACTCATTTGTTCGCTGTGCATAAAGAAGTTAGCTAATGAAGCTACAAAAATCCCAATGAACAGAATGTACATGATTGAACCAAACTTTGTTAAATCCATCTGGGTAGTATAACCGGCAATGCCCATAATACCGAAAGTTACTGATGCGGTAATGAAAACACCCAATATTGATGCAGATGTGTAGATCAGAAATATCAAACTTAAGCTGATGCCAATAAGCGTTGCATAAGCTACGAAAAGCAGCACCAATATCGGATAAGAGATTCGGTTATAGCCAAATTGCATTACCAATGAAAACGCCAGTGGCGAAAACAGCGCAAAATAGCCAAAACCTGTAAGGCCGCCTGTTGGTGCAACGATCAGACTGATCAGGCCCATATTTAAAAATAGATAAACTGTTATTGCTGATACGCCAAGTGCAACGAACATCCAGCTGAAAACGCCGGCCATAAACCTGCGTGAAGCAACTTCTGATTGATCCCTAACTTCGATTACATTATCGAAGTTGTATTTAGATTCTTTAAATTCCATTTTGTGTTAAAAATTATAATACGAATATATAAATAAAAGGTGAATGCAACATGAAGAAGCAAGACTGCAAGAGTCAAGAAACAGGAAAGTTTTCCGAAATGTCTTGTTTCTTGATTCTTGTTTCTTGACTCTTGTAGTCTTGATTTCTGTTCTTCCTGACTCTGTACCCCTAATTCAATCTCCTCATCAACTGCTCTTCAACCTTTTTGAAAACCTGTATGGGTTTCAGGGTACGCCAGCCAATGCTATCGAGTTCGCCGCCAAAATTGATGTAATAGTCGATATTGCTGTGTTTAAATTCGTCTATCACGTGTTCGCGGAAGTTGATGCCTGCTATCCAGCCGTCCTCTACATCCTGGAACCACTCTTCGTAATAGCAATCATCGCTTGAATGAAAGTTGAGTACGTTTTCGCCGATCAGGATAAAATGAGTGATGCCATTATCTATCATCAGGTCGAGCAGCTCACGCTTCAGCATCATAATGTCGTTATTGATGGCATCATTCCATTCACCTATCAGCTCAATAATTGTGTAGCCTTTATCATAATCGGCAAAAAGCACTTTTAAATAAAGGGTATTGGAGCCGAATGAGTCCCATTGCGGGTGCAGCAGGTAATTGTATACCTGCTTGTCAAATTCAAATTCGCTGTATTCTGTCGCATAGAAAGGCGAAAACTCATCTTCTGATGCTATGTAATCGTCTCTCCAGCGGTAATATGGTTCAATATCGTGCATGTTTTTGATTTCAAATTGTCTGAACCCGAATTTTTTGAATTTGAGAATTTATCGAATACAAGCATCTTCAAATTTCCAAATCAACACATCTTCAAATTCAGTTTATTTTTTTAAATAATGATCAACAGCGCTTCGTACGCTGCCGTATTGTTTCAGTAACCCGGCTGCTTCTTCTTCGTTCAGCCCGGTTTCGTCCATTACCATGCGGGTGCCCCTGTTCACCAATTTGTGGTTGCTCAATTGCATATCAACCATCCTGTTCCCTTTTACACGGCCAAGCTGGATCATGACACTTGTGCTCAGCATATTTAAAACTAATTTTTGTGCGGTACCGGCCTTCATACGGGTCGACCCGGTTAAAAACTCAGGGCCTGTTACTACTTCAACAGGGTACTGTGCCACAGCCGCTACCGGGCTGCCGCTGTTACAAACAATACAGCCGGTAACTAAATTATGCTCATTGGCTGTTTTTAAGCCACCGATCACATACGGTGTAGTGCCCGAAGCGGCTATGCCAACAACTACGTCTTTATCATTAATGTCAAAGGCCTCTAAATCTTTCCAGGCCTGTACAGCATCGTCTTCTGCAAATTCAACAGCTTTGCGGATCGCACCATCGCCGCCTGCTATTAAGCCCACCACCATATCAAACGGAACGCCGAATGTTGGCGGGCATTCCGATGCATCAACCACGCCTAAACGGCCACTGGTGCCGGCGCCTATGTAAAATAAACGTCCGCCGTTTTTCATCCTTTCTGCGGTGATAGTTGCCAGGGCTTCTATCTGTGGCAATGCCTTTTCCACAGCCAGCGGAACCGTTTTATCCTCGTTATTAATGTTTTCTAAAATTTCCCTTACGGTCTGTTTTTCGAGGTTTTTATAGTGCGATTCCCTTTCGGTGGTGGTTTCCATAGCCTATTTTCAAATAATTTATAACAAAATTCGGTAAAAATCATCAAATGCAAGGGCGTGGGTAAAAATTATTGACCCTGCAATTATTAACTTTGTGTGTAATAAGTTATGAAGAGGACCGCGGGTGTAATTTTCCGGACAATAATCCTGCTGCTGGTAGGGGTGATGATAGGCCAGGTGCTTAACAAGGATTTTGCCGCGCGTAACCTTGGCTTCTCCTTTGTGAGTAATAGTAAAATAGCAAAGGTGCTGCAACTGGTTGACCGCAACTATGTTGACAGCGTTAATATCGATAGTATTGAAGGTGTATCGGTAAATAACCTGCTTCAAAACCTTGATCCGCATTCGCTTTATTTACCGCAGCAGCAGGCGCAATCCATTAATGAACGGTTAGACGGTGGTTTTAACGGTATTGGTATCGAATACCAGTTACTGCGTGATACGCTGATCATTACGCAGGTTTATGCCGGCGGTCCGGCCGAAAAAGCAGGCTTACTGGTGGGCAGTAAGGTGATCAATGTTGACGATAAAAAATTTTCGGGGAGCAAGCTAACAGCCTCCCGGATAAATGGTGTTTTCAGGGGTGAAAAGGATGCAGAAATAAAACTGAGTGTTGTGCCTCCGCTGAGCAAAGATTTAAAAATACTTACGGTTAAACGGGGACATGTTGACCTAAGCAGCGTTGATGCCGCCTATATGGCCGATGCTAACACCGGCTATATCAAGATCAGTAAGTTTTCGGCCACTACCGACCTCGATTTCAGAAAGGCGTTAACGGCGCTAAAAGTTGACGGTATGAATAAATTGCTACTCGACCTGAGAGGCAATGGTGGTGGCTATCTTAACGCCGCTACTTCATTAGCCGATGAGTTTTTAACTGATGGAAAGCTGATAGTTTATACCAAAGGTATTCACGAGCCCCGGACAGATTATTTTGCCACCGATTCGGGCATGTTTCAGAAAGGGAAACTTACCGTGCTTATTGATGAATATTCGGCCTCGGCCAGTGAGATTTTAGCAGGGGCCCTGCAGGACCTTGACAGGGCTACTATTGTTGGTCGGCGATCATTTGGTAAAGGTTTGGTACAGCAGCAGTTTGCTTTTGACGATGGTTCAGCAGTGAATTTAACAGTGGCCAGGTACTATACCCCTTCGGGCCGCTCTATCCAGAAATCATACAAAAACGGGGTTGACAGTTATCGCAATGAACTTGCCCAGCGTATGCAAAAAGGCGAACTTTTTTCAGAACAAAGCAACCTTAATGATAGTGTTTTTAAAGGTACCCCATCATTCCATACTTCAAGCGGGCGTAAAGTTTTTAGCGGCGGAGGCATTATGCCCGATGTTTTTGTACCGGCGGATACCAGCAAATTCACCCCTCTTATCCAGGACCTGAGCCAGCAGCAATTATTTACCGCTTACGTTGTTGACCGCCAGCAGCAATTACTTAAAAAATATCCGACTGAAGCTGAGTTTTTAACTCAATATGCTGTTAGTAATGACGAGGTAGATAAATTTATACTGTATGCCTCGCAAACCATTAAAGAAATGGATTCGCACGAAGTACAGATCTCAAGGGAGCCTATTAAAACGATCCTCAAAGCCCAGGCGGCCCGCTTTAAATGGGGTGATAACGCCTACTTTAAAGTGATCAACACCGATGATGTGACCTTTAAAAAAGGCTTGGAGCAGTAAGGAGGCTAAACAAAAGATGTCATTTCGAGTGAGTCCGTGAGGGGCATGAGCGCCGGGGCGAAAGAGAAATCTTATACATTATGCTTGTATGGCTGTGCCTGCGTATAAGATTTCTCCTCACTGGCGTAGCGCGATCCCCGCGCTTGTTCGTCGAAATGACAGTAGTTTTTACGCTCTACGTATCCTAATTCTTTTCCGCCAGGAAAATCTCATTAATCAATTCCAAATTTGCCATAACACCTGCCATTGTGCCGCTATTAACCGCATTGGCTATGGAGCGAATGCCCGAAGCGCTGTCGCCGGCGGCGTAAACGCCGGGTACCGTTGTTTTTTGCTGTGCATCAACCTGGATGTGGCCCTGATCGGTAAATGAGCAGCCTAATTGTAATGCAATATCACTGTGTTGCACAAATGGGAGCCTCGCATATAATGCTTTAAGTTTTATTTCGGAGCCGTTTTGCAAATGGATGGTAGTTATCTGGCCGTCATGATGATCAAACGCTGCTATTTCCCCCTCAATAATTTGTATATTATTATGACTGATAATGGATTGCTGACCTTCGTTTAAAGTTGATTTTCCGTTAGTGAACAGGATGAGATCTTTGGTCCAGTTTGAAATAAGTTTAGCCAGCTCAAAAGCCATTTCGCCATTAGCAAATATGCCTGTAGGCTGATAGCCGTATTCATAACCATGGCAATAGGGGCAATGAATAATCGATATTCCCCAGCATTCGGCAAAGCCGGGAATGTCAGGCATTTGATCTTTAATACCGGCAGCAAGGATAATTTTCTTTGCGCTGAATGTTTCACCGGATATTGTACTAACCTCAAAGCCCTTAGTTATTGGTGTACATTGAGTGGCCTCGCTATGGAGCAGCGTGATAGTTGGGTATTTTAAAGTTTGTTCACGGGCAATAGTCAAAATCTCGTGCGGGGTTTGACCATCGCGGGTAAAAAAGTTGTGTGAGTGTGGCGTTTGGCGGTTGCAGGGCATGCCACTATCAATAATTAATACTTTACGCATGGCACGGCCCAAAGCCATGCCTGCAGATAAACCGGCGCTGCTGCCGCCGATAATGATCACATCAAAATCCTTCATATGATATTGCGGTTAATTATGGATAAAGGTAAATGACAAAAACACAAAATGCAACCATGTTGCATTTTGTGTTTTTAAACTGACAAAGTAGAATGGCCGGCTGGCTAAAGAAATGCCAATTGCGCCGGTATTTTATTTTTTATTGGTTTTGTTCAGTGTTAATAATCCGTTGAAATAGGATAATAGTTTTCGGTTATCATCCTGAATGTAGGCCACCGGATAATCGTAATTCATAAAAGTAACCTTCCATACTTTGGCAAAATGAGGCTGATCAGGCGTATCCGGCGTTAGGTTGTAATACCCGAACTCCGCATTAAGGCATGATGATTCATTAACGCGGTTATCAATGGTATAGCCATCTTTTTTAAAAGCATCAATAAAAATTTTACGTATTTGGAGCAGCGGAGCCGTTGCTGTAGTATTTAGGCTAAGTGTGCCATAGCGCCGGCCAATGGTAGTTGAAAAAACCTCGTTCCTAAAATGATAGCCTATTCCCGAATTAAAGATGGGTAAACCTTTGCTTTCTTCATAGGCTATAACATGCTGGTAGATATTAAGCGGACCATTATTGCTTATGCTATCGTTTAAAATAACTCTATATATTACCAGGCCGTTAACCGGGATATTATTTTTTTGCAGGAGCGTAATAGCTGTTGCCAGTTCAACTCTATTGCTGTCGCTATAATCACGTTTAACGCGACTGATGCAGCCATTATCTTCTCCGCCGGTAGATGATAGCTCGCCTTTTTTGCATGCAGTAAAAGCGGCCAGTACTATTAGTACTAAACAGTAAAACTTTTTCATGAAGTGTAAAGTATTGAGGTTTAGCAGTATTACGGAGAGGGAGATGGAAACGTAACAACCAGGGGGTAAAAAACGTCATTGCGAGGGACGAAGCAATCGCGGACTATGCAGGGCGTACCTTCGAATAGGGGATTGCTTCGTTCCTCGCAATGACGCGGTGGTGAACCTTTGAAAGTCTGGATTTGATAGATCAAATTCAAGGTAATCCTCAAATCCTAAAAATCAAGGTTCTTATTTCTGCCTGAACCATACCTGCACCGGCGCGCCCGAAAAATCAAAGTTTTCCCTTAGTTTATTTTCGATAAACCGATAGTAAGGCTCCTTTACATATTGCGGCAAATTGCAGAAAAACGCAAACATTGGCGAAGTGCCGGCAATTTGGGTAATGTATTTTATTTTAACGTATTTACCTTTAATTGATGGTGGCGGGTAGTTTTCGATAATTGGCAGCATTACCTCGTTTAGTTTTGAAGTAGGGATCTTACGGGCGCGGTTCTGGTAAACCTGGTTGGCTACATCGATCACCTTTAATACCCTTTGCTTTTCGGTAACTGAGGTAAATACAATAGGCACATCGGTAAAGGGGGCTATCTTATCGCGGATCTGCTCTTCAAAAACCTTGATGGTTTTGCTGTTCTTCTCAATCAAATCCCATTTATTCACCACAATTACTACGCCTTTTTTGTTCTTTTCGGCCAGGTGAAAGATATTGATGTCCTGCGATTCAAAGCCTTCAACCGCATCAATCATCAGGATAATTACATCGGCTTCTTCCAGTGCTTTGATGGTACGCATTACCGAGTAAAACTCAATGTTTTCCTTAACCTTGGTTTTTTTACGCATCCCGGCTGTATCTATCAGCATAAAATCATGACCATACTGGTTATAATGGATATGGATAGAGTCGCGGGTGGTACCGGCAATAGGGGTAACTATGTTACGGTCTTTACCGATAAGTGCGTTAATGATAGATGATTTACCCACGTTGGGGCGACCGACAATAGCATATTTAGGGCGGGTGTTTTCTTCCAGTACTTCGTCTTCAAAGTGTTTTACCACTTCGTCGAGCAATTCGCCGGTACCTGAGCCGGTCATTGATGAAATGCTGTAGATTTCGCCAAGGCCGAAGCTGTAAAACACCATAGCATCGGCAACCTGGTTGTTATTGTCCAGCTTGTTTACTACCACAAAAACAGGTTTATTGCTTTTGCGCAGGCGGTTGGCAATCTCATCATCCAAATCTGTGATGCCGGTTGTAACATCAACAACAAAAAGGATTACCGAAGCTTCTTCAATGGCAATGTCAACCTGCTCACGGATGGCGGTTTCAAAAACATCGTCTGAATTGGCTACATAGCCGCCTGTATCAATAACGGTAAAATTGTGGTTAAGCCACTCGGCAACGCCGTAATGCCTGTCGCGCGTGACACCGCTAAAGTCATCAACAATGGCCTTGCGACTTTCGGTTAAACGGTTATATAATGTTGATTTGCCTACGTTGGGCCTGCCCACAATGGCTACTATGTTACTCATGCTTTTTTATTAAGAGTCAGGATGCAAGAAATCAAGATTCAGGAATACAAATCTATCTAACTTAACAAATGCTTCTACGAAATTTTTAATTTTTATTAATGATAGATCAAGATGTTGGATTATCCTGCATCTTGATTCTAAAAGTCTTGGTTCTGTTCTTTCTATTCGTACCCGAATTGTTTGAGGTAATTCTTTTTGGTACGCCAGTCGGGGATCACTTTTACAAACATCTCCAGGAAAACTTTTTGCTGAAAAAAGTCTTCCATGGCGCGGCGGGCATAGGTGCCGGTAATTTTTAACATTTCGCCGCCTTTGCCTATGATGATGTTCTTTTGCGATTCGCGCTCAACAATAATTTCTGCGCTGATACGGTAAAGCTTTTCGCCCTCAATAAAGGCGGTTACAATAACCTCGGTGCTGTACGGAATTTCTTTTTTGTATTGTTTAAACACCTGTTCGCGGATCATTTCTGAAGCGAAAAAGCGGTCGTTACGGTCGGTTAGCGCATCTTTTTCGTAATAAGCGGCATGCTCCGGCAGGTTTTCGATCACGAAATCCATAATGGCCTTAATGTTGTGCCCATGCAATGCCGATATCGCGAAGATGGCTTTAGGGTTTAATTTCTCCTGCCAAAATTCGACCTTCTTTTTTACGGTTTCTTCATCGCTTTGGTCAATTTTGTTGATGAGTACGGCAAGAGGCGCTGATGAACGTTCCAGTTTTTTAAGAACGTCTGCTTCGTCATATTCTTCATAAATGTCTGTAACCAGCAAAATAAGGTCGGCATCAACAATAGAACCGTCAACCTGGTGCATCATGCTTTCGTGCAGGGCGTAGTGCGGTTTGATAACACCAGGGGTGTCCGAAAACACGATCTGGTAGTTTTCGTCATTCACAATACCCAAAATGCGGTGGCGTGTAGTCTGCGCTTTAGGGGTGATGATGGACATTTTTTCGCCCACCAGCGCGTTCATAAGGGTTGATTTCCCTGCGTTGGGTTTACCTATTATACTTACAAAACCTGCCTGATGAGCCATAAAAAAATAATTAAAAATATATTTGGACTGCAAAGAAACGAATTATATCTTTGCAGTCCAATTAAAACGGAGTGCAAATTTGCATTTTGATAATTGGAAGCACCTTTCCGGGGTTATGGCCGGATCTCAAATATATAGCACAATACAGTGCGGGATGGAGCAGTTGGTAGCTCGTCGGGCTCATAACCCGAAGGTCGTAGGTTCGAGTCCTGCTCCCGCTACGGAACGATTCAAATCGAACAAGGGCATAGTAAAACCTACTATGTCCTTTTGTTTTTTTAGCACAATCTGCTTGCAATGAGCGAGATATAAAAACACTGAATTCACGCGCTCGGTTCGACACCCATCCGTTTCTTTGTTGTAGAGGATACCCGAGGGGAAGAGCAGATTTTGTATCCGTTGCTTGGTGAAATAATCGGCCAAAACCCACTTTTTAGGTATGTTAACGGCGAAATCGACCGCAAGGTTGACACACTCCTGTAGGTTCGACACTTGGGAAGCCTTTGCTATCGCTGTTTCTATGTCGTTTAGTTCTTCGTTATACTTTGCCATGTATTTATTATAGAGGTCTGCGGTCAGTTCTTCTTCAATAAACCGCTCTTCCAACCGTTCTATTTTTTTGTTCAGTTCCTGCTGCTTTTGCATAAGTATCATAGCTTCGTCTTGATAGCCCTGCATGTATTGGTTGAACGTGGCTGCAGTTTGCTGTTTGATAAGGTGAAGCAATTCGGGGTCGTGGTCAAGCTTGAACGCTTCCAATGCTTCCGCAAAGCGGTCGTTGAGTACCTGCGCGTTGCGGTTGGTACCGCAGCCGATGGTGCAGCATTTATAGTAATGTATACCCTTCTTCTTCACGATATACCCGCGCAACGGCTTGCTGCATTTCTCGCACAACAAGAACCGCTTTAATGGAATATGTTCGTTCTCTTCCTGTATGCTGTAGCCATGGGTATGCGTATCCATAACACCGTTAACTTTGAGGAACAGTTCACGCGATATCAATGGTTCGTGGTTGCCTTGTACAATTGCACCATCCAACATATTATGAGAGAGTAGGCCGCAATAGAAGGGATTGCGCAGCACGGCAGTGATGCGCTGACGGCATAGCACCACTCCTTTTTGTGCGAGCCGGGCGCGTATGGCATCGTGCGATAAGTCTTCTTCATGCTTCCATATGAAGGCGTGACGCAATAGCTTTCCTGTTGCGTTTATAACGATCGTTCGCGCGCCATTTTTTTGTATACTGTCATACCCAAGAGGTGGTTTCGTTGGCCAGTCGCCACGTAATAACATCTCTTTCATGCCGGCTGTACACTTTTGCTTTCTTAGTTCGTTTTCAAATTGATTAAACACCATGACGAGCCTTTGATGCATTTGCCCTGCTGGATTTGTTGTATCCATCGGTTGGGTGACGCTGATTACTTCGATGTTGAGTTTACGAAGTTGTGCACTTAGCCAAATAGCATGTTCGTTACGGCTGAACCTGTCGAGGCTATATACTATTATATGAGAGATGCGCTTCCTTGATTTCTTTACAAAATCAAGCATCCGGGTAAACTCTTTGCGCTCGTCGTTGGCGGCCGATTCATGCGTGCCCCCGAAACTTTCCACAATTGTGTAATTGTGTTTCTTGGCGTATTCGACACATGATTTACGCTGCGTTTCAAGGCTAAGATTCTCGGTTTGGTCTGGCGTGCTCACCCTTGTATAAATAACACACTGGGAGCCTTGTACCGCATGCAATTGGGAGCCTTTTCCGAACTGCTGAAAGATTGCTAACTCGCTCATAATTATAGGTATTCCGTCGTTTATTGTGACAGTAAGATACGAAAAAGCACTTGGTTTTCAATGGCTTTTGTTTTCTTTTTTGAAATAATCGTAAACAATTTTTGTAAATGTTTTGAGTGTTGCAATGACTTCTTTGGCCTGTTCATCTGTCAGATGTTCAAACACGGCACATGCCTTGACCTCTTCGATGGTCAGATCATCTTGGCGCAAGTAATCTATGTGCAGATGCTTTTTCATGGCAGCTGATCGAGGTATTGTAGTAATGCTGCTTCTGCCTGTTGCACTAACCGTAAAATCTGTATCCTGTTGGGATTACTGCGGGTGATTTGGATGCTTGCCATGCTGATATACTGCAATACCTGTAGTAAGGTATCGCGATGAAAGAGCGGCAGCGGCTCGTTTAACGAAAGCAGTAGTATCGACCTTGCAAACGTGGTGTGCCGCATGTTGGCGGAAGCGGCTTTCACTTTGATGTCTGCCAATTGCTTCAAGGTGACTTCGATACGAAGTTCTTTGCGAGGTCGATGTTTCGCTTTCCAAGCCTTTTTGTATAGCCTTCTGTATTGCGCCTTTGCACGGGCAATATCTTCTTCCGACTTGCCGATGACGCCGGCAGAAAGCAAATACTGATACAAGAGGGCACTTCGCGTTTTCATTTCAGTTCAATGAGCGGTACAGGTGTATCGGGAATGCCCCCTTCTAAAGAAACGGGCGGTATTTTTGCATACCTGCCGTAGATTAATGAACGGTAATACGGCGATGTTCTTCCTTTGATGAGCGGCTTATTGCCGGAAATGATAATCGAGCGATTTTCGTGTAGCAGGCGTATTTCGTCGGCGGTAACAAGCGCTTTTACTCGTTCAATCCCTTTCTCATCTGTATACATTGCTTTACCTCCCAATGCTTCGATTTCTCGCAATTCGTCCATAGCAGTTAAACCAGGAAGATATAATTTGGTAAGGCAGTTAGCGGCAATATTCTCCGCATCATCCTTGTAAAATGTTTTAAGCTGGCCTTTGGTCTGTACGGCTATGATATTCCCAACTCTGGCCTTTCTACAATTCGCCGTCGCTAACGCAAGTAGCGGGATATACATTGAAGACGCCTCTTCTAAAATTACTTGTATGCTTAATTCCCGCTTCAAAGGAAGTCGCTGTAAAATATGATTATAGAATTGCTCAAAAAAGATACTGCTGAGAATGCTTACATACTTTTGGTCGCCGACGCTGTTATGGAGGAAAATAATCGTCGGTGTTGCCCGTAATTCGTCAAAGCTGATGCTGTCGTGGGCGGTCGTTTTGGCAATCTCCGGATCGTCAAACAATTGTAGTGCTGCTTTAGCCGAAGCAATAATGTTTTGTAAGGTGCGTTCTGGAGTACTAATAAATGACTTGTAATCGAGTATTAGCTTTTCGTCTTGGGCGTTAGCGATTAGAACATCTATCTTTTCCGGATATGCAGCAAGAATGTGCAACAACTGTAATACATTGGCCATATTCCGGTATTGTTCTGGCTGGAAGAGTGTAACACGTATTAGTATGGACAATAAACTTTTCGTACTGATCGACCAGAATGGATCAGAATTGCCTTTATCTAAGCTTGTTGCAACTAAGAGATGTGCAATCTTATTGACATCATTTGGTTTCCTAATGCGGGAGAGAATATTGAACCCTCCGGTGCTGGCTGAGCTGTCAGAAAAGTTGATGGTAAGTATCTTGAAATATCGGCTTAAATAGCCACTTGAAAGTAAAAATAACTCCCCAGAAGGATCATTTAAAATGATGCTGGATTGCTTTAGAGAATACAAATTTTTTAACAAAATCCTTGACGTTTTGCCTGACCCTGTGGGGCCGACCAATAGAAGGTTTGAAAAGGATGCTTTTCGAGATAAGCGTCTGTTTTTAGAGATGACAAAACCCTTATTAAACCGAGACGAAATAGACCGCTCGCTACCGAACTCCGCGTTAAATCCTTTTTGCTTAGCAAATGCGTCAATAATGACACTGAAAATATCAGCGATTAACGAGAACATAAATTGAATACATTCTAAGAGGATTGATATGATTTCTGTCATAGTAATAGATTTATTGAAATGCCTTTTTCATATGTTTAACGATGTCTAACAGCATCATGAGGATGTACTCTACTACAACGATTACGCTGTAGCAGAGAAATTTTAAGAGTTGAACTATCACTTTCATGGTAAAGAAAATTGAGTTTCAATATGGACATCAGCATCGTGCGCTTTGTAGACCTGCTCGTAAAATCGGGCAATCGGGATATACAGATTATTTTCTCGATATGATTTCGGTGCGAACAAGAACCAAATTTGGATGCCTTTGAGTGACGGCAGGGGGGAATTTGTCTCGAATTGCTTTTTTATCAGGTCTGGATGCTGTTGCAATACTGCGAGGGTCTGCGGGTTGTAAAAGTTCACCTCGCTGTTTTCGCGCAAATTGCTGTAAACTAAAAGATACCGATGTCTCGATGAACGTTTCGCCAATATCGTTGCCTGATGCTCGATTGCTCTGAAAATAATGGAGTGCGGATAGTTTCTGGTGCTGTCAAACTGGGAAAGATTGGCCTGCACGTCGGTGACGAAGCGTTGCACCTTTGCCCGCCTGACGGTGATGTTGCCGGTGAGCCGGTCTTCCTTTGGCAGGGACACGACTTTGGCGGTATTGACGTCCTTGTCGGTGATGCCAACCAATGTTATCTGCAAGCCCTGCTGCCATGGATTGTCTGCAAGCTTAAAGGGCGCAAGCAACGTTTGGGAAGTAGGATAGACAGGGAGTTGATCCGTTTCGTCAATCATGACGGTCATTGCCGTATCATAGCGATTTGATGGTTTTTTACAGCCAATGAGCACTATGCTCAATGTGACTGTTATATATAATGAAATCGCTTTCATATCAAGAGAGGTGTATAGGTTTGAAGTTTCGTTGGAATACAAAAGGATATTGTTCGTTAAAGCACGTCGGCCTGCCGTTGTCCGTTCTGTGCATCGCGTTGACCTTTTGCCAGGCGGCGAATCCGGCATGCGCGTGAGCGATAATCATCTCCTCTAATTGGCTGCCATATACATACAGAGAAGTGTTCACCTGCCGTAATTCCTCCTGTTGTTGTTTCAGCATCTCTATTTCCTGTTCAATGCGTTGCTGTTCGGCTCTGTTCTCATCGTGCAGTTGTTTTGAAGCTTGATATCCACGCATTGCTGTGCGTTGCTCTCTTGTGGGATAAAAGAAATTCTTTATTCCTATTGCGACTCCGAATAACAATACTGACATTGCTGCAATGGGAAAAGCGGTGAGATGGGTGTTTGCCGCATCGGTTTCAATGGAGAGGTACGAGATACGCGTATCAGCCAAATAATAAAATAAAGCTGTTACTAATAGGAAAACTGTTATTGCAATTGCTCTTTTATGCCAAACTGATTTTCCCAATGCCACAATTCGACTGAAACAATGAGCAAGCACTGCAAGTGCTGCTGCAAGCAATATGCTTATGCCCAATGATTCAATGAAGGTGTACCCGTAGATTTCAAACGCTGGTCGGTTCAGCATACTATCACCTAATAGTGGTATACATACGCAGAGCCATATTAAGTATAGATGAAACCCACCGACCTCAAACTGCGTTGCTTTTACTGTCTTTTCTAATTGCACTGCCTTTTCCTTTACTGCAACCAGCTTGTTTAGCAAGGTTTGCAGTTTTCGTTGTGTGATCTTTTCGTTTTCAATCACTTCGGACACCAAAATTGCGGGTTGTAAGTCGGTTGCTACATGTCCGATTATGGACTGCGCTTTATGGTGATTACCGATGAGATACGGTTTGATATTCTGCTCTGACAATGCAGGCATATTTCTTCCCCCATGATTTTCTGCATCAATGAGGTTGTGCTGGTCGAACTGTTTCAGTTGTTCCTGAACAAAGGCCGTTAGTTCCGGCCTTTGTTGCATGGTTTTTTCAATTATTTTCATTTTGCTTGGGTTTGATTTGTTTTATGATTTGAAGTGTTTCTTCGGTGTGAATACCTGTGTAGACGGCCTTCAATAGCTGACCTAACTTGAGTTGTCGATCTTCTAAAGCAATAACGTGAACGTTATCTGCTGGGGATGAAATCGAGAAATGTTTCTGTTGTAACTTTTTCATTTTCTTGATATTTTGTTATATCAAAATTTGAAAAATAGTAAGAGAACCTTAGTGCGGTTCTAATGTCGTTTTAATGTTGAATTAATTGTGTTTTTAAAGAATCGAGATTAAATGGATGTCAACAATAAACAAACTCCTCTCATTGAAATTTATCGGGATAGGTTAATTTCTGCTTATAACAATTCGACTGATAGTGAAATAACAGCCAAGGACCTAACCCTGTACCCGCATGGTGGCAATTTTGTTGAGATTAATAAGGATATGCGAAATCTTTTAAAGCCTGAAAAAGAAACGCCCCTTAGTTTTCACACGTATCAAAACTTGGTTAATCAAACAAATACTCAATTAACATCGGCGATTCGAAAAACAATAGATGATTATTTTAAAATAGCTCAAGAAAAGAAAAGGTCAAGTTCAAACGACATTAATAATACTTTACTGATAGGAGCGAAACTTATTAATGAAGTTTTTAAGAACAAAATTGAATTACTGTCTAAAACCATGAGATTTGTAGATTTTTATTCATCCAGAATAGATGGAGGCAATCAATGGTTAGGTATTACAAAGGATTTAGATTTTAATAGGCCTGTTCTGAAAAAATTAGAAAAAGAAATATTGATTGCAATCAAAAGTAAACGAATAAGCAAGGTTTGCGCTGCTGTCGTAGGAACACATGGCATTGGTAAATCAACAGTACTTAGACGTTTGGCGCTAATTTGCATTAAGTATGAAAGTATTTTTCAAACGTTTTGGGTTGAAGACCTGGAAAAATTTAATAGTTATTTTTCCAGGTATATTTCTAATAACAATCAACCATTTTTACTCATAATTGATGATTGGGAGAAAGTCACAAGTGGCGATAGAAAATCAATAAATACATTGTTTAGGAACCTGACAGGATATACCAATGTTGCCATCGTGATCGCAGACACATGTATTAAATCAGAGTGGTCTGATTACCTGTACGGAAGAAATATTTTTGGATTAGAGTTATCTGAAAACAAGAATATATTGTCGCATATACTGTCCAAAATGGAAAATTATCTTGAAATAGATCACCGTGCGTCGACGCAAACCAATGTTGCTCAATGGCTTGAAATTATAAAGCTTATGATGGACAATAAAAGTTTAGATACATCTCCAATATTTATTATACTTTTTATAGTTATCAGAAAAGTAGAGGAAAGAGGTGATATCTTGGAAGTTGATACACAGGATCTTTGGGCTCAGTTTAATTCGGTAGTACAAAATGACTATCAAAGGATTTATTATTCATTTCCCGGCCTTGCAAAGACACTCTATTATTGGGCCTGTGTAAGTAGTCGTTGTAACGAATTCCGGCCATTGTTGACGTGGCGCGCATTATTAACGTTGAGTGATTATTACAATAACAACGATTTACCATCGAAAGAATTATTGGCATTTAATAATCAGAAAGATATTTGCAAGACACTTGCTTATTATTTTTCATTTAAAAAAATCGAAGGTTTTTCATATGAGCATAAGTATTTTATTGATTTTCAACATATCTGCATTGCCGAAGCTATGAGTATTGCACCAAATATAAACTGGTATTTTGAGGATAAGCTTATGTTGGAAATAGCTGGGTTGTTTATAGACTTTGGTATGAAGGACGTCGCTGAACAATTTCTTATTGTGCACGCACGCAATGTCCTATTAGAAGAATTCAAATGGAGTTATAAAAAATTTGATACGGAAGCTTATTTAAGAGAAAAAGAAGAGTATATGAATCGAAAAGAGGTAAGAGCTGTTTATACAAAATTGCAACCGCCTTTTAAAGGACTCAAATTTCAACGATATATGGAAGAATTAATCACAAATCTGTTAAATAACGAGCTTGCTGGATTCGAACAAGACCAACTAATACGTTTTGCAGCAGAACTTTATGACGAAAAAGATGGCTGTAGAACCGCCAATTATATAGCATCCCTTTTAATTGAAAAGGGTTGTAAATCCGATCTTTTAAAAGAACTATATGTTGCATCAAATAGTAAAGATGCATTAAAGAAGTTCTACTTGAAAAATTTTATGGAAGTAGATTTTATTTGACAAGATATTATAAGTCTGACATTATGTTAAATAAATCTGTTCCTAATCGACATAGTCATTTGGTGACCAGAGGGTAAGTGTATTTAATTTCTGGTCACCAAATGACCATGAAACAAATATCATTACTTATTACAGACATTGATCAACTCATTGCAATTAACTCTAAATTGTTAATGGGAGAAGCACTTACTCCTACAGACCTTCAAAGTTTAACAAGCTTTCTTTCAAATCTGCCTAACGTCGAAAACCTGCTTACAGATAATGTTGCTTTGGATTTGCCATTGTCGATCCTTTTATGGGATACAGACAAAATTGATGCAATTCTCGACCAATGGGAAGTACTATTTAAGAATATTCCGAGTTATAACAATTCGACGCTTTGTATAAGGACAAATAACAAAGAAGCGGTTTTGTTGAATTTGAATACCTTAATCGTTACAATGTTCTCTCCGTCGCTATCGTATGCCATGGATTTAGAGAATATTGCAATTAATCATGGGGGCTTTGAAGTGCACCTTAAAGATGACGGATCTGCTAAATTTAATTTACCAACATTGCAAGATGCTGAAGCCTATCCAGAATTATACAACTTCAAAGGTTCATGGAAAGAAGCATACTATCTGCTTATCGAAACATTGAAAAAAGGCTGGCCGATGGAAGAGTTCCCGGAAGAATTGCAACAGTTCCTGAAAAAGTAACACAAACACAACCAATGCATTTGCATTGGTTTTTTTATACCCGTACTTTAGAGCAAAGCCAATTTACCGTATGGCAATCATCAAGATTCTTGCTCGTCACAACCCGTCTTATGCTTCTCTTATTCGTTATATCTTGAATGAGGATAAGAGCGCCCAAATGCAAGTATTCACCAACAATCTCCGTTCAGATACGATACCCGGTTATGTGCAGGAATTTATCGAAAATGAAGCCTTTAGGCGACAATATCGCGAAGATCAGGTGTATTTATATCATGAGATTATTTCGTTCCACGCTGGCGAAGACAAGGCCTTGCTGACACCAGAGGTGTTAGATGACCTGGTGCAGGAATACATACGCTTACGAGGGCACACAGGCGTAATGATCGGTGCCGTGCACCATGACCGGGAGCATGTGCATGTCCATTTTTGCGTGTCTGCATTACACTTTCGGACTGGCCTGTCGTTTGGGCTGTCGAAAGCGCAAATGCACGAGTTGAAAGTCTCATTCCAGGAATACCACCAACGATGGTATCCTGGAATTGACAAGAGCGTGGTCGAACATGGCAAGGCCGAGCCGTATCTGCGGCACGGGCAATGGCATGCGAATCAGCGGGAGCTGATTGCTGAAACGGCGAAGCGGTGCTTTGCGCAAGCAAAGTCGCAACAGCAGTTCTTTGAACTATTGCGAACAGAGCGGCTGGATTATTACGAACGGCACGGACGACCTGCGGGAGTGGAGGCAAATGGCATGAAAATGGAATTTTCACGACTGCTCGCTGGTATGCGCCTTGATGCATTGCCTGTAGAGAGAAATGAAGAGGAGCAGGCATTGCAAGAAATTAGGCGCATACGGGAGCGGCAGGCCGGCCGGGACCGTGATGAAAGGGACTGGGAGGAGAGAGCAAGATAGTGTGTCCCTCCGGGGACACATGATGAAATTTTTATTATGCTGTATTGTAGGCAAAATAAAAGGCTGCTTTTCAGCAACCTTATTTGTTACCATCCGAACAGCCGCATGATGCCGTCGAGGATGGCGTACAGGATGAGCAACCAGAGCAATGCCCCGCAAATGAATTGAAACAGTTTTTTGTGTCCGTTGTCGTGTGCTTGCATAAAGGGCGTTTTATGCAGTATAAATCGGAACGAATGCTGAAAATAGTACCCATAAGTTAAAGCGTTCTTTATGCTACTATCTTCGATGGGCGTATGTACTATGCGTTATGTGAATGCTTTATGCGGGGAGTGCATAATGTATCCAGTTTTTCATACATTTACTGTTCATTTGTTACAAACGCATGTACGGAGCAAAAATCAGAATGATACGGGAATTGCGCGGCTATTCCCAGGAGAATGTCGCCGCCAAGTTGGGAATGACGCAAGCAAGTTATTCCCGGATTGAGAATAATCAAACGAAGCTTGACACTTCCCTGCTTGAAAAGCTCGCGAAAGAGTTGGGGGTGAGCGCATCAGACATCATGAGCGCGGAGCCGGTAGTGGTGAACTTTTACGGCCCGAATCACGGAGCGGCACCATTTGGATCAATTGGAACGATCAATATCGAGCAAAAGGAGTTATACGAAAAGTTGCTAACAAGCAAAGATGAGGAAATAGCCCATTTGAAACTTATTATAGAGTCGCTTTTGCCAAAGAGGTAGAATAGAATTCAAAAATTATTGGTTCTTGTTTGCTTCTGCATGATACTTGTCTTTCCATTCACCAATTATGTTGAAAAGATATTTCTTTAGATCTTCAAAGCTGTCAAAGGTGAAATTGCTCTGATCTTCGGGAATATAGTTGGCGAATGTTAAAGCAAAAAATAGTTGCAAGCCTATGGTCGAAGTTAAGTCAATATTTACTTTATATCCCGGATGTTGAATGTCTGCCCTGTTTAAAATGCGTTTTAGCCGTTCATCGAGGTCAGGATGCATACCACCGCGAGTATGTGCTGGCAAGACGCGAACAAAAAACTCCGACAATTGGGCTATGATCGCCCCCAGAAACCTGTGATATCGCCCATGCTCGCCGTCAATTGAGGCAATCATGCAGTCTAAGGCGTAAAAATCTGCTTGAGTTTCCATCGTCCGAATCCTCCGCTTGTCTTCGTTGGTAAGTACATAACCAGAACTTTTAGTTGTTTTTATAAAGTCCTTTGCATCCGCATGAAATGCTAAATGCCCCACTTCATGGTACATGAGATAGCATGTTGCTAAAACAAAGATGTGATTTGCTTGCAGTACGCGCCGTTCGGATTGGGTAGGGTTGGGTATGTGGGCTGGCCATGGTGTCAATTCATCTTCGTCCCCAAATTTCAATGATCGCCCCCATCCAAGGGTGTTATTAAGCATAAGGAACTCATCATCATCGCTTAGCCGCAAGACTGTTGCGGATTGCAACGCTCCTTCCTGGTAAATATCTATCAGGCCAATCATAAAATAACAAACAGTCCATAAATATGAGAGGAAGCCGGCTTGCAGGACAATCAGCTGTTTATCCAAATCAGCATACGGCCCTTTCATAGGATACATTGCTGGTTCAAAATAGAGCCCTTTGACCTTCCCTTTTGCAAATAGAGCCAATAGCTCCCCTTCCATTTTTTTATTGCCCGTACGAAATGTTTCATCAATGTTTCCATAGAGGGCATCAATATAAAGTACTGGTATGTCGCTGCTTTTTTCCATACTTTAAAGTACTGATAAATTTGTGATGTCAAAAATCTACTAATAGTAATAGCAAAATAAAAAACAGGGCGGATGCCCTGTTTGAATATATTATTTGCTTGTGTCCGCTATTCGCAGTGCTTTGATGCGCTGCCATTCTTGGTACGTGTGTGCGCCCAGGATCGCTTCGTAGAGCTTTTTGTAGTATCGGTGATCGTTATCTATTCCCTTCTCAAATATTTCAGTTAATTCAGGGTAGAGCCGTTTGGTGAAGTCGATGATTTCGTTGGTTGAGCGAAGATGGTTGACGTGTTTCAATTCGCTCTTGGTGATGAGATCGAATTTGCAGTCGTACTCCTTGGCCAATATATCAAGTCGCTTGAGTAGTTGCGTGATGGCTTTGCTGTGCTTTCTTAATGGCGGTATTTTCACCATGATTGCCTGCACGTTATTCCTGTGCAGGTAGCGTTTATAAGTATTGATGATCGTGCGCAGTTTTTTCTCCGACCATTGGGCGTCGAAGCTATGCATATGCAGTTCATCTTCGAGTAATAGGCCGTCTTTGAGGACGCAAACCGCAGTGCGGGACGAGCCGAGACTAATCCCAATGATAGTCATTGGTATTGTAGACTGATTTGGTAACAATGTTGGTGAAGAGGCGCGCTCGTGTGGTGCGGATTGAATGTCCCGGCAGTGTCACCACATGGGTGAGCGTTGCAAGCAGATATTCTTTCGGATACTTTTTCGCGCAGGAGAGGTAGAAGGCAAGCGACTTCTGGTCATCCAGCGCTTCTGCGAGTTGATGCGCCAACTCTAATTCTTTGGCTGTGTGCATAGGCATTTTTTAGTTGTCATAATGAACATAAAGAGCTAATAATTGGATCGGTATCGTTCGTAACGTTATTTTTTTATTAGCGTTTCGAACGTTACCGTTTTTTCAAAAAGCGGGCACGGGAAAGCAGCGTTGCCGGAAACGGTGGTCTGGGAATGTATTATGTTGTGAAAGGCTGTAATTTGCCCTTAAAGCTTATATAAAGCGGAAGTATTGTTGTATTCGGTTATAGTGGTCAGGATAGAGTTCTTGTGGCAATTTCTCGTAAAGAATGCATAGCTTCATCAGATTGGTGCCGCTCGGCATAGCCTTACCAGTTTCCCAGGCGCTTATAGTGACGGTGTTGTTGTGCCCCAGCAGCGTTGCAACGCGTTCTTGCGTATAGTGCGCTTTTCGGCGGATTGCTTTCAACTTATTTGGATATTGTTGTTGTTTGTAATCCACACTTATACGATACCAATAGTCGCAAGTATATTGTAAGTACCCTAAAATTAAATTAAAGTTTATGTTGAAAACATTATGAGAAAATAAAAAAGCGAAGCTGTTAAAGGCTTCGCTTTGGTATAGATACAGTCTTTAATTCGATGTTAAAAGTTAATAATCGACCATTTAATAACAACATAGTTACTTACCCACTTAAATATCTGTGCTAAAAGGTTTAAAACTTAATGAATTAACAAATCAGAATAAGCGTGATAAGAATTCACCTTTATCAAACCGCCATTAAGTCTTTTAAACCCGATTATTTCTTCAGTGGTTCCCTTCTGATATGTTACTTTCAGCTTGTAATTATATGAGATTTCATTCACACTGCCTGTTATACGTCTTACATAATAGTCCTCTATTTTGTAACTATTATATGTGCTTACTTTTGAATTGATAAATATTAGCATTTTGCTGAATCCATTGTTTCCAGTTAATCGTTTTAAACTATCACTTAACATATTGTCCAAGCTATTGTAATCTTTGGCTTTAACTTTAGAATAATACATGTTTAGAAACGCCTTGCCGTCATTATTGTCCTCGGCAGCGTTTATGCGAATATTATTAAATGTGCATTGCACTAACACCACAGAAACAAAGGTTAAAACAAATGCCATTTTCGTCGTGCTCAAGGCCATAATTTAAAAATCAGATAATGCAATTCTTTTTATTAATTTAATATTTTGAAATAAGTACTATCCCTGTATCGTGTTTGACAAGTATGTACGTCGTAGATCCTTTTCGTTTTATCAATGAGTCTCCAACTGCCATTTGCTTACTAAACCTTCGCGTTGTAGAAAGGCTATAATATTTTTTTTCGTTAATGACGACTTCAAGCACTCCTTTCTCATCAAAGTCAATCTTTTGCAGAATTCCTGCAAATTCGTAATTTCTCTCCTTGTTATCGGAAATTTTTTCCCAAAGACCCAAAACCAAATAGCACAATATCGCTATTATTAAAAATCTAAAAATTTTATTTTTCACAATTTTATTTAGTGTACAATCCAAGTATAGCTAATTCCACCAGAACCTCCTACTCCGAACCCCGTACCCAAACTTGTACCGGTCCATAAAGTTTTAAGTTGTCCGCCTTCTATCGACACAGATCTCCACCCTCCAGCGCTTACCGGTCCAGCTGCAACATTGATATCTCCCCCCCAACCCCCTTGGCTGCCATAAGTAATTTCGTTCACGGGACCATGATAATTTCCCCGAACAAATACTGCAGAAACTCCCGCTTCTTCACCTACGCGGATTGACACTGTTTGACTCATATGAAGTCCGGCATCTGGCCCCCTTGTTATCAGATCAAAATTATAACTATATCCTGCCCCAACTGTTGGTACGAGAGTCGCACCAAGATGTACGCCAAGGTCGTCATTAATTATTCCTCTTGCAAAATCACTATTCCAAGCATTGCTAACAGATTGTTGGAACCGATGATAGTCTGCCACCCATTTTTCGGTATTTGCCTCGAATCTCCTTGCCCAAACCTCATCCAAAGAAATTTCATCATTAACCACATATTTCGCTTTGCCGTGGTCTGTACCGTTAACAGTTACTCCATAATAGTGTGCTCCGCCTGGTCCACCATCATAAGATGACTTTGCAATAAGTTTCCCATCAGCATCAACATAATAATCAACTGACAATTTTGGATCCGCATTGGAATTTGTTGCTATGCCATTTTTGTCAACAGTATACCCTGCAGCTTTAAAAATATTCACCCAAAGGGCCGAATAATCACCATAGCTGTTGCCCGAAACATACATCTCTCCTGCTTGGAGGATTGTTGGATCAATGCCCGATCCAAATAAACTGCGGTGAGGCACATAAGGAGTAGCATTGGTTGTCCAATCCAGGGTTATACCTGATCCTTCCGCCGGCAATTTATCCCCCAGCGGGTCATTCAGCATGATCGGGTTATTCCCTGCATACTGGTAAACCGTCATGCTTTCGGCGCTTTCGGCTACAGGGTCAACCGCTATCCATCTGCCTAATGCGGCATCATAATTACGGTAAAACGTCTGCTGCAAATCGGGTAGGTTCCCGTAATCGTTCTGCCATTCGCTGCCGCCGTTGTACAGGTTTTTATTGTTATCAGTCAATGGTGGCAACGGGCTGTTAGCCAAACTCAGCCCGAAGCCATAATAACTGGTCTCCTGCCGTACCACAGCAATTCCATTATTGTTGAGGTCCTCAAAACTGATCCGCGCGTTGCCCTGCTGGTCGGTTACAATAAACTCCTGCTTCAGCGTTACCGTTGTTCCCGAACCTGTGTTCCGTACCCTGCCTTCCGGCATGGCAAAGTAACTGATCACACCGTTCAAATATACAAATCCGTCCACATAATCCGTAGTGGTGCCCAATACGTTATTATCATAAGCCTGCTTGCGGACCAGCGCCCCCCCGGCGTCATAGGTATAGTTAATATAACGCCCGGTTGAAGTGGTCACCGTGATCTTATCCGTCCGGTTAAGCACATTGTAATTAATCGTAAGTCCTTTATAGGGGTCTGCAGTCAAATTACCGTTCACATCGTAGGTGTAATTACTGCCCGTGGTATTCGGGTAAACCTTAAACCCACCGGTGTTTCCGGTTGCATCCGTTACCGTTTTCAGTTGGTTGGGGTTATTCGTATCGTAGGAATAAGCCAGGTTATCTATTTGTACATTGCTGTTGGTGCCCTGCGTAGAGCTGTTGCGCGTAAGCGTCAGGATATTGCCGCCGGCATCATAACTCCCTACCGCTTCGTTAAAGCCGCCGATATTGTTATTGAAAGCGCCGGTGCCTGCCGTTGTCCGCTCGGCATAGCTTGCCCCCGTATAGCGGTTTACTGCGTCATAACTGTATTTATAACTTCGCTCGTAAGTGCTTACCCCCGAACCATCCTTAGTCATCCATTTAACTGCAGAAAGGTTCCCATTGTACCGTACCGTGTTGCCTACGTTGGCATCTGCCTGGTCATACAACATTTCCATACCAAACAGGTCATTGCTGTCGTCGTTCTTTACACCGTCATTGCTCAGCTTGCTGTTATTGATGCTCAGCAACTGGCCGTGGATATTGTAACGCATATCCACACTTTGCAGCCAGGCCGTGTTGCCCACGTTGGTCGATCCTAAATTTTTATCAATCACCTGTCCAAGCTCATTATACGTGTAAGCTGCCACCCTGACCGGGGCGGCCCCGTTGTACCGCTGATCAACCGCCGTAACCCTTTTCATATGATCATAGGACAGGGTAGTTTGCACGGCCAGCATTGCAGTAGCACTGCTCTTTTTAATCACCAGGCTTACCTGCGGCGCACCCGTAAAGTCGGGCACCACGGTTTTGGTGTCGGTTAAAGTAGTGGCCCCAGTATAATAGACCTGGTTATTGCTCTTAACCTGTATGGCATTACCCCTTTTATCATAAAAGGTTACTTTGGTAAGCAGGGTATTGGTCAGGCCGGCTCCAACGGTGGTTTGGCTGATGACGGTGGGGACGCCTTTAAGCGGTGCTGTTGTCGCGCTTCCTTCCCCGCTGAGCCCCTGTGCCGTATAAGTAAAATCGGCTGTCCCGTCCTGGTTCAGGTCATAATTGTCAAAATAAGCGTAGGCCAGCGGTGTGATCCCGGTTGTAGGGAAACTGCTGTTGGTATAATAGCCGCTGTTAATGACTGTTCCCGAGCGGTTTTCAAACCAGGTGGTATTGTAAATGGCAAGCCCGCTTACATAAGTTTGCATATTTGCGCGGCCGATATTCGTATTGTCAAGGTAGATGCCCTGGCTGATCGTCCGGTTCTTCGAGTCGTACTTGATATAGTTCCATTTATTAACCAGGGCCATTGCGGCATCCTGTAACAGCACCGGCCGGTTAAGCGGATCATAAACGATCACCATTTTACCTTTTGCCGGCACCGTTTTTTCAATGATCCGGCCCCTGGCATCGTACAGGTATTTAAATACCAGGTTGCTCAAAGGGGCTGCCGACAGGTTATAGCTGTTGGCCGCCAAAAGCGTGGTAGCTTTTGGCGGAACGACATAACTGATAGCCCCGGCCAGGTTGTAGATATAATAAGTATCCAGGTTGCCCGCACTGAGCATCTGCCGCTTCAGGATTGTGCGGCCGGCAATATCCGCGTAGCTCAGCGTCTCCACGTTATCTTCGTCGATGCCGTCGGTAACTGAAAGGGTATTGTCTGCATAATAAGTGCCTGCCGTAAAAGTACCGTCGGCATTCCATGTCAGGATATTGCCATCTGCTGTAGCGCTATTATAACGGTATTTTACTGTTTTGTAATGGTTGCCGCTTACCGTTGGCTGAAAACCGCTGCCCGCCATTCCCGCGGTAAGCAGCCGTAGTAAAGGGCTGTTCTCAAATATCTGCTGGCTGTAGGGCGTGCTGTCGTCGGCGACTTTATCGGCTGTGCCGTTATTATAAAAAGCAGCCTGGTCGGTTATCGCGTTTGCACGGTAGCTGCCGTCGATGTCGGTACTTTTGCCAGCGTAAGGCAGGTATCCCACAGTTTGGTGACCCAGATTGTCATAAACTACCGGTTGGATGATGTCGTTCTGTAATGGGCTCGCCTGTACGGCCACCTGCTGCAGTGTACGGCCCATGCCGTCTATATAGGTCCTGGTAACCTGTTTATCGGTCACCGACAGCGCGTCAATCTGGGCATCGGTTGTTTTGCCGGGCAGTTTGATGCT
This sequence comes from Mucilaginibacter gossypii, assembly GCF_017569325.2. Classification (NCBI taxonomy): domain Bacteria; kingdom Pseudomonadati; phylum Bacteroidota; class Sphingobacteriia; order Sphingobacteriales; family Sphingobacteriaceae; genus Mucilaginibacter; species Mucilaginibacter gossypii. Next base: position 5,625,922 of record NZ_CP071878.2, on the reverse strand, counting down.
TTCCTGCTGTATGTAACCCGGGCTAATCTGTGCCAGCGCTTCCCTTCCATATACCGAGAGGACAAACGCCAATACCAATTTTATTTTGTTGCTTAACATAGCTGCTGGATAAGGTTGGGTTTAAATATTTTGAAAATGGGTGCAATTAAACTGCGATACCGTGAAGTTCAGGGTATTGACAACCGTTAACGTTTCAGAATAATTATAAATATTACTGGAGGTGAAGTTGGCACAGCTGTACGACTCCCCATCACGGGTAAGTACCACACATGAGTATCCAGTACCCGTTCCTGCGTTATAAAGCGTACCTCCGCTTACTGTTACCCGCACGTTGTAAACCCCCTTAGGTATAGTGGCACCGTTAAGCTGCGACCCGGTGAACAGGTAAAGGCGGGTGCCTGAGGTATTATAAAATTCGACAGTGCTGATATCGCCTCCTCCCGAAGTATAAGAGTTATAACTGAGGGTGATCGGGCCGTTACCGATGATCACGCTCGTGGTATTTGATTTTTGCCCGTATACCGGCGAAGTCACTGTCACCTGCACGGTGTACGTACCTGCTGTAGCATAACTGTGCGTAGGCGATGTAGCGCCCGTGGTATTTACCGGGGCTGTTCCGTCGCCGAAATTCCAGGTGTAGGTGATACCACCCGCGATACAGGGATTGTAGGTCGTTGCGCTGAACGTAATGCTTTGCTGGGTATTAATACCCGGCGCGGGGGCTGAGATCACCGGCTGCACAAAATCAACAAAGTTCTTGTTGGTGATATAGCTATTGCGCTGAACGATGTTTTTGTCCTGATCCCATACGTACAGGTTACGGCCCCATTGGTCGTTGCCAAAATAGGCAGATACCCCGTTGGTATTGGTCTGCGCTATTTTTTGACGCTGTACATGGTCATAGGTGATCGTATTTACCTCTGCATTTTCCGGGTAAAAAATAATATCATCAACCGATACGTTTACTGTACAGCTCAAGCTGGCCGTAAATGTAGCTGTCATATTACTTACCGGTATTGACCATTCATAATAGGTCCAGGCGCCATTACCTGCAATGTTTTTTGGATAAGTAAAGGTTTGATTGGCACTGGTTTTTAATACAATGTTGAACGTACCGGCCGTTGCCGTATTCAACCATACCGAAAAAATATAATTATTGACACCACCCTTTTTACTTACACCTGCAGTAAGCCCCTGCGTGGTGCCAAAACCGATAGCTAGGCCGGAATGGCTGCCATTGGATCCGAAGTCTCCGTCATAATTACCAGTGATCACGAAGGAGGTGCCATTGGAGTTGCTGTCAAAATCATTAAACACCACCTGGCTTGCTGTCGCGCCTTTAAACGCCGCTACAGGCTTGCCCGAGCTCCAGTCCGTAATCACCCCGCTAACGTTGCGGTTATTGTCATCGAGGCTTTGCAGAATGCCTTTGGTGTCATAGGCTACATAATTGGCCTGGGGTACATATTTAGTGCTCTCATAGGCAAAATTGTTTGAGGTAATGGCCGAGGGCACAAAGCTCGCCGAAGCGATCCCGTCAGGTGCTACATAGCCGAGTGCTTGGGATGGCTGGCAAAATGTGTTCCCGCCTACCGAAAATAGCTTATACTTGGTCAGTTTGGCCGAAGTAACTTTGGTTACTCCCGCTTTGGTCACCTGGCTGTAGCTTTCTACCAGCGCGTTCATATTGCGTTGTTTCATTTCATATAGCGCCTGGGTGGTGGTGTCGCCGCTTGCCGATGAGGCGTAATCTTTCACATATAGGTTATTGGTCAGCAATACACTGTTGTCGCTGTTGGTGGTTTGTACTTGTGTCGGAAGCTTGTGGTTTGCTGAAGCATAAACATAGGTAACTATGCTTTGTCGCGAAACAGCAAGCGTGGGGGAATCATAAACCTTATTTGATTGTGTTTTGATCAGTTCCCCTGCCGAAGCATAAAGCACGTATTTGTTATAAGCTTTCAGCCCGTTGAAATCTTCTGTTCTGAAGCCGGTGATATTTGCCGGCGTTCCTGTTCTCTGATAGGTGTAGTTGGTTTCGGCAACCAGGGTACCCGCGTCATTATAATTGGAAACTTTTTGTACCAGGCCTCTTTCGAAATCATAATTGGAAGATGGTATAAACGGGTATGAATGCACGGCGGATATGACACTGCCTAAAGCAGTGGTACAGATTGGCCGCGACACCAGATTTTTTACGGGTGCCCATTCTGCCATACTGCAGGACACACATCCGGGTGTTGCGCTATTGTCCCATTCTGTAGCAGGGACATAATATTGTGTAAGTGTAGAACCCGCGCCTGTGCTGCTTTCCCGGACATAGCCATACATAATAGTGTGATCCTCGTCTGACAGGTCGACCGCCGATAATACTGTAGAATTATTCCAGTAAGCGCCCCCGGTGGCTGTACCGGTGTAGGGTATCGTAAAAGCGTATACCGGCAGTGAAACGGGTTTGCCACTCGTTTTACCTGTGGCAGGGTTCAGGTAAGTGTAATTGCGGCTGATATTATGGCTTGCACTGATACCGTCGTAATCAACTATCTTTTTCACCCTGATGCCATTTCCATACATCGTATTACCTGATGGTACGTCGAGATAATCGTTGCTTTCATATATCAGCCTGGTGATCCCGCCGTTGACGGTAGTTATCGTAGCCAAAGAACCGGCATAAACCTTGCTCGTATCCGCGCTTCTGCCTGTCGTGCCCAAGGTATAGCTGTAATCTGTACTCAATGGATTGGGATAGGTGTAATTGGAGTACCTCGGAATCGCCGTATTGGAAGGGTTCACGTAAACTGACGGGATCAATGTACCAGTGGTGCTGGCTTTCGCGTACCCCCAGTAATCTATGTTCACGTTAGCGGAATCGGGTAGTGTCGTCGTATTATACCCTGTGGTTGATTGCCCGTAGTAGCTGAACTGGTAATATACCGGCGAGTTACAGCCCGCCTCGCTGTAGGTATCCAGGAATTTGCGGATATAGTCCGGTTTACCCGTCCTTATATAAGCGTCAGCCCGATAAGTAAAGGTATAGGTGCGCCCCATCCCGGTTATACCCGCGATATATGTCATATCCGTACCGTTTTTGATACTGTTATCCGGCATGACGATATCATGCGGGTTTCCGCTCCAGGTAAAATTCAACTGGTCGGTTCCGTTAGTTATTATGGAAACTACCTGGGCGTTCACCAACTGGTTCATCGTATACTGGCAGGTTTTGGTTGTGGAGCCTGCGATAAACAAATCGGTCGAATCTTTACCTCCCCTGGGCGGCGCTTGAGCATAACTCAGCGTTACCGCGTTACCGTTCGGATCGGTTACGCTGGTCAGGTGCCAGCTACTATAATACTTAACGCCCAGCTTATACTGGTTGAACTGACTGCCAAAATAGGTAACACTAACACCACTCTTCTGAACAGCCGTTTGTGTTACGGCGTCAACTGCCGAGAAAATATATTTGATACCCTGGTCATTCGTAACGGTAAACGAAGTAATAGCTGTACCCAATACCCCGGTACCGTTGTTTTTTGTATAAGTGATCTTCAGGTCCTGGTAAGTCAGGAGTTTGATGTTGCCCGAAGCGTCAAATACGAACTGTCCGGAAAGACCCGGCGCGCTCAGGTTAAATATGTCGGGCTCGCTGTCTTTGTTGTAACTGAAATTAGTATTAATATAATTGACATCCGGCACCTCATTATCGCAAACCGCTGTACCGTCGTTACCAATATTAAAACTTGAGATATTGGTATGAGGGGTGTTCAGCCAGCCCAATAACGATGTGGTACCATCATTGGCTACTGTACAATCATCAGGCAGCCCCCTGACCTGCCTGCTTACCTGTCCACCTACCTGGAGGTTCCAGCCCATGCCCGCAGTGCTTTCCACATCTTTGGGTTTAATACCTGTGGCGTAATAGGCCAGGCCAACGGGAACCGACACACCGCCTTTATGGATCTCGGTCACGGGGATGGTAACGATCCCGGCACCTGTTAGTGTGTTCACATTTACCCGGTGCTGGGCAAATGTTGTTCTGCTGAAAAATAAGAAGATAATGATAAACTGGAAGCGTATAAAATTTCGCATAATGCAATAGTGATAAACGGGTTTGATTGAGAGGCCTTCATTGGAATATGGCTCGCCGTTACCAAGCAGTTCCTATGGAGGCTCCTGACTATTTTAGAAAAGAAAGGGAGCGTTAATGAAGGACATTAGATTGCGCTTTGTTATGACTGAAATGACCTTGAAAGTAAAAACTACGGGACAACCCGGACTGGTAATCTTGAAAAGTGAATGAATGCATCGTGATAGGATTAAATCATGCTTACTAAAATAAACAAGCTTATTAATATTTCAAAGCTTATTTAATATTTGTTAAATTATTAATGTATGGAGGTGTCCAGGTTCGCAAGCTTTAATTGCACCGATATGTCAGCGATGGGCCTTAGCAATATCAAAAACTCCGTACCGCACATACTGTTGCATACGATGATATCAAAAATTGGTCGGGCGCATCAGACACGGCATCAGTGCCTAAACACCACGCATACCCTGCAAGTGTAGTGGTGGAACTCCAAAAATGCCCTGGTGCCAGCCCAAGCGGAGTGTCATAGAGGTTTTTCTTCAATTGTGATAACTCATCAATTGAGGGTAAGTACCAATCGCTATATCCATTTTTGTCGAGGTTGTAACAGGTTAATGCCGCATAGGCAATTATTGGGGAGGTGCCATATTGGGAAACAATTTTGTTGGTATTGGCATTGCCGGTACCAATTGCTTTGCCGGTAGTAAACAGGGCGCCAGAGTTATTATCACCGATCCATTTCGGCCCGCCACCGAAGTTATAGACAAGCGCATCAAGATCAGCAACCAGGCCATGCTTGCCGGAACCGTCGACGTAAAACAAAATGCCTCCGTTTATAGATTCGCCATACTCCATGCTGGATGGTTTGGTAGTAAAGGAGAGTTCTTTGCCGTATATCACTGGGTCGAAATCGGCGGCCCGGGCGACAACCCGAATATAGTAAGTCGTTCCGCCTGCAAATCCGGCTCGCTTGAATCGAATCTTCCCGGCTGACTGCTTTCCGAGGGTGAAATACTGATTTGGATAGTCGGCAATATTGGCATGCGACTTAGTGTCCCAAACAAAGCCAACGTGTACCGCGGTTTGCAGTTCCGGCAAGCTGACAAGTTCCCCCTTGATGACGGCATGACCGGAGGTAACAGAATCGACCGAGGTTGTGGTGACAGCTCCTTTGTTGGTCGGTTCTATATTAATGTGCCCACCGTTGTTCATGTTGTCGAGAGTGTCGGAGGTGCCTTTGCCGCAAGAAATCAATAATATCATTGCACTCGTAAAGAGAACGGTATACGATATCAACAAAAATGCTTTTTTCATTTTGAGTGTGTGGGTTTAGTGCACCACTAAGTTCGTGCGCTCTATCGCCCAATCCAATTCACTTTGTGCATACTTTATGCAAATCCTGCATAAAGTATTGCCTTAAGAAAAAACACCGGAACTCCCGGTGTGTATGTTTATAGTGCATCAAACAAATTTCCCTGCACTCCTTTTTCTGAGGACTGTCCTATTGGCTCAGATGGATTAGTAAATCCTTGCTGTGAACGGTTTTCCTTCGAGCGCAGCCAAATGCTACTTTGTTCAGGATCAGTAAAAGGCTTATAGTAGGGGTGATGGTGGCCATTCAAAAGAATGGTGCCGACGATGTACCCTTGGAAGAATTTGTTGGAAAGCGAATCCATGTGTACGATCTCACCTGTCAACGAATGCAACAACATATTCATCAGTGCCATTTTGCAACACAGCGGATCAATGTCTGCGCCATAGAAGAGTTGGTGCCGATTGCGCTTTGCCGCAGACAGCAGCATTCTTCCTGATCCGCAGGCCGGGTCAAGTACCTTGTCTCCTTGTTTTACGTTGCTATCGTAAACAAGGGCTGTCAGCAAATCCGCTATTGGGTCAGGAGTGAAGAATTGCCCGTTTTTGCCTTTTGATATTAGGGTTTCATACAGCTCACCCAACGGATCATTGAAGTTTTCAAAACGTTCTCCTACCTCGATAAGCATGTTCGAGAGCAGTTTCCGCTTCGGGTGGCTTATGAGTGTTTCAAGTGCCTGTTTTTGCTCGTCGCCGGTTTCGTAATATCGAAATCCTAAGAGAAAGTAATCAATAAAGTCATTAAGGGCTACAGCATAGTTTTGCGTATACGCGTACTGCTCAAAGAGGCTCAGAAGTTTGTTGATATTATTCATATTGAGATTATGTGCGATTTGCGTATAGTATCGCACACTTTCTCTTGGAGTGTAATATAAGTTAGGACTGTTGACATTAGGCACTACTACATGATATCATTGGATTGCGTTTGGAGGGGTCGTTACTCCGTCACGGTTAAAGACAAAACTGTAACCAAGCACACAAAAAGACACCTCTTCGGAGGTGCTTTTTTGTTATTTTTTATGATCGTGCCATTTCCGCTTGGCGAATGATTTCCAACTGTTCCTTGTTTGCCTGTCGGGCAGCAGCCAAAAAAACCTTCTTTCTTTCTGCCGAAGAAGCTTCCCTGAAAAATCTGGAAAAATTGCTTGATTTTTCTTTTGTTTTGGTCTTTTTTGGAAAGATTTTCTCAAACATGGTTAAAGATTGATTAATGCTTCGAGATCATCCTGAGTATACTTTTCTGATATGTAATTGTCAATGACATCCACATTCCGGTGATATTCGACATCGGTACCTTCCATGTTTTTAATAACAAGGTCGACTCGGATGGCATTCCCAAACTCCTTTTTCAGAGCGTTGACGTTTTTTCTGGCCGCAAAATATTGCTCTATAAAAGCCTCCCTTGGGATCGTTCTTCCGTCTTTCTGCTCGCGAGCCTGTACGAACTTCCATGCCTGTATCGGTTCCTGATAAACATACACTATCTGTACCAGTCGGCCGCGGTGAAGTGAACGCTCTATGTTTTGTCTCGCCTTGTCGAGATGAGAAAAGGTGCCGTCAAAAAAGAAACTCTGTTTATTTTCAAGTGCCATGTCTTGAATTTTTTCCGCCAGTATGGACGTTGAAGCCATAAACAAACTCGAATTTATTCCATTATATTCCTTAAATACGGAACGAAGATCATCGGTGTCAATTCGTATCACAGACTTCTCATCCGTAGTAATTTCCTTAATAAGACTTCTTAATGTTTCAGTCTTTCCCGCTCCTGGCGATCCCGCCATAAAAATTGACACAGGAAGGTCATCCGGTGGGAAAGTTGATTTATCAGTGAGTTCTTTTGCAATAGCTTTCTTGTTTGCTTTTGCAAATTCTACTGCTCTCTCAACTATAGCTGATTCTTCATCACTCATGTATGAAGTTTAGCACGATAATGATGTCGGAGAAGATTTATTCTTTTTTGAAGATATAAAGCCGTAATCTACTCCTCTTTTAAGGGGTGGAGGTAGTTTTATAACAAAGGAAAATGGGATAACTTTATCATTATTATGTTGTGGTATTTCCTTACCGTACCTATCGTTAAGTTTGACATTGATATTTTCCATCGGAATAAATCCGCTAACTACTAAATGTTCTTGATTTCCGACGACCTTATCTATAACAGAGCGTACTATGCCCTGTTTTTCAATAAAATTCAAGCCTGCAAGCCCAGTCATCACTTCTGTGGCAAAATCTTCTACTTCGTTCTGATCTGGTATATTCAGCGTTTCCAACTCTCGTTCTGCTTCCCTTGCATTTTGTATTTGCATTTCCAGTTTTGTAATATGAGCTCTAACCGGTTCAGAATATTCCTGCAATTGTTCTATTGTAAAAAGCCCTTGGCCGTAAGCTTTTGTGTATCGTGACTGTTCTTCTTTAAGTTTGCCAATCTCCTTAATCAAAGGCTCAATATTATCTACAACAGATACTGTTTTTTCCCGAGTATTATTTAGCCAATCTTCGATCTGCTGTTTTAGCAATTCCGGCGACGTCATGAGAGCAGTTAGTTTATCCCACACGAGTTTATCAGCAATGCGAGCATTGACGCCGCCCTCAAAGCACGTTCGAGGTAGTGGATGTTTTAACACTCTATCTGCACAGCGATAATAAAGGTGTTTGCCGTGCTGGGGACCTTCTCCTGTTCTTGTCTGACCACATGTACACCGTATTACGCCAGCCAACAAATAGTCATTTTTCTTATTTCGCTGTGACATACGGGAGTTTATTGACAATTGGTATTGTGCTTGGTCGAAAAGCGCTTGATCGATAATAGGAGGAATGGGAATAATAAACCATTCTTCTTTCGGTTTGATTACTCTGCTGCTTTTTAGCACTCGTTTGTATTTCTGAACTTTGAGCGGTTTTTTAGGCGCAACCGCTGTCGTGCTTCCCCATTTGCCTTCGCCGATATATCCGCGATGACGTAGTAAGGTGGTAAGGGTGCTGGTATTCCACACTCCCCGCTTGCTCTTACGCGGCTTAATTCCAAGTTCCTGTAACCGTGTCGTTACTTTTCTGACTGTTAATCCTTCATTGGCGACCATTGAAAAGATAAGCCTCACTGTGTTTGCTTCTTCTTCGTTGATTATATAGTACCCATGTTGAAGTTCTTTTTTGGGGATATAGGTATATCCATAGAGCGGCGCACTCACTAAGATATGTCCCCCTTTTACCTTGCGAAGCTTCCCCAGTCGGAAGCGTTCAGTTATTTTCGCTCGTTCATATTCCGCAAACAAACCGCGCACCCCGTATAAAATTTTATCTTCACTGTTTTCCGGGGTAGTAACAGTTATAAACATCACCTCAATTCCCGCTTCTTTGAGTTCATCAATTACAAGCTCCTGATAGGAGTATCGTCGCGCCAATCTGTCGGGATCATAGATTAAGACGCCCTGCCAAAGGTTGGCTTTTGCATCTTGACGCAATTGGTCGAGTGCGGGACGCTTCAATGTATCGCTTGTCCAAAACTCATCGAGATATTCTTTGACAATGATATAGCCGTTGTCTTTCGCATATTCATGCATGACTAAAAGCTGATTTTCTATGGTCTGCTCTTTCTCTTGATTTGCCGTCGACACGCGTGCGTACACTGCTATTAGTTTGGTGGTACTCATAGTTTATTGCCTCGTTTATTAATGATTGCTTCAAAAAGTATAGCATAGGCTTTCGCCAATTTTTCAGCGTCTTCTACGTACACGTATTCAATGACAGGCTGTTCGAGCTTTTGCCGCCTTTTCGGCTTAGGGTGAAAAGTAGGAGGTGTAGATTGTGAGGAAAATTGAGGCTTAGTCATAGGCAAAAAATAAAGTCGTATGCCAATATCGTTTCAATTTTCGCCGCAGTTTTTTAGTCTCCCGTTTTTAAAGAAGCGTTTATCAAAAGGAGACTAACGAGGCATTGATAAGTTTTATAGGCTTAATACATGTATAACTTCAAATATTTCTCCCCGATCGGCGTCACCAACTGGCGCAACCACAATCAGCTTTTTGGAATTAAGCCAAACGACAAATTAAGCCACATTTTCGTGCTTGGAAAATCCGGCACCGGAAAAAGTCATTTGCTCATCAATATGGCATGCGATGACATATACAAAGGGCAAGGAATCTGCGTATTAGACCCCCATGCCGATACAGTTAAAGCAATATTGTGCCGGATTCCTGAAAACAGGAGAAACGATTTGGTGTATTTCGATGCCACTAATACCAACGCATTGCCAGCGTTTAATCCCCTTGCCAACGTGCCGGAGCACCAACGGCAATTGGTCGCCTCTGAAATGATAACTACGTTTAAAAAGCTGTTCTTGGATTCGTGGGGCAATAGGATGGAGTATATCTTGCGATTTGCCATTGTGACGTTATTGGAATACCCCGGCGCGACATTGCTTGATATAAATACCCTGCTGACAGACAAATCATTTCGGGGCAAGGTACTTCAAAGTGTCAATAATCCCTATATCTGTTCTTTTTGGGAAACGGAATATGAAATGCAGTCTGCAAGCACACAAGCCAGCACCATTTTGCCTATCTTGAACAAGATAGGCGTATTCCTTGCGAATGACACATTGCGGGGCATTTTCGGACAGCAAAACGGTATCTCATTTGACCAGTGCATGAATGAGGGCAAGATCGTGTTATGCAATCTGTCAAAGGGAGAGGTTGGCGAAGACGTGGCAACAGTGCTTGGCAGTTTTATTACTACCGCTATACAAAATGCGGCAATGCGAAGAGCCTCTATTCCCGAATCACAGCGAAAGCCTTTTTACCTATACATTGATGAGGCGCAAAATTTTGTGTCAACTTCTTTTGCTACCATGCTTCCACAGGTTCGCAAATTCGGCTTAGGGTTGTTTTTGGCGAACCAACATCTTAGCCAGCTTGATAGCGAAACGAGAGGTGCAATACTTGCTAATTTCGGTTCGTTAATAATCTTTCGCATTGGCTTGGAGGATGCCAAGGTGATGGAGCGAGAGTTTTACCCGATATTTACCTATGATGACTTTATCAGTCTGCCGAAGTATCATATCTACATAAAATTGCTGATTGACGGAGCGGAGAGTAAAGGATTTAGTGCGGTGACAGTCGAAAGGTTCGGATAATAAATATTACTTTATTTCATAGGTTCTTGATTTACATTGTTCGACTAAAAAATTTCCTTTGTCAACAGTATCGTAACATCCGTCACAATTAACAAGGCTCTGATCAGCGCGAGGCTGTCTGGTTGCCACAAAATTGTATCGGCGACCATAAGCAATCAATCCATTAATACATTTTGATTCACCTGGTTTAAGATTAAATGTTAAATCGGAACCAAAATCGTGCATCCCATTCGATAGGTAAACGTAATCTACAGTCACACTTAAGTTATCTTTTGAGGAGTTTCTGAAGCAATAATCGCCAGTATGCTGACTCGCGCATTCACTGCCTACCGTTTGTGGGCTGTTCTTTTGTTCGTTTGAATTTAGCGATCTGTTAAAGCCCTGATTTGAGCTTCCTGTATTTACACCAAGCAGTTCGTTAATATTATCATTTCTAACAACGTCGCCCTTTGTTGCTGCTAAGATGTTGCCGTCAACGTCCAGTGCCTGTAACGTAATTTTAATATTTTGTGGTAAGACGGCGATGGTCCCGGTAATCAGAATATTTATATCAGATAGCTTTTTGAACTGTGTTAATGTGGCCTGATTAATAAAACCCTCAGTCCTTAGCTTGTTCTCCTTTATTAGCGTACTTAATAGATTTCTATTCGCTACGTGGAATTTATCAGAAAGGTTAATAGAAATGTCTTCGGCGACATATTTGCCAATTGGTGACACACCGCCGTCCAAATCGGTTAATTCCCAAACCGCCATTTTTAAAGAAGTATATCTGGTAAGCTTTACCGACAATTGATCGGTTAAGTGCTGTAAGCTTGAATCAAATGATGCATTTGCTCCTTGAGCTTGTACCAACTGGATCCTGCTTGTCAATATTAGCAAAATGACGAGAACGAGCTTTCTCATAAGGAGCATTTAAAATTTATTTTTTATTATTTGATAAAAAGCCTGCGATGCATCCTCTCTGGCTTCTGAGTCTGTCCAACCATTGCCGTGTATTGTATCAACGAATGACTTTTCAATGGTTCCAGTTTTTAGGTTCACAAGGTTGACGATATAGGTAAAATCAGATGTCAGCATATTGGCTTCGACCTGGTTAGGCCTGATTCTGGTTGAATGAGTTCCTATTAGAAGGTAGTCAGCATACTTGCTCAAATTAAGCTCATTTATGTAGGTGAGATTTCCGCTCCGAAGCTGGCTCCCGAGTTCGTCGATATAATAATATTTCGAAAAGAATGATGGTGTGGCCCGATATCCTTTTTCGATGGCAATACTATTGAGTTTAAGACTTGAAATTTCATCAAAGCTACCGTCATCATAAGTAATATTGACGATCATGTCTTTTGTTTGTAGGTCATTAATAAAGGAATTATTAATAATATAATTAACTCCTTTATGAAAGCTTTTTTGTCTCATGGCTTTCTTTTTATACGTATTGAAGTGTCTTGGATGAGCAATAGCTACTGCGTTTGCCGGGATAAAGCCGAATGCATGATTAGGAAGCATTATTTCGTACCATCCATTAATCATGTCATTAACTATTACTAAGCGACCGCTTGAATAATGTTCACTGCTTATGATACTACTATTTTCAAAAGGGGCTTGCCGAACAAACACTTCTTCACTTACGGCGTAAATTGTCCCTGGAATTTGTATGATTTTTCCATTTTCTAAAATTATTCTGTTGTTATCAAGCAATTCGGCAAATTTTGTCATTCTGCCGTTTTTTATAATCCCCAAATCACCTGATTCAATCATTCTAACGCTGCTAATTTCCTCGGCCACAGCTTCAGCACTAACAATCCTTAATAAGCCTGTTCCCTCTACTTCAAAACCGGCGGCTCCTAATTCTGATACTTCTCCTAATTCAAGTAAAGCCATACAGCCTGAAAGCGATGAAATACCCCCGATCAATATAATTACTAAAAAACAGCGGATCAATATTTTCATATTGGGGGTCAGTTAATGGGTTATAAGTCAAATAAATATCAATTTATTTTTTCATAATTGCAATAAATATTAATGATATTGTCGTCTGGAAAGTGTTGCATCACAACAATGGAATAATTAATACTGAAATAGGTTTTATGTTGTAATTCAATAGAGGAAAAATGAGAAAAACATTATCTTTTTTGCTTTTAGCTATAGCCATTTTTACAGCTACTGAATGCTATTCGCAAGCGTCAAATGGCAACTCAATTAATGCGGGATATTATAATTTCAAATACTCTGAAGGTGATTATAAAATTGCTAATGGCACTCTTTACTATAAGAGTAACATTGCATCAGTCAAATCGGCCCTATTTGGTGGAATAACTGACGATTCAGAGCGAGGGAATTTAAAAGTTAAAAGTAATGGGAATTTATCAACGGTTGTACTTATAGACGGATTTAAGCGCGTGGATGATAGCTTTTCTTTTATTTATTCAACTTGCGTCACATTTGAAAATGGTGAAGTGTTTGAAAAAAAGGAAAATATAGCCAACATCAACAAAAATGAACCATTTCAGTTTGTATTTATGTATAATACACCTACGTTGAAAAAAGGAAATCTATCGAGAGTTTTTTATATGAATTTTATCGTAAAAGACAGATTTTCTGATGCAGTAGTGCAGGGCTTTTACAAGTTCTCTCTATTACCACAACCCTAATAATCCTATCACCATACTTCTACTAAAAGCTTGACAAATTACATCATCTGTGATATGATTTTGTTATAAGTTCCTTGCAATCGTTTTATGGTTTTTCCAGAAATTCTTCTACGGAGTTTGCGGTAAAACCATAAAACATCATGAAAACTCAAAAAGTAGTACTTATCGCAGCTTTTATCCTATTATTCTCAATTGTTGCTAATGCCCAAAGTTACACCAAGGTCGTTTTGTCTCAACGGACAACTCTTAAAGAAGCTATCGTTACCTATTCCATTACCACGTTTGATAATACCTATCAGATACAAAATTGGATTAGTAAGCTGACAAAATCGCAACCTAACGGTTCCACAGGAGTATTAAACAATTCGAGAGGAAACCTTTTTCTCCTTCAGGAGAATAATGGTGATGGATCGGCAACAATCACTGCCTATATGGTGTTCTGGTCTACCAGATCACAAAGCTGGCATATTGATGCAATTGATATATCGGGCATTAACCATCTTGGTGAAGGAGTAACGATCTTCAGCAGGGCATAAGTAAATGTACAGGTATAGAGTTATACCTGTAAGCCACACATTCATTTGTGTGGCTTTTTAGATTAATTCACTACAAAGGATCATGAATATTATCCCCTCTTTGTGAGTTCATAAAGTTTGATTATTTGAAATTATTAATTGTTATCGCTTTCAAGTCCTCCATAAAGTTCGACATTTGGCTCGTTCCTTCTACGAAGAAAATGAAAAGCCTTGAATCGAAAGATTTGAGGCTTTTTGTTTTAATTAAACCGTCTTCACGGTTGGAGCGACAGAAAACGGACACTTTTCTCCAATGAGAAATTTGTTGAACAGGCAATAGCGAAGCTTGAGGGGCATAATTTATAATCCGTAGGTTCGGGCTCTAACATATTTATTTTCCCATATCTTTCAGGTCGCCCTGGTGCCAGTAGATCATATACCGGGCATCATGTAATTTGTAAAAAGGGATCAGTTCCAAGCCTTTGAACTTAGCAGGACTGATCAGTTCAGGCGCAATGAAAGTTTGTGGTTTTCCGGCTACTGGTTTCAGGTACTTTTCAGGATCAGGCTGGTTGGTTGCCAGTATAGGAGCCTCATTTAATGGATATGTTTTACCACGGGCGCGATAACCTCCAAACTGGTCTCCATCTGCAATTAAGTTATCAAGATCGGTAGTATCCGTTTTAGCCGCTAATACAATGGGCCCGTTTAAAAAAGCTATATAATGCGAGCTATCCGGTAATGCTTCGGTGCTTAGTTCCATGGGTAAACGGATTGCAATTTCATCGCCTTTTTTCCACTGCCTGTTAAGCTTTACATATGAGCCGGGGCGGGCATTAACGGCTATTTCAGTACCATTGATCTTTATTTGCAGCCTGCCAGCCTTTACCCAATGTGGGTAACGGATGTTAATGTCAAATTTACCGGTCCTCACGGCTTCAACTAAAAGTTTGGTAGTTTCCTCGTCCGGAAATTTTGTTTGCTGAGAAAGTACAAGCCCTTGTGCAGCCCAGTTTAACCGGGAAGCGATAAACAGGTTTACGTACAGATTTTTTTGCTGATAGCTATAGATGAGCTCGCCATATTTGCCATGGTTTTCCATGCCCGAACCAACACAACACCACATATCAACCTGTGGCTGAGAATAAACGCGGTAGTGCCGCGGGCGCATGGAGGTGTAATAAACAAAGCCACCGCGTGCGGGGTGCTGGCTCGAAAGGATATGGTTAAACAAAACCCGCTCATAGAAATCTATATACTTTACATCTGCAGCCTTTTCAAAAAGATGGCGGGTTAGTTTAAGCATATTATAGGAGTTACAAGTTTCCGGGCCCGCAATATCCGTGATCATTTTAGTGAAATTGCCCGTTGGGTTAAAATGCTCATTTACACTGTTGCCGCCTATTACTACCGAACGGTTATTTACTACCGTTTCCCAGAAAAACTGAGCAGCCTTGCCATAATCGGCATCGCCACCAACTTCCGAGATGCGCTGGAAACCTACGGCTTTCGGGATCTGCATATTGGCGTGCAGTCCATTGAGCTCGTCATGCCCCTGGATCAATGGGTTTAAGATCTCTTTATGTGAGAATCTCCGGGCCAGGGTGAGGTATTTATTCTGGCCGGTTATAACCGATACATCGGCAAAAACTTCGTTTAAGCCACCCTGTTCAGAAATCAGCATGGTTTGGATCTGCTGATCAGTTAATTTGAGGGAAACACCATAGATATAGTCTGTTAACCGTATCAGTATTTCTTTTGCCTGGGTTTTGCCGGCGATCAGGTAAGCATCGCGTAAGCCTGCAAAAAGTTTATGAATGTTATAAAGTGGTACCCATTTTTTATTCAGGGCGAAGGTGTCGGCTTCAATTTTACCGGCGGCAATATCCTTCCACATAGCCGTGCCACCGGGAGTGCCTCCCAGGTAACCGCTACCTGTTTTATCCTGGGCGCGTTTTAGTTCGGCAAGCATATAATCCAACCGGCGGTTTAATTCTGCATCGTGGGTGGCGGCATACATAAAAGACAAGGCCGATAAATAATGCCCGCCAATGTGGCCATCCAGCCCTGTGTTCTCCCAGTTTTCATAACTTTTCTTTTTAGGTTTGAGCCCTGCTTCAGTAAGATAAGGAGCGAGCAAACGATCGGGGTCTAAAGCCAGCATGTATGCCTTATCTGTTAATTGCGCATCCTTAAACACACCTGGCCGCAGGGTGACCTGTTGGAGCTGAAATGAATGCAGCGACGTTTGTACCTGTGCGTGAAGGGGAATGGAAAAGCAAACTAATATGGAGAACAGCGTTAAAAAACGATGAGTTATTTTCCGGGTCATCATGATTGGGTATTACATTGGGTTAGCGGTACTAAAGTAGGTAATGTTTTTATTAATTGTTATTTTAACACCCATTTTGCTTTTTTTGATGAAGCAAATGAAATAATAGTATCAGATTTAATCATCTTTTTTACATTTTGATTACTATCCGTGGAAATTTTTACCTATCATTACAAAATGCATGTTGTAATTGGTTCCAAACTCCTCCTTGTAGCTTGTTTATCACTTATGAAGCCGGCAAAGCCTGCCGTACTTCACGCATCAAAAAAACATAAAGCAAATAAAACGGTAAAATCGCATAGCCATGCGAGGCTGAGGCATCATTATGCCGAAGTTGAGGCCAATTATGAAACCGGCGAAACCACACCCGACGAGTTGGTTGAATTTGCCCAAACCCTGAAAGGCGTTAGGTATCGGTATGGTTCAAGCAACCCGGAAAAAGGTTTTGATTGCTCGGGTTTTGTTAATTATGTTTTTACCCATTTCGGCATCTCTATCCCCCGCAGTTCATCGGATTTTGCGCCGGTTAAGGGGATTGATATTAAAGACGCCAAATTTGGCGATCTGATTTTGTTTACCGGAACCCGCAGTCACAATTACCACAGTGCAGGGCATATTGGTATTGTGATATCACAACCTGGTGAACCATTGGTGTTTATCCATTCTACATCGGGTGATGAAAATGGCGTTACTGAAACCGCCATGAACGAACGTTACCAGCGCAGGTATATTAAAACCATCCGTGTGTTTAAGGAAGAGTCTCAACCACAGGAAGAGGATGAAGATGCTGTTCCTGATACGTTAGAAGAAGCCCGTTAATCTTAATGTAGAGACACATCACATGCGTCTCCCGTTTGCAGGTTGCAAAACATGTAAGCCTGCTCTGTGCATTGTAAGATGTGTAACCCCTTGTGTGTTTTATTTAATTGATTATTAGTTATTTGAAAGTATATTTCTGAATTTGTGTTAACCCTGTTAACCCCCATTCCCCAATGATGCATCTCTATATTTTCCTGCTCTTTAATAACTTCTCTTTACCAATCGTTGGTCGATAAAAAGATATCCAACGAAGCCAACAACCAGCGCCAATAATACCCATTTAAAGCTGATCATAGCGTTTAGAAACATATCACCACTTTCTGGGCTCATTATCGATAGCAACCCATAGGCCAGGGCCAAACCCGCTGCAAATATCCCAAGCGCCAACAAGTTAAAGCGCAGATCGTTTTTACGGTTGATTTGTTCCTGCAGTTTTCTCCTAACGTTAGCGGCAAAACTCATAGGCAGGCCTTCTTTTGGCTCGGTACCCAGTGCGGTAAATAAGTTTTGATAAGCGAGCAGATCGTTCTTATCTTCTTCCGAAAGTGTTTTGTTATCCGGAACCAAGCCGCTGTTCAATAGTTCCTGTAATTCGTCGTCATCCAGCTCTTTCATATATTTTCTTTCTTAAGGTCTTTTTCAATTTTCTCTTTCAATAATTTTCGCGCCCTGAAAAGATGGCTTTTCACTGTTCCTTCCGGGATGCCCGTGATCTCTTCGATCTCAGCACATGAAAACTCATTTAGGTGGTACAGCGTTAACACTGTTTTATATTGATGCGGCATTTGCTCAATAAGCAGGTTAACATAAGCTGCGCTATTTTTTTTTATCAGTTCCTGTTCGGGGTTTTCATCTGTAAAATGATAATTATCAATATTTTCGGGATATTCGGCAGGGAAATTGTTCTTGTTCTTTTTTAAATAGTTTATAGCCGTTAAATAGGCTATACGTGCTATCCAGGTTGACAGTTTCGACTGAAACTCAAACCGGTGCAGGTTTTGGTGAATCTTAATGAAAACTTCCTGGCATATATCCTCCTTGTTTTGCTGGTCTTGCACCAGCCGGTTTATCACAAAGAAAACCAGCTTTTCGTACTGCTTTACCAGCAGTTCAAAAGCCCGGAGATCTTTATTTAATATTCTGGATACAACCTCGTGTTCATTAAACATATTACAGTAGTCAATATATAAGGTTTAGCGGTTGCAAAAAAGAATAAAAAATATTTAAAAATAATTGCAACCGCGGTACAGCATGTGTTGACTACTGTAGCAAATACTTAAACAAACAAGATCATGAAACAGTTAATGCCATTCATCGTAATCATTGTATTCTTTATACTGATAGCCATATTCATACTTGCCCTTTATAATTACATGCTGAAAAAACGCATTATTAAATCGGGGCCGCTGGATGAGAACAGCGTGAAATTTCTGTCCGAGTTAAACTCAGGCAACGAGGCCTTAAAATGGGGGCTCATCCTTCTTTGCGCCGGTATAGGTTTTATAGTAATGCAATTCATCCCCTACAGTGCCGAAGATTCGCCCGTTCCTTACGGAGTTGAAATGATCTTTATCTCAGCCGGCTTTCTAATCTATTACCTGCTGCTTCGCCGCCGTAAGGATTAAATAATCAGCCTGATTTATTGTACTAAGCGGGCGGTTTAATCGCTTGTGCCATCAAATTTTAAAGGGAGAAGTTCTTTCCGGGAATCCTTTTGCCTAAAAAATCAACCAAAATCTAACACCCTCACAAATATGAAAACTAAACAAATAGCAATACAGTTCATCATGATGATAGCTGTGTTAATCATTTATAACCTCAATAGCTATAGCCAAACCCCGGTGCAGGTAAAAGGGGATATTGCTGATTCAGTAACCAAAGCGCCTTTGCCATTGATAACCGTACGGCTAAAGAATGCTGCCAATGAAACCATTATGGTTGCTGTTACTAAAGACGATGGCTCCTTCAGTTTTGCTTCGGTACAACCGTCAAACTATTCGCTGTCGATTAACGCTATTGGCTATAGCTCAAAAACAATAGCCCTCGATCTTACACATCAGCAGCAAACACTGGTGCTAAAACCGGTTTATTTGAGTGATGTAATGACTAACCTGAAAGAGGTTGCCATAACCGCCGAAAGACCGATTATCAGGCAAAAGGCCGACAGAATAATTTACGACCTGAAGGCGGATCCTGAAAGTAAGGGAAATAATGTACTAAGCATGATGAGGAAAATTCCTTACCTGTCATTGGATGGGGATGATAATTTACTGCTTAAAGGAAATTCAAGCTTTAAAGTGCTTATTAATGGTAAGCCCTCCGGCAGTTTGGAAAGCAACCTTAAAGCCGTTTTAAAAAGCATACCGGCATCAACCATTGAGCGGATTGAGGTGATCACCATACCGCCATCAAAATATGATGCCGAAGGTTTGGCGGGCATCATTAACATCATCACCAGCAAAAAAGTCAACGATGGTATCAATGGTTCTGTAAATATCAATGAAAGCTTGCCTACAGGTGGCCCTGGCATTGGAGGTTCTGTTACGGCTAAAAAAGGCAAGTTTGGTGTTTCTGCTTTTGGCGGTGGCAGCATCAACAATTCGCCGCAAACCTATAATACCAACAAACGTGTTGATACTGCCGGTACAACGCTGGCGCAAACCGGTTATCAACATTCAAATAATAAAACCGCATATTTCGGAACCGAATTAAGTCTGCAGATAGATACACTGAATTTATTAACCGCCCAGTTCAATTATAACGGCAGCCGTGCAACCGATCATAACGGGCAGTCGTCTCTGCTAACCGGCGATAGTCAGCCTGAGCAATACCGTTTTCAAAACAATAATAAGGCCACCAGCCACGGCATTGATGCAGGTATCAATTATGAATTGGGCTTTAAAGGAGTTAAAAACAGGCTACTTACATTCTCATACATGTACAGCAGCAACACAAATAACAAAAATGGCGACGTTCAATTTTTTGACAGGGTAAATTTCCCGGGCCCCAATTTTCAACAAAGCGATAAACAAAAATTTAAAGAACACACTGTACAAGTTGATTTTGTTACCCCGGTAAATAAAATGACCATTGATGGCGGCATTAAAGCTATATTCAGGAATAACAGCAGCGATTTTAGCTATAGCTCATTAAATGAAACAACTGGTATATATGAGCATGATGCAGCGCAGTCAAACGCGTTTACCAATACCCAAAATGTATTTAGCGCTTATAACTCCTATCAATTGGCTTTAAACAGTTGGAACATCAATGCCGGTGTGCGGGTTGAGGAAACCGTGATCCGGGCTGATTTCATGAGCACGGCATCTGTGGCCGATCAAAACTATTTTAACATTGTTCCTTCTGTTTCGGTAAGTAAAAGATTTAAAGACGAAAGCAGTATCAACTTCGGTTTTTCGCAAAGGATCAGGAGGCCGGGAATCAACAGGCTTAACCCTTATGTTGACCGCTCAAACCCTAATTATGAAGTTACCGGTAACCCCAACCTGAGACCTGTTTTATTGAACGATATCCAGCTTGGGTATGGCAGCAATAAAAAATTATCAGTAAACATCGGGCTCGACTATTCGTTCATGAACAACCTCGATTTGCAGGTAGTTAATTTTGACCGGACCACCCAGGTTACACAAGTTACCTATGCTAATACCGGCAAGGCCAGCAGTGCAGGCGTTAATTTTAACCTTAGTTACCCTGTGACTAAAATTTACAACGTAAGCCTCAATGGTAATATGATGTACTTGTGGCTGCAAGGCCAGGCCGGTGGAAAATTAGTGAACAATAACCTGCTGATGTATGGGGCCACGCTATCAAACGTAGTACGCCAGAACCATGGCTGGGCCCTGAATGCCGATTTGGGTATAAATAGCCGCAACCCTACAGGTTTACAGGGGTATACCAACGGCTTTTTTTACAGCGCATTAAATTTCAACAAGGATATTGTAAAAAATAAGTTCAGTATCTCTGGGGGGATCAAAAATCCGTTTACCAAATACCGCAACAGTGTAAGCAAAACATTTGGTCCTCAATTTAATCAAACCTACCAAAGCATGAATTATTACAGGTCATTCAGCATCAGCCTGAACTACAATTTTGGAGGCTTAAAAGACAGGATCAATAAAAACAAAACAGGGATTGAAAATAGTGATGTGGCTAATTGATAGAAGAATATCTTGTTATCACAAAGGCCTCAACTGTTTTAGTTGAGGCCTTTGTGATTTTGATCAAAACATTTTTTTTGGGTAATAAATTTTATGAAAAACCAGGTTTGTACAACAAAGAAAGGTACGGTTAGAGCAAAAAAATATTTCGCCATATCAGAGGCATTAGCATTGAGCCCAATATATAACGCAATAAAAAAAGGTACAATGAAATAACTCAAAAAACAGTAATATATATTATCTCTTATAGCGGGATATAAATTGAAAAATACCGTTGCGGCGCTTATTGTAAGTGCAAGGCACCAAAGTACGCCACCAATGGAAAGCAGAACAACACCTTGTCCGCCCTCAAAACTTTGCGACATCTTCCCAAAAGCAATCTGAACTATTATCAATGTCAATAAAGAACTGAACGGAAAAGTAAGCAGTAACCCCTTCCACAATAAATTAAATATTTGATCCTGTTTCATTGATATTTCTTATGTCTGAAGCAATGATAATAAAAATATAACTATCTCTGATAGCCTCTCTTGCGCCCGATTATTATCAAGTTTAAGGGAGCAGATTAACATCATCCAAATTATGCTCTGGTTACCATTTTTTTATAAAAGAACCTCAGCTTATGGTTGGTTGCTTTAAGCTAAGTGTGCCAGCCCGTCAGGAAACATTCCTTTGGCCACTACAACCATATCAAGCGCTTCGCGGATCAGTTTGATCTTACCATTTTCGGCAACCACGCGCCCCATATAGGTTTGCGGATAAATCCGGCCTGTCGAATTGACTATAGCGTTCACATCATATTCGCCAAAGGCCTGATCAGGTGTATCAATATGGATCCTGATGTTTTGAAATTTGAAGTTGCCGAATGTTTTAGGTAGGTTTTTAAGGAAATTATATATTACGTCCCGGCCTTTCCATTGCCAGGGTAAACCTAAACTTGCAAGGTAGGGAAGCTCGAACACTGCGTCGTCGGCAAAAAGTTCAATAGCTGTATCGGGGTTATTGACATGCTCAAGATAGCTGAGCAATAATTCTTTAGCGGTTTTCATTTCTTTGAAATTTTATGATCCTGTCCGTTCATCGGTCAGGGTATCACAAAGGTGCAAAGTACCCAAACGCCACACATTGATTTATAGTAAGAAAGAAATTGACTTATATCAACCAAATTAAAAGGTTAGATTATAGTGTGTTAAGAAATTGTTGGCCACATGAGCCAATTTGTGACAAACAGATGTGATAACTTATTGTACATTTGCACTATCAAAATAGTGCGGGATGGAGCAGTTGGTAGCTCGTCGGGCTCATAACCCGAAGGTCATAGGTTCGAGTCCTGTTCCCGCTACCAGAAAAAAGTCAAAAGCCTCAAGTCGAAAGATTTGAGGCTTTTGTTTTTGTCCTATAAGTAATCTCGTGGCATGTCCGTTCGTGCGACTTTAAACATTAGTCAGCATAATGTTTTGTGAATAATGGCAATATTTTAATATTTGTGTAATCTGTTAAAATAGAATGCTTTATCATTTAAATAAACCAGTTATGAAATTAAGACTAATTTTATCATTTATCCTTTTGGCCACTTGCTTTACTGCGTTTAGTCAGGAAAAGAAGAACGAAGCTATTGTTGAAAAATGCTTAGTTAAAATATCAGTCATGTATCCTTATGCTGAAGGTAAAACCTTTAATATGGAATATTATGAAACGAAGCACATGCCGATGGTGGCGCAGCTTTTAGGATCAAATTTGGTTAAATACACCATTGAAAAAGGGATTGCAAGTGGTATCCCTAACCAACCGCTGCCTTTTATGGCAGTCGGCACTTTTTATGTAAAAAGCCTAAGCGACTATCAAACCGCTATAGCGCCCAAAAGAGACGCCATCCGTGCGGATTTTGCAAATTATACTAATGTCAGTCCTGTTATTTTGGTAAGTGAGGTGGTGAAGTAAAACGTAATATTTTCATAAAGTGGCCACCAATTTAACGCCTCAACAAATTTTTAAATGTTAGCAGGTAACGTTTGTATGAGGATTGATACTATCAAACTTAACAACTATAGTTATGGGATATATTCGGATAAGCTGCTTACCCGTGTATTATTGGGGCGTTATTAATAACATTGTACACCGGGAACCGCCGAATACATGCGGTTACAACTAATAAGATATTTCCCGCTGCCGCTATGGTCATTGTTGCAGTAGTTATAGGGCGGAGAAGATAGTTTTTTATTAGTTACTAAACCGGCGTTTACTACCTGCAAATAATGGAAAGCAATAAAATACCGCTAACACTTAATTATCTGGGCGAAAGTCACCGGTTACAAATTGTTCATGGGCAGTATCATAGTTTGATGTCGCTCATAGCAGATTATTTGGCAATCCCGGGATTGGGATTATGTTGCGGAATGGGTAGTTGCGGCACTTGCGTGGTACAAATAGCCTCACCATATTCACAGGTTAAAAGGAATGTTATGGCATGTGGTATACTGGTGAATGATGAATTGGCTAATATGGTAATTTTAATATCTGATAAAATTTATTAGTATTGTCTATAGTCAGACTTGAATTGGTGTTATACTGAGTGTTTAATCCGGGTCTCTGCGTGCGACCTTTTTACAGCCCCTCTTTGTCGGCTATGAAATTTGACAAATCTTTGTAAAAAACGGATTACAAAAAAGTGCTATCTTTAATTTTACCCCAAAAACCTGAATGAGCACAATTTTAAAAAACCGGATAACCTCTATTGACTTTCTACGGGGTACTATCATGATTATTATGGCACTTGATCATGTGAGGGATTATTTATACTCCGGGTCATTTTTTTATGATCCGCTTGACCTTACAAAAACAAGCGGCATATTATTTTTCACCAGGTGGATAACTCATTTTTGCGCCCCGATATTTATGCTGCTTGCCGGAACATCGGCATACCTCATCGGGCAAAAGAAAACTAAAAAAGAGTTATCCATATTCCTGGTAAAACGGGGATTGTGGCTCATATTTCTCGAAATGTTCGTGGTTAACTTCGGCTGGAACTTCAATATCACATTTCCCATGTTTTTCTTTATTACGATATGGGCGCTGGGCTTAAGCATGATCATACTGGCGGCATTGATCCATCTGCCTAAAAAATTGGTCCTGGGCATTAGCGTTATAATCATATTGGGGCATAATCTTTTAGACGGCGTTCATGTGCCGGGCAGCACTTTGCCGGCTTTTGGCTGGTCGCTGCTTCATGACCAGCAGTTTTTTACCTGGCATAAGGAAATTTTATTGGTAGGGTATCCCATTGTACCCCTTATGGCGGTTATGTCATTAGGTTATTGTTTAGGCGGATGGTATACGGCGGGCTATGAGGTTGGCAAAAGGCAACGAAACTTATGGATAGCCGGTGCCACTTGTATTACTTTGTTTATTGTATTACGTTATACCAATCTATATGGAGATCCGGTGAAATGGAGCGTACAGAAAAATACATTATTTACCATCCTGTCATTTATTAAGGTAAATAAATATCCGCCATCGTTGTTGTACCTCCTGTTGACGCTGGGTGCGGCCTTTCTGTTCCTGTCATTCACTGAAAAATCAAAAGGAGCTGTTGTAAAAGTAGTTTCGGTATATGGCAGGGTGCCCATGTTTTATTACCTTATTCATATTTATATAATCCACCTGATAGCAATTATCGCATCAGCGCTTACGCCCGGGCAGGACTGGACGATCTGGTTCCTGAAACAACCTATCTGGTTTACAACAAACCTGAAGGGCTACGGGTTTTCATTGCCGGTTGCGTATCTTGTTTGGATTGGAATAGTAATGGCCTTATATCCTTTATGCAAGCGCTATGATGATTACAAACAGGCCAATAAAGGAAAATGGTGGTTGAGTTATTTATAAAAAGTAAAAAATGGAAGCTATAAATGAAATTTCAGAACCAACAGGAAAACATACCCGCACAGCATGGATACCAGCTTTTGGCAGCGGGTTGCTATCAGTTTTAATAATTTTTATGTTATCGATATCTTCGCCACATAGTGCCACCGCCCAGGATAAAAACAATGTGGTACGCATAGCCAAACTTATAATTGATTCTGCTCAATTGCAGAATTATATGGCTGCACTTAAAGAGCATGCCGAAACCGCCGTACGCGTTGAACCCGGCGTTTTAACCCTATACGCAGTAGCCGAAAAGAATAACCCCACCCACATAACAGTTTTTGAAATTTATGCTAATGCCGCTGCATACCAGGCCCACCTGCAAACACCTCATTTTAAAAAATACAAAAGCACCACAAAAGATATGGTTAAATCGCTTGAGCTTGTGGAAACCACGCCAATAGTGCTGGCCGCTAAGCCGCGATTGTAGCTGTGGGCATGCCAACATTCTTACCTTAAGCCTTATGGCCTTTTTTCCAATAAAGATGAGATCATCATTTCTAACGAATGGACGTTATTTTCGTCAATGCTGAAGTTGCGGAACATGATTTTTCCGTTTTGGTCAATCAAAAAATTTTCGGGTTCGCCGGTAACGCCGTAAGCTTTTGAAGCAAAACCCTGCGTGTCGCGTAAAGGGATAAATGAGAATTTAGTATTTGCCATAAATGGCAATACATAGGCATCCTGCTCGGGCAATACATTGATCCCTATGTATTCTACGTTTTTGCCTTTAAATTTGTCTATAGCTTTTTGAAAATGCGGAAATTCTCGTCGGCATGGCCCGCAGCCAGGGAACCAAAAGGTCAGCAAAACCACCTTCCCCTTAAGGTCTTTTAAACCAAGCTTTCCTTTACCGCTATAAAGACCAAGTTCAAATGGATATGCGTTAACAGCGGCCCCGGCCCGGATATTTTGGATATCCTGTTGTACTTCATCGTTGGTTTTGCCCAATTTTTCCCCATATCTTTTTGTTATAGCCATAGTGCTTTCAATTGGCATTTTTGCAAGTTTTTTAACCAACGTATCGTAGGCTCCTTTAACATCTCCTGTTTTTTCCTGCAAAGAAGCCTGTTCCTGCGAATAAAAATCACTGATATCAGGATACCTTGGCGGTTTTACCTGTGCAAGCAACGTTGCCGCACCTCTATAATCCTGGTTTGCAGCCAACTTTCGCTCGGCAATAACATTTTCCGTAAAAAGTCTTAAAGGTTTCCAGTTTTGATAGTTTCCAATTTCGGTAGCTAATGAAAGGGCTTTTTCCGGATCGGTGATTATATAGACACCCCATAAACTTTGCATGCCTGCATTTGACCATTCGGATTTTTTCGGTGGATATAGTGAATGCAGCTGCTCAAAGTACCCGATCTTATCCGCAGTGTCAACCGCCCTTTCAGCAAGCCAGTACAAACCCTGGGCGCCACGCTCATTACCAGGAAAGCGCTTCACAATATCAAGTACTTTCTGTTTGTATAGATTTGGGTCGTGTTTTTTAAGTGTTTCGGCATAATAATAGGCATAACTGGCATCGGTAGTATCGGCGATACTTGCCTTTTTCATATATTCTGACGCCTCGGTGTCGTGCCCCCATCTATCAGCATCAAAAGCGAGCATATACCATACCTTGGCTATGTTAGGAGCTATTTCTGTAACTTTCAGTAAGTACTTTTTTGCTTGCGGCATTTCTCGGTTATAGAAAGCCTCGCCTATGGCAAGGGGAATATTTGCTTTTTGCGGATATTGTTTCATCCACTTGTCGTATTGGATAATAAGCGCAGGATTATATATACCCGTTTTCCCGATGTATGCATCATGTGCTTTAAGGCTATCCGGAGTTGCTTCTACAGCCTCCTGAAACTTTTTTATTTCCAAAGCTTTTACGCGGGCTGCGGAGTCGGCACTTTTGGAAATCTTTTTTTGCGCGCAAGCGGGATCAATTGCGCTTAAGATAAATAAGAGGATGACGCTTAGCGGATATTTTAGCATATTTTTCATGATAAAGGTTGGTTTATATTAAGGGATGTAATATTTCCTGACTTATAACGGGAGTACAAGCAATTTATTTTTATGTATTTGTCGCAAATTTAAGCTATTCAGCAGCAGCGGTTTTGACTTGCCAACAAATTAAAGCATCTTTATACCCATGGTGCTATGCCCTGTTTGCAGTGCGTGCTATCAACCCCAAAACAACCAATTTTATTTTTCCTGCTGATGAGTAAAAACCCTACGTACCTTGAATCAAAAGGTCATTATCAAATTCTTGACGGATTGCGTGGTGTGGTATCCCTCTTTGTAGTGGCTTTCCATGTTTTTGAAACCTATGCTGATGGTAACCGCTTTAAGCAAATCATAAATCACGGATACCTGGCAGTCGATTTCTTTTTTGTGCTCTCTGGTTTCGTTGTTGCCTATGCCTATGATGACCGCTGGGGCAAAATGACCCAATGGGATTTTTATAAACGCCGTCTTATTCGTCTGCAGCCAATGGTTATTGTCGGATCAATTATTGGTGCGCTGTTCTTCTATTCGCAAAGCGGCACAGCCTTTCCGCTTATTCATGATACGCCGGTTTGGAAAATGCTATTGGTAATGTTGGTTGGTTGTACGCTGATACCCATACTGCCGTCTATGGATATCCGCGGCTGGCAGGAAATGCACCCCTTAAATGGGCCGGCCTGGTCACTGTTTTTTGAATATATCGCTAATATCCTGTACGCGCTGGTGATCCGCAAGTTCTCCAAAACCTTGCTGGCCATATTGGTTTTTGCATCGGCCTGCCTTCTGATTCATTATACCGTGATGGGGCCGCAGGGCGATGTCATCGGCGGCTGGTCGGTTGATAAAACACAGCTCTATATTGGGTTCACGCGGTTGCTGTATCCGTTTTTTGCTGGCATGTTGTTGTGTCGCATGGGTAAACTCATTCATGTTAAAGGCGCGTTTACGGTTTGTAGTATTTTGATCATTGCTGTTTTATGCGTGCCAAGAATAGGAGGGGCTGAACATTTATGGATGAATGGTTTGTATGAGTCCTTTTGTATTATTATCGTTTTTCCGTTAATTGTTGCTATCGGCGCCGGCGGGAGTTTAAAAAGTAAAAACTCGATCAGGATTTGCAAATTTATGGGGGATATTTCGTACCCGCTTTACATTACGCATTATCCTTTAATATATTTTCACGTAGCCTGGGTAACAAATAATAAGGTACCCATGGCACAGGGCCTGCTTGGCGGGCTGGGGATTTTTATAGTCAGTATAGCTATTGCCTACGGTTGCCTCAAATTGTATGATGAGCCTGTCAGAGATTGGTTAAAGAAACGTTTCCTGCTGAAAAAGGCATAATACTGATTGTATACATTAAACGCATCGACCCATCCGAACATCGCTGTGCTGGTAGGGGTTGTATCATAAATCAAATTGATCGCCCCTGGTGTGGTGTTACTTATGAATTAAAATTAGCCGATAATATTTATACAAAAAGGGGTTGACGTTTTTTCGAAAAAAAACATTCAATTCTCTGATTGTTAGTTATATGTATGAATGTTAATCCTGAATTGTGTTAACCCTGTTAACCCCTCTTTTTGTTAACAGGGCAATCCAACCCAAAACTATATATCGCTTAAGTATCTGAATAAATTAAAGAAAAGCTGATCATGATTTATGATACAGCCTCTGTCTGTTTTTTTATTTTCCCTACTCGCTATGCTGCGAAGTTATAGAGAGGGTGGTCCGGCCGAGCGCCGACAAGGTGAGTCAATTATGCGCCTGGTATTATATATTTTAAATCCCGTTAAATAATATTAATTGCATAATAATATAGATAAAGCTTGAAAATATCGTTTATAAACCTCATCTTTAGATTACTATAAACCATTTGAAAAAGATTGTTGCCTTAATATTGCTCAATATTTACCTGCTTAACATTGGCGGGCAGCTGGCTTTGCACCAATACCTGGTTTATAAATCGGACCGGTTTTTTAATGAACAGGTTGGGAAAGGCTTGTATAATGTAAATGACCTTACCGAAGTCTCTATCCCGGTTAACTTACCTGCTATTCATGATTGGCGAACTTTTGAAAATATATCGGGGCACATTACATTTGGAAACGCCACCTACAATTACGTAAAAATGCGATTGACGAGGAATGCCCTTCACCTGATGTGCATTCCTAATTATAAAACTACCCGCTTTGCCGATAGCAATGTGCTTGATGCAAAAGGAATAAAGGGTGCTCCTGTTTCTCCCAAAGAGCATGTGCCCTTTGGCAAAATGGTTTTAAAGGATAATGTAAACCTTTCATTTGTGCAATTTGAATTTTACTGCCCTGTAACACCATTGCCTGAAAACGTTGTACAACCTGTGCAATCGTTAGTAAGTTCTCATCAGGATATTCCCGAACAACCACCCAAAGCAACCTGCTGATTTTCTCCATTTAGTCTATTTACCGACCTGCATTTGTTTTAATGCCCATGGTCGTGTTGTCCGAAATTTCTATTGACAATTTAATACCACATCTATCGCGGGTAAAAGCCATGGCATTTTATCCGCGAGGGTATATAAACATCCTATGATAAAGAAAAAAGTTACCGCCGCGCTTGTGCTGCTGTGCGGCTTCACCATAATAGCATCATGCCAAAACTCATCTAATGAGGAGATGGCCCAGGTGTTGAAGCAGATAAATAAAAAGAATAACACCATTTCAAACCCGTTTAACCCCGAAATGAAGCTGGCTTATTGCGATTCGCTGCTTAAAATTAAACGGCTTGCCAAAAGCCAGGAGGTTTTATTTTCAAAGGCCTCGCTGTTGTTAAAGGCCGGGCAGGAGCAGCAATCTGTAAACATTTATAAGTACCTGATGGATAATATCGACTTTATGTCGACCGATGAGATGCTGTCCGAACAGGCCATAGCTTACATGCGTTTGGGTGAACGGAGCAATTGTATGCTTAACCATACCGGCTCATCATGTATCTTCCCAATTAAAGATGATGGGGTGCACAAGATCCAAACAGGTTCAAGAAAAGCAATTGAAGTGTATAAAGCATTGTTAAAGCTTCGCCCGGATGATTATGAGTCGCGCTGGTTGATCAATATAGCCTATATGACGCTTGGCGAGTATCCGCAAAAAGTGCCTAAGAATGCCCTGATCCCGGGCCTTAATGCCGACCCGGATACTGCATCACAGGTTAAACCCTTTGTTGATGTGGCCGGTAGCCTTGGCCTTAACATCAACGGCCGGGCAGGCGGGGTCATTGTTGATGATTTTAATAACGATGGTTACCTTGATATCATGACATCGGGCTGGGACCTGAGCGATCCGATGCATTACTTTCAAAATAACCAGGACGGCACGTTTAGTGACCGAACCGAAGCCGCCGGTTTAAAAGGGATTACCGGGGGGCTGAATATCCAGCAAACGGATTATAACAATGATGGTAAGCTGGATGTTTTTGTTTTGCGTGGCGCATGGCTCACCAAGGGCTTCGGCAACCAACCAAGTTCCTTATTGCGCAACAATGGCGATGGGACTTTTACTGATGTAACCTCCATAAGTGGTTTATTTATGCTTCACCCTACTCAAACGGCAACCTGGGCCGATTTTAATAACGATGGCTGGCTAGACGTGTTTGTTGGTAACGAAAATTCGGAGTCGATGTACTACGCCGATGAATCAACCTGCCAGTTATACATGAATAACCGTAATGGCACATTCAGCAACGTAACCACGGCTGCCCATTGCGGCATCAAAGCTTTTGTAAAAGGGATAACATCTGCCGATTATGATAACGACGGCTTTGCCGACATATTTATCTCAACCATGGACGGGCGCAAATACCTGCTTAGAAATAAAGGCAAAACCGAAGCCGGGGTTGATTTTGAAGATGTGACCGTACAATCGGGCCTTGACCAGATCAAACAACGGACTTTTACTACCTGGTTTTATGATTATAATAATGATGGCTGGCCCGATTTAATGGTTGCCAACTATCACTTTGATCGTACTTTGGGGTATTACAGTGCCGCTGCTGCCCTGGGCAAAGCCATGCCAGAAGCCGGCAACATCTATCTATACAAAAACAATCATAACGGCACTTTTACTAACGTAACCAAAGAAGCAGGTTTGGATAAGGTAGTTTACAGCATGGGCGCTAACTTTGGCGATATTGATAATGATGGCTATCCTGATATGTATTTTGGTACAGGTAACCCCGATTTTAAATCGCTGGTGCCTAACAAATTTTTCAGGAACATCGGCGGGAAAAGATTTGCCGATATTACTTCGTCATCACGTATGGGTAATTTGCAAAAAGGCCATGGTGTTGCATTTGCCGATTTGCGGAACAACGGCCATCAGGATATTTTTGCCCAAATGGGCGGGGCTTACATCGGCGACTCATATACCAGTTCACTATACATGAACCCCGGTGTAAGTAATAATAACTGGATTAGCCTGAAATTGAACGGCATAAAAGCCAATAATGCAGCCATTGGGAGCCATATCAAACTTACTTTTACCGAAAATGGGGTTAAACGTTCTGTTTATAAAGATGTTAACTCGGGCGGGAGCTTTGGGTCATCGCCATTGCAGCAGGAGATAGGCGTTGGCCAGGCCAGGATAATTGATGAAATTGAGATCAAGTGGGCAGGAAGCGGCGCTGTACAGCACTTTAAAAATGTTGCCCCTAACCAGTTTTTAAACATTACCGAGGGTAATGCACAATACAAAACCCTCCAATTAACAAAATTGATTTTCCGCAGTAAAAACATGCCGGGTTGTATGCCGATGCAAATGGCAGCCAAAACAAATTAAATTATGTTTCTGTAATAGAAAATATTAGCTCTGGTTTTATACCAAAATAGTTACATTTATATCAACAACAATTAAAATAAATCTTAACCATGAGAAAACTCTTATTACTATGCTGCATGTTCATTGGATTGGCTGTAGCAGGCAACGCGCAAACCAAACCCGGTGCCAAACCTGTTGAAAAATCAAAAGACCTGCAAAAGCAATTAAAGCTCACTGATAAACAAACCGAAAAAATTGCGGTGATATACCAGGAATCATCCGATAAGTTTGAAAAGATCAAAGCCGCTGATAAAGGTGATAATACGAAAATGATGGTTGATATTAAGCCATTACGGGAAGCTACCATCTCAAAGATCAAAGCTGTTTTAACTAAAGAACAGACAGTAAAATATGATAAACTTTTAAAAGGTACCAAAGCAGCAGCCGGCAGTGGCTGGGGTGATGGCTGGAGCGCTACAAGCGGTCAATAACCAGTTTCAGTAGTAACAAAATAACAGGCCGCTTTTCTTGTGATTAGAGCGGCCTGTTTATTTATAAAATTTGTTTAACCGGCAGATAGTTCATATCGTACCTTAACTGATTCCTAATCCAGGATCTCTATAGGCCGGTTAAGTACTTCTTGCAGCGGGATCTTTTGAATACGCTTATCTTTTTTGATATAATTTAAACTAACCGGGAGAAGTATTGGCCCGGCGGTAACCGACCATCCCGGCGGATCGCCGCCTTCTGTTAATCTCAAGAAGCCGTCGCTGATGTAAAGGGGCATAAGCAAGGCCTCTCCGGTATCCATTGCGCCAAGATCTATTTGCAGTGAATTAGAATGGAAAGATTTAGCGGCACGTTCCGGATTTGTAAATTTATTGATATCGGTAGGGTCATACATTTCACTTATTTCATCAAGCTTTAAACGGTTGATGTCGAGCTTTACAGATTCTGCTTTGCCTTTTCCAACTTGTTTAATAATTAAGCAGGCTACTGCCGTACCCATTGGCTTCAGCTTTTTTTGCCTGTATAAAGTTGTAAACTCCTCCAGGTAGGTGGAAGAAATTCCATAGTCGGGGTGATAGCTTCCTGCAGTAATGAGATCATCTATTTCGTTCTTCATTACCGGGTAAACCAAAGGGCTATGATCTTTTTGGCCGGCAGCTATTTTCATCTTGTTGTATGAGGCTATGCTCATTTCGCCATAACCAATCTCAAATTTCGCGTTAGCGGTGTCCAGCTGTTTGGCAAGGCTGTCCAATTGTTGCCTTTTTATAGTATTGCGCTTTTGCCGGGCAATATAAAAATACAGGTTGCCAATGATCAAAATACAGCCAGCCACTATCAGGATAAGGGCGAGGCTGTTTTTAGGTTGTTTGACCGGTATTGGGTTTTCGTTATTTTCCATTCTTATGAATATCTGATCATTGTCGAACTATCCGCGCCCCTGTACACCTTCGGCCAGCCTCACCGGGCTCAGCATTTTTCGTATTGTTAATGATTTCCGGGCGGTATCTGCCGGTTCTGTATAGCGGATATTATCCGGCAGAAAAATTGTTTTCGATTCAATTTTCCATTGTCTGTTTTTATTAACAGGGTTTGGTTTATCATAGGTCACGAATAGGGGGATTAAAATTCCTTGCCCGGTTGAAAGCCTTGAAGGTAGTTTTATAATTTGTTTTACAGCGTTGCCTTTGGCCCTGATCTGGCTGTCATAATCATTTTTGCTTTGAGGGTCTTCAGTTACGGTAAGCGGCTGGTTAATATTGAGCTTGCTCATGTCAAGCTCAATGTCTGATGCATCGCCTTTGCCTTTGTTCTGGATCATCAGGCAGGTGATAAACAGGTCATAATCGTTAGCTGTGGTGTCGTTAAAAAGCTGATCGGTTTTCTGCAGGTTTTTATCCGAAATTTCATTGGTGAGTATGGGGTAATCAAGATAAAAGGCATCCTTTTTCCGAACAGCACTATCACCCCCCGCCAGGGCATAAATATCATTGACCATGCTGATATAGGAAATTTCCAGGCTGGCCTTCAGATCAGGGTTAACCGGCGGTGGCGGGTCTCTCTTAATCAAATTATACCCGGTAGTTAGTAAACCTAAAATAACAGTGATTACGCCCAGTTTCAATTGCAGGCTTTTCCATATGCTGTCTTTATCGGCTGTTTTCTTTTTGG
The DNA here is from genome assembly GCF_017569325.2 of Mucilaginibacter gossypii. Taxonomy (NCBI): domain Bacteria; kingdom Pseudomonadati; phylum Bacteroidota; class Sphingobacteriia; order Sphingobacteriales; family Sphingobacteriaceae; genus Mucilaginibacter; species Mucilaginibacter gossypii. Next base: position 5,591,951 of record NZ_CP071878.2, on the reverse strand, counting down.
CCATGCTTCCCGGTTATTGATAGGGTTAGGAATGTCATGTATTTTTATTTACATGGTTGTTTCACAGGTGCTTGTAATATAAAATTAAGAATAATAATTAACAGCACAGATATTTTATGTCGTATTTTTTTTTCTTTAGTTAAACTCCTATCTTCACCTAAACTTAAATACTGTCATGAATAAAATTTTAATAACAAGGTTGTCTTTTGTTGCGATACTTCTGTTTTTCACCCCGGCCGTGCTATTGGCCAGCACACATAACAAAATGACAAGAAATATAGACATCGCTGGTCTCATTGTTGATTCAAAAACCTTATTACCAATTGAAGCAGCTGGTATTTACGGGGCCGATGAAAAACTGCTTGGCAAAACGGATGTAAGGGGCTATTTTAAGATCTCTCTTAGTTTTATGGCCGATGGGGAAATGAGGTTTAAGTTAAAGATTATTAAAAAAGGCTATAATAACATTATGCAAAGCGAGCATTGGGGCAATTTGCCGGGAGATACAAAAGCGCTGATGTATTTTGGGTTAGATAAAGGATCAGGATCAAACTCTTTTTCAAAAATGGTAAACAAGGCGATTGGCGATCTGGATTATCACAGTACGCTGGAACATTTTGATCAAATAAAAATCGCCCGAACATTTGATAATAAGCTATCTGCAGCAAAAGCTGGCAATCAGGATGTGTTGGTTAAGGTTGATAATAAGTTTTATATGGTGGATGAAACAGGATGGATCGTGATATCTTCCGATAAGGACTCGATATTGATAAATAAAAAACAATTGGTAATTGCAGATCAACTAAACGGCACGATCAAAAGAAAAGATATTAAATGGATGACACCGCTCAATGCTAAAAATACTAAGTTCGCTGTTTATACTAGGTAAGCTATACAAAACTATCGTAGTCGATTTAACGAAACGGCCTTCGTGATTAACATAGAGGCCGTTTTAAAATGCTTCATTCAAGCCCAAAAAGAACCCCTTTGAACCATACCGACCAAAGGCATAGTCAAGACAAAGATTGGTACGGGTTGCTTTATTAAATAGTACCCGCAAACCGCCGCCATAACCCGGTTGCCATACCTGGAATATTTTGGTGCCCGATTCATCATTGGTTGTTTGCAGGTTGGCGAATGCCACGCCGCTTACAAATTTATTCCGCAGTATTGGGAAACGGTATTCTACTTCCGAGTAGTTATATTGCGTACCCTTAAAATATTGTACTACATAACCCCTGCCGCTCCGGAAGCCCGGATCTTTGCCGGTGCCTGGCAACTCGAGATAGGGGATGTTACCGCTGATAAGGTATGAGCCCCAGTTCCAGAAAGCAACAACATGTTCGGGGTTAGTTTCTGACAGGCTGAAATACTTTCTGAAATCGGTAGTGAACTGTACCGCATTTTTGGAGCTCCCCATCCAGCTTTGATTAATGCGGAAGCCGGCATCGACGTAAATCCCTCTGTAGGCCCGGTTTTGATTGTCGCGGGTGGTGTATTGCAGGTTAAAAAGCAAGCCGTTAGCAGCATAATGGTCGCGGGCAAATCCATGACGGTCGCTATAGATATTGTATGGGGTAAGATTAGTTGTTGATTTGGTATCCTCAATTTTTCGCCTGATATCAAAGGAAGCGCCCGCACCTAAAAATAACCCCTTATCAATTTCTTTGTATACCTTCTCGCGGATATTATAAAATTGCGAATGCAGCGCTCTGCCTTTACGCCCGGGGTTGGCCAGCACCTGATCGGCTTCGCTGCCGCTTGATGCCTGGCCAATTCCCAAGCCATAATCGGGCGAAACCGTTTTGGCTGCAACCAAACTGCCCTGAAAATTCCATTTATTACCAGGTGTATATATGTTATGGTTGATATAAAAATAGATGATCCCCTTGGTGGTAATAGATGCCGATGTGGCAGCAACCGATAACAGGGTATTAGGATCGTTTCCTAATTTTTTACCTGCTACAGCCTTGATGCCAATTTGCGACCCGATGGTTGGATTAGATGCCACGTTGGGTATGATGGTAATTCCCGATGACTTTTTATTGGCGGCTGCAGCCGGTCGGCCGGGATGAAGTATGTTACGCACCAGGTCGCCAAAGTCATATTGTTTATATAAAGTATCAGTCGGTTTGGCCGCTTGTACTACTTTTTCTTTAATGCGCAATGAATCGGCTTTTACCGAATCGGCAGGTACAGGTACCTGGCCGAAAGCATGTACCGATATGCCTGTAAATAGTATGAATAAAACTGTTTTTAAAAGCAGGTCAGAGATTTTATGTGGTGGTTTGTGATGCACGCTAACGGATATAAATATTAAAAATTCAATTTACTGACTGTTTAATTGTGATAGGTGTTAGCTCATTTCTAAACCCCGAAATGTGCATAATGTTTGAACTTCAAATTTGTACGGGTGCTAAGGCGACGGATTTAGTTGCATTATTTTTTGTTTCGCTTAAATATTGCTACCTTAATATTCTCTTGTTATAAACCACAGAAAGTCGGCTTCGTCCTGCTAAAACTTAACCAATTATAATCATGAACGTACCTTACATTCGTTTTGTGGCCCTCATTGTTTTTATGTTTGTCGCCTTTTCAGGGGCTGCGCAAATCAATCAAGGCAGAGCAGACACTATTGACCGCAAATGGTGGAAGGAAGCCGTAGTTTACCAGGTTTATCCCCGAAGCTTTAAGGACAACGATGGAGACGGTATTGGTGACCTGAAAGGCATTATCTCCAAACTTGATTATATCAAAAGCCTCGGTGTTGATGTTGTTTGGCTTAACCCAATTTACAGCTCGCCTAATGACGATAATGGCTATGATGTAAGCGATTACCGCAACATCATGAAGGATTTTGGAACCATGGATGATTTTGATGCTTTGCTGAAAGGCATGCATTCCCGCGGTATAAAACTGGTGATGGATCTGGTAGTAAATCATAGCAGCGATGAACACGAATGGTTTAAGCAAAGCAGGAGCTCGCGCAACAATCCGTACCGGGAATATTATCACTGGTGGAACGCCGAAAAGGGCAAACCCGCTTATCGCTACAGTTTATTTGACGTAAATCATGATGCCTGGCGTTATGATTCGCTTACCAATGCCTATTACCTGCATTATTTTTCGCGCAAGCAGCCCGACCTTAACTGGGAAAATCCAAAACTCAGGAATGAAGTATACGGCATAATGAAGTTTTGGGCTGATAAGGGGATTGACGGCTTCAGGCTGGATGCTTTCCAGTTTGCCGCGAAGGATACCACATTCCCGGCCTTTCCGAAAGGGTTTGAAAAAAACTTTACCCAATATTACGGCGTACAGGGCAATTTGCACGGATACCTGCAGGAAATGAACAGAGAAGTGCTCAGTAAATATAACGTAATGAGTGTGGCCGAAGGTGCCGGTAACACATTTGAAGATGGGCACAATTTAGTTGATGCCGACAGGAATGAATTGAACATGGCTTACGCTTTTGAAGCAGTGGATATTGCCAAACCGGAAGGCTATAGTTTAACTCATTTAAAGCAGGTATTCACCAAATGGGACAGTGCATTTGCAGCAAAGGGCTGGCTATCTATATTTCTGGCTAATCATGACCAGGCCCGGCTGGTAAGCAGGTTCGGTAATGATAGCCCTGAGTTCAGGGCTGTATCATCAAAGATGCTCACTACATTTTTGATGACTATGCGCGGTACGCCATACTATTATAATGGCGACGAACTGGGCATGACCAATGCTGGCTTTAGCACAATTGATGACTATCGTGACGTGCAAACGTTAAACGAATATCAGCGGCAAAAAAATATTGGTGCCGATTTGCCTACATATTTAAAACGAATAGCCTTTGAAAGCCGTGATAACGGGCGCACTCCATTTCAATGGAACAGCACGGCCAATGCCGGTTTTACAACGGGTACACCCTGGATAAAGGTAAATCCCAATTATAAAAGTGTCAACGCTGCTGCGCAGGAAAAAGATGCCAATAGCACGTTGAATTATTTCAGGCGGATAGTAAAGCTGCGGAAGGATAACCCAGTACTGGTATACGGAAAATATACATTGCTCGATGCACAAAACCCCGGTACTTATGCTTACACCCGGGAGTTGAACGGCAGGAAGCTGCTGGTACTCCTGAATTTTACAAGTAAAACAGCTCCGGCTCAAACAGGTATGGATTTGGGCAATGCAACGGTTTTAATCGACAATTATCAAAAGCCGTCAAAAAGTGGTACACTTATGCCGTATGAGGCGGTGGTTTATGAGTTGAAGTAGGAGGGGTTTAATGTAGAGACGCATAATTGCGTCTCCTAATGTACAGAGTCTCATTTAATTGAAAATTGCATGCGTGACCTGCCTGCGAGAGACGCAATTATGCGTCTCTACATTTATTAATCTTACCTCACCACCAGCGAAATCTGCAAGACCCTCGGCTTATCGCCAATGGCCGGGCCACCCCAATCTGTTTCATCACCATTAAGGATGCGAAGCGATTTAAATACGCCGTTTTCATAGCAGCCTTCCTCAACCTTAAGGTATTGCCATGCCTTGCCGGTATTGCTGTCGGCCGGTTGGAAAGTGATGCGACAATTGGTACCGGTCACGATGAATTTATTTTCGTCGAGGCTAACAATCATGGCTTTGCCGCTATGGTCTTTATTGGGTTTGAGTTCACCGCCTCGGCCGCTGCCAAATTTTATAATGGCTTCCCATGCACCAAGCTTAATGTTTTGCTCCACGCCGTCTTCATGTTCAACAGCCGCTTTTATCTTGTCGTCAAATGCCCATTGCGCCATCTCCCTCATCATAGGAGCTGCCATTGCGTATTCCTGCGCAAAGGGTGCAAGGTGTTCCGCCAGATGTTCATCGTTTGAACTATCGCCGTTATCATCTATCCCGAAAGGTGAAAAGCCAATACCACCGTGGGCCAACACATCATAAAAATATTTGGCATTATCAGCCACTAAACCAGCTTCGGGTACAAACAGGGGATTATCGGCGCGGGTATACAGGTCAATTACTTTCAGCACTCTTTCGCTGCCCGACAGGTAAATATCAGGAGCAAGCAGGTTAATTGATGGTGCGGCTACTTTCCAGATTGGGATTACGTTATCTGTCGCGCCCCCACTTTCATAATGGGTTGCCGACGGATTGGTAAGTGGATCGCGAAGTGCCACGTTTACATATAGCGGCAGCGGATACTCAGCCTTACCCGCTGCTGCGACCTGTTCAATGAACCGGGCTATTGACCAGGCCTGGAAGTATTCATCAGCCCTTTCACCAAAAACTTTGGCCCATGAGCCTTTTGAGTTTTCCGGCACGTTCAGGGCTTTTAGTATGGCCGGTTTTAATAGTTGGGCGGGTACATCGGCTTCAAACAGTTTTTGCGCCTTGACTGAATAGTCGCGAACGGTGTCCCATGAGCCGGGTTCGTTTTCAACCTGTACCATGATAACTGTATGCTGCGTATCTGCCTGCTTTAAGTAGCGCATAACTGCCGAAAACGCTTTGATATCAGCATCTAAAGTGGCTTTTGAATGAGGTGAAGGCGAGTCAATGGGCTTGCCTGTTTTACCTGTTATGTTTGGATATTTCTCCGCGTCGCGTTTCATCCATTCGGGCATGTAATGGTTACTGCCGTTTTTCCAGGTACCAAACCATAATAGTACCAAATGAACGTTATGCTGCCGGGCTTGGGTAAGCAAAGTATCAACCAGCGAAAAATCAAACTTTCCGGGCTGGGGTTCTATTTGCTCCCAGTAAATGGGTACTTCAAGCGTGTTAAGGTGCATTGCCCCGGCCGATTTCCATACGCGTGGCATTAAAGCGGGCCATGCACTTGAGTTGTGCGCCTGGCCTCCCAGCATTAAAAATGGTTTGCCATCAACTAAAAACGCGTGCCTGCCATTTTTTTCGATAAGCCGGGGTAGCGATGCATCATTAGTTTGGGCAAGGGTTTTACCCCCCGCAAATAATAGTGATGTAAGCAGGAGCGTATTCTGAGTTTTTTTGCCAATTATTTTAAGCATGATAACAAAGGTTTATGACCATGCAAAATAATTACAAAACAGCGCTTTTGGTAATACTAAATAAACGGTTTATGGTTAAAAATATACCAAATGCAGCGTTTATTTTGCCAACTCCAGCTTGGCAAAAAAATCATTAAACATGAGGTTGATATCTAACCTGCGATAAACACGGATATTACGGCCCTTGGCATTATAATCATATCCCCCTTGCGCGTTAATAAGCGGGCAGGGCTTTAACACATATTCACTTGATGATGGATCGGCTTCAAAGGATGATTGCAGCGCGGTAAGCAACACCAGCGGACTATCACCTATGATATAGGTTTCACCCAAATTAAGATGATATTGCTGGATGAGCTTCATGACGTTTTCAAGTGCACCAGCCAGGTATTTCCCTGTTTCGCCTTGCGGCTTTACTTTAAGCAGTAATTCTGAGTAGGAAAGTATCGCCTGGCGATACCCATCCCTCGGAATCTGCCATAATTTTAGCTGAGAATGGTTAAACACAGCTCTCGCCGCATTGATATCGATATTGAGGTTATACTCGGGACTGCTGTAATTGGGTGGGGGTAGTGCAAGATCGCTGTACTCCGGGCCGCCAATCCACACCAGTGTGAGTTTGTCGGCAATTTTAGGTTCGGTTAGCACTGCCGACGCAATTTCGGTAAGCCCGGCACCGCAGAGGATATAAAGGGGCAGCGAGGTATCTGTACGGGATGCTTCTTTAATGATCAGATCGACAGCTTTACTTTTTACCGGGGTACTGTCGTTTACCATCGCGGTGTTAGAGCCTGCAATTACCGGGAATTGATCTTTGATTTTTAAAACAGCCAATAGCTCGGCAGCTTTTTTTGCAGCCTTTTCGGCCTGGGTTTTAGATTTGTCGAACCCATCATTGGCATTCAGGTGCGAACCAATGATCCCTCTAACGTCAACCGATGGTGATAATACCAAATGTGTTAACGCAAATAAGCCATCCGGGTCGCCGCTAAAATCATTATCCATAATCACCCTGATACGGGGCGAAATGAGTTTATTGTTTGCAGCTGATTGCCCTTTTGAAACAAAAGGAAAAATAAAAAGCATCAGCAGGAATGTTAAAAACTTGCTTTGGGTCATAGCTTAAAGGTTAATTGGTTGCAGTACACAATATAAGCGTTTTAACCTGAAACAAGAGGATGTTTATTGCTTTAGATTAATTAAGAGTGCAGGATTAACAATTCCCTCCCTTGGGAGGGAATTGTTAGGATTGCGCATTGGCAGGGAGGGGTTATGCGCCATTGCAACGACCAAACATCTTGCAGAAACCCCTCCCTACACCCTCCCCAGGGAAGGGAATCGCACAGCCCACTCACTATCTTTTGATGGATTACTCTCAAGAGAGGAGTTTAGAAGTCTTTTGCTTGACGATGATTATTTATCCCGCAATACTTCCAAAAGCTTCAAGATATTTATCAATATAAAATTGCTTACTTGCCGTTTTGTATTGCATAATAAAGCGCGGATGTTCCAATGCTATGATCTCGCCAAAAAAGTAGTACTCATCATTTAGTTTGCGCAGAAATGTTTCATTCTTGCCTGTGCCAAAGCAAAAACATTTATCAGTATTAATGCCCAGGTCAATCTGCTTGCGGATGTTTTCAATCATGAACTGATAAACGGCTTTGGTTAACTCCTTGCTGTCATAGTAATTATAATTCTTTTCCTTGCCGCTGGTATCAATACTGGTAAAACCGAGCGGACAGGGCGAATTAATATAGATTTGTTTATAAAAAGCTTCCGGTCCGCCAAAGGCATTGATCACCTCATAAACAAATACCGATGATGGCTCGTGCGACATTTTGCCTTCGTAGTTGATGTGGCATTCAGATATCAACCGCTTAGGATCTGTAAAAGGGATGCCTGTTAAGCCGCCGCCAAACCTGCCGGGATTGATACCCAAAATGATGTGACGCTGCTGATTATCGTTGTAATATTTATGATAAAACTCATCAACAATACGCATAGTTTGCGGATGCTCCTTAAACGGGTTCATGATGCGGATGCCTTCGGGTAAAGGTTCACCGGTATAGGTTAGCTGCTCATTGAATTGGATAATCCGGTCTGCAAGTGTCATAACTCAAATTTAGCATTTTATAAATTCTGAAGGCTAATCGCTTTTTACCAAATGGTAAGTGGAACCGGTTTTTTGCGTGGGAACTTTGTGGTGTCAAAAAAAGAATAAACATCATGAACAATCAAATTGAAAGTAAATCGTCATTAAATGGCAAAAGGGTAATTATATTGGGTGGGAGTACTGGTATAGGCTTCGCAACAGCAAAAGCTGCCGCTGCCGAAGGTGCTAAAGTTGTCATTGTTTCAGGAAATCAAAGTAAGATCAACAACGCTTTAAGCCAGCTGCCTGAAGATGCAGAGGGCTACGCTGTCGACTTATCACAAGAGGAAAATATAAAATCGCTTTTTGAGCAAGCCGGCAATTTTGATCATTTGGTTTATACGGCTGCGGAAAACCTTAATCTCAGTAATATTAGCCAAACAGAGATCGAGGCTGCGCGTAAGTTTTTTAATCTGCGTTACTGGGGAGCTTATGCTGCTGTTAAATATGGCGTGCCGTTCATTAACAAAGGTGGCTCGGTAAATTTAACCGGTGGCACGGCAGGGGCAAGACCGGCAGCCGGTTGGTCGATAGCAAGCAGTATTTGCGGCGCCATGGAAGGTTTGGTGAGAGCGCTTGCCGTTGAGCTTGCTCCAATACGTGTAAACGCCGTAGTGCCGGGCGTAATTGATACTAACCTCTGGGATAGTATGCCTGCCGAAGACAAAGAAGGCCTTTACAATTGGGCAAAAGATACGTTATTGCTTGGTCGAGTTGGTCATGCGGAGGATGTTGCCCTTGCCTTTGTTTATCTTATGAAACAAAGCTTTGGGACGGGCCTCAATTTAGTTGTTGACGGGGGGACTTTGTTGGCATAGCGAATTTCGGAGTATAATTTTCAATTCTTTTTTGAGGATAAGAAGAAAGTGTCATTTCGATAGAGCAGGGACGGGCTGTGTAGCGGAGCGAAAGAGAAATCTTCTACAGCTGGCTCTACGACTATATTTGTAGATGCCGGGCGCAGAAGATTTCTCCTCACCCCGATGCGCAAATCCCAACCTCGGTTCGTCGAAATGACATTTTTCTATTAGTGATAATGCATCCCGCTTTTGTATCTTGGCGTTCATCAATCTTAAAAACAATTGAAAATCCCACGGATACATTTTAATAAAACCCGCATTGCGCCGACGCCAAGCGGGTTTTTGCATGTGGGCAATATCTTGTCGTTTTCAATTACCGCGGCATTGGCGCGTAAACATGGTGCTAAAATTTTATTGAGGATTGATGACCTCGACCGTGCAAGGGTTAACCTGGAATACCTGACTGATATATTTGATACGCTCCGATTCTTAGAAATCCCCTGGGATGAAGGCCCGCAGGATACGGATGATTTCGAATCCAGATTCTCCCAAATTCATCGGATGCAGCTGTACAACGAAGCTCTTGATCAATTGGTTGCGGGTGATTTTGTTTTTGCCTGCACCTGTTCGCGGAAGCAGATGAGTGAAACGGGAAGCTGTACCTGCTCAGATAAGCAGATCCCTTTAAATACCCCTGAAGCGAGCTGGCGCTTACGTACAGATAACGCTGCTACATTGCAGGTGAAAAGTTATAACGATAAAATTATCCTAACTCAACTACCTGCCGAAATGGAAAATTTTGTGGTCAGGAAAAAAGACGGTTTCCCGGCTTATCAGCTTACCTCAGTTATTGACGATCTGTTTTATGGCGTTGACCTGATTGTAAGGGGCGAAGATCTATGGGCGTCAACACTGGCGCAGATTCAGGTGGCGACTGTATTGGAGAAGCAGACTTTTAATGATATCGTATTTTATCATCATCCGCTGTTGCTTGAAGCAGATGGTAAAAAGCTATCCAAATCGGCCGGTTCAACGTCGATTAGATATCTAAGTCAGGAAGGCAAAAGTGCGGAAGATGTATTTATGCTTATCTCAGATCTTTGTTCACTTCCCGAAAAAGCAAATAACTGGCAGGAGCTTGCGGCATCAATTCTTCGCAAGCTTTCATAGGTTTATCAACACTTCTTTATAAAATATCTGTTTAATGTGACTCCAGCTTAATCGAACGATGTCAATTTGTATGTTTTAATGTGATGAAAATGTTAAGTCATTTACAATAAATTAAAGCAGTTCGTGCTTTTACTTTACCATGACATAACTGCCTGTACATATCTGTGGGGTAAATTTGTAGCAACAAATACAAATTACGATGCAAGCAGCATTTTGCCACAAGCACCTGAAATTTCTGTTTTTTGTTATCCTTACTTTCAGAGCTATTACCTGCCAGGCTCAAAACAGCCCCCTCTCCAAAGGTTTCGCGCACAATGACTACTGGCACAACCGGCCTCTGTACGATGCTTTGGATAACGGTTTTCAAAATGTAGAGGCTGATATTTACCTGCGCGATGACGAATTGCTGGTTGCACATATGCTGCCTGCTTTTCAAAAAAAACGCACCCTGGAGCAGCTTTATTTAAAACCACTGTTTAACTGTTATGAGGGCAAAAACAGGGAGGTGGTATACCCGCTTGCTCCTGTTACGCTGATGATCGATATTAAATCAGACGCCGAAAAAACTTACGCAAAGCTGGCAGAAGTTTTAAAACGCTATGCGCCTATGCTGTCGAGTTATAATGATGGCGAAATAATAGAGGGAAAAGTAACAATTGTCATCACCGGCAATAAACCTTATAAAATGCTTCAGGCGCAAAAGCAGCGCTACGCTTTTATTGATGAAGACCTGATGCAGGTGCATACCGATACACTTTCAAACACTGTTTATAAAACTGCCAGCTGCAAATATTCGCGCCTGATCAGCTGGACAGGTAAAGGCCCGATGCCCGAAGATCAGAGACAATTGCTTCGCGATTATGTAGCCGCGGCACATCACTATAAAAAGAGGGTACGCTTGTGGGCATCCCCCGAAAATAAAGAAGTATGGAAAGCTTTGCTTGAATGTGAGGTAGACCTGATCAACACCGATAAATTAGCCGAATTAAGAGAGTTCCTGATGACGGGGCCGGAGCCTGTAAGATACGCGAAGGTGAACACCAGGTAACACCCACTAATCACTCAATAAGATGAAAAAGATTAGAGTAGCATTTTTCGCCGAGATACTTATTGAAGATTTTGACGGTGCAATACGCACCATGTATCAGCTCATTAAACGTATAGACCGGAATATTTTTGAATTTCTGTTTGTTTATGGTGCCGGTCCCGACAGTATAGCCGGATTTGAATCATTAAAAGTTCCGGCTTTAACATTACCATTAACACCGGTTACACCATGGCAATACCTGGCTTGGTGATGAGCGAGCTAAAAGAAGAGATAGATAACTTTTCGCCAGATGTTGTACACATTGCTACGCCATCGCTTTTAGGTAGTTTCGCGTTAAAATATGCTACTCAGCAGGGGCTGCCTGTTATCAGTATCTATCACACACATTTTATTTCATATATCGATTACTACCTGAAACATACCCCATTCCTGATTAATAAGGTTAAACAGATGATGTCGGAAAGCCACAAAGCTTTTTATAATCAATGCGATCAGGTGTATGTTCCTTCAGTTACTATGAAGGACGAACTGATTGATATGGGGGTTGATACCTATCGCATGAAACTATGGCAGAGAGGAATAGACACCAGCCTGTTTTCGCCACGGCATAAAAAAAGTCTGCGCTCGTTGACTGGAAATGATAATCCCACCATTTTATTTGCCAGTCGCCTGGTTTGGGAGAAAAACCTGGAGACCCTATTTGAAATCTATGCCATCATGCAGGATCGCCAGCCCGAAGTTAACTTCATCGTTGCCGGTGACGGCGTTGCGTGTAAGGCCTGCGAGGCAAAGATGCCCAATACGGTGTTTACCGGTAAGGTAGATCATAAAACGCTTTCGGTATTGTATGCATCGTCAACCCTGTTCCTTTTTCCTTCTGTATCTGAGGCTTACGGTAACGTTGTACTTGAGGCTATGGCATCCGGACTGCCGTGCGTTATCGCCAATGGCGGCGGTTCAAAAGATTTTATTGAGCAAGGCATTAACGGTTTTAAATGCGAACCCTATAATGCCGCCTGTTATGTTGAAAGGATTGAACTACTGCTTAAAAGTAATAGCCTGAGAGAACAATTTATTGAAGAGGGACTTCAATACAGCAGCCGTTTAAGCTGGGAGCACCTGGCATCAGTATATTTTGATGATCTGGCCGAAATGGCGGGTGCGGATGTGTTGAATGAGGTGGGATAGTTCGGTTTTTTATTAAATGTTATATATTTAACTTTTAAACCTTACACATGATCAAACCTTTACTAACCATTTTATTATCCGTAATTACATTAACCATTCAGGCGCAAACATTTTGCGAAAAAATAACAAAACTAAAGCATGAGTGTTATGGTTTTACACCAAAGTCGCTTAGCCTGGCACAGAGAGAAGCAAAATCGGCGCAGCTGGATAAGTTCTGGGATTTAGCCAAAAGCAATAAAAAAGAAGCCGCGCTTTGCTTGAAAAATCTAATCCTGGCAGAAAACAATGATTCTTACTTTTGCTTTGATGCTTCATCGCTGTTACTTTCACTGGATGAAACAAAAGAATATCAAAGCGTCGTCTTAGAGGGTGTTAAAAAAAGTAATCTCGAAGACCTTGACCTTCAACCTTATGTGCAATTAAGTTTTTTCCTGGGCAAAAAAGGGAATGATATAAGTGCTTTAGCCGAAAAGCTGCTTAGCTATCCAAATGCCCATGTTAGCTTAACTCAACACGCTATAACGCTTAATGCCATAGACGCCAGCTTGTTTCTTTATAACACCATGAGTGCCGTTAAAGCCGAAAAAAGTTTGTTTAATATTATCGCCAATGGCAATTCAACCGGCAAACATAATGCTGTGGTTGTATTGAATATGATATCAACGCCAAAAGGAGATAGTTTAGTTAATCGCTTAATCCAAAATAAAGAGCTGCCTGATTCTGTATCAAATTTCATCTTGAAAGACAAACAGGATTTTAACATAAAAACAGCTTGTAAAAATGTAATAACAAGAGCAGATGCACTTCAAAAATTAAATGCATCATCATACGACGAAAATTTTATCTGCGAAGCAGCAAATGCACTAAAACCAGAAGATATTGAGGCAGTAAGGGAAGCAAGGTTTAAGACTACCCCGGGGTTATCAGACGAAGGTTTAAGCCGGTATTTTACACTTACCGCATTGTTAATAACTATGCGGAATAAATAGAAAAAAGCAGAAATGGAAATAAAGGCACTTACAATAACGCAATATTTAATTCAGGGTGATCCAGATGGTCTTGTCGCTTCTTATATATCAAACTGGACAGGGCAGTGTCTTAAATTTCCAAGAAATCTATTAGGTGCAGCAAGAAGCAGGGATGAATTTAAACGGCCTGGAGTCTATTTTTTGATTGGCCAAGATCCAACAGAAGTTAACAAATGGATTGTTTATGTAGGGGAAAGCGAAGGGCTGGATATTAGGTTAACAGAACATGACAGAGATTTAAAAAAGGATTTTTGGGAACAAGCTATCGTGTTTTCAAGTAAAGACGAGAACTTGACCAAAGGACATGTTCGATATTTAGAGTTTAGATTACAAGAGGAACTAAAAAAGCAAGCACGGGTAGGTCTTGAAAATATCAATGTTACCAAACCGAAACTTCCAGAGGCAAGCATGGCTGAAATGGAAACCTATTTGGATTTTCTGAAATTATTATTGCCTGTATTGGGTTTTCCTTTCTTTGAAAAACTAAAGCCCGGAGATCTGGGAGTCAGGGAGCAATTACTTTTCTTAAATATAAATAATCAGAAGGCGCAGGGCTATTTGACGCCTAAAGGAATTGTTGTGAAAAAATTAAGCACAATATCACCTGTGCAATCTCCAGCCATCAGTGGTAATTACGGTTTGCTGAGGCAGTCCCTTAATGATCAGGGCATTGTAAGCTTCTCTTCCGGAAAGTTTTTGGTCGATTATGAGTTCTCAAGCCCGTCTGCTGCAGCTGCAGTTATATTGGGATATAATATTAATGGAAGAGACGCCTGGAAAACAAAAGAGGGGGTTACAATTAATCAATTAGAGCAGAATAGATAGTTGATTATTATTGGACAAAAAATAAACGCCGGTATTTTATACTTATGGCGCTGTTAATAACCATGCGAAGTAAGTAAAAATCAGCTTTTTTATATTTCAATAGTATGTCACAAAACAGATAACTTCTTGTACTCAAAATCCTATTTCTTACATTTGCCGTTTGTTTTTATAATAGGAGCTGAGTATCAAATCATAATAGGGAAATTTCATGTACGATATTTGTTGTGTAGGGCATATTACGTTAGATAAAGTGGTAACGCCGCAAGCGGTGAAGCATATGGCTGGCGGTACTTCTTTTTACTTTTCAAACGCCATCCGTAACATGGATGTGAATTATACCCTGGTTACCTCGCTTGCTTTGAGCGAAATGCCGGTTGTTGAAAAACTCCGTAACAAAGGTATCGAAGTACATGCCACTACCGGCGGCGAAACGGTTTACTTTGAAAACATTTACTCTGTTAACCAGGATCACCGTACTCAGCGTGTGCTGCAAAAAGCTGATCCTTTCACTATCGAACAACTTGATGAAATCCAGTCTAACGTGTATCATTTAGGCCCTTTATTGGCCGATGATATCTCCGTAGAATTTATAAAAGCTCTCGCTCTGCGCGGCAAGCTTTCTCTTGATGCGCAGGGGTACCTGCGTAAAGTGGAAGATAAAAACGTAGTGGCTATCGACTGGCCCGAAAAACGCGAAGCCCTGCAACACATCCACATTCTGAAAGTAAACGAGCACGAAATGGAAGTACTTACCGGTATCACTGATATCCATGAAGGTGCCAAAGTGTTAAACGAATGGGGCGTTAAAGAAGTGGTTGTAACCCTGGGCAGCATGGGTTCGGTTATTTACAATGACGGTGTTTATTACCAGATCCCGGCATATAAACCGGTTGAAGTAGTTGATGCTACCGGTTGCGGCGATACCTACATGGCAGGTTATTTATATCAACGTGCCAAAGGCAAAGATTTCCAGGAAGCCGGCGAGTTTGCTGCTGCTATGGCCAGTTTTAAAATAGAATCATCAGGCCCTTTTACCGGAACAGAAGAGGATGTGCTGGAACTGTTAGCAAAACACAGCTTAAAGCCGAAAGCTTAAGGCAAAAAGCATTTTTATTTTTTTGTCATTTCGATAGAGCGGTGGAGGGTAAGAGCTATAGGGCGAAAGAGAAATCTTATACGCTCTGTACTAACGCTTTCATGGTCGCTAAGTAGGGCGTAAAGATTTCTCCTCACAGCCTTCCGCACAAGCCGCCCTTTGTTCGTCGAAATGACATCGTGGTGAATTAAACTCTATCAGGACTGCAACCTTTCGCCTTTTACCTTTATCCTTTCACCTCCTCAAAACTATATCTCCTTAGCGTCCGAGGCATTGATCCAGCCCTCGTTGCCGCTGGCCAGCCTGATCTTCATCCAGTCGTTATTGTTTTCCAGTATTTCAACCTTGGTACCGTCATGGATCAGGAACAGGTTTTTGGCATTGGGTGTGGGAGCACTTTTTACGTTTACCGATGTGCTGAAAATGATTGCGCCATGGTGTGCGTCAAAATATTGATCCTGGCGACTTGCAACAAACATGCTTGCAAATCCGAAAATCAATATCACTAAAGCCAAATAAAACGACCATTTTTTTATGCTTACCGAATTAGTGAACCTATACACTATCAGCAATGCACATCCTGCAACAAAGAACAGGATTGTCATCACTGCCAAAGTTGTTAACGAAAAGCGGAGAATAAACGAGTGCCACCATTTGGTTATGAAAAACTCGGTACCGGCTTCTACCTTATCTGTTGTTTTTTGATTGGCAAACTGGATATTGAAATTGATATCCTCATCGCCCGGCGAAAGCTTGTGCGCTTTTTCGTAATACAGCAGGGCAGATGGCACATCCTCATTTTTAAAGTAGGCATTGCCCAAATTATAATAAACCAATGCCGACTGGTGCCCGTCGTCCACAATTTTCTGGTACGTGGTTATAGCCTCTTTGTACTGGCCTTTGGCATATTGGTCGTTTCCTTTTTTTAACAGGATGTTAGCTTCATCGTTAGCTAATGCAGATATCGGCATAACGATGATGAGCAGTAAGTATATAATGCGCTTCATCATGTTATATTTTATTTTCAATGTTATTGATCATGTTCTGGGCCTTGTCAAACACTTGTTGCTCGGTAATCCCCGATACCGGTGCATAGCGGGCCATTTCGCAAAGATCGAGTGTGTCCAACATCTCGTTAATGAGGCTTTCATCAAGCGAGCGGGCTTTTAGTTCCGAAGCTATCTTTTCACGGTTAAGATCTGCGTAAGGAATATTAAGTTTATCACTCAAGTAGCCATATAAACCGCGGAAAAGGTTTTCATAAAAAGCCTTTTTATCGTTTAGTTGCTGTTTGGCACTGGCCAGGTGTTTAGCTGCCACTTTACCTGCTTTACGACTTTTTAAACCAACCACATCTGCGTTGTTTTTATCGCGCCATTTACCGTAAACCAAAGCGCCAACAAAACCTACCGGACCCAGGATCAGCAGGAAATAATACAATCCCGATCCATAAAAATCGCTGCCTACTTCATTTAGCTCGCTGCCGGTTTTTATGTAACGGATATCATTGCTCAGCACCTTAACATCCTGTTTGCCCGCGTTTGAAAAGGCGGTAACGTTACTGCCATCACCGGAGCCTTTAGCTACTTTGATATGGAATGCCTGGGTAGTTAAAGTAACATATCTGCCGGTAGCTGGGTTAAAGTATGCGAATTTAACCGGATCGATGGTAAAGTCACCCTGGTGCCTTGGGATCAGCAGATAGGTGTATTTTCTGCTGCCCGAAGCCCCGCTGGCATTTATGGTAATAGTATCGGTGATCTTGGGCTCATACTTCTCAAAGTCAGCCGGGAAAGTTGGGCTTATCGGTTTTAATAATTTCAGGTTTCCAGCACCGCTTACCTTTATGGTGTAATTAATGGCATCATTAGCCTTTACATCTTTTTTATCGAGCGAAGCTTCAATATTAAATTTACCCACCGCGCCGGTAAACTCGGCAGGTTTGCCTGCCAGCGGCAATGGTTTTACGTGGATAACAACAGGAGTGCTTTTAACCTTGTACTTCACATCCTCGTATCCGCCAAAAAATGCATCGAATGGGTCGCCTGATGATGAAGCTGCTTGCTGCCTTACTATGAAGTTCATGACCGAAGGCTCAATGGTGATATCGCCCTCATGCTCTGGGAACAGTACGGTTTGCTTAATGTCGGTTACGTTGTACCGTACGCCATTTAAAATTTCGGTGCGCCATTGGGCGTTAGGATTATTGTTTTTGATCTCCTGGCTGTAAAATCCGTTCAGATCAGGGATTTTTTCCGGTTCGCCGTTGGCGATGTTAACCCGGGTATAAAGGCGCAGGTTCATCATGATCTGTTGACCCATGTAGGCCGTTGTTTTATCTACCTCAGCACGTAAAAACAATGATTTGGAGATATCGCTTACACGTCCTTTTTGAATGTTGCGGCTATCGGGGCCGTTACTTTGTTGTTGCTGAGCCTGCTGGTTAGCCTGCCCGCCCTGGCCTTTTACCACTTTAATTTTAATCGGGGATGTACTGTAAGACCGTCCACCCGATATAATTGTAGCCGGGCCAATAGTAAATTCGCCTTCGCGGGTAGGCACCAGGTCATATCCGTAAGCAATGCTTGATGAAGTAACCCCATTGATCATGGACATACTGTTGGATACATTGGGTCCGCCCACTACCTGGAAGCCGCCAAAAGCCGGTGGCGCGAAACGATCGCCATTGGCATTGATGGAAAAGGTTACTTCAAGTACTTCGCCTGTGCCTATGGTGGTTTTATTTACCGATGCCGTGAACTTTACCTGCGCAAAAATCAGGCTTGAGCAACACAGCAGCAACGTTAATATGGAAAGTTTAATTTTCATTAGTATCTACAAAACAACAGGATTTACCAATCTTTTGAAATAGGCACCTTAGCACCTTTTAATTTTTTATTCTTAAGCTTATCCTGGGTTTGCTTTTCATCATTGTTAAGGGCATCAAGCATACGCTGGGCGTCATCTTTTGACAACTGGTTAGGCTGTTGTCCCTGCTGATCTTTCTGATCCTGGTTTTGTTTATCCTGATCTTTCTTGTCCTGGTCCTGCTTATTTTTATCCTGGTCTTTTTTGTCTTTATCCTTGTCCTTATTGTCTTTGTTATCTTTATTCTTATCCTTGTTTTTGTCCTTGTCCTTATTATTCTTGTTGCCCCCGCCGCCTTTATTCTTATCCTGCTGGTTTTTCAGCATTTTTTGAGCATAGGCAAGGTTATACCGGGTTTCCTCATCTTTAGGGTTATTAATGAGGGCCTTTTTATAAGCGTCGATACTTTCCTGGTATTTCTTTTCGGTCAAAAATGAATTGCCGATGTTGTGATAGGCACCTGCTTTTACATTTTTATCAATGGATGCCGTTGCCAGTTTATTGAACTGCGCCGCTGCATCATCATATTTCTTTTGCTTAAACATGGCGTCGCCAAGGTTAAAATTACCCTCCAGGGTTTTTTCCTTTTTGCTCATGGCCTGGCGGTAAGCCGCTTCAGCTTCTTTAAACTTTTTTTGCTGATAAAGCTCGTTACCCTGCTTCAGGTATTTTTTTTCCTGCTGGGCAAAAAGAAATGAAGCCTGCAGCACTAATAAAATGGCTATGATATATTGCTTCATGTGTTTTTTACTTCAAATAATTTGATCTTGCTTAGGCGCATGTTTTTACGGATGGAAATAAAGAACTCGGCCAATAACAATACAAAGGCAATGGCCAGGAAAAACTGGAACCTGTCTTCAAAGTCCTTAAACTGTTTGGTATCCGTCATTTTGCGCTGCACCTTAGCTATTTGGTCCATTACAATGTTGAGGCCACTGTTGGCATTGTTGGCACGTACATAAACACCGTTTCCTGCTTCGGCAATTTCCTTGCCCATTTGCTCATTAAGCTTGCTTACTACGGGGTGGCCGGTGCTGTCATTATGGAAACCAGTTTGTTTGCCGTTTTGATAAATGGGGATTGGTGCACCTTCTTCCGAACCTACTCCAACCACATTTACCGTAACATTTCTTGCTAAAGCGGCTTTGGCTGCCGATACGGCATCGTCCTCATGGTTCTCACCGTCGGTAATAATAATAATGGACTTGCCGGTTCCGTTCTTAAAATCAAACGATTGCATACCTAAATTAATTGCAGCGCCAATAGCTGTGCCCTGTGTTGGTACCATTTCGGTATTAATGGTATTGAGGAACAGTTTAGCTGCCGCATAATCCGTAGTTACCGGAAGCTGTACATAAGCCTGACCGGCAAATACTACAATGCCAATCCGGTCGTCATGCAGCTTATCAATCAATTGAGATAGTGCGCGCTTGGCGTTTTCCAAACGGTTAGGAGCAAGGTCTTGCGCCAGCATACTGTTAGATACGTCAAGTAGTATCATCAAATCGGCGCCTTTGCGCTTTACCTCTTCGGTTTTTGAACCCAGTTGCGGATCAGCTATGCCCACTATAAGCAGGGCATAGGCCACTATGAAAAAGATAAATTTGATCCATGGGCGTGAAAAGGAAACCTGCGGCATCATCTGCATCACCACTTCCTTATTGCCTAACGAGGCAATTGCTTTACGTTTCCACCAGTTTACCCTCAAAAAAATAAAGAGCAGCAGCGGAATAGCAAGCAATCCCCATAAAAATTCTGTATTTGCAAAACGTAGCATGCTGTTATGTTATAGCTCCCTTAAGCAGGGTGTTTCTTGTTAAAAATTCTAACGATAAAAGCGCCAGCGCAATAATGGCGAAAGGTAAAAACCGTTCTGTTTTTTTGCGGTATTGGGTAACATCAATCTTGGCCTTTTCCAATTTGTCAATCTGCTCGTAAATATCCTTCAAAGCATTATTGTTGGTTGCCCTGAAGTATTTACCGCCGGTAATTGTGGCGATTTTGCTCAATGTACCCTCATCAATATCAACCTTCATGCGCTGATATTGGATGCCCATTGGAGTTTGAACCGGGTAAGGTGCAAAGCCGTTAGTGCCGATGCCTACTGTATAAACCCTAACACCAAATTGTTTGGCAATTTCGGCAGCGGTAACCGGGGGGATAGAGCCCGAATTGTTTGAACCATCGGTAAGCAGGATCACTACTTTACTTTTGGCCTCACTATCTTTTAAACGGTTTACAGCCGTAGCCAAGCCCATCCCGATGGCGGTACCATCTTCAATCATCCCGTTTTTGATATCGGCATAAAGGTTTACCAGTACCGAGTGATCGATGGTGAGCGGACATTGCGTGAAACTCTCACCACTAAAAACTACCAGGCCTATCCTGTCGTTAGGGCGGTTCTGGATAAAATCAATAGCGATGTTTTTGCCGGCCTCAAGCCTGTTGGGCTTAAAATCTTCGGCGAGCATACTGCCCGAGATATCTGATGCAATAACGATATCGATGCCCTCAGTAGTAGTATCCTGCCAGCTTAATGACGACTGAGGCCTTGCCAGTGCTATGATAAGCGCAGCCATTGCAAATGAGCGTAATATGATGCCCAAATGCCTGAAACGCGGCAGCATGCTTTTGGTGATCATGGCAAAACCCCTGATGGTAGGCATGGCCAGGTTACCCTGCAGTTGCTTTTGTTTCCAGATGTACCAGCCCACCATAAGCGGAATGCTGATGAACAGCCAGAAAAAGCCCGGATGAGCAAATTCTATTCCTTTAAACCAAATCATTTTGCCTCATCTCCCTTCACATTTACATCGGTTGGCCTGGCATGGGGTTGCGTATCTTTAATAAAAGTAACGGCGTTTTCCATGCTCTTTTCATTTTCATTGGCCGCGGGTTTCTCTTTGGCAAACTTTACCATATCGGCAAGTATGAGTAATTGCCTTAACAGGTTCCTGTCTTCGCTGGCTATGTCCATGTGCGTTAAGCTGGCAAAGATCTCTTCAGATGTTTGCTCCAAGGCTTGGATGTTGTACCGTTTTTCAAGGTACTCGCGCACCACGTCGCTCAGTTCAATATAATATTGTTTAACCTGGTCATGCTGCCAAAGCTGCTTGTTTTTGATTTCTTCGAGTTTTTGAAGGGCCTGGATATGCAACGGGATATCGGGCTTAACTTCTTCAACGATCACTTCTTTTTTAGGCCGTTTTAACAGATAATAAACCACGGCGCCAATAACGATCAAGCCAAGCAATATACCTGTAACCAGCTTCCAGTTATCACGCAGCCAGTCCCAAAAAGTGTATTTAACAGCCAGCGGCTGTTTAATGTCATAGAAAGCTTTAGTTGTATCAACGGCCACTGTTCTGACATCAAGATTCAATGTGTCCGTTAGTAAATCGCCTACCGGCGATTTAAACACGTATGACGGGATGATATAAGTACCGCTGTCGAAAGCGGTAATGGTATAATGCCTGTTGATGGTTTCGATGGATTGATCGCCCTTGTCAAAAGCAGTATCTGCCTTAAAGTTTACAATCCGGATCTTGCCGATGCTGTCGGCCAGTTTAGGAAATCCTATGCTGTCCTTAGCGTGAAAACGAATACTTAAGTTGAGCTGTGTTTGTTCGCCTATCAGGATCGATTTTTTATCCAGTGTAGCTTTAGCCCCAAAGTTTTGAGCCCTGCCTGTTTGGTAAAAGCCTGCAAGCAATACCAACATAGCCAGGGTGTATTTCATGTACCTGTTCATATATTTTACCGCCGGCCTTCCCGCTTTTTAAATAATGTCATTAATGGTTTAACGTATGATTCATGTGTGCCAATGGTAGTATAATCAACCCCCGAGCGACGAAAAGCATCCTGCAGGGCGGCGTTGCGTTTCACTGCATCCCATTTAAAAGCGTCGCGAACAGCTTTGTCGCCGGTGTTTACCCACATGATATGGCCGCTTTCTTCGTCCTTAACCGGGATCAGTCCCAGGTTCGGGAACTCTTCCTCGTGTTTGTCGTAGAGTTTTAAAGCGATGATATCGTGCTTTTTATTGGCGATCTTAAGCTCGTTTTCAAATTCGGGGGTAATAAAGTCAGAGATCACAAAGGCCGTGCATTTCTTTTTGATAACGCTTGTGAAGTATTTCAACGCTTCGGCCACGTTAGTGCCTTTGTTTTCGGGCTGAAAAGCAATCAGCTCGCGGATGATCATCAGGATATGGCTGCGGCCTTTTTTGGGCGGAATAAACTTCTCGATCTTATCGCTGAAAAAGATTACGCCCACCTTGTCATTATTCTGTATGGCCGAAAATGCCAGTACCGCGCAGAGTTCGGTTGCCAGATCCTGCTTTTGCTGATTTTGCGTGCCGAAGTTTTCAGAACCACTCACATCCATCAGCACCATAACGGTAAGCTCGCGCTCCTCATCAAACACTTTTACATACGGATGGTTAAAACGGGCGGTAACGTTCCAGTCGATGGTACGGATTTCGTCGCCGATCTGGTATTCGCGCACCTCGCTAAAGGCCATACCACGCCCCTTGAAAGCCGAGTGATACTCGCCCGAAAATAAGTGGTTACTTAAGCCACGGGTTTTGATCTCTATCTTCCTTACCTTTTTTAGCAGATCCTTGGTGTCTTTAGCCATATACCCTCCTAAATCCCCCCGAGGGGGAGGACTTTAAAAGCCTTTTAATTAACAATTTTATCTTTTTATCTCCCTCTCCTTTGGAGAGGGCAGGGGTAAGGTTTACGGTACCTCAACCACGTTTAGGATGCCGGTAATGATATCCTCACTGGTGATGTTTTCGGCCTCGGCCTCGTAGCTTAAGCCAACACGGTGCCTTAATACATCATGACAAACTGCACGTACATCTTCAGGGATCACATAACCGCGGCGTTTAATAAAGGCGTATGCTTTTGCTGCCAGTGCCAAACTGATGCTTGCCCTTGGCGATGCACCAAAGGTGATCAGCGTTTTGTATTTGGCAAGCTTAAACTGATCGGGGAAACGGGTTGCAAAAACAATGTCGATGATGTATTGCTCTATCTTTTCGTCCATATAAACCTCGCGCACAATTTTGCGGGCTTTGATGATCTCATCTGGCTTGATGATAGCGTTTGGCTTATTCATGCCTGACGGCGAGATATTGGCGCGCATGATCTTTTTCTCATCCTCTTTGTTAGGATATTTGATCTCCACTTTTAACATAAAACGGTCAACCTGAGCTTCGGGCAGGGGATAGGTTCCTTCCTGCTCAATAGGGTTTTGGGTTGCCAGTACCAGGAACGGATCGGGCAGTTTATAGGTGGTATCGCCAATAGTTACCTGGCGTTCCTGCATGGCCTCAAGCAGCGCGCTTTGCACTTTGGCAGGCGCACGGTTAATCTCATCGGCCAAAACAAAGTTGGAGAAGATAGGGCCTTTACGCACAATGAACTCTTCTTTCTTTTGGTTGTAAATCATGGTACCCAATACGTCGGCAGGGAGCAAATCCGGGGTAAACTGGATCCGGCTAAAATCGGCCTGAATGGCTCTTGACAGGGTATTGATGGCCAGCGTTTTAGCCAGTCCCGGTACACCTTCCAATAAAATGTGCCCATTAGCCAGTAAACCGATCAGCAAACGCTCAACCATATAACGCTGACCAACGATCACTTTATCCATCTCCATAAGCAGCAGGTCGATAAACGCGCTTTCCCTTTGTATCATTTCATTCAGTGCCCTGATATCGGTTGAATACGATGTTGGAGCTGCCGGAGCTGCTGATGAAACATTTCCTGTGTAACTATTTTGTTCTTCCATTAATTTTTTTGTTTCGGTAGGCAAACTTAAACACCCGCTCAATTTTTCGCCAACTAAAATCCATGCTTAAAT
Source organism: Mucilaginibacter gossypii (assembly GCF_017569325.2). NCBI lineage: Bacteria > Pseudomonadati > Bacteroidota > Sphingobacteriia > Sphingobacteriales > Sphingobacteriaceae > Mucilaginibacter > Mucilaginibacter gossypii. The sequence continues at coordinate 5,567,879 of NZ_CP071878.2, read as the reverse complement.
GTTAAAAAGTGTTAAATCGTTATATATCGCGGCGGATATATCTGTTTAACACTCACAATGTTTGGTGATAATTGTTAAATCCGGCTATGTTAAGTCCCAATATACACTATTTAGCCGCTTGCGGTAATATATAACGTGTTAAAACGGGTTTTATTGAATTGGCATAGGTTAAAGTTTTCCGGACTTTATTATCTATTTTTAATCAACATTATCCGGGCGATATGAAAAAGAGAAGATTGTTATTTATGCTGGTGATAACCGTCGTTTCGGCAATGGCTGCGAGGGCGCAAAATAGGTATAAAAATATCCCTCTGCCAAAAGCCATCAACGGTGTAAACGAAGAATTTTCAGGTATGACCATTTATGGCGGTCGCCTTTACCTCGAACCGCAATATGGCGATCATAAAGAAACAAAATTGGATGGTACATTTAACCTGTATAGCATCCTTGCAGATAGCATCAACAGGGTTATAGACGGACAGGATACAGCATTATCAGCCTTTAAAACCATCAGCGTAAAAAATTTGAACTTGCTCCCCGATTCTGTAAAAGCAAACTATGAAGGCTTTGAAGCTATCAGCATCGCTAATAATACTGTGTTCCTTTCTATCGAAACGGACGATAAATACGCTTACTGTTTTATACTGAAGGGGAAATTAGATACCGCTAAAGGAGAAGTGATAATTGACCCGGAGCATTTTATTTCCCTGCGAAGATATCCATCCATCAGCAATGCCGGGTTTGAAAGTGTTACCTATCTCCCTAAAGAAAACAAATTGCTGGCTTATTATGAGTTTAATGCAATGTCTAAAGGTGGCTGCGGCTACTTGATAGATACTTCGTTTAGTAAGATGCCTCAGCAAATTATAACACCATTCCTGTATTTCAGGATTACGGACATAGCAGCAGCCGGTGACGGGAAGATCTACGGTGTAAATTATTTCTGGAACGGTGATTACGATGCTTATCTAAATAACGATTGGGTGAAAAAGTCAGAGGCTAATATTAGCAAAGCAGTCCCGGAGATTGGCAGTAAATTAAGAACCGATCCTAACTACCTCCATAACAACCCTTACGCTGCAATAGTAATGTTGAATACCCGTAAAAGTAAGCAGTGGAAATATATACGTTCATTTGATGGTGTTAAAAATAACTGGGAAGGTATAGCCCTGTTTAAGAAGGGGGCATTGATTGTTACCGATGCCAACAGGAGTAGTAAGCAGGTTTGCAGGTTGGTTTACGTGGATTTTTGAGGAAACTAAAAAGAGGATGTCATGCTGAGGTTCTCGAAGCATGGTGGGCAGGCCTCTGCGCGCGACCCTTCGACAAGCCCAGGGTGACAGGCCGGCACGTAAAGAAAAAGGATGTTATGCTTAGGTTCTCGAAGCATAGTGGACGGGCCTCCGTAACCCTTCGACTAACCCTGGGCGACAGGCGATGAGCCGAAAAAAGCCGCTCATCGCGGCTTTTGATATATTAAGTATTTAATAATTCTATTCTTCAACCATTTCGCTGTTGGGGCTGGCTACTTCTGGTTTTTCGTGTTTAAAATAGCGTTTCTGGTATAAGAGGACCATAATTACGCCTACACAGATAGAGGCATCGGCCAGGTTAAAAACCGGCCTGAAAAACTCGAACGATTCGCCTGCCCAAAACGGGAACCATGACGGATAGGTGCCACGCAATAGCGGAAAGTAAAACATATCAACCACACGGCCATGAAATAAAGGGGCATATTTATACATTATACCATAAAAGGTTGAATCGATAATATTGCCCATGGCGCCGGCTAAAATGAGCGCTACGTTCATGATGAGCCCGCGATGGTATTTGTGTTTAATTAAATAAATAAGGGTGTAAATTATACCGCAAACCGCAACTATGCGAAACAGCGTTAAAGCCAGTTTGCCCGCATCGCCGCCCCACTCCATACCAAATGCCATACCGTTATTTTCGGTGTAATGCAGCATTCCCCTGCTTCCCAGGAAGCGAATTTCGTCCTGGAGCTGCATGTGTGCACGTACCCAGGTCTTGATGATCTGGTCGGCAAGGATGATGAAGGCAGCAGTTAAAAAAGGTTTGGTATAAGCAGCCTTCATTTATTGCTTTAATTTAGCTTCCATAGAGAGGGTTGTGTGCGGAACAGCACGTAAACGCTCTTTCGGGATCAGCTTGCCTGTTTCGCGGCAAACACCGTAAGTTTTATTTTCAATACGTACAAGCGCGGCTTCAAGCTGCTCAATAAACTTTTTTTGACGGGCGGCCAATTGGTTTATCTGCTCTTTTTCAAGCGTGGCCGAACCATCTTCTAATGTTTTGTAAGTACCGGCAGTATCATCGGTGCCGTTGGCATTAGGCGAACTCAATGAGGTAGCCAATGAGTTTAATTCCTCGCGGGCTATGCGCATTTTATCCAGGATAATCCCTTTAAATTCCTGCAGGTCAGCTTCAGAATATCTGGTTTTTTCTTGTTCTTGTTTCATTATACTTTACTAATAGCAATCAATATTTCTTGTTCGTCAATTGTAACAGGCTCGCCCCCGGTAAGGTTATCCACAAACGTAATGCTGTCGGCCAAAATTTCGGCGCAAATGTAGGATAGATTGTTTTCCACGGCCTCTCTGATCGCCGGGGTGCTGCTTACCTGCACGTTTATCCTGTCAGTTACTTCAAATCCTTTGGTCTTACGTATATTCTGCACACGGTTGATAAACTCGCGCGAGATACCTTCCTGTTTTAATTCATTGGTTATGGTAACATCTAAAGCCACGGTTAGTTTTCCCAGATTTGCTACCTGCCATCCGGGTACATCTTCGGCTATAATCTCTACATCGGTAGCCAATACTTCGTATTTGCCATCAAGGACCGGGATGTTGCCATTGGCTTCTAAAGCGGCTATATCATCCTGGGAGAAATTTGTGATGGCTTCGGCTACAACTTTCATATCCTTACCAACTTTTTGGCCTAAGGCCTTGAAGTTTGGCTTTATTTTCTTTTTAATGAAACCTGCGGTATCGGTAATATACTCGATATCCTTAATGTTGGTTTCAGACAAAATCAGGTCTTTAACCTCCTCAACGTGTAATTTAAAGCTTTTATCCAGTATTGGCAATAAAATTTTGCTCAATGGCTGGCGCACGTTGATATTCACCTTTTTACGTAACGAAAGCGCTAACGACGAAATATCCTGTGCAAGTTGCATACGCTCTTCCAGTTCGGCATCAACCAGTGCGCTGTTGTACTCGGGGAAGTAAGCAAGGTGTACCGATTCAAACTCTTCCTTGCGGGTAACAGCGTTCAGGTCACAATATAACCTATCGGCAAAGAATGGCGCAATTGGAGACATCAGTTTGCTGATAGAAATTAAACAGGTATATAAAGTTTGATAAGCCGAAAGTTTATCTTCTGTGTTATCAGATTTCCAGAAACGGCGGCGGCTTAAACGGATAAACCAGTTACTGAAATGCACGTCAACAAATTCCTGGATAGCACGGGCCGCCTTGGTTGGCTCAAAATCGGCATAATAACCGTCAACCTCTTTGCTTAAAGTGTTTAACAGGGATATGATCCAACGGTCTATCTCCGGGCGTTTGCGGTTCTCTATCTCTGGTTCACTGTATGTGAATTTATCAATATTGGCATATAATGTAAAGAACGAGTAGGTATTGTACAGCGTGCCAAAAAACTTACGCCTAACTTCATCTATCCCCTCTTCATTAAATTTAAGGTTATCCCAAGGCGATGCATTGCTGATCATATACCAGCGGGCGGCATCAGCGCCATATTTTTCGATGGTTTCGAAGGGATCAGCGGCATTGCCTAATCGTTTAGACATTTTGTTGCCGTTTTTATCCAGCACCAAACCATTGGATACCACGTTTTTAAAGGCGATGCCTTTATTACCTACCTGCTCATTGATGGCTTTCACCTCATCACTTGCTTCGCTTAGCATTACCGCTATGGCATGCAGGGTAAAGAACCAGCCGCGGGTTTGGTCAACGCCCTCGGCAATGAAATCTGCCGGGTAAGCATTCTTAAATTCCTCCTGGCCTTCAAATGGGAAATGCCATTGTGCGTAAGGCATAGCGCCCGAGTCAAACCAAACGTCGATCAGGTCGGGCTCGCGCAGCATTTTATTGCCGGTTGATGATACTAAAACAACATCATCAACATAAGGGCGGTGCATGTCTTCCAGTACAAAATCTTCGGGCATGAAACCTGCTTTGATCGATTTCGCGATCTCTGCATTAAGCTCTGCAATTGAACCTATGCAGATCTCCTCAGCTCCATTTTCCTCGCGCCAGATAGGCAGCGGGGTGCCCCAGTAGCGTGAACGCGATAGGTTCCAGTCCACCAAATTTTCCAGCCAGTTACCAAAACGGCCTGTACCGGTTGATTCCGGTTTCCAGTTGATAGTTTTGTTCAGCTCCACCATTTTATCCTTCACCGCTGTGGTGCGGATAAACCAGCTATCGAGCGGATAATATAGTATCGGCTCGTCGCTACGCCATGAGTGCGGGTAGCTGTGTTCGTATTTCTTAACGTCGAACGCGCGGTTCTCGGTTTTTAATTTGATAGAGATGAGTACGTCGGTCGGTTTAAAACCTTCTTCGGCACGCTCGGCGTCGGTATAATATTCTTCCTTAACGTAACGGCCGGCGTAATCGGTAACCTCATCAACAAAACGGCCTTGTTTGTTTACCAACGGAACATCTTTACCGGTTTCGTCTTTAACCATTACCGATGGAACATTGTTTTCTTTACAGGCCCTGAAGTCATCAGCACCAAAAACAGATGCGGTATGTACTATACCAGTACCATCTTCGGTAGTAACAAAGTCGGCTGGGATAACACGGAAAGCGTTTTTTTCCAGATCCTCGTTAGTTACATAAGGCATCAACTGCTCGTAGTGGATGCCCACCAGTTGACTGCCTTTTACTTCTGCCTCAATTTTCCATGGGATGATCTTATCACCACCTTTGTAATCAGCGAACGAAGCGTTCTCACCTTCAGCTTTAAAGTATTTCTTAATCAGGTCTTTAGCCAAAACTACACAAACCGGCAGGTAAGTGTAAGGGTTGAAGGTGCTGATCTTAGCATAAGTGATTTCTTCGCCAACAGCAAGGGCACAGTTTGAAGGCAATGTCCACGGGGTAGTTGTCCAGGCCAGAATAAATACATCGGTATCTATTCCGTTGAACAAAAACTCCGAATCACTATCGCGTTTAACTTTAAACTGGGCGGTGATGGTGGTATCCTTCACCATTTTGTAGGTGCCCGGCTGGTTAAGCTCGTGTGAGCTAAGGCCGGTACCTGATTTTGGAGAGTATGGCTGTACGGTGTAACCTTTATACAGCAGATCTTTATTGTGCAGCTGTTTAAGAATCCACCAAAGGCTTTCAATGTATTCGTTTTTGTAAGTGATGTACGGATCGTTCAGGTCGACCCAGTAACCCATTTTCTCGGTCAGGTCGTTCCAAACGTCGGTATAGCGCATTACCTCCTTACGGCAGGCATCGTTATAATCTTTTACGCTTATTTTTTTGCCGATATCATCTTTAGTGATGCCCAGGGCCTTTTCAACGGCAAGCTCAATAGGCAAACCGTGGGTATCCCAGCCGCCTTTACGTTTTACCTGGTAGCCTTTAAGGGTTTTGTAGCGGCAAAAAATATCTTTAATTGAGCGCGACATTACGTGGTGAATCCCGGGCATACCATTAGCGCTCGGTGGCCCTTCATAAAAAGTATAAGGGCTACCCGCCGGACGGCTGGTAATGCTTTTTTCGAAAATGTTTTTCTGTTTCCAGAAGTCCAGTATCTCTTTGCCGGTTTGCGATAAGTTTAACTGCTTATATTCCTTGTACATCTATAATTTCACCTCGTTTTTAAGAGGTTGCAAAAATACAGAATTTAAAAATGATTTTTTTAATTTACGCCGATGAAAAATAAAGCAAAACGCTCTGTTTATCTTTTATTAATCGGGATAATCCTGTTTTCGGCAGGGATGGCCATTCCCAGCGGCCCCAACGAAAAATGGGATGATTATGCGCGCGGTGCGGGAGCTGGTTTATTTATTGCCGGCTTTATCGGCCTGGTGACCTGGCTTATTGACGTGGTGAAGGAAAATAAGTAAGCCTTAGGTACTGAGTTGTTGGTCGTAAGTCTTAAGTTCAAAGTTGGATAGGCAGTGCAGCATTGCTCAACCGGAACCGCCACCGTATTTAATCATAAATCGCTGATCTCACGGTTGGTTGGCTCTTGCCGATGTTGGTATTATCACCAACGTCTTTACGCCATGCTTGTGGCGTAGTTCTCCATTAAAAAGACAAATGGACAAAGATGTTTTTGACAACACCAACATCGGTGCTAAATACTTTCGACTCAGGACTTTTTTATATACTAAAATTTTAGTTGATGCGTTATGGATAAGGGTAAAAAATAAAAGCCTCCTTGCACTCGCTGCTTGGAGGCTTTAAACCTAAACCTTATCACAAATCAAGGTGGTAACCTTGTATTGAAATAGTTACAAATCTACTATAAGAATTATTAAAATCAAAAAAAAACCGGCGAATAGATTAAATGAATCGACGGATTATCAAAAACTATCGTTTTTTGTTTAAATTTTTCTAAAAAATTAAAAATATTGCGGGCAGGTAACTCGTTTTTCCAAAATAAAACAGGTCGTCAGAGAAATGAACTTCGCTGTAGCGTTCCGGATGAATACGGCAGGTTTGGCTGACTATTTTAATCCGGAAAATTTTGCGTTTAAATATTGAAATGTGGGTCTGTTTGTTAATTGTTCGCTAAGGCAGCTTTCTTTCAAAACTAATAACTTTTTAAGATCAGGATGTTCTGTATCATTGCATAGCCTTGCCAGGTCGTCTAATAAATAGCCAAAAGCCCTTACTTCAAGCCGTTCAAGTTTGTTGGCTATTGTTGTATTGGCTTTATCATAAAAGCAGGCTGCCCCGAAATCACTGAACAGTGTGTTGGCTTCATCATCAATCAAAATATTGTGTGCATACAGGTCGCTGTGCATAATCCCCTTGTAGTGCAGATGCTCCGCTACTGATGCAATGGTGCCTGCAATTTTTAGTGCCTGTTCGGGTGTCAGAGTCAGATCAGGCTTAAAAACATCACGCGTGCAGCTAACAAGGCTGGGAGGCTGGCCGAGATTGTAAAAACTCTCTGGTATGAGTTTCATCACCAGTCCTTTTTTATTTTCGGGATGATTGGCGATTTGGCCTATTAATTCTACCAATCCCTCATGGTTGCCTGCGGTAATACAGGCGTTCATCTCATCTTCGGGCAGGCCATCGCTGGTAATTGCTCCTTTGAATATTTTAACCGCAACCTCAGTGGTTTCACCGGCATGCCGCCAGGTAGCTTTGGAGATAACACCGGATGCGCCTTCGCCGAGCAATTGGTTAATTTCCAATTCGCTGCTATCAATTGCTGTAAGTGAATGTACAGTTGGTTTATAGCTGATAGGATTACCCGAAAAAGCCAGCCATGATAGTTTGGGCATAGATAAGAGCCATCCGGGAAATTCACTTAGTTGATTGGCGGAAATCCGGAGTAACTCCAGGTTACGGCAGCCAGCAAGTGTAGCCGGCAGTTTTGTTAGTCTGTTGCCTGCAAGCATTAGTTTCTGCATCCTGCTGCAACTGCCTGTTTCGGCAGGTAATTCGGTAACCTTGTTGTTGGTGAGGATGAGCCAGCGAAGATTAGGATTAAGCGATGCCGGCGGTACGGTTTTTATCTGGTTTGATTTAAAGCCAACAATATCCAACAACGGACAATCGGACAATACTTCCGGCAAAACAGTGAATTGGTTTTCTGAGCAGAAAAAGATCTTCAGTTTTTTGAGCCGGCCAAAATCTGACGGTAATGCGTCCAGTTTATTGAATGAAAGATCAAGATATTCCAGTGTATCTGCCAGTTCAAAAATTTCAACAGGAAAGTGGGAAAGATTTTCTGATAGTTTAAGCGATACTGCTCCTTTTAATTCTCCGTTTTTTAACTGTTTTAACGTTTGCATAGGCTAAAGCAAAAGAACAAAAAATGCTTAACATTTCGGTTGTGCCTCATATATGATATGGTGGAATCGCGTTTAGATTTATTTAGCTTTTAAGATGATTTTTTATTTCTTAATCTACGTCATCTTTTTGTTTTTCAATTTCCTCCACTTTTGATGTATTAGTAAGAGAGATAAATAATATCAATTTGAACATCGTCATCCATGGAACACAATATTACAATAATCAAGAAAGTAGCTATAAAATCGCATACGGGCTTGTTAAAGCTGATGTTTGCAATGGCAATCATCAGCTTAGTAGGCTTTACAAAAGGTTGGGCACAAACACAAGCGTCAACTTTACCCGCTTCCGGTACATCGGTAACAATTGGCCAAATAGACGGTATAACAATATCAACTGCCGTTCAATCACCCTCTAATCAGCAAACACCACTTCAGGTAATTTGTGTTTTTGAATACACAGAGGGCGATATTTTTAATTCGCCGCCCGCATTGCCACGTAATCTTAACGGCCTTGTACATGTAGATGAGGCCTTAAAAGGGATACTCACCGAATTGCGTAAAAGCGGCCGGTTTGAAGGCAGGGCCCTGGAAACAATGCTCATTACACCGTCAGTTGGCAGCTTGCCTGCCGGAAAGTTGCTGATCATAGGGCTTGGCGACCGAAAGTCCTTTAATCCCGAATTAATGATCAGCGTTGGCCGTGTGGAAATGCGCGAAGCTTTAAGGTTGGGGGTAAGCAGTTACTCGCATGCCAGCGATTTAAAGGATGCTGGTATTGATTCACCTACAGGCGTTGTTGCTGTCAATGTTATTAAAGGTGCTATAAGCGCCTATGAAACCGAGGCTTTTTTGAAAAGCCATTCGCTGAGTTCCGCTAAGCCTGTTACTCAAATAACGCTGCTTGCAGGGCCGGCGTTCTTTCAAACCACTGCTGATGCGGTTAAAGCTTTTGTGGTTAGTTTCAAGGGGGATTAACTCAAAGCGTATTGCGATAATAATGAGTTTGAAAGACTTTAAAGGCTGATATAAAAAAGCCTTGCGATTTGCAGGGCTTTTTTATTGTGGGAACTACTGGGTTCGAACCAGTGACCCTCTGCTTGTAAGGCAGATGCTCTGAACCAGCTGAGCTAAGCTCCCTTTGTTTTTAATTTTACCATCGTTTTGGTAAAACCGAGCGGCGAAGTTAAATCACTTTGCCGTATAATGCAAATACTTTTGTGAAGTATTTAGCGAAGATTGCAAGTATAAAAAAGCCCAACATTGCTGTCAGGCTTTTAGTGGGAGCTACTGGGTTCGAACCAGTGACCCTCTGCTTGTAAGGCAGATGCTCTGAACCAGCTGAGCTAAGCTCCCTTGCTTTTGGGACTGCAAATATAGGGCTTGATGTTTATTCTTCAAAAAATATTTTGCATTTTTTGTAATGTGTTGATTTTTAATGAGATGTATTTTAATAATTTACTTCACATCCCTGTACTGGGCACGCGGGCGGGGGTCTTCCGGAAGAATTTCCATTTCCGGAAATTCGATGTAGTGGGCATACCATTGTATGGCGCCTACCAAATCCAGCGCGTCTTCGGCAGCCACGCTAACCGTTTCAAAAGCGTAAAGCTTCTGGTCGGCGTAGCCGTAAAGCTGAATTTCGTTGTCATCTGGACTAAATTGTTCTTCATCAAGGCAGTAAACTTTTACCTTGAGGCGTGTATCCCTGGAGTGGATCACATCCCTGCAGGGGTTTTGAGGATCGGTTGCCAGTAAATATACATTATAGTCCATAATCGGTTTAACAAAGTTTATATGGGATGGTTTCCTGATTAAGCATTTATGTTAAAAATTGTTTGACTTTTTAATCGTTTCCCCTGGGTGTGGAAATAGCACCCTCGTTTGGGGAAAAAATCTACAGTTTAATATTTAAGTAATATTAAAAACCTGTTTTTAAGGCATATAGGTGCATGTTTATTAATTGGCATTTCGTTTGAATAAATGTTATTACCCTTCTCAAAGGGTTGTTTTTCATAGGTAGATGTAGGGTCGAAATACTGCGAGAGTATTTCGACCTTTTTTATTATCAAATGTTTAATGCCGGTTTCCTCTCCAAAGCAGGTTTATATAACTGGATATGTCATCCAGGCATGTGATGACAGGCAAGGTAGTTTAGCCGGTCAAGTTTTAACTTTTGGGAAAATTATACCACTATTCCCGGAAAGTATTTACACACTTTATATTCATTAGGCCTTTGAAAGTGCGTTTAGGATACTGGAAAGGCGTTTTGGTATTTGGCACCCGGTTTGAATTAAAGTTAATACCCTTACTAAAAAGGGTTGTTTTTCATAGGTAGATGTAGGGCCGGATCAACTGCGAGAGTTGTCCGGCCTTTTTTATTACGGCGTTATGTTGCCTGATGATTAAAATGTAGCCTGTCGAAATTAACCAATGGGAAATTAATTCCCGGTTTTGGGTGTCATTTCTACACATTGAGAAGTGTTTGTGTTTTAAAAAGCTGCCAATTAGGCATTTAAAGCCATTTTTAAACATTGGCATCAGGTTTGAATATAGTTTAATACCCTTCTCAAAGGGTTGTTTTTCATAGGTAGATGTAGGGCCGGAATAACTGCGAGAGTTGTCCGGCCTTTTTTATTTAGCGGAAATTTCAATCTCTCTCTATGATCTGATTGCTTTTTAATTAAGAATGGTTAATGATAGTAGCTTATAATTCCCGATTTTGGGATTGCTTTCCACACGGGGATATCTGTTAGCTTCAAAAGCTTATTTATAGAAGTTTAAAAGCGGTTTTAGGATTTGGCACCAGGTTTGGATAAGTATTAATACCCTTCTCAAAGGGTTGTTTTCATAGGTAGATGTAGGGCCGAAAAGCTGCGAGAGCGTTTCGGCCTTTTTTATTATTCCGAATTTTGGGGAGGTCTTTTTAACTGTAAATAGAGCCATAGGTTTTACCCGCAGTTAAACACTCCAATTAAGAGTAGCTTAATTATCGCAAATTGAAATCCGGCGGGTTATTACGGGCGTATATCCATCTACAAGATAACTAATTATAGCATTAAAAATCGAACTCTATGAAAACATCTGAACAGGAAAGCATAGGCGGAGCAAATATGGCCAGGAGGTCATTTTTACGCTATGCGGGGTTAGGCGTGGCATCAGCCGGACTCTTAGCTACAGCAGCTTGTCACAAAGACCACAAGGTAATTGTTGGCGGGGGCATTGATATCGGTGCCAAAGGCGATCTTGCGATCCTTAACTACGCTTACGCGCTTGAGCAACTGGAAGCCGCATTTTATATCCAGGTAATTACCACGCCATATTCGGGCATGACTGCCGATGAAAAAGCGCTTTTCACAAGTATTCGTGATCATGAGGTGCTACACCGCGAATTTTTCAAAGCTGCTTTGGGCGGTAACGCAATCCCGGCGCTTACTGTTGATTTCAGCACTATCGATTTTACCAAAAAATCTGCAGTGCTTGGTGCAGCTAAAGCATTTGAAGATACCGGTGTTAAAGCTTATGATGGTGCCGGTTACCTGATTCAGGATGCCGGTTATTTAACCATTGCGGGTAAAATTGTATCGGTTGAGGCAAGGCACGCTGCATTGATTAGCAATATGCTTGTTGCAGGGTCATTTGCTGCTGATGACCAGGTAGACAGCAACGGTTTGAATAAATCAGCTACCATTGCCGAGGTATTGCCTATCGCAAACACCTACCTCAAAACTAAAGTGAGTGCATCCAATTATAGTTACACAGCTTAATCACACATCGCCATGAATTTATTTAATATAATAGACGAGATAGAAAAATTTGATCCCGAACTGAACGACAGGCTTAATCCGCGTCGTGCAGCTATCAAAAATATAACCAGCTTCGGTTCAAAAGTGGCTATGGCCGCTGTGCCGTTTGCCATGGGTACCATGCTCAAAAAGGCGTACGGGGCTGCTGCTGCTCCAACAGTGATTGAGGTTTTAAATTATGCTTTAACACTTGAATATCTTGAGTCGTCATTTTATAATACAGGTGCTGCCTCAGTAGGTTTGATCCCTGCTGCAGGCGCCTCTTATATCAACGCAGTAAAAGAAGACGAAAACCAACACGTGGCCTTCCTGAAATCAGCTATTACAGCTTCGGGCGGTACGCCGGTTACTTCGCCCAAGTTTGATTTTACAGCAGGCGGCGGCACAGGTGAGGGGCCCTTTAAAGGTTTGTTTGGCAATTACAACTTGTTTTTGAAGGTAGCATTGGCTTTTGAAGATACAGGTGTACGTGCTTATAAAGGCCAGGCACCTAACTTGCTGGGTAACAAAGATATTTTGACCGCGGCTTTATCAATCCATGCGGTTGAAGCCCGTCACGCATCGGCTATCCGGCAGTTGCTGGGCGTTTCCCCGTGGATCACCAGTACCGCTACTTTAGGCAACGATACCGGTGTACCGCAGGTTAACGGAAATTACGATGGCGAACAAAACGTTACCCAGGGCGGCGTCAATCTCACCACATTGCCGGGTGTATCAGGCACATCTACTTCAGTAGCCGTTGCTACCGCTGCTTTTGACGAGCCATTATCTATAGACCAGGTGTTGGCTTTATTAGTAGGTACTTTTATCTACACCTAAATAAAGTTGTTAATTGAGTTAAAAAAAAGACCGGTTGCTTATAGCGCCGGTCTTTTTTATAGGTTCAATTGAACTATTTATTCAATGCCTGCCTGCCAAATTTAATGAGGTCATTTGCCCTGATATAGCCTACGGTTCCTGATACGGGTTTGCCTTTGCTGGTAAATATAATCATGGTAGGGTAGGCCTGCAGTCCCCATTCGGCAGCCAGGGCAGGGCCTTGTCCTTTTTCCATGTCGATAGCTACATTTACAAAATTATCGTTGTAAAAATCGGCTACTTTGTTGTTTTTAAATGTGGTAGCCTTGAGCATTTTGCAGGGACCACACCAAGTGGCATAAGCATCAACAAAAATATATTTGTTTTGACGGGCAGCCTGTTTTAGAGCTTCGGTCCAGGAGTTTTCAATAAAGTTGATTTGGGTTGATGACTTGCTTACGTTTTCCTGTGCCCTGACGGTGGAACTGAGTACGATAACAAGTGCGATGATAAAATAATTAATATGCAGGAATTTCTTCATTGTTAATAATAGCGATTATAAATAAAAACAGCACGTATATAATGCTTTATACGTGCTGTTTATTGTAGCGGTTATAAATTTATTTTACCGGTTTGCAGGTCGCCTTTCCTGCTGCTGGCGTTGTTGTTGTTGCTGCTGTTGCTGACGCTGTTGTTGTTGCTGGCGTTGCTGCTCCTGCTGCTGATGTTGAGCCTGCATTTGTTGCTGGCGTTGCTGTTCCTGTTGTTGACGTTGAGCCTGCATTTGTTGCTGGCGCTGTTGTTCCTGTTGCTGACGTTGGGCCTGCATTTGTTGCTGGCGCTGTTGTTCCTGCTGCTGACGTTGGGCCTGCATTTGTTGCTGGCGCTGTTGTTCCTGCTGCTGACGTTGGGCCTGCATTTGTTGCTGACGTTGCTGTTCCTGCTGCTGACGTTGAGTCTGCATTTGTTGCTGGCGCTGTTGTTCCTGTTGCTGGCGTTGGGCCTGCATTTGTTGCTGACGTTGTTGTTGCTGCTGCTGTTGACGTTGAGCCTGCTGCTGTTCCTGCTGCTGGCGCTGTTGTAGCTGCTGCTCTCTTTGAGCTTGCTGTTGCTGCTGTCTTTGCTGTACTTGTTGTTGCCTTTGGGCTTGCTGTTCCTGCTGGGACTGCGGACGGTTCTGCTGCTCGCTTTTTACCCGTTGATCTTGCTGCCTTTGCTGTAATTGTTGTTGACGCTGGGCTTGTTGTTGCTGCTGGCGTTGGGTTTGATTATTTTGTCTTTGATCAAGCTGTTGTTGCCTTTGTGCTTGTTGCTGTTGCAGGCGTTGTTGAGCCTGTTGCTGACGCTGAGCTTGATTGTCTCCTGGCCTTGCATTTGGCTGATTTGGGCGAGCTCCATTTTCCGGGTTAGGCCGGGCTGCCGGGCCTGGATGGTTAACCTGTACTATTTTGTTATCAGGTCTTTCGTTACGGGCAATTTGACGCAGACGGGCCGCATTATTGGGGTTGATAGTAGCGTTACCGCCGCGTCTGTTGGCGATGCCATCATTAGGGTTTTGCTGCCTGTAAGCCGCAGCGTTTACCACCCTTGCAGGTCGTGCATCGGGTGCTTTTCTTACTTCCGGACGGTAAATGTTTACTGTATTATTAACTATCCTGCCGCCGCCGTTTGGCCGGTTAACGTTGTTAATGTTGTAAACACGCACGTTACGGTTGTTAGTAACCTGCCTGATCTCATTTACTCTTGGGCCGGTTATATAAGTACGGTTGTTATTAACATAAGTGTTGTTAATAATTGTTGTTTGATGAATAATGTTAACTACTCGTGTTTGCGGCACATAATAATTATAGATATTCGGCCTGGTAATATATGCCTGTGGTGCGCAAACCCAGTAGTTGTCGGGCACATTGTAACTATTGCCAAAAGAGATATTGATACTTATACCTGGCTGTAAAGGCGCCCAGCCGTAATAACCGCCGCCGTGCCTCCAGCTTACCCATGCCGGGGCCCATTCATGGCCTGGAATCCATTCCCATCCATAATAATCATCATAGCGCCAACGGCCATAATGAAACGGAGCCCAGCCCCATTCATAATCGGATACCCAGGTATTGCCATAGTCGGTTACTACCCAGTGGCCCCGGGTAGCATATGGCCTGAAATTGTCACCGGCGTCCGGGATCCAAACGTTACCGTACTGCGGGTCGTTAACCCAGGTACCGTATGGATCAAGTTCGTCGTAAAACTCCTGGTCGGATACATAGCCTCCTTCCTGGGCTTTACTCATGTTTGGTGCGGCAAGCATTATTAAAAATGCTATTAAGCTAATACCGCATATTTTATTAATAAATTTCATAATAATGTATGTTTAAGATGGCCTGTCACATTGGTGTTGTTGAATGTATGACAAGCAGAAGTATAAAACGTTTAAAGCAAAAATTGTTTTAAAGAGTTAATGAGAACAGGGTCAGCGTAATTATGGGGATAAAATTTTATCACTATCTTGTATTCCTCGCTTAAAAATTAAATAATTTTGCTACCTGTTTTATAAACGATAACTATGAGCACAGTAAACATTCCACGCCTGGACCTGAATACCTATATAAACGGCAGTGCCGATGAACGCAAGCAATTTTCGAACGATATTGGCAAGGCTTTTAACGAAACAGGATTTGTTACCATTACTAATCACGGTCTTAGTAAAGAATTGATAGATAGGCTTTACAACCAGGTTAAAACGCTGTTTGCCCTGCCCGATGCAGTAAAACAGCAATATGAAATCCCGGGCTTAGCAGGCCAGCGCGGGTACACCGGTAAAGGCAAGGAAACGGCAAAAGGTTTTAAAACCCCCGACCTGAAAGAATTTTGGCAAATTGGCCAAACCGTAACTGATGACGAGGTACTGAAAGCACAGTACCCGGATAATGTAACCGTTAATGAACTGCCCGAATTTAACCCAACCACCATCGAAGTTTACAAAAAACTGGAAGCAGCTGGTAAACATTTACTCCGCGCAATTGCCGTTTACCTCGAATTGCCCGAAAACTATTTTGACGATAAAGTACATAACGGTAATTCTATACTTCGCACCCTGCATTATTTCCCTATAACCGATCCTGATTCGGTGCCTGATGATGCTGTACGTGCCGGAGCCCACGAAGATATTAACCTGATCACCCTGTTAATAGGAGCCAGCGCCGACGGTCTTGAACTGTTAACCCGCGATAATACCTGGTTCCCGGTTAAAGCTTATGGTGAAGATTTGGTAGTTAACGTTGGCGACATGCTGCAGCGCTTAACCAACAACAAGCTAAAATCAACAACACACCGCGTAGTGAACCCGCCACGCGAGTTGATGAAGTTCTCCCGTTTTTCGGTGCCGTTTTTCCTTCACCCAAAATCAGGCATGGATTTGACCAGTCTTGAATCGTGCATTGATGAACAGCATCCTAAATTATATACTGATATCACTGCCGGTGAGTATCTGGATGAACGCTTAAGGGAGATTGGTTTGAAGATGTAAAATATAAAGGAGGTCAAAAAAAAGCGTCATTGTGAATAACCACCAGGAAAACCCTGAAAAAAAAATTAAATGACGTCTCCGATTTGATATATTTAAGCTATGGTGTGTAGGCAGCGTTAGGGATAGTAGCGAAAAGCCCACAGCGTGCGGAGGCCTTGTGTGTGGGCAAGGCGAGGACTTGTAGCGGATAGCCCGGGCCGGAGGCAACGCCCACATTATAATTAAAAACAAAAATTTACCTTTAATAGTCAATGATTTACAATCACGTCATTATAAGATACAAAGCAATCGCACGGAAGCATGGTCGCCCTGTATAGCATGCGATTGCCACGTCGCGCCTAAGCTCATTCCCGTTTTGCTCCTCGCAATGACATTTTTATCATAACAAAGCCCTTCCAAAACTTGAAAGGGCTTCTTTATTTAAACAGGTAGATGAAATAGATTTACTTAACGAACATCGCTTTGCCTTCAACGGCTTCACCTGCTGCCTGTCTTCTTTTATATAATACAAACAATGCAGTGGCCAATACCCCAATAATTCCCTCGATACAAACAGCCCTGCGCGGCCCAAGTTCATTGGCCAACCAACCGGCCATCAAACTGCCCACCGGAATCATGCCCTGGTAAGCCATCACATAATAGCTGATGGCCCTTGCCCGCATAGCCGGGATAGCATGGGTTTGGATATAGGTGTTGATGGCCGATGTTTGCGCCATCATACCAACGCCAGTAAATACCATAAATATTAAAGCAAAAGGTAGTTTGCCTGCATAGGCCACCATCAGCACGCTTGTACCAAAAATAAGACTTGCTATCGACATGATCTTTACAAGGTTTTTATTACTCTTCAGGTTAGCCAGATATACAGCACTAATTACCGACCCTAAACCAGCTGCGCTCTCAAACCAGCTGAAGGTTTTTGCATCGCCATTAAAAAGATCTTTGGCGAATATCGGCATTAGAGTGTTAAATGGTATCACAAACAGGCTGCTTGCGGTAAGCATCAGGATCATACTGCTCAGGTCGCTGTCGCCGGATACGTATCTGAAACCTTCCTGTAATTCTGTCCAGATGCTTTTTTCTGAACGGACAGGCACTATGGTGTTTAGCTTCATCATAAATAAACAGGTGAGCACAGGGATATAGCTCAAAAAGTTGCCGAAGAAACAAACATCCTCACCAAAAGCACTTAATACGATACCTGCAATTGCCGGGCCTGCAATACGCGCCAGGTTGGTCATGGTTGAGTTTAAAGCGATGGCATTAGGCAAATCAGCCTTGTCATCAACCATATCCACCATTAATGATTGGCGGCAGGTTACATCGAAGGCATTTACAATACCCTGCAACAGGCTGAGGCCAATAATAGCGGGAATATTATAGATTTTTAAAAAGATCATGAACGCAAAAGCACCGGCTTGAAGCATGGATACTACCTGGGTAATAACTAAAATGCGGTAACGGTTATGCCTGTCAACAATACTGCCTGCATAGGGTGCCAATATTAATGACGGGATCAGGCTCACAAAACTCACAATCCCTAATAAAAGAGCCGAACCGGTGAGGCGGTAAACAAGCCAGCTCACTGCTGTTTTTTGCATCCATGTGCCAATGAGGGATATTGACTGACCGTAAAAAAACAGCTTAAAATTACGGTACTTTAAAGAGCGAAACACATTCATTTGTTCAATTCATAACAAAAGCAAATTCAGGGGAGTACTTAATGCAAGACTATTGAATTGTTTTATGCTGCAAATATCGCCCATATCAATACATTTGTAAAATAGATTGTTTTAATAGGATTGATAGATAAAAACGATTGATTGTGGAATTACGTCAACTGCAATACTTTGTTAAGGCTGCCGAAACCATGAACTTTACCGAGGCTGCTGCTGCGGTATTCATTACACAAAGCACGCTATCGCAACAAATAAAGCAGCTTGAAGAGGAGCTGGGCTTGCTTTTGTTCGACAGGATAGGCAAGCATGTACGGATCACTGAGGCTGGTCATATATTTTTAACTCATGCCCGCAAGATCCTTAACGATGTGCAGCGGAGCAAGCAGGCCATAAGTGAATTGCAAAATGCTACCATCGGCGAGCTCAACATCGGCGTTTCATATGCATTTACTTCTTTATTGTTGCCCGCATTGGCTCCGTTCAGTACCAAATACCCCGGCATCAAAATCTTTATTACCTATGGCAGCCCGGAAGAATTGGAAAAAAAACTACGACTGGCCGAGCTGGATATGATCCTCGCTTTCCACAATGAAAGTGATGACGAAGACCTGGAAATGCAGGAATTGTTTAGCTCGAGCGTGGTAATGGTGGTTTCAAAAAATAATCCGCTGGCCCAACTCAAGAAAATAAACCCGGAAGAGCTTGCCAAACTCGATCTCATCTTGCCGGGAAAAGGCTTCAGCTCGCGCGATTTTATTAATGATTTGTTTAACCGTAAAAAGATAGTGCCCAATATTAAAATTGAACTCAATGATGTGCATTCATTACTGGCCCTGGTTGAGAACGGCCATTGGGCAACCATCCTGAATGAAAAAGCTATAATAGGCTGGAATAAAGTAACCGCCATCCCTATCGAGTCAAAAGATATCAAACGGCAATCATATATCCTTTGGCAAAAAGGTGTTTACCGTAAACGCGCGGCTATTTTATTTATTGAGGAATTGATGAAGGTGATGGAGAGTGAATAAAGTAAAATCTCACAGATTTATTAAGATAAATGTCTGGCTCGTATTTTTAATCCAAAAAATCGCAAGTCAATTTCTTTGGCGACAGTCCATTTTTAGAATTGCGCCATAATCGCCAATGATGACGGGATAATTTAACAGGTAAATTCGCATGTAATAATTTAATATAATTGATAGCCTGATCATCAAACTCTTTGAATGGCAAAGTAAACCAAAGCGATATTGATGAAGTTTTCCCATGTCTCCAATAGATTTGTGAATTTTTTAATCTTACGTCTATAACTGGGATCGAATCCTGCCCCGGTAATACTTCTTTTGAGTTGGGATCGGTAAAATAAAAGCACCATAAAGCCGAAAATGTAATATTCTGGTATTGCTGCTGAAGTTTCATGGCCTTGTTGATACTGCCGGTTCTTAAAGGCCAATGCCATTTTAATTGCTTGGTGCTAAAATATTCACTTATTGAGAGCTTTGGTAGGCCACAAGCTAAGATCAGTTTCCAGATAGTTTTAAATTTAGAAGCATCACTGTTTATGGTACTGTTAAATTCAATAATAAGACGATGAGGTTTATTGGTGCTGGTTAATATGGAAGTAAACTTGGATAGCGAATCGTAAATTTCATCTGCAGAACGGCCATTAATTCTGTGTGCTCCCCATGAACTTATCGGAAGGCCTTCGTATGAGATGAAATTTTCCATCTGATCTACTGTAAAAAAATGATTGTATTTATATAACTATGGGAGAGGTATTACTTACTTCTTCATCTCTTCCCGTATCGCCCTCAAAAACTCATTAGGGTGTTTGGAGCCGATTATATAAAGCAGTCCGTCACGATCAGTAAGGTGGATGGCTTCATTGCCTGAGGTAAAAAAACGGATGGTACCTTTGGTATGCAGGTTATAAACAGGGTTGTTGAAAAGATAGCGGCTATAGGTACCTTTTTCAGCCTTGACAATGCTGTTCAAATCTATTTTTACCAGTTTGGTTGTCCACAAGCCGTCAAGCATGACGCTTTTGTTTTCCACACGGGTGCGAAAATGCAGGAGGAACCCCAGGATAATGGAAATAATGATGATGGCAAAACCTACAACAACCAGTAAATCGCCGTTGCGTTCGCGTTCGTCGGTGAAAAAGTAGGCTGCAAAACAGAACATGGCTAAAACCAGGCGTATGGTTAGCGGTATAAATTCCCGGCCAAGGTATTGTTTTTCGGTAAAAACGGATTTATCGCTCATGTTAGTTTAAACAGTTCGAAGATAGTAACTTTTTTAGTGTTATCACTCACTTTATACCTTTCGTCGGGGCGATAGCCGCCAATCCACATAATTTCGCCATTGCCGTTTACCAGGATTGGGATTTCTTCCTTTTGGTGCAGCGGCACTTTTTGATTAATAAAAAAGTCGCTCAGCTTTTTTTTGCCCTTCATCCCCAAAGGGAAAAAATGATCGCCCTTGTGCCAGGTACGCATTTTTAACGGATAAACTAACTTATCAGCATCAATGGATACTGCCAACGGATTATCTTTTATAATCAGCGGACTATCATCATGCAGCAGGTTAAGTTTATAAACGCCAAAATTTGCTTCATGGTCTGTGGCATTGATATTAACTTCGGACAGGTGGGTCGCAGTTTTTTGTTTGAGAATGATGTTTTCCCTGTCGAGCAATAAGGTATGTGTTCCGGACTCAAATACCCGGCCCGGATGTTTATCAAGTGAGGCAATAAGATCGTCGATGGTAGTTTCATTAAAACCGTATTCATCCAGCAGTTTAAAAAGAAGCAGCCGTTTGGGGTTTAGTTTTTTTACTTTGGTAATGGGCAGATATTTGAGGTCATTATGTATCTGAGGCAACGTTTGCCTTAATTCATCAAGCTTAAGTTCAAGCAATAGTTCCAGGTCACGGAAATGGAACAGGTTGTTTTCAAATGTTTTTTCCAGCGATGGGTTCAGTTCCTTCAGCTTAGGTACTACTTCAAGCCGGATCTTATTACGGGCATATTTTGCTGATGCGTTAGAGCTGTCCTCCACAAAAGTTAAACCTTCGGCTGTAACAATGGTCTGTATTTCTGTACGGCTGAGGAATAGCAACGGGCGCACCAACTTGCCGTTTTTGGGCAAAATGCCATGCAGGCCTGCAATTCCGGTGCCACGTGTAAGGTTTAACAATATTGTTTCGATAGTATCGTTTTGGTGGTGAGCAAGCGCAACAACCTCATAACCTGATTGCTGGCTGATGATATCAAACCACCGATAACGCAAATCGCGGGCTGCCATTTGTATGGATACCCTGTTGTCTGCGGCGTATTGCTCCGTATCAAAATTAACAGTATGAAAAGGTACACCAAGAGCTGTGGCGAGATCACGGCAAAAGGCCTGATCGCGCAGGGCTTCATTACCACGCAGTTGAAAGTTACAATGGGCAATACCAAAATCATAACCCGCGGCTTTAAGCAGGTGTACCATTAAAACCGAATCGATGCCGCCGCTTACAGCTGCCAGTATTTTGGCAGCAGGCGTAAATAAGCTGTTTTGCTCAATAAAATTAACAAACTGATTAACTGGCAGCATTCATCAAAATTATTAATTTAATAACCCCAACAAAAAACTAATTTTGCCATTGTGAGGAAATACGTTTTATGCTTTTTGTTTTTGGCGATGGCAACTACAGCCATGGCTCAAAAAAAATCAATTGTAAACCTGATACAATCTGAACGAAGCACCGGCGGAAAAACGGCTAGCGGCAAACAGCTGATTAAGGTATATAAAGGTGTGTTTAAGCAGGATTACTCTATCCTCCGGTCGGATAGTGCTTACTTTTATCCCAGCGATAATGCTTTTGACGCCTTTGGTAACGTAAACATAAACCAGGGCGATACGCTGAACATATTTTCAGATAAGTTGAACTATAATGGCAACACCAAAACAGCCATCCTTACCGATAACGTTAAAATGGTTGACCGTGATGCCACGCTAACCACCAATTACCTTACCTACAACACCGCCAGTCGTATAGGTACATATACCGGCGGCGGAAAACTGGTGAATAAGGATAATGTGCTTACCAGTAAAAATGGCTATTATTTTGCTTTTAGCCGCGACTCTTATTTTCGGTACGATGTAGTGCTTACCACACCCGATGCTTTGATAAAAAACGACACGCTCAAATATAACACGGGTACGCGTATTGCCTATTTTTTCGGGCCAACCAATATTTACGGTACTAAGGACAAGGATACCCTGTATACCGAGAACGGTTTGTATAACACCGTTACCGAGCAGGCTTATTTTGGTAAAAAAAATTCATACAGGCAAGGAACCAAATCATTAAAAGGGGACAGCCTTTTTTACGATAAGCTAAAAGGATATGGCCGCGCGGTAAAGAACATCACCTTTGAAGACAAGGAACAAAAGGTAACCATTAAAGGCGATTTGGGTACTTATTACAGGGCCGAAGAAAAAACCGTTGTTACCGAAAACGCTTATGTGGTACTGATCTCCGAGCAAAAGGACACCAGTAAAACCGATACCACAGCTAAGCAATTACCCGCCGCAAATAAGAATGCCAAAGCGGCGGCCAAAAAAGTAACTGATCTTACTAAAATTGCAAATGCTATAAAGCCTGATAGCAGCCATAGGGCCCCGGCCAATACCATGCCCATTAAGCAGCCATTTGCCATAGGCAAAAAGGATAGTGCCAATGTTGATATGGCGGCTACGCTGGTACAGAGTGCTTTAAAAAATAATAAAGATGCCAATGCCGATGCTTTGATAAAAGCTACAACGCAGGCTAAAAAAGGGAACGAAAAGCTGATCGATTCGGCACTGAAGGCGGCGGCTCCTGTATTAAAAAACAATAAGGATAAAGCGAATATAAAAAACATAGGCAGCCTGGCTGGGGTGGCCGATGCTATTAAGCCTGGAGTTGCTAAAGTAGCAGGAAAGCTTGTCCCAGTAAAAACAACTGTAGCGCCAAAAGATACCAGCCACGTCAAACGCGATTCGATATACATGACTGCCGATACCATTGAAACGCAGATCATGACCTATAAAAACCAGAAAATTTACCAGGAACGCCAGCGGACCTTACGTGATACTACACTAAAACAGCGTAAACTGGCAGCGGATAAAAAATCGTCAAAGTTCCTCACTGCTTATTATATAAGGGTGCCTAAAGATACAAGTTATTTTCATCGCGATTTTTTTGGAAAGCCTAAACCGGTAAATGATTCATTACAACGGAAAAAGGACGCACTCGCTGCCGCTAAAAAAGCAAAACAGGATAGTATATACCGTGAACAAATGCAGCGGGACCCGGTTTTTAAACAATACCCGGTTAATTTGAAAGATACGGCACGCGTACGGATGCTTATTGGCCATCACCACGTTAAAATCTTTAAATCAGATCTGCAGGCTAAATCCGATTCGGTATTTTATAGCAACAGCGATTCTACCATGCGCATGTATGTAAACCCGATTATCTGGACACAGGGTTCGCAATTGAGCGGGGATACCGTATATATGCAAATGCGCCATAAAAAGCTGGATAATATTGAACTTTTCCCCTCGGCATTTATCGTAAATATTGAAAAGGATGACTCAACGCATTTTAACCAGGTATCGGGTAAGAAAATGCGGGGGTATTTTAAAGACGATAAGCTTGACCAGATGTATACGTTTGGCAATGCCGAAACCATTTATTTTCAGCGCGACAGCGGCAAGGTTTCGGGTATGCAGCGGTCATTAAGCAGCCGGATCCGTACCGTTTTTAAAAAGAACCAGGCTACGGATATTTACTTTTTAACCAAGCCCGAAAACCGTTATATCCCTATCGAAAAAGTTAAAGAGGATGATAAGATATTGAAAGGCTTTTTGTGGAAACCTAAAGAGCGTCCGGCATCAAAAGAAGACATTATTAAAAAGCGTAGTAAAAAAGCACCGACAACTAAATCTCCAGGGAAAAATGCTCCTGCTAAACCAGGAACTGCTAAGCCGGGGGTAAGCCTCAAAACGGATAGCCTGAAGAGCCCCGGAATAAAAAACATCCCGGATAGTACCCTAAAAGTTGATACTGGGAAGAATAATGCGATAAAATTTAAAAAGGATACGATAATCAGAAATTTTGCGCCAAAACTACCCGGAAATGGGCAGAAAAAGGATAGTATTGTTAACAAAACGCCATCTGTTAAGAAAAACTGACCCAAAATGAAAAAAAAGTAACATTTTTTATCAAAAAAATTAGTCTACTAATTCTATAGTGCTTATATTTGACTAATTGTTATTATCGTTCTAACCAATTAGTTCTTTATGATAAATAATGAGGTCAGTCAACTTAAATTTAAAAAAGAGACAGCCGGCGGGCTATCTCTTTTTTTTCTGCCTCATTTTAAAACATGTTTAAACAGCTGTTTTATTTGTCAATAAAGTAAACATCATCAATCGTGGTATGTTATCTCAATAAACAAACTGCCATGATCGATCAAAAAGACACCACTCCGGCCGCGAAAGACGGGAAATATGAGTTCCTGATAAACTACTCAGAACGTGAGCTTACCTGCCATGTTGAAAAAGAGCAAAATAAGCTGCATGTTTTTATTGATAACAACATCAATGCCGAGCTGGAACTGCAGCCCGACGGCAGCCTTACACAGGCCAGCGGCAATGCCCTGCCCGAATCAACCATTGAGTTTATAAAAAAGCATATCATGGAAGGGTAGGAGATAAAACTGTTGCTTTAAACTTGGGGATGGTATTTATAAAGGCTCTCGTTAAATTCCCGTAACATATTTGAAACCGCTTCTGTCAGCAGGTAAGCTTCGGACGAAAGCGGGTAGAACAATGGTGGCCAAGAGCGCAGGAAAGGGCATAGCAAGTTTTTGCAGGAGCGGGAGCCGGTGAAGTCAGGGCAAAATAATTGCAGCCCGTGGTTCTGCCCGGTTTGCAGGGCAAGGCCTTGCGCACATAGAAGCCTATCTGCTGACTTGATTTATTCGCGAAGTATTTTGTTTTATAGGTGCTCATGAGCTCACTCGGCTCGGTTTTGGTTCTTTTTATCAAGAAAAAGAACAAAGCCAATCCGCGGCGATTGAGCGGGCCAATGTAACTTGGATACCGCAGCAGCCCTTACATGCCCCCAACAAGCATCTTCCAAAAATTTTCAATTTCTAAATATTATTCGTTAATCTTGAACGGTATTCTTAACCAGGTAAATCCTGTGCGCTGTTCCAATTATCGGCGCTTTATTATATATACATTTTATGAACAAAACTAAAGTAGCCATACTGGGTGCCGGTTTTATCACCGATATTCACATGGAATCATACCATCGTTTCATTCCCGAAGCTGATGTTGTGGCCTGCTATGCCCGCAAGCCCGAAAAAGCCAAAGCCTTTGCCGAAAAATATCACATAGCCCAATGGTTTGATGATATTGATAAACTCATCGCCGAATCGGGCTGCGAAGTGGTGGATATCTGCTTGCCAAATTATCTGCATGCCGAAGCCACCATCAAAGCCGCGGAAGCAGGCAAGCATGTAATTATTGAAAAACCACTTGCTGTTACGCTTGAAGAGGCCGACGAAATGATTGCCGCATGCAAGGCCAACAATGTAAAACTGATGTATGCCGAAGAGCTGTGCTTTGCACCCAAATATGAGCGGGCAAGGCATTTGGTAAAAGAGGGCGCCGTTGGCGAGATCTATATGCTGAAGCAGGGCGAAAAACATTCCGGTCCGCATTCGGATTGGTTTTATGATATCAATTTTTCGGGCGGTGGGGTGATCATGGATATGGGTTGCCATGCATTAGGTTGGTTTAGGTGGATGCTGGACAATGTCAAGCCTAAAAGCGTTTATGCCAGTATGAGCACGGTACTGCATAAAGGCCGTACCAGGGGCGAGGATAATTCGGTAATTATTGTGGAGTTTGAGAACGGTGTAACAGCCGTTGCCGAAAATAGCTGGGCCAAACATGGTGGCATGGATGACAGGTGTGAGATTCACGGTCTTGGCGGTGTTATATACGCCGATTTATTTATGGGTAACGCGGCAGTAACTTACAGCAGGGACGGATACGGTTATGCCATGGAAAAATCAGATACCACACAGGGCTGGAGTTTCACCATTTTTGAAGAGGCTTTTAACCAGGGTTATCCGCATGAGCTCAAACATTTTATTGATTGTGTACAGAACAACAAAACCCCGCTTGTAACCGGGGAAGACGGCAGAGCTGTGCTCGAACTTATCTACGCAGCTTATGCCTCGGCAGGTGCCGGCAAAAAAATTGAGCTGCCATTTTCTGCAAAGATTGATAAACCTGTAAATCTTTGGCTCGATAATAAATAACAAATGAAACTACATACATATCCTGATTATAATACCATGTCGAAAGCAGTGGCCGACCTGGTAGTTACCCTGGTTAACCAAAAGCCGGACGCGTTGATCTGCTTCCCTTCCGGTGATTCGCCAACCGGTATGTTCAGTTACCTGGTTCAGTATGCAAATAACGGACGGGTCGATTTTAGCCAAACCAACTTTGTGGGACTGGATGAATGGGTTGGCCTCGACCGTACTAATGATGGCAGCTGCACTTATTTCCTCGAAAAGCACTTTTTTACGCCGCTTAATATTTCGCCCGGAAAAGTAAAGTTCTTTAACGCTGTTGCTGATGACCTGGATGCCGAATGCCAGGCCATGAATAAACATATTGATAAACTTGGCGGATTGGATATGATGGTGGTTGGAGTAGGGCTTAATGGTCACATCGGCCTTAATGAACCCGGCTCCGATTTTCATTCTTACTCGCATCATTCGCCTTTAGCACCTATTACTATAGAGGTTGCACAAAAATACTTTACTACCGATACTGTTTTAACCGAAGGTATTACCCTTGGCTTAAGGCACCTGGCCGAAGCCTCCGTACCGGTGCTGATAGCCAGCGGAAGTAAAAAAGCACCAATTATTGCTGAGGCATTGCAAGGATGTGTTACCAACGATGTACCGGCATCGATATTTAAAACGCTGCAAAATGCGCAGATATTTATGGATGATGCCGCGGCCGCACAACTGGAGGCTTAAAGCTAAAGACTGAAGGCAAAAATTTAAAGCTTTCAGCTTTCGGCCTTCTGCTTTCAGCTTTATAAAACCTATTGACAATTAAACAGTTTATTAATCATAACCAATTGTAACTATGCCTCAAGAACCCCAAAATGCTAAAGATCAGTTTACCTATGATGCTATAGTGATAGGCTCGGGTATTAGCGGAGGATGGGCAGCGAAGGAGCTTTGCGAACAGGGCTTAAAAACCTTGGTACTTGAACGGGGCCGGGATGTGCAGCATATCAAGGATTATCCAACAGCAACGATGGATCCCTGGGAGTTTAAACATCGTGGCGAAATGACGAAGGATTTCCTGAAAGAAAATCCCCTAATCAGTCGCGCGGCAGGTTATGGCGAAGATGATGCTCATTTCTTCGTAAAAGATAAAGATCATCCCTACATACAGGAAAAACCGTTCGACTGGATCCGAGGTTACCAGGTTGGTGGTAAGTCGCTTACGTGGGGGCGGGCTTGCCAGCGATGGAGCAAGTTTGAGTTTGAAAACCCAGCCCGTTTTGGTTACGGCATTGAATGGCCTATTAGTTACGATGATGTAGCGCCATGGTACTCACATGTAGAAAAATTCATAGGCGTTTGCGGTAATAAAGACGGCATTGAAGCCATGCCCGATGGCGAGTTTTTGCCTCCTTTTGATATGAACGCAGTGCAGGAACATATCAGCAAAAAGATAAAAGAAAACTATCCCGACAGGCACCTGGTACATGCCCGCTGGGCGCATATTACTGAGCCGAAGCAGATCCACATAGATCAGGGGCGCGTTAAATGTATGGCACGGAACCTGTGTATGCGCGGCTGCCCCTTCGGTGGTTATTTTAGTTCGGTAAGTTCAACGCTGCCCTGGGCCAAAAAAACGGGTAACCTCACTATACGTCCCTTTTCGGTAGTGCATTCAATTATTTATGACGAAAAGCTTGGCAAAGCTACTGGGGTAGAAGTTATTGATACCAACACTAAACAGGAGTTTGTGTATAAAGCCCGCATCATTTTTATGAATGCATCGGCACTGAATACTAACCTTATCCTGCTCAACTCAAAATCAGAAAGGTTCCCGAACGGGCTGGGTAATGACAACGGCCTGCTGGGTAAATACATCGCTTTTCAAAATTACCGGGCATCGGTAACAGCAGATATGGATGGCTTTTTAAACCGCTATTACTTCGGCCGAAACCCAACCGAGCTAATCCTCGCCAACTATCGTAACCTCCATAAACAGGAAACCGATTACAAAGGTGGCTTCACCACGTTTATGGGGGCGTACCGTAACCGGGGACCAAAAGAAACTGCCGAAGGCGAGGTAGGAGGAGCTTACAAAGATTCGCTTACAGAACCGGGCGGATGGAGCGCTTACATGTACCTGCAGGGCGAAACCATACCCAAGGCCAGTAATCATGTGCGCTTAAGTCCGGATAAAAAAGACCAATGGGGCATTCCGCTGCTGATCACTTCGGTTGAATATGATGACAATGATGAGCGCATGATCCAGGACTTTTTAACCCAGACTGCTGCCATGTTTGAAAAAGCCGGCTGTACCAATATTCAAAAGCACGAAAACAAACAGGCGCCGGGCCTCGATATCCATGAAATGGGAGGGGTGCGCATGGGGAAAGATCCAAAGACATCGCTGCTTAACCAATGGAACCAACTCCACTTGTGCAAAAACGTGTTTGTGACCGATGGCGCTTGTATGGCGACTACCGGAAACCAAAGTCCTTCAATTTTGTATATGGCTTTAACGGCCCGTGCTGCTACTTATGCGGTGGGCGAATTTAAAAAGGGAAATCTTTAAAACTTACTAATTAAACATAACACCAATGAACAAGGTATTTTTAATATCATTAACAGCCATCGCCATAAGCGGCTGCCATTCATCCACCCCAAAAAACTATAATAATGACAGCACCGTTGTTGCCGATACCAACAAAAAAACGGCGGTCACAACTACTGGATTTGAGCCACTATTTGATGGTAAAACTACCGACGGCTGGCATGCATACGGTAAACCGGCACCGGGTTTGGCCTGGAAAGCAGAAGATGGCGTACTGCATCTTGACGCATCGCAAAAAGGCGCCTGGCAAAGCAAAAACGGCGGCGACATGGTTAGCAATGGTGAATATGAAAATTTTGACCTGAAGCTTGAATGGAAAATTTCCAAAGGCGGCAACAGCGGGATCCTGTTTCATGTTAAGGAAGATACTACCAAATATAAGTACAGCTATTTTACCGGCCCCGAATGCCAGGTTGTTGATAACAAGGAGAACGAAGACGGTAAACTCGTCAAACACCGTGCAGGAGATCTGTATGACCTGATCTCGATATCAAAAGAGGTTGTTAAGCCTGCCGGCGAATGGAATAAGGTGGAGATTGTTTGCAACAACAGCAAGCTTGATTTCACCATTAACGGCGAACATGTACTGTCAACCACCCTGTGGGACGATAACTGGAAAAAACTGGTAGCAGGCAGCAAATTCAAGGAATGGCCGGACTTCGGTACGTTTAAAACCGGCCACATCGTGCTGCAGGATCATGGTGCGGATGTGTGGTACAGGAATATTGAGATTAAGAAGTTATAAGGCTTGTTCATAACGAATCGTCATTGTTGTGAGGTAGAAAATTTGACGTGTGAAGACTTACGAAGTTTCAAAAACTTCGTAAGTCTGGATTCTACACCGTGACGATATATTTTATCTTCCTGTCCCTTGTTTCCTGGCGTCTTGCGTCTTTCCTCACCTGAGCACCGGAATATTAATATAACTATCATTAAACCATTTTATTTGCAGCGGCACTTTAGCATCACTGATAGTTTCATCGCTTACATTTTTGCCCGTTCCATAGTTGATCTGCTCAAAAGGGCTTTTGTTGATATTGAGCAGGATCACAATACGGCTGCTTCTGCTAAATTGCTTGCTGGTGATATAGCTGTTAGTAAAGGGAATGTTTTCCATTTGTCCCGGTTTTAATAAATGTCTTTCCTCCGGGTTGCCGGCATAACTCGCCCTCCCCATAAAGTAGGTGAGGTAAAAGTATTTCCCGTCGGGCATTTCTTCAAACATCACCACGTGGTAGTCCATATCTTTTTTATTGATGATGGTTTTTAAAACGCCCGAAAAAGCTCCGCTTATAGTTAAAGGCTTTTCGAGCGGATCACTTTTAAAAACAAGGCTGCTGCCGGTATTCAGCGTGTCGTAAATAAGCTGATTTAAAAAATAATAACTGCTGATACTATCCCGGTTGGCAAAATCTACACGTTGTGAGGTGAAGTGCTTCTTCAATGGCTTAACAGGGTTTAACCGGGAGTTATCCAGGTAAAATTTCAGGGTATCGTTACTCATTTGCTTTAATGAAGGCACATGTTTCCACTCGTTGCTGCCCATAACTTCAAAGTTGAATTTATCCTTCAGAAAAGCAGGTTTGGGTTTGTATTTGAAGATATAATCAAACCATTGATAAATAATTTCGTGGATATTGATCCGCGCTGCATCATCAATGCGGTAACCGTTAAAAACCGAATCAGGATGCCCCTGTGAGCCGAAATGTCCGTATGGCCCGATAATTACATAATGATTAGGATTGGCATTATATTTCAGATGTTCGCGATAGTAATACATGCCGCCAATTTGCCCGCCATCGTAATAGCCGGTGGTTGTTAACACGGGTATATTGATATCTGCAAAGTCTTTTTTATAAGGGATCATGTTCTGCCAGTATTGATCATAGGTTGGGTGTGCTACCCAATGCCTGAACATGTTGTTGGCCCCTCTGCCGGTTAGGCTGTCGAGCGTGTGATATGCTAACCCTGCGTTATACCACTTCCAGTACAACTGGTTCCATTGCGGACTGTTGTAATCTTTTTCATCCAGGAATTTATTGTTGCTGGTGTAATAAGTCCACGGAAAAACGAAGCTCATTTGCACGTTATTGGTCATGGGTACATCAAGCCCTGGTGCTACCGCGGCCGATGGTGCAATGGTTTTAAGCGCCGGGTGAAGCTTTTTGGCAGCTGCCCATTGGGTAAAGCCGTTATAACTTCCACCGTACATGCCAACCCGGCCATCGCTCCAGGGTTGTTTGCTGATCCAGTCAATCACATCGTATGCATCGCGGCCATCGGTTTCATAAGCCAGCGGCTCACCGGGACTGCTCCATTTGCCGCGGGTATAGGCAAATACACCAACATAACCTCTGTCTGCAGCTTCCTGAATTTTTAACGAATCTGTTCGTCGGGCATAAATGGTAAACTGGAAAATAGCTGGCAGCTTTTTGGTTACGCCTTTTTTGCGGGCCACCATCACGGTAACAAATGCGCCGTCACGTGTTTTTAGCAATACGCTATCCTGAAGGTAAGATCCCGTAGCTTTTTTGCTTTGTGCCGATGCCATGCTGCCAAAAACAAAGCATAGCAATAGCAGGGAGAATAATTTTCTCATCATTTTTTATTGTTTATATATGTGTTGGTTGATTTACTTACTTGCTATCCATTGCCTGAATTTGCCAGACTGTCGTTCGGAAACCTCCAGTTGAGCACCTGTACTAAGCGTTATTTTTAAACGGCCATCCACCGTTGTTATAGTTTGTATGTATTGCCTGTTAACAATTTGCGCACGATTGATCCTGAAAAAGATATTGCTGGTCAATTTATCCTCCAACTGGTTAAGAGAGCTTTTCAGGAACATCGTTTTATCGCCCAAAAAGATCCTTGCATAATTATCCATCGATTCAATAAGGTGTACAGAGCTCCACTGAATGAAATGATATTGCTGACGGTCTTTCACAAAGATCTGTCCGGCAGGGTCTGTTTTACCCAGGCGCTGCCTTGACTGCGCTATGGCTTTTTCAAATCTTTCTTCGCGGATAGGTTTTACAAGGTAATCAAGCGCACTTACTTCGAAAGCTTTAACCGCATATTGGTCATAAGCCGTTGTAAATATCACCGGTGGTACCTGATCTAACGATTCAAGCAAATCAAAGCCTGATTTTTCGGGCATCTGGATGTCTAAGAAAAGGAGGTCGGGGGTTTCCTCGCCTATCATTTTCAGGGCATCGTCGGCATTGGTGGCTTCTCCCATGATTTCAAAATCAGGGTAACCGGCAAGCAGACGCGTTATTTCATTTCTGGCAGCACGTTCATCATCAACAATCAAGGCCCTTATCTTTGTCATAAAACAGGAATTTTAATGGTTGCTGTTACTATATCATTTGTTTCGCTGAGGGTAAAATGGGCAAAGTCTTTGTATTGTAATTCTAAGCGTTCGGTTAGGTTTTTAAGGCCAAGCCCGCTGCTATCGTCCGTCGGATTTAACCGGCCGGGATTACTTACGGATATTATCAAATTGTCATGATCATTAATAAGTTGTACCCGAATGAGCCCACCTTGTTTTTGCTGACTGATGCCATGCTTTATAGCATTTTCAACAAGCGTTTGAATACACAAGCGGGGAATAAGTATACTATGATACTCATCGCCCGCTTCAATGTGATACTGCAACCGCTCTTCAAGCCGGAGTTTTTCCAGTTCGAGATAATCTTTAACAAGTTCCAGCTCTTCTTTTATGGAGATCATTTGTTTGTCGCCGCTGTAAAGGGAGTTCCGCAGTAGGTCGGCCAGCAGGTCAATTGCCCGCCTTGCCGATTTGGGATCATCAATAACTAAAGCTTTGATATTATTTAAAGAGTTGAACAAAAAATGAGGGTTAAGTTGTGCCGAAAGATTGCTAAGCTGTGCATCGCGGGTAGTAACCGCCAGCCGGGCATTTTCTTGGGCTATATTGATTTCGCGTTTTGCGTAGTGGTATAGATGATAAGCCAGTAGCCAGATCGACATCAATCGTACCCCGGCCACAAAAATGCTATCGCGATAGAAATCAAAAAAATCGCCGAACGGTTCCGAAAACCCCGGTTTAAACCAAACCCTGAAAAGGTAAACCTTCGAAACAGTTACAAACAGGTAAACCAACCCCAATATAAAAACAGCGAGTACCAATCGTGGTAATAATTTGTTTAATCCCAGGTTTTGCCAGCCCAATTTTAAGGCAAGGCAACGATATAAGTGAGTAATGAGGATATAAAGAGCAACATCGGTAGTAAATTGAAGAATGCTTAACCACCAGTTAAAGCCTGGCTGATTGTAGCCCGTATACCCCCAGTAAAGCGCCGCAACCGACCAGCCAATGAGCTGACATTTCCAATAAAGCGATATAGTTACCTGTTGTTTCAATTACTTGTTGCCGAATTGTTTTACCAAAGCAACAAAAACTATTATACAGTTAAAAGATAAAGTACATGAGTGCAGGTATTTAGGGGATAAGCGCAGGAAAAGAATCGAGACTTTTAGACATAAGAGCCAGGAACGTTGTAGCCTGTAAAAGCCTTGACAGATTTGTAAACTTTAAGCGGGTCACTTCTTAGGGACTTTAAGTTTCTTCTCGCGCTTATTATCAGATATCATTTTTACAAGGGTTTTACCCTGTGTTAGTTGTTTGGCATCTTTAACTTTTGCCAGTGAATTTTGCCAGGCTTCGTCTACTAACTTTCTTATTTCCTGCTGCGGAAAAGCTTCAATATTGTTCACCAGCAAATAGCGGTACTGCTTGCCTTCGCCGATAAGTATTTTTTGCGGATCGGAAAGCTCGGAGCCCCAATAAAAGCCAAAATGGGTATTGTAATTAATGCCCCGGTATACGGCAAACGAGCAAAATATGTGACTCATTTTTTCGGTAGGCGACCAGCCCACGGCCAATGCATTATAATTATCGTAAATAAGTTCATTGGCCTGCGGGTACAAGTCCCATATAAAATCGCGCAACCATAAGGCCCGTTCCCTCACTTCAGATGGAAAAGTCCTCATAAAGAAAAGCAGATCGGTAACCTCATCTTTCGGCATATTATAAATGTACAATCTTTTATTTATTGGTAATAATAATTAACTTTATATCACCCAATTATAAACCTAAATATATCCAAATTGAAAATTCTCGGCTCCGCCAAACCGGTATTTATTTATTTGATAAAAGTAATGCGGAGTTTTATCGCCTGCCTCATATTTTTAGCCTGCTTTTTGTTTTTAGGAGTTGAGGGCTATGCCCAAGAAAAAGACCCTGCTTCGCAGTTGCGTGAAATGAAATCGGCACAGGATAGCCTTACCCTCCAAAACCCTGCCGAAAAGATCTATGTTCAACTGGATAAAAGCATTTATACCCCTGGCGATACCCTGTGGTTTAAGGCTTATCTGTTTAACGCGCCTACACTTAACCTGTCGGCCAAAAGCGGTATCATGTATGTGAGCATTGTTACCGATAGCAATGTAATGGTAAAAAAGCAGCGATTGCCTGTTGAGAAAGGGCTTAGCTGGGGCAACATCAGCCTGAAAGATATACCTGCCGGCACTTACACGCTCATTGCCTATACCCAATGGCTTCAAAACTTTAGCCAGGATTGTTTTTTTCGTAAACAATTTACCGTTGCCGATGACACAGGCTGCAATTGGCTGGCTAATTATACCTGCTCAAGTGTGATGGCTGATAACAAGGAGCAGGCACATGTTAAGCTACTGCTGAGTGATATCTATAAAGCCAACGTAGCGGGTAAGCCTGTTCAATTATCGGTATTGAAAGGCCGGAGACAACTATATCGGCAAGCAATTCAAACAGATGAAAAAGGGCTTATAGATATTACTTTTAAGCTACCGGCCAAACCGGGAGATATTCGCATTGTTGCCGGAGATGGTGCAGGTAACCATGTAAATATCCCACTAAACTTTAATCGCCCCCAAGATGCCGATGTTCAGTTTATGCCAGAAGGGGGCGAGCTGATAGCAGGTTTACCGGCACATGTTGGTTTTAAAGCGATAGGTTTGGACGGTAAGGGCATCAATGTTTCAGGCGCAGTTCTGGATCATGAAAAACAGGTTGTTGCTAATTTTGAATCGGAGCATTTAGGCATGGGGAGTTTTAACCTGCCCGTTGTTAATACCGGCGAAAATTATACTGCTAAAGTAACCCTACCGGGTGGCGCAATACGTGAGTTTACCTTGCCCGATGTTAAAAAGGAAGGGATCGGTCTGAATGTGATCAATCCCCCCAATGAAGATTCTGTAAAAGTCCTGCTTTCCGCAACTGATAAAATTGCCCGGTCGGGTGAAAGCTATTTCCTGATTGGTAAAGCCCGCGAAATTATTTGTTATGGTGCAATGGTTGATTTTAAAAACGGGACATCCATTAGCCAAAAAATCAACAAAAAGCTTTTCCCTTCCGGCATCACTCATTTTTTGCTGCTTGATAAAAACAACAAGCCGTTAAATGAGCGGTTGATTTTCATTAACCGGCATGACAACCTGCATTTAAACATTAACGCAGATAAAATGGCTTATAACCTGCGCGATAGTATAGCATTACACATTAGCGCACAGGATGCCCTGGGTAATCCACTCAGGGGCAATTTTTCGATGGCGGTTACCGATGACGCGCAAGTACATCAGGATAGCCTGAGCAACGAGAATATTGTTACCCGCATGCTGCTTACATCCGAATTGAAAGGCTTTGTGGAGCAACCCAACTATTATCTCATCGCCAACAATTCGCAAGCCAAAGAGGCACTTGATAACCTGTTGCTTACACAGGGCTGGGTAAGTTACAACTGGCCCGATGGTAAGGATAACCCTGGTTACGCTGCCGAAACTGAGACAGCAGTTAAGGGCCGTGTAATTAACGTTTTTAACAAACCTGTTAAACAAACTAAAGTGCAGCTGTTTTCAAAATCGCCCGTAGTTGTAACTGATACGCTTACTGATAAGGATGGCAGGTTCGCGTTTCGTAATCTCCCACTTGCAGATACCCCAGCTTATTTTATTAAAACCGCTAAAAAGTTTAATGTTGGCATTGTAATGGATGATGCGCCGCCACCAGTGCTGCTGGCATCTGCCGGCCCCACACCAATGCCCTGGTATGTAAGCAATGACACTACTTTGTTCAACAGTTTAAAAAATAACCGGATACGGCAAAACCTGGCCGACAACCTGCCTGCTGACACGAAAGCGTTAAAAGAGGTAAAAATTACAGCAAAGAAAATAGTTAAAGGCTCACAAAATTTGAATGGTGCGGGCAATGCTGATTTGGCCTTTGACGAGGGCGACATGGTGAAAGCGGGTAAAAAGAGCCTGCTGAATTTTTTAGAGCAACATGTTCCAAACCTGAAATGGGGGACTTTAACCAAACAATATAATTTAAGGTTTGCTTTGCAGGATAAGTCAAAGGATGAAATTAGCGCGATATTTCAATTTGTTCCTATACCTCCTACACCTACCATTCCGTGGTATTTGATAGATAACAAACCCATGATGTTGATAGTTGACGGGATTTCCTTTGGAAGCGTAATCAAGGTAATGTCACTTAACGAGCCAAATGGAAATGATATTAAGAGCTATCTTGAATCAAATACTGCTGAAGATGTTAAGGGGATTGAGGTTAATAGTTCGAGCAAGTATAGCTGGGAGTATTTCTGGAGATATATTCTTGAGGATTGGAAGCATTCTTTAAATCCAGCTCAGATAGCTTTTGTTGAGATTACCACACGCAGCGGTAAAGGGCCCGCGATAGGGCATACCCCCGGGGCTTATTTATATAAACCATTAGCATTAAGTGTTCCCTCCCGCTTTTATCGCCCGCGTTATCTACCTGATAATACCAATAAACATACTCCGGATTTGCGTTCAACCATACATTGGGAGCCCAATGTAACAACAGGCGCCGATGGCAAAGCAACCATATCATTTTATACCGCTGATAAGCCATCAACTTACACCTATATTTTAGAAGGTACTAATATGGATGGCAGTGTTGGCTATACTTATGGTAAAATTAAGGTAACAGGCAATACCAATCCATGAAAGCTCTGGCTTAAGCTTCATCAATATCCGGGCCTTTGATCTTATCCCGGTCAACGCCGCCTTCAAGCGAGAGCAAAAACGCGGGCAGCAGAGTCAGGTTACTGATCATAGCCACCAGCAGGGTTATAGATAATAGTACGCCCAGGGCAACGGTGCCGCCAAAATTTGATATCGCGAAAATACCGAACCCAAAAAACAGCACCGTAGCAATGAAGATCATGCTGACCCCGGTTTCGCGAATGGTATCTGAGACTATTTGCGAGATGCTCTTTTTGCTGTGGCGTAATTCATGACGGTAACGGGTAATGAAGTAAATGGTCTGGTCGGACGAGATGCCCATGGCAATACTGAAAATCAATATGGTTGACGGTTTAAGCGGGATGCCAAAAAAGCCCATAATACCTGCCGTGATAATAAGAGGAATGAGGTTTGGTACCAGTGATATGGCAATCATTTTTATACCCCGGAAAAGGATCCACATTACGCCTGCAATAAGTACAATAGCCCAGGCCAGGCTTTCATATAGGTTTTTCAACAGGTAGTTGGTGCCCTTTATAAATATGATGCTCGAGCCGGTTAGCTCAACGTGGAACTTGTTCGGATTGAAAATAGAATCGATGCGTGGTTGCAATTCGGCCAGTACGGTATTCATTTTTTTTGAACCGGCATCAACCATTTCAAAGGTAACACGGGTAACGCGGTGAGTACTGTCCAGATAGGTTTTTAGCAAACCGCTTGTACCTTTGCCTGAGTTGCCGGCATAGTTGAGGATAAAGTTTTGCTCCAGCCCATCGGGCAGGCGGTAATACTCAGGGCTGCCACCATAAAATGCCTGCGTGCTGAATTTTAAAACCTGGATCAATGATACCGAACGGCTAAACTCCGGGTAGGAAGAGATCAGTTTTTCCAGTTTCTCTACCTTTCGGATCGTTGCTAAATTCATTACCCCGTTTTTGCGTTTGGTATCGATACTAACCTCTAAAGGAAGCACCCCGTTAAAATTCGATTCGAAAAATTTAAGATCGTGCAGGGTGTTATTGCTTTGGGGCAGGTCATCAACCACATATCCATTGATATTAATCCTGACCATACCAACAATGGCAATGAGAACCAATAGGGCGGTGGTTAAATAAATGGTTTTACGTTTGGTATGCACCAGCTTATCTAAAGTGGCCAGCAGCCCATCCATTAGTTTACTGTCTTTAATCCCGGTTTGGCTTGCCTTTGGTGCAGGCAGAAAACTGAATATAATAGGAACCAAAATAAGGCTCAAGGCAAAAGTTCCCATGATACCAATTGAGGCTATCAAACCAAATTGGGTAAGCAATTCGCTATTGGTAAAGCATAACACACCAAAGCCAATAGCCGTAGTAACGTTGGCTATAAAGGTGGTGATACCTGCTCGCTCAACGGCAACCTCCAAAGCAGCCATTTTATTGCTGCTGATGCCGTACTCATGAAAATACTTATTGAGGATAAATACACAGTTGGGGATACCGATAACCACAATAAGCGGAGGGATGATACCGGTTAAAAGTGTCATTTCGTAGTGCATCATTTGCAATACGCCGAGGCTGAATATTACACCCAATATCACGATCAGCACCGGAAAAATAACCGGGAATACCGAACGGAAAAACAGTAACAGGATCAGCGCAGTAATAACAACCGACAGGCTTAGGAATAATGAAAATTCATGAGCTACCAGGTCGCCCACTACGGTGCGGATAAGCGGTAAACCCGAATAATGTACTTTGATATTATGCTTGTTTTCAAATGCCTGCCCAAGCTGATCGATCTTTTTAATGATGGGCACGCGGAACGGCGTATTAATGATCTTGTCATCAAAAGTAATAGCCATGAGGGTGCTTTGTCCGTCGTTGCTTATTACCAACCCTTTGTAAAAAGGCATGGAAGCAAGCTGTTGTTTTACGCTGTCGACAGCCTCGGCGGTTTGCAGCGGACCGGAAACTAAAGGCTTCAATACAAATTTATGCTGCAGGGTGTCCTTTTGCAGGTTGTAGATATTAGCCGCCGAGATCACAGCCTTGATCCCTTTTATTTTCTTTAACTGTTCGCCAATCTGGTACCAGTCGTTAAAAACATCTTTATCAAAAATATTGGGCGATTTAATGCCAATAACCATCGATGAAGCATCCTGCCCGAAAGTTTTCTTGAACTCGGCGTAGCGGATAAACGCCGAATCAGTAACCGGAAGCACTTTGCCGCCATTGAAGGTGATTTTTACCTTCGACGCTTCATAGCCCATAAAGGCACTCAGCGCTAAAACGCAAATAAAAATTATCAGCCTGTTTTTAAGAATTGCAGAAGCTATATGTTTCCAGAACATTATTAACAATATATAAGAGAGAGGCGCAAAACTACAAAAAATGCGTTATCTGCCTATTAATGATAGTGATAATGTGACAATGAGTTAACGGGTAAAGGATTGTACGTTATCGCCTGATCTACTTGCAGCGTTTAGTGTTCAATTTTTTTAGGGCTGAACACTTGTTGTTGTTTCATAAAATATTGACATTGATAATCAGTTAGTTACGTTTTGTTGAATTGGCTGTTTTTGGATATTTGAACGATTTGGTGTTGATAATCAGGGTTTTGTGTTTTGGTAAAAGAAAAAGTTGAACACCGGTTTTTTTAAAAATTGAACACTTGTATTATGCCCTTTGCTATTGGTGCCGTTACCTATGGCAGGAGCGCTGTAAATGCGCTATCCGCATTTGTGCCTAAACTTTGTATTTTTGAACATGAAAAGGTTGGTACGCAGTTTTGGTTTTGCGTTTAAGGGCTTGGGGTATGCTGCTAAAACCCAGCCTAACTTCAGGTTTCATTTGGTGGCCGGAACGATTGCAGTAATCCTGGGCTTACTTTTTCAGATCTCAACTGCTGAGTGGCTTTGGCTCTTGGCCTGCATTGCCGTGGTGCTTATCACCGAATTACTCAATACTTCGCTCGAAACACTGACCGACCTGGTTTCGCCTACTTATAACGAAAAAGCGGGGCATGTAAAAGATATAGCTGCCGGCGCTGTTGTTGTGGCTGCATTGTTCGCGCTGATAACCGGAATAGTTATTTTTTTACCGAAGATCATTTTATTGATAAGGCATGCTGCATAAAACCCGGGGTATCATATTCAGGGCTACTGATTACGGTGAAAGCAGTGTGATCGTACAAATCTTTACCGAGAAATTTGGTCTGCAATCGTACATCATTAATGGTGCTAAAAAGCCCAAGGCTAAAATAGGCAGGAACATGCTGCAACCCCTGCATTTGTTAGATCTGGTGGTCTATCACAAAAATACAGGCAGCGTGCAGCGCATTTCCGAATTAAAGAACGCGCCGGTATTGCTTAGTATCCCTTACGATGTGATTAAGGGCTGTATAGCCATATTTTTGAACGAAGTGTTGTACAAAGCGATAAAGCAGCAATCGCCGGATGAGAACCTGTTCGATTTTATTTTCAGCGCTATTGAATGGCTCGATCATCAAACAGAAAGTGTTGCCAACTTTCACCTAATATTTTTAACCCGGCTTACCCGTTACCTCGGTTTTTACCCCGACAGATATATGGAGGATGAGGCTGATTATTTCGACATTAAAAACGGGCAGTTTACCCGTTACAAGCCCGAAAGCATTTCATACCTTTCACCTCCGCACGCCCGGAATTTTGCATTGGTGCTGCAAACCGGTTTTGAAGACATGCTCCACCTTAAGCTAAACAATGATGAACGCCGCTACCTGGTGCAAAAGCTGCTGGAATATTACGCTATGCATATCGAGGGCTTCGGCAATATCAAATCGGCTGATGTGCTGGAAGAGGTGTTGGCGTAGTACCCTGATTTGAGTTAACTGTGGATACAGCCCGTAACCTGGAAAATGCCGAAAAATCGTCATTGCGAGTGTTTAAATCCGGAGGCCTCTGAAGGTGAAATGACAAAGAGGGCCTGTCAGTCTGAGCCTGTCGAAGACTCGTGCGCAGAGGCCTACTCACCATGCTTCGACAGGCTCAGCATGACCCCCTTTTTAAGTTGTCATGGGTAGGCACGAAGCAATCCCCAATAAGCAGAGCCGCTTTACACATTCGCCCTGTAAAGTCGGGGATTGCCGCAATGACGGGTAGAAAGGCTTCATCATCACAACTCCTACCTTCCCATCCGTATTCTTCATCTATTCATCGATAAAACTTGCTATTGTAAAACTTAATTTTTACTATTGTGTAATAATGACACAAAGAGTATATTTTCCTTGCTGTTATTATCGCCAATTAGCCCCTTTAACCTATTTAATTTTAAAAAATGAGAACGAGCTACAAACTACACGTTGCTTTAGCATGCGTTTTATTTGCCGGTGGTATTCACCAGGCAGTACAAGCCCAAAGCAAAAGCCCTGCCCCACAATTAAGCGCAACAAACGTAAAGCAGATTGTTGCTGCCATGACACTCGAAGAAAAATCGAAGCTTGTTGTGGGAATGGGTTTTAAAATGCCGGGTGTACCGCCGCCGGTAAAGGGTAAAAAGCCCGAAGCTATTGATATAGGTGGTTTTAAATTGCCACCCTCTGATCCGGATGCTTACAATATCCCCGAAAAAGTTCCCGGGGCTGCCGGTCGCACGCATGCTATTCCACGTTTAGGTATCCCGTCTATCACGGTATCTGATGGTCCGGCAGGTTTGAGGATTGAGCCTATCCGCAATGGCGATAAATCAAAAACGTATTATGCTACGGCGTTCCCGGTTGCCACCTTGCTGGCCTCAACCTGGGATACACAATTGGTAAATAAAGTAGGCGTTGCCTTTGGTAACGAAGTGCGCGAATACGGTGTGGATATTTTGCTGGCGCCGGGCCTCAACATTCACCGCAACCCGCTCGGCGGCCGAAATTTTGAGTACTATTCTGAAGATCCTTTAGTGGCCGGCAGTATGACCGCTGCCATTGTTAACGGTATCGAATCAAACGGAGTAGGTACTTCTATTAAACATTATGCGGCTAACAACCAGGAAACCAACCGTAACTCCATCAACACCATAGTAAGCGAACGTGCTATGCGTGAGTTGTACCTGCGCGGTTTTGAGATTGCGGTAAAAAAAGCGCAGCCATGGACGGTGATGTCGTCATATAACAAACTGAACGGCACTTTTACATCCGAAAGGCGCGACCTGCTCACTACCATTCTTAAAAAGGAATGGGGTTTTAAAGGTTTTGTCATGACTGATTGGTTTGGCGGTAAAGATGCCGTAGCGCAGATGAAAGCAGGCAACGATCTGCTGATGCCGGGTAACCCAACCCAATCTGATGACATAGTGGCTGCTGTAAAAAGCGGGAAGCTTAGCGCTCAGCAACTTGATGCCAACGTTGAGCGCATCCTGAATGTGATAGTTCAATCGCCTACGTTTAAAAAATATAAATATTCTGATGCCCCTGATCTGGCCGGTCATGCTGCTGTAGCCCGTGAGGCAGCCGCGCAGGGTATGGTGCTTTTGAAAAATGATGATCACGCATTGCCATTTGGTACAGGTAAAAGGATTGCTGTTTTCGGCAATACCTCATATGATATTATTGCAGGCGGTACCGGCAGTGGCGATGTAAACAAAGCATATACTATTTCATTGATGCAAGGTTTGGCCAATGCCAATTTTAAGCTACAGGAAACGCTTTCCAATAATTATAAAGCGTACCTCACAGATATGAAGGCCAAACAGCCAAAACCTAAAAACTTTTTTGACCATCCCGCACCAATCCCCGAAATGGATGTAAACGCTATCGTAGGCGAAGAAGCTAACGGTGCTGATGAAGCGCTGATTACGATAGGCCGTAACGCAGGTGAAGGTGCTGACCGAAAATTGGAAAGCGATTATTATTTAAACGATGCCGAAAAAGGATTGATCAATGGTGTTGCCAGCGCGTTTCATGCTAAAGGTAAAAAGGTAATAGTTGTACTTAACGTAGGTGGTGTTGTTGATGTTACCGCCTGGCGCGATAAGGTTGACGGGATTTTATTAGCCTGGCAGCCAGGCCTGGAAGCCGGTAACGCCATTGCCGATGTGTTAAGCGGTAAAGTAAACCCATCGGGCAAACTGGCAACTACTTTCCCTGCCGACTATAAAGATGTGCCATCGGCTAATAACTTCCCCGGTACGCCCGAAGGTAAACCAACACAGGTTATCTATGAGGAAGGTATTTACGTGGGATACCGTTATTACGATGCCGCTAAAGTTACCCCGGCCTATGAGTTTGGCTACGGATTGTCATACACCAACTTTAAATTCAGCGATCTGAAATTAAGTTCGAAGGTTTTCAAAAACATGATCACTGCCTCGGTTACTGTTAAAAATACCGGCGATGTAGCAGGTAAAGAGGTGGTTCAGCTATATCTCGCGGCTCCTAAAAAGGACCTGGATAAACCGGAAGATGAACTGAAGGCTTTTGGTAAAACAAAGCTGCTGGCACCGGGCCAATCTCAAACCTTAACGTTTACTATCAAAGCGGCCGACCTGGCTTCGTTTTATACCGACAGGCAGGCCTGGATAGCTGATGAAGGAGACTATAAAGTGAAAATAGGTTCATCATCGCGCAAAATAGAGGAAACGGCATCTTTCAGCCTCGCCAAAGATATCACTGTTGAAAAAGTAAACAAGGCGCTGCTACCCGAACAAACCATAAACGAACTAAAACTAAAGTAAAACCAACCCCGGCCTCT
The DNA here is from genome assembly GCF_017569325.2 of Mucilaginibacter gossypii. NCBI lineage: Bacteria > Pseudomonadati > Bacteroidota > Sphingobacteriia > Sphingobacteriales > Sphingobacteriaceae > Mucilaginibacter > Mucilaginibacter gossypii. Next base: position 5,524,301 of record NZ_CP071878.2, on the reverse strand, counting down.
GCATATTTTTTGCAGGGGCTTTTTTCTTTAACCTGAATCATGAATGATCATGGCCAAACCTATTAAACTGATAACCCTGCTGGCCCTGCTGCCGGCAACCGCTGTTATAGCACAAAACAAATGGACAGAAAGAAAAGCGGGCGATATTGCTTTTGTTACTAACACAGGCGGGCAAAACCTGGGTTATGCCACCACATCGGGTGTGAAAATATTGACTGTTGATGGCTTTGCTTTTAAAGATCTGAACAAGAATGGTAAGCTGGATAAGTATGAAGACTGGCGCTTGCCTGTTGATGAACGTGCTAAAGACCTCGCCTCAAAAATGAGCGTTGAGCAAATTGCAGGATTGATGTTGTACAGCCGTCATCAACCAATCCCAGCGGCGGCAGGTGGTCCGTTTGCAGGTACTTATAACAACAAGGTTTTTACTGAAAGTGGCGCTAAAGCGTCCGACCTATCTGATCAGCAAAAGCAGTTTTTAGCAAAGGATAATGTAAGACATGTACTGGTAACATCGGTACAAAGCCCGGAAATAGCCGCGCAATGGAATAATAACGCGCAGGCTTTTGTAGAAGGCCTGGGTTTAGGTATCCCCAACAATAACAGTTCTGATCCCCGCCATGGCACCGTGGCAACAGCCGAATACAATGCCGGGGCTGGAGGGGCTATTTCCATGTGGCCGGGCTCGCTTGGATTGGCTGCTACCTTTGATCCTGAAGTGGTGAAAAACTTTGGGCATATAGCTGCGCAGGAATATCGGGCCTTGGGTATTTCAACGGCGCTTTCGCCGCAGGTAGATATCGCTACCGATCCGCGATGGGCGCGTGTGAGCGGTACTTTTGGCGAAGACCCTCAATTAGCTGCCGATATGGCCCGTGCGTATATCGATGGCTTCCAGACTTCGGCTGCCGAAAAGGAAATTAAAAATGGCTGGGGTTATAACAGCGTAAACGCTATGGTTAAACACTGGCCAGGCGGCGGTGCAGGAGAGGGTGGCAGGGATGCGCATTATGCTTATGGCAAGTATGCGGTTTATCCGGGCAACAATTTTAAGCAGCATTTGATCCCTTTTACCGAGGGCGCATTTAAGCTGCAGGGTAAAACAGGCATGGCTGCGGCCGTAATGCCCTATTATACCATCTCATACAACCAGGATATCAAAAACCACGAAAACGTGGCCAACAACTATAACTCCTACATTATCAACGACCTCCTCCGTAAAAAATACAAATACGATGGCGTAGTTTGTACCGACTGGCTGGTTACCGGCGATGAAACTACGGTTGATTCCTTCCTTTCGGGCAAATCATGGGGCGTAGAAGGCCTTTCTATAGCGCAGCGCCATTACAAGGTGCTGATGGCGGGTGTTGATCAGTTTGGCGGCAATAACGAGGTTGCCCCGGTTGTTGAAGCATACCAAATAGGTATAAAAGAACATGGCGAAGCGTTTATGCGGGCAAGGTTTGAGCAATCGGCAGTGAGGTTATTGCGCAATATTTTCAGGACGGGATTATTTGAAAACCCTTACCTGGAACCCGAAGTTTCCAAACAAGTTGTTGGCAAGCCCGAGTTTATGGATGCCGGTTACCAGGCGCAGCTTAAATCAATAGTGATGCTTAAAAATAAGGCTAATATTCTGCCTTTGCAAAGCGGCAAAACGGTATATGTTCCTAAAAAATTCACCCCGGCCGGCAGGAATTTTTTGGGAATGGAGACACCTGAAAAATTGGAATACCCGGTAAATATGGAAACTGTTAAAAAGTATTTTAAAGTGACTGATAACCCTGATGAAGCCGATTATGCATTAGTGTTTATTGCCAGCCCCAACAGTGGCGGCGGTTATAACAGCGCCGACGCCAAAAACGGCGGAACAGGTTATGTGCCGGTGAACCTGCAATACGGAACATACACTGCTGCCGATGCCCGTGCAACCAGTATAGCAGGTGGCGACCCGCTGGAGAAATTTACCAATCGTACTTACAAGCGTAAATCAAGTACTGCTATTAATGTTACCGATTTGGCTATGGTTACCGATACTTATGCCAAAATGAAAGGGAAGCCGGTTATTGTATCTGTTAATATGAGCAATCCGATGGTATTTGCTGAATTTGAAAAGGATGCCAATGCTATCATTGTTGATTTCGGCGTGCAAGGCCAGGCCTCGCTTGATATCATGACAGGTAAAGCAGAGCCATCTGCATTGTTACCGCTGCAAATGCCGGTGGATATGAAAGCCGTTGAAGCGCAGTTTGAGGATGTTCCTCACGATATGAAATGCTATGTTGATGAACAGGGCAATAAATATGATTTTGGTTTCGGCTTAAACTGGAAAGGGGTGATTAAAGACGGGCGTGTGGGTAAGTATGTGAAAAGTGTGGTGAAGCCGTAAGATATTAAAATATAACATTAATGTAGAGGCGCATAATTGCATCTCCCATAGGACATGCCGTATGATGGTCTATTGTAATTTGCATGTGGGAGACGCAATTATGCGCCTCTACATTTGATGGATAATCTCACTTCACAACCCGCTTGGCATTGTCTTTCACAAAAGTATCCCAACCTGAATATGATTTTTTAGAGCCCGATTTTCCAGAACCCGAACCTGTAGGGATCCGTTGAAATGAATGGCAAACAGCCACAGCCAAACCATCGGTAGCATCCAAAAAATCGGGAGTTTCCTTGAACTTTAGCAGGCTTTGCAGCATAGCGGCTACCTGTTCTTTGGTAGCGTTTCCGTTACCGGTTATGGATTGTTTTATTTTACGCGGGGCATATTCGGTGATCTCTACATTGCGCGATAATGCCGCGGCTATAGCCATGCCCTGCGCGCGACCGAGTTTAAGCATTACCTGTATGTTTTTGCCATAAAAGGGGGCTTCTATAGCGAGGCAATCGGGGTGGTAGTTATCAATGAGGGCAACGGTTTTTTCAAAGATGCGCTGCAGCTTAAGCATATGATCGTCGGTAACGGGCATTTTTACTACGCCCATAGCAAGTAGCTCAATTTTAGGGCCGGTTTCCTTTAGCAGTCCGTAACCCATAACGGCTGTGCCGGGGTCGATACCTAAAATGATCCTTTCCTTTAAATTTACCACCTGCTGCATATGGCCCAAAGGTAACTAATCAAACTAAATTATTTAGCAATACATCCATATATTGCTCCCGGCTTATCATCCTTGCTCCAAGCGATTCGAGATGACCGGTGTGTACCTGGCAATCGATAAGCTTGTACAGCCCTGTATTGCACAGATAGATGAGCGCTGTTTTTGAAGCGTTGCTGACGCGGCTAAACATACTCTCACCACAAAAAACATCACCTACGTGTACACCGTAAAGGCCGCCTACCAGCTTGTCATCCTGCCATACTTCAACCGAATGGGCATAGCCTTCCAAATGCAGGCGGTTATAAGCGGATATCATATCGGGCACTATCCAGGTGCCGTCCTGCCCTTCGCGCGGAGCGGTTGAACAGGCTGTTATGACATCGTTAAAGCAGGTATCAACAGTAACCTTCAGTTTGCCGGAGCGTAATACCTGCCGCATGGATTTGGATACTTTCAACTCATCAGGAAATAAAACAAACCGCTCATGAGGCGAATACCACAGGATGGGTGTATCATCGCTATACCAGGGGAAAATGCCGTTTTGATAGGCCAGCAATAACCGTTTGGTACTCAAATCGCCGCCAACAGCCAAAAGCCCGTCTGGTTCGGCCAGATCGGGCTTTGGAAATATTAAACGTTCGTCGAGCCTGAATATCATCAGGCGCAAATTTATGCTTTACGGCGGATCACCAGCTTTTTATTTTGGGCTTTGGCTATCGCATCCAGATAAACCTGCAATTCGGTGTATTTGGCGGCGGGGATTACATGGTTTTTTAAGTTGAATTTGGTAGTGCTTACCACCTGGTTTTTAGTTGCGTCATAAACATACCTAACATCATAAGTGCCGTAAGTAAATTTAAGGCTTTGATCGGCAGGCAAAGCATCAATTTCAAAGCCGGCAGGCAAATCAATGGTGGTAACGCATGTTTTTAACATGGGAATTTCAAAGAAAAAATCGCTTTTTCGTTTTTCAAGTATGGGTACGGTTGTTTTCCACAGATCAAAAACACGGGGTTTGTAAAACTGCTTGTTGCCCGCCGATACATCGCAAAATTTATCGTACTCCAGCTCAATGTCCAGTTCTTTTATGCCGTCTTTATCTGTTGATGGCTTGAACTCAAAAACTGATGGCTGCTTCATGTTCAGCATCTTAATCAATACCTGTTTTTGCTCGTCGGTTTTTAAAGCTGCTATACCAAGGTAATCATCGCGATATTCGCCTGTGCTTAAAATTTTAAGTGTTGCCTTTGCGCCGCCATCCGCGTCAAGTACCACATGCGCCTCGCTATTAAATTGGTTATCAATATCTGTACTGCGTGGCGTTTTAACCAGTTTGCCCCCATCTTCGGTAACCAGCAATGCATACCTGTTTTCGGTAAATGGGCCAAGCTTACCAAATGGCTTTTGCATATTGGTACACTCAAGCCAGGTAGTATCGCCTTTAAAAGGTACACATAAAATAATGTGATTAAAGGGATCGCTTGGAAATGCAGGATCAGCGGGCTCTTCGTTTGAACCTGCGTTTATTATGGCATAATACGATGGAATATCAGCTGCCTTTAATAAGGCATACATGTAGTTTGATAATGCCTTGCAATCGCCATACTTTTTCTGGTCGACAAATGTAGCCGGGAATGGCTTTAAACCTCCAATGCCGAGCTGGATACTTACATAACGCATGTTTTGCTGCATGTATTGGTATAAAAATCTGGCTTTCTCTTTGTCTGTTTTAAAGTCGGCCGTCATTTTTTTAACCTCGGCTATCCGCTCCGGACTAAGCGAGCATACGTCTGCATTGAGGGCCTGCAGCCATTTGCCAAAATTTTGCCAGGTGCTGATGTCGCCGGGAATACCACCAAACTGGAATGAGTTTGCTGCAAACATGATCCGCGGCATAACCTGCCATGATTCAGCATCGTCTTCGGGCTTTACAGCTTTTAAATTTTTTACATGCCAGGTGTACTTTTCAAATTCGCCGGCAGGTGTTTTTTCGGGCTTGATGGTAGTATTCTTATTCATGTACCTGAAGCCTACCGAAGGATTGACCAGGACAGTATACTCCGCGTTTTGGACGGCCCTTTCAGATCGTTGGATCTCCCATTCACCAAGATCAAGAAAGCTGTTCATATCCTCCTCAAACATTACCTCAATAGTAGTTGGATATGCAGATATCGGATGTTTTATGGCCAGCATCCGGTCGTCCGTTACAATCGAGATCCCATCGGTAGCGGCATAATCATAAAAATCGCTCTTGTGATATTTTTTTATCATCGTTCCATCAGCGTTGTAAACCAGCATTTGCACGTTATCAACACTGCTGAATTTTTTATCGTAACCCAGGCCAAGTTGAGCAGCGGCATCACCTTTTTCATTTAAAACAGTAATGATGGCGTGATGCTTTAGCGTCATTTTACCAGCTGCTTTTACGGTAACCTCGTCTGAAGAATACCGCACAACCGAATTTGCTTCTCCCTTTAATGAATCGGGGATGGTTGATGCTATATAAAATTCTTTCGGGAGATTTTTATCCTGTCCATAGCTTTTGATTGATAAAATGACAATGCCTGCAATAGTTAGCAGCCTGTAAAAATATGTAGTGCTCATGTTTTCGATCAGGCTTTTTTAAGTACTATCTGCTCAGTAAGCATATCCTGCATTTGTTTGTAGAACTCTCTCAGCTCAGGATAACTTTCTTTTTCGTAAAAAGCCTTTTCGTATGATATAACATATCGCACTACAATCATTCCGTCCTGTTCGGCAATAAAACGTTTAAGGCTTATACTTTGATCGGGCATAACCATGCGTATGCTTTTTGGCAGCGCATCAACTTTATAACCTGCCGGAATTTTGTAGGTACCGTTTATCTCATACCTGTTACGATGCCCAAAATCAATATCAGTAGCGCGCTTTTCGCTCAGGAAAGGGTTGGTACGTATAGGGGTAAAAAGGTTGGGGTTAAAATATATATATGTTCCGTCGGAACCGGTGAGCTCCAGGTCAAAAGCTATATTTTGTACCAGTGGCAGGGTATCTGACTCCATATCCTTCATTTTTAATGACGATATTTTAAGGTTATTGTCGTTGGCCTTTATGTAGTCGATATATTTTTTTTCACCATCGGTTTTATAGCGTTCAACACTGCTTATTTTGTGGTAGCTGAAGCTGCTGATATCTGCAGTTCCGGTCATTTTGCTATCCGCCTTAATGTCGGCATTAATCATAACCACCTGCCTGGCCGGAGCTGCTTTTGTAATATAAAGCATATCGTAAGCGTTGGCCTGCTTATCGATATACAAACCCGATGAATTCAATAGCATATCGGGTGTTTCATTATATAAATTGTATTTGTTTGTAGCATCAAGTATGTACTCTTTTGTGCTATCAACAGGAATATAAACCACTGCACGGTTAAACTGCGAAAGCGAGGTGTTGAAGCGGTTCACTTTTCCGTGTTCGCGGGTGCTCACAATCATTGGGTAGATTTCCTTAATGCCCGATTGTTTAAGCAGGTGGTATAAAATAATATTAACCTCGGCCGAATTGCCCGTTTTCTTTTCCCATGCCCGGTAAGTACCATCGTTGGTATACCAGCGGTCAACTCCATCCCATTTCATGAGGGTTTTTACCTGGTTAAAAACGTAAGCTATTTTTTCATCATCAGTTTTAAAGGTTTTGGCTTTGGTGATAATGGGCTCTTCGTCTTTTAATTTACGTTTTAACTGGCCGCCAAAATCTTCATCATCGGCAATAAGACCGCCCACTTTAGCCCAGGTATCTGAATATGACTTGTAAAAGCCATAGCTTGATTTTACAGAAGTAAGGTTAAACTGTAACGACATGATATTGTCGGTATATGAGCGCATGTAAGGCTCATCATGCAGCGAAGGGATGTTTTCCATAACCCTAAAATCTTTTTCATCATTATATGATAAAGGATTTGTGCCGGGCATGGTGCGGGCTTCTGAATCATGGGTTGCTTTTGAATAAGGCATCCAAACGTGGTTCACCGTGCGGAAATACAACAGATCGGGAATAGACGTATCCAACTCGCTGTACCGCACCGGTATTTTTTGCTGAAAATCCCACGACGGGAAATTGCTTATCGAAACAGTATGATATTTATACTTGTATTCAATTACTGACCCCGCCTTAACGTTTGGCATTGAAAATACAATAGCGCTGCGTACTTTATCAATGGCTTGGGTATAGATAAGTTTTTTATCCAGCTTGGTTATTTCGGGCTTTCCGTTAACCAGGTTAATGGTTTCGGCTTGCACATCGTTAATATATTCCAGCCGGTTACCGCCGTAATATTCAATACGGATGTTGGCTTCATCTTTACCATTATCGTTAAAAATCTTGATCCTTTTGTGATACTCGCCGCTAATGTCAAACGAACTATCGTAATAAACATCGCCTTTGTTAAAAAGGACTTCGGCATTGGCATCGGGCTCAAAATCGCATTTGGTCATCTCAAGGTCCGCGATTTCAATTTTGCCAAAGGGTAAAACTTTAGAAGGGGTTTCGGTTTTTTGAGCGTTTACCGGTAACGCAAATAGGGCTGCTCCAAGCAGCAGTAAGAGCCTGTTCATCGTGATGAGGTTTAATCAAATCAAAAATAACAATTGTCGGAATATTTAAAAGCAAATTTTTTTAGTCATTTTAATTTAATTTTTTAATGAAAGCTCGTGTCATGAATTTATTCCCGCTTATGTTATTTTGACATTAAAATTTTATTTCATAGCCCCGTTTACGTACATTTATTTAATTGGCACTTTGATTGATATACTGTAATTAATGAAGCAAAAATTTTATGATACTGCTGTGAAGCAGGAAAAAGCGGTACTTGTGGGTGTAATAACCCCCAATGAAACCGACGAGATTGAGAAAGAGCACCTGGAAGAGCTCGAGTTTTTGGCCAGCACCGCGGGAGCGTTAACGGTGAGCCATTTCACTCAAAAACTACAGCGCCCGGACAGGGCAACTTTTGTTGGCACAGGTAAGCTGGAAGATATTAAAGCCTACGTTAAAGAAGAAGAAATTGATATAGTTATTTTTGATGATGGCCTTTCGCCATCGCAACTGCGTAATATTGAGAACGAACTGCAGGTAAAGATCCTGGACAGGAATAACCTGATCCTGGATATTTTTGCAAGCCGTGCCCAAACAGCGCAGGCCAAAACTCAGGTTGAACTGGCGCAATTGCAATACCTGCTGCCCCGCCTTACCCGCCTCTGGACCCACCTGGAGCGCCAGAAGGGTGGTATTGGTATGCGCGGCCCGGGTGAGTCGCAAATTGAAACCGACCGTCGTTTGATCCTGAATAAAATCTCCTTACTAAAGGATAAGCTAAGGCAGATAGATAAACAGAACGAAACACAACGCAAAAACCGCCATCAGCTGGTGCGTACCGCACTGGTGGGATACACCAACGTAGGTAAATCAACTATCATGAATATGATAGCCAAATCGGAAGTGTTTGCGGAGAATAAGCTGTTTGCCACACTGGATACTACGGTGAGGAAAGTTGTGATCGAGAACCTGCCTTTCCTGATGTCGGATACGGTAGGGTTTATCCGCAAATTGCCGCACCATTTGGTTGAATGTTTTAAATCGACGCTTGATGAAACCCGCGAGGCAGATATCCTGATCCATGTAGTGGATATTTCGCACCCCAATTTTGAAGATCAGATCCGTACGGTTAATGAAACCCTCAAAGATATCGGCGCTATTGATAAACGCATTATTACTGTATTTAACAAAATAGATGCCTTTAAACCCGAAGATCACCAGGTGCCGCAACAGGAAGAACCATTGACACTGGAAGACTTTAAACAAAGCTGGATGGCCAAAAACAATGCTCCTGCCATATTTATCTCCGCAACTAAAAAGGAAAATGTGGAGGAGTTTAGGGCCTTACTTTATAAAGAAGTGAAGGCTATACATACTGAAAGGTATCCGTATGACGCTTTGTTGTATTGATAATTGGTTGAAAATAATATAAACAAAAGAGGGACGCACTTTTTGGTGAGTCCCTCTTTTGTTTTTGGAAGCAATGCAGTTAGACTAATCAGTCAAAAAGATACCCTGCTTTACCTCCGGTATAATGCCCTTCTCCAATGCGGTATCAAACATCAGGTTAATAGCTTTACGCCCTTCTTCCCCCAGCTCAACTGAGTATTGGTTTACATAAAGTTCAATATGCTTGTACATCACTTCTTCACTCATTTCCTGGGCGTGTTGTTTAATGAACTCTAGGCCTGATTTTGGATTGGCAAAAGCAAACTCAACCGATTTACGAAGCACCCGGTTAATTTTATGCTGAACATCAAGGGGTAAATTACGGTTGGCTACAATGCCCCCAAGCGGTATAGCGCAACCTGTACGTTTTTCCCAGTAATCGCCAAGGTCGATTAATTTAGCCAGTCCCCTGTCCTGATAAGTAAACCTGTTTTCGTGGATGATCAATCCAAAATCAATGGTTCCGTTTAGTACAGAATTTTCTATTTCAGAAAAAACAATTTCTGTTTTGTTACTTGCTTCCGGAAACGCGAGGCTTAGTAAGAAATTGGCGGTTGTATATTTTCCAGGGATCCCAATTTTGGATTTAGAAACAATAGGCGCTAAATCAACTTTTTCACTTGTGCCCGATTCTCCCTTAAATATTTCTTTATCCTCATCATTTACAAAGCGCGTTACCGGTGGGTTGAAAATAAGCATAGGCCCAACCCCAAAACCCAGCGCGCTGCCCGAGTCAAGCAGTACATACTTGTCAGTTACATAAGCAAAAGCGTGATAGCTCAGTTTGGTAATGTCCAATTCGCCGCGAAAGGCTTTTTGGTTAAGCGTTTCCACATCATCATAAAATACTTCAAACTCCAGGCCTTCGGTGTCAATTTTATGATGGATGAGGGCATCAAAAATAAATGTATCGTTAGGGCAGGGCGAAAATCCGAGCGTTAGTTTCATGCGGGTAGTATTAACTGTTAATGATCTGGTTCACCAGGTCGATGGCAAATGTATTCAGATTTTTAATGGCCAGCCCAATGTTCCAGGCCTCACGATTACGTTTCTCAACATAATTTGACACTGCCCTGATTTGCATGCCAGGTACGTTCATCTGCCGGCAGGCGTAAAAAAAAGCCGCACCTTCCATACTTTCCAATTTCGGGTGTAACCGTTGCTGTACTTTTTGGATGGATGGCTCGTGGCCGTGCACCGTATTAACGGTTATAGCCTTTGCCTTTTTCAGAAAAAAGTTTGGATAAACCTGCTCAAGCGATGTTGTGGGCAAAAAAACACTCTCGCCAAAGCCAAGCGTATCAATAGGGATAAAAGCTTCGTTATCCTGTGCGCCAAGCTCAGCAAAGGTATCTTCGGTTACTTCCAGCACATCGCCTAAATTGAAATTACGGTCGAAACTGCCTGCTATGCCAAGATTGAGTACAAGATCATAGGTATGGTTGCTTAATTGCCGGGCCATGCCAAAGGCTGTTGGTACCATGCCTGCACCGGTTATCAGTACATCAACCTTATTGCCCAATTGGTTTACCAGGGGGGCAACCTCAAATTTGGTAGCTGCAACAATGAGTATAAGCATATTGCATTATTTTGACGGCTAATATAAAACAACTACCCTGTTTTTGTTTTGTATATTTGCACCCACTTTTGTTATGATGATACATATAACGCGCAAGGAACATTTTAATGCCGCTCACCGGATGTACCGTGAGGAATGGAGCGCTGAAAAAAACTTTGAGGTGTTTGGCAAATGCGCCAACCCCAACTGGCATGGTCACAATTACAACCTGTTTGTAACTGTAAAGGGCGAAGTCACGCACGCTACCGGTTATCTTATCGATTTAAAAGAGCTTAAAATTATAATCAACGAGTATGTTATTGAAAAACTTGACCATAAAAACATCAACAAGGATGTTGATTTTATGGCGGGCAAAATGGCATCGACCGAGTTGCTCTGCATTGAGATCTTTAACCAGTTAAAAGGACCTATAGAAGCTTATGAGGGTGTGTTTTTACATTCGGTTAAGCTTTACGAAACTGAAAATAATTCTGCCGAGTATTTTGGCGGTTAATTTTATAAAATGAGCGACTCACAATTTAGCCAGGATACCGACGATGACGATTTCGGCGGATACATTAAAATAGATCGTTATAATCAGGACCGGATTGATAGTTTGAAAGATAACTACCGAGACGTACTAAAGCAATTAGGCGAAGATGCCGCACGCGAGGGTTTGTTAAAAACCCCCGAACGCGTTGCAAAAGCCATGCTTTATTTAACCCACGGTTACGAGCTTAATGCCGAAGAAATCCTGAACTCGGCCAAATTCAAGGAAGATTACAGCCAGATGGTGGTAGTAAAAGACATTGAAGTTTATTCGATGTGCGAGCACCATATGCTACCCTTTTTTGGCAAGGCGCACGTGGCCTACATTCCTAACGGACATGTGGTTGGTTTAAGCAAGATCCCACGCGTGGTTGATGTTTTCGCCCGCCGTTTGCAGGTGCAGGAACGTTTAACAAACGAGATCCGCGATTGTATTCAGCAAACACTGAACCCTGTAGGCGTTGGTGTGGTAATTGAATGCCGCCACCTGTGCATGAGCATGCGCGGCGTACAAAAACAAAACTCGGTAACCACCACGTCGGCCTTTACCGGCGAGTTCCTGAAAGAAAAAACAAGGACTGAGTTTTTGAATTTGATAAGTTCGAAATTGAGTTAGGCCCCCCTGCCCCTGAAGGGGGAGTGAGGAGCCGAAAAAATCATATTATAAACACTAAAACAAAATTCCCCCTTTAGGGGGTTAGGGGGCTAATGAAAGCATATATTTTCCCGGGCCAGGGCGCCCAGTTTCCGGGTATGGGCAAGGACCTGTACAATCAATCAGAAAAAGCACGTGAGCTGTTTGAAAAAGCCAACGAAATCCTGGGTTTCCGCATTACTGATGTAATGTTTGAAGGCACAGCCGATGACCTGGTGCAAACCAACGTTACCCAGCCTGCTATTTACTTACATTCAACCATTTTGGCCACAGTTTTGGGTGATGATTTTAAGCCCGAAATGGTTGCGGGCCACTCATTGGGTGAATTTTCGGCCCTGGTAGCCGCAGGCGCTTTATCATTTGAAGATGGCTTGCGTTTGGTAGCAGCACGTGCCAACGCTATGCAAAAAGCTTGTGAAATACAACCATCAACCATGGCCGCTATTTTAGGCCTGGATGATTTTACTGTAGAAGATATTTGCCAGCGCATAAGCGAGGTTGTTGTGCCTGCAAATTACAACTGCCCTGGCCAGCTGGTGATATCGGGCTCCATTGCCGGTATTGACGAGGCTTGTATTAAGATGACCGAAGCCGGTGCAAAACGTGCCCTGAAGCTCAAAGTAGGCGGAGCGTTCCATTCGCCGTTAATGGAAGCCGCGAGGGTTGAACTGGAGGCCGCGATTGTGGCTACCGAGATCAAAGCCCCCATTTGCCCCATCTATCAAAACATAGATGCCAAGCCATATACCGATCCTGAACTGATTAAACACAACCTGATAGCTCAGCTTACCGGTGCCGTTAGGTGGACACAAACCGTAATGCATATGCTTGAAGATGGTGCTACTTCATTTACCGAAGTAGGGCCGGGTAACGTACTGCAGGGCCTTGTTAAAAAGGTTGATAAAACCGTTGAAACTGCAAGCGCCGCGTTACCGCAATAATTTTTAAAAGCCACATACAACATGTGGCTTTTATTTTTGTTATAGGCTTGTATTAAACAAAAAATCCATAGTATAGCAACATCTTGACTACTTCCGGAAAAATACGCCTATTGCTTGCCCTTTTAGGGCTTAGTTTGCTGCTTACGGCCGTTATTGTTCAAAAAACATATACGCCCGTAAATAGCCTTGTGCAGTCTGCCCGGATACTTGAAGACAATCTCCATAACAAAGAAGCTTTTATAAATAAGCAGCTTAACGGCACCGAACGTTTTAAAAAGATGATGAACCTGCGCAATAATGAGCAGGACGCTATTAATGCTATTGAAAATTTCACCACCCAAAACAGCATTTGGTTTATAACCTTAACCAATAATAAATTAAGCTTTTGGAGTGGCATAAAGGTATTGCCCGATAGTACCAATACCATTAAAGATGGTTATTCCTTTATTAAGCAGCCCAATGGGTATTATGAAACGTTCCGGAAAACGGAAGGGAATTTTTCGGTTATCTTCTTTATTCCGGTTAAGATCAATTATGCGTTCCAGAATAAATACCTTCAAAACAAATTTGCCAGGGATCTGCTCGACGATGATAATATTGACATAGCCGATTTTACAGATATCAACGTTTATGAAGTTCATAGCAGCGACAATGATTACCTGTTTTCGGTAAAGCTTAAAAATAATGACGCCAATAATGATTTTGTTTACTATGAGCTTTCATTTTGGATACTCACCGCCATTACGCTTTGTGTATTGATGCATAATATTTGCAATTACGTGGCATCAAAAGGGTATGTGGTATTATCTATCATATTCCTTGCTTTATATATTGTGCTGTTCAGGTTTGTTAACCTGCATTATAACCTGCCCGATTTTACTTATAAGCTTAGCATTTTCAATCCGGCATTTTATGGCTCAAGCCTGGTTTATCCTTCGCTGGGCGATTTTTGTATCAATATCCTGGTCATTTTTTGGTTTGTAGCCTTTGTGTACAGGCAGCGCCGCAGGTTTTTAACCAATGTGCAAAGCAAAACTGCCGGCTATGTTATTGTGGTTATTGCTATTTTAACACTTGTAGGGGTGTCAACATCATTATTGCGTTTGTTTCATGGCCTGGTTATCAACTCAAAAATCAATTTTGATGTAAACAATGTACTCAGCTTAACGGGGTTCAGCATATTGGGGGTATTAATGCTGTGTTTTAGCTTTTTGATATTTTACCTGCTCAATGAAATCATTTTAACTATATGTCTGAAGCTTAACGTACCCCGAACGCACCAGTTATTCCTGTTTTTGACTGGAATTATCATAGCTACCGCCGTGTTTACCTATTATAATGAATTTACTTTGTTTTACATATTGTGGGCACTGTTGGTACTGATAAGGGCTTATAATTTTATTTACTATAAAGAGCAGCTTTATGCCACATCGTTTTTAGGTATCGTGTTTGTTTGTGCCCTGATAGCAGCCATTAAGCTTAATCATTTTGAAGATCAGAAAGAGCACGAAACCCGGAGGGCCCTGGTACAAAAACTGGAGATCCCGGATGATGCTACGGCCGATTATATTTTTAAAAGGATAGAAAACCAAATTATAACGGATACGGCCATAGTACGCTATTTTACCAACGGCCTGCACAACGGCGATTATCTTAAAACCCGTTTCCAAAAACTTTATTTTGATGGCTACCTGTCAAAGTACGAGTTTAAAGTTCATGAATTTGATGCCAATGATGAACCTACCTCGCCAGATAAAAACTACTCGCTGAGTGTGTTTAAAGACCTCGTACTATATAGCTCATTTAAGGTATCCGACTATTTTTACCGCGAAAACGAATCATTCGGATATCAGAATTACTTTGCCATACTGCCTGTAAATACCAGTAATAAGCAATTGGGCACTATTGTAATTGAGCTTAAATCAAAACCGCTGCAATTATCAGGTGCTTTCCCTGAGTTATTGATTGACGGCAACATAAGCCCGGAAAATGACTTTAAAGATTATTCATACGCCTTTTATAGCGATAACAAATTGCTGAGCCAGCGCGGCACCTATGTTTACTCGCTTGACAACAGGGAGTTTAAAGGCGACCTGAAAAAATACACCGAAAAAACCACGAAAAACCGCAGCACTGCCTGGTACGAAAGCTTTACAACATACAATCACCTGATATACAGGCCCAGCGAAAGAAACCTTATTGTTGTTAGCAGGGAGGAAAACTCACTTTACTATGCGGTTACTTCGCTCACCTTCTTTTTGGTGGTTATACTGATATTCAGCGCGGTTATCATCACTTTAAAATGGTCGTGGGCCCGCATCAAGATCTTTAACATAGCCGAAGACGGACTGAAGATAAACTTCAGGATAAATTTTGATAAGGTATTGTATAAAACCCGCATCCAGATCTCGATGATACTGGCCGTAGTGGTTACCCTGGTGCTTGTTGGGTTTATTACTTTTTTATCCATCAGTAACCAGTACTATACCCAGCAGGAAAAAATGATCAGGGATAAAATAACCCGTATAGCATCGGCATTTGAAAACGGCCTTTTTACCCAGTATGTTGAGCATCTCAATGAGGAGAGCCAGGTTCATTTCAATGAATTGGCCAATACTTACGCAACCGATCTCACTTTGTTTGATACCAATGGTGTTCCCTTACTAACCACTCAGCCTAAAATTTATGAAAACGGCCTCGTGGCAAAACGGATGAACGCCCGTGCATTCATCTTTTTGAGCAAATTGCAAAAAACCGAGTTTGTAAACGATGAAAAAATTGGCGAACTGAGCTATAAAGCGGCCTATGCCCCGGTAACCCTTACTGCATCAAACAAAACGGTTGCCTATATTCAGCTGCCTTATTTTAGTAATGAAGCCGATTACCGAGAGCGAATAAGCTCATTGCTTAATGTGATGATAAACGTTTACGCCATAGTTTTTATAGCAATTGGCTTATTTGCCATTATTATAGCAAGGCAAATAACCGCGCCCTTAAACTTTATACAACAAAGCCTCAGCAAAACCATCTACGGTAAAAAGAACGAACATATCAAATGGTCGCGCGATGACGAGATCGGCGCATTGGTTAAGGAGTATAACAAAATGATATCGGCCCTTGAAAACAGTGCCCAGCGGCTGGCACAATCCGAACGCGAAAGTGCCTGGCGCGAAATGGCCAAGCAGGTTGCGCATGAAATCAAAAACCCGCTAACGCCGCTAAAACTGGGCTTACAACTGCTTGATAAATCATGGAAGGACAAAGATCCCAGGTTTGATCAAAAATTTGAACGTTTCAGCAAGTCATTTGTAGAGCAGATTGAAAGCCTGTCGTCGATAGCGTCGGAGTTTTCGGCATTTGCCAAGATGCCGGATACCCGTATTGAGCAGATCAATATTTTTGATATGTTAAACCAGGCAGTTACCATTTTTAAACAGATGGATAACGTGCAGATCACCTATCTGCAACCAGAAAGTGCGTTCATTATTAATGCCGACCGCGACCAGCTATTGCGCTGTTTTAATAACCTGTTGAAAAATGCTATTGAAGCCACCCCTCAAGACAGGAAGTGCATCATAGATATCAATTACCTGGTAACCAGCAAAAACATCCTGCTTACCATCAAAGATAACGGTAACGGGATTCCGGAAGAGATGCGTGAAAAGATTTTTGAGCCAAACTTTACCACCAAAAGCTCCGGAACGGGTTTAGGCCTTGCATTCATCAAAAACTCTATTGAAAATGCCAACGGCAAAATTTGGTTTGAAACAACTATGGGCACAGGAACCACATTTTATTTAAGTTTACCTGCTGCTTAATAGTTAAACCGCCGGTAAATCAATGATAACTGCGGATTTACAATACAACAAAGCAAATTAACAAAAGCTATGAGCAATAACCTGGAATACAGAATTGTTAGGCCCGGTAAACCACTTTCGGATTTTGTTGATAGCTTTTGGTTTTTACGTAACCTATCTGACGCCGATAAAGATACAACAGGGTTACCCGACGGACTTATAGATATATTGCTTTTTAAATCCGCTACACAGCCTTTTAGTATTGCACAGCTTGGAGGGTTAACCCAGTTTGAACAGGCCAAAGTTTCGGCCAATAGCGTAATATTCTGCATTAGCTTCAAATTGCTTGCCGTTGAGTATATTTTTGGAGAGGCCATTGCCAATATAGTAAACGGTGGCAGGTTCTTACCAGATGGCTATTGGGGGTTTACCGAAAACGATCTGCTGGATTTTGACTGCTTTGTAGAAAAAGCAACGCAAAAAATCAGATCGCTTATACCGGAAGAAATAGATGAACGTAAACGAAAATTGTTTGAACTGATTTATGTAACGAAAGGGACGATCACGGTTAAAGAGCTTTCCGAAAAAGTGTTTTGGAGCAGCAGGCAGATAAATCGCTACTTTAATCAGCAATTCGGGATCTCACTTAAAGCCTATTGTAACATTCTTCGTTTCCGCGCCTCGTTGGAGCATATTGCAGACGGCCGGCTGTTTCCGGAGGAGAACTTTTTTGACCAGAACCACTTTATCAAAGAAGTGAAGAAGTTTTCGGGCGTTGTACCCAAAGAATTATCTAAAAACAAAAACGACCGATTTATACTATTATCGGCCATCAGGCATAAATAATTTTGCATCGTAATTAAACGATGAAAAATTATGTTATTAGATAATAAACAGGTTGCCATAGTAGGTGGCGGACCAGCGGGGTTGGCCTTAGCAAGGCTTTTACAACTTAAAGGTGCAGATGTAAAAGTATATGAACGGGATATAGACAGAAATGTACGGGTGCAGGGCGCCACGCTCGACCTGCACGAAGGCACAGGACTGGAAGCGCTGAAACGGAGCGGTTTGCTGGATAAATTTTATAAATACCACCGTCCTGTAGCAAGTAAGATGCTGCTTGTAGACAGAATGCTCGATATTGCATTTGATGACCACAACTTTGCGACTATTACCGCAGAAACCCGCCCCGAAATAGACCGTGCGCCTTTGCGGGATATTTTATTGAACTCATTGCGGCAGGATACCGTGGTATGGGACAGCCATTTCATTTCAATGGAAAGAGAAAGAAAAGGCTGGCGTTTGTTTTTTAAAAACGGATCGAATGCCTATGCCGATCTGGTAATTGCGGCTGACGGGGCCAATTCAAAAGTGCGGCCTTATTTAAGTGATGTTGAACCGGTTTACTCAGGTATCACGCTGATTGAAGGCAATATTTACAATGCTGAAAAATACACCCCAAAACTTTTTTCCTTTGCAAGAGGAGGTAAAGTAATGGCGTTTGATGACGGACAATTTGTAGGTTATGGCACAAAAGCCGATGGCTCAATTATGTTTGTGGTGAATTTTAAAACGCCCGAAAACTGGCTGGAACAAAGCGGCATTAATTTCAATAACAGAGAGGAAGTTTTTGAATGGTTTAAGAAAGATTTTGCCAGCTGGAGCGATGAATGGCATGAGTTTTTTACAAATGATGCAGTTTGTTTCATTCCCCGCCCACAATATTATTTTCCATTAAATCAAAGCTGGGAAACGGATGAGAGCCTTACAATGATTGGGGATGCCGCGCACCGGATGCCACCATATGCAGGCGAAGGTGCTAATGTGGCATTGCAGGATTCGTTTGAACTGGCCGAATGCTTAACCGGGAATCAATTTACTGATATCAAAACAGCGATTGCCCATTTTGAAAAAGAAATGGTTGCAAGAGGAGCTAAAGCCACAAAAGATACACTCGAAAATTCAGAGAGAATGTTTTCAAAAACTGGTTTGGCGCAAATGGCCGAATTTTTTAAACGGCACTGAATATATTAAATCGATTAGAATAAAAAAGCTGCAGTATTCTGTTGCCATGTCACGACTTTTACCTCATGGCCATTTGTCAATATTGCCGAGGCATCACGGCTAATACGTTCTGTTGTTGGTTGGCGTAAACATTGCCGCTTGGGGTATGTTAATAAATAATGATCAGGAAATTAAAATCAGGGCAATACAGGATCTACTCAAAAAAAGTCGATCCTAAAACCCACAAGCGTAAAAATCTCGGCACTTTCGATTCAAAAGAAGCCGCGATGAAACACGAAAAAGAGATACAGTATTTTAAGCACCATTAACCTGCAATTGCTTTTCCAGGTAGTGAAACAAGGTAGTAGGCCCATGTTGGGCGGTTGGTATTTCCGATTGCTGGCTAATGGTAAGTTTCGTTATATTAGCGAAAGATGCCGCCGCTTTTTCGGAAAAGCCGCCTTTTATCATAAAGTCTTTCCAATCAGTTTCGGGGACAGTCACTACGTTTACCGTTTTGTGCAATAGCTTACCGAATGTTTCAGCCACATCCTGATTAGAATAGGTTTCAGGCCCTTCCAGGAAGAACAGCCCGGTCCGGTCGTCCAGCATTAATTTGGCTGCAAATGCACCAATATCTGCCGGGGCGATCATTGGCAGCTTAAAGTCCGCCGGGAACAAAGTGGTCAATTCTCCCTTTTCCCGGACGGCTGGTATTGCCTGGTCAAAATTGCTCATGTAATAAGCGCTGCGGATCACTGCCAGCGGGATGTTCAATTTGGCTAAACCCTGCTCTAATTCATACAGCGCACCGAGGTCAAAAATATGATCTCCGGGCTGTGCGCCATAGGTAGAAGCGGCGACGATCTTTTTCAGTTTCGTCCCTTCAAGCGCGTTTAGGATACTGCCGATCTGTTCCCTTTCCACCACATCGATATCTTTATCGGGAGCCGCATTCGGGTTCAGCACAAACAGGCGCTCCGCCTGTCCGAACAATTCTTTTAAACGGGCTGTGTCCCGGATGTCTGCAACCTCATAGGCTGCCCCCTTAACAGTCCATTCGGCAGCTTTAGCCGGATCGTGGCCAATGATCATGACCTTTTGCTGGCTTTGCAGCAAAGCGGTCGAAAGCGCGGCACCGATATGGCCGGTTCCTCCTAAAATAGCGTGTGTGTATTTCATAACACTATTAATTTCAATATTCATGCCGTAAAAAATCGTTTCATGAATAGGGCGGGTTTAGCTTTATGTAACAAAAGATAAAGGATTTGTAACATAAACATAAGTAACATCATGAAGTATCACCTTTATTTGTAGTATCCGCTATGGATGTTTGTCCACCTGTATAAAATACCTATGAAAAAGATAACAAGCCTGATACTTCTGATATGGCTATGCAGTACCAGCGTACTGGCCCTGCAGCCTGACACAGCATCGAATAACGCTGCGATACGGCAGATGATCAAAAATTATGAAGATGCATGGAATAGCCATAGCCCCGAAAAACTGGCGGCCAACTACACCTCTGATGCTACCTGGGTAAACTGGTTTGGCGCCTACTATAAAGGTCGGGATGATATTTTTAGGCATTATAAGCAGGTTCATAATACTTATTTTAAAAACACCCGGTACTATACCCGGGCTGTTGAAGATATTACCTATCTGAATCAGGACCTTGCGGTTGTACATGTACGAACAGGTCTTGCCGGCGACGAACGATATCCGGGTCAAACGTTTGAGTTTCGCCGGATGATCGTCGTGGTAAAACGGGACGGTGAATGGAAGATATTTGCGGGTCAAAACGCCAGGCTGGAAAAAGGCATTAACTAATATTAAAGCCGCTCTGGTGATGAATAAAGCCCTGTAGTATCTGTATATTATAATAAATAAAATATTATTTTTGATTATAAAAGGCCCTGCGATTTTACGCAAACATAATCTACATATTATGCATCTGGCTAAATGCTCCATTTTACTGCTTTTGCTATTGGGTTTGTATGGTGCGGCCGATGCACAGGACACGGTAACCCTGCATCACAAAGATTTCGGCGCCTACAATGAAATATCGCTGCGTGATAAACACTGGTTCTTTCATCCGGAAATAAATAACGCAAATACACCGCCTGATGCCCGTTCCGGCGGCTGGGAGGCTGTACAGTACACGGCATTTGGCACAGACAAGCTACCCGCCGGGTGGAAAGGTATTGGCTGGTTTAATATTTGGGTAAAAGCAGGTAAGGATGTGGCGGGCCAAAAATTTGGCCTGCGCATTAATCATGACGGCGCGTCAGAAATATTTATTGATGGTGAGCCAATAGGCGGCTATGGCAAAATAGGCCATCCGGTTGAAGCAACGGAAGCCAACCGGGCACCATTAGAGATGATACCCTTTTGGTTAAAGGACAATGCGCCGCATCTGGTAACTATTCACTACGCCAACCCTTTTGGTGTATACCGTAATTTTGTAGGCTTTGAAGTGTTACTTACCAATTACGATTTGTATAGCAAGCGGATAATGCGCGCCCGGACGCTATATAATTTTGTGCCAATGTGTGCCGCCGCTGCGTTCATTCTTGGCTTGCTGCACTTTTTGCTTTTTCTGTTTTATCCGAAGCAGAAGCTGAATTTTTATTATGCATTGTTTGTTATGCTAACAGGCATCACCAGCGCGGGTATATACCTTTTTTATTTAACCGCCCATCCGCAGCTGCAATATATTGCTCATTACATGACCTATAACCTGAAGGTGTTGCTGTTGTGGTGGGGCCTCATTTTGCTGTATAAGTTAGATTATGGCCAGGTACATCGATGGCGCCAGGTTACCCTGGCGTGCGTATGCTCGGCCTATTTACTTTTTTACTTTTATAAATTTCATATTTTAAAAGAAACTGATTTTCCAGATTTTTTTTCGTTAGTGTTCCTTGTTTGCAATGTGGATGGCTTTATCTGTGTATATCACCTTATACGTAAAGGCAGGCGCAAGGCGTGGTTAGTTACAACGGGTGTAATGGCAGTTTTCCTGGTTTATATTTTTTGCTGGGATGATACGTTCGGCGTATGGCCTTACGGTTATAATTCAATGCGGGTATTTGTGATGAGCGCGGGCGAACTTGTTTTACCGGTGTGCCTGTCCCTTTATCTCGCGCTCGATTATGCCGGCACAAACCAGCAATTGGCCGCGCAATTGGCCGAGGTTGAAGCATTGTCGGCTTCTGCACTGTTAAAAGAAGCTGAAAGAACCGAACAGGTTGCGGCTGAAGCCAGGAAGTTAGAAGCTATTGTACAGCAACGCACAGCAGAACTAGAAGAAAAGGCGGATAAGCTGCGTGAACTGGACGCTGTTAAATCAAGGTTTTTCGGCAATATCGCGCACGAATTCCGGACGCCGTTAACGCTTATCCTCAATCCGGTTAAGGAGCTTGCCGGCCAGACCACCGATCCATCATTGCTGCGGGATTACCGGATGATCCTGAATAATGCCGAGCGCTTGCTGAGGCTCATTAACCAGTTGCTTGATCTGAGTAAACTGGAGCAGGGATTAATGGAATTGTTGTACGAACCGCTTGATTTAAACGCATTATTATTAGGCCATGTCCAAAGTTTTGAGCCGCTTGCATTGCAAAAGGGCATCACACTGCATTTTCGGTCAAGCTATCGCGAACTTTGGGTAATGGCAGACCGGGATAAATTGGACAAGGTCATGCTGAACGTTATCGGGAATGCGGTAAAATTCACGGCGATAGGCAGGGTGGAGATTTTTCTTTATCACGATGATGGGATGCCCGGGAATCAATATGTAGTTCGCGTTCGCGATACAGGTAAAGGGATACCCAGATCAAAGCTTCCCTATATTTTCAGTCGTTTTTACCAGGCCAATTCGCCGGGCAGCCAGGCTGCAGAAGGAAGCGGTATCGGTTTGGCACTTTGTAAAGAACTGATTGAGCTAATGGGCGGCAGTATTGCGGCAAATAGCTGGGAAGGGGCATTTACCGAAGTGGTGATCCAGTTGCCTTTAGACGAAGCTGCGGGCGCTCATGAGGGTGTAGTGGAGTTTAAGGCTATGAAAGCAGCCGCTGAAAGCGAAGAAGCAAACCCTGATAAAACCGAGGCAGATATGGACTTGATTTTGCTGGTAGAAGATCACCGGGAGCTCCGTGACTTTATTGAACGCCAGCTTTCGGAGCAGTACCGGGTAATTACCGCTTCGGACGGCAAGGCAGGAATCACAATGGGTATAGAACAAATTCCGGCACTCATTATTACCGATGTGATGATGCCCGATACAGATGGTTATGAGTTGTGCGGGACATTGAAAAAAGACGAACGGACAAGCCATATCCCGGTCATCATGCTGACAGCAAAGGCCGACGTAGATAGCCGTGTAAAAGGTATTCAAACAGGAGCTGATGCTTATCTTGCCAAACCTTTTGAGAGGCGCGAACTGCTGGCCCTGATCGGGAATCTGATCGGGACGCGCAATATTTTGAAACAACATGTTGCAATGCACAAGAGATGGCTGATAGAGTTGCCCAATATGCCGACGATAGAGCAGGCTTTTTTAAATAAGATAAAAGCCGCGGTTGAAAATAACCTGGATGACAACAGCTATGGGACTGATCAGATGGCTGGAGATATTGGTATGAGCAGAATTCAACTGCATCGAAAATTAAAGGCAATAACTGGCCGGGCCCCTGGCGAACTGGTACGCGAAATACGGCTACAACATGCACACGATCTCCTGGCGCGCCGCACAGCCACCATTGCGGAAGTAGCTTACCAAGTCGGTTTCAGCAGTCCGGCAAGTTTTTCAGCAAGTTTTTCAAGGCATTTCGGGTTTTCGCCCAAGCAGGTAAATTCATTGCGTTAACTCCATTATTAAGGGGTGGCATGAACATTGTATGACCAGAAAAAACGAAAGCAGCTACGTTTTACTGTAACTGCTTCATCTTCAAGTAGCGGGGAGCAGGATCGAACTGCCGACCTTAGGGTTATGAATCCTACGCTCTAACCATCTGAGCTACCCCGCCGTTTTTATTTTTATGACTCTTTTTGTGGTTAATAAAAAGAGTGGCCTTGCGTTAAAACAAGTGGCCGTTCCTAAAAAGGTTTGCAAATATAGTAGAAATTCGTTTTCTTTAGAAAAAATGTTTCACATTTACTTTTGTTTCTGTTTTTTTAAGTGTAAACCGAATGTCCGAAAAGAAAAAATTTACCATTGAGTACGAGATTAAGTCATCTCCGCGTATCCTGTTCAGCTTCTTAAGCGAGCCTAATGGCTTGTCTCAATGGTTTGCCGATGAGGTTAATATTCGTGACCATGTTTATACTTTTACATGGGATGACGAATCGCAAAAAGCCAAACTTTGTTCAGTTAAGGAAAACAGGTCTGTACGTTTTAAATGGCTCGATGATGATGCCCAGTATTATTTTGAAATGGAAATAATGCAGGATGAGCTTACCAATGATGTAGCCCTGGCCATTACTGATTTTGCAACGGAAGATGCCATTACAGAACGAAAGCAGATCTGGGATAACTCTATCGATTACCTCATAAGTGTATTGGGCGCCTGATAAAACTTTATTTTAGCTAATTTTGTACGCTGAACTGGTTTTGCACGTTAATTGGTTTTAACTGTGCGGCTAACTGGTTTTGCCCCTGTTAATTGCAAATAGCACTAATGAAGAAGATCCACCTTTTACTCCTTAAATCATTTATAAGGCCTTTTTTGGTTACGCTTTTCATCGTGATGTTTGTGTTGCTAATGTTGTTTTTGTTTAAATACATTGACGACCTTATTGGCAAGGGCTTTGCCTGGTACACCATCCTGGAGCTCATGATGTATAATTCGGCCACCAATGTTCAAATGGCCCTCCCGTTATCCATCCTGCTCTCTACCATCATGACCTATGGCTCCCTTGGCGAAAATTACGAGCTTGTTGCCATCAAAGCGGCAGGCATTTCGTTGCGCCGGGCCATGTACCCAATGATCGTGATCATTTCCATACTTAGTATCGCGGCGTTCTTTTTTTCTGATTATATGCTGCCGGTGGCCAACCTTAAATATTATTCGCTGTTGTATGATGCCCGGAAACAAAAATCGGCCGATTTGCTGCCCGAGGGCGTGTTCAGTACCAGTTTTCCCGGCTATACAATCCGGGTAAAACGTAAGGATCCGGACGGACAGCGGTTGTACGATATCATGATCTATAAAAAAAGTGAGAAAGGTGATAATAACAATTCGGTGATCCTGGCCCGCGAGGGCACCATGTTCCGCGCCATGGGCGATAAATACCTGGTATTACGTTTAAAGGACGGGGTGACATATGAAGAAACCGCTTCCGAAAATGCCACATATAATACGCGGCAGCGCCTGCTGCGGGAGCGTTTTAAGGAAACC
The DNA here is from genome assembly GCF_017569325.2 of Mucilaginibacter gossypii. Taxonomy (NCBI): domain Bacteria; kingdom Pseudomonadati; phylum Bacteroidota; class Sphingobacteriia; order Sphingobacteriales; family Sphingobacteriaceae; genus Mucilaginibacter; species Mucilaginibacter gossypii. Next base: position 5,499,271 of record NZ_CP071878.2, on the reverse strand, counting down.
GAAACCAAGTTTGATCTGTCGGCATTTAAGCTTACCCGTACCAATGAAAGCGAGTTTAAGCAGGCATCTCAAATGATGAACATTAAACAGCTGAGGCATTATCTCGATTCGTCGCAGCGTTCAGTAGATAGCAATGTGATGGTGAATTATAAACTGGTTACACCATACATTAAATACTATTCAATACCTGCGCAATCAAAGGTTATTAAAAAATATAAAGAGTTTGATCCTAAAAAAGATGTTTTTCAGGGCCTTACCTTATCCGAACAGCAAATGAGCCTCAACAGTGCGGCTTCCGAAATAAGGTCGATCAAGGATGTGATCAAAAACCGGAGCGACAGGTATAAAGGCGATTCGGAAGGTATCCGCAGGTATTTTGTAGAGTATCAAAAAAAATATAACCTTTCGGTAGCTTGTTTGGTATTGTTTTTAATCGGTGCGCCGCTGGGCTCCATTATCCGCAAAGGTGGTTTGGGCTTGCCGGTAGTAGTTTCGGTGGTATTTTTCCTCATCTACTATATCATTACCACTATTGGCGAAAAATCGGTTAAGGGCGGTGATATTAACAAGTATTTGGGCATGTGGATTTCTATTATCACGCTGCTGCCTATCGGTTTGTTCCTTTCTTATAAAGCGGCTACAGACTCCGCCCTGTTTGATATGGAGATTTATAAACGCTTTGTAAACCGCGTGGCAGCAAAGTTTAAGCCCAAGGCAACCCGCCACGGTCATTAACGGTATATTTAATAAACGCCATATTATAAAAGCATTATCATTTTACACAAGGCCGACCCAAGTCATGGTAATATGCGTTAAATTTGATTTAGATTAAACAAGCGTTTAGGCGCTACCCAACAAGTAAGTATAGAATGTTAAACACCATACAGGAAGCGATTGAAGAAATCAAAGCAGGTAAAACAATTATCGTAGTTGATGACGAAGATCGTGAAAACGAGGGCGACTTTTTAACGGCCGCCCGCAATGCCACCCCCGAAACAATTAATTTTATGGTACGCCATGGCCGCGGCCTGGTTTGCGCCCCAATTACGGCGCAAAGGGCGCGCGAACTTGACTTGATGCCTATGGTAAGCCATAACACCACATCGCACGAAACTAATTTTACGGTTTCTGTCGATTTACTTGGGCATGGCTGCACTACAGGCATTTCTGCAAGCGACAGGTCAAAAACCACACTTGCGCTGATCGATCCGGCTACTAAACCCGAAGATCTTGGTCGCCCGGGGCATATTTTCCCGCTGATAGCCAAGGATGGCGGTGTACTGCGCCGCACCGGGCATACAGAGGCTGCTATTGACCTGGCAGTTTTAGCCGGTTTTGAGCCAGCCGGCGTTATCTGCGAAATTATGAAGGAAGATGGCGATATGGCCCGCCTGCCCGATTTGCTGGAGATAGCCAAAGAATTTAACCTTAAAATAGTATCTATCAGAGATTTGATCGCTTATCGCCTGGAGCATGAGTCGATGGTAAAGCGTGAAGTTGCTGTTAAAATGCCTACCGAATGGGGCGATTTTGATATGATAGCTTATACCCAGGTTGATACCGGCGAAAATCACCTCGCCCTGGTAAAAGGAACCTGGGAGCCCGGTGAACCTATTTTAGTCCGCGTGCATAGCTCATGTATGACCGGTGATATTTTTGGCTCGTGCCGTTGCGATTGTGGTCCGCAGTTGCATAAAGCGATGGAGATGATCAGCAGGGAAGGTAAGGGCGCTATTGTTTACATGAACCAGGAAGGCCGCGGCATTGGCCTGATCAATAAATTAAGGGCCTATCATTTGCAGGAAAACGGTTATGATACTGTTGATGCCAACCTGAAGCTGGGTTTTAAGATGGATCAGCGCGATTATGGTATCGGTGCGCAGATCCTGCGCAGCCTGGGTATTACCAAAATGCGTTTAATGAGCAACAACCCCAAAAAACGTGCAGGCCTTATCGGCTACGGTTTGGAAGTTGTTGAAAACGTACCTATTGAAATAGCGTCAAACCCTCATAACGAAGCTTACCTGCGCACCAAACGCGACAAGATGGACCATGCCATTATGCGGGATCATTGATCGTTATAAGCTAAAAGCGAAAGGCTGAAAGCCTAAAGCGAAATAAATATTTATAGTAAAAGGCTTAAAGCGATCTGCTTTAAGCCTTTTACTATTCAATGTATTTGTGCAGGAAAGCTTTTGGCTTTTAGCCTTCGGCTCTACTGGTCCTCATCTTCATCGGGCCTGGTTGCCGGTGTAGTAATTGATGATGGGATAGGAGCGGGGTTAACCGGTGCGTTTTTGCGGCGGCCCTGTCTGAATATGTTCCGGATAAACTCGCCGAAGGTGTCAAAGTCACGCTGGTAAACCAAACCTAATCCGTTTACATACTGTGGTGCCAACACATCTGTAAGGCTGCTTAGTGTTACGTTGTTTAACGCCCTGTAAGAGTATCGCGCCGTTAGGTTGCCATCTCGGCGTATTTTGTATAAGGCCTCAAAGTCTTTGGTAAGGCTGTTAAACCGTTGGTTAAACAGGTTGCTGTTGTTATTATTAAAAATATCATTTGATCCATTATTACTAAATAAGCTTCCGTTAAATGTAAGTCTGTCGCCATAAAACCTGAACGATGCGCTTGCTTCATTTAATGAGCGAATGTTCAAATCAAAATATTTAATGTTCGATTGCGAAATCAGGCTGTTAAGCTTGTTAAATGCAAATTCGCTCACCGCCTCGCCGGCTGTACCCAGCACCTGGTTGGTTAAGTTATTACTGTTTGAGGTAAAGTTACGGCGAACGATAATGCTGATAGCCTGCTGGCTCCGGTTATTGGCATCAGCGAGGTAAGTCGCCAAGTCGTCCTTAACAGATGGATCGGTAGGAAAGTTAAAGTCGAAATCAATATTAGGTTGTAACAGTGATTTGGTCAGGATCAGTTCGGCCTGTACCAAAGTTTGCTGCCCCGAGGTTGGAGTTTGCAGGCCTGCGGCAGTATACAGCGGCGCTTTACTGGTACGGACTTCATACAAGGCTTTAAGGTTTATTTCCGCGTTTGAAGGGTTGCCCGTCCACCTTATGGTACCGCCCTGGCTTACAGTAAAGTTTTTACTGATAAAGTTTTTGGCAGTAAATTCAAACTTACCTGATGATATTAAAAAGTCACCGTACATCTCAAAATCGCCCAGGCTGTTAATATTCAATTTTAAATTACGGGCAACGCCGCTGCCTTCAAGCTGGCCATAATCAGTAGCTATTTTTACAATAGTTTTTTCATCGGCGCTTAAATCAAAGTTTAGGGTAACACCGTTAAAAGCACGCTCTTTGGCAACAACTTTAGCGGTGTCACTATGGCTTACAAATTTAATGAAATCGTAATCATTGGCGGTTGACGAGGTATTAAGGGGGATATTGAAAACGGTACCTGCATTGGTGCTGGCGGTAATATCAATCTTCATGTTATCAACCGGGCCGTTGAAGTTAAATGTGCCTGTACCATAAGCCGTACCATAATAAAGGTGGTTATCTTTAAATGTGGTATTCAGGGCCATCAGGTTATCGGCTTTAAGGCTTACATTAATATCCGGGTTGGATAGGTTATTGAGGTTTACGGTTCCATTGGCGGTTCCGGTACCTTTGTGAATGTCTTTCAAAACCATATCCTTAATGCTGATAATGCTGTTGTTGACATCCAGCTTGTTATTAACCGTATAAGCTGTTTTTAAATAATTAACGGTAAGGCCGGTGTTAACAAGTGTAACTGTGCCGTTAAGTTGCGGGTTTGAGGGCTTGCCGGTAAGTTTGAGGTCGGTTGAAACATGGCCTTTTATATCCGAAACAAGGTCTTTAACAAAAGGCTCAAATATAATAGCTTCGGTTTGGTTCATCTTGATATCAAAATCAAGGTTATCATCAGTCTCTTTGCCAAACGAGTAGGTGCCGCCAATGTTCATGGTTTCCAGGCCGCGGTTAATGATATTCATATTAACATCGGATTGCTTGCGGTCGTTACCAAGTGTGGTAACCAGTTTTACATTGCCCACCAATGTCTTGTTCATGACAAGCGAATCAACAGTTAAATGCGAATCAATCCCCGGGGATTTGAGCACCGAGGTCAGTTTAACGTCGCCATCCAGGTAGCCTTTTAAGTTTACCCCCGAAGTGCGCGTGAGCTGGTTAAACGTACGCATGTTAAATTTCTGGAACGAGAGCTTTAACTGATCGGCGGGGTTATCGGATATAAAACCATCGATAAATACTTTTTGCGGCCCGTTTGAAAGTTCAAAGCCCGATACCTGTGTTTTGCCGTCCAGTAAACGGATGCGCACCTGCTCCTGGATCTTCCATTTCTCTTTTTCCAGTATGATGTCTGATGGCAGCAGTTTCAGTTTGGCTGTAGTATCGCGGCCAAATTCAACCAGGCCATAAAGATCCAGCTGGTTAACAGCGTTTTTATCCGAGAGCTTAACGTTAAAGTTAAGGCTGTCGTTTTTCAGGAAGTTGGTAATGTTGATATCCTTGATAAAAAGACTGTCCGTTAAGTCAACCCGCCTCAGCGATACGTTAAGGCCCAGCAAGCTATCGGTAGTGTTTTCGTCAATAATAAAATCATGGAAAACGGTTTTGCCGTATTTAAGCGTTTTGATATAGCCCGATAGCGTAGCTGTTTTCTTTTCCGAGTTAAACTGCCCAACAAAAGTTCCTTGCTCAGGGATTTTCAGATCGGGCAGGAAAATCGCTGTAAGCGGATCGAGGTTTTTAAGGTTCAGGTTAAAATCAAACTCTTCGGGCTTAGGCGGCACTATAGTTGTTTTTATGGAAGGGATATACTTTTTAACGATGGTTTTAAAATACGAAGGCAGGGTTGCAAGATCGTATTTGCCCTTGATACTGCCATCTGCAAAGTCAGATTTTAAAGCGATGGTGCGGTTATTACCTATGCCGTCGGCTGATAGATACAGAGAGTCAACGGCATAATTATTTCGCGGATTGACCACCCTTGCCGGCGAAAACAGGATGTTCCCCTGCAAATTGGCCAGGTCATCGCCCTTAAACTGGGTTTTAAGCAGTGTGCTTACAGTTAAAGTATCTTTGGTAAAACCGAGCTTGTTCAGGTTAGCGTCCCTGATATCGGCAGTCAAATCATAAGTTGGCAAAGCAGGGTTAAGGTTAACCTTGCCTTTAAGATCAAGCTTTACGTTCCTGTCGTTTATGGTAATATGAGCGTTGGCCAGCCTGTTTATAAAACTGCCGTTAAGCGTAAGCCTGTTATAGGTGTAGTTATTATAAGTGATGGATGCGATTTTTGCATCCACTTTTTCAGTAAGGCTTTTCAGCGCGTCGCCGCTGCCCTGTATGTTTGAAGTAAAGGTGGCCCTGCCCAAATCGCTTTGATCAAGCAGGGTGCCCAGGTCAAAAGCATAGGCGTTAACCCTGCCGCTGTAGCTTGGGTGGCCATTTTTATCAATTTTAAGGTTGATGTCTGAATCAAAACGACCGAGTGCGGTTTTGAAAACACCATAAGCAACAAAATCATTCTGTGAGCCGGTAAACCTGCCGGTAAAATTAAAGTTGCCGAATTTGGAAAGTATGGCCGGAGCCTTTTCTGTAGGCGTTCCCGAAAAATGACTGATCAGGTAATCAAGGTCTTTTTTGTTGGAGGCAACCTGGTCAAATTTTAGCTCCAGGAATGCATTATCCCAATCGGTAAGGTTGTGCAGGTTAAAATCGCCTTTAACAAAAGTGGCCTGCCCGCCGGTAATGGTCACTTTTTTTGCTTTTAGGTTGTTCACATAGCCTTTGGCCTGCCCGTCAATACCCAAATCAAAACTCACTTTTTCTAATGAACTGGTAAAGTAGGAAATATCTGATGACGAAATGCGTGACGATTTAAAGCTGGCATCCATGTGAACCTTGTTTTCAAAATCATCAAAATCATCAAACGATTTAAACTTCATCCTGAAATAATCCTTCAGGTCTGATCGGGGTGTTTGAATGGCCAGGTGCCTAAGTAAAATCTGATTGGTATCTATTGTAGCATCCGATGCGAAGTGTTTTACGGTGAACCCGCTTTTTTCATGCAGGCTTAGGCTTTTTATATTGGCTTTAAACAGGTGGTTCTTTAAATCCATACCCTGTATCAACGTGCTGAAATGCTGAACATCCAGGTCGTTAAAGTTAACCCCGGCTATTACCGTATCGCGCAGGCTATTCTTATACCTGAAATGAAAGTTATTGATAGCAATAGTGCCAAAATTTAGCGTCCAGGGTTTGTTTTGGGTTTTTTTGGTGGTATCGGCCGAATTAAAATAATCTATAACAAATTGCAGGTTGGTAGTACTGTCTTTTTGTTTTTTGAGATAGAAGGAGCCATTATCCAGTTCGATATTGGAAAAGTTGATGGTGCGGCGTTTAATACTGCTGAAAAGATAAAAATCCTCAATATCAACAGCTAATCGGGGTGTGCTTAGTAAAGTATCCCGCTTTTTATCCAAAATATAAAGCCCCTCAATTACCACCGAGCGAAATGGCCTGAGGTAAAGGCTTTTAATCCCAACCTTGGTTTTCAATTCGCCGGCAAGGTAAGCTGCTGCTTTTTTGGCAGCCCAGGTTTGTACCGGCTTAAACTGAAATGTGAGCAAAAGTATGCTCAATGTCAATAAAATGAACAATACCAGGCCCAGGAATATTTTGAGTACTTTTTTAATAACTTTGCACCTTTAATTAGTGAGTTAGCGAAATAATGAGTTGGTGAATTTTCCTCTATCCCTATACAATTAGTAAGAGGGATTGGTTTGCTTCTCATTAATAAATCACTAATTCACTAAATCAGTAAATCAATAATTAATAAACACGTGCCCGTAATTTTAGGAATCGAATCATCATGTGATGAAACCTCAGCTTCGGTTTGTGTTGATGGTGTGATCATGAGCAATGTTATTGCCAATCAAACCATACATGAGGCCTATGGAGGCGTAGTCCCGGAGTTAGCCTCAAGGGTTCATCAGCAAAATATTGTTCCGGCTGTTCAGCAGGCATTATTAAACGCAAAAGTAAGCAAAAATGATATTGATGCGGTAGCTTTTACACGCGGTCCCGGACTTTTAGGTTCTCTTTTAGTGGGCGTATCATTTGCCAAAGCTTTCGCACTGGCAAAAGGCATCCCGCTTATTGATATTAACCACATGCAGGCCCATATTCTGGCCCATTTTATCGGCGATAAAAACCCGTCGTTCCCTTTCCTTTGCCTTACCGTATCTGGCGGCCATACGCAAATTGTGCTGGTGAAAGATTATTTTGATATGGAGATCATAGGCCAGACCCTTGACGATGCCGCCGGCGAAGCCATGGATAAGACCAGTAAAATTTTAGGCCTGCCTTATCCCGGCGGACCGCTCATTGATAAATATGCACGCCAGGGGAACCCTGATGCTTATAAGTTCCCGGAGCCGCAGATCCCGGGGTATGATTTTAGCTTTAGCGGGCTGAAAACTTCCATTCTGTATTTTATCCGCGATAACGTAGCTCAAAACCCTGATTTTGTTAGCCAGAACATGGCCGATATTTGCGCATCTGTAGAAAAACGGATCGCTACCATCTTGCTTAACAAACTGCAAAAAGCGGCGCAGGCATATGGCATTAAAGATATAGCTTTGGCGGGTGGCGTATCGGCCAATACAGGCTTAAGGTTAGGACTGCAGGCCATGGCCGAACAAAATGGGTGGAACAGCTTTATCCCTAAAATGGAATACTGTACTGATAACGCCGCCATGATTGCCATAGCAGGCTATCATAAATACCTTAAAGGCGAGTTTATAGGGCAGGACGTTGCCCCGATGGCAAGGATGGCTTTTTAGCCCCCCGGCCCCCAAAAGGGGGAGGTATGGCTGAAGCTTAGTATAAAGATGATATTATAAAAATAAATAACACATTAACATTCCCCCTTTAGGGGGTTAGGGGGCATATGAACGCATCAGGATATATTTTTTACATTGTTTTTGTTATTCCGCTAATAGCAGCGATGGTTTGGCTTATGCGCCAGGATAAGAAAAAAGGGAAGATCGGGCTTTTAGTGCTGGCGGTTTTAGTAGTAGGAGTTTTGATTTACGTTTATCTTAACCGCGACGCTTTGAATGGCGTAAGGCCCTAAGGAGAATAAGCCTGTTTGTTGATATCCAGCTACCCATTTGCTACCATCTTTTCATATTCCCTGATCAGTTTTTTGGTGGCCCTTGCAAGGTAAGCTGTTATTAACAGGTGCTTCAGATCGCCGGGTGAAACGGTTTCGAGGCTCACCAGCATGTATTTATAATTTTGGTAATGCGGGGTAATGAAAAAGGTATGCGGGTCAAGCGCCATCCATTTTTCGCGCTCGGTGGTGTAAATAGCCAGTTGCTCATCCTTTTCATGTATGTTGGCGAAGATCTTATCGTTAACGTAAAATGCAGGATGCTCAAAGTGCATTTTATGGGTAACACCCGGCAGCGGCAACAAGGTGCTTTTCATAAATTGAAAAAAAATATACATATCGGTAGCCATACTTAAAGTTAATAAGTTTTCTCCATGGCAACCAATAAAACAGTAATTTCGGGTGAAAACAGGATTGGCCATGAACAGCAATAACCTCCGGAAATTATACGGCGATATCGATATCTATTTATTCGACCAGTTATTAAAAGGGCGTTTTGACGATTGCCGCACTATACTTGACGCTGGCTGCGGCGAAGGGCGAAACATAGCTTATTTTTTGCAAAACGGCTTCAAGGTTTATGGTATTGATCAAAGCGAGCATGCTGTTGAACTGGCCAAACGGCTATCCGCCGATCTGTGCCCTGATCATTCGCCTGATAATTTTAAACGGTGTACTGTTGAAGACTTACCTTTTGATGACCGACAGTTTGACCTGGTAATTTGCAGCGCCGTGTTGCATTTTGCTAATGATGCCGAGCATTTTGACAATATGGTGCGCTCACTTTGGCGCGTACTGAAACCAGGCGGTTATTTCTTTGCAAGGCTTGCATCTGATATCGGCATTGAAACATTGGTACAACCTTTAGGCAATTACCGCTACCTGCTGCCCGACGGCTCCGAACGATTTTTGGTAAATGAAGGCATCCTGCTTGAATATACCCGTGAACTGGGCGCTCAACTTTATGAACCTATAAAAACCACCAACGTGCAAAACCTGCGCTGTATGACAACCTGGTGCATGCAGAAGCAGTAATCATAATTAACTGCTGAAGTTTTCTCTCCGTCTACGTCATTTTGCTGTTCATCGATACAATGTTGCCATGTATCGATACAGTAAGTGTTAACAACAATTTCGTCCGAAATATTTGCGTTAAGCTTTCAATAACGGTTTACACAACAATTATTATTAACGCTTAACACACCACCTTATGATTATTCTGCTTTGCGGGTTATCCGGATCAGGTAAAACCACCCTTGCTCAACATGTTAAAATGAGGTTATCTGATACTGATATCCCTGTTGAAATTATTGATGCTGATGTATACCGTCAAAAGCTGTTCCCTAATCTGGGTTACACCAGGGAAGACCGTTTTGAAAATATCCGCAGGCTCGGTTTTATTGCCGGTAAATTATCCGGGCATGGTGTGGTGACTATTGTCAGCGCTATAAACCCATATGATGTGATCCGCCGTGAACTGATAGCGACTTACCCTGATGTGAAGCTGATCCATATTGATTGCCCGGTTAAAACGCTGTTGCAAAGGGATACCAAAGGCCTTTACAAGCGCGCGTTATTGCCCGAGGGCCATCCGGACAAGGTAACTAACCTAAGCGGTGTTAATGACCCTTTCCAAATCCCATCATCGCCTGATTTGTATATCAACACCCATATTACCAGGCAGACAGAGGCAACCGAAATGTTGGCAGGTTTTATTCTTGACAACTATCAGCAGGAGCAAATTAAGCAACTACAGCCAGCCGGCCGTTATTAACCAAGCTATGATCAATACAACAGTTAAATTCACGCCCCGGCAAACGTTAATTATTGCGGGGATGCACCGTTCGGGTACATCGCTTATAACCAACTGGTTAAACCGCTGCGGCCTGCAAATTGGCGAGCGCTTATGCGGCAGCGGTACAGGCAATGTTGATGGCCACTTTGAAGATCTGGAGTTTTTGAAGCTGCATGAAGAGATCCTTGATCGTAACAGTTTGGAAGTATCGGGGCTAACCGATACCCGGGATATTGAGGTGCCGCTTTACCAACTTGAAAAGATGAAGGCAGTAATTGGCATTAAACAGCAGCTTTATGAGCAATGGGCCTGGAAAGACCCGCGCACCTGCCTTTTTTTGGATACCTATGCAAAGCTGCTGCCAGGCGCCAGGTACCTGGTGGTTTTGCGTAATTACCAATCGGTGGTTAGCTCATTGCTCAGGCGCGATTTTGTATCCGTTGATCAAAAGTACATGGCCCGTAAATATATTCAGCGCCAGGTATGGACTCATTTCAGACGGCCACGCAGGTTGAAAGCATTTTATCATGACCATGCCGAAAGTTATTTAAAAGTATGGATCAATTACAATGAAGCAATATTGAAAATGCTTAAAAAGCTGAAGCCCGATGATTACCTGGTAATTAACTATTCGCAGTTGCTTGAAAACGACAGCGAAGTTTTTTCGTTTTTAACCGGCAAATGGAAGTTTGCGCTCAATTATTTCGATTTTAAGGACGTGTATAAGCAGGAGCTGATGAACAAAGCAGACGATATCAGCGAGTTTGTTACCGATAAAACATTGCTGATAAAAGCAACCTATCTGCTGAAACGTTTGGGCAGCTATATGCGGGGCAGTGAAAGTTTTCCGGGGAGGGAGGAGTAGTTTTCTAAACACGGTAAGGCCGTAGTGCTTGATATTGCCGTGAAAATTTGTTATATTATAATATGAATATTATAACAGAATTTTACCAACAGGCCCTTGAACACTGGCCAAAAACCGGGCAACATATTCTTGCTCATCAAACAAATGAGGAAATTGTAGTTTACCAGGCTTACAAAAAAAGTATTGCCCGCTTCGCTGCCGAAAACCAGTTTTTAGGCGGGAATGAATACAGCTACAATCGCATGTCGTGGATTAAGCCTAATTTTTTGTGGATGATGTACCGCTGCGGCTGGGCCGAAAAGGAAAACCAGGAAAGTGTGCTGGCTTTATGGATAAGAAAAAAAGATTTTGAGTCTATTTTAAATGAAGCTGTGATCTCGTCCTTTAATCCCAGTTACCATGATAACCACGAACAATGGCGGGCTGATCTCGACCAAAGGGAAGTACGCCTGCAATGGGATCCCGATCATGACCCATATGGCCATAAGCAGGAACGCCGCGCTATACAGTTAGGCTTAAAAGGAGGGTTGCTTGAAAACTTCGGAAAAAAACAAATTATCCGCATTGAGGATATCACCGGTTTTGTTAAACAACAGAAATCCCTGTTGGATAGTGGCAGGCTTGATGAATTGCGGGTGCCGGTTGAAAGCGTTTACAGAACTATTGATAGCGCCTTGAATAAAAGGGTAGGGATCACCGCATAAGCAACAATATCAAATCTATATCTTGATTAGGCAAATACCTAAACTTCTTTGCATCAGGTCCCACGTAAATAGCAACACTTCTTTGTAATGCCCAGGCCCGGACCCTAAACCGGGGAAAATACTGATCTCTTTGCTGGCGCATTTAGCTCGTCAAATAAACTTCCCGATGATTTTGTGAAACATGTTCATGGTTAGCTGAGAAGTCTATATTTTAAAACCTTATTTGTAATTAATCTAAATAAATATAACTTTGCGCCGGTTCCGGGTTGCAGGTGCACTCTGTAGCCCGGATCAGTTAATACTGATCCTTTAATCAATTCATTATTAAGTAAAATATGCATTTTACATTTACCCCTATTCTTGCTTCCGGTAAGCCGGCCATAACAAATGTTTCTTCAAATTTTAAAGTAGTAATGAAAATAGCTTTTAGCTTCATGCTGACGATGCTGTTTTTAAACTACAATGCAACTGCGCAAACCGGCACAGGAACCGTAAAGGGTACTGTAAAAACGGCCGATGGTAAGGCTGCGGAGTTTGTCAATATTTTTTTAACCAATACTAAGTTTGGTGCTACTACTGGGCAAAGCGGTCATTTTACTATTAAGAATATTCCGGCTGGCCCATACACTATTGTTGCAAGCTTTATCGGCCTGCAAAGTCAAACCAAAGAGATTACTGTTAGTGCAGGTGAAACCACCACAGTAGGTTTTGTTTTAACCGAAGGGGCAAAAGACCTGCAGGAGGTGTACGTTAAAAGCGCCAGGCACAACAAATTCCTGAAGAAAGAAACTGAAGATGTTGCCCGCCTGCCGCTGAAAAACCTTGAAAACCCGCAGGTATACAGTGTAGTTACCAGCGAACTGATGAAAGAGCAGATTGTAACCAGTTATGCAGATGGTTTTAAAAATATCCCGGGTACAGGTGTGCCATTAGTATATAATAACGGGCGTACCACCTTGCTATCAAGAGGTTTTGTTACCGGCAACTTTATCCGTAACAGCGTGGCGGGGTATAATTTTAATAGTATCGACCCTGCCGATATTGAAAAGATAGAAGCTATAAAAGGCCCTACCGGTACACTGTTCAATAGCAGCCTGGCTTCATTCGGTGGCTTGTTTAATCGTGTTACCAAACAACCCAATGAAACACCACGTACCGAAATCGCTTACCAAACGGGCAGCTTCGATCTCAACCGCCTTACGGCCGATGTTAACATGCCTTTAAATAAGGATAAAACCGTATTGTTCCGCGTTAACGCGGCGCTGCACAATGAGCACAGTTTCCAGGATGCGGGCTTTAACCGCGGTTTTTTTGTAGCCCCCAGCATAACCTACATCGTTAATGATCGTTTATCGGTTGATGTTGACGCGGAAATAGGTAACTCAAACGCCACTTCGGCCTACAGGCTTGCCCCGGATATCAAAGGAAAGACCTATAATGTTAAAGATCTGGGCATCGACTATAAACGTTCTTTCGGTAACAATAGCGTTGATTACCTGAGCAGGCAAATTGATCTTTATTCATTGATCAATTACAAAATTTCGGATCACTGGAAATCGCAAACCATGTTCAATAAAACTTTTTCGACTACCAAGGGCATGGTTACGGCATTTACGCTTGTTGATAGTTCCAAACAAATAAAACGACAGGCTACCCAGGAAGATTATCCTTACTATATCACCAACGTACAGCAAAATTTTATAGGCGATTTTAAAATCGGTCAGTTCCGTAACCGCATTGTGGCAGGTTTGGAGTATTATAATCAAAAAAGCAATAATACCAACGTTACCGTAAGCACACCGGCAATAAGTTATCTTAACCCGGGAGCAGCTTATAATAGTTTTACGGCAGACAAAGTTTCGGCACTTGTAGCCGCCGCCGCTCCCAAGCCCGGCGATTATGTTCAAAACAATCAAAGTTCATATGCGGCCTATGTATCGGATGTGTTTAATATCACCGAACGCCTAAATGCCATGGCCAGCATCCGTATCGATAGGTTTGTTAACAAAGGCGCTTACACACCCGCTGATGGCAAAACCACCGGCAATTTCAGTCAAACGGCATGGTCGCCCAAATTTGGTTTGGTTTACCAGGTAGTTAAAGACCAGGTATCGTTATTTGGTAATTATATGAATGGTTTTAATAATGCTACTCCTACAGCCACAAGCTTTGATAACTCAACTTTTAAACCCCAATATGCCAACCAATGGGAAGGTGGTATAAAGGCCGACATCTGGGATCATAAAATCAGCTCGACAGTTAGTTACTATAATATTTCTGTGACTAATACCATAATGGATGATCCGGCACATACTGGATTTATTACACAGGCAGGCACCCAGTTAAGCAGGGGCATCGAGGCCGAAGTGATCGCCAATCCTTTGAGTGGCTTCAATATAGTCGCTGGTTTTGCTTATAACGACAGTAAAATTACTAATGCAGCCCCTGGTGCTGCCAGTATTCTGGGCTTACGTCCTGCTAACTCCGGCCCGGCAAGGTTGGCTAACCTATGGATGAGTTACCGAATTACCCATGGCAAAATTCAGGGTTTGGGTTTTGGAGTGGGCGGCAACTACGGAAGTGATTCGTACCAAACCAATACCGCTGCGTTTAAATTCACCATACCGTCATATACCACGGTTGATGCCACTGTGTTTTATGATCAGCCTAAATACCGCATAGGCTTTAAGCTGGATAACCTAACCAATGAAAAATACTGGTCGTTCCGTTTGGCGCCACAAAACCCAACTCGTGGTACATTAAGCATGGGTATTAAGTTTTAAAAATAATCGCATACAATTATATATAAAAGGCTTACCTCATTTAAGGGTAAGCTTTTTTTATCGCTAAAATTTATTGTTGAATGTCGCATCCCGGTGCATTTTTTCGTATCCCTTCTAAACCATACTTTACACAAACATGAAATTACATTTAACCTTGTCGTCCCTGCTATTATTGGCATGTTTTAAATTGTCCGCACAAACAAACGCTATTCAATTTGGCATCAGGGCGGGCGTAAGCGGCACCTGGTTATCCCGGACGCCCGGTACGGATGTGCAGATCCGCGATGCCGAAAAAAGCGGGTCCGGCTATTTCGCCGGGGCCTTTGCCAGCTTTAACGTCAACAGGTTTTCGTTGCAGCCGGCTATTATTTTCAATTCATTAAGCAGTAAAACTACCGAAGAACTTTTAAGCGGAGATATTGTTTACCGGATGTATGGCAAATGGCGTTTATATTATATCCAGGTGCCGGTTAACCTGGTTTATAACATTCCGGTTCATGGAGGCAAATTTTATCTGGGCGCCGGGCCTTATATTGGTTGGGCTTTGTCAGGCAGGTTTACACCGGCAGGCAACGAATCGCCGGGGCAATCATCTCCCGCCGACTTTAGCTTCAAAGCCAAATTCGGCAGTGATGACAGGAGCAATTTTAAATCTTTCGACTATGGAGCTAACGTAGTCGCCGGCTTTGAGTTTGATAACGGTTTAATGATTAATGCGGTTCATAATTTAGGGCTTGCCAATATCGAGGTTGGTAATTACCCGTACAAGAAAACCAGGACCCGGAACCTGGGCATTGCTTTGGGGTATAAATTTTAGCGCTTTTTAGCTCAATTTTGCAAACCAGACCTGTCAACATGCTTGTTTACTTTATACTCCATGTGGCAGATGTTAACCTCATTAAAAACTTTCATAGCCGAAATTTGTATTTCAACTATGAAAGCATTGGTTTTTGAGCAGGCAGGCAATGCCGCTGATGTGATACAACTGAAACATTTAGCCTACCCCAAACCGGTTTCCGGCCAGTTGCTCATCAGGGTGAAGGCTTGCCCTGTACACCCGGCCGACCTGCTTTTTATTGCCGGAAAATACCGCTATCAGCCGGTGCTGCCCCAAATAGCGGGACTGGAAGGCGCCGGTTATGTTGAAGAAGCCGGACATGACAGTATTATCCCCAAAGGCAGCCTGGTAGCTTTTAGCAAAATAGGGGCGTGGGCGCAATATGTGGTAGTTGACGAGCAGGACGTGGTATTATTGCCCGATACCTTCCCCTTGGCAAAAGCCGCGCAATTATTACTCAATTCGTACACCGCATATGGTTTAATACAAGAAGCACAAGTAAAAAGCGGCGATTGGCTGCTGCTTACCGCGGCCCATTCCACAGTATCGCGCATAGTGATACAGCTTGCCGCCGAAAAAGGTATTTGTGTTATAGCCACCGTACGCGATGAGGCGCAAAAGCAAGAGTTATTAGCTTTAAAAGCCGAGGAAGTAATAGTTCCCGAACCTGGTAAGCTTAAGCAGGTTATTGATGAAATTACCAAAGGCAAGCGCATCAAAGCCGCACTTGACGCGGTAGGCGGGGAGCTGGCTACTGAAATAATATCTTCGTTGTCGCCCGGAGGGCACCTTATTGTTTATGGTTTGCTTGATCCACAGCCAGCTGCCTACCTCAACGCCGAAGTCGTGTTTAAAAACCTGGTCATTAAGGGTTTTGGTGTGAGGGGATATGTGGCAGGGCTTTCGCTCGAAGAAAAAACTCAGATGATCAGTCATTTAGTACATTCCATTGGCAGGGCCGAGTTTCAGCTTTCCCCATCGGCAACTTATACAGTTGATGAGTTTGCGCAGGCTTTTGCTTATGATAAAGGGGGGAAGGTTTTATTAGCGTTTTAGCTACAAATAGTTGTATTAAATAGTTAAACAAATCGTAAATTTAGCATTAAGCGCACGGGTCTTGTACGTACCTAAATTGTTTGTTATGAAAACTATATTAATACCGGTAGATTTTTCCGACACCAATACCAATGCTATAAAATATGCAGCCGACATGGGTTGTGATATGCCGGTAAAGAAAATTATACTGCTCAAAAGTTATTATACATCGGTATATGAACAAATCCTTCCTTCGCCCGATTTTTTACTGATAAGCGCTGATGATATTGAAAATGAGCGGCAAAAAATAGAAGTTCAGCTTAAGGAACTCATGAAAAAGCTGAAAAACCGCTGCCACGAAAATATTGAGATAGAAACGGTGGTTAGCACTGAGCCTATCGTTAGGGCTATACACAATGTAGTTGAAGATCAGCACCCCGACCTGATGATAGTTGGCGGCGATATGGGGCATGAGTTAAGTATGATTGGCGAACAGATCATCGAAATTGCAAAAAGCAGCCCGGTAAAAGTATTGATTATTCCGCCCGATTGTAGCTATCAGAAAATAGAACAGGCACTGGTACCCTGTGATTTGGAAGCCGTAGCCCGGCTCGGCGTTTTAAAAGGCCTTAACACGTCGCACAGCTGGCTTAACCCAAGGCTGATGCTCCTGTATGTCGACCCGAAGAAAAAGCATATTGGCCGGGAGGCCGAATTTGAAGCGTCGGTAAAACAACTGGTTAATTGTTATGAATGTAAGCTTCATTATTCGGAGGATAAAAATATTGTACGGGGCATACTCAATTTTGCTACAGAACAGCAAGTACAATTGATCATTGCCCTACCGGGCAAACACAGCTTTTTTTATAATTTAACCCACAGCAGCATAACCGAAGCTTTGTCTTTAAATGCCAGGCACCCGGTATTGATCCTTAAATAAATATTTGTATCTACTTTATCATCTTGTCTTTTAAGTTTGCGTCTTAATGAATTGTTAATTTTTACCGCAAACAGATGAGCATGTATAAACTCAAAGTAATAACATCAACCGTACGTCCGGGTCGTAAAGGGCCTGCAGTAGCAAAATGGATAACTGAGGCTGCCAACGGCCATGGTTTCGAGGCTGAAATGATTGACCTTGGTGAACTTAACCTCCCCCTGATGAATGAGCCTGTTCATCCTGCCCTTAAGCAATACGAACACGACTATACCAAACAATGGAGCGCTAAAATTGAAGAGGCGGATGCCTTTATTTTCGTAACTGCCGAATATGATTATAGTTATCCTGCCCCGCTTAAAAATGCAATTGAGTACTTAGTACACGAGTGGGCTTATAAGCCAAGTGGCATTGTAAGTTATTCTATAGGCCCTTTTGCCGGAGTAAGAGCAGTTATGAGTTTAAAAACCGATTTGCTCTCACTAAAAAATGTAACCCTTGCCGAAATGGTAAATATCCCTCAGCTAAATCAGTTTGTTGACGAGGACAATAACTTTATGGCGGATGAAAGACTGGATAAAAATGCCAAAATTATGTTCGACCAATTGGTAAGGTGGACAAAGGGTATGAAAGCGATTAGAGAAGATAAGTTTTAAATAACAACCCGCTTTAAACAGCCGGGGTTTTGTATTTCCTGATGGTGTAAACAGAAAAGCTTTGACAGGTTCA
Organism: Mucilaginibacter gossypii; assembly: GCF_017569325.2. Classification (NCBI taxonomy): domain Bacteria; kingdom Pseudomonadati; phylum Bacteroidota; class Sphingobacteriia; order Sphingobacteriales; family Sphingobacteriaceae; genus Mucilaginibacter; species Mucilaginibacter gossypii. The sequence continues at coordinate 5,481,404 of NZ_CP071878.2, read as the reverse complement.
TGTCCTGTAAATCTTGGGGTTCACAATGATTTAACGCTGTCGTTAAGTCTTGCTAAAACCTTTCTGTTTATATTTAGTTAAGTAGTCATTTATAATTAGCTTACTTAATTAAAGGCATGGAAAATTTTACAATGCTGCAGTTTTTTGAATGGTATTACCCAGCCGGAGGCAGATTGTGGAATCAGTTAAAAAATGATGCAGAAAACTTGAAGAAAAAAGGGATCGATTCGGTATGGCTTCCGCCGGCTTATAAAGCGGCAAGCGGAGGGCTCTCGGCCGGGTACGATGTTTACGATATTTATGATCTTGGCGAGTTTGATCAGAAAGGTACAATCGCAACAAAATACGGCACCAAACAAGAATATCTCGATGCGATAGCTGCGGCGCAAAAAGCCCGGTTAAAGGTTTATGTTGATGTGGTGCTTAACCATATGGGCGGTGCTGATGAAATTGAAAAGGTGAATGCCCGCAAGGTTGACCCCGCCAACCGTAACGAGTTTATAAGCGAGGTTTACGAAATAGGCGCATATACCAAATTCACTTTCCCGGGCCGCAAGGGGAAATACTCCAAATTTATATGGGATTGGCAGTGCTTTTCGGGTATTGACTATGATGCCTATAAAAAAGAAACGGCCATATTCAGCATCCAGAACCAATATGGCGAAGGCTGGAAAGATGTGCTTGACGACGAAAACGGCAATTTTGATTACCTTATGCTTTCAGATATCGACACCCGTAACCCAAGCGTACGGGAGGAACTGAAAAAATGGGGCAAATGGTATTTTGAAACCGCAAAATTTAATGGCTTCAGGCTTGATGCCATTAAACATATGGATCATGGCTTTTACAACGAATGGCTTGATTATATGCGCAATGAGTTTAAGCAGGAATTTTTTACTGTTGGCGAGTATTGGGCTTTCGATTTGCCTAAATTATTAAAATACATTGAGGTGACAGAAGGGCGTATGTCGCTTTTTGATACCCTGCTGCATGATAACTTTCATCATGCCTCGAGGGCCGGGAAGGATTATGACCTCACCACTATTTTTGATAACACACTTTTAAGTGTAAAACCCGAACTGGCAGTTACACTTGTAGAAAATCACGACACCCAGCCGCTGCAGTCGTTGGAGCAACCAATCGATCAATGGTTTAAGCCTTTGGCCTATGCGCTCATATTGCTGCGTGAAGCCGGTTACCCATGCGTTTTTTATGCCGACATGTACGGCGCAAAATATACCGACAAAGGTGGTGACGGCGAAGATCATGAGATAGAGCTGCCTGTAGTAACCGAACTGGAAACCATGCTTTATGTAAGGAAAAACATGGCCTACGGAACTCAGCGCGATTATTTTGACCACCCAAATTGTGTAGGCTGGACGCGTGAAGGCGATACAGATCACGAAGATTCAGGTTGTGCCGTAGTGATTTCAAATAGTGAGGATGGTTTTAAGGAAATGGAAATTGGGGCCGGGCATGCCGGTAAAGTTTTTGTGGACTATTTAAACAAACATGACGGAGAGGAAGTGGTGATCACGGCTGATGGCTGGGCTGAGTTTAAAGTTAAAGCGGGATCGTTATCGGTTTGGGGAATTAAGAAGTAAATTCTGTTAAACGGGGCGAACATTTTATACATTTGTTCACCCCGTAACAAATACAGCTATGAAATACGAAGAAATTCCCCTTGTAAATAATGAAGCCATTCACAATTTTGAATTGATTGTTGAAGGTCATCGTGCTTTTATCGACTACAAAAAAAAGGACGATAAAATTTACCTCATCCATACCGAAGTGCCGGTTGAACTGGAAGGCAAAGGCGTGGCATCGGCCATTGTTGAAAAAACATTCAACTATATCGAACAGAATAACCTCAAACTGGTGCCCCTTTGTGTTTATGTGGTATCATACCTGAAACGCCACCCGGAGTGGTCCCGAATTTTGGCTATAGCACCAGGTCACTAATTTATGCGTGTTTTAGTTACGGGTTCATCGGGAAGGTTAGGAGCAGTTACGGTTCAACATTTGCGCACTCATGGGCATGATGTTACCGGCATAGATCTGATCCCGGCTGAGACTACTGATGCGTTGATCGATATTTTAAATAAAGATGCTGTTTTAGCTGTTACCCAAAATATCGATGCAATTATTCATACTGCCGCTATCCACGGTAAGCATTATGAATTGAACTATCCGCGCGAAGCTTTCATCGACGTAAATATTTATGGTACGCTCAATTTGCTCAATGCCTGCGTTACAAATGGCATATCTAAATTATTATATACCAGCACCACATCTATTTATGGCGATGTATAGGGGGTAGAACCAGATATACAATAGAAAGAAAACGGCAAAATTGAAAAAAACGGCGTTTTTGATAGTGTAGAGGCTGTTTTTTGGAATGGTTTTGCACTGGGCATAAGTAAAACGAAAAATACAAATGGTATTTGCTACGATATTGGTTGTATAACCAGGTTAGTTTATACAACTAATACGATGATAACTACTATAAAAACATAAAAAAACGGCCTTAAACGGCCTTTAAAAGGCGTTTTAAGTACATTTAAACGTTATAAAAAGCCCTTATAAAGTATGTGCCTGGCAGCGCAACTTTATAAGGGCTTTTTGCTTTGTATTTTACATTTTGAAAAAATAGGGTGACAAATAGGGTGACAAATAGGGTGACAAAACTATACTTAAAATAGGCCTATAGACCCCCACATAATACCATTATTGGCATTTGCTAAATAGGTTTAGCAATGATATACATACCCCCCTAATCTTCATTTTTAATATATAAATAATTGTTAACTTTTTGATATTTAGCAACTTGCAATATTTCTCAAAATTCCCTTATATCTATTTTATACATCGGATGCATAAAATGTTGTACTAAAAGTCATTATCCGGTTTCTTGTTTAGTTTGGTCGACATGTCTTTAATCAGACCAAGAGCTAATGATTTTGCTACAACATTATTGATTCTATTTTCACCATCGGGTTGTAATGGAATATTTTGATGCAAGTCAAATAGTTCAGAAAAAGGATATTCAAGTGACGACAGAATAATTTTAAATCTATTGTCCTTGAAGTAAAATTTGCATTTAAAGAATAGTCTAAAAGTCACTTCCCTATAGGATGTCTTACCTTTTTTATCAACGTAGCTGGTAATTGTGTCCTTGAATATATTGCCATGAAATAATATTTCCCCAGAATCGCTGTCTTTTGAGTCGTAAACAAATTTACTGTCCTTGAAAGTGTTGGCGATATAAGCAATCCCATTACTGTATAGCTGGCTTTTAGAATATTGACTCTGTACCACTGTATCTATCATGTAGTTTGATTTCGTCCACCCCTGAGTATGAGTGTCAGGATCTACTTTAAAGGTTTGGGCATCAGAAAAGTGACAATTGAATAAAAAAGTGATTAAAAATGTTAATCTTATGGTATTAATTAAAAGATAATTTTTCATTATTAAGGTTTATTTATCGGGCCTGTGTTACGTTTACTATGTTAAGGATCTGCAAGCAATCATTTAGATCTAAATCGAAGTCGGGGTGTCTAATTTTGTCTGGGTTAAGTGAATTACAGGTTATAATACCATTTATTGTATCATGATTTATTATCCGTTTAACCAGAATAGTGTCTTTGTGTACAATTACATAGTCTTGAAAGCTTTTCAAATGAAATTTATTGACCCAATGTTGTTTCGGAATGTCCCTTCCTGTAACTGTAGCCCCCTCTGATATTGATTGGCGAGCCATTTCCTCAGAAGTCCAATTTTCCATAGAATCGCCGTCTACTACAAAGGCAAAATATTTGCCTCTATATTGCCTTGTTACTGGGAAATAATGCTTGTCGTAATGACTGTCAATATAAGATTCGTCCTGGAAATGTTCTCTATATCCGGCTGATGCTCTTATAGGTATTAATGGCACTACCATTAAAAACTGACCGTTCCCCATGTCAATGTATGGGCTTTCATTTCCTTCAATCTTCAACTCGCCTAAAGCTATAGCTGGATTTTTTTTTGCCGTTTCAAATGCCTGGTCTCCTTCCGATAACAAGTCTATTCCGAGTCTTGCCTTTACATTTTGTAAAAGAACATCTGGAAACTCTGCCATTTTTAGGTAATTAGAGAGTGTTTGTCTGGATATTTCCAGCTTGTTTGCAGCCTCTTCCTGCGTGTAACCAGCTCCCCTGAGAGCTAATTTTAATTTTTTCCCTTTGGTAGTCAATGTTTTATAAGTATTTATGTATTTGTCAATACAATTTGTATTGACAAAATGTAAAGTAATGTTATATTTGTATAAGTATTTACAAAAGTATAAATAAATGGAAGCTTCCAACAAAAAAGTTAAATATCCTGAGAATTTACCGCTGAGGGATTCAATAAAGGAGTCAGGCAAGTCGATCAGTTTCCTTGCCGGAAAGTTGAATATAAGCCGCGTAGTGCTTAGCAACCTGGTAAACGGCCATTACAAGGGCAACAACATTGTACCTCGTCTTAAAACTCTTTTAAACCAATAATCATCATGAAACAAGTTACCTCATTCGAACACGCCTGTGAAATACTGGGCATTGATCCGACCCTTTTACCAGGCGTAACCGGACTGCCAGAAAACATTGCCAACAGTATAATTGCCGGCTACAAGCTCAGGATCATAGAACAGGCCACTAACGGCGACTGGAAAGCGGACTTCAGTGACTGGGATCAGGACAAGTACACTGCCTGGTTAGAATACGTTCCTTCGCTTGGTGCGTTCGTCTGCTCGGACTCGTACTACACGTGCACGGTTACGAGCCTCGGTGCCCGCTTTTGGTTCGCAACACGGGACGCGGCCCGCTATTTCGGACAGCAGCACATCGAATTAATCAACCAGTTACACCAATAACCTAACGATCATGAAAGCATTTATCCATCGTCTTGTAAGTGACGAACTGACCACAGGTGAGTTTATCGGGCTTACAGCATTCTGCGCCATAGCAGGAATCGGAGTAGCCTTTTTCGGGGCCTAAAAAGCCTCTGTCCCGAAAGCGTAACCCGGTCATCGCCACCGGGCGGGAGCCAGTAATAACAATCCTAATTAATAGACCATGCAAGGCGCATACGAATTTCACAATAACAAGATAGGTGTACGGCTAAGTTACCTGATCAGCGACATAGATCGTTGTACAGATAATAGCCTGGGAGTGATGTCATATAGTTCCTATAAGCAGAAAGCATGCCGGTATCCGGAATTTAAGCTTAGAGCAGGACTGGGTCCGGGTAACGAAGTTCTGATTGCCTGGGATAAGTTACCAGATAACTGGCAAAAGCAGTGCATAGAGCGTTTTGGCAACCCGCAGGCTGACGTAAGCCCGTTGCAGAAATTTTTCAAGATGGACGGCGCTGCCAAGATCTATTATGACAAGTTCCAGTTTGAGGATAGCGGCGATTACCTGACACCGGCACAAAAAAAGAGATATACTGTTAACGCGTCTGTTCTTAATGCGTTGCGAGACCTTAAAACATACCGGGAAAGTAGCCGGAAAAGCCGTAACGGAAGCCTCAGGGGCCTGTTAAAATCGATCACTAATGATGCTATCCTGTTTAACAACTACTTAAAAGCAAACCATAATACACAGCATACCCTTCCTAATAACGAGCGAAGCCTTTCGCGAAAACTTAATGCCTATATCAGGCATGGTTACGACAGCCTTATCGATGGCCGTAATAATAACAGTAATGCCCAGATCGTGACCCCTGAAATGATCAAGATATGGAAAGAGATATACGCCGGCCAGAAAAACCACAAGCCTACCTACTTTGAGGTTTCGGTAAAATACAATCAGTTCCTTGCCGGACAGGCTGATATCATCAATAATGATACGGGCGAGGTATACGACTATAAAGCCGAATGCTTCAGGGCTGCATCTGAAGGTACGGTATACAGCTATCAGGAGCTTTGGGAAAACAGGATAGCTACACACAGCATCAGGAGCGGAGACCGTCAAAAATTCAAAGGCATTTACGAACCGTACCACAAGCTAAAGCAACCGGAATATGCAGGAAGCCTGATCAGTGTGGATGACCGTCAGCCGCCGTTTGAATATGCACCAGGCAAAAGGATGTGGTTTTATAATGCTATTGACCTGGGAAGCGAAGCCTTTACCTGTTGGGTATACGGAGAAACCAAAGAAGGCATCATCATTGATTTTTACAAACAGCTTGTACGTAACTATACCGAATGGGGACTACCCCTTCCCTACGAGCTTGAAGGTGAGCTATCCCTGAATAGTTCATTCGTTAACACATTCCTGGAAAACGGAGCCATGTTTCAGCGTGTGCGTATTGAGGCTAATAACGCCCGTGGTAAAAAGATCGAAAGCTATTACCGGAAACTGCGGTACGGTCTTGAAAAACTTCGTCGCGCCTGGCTTGCCCGTCCGTTCGCACTGTCTGAAAGTAACCAGGCACACAACGGAGGGAAAGAGCTGATCCCGAAATCTGAAATAATTGAAGGCTGCTTACGCGATATAGAAACATGGAACAATACGCTGCATAGTAACCAGGAACTACACCCAGGGATGACCCGTTGGGATGTGTTTTTAGACAAACAGCATCCTCAGCTTGTACCAACAAACTGGGCAGGCATCCTTCCATACCTCGGCACCAGGACAAAATCAAGTATGAAAGCAGGCAGGATCATGTTGCAGGGCAAAGCCCGTGTTGTTGGCTTTGAAGGAAAGGTAGCCCTGGGCGAAACGCTGATCAATGTAATGAAAAAGATTGAAGGCCATGAAGTGGTGGTGTACTGGATGGAAGATAACCAGGGCGACGTACTTAAATCGCTGGTGTACGACATGCAGGGTACACTGATCTGTGAACTTTTAGGTGACCTGGAATACAACAGGGCAACGCTTGAGCAAACGGACGAGGACAAGGCTAATCGCACACTGCAAAGCGCTTACAGCGCAACGGTGCAGGGTTATATCCGAAGAAATGCCTCCGAAATAGAACGCATCACCATCATTGAAAGACCTGTAGAGCAATCAACAAGGTTCAAGATAGGCGGTGTAAAGAAATACACACCATCACCGGAACCAGCTAAAGAGATCCCCGGATCACGGCCTGATGATACTGAGGTAATGGAAAGAAAAACCGGGTATAAACTGGATACAGCAAGCAGATTTTAACAATTAATTCCCAACTGATATGAAACTAACTGATGACTTTAAAAACAAGGTGGTAGCAGCGCTGAAGGATATGCGTAAGCTATACGGCGGATCTGACGCGGCCTTCGCCAAACAATGGGGCATCCATGGCTCTGTATGGAGCCGGCTAAAGAAAGGTGAAATTGAAAAGATTTTAAGCAATGACCAGTGGATCACTATCGGTCAGGATCTCGACGTAAGCAATACCGGATTTGAGTTTATCAAGGCCGAGACAGAGGTATACCAGGCAATCAGTAATGACATCACCTTTTGCAAAGAAAACGGACAGGCCATGATCATAGTAGATGATTGCGGCATAGGAAAGAGCTTCACCGGTAAGCACCTCAGCAAAACACTCAATAACTGTTTTTACATCGACCTGAGCCAGTGCGGTACAAAGGATGCTTTTGTAAGAACGCTTGCCAAAGCTATAGGTGTTGAGTACAAGGATAGGCTGTTTAAAGTGATACAACGGATCAAATACTGCTTAGGCGTACTTGAGCAGCCTATGATCATCATAGACGAAGGCGGCTTTGTGAATAAAGCTATTGTGCAACTGTTACAGGAACTCTGGAACGCAACCACCAATGGTATCTGCGGATGGTATATGATGGGCGCTGAAGGCTTTAAAAAAGCTATTGAACGTGGGATCAAGAATGATGTACCGGGCTACCGGGAGTTTTTCAACAGATACGGAAATAAGTTCATGAAAGTAGCACCTACCAACAGGGCGGAAAGGATAGCCTTTTATACCAAGCTTGTTACCGATGTGCTGAGCATCAACATGAAGGATAAGGCGCTGATGAAAAAGATAGTCAATAAGTGTATCGCCACAGATGATACCGATGATGACGAGGCGATGAACATCGGCGGCTTACGAAAGGCGAAAACATTATTGATCCTTAACGCAGCGTAGATGAAGAAAGCCCAATCGATAAGCAATATTGAGCGGCAAAAATTCAAGTGTTTCGAGTTCGAAGGTGAGTGGTACGAGGCGTTTGATAAACCAGAAATGTGCGGTGTTTGGTTCATTTGGGGAACAAGTGGAAGCGGTAAAACCACTTTGGTAATGGAACTGTGTAAGGAGCTTTGCCGGTTTGGACGGCTGGTTTACAATACGCTGGAAGAAGGCGGACGAAAAACCTTTCAAAACGCGATAAAGCGCAGTAACATGATAAGTGTTTCCAAGCGAATGCAGGTGATAAAGGAGCCTTTAAGCGACATGAGTTACCGAATGAAACAGCCTAAAAGTGCCGACTTCTGGGTGATAGACAGCTACCAGTACGCAAGAATGAGTTATGAACGATTCATTGACTTTAGAGAGAAACACAGCGATAAGCTCATTATAGTGGTGAGCCAGGCCACGGGAAAGAACCCTAAAGGATCTGCCGCTGAATCCGTCATGTACGACGCGGATCTTAAAATATACGTCGAGGGTTTTGTGGCTTTCAGTAAAGGCCGCTACATAGGCCCAAACGGAGGACAAAAAGTAGTATGGAAAGAAGGCGCTGACCTGTACCACGGACAGCAGCCATTAAACAAAGCAGTATGAGCACCCGGTTTAAAATATTCAACGCACCCAAAACACATATCGCCCAGGTAAGGATCGATAATGATGATCAGCTCAATGAGGTATGCCAGCTATTTGGTTGGAGCCGCGATAAATATTGCGAGCATCAGTTTGCAATTTATCAAAAACTGGTAGCTGAGTTGTGCCATGACTGGCCCAGGGTAAAGCTCGAAATAGAATACTCGCCCGTATTCAGGGGGTTTTTTAATAATGAGTGGAACCTCCGTAATGAGACTGAATTTCTGCCGATGGCTTATGATTTCAAATATGATACCTGGTACATCACCAAAGAGTACCTGCTGATACACGATCACGAGCGCCTGCTTAATGATGAGAATTTTATGGGCAGGTATGCTCAAATAATGAGGATGATATAATGACGATAGCGGAGATCATAGACTTAGTACAATCGGTTACCGGCGTAAAGGTTGACCAGTTGAGCCGGAAGATGCCTCACTACTATACCTATGCCCGTTATGTAGCCATTTTGCTTATGGAAGAGCAGGGGTATAAAAATACAGCCATCGCGGCATCACTGGATATTTCCAGGAAACACACCCATAAAGCCCTGAGGCGGGCAACTGAACTTTTGGGAGATAACAAATTGATAACAAAATTCTATTTGGACTGCGGCAAGATAATGGCCGATTTAGAGGAGGAAAATGTATGAGGTATTGCATGCCGGTAACATACCAATCGGTTAAAATACCATTCAGGCCAAAAACAACAATCACGAAGGCTAATATCATAGATATGACAAGCCGATTTTACAAAGTATCTGCTGTGAACATTTTAGGCGATTGCAGAAAGCATGAGTACGCGGAAGCAAGGCATTGCGCCATGCACCTGATGAGGTTATTGATACCTGGTATTACCCTGCATCAGATAGCTGATTACTTCAAAAGAGATCATACAACTGTGGTATACGCTGGAAACAGGGTGCATGATATGCTGATCACTGACGGCAAGTTCAGGGCGAAATACGACGATACTATCTACAATATTAAAAAACTGGAAAGGGCTACAGCATGACCTTGAAACTAACATATGATAATGCCAAGGCGCTTATGCACCTGTTCGAAAAGTTCATCAACCCGGAGCAGCCTGCCGATATAGCTGAAAGCCTGGTTAAGGATATCATGTTCCAGGTATTTAAAAAGCTTAGAAACAAGGTTGAAAGCAGATTTAAAGGCGATGGCTATAGCCTGTCGCTAACAGATATCGAAGCCAAAGCCTATTACGTGTACTTCAATAACAGGAACCTGGGGAATGATTGGATATACGAGCAAAATATGATAACAACGCACCTGTTGGTGCTTGACCAAACTTACGCATAAACAATAATCAAAATATGAAAGAGCTACAGATCAGAACACAAACAATTAAGGACGGCTTTTGGCTGGATGAAGAGGGAAAGAAAGTTGACGTTAAGCGCCTTACCCCTTATGAGAAGCAGTGCGAAAAGCACGCTGGTGTAATTGCTAAACAAGCTATTGCTATCAATAAACAGCTTACAGAATTCAAGGAAAGAGTAGAAAAAACAGCTAAAGAGCTTTACCAGGCCTTTTTGGTTGAAAACAACGGCAAGCCAAAGGGCAAAGGCAAAGGCGGAAATACCATATACAACTTTGACAGAAGCATCAAAGTCGAGGTGTCTATAGGTCAGCCGATTACATTCGACGACAATCTCATCGACCTTGCAAAGCAGAAGCTTGACGAGATCCTGGAAGACGGCCTGCAGGGAGCGAAGGACTTTATTAAGGAATGGATTATGGGAGCCTTTGAGACCAGTCGCGGTAAAATGGATACCAAGCGTGTGCTCGGTCTATCAAAGTACGAAAGCCGTGTAGATGATCCCCGCTATACTGAGGCAATGGGCCTTATTAAAAGAGCGATCCGCCGTCCTGAAAGCAAAGAATACTTCAGGGTTTGGGTAAAGGGCCCCAACAATCAATACCAGGACGTTCAACTAAATTTTTCAGCCATCTGATCAGCGCCGGGTTTACCCCGGCCTGTTTATTAAACCTTACCAATTATGAGAATTAAAGCAAAATATGTCAAAGTACCGGTAATAACATTAACCATGATCGGCGCAATGATAGCCTTGTTTGGCGTAGCTAAAACAGGCAGGTTCCTATACTTCGGCGGCGTTGCCCTGGTGGTCTTAGCGCTTGTAATAACGCTTGCCAGGGCCATGAATGAACTATCGAAAGGAGACATTGAGAAATGAAACAGACAACTTTTTGGCTCATAGCTGTAATCATTGCTCTGCTCACCACCTGGATATACCTGAGCATATGTATGAATAACCAACAATCCGTTTATGATCACCTTGATAACCACTCGGAAATAACAAGCATCGAAAAATCTAAATAAAATGCCAAAGCAGGTATTAACAAACGAAAATAAAGCTTTCATCAGGGAAAACTGCCTGGTAATAAGCTGTAGTAAAATGGCTACTCTATTTGGATGCAGCAAGTCAGTAGTGCAACGCTTTTTAAAATCGAACGGGATCCATGTTCCACGAGATATAAGGGCCAAATTCAAAACAGAGGCAATGACCGGCAGGACGAGTTTCTCACAGGAAGAAGATGACATCATCAGGAGGGAATATATTAACTACCCTGTAAAAACACTTGTAGATAAGTTCCTGCCTGGGCGAAGCTTTACCGGTGTGGCTGGCAGGTTAAAGGCAATGGGGTTAAGAATACCAGCTGAACTCGTTGAAAACAGGAAAAAAGAAAGCAGGTTTCAACAAGGAGCATCCCCAATGAACAAAGGTAAAAAGCAAGCTGAGTTCATGTCGCCTGAAGGCATTGCCAGGACTACAAATACCCGGTTTAAGAAAGGGCATCTTCCTCACAATACCAGGACTGATTTTGAAATATCTGTAAGGATGGACAAAACAGGCATCCCATATCAATACATCAGGGTAAGCTTAGGCAAGTGGGAATTGCTTCAACGGCATGTTTGGGAGCAGCACCACGGTAAAATACCGCCAAAGCATGTGATAGCCTTCCGTGACAAGAATAGCCTTAATTGCGATATCAGCAACCTGGAATTATTGTCGATGGCCGAAAACGCGCTCAGGAACAGCGGAACAATCAATCTCACTGATACCACTGTCGCTCATTATCTCGCTACAAAATCAAGGAAGGTAGATCTTGATCTGAAGGCTGAGCTCCTGAAACACCCTGAACTTATCGAATTAAAACGCAATCAATTATTATTAAAAAGAGCAATAAAAGAAAATGACAAAATTAGAGATCGAAGAAATGGTTAAACCCATGTTAGGGAACTATTTCAGGTATGGAAAAAACCTGGTGAAAGTAGAAAGCTACAGGTCAACTGATAAAGTAATAACTATTCATACTGACAAGGTAAATCTGCCGGTAGCGAACGAAAATTTTGAAAAAGAAATCGGAAAGTTTATACCTGTAGAAATGAATGTCACTATGCCTTCACCTCAAGTGAGCGGGGCACTGTTGGAATCATCAGTAATTGGGCAGAATGCAAAAGCCCTGGGGGATCTGATCATGGAGAATATCGATATGGTTAAAAAAGATCCGGCATATATTCCCCAGGCTAACGCAATTAATGACCAGTTAAAAAGTCTCATCGAACTCGGCAAAACACAGGTTGAAATGATAAAAACTCAACTAATGGCGCAGAAACTTACGCTTTAATCCCATTTAAATGATACAGATCCTAATCCAGATCGCCACACACCTGGCATCAAACAAAGGTAAACTACCGGTTGCATATGTAGCCGGTAAGGTTACAGATCTTCCATATGGTGAAGTGTTCGCCAAATTCAAGCTTAAGCAGGCCGAACTTGAAGCAGAAGGCTATTTCGTATTGAACCCATGTGACTTTATATCAGAAACGGAGGACTGGGACAAAGCAATGCGCGTAGCCGTGATCCTGCTGGCATCATCTGGCACTATTGCCCTGCTGAATGACTGGCACGACAGTAAAGGAGCCCGTCTTGAGTTTGAGCTTTCGCAGCCCCTCGGCCTTTCGGTTATCCACTAAAATTAAATCAATAAATAAATGAGCACAATAACAATTAATAGAGAAAACGCCATTGCTGCCTACAACCAGGCAGAAGGCACAACCAGGGTTATGCTTGGTACATTATTCGGGAAGCAAATAACCAATCCTGATCCGTGTGAGATTTTTAAGACATGGGACGACGTAGCGGATGCTGAACGCATCAGGACAGATGATATGCCTTACAAGTTCCCGGAGAAGCCAGCTGAGCGCCTGGCTAACGCGGCTTTCAAGCTTGCAGTGATCTTTGAAGCATTCAATAAACGCACCGGCGATGATTTTAACGAAAAATGGATTCCCGACTATGCGAACAAAACCCAGTGGAAATATTACCCTTGGTTTGAGTGGTCACCTTCGCTTGGTGCGTTCGTCTACTCGCGCACGTGCCACACGAACACGCATACGACCCTCGGTGCCCGCCTTTGCACGGAAAACGACGACTATGCTACTTACATCGGTAAGCAATTCATAGACATCTGGAACGAATTTTTAAATCCATCAAAATAATACAATCATGTACAAAGTACCCAAAACATTTGAAGCAGCATGTAAGATAACCGGCACAGATCCTAATTTCTTACCAAACACCGCAGGATTAAGCGAAGTAATGGCAAAACGACATATTGCTGACTACAAACTCGAAATTATTCACCAGGCTACGGTCGGCGACTGGAAACCGGACTGGTCAAACTGGAACAAGTATACACCCTGGTTAGTTTGGTCACCTTCGCTTGGTGCGTTCGTCTGCTCGCTCTCGTACATCACGGGCACGCTTACGCACCTCGGTGCCCGCTTTTGGTTCCCGGATCACGAGAGCGCGAAATCGTTCGGCATGATGCATATTGATCTGATCAACGACCTGCACAGAGCAGCGTAAAATAATGAAAGGCTGTGCGCTGCGCTTGCCGGAGTTCCTTCGCTTGGTGCGTTCGTCTACTCGAACACGAACAACACGAACACGAATACGAACCTCGGTGCCCACATTTGCTATCAAGATCTTAAGCAGCGCAGGCCCCGCCAACATGGCGAAAAATAACAAACAAACTTAAGGGCGTTGGTACCGGAAGGGAAAACGACCTACAAAGCAAAGGCATACAATGAAACGAATAGGCAACCTTTTTTATAAGATCATCAGTCTCGAAAACCTGCAATTAGCGGACAGCATTGCCCGTAAAGGCAAAGCAAAGCAATCAGGTATCAAAGACTGGGATAAAAACAAGGATGCTAACCTATTGGCGCTTCATCATGACCTTGTTAACAAAACTTATACAACCTCACCTTATCAAAAGAAGCTCATCTATGAACCTAAAGAACGTGAGATATCTATTTTACCATACCGGGACAGGATAGTACATCATGCTATTATGCTGCATTTAGAGCCTGTATTCAACGCGATGTTTATTTCGCATACTTATAGCAGCATCAAGGACAGGGGCATACATGGAGCCGCTAATGATGTTACAAAGGCGCTAAAAGATGTTGAAGGAACGCAGTACTGCCTTAAGCTTGATATTCAAAAGTTTTACCCCAGCATAGACCATAATATTTTAAAGGCTATCGTCAGGCGTAAGATAAAAGATATTGACCTGCTTCGTTTGCTTGATGACATCATCGACAGCGCGCCAGGCCTGCCTATTGGCAACTACCTCAGCGCTTATTTTGCTAACCTGTATTTAACGCCGTTTGACCATTACCTTAAAGAGCAGACCCTTGTACGGAACTATTTCAGGTATGCTGATGATATCGTCATCCTGCATCACCATAAACCTTATTTGCACGCTTTACGCTATAGGATAGAGCTTTACCTGCAAGATAATTTGAGACTGACTTTAAAACATAACTACAGGGTGTTCCAGGTGAAAGAAGGAATTGACTTTGTGGGTTATGTTTTCTACCATACACACATACGCCTAAGAAAAACAATTAAACAAAGCTTTGCCAGGATGATATCACGCAGCCCCCGGCCTGAATCAATTGCCGCCTATTACGGATGGGCAAAGCATTGCAATAGCCTAAATCTACTGAAAAAACTACTACCTCATGAACAAGTTCAGCGACTTCAACATAAACACTCAAAAACAAAGCTTTAAGGGAGATAAGATAAAAACAGACAGGTTACTGAATCGGGAGATAACGGTTCATGACTATAAGATAACAGATAGCAAACAGGAACCAGGCACTCAATGCCTGCACATTCAGATATCCATCAATAACAACTATCATGTTGTTTTCACAGGATCAAAAGGGTTGATGGAAATGATAGAGCAGGTACCAAAAGATAAGTTCCCGTTTCAAACAACAATAGTAAAAGAAAACGACTGGTTAAGATTTACATAAAAAACGATGGTAATAGGATTTAAAAAACAATTCGAAGCGCCGATAAAGGCAGGAACGAAAATTCACACGATCAGGGAGGATGCTCACAATCGTTGGAAGCCTGGAATGATGATGCATCAGGCAACCGGCGTACGCACCAAATATTATAGGTGCTTTAATGAAACGCCCTGTATTTCTACGCAACAGCTCATTATGTTCATGGAAAAAGATGACGAAGGCGGTTTAAGCGTGCTGGTAATGAAAATCGGGCAAAGGATCTTGACCGAAGCAGAGCAGGAGCAGCTTGCGATTAATGATGGCTTCCCCTCACTATATGAATTTAAAAAGTGGTGGTATCCTGAACTGGCTAAACAGCCTGATTACTTCATGTTTAGAAAGATTATCCATTGGACAAATTTTAGGTATTAGCACATGGGAAGGAGTTATAAACAGTTCTTTTCCATTATGGCAAAGAATGATCTAAACTACAAGGACGTGGTTAAAGATTTTACAGACAACCGTACTGATATCCTGAGCAGTTTAAGTGATTCGGAGTTCGCTCAGCTCATGCATAGACTTGAACCATATAACCGGGTACCTGCCGGTGATCAGCAGCGTAAAAAGCTGATCAGCATTGCAAGCCTGATGAAATGGGGAGAAACTATTGAAGAGATCCGACCCGCGCTGGATGGCTGGCTGATGAAACAAAAGTATCGAAGGCCGCTAATGCAGCTAACCCCGCAGGAGTTAAATGTAATGGTCACCATTTTTGAAACCAAAGTATACCCAGATTACCTGAAAGCCTTAAACAAGTAACGTATGTACACAGAACAATCATTTAAAGAATTACACGGACTGTCGATGGACGAAGCAAAGCACATGGCCGATTTACTTGATAATGACGAAAGTTTTAATAATACTCAGCCTATCCATTACAGGTCGATAGGGATGTCTGAAGGGCAAAAGAAACGCCATGGTAAAGGAACAAATTTTACACCTAAAAAGAAAAAACGCAAGAAATGAACAGCTACACTTTAACAAGCCCGAGAATGAGCGGGCATATTGAATTGCAGTATACCGGCGGCCTTTTAACTTGTATTTTAATGGCAATTAAACAGCCTTTAAATGACGTTCAATTTACCGCCCTGGTATCGGTGATCAGGCAGCGGGAAGACGAGATTGACGAGTTGAAAAAGCTTAACCTGGTCGTTACAGCGGCTATGCCTGCGAATAAAAAGATAGCCCTGTTTTGCGGGATCTATGAGACGTTTAAAGGGATTAAGTACAAGGTGAGCCCGGCTGATAGTGGCAAGATCAAGCTGATCAAGATAGATGAACCTATGTTAACCGCCTACTTTAAGTCAGAAAATTTCTTGTTTAAAGGTAAGCACAGTATCAGTAACCTGGTTAAGTACTATAATGAGCTGCTTGCTGAAATAGCCGCTGGCCCGGCTTCAAAGTTCCCTGATCATTGGAGTAAAGCATTCGAAGATAAACTTAAAGATGATGACCGGAAGGATTACTGGAAGCATTTACGGGAGTTAGGTTTAAAACCACAGCGGGATAGGTTCGGGGCAGTTACTGACTGGTATATGGAGATAAGTCAATGAGTGATCTATTTAACGGCAAGGGCGCTGTTTTACAATTATACACCTACCAATCCAAATACCCTATAGTGTCTCCAATAAAGTAAAACGCCTGTTTTACTTTTGTATCAGTGGCCTACAACAGCAGAAATCATAAAAAGAAAATAGCGCATGTATTGAGCGTATATCAGTCTATCAAAGAGACTGATATACCAGATACGCGCATTGTTGCCAAAAAGCTGCCTGAGCATAACATTCATATCAGTTACCGCACGCTCATGTATTATAAAAGCATGAAACCTTCAGAATACCAGGAACAACAGCTTAGCCTTTTCGCCCAGGCAAGCTGATCAGGCGATCAGCCTGACAAAGCTCGTATTAAATACAAAGCGCATTATCGTCAACCCGTCACGCCTGCTCTCCTCAGCAGCGCTTTGCATGTTAAATGTGTCGAGCTCATTATCTGTATAGTCCTGAAGCTTATCATAGATGGCCTCGACATCATCGTAATATTTTAAGCTTCGTTCAACAGCCTCATCAGGGGCTTTATTGCTTGTTTCTGATTTCACCACATCAGCGTAAAACCTAATAATAATACTTACAAACCATATCTTGCGACCGTCGCCTATTTCCTGCGTACGGTTTATGTTTACAGTGATCAGTACGCTGTTTGGAGGGATCGGAGGCATGCTGTCATAATTTTCAAGCTGCCCCTTGTCTTTATCTACCCAGGTGATCGATGGTATTTGGCTGATCAGGTTCCTGGTTGTTAAAAAAGTTGTCTTCATATCATTTGAGGTGTTTAATTGCTTTATCAAATTCATCGCGCACAACTTTGCGCATGGCCCGTTCAAAGGCTACTGTGTTTCCCAGGAACTGGCGTTTAGGCATGTTGAAGCTATGAGCCTTAAAACTTAAGCCCTTACCTTTAGTAGTTCCTTTTTTAAATGTACCCTGCCCGCCAAAATATTTGCTTTTAGGGCCATGAGTGTACCGGTTGCGTACAAACGTTTCTGAGCGTGCAGCCCTGTTGATCTGACCTCCGTTGTTATGAACCGCTGCATAGGGCACATCGGATCCAATAGTCACAGAATCTGCTGTAGTTCGAATGATCCTGATGCTACGCCTCAGCCTCGATGACTTAACGAGCAGATTTCGGGCAGCATCCTTTTTATCTTTTCGCTTTTGCCAGGGGGCACCTTCCCATGCCTGGTTTTTAAAAGCTTCAAGACTGTAGTTAACAGCTTCGTTTCCTACAATAGTCGGCAATACTTCGATTACCCGGTTGAGCTCCATTTCTATCCTGGCAAATATCGCTGTTACCTGTTGTGCGCTCATTGCTTGATTATTAAATAATTAGTTGTACATTTGTGATGGCGGGGCTGCGTACCTCGCCGTAGTAAGGCAGCAGGATTCATTTTCTGCTGCTTTACTCATTTTTAGGCCTTTTATATTCGATGTATTCGCCATCCTGCGTAACAAAGCCAATCTCGTTTATGCCTTCCAACGCCCTGAACCGATCGGCAGCGGCCTGCTTCAGTAATTCTATGTCATACTCCTCATCCAGCAATACGATCACCCTGTCGGCCTGCTTAGTGCCATTGGCAATATTCCTTTGCAGTTTTCGGAAGGTTATCGGTGTCTCGGGCTTCTTAACATCGGCATAGCCTTCCCCATTGATCAGCAGATCCGGGTTTTTGCCCTCTGGCACACCGGGCAGCAGTACTTTGCGCAAATCAGTTTCACTCGCATGGATTCCTGGAAGGATGTCGACGGCGATCCCCTTATCTGCTAAAACCTTACCGACCTTTATAAGATCTTCCAGATCCGGCGCTTTTTCGATAGCTGTTTTACGGTTAACGGCAAGCTCGGTACCATCACCAGATTTATAAGCTGTGATGTACTGATCCTTAACCGGCATATAAAGCGTGGCATTATTGATCACGTGCGGCGGAGCATCCACGTAATACGCATGATCGCGAGGGAAAACCATACCGGTAATGCCAACGTTGTTCTGGAATATGGCTCCCACCTTTTCGGGGTAAACGATGTCTTTATCCGGTGTTTCCTTTGCATCCCTGAGCTGCCTTACAGTACTGCGGCAATTGAAGTGATTGGGCGGATAATACTTTTTCCAGAAAGGGTCATCAACCCGTTTGATCACTTTATTGAGCGGCGGGCAAATGTTCGAGCTGTGATCATCAACAATGGCATCAAATTCCAGAAAAGGGAATGTTTCCTTTTGCTCCTGGATGGACACCCACTTACCGGCCATCTGACCGCTTGCAATAGCGGTTTGATATTCGGTGCCAAGCCAGTTAAGTTGCTGCCCTGATATATTGCGCGCTTCTATTCTGAACTCTTGCAAGCTCCTAATCTTGCCGGTTGCATCAACCAGGGCGGCGCTCATGTCCTTTAACTGCGTATGCGTTTTAGCAGCGCTAAATTGCCATACATTGTTTTGAAGCGCCGTGATGGTATGATAGTCCGGCGTATCCCAGTCTACATCTGACAGCTTTTTACCATAGCCTTTTATAACCCCTGATTCAAGCTTTTTGCCGTAAGCCCGCACCAGGTTAGGATCTGCTTCGGGCGCTGCACCCGCCTTGTGGATACGGTTTATGAGATCATCAATGTATCCCTGAAACTCCTCCGGCGCATCATCAATGCTCAGGTTGATCGTATCTGTGCTGCAACAGTTGTGATACAGGTAGTTTAACCGACTTTGCAGCTCTTCGAAATTTAAGCTATTACGCCCGTTCAGGCACTTAATCGCTGACGGGCCTTGCCAAAAAAATCATCGTCCTCCAACAGATCTGCTTTAAGCTTTTTGGTTGCCTTGTCGGCAGCCGGTACCGGTGTCTCGCGGGCCTTCACAATCTCAATGCCTGTCTTTTGTTTGATCCAGTCTATATCGATCTCGAAATATTCTGCAAACTTCAGGATCCAGTCAACAAGCTCTGCGGTGTCCTCATTCGGGACAAACTCGAAAGTAAGGTCACCTTTCAGGAAACCATGTTTCTTAAGGGCCGGTATGGTGATGTTATTCCAGTACTCTTGCAACGTAGCCATATCCGACTTTTGGAGCAGTAACAGCATTTCCTGCGCTGTCTGATCTTTTGACCGGCTCCCGTTCTTGGTATCCTGTCCAATAATGGCTCCTGCGATAACAAGACAGATTTCATCACGGCAAAGGTCGATCAGGTTTTTATATACATCGCCATTAGTTGCCACGCCCTGGGCCCATTCAAACTTTTCATCCTCATCAATAATGAACCATGCGGCAGCGCCCATGTCCCTCATCATTTTTTGAGCCCGGTTCAGCATGGTTTTATCCTGGGTATTAGTAGTAAGCACCCTTGGCGGGATACCGTAGATCTCGCATAGCTCAGACCAGCAGCTTTGAGCGAACCTTTTAAATAAGACATGCGGTACCGTTTTGTTAAGCAAGCCGATGTCTTTGCTATTGTATTCAAGAAGCCATGTGCCGTATTCGGGCATCTCGCGGTATTTTACCACATTCACATCATCGTAATAATCAGAATAAAACAGGCCTGTTTGCGGCACGATATTCGTGCGTGGTATGCTGTCACCGATCAGGAATGGTTTGCCATCGACAGTTTTTCCTATGCTCAGCTCCACCACACTGTAGCCTAATAATATCGACTTATACTTTTCCCAATTGGCAAAACGATAAAAAGGCATGTTTTTAAGTATCGCCTTTTGCTCCTCGTTGTTGCTGCCATCCGGATTTTTAAGGTTGAAGTCAAGGCTGAACAGGCGATGTCCCCGGTTCTGATATTGTGAAAATAACATGGCATCGATCAGGATCTCGTTATACAAAAGCTGTATCATCCAGTTCTTAGGCTGCATGTATTGATATTGATCAATGGAAGCGTTCCAGTTCTTGATATCCATCCTCGTTCTGAAGATCGCTTTAACATCATAATCCAGATACCGCTTTTTGGTATCGTCTGTAATGATGCCCTGCTGCTTCTGACTGGCTGCCAGGCTTATTAAATCAAGAGGCTCCGCGTATTGCGTGGTGTCGGCAGATGTTGACGATCCGCCAAACCAATTTTTTATAGTGGTTATTAAATTCATGTGATTAAAAGTTATTCGTGATTGAATTTCCGCCTGCTACCCATATAAAAAGATTCCTTCTCTTCGGGAGGGGCGGTTGTAAGCCTGGGGAGCGTGCTGCTATTGGTTACGCCTGATGCAAGATCCTTGAGATCCCCTTCGGCGCGGTCATACCTGTCCTGGACGTCTTTATAGTCAGCCCCTATGTTATAAAGCTCGCAGATAAAATAGAGCGTGATGGATTTAACATATCCAAGAACAAGGAGGTTACGGGCGCTCCCTTCAGCGGCAAATATGGCCGGGGCATCATATAGGATCCTGCCGTCATACCATTCCAGTTTGTCATTAGGTGTGAGGATGTTAGCAGCCTTTTCAATGGCCTTGGCAATGGCTTCCTCTACGATGCCGTCATCTTCGGCAGTGATGGCGTCAAGCTCATAGAGCCTGATCACGCTTTTAAGTTCTGATTTTACTAAGTATGCCATAGTTAAAAATGGTTGTTAACCCGCTCGCAGAAAGCGTATGAGGTCTTTTGTTTGCGTGTACGCTTATTGAGATAGGCTATTGCGCCGTGTGTAGCATCGGGGCCGTCGTCATTTGCCTGGCTGCCCTTTTCAAATGCGAGGAACTGATCTATGAGGCGCTGCTGATCCTCCGTTTTGAGGGATTCGTTAAAATATACGTTGTGGCGTTCAAAATGACCGGCAAGGCTTTCAATACGATCGAACTTTTCAGCCTTTGGCCTTTTATCTGCTACTACCGGGATATAGTACCCACGCTTTTCCCCTTCCGTATCAAAGTCGCTTATAAACTCGTCCATCGCAAAGAGGCCTTCTATGAGGTAGCGTATGTTGTGCTTGTCAAGCTTATGCTTTTCGTAGCGATCATAAAGCCATATAGCTGCATCAGCCCGGCTCTTGCGGCGAAGGTAGGTTAGGATGATGTGAAACTCTTTATCCTTTTTACCAACCATCACAAGCGCCTTATAATCGCCTTTATCCTTATAGCTTAAGTCACCATACAGGCAAAGGGCGTCATATTCCTTAAGCCTGTGTGGTACGCAATAGAGGATGTCCTCATATTTAAAAATGGCGCCATCTTCGATATGGACATGCATATATTCCCGCATGAAAGAACGGTACGGCATGTTTTCAAACTTTTCGCGCCAATATTCAGCCGAGGCCTTCTCAGGCCAGTTTGGCTCAAAGGTTACCAGGCTTTTTACAGCACATACCGTACTTACCTCATATTTTATACTTCCTGCCTTGTCGAGGTTGCCTCGCGCCCTGGTGCGAACGCCACGGCGCTCTTCCTTCTGTCGTTGCTTTACGGACACGAAGTATTCTTTTAGCCGGTTGGTAATGCTGTTTTTGTGGAAGTTGTTATTCGCATAGATAAAGCGCTCTGTTGCGTCCTCGTCGGTGTCAAAGCAGCCCCATACATCTTCCGTAATGAAATCAATAGCCTCACGCATCATGCGGTCATTGTTCACGTGGCGCTTGCTGTCCACGTCATCCACGACGATGTAATCAGGCCTTTCGCCCTGTTCCCTGGCTCCCCTGGGGTTTTGCATGAAACCAAGCGACATAAAGCGCACACCGTCTGTCGTAGTAAAGTCGCCTTCAGCCCAGTTGCCATGATGGAACTTTTCACCGTAATCGTTCCTTAGTCGCTTATTGTGCTGTAGCTGGCTTTGAATACCGGATAGCAGAGCAGCTGCTTTACTCTCGGTTTCGCCTATCAGGAGCATAAACCGCAGGTCGTTCTTTACCAGGTACAGGTAAAGCGGGATCCCCATATCGATATGAACAGATTTTGCTGCCGACCGGAACCATTCGGCAAGACACCTGATGCGTCTGTTGTTAATGATCAGCTTAGCGAGCCAGATATGGAACCAGGCGCATTTCTTTTTGGCGAAGTTTGGGAAGTTGTATTCAAACCAGTCGCCGTAATTGGCCTCTTGTTTCCGTACCCTGGCAAGCTTAGCCTCGGGTTTTTCGTGAATATCGAACTCCGTTGCCTGGGCTATCATGGCACAGTGCTTATCATAGTCAGATAGCAGCTTGAGGTATTTCCTGTTATCTATACTCATGCTATTTCCAGGTTAATGCGGTGCTGTAAATAGGCTTTGTGAAACGGCGTGCACTGAGCGGCGAACTTAGGTTCAGTCTGGCTGATAAAGTTATCAAGCTCTACCAATACACGTTTTACCACGAAGGCGTCAAGCTTTTTGTCAAGCCTGTCAAGCGCAGCATTAAGCTTAGAGATAGCATCGGCATTTAGCTTGGCGTCATTACCCTGCGCAACACTCATTAATTCCTGCTGAAGCAGCTGCTTGATCTTTACCGGCGACGAATGGTAGTCGATCCGTTTTTTATCCCATTCAAATTTCTTAGCCCAGGTGCTTACCGTGTTTGTGGTAACATTAAATTTCTCGGCGATCTCCACCTGTGTGCAGTCTGCATGCTCTATAAACCAATCCTCTGCATGTTGCCTGATATTGTCTTTTGTAGCCATTAAATTTCTTTTTGCATCAGCAAAAATCCCTCTTAAACAGCTCGTAAATAAATAGTTAAGCAAGGCTTGCACACATATTCGGACTGCCTTAAAGATGCTTGCATCTTTGTCTCAACAATAACGAAAAATTCAAAAACACATGCCTGTATTTGTATGGAATGATGAGACGGTGGTTAATAGTTACGGCTTCCGTACGCTGAATGGCGGTATCAGTTTAAAGCGGTTTTCGGGTAATCCGGTAATGCTAAACAGCCACGTCAATACTACCAAGATGACACTGGGCACCTGGAAGGACTGGAAAACTGAAGGCTTTAAACTTCAGGGAGAAACTGTATTTGATAGCGTGCGGGACGATGTAAAAGAGGTTGAAGGTCAGGTCGACCGTAATGTGATCAAAGCCTGTTCAATGGGGCTTGGGATTGATTGGGACGAAGATACCTGGCAAAAAGCACCGGATGGTGTTTGGGAGCTGGTTAAATGCGAACTCATGGAGGTTTCCATTTGTGCCGTGCCCAGTAACTCCGGCGCTCTTGCGCTTTATGACAAAGCAACTGGTGAGCTAATCGCCGAAAATCAGATCAGGCTTTCTGTTCAGAATTTATCAGCAAACGATTTAAAAATAAATACTCCTAAGATGGAAAAAATCATTTTATCATCCGCAGCAATAGCGGTACTGGTTGGGTTGAGTATCACGAAAACCGACGATGTTCTTGAGATCAGCAATGCTGTTGTAAAGCTAAATGCTGATAAAACCACTGCCGAAGCTAAAGTAATTGAATTACAGGGTAAGCTTGATAAGCAGGTTAAGCTTCAGGCTGAAGCCCTTGTAGATGGCGCTATCACTAATGAGCAGTTACTTGCCGGCGACCGTGAAGAGTGGATTGAGCTTGCAGTGGCAAATTATAGTCTTGCTTCAAAGCAGATTGCTAAAATACCAGGTAAGGTTAGCTTGAGCGGCAAACTTAACAACTCTGCCGGGGGGGCTGATGCCAAGGTTAAAACAATGGATGACTTTGAAAAGCTGAGCCTGAGCGAGCAGTTATCTTTTAAAGCAGAGAACCCGCAAGGATATGCAGCCCTGTTCGCTAAATAAGCGAACAATCGAAACGAGAAATTTAATACCCCGAAAATTTTAATAACTAAAACAAAGAAACTATGCCAGCGAATTTCCCCGAAATGTGGGTTAACAGGGTTGAGTACAACCTTACCACTGCTGATAACGCCCCATGGTTGGATGGTATCACCGAAATTGATACTGCAATCATAGAGGTTGGCTCAGGCTCAGCAGGCGAGCAAAACCTGATCCATATACCGACCACCGAGTTTGAGGTTGATATCTTAATCAATAATACTGCTTATCCGATTGCTGTTCAGCAGTATTCAGATGACGGCGTAACCTTGCAGCTTGACAAGTATCAAACTAAGGTAGTGCCAATCAGTGATGATCAGGCAACCGGAGCATCTTATAAGCGAATTGACGCGGTTACCTTTTTGATGACCCGTGGCATGCTTATAACCAAATATAAAAAAGCCATTCATTCAATTGCACCGGCCGGAAACACAGATAAGACACCAATTTTAAAAACAACCGGGCGCAGCGGCAAATTTGACGCAAACGGAGATGAAATTATCCTGCGGGATGGTGATAGACTGATCTTGGTTTATGAAGATTTGGTCGACCATAAAAAGCAGTATGATTTGATGGAGGTACCCGAGGTTGGTCGCCGCCTCGTATTATGCTCAGATCACTGGAATGACCTGCTGTTGGATCGTAAACGTTTCGGAGACCTATTGGTTAATTACACCAAAGGTTCTACAGTGCCAATGATTGCAGGCTTCGAACTTTATCAATACATCGGTAACCCGTCTTATAATGGCGATACTCTGGCTAAGCTTGCTTATGGCTCTGTTCCTGGCGATCATCAATACAAGGCTTCGGTGTCATTCTATACGCCAAATATTGCAAAGAAAACTGGCTACACTCGTCAGTACTTTTTACCAGCGCCGCTAAACCCGGCCAACCAAAGTAATGACCTGGCCTACCGCCATTATTTTATGGCAGTTCCTAAACAGGCTAAGTACATTGGAGCAATTGTTTCAACGTACTCCCCTGCGGCCGCTTAACCCTCGATAAACACACCCCAGACAGATAGCAGATGCAAACCGCCGCCCCGCCAACGCGGGGCGGTATTGAAAAGCCTTCGGATCAATGAACCATTTCGCCCGACTATTGAAAACTTTTGATTACCACTCATTGACTGAGTTTATGCATAGCCTGGCACCAAGTAACAGGTATGGCTTTACAGCCCAGCTAATGATCATTACCGTTACCTGGACAGCAGTTGATAAAGTGTTCGGGCTTGACCAAGCCGGTTTTATTGCGCTGCTCGTCATCTTCATGACTGAGCTGATCAGCGGGATCTGGGCGGCAAGGGTTCGCAAGGAGCCTATCAGCAGCATCAAGCTTTCCAGGTTCAGTCTTAAAGTTGCCTGTTACCTGGTTATGATTGGCGTTAGCTATTCGCTTTACCAGTCATTCAAGGGGCACAACGAGGAGGTTGCCGGATGGGCTTTTAACTGGCTGCACATTGTCCTGGTAACACAGGTAGGTTTTGAAAATACGATCAGCATACTTGAAAACATCGCTACCATAAATGGGCGCGAGAAAGATGCCATCGTAACCAGGATCACTAACAAGTTTAATTCACTATTTAACTCATAATCATGAAAAAATTGATCTTCTTTTTAGCACTCGCGCTTTTATCATTTGGGGTTAAGGCCCAGGCTAACCTTAAAAACCTACAGTCAGACCAGGGCGTACATAAGGCTGGCTTGGACACCGTATCAAACGCCGGCAGCGTATCACAGGTATTGCAGATCGGAGGTTACCAGGATCTGATCACAATTCAGGCGGGAGTAACCAAGTTAACAGGTACGCCTGGCGGATCCGTGAAGCTTTACGGCTCGGTTGATAATATCAAATATGATTTTGCCACGACCTCGACCGATACGCTCGCAGTGGGAAACGTCACGCCATTGCAGGTTAAAACGTGGGTGATCTCGCCTTCTAAGTTTCAATATTACAAGGCAGTGTATAAAGGATCTGGCACGCAAACGTCGACAGTTGTAACCACCGCCATGTGGCGCAATAAATAGCTAAATGCAGGTATCGTCATTAGGTGTTAGCCTGATAAAAGGCTTCAAAAGTATTGCGACAATTGCGCATAGTCAAAGCGTTGGCGGTCTTGAGCTTTTAAAAGGCTTCGAAGGATGCAGATTAAAAGCATACCAGGATATAGCCGGGATCTGGACGATAGGTTGGGGCAATACTTATGTAGGCGGTAAGCCGGTAGTAAAAGGGCAGCAACTACCAAACGTGGCCGCTGCTGATGCCCTGTTGCTGCAAAGCCTGAAAAGCCGGGAGTTACAGGTTAACACACTGGTAAAGGTTCCCCTGACGCAAAACCAGTTCGATGCCCTGGTAAGCTTCCAGTACAATACCGGCGCACTTGCTGTGAGTACGCTGCTCAAAAAGCTGAATGCCGGTGATTACGGGGGCGCTGCCGACGAGTTCCTGAAATGGAATAAGATCACCAGGAACGGCGAAAAGGTAATATCAGCAGTTTTGGTAAAGCGCCGTGAGAAAGAACGCAGATTGTTTGTAACCAGATAACAGCATGAAAATAAAGGAATTTATAGGCAAAGCCTGGTCGGCCATTGCCGGGTGGTTCAGCACTAAAGTTGAAACTCTCCCCGCCACGGTTACCGTGGATGAAATAGACCATGTGATCAAGATTGTTGAGAACATAAAAAAAGCGGTTAACTCGCCATTTGCGATACTGGCTACAACACTGATCCCCGGCACCATTGATGATGCTATCCGGACAAAGCTGTCAGACTTCCTGCCTCAGCTGCTCGCCGGGCTTACGTTCGCAAAAGATAGCAAGGTAAGCTATAACAGCGAGACTGTGCTTGATGATCTCCTGAAGAAAATTAGGTTTTCGGATAAGGAAGATCAGGATGCCCTTTATCATAGCATGGCATCACGGCTGCTAATCATCGTAAGCGATGGCCGGGTAACGTGGACTGAAGCTATCGGGGCCGTGGAGTACTACTTTAAAAACATCTTTTTAAAAGCAGTTTAAACAATATTTAAAACAGCGGGCAGGTCAACACCCGGAAGAGCCCTCATGGGCCGCGAAACAAATAAACAGGACTTAAGCACCGCTGTTTTTTAACCTTAAATTTTTGAAACCAATGGATAAAGAAAAGAACATCAGGCGGGCAACAGAGATCTTCGCCGCCCACTCAACCAAAGACGAAGTTTACTTCGCCGGTGATGGTCAGGCTTTTTTCAATGAAAGCGACCGCAACAACCACAATAAGTCATTAAAAGACAAGTCAACGCAAACGATAAGGCGGGAAGATATCGAGCCCTCGAAGCCTGAAATTGATGATGACGACATCGAAGATGATGATCAGGATGATGATGGCTTTAAAGGCAGAGGGAAAGAGAAAGAACCCGAGCCTGTAAAAGATCCTAAAGAAAAACCGGCGAAGGCTCCTAAAGAGAAACCGGGAAAATCAACAGAGGTAGTTACTGAAGCGGAAAAAGCCAATGACGAAACCGAAGCTGATAAAGCGGGAAATGCCGATGAATCCAAAGATAGCGCCAAAAGTGCCGATCAGGATGATTCCGCCTCCGGGCCCGCTGCCGGTGATCAGGCCTAAGCCATAATAAAACCACATAATTAAAGTCCTGCACTCGGTTTAACCGATGGTAGGTTATTACGATACCCCTATTAAAATCAAGATGGCAAAACAAATTGTCTTTTCACTATTATCCCTTAAAGACGGGGAGATACCTGATGAAGGTACGATGTCGGACATGCTTGTTAAGCGTGGCCCGACCTACAAAGGCACAGCATCAATTAAGGAAGCGGATTCGACTGTTTTTGATGTGCTGGCAGAGGAATATCCAGAGCCGGATGAATCGTTTACCACCGAAGGATTGATAACATTGGTATTTAGTACCTATGACTATGATCCTGAAATGCTGGTTGCATATAAAGGCGGCTCAATTACTGATGATGATATGTGGGCCAAACCTGCTTATCCTCCTGAAATTGAGCGGAGCTGGCAAACCATTTCAAAAGATGGATACCTGGTAGAAATCCCCCGCGGCAAACTACGCTCTAAGTTCAACTATGAAATGAAGCAGGACGGCGTAGCACTGCTGGAAAATACGGTTACCGCGTTGAAACCGCGTGGTGCAGGTGTAGCATCAATTTTTATGGGTAAATACAAATTACCTATGGTAAGCGCCGGGAACGCTCAAAATATCACTGTTGCTAATGCCAACCTAACTGGTACTGCTTCGGCCTTCCGTGGTACAATCTCTTCACAGATCTGGACTTGCGTTCAGAAGCCAGTTGCAGCAGCAGATCCCGGCATTACAACTCCGGCTACGTTGAACACTGCTATTACAGGTTTGGTAACCGGCACCTACAAGTTTCAACTTGCCGTAGCCGATGAGAACGGCTTTGAAAATAAAGCGACAGTAACCGTAACAGTAGCCTTGCCATAAAGATGAGTGCAGAACAGAACGCGGCCGCAAGACTGCTTAACTATGGTATAAAGGTGCGGGTAACTGCACCTTTATTGTTTAGGCTGTTCCGCAAGCGGACGATAGGCCTTTACATATTGCCTCCAAACCAGGGCACGCTTTTAAGAATAGATCACCTATTCCTATCAACCGGGCTTACGCCTGAGCAGCTCGAGCAGCTTGACGAAATGAACGCGCACGAGCTGCATAAAGCACACGGCATGACCATGACTAGGATAATAGCGACAGCCTGGCTTTACGGCAAATGGCGGGGCAAGCTATTCACCGGCATTGTAGCCAGATGGCTGTACTGGCACCTGAATAATACGCAGATGCTGACCGTGGTAGGTGTGCTAGTGATGCTGAGCAGCAAGGAAAGTTTTACGAGTTCTATCAGATCGGTAGCAGCGATGAGAATGACGGTACCGAACCTGAGCCAAAAAAGTCAGGGGAGTTAACATGCGAAGGCATGCATAGCCCCTGGGGTATTAACTACAGCATATTAAAAGAACTGGGTTTCACCTGGGATTACCTGATGTGGAAGATCAGCTGGGTAAATGTGCTGATGATGCTGGCCGATGCGCCGCGCTACAAAAGCAAAGAAAAGGACGGGGTAACGGAAGCGAACTCGTTCGAGGATTTTAAAGCCTTTATGGATTAAACAAATGGACGGATTAGGCCCAATAGATATAGATATTCTGATAAACAATCCTGCTTTGCTCCGCTCATTGCGCCAGGCAGAGCAGGACACGCAGAATACCAACCGTGTGATCACCCGCGAAGGTCAGCAGATGAGCGAGGCGCTTGACGGCTGGGCCAAAAAGGCGACTATTGCTGCTACTTCCTTTTTTTCAATACAGGCCGCTCAGAACTTCGTACAGGAGATCATTAAGGTACGTGGCGAATTTGAGCAGCTGAATGTTGCCTACGATACCATCCTGAAGAGCAAAGCGAAAGGCGATGCCCTGTTTGCTGAAACTGTAAAGTTTGCAGCTACGACCCCCTTTAACCTTACTGACGTTGCTACAGCCACAAAGCAGTTGCTTGCATATGGCTTTGCAGCTAAAGATATAACCGACGTGCTTACCACTACCGGAAACATCGCTGCAGGTGTTTCGGTTCCATTAGGTGATATCGTTTACCTGTACGGCACGCTGAAAACCCAGGGCCGCGCGTACGCTCAGGATATCAGGCAGTTTACCGGCCGCGGGATCCCGATAATCCAGGAGCTTGCCAAGCAATTCCATGTAGGCGAAGAGGAAGTTAATAAACTGGTTGAGGCCGGTAAAGTTGGTTTCCCAGAGGTGCAAAAGGCTTTTGAAAGCTTAACAGGATCGTCAGGGATATTTTACAACCTGATGGAAAAGCAAAGCCATACCCTTACTGGCATGCTCAGCAATTTGGAAGATGCGTTTTCGCAGATGCTGAACAGTATCGGTGAAAGCAACGAGGGTATCTTGAAAGGCGGTATCGAATTGGCTGCAAGCCTGGTGACCAATTATCAGAAGGTAATTGATATTGTCGAACTGCTGATAATAACCTACGGGGCATACCGCGCCGCCCTGCTTTTACAAACAGCTTCGACCATCGCAAGCACAATCGCTTCCGGAGCCAATACTGTGGCAATCGGCCTCGAAACCGTTGCATACCGGTTGCTTAGGGATGGCCTCGAAGTATTAAATGCGGAAAAGATCCTCACTATAGCAACTACAGCCGCTTATACAGCTGTAATATCGGCGCTTGTTATTGCCCTGAAATCATGGCACGACGCAAGCGATTTGACCAATAGGATCAACAGCGAGACAAACGCCATCACCAGTGACGCCAACGTACAGGTTGAGGTTCAGAAAACTAAAATAAACGATCTTAATAAGATCATTAACGATCATAACAATACCCAGGAGGACAGATTAGCGGCGCTTAAAAAACTTAACGCTATTGCGCCTGAATACCTGGGCAACATCACCCTTGAAACGGCTAATACGAAAGCAGCATCAAAAGCAATCAAGGACTACCTCGATGACCTTGATAAAAAGCTTCAGGGCGAAGCTGCCTATAGTCAAAAGCTTGAGAACTTAAAAAAGATAACCGAGCTTAAAACAAAGGGTATTGATGCCATTAGCAGTACTGAACGCGTAGGCTATAGCCTCAAAAACTTCTTTTCCGGAAACTTCACGACTTCGACTGATGCTGATAATAAGCAGATCGTGGCCCAGTTGGTGAAAACCTACGAGGATGCTAATAAGCAAATAGATGCCCAATTTGGAGACCAGATTAAAAAGACCTTAACCGGCAATACGGGAGCGAAAGACTTCGCATCTAAATTCGGCAAGGATCTGAAAGCGGCCTTAGCCGGGGATGGCGTTAAGGGTATCCTGGATAATTTCAATACCATATTAAAAGAAGCGAACAGCGAAACCGATCTTGAGGCACTCAGAGACGGTTTATCTGCTAAACTAAAGGCCCTGGCCCCTAATGATTCCCAAAAGGCAGCACTCAAGAAAAGGCTTGCTGAGGTAAAGGATCTTATTAAGACTTATGATCCGGGTGAGGATGTGAAGTTGCAGAAGGCGGCTAACGCAGAAATTGATGCGAGGAACACTATTGCTGAAAAAGTAGCAGCTATAAATGAGGATAGCAGGCAAAATGCACTTACCAATGATCAAAAAGAGATTGCTCAGGCTAAGCAAAAGTATGATCAGCTCCTAAAAATGATTGATGATTATAATGTCAAGGCTGAGCGAAACAAATGGAAGAAAATAGATCCTGCAAAATTTAAAGTAAACGGCATTGTTACCGATATTCCTGCTGCTGAGCAGGCTGCTGTTGCTGATGTCATAGCTAAACAACAAGTCGAAAAGCAGCGGATTGTCATTGACCAACAGAAAGAGATCTTTGATGCATTTGAGCAATATAAGATAGATCACGGGGAAGCAGCTGCAAATCAATTGTATTCAGGGCAATTACAGGGATTCAAGACTTATGTTGAGTATCTCAAATCATTGATGCCAGAAACAGGTGATCTATCCGCTAAAGCAAATGCCCAAAGGGATATGTTGAGTAAACTGATAGTTACGGCTAATAAAGAAGATCAAAAAGCACAGCTTACTAATTTTGCACAACTATTAGCTTCAACACTTACTTACGAGCAGCAAAGAAATGCTATTGTCCAAAAGTATTTATTGCAAGCTTCAGAACTTCGTAAACATGGGCTTGATACTCAGGCGTCACAAGCAATAGCCAACGGACAGGAGGAATTAACTCAGCTTGATAATTCAAACACCGAAAAACTTACTTCATATAAGGAGCTTTTCGACGGCTTGCATAAAATTTCAGTTGAACGATCCCAGCAAGACATAAAACAATTGAACGCCTACGCTGATAGCCAGTTTAAGGCAGGCTTAATGACTGAAGAGGCATACCTCAAACTAAAAAAAGAAATTCATGAAGCAAGTGCCGAAATAGCTAATATGAACGCTGACAAGCTTCTTGCCGTTGGGAGCGCTCTTGAATCATTATCAGGGAGCCTGGGCGGGATCAGCTCAGGCCTGGGTGATCTTGTTGGCGGATTAGCTAAAACAGTTAATTCAGTTGCCGGTATTGGAAAGCTTAAAACCGCATTTGATTCTGCGCAGGGCTCTCAGGCAAAATTTATAGCAGGCGCAAATTTTTATGGCGCTGCCATAAGCTCAGCTGCAAATCTGGTCGGGATATTCACTTCAGCAGCCAAGCAGCGGAAAGAAGCCGAAGAGGCTTACCAAAACTCGGTACTTGCCTTCCAAAACCAGTACAAGATAAACACCATTGAGCAGATCAGGCTCCAGGAGCAATTAAACGGTAACCTTTTTTTTAAGAACTATCAAAAGGACATAGCAAATGCGGCCAGCTCACTGGCTACGGCTAACAGGGCGTTTCAAACGTCATTGGGTGCACTACAAAACGGACAGGCTAAAGTGGGACAGCGTAACGCTGTAGACTGGAATAATGTGCTGAAAGGCGCAGGCGCGGGCGCTGCATTGGGTTCTATCATACCCGGCATTGGTAATGCCGTTGGTGCGGTTGTTGGCGGCGTTGTGGGCGCGATAGGCGGTCTGTTTGGTGGCAAGAAAAAGAAAGACGTTTACGGAAGCTTGCTTGGAGAGTATCCCGAACTTATCACAAAAGCTAAGGATGGTACTGATCAATTTAACGCGGCCCTTGCCAAGAACCTGATTCAAAATAACCTGGTAAACGATAGCACTAAAGTGCTTTTGCAAAATACCATAGACCTTAATGACGCCCGCCAGGCAGCTATAGATCAAATCAATCAGGATATTAAAGACCTGGCAGGCAACTTAGGAACCGACTTGCAAAACTCATTAGTCGCCGCATTTGAAAACGGTACGGATGCTTTCCAGTCATTTAAAGGAACCGTTGAAAAAGGTATACAGGACATTGTAGCGCAATTCCTGTTTGAGAACATTTTTGGCGGCGAGTTTGACAAGCTATCTGACGAGCTTAAAGCCTCATTCAGCGTCACCGGCGACCAGAACGCCGTTGACGATATCACCAAGTTTTACCAGGACGCCGGGCCATTGGTTAAGCAATACCAGGATGCTTTAAAAGCAGCACAGGCGGAGGCTAAAAAGAATGGACTTGACCTTTTCAAGCCAGACGGAAGCGGCTCCTCATCGTCATCAAGTTTATCCGGTGCCATATCAGGCATTACTGCCGACCAGGCAAATGTTTTGGAAGGTGCTATCAGGGGGATGCAGCAAACGCTTTTGGAGATCTCCAATTTCATTAGCGGCGGGTTCAAAAGCATGGCCGACTGGCTGCTTGAGCTAAAGGGGCAAACCCTTTTGCAAAAACAGATAGAGGCCAATACCAGGCGTACCGCTGACAATACCGATAAGATGGTTTCGAGCCTTGATAATATCGACAATAATACTTCATCGGCAAGCCTGACCAACGTGTTCAGGGCAGCCGGAAAATCTTAAGATTATGATGCAGTACAGTTTAAACGGACATGACTTGAAGCAAACCTACGGTGTACTGATCAGCAACGGATCAGAGACCTTCCTTGCTTTCCCTAAACGGAAAGATAGCCTGGAAATGAACTGGCCTGAGCAGGACGGTATCGACAAGGACTTGAACGATCCGCATTTCGAAGCCCGTGAGTTTAAGCTAACCTGTGCCCTGATAGCTTATGGCCTTGCTGACTTTAATAATAAGTACAATGGCTTTTTTACCGAATTGAGTAAGCTGGGGACACATGAGCTATACATTAAAGACCTGGACAGGACTTTCCTGGTATACTATAAAGATCAGCAGAACCTGACCAAGCTGTCGCAGATAGACCGCGACAAATGCGGTGTAAAGTTCGATTTGATTTTCGGAGAAACCAACCCGGCAGATAATATCCCTAAAGTTTACTTGGTTGATGACGAGGACAATTTTTTAATAGCGTAATGGAATTAGTAACAGTATATAAAAAAGGCACAAGCGAGATCCGAGCCGTTATAAATCCTGACGACAAAAGCGTTCAGGATATCGGCATTATGCGCAATGATATTATCAAACTGAGCTTTGCGGTTACTAACCCGATATTTTTTGCTGTAGGCGATTATACAACGGTTTTTGGTCGCCATTACCAGTTAAACCGGGAAGTGCCATTTAAGCAGGTTGCTGACAGGGACATTCAATATGACCTTACATTTGAAGGCTGGCAGTATGATCTGCTGAGGGCTAACTTCCTTACCCTCGATGCCAATAACCACTTTACGGAAGGTAAATTCAGCTTCAGGGGGCGCGCTATAGATTTCATGAACCTGATTATCCATAATATGGAACGCTGGAACCCCGGCAGTGGCTGGACTGTAGGCGATGTATTGGACACCGATTTTATTACCCTTGACTTTGATAGTGAGAACTGCCTGGAAGCGCTTAACAAGTTAGCTGATCAGTGCAAAACAGAATACTACTTTGAGGGTAGCGGAAAAAGGATCTCACTTACCAAGAAAGCCCCAGCCAGCGGCGTAACACTGGAATATGGACAAGGGAAAGCCCTGATGTCAATTGCAAAGGCTAATCAGGATACAGGAACGGCTCCGCAGCTGATAACCCGGCTGTATGTTTACGGCGGCAACAGAAATATCGGACAAAACTATCGTGATGGCGCTAAATACCTGCGTATTGGTGATGTGCCTTACGTTGACAAGAACCCCGACGTATTTGGCGTGTATGAGCATACCGTGTACTTTGATGACGTTTACCCTCGCCGTGAAGGCTCCGTAACCAGCATTGGTGATAAGTTCACCTTTTCAGATTCGACGCTCGAATTTAATGTGATGGATTATGAGCTTCCTGGCGTTACCATTCAGGTCACTTTTAATACGGGCCAGTTAGCGGGCTCAACATTTGATGTGCATGCTTTTGTTAACGATACCAAAACATTTACTATAAATGCGCTTACGAACGAAACAACCAATCTCCCAACGGATTTTATTAAACCGGCTGTAGGCGATAAGTATATTATCATTGGTATTAAAATGCCCCTCAGCTATATTACTGCTGCTGAAGCTGAACTTAAACAGCGGGGAATCGCCTATCTCAATGAGAATGGCCCTGGTAAAGTGACATTCCCTGTAGATGCTAATGACCTTTGGTTTCTGCGTGAAGGTATTGAGCTTCAACTCGGCAAGACATACAGGTTGCTAAGCACCAAATTTCAGATAGATCGCACCATTAGGCTAATGAGCTATACCCGTAACCTTCGTAACCCTGCTATATACACACTGGAGCTTGCCGATAGTGTAGCTGTTCAATCAACTTTTGTTAAACTATTAAACCTGATCAAATGATAACAATAAAGATGCCCGAATCGCCCGACTATCCAGATGGGCAAAGTCCGTCAGGGGATGATTACGTATGGCTATGGGATATCTCTACAGGCAAGCTCCGCAAATCAAAAGTTTCAGAGCTACCATTTAGTGAAGGTGGCGGCGGCGGCGGTGGTGAAGTGGTTACGAACCCTTCGCCTTTCATGGTTTTTAACAATAGCGAAAACTATAGTTATGATGAAGGGACGAATACTGTAACCATAAGTGATACTCGGTTAAAGAACAGGACTCTTTACCCGGTACTTGCGTCCCAGTATGGAGGGGGAGAAATTAACCCGGAACTGGTAACATATGTACCAATAGATCCGGTCGACGATACTAAGGGACAGATCATTATTACCGGATTTCAATTGGATGATGGTCAGCACTTATCGCTTATTGTTCCCGGAAATGCAACGAGTTCAGATGTTACTTATATACAACTGCTTGCCGATGTAGCCGAATTAAAACTACTTACAGCGCCATTTAGAAAAACAGCTTTAGGCGTTAATGGTGCGAAAGTGTGGTGGATAGGCACCGTTGATACCATCCCGGCAGGATGGCAGGAATGCGTTAGCATGCGCGGTGTTTTCCCGATGGCGCAAGACCCAGCGGATGATGATTTTAAAGGCGCGATAGGCACAACCGGAGGGTTAAAAAGGGTTAAGATGAAATTAGAAAACCTAATTGAGCACGTGCATAAATTCATAAAAATACAAACACAAGGTAGCGGCACCACCAGCGGTTATGTACGCGGACAGGTGCAAGGAAACGACGAAAAGTATACTGAAAGCGCGGGAAGCGCAAACCCAGCCCCAATTGAAATAATGAACCCATACCTTATAGGGCTATGGATTGAATTTGTCGGCATTTAAACCCCTTTTAAACCCCTATTAAAATGAATAAGTTACTTAAGTTTTTATTACTTATGCTGCTGGCCTCAACATTGCAGGCCCAGCAAAAACCACCGTATGACCGAACAACCACCAACCAGGTAATGGCCGACCGTGCTACATGGTCGCGTTATTTTATGGGTACGCCAAAGGGCGATTTTCCTGTTTTTCCGTCATATGTGCCTGACAGCATCAAATGTGGTGCTATTTTTTACCGCACCGCCGATACAAGCCAGTATGTCTATAATTGCATATCTGGAAAATGGGATAAGCAGCAAAAAGCAACCGTATCAAACAAAAGGGTTGATAGTGTTGCAAAAACTATTTTACCATTCGGTAAGTCAGGAGAGACAATAAAACTAACAGGCGATAATTTAAATACCTATAAAACACAGCCAGAGGTTACTTTTGGTAATTATGTTACTACTGCTACCGAGCTGGACAGTGCAAAAACAACTTACGTAAGCAATGCTACTATTTATTCAACATTTAAACATATAGTTCATGGCGGAAGATCAGGTGATATTACTAACCAGTCTTTAAACGATACCTTATTGGTTAACCCCCAGCAGTCTAATTCATGGCTCTACGATACACCTGGAAACTTTTTTTACAACACAAATAATTCAGGTAGCCTACTAGGACTTATTTCACCCAAAGCAGTTCCATCGTATACATTTAAAGCAACATTATCGGCTAATGATGCAGATAACGATAGGATTGGTCTAATCGCTGGGTATACAGAAACGAGCAAACAGGTTATAAATAAAGCCTATGGCATGAGTTCAGGCGATTTCAACTGGCCGATAGATGTTACTTCCCCTACTATACCAGAGCAATATACATTGACAGTAATCCGGAACAGGGACGATATTACGCAATCATTTGTTATTTGGTACAACTATAGAAAAACCAATCAAAAAATTATAGCAAATGGCAGTTCAATGCCAGGCTTATATAATACTACTGCGGGATGGTCGGGCGTGACAGTAGACCTACAGTTAATAATGCGTAACGATACTTTATACGCTTCAACAAGTAACTTTTCCGATGCACCAGGCGGTAAGGGATCATTAGCGTACACATTGGTAGTGCCGCTTGCTTCTGATACTGTTTTAAATAAGTTTAGGGGCTCAACCAGGTATGGCTTTGCTTCGCAGTCACAGGCTGCGGCTAAGTTTACCAATGTATCATTTGCGGGCGCTGGGGTTAATGAAATATACGACCTTGCAAATAAAACAGTGTGGGTAGCTAATTCGTCTGGCGTATATACAATTGCACCTGGCAGGTCTCCTTATAAAGAGATAACGCCGCAGAGCCTCGTTTTTAATTCTCGAACCAAAAAGCAGATTTATATTAATTCTGACAGCACGTTCACTGTACAAGGTGGGGTTAATCTCGACAGTGTTTATAATTCTAATACTTTCGCAAGTAAAGATTATGTTGATGCCGTATCCGCTGGCAAGGCTGATACAGGGAATGTTGTGAAGCCATATAATTTATATACTGCGCCGGTAGGAACTATTTCCCCTTCCACAATTACTTACGACGGCGCTTATGATAAGGTTCCATTGGTTGGAAATGTTGAAGATAATCCAAATCTTGTACTTCATAACTTTAACCGGGAAGAACATTTTAAAGATGTTTCCAAGTTCAAAGTAACCAATATTTCGGCCACGTCTGCAACTGTAACGTCCTATAAAGGTGGTATAACAGTAGTGAAAAACGGTACTGGTGTGGCTTATATATCGCTAAGTAATTTCATTAAAGCGGGTGCTGGATGCCTTGAGGTTACGATTGATACAGCTTATGTGCGAGGCACAGGAACACGTGCCGAGATAAGGTATGGAATGATTAAGGATGGCAGCACTTCTGATAATTTTATTGGCAGCACGCTTGGCGGTAATATCGTGGGAACCGATAATAAAAATTACGCAATCATTAACGGTGTTTCAAATACTTCTACAAATAGCACGACACCAGCTTTTTTTAACGGAAGTTCCTACACTTACTATTTTACGTTTAACAACGATTATATCAATGCTTACCGTAAAGATGCGTATGGTAATTACGTGTACGCCGGTCAGATGAATGTCGGCTCATATATTAACTCAAATGATACCACCACGTTCAAAAATTGGCGTTTTGCAATCGGAATTAATTCTGACTATACAACATCTACCACAATTCACATTAAATCTATAAAAGCTGGCTATTGGAAAGGTCTCGGTGCATCTGATTATAATTTAGTTACCACTCTTAACGGATCGCCATATATCTCAAATGGTAAAGCCTTTTTCAGCTCAACGGCTCACGGCTTCGGTGCTACAACTGGATTGGCTTATAATAACTCATGGGTACGCGTTATTTCACTTGACCTCTCAACGCGCCATATTGATAATTCTGGCATTATATTTAGGAAAAACGGCGCAAAGATATGCGGTGATTATAGCCCGCAGATTATTTACAACGACAGTACAAATACATTTAGCTACTTCGTCGGGAATTATGCTGACAGCACAGTAATAGCAGGTAGCCTTAATAACCTAAAAACAATGTACCGGCATGGTATTAAGCAGAATATCTTACAGGGCGTTAGTCTTATAGATAGCATGCAGGTATACGATCCATATCCTGGGGCCGGTACTTTGGACGCTTCTTTTGTAAGGAAAAATGGGTATTGGTATGGCATTTTAAGTAAAATAAATTCATCAACGGTGTCAGAGCAGGTAAACATAGTAAGGACAAAGGATTTTGTTACTACTACAACATTGTTTACTGAAGATACGCTCGTAAGGCGGGAGGGTAATAAGGTGGTTTTGTTCGGTGGGAAATCATATTTTATGTCAACCGGGCTTAACACGAACGCTATTTATTATTATAATATCGACGGAAGCGGAGGCCGGTTAGGGACATTTGCACCGCCTATAAATAATGGCGCTTCTCCACCAATGCACCCGGCAATATTAGGCATTAGCAACAATAACCAAACGAGATATTTTATTGTTGCTAATGATAATACCAAATATTTGACAACTGGCGGCACGTATACCTATTCTCCAAATCTGTATGTGTATCAAATTGCACAAAAACTATCAGGTATGGATTACCCGATGCGACCTTACCAGGTACAGACAATAGTCCCGCAAGCCACATCGGATCAATCTAACGCTGTACAGTCATTGGCAGATGTTGTTTCGCGCGGTAATATACTTAGCCACGATGGTATCAACTTTAATGGCGTAATTAATCGTGGAAGTTTGTTTTTAACACAAGCTGGTAATAACGTTCAGGCAATCCAAAGCCTATCAGGGTCAAGTTCATTGCGCTCTGATATCCAAATAGGCCGTACTGCGACTGAACTTATAATAGGCGTTGCTGCCAGTGCTAATCAATATATAACAGGGACAGCTGCGGGGGATGTTGCATTTTATAGACAATCAGGGTCTGGTTCATTTTATTTTAATCTAAACAATAATTCCGGGGCTAACGAAGTAGTTATAAGTAATGGACTTGTCACCTTTAATAGAACTGTTAATTTTTCAACGCAAACAGCAAGTTCTATATTAGGAACTGATGCGAGTAAAAACATAACCACTTTAACAGCACTGCCTAATGGCACAACAGCTACTACGCAAGCGGCCGGGGATAATAGTAATAAAATTAGTACAGATGCATTCGTTACAACAGCTATCAATAATATTTTTGGCAAGGTAAATACATGGACTGTATCGCAGGTATTTAATGGAGCCTCTGTTTTTAATGGCGGGATCGGGGCTACTAATTCGTTTGGGTATCAATTCAATGATAATTCCAGTTCTAATTACGGCACGCTAAATGTAGGGGCGCTATCTTCAAATGTTTTTTGGTATATGCCTCCTTACGGTGGTAGTGTAGCTTTACGCGAAGATTTTCCTTCAGGTAGTTACTCAACATCTGCAACATCCCAAACAACGTTTACGGTAAGCATAGGAAGCACCCAAGCTAACACGACGTACAAAATAAATGTTACCCCTACTTCTTTATCAGCGCCATATTACGTAACCAATAAAACCACGAATACTTTTGACGTGGTATTTACTTCGGCAATAACCGGCGCTGTGTCATTTGATTGGTCACTTTTTAAATAAAATAAAGTATTTTAAATTAATATTAAAGCCCCTCTAAAATAGATTTAAAGGGGCTTTAATGTTGCTCATTAATTGGTTTTTGTACCAAAAATGTACTTTTCGTTTTTATGAAATGTACTTTTGGTTTTTTCGATTATAGATGCAATGGTAGATAAAGAAAAGGCCGTTTGGGTTGATGAAGAACTGCCTATTAAACCACGGGATATTTACGACATCACCAAGCAAACCGCCGAGCACCTTTGTAAGGATTTCTTTTACCGCGAAGGCTTGCAAACATCGGTTTACCGCGTTGGTCGTTTCCTGCCCGAAACGGATAACCTCAAACTAAATCACCGCCTGTACCGCGGCCTCGATGAACGCGATGGTGCCGAAGGCCTCCTATTAGCTTTGGAACAAACTTTTCCTGAGTTCGAGATCTTTAATATCACCAGTAGTTCTCCTTTTAAAAAGGATGAGCTTGTACAATTAAAACATAACCCGGCAGAAGTGATCATAAAGCACTATCCGCAGGCTAAAGCTATTTACGAATTAAATGGCTGGACATTTCCGAAAAGCATTGACCGGGTTTATATAAGCAACAAGGCTAAACGGTATTTTGGTTATGAACCAAAGTTTACCTTTGATTATCTGTTGAATAACCTCGAACTGTGATAAGACTTGCGAAGTTTTCAAAACTTCGCAAGTCTGTTTTTAATTTAAAGAAGGGTAACCACTCACTAATACGGAGAAGTACTAACCGCCGTCCATCCCCCATCAACTACCAAATTTTGCCCGGTAATATGCCTTGCATCTGGCGAAACCAAAAACAACACCGCGTTTGCCACATCTTCAACAGTTGCGGCGCGACCCATAGGGGTAATGCGGGCCCAGGTTTTTTGATATCCGGCATCTTCCATCGTGCGCTCGGTAAGGGTGGCACCGGGCGCCACGGTATTCACGGTAATTTGATGTTGTGATAGTTCAACCACCAGGCTTTTGGCCAGCATTTCGAGGGCTGCTTTAGTCATACCGTAAGCGGCAAGGTCCTGATGGGCCTGGTGGCCCGTAACCGAGGACATGAACAGGATGCTGCCCCCGTTTTTTTGTTTCACAATTTGCCTGGCTGCCCTTTGCGCCAAAAAGAAACTGCCCTGCAAATTAACATTCATTACACTTTGCAGGGATTGGGCAGGGTAATTCAAAAAATCGCCAAACAAAGTGATCCCGGCATTGGCAACGGCAATGGTAAGTTTGCCATAACGCTGTACCGCTTCATCAACCATTTGCTGTATAAAATCAATGTCCGAAGCATCGCCGGCTATCGGGTAACAATTACCGCCGAGCCCATTAATGGTATCGGATGCCTGAACAGCCAGTTCCTCACTCAAATCATTCAATAATACATCCGCACCGGCGAGACTTAGCTGTTTAGCTATTTCAAAACCTATCCCTTGCCCGGCACCGGTTATTATTGCTACCTGTCCGCTAAATTTATCAGTTATCATTTTTTAGGTTGATGGTTTAATAATCTATTGCATTATGTCATTTCGACGAACATGTGTGTTGGGGAATGATCGGGGTGAGGAGAAATCTTATACAAGCGATAATCCAAATGCATGGTGTATAAGATTTCTCCTTACTCCACAGCGCAGTCCATCCCTTCTCGTCGAAATGACATTTTTTTAATTTCTCAATGCGAATCCCTTAAAACCTCACTCCCCGAGCCCCCTCTTAAAAAATCAAGATCAGCCCCAAGATGGGCTTGCTCTACATGCGTTTGATATAAATAAGTGTATCCCCGTTTGCTGATATTGTTATTTAATGCCAGCTTTGATTTTCTTTCGGCAATTTCTTCATCACTAACCTCAAGGTGCAGTGTACCGGCGGGTACATCAAGTTTAATCATATCGCCATCCTGTACTATAGCCAATGTTCCGCCAATGGCTGCCTCTGGTGACACATGCAGTACTACCGTGCCAAAGCCCGTACCGCTCATCCGCCCGTCAGAGATGCGTACCATATCGGTAATACCCTGGTCTGCCAGTTTTTTGGGGATCAGCATATTGCCAACTTCGGGCATACCGGGGTAGCCTTTTGGGCCTGCATTTTTCAATACCAGAACGCTGTTTTTATCCACATCCAATGCCGGGTCGTTAATGCGATGATTAAAATCCTCTATATTTTCAAATACAACGGCCTTACCGGTATGCTGCATTAAGCCCGGGCTTGCCGCCGACGGTTTCATCACTGCTCCATTTTCGCAAAGGTTACCTTTAAGTACCGTTATACCTGCT
Source organism: Mucilaginibacter gossypii (assembly GCF_017569325.2). Classification (NCBI taxonomy): domain Bacteria; kingdom Pseudomonadati; phylum Bacteroidota; class Sphingobacteriia; order Sphingobacteriales; family Sphingobacteriaceae; genus Mucilaginibacter; species Mucilaginibacter gossypii. The sequence continues at coordinate 5,438,325 of NZ_CP071878.2, read as the reverse complement.
GTTGGGTTAAAAGGATTATCAACCGGCGCTATCAGTTCGCGGTTAAAACATTCGCTGTTTTCATAATTACGCAATATAGGGTGGCCGCTTACGGTTATGGCACCGCTGTTAAGTTGTTCATGCAGCTCTTTCATTAAGGCCGGTAAACCACCAGCGTAATAAAAATCCTCCATAAAATATTTGCCCGAGGGCTGCAGATTGGCCAGTAAGGGTATTTTGCGGGATGATGTATTGAAATCATCCATACTTAAATCAATCCCGATGCGGCCTGCTATGGCCAGCAGGTGAATAATAAAATTTGTAGAGCCGCCAATAGCCGCATTAACGGTGATGGCATTTTCAAAAGCCTGCCGGGTAAGGATGTCTGAAGGTTTCAGATCTTCATGCACCATATCAACAATGCGATTGCCCGATAGGTGCGCTAATACTTTACGACGAGAGTCGGCCGCTGGGATAGCCGCATTCTCTGCCAGTGAAAGTCCCAGCGATTCGACCATGCAGGCCATTGTTGATGCCGTTCCCATTACCGCGCAATGCCCCTGGCTGCGGGCCATGCAGGCTTCGGCAGCATAAAGGTCTTCATCGTTCATTTGCCCGGTTTGATGATCGGCGAAAAAGCGCCAGATATCCGATGTACCGATATCCCGGCCCCGGTATTTACCTGTCAGCATGGCCCCGCCCGATACTACTATGGTTGGAATATTTACGCTGCAGGCTCCCATTACCAGTGCAGGCGTGGTTTTATCGCAGCCGCAAAGCAGCACCACGCCATCAAGCGGATTTGCACGGATACTCTCTTCAACATCCATACTTACCAGGTTTCGGTACAGCATGGCAGTAGGTTTAACCAAAGTTTCGCCTAATGACATCACCGGGAATTCAACGGGATATCCACCGGCTTCATAAATGCCGTTTTTTATAGATTGGGCTAATTCCCGGAAATGGGCATTGCAGGGTGTAAGCTCCGACCATGTATTGCAGATTCCGATCACCGGCTTCCCCTGCAACTGATGTGCCGGGATCCCCTGGTTTTTCATCCAGGCGCGGTATATGAAGCCATCCTTGCCTTTTTTACCAAACCATTGCCGGCTTCGTAGCGGTTTTTCCTCCATTATATAAGATGTGTTGTGTTTTGAATTGGTTGTTTAACAAATATAGATTTCTATAAATCGTTTTAGGCATGGTAAATGAAAAGTTAGAGAAATAGTGTGCCGGGGGTATGCAAGTCATCGTTGGATGAGTTTTCCGCGGTTATCTATCTATATATAGTAGAGATTGCAAATGGATAAGTTATCTATAGTCCCGATGTTGATGAGTCCTGATTTTTGTAAGTGTTAACTGCGGTGCTCAAAACAGCAAGCTGAATGAGGGCGTTGCCTTCGGCCGGGCTATTCGCTCATACGCCTGCAGGCTTTACGCTCGTTGGCCGGTACCCGCTGCTATCCCTAATGCTGGTTTTCGAGGCTTGTATAAACTTTTTCTCGTTGAGGAATAGTTAGTTAAGGAAACATTAAGGAAAATAGTAAAGAATAATTTGGAGAAGGCGTAAAAGTGGCTACCTTTGCAGCCCGCAAACGAGGAAGCGAGTTGAGCGGGGTTAGTACATTGAAAAGGATAGAAAAGTAAAGGAAAAAAAAGATTAAAATCTTTTTGTGGGAATGAAAAAAAATCCACACCTTTGCAGCCCGCAAAAGAGGAAAAGGAGAGAGAGAAGCGGGTCTGAAACTTTGAAAAATAAAAAATAAAAAAGTTTTGGAAATAAGAAAAGGTTTTCTACCTTTGCAGACCCAAACGGAAGGGAGCTTGAAAGAGCAAAAGAAGTTGAGGCTGAGCGAGTTCAGTCAATAAAAGAAGGAAGAAAGTTAACAATAGTTAATGAGTAAAACAAGAGAGCCGAAAGCGATTTTCGGGGAAACAAACTGACAAGTTAAGCGATGAAGATTGCGACGACATAATAGCTGATTCGGATGATGAAGCGAGCAAGTTCTTTTAAGAAATGGAAATCATGTAGCGTAACGGGAGATTAACCAAAGCTAAGGCAGAGGAAGATTGAAGAGTTACAAAAAGAAGAGAGACTGTATAAAGATATATAATACAGATTCTATTAATTAATAATAGGGTCAGTGGTTAAACAAAGCATTTTACAATGGAGAGTTTGATCCTGGCTCAGGATGAACGCTAGCGGCAGGCCTAATACATGCAAGTCGGACGGGATTTGGGAGCTTGCTCCTAATGAGAGTGGCGCACGGGTGCGTAACACGTATGTAACCTACCTTGATCAGGGGGATAGCCTCTCGAAAGAGAGATTAAGACCGCATAACATTATGATATGGCATCGTATTATAATCAAATATTTATAGGATCAAGATGGGCATGCGCAACATTAGCTAGTTGGTGTGGTAACGGCATACCAAGGCGACGATGTTTAGGGGATCTGAGAGGATGACCCCCCACACTGGTACTGAGACACGGACCAGACTCCTACGGGAGGCAGCAGTAAGGAATATTGGTCAATGGACGGAAGTCTGAACCAGCCATGCCGCGTGCAGGAAGACGGCCCTACGGGTTGTAAACTGCTTTTGCAGGGGAATAAACCCCGGTTCGTGAACCGGGTTGAATGTACCTTGAGAATAAGGATCGGCTAACTCCGTGCCAGCAGCCGCGGTAATACGGAGGATCCAAGCGTTATCCGGATTTATTGGGTTTAAAGGGTGCGTAGGCGGCTTTTTAAGTCAGGGGTGAAAGACGGTAGCTCAACTATCGCAGTGCCCTTGATACTGAAGAGCTTGAATGTACTTGAGGTAGGCGGAATGTGACAAGTAGCGGTGAAATGCATAGATATGTCACAGAACACCAATTGCGAAGGCAGCTTACTAAAGTATGATTGACGCTGAGGCACGAAAGCGTGGGGATCAAACAGGATTAGATACCCTGGTAGTCCACGCCCTAAACGATGAACACTCGATGTTGGCGATATACGGTCAGCGTCTAAGCGAAAGCGTTAAGTGTTCCACCTGGGGAGTACGCCCGCAAGGGTGAAACTCAAAGGAATTGACGGGGGCCCGCACAAGCGGAGGAGCATGTGGTTTAATTCGATGATACGCGAGGAACCTTACCCGGGCTTGAAAGTTAGTGAATGTGACAGAGACGTCACAGTTCTTCGGAACACGAAACTAGGTGCTGCATGGCTGTCGTCAGCTCGTGCCGTGAGGTGTTGGGTTAAGTCCCGCAACGAGCGCAACCCCTATGTTTAGTTGCCAGCATTTAAGGTGGGGACTCTAAACAGACTGCCTATGCAAATAGAGAGGAAGGAGGGGACGACGTCAAGTCATCATGGCCCTTACGTCCGGGGCTACACACGTGCTACAATGGATGGTACAGAGGGCAGCTACCTGGCAACAGGATGCCAATCTCTTAAAGCCATTCACAGTTCGGATCGGGGTCTGCAACTCGACCCCGTGAAGTTGGATTCGCTAGTAATCGCGTATCAGCAATGACGCGGTGAATACGTTCCCGGGCCTTGTACACACCGCCCGTCAAGCCATGGAAGCTGGAAGTGCCTGAAGTGCGTAACCGCAAGGAGCGTCCTAGGGTAAAGTCGGTAACTGGGGCTAAGTCGTAACAAGGTAGCCGTACCGGAAGGTGTGGCTGGAATACCTCCTTTCTGGAGCAGAATCTCTGATAGACTCGGAACTGTTACCTACATGATATTTCTTAAAACACAAACAAAAAGACAAAAGGAAACCCAGAAGATGAAGCCATCTGTGGAATGTGCAAACGAAAGTAAGCACAGGACAAGTGGCAGTAAGCAGTGGCAGCAGCAGTAGGCAGAAAAGTCCTGCAAACTGCAACTGATAACTGCAACTAAAAACAACTAGTCCTGTAGCTCAGCTTGGTTAGAGCACTACACTGATAATGTAGGGGTCAGCAGTTCAAATCTGCTCGGGACTACTATAAAGGCAATTAGCGAGTTAAGGAATTAGTGAGTTAGTGAATTGAAAAGCAATCACTAATTCAATAAATCACCAAATCACTAATTAATTTATCCTTCGGGGGATTAGCTCAGCTGGCTAGAGCACCTGCCTTGCACGCAGGGGGTCAACGGTTCGAATCCGTTATTCTCCACCAAGTATTCTACAGTAACTATAATATAGGTTACGCTACAGATGAAAACTAACGTTCTTTGACATATTGGAAGAAGTAATTGAAAACAAGAGAAAACAACAGATAGGAAGTTGTTGAATTCAAGACTTCAAAGGTAAATAAGTAGTAATACTAATGAACCAATGAACTAATGAACCAATGACGGACTAAAATAAAGACATACCTTGCGGCGCAAAAGGCGCAAGAGTAGAAGAAAGTAAGAAAGGGTACACGGGGGATGCCTTGGCTCTCAGAGGCGAAGAAGGACGTGATAAGCTGCGATAAGCTGCGGGGATTAGCAAATATGAATTAATCCGCAGATTTCCGAATGGGGAAACCTAGTTATTTGAAGAATAACTGCATAAATGCGCTAACCTGCCGAACTGAAACATCTAAGTAAGCAGAGGAAGAGAAAACAATAGTGATTTCCAGAGTAGTGGCGAGCGAAATGGAAGAAGCCCAAACCTGTTATGTTACGGCATAGCAGGGGTTGTAGGACCACAACATGAATATTAAAGAGAACCGGAACGGGGTGGGAAACCCGGCCATAGAGCATGAGAGCTGCGTACGGGTAATTGATAGTAGGATAGTGGTATCCTGAGTACCGCGAGGTCGGAGACGCCTTGTGGGAATTTGCCGGCACCATCCGGTAAGGCTAAATACTCCTGAGAGACCGATAGTGAACCAGTACCGTGAGGGAAAGGTGAAAAGAACCCCGAACAGGGGAGTGAAATAGAACCTGAAACCGTGTACTTACAAGCGGTCGGAGCCTGGCAACGGGTGACGGCGTGCCTTTTGCATAATGAGCCTACGAGTTACTCTTCCCTGGCAAGGTTAAGTGTTTAAGACACGGATCCGAAGCGAAAGCGAGTCTGAAAAGGGCGTATAGTCAGGGGAGGTAGACGCGAAACCTTGTGATCTACCCATGGGCAGGTTGAAGGTGCCGTAACAGGTACTGGAGGACCGAACCGATAAACGTTGAAAAGTTTCCGGATGACTTGTGGGTAGGGGTGAAAGGCTAATCAAACTGGGAAATAGCTCGTACTCCCCGAAATGTTTTTAGGAACAGCCTGGCGGTTGAGTTATAAAGAGGTAGAGCTACTAATTGGGTGCGGGGGAGTCAAATCCTACCAAATCCAGATAAACTCCGAATGCTTTATAATATACGCTGGAGTGAGGCTATGGGTGCTAAGGTCCATGGCCGAGAGGGAAAGAACCCAGACCATCAGCTAAGGTCCCTAAATTATTGCTAAGTTGAACTAACGAGGTCCGATTGCACAGACAGCTAGGATGTTGGCTTGGAAGCAGCCATTCATTTAAAGAGTGCGTAACAGCTCACTAGTCGAGCGATCGGGCATGGATAATAAACGGGCATCAAGCAGTATACCGAAGCTATGGATTCATATTAATATGACTGGTAGGGGAGCATTCTATTATCCGGCGAAGCAGGAAGGTAACTGACTGTGGAGGGAATAGAAAAGCAAATGTAGGCATAAGTAACGATAAGGCGGGAGAGAAACCCGCCCACCGAAAGACTAAGGTTTCCTGATCAACGCTAATCGGATCAGGGTTAGTCGGGGCCTAAGGTGAAGCCGACAGGCGTAGCCGATGGACAACTGGTTAATATTCCAGTACTTTTTATTACTGCGATGCGGTGACGGAGTAGTGACACTGACGCGAACTGACGGAATAGTTCGTTAAAGGCTGTAGGTATAGAGTTTGTAGTTAAGTACGCAGACTTTGCTGAAAGCTGATAGTACACCAAATCTTCGGACAAGGTGATAGTTCAGGTAATCAGACTTCCAAGAAAACCCGCTAAGCTTCAGGTAATAAAAACCCGTACCGTAAACCGACACAGGTAGTCGAGGAGAGAATCCTAAGGTGCTCGAGTGAATCATGGCTAAGGAACTCGGCAAAATGGCCCTGTAACTTCGGGAGAAGGGGCGCTGGCAGCAATGTCAGCCGCAGTGAAAAGGCCCAGGCGACTGTTTAACAAAAACACATGGCTATGCAAAATCGCAAGATGACGTATATGGCCTGACACCTGCCCGGTGCTGGAAGGTTAAGAGGGGATGTTAGTCGCAAGGCGAAGCATTGAATCGAAGCCCCAGTAAACGGCGGCCGTAACTATAACGGTCCTAAGGTAGCGAAATTCCTTGTCGGGTAAGTTCCGACCTGCACGAATGGTGTAACGATCTGGGCGCTGTCTCAGCCATGAGCTCGGTGAAATTGTGGTATCGGTGAAGACGCCGGTTACCCGCAACGGGACGGAAAGACCCCATGCACCTTCACTATAGCTTAACATTGATATCGGATACAGGATGTGTAGGATAGGTGGGAGACTGTGATCCGGCTTCGCTAGGAGTCGGTTAGTCAACGTTGAAATACCACCCTTTCTGTATTTGGTGTCTAACTCTTCAAAGAGGAGAACATTGTTTGGCGGGTAGTTTGACTGGGGTGGTCGCCTCCAAAAAGGTAACGGAGGCTTTCAAAGGTAAGCTCAGTACGCTTGGTAACCGTACGTGGAGTGCAATAGCATAAGCTTGCTTGACAGTGAGACAGACAAGTCGAGCTGGGTCGAAAGACGGATATAGTGATCCGGTGGTTCTGCATGGAAGGGCCATCGCTCAAAGGATAAAAGGTACGCTGGGGATAACAGGCTGATCTCCCCCAAGAGCTCATATCGACGGGGAGGTTTGGCACCTCGATGTCGGCTCGTCACATCCTGGGGCTGGAGAAGGTCCCAAGGGTTGAGCTGTTCGCTCATTAAAGTGGCACGCGAGCTGGGTTCAGAACGTCGCGAGACAGTTCGGTCCCTATCTGTTGTGGGCGTAGGAAGTTTGAGTGGGGCTGACCTTAGTACGAGAGGACCGGGTTGGACTAACCTCTGGTGAATCTGTTATGCCGCCAGGTGTACTGCAGAGTAGCTACGTTGGGAATAGATAAGCGCTGAAAGCATCTAAGTGCGAAACTAGCCACAAGATGAGACTTCCATTGAGGGTCGTAGGAGACTACTACGTTGATAGGTTACAGGTATAAAGGTGGTGACATCATAGCCGAGTAATACTAATTGCCCGAAGCTTTCTTCAGATAGAAAAACGTTCACTGGTTCATTTGTTCGGTAGTTCATTGGTAGCAATATCGTAGAATGAGGGATAAGTGAGCCGGTGACAACAAAAACAACAAAAGCTGTTGTTTTCTCTTACATTCAATCACTTCTTTCAATAATATGTCATTTGTAAAATGTTCATTGGTTTCATTGATGTCATTGGTTCATTAGGGCTAAGCATGGTGGATAAAAGAACAGGAAACAAATAAAATAATAGGTTCGATAAAATGAACATTCATCAGTAAGCTCATACCAATGAACTACTGAACGAATGAACAAATGAACCAAAAGAAATTCAGGTGCCTATATCGGCGGTGTCTACCTCTTCCCATTCCGAACAGAGAAGTCAAGCCCGCCAGAGCCGATGGTACTGCGGTAAAACGTGGGAGAGTAGGTCGGTGCCACCCTTTATCACTTTCAATAGTGCAATAATCGCAAAAGCCTTAGCTAATTACTAAGGCTTTTTGCGTTATTGGCCTTTGATAAGCCCTCTGTCCCGCCACGCTACTATTCACCCAATAGCCGATTGCAGGCATCGACCCGGTTACAACCCACGGCCCATTTTTATAGGTGTGAACACTTGTTAAACCCTGCAGGATAATTGTATCTGATAACTAACTGGTTATAATCCTGCCAAAATCTCCTTACAACCGGCATGAGCAGAATGGTATTGGTAATCAGTAATTTATAAAACTTCATTCCATTAGTAGAATACCCTGTTTTAAACATTTGAACACTGACCATACAGTGTCACCATTTGGCTTAAAAATGCGTGGCAAATTGTATCACTTTTAAGATATACCCAATATCCGGGGCTTATAGTGGCTAGCTGATAATTCAACATTAAAAAAATTACTCCAATTAAAAAAAGTACGCTATATTCACGGTGTCAAATTAAGTGTTAATCTCACACTCAGTATAAACCAAATCAGTGATAGTCATGATGTTTAAAAAGGTATTTCATAAAGGCGCAAAAGTTAGGCAATCGATTGCGTGGTTTGTTTTTCTTTTAGCTGGCATGTCTGCCATGCCGGCTATAGCAGTTATTAAATCTTTCAAAAAGGCAGCTGATGGGGTTACTTTCACGCTCGACAAAGGTTTGATGAAAGTGCTTATCCGCAGGGACGATATCATCGAAGTAAAATATACCATCTTTGATGCTTTTGAGATCAAGCCGTCATTGGTTGTGAATAATAAATGGGTTCAGCACTCACCGTACCAGGTTACTGATGGGAAAACCGAGGTGGTTATTACTACGGCAAAGCTGAAAGTAAAGATCAATAAGGCTACGAATGCCATCACCTATACTGATTTGAAGGGTAACGTGATTACTGCCGAAGACAGCGACAATAAATCCATTACTCCAGCAACCATCGCAGGGATCAGCACTTATAACGTTACTACCCAATTTGCGTCGCCTAAAGATGAGGCCCTGTTCGGTTTAGGTTGCCATCCTTTAGATTCCATGTCGATCAATTATAAAGGCCGTAACCAGGACCTGGCTATCAAATATCTTACCGGCGCTATCCCAGTACTGTTGTCAACAAAGGGCTATGGCTTGATGTGGGATAACTATTCGGCCAGTAATTTTTATGGTGCCGAAGCGGATAACACTAAATTTAAATATGTATCGGAAAGCGGTAAGCAGGTTGATTATTTCTTTTTTTACGGGCCGGGCTTTGACCATATCATCGATCTTTATCGCACAGCTACCGGTAAAGCGCCGATGTTTGGTAAATGGGCTTATGGCTTGTTTCAATCGCAAGACAGGTACCTGAGCGAGGACGAAATCCTTACCGTAAAGGATAATTACCGCAATAACCATATCCCGGTTGACGTGATTGTACAGGATTGGTACTACTGGGACCCATTGCCGATAGGCTCACATGTAATGAAACCGGAACGTTACCCGCATCCGCAAAAATTGGTTGATGCTTTACACGCAGCCAATATCCATGCTATGATCTCTATCTGGCCGGTGTTTGGTAAAGGCACCCCTAATTATGATGCGCTGAACAAAATGGGAGGTTTAACCGATATCACCTGGGATAACGTGGTTACCCACACTTTTGATACTTATTATGATGCCCACAACCCTAAAGCCCGTGAGCTTTACTGGGACCAGGCCCGCGACAGCCTCATTAAACGTTACGGCTGGGATGCCTGGTGGATTGACCAGTGTGAGCCGGATAATGGCGCTTTACTTGACGCCCGCCGTCAAAGTAATTTTGCCATTGGTAAAGGCATCGACTATTTTAACACTTATTCATTACAGCATACTAAAGGCGTATACGAAGGCTGGCGCAGGGATATCCCGGGTAAGCGCGCTTTCTTTTTGGTAAGGCAGTCGTTCGCCGGTGAGCAGCGCAACGCCTCTACGTTATGGTCGAGCGATATTGAATGTACTTTTCATGATTTTAAAGACCAGGTGCCACAGGGCATCAACGCCTGTACCTCCGGCATCCCTTACTGGACGTCAGACATCGGCGGCTATCATTACCACTGGAAACCTGCCGATTGGTCGCAGCCGGATAAACGGGAGTTATTTACCCGCTGGTTTCAGTTTGGTACGTTTTGCCCTATTTTTCGAATCCACGGTAAAGGTGAGCGAGCCATCTTCAGCAAAAACTGGGACGAAAATACAAGGTCGATCCTGCTTAATTTTGACAAGCTCCGTTATCGTTTGATGCCCTACATTTATTCACTGGCAGGCCGTGTAACTAACGATAACTATACCATTATGCGTTCGCTGGCTTTTGATTACCGCGGCGACAGCAAGGTTTACGGTATTCCTGACCAATATATGTTCGGGCCGGCCTTTATGGTTAACCCGGTAACCGAACAACTATATACTTCAAGTGATGCAGATAAAAAAGCCAAGGCGCGCCAGGTTTACCTGCCTGCCGCCAGCAAATGGTATAACTTCTGGACAGGCGAACTGCTTGACGGTGGCCAAACCATCAGCGCTGCGGCACCTATCGAGATTTTGCCGTTATATGTAAAAGCGGGCTCAATTATACCAATGGGCCCGGATGTTGAATACGCAACCGAAAAACCAAACAGCAATATTGAGCTTCGCATCTATCCCGGCGCTGATGCTTCATTTAAGTTTTACGAGGATGAAAACGATAACTACAATTACGAAAAAGGACAATCAGCTACGTTTACATTAAGCTGGAACGATAAAACACGTAAACTTAGCATATCTGATACTAAAGGCCATTTTCCGGGCCAGCTGAAAAGCCGTACGTTTAACATTGTGATGGTTAAAGGCGCCCATGGCTCGGATGTAGCTTTAACTGCCAAGGCTGATAAGGTTGTTAAATATGCAGGTAAAGCGGTGGTAGTGGCGCTATAGTGCGTCATTTGAGTCATTAGGATTTTCTCCCATTATGTCATTATAAGCGTAGCGCGGCAATCGCACGGAAGCATAACCGCTTTATATAGCATGCGATTGCCGCGCTACGCTCGCAATGAAATTACTTATTGTTTTGTCCTTTCTTTCCCTTATTCGCTTTCATTTTTAAATTCAGCATCTCTACCAAAACAGAGAACGCCATGGCAAAATAGATATAACCTTTTGGGATATGCTGTTCAAAAGCTTCGGCCAAAAGCGAAACGCCAATCAGCAGCAGGAATGATAGCGCCAGCATTTTTACGGTTGGGTGCTTGTTTACAAACGATGCTACCCCGTTTGATGCCCACATCATAATACCTACGGCTATAACAACGGCTAAGATCATGATTTCCACATGGCTGGCCATTCCTACCGCGGTGATCACCGAGTCGAGCGAGAAAACGATATCCAGCAGCATGATCTGAATTATGGTACCCCAAAACGAATGTTTCTTTACATTGCCTTCTGCCTCTTCTTCGCCTTCAATTTTATGATGGATTTCGGCGGTGCTTTTGTAAATCAAGAATAAACCGCCGATGATGAGGATAAGATCGCGGCCGGAAATAGCCAGTTTCTCAACCCATTCGGCATCCGTAATACTGAAAATGGAGCTTAGGTTAAACATGGGCGCTGTTAAAGTCATTACCCAACTGATGGATAACAACAGCAGCACACGGGTGATCATGGCCATACCAAGACCAACCCTCCGGCCTTTGCTTTGCTGACTGGCGGGAAGTTTATCGGACAGGATTGAGATAAATACAATGTTATCGATGCCTAAAACAATCTCCAGTAAGGTTAGTGTGATTAAGGAGATCCATGATTCGGCGTGTTCGAAAATTTCAAAACTCATAGGTTGCAGGTATTTGTTTCTTCCCAAAAATAACAAAACCCCTGCCGTTACTGGTAGGGGTTTGCAAAAAATTAGGTTTATAACTGGTTTTTATTCAACTGTAACTGATTTTGCCAGGTTACGGGGCTGATCAACGTTACAGCCGCGCATCACGGCTATGTGATAAGCCAGCAACTGCAGCGGAATGGTTGCCACCAGCGGCACAAACGCCTCATTGGTTTGCGGGATCTCTATCACATAATCGGCCATGCCTTTTACTTCGGTATCTCCTTCGGATACAATAGCAATTACGTGGCCTTTGCGGGCTTTTACTTCCTGTATGTTGCTGATCACCTTTTCGTACGATGAATGTTTGGTGGCAATGAACACCACTGGCATCTCGTCGTCAATTAAGGCGATAGGGCCATGTTTCATCTCGGCGGCGGGATAACCTTCGGCATGGATGTAGGAGATCTCCTTGAGCTTTAAAGCGCCTTCCAGGGCTACAGGGAATGAGCTGCCCCTGCCCAGGAACAGGCAATTGGTCGAATCTTTAAACCGGGCTGCAATTTGCCGGATATGTTCGTTTAATTTCAGGGCCTCCTGTACCAGGTTAGGGATCTCGTTTAAGCCGGTTAAATATTCAACCATTTTGCTTTGGGTAATTTTACCCCGCTGCTGGGCTATATAAAAAGCTATTAGTGTTAGCACGCTTACCTGGGCGGTGAAGGCTTTGGTAGATGCTACACCAATTTCGGGCCCGGCATGGGTATAAACGCCCGCATGCGTTAAACGCGGAATAGATGCACCGACCACATTACAAATGCCGAAAATGGTAGCGCCTTTTTCCTTAGCCAGTTCAATGGCGGCCATGGTATCTGCTGTCTCTCCCGATTGGGAAATAGCTATCACCAGGTCTTTTTCAGTAATGATTGGGTTGCGGTACCTGAACTCGGAGGCATATTCAACTTCTACCGGCACACGCGCGTATTCTTCAATCAGGTATTCGCCCACCAACCCGGCATGCCAGGAGGTGCCACAGGCTACGATAATGATCCTGTCAACATTTTTAAGTTTCTCGGTGTATTCCTTAATGCCGCCCAACTGAACTTTGCCCTGCTGGGGGTAAATACGGCCACGCAGACAATCACGGATGGAACGGGGCTGCTCATAGATCTCTTTCATCATGAAATGGTCGTAGCCGCCTTTCTCCAGCATTTCCAGTTTTAAGTCCAGTTCCTGGATATAGGGTGTTTGTACCGAGTTGTCGATGTTTTTTACCAGCAGGCTTTCGCGGTGTACATAGGCAATTTCGTTATCATTCAGGTAAATTACATTTTTAGTATACTCTACAATAGGTGTAGCGTCCGAAGCTATGAAATATTCGCCTTTGCCTACGCCAATTACCATGGGGCTGCCTTTACGGGCTGCAATAAGCAGATCGGGCTCATCGGCACTCATGATAACGATGGCATATGCGCCTATTACCTTATTTAATGCAACGCGTACGGCGTCTTTCAAATCAAGGCCGGTTGCCTTTTGGATATCCTCAATCAGGTGTATTAAAACCTCGGTATCTGTATCGCTTTTAAAAACGTGGCCTTTAGCTGTAAGTGTTTCCTTGATCACGCCATAGTTTTCAATAATACCATTGTGGATAATGGTAAGCCTCCTGTCGCCCGATGAATGGGGGTGCGAGTTACGGTCGCTCGGTTCGCCGTGGGTGGCCCAGCGGGTATGGCCCATTCCTATTGTCCCCTTCAGGTCAATTCCCTTCACAAAATTTTCAAGGTCCTCAACCTTGCCGGCCTTTTTATAAACTTTAAGGTCATGATCAAGCAGGGCAACACCGGCACTGTCATAGCCCCGGTATTCGAGCCTGTGAAGCCCTTTTATAACGATAGGGTAAGCATCCCTGAATCCTATATAACCAACAATTCCGCACATAAAATAATCAAGTATAAATGTTAAACGCCGCAAAATAAACAGCTATATAACACATATCCGCAATAATTATTTTGATTTTTTTCGAAAATGAGGAAGTTTTGAAATACTTAAAAAAGTATTTTAAGAAGTGTGTTTGTCTTAAACAAAAAAATCCCCTAAGCGGGGATTCTTTTGTTTATTGAGAGATATCTTACTTGCGGACTTTGGTGTAAATGATGTTCATGCGGATGCTGTAACCCGGGGTTGACTTATCGCTCCCCACTATTACCGTACGGGCTGCCGTTTGTGTTGACGGCGCCACGTCAATACCTGTTGTAGTGTTAACAAGGGTGGTATCAACCGGGGCAATATAAGTGCCGTAATCAACAGTTTTTTTACGGATCAGATCCTGTACAAAAGCTGTAACCAGGAAGTGGTATTCTTTTTTGGTACGATCATAACGGCCGCCAAATAAACTTGTTTGCGAACGCGGGTCACTTGCCGAGGCATCCTGTATTAGTGCCCGTTGTTTGGCTATATCCAGCTTGTACATGGTAAGCTTAGGTAAAGGCGCATAAGGTACACCTGAACCGGCACGTGGTGTTATCACAATTTCGGCACGGTTTAATACTATCGATGAGTCAACAAGCTTGTCAAGGCCCGGGAAACTAAGCTTAGCCCTTAAACCTGCAAGCCCCTGAAGGTAAACCGTATTTTGCGATGTTGTTGTATTATTCAGTGCTGCCTGGATAGTAGTACTGTAGGTATGCGTAATTTCGGCAGCACGGTTAAAGAACGGCAGGGTTACCGATGCTGTATCAATAGTACTGCTTGTAGTACTGGTAGCAGCAGTAACAACTTTATAAAATACATCAATTTGCGATGAGGCCAGATTAAGCTGGATAATACCGCCAGCATCACTGGCCTGTGCCTTGTCTAACGAAAGGTAAAGGCCTTTTACAGTACTTTGAAAAGTTGTTGGTGATGCAAGTACAGCACCACTCGCATTAAACAGGTTATTATAGATAAAGGCTTTACTAAGCGGCACACGTAACTGAGGTGCTACGCGCTGAACGGTATCTAATGTGTCAGTACGGATGCGTGCTATGGTGATACTATCGTGCGTACGGGCTGTGAAGGTCTTAGAACCAAGCAAAGTGCCCAGGTCGGCATCCCAGTGATTATTACTATAGTAGGTTTTGCTTTCTACCTTTTGTTGAAGCTGGTACACGTTTATTTTATAGCGTGAAGCCAGCGAATCGCCATAAAAACCGTCCGAATATCTAAGCACAAGTACAGCCGAGTCAATTGTCAGGGTGCCTGCAGGAACAGTGTAAGCGGCGCCGTTAGGCAGGTTAACACCTAAAGCAACAATACTTTTTGTTGTGCCGAATACCGGGTCGGTAAAGTTGGCAAGCGGTGTCCGGGTTTGACCCGAGGTAGCCGCGGTATCATCAACAACAGTGTTAATAACGATGTTGGTATCAACTATCAGGTTGCCATTGATCTCGTTTTGATCATTGACGCCCAAACCAATACCATCCTGGCGTTTACAACTGTTCAAAATAAAAAGACTTATTAACAGGGTCAATAAGTCTAATCGGAAAAATTTCATATATAATATTAAGTCTTATGCAACATCCACCAATTCGTCGTTGGTAATTTCGTCGTAAAAATTGTAATAATTTTCGAAATCTGCGGTAGAATCAAATTCTAAAACCGATTTATTGCTGTTTTTAACATTATTTAACACATCTGCATCAATATCGGGGCTGCCCAAAACAATACCGTCTGAGTAGTGGATTGCACCGGCATACAGCGCCGAATTGGTGCCGCCTTTGTACGGCTCCACATGCTGCTCATTCATATTGCTCATGATGGCTTTTGTAGCAAAGTCATTGTGCAATTGCTCTTTAAAATCATTTTCATAAATAGAGTAAATGATTTTTGAGTGCTTAAATGTAGGATCGTCTTTGTAGGTTGTTTTCAGATAAGCAGGCACAAGCGCGCTCATCCAGCCATGGCAATGGATCACATCCGGCGCCCAGCCTAATTTTTTAACAGTTTCTAATGCACCTTTGCAAAAGAAGATCATACGCTCGTCATTGTCGGCGTAAAATTTACCTTCCTTGTCTGCAAAAACATGCTTACGCTGAAAATATTCTTCATTATCCAAAAAATACACCTGCATACGCGCCGCCGGGATAGATGCTACTTTGATGATCAGCGGGTTATCATTATCGTCGATAATAATATTCATACCCGACAACCTGATCACTTCATGAAGCCTGTTCCTGCGCTCATTGATATTGCCGAAACGCGGCATAAGGATACGGATCTCGTAACCTTTCTCCTGCATGGCCTGCGGAAGTTGGCGTGTTATTTCAGCAATTTTTGTGAGTTCAAGGAAAGGGGACATTTCATGAGTTATAAACAAAAGCTTAGATTTACCCATCACTAAATCAGTATTTAAAATGTAAAGAAGTCAAAAAATTTGAGTTTGCAAATATAACTATTATTATATAAACTGCCAACGAATTATGCAAGTAACTTTTGGTTATTTTTAATCAATTGTACACCTTTGCCAAATTTTGTAACACCTATTACGTTGAAAATATTCAGCACTAAAAACGAGATAACCGATTATTTTAACCGTAAGCCGGTAAAAGTAATTGGCTTTGTACCAACCATGGGCGCATTGCATAAAGGGCACCTGGGTTTAATTGAACTGGCAAAGCAGCAAAGCACCCAGGTTGTTTGCAGCATTTTTGTAAACCCCACCCAGTTTAATGACCCCAAGGACCTTGAAAAATACCCTCGCCCCATTACTGACGATATCCGCCGCCTTGAGGAAGTTAACTGCGATATTTTGTTTAATCCGCAGGTTACCGAGATGTATGCTGATAATGAAAAATGGCATTTTGACATGGGCGATCTGGAATACCTGCTGGAAGGAAAATTCAGGCCCGGGCATTATCAGGGGGTTACTCAGGTAGTAAATAAGCTGTTCAATATTGTAAAGCCCGATATCGCTTTTTTTGGGCAGAAGGATTATCAGCAGTTTATGGTGATTAATAAAATGGTTGAGGTGCTGAAGATGCCCGTTAAGCTGGTGATGTGCCCGATTGAGCGTGAACCTGATGGCCTGGCCATGAGCTCGAGGAACATCCACCTAACCCCGTATGACAGAGAACACTCGCTCATTCTCTCCAAAGCACTTAACTGGGTTAAGGAAAACTTCGATATTAACAAAATTGACACCCTGCAGCAGCAGGCAGCTCAAATGATCAGCAACGAACCCGGCGTTGAGCTGGAGTATTTTGAAATAGCCGATGGCAAAACACTGCATCATGCCACCCCCGCATCCGAAACTATTGTTGCCCTTGTTGCAGCACGCGTAGGTAAAACAAGATTGATTGATAATGTGTTGATTTCTTAGTCGATGGTCCATGGATGCTTCAGTAGACTGGTTATCCGGCCGATGGAAAATCTTTTACAATCTATGGACTATCGACTATGGACTATCGACTAAATTTATTCCTAACTTTGCGCCATGATAATTGAAATATTAAAGTCCAAAATTCACCGGGTTAAGGTTACGCAGGCGGAGTTGAATTACGTGGGCAGTATCACTATTGATGAAGACCTGATTGAGGCTGCAAATATCATCCCCAACGAAAAGGTTCAGATAGTGAACAATAATAACGGCGCCCGCTTTGAAACCTATGTTATCAAAGGCGAACGCGGAACAGGCACTGTATGCCTTAACGGAGCTACAGCCCGCCTGGCACAGGTAGGCGATATTGTGATCATTATGTCATATGCCTATATGGAGGTTGAAGAAGCCCGCAATTACGAACCTATTTTAATATTCCCCGATTCGGATAATAAATTGATTAAGTAAATTTTTTGTAAGGTCCCCGGTTTAATTCGCCGGGTACGATCCAATTCCTAATGATACTTTCAGGCTGGCATCAGTTGCCGTAGCTTTACGCAGGCGGTAAACCATCCGGATGCGCACGCTTGGCTGGCGCACCAGTTCGTCTAAAAAGTGTGAGTTGTCAATGTCAAGTACTATGCTGTTGCCGGCATTGGGGCTTATATCTTTACGTATAGCCACCATCACCTCTTCACTGCCATCGTTTTTAGCCATGTATACCCTTAATGAAGCTATATTGCCAATGTTATAATCTGATGGGTCGCTCGACTGCAGTTTGGCTGATATGATGCGTACCTCGCTTATCCTGCTGGCATTATTGCCATCTTTAGTAAAATCCTGGTCAAAGCTGTTACCCGTGCTTATTGCAGTTTGCGCCTCATCAACTTTGGCCGACGCCGGAATAACCATGGTTGCAGTATATGGAAATGTTGATTTAACAACTGATTGCAGCATGGCGCAGCTGCCAAAAAATAAAATAGCCGCAAGCAATATAAAAACAGGCTTCTTTATCATAGTTCTTAAATATAAAAAGTATTTGCGGTTTCACGCAATTACAGGTTCAATTGGAAATTACAGGCCGGTCTACAAGTAAATATAGTGAGATTTTACGGAAATAGTGAGCCTATTGTTTTAAGAAAATGTGCCCCGAAACTTAAAAAATGCCGGGTGTTATTGCTGTAACATTAAATGTGAAAAAAAACATGAATGGTGTTTGTTAAAACTCTATCTTTGCACCCCGACGCTGAAGTCGGGATTTCTTGGCTTTCAGCGCATAGGAAAAACCGTTTAAAGGCTTAAATGCCTTTGACTTTTGACTTAGAACTTTTGACTTAAAAAAAGCCCTATGCCCAAAGACACCTCCATCAAATCCGTTCTGATCATTGGCTCCGGCCCAATCATTATCGGCCAGGCTTGCGAATTTGATTATTCCGGTTCACAAGCCGCTCTCTCGCTAAAAGAAGAAGGCATCTCCGTTTCTATTATTAACAGCAATCCGGCAACTATCATGACGGATAAAGTTATCAGCGACCATGTTTATCTTCTGCCGCTCACTTGCGAAAGCATTGAGAAAATTTTAACCGAACAGCAGATAGACGCTGTGCTGCCTACCATGGGCGGTCAAACCGCGTTGAATCTTTGTATCGAAGCGTCTGAACGCGGCATATGGGAAAAGTATGGCGTTAAGGTTATCGGTGTAGATATTGCTGCCATCGAAAAAACCGAAAACCGCGAGGCGTTCCGCCAGCTGATGGTTGATATCGGCGTAGGGGTTGCCAAATCAAAAATCGCCAACTCTTTCCTTGAAGGTAAAGAAGGCGCGCAGGAAATTGGCTTCCCGCTGGTTATTCGCCCAAGCTACACACTGGGTGGTAAAGGTGCAGGTTTTGTTCACAGAAAGGAAGATTTTGATGCCGCCCTTAACCGTGGCTTACAGGCTTCACCAACCCATGAGGTATTGGTTGAGCAGGCTGTGTTAGGCTGGAAAGAATACGAATTGGAGTTGCTGCGCGATAGCAACGATAACGTAATCATTATCTGCTCTATCGAGAACTTTGATCCGATGGGTATCCACACCGGCGATTCGATCACTGTAGCCCCTGCCATGACCCTCAGCGATCGTTGCTACCAGGAAATGCGTAACCAGGCTATCAAAATGATGCGTGCCATTGGTAACTTTGCCGGTGGTTGTAACGTTCAGTTCTCGGTAAACCCTGCTGACGAAGCGATCATCGCTATTGAGATCAACCCGCGTGTATCCCGTTCATCGGCTCTTGCTTCAAAAGCTACCGGTTACCCTATCGCTAAAATTGCTGCAAAGCTTGCTATAGGTTATAACCTCGACGAAATTGAAAACCAGATCACCAAAACAACCTCGGCTTACTTTGAGCCAACTTTGGATTACGTGATCGTTAAAATACCTCGCTGGAACTTTGATAAGTTCAAAGGCGCTAACAAAGAACTTGGCCTGCAGATGAAATCGGTAGGTGAAGTTATGGGTATCGGCCGCAGCTTTACCGAGGCTTTACAAAAAGCCTGTCAAAGTTTGGAGATCGGTCGTGCCGGTTTAGGTGCCGACGGTCGCCAGAGCCGTAACCTCGAAGAGATCATGGCCAGCCTGGAGCACCCAAGCTGGGACAGATTGTTCCACATTTATGATGCGTTGAGCCTTGGCGTGCCTATCGAATCGGTACGTAAAGCAACCAAAATCGACCGCTGGTTCCTGAACCAGATCCAGGACCTGGTTAACCTTGAAACAGAACTTCGCCGCTACTCACTGAACAATGTTCCTGAAGAGTTCCTGTATACCCTGAAACAAAAAGGTTTCTCAGACGTACAAATCGCCCACATTTTGGGTAACGTAACCGAGGAAGATGTATACCAGCGCCGTAAGGCTTTAGGGATGCACCGCGTTTACAAAATGGTTGATACCTGCGCTGCCGAGTTCCCTGCTAAAACTCCATACTATTATTCAAGCTATGAAGGCGAAAACGAGTCGGTAGCATCTGACAAGAAAAAGATCATCGTGTTGGGCTCGGGCCCTAACCGTATAGGCCAGGGTATCGAGTTCGATT
This sequence comes from Mucilaginibacter gossypii, assembly GCF_017569325.2. Taxonomy (NCBI): domain Bacteria; kingdom Pseudomonadati; phylum Bacteroidota; class Sphingobacteriia; order Sphingobacteriales; family Sphingobacteriaceae; genus Mucilaginibacter; species Mucilaginibacter gossypii. The sequence goes on along the minus strand of NZ_CP071878.2, from coordinate 5,418,405 downwards.
ACAGCTGTGTGCACGGCTTACTTGCCGCTAAAGAAGCAGGTTTTGAAGCCATCATGGTTAACTGTAACCCTGAAACCGTATCAACCGACTTTAACATGGCCGATAAGCTGTACTTTGAGCCGGTTTACTGGGAGCATGTACGCGAGATCATCGAGCTTGAAAAGCCGTATGGTGTAATTGTTCAGTTGGGTGGCCAAACAGCCCTTAAAATGGCCGAGAAAATGCACGAGCACGGCATCCGGATCATTGGCACATCATTCAATGATATGGACATCGCGGAAGACCGCGGCCGGTTCTCTGACCTTTTGAAAGACCTTGACATTCCATATCCAAAATATGGAGTAGCTGAAAGCGCTGAAGAAGCACTTGAAGTTGCCCACAAGGTTGGTTACCCGGTACTTGTACGCCCAAGCTACGTATTAGGCGGCCAGGGTATGAGCATTGTGATCAATGATGAGGACCTGGAAAAAGCGGTAGTAAGCCTGCTGCGCAACCTGCCCGGTAACCGTGTACTGATCGACCACTTCCTTGACCGTGCCGCCGAGGCCGAATCTGATTCGATCAGCGATGGTGAGGATGTACACATCATTGGTATGATGGAGCACATCGAGCCTGCCGGTATCCACTCAGGCGACTCATACGCTGTACTGCCTCCGTTCGATCTGTCGGATAATGTAATTCACCAGATAGAAGAATATACCAAAAAGATAGCTAAAGCGCTTAACGTACGCGGTTTGCTTAACATACAGTTCGCAGTTAAGGATGATAAGGTGTATGTGATTGAGGCCAACCCGCGTGCTTCGCGTACGGTGCCTTTCATCGCCAAGGCTTACGATGTGCCATATATCAACATAGCCACAAAGGTTATGCTTGAAGCCAATAAGCTGAGCGACTTTACCATCGAACGCAAGCTTTGGGGGTATGCCATTAAAGAACCGGTGTTCTCGTTTGATAAGTTCCCTGAAGTTACCAAGGAGCTTGGCCCTGAAATGAAATCAACAGGTGAGGCTATCCGCTTTATCCCTAACCTGCAGGACCCATACTTCAGGCATCTGTACAAAGAGAAATCAATGTATTTGAGTAAATAATTAAAACATTAAATTGCAGCCTTTGTAGTTTAATTGCTAATAACGTGAACCTGCAACCCTAATTGCAGGTTCACTATTGTTGTATTTAGTTGCTATAGATTGAAAGTTAATACGGCTAATGGTCAGGAAATCAACCTGAAGAGTGTTGATCCTGAAGATATGGATGATGTTTTAGTGAAAATTGAAAAATCATTTAACATCAGTTTAAACGATACATCGGTAAACGATGTGCAAAATTTTGGTAAACTTTGCGACGTTGTTGTTGAAAAAGTAAAAAAAACAAATGATGGCTGTACCACACAGCAGGCGTTTTACAAACTCCGTAATGCCATCAATACATCATCGGGGTATGATAAGGATATCATAAAGCCCCAAACTAAACTCGCTGATCTTTTTCCGCGCGATAGCCGTATTGAGGCTGTGGCCGCTATTGAAGAAGAGATGGGTTTCCAGATCCGTTTGCTTCAGCCCAAGCAGTGGATAGTTAACCTTTTTTCCATGATATTGGTGGTTAGCTTTGTTTTGGCCTTTTATTACCTGGCCCTAGGTATTGCCGGTATGGTAATAGCCGGGATTGGTTTAAAACTTGCAGGCCGTTTTGGCAAAGAGATGCATGTAAAAACCATCGGCGACCTGGCCGAAAAAATTGCCCGCGAACATTATATGAAATGCAAACGCGAAGCATCTGCAGTAAACAAAAACGAGGTTTCTGAAAAATTAAGGCAGCTCATAGTAACAAACGGGTAGATATTTACCCGGCTTGAATAGCTTTATTTATCTATCATTAATCCTTTTACTTCAAAGCTAACCTTTCGGCCAGGGTTGGCATTTACATTATGCTGCTTTTTGCCGCTAACCGTATCGCCGGCCATATGCTGCAGGTCGTCGGCAATGAATTGCCTGGCTGCTATTCCCGAAATGATTACCGTACGGCCCGCCAATTGCCTGGGAAGGTTTATCCCTGCATTGGTAAAATGGGCAGTTATGACCCGGTTGTTACCCGCATCCATTTCAAACCAGCCGCCTTTTTCTTTGATTACTTTAATAACCCTGCCACTGATGGCCGTGGTGACCCGTGTTTTTTTTCCCATAAAAGCTTCCAGTTTGGAGGCGGGCATTAAAGCTATCGTGTCGGGCTTTTCGCCAAATATCATTCCGTGGGGTAGTGGTACATGTTTTTGCGCAATAGCTGTATTGGCTATCAAAATGGATATGAACAGCGTTATGAGTTTCATAGTAAATTAATAACAGGTATACACCAAAAATGTTGCCGGATTTTGATGATTTTGCCCCCGTGTGGCAGTAGTTAACTGGTTTTATTTGTGTTTGTAGGGCGGCGGAGCCTTTTGGTAAGTAATAAGTATGTTAATATTTGTTAAAATGTTACTTTAAAGTAATTTGCTACGTATTGATAAGTTAATTTTGCTTACTTACTACATATAACTTTTAAACTAACTCGTGAAAAAGAGCTTTACCAAAACAATTTTATTTGCCGCGTTTTTATTTGCCGTTGCTTTGGCCGGCACAAGCTGTGGTAAAAAAGGAAACGTTACACCCGTAACCGTGCCTGATTTAACCACAATGGATGTGGTGACTACCGAAAGTGGAACCATAGCCTATACAGGCGGTTTATTTAATGGATCGACTGACGTGAGCCTGAGCAGCTACGGTATCTGTTACAGCGCCACCAATCAAACTCCTACCACTGCTGATAAAAAAACCACCGATACGGTAATTTTGTATGCCTATACTACAAAGCTTACCGGCTTAAGCCCTAAAACAACTTATTATGCACGCGCATATGCTGTAAACAGCGCGGGTACAGGCTACGGTAAAGTGGTGCAGTTTACCACCGGCGAAGGTACAGCATCAACAGGAGGTACAGTTAGCACATTGGCGGGTAATACCGCGGCCGACTTTGTTGACGGTTTGGGCGGCGCCGCTCTTTTCAACAGTCCGCAGGGGATAACCGTGGGTGCCGACGGCAATATTTATGTAGCCGATTCATTTAACAGTGCCATACGCAAAGTTACTGCAGCAGGAGATGTCACTACACTTTCGGGCAACGGTAGCATTGGCTATGTTGACGGCCCTATAGCCACTGCCCAGTTTTATGCTCCGCAAAGTTTGGTTACCGATGCAACAGGCAATATTTATGTAGCCGATTATGGTAATAATAATATCCGTAAAATTACCCCGGCAGGTGTGGTAAGCACTTTTGCAGGCAGCGGCGATGCCGGATATGCCGATGGTACAGGAACGAAAGCAACGTTTAACAGTCCGCGCGGGTTAGCAATTGATGGCTCCGGAAATATTTTTGTGGCCGATATGGGCAATAACCTGATCCGCAAAATAACACCGGCGGGTGTTGTTACCACATTTGCAGGTAGCAGGGGTGCGAACTACCTGGATAATGCAACCGCAACCAGCGCTACTTTTAATAAGCCCAACGGCATAGCTATTGATGCCAATAATAATATATATGTAGCCGAAACGCTTAATCATGCCATTCGTAAAATAACCCCGGCGGGCGTTGTTACTACTTTTGTTGGCGGTAATAAACAAACCGGGATTGTTGGCAACCCGTCGGCCATTGCGTTTGATAAAAGCGGGAACCTGTTCATAGCCGATCAGAATGGCAGGATCCTGGAGATTACCAAGGATAAAGTGTTAAAAGTAATTGCCGGTAACGGAACAAGCGGTTTTGCAGAAGGTGTGGGCACTGCAGGGATTTTTAATTCGCCGCAGGGTGTTACCGTTGATGCCGGTAACAATGTTTACGTAGCCGACTATTATAACAACCGAATCCGTAAGATTGTGCTGCAATAAGCTTAATTGTTTAAATATTTTCAGCGGGATAGTTTTTCTTTCGGGAAAAATTATCCCGCTTTTTTATGTGAGGAGATGTGAAGTTACATGCAGTGGTTTTCTGCTGAAGGATTTTCTTCATAGTACAGAATTGTGTACAGAGGCGAAGAACGGGCTCGCGTCTGCATATGACTTGATAATTGCGGTCATGTTGAACTTGTTTCAACACCTCACGCGCTAAGCAACCCTGCTGAGTAAACCGGCTACTTGTCCTGTGGGGTGCCGAAACAAGTTTGGCATGACGTGCAGGGGTAGTTCATTCACCTTCATGTAAACTTCCCTACCTCCCTAATTCTTCTTAAAATCATACGCACCCCGCTCTACAAAATCAGCCACTTTTACGCGTACTCCCGTAACCTCGCCGTTTTGTACCATGAACGGAAATACAGCTTTCCCCAGTGTAGGGTCAGAAAAAGTTACATAAAAGCGGTTACCGCCAAGTGGTTTTAGCAAGGCATACATTTTAGGGTGATGCTCAAAGCGCATTTCGAGGTTGTTGCCCTCGCCCTGGGTAACCTCCATGCTGCCATAAAAATCGTTGCTGTACTTGCCAATGTATTTGTTTGGCAACAACATTGGTTTGGGGTTTAAAAGTACAGAATCCTTCAGCTTTTTATCTTCAGCCTGTTCGGTTGCGATATTGGCTTTGTATTGTTTTAAATAACCTTCGCTGTAATTGCGGAAGGGTTGTTTGAAATAAGCATCTAAAATATCCCAGCGCAGGGCCTCAAACAACTGGTTCTGATCGGTATTAGTTAATATGATGATGCCCAGGTTATCCTGCGGCGAAAGCGTTACTGACGACAAATAGCCGTTAACCCCGCCATCATGCATCACCAGCCTGTGGCCCGAGTAATCCTGGATAAACCAGCCTAAGCCATAAAGCTCAAAGTTATTTTCGCCGTTCATATGATGAACACTACTCACAATATCCTGCGGCACACGTGTTGCCTGGATGGCTGCGGAAGGGATTACCTGACGCTGCCCAACCTTACCATCGTTCAGTAAAGCAAGTGCCCATTTGCTCATGTCATTTACAGACGAGCTGATAGATCCCGCAGGTGCGATCCCATCTATCTGGCAATAAGGGATTGGCGTAAGCCTGCCGTCGACAATAGTATGCGGCACCGTGCGGTTTAAGGATGTTGGCAAATCCTTGCTTAGGGCCAAAGTATTGCCCATACCCAGTGGTGCAAAAATGGCTTCCTTTAAGTAAGCTTCCCATGAGTGCCCGTTGGTAACCTTCGGAATGATCTCGCCGGCCGTTAAAAATGCCGCGTTGGTATATCCCCAGCGTGTACGGAACGGATAAGTAGCTTTAAGCTTGCCCAAACGCTGAATTACCTCCTGGCGTGTAAGGTTGGTATTGTAAAAAGTAAAATCGCCCTGGAAGGTTCGGAAGCCGAGGCGGTGGCAAAGGAGATCTCGCACTATTACCTGGTCGCTTGCGTTTTTGTCTTCCAGTTTAAATTCAGGTATGTATTTGGTTACCTTGTCATCTAATGACAGTTTTTTGTTTGCCTCCAGCATGGCAAGCGCTGTTGCCGTGAAAGCTTTGGTATTGCTGCCTATCATGAACAAGGTATTTTCATCAACTTTGTTCATGAGGCCAAGCTCTTTAATGCCATAACCTTTCATCAGCACAACCTTGTTATCTTTCACAATACAAACAGCTATGCCCGGCACGCGCCAGTTGGTTAAGGCCTTGCTGATATATAGATCTAAACTGTCTTTAATGAATTTGCTCCTGTCGGCCCGCTGGGCGTTTACCGATGTGAAAAATAACATGCAGGCAGCAAGCAATAGAGGTATTTTTTTCATTACAGAGGGCTTTAGAGTTCTTTATTGTGCTAATTTAACGCAAAATTTACAGTGACGTTATTTAATAAATAAAAATAACGCCGCTCTATTAATTCAAACTAAATGTATATGAAATTTTACCGTTCGGGATTATTTTTCCTTACTGCGCTATTGTTAATCTTACTGCAAAATACGGCCCGGGCGCAACGGGCCGCCGTTAACTGGACAAAAGACGGCTATCAGTATTACCGCATAACCGGCGGGCAGATTATCATGATTGATGCCCGCGATACTTCCAAAAAAACTGTTTTTATTACCAAAGAAGAATTGACACCAGCAGGCAAAGCGCCTATCAGTGTTAAAAGGTTTACGGTGAGCGATGATAACAAAAAAGTACTCATTAATACCAATACCAAAAAAGTATGGCGTTATGATACCCGAGGCGATTACTGGGTGTATGATTCTAATACCAAAAAGCTTTGGCAGTTGGGTAAAAACCTGCCGGCATCATCACTGATGTTCGCCAAATTTTCGCCAGATGGCAGTAAAGCTGCTTACGTAGGCGGGCATAACATTTACATGGAAGATTTGGCCGATGGTTCGGTAAAACAATTAACTACCGATGGTACCCAAACGCTTATCAACGGTACTTTTGACTGGGCTTATGAGGAAGAGTTTGGCTGCCGCGATGGTTTCCGCTGGTCGCCGGATAGTAAATCGATAGCCTACTGGCAAATAGACGCCAGCAAGATCAAAACCTATTTGATGCTGAACACTACCGATTCGGTTTATCCCTATGTTGTGCCGGTTGAGTACCCTGTTGCGGGCGAAGATCCAAGCTCATGTAAAGTGGGCGTTGTTAACACCGCTACCGGTACAACTACCTGGATCAATGTGCCCGGCGATGCTGTGCAGCATTACATCCCTAATATGGAATGGGCCGATAACTCAAACGAAGTTATTCTTGAACAACTAAATCGTGCGCAAAATGAAAGCCGCGTGTTTATAGGCAACGTGTCAAACGGCACAACCCGTGTAATCCGCGAAGAGCATAATGATTCATGGATTGATGTTAAAGCACGTGTAGCCGGGGGCGACCCGGTAGGCTGGGGCTGGATTGAAAAAGGCAAAAGTTTTTTATGGCTGAGCGAAAAGGATGGCTGGCGCCATTTGTATAAAATAAGCCGTGAAGGCAAAGAAAGCCTGATCACCAAAGGCAATTATGATGTGATCGGTATCGACATGATCGACGAAGCTTTGGGTTATGTATACTTCATCGCTTCGCCTGATAATGCTACACAGAAATATCTTTACAAAATAAAATTAAGCGGCGGCACGGCCGAGCGTGTTTCGCCTGCTGATGAACCGGGCACGCATAGCTATGATATTTCGCCGAATGGCAAGGTTGCGCTGCATAATTTCAGCAACAGCTATACCCACCCCCAAAGCGAGGTGATCAGTTTGCCAGCTCACAAGCATATCGGCGGTACTGTAATAACCGTTGATAAAAACGCTAAAAATAAACCTGAGTTTTTCAAAGTAAAAACTGTTGATGGCATTGAAGTGGACGGCTGGATGGTAAAGCCAACCAATTTCGACCCCAATAAAAAATACCCGGTACTGTTTACCGTTTATGGCGAACCGGCCGGACAAACCGTAACGGATACCTGGGGAACAGGTCGTAATAGGCTGTATGAAGGCAGTATGGCCGATGACGGGTATATTTACATGTCGGTTGAAGGCCGTGGCGCCCCCGCCCCTAAAGGTACAGCCTGGCGCAAGGCTATTTACAAGAACATAGGGATCATCAATATCCGCGATCAGGCTATGGCTGCCAAAGAGATCATTAAATGGCCATTTGTCGATTCAGCCCGTATAGCAGTGCACGGCTGGAGCGGCGGCGGTTCATCAACTCTTAACCTGATGTTCCAGTATGGAGATATTTATAAAACAGGGATAGCGGTAGCGGCAGTAGGCAACCAGCTTACTTATGATAACATTTACCAGGAGCGCTATATGGGCGTACCAACCGATGATGCAGGCCGTGCAGTGTTTATCAAAGGTTCGCCGGTTACTTATGCTAAGAATTTGAAAGGCAACCTGCTTTACATTCATGGCACGGGCGATGATAATGTGCATTACAAAAATGCCGAGCTGCTGATTGATGAACTGGTGAAATACAATAGGCAGTTCCAGCTGATGTCATACCCTAACCGTACGCATTCGATATCGGAAGGCGAAGGTACAACACAGCATTTGCGCACGTTATTTACACAGTATCTGAAAGCTAAATGCCCTCCAGGAGGAAGATAGCATATTAACAGGCAAAGCCCTCATATAGTCCATTATATGAGGGCTTTTGCGTTTGCCGGGAAAAAGAAATATGCTGCTGTATCATTATGCTTTTTTTAAGCGTAATCATTGATATGAAACAAATTACGAATCCTGCCAAAGTGTTAGGCTTATTAGCCATTGTTTTAGTGACAGCTTTTTGGGGCTGTCATAAAGAGACGGTAACCAATAGTGAGCTAAAAATATCCGGAAAATGGATTGTTCCTGCTGCCTTTTCAAAACAGTGGGTTCAATACGAATACGATTTTAAAACCGACCACACATTTGAAGGTGCGGTGACCAGTATCGACTCGGTTTCCAAAAAGCTTATCGGAACAGCGTCAAAAAGGGTTGGAAAGTATAAGATCCAGAATTCGGTGTTAACCTTGTATGATATAACCGATTATCAAAACAAAAGCAATGCTTTTGGTCCGGTTTCCGAACTGGCGGCGGTTAGCAATGTCATTGCGGTAACGGCCAACTACACTATGGTTTTAAATGCCGGAGGGAATGTACTTACGTTGACATATATATGCGGACCGGCCGACGATTGTACCGCGCCGCAGGGTGTGAACTATTTTAAGCAATAACTGTTTTGCAATTCTCCGGGATAAAAAAATGCCAGTGACAAGTGTTATCGGCATTTTTTCTTTGGGATGTTTTAGTAAGTATCGGTAATTTAATAATCTTCGGCATTTAAATGATCTATAAACGAATCTCCGTTTTTTGCGGGTGATTTTAACGGTTCGGTTTCAAAATCACTTTTTCGGCCAAGCATAGTGAAGTTTTCGGCCACAATTTCGGTAGTGTATTTTTTTATACCTTCCTTATCCTCAAATGAGCGGGTACGGAGTTTGCCCTCAATGTAAACCAGTTTCCCTTTTGAAAGAAACCTGGCCGCTACTTCTGCCAGTCCGCGCCACATTACAATATTATGCCATTCGGTTTGTTCAACCTTGCGGCCATCTTTGTTAAAAGTTTCGGAAGTAGCTAAAGGGAAACTCGTAACAGATACGCCACCTTCTAAATTCCGTACTTCAGGGTCTTTGCCTAAGTGGCCAACGAGTATTACTTTGTTTATTCCAGACATGCCATAAATTAACGTAAAATTATTTTACAAATTAAAAATATTTTTTAATAATATAAAAATGATTTTTGGTAAAGCTAACTCAGGCAGGTTATGAACGTTAATTTTAACCCAGTTTTCGTGCGTTTTGAGTGGCTGGTTTTTAATTTTTATCAGTCTTACAAAAAGCCGCTGATGAGTAAGGATATGTTTATGAACCGGCGAGATTTCAGTAGCTTCAATACCATCACCAAAAACAGCTAAAACTTCGGGTTGTTTTAATAATTCTTCAAGGCTTAAAAGCGTATCTGTTTCAACCATAGGTAAATCAAACATATTAGCCCAGATGTCTTTATCGCCCCTTTTGTTCATCAAAATGGTATCGCCGTTGGTTACCAGGAAATAATTAAAAAAGCGCTCACGTACTTTTACAGTTTTTAATTTCACCGGGAGAGCGGCAACAGTGTTGGTGTTAAAGGCCACGCAACCCAGGCGGACAGGGCAAATACCACAGGCCGGATTTTTAGGTTTGCACAGCATGGCACCAAACTCCATCATGGCCTGATTATGCAGTCCCGGCATTTTCTTATTAAGAAAATCGTCGGCAGCTTGTTGAAATGTTTTTTTACCCCCGGTTGAGTTGATAGGCTCATAGATACCCAGGTATCGCGCCAGTACACGATAAACGTTACCGTCGACCACGGCTTTGGCTTCATTAGCTGCAAACGAAGCGATAGCGGCGGCTGTGTATTCGCCAATACCTTTTAGTTTTATCAGTTCATTATAGCTATCCGGGAAACGTCCGTTATGGAGCTCCTGTACCAACCGGGCTGTTTTAAGCATGTTGCGCCCCCTTGAGTAGTAACCCAGTCCCTGCCACAGCTTCAGGATCTCATCTTCATGAGCAGCGGCAAAGCTGCTTACATCAGGATATTTTTCCAGGAAACGATAAAAATATGGCATGCCCTGTTCAACCCGGGTTTGCTGCAGTATGATCTCAGATAGCCAGATCACATAAGGATCGGTAGTATTGCGCCAGGGCAGGTTTCGTTTGTTGTTTAAGTACCATTGTACAACTTCGTCGGTAAAATTCATTGTTGTAAAAGTAATTAAGAAACAAGAAGGCAGGAAACAAGAAGGTAAGAATCAGGAATCAAGAGAGGAGGGCAGGAGGCATAGAGGGGGAATCATGAGGCAGGCAATCAAGAACCAACAAGAGGGAGGAGGGTTTGGAGATATGAAATCAAGATTCAGAAACCAGGAGGAAAGCCAGGAGGCCGGGGAGTTGATATTTAAAAATCAGAGATAAATATTGGCAACTAACCTGTGAAAGTACAAGCCCTTTACTACCAGTTGGATTGATCGATTTTCACACTTTTTTTCACACTTCTTTACACCGGCAAATTGATGTTTAACCAGTAATTTATAAGCCTCTCATACTCAAAATTGTAACGAAAATGTAGGTTTTACGCCCCTGGCAAAAAAAAACGGATAAATATTTCGCTGTTAACGGATAAAGCGATACTTTTGCAACCCCAAAACAGTTAAGTATTTATAAAATTAAATTAAGTAAATAAGATATGACTAAGGCAGAAATTATAACTGAAATCTCATCAAAAACAGGTATAGAGAAAGTAGACGTGCAGGAAACTGTTGAGGCGTTTTTCAAAGTTGTTAAAAGCTCAATGGTTGGCGGCGAAAACGTATATGTAAGAGGGTTCGGTAGCTTTGTGGTTAAAAAAAGAGCTAAGAAAACAGCACGTAACATTTCAAAAAATACTGCCATCATTATCCCTGAGCACTTTGTGCCAAGCTTTAAACCGGCCAAAACTTTTGTTGAGAAAGTAAAGTCAGGTAACAAAACCAGCAAAAAATAATTATACGCCATCATGAATAAAAAACAAATAGTCGTTAGTGCAGCCGTAGTTGTTATTATGGGCTATTTGTATTGGTTGCCCGTAAAAGGTTTAGTAAAACCAAAAGACGATAAAAACGGCAAACCGGCCATGGCCGCCTCAGCAGGCGCTATTAAACCGGCAGCTAATGTTACCGTTGATATGGTGTCGGCCCCTGCCAAAGCAGCTATTGGGGATGCATTGGCGGCTAAGATCAATGACCTTGAAGCCCAGTTAAAAAAAGCATCAGACGCAGATGCACCGGTTTTGCAAGCGCAGCTTGCCAAGCACTGGGATGATGTTAACCAGCCCGCACCTGCAGCGTTTTATTACCAGGCATTAGCCCGTAAAGAAAACAAGGTACAAGACTGGATAAATGCAGGTAACCGTTTTAATGATGCATATAAACTTACACAGGATACTTTATTTCAACCTGCGTTTGTGAATGATGCTGCCGAAGCATTTCAAAATGCTTTGAAATTACAACCCGAAAGCCTTGAAGGTAAAACCGGGTTGGGCATAGCTTACGTTAATGGCGCAGCAGGCCCTATGCAGGGTATAGCGCTGTTGCTTGAGGTTGTTAAAAAAGACCCGAAAAATTGGAACGCTAACCTTAACTTAGGTATGTTCGCCATGAAATCGGGTCAGTATGAAAAAGCGGTAAGCAGGTTTAAAACACTGCTTGCGCAAAAGCAGGAACTGGAACCTACTTTCTATTTAGCCGAAAGCTATAAGCAATTAGGCATGAAAAAGGAAGCTATTGACGCTTACCAGAAATGCAAAGAAATGATGCCTGACCCTGTTTTCAGTCAGCGCATTGATGGATATATTAAGGAATTAAATAACTAACACACATTTTAAAATTATTATTATGCCGAGCGGTAAAAAACGTAAAAGACACAAAATGGCTACCCACAAACGTAAAAAACGTTTAAGAAAAAACAGACATAAAAAGAAATAAGCATTTATGTTAAGTCGATAGTTCTTAGTCTTAAGTACAAAGTCTTTTTTTCTGACTTTAAACTTTCGACCAACGACTTAAGACTAAACATTAGTGATTTTACCTGCCCCAAACCGGGGTGGGTACTTTTTATTTATTAGTGTTTTTTACCCACTTATTAACACACGGTTTTTACCGTTATAAGAAATGGAGTAGCAATTGATAAAGGAATTAATTATCGATTCATCCCCCAACGGGGCTACCATTGCATTATTACAGGATAAACAACTCGTAGAGCTTCACAAAGAACAGGTAAGCAACAACTATACAGTTGGCGATATTTACCTGGGCCGTATCAAAAAGATCATGCCCAGCCTAAATGCCGCCTTTGTTGACGTTGGCTATGAGAAGGATGCCTTTTTGCATTATCTTGATCTTGGTCCGCAGGTACAAAGCCTGCTTAAACTAACCAAGCAAGTACGTAGCGGGGGATATCAGTCAAAGCTACTGGATGGGTTTAAGCTTGAGGCCGATATCAATAAGGGAGGAAAAATCTCCGAGATATTAACCAAAAATCAGCTTATCCCGGTACAGATAGCTAAAGAACCCATATCAACTAAGGGGCCGCGTTTAAGTTCCGACCTGTCGATAGCAGGGCGGTATGTTGTTTTAGTACCCTTTTCGGAAGCAATTTCTATTTCGAAAAAGATAAAAAGCAATACCGAGCGCACACGTCTTCGTAAAGTAGTTGAAAGCATTAAGCCAAAGCATTTTGGCGTTATCATCCGTACAGTTTCCGAAGGTAAAGGGGTTGATGAGCTGCAGAAAGATTTGCTTGACCTGATCTCGAAATGGGAACAGTTTATTACCAAGCTTCCTTCTGTTGAGCCTTCAAAAAAGGTATTGGGCGAAATAGGGCGCACATCAACTATCCTCAGGGATATTTTGAACCCCGATTTTCAGCACATTTATACCAATGACAATAGTATGTTCGAAGAAATTCGGTCATACATTCATGAAATCTCGCCCGATATGGAGAGTATAGTCCGCATGCACAAGCATAAGGAGCCTATATTTGACCATTTCGGTATCGAAAAGCAGATTAAAGGCGCATTTGGTAAAACAGTTAACCTTGCCGGCGGCGCTTACCTGGTAATTGAGCATACCGAAGCCCTGCACGTCATTGACGTAAACAGCGGTAACCGTACGGCCAGCAAAGAAAACCAGGAAGAGAACGCTTACCAGGTAAACAAAGAAGCAGCTAAAGAAATTGCAAGGCAGTTACGCCTGCGCGATATGGGCGGCATTGTGGTAATCGATTTTATCGACATGCACAAACCGCAAAACCGTAAAGAGCTTTTTGATTTTCTGCGTGCCGAAATGCAGTACGACCGTGCCAAGCACACCATTTTGCCTCCGAGCAAATTTGGTTTAGTGCAGATCACCCGTCAGCGTGTAAGGCCCGAAATGAACATCGTTACCAGCGAGGTTTGCCCTACCTGTAATGGTACAGGGACTATTAGGCCAACCATTTTGCTGATGGATGATATTGAGAACAATTTCAATTATATCCTTACCGAGCAAAACGAAAAAGGAATAACCCTGTGCGTACACCCATATATTGAGGCTTTTATTAAAAAGGGCATCTATAACCGCCAAATGAAGTGGTTTATCAAATATGGCCAATGGATAAAGGTTAAAAGTAACCCATCGTATCAGATCACGGAATTCCATTTCTTCTCATCAAAAGACGAAGAAATCAAACTGTAAAAATTCAGAAGTGCAACTGTTTGAAAATGGCACAAAATTAAAGATCTTTAAAAAGAGCAGGTGTTGGATGAGCACCTGCTCTTTTTTGTTTTTAGGGTACCTTAAATCCAATTCAAAACAGGGTTACCTGTCGTGGCTGTCGCTGTGTTCGGCATATGTATCAGGTGCAATAGCCTTATGGCAGCAGAGATGACGTCAGCCTTATGTTGGTTAGCATTTGGAATAAATAACAAACCTTGCTATTGCCAGTCTTTAATCATATCTTGCCCATCAATGATCAATTATCACATAACCAAACTCAATTGGTGGCGTCACAGCTTTGTGCAGCCGGTATCATAACGACTATCAGGTATTAGTCCTTTTTTCAGTATCCGTCCGGCAGTATCATTATATAGGTCCGTCTTTTTTATCTGTAACAAAAATTATAATAATGGCTTTTGAACTAAATAACGTTGTGCCCTGGGGCCGCACGTTTACCGAATATCAGCAAATGTTTAACCTCAGCGCCAATGATGTTACCAAAAAGATTGTCAGTATAGGTGATGGTCCGGCAAGTTTTAATGCGGAAATGCACGCAGTGGGTAAGCAGGTTACCTCCATCGATCCTTTATATCAATTTTCGACCGATGATATCCGAAAACGGATTGATGAAACCTGTGTAGAAGTGATAGCCCAGGTGAGGGCTAACGCCGATAAGTTTGTTTGGAACAACATTAAAGATGTGGAAAAACTGCAGGAAATAAGAATGACCGCGATGAACCATTTTCTGCGGGATTTTGACCAGGACTGCTTTCGGCAAAGATATATTAAATATGCCATGCCCGCTAAAACCTCTTTCGCGGATAACGCATTTGAGTTGGGCCTAAGCTCTCATTTTTTATTGCTGTATGATAACCTGGGGTTAAAATTTCATACAGAGGCGATACGGGAGATCATGCGCATATGCCCCGAATTGCGGATCTTCCCAATATTAAACCTCAATGCCGGGGCTCCAGTGTTTTTTGACGAATTACTTGAGGTGCTTGGCAGCGATTTTAATATTGATATACAAAAAGTAGATTACGAATTTCAAAAAGGAGGTAATCAAATGTTGGTTATTAAAAGCAAGACATAAGTAAATGTGAAAAATAGCCCGATTTGATCTGATGTTTTTTAAAACCAATACATTTATTTTTGAGATATGGAGATAATTGATAAAATAAAAGAGATTTTCGAGCCAAACTTCGAAGTTTTAAAGGTAACGAGATCAGGTCCTGATAGCTTAAACGCCGAAGCCTTTATTACTATTGAGGCAAAGCACGAGGGGAAATCACATAAACGGGTTTTTAGGGAGACTGAACTTATAGCATTAAACGCGGAAGGTAAGTTAGCTGAAACCATAAGGGCGCTGTGCGCCGTAATGCTAACATCAGAAGAGTAAATACTTGTTTAAGTACCGGTACGTTCCCTCACATAGATAACGTTTACTTAATAATAGTTGTCGTATTGCTTCCGGTTTGGTTCGTGCCGGCAACCCTCCTGGTCGAAGGTGTGCCAGCTGCTTAACTCCGACCAGTTAGGGGCGTACAGTCTTTTCAGGTTGCCTGATGATGTACCAGGTCTGCCAGCTCATCCACATCGGTTTTATGTTTTTTCTTTTTGGGGTGTTTGGCTTCAAGATAATCCTGAACGTGTTCCTGTTGGGAGCCGGCTATTTCATCTGATTTTTTGCCGCGGAAGTAAAACCAGATCCCCGCGCCTGCTGCCAAAACTCCTGTTATGCCGGCTGTGATCCATAATCCGGTATTGTTTTTTTGTGCAAATAGGTTTTTCATAGCTTTTTTCTTTATAGCTGAACAAGCTACATTTCATTTAGTTGTAATTAATTAAAAAAGATAATTATTTTCCTGGTGGTTAAAATCATTGAAATGTGACGTTGTTAAACTGTTACATCTAATAAGAAAAGCTATGTCAAAAAGAGGAGTAAAAGTGGAAAGGAACTCTGTATCAGAGCAACCACACGAATTGAACTATGAAGCACGCAAAGAAGGAGCAACCGCAAAAAAGGTGGAAGCGGCAAAAAAATCAGCAGGCTCCAACCAACGAAGTGCAGTTGAAAAGAAATTGAATAAGTAAGGTATTAATAATGCTGGCCGAAGTTCCTCTCTACTTCTCTGGTGTTTAGCGCAGCGTAACTTCGGCCTAAGATAAGGCAAGCATTCTGCTTGTGTGCCCTCTTATATAAAATAGGAATTTGTTTTCTTATACAGTTAAGTTGAAAGTTTTTAAAACCTTCTCAAAACGGATTACCGCCACTTAAAAATCTCTTTATTCGGCCATCTATAAGAGCACTCAAAGGAGACTTAACAAGATGTATCCAATCATTTAATCTATATCCTATCAAAGCCTCATAAACATCAGGGTCATCTTTTCCTTCGTCCAGATACACAAATACAAACTGATCTCCTGTGTTGTAAACGTCTATCACATAAAAAGGCCTCGCAATAACCCTGTTACGCCCGAAAACAGTCATATATTTTCTGGAGCTCTCCTGCATCTGTTCCTGACTATCATTCATTCCATAATCCAGTACATAACAATCCCCTCCGGCTAAAAACAACAATTCACGCAAGGCTGCAGGAAATAGTCTGCCACCATTATACTTGTTTTCCAAGGCGATAATTTCTTCAACTGAAATCGGGCTTACAGCCTCTTTAACTCCGGTATACGCTGCTGTTACTGATAGGTTGTCATTCAGTACCTTCATGTATTTTATCTCCATAGCTTACTTTATTATTGATTATTGGATCTTAACCAAAGATGGGTCGAAGTTCAGGTTTTTATTTTTTAAAATCCGTCAAAATATGCTCTAAAAACGGCATCGATTTTACAGGGAAAATCACTTTAAAATAATGTGCTTCATCAATGGCCCAGCTTTTAGTTGCATCATGAAGTACCTCTATATATGCTTTTAGCTTTTCTTCGGTAAGCATGGGCATAACACTATGCACCAGCACAACTCCTTTCTTTTCTATCCAATGAAAATCACACAGGCAATCGTAAACGGCATTCCAATTACCCCCAAAATAGTCTGGAAATTTAAGTACCGCACTCAGCTCTTTTAACAATTCACCTTCTCCTTCAACTGCAGGAAGATGAGCGATAAATTCGCCTTCATCAAAATATTTATCGGGTTCATTCAAGAAAACAATTTCTACCATAAGCATCTTTTATATGGGTACGGGCGCAAGCCTATCCCCTCTAAAACAATATAAAAAAAATCCCTTACTTTACCATCGTTAACAACCTATTTCATAACCTATGCTTAAATATTCCCGGTGGTTGATAGTAATGGCTGCATTGTTAACAACGGCTTCCTGTCGCAAACCCGGCAATGCCACAACAGCCTTTTATTACTGGAAAACCGGCTTCAACCTTAATCAACAGCAAACAGCCTTACTAAAGCAAACCGGCAACAATGCCTATATCCGTTTTTTTGATGTAAGCTGGAACGATAGAGAACAACGCTCATATCCTAATGCGATTGTTCAACTTAATGAGCTCCCGGCGGGCTTAAATATTACCCCGGTTATTTACATCACCAATAAAACTTTCGAAAACACTGCAGATACTGCTGTAGTCAGCCTTGCCGAACATTGCAATAAGCTGATCAATGAACTGGCCGCGGAAAGGAAGATCAACTATACCAAAGTACAGGTTGATTGTGACTGGTCATTAAGCACCAGGGATAAATACTTCAGCTTCCTTAAGGCTTTTAAAAAGCTTAACAAAAAACAACTGGAAGCAACCATCCGCCTGCACCAGGTTAAATTTAAAGACCGTACAGGTGTGCCTCCTGCCGACCGCGGGGTATTGATGTTTTACAACATGGGCAAGCTCAACTCCGATTTGCAGCAGCCCAATTCAATATACAATAGCGATGATGCGGATAAGTATATCGCTTACCTGGGCAGATATCCCCTGAAGCTGGATATTGCTTTGCCTTTATTTTCCTGGGCTATTCATATCAGGGAGGGCCGGGTGATCCAGGTATATGGAAAAATAGGGCGAAGGCAACTTTCCGATCAGGCTCATTTTGAACCAATTGAAGGGCAGGCAAATTACAGGGCCAAAACAAGCTTTTTTCTTGATGGAATTTATATCAAACAAAATGATATTTTTAAACTTGAAGAAACGGACAGCAATACATTGAACGCTGCTGCCCAACAATTAACACAGCATCTGCCTAAACAAAAACATACAACTATCATTTACTATGAACTGGCCAATATCGACCTTTCAAAATTTAACCAGGAAACCCTTACGCAAATTTCTGCTCGTTTTTAGTTTATGTACGCTAACGATAGCAGGCATGATCTGGGCTTGTGCCGACTCGTACGAGCAAGAATATTCCGTTTTCACTCCCGAATATTTTGTCAACAAGCAATACTCCCCATTCTTTTATACCGGCAACGAGGTTTACTATGGCTTAGGCTATACGGATGGGAGCAATACCTGGTATAACGATATTATTGTTGACGAATGGTACGATCATTTTAACCATCAATTCAGCAAAGCTTCACTTCAGTACCTGCTTATTAAAGCCAGTGCCGGCGCTGTTGATTCCATTTCCCAAAAATCAGCCGGCGCGCTCAAAGTATTGCCCGCTAAATACCCCGTTATGAGTACCGGTACTGTATCAGCAAAAATGCTCAAAGCTTTTTATAGCTACCTGAAGCTGGCGAAAATAAGTGAGGCTTATTCGGTAAACGATCAATATTATTCGTGGGACAAAGTAAAGCCCAATCATTCGCCGGTAAAGCTGGCTTCAACGCTGATTAGTGCCTTCGATGCCGAAACAGATCCTTTTATCAAGGAGCGTTTATGGTTTCAAGCCGTTCGTTATTATTACTTCCTGGATAATTCGTCGTCGGCAATAACTGTTAAATTGTTCAATCAGTTCAAAGATCATTTTCCTAAAAACCTCATTTACTACCGTACAATGGGCTATATAGCCGGATATTATTACAGGCAAAAAAACTACGCCCTATCAAACTACTTGTATAGTCTTTGTTATGATTACACTTATAAATTAAAGATCCCGAGTTTCTGGAGCTTCCACCCGCAAAATGAAAGTGATTGGAATGCCACACTCAGGCTCGCCAAAACGCCAGAAGAGAAAATAACCCTGTGGCATATGATGGGCGTACAATATGATGCCGCAAGGGCTATAAAAACTATCGCGGCTATCAACCCAAAATCCGAAAAACTGGACCTGCTGCTAAGCCGTCTGATTAACATCCGGGAGGCCACAACAGGAGGCGGTAAACCTGCTGATTCGGTAATAAAATCCGATAACGATGGTAAACGGCTTGTTGAAAACATTGCCCTTAAAAATAATACAGCCAAGCCTTACTATTGGAACCTCGCGGCAGGTTACCTTAACTTTTTGGATAGCAATTACACCGCAGCCGGTAAGTTTTATGCTACAGCAAAAAACCAGTTCCCCGCCGGCGATAAAATGATTGTAGCACAGGGCAAGTTGCTCGACCTTATGTTATATATCAAAAACCTTAAAAAAATGGATGCCACTGCAGAGGCAAAATTAACGGAGCCCCTTAACTGGCTTGCCAACCTGCGCGATAGTAAGATTAAGATCAAAGACCTGCGGTTTGATAATGCCATTTCGGTTTGTAACCTTGCCATATCGCGGCTTTATAAAAAGCAAGGCAACCCAATAAGGGAGGTATGCTTTAACAACAATGCACAGGATTTTTATGCGGATAGCACAAGGGTGCAGCACATGATAGATCTGTTAAATAAACCGGATAAAACTGCTTTTGAACAAACGATGTTGCGTTATTATCCTATAACCCTTAACAATTTATATTACCATCAGGCTATCACATTGGTTTATCAGCAAAAGTTACCTGAAGCTATTGCTCAACTCAAAAAAATGAAGCCCGAAGATTTTGTGCTTGCAGGCAACCCCTTTACCGGTAGATTAGTTGACTGCCATGACTGTGATCATGCAGCCCGGCAAAAGCAAAAATATACGCCGCTAAGTTTTCTGCAAACGCTTAACACTTTAAATACAGAAATTAAGCAAGGCAAAAACATATACAGTAACACCTATGCCATTGCGAATGCCTATTACAATATCACATACTACGGTAACGCCCGGTTGTTTTACGAATCGGATGTGGTAGCTACCGGGCCAACCGGCCGCTATTATTATGAAGGCGAACAGCGCATGGAAGATAAATTGACATCGATGCAAATTGCGATGAAGTACTATCAACTGGCCCGCACAAACGCCACCACAGATGAACAGCGAGCCCGCTGTACATTTATGCTGAGTAAATGTGCCCTGAATGAAATATATAATGATCCGGAATTTAAAGGTGCCGATAAGTTTGCCGATATAAAAGCCAGTCAGCCTGTTACGAATGCGTATTACAAATATTTCGCACAGTTAAAAGAGAAATACAATAACACGGCTTACTATAAAGAAGCGCTCAAAGAATGCGGGTACTTCAGGATTTATGCTGATAAGAAATAGATATTGTTTTGCTAATTTAATTAGTAAAAATCAAAATAATCTGCATATTTGCATATCTGTAATCTGCACATCTGAATAAATAATGGCCAAATCCAAGATCGCGTATTTTTGTCAAAGCTGTGGCTTTGAATCGCCTAAATGGCTGGGTAAATGCCCGTCATGCCAGCAATGGAACACTTTTGTTGAGGAGGTGATTGAAAAAGGCAATGCGGCGGTACCTGCCTGGAAACCTGCGTCAACCAGTCAGCAGCGGGCCAATAAACCTGTGCAGGTGGCTGATATCACCTATACCGAAGAACATCGTGTACCCACGCCTGATAAAGAATTTAACCGCGTTTTAGGCGGAGGTATAGTGCCCGGTTCACTGGTGCTCATTGGTGGCGAACCCGGTATCGGCAAATCAACGCTGATGCTGCAGCTTGCTCTTAACATGCCTAACCAAAAAGTATTGTATGTATCGGGCGAAGAAAGCGAACGGCAGATAAAAATGCGTGCCGAAAGGTTGATCTCGCCCCCCCCGCCCCCTGAAGGGGAGGCCAACAGCGGAAACTATACAGGGCGAAGTGGAATAGTAGCTCCCCCTTTAGGGGGCGGGGGGGGCGGTGCTTGTTACATCCTGACAGAAACTTCAACCCAAAACATATTTAAACAGATAGAATCATTAGAACCGGATATGGTGGTGATCGACTCGATTCAAACCCTGCATTCGGCACATATCGAATCAACGCCGGGCAGTGTATCGCAGGTTAGGGAATGTACCGCCGAATTGCTTCGCTTCGCTAAAGAGACTTCGACGCCGGTATTTTTAATTGGTCATATTACCAAAGACGGTATGATTGCCGGGCCTAAGATACTGGAGCATATGGTTGATACCGTGCTGCAGTTTGAGGGCGACAGGCACCACGTTTACCGCATATTGCGTACCATCAAAAACCGTTTCGGCTCGGCATCAGAGCTGGGTATTTACGAAATGATGGGTGAAGGATTGAGGGAAGTGTCCAACCCGTCGGAGATCCTGCTCTCGCACCGGGAAGCGCCATTAAGCGGTATTACTATTTCGGCGACTTTGGAAGGGATGCGACCGATGCTGATTGAAACCCAGGCCTTGGTTAGTGCGTCGGCCTATGGAACGCCACAACGTACTGCTACAGGCTTCGATACCAAACGTATGAGTATGTTGTTGGCTGTATTGGAAAAACGCTGCGGTTTTAGGTTGGGTGCAAAGGATGTGTTCCTGAATATTACCGGCGGTATTAGGGTTGAGGACCCGGCTATTGACCTTGGTTTGGCGGCGGCCATTATTTCATCGCACGAAGATATGCCCATTCCGTTCAAAACCTGTTTTGCAGGCGAACTGGGACTTTCGGGCGAAATCAGGGCGGTAAACCGCGTAGAGCAACGCATTGCCGAAGCGCAGAAGCTTGGCTTTAACCAGATCTTTATCTCCAAATATAACCTCCCCGCCAGCGGCCAGGATAAAAAGCGTATGGATTTGTCCCGCTACGATATCGACATCAAAATTGTAAGTAGTATCGAAGAGGTTTTTAGCTTGTTGTTTGGATAAGAGGGGAGCTTAAGGCTTAAGGCAGAAAGCTCAAAGCGTTTAATTGATTTCATGTTATCTTTTTATAGTGTTGTTAGATAGCAATGATCATAAAACTATTGGCTTTAAGCTTTAAGCATTCCGCTTTTTGCTTTTTCACTCTAAAACTTCAAATTTGTTTTAAGCCAGTTCTGCACACCTTCCTGGCTGGTGATATCGGCAGGAAGTTCATTGTGGATCAGTTTTTCCATTTTATTGCCGGTATTGGCAAAACGGTAATCCCAAATCACCATTAATTTATTGATCAGGTATACCATCTCGTTCCCTTCATTTTTATTGAACGCAGTATGATCGGGCCTGCCATTTACACGCGGATCATTCGGGATGTAAGTAGTCCATTGGTAATCGGTGTAGTATAGATTTCTCTTTGAAAAAAGGATCATAAGCCGGCGAATTTCTTTAAATGTACATATAATAAAATGAAAGCGACCGGATTAAGCCTTTTTAAATGGGGTGTAGAGGTTCTTTACACTAACGCTTTTTAAACCTGCCACAGTTAATATGTAGAAGTGAACGCAAAAATTCATTTTATCCGCTGCTGATTGCATTACCTATTTAAAGAACGATTTTCTGCATAATAATATTGATATTATTTTTTCGCGATTTAATAGTAATTTCAACGCTGATAATTTAAGTTGATGAAAAAATTACTACTCTTTACCGCCGCCTCGGTACTTGCGTGCAGTGTTATGGCACAGCAGGAACCACAAAAAGCTATTTACTATTCCATATCGTTTCCAAACGCGGCCCATCACGAGGCTGAGATAAGCATGACCATTCCGCAGGCACCATCAGGCGCTTTCAGGGTACGGATGAGCCGCTCATCTGCCGGCCGGTATGCAACCCATGAGTTTGGTAAAAATATTTACAACGTTAAAGCTACCGATGTTGAAGGTAAGGAGCTGCCTTTAACCCAAATTGAAGGCGATGTTTACGAAGTGGGAGAACATCCGGCAGCGGTGAAAGTGAGCTATACACTTTTTGGCAATTGGACCGATGGTACTTATGCTTCTATCGATCCGAGTCATGCCCACTTGAATATGCCCGCCACGTTTATGTGGGTGGTAGGGCAGGATAAACGCCCCCTTACTTTTGAGTTTAACGACATTGATAAATACGGCTGGAAAGTAGCTTCACAACTTAAACATGAAGGCTCAAATGTGTACAGCGCACCCAATCTGCAATATATGATGGATAGCCCTACCGAACTGTCCAATTATAACGTCAGCAGTTGGGAAGTAGTAAATACCGATGGCAAGAAAGAAAAAATAAACCTTACCATGCACTCAGACGATAGCCAGGCGGTGATTGATAACTTCGGCAAGATGATCCAGAAGCTGGTGCTGGAAGAAAAAGCCGTATTTGGCGAACTGCCCACTTATGATTTTGGCGAGTACACTTTTGTAAGCGATGTAAACCCCGCTGTATCAGGCGACGGTATGGAACATCGTAACTCAACTTCTATAACTATTCCGGCACCCAAGGTTGAAGGATTTGAAAATAACCTCATGGGTGTTTATGCACATGAATACTTCCATAGCTGGAATGTAAAACGCATCCGTCCAAAATCATTGGAGCCTTTTAACTTTGAACACGCCAACATGAGCAGCGAGCTTTGGTTTGCCGAAGGTTTTACGCAATATTATGGCGAATTATTACTTGCCCGCGCCGGTTTTGTAACGGTTGATGATTATACCAAAACCATTGCCGGTTTGGTAAACCAGATCTTAAACACACCTGCCGCTGCCAAATATTCGGCCGCCCAAATGAGCCGCTATTCGGTTTTTGCAGATGCAGGAGTATCTATCGACCCTAATAATAACGTTAACGATTTTACCAGTTATTACACTTATGGCGGTGCTATTGCGTTGGCGCTCGATCTTCGCCTCCGCAGCGATTTTAACATGACGCTTGATGATTATATGCGTGCTGTTTGGCTTAGCAGGGGTAAAGTAATGAAACCGTATACCATTCCTGATCTGCAAACCGATTTAGGTAAAGTAACCAATAACCCTAAGTTTGCGGCCGATTTCTTTAAGCGTTACATCAACGGAACCGACAAAAACAATTACGAAGAACTGTTAGCTAAAGCAGGTCTCGTACTACGTAAAGTACAGCCGGGCAAAGGCTGGGCTGGTCCGCTGGCGGTTACTCCGGGCCGTGGCCGCGCCGGGCAGGCACGTGCTGCAGATGCCGAAGGTTTGCCAATACTTTCAAGCACGACTATAGGTACCCCGGTTTACAAGGCAGGCATCGATGCGGGTGATGTGATCCTGAAAGTTGATGGAAAAGATATTAAAGATCAGAAAGGGTTTAATGATGCCATCGCCGATAAAAAGCCGGGCGATAAGATCATGGTAAACTATAAAAACCGGACCGGTGCCCATGAAACTACGATAACGCTTGAGGAAAACCCCAACTTTGAAGTGGTAACCTTTGAAAAGGCAGGTAAACAATTGAGCAAAGAACAGGAAACTTTCCGTAACAACTGGCTACAGTCAAAAGTCAAATAACTATGAAAAAGATCTCAATAATAACAGCGGCATTGTTAAGCGTTTCGGCTTATAGCTTTGCGCAGGATGTTAATAAACTCATTAGTAAAGATGATGTAGCCCGGATTATCAAAACCCTGTCGGCCGATGATATGCAGGGCAGGGCCACTTTTACGCCGGGCATTGAAAAAGCTGCTCAGTTTATTGAAAGCGAATATAAAAAGGCCGGCCTTAAACCTATGGCAGGTAATACCGGTTACCGTCAAAACTTTACGATGGTACGGTCGACCCCTGTTAGCTTGACTGTAAGCATCAATGGCAAAGCTATAGCTGCCGACAGCGCGTTTGCAAGCAGTACGGATTCGTTTAAATGGGCAAGCGATAAAGATGTACAGGTAGTTACCGTTGGTGCGGATAAAAATTTCAGGACCGAGTACCGGGCAGCTTCACAAAGCGGCAAAAAAACACTTTTGCTGATCGACCCTAAGTTTAAAGATCTGTTTAGCCGGGTTAAGTCGTACCTTGGGGCAGGCAGCACAAATTTTAAAGGCACAGTAAAACGGCCCCTGGTATTTGTATTGGGCAAGTTCGATAACACAGCATCATTTGATGTTAACTGCGATATCAAAAACGAAGAACTGCCGCTGTTTAATGTTGCCAGTATCCTCCCTGGAAAAACCAAACCGAATGAATACGTGGTATTTTCGGGCCACTACGACCATTTGGGCATTATCAAACCCGATAAGCCCGGAGTAACTGATAGTATTGCCAATGGCGCGGATGATGATGCCTCGGGCACAACCGCGGTATTGAGCCTGGCTAAATACTATAAAAAGCTCAACAATAATGCCCGTACGCTTATTTTCGTAGCCTTTACTGCCGAAGAGATTGGCGAATACGGGTCGCAGTATTTTGCCAAACAAATAGATGCAGATAAGGTAGTTGCTATGTTCAACATCGAAA
Source organism: Mucilaginibacter gossypii (assembly GCF_017569325.2). NCBI lineage: Bacteria > Pseudomonadati > Bacteroidota > Sphingobacteriia > Sphingobacteriales > Sphingobacteriaceae > Mucilaginibacter > Mucilaginibacter gossypii. The sequence goes on along the minus strand of NZ_CP071878.2, from coordinate 5,393,048 downwards.
TGATTGGTAAGGCATCTAAATTTGGCACTAACTCGGCATTTATTACCGGGTTTGAAAGATCTGATTTTGGCAAGATCCTGCAGAAGAACCTAAAAGGTACCGCCTTTAAGTTTTACCCGGACCCTTACCCAGACCAGAACCTGTTTTACAGAAGTGATAACGCGTCGCTGGCCGAAGTTGGCGTACCGGCCCACACCATCTCAACCGACCAGATTGATATTGACAAATTATATCATACTGTTGGCGATGAATTTAGTTCGCTGGATGTGAATAATATCACTTCGGCCATCCGCGCGATAGCCCTGAGCTCGCGCACTATAGTTTCGGGCCAGGATACACCAACAAGGGTTCCGAAGAAAACGGAATAAGTGATTAGAGGTTAGTGATTAGAGATTAGTTTGCTCCCTTTACAGAAAAGAATAAAAGAACATGTCATTGCTGAGCGATAGCGTGGCAATCGCACAGCAGCAAAGCCGCCCTGTATAGCATACGATTACTTTTGTTCCTCCTATGACATTTTTGTCTTCCCAATAGCTGCGCTGTTGTCATTGGCGAAAAAAAGAACACTTTGACGGAAATCCCCTCCCATGAGGGGGGGGTTATTTACTGTAATTTTACCTCATGAACAAAATACTCAAAATAGCAGTTGTAGGCCCCGAATCGACAGGTAAATCCACGATGTCCGAATATTTGGCGGCACATTATAACACAATAGCTGTACCTGAGTATTCGCGCGAGTATTGTGCCAATCTCATTGATGATTGCACCTGGCAGGATGAGATAAACATGTTTCATGGCCAGCTGGCGCTCGAAAAAAAACTGCTGCCACAAGCCAACAGAATCCTGATTTGTGATACTACTTTTTTAACAGTAAAGATTTGGAGCGAGGAAATGTTTGGCAGCGCCCCGCAGGAGGTGCTTGACGAATTGCCCCACCATCCTTATGATTTTTATTTACTGCTGGATATCGATCTGCCCTGGCAGGATGATCCCTTGCGCAATTTCCCAACCAAGCGCGCATATTTCATGAACGTTTGGCACCGCGAACTCCAGGCGCTCAACGCCCGGTATGTAGTAATATCAGGCCTTGGGCAGGATAGGTATGATAATGCGGTGAAAGCGGTGGATGAATATCTGAACCCTGATTTTTGAGATTAAGGGATTGCCGGATGATGTGCGGATGATGTTTAAAAAAGCCTCATTGCGAGGAACCACCATGTGAAATCCTGAAAAAAATGATAACGTGTACAATATATTTTAGCGATGTTGTGCGGTGGCCGCGTTAGTGATAGGAGCGGATACCAGCCTTGTGACTAATGCCTGTGCAGTATGAGCGCATAGCACGGGCCGCAGGCAACGCCCAATATTTATAGAGTTGATTTTTAAAATATATTTAATAATCAATAACTTATGAGTGCATCATTAGGAACGAAGCATTGACACGTCTTGATTATGCTGTTTTATCAAACTATTTTGTCAGGCATTTTTCAGGCGATTTGCTTATCTAAATCCATCTTAACTTAAAACTGTCAAAAAAATTATTCCTTATTAAAAAAATATTTTTCACATACGTGCAACGTTGTAAAATGCCTTGCGTCTATTAACCTGAAGCCGGTCACGAATTTGGAAGCAATATATATTGATAAACATTACAACCTGGTAGTTGAGTGCAAGCAGGGTAGCAAAAAAGCCTGCTATGAGCTTTACCGTCTGTATTCAAAAGCTATGCTGAACGTGGCCTTTAGGATCGTGGGCGATATTGCCGAAGCAGAAGATGTGCTGCAGGAAGCTTTTGTGGATGCCTTTGCCAAGCTGAAGGATTTTAGGCAGGATACCACATTTGGCCTCTGGCTTAAGCAGATCGTTGTAAACCGGTCGATCAACCTGCTGCGCAAACGAAAGCTGGAACTGGTTGAGCTGGAAGATGGCCATCTTGAAAATATTGCCGATGACGAGAGCTGGGACGATGAAGACCTGCAGTACCAGGTTGCCAGGGTAAAAGAAGGCATGAACCAGTTGCCCGATGGCTATCGCGTGGTGATATCATTATATCTGCTTGAAGGGTATGACCACGAAGAAATAGGTCAAATATTGAATATATCAGAAAACACATCAAGAACCCAGTTTTTGAGAGCTAAAAGAAAGTTAATTGAAATTTTAAACAGGAAAGGACAAGTATCATGAGCAAGCGATTTGAAGATTTCATGCACGACAATAACGAGGAATTTAACGAAATAGAACCATCGGCAGATTTGTGGGGTAAAATTGAGGCACAGCTCAATTTTTTGGACCAGGAGCAGGAACAACCAAAAAAGCGGGAAGCAAAGACTTTTTCGCTGGGCTTCGTGCTAAAAGTGGCCGCATCGGTCATCATCATAATGGGCATAGGCTTCGGCATATATATACAAACCCAAAAAGGCACAAAAGGCGTTGACCTTGCCGCTATTAACCCCGAGTACGCACAACAGCAGGTGCGCTATGCATCGCTTGTTGAAACCAAGCTTACCGAACTTAAGTCAGCATCTAAAAATGATCCTCAGCTATACAAGGAGTTCAGCGCCGAGATAGCCAAGATGGATTCCACCTATAAAAGACTAAACAGTGATTTAGCCACCAGCCCTAACCAGGAACGTGTTTTACGTGCAATGATCCGGAACCTGCAAATACAAACCGAGGTGCTAACTCAGCAATTAAATGTAATTGAACAGTTTAACCAGATGAAAAAGGAACAAAACAATGAAACCAAAAATATTTAGTCCGGCCCTGCTTATGCTTATCGGCTTATTAGCCATAAGTACAGCAAACTTTGCACAGGTAAGTCCTGCAGCCCCGCCTGCACCGGTAAAACCCCTATTACCTCCCACGCCGCCGCCTGCTGCCGGGTTGACCGTGGAGAACTGGACTTCGGTAACCGACAGTAAGGAGTATCAGCAAAAAATGAAGGAGCTGAATGCCAAAATGCACGAACTGCAAAAGGAAATGAGCAACCTGCGCGTGCAGCAGCAAAAGCAAATGCATTTTAAAATGCAAAATATGCTGAAGCTGAACAAACAGCTTGCTTTTAAGTTTAAGGATAGCTTGAAATTTAAAGGATTTGACAGCTTGAAGTTTGCTGATAAATTTGAGATGCTTAGTCCTAATATAAATTTCGGCTTTAAAAACTTCGACCAGAACTTTAGCTACAGTTACAATGGTGATGAGCGCTATGAGCAACAGGTGCAGAATGGCGATATAGTTGAAAAAACAAAAAGCTACAGCAAAAGCTATAATGTTGACGGCAACGATGTGATTAACATTGATAATAAATTTGGCAAAATCACGGTAATTACCTGGGCTAAAAGCGAGGTTAAGGTTGATGTACAGATTAAAGTTGGGGCCAATGATGAAGATAAAGCACAAAAACTGCTTGATAACGTAACTATCAGGGATAGCAAAGACGGCTCGGGTGTATCGTTCAAAACTTACATCAATCAAAACGATGATGATAACGGCAGTTGGGGCAACCTGTTTGGTAAGAAAAACTCTGTGCGTAAAATGGAGATCAATTATACCGTTTACATGCCCGCCAAAAATCCGCTTACCATTAACAACAAATATGGCAGTACCGAGTTGCCCGACCTGAGCGGTAAACTCAATATCAATAACTCATATGGCAGCCTTAGCGCCAAATCCTTAAGCAACCCAGCTTGCCAGATCAGGGTTAAATATGGCAGTGCAACTATCGGCAACCTTACCGGCAGCGATTTGGATGTAGCCTATGGCAGCCTTAATCTTGGTGATTGTGATAAACTCAATGCTGATGTAAGCTACGGCTCGGCCAAAATTGGCCGTATTACTACTTCGGGTAATATCAACGTTAAATTCAGTGGGGCGTTAAAGATTGAAGAGGTTGATAAAAATGTGAAAAATCTTTCGGTTAATTCATCATATTCAAGTGTAAAACTGGGAGTGAGCGACGGCCAGAATGCTGATTTTGATATCACTGTGCACTACGGTAGCTTTAACTATAGCGGCCATGATGTTAACATCACCAGTAAAACCCCTGCCGACGGTGAACGTGGCTATAGTCCGACAAAAACCTACAAAGGTCATTTAGGTAAAGGTGGTAGTGATAAAACCATTACCATCAATACCAGTTACGGCAGCGTAAGCTTTGATTAAAAATATTTTAGATCTAAAATAGAAAACGGCGTATTGTAACTGATGCGCCGTTTTTTATTGATTAGCCCGTTATTGCAAATCTACCGTATCCCTCATAGCTTTGGTGCAAACATCTCGTCATGCATCACCAGGATAATGAAAAACAGATCTTTAATACACTTTATGATCAGTACAAGCACCTGGGCTTGCCACTTGAGCTGATAAAACATACCGATTTTACGGTTTTTAACCTGAAAGATATTAATCAGCCTACGCCGTTTAAATCGCCCTTGAGCAGGCTTAACTTTTTTGTCTTTGCCTTCATTAAAGATGGGAGTGGTGATTATACCATTGATGAGCAAAATCATAAGCTACAGCCGCGAGCTATTTACTTTACCAATCCGGGCCATTTCCGTTCGTTTAACTGGGAGCGTATTGGTGATGTATACCTGTTTACGCTGAGCGAATCGTTTTTGAAGGAAAACGTACATGCCAATATTTTTGATGAGTTCCCTTTTTTGCTGGCCGAAACATTTCCGGCCCGCGTACTTACGCCCGAAATTTTTGAGGAGTTTGATATTTTATATCACCAGATCCTGAAAGAGTATAATTCAGATAGCCCATACCGTTACCGGGTCATCGGTAACCTGTTTGTGGTGGTACTGTTAAAATTCAAAGAATATTTCTGGAAAGATTATAACCCGATATATGAAGGCAACCGGAGCTCGGAAATTGTAAAAAACTTTAAACGCCTGCTTGAAAAACATTATCGCGACCTGAGCAATGGTACAGCCGAACAGGCTTTCAGGGTGCAGGACTACGCCGATGCGCAAAGCCTTCATCCCAACTATCTGAGTAATGTTATCAAAATAAAAACCGGCAAAACCATCAGCACATGGATTGCCGAAAAAACTATAACTGAGGCCAAGGCCCTCTTGCAGAACTCAAAACTCTCCATTAAAGAAATTGCTTATCGCCTGGGTTTTTCTGAAGCTACCCATTTCAGTAATTATTTTAAAAAGCATACTGATTTGTCGCCGGTGCTGTTCAGGAGGGAGCACCATAGGGTATCCTCTTAATAAAGATGTCTATAAAGTAAGCTGGCTTGATAACTTACAAGGCTGCTTGTCCTATGGGAGAGGCATGTAAGGCGTCTCTACTTTAAACCATCTCAAACAAAATTTATAAGCCAATCTTAGATATTCGTATGTAATGCTTTGATATGTGTATCATTCAGGGGCCTCGCCCTTGCCACCTTTGTATTGTCAATCTACGACAACAAAACATACACAACAAAGGAAACCATGAACACATTAGCATCAAAAGTAGTATTAGTAACCGGCGCCTCAAGAGGTATCGGTGCAGCAGTAGCTCACAAATTAGCAGCCGAAGGCGCTAAAGTAATTATCAACTACGCAGGCGGCAAAGAAGCTGCTGACCAAACCGTAAACTCTATCAAACAACAAGGCGGCGATGCCATTGCCCTGCAGGCCGAAGTTAGCAAAGCTGACGAAGTAGCAGCTATGTTTGACGCAGCGATAGCCCATTACGGCAAAATTGATGTACTGGTAAACAACGCCGGCATCATGATCACCAAATTAATAAAAGACACTACCGACGAGGATTTTACCCGCCAGTTTGATATCAACGTTCGCGGAACATTTAATACCATGCGCGAAGCCGCAACTAAACTGGCCAATGGCGGCAGTATCATCAATTTTTCATCAACCACTACCCGCGTTATGATGCCAACTTATGCTACCTATGTAGCCACCAAAGGCGCCGTGGAGCAATTAACCCGCGTGTTTGCCAAAGAGGTTGGCGCGAGGGGTATCAACGTCAATACAGTATCTCCCGGGCCAACAAATACCGAACTGTTTACCAAAGGCAAACCTCAGGAGCTGATCGACCGCCTGGCGTCATTATCAGCTTTTAACCGCATCGGTGAGCCTGAAGATATTGCCAAAATAGTAACCTTCCTGGCAAGCGACGACGCCAAATGGATCTCTGCACAAAATATCGGGGCTAATGGTGCAATGGCGTAAGCCCCCTAACCCCCTGAAGGGGGAATGATAGAAGCAAGACGGCAAGAATCACGAAATAAGACAATAATAATCACAGAATCATTAATCAAGCATCGGTGAAATCAAATCCCATCGGTGTAATCAAAAAAAAACAATAATGAACTCATTAAATAATAAAGTAGCGGTAATAACAGGCTCGGCCCGTGGTTTAGGTAAAGCAATTGCAGAACGTTATGCAGCATTAGGTGCCGATATCGTGATCAACTATTCGCGCGATAAAGCATCGGCGGATGAAGTGGTCAGCAACATCAAAGCGATGGGTGCAAATGTAATTGCTGTGCAGGCCGATGTAAGTAAAGTAGCTGATATTGAAAGGCTTTTTAAAGAAGCTAAAGAAGCGTTTGGTAAAATAGATATCGTAGTAGCTAACGCCGGTATCGAACTGGTGGAAACCCCGGTAACTGATTTTACCGAAGAACAGTTCGACCGTGTATTTGGCATTAATACAAAAGGCACTTATTTTACTATGCAGCAGGCTGCTAAAAATGTACAAGATAATGGCCGTATTTATTTACATCGCTTCAAGCACAACCTCATTCCCTGTACCCGGAATGGCAGTGTATGGTGGCAGCAAAGCTACGCCAAGGTATTTGGTTGATATCCTTTCGAAAGAAATTGGTCACCATGGTGTAACAGTTAACTCTATCATACCGTTTGCTGTTGATCATTCAGGTATCTTTGCCGAAGCTGATAGTTACCCCGCGTTAAGAAAACAATTGCTTGACAGTTGTCCGATGGGCCGCCTGGCCGAAGTTGAAGATGTGGCCAATGTGGCCGAGTTTTTTGCCAGCGATCTTTCCTCATTTGTGAACGGACAACACCTGTTGGTAAACGGCGGCGCAACAAATTAACGGTCAGTTTAGTAACATAGGGTAGCAGCTTATAGTCATAGCTATAAGCTGCTACCTGTATTTAATTCAAAAAGTAGCATTATTTGATTATACATCTACCATGTCATGAAAACGCTTAATCATTATATCATATATGGCACATTAATTACTTCTGCAGTAAACGCTCAGGCTGCAAAAACACTTGCTGCAACTATCCAAAACATCAATACCATGAACACCGAAAAGTTAAATAACCCGATAGTAAAACAAGCCATCGACGCCCTGCAAAGCGGAGATAAGCAGGCTTGGTTTAGCTTGTTCACCAATGATGCCCAGCTTTTTGATGATGGTAATAAAATGGACTTTAAAACTTTTTTTGAAAAAGCTTTAGGCCATGAACGTTTTACCAGTATCGATAAGGTGGAACAAAACGGCCTGCACCTATACGGCAAATTTCACAGCGACCAGTGGGGCGATTTTAAAACCTATTTTAATTTTACGATTGGTGCCGGCAATAAGATCAGTAAATTGGAAATAGGGCAGGCGGGTTAGCCCCACCCAAACCCTCCCCGGAAGAGAGGGCTTGTGCTTCGTTCACAATGGCTTTTTTTATTGATGCTTTTACTTCTATTTTACCTGATCTTTGTATCATGCAACAGCAACTTATAGCCAGGTTACAGCAGTTAAAACCTATCCCGGTTGATGATCAGGAGCTTATACTAAAAGCCTTTGAGCCCATGAAATTTAAGGAAGGGGATACGCTGTTGCAGCTGGGGCATGTAGCAAGACAGCTCTTTTTTATTACCAACGGCATACTGCGTATTATGGCGCGAAATGACAAGGGGAATGAGGTTACTTATTTCTTTTTAAAGGACAATCAGTTTTGCACCATTCTGTACAGCTTTAATAACAACCTGATCGCTGATGAAAGCATTCAGGCCGCCTGCGATACAGAACTATTGGTTGTTAGCAAAAGCAACCTGCTGGCTTTATATGAAAAGCTGCCTTATCTCAAAGGAATGATCGATCAGATTTCGCAGCATACGCTTATGGAGAAGATAAAAACGCGCAACACCTATCTTGGTTACGATTCGTCGGAAAGGTACCGGTTGTTTTTGGAACGGCAGCCCGAGGTTGCCGGGAGAGTGTCACTTACCGATATTGCGTCTTACCTGGGCGTAACGCCTCAATCATTGAGCCGGATCCGTAAAAATATTCGGTAATTAGGTTTTTGTCGTCTGTTTAGATGACTTAGAAGAGAGAAATTGACATCAATAAAATCTATATAAAACAAAAATAAAATAGCTACTATGAATACAGTTAAAACAGGATGGATAGGATTAGGTAAAATGGGCGTTCCAATGTCGCAGCAATTAATTAAAGCCGGATATCCGCTCAGTGTTTATAACCGAAGCAAGGATAAGGAAGAGGCGTTTAAGGCACAGGGCATTGGTGTAGCTGCTTCGCCTGCCTTATTGTTGAATGCTGCTGATGTTGTTTTTATCATGGTATCAGACGATAATGCGATTAATGATATTTTTCATGGTGATGAAGGTTTACTTGCGGCAAAAGTAAGCGGCAAAATAATCATTAACATGAGCACAGTTTCGCCTGCTATCAGTAAGGAGATAGCAGCGGCATGCAAGGCTCAAGGTAATTATTACCTGGATGCCCCGGTATCAGGCAGTGTCAAACAAGCGGAAGATGCTATGCTGGTTATTATGGTTGGAGGCGAGGCCGGCGCATTTGAGCAGGCTAAACCTATCCTCGAAAAAATGGGTAAACTGGTTATACTGGTTGGTGGTACCGGTGCAGGTAACGCGGCTAAGCTGGCCATTAATACTTTGCTTGGTATTGTTGCACAAGGCCTTGCCGAAACAATAACGCTGGCACAACAAAATGGCATTGAAGCAGAAGCATTAACTACGCTGATCAGCAATAGTGCTTTAGGCAGTCCCTTTATCAAAATAAAAGGCGATGCCATTGTTAACAATAATTACCAGGCAGCTTTCGCCTTAAAACATATCGCTAAAGATCTGCGCCTGGCTAAAGGCCTCGGTTTGGCTACACCGCTTGGAGAAACTGCTTATCAAACCTATCAGGCCGCCGAAGCTGCTTTTGGCGAAGAGGATATTATAGCGGTGATAAAACAGGTAGGGAAAGAGTAAAAAAATGCCATAGATATAAATACAAGCTGATGTCATTTCGATGAAGCAAGGGGGGATTGTGCGGTCGCGCTGAAGAGAAATCTTATACACCACGTTAGATTAATGTGTTTTGCATAAGGCTTTTTGTTTGAGGTGTCTTGCCTTCGCTGTTTGATGCAAATGAGTGGCAATTGATATTAGTCGATTACACTTTGATTTAAAAATTCCCAGCCCGGATTAGTCGACTCGATTAAAGCAATTTTCTTTTCTCGGCGCCATTTTTTAATCTCCTTTTCCCGGGCTATGGCGTGCTCAACGTGGGTGAAATGTTCGTAGTAAACTAAATGGTAACAGTAGTATTTGCCCGCAAAAGATTTATTAGTTCCTTTATTTTCGAGATGTTGCAAAACCCTTATGCTTATATCATTGGTGACTCCGATGTACAATACAGTTTTGCCTGGGTTAGTAGTGATATAGACGTAATAATTATGATTCCACATTTTTAAAGGTAGATATTTTGTAACTGGAAGATTGTCATTTCCATAGAGGTATAGTGGGATTTATGAGATGTGCTTAGGGGATTTACAGGGTGTATAAGATTTCTCTTTCGCGCGGTGCTCATATCCCCCCATGCTCTATCGAAATGACAATTTTTTGTTTTTATTTGTTTAAACTCCCTATTCCAAAACTATCTTCTGATGCTGGTACGGGATCTCAACATGATGAAAGCCGTGCGCTTTAATTTTCGCGGCAAAATGCTGCTGCACTTCGTACTCGCCGTGAACAAGAAACACGGTTTTTACCAATGCGGGGTCCTGGCAGGCCAGGAAATGGAGCAGGTCGTCATAATCGCCGTGGGCGCTCATTGATTTGATGGAGCGGACCTCGGCTTTTACCTCATACATTTCACCAAAAATATGTACCTCATGATCGCCTTTTAATAACCGGCCGCCCAATGAATTTGGCTCAGCATAGCCTACCATTAAAATAGTGTTCTTTTGATTATTGATATTGTTTTTAATGTGGTGCTTTACCCGTCCGGCCTCAGCCATGCCCGATGAGGAAATGATGACACAAGGTCGCGGATCGTTATTCAGTGCCTTTGATTCCTCTACACTTTCAATAAAGCGCAAGCCCTTAAACCCAAAAGGATTGGCATCGGTTTTAAAACTTCCTGCACATTTTTATTATAAACCTCGGTGTGGTTCATCAATACTTCGGTTGCTTTTTCCGATAGCGGGCTATCTACATAATAAGGAACATCCGGCAGGATACCTTTCAGTTCCAGGCTGTTTAAGGCGTACAGTAATTCCTGCGTACGGCCAACGCTGAATGCCGGGATAATTACCTTGCCATTTTTAACTTCGCAGGTTTCTTTAATGATCTCCAGCAGCGATTCTTCAATAGGCCCCAGTTCTTTATGCAGGGAATCACCATAGGTTGATTCCAGTAAAATATAATCAGCCTGCTCAAATGTTTGCGGGTTTTTCAACAGCAGATCGTCATAACGACCAACATCGCCGCTAAAAGTAATGTGGGTATCCCTGCCGTTTTCTGTAACGGTAATATGCACTGCCGCGCTGCCCAGAATGTGCCCGGCATCAGTAAAGTTGAATTTTACGGCAGGGGTAATTTCAAACTCTTCGCCATATTCAACAATTTTGAACAGGCGAAGGGCCTCCATCACATCCTCTTCGGTGTACAGAGGATTAAGCAGCGGCAAGCCTTTGCGGATGCGGTGTTTGTTACTATACTCGGTGTCCTGTACCTGGATCTTTGCCGAATCGAGCAGCAGGATGCGTGTAAGGTCCATCGTGGCCGAGGTGCAATAAATGTTTCCCTCAAATCCTTCGGCAACGAGCCGGGGAATTAAACCGCAATGGTCAATATGCGCGTGCGAAAGGATCATGTGCGTTACACCTTTGGGATTAAAGCCAAAATGTTCGTTCATTTCTTCGGTTTGCTCGCCCAGGCCCTGGAACATGCCGCAGTCTAATAATATGCTGGTACCGTCGTTTAAGCGGAGTAAATGCTTGCTGCCGGTTACGTTACGGGCAGCACCATGGAAGGTTATGTTCATTTATAAAATGGTATGAAGTATCACAACGAATATGATGATTTAAAGTTTAAGAAATTAATAACTAAAAATTTAGTTGTAAATATAAAATACATCTCTTACCTTAGTTTAACCAATTAAACACATTAATACACGAGGTATTAATATTTAAAGTACGCACATGGAAATTAAAGAGTTAACCCGCGCCGAAGAGCAGATTATGCAAGTGCTCTGGCAATTAAAAAAAGGGTATGTTAAAGACGTTATCGAACAGTTACCTGAACCCAAGCCAGCTTACAATACGGTATCGACAATTATCCGGATCCTGGAAACAAAAGGTTTTGTTGGGCATGAAGCGTTTGGTAAAAGTCATGAGTATCACCCGGTAATCAGCAAGGAGCAATACCAGAATTTTGCTGCCGACAAATTACTGAGCGGTTATTTTGACAACTCTGTTAACCGTATGCTTTCATTTTTTGTAAAGAAAGAAAAGATCGACCTGAAAGAGGCCGATGAGATCATGAAACTGATTGAAAAACTAAAAGAAAAGTAATTATGAACTGGTGGCAATATTTATTACTGGTAAACATATACCTGTTGCTGTTTTACGGGTTTTATGTGCTTTTGCTTCGCAAAGAAACCTTTTTTCAGCTTAACAGGCTTTACCTGGTAAGTGCCGCTTTACTATCATTTATGATACCCGTTATCCAGGCCGATTGGGTGCAAAATCTATTTATTACCCAGCAGGTAAAGTATACCCTGTACAGTAGCCCGGTATTGGTTTATCACTTTAAACCTATTGAAGAATCGCCTATTAGTATAGGGGAGGTGCTGTTTATTATATATGCGGCGGGTATCGTTTTTTTATCGCTCAGATTGATCTGGCAGTTGTTTAAGCTAAAAAAGGTGATTAGTCAGCCGCAATCACAGGTATCCTATTCCTTTTTCAAAACCGTGAAATTAAATGCCGATGGGGAGGCCAATGAAGCAATTGCCACGCATGAGGATGTACATGCCAAACAATGGCATTCGGCCGATGTGTTGCTGGTTGAACTGGTGATGATCATTAACTGGTTTAACCCGATTGTTTATTTCTATCGTCGGGCGATCAAGCATATTCACGAGTTTATAGCCGACAGGCATGCTGTTGAAGCCGGTACGGATAAGGCCGATTATGCCATGCTGCTTTTAAGCCAAACATTTAATACGCCTTCACACAACTTGGTTAATTCGTTTTTTAACAAAAGTTTGTTGAAAGAACGTATTATCATGTTGCAAAAAAATAAATCGCACCGCATAACACTTATTAAATACGGACTGTCGGCCCCTCTGTTTATTTTGATGATGGTACTGTCATCAGCTACAATTAATAATAGTGATACCATTACGGTCATCAACACTAAGGCCGATAAAGTTTTCTCGACGCCGGCCAGTAAAGTGGCGGAGATTACTATTGATGAGCCTCTTAAACTTGAAAGGCAGGTTGTAGCAGCTGATACCTCACCGGTATATACTGCGGTTGCCCGTTTGCCCGAGTTTCCGGGCGGGCTGGGGGCTTTTGGTAAATTTTTATCTACCAATATAAAATACCCTGCAACAGCCCGTGAACAAAAGATCCAGGGAAGGGTGATCATAACCTTTGTTGTTGAAAAGGATGGCACGCTTTCAAATGAAAGGATTGTAAAGGGTATTACGGATGATCTGAATAACGAAGCATTAAGGGTGATAAAACTATCGCCTAACTGGAAGCCCGGTATGCAGGGAAATCGGACGGTAAGGACTCAATATTCAGTGCCTATCAGTTTTACACTTGCTCCCAGCGATGATACTACAAAGACTACTGCACCTGTAACATTCTCAATAGTTTCGGCTCAATCAGGTTCTGATCCGGTATTTACATCAGTTGAGCAGGTGCCTGAGTTTAAAGGTGGGTTGGAAGCGTTTGGAAAGTTCCTGATGACTAACCTGAGGTATCCCAAAACCGCCCGTGATAATAATGTTCAGGGCAGGGTGATCATAACTTTTGTTGTTGAAAAAGATGGGTCGTTATCAAACATGAAGGTTGTAAGAGGGATAGGCTCAGGTTGCGACGAGGAAGCTGTAAGAGTGCTTAGTATATCGCCGGCCTGGAAACCTGGAATTCAGAATGGCAAGCCGGTGAAAGTACAGTATTCTGTGCCGATAAGCTTTACACTGGCCGATGATAAATCTGCAAAACCAGGCGAAAATAAAACCGGGGATGTTGTAAATCCGTCGGGCGAAGACAGGCCAATATATGGCGGTTTGGTTGTTGATACCACCAGGCAGCATGTGATAGTTAGTGACAAGTATAGCGGTAAATCAGCGCCTTTAATTATTATAGATGGGATAGCCCTGGCCCAGGGTACATCGTTAAGTAAAATTAATCCGAACGATATCGAACGGATAAGTGTGTTAAAAGATAAAAATACTGTGGCTATTTATGGCGAGAGGGCCGTAAATGGTGTTGTGCTGGTGACTACAAAAACAGCTGCTAAGAAAAAGGCAGCCTCAGGTAGTCCGGTGAAAGCCGCCAATTGATTTTCCTTTGGTATTGATGGGTTTTGGCGCAGTGTTGTGCTAATTTATGCGAAGTTTTATATCTTTGAAGCCAAAACCTTATTACATGAAAAAAAGAATACCGCTTTTATTGGCTTTAATCGCTATTGTCATTTACTCATCTTGTCATAAAGAGCAAAACAATCCCACTCCTCAGCCTGTAAAGCTTCAGGGAATAACAATAACTGATACTTTAACCGCTTACATAGGTAACGTGTTGCAAATGGATTTGAAGGTAGATCCCGTTTCGTTTGATACCTCAAAGTTTTTATGGCAATCTTCTGATACTTCGATTGTTTCTGTGTCTAAAACAGGAAAAATCACCGTTAAGAATGAAGGCACCTCAAAGATTTGGGTTACTGATTCTGCCAAAACAAAAACAGCCACCTGCCTGGTAACTGTTAAGGACAGCTTAAGTATAGGCCTGTTGGCGTATTACCCTTTCAATAATAACCTTAACGATTTTTCGCCCTATAAAAATAACGGTAAAGCCAATGACATATCATCAACAACCGATAGGTTCGGAAACGCAAACAGTGCTTTCTATTTCAATGGATCGAGCAGCTATATTGTTGTAAAAGATAACCAGGCTTTACGTTTAAGCAATACAAGCATCACATTAAGTACATGGGTTAAGTTAGATCAGTACAATTACTCGTACGGTGTCAATCTATTAACGAAGCATTATTCAGGCATTGAAAACGGATGGGCCTGGGGTATCACGGGCTATGGGTTTTCAACATTGGGTATTGTAACTTACGGCACAGGAGGCGGCAGTGCCGCAGCACGCGGAACTCAAGTTGTTAGTTTAAATCAGTGGCATTTAATTACAAGTGTTTACGATCTGCCCAAACATCAGCTAAGTATCTATATTGACGGTGTGCTTGATAACATAACAAACAATATGCCGGTGCCTAACATGAACACAGATGCCGACCTGTATATTGGGCGTGATAACCCAGGTGTTTCATCGGACGGGTACCTTGTACGTGGTGCTATGGATGAAGTAAGGATTTATCACAGGGCCTTGAGTGCCTATGAAATTCATAAATTATTTATATCAAAGAAATATTAAGAGCTGCACGGATAATTAAAAAATAGGAGGACCGGTTAATGATATTCCGGTCTTCTTATTTTTTTAATACAACCGCGTATTGCAACTCTTCAGGTTGTTCCAGTCTGGGTTTATTTGTTATTTAAAACTGGTAAATTAGCTATGTGTGAAAGGTAATAACAGATAAACACCGGCACAATGCAATAGGGCTATCTATGTCATCGCTGCTCCAAAAGCCCCCTTTAATATTATTTATTAACTTTGCGCCTGCAAAGCAAAGCATATTTACTCTGTATCTGTAATGACCGAAAATCCCAACCGCGAAAATGTAGTGTCATACTACGACGAGCACGTTAAAAATAAGCTTAACGACTACATCGTAGTTAATCCCCGCATAGAGCTTGGCTGGGAAACCATAAAACGATTTACAACGAAACCAAAAAGGATATTGGAAGTAGGCTGTGGCATGGGCAATATCTGTTCACGGATGCATAAATATTGGCCAGATGCGGTTATAACAGGTATTGATATCAGCACCTTATCTATACAGGTTGCCCAAAAGCTTTTTGCAGATAATAAACTGGATTTTAGGGAAAGTATACTTACTAAAGATACGTTTGATGAGCAATTTGATTTGATCATCTTTATGGACGTTTATGAGCATATTGCAGTTGTTGACAGGCCGGAGGTACACGCGGCCCTTGCAAAAATATTAAGTAATAAGGGGCGGATAGTTTTAACCGTGCCCACACCGCATAACCTTAAATGGTCATTGGTAAACAAGCCGGAAACGATGCAGCCGGTTGATGAGCATATATCTTTTGAAACCGTTGGCAAACTGGCTGCCGATATAGGTGCAGAAGTAATACTGTATGAATCCAAAAGTGTTTGGAATGTAGGTGATTATGCCCACATTGTACTGGAAAAAAATGACGACTTTGAGGCTGCTTTCTTTTATCCCAAGCCCGTTACATCTTCACAACGTGCAAAGCGTATTATAAACAAAGCCATTAATAAGTTTAGCAGCGTATTTCGTAGGTTTTACGTGAAGAGAAAACTTGGTTGATATGAAGGATACGTTCAACTTGTGTATAGTTAAGCCAAATAAATCCACCTTTTCTGAAACCTTTATACAAGCTCATATCGATAGGTTGAAGGGGAACAAAAAAGTACTCTATGGCGGCGACTTTCCGCTTTATAACCATGAAGGGAAATTTCTTATCCGCTCAAAGTTCTCGCTGTTAGCTTATCTCGTTCAAAAAAGGATTTTAAAAAAAAAGGAGATAGGAGTTCGCATAAGAGCTCTTTCTGCTTATCTAAAGGAAAATAAGATCGATGTTGTACTTGCCGAATATGGTATGGTAGGTGCGGCGATTGCATCGACTTGTAAAATGGCCGGTGTGCCACTGATTATTCATTTTCATGGTGCAGATGCGCATCACAAACCAACGATAGCAAAATATTTGCCACTTTATCGTGTTGCCTTTGATTATGCTTCTGCAATTGTTGCGGTATCAAACGATATGGTTAAGGCTTTAAAAGAAATGGGTGCCCCGGCATCAAAAATACATCTTAATCCTTATGGCGTTGACGGAGCTAAGTTTCCACTGATGGATATAATAAATTCCGGTCCTTATTTTTTGTCAGTTGGCCGGTTTGTTGAAAAAAAATCACCTCAATCGGTCATCCGGGCCTTTATGCAGGTACATTTGGGTTTTCCGGAAGCTCATTTATGGATGGTAGGCGACGGGCCTCTTTTTGATAATACAAGGCAACTAATATCAGAACTTGGCCTTACAGATAGTGTAACATTGACCGGTGTAATGACGTCTGCTGAGATCCGAGCACTTATGCAAAAAGTACGTTGCTTTGTACAGCATTCGGTAACGGCCGCCGACGGTGATATGGAGGGAACTCCCAATACCATTCTTGAAGCAGCTTCTGCAGGTTTGGCCATCGTAAGCACAGCTCACGCCGGTATAAAAGAGGCTGTTATTGACAGCGTAACAGGTTTTCTGGTTGCTGAACACGACATCGATGATATGGCAGCTAAAATGACGCGTATTGCGGGCGACGTGGAATTAGCCGCGAAAATGGGATTAGCTGCTCATGATCATATTGTCAAAAACTATGATATTCACATGCGCATCGCTTTGCTTGATCATATTATTCAAAGTAGTATAAGCAACAATAAAATTAAATGAATCTTTTACAAAAGCAGGGATTTTTTAACAGCCTCATATTGTATGCGGGAGTTGCTTTAGGCTTCTTTAATCTTATCATTCTTTTTCAGCGTATCCTTACCACAGAAGAGATCGGTTTTTTTATTTTAATGGGGACCATATCGCTGCTGTATGCACAACTTGCGGGATTAGGTATTGGTAATATCATTCTTAAATATTTCCCTTACTATCGCAGCGACGATAAAAAACATGGCGGTTTCGCATCTTTTGTAACTGTTTGGAGCCTGATAGGTTTTGCGATCTTCACGGTGCTTTTTGTAGTTTTTAAGGATTTTATTATTAGTTACTATAAGAATAAGAATGGAGCTCCGTTACTGATCAGGTATTTCTATTACCTTATTCCGTTGTCATTTTTTACGCTGGTATTTTCTGTTCTGGAAAACCTGGCGCTTACGGTATTTAAAAATGTGCTTTCTTCCTTTTTGCGCGAAGTAGGATTACGTTTGTTCACAACTGCGGGCGTTTTGCTCATAGCTATTAAGCTGGTTGATTACCATGTTTTTTTGATGATATATATAGCAGCTAACCTGGTGGCTGTATTGGTGTTGCTTGCTTATATTAGAAAAGGCCGGCACTTTAAGTTTTCGACTGTTGGTGCTCAGCTGCTGAACGAAAGAAAAACGTTTTTTAGTTATGGCATTTTTACGGTATTAAGTGGCAGCTCCTTTGTAATGATCCAGAACCTTGATACCCTGATGCTGAGCATGCTTACCAAAGAGTCATTTAGTTATGTAGGTATTTACGGTACGTTTTTCGCCATTGCGGTAGTAATAAGTTTACCGGCAAAGGCATTGAGCCGCACCTCACTGCAGATCATAGCCCAGTCATGGGTTACCAATGATCTGGCAAAGATTGGTAAAATTTATTACAAGACATCAGTAGTACAAATGCTTATCGGCTGCCTGCTTTTCATAGGCTTGGTTATTAACAGGTCGTTTATTATAATGTTGTTACATAAACCTGAGTACGCCAATTATTTCAATGTATTTATTATAGTGGGCGTTGCCTTTCTGGTTGATATGACAGGAGGGTTAAATGGCTATATCATGAATGTATCCAAGTATTACAAGCTCACCACTGTTTTTATTGTTTCGGGGGTGGTTTTTTGTGTACTGTCAAATTTGGTTCTGATACCTATGTTAGGCATGATGGGAGCCGCCTTATCATACCTGATCACCATGTTTGTACTAAACTTTGCTTATTGGTTGTTTGTTAAAATTAAGTTTAACCTGCAGCCTCTTGCAATGGCGCACGTTTATATATTACTGATTTTTACGGTTTGTCTGCTTATCGGGCTTTATCTTCCGTCGTTAAAGAATGTATTCGCAGATATGATTTACAGATCGGTTATCGTGGGCGTGGTTTATGTGTTTTTGGCATATATTTTAAAAATTTCAGAAGATATTAATATAGTATTTGATCGCATCCTGAAAAAGGTATGAGTTAAGTTGTATTAATTGCTATAGTATTCCAGGCCTTTATAAAGTTTTATTGCCATCCGTTCACAATATTATTGCCGTTTATGTTATTATCCGGGCTGCATTTACCCTTTATGGTTAATTAAATAAAACCGTTAGCGCCGCAGGCCGCCCCCTTCATCAGGCCTTTATTCAATGTGCTTCCTGTAAATTGGGCTATTAATAATTCATGTTTTTTCACACCATGCCCTCAACCGGTACGGCTTTGCCCTGTCCTTTAAAAGGTAAAAATTTGTGATAGCTTCAATTGCAGTAAAGTATAGTTTGAAATTTTTTGATAATGTGAACATTATAATTAATTGTACCGTAGAAGAGCTTAGGATACCGTTGTAATATAACGTTATTGATAAACCTGAATTAACAAAAATAATTAATTAACATAACTGATTGGGCTAACTCAACGCGGATTGGCTTTGAAATCGTTTCGTTAATGATTAAAATATTTTGAAAATTTAGTAATATGAAAGATAATTATTATCATTATCCGTTAATTTAAACTATGCGCCCTAAACCTGCACCTCTATATAAAATAGTATTATGGGCAATGTTTTGCCTGTCTTTTCTCCCGTTCGCTGGGTTTAGCCGGGCATTTGAAACCCCATTGCCTGTTAACGTGGAGCCGCGGTCTGTTGAACCAAGGTTTACTCCATACCATATTAGGGTCGTCCCCCTGCAGGCAATTACCATTTGCTCCGCTGCTGCGGCTGTACTTAACGGCGATATAAAAAACCCTGTGCCCGACAGTTATCTATGGCAAATAAATAACAACGGAAACTGGGTAAATGCACCGTCGGCAAATACTCAAAAAGATTATATCACATCTTCGTTAACAAATACATCTGCTTCAAGTATTGTATACAGCCTGCGCCGCAGGATCTCTACCGCCGGCGTAGTGGATTATGATTCTTATTATGATGTTACCGTAAGGCCGATAGCAGCAGTCAATAACAATACAATAGTAGCGCCAGCTGTTACCCAATTTTGTTCAACAGGTAATCCAGCGGCTATTACGGGTAGCGTGCCCGGAGGGGGCGATGGAACTTTTTCATATCAATGGCAATCATCCACAGATAACGCAACATTTAATGATATTTCGGGTGCTGTATCGAAAAACTATGACCCGCCGGTGCTAAACAATGATACTTATTATCGCCGTATGGTTTCTTCCGGGGCATGTACAACTCCGGCGCTTAGTAATGTGGTGCTCATTAAGGTTTCAACACCACCACCTCCTCCATCGCTTGCAGCGTCAACGATAACCATTTGCCAGGGAACCCCGGCGACATTGACGGTTGCCTCGCCGCAGGCCGGATTTACATACAACTGGTATGATTCGTCGGCTAAAACCACGGTGCTTGCTACAGGTACGTCATACACTACTCCTGTATTAAACGCAGGCAAAAGTTATTATGTTGAGGCATCTAATAGCACCTGCAGCAGTCCTTTAACAACAATACAGGTAACTGTTTCGCCATTACCGGCGGTACCGCAATTTACGCAAAGCACTATTAGCGTTTGCTCCGGCTCCACAACGACAATTACCATACAAAACGCGCAAAGTGGTGCTGTTTATAACTGGTACGGCGGCGCAACCGAAGCTAACATTTTACATACAGGGACCAGTTATACAATCAGCAACGTAACAGCGGCAACAACCTATTATGTACAGGCTGTCAACGCTGCAGGGTGCGGTTCCTCGGCCCGGGGAACGGTTAGCGTAGCTATCATTCAGTTGCCGGTGGTTACAGTAAGCAGTTCGGGAACATCTGTTTGCCCGGGCACCAGCGCTACATTAACCGCTTCAGCATCAGGCGGAGCAGTCATTTCCTGGTACGATGCACCGACGGGTGGAAACCTGCTTGCCCAGGGCAATACCTATGTTGCGGCTAACTTAACATCGGCAAAAAATTATTACCTGGAAGCAACCAACAGCACTGGGTGTAACAGCAGCGGAAGAGTCACAGTGCAGGTACAGATGACCAAACCGCTTAATGCGCCCGTGGTAACGGTTGGCGAAGTTACGTCATCGAGCGTAGCTTTTGAGTGGAGCGCGGTAAGCGGCGCTACCAGTTACCTGGTAAGTACCAACAATGGTTTAACCTATACTGCGCCAAGTTCGGGCAGTAACGGTTTAACGCATAAAGTGGGAGGTCTTGGCCTAAACGAGTCTGTTACCATTACAGTGAAGGCTTTGGGAGCATCGTCATGTACGCTTAGCGGGGCATCGGCCGCGGTTACTGCCGCCACCATCGATAATAACAATGTAATATATGTAGCCAACAACTTTACCCCCAATGGCGACGGAAATAACGACATTATTTATGCACATGGAAAAAATATAAAAACACTTTCTTTTTATGTGTATGATCAATGGGGACAATTGGTTTTTACATCAACTGATGTTAACAAAGGATGGGATGGTTATTATAAAGGCTCATTGATGCCTGTAGGGGTATATGTATACTATTTAAAAGCTACAATGAATAACGGGGCGCAATTGAATAAAAAAGGAACAATTACGCTATTAAGATGAAGAAACTACTACTCATTATTACGATAGCGCTGCAGTTTGCAGTTGCAGGAAAGGTGAAGGCGCAGGTTGATCCGCATTTTTCACAATACTACGCTTACCCGCTTTGGCTTAACCCGGCGCTTACGGGCGTTTTTGACGGCGACACACGCTTATCTGCCAACTACAGGGACCAGTGGGCAAACATCAGCAATGGCTACCGCACAGCAGGGGTATCTGCCGATTTTAAACCAACCGATAAAGTGGGCTTAGGCCTTAATATACTTGATCAAAAAGCAGGCACTGCCGGGTATAATTACTTTACAGCTTATGGTTCATTTGGTTATGGCATAACCCTGTCAGGCGATGGTAATCAGCGGCTGCACTTTGGTTTGCAGGCGGGAGTTATCAGCCGTAATTTTGATCCGGGTAAACTCCAGTCTGATAACCAGTACGACCCGAACAGCGGCTTTGACCCTACCTTGCCCAATTTCGAAAATTTTGGCTATTCGTCAAAAACGGTATTTGATGCAGGCGCCGGTATCTATTATTACAATGCCGACCCGATGAATAAAGCCAATTTGTTTGGCGGGCTTAGCATTAACCATATCAATGATGTAACAGATCCTTTTGCCGCTGGCGGTATAGCCAGCAAATTGCCTATGCGGTTTACTGCACATGGCGGCGTCCGTATAAAAGCGTCTGATTTTTTTGACCTGATCCCAAACGCAGTTTACGTTAAACAAGGTAAAGGCGAGATCAAAGCTTTCGGATTATATTCCGAACTTAAGTTTGCCGATGATAACGGACTTGTACTCGGTGGTATGGTCCGCTTACAGGACGCTGCAATTGCCAATGTTGGTTACCATATACGCAGGATGGTGATTGGTGCCAGTTATGATTTTAATACTTCAGGGCTTCGCGCGGTTACATCAGGCCGCGGCGGTTTTGAACTATCAATAAGCTATATATTTAGTCGCTACACTGATTCCCCGGCCCCAATTTGCCCAAGGATATAATATGAAAAAACTATTACCTTATTTCTTACTATTGTTTTTTCCGTTGGTTTCATTTGGACAGGCGAAAAACTACAGGGCACTGGCCGATACTGCCTTTAACAGGCATGAGTACTATACTGCCGCCTATTATTACAAGCATATTGCCGATGGTACAACTGATGAGCCCAAAAGCAGTGTGCCGCGTTCATCTGCGGGCAAAAAAATCAGTTCAAAAAAGGCTGAGACCAATCAATATATCATTTATCGCCTGGCCGAATCATATCGTCTGTATAAAGACTATACTGATGCTACCATATGGTATGCCCAATTGGCTAATGAAGCACCAGCTGGCCAATATCCGTTAATACCGCTTTGGTACGGCATCTGCCTGCAGGCAAACGGGAAGTATAATGAAGCATTGGTCCAGTTAAAGCATTTTGCAGGCAACGCTCCCGATCCGCAGTATGCCGCTCTCGCTAAAAAAGAAATAATCTCGTGCGAATATGCCTTGAAGCAATTGGAACACCCACGCGCCGTTGATGTATCAGCTTTGGTGTTTTTAAATAAAGACCAGGGCGACTACGCCCTTACCGTTAACCTGGGCAGGTATTGGTTTACCTCATCGCGCCTGGTTGATAAGGATAAGTTTTATACCAACAGGGTTTACAGTTCGGCCATCCTTGATTCAACTAAAGCGCTTGCCACAAACTTTAACGCGTTTGATAAAGAAGGACAAATTGAATACGCTACACCTGCGCTTGATGGTACCGGCACCAGGATGTACCTTACCCGCTGGTATAAAAAGAACGGGAAAACAGTATCTGCCATTTATTTTAGTCAACTGGTAAACAGCGTATGGCAGCAGCCGGTAAGGCTGAATAATACTGTTAATGCCGAAGGCTATAATTCCAAGCATCCTTTTGTTAGCGCTGATGGCCGGCGATTGTTTTTCTCATCCGACAGGCCCGGCGGTGAAGGCGGTGACGACATTTGGGAAAGTAACCTTGATGATGCCGGGCAACCGAAAACTGTAAGTAACCTGGGCGATGCGGTAAACACAGCATATGATGAACAGTCGCCATATTATGACCAGGCCGATAAAGTGTTGTTTTTTAGCTCGAATGGTTTTACCGGTATGGGCGGCTTTGATGTTTACCGCAGCGAAGGAGATTTTGGTCATTGGTCGGCCCCGGTTAATTTAGGTTACCCGGTTAACTCATCTAAAGACGACTTATACTATAGCCTTGATCCAACCAATCCAAATAAATTTTACCTGAGTTCGGCACGCGGCTCTGACTGCTGCTTAAGCCTGTTTACCGGGCAGTATAAATTTTTATATATCAGTGGCCGTGTAATTGATTGCCACACTAACGGTGGTATGGCAGGGGCAAGGGTAATCCTTAAAGATCCCGATGTGAAAATGGGTTTGGCCGTTAAGGTAACCGATGCCAAAGGCGATTATGTTTTCCAGGTAAAGGAAAAACTGCCCAGGTATAAGCTGGAGATTTCGCAAAAGGGGTACTTTACCAAAGTTATTCCTGCACCGATAGTAAAGCCGGGTATTGATACGCTCATTAACCCCGAAATTTGCCTGCAGAATTATAAGATCAATGTTCAGATAACTATCGAGAATATTTATTTTGATTTTGGTAACGCCCATCTCCGATCCGAATCATTTGATACGCTGGATAAACTGGTTGCCATCATGAACGATAACCCTAAAATTAAGATCGAGCTTGGCTCGCATACCGATGGGATAGGCACTGACGCAGCGAACATGAAGTTGTCGCAGGCCCGTGCGGAGGCTTGTGTTGATTACCTGTTACTGCAAGGCATTAAGTCTGCACGTATCACAGCCCGCGGCTATGGCAAAAGAATGCCCATCGCCCCAAACAAATTACCAAATGGCAAAGATAACCCCGAGGGCAGGCAACTTAACCGCCGTACCACATTTACGGTAAAATCGGCAGAATAAAAACAAATTGTTTTATTTGTTTGTAATCGGAAGGTTATGGTATAATTTTGCCTTGCAAATTAAATGCCCCGCTTAATGCAAGGTGTTTAAATAGAAATACCTGATCTGCTGAAATCATACCATGCAAAATCTTGCCCCGATAGCTCTTTTTGTTTATAACCGGCCCGACCATACCCGCCGTACCATCAGTTATTTGCAGCAAAATTTGCTGGCCGATGAGTCGCGCTTGTATATTTTTTGCGATTCAGCCAAAACTGATGCCGATAAGCCAAAGGTTGAACAGGTGAGGCAACTGGTAAAAGATGTAAGCGGTTTTAAATCGGTAAAAATTATTTTGCGTAATCATAATCTCGGTCTGGCCGAATCCATCATCAGCGGGGTAACACAGTTGGTGTATGAATATGGCAAAGTGATTGTTTTTGAAGACGATCTGTTATCTTCCCCATATACTTTGCAGTATTTTAATGACGCATTAACAAAATATGCAAACCAGGAACAGGTAATGCATATCGGCGCCTATATGTACAATTTGCACGACAAAAAACTACCCGAAACATTCTTTTATCGTGCAGCCACCAGCTGGGGCTGGGCAACCTGGGCCCGCGCCTGGAAAAACTTTGAACCCGATGTTGATAAGCTGATTGCTCAGTTTGATACGCTGAAAATAGCCCGCTTTTCGATAGAAGGCAAAATGAATTTCTGGAAGCAGATAGAGCAGTTTAAGGCCGGTAAAAATAATTCATGGGCCATTCGCTGGTATGCCTCTATTTTTTTGAAGAACGGGTTGACACTGAACCCGTCGCAGTCGCTTATTCAAAATATAGGCCATGATGGTACTGGCGTGCACTCCAATAAAGAGGATATGTACCATGTGCAAATGGGACGCAAACAGGTAACGCAATTTCCCGACACCATAGAGGAGAATGAAGAGGCTTATAAGGCGATCAAAAATTTCCTGGCAAACAGAAAGGGTACCTTGTTGCAGCGGATCAGAAGGTTCATGAAGCAGCAGATGGGGCGATAAGCTATTTAATGCGTTTACAGCGCAAGTGTATAGACGTATGTGATGCCGCTCTGCGTGGGAATAATCAATTTGAACTCCCCGCTTAAACTGGGAAGCAGAATTTTCCCATCAATACTGCCGGGTTAACACCGATACTGATCGGCTCACCGCATAAGGCTTCATTACCTAATAAAGCAAATAATATAGCTTCTTTGGCATCGGGGTTGATCCCCAGTAAACTGCTATCTTCTATTGTCGCTTGGGGCAATAGTTTTTTTAATTCCCCAATAACAAATGGATTTCGCGCCCCGCCGCCGCTGGTAAAAATTTTAACATGATCCCCTGTGATATTTTCCTTAACAAAACCGGCTATGGATGCCGCGGTGAAGGCACTTAGGGTACAAATAAGGTCTTCACCACTAATTTGCCCGGTACCTGACCGTTGCTGTGCTTCAGCAACCATGGCAAGGTTGAACAGTTCTGGTCCGGTGGTTTTAGGGGCTTTTTCGTCAAAAAATGGATGGGAGAGGAGCGCCGTTAATAGATCATCATTTACCTGCCCGCTGTAAGCTATGGCTGAATCCTCATCAAAAGGCTTATCAAAATATTTTCGGCAGGCAGCATCGATGAGTGTATTGCCGGGTCCAATATCTGTACAGAGCACACGGTTAAAATCACCATCGCCGGGAAGCCAGGTTAAATTAGCAATGCCTCCTATGTTTAACAGCACCCGGTTTTGGCCGGTTTTATTGCCCAATAATACATCACCATATAAGGCCAGCGGAGCGCCCTCTCCCCCGGAAGCAATATGCTTTTGCCTGAAATCGCTGATGGTTAGTATGCCGGTTTTTACGGCGATATGATCGCCGTCGCCAATTTGCAGAGTGGCGTTAGGATAGTTTTTATGCTGATGTAAACGCTGGGGGGCATGGTAAATAGTTTGACCATGACTGGCGATAAAATCAACCTCCTGTGGGTCGACGTTCCATTGACCAAGTGCCTGCAATATCAGTTCGGCGTGGTAGCTGCCTATATAAGCGTTAAGTAAAGTTACCTTTTCCAGATCTGTATTACGCCGGGCAAATACCTGCTGAACTTGCAGCTTAAACTCATCCGGATAGGGGATTGTGATAAATTGCACCAGCTCAAAATGAGTGCTTAAACCATTGCTGGTAAATTTGCACAGGGCAATGTCAAGCCCATCCAATGAGGTGCCAGACATTAGGCCGACACCCATTTTTGATGGTTTTTGAGCGATGCTAAACAGGTGCTGCAGGTTATGGTTCAATGCTATCATGGGCTTAAATTACTATTTGTACGGCAACCCGCAAAAGTTGGGGCAATGCATTTAATATTTTAGTGACGATGATTTGTTGTTAAAATAGCTAACGAAATAAGATAATGATGTCGGCAAACTATCAGTATTTAATGATACTTGTCTTATGGTCTAATGCCGGTTAAACGTGGCAGGCGTCATCAGCACCTGCTTTTGTCAATAACAGGGGCAAACGTTTGGATGTATTAATTGCTCGAAAATATCAGTTTAGAGTAACCCGCGACTGTATTTAAATTATTGATTATTAATGTTTTGTATTTTGAAGGTTTGAAATGTGTTAACCCGTGTTAACCCCATTTAGATGGGTTAACACCACCGCAAAAGTTAAAATAATAACGGCACTATGTAAATATCTGATATATTTGTTTACAACAACTAACCTCATTTTCATTTCCTAAGATTCATGGCACGATTAAATTTATTGGAAGAGACACGTTACGAGAAGTTACCGGTAAGCGTATACAACAACCAGCAGGAAGCTTCGGTAGCGGTAGCGAACCGGATAGCAGATCTGATCCGCGCGAAACAAGCTAAAGGCGAAAAAGCGGTATTAGGGCTAGCCACCGGTGTAACCCCGATAGGGGTATATGCCGAACTGGTAAGGCAGCACAAAGAAGCAGGCTTGAGCTTTAAGAATGTGATCACTTTCAACCTGGATGAGTACTACCCCATGAAGCCCACAGCAGCACAAAGCTATGTAACCTTCATGTACGAAAACCTGTTCAGCCATATTGATATAGATAAAGCTAATGTGCACATCCCGGATGGTACACTGGATAAAGAAGCCGTAGCAGGCTACTGCCTGGCTTACGAAAAGCAGATAGAAGAACTTGGCGGCTTAGACCTTCAGATCCTGGGTATCGGTCGTACAGGTCACATCGGCTTCAACGAGCCGGGTTCTGCACCAAACTCAGGAACCAGGATGGTAACGCTTGACGACCTGACCAGGAGTGATGCTTCAAGGGATTTTGGTGGTAAGGCGAATGTGCCAACTAAAGCCATTACCATGGGTATCGGTACTATTTTCAAGGCCCGGGAAATCATCCTGATGGCCTGGAACAAGAAGAAAGCACCGATCATCAAAAAAGCGGTGGAAGGGGAGATCTCGGGTGAAGTACCTGCAACTTACCTGCAATTGTCACAACATGTAGAGTTTGTACTGGATGCAGATGCCGCGTCAGAACTAACCAGGTTTGATACCCCGTGGCTGGTGAAAGATTGCGTTTGGGATAACCAGTTAAAGAAAAAGGCGGTGATCTGGTTGGCGGATGAGGTTAACAAACCGGTACTGAAACTAACCGAAGAAGATTACAATAACCACGGCATGGCCCAACTTGCAGTAGAGCAGGGGCCTGTATATAATATCAACATTGATATTTTTAACCAGATCCAGCATACCATCACCGGCTGGCCGGGTGGCAAACCGAATGCGGATGATTCACAAAGGCCGGAAAGGGCACTGCCTGCTAAAAAGAGAAGTATCATTTTTTCACCACACCCGGATGATGACGTGATTTCGATGGGCGGTACATTTATCCGTTTGGTAGACCAGGGGCATGATGTACACGTAGCTTACCAAACATCAGGCAATACCGCCGTTTGGGATGATGACGTGCTAAGGTACATGGAGTTTGCTATCGATTTCACAAAGAGCATCGGCGAAGACACCGCTCATCTTCAAAAGTCATATGAAGATATGCGTGCCTTCTTCCCAACCAAACAACCAAACGAAATTGATACCCAGGAAATCAGAAACGTAAAAGGCTTCATCCGGAAAACGGAAGCGATTTCAGGCGCAAGATACGCAGGCTTACAGGATGATCATATCCACTTCATGGCACTGCCGTTTTACGAAACCGGTAAAACGAAGAAGAACTCGGTAGGTGAGGAAGATATTCAATTAACCATCGACCTGCTTCAAAAAGTAAAACCACAGCAGATCTTCGCGGCAGGTGACTTTGCAGATCCTAACGGTACGCACCTGGTGTGCTTCAAGATCATCTTAGCTGCACTGGACAGGTTAAAAGGTAAAGAAGCCTGGGTAGAAGACTGCTGGCTGTGGATGTACCGTGGTGCATGGCATGAGTTTGAAACACATGAGATAGAGATGGCAGTACCATTGTCGCCACAGGAGGTGATCAGGAAGCGAAATGCGATCTTCAAACACCAGTCGCAAAAGGACAGGCCTGTATTCCCTGGTGATGATGCAAGGGAGTTTTGGGTACGTGCAGAAGACCGCACCCGCGACACCGCCCAGCGCTATGACCGCCTTGGCCTTGCTGAATATGAGGCTATGGAGGCGTTTAAACGATATATGTTTTAAGGATTTGGATTGAACCCTATTGTCAATTGAAGTGGACAATGGGGTTAATAATTGGAGGCCTTGTGCGATTCCCTCCCTTGGGAGGGTGTAGGGAGGGGTTTCATCGATTAGCACTGTTTTTTAACAAGGTATATAAACCCCTCCCTGCCAATGCACATTCCAAACGCACCCCTCCCTTGGGAGGGAATTTCTTTAATGTAGCCTATGACCTCAGCTATAATCGAAAAACCAAAACGCCTTCTTTCTCTTGATGTGTTCCGGGGCATTACCATCGCCATGATGATCCTCGTTAATGATCCCGGTGATTGGGGGCATATCTATGCACCGCTCGAACACTCTAAATGGAACGGTTGTACACCTACCGACCTGGTTTTTCCTTTCTTTTTGTTTATGGTTGGCGTATCGGTTATATATGCCATGGAAAGTAAAAAGGCTACGGTATCGCATAGTAAACTCATCCTGAAGGCGCTGCGCCGTACCGTGATCCTGCTGCTGATCCCCTGGATAACTCAACTAATCTTTCACCCCGATACCGGGCTGGCTCATTTACGTTTGCCAGGTGTGTTGCCGCGCATAGCCCTGGTATATTTCATCAGCACGGTGCTTTATCTCAAAACATCACAAAAAACACGCGATTGGATTTTTGCCATCGCACTTATAGGTTATTTTATCATCATGACCTTTATCCCGGTACCGGGCGTGGGTTATGCCAACCTGGAGCCCGAAACCAATATGGGGGCATGGATAGACAGGCTGGTATTTACGCCCGATCACCTCTGGCGCGAATCGCATACCTGGGACCCGGAAGGTTTGCTGGGAACTATTCCCGCCGTTGCCACAGCCCTGTTTGGCATTAGGGTGGGCAGCTGGCTAAAACGTAGAGACCACGATGACAACATCAAAACTAACTGGATGTTTGTTTACGGAATAATCGCGGTTATAGCAGGCTTGTTCTGGGATTTGTTTTTTCCTATTAACAAAGCCTTGTGGACAAGTTCCTTTGTGCTTTATACCGGAGGCCTGGCAACCATTGGGCTGGCTTTATGCTACTGGCTTATTGACGTACAAGGGTACAAACGCTTTACTTATCCCTTTGTGGTATTTGGTGCAAATGCCATAACAGCTTATGTGCTGTCGGGCTTTATTCCGCATTATATGGGGATGATTAAAATAAACGGCTCATCTATTTATCAAACTTTTTTTGCTCCTTATTTTTCACCTGTAAATGCTTCGCTGATTAGCGCTATATTTACGGTGCTCATTTTATGGGTAGTGATGTGGGTGCTCTACATCAAAAAGATCTTTATCAAAATTTAATATGAACCTAAAACTTAAACTTATCGCATTAACAGGAATCATCCTGTTTTCTTTTTCAAGCTTAAAAGCGCAAACAAACACTCAAACTATTTCCCAATCACATTTAAAGGCCGCTGAGCAATTGTTAGTTTCTATTGGTATAGATAAACAGTTTGGCGGAATGATGGATAATATCATTAGCACTTCAAGTAGTCAAATGCCTGCAGAGCAGCGTGCCAAATTCATTGATGTGATGAAAACCTTTATGAACAAATACTTTACCTGGGATTTGCTTAAAGATAAGATGGCAGCTATTTATGCTGAAGAATTTACTGAAGATGAGCTTAATCAGATTTCTGTGTTTTATAGCTCACCGATAGGACAAAAAGTAAGCTCAAAATTGCCTGCGTTAATGCAAAGGGGGATGATGGTTGGCCAGAATGCCGTTGCAGAACATAAAGATGAGCTAACACAAATGATGCAGGATGCTTTTGGTTCTTCTAACCAGGCTCCGGCTAATCACGCTCCCGCTAAAAAGCCAGCCTCAAAATCAGCTACAAAACATTAATTTTCATAACAATACTTTGTAACTAAGATTTTCGTTTTGCATCTTAGTACCCTGACTATTTAAACTTTATAATGAACCTGAACAAATACGTTCCGCTGGCCCTATTGGCTTTAACACTTTCGGGCGGAAGTGCTTTTGCACAAGTAAAAAAGAAACCTGTTCCGTCGCCTAAAAATAAACCCGGCACCCAGGCCATTGCTGCCAAGAGCGATATATTACCGGTTGACAAGGATGTGATCATTGGTAAATTACCCAATGGCTTAACTTATTATATCCGTGCCAATGTTGAGCCTAAAAGCAGGGCCGAACTTTACCTGGTTAATAAAGCCGGTTCGGTTTTGGAAAATGACGATCAGCAGGGCCTGGCCCATTTTACCGAGCACATGGCTTTTAACGGCACACGCGATTTTCCAAAAAATCAGATGGTTGACTACCTGCAAAAAGCAGGCGTAAAATTCGGCGCCGATTTAAACGCTTACACTTCATTTAACGAAACTGTATATCAATTACCTCTGCCAACTGATACCGTCAGCGTGTTTGAAAAAGGCTTTAATATACTGGCTAACTGGGCCGGGTATGTAAGTTTTGATCCTGTAGAAATTGATAAAGAACGCGGCGTTGTTTTGGAAGAAGAGCGCCTTCGTGGCAAAAATGCCCAGGAACGTTTACAACAACAAACATTGCCCGTACTGCTTAATAACTCAAGGTACGCGTTGCGCTTGCCTATAGGTAAAGAAGACATCCTGAAAAACTTTAAGCCGGAAACCATCAAAGCTTTTTACCAGGATTGGTATCGCCCCGATTTGCAGGCTGTTGTTGCCGTGGGCGATTTTGACCCAAAACGTGTTGAGGCGCTCATTAAACAAAACTTTTCACAGCTTAAAAACCCGGCCGCCGAAAAGCCGAGGACAAAATATTCCGTACCTGCAACACCGGGTACGGCGGTAAAAATTGTTACGGATCCGGAGTATCCATACACTGTTGCACAGATCATTGTAAAACATCCCGGCACGGTTACTAAAACTACCGGCGATTACATGCAGCAGGTAAGGATACAGTTGTTTAACCAGATGCTTAACTCGCGCATAAACGAGTTGCTGCAAAAACCTAATCCACCGTTTTTATATGGCCGTACCAGCTATGGTAATTTTATTGGCGACCAGGATGCTTATACTTCACTGGTTGTCGCCAAACCCGGCGAACTTGAAAAAGCGGTTAAAGCCGTGGTGGCCGAATCTGAACGCGCCCGCAAATTTGGTTTTACCCTTACCGAACTGGAGCGCGCCAAGCAGGATGCACTGGTTGGTATTGGGAATGCTTACCGGGAGAGGGATAAAACCCCTTCGGCAAATTTTGTACGTGAATACCAGGCCAACTTTTTAACCGGCGAGGCTATCCCCGGCATCAGCTATGAATACAATTTTTATATAGGCAATATCTATAAAGTAAGCCTGGCCGATATGAATGCTATGGCCGGTAAATTTATCAGCGATCAAAACCGTGTGGTGGTAGTACAGGCCCCGGATAAAGAAAAAGCTAATTTGCCCGATGAAAAAACCTTGCTGAACTGGATTGCCACAGGCGGCCAAAATGTAACTGCCTATATTGATAATGTATCAAGTGACCCGCTGCTGGCCAAAGTTCCTGAAGGTACTAAAGTTGCTAAAGAAGAAACAGATGAGGCCCTTGGTACAACCACCCTTACTTTAGGCAATGGTTTAAAAGTGATCTTAAAACCTACTGAATACCGTAACGATCAGATCCTGATAAACGGTTATGCTTTTGGCGGTACATCACTGGCAAGTGATGATGAATTTACGTCGGCAAATCTGGCCTCATCTATTATCAGCGGTAGCGGTATAGCGCAGTTTAACCAGGGTATGCTTGATAAAAAACTGGCCGGCAAAAACCTGAGTATTTCGCCGTATATCAGTGAGTTTGCACAGGGTATTTCGGGAAATACCTCACCAGCCGATTTTGAAACAGCCCTTCAGTTGATTTACCTGTACTTTACCCAGCCGCGTAAAGACAAAGACATCTGGGATGCCAACATCGATCAAACCAGGTCGGTATTGAGTACCCGCGGGCTTGATCCCGGAAGTGTTTACCAGGATACGGTATCGGCTGTATTAAGTAACTATAATTTCCGTGGCATGGTAACTACCTTACCAAGGTTAAATGCGGCAACACTTGATAAAGCTTACGATTTTTACAAAAAACGCTTTGCCGACGCCAGTGGTTTTACCTTTACCCTGGTGGGTAATTTTAACGTGGAAACAATTAAGCCATACCTGGAGCATTACCTTGGCGGCCTGCCCTCAACCAATAGCAAGGAAACTTATAAAAACATGAATATTGAGCCGCCTGCAGGATTGATCACCAAAACGGTGAATAAAGGGGTAGGTGAAAAAAGCACAGTACAATTGGTTTTTAGCGGCGATTATGATTACAATGAAGCTAACAATATACAGGTAGATGCGCTGGAAGAAGTACTGAACATTAAACTTATTGAACGGCTACGTGAGCAGGAAAGCGGTGTATATGCTCCCGGGGTAAGGGCCGGCTACCATAAAATTCCGGGAGGCCGTTACACTTTTACCATATCTTTTGGTTGCGCACCCGAAAATGTGGATAAGCTGATCAACGCTACCATGGAGGAGATAGCCAAAATTAAACAGAACGGCGCCTTGCCGGCAGATATCCAGAAATTTGTTGCCGAAGAAGCCCGTTCAACCCAGCAACAGCTTAAACAAAATGTTTTCTGGGCAGGATATCTTGCCTCTACATCGCAAAACGGCGAAAACCCTGATCAGATCCTGGGGCATGTAAGCAGCCTTGAACAAATAACCCCTCAAAGCACCAAAGATGCCGCCAATAAATACCTGAGCGGTAAAAATTTGATTAAACTGATATTGATGCCCGAAAAGAAATAAGGATAGTCGATATCATAATAAAGAAGGCCTTTCCGTTTTGGGAAGGCCTTCTTTATTTGTAGAGACGCATCACATTTGCGTCTTCCGGAGGACAGGCGGCTTTGCCTAATTATCATGATTTGTATGCCCAGGACGCAATTATGTGTTTCTACGTCGAAAACAATCAATGCATATTCAAATAAGCCACTGCAGTATTATTGGCTTTATGCACTACCACGCCAACGCAACGGCCGCTGCCATCTATTTCAAAGGAGATGCCTTTAGCCAAATCAGTATAAATCTGCACCTTATCGCCATTGTTGGTATAGGTAGAGGTTGGCTTTAATGAATAATATTTTTTAATATCCTGTTTGGTTGAACCTACACTTACGCCCTCACCGGTTTTAAACCGTGGCGATGTTATGAGGATCTTTTGTATGTGACTTATTGATTCATCCTTACCGCCCATGTTGCGGTGCGAAAAAACAGCGGTACGGTAACGGGTAATATCATGTTTGGCAAACCAGGTCATCAATGAACTGCCCATGGCCGCGTCGGAGCTATCGGGCTTGCCCAATTGCTTTATCACATTTTGAACATCATCATTTAAAATAATATGCCCGATGCTTTTGCCGGGAGTTATCAGCCAGCCGGATTGGGGGACATTGGCGGTGCCGGTATCCGATGCCATAGTATGATGAATGGTGGTATCGTTTTTATTGCCTGAATGCTGGCCTGTGGTGTCCTTGGGTATGTGATTGGTATCGGCTAAAGTTGTTTCTTTTTTTGAGTTATTGCCACAGGCTAAAAGGCATATGGCGATCGAGATAATTATTAAGCTATTTCTGATCATAAGAGTATAACCAATTTAATAGTTATTTTGTTGGCATGTTTGGTTCACCTATAACCAAACAACAAAATTTTTGTTAACAGGATAATGACAAGCATCGGCCAACAGGTTATACAGCAATGGTACACGGAAAAAAACTGGGAGCAGTTCCCTTTCCAGGCCGAAATGATGGAGGCGTACCTTGGCGGCTATTCAGGCTTGTTGAATGCTCCCACTGGCAGCGGTAAAACTTTTGCCCTGTTCCTGCCTTTTTTGGCGGCGTTCATCAACACACATCCCGATACCTATAAAACAAAACAAAATAACGGTTTGCTGATGCTTTGGATAACGCCATTACGGGCGCTTACCAACGATATCCGTAAAGCCATGCAGGAAGCCTGCGATGAGATAGGTTTACCATGGCGCATAGCTACCCGAACCGGGGATACCCCCGCTGCCGAAAAACAGGCCCTCAAAAAAAAGCAGCCCGAAGTGCTGCTCTCCACGCCGGAAAGCTTGCACCTCATGCTTGCCCAAAAGGAATATCCTAAACTGTTCAGTCAGCTGCAGGTGGTTGTAATTGATGAATGGCACGAGTTGTTGGGTACGAAGAGGGGAGTGCAGGTGGAGTTGGGTTTGTCCAGGTTAAAGCACCTCACCCCAACCCTCTCCAAAGGAGAGGGAGCCGAAAAGTTAGATACTAAAGTAAAAGAAAAATATCCCGGCTATCATACAACCGATGCTTTGAGCTGGCAGGCAAATATTGATAATGCAAAGTTTATGCGTCATCAACCTACCGAAGCTGAAAATATTTTGTGGCAATTATTGAGAGGTAAAAGGACTGGATATAAATTCAGGCGGCAACATCTTGTGTTGAATTATATACCAGATTTTATCTGCCTTGAGAAGAAATTGATTGTTGAGGTTGATGGAGGATATCATAACAGCATAGAACAACAACATTTAGACGAAGAAAGGACAGCATATTTAAATTCACAGGGATATACCGTGCTGAGATATACTAATGATGAAGTGTTGCAAAATCCTGAAAAGGTAATTGATTCCATTAAGCAATATTTAGAAAAAAGCTCCCTCCCCGAGGGGGAGGGTTGGGGTGGGGTGAAAATCTGGGGTATCTCCGCAACTATTGGCAATCTTGAACAGGCTGCCGAAGTTTTATTAGGAAATGATTTTCCGTCGGAACAGGTTAAAATGGTGCGCGCTAACCTGGAGAAAAAGCTGGATATCCGGTCTATTATTCCGCAAAATATTGAGAATTACTCCTGGGCGGGGCATATCGGTTTAAAGCTGCTGCCCGAGGTGATGGAAATAGTTGCCAAAAGTAAAACCACACTGATATTCACCAATACCCGTTCTCAATCGGAGATCTGGTACCATGCCATTTTGGATAATTACCCCGAGTATGCGGGCATCATAGCCATGCACCATGGCTCATTGGATAACGAGCTGCGCAACTGGGTAGAAGCCGCCCTGCATGCCGAAGCCCTAAAACTGGTGGTGTGCACCTCAAGTTTGGACCTGGGGGTTGATTTTCGCCCTGTAGATACCGTTGTACAGGTTGGCAGTCCTAAAGGTGTAGCCCGTTTTATGCAGCGTGCCGGGCGAAGCGGGCACCATCCGGGAGCGACATCTCTGGCTTATTTTGTACCCACGCACTCGCTCGAGTTATTGGAGGGCGCGGCGCTGAAGGAAGCTATTAAGGATAAGATTTTTGAAAGCCGCGATCCGATGCTGCTTACCATGGATGTGCTGATCCAGTACATGGTGACATTGGCCGTGTCTGATGGTTTTTACGCCGATGAACTGTTTAAGGAGGTTAAAACCACCTATGCCTTTGCTGATCTGAGCAGGAACGAATTTGGTCAGCTACTTGATTTTATCACCAGCGGCGGTAAAACACTTGCCCAGTATGATGAATTTTTAAAAGTTGAGGTTGAAAACGGATTGTATAAAGTAAATAGCCGCAGAGTAGCCATGCGGCACCGCTTAAGTATAGGTACCATCACCAGCGAATTGAGTATCCGTGTTAAATGGTTAAGCGGCGGTAGTTTGGGTACTATTGAAGAGTCCTTTGTATCGAAGTTAAAACCCGGGAATACCTTTTGGTTTGCAGGCCGGAGTTTGGAGTTTGTACGGGTGAAAGAAATGACAGCCTACGTTAAAAAATCCAACTCAACCAAAGGCATCATCCCGAGTTGGAACGGGGGACGCATGCCGCTGTCATCGCAACTGGCGGCTGTATTCAGGCTTAAGCTGGATGAGGTGGCGCATGGCATCGAAAAAGACGTTGAAGTTAAAGCTTTGAAGCCGCTTTTTGATTTGCAGCAACAGTTATCGCACCTGCCGCAAAGCCATGAGTTTTTGATCGAGTCATTTAAATCAAAAGAGGGGCACCACTTGCTGTTTTACCCTTTTGAGGGACGATTGGTTCACGAAGGTATGGCATCGCTGCTGGCTTATCGCATCAGTAAAATAAGGCCTGCAAGTTTTTCTATCGCCATGAATGATTACGGCTTTGAATTGCTTACCGACGAAGATATACCTATTGAAGAAGCACTGGAGGATACCGGCTTTTTTTCGATAGATAACCTGATAGATGATATTCAGCACAGTTTAAACGCCAATGAAATGGCCCGCCGCCGTTTCAGGGATATAGCACATATCGGTGGCTTGGTTTTCACGGGTTATCCCGGTCAGCAGGTTAAGAATAAGCATTTGCAGGCATCAACCTCATTGCTGTTTGAAGTTTTCAGCGAGTATGAGCCGGATAACTTACTGGTACGCCAGGCCTATAATGAGGCTTTAGCCTTTCAATTAGAAGAGTTCAGGCTAAGGGCTGCTTTGCAACGGATCCAAACACAAAATATCATTTTGAAAGTGATTGAGCGACCAACACCTTTCGCCTTTCCGATCATGGTTGACAGTCTTGGCCGGGAAAAACTGACTACCGAGACCATGGAAGAGCGCATAGCCAAAATGGCCCGCAGCTATGGTGCCGAAGGTGTTCCCGAACCTGCAGAGCGGAAAAGCAGAAAGCCGGGGATCACAAGGAAGAAGGGGTTTTAAATAAATGTAAAACAAAAGAGGCCAGCTGTATGCAAAGCAAACGGTGGCCCCTTTTTTTCTATCTTTTTACCTTATCAAAATCTCCTGTTCTACGTTTATCTCCTTTAAAAAATATTCATCGTGCGATACAACGATGAGCGTTCCCTGGTAATCGTTAATAGCTGCTGTTAAAATTTCGATGTTTTGAATATCGAGGTTATTGGTGGGCTCATCCAGGATGATCATATCTGGTGCCTGGTTGCTGATGGTTAATGAACAGAGCATCAGCCGCATTTTTTCGCCACCGCTCAGGGCGCTGCATGGTTTATCCCAATACGCCTTAGTAAACAAAAACCTGTTGAGGCGAATTTTGATGTCATGTTCCTGCAATACGCCCGAATTATATTCTTCTGCCTGTTCATAAACACTGAGCTTGTTATTGATGAGTGAATAATCCTGGTCGATATAAATGGCTTTAACTGCCGCGCGTTCAATTGTGCCGGATTGCGGTTTCAGTGAGCCCAGCAGCATCTTTATCAGCGTTGTTTTGCCCGAGCCGTTTGCCCCTTTGATCACCAGCCTTTCGCCGCTGTTGATTTGAAAACTTAGGGGCGGGTTCCAGAGCTGCTGATCTCCGTATCCAAAGTTGAGATCTTTAGCGGTTATCAGTACTTTCCCTTTATGAAGTGCCGAATTGTCAAAACCCATCTTCATTTTATCAATATCCGGCAACCGTGTACGCAGCTGGCTTAGTTCCTGTGCGATAGCATCAGTTTTTTCGGCATGGACACCCTTCATCTTCGAGGTGCTTTTTTCGGCACTGTTTTTAAGCGTTTTCATCATGATAGTGGGCACACCGGCTTTTTCCTGTTTCTTTTTACCACGGGCATCCAGCTTTTGCTGCCGTTCAACTGATTCCCTTTCTGTTTCCTTAGCCTTGCGGAGCGCTTTCTCCCTGCTTTTTACATCCTGGTTCAGGGCGTCGCTCTCCATCATTTTTTGTTCGGCATAAAAATCGTAGTCTCCCCCGTAAACGGTTATGCCCCGCTTGCTAAGTTCGCAAACCGTAGTAAGTAAGTTGAGTAAGGTACGGTCGTGACTAACCACCACCAGCGTATTATTGGTTGATTGGATATAATTATACAACAGCTCCCGGCTTGTGTTATCCAAATGGTTGCTCGGCTCATCCAGCAAAACTATTTCGGGGCGATGAATGGCGATGCCTGCTAAAAATACTTTTGTTTTTTGCCCGCCGCTAAGCGTGCCCATTTTTTGCGACAAATCAATATCCTTAAGCTGCCAATGTATAAACGCTTCCTGGCAGCGTTCCTCAATAGCCCAGTCGTCATTGAGCAGGGTCATATTTTCGTCGGTAACATTGCCTTCAAGAATCTGCTTTAAGGCGTTTAGTTTATCGGCTATTTGCAGGGCTTCGGCAACGCTAAACGCATTGTACTGTCCAAAAATCTGGGGTACATAATATGGTTTCGAACCGGTTTTTACCACACCGCTTGCGGGTTGTAAGTTTCCGGCTAATATTTTAAGCAGGGTTGATTTCCCGGTGCCATTGTTGCCTATCAGGGCTATTTTATCGTTTTTATTAACTACGAGATCTATACCGGCAAATAAAAGATCGCGGTTAGGGTGTATATAAGTGATATCGTGCAGAATAAGCATAATTTCTTTCTTTAAAAAGGTGAATAATTGCAGGGGCGTTGTGGTAACGGCGCTGTTTATTTGTCCTGAAAGAAATTATTTATCACATAAAGGGAATGGTTGGTTACCGGGGCAAAAATAATAAAAATGGTGGAAATGTAATGAAAGCGGTATTCTTCCTCTTTCTACCATAATACTTTTAAAATAAAAAAGCCTTCAAACTCCAGTTCAAAGACTTAGCTCTATCCATCTTCCGGCAAAATTACTTGCTGATCTTCTGTACTTTAAAATCTTCAAACTTTACATCAAAGCTTTGTTTGCCGGGTGCTGCCGCAACCATGCCAATCATCGCTTTTACATTGGGCGGAAAATAAGCCAGGCGGAGCATATCATATTTTTCACCATCGAACGAATATTTGATTTCTACGAAATCGCCTTTACGCAGCAGTTTCAGCCAAACCGATTTGGGACTGTCATGCCTCGGCACTACCGACCAGTCTGAAACTTCGCGGGTAACCACTGCGCTTACGTTTTGCACTCCGTCAACATATTCAATTCCGGTTTTTATCCAGTTTTTGTTATCTATCCTTACCATTAACCCGGCCTGGTGAAACAGCTCTTTGTAGGCCCCGGTAATTTTTACGCTGGCTTCAAAATCACCTTCCTGTTCGGTAAAATAAAATGGACCGTTATCCCTGATAAAGGCATAATGTGTTATCCGCCAGTAATCGGTTGCGGGGTCAACGGTCATGTGCAGCGTACTGCCTTCTATTAATGATTTTTGAGGTTTACTGTACCATTGCATACTGTTTAAATTTTGTGCGAAACCAAATTTGCTGAGCAGGGCAAATAAGGTTAAAAAGGTTAGTTTTTTCATAGAGGTAAATTTATGATATATGATAATAAAGAATGAAGATAGTTTTAGGCTATAAATTTTTGTTTGGCCGGCCTTATCACACCACGCCTTGTAAGGCCAGAGAAGGGGTATTATTTATTAATTGTTAAAATATACTTAACTTAGTATTAAACAACATAAGCAAAATGTATGTCGAAGAACAAACTGCCGCTCTATGCTATAGTTGAATTATTGATGCGCCTTGCCGGTATCGATCCTCAAATCGGAAATTATAAAAATCATTCAGAACGCGGAGACAACGTTCTTGTAAAAACCACCAACGGTACTATTCAACTTTCAAGGGCCCTTGTTTTATCCCAGTTCCATAAGCCTGAAGACATTGAGAAACGCGATTTGGAATCCCTGGCTTCAAGGTTTAGAAGGAAACTGAGCAGGGCAAACAGGTGAAAGAAAAATCAGCCCAAAATCAAAGTAATAACCACATGGAGTATTTGTAATCTTTCGCAAAAAACTGAATAGTTGTTTGACTGTGGGCTAATCGTCAATTTTTTAGAACAGCAGGTCTTATAGTTAAAAATTCAGGAGATTTGCTTCTTAAAAGATTTGCTTATGAACCTCGGATTAGATCAAAAGGTAGCTGTAGTGCTGGCTGCAAGTAAAGGATTAGGAAAAGCCTCGGCAATGGCTTTATCAGCAGAAGGCGCGAAAGTCATCATCGGTTCCCGGAACGCGGCAGAACTTAACGAGGCCGCAGAAGAAATCAGCTCAAAAACGGGCAATGAAGTGTCCTGCTTCCCGGTAGACGTTAGCAATAGCGGGCAATTGACTTCGTTTATAAATGGGGCGGGCAGCCTATACGGACGGATAGATATATTGGTTAATAACGCCGGCGGGCCACCTTTCGGAAAGTTTGAGAGCTTTGACGACATTCAATGGCAACAGGCTTATGAACAAAATATGCTCAGTTTCGTTCGCACATCCCGGTTGGTATTGCCGTTCATGAAAACGGCAGGCAGCGGCCGTATTATCAATATCGTTAGCGGTTCGGTCAAGTCTGTATTGACCAACTCGGTGCTGTCTACCGCGATGCGTATGGGCGTAGTTGGT
Source organism: Mucilaginibacter gossypii (assembly GCF_017569325.2). Lineage (NCBI taxonomy): Bacteria > Pseudomonadati > Bacteroidota > Sphingobacteriia > Sphingobacteriales > Sphingobacteriaceae > Mucilaginibacter > Mucilaginibacter gossypii. The sequence continues at coordinate 5,352,005 of NZ_CP071878.2, read as the reverse complement.
ACGGCCAAAATGCTTGCCGACGAATTAGGCGTTTATGGAATTACCGTCAATAACATTGCGCCGGGCCTTATTTTGACAGATCGGATCAGGCACACACTGCCCCAGGACGTGGACCCCGAAGAGGCAATTAAGGAAAAAGCTAAAAGCATTCCACTCAAACGCATTGGTAAGCCGGAAGAGTTTGCAGCCCTGGTAGCATTCCTTTCATCTGCCCAGGCGGCATACATCAGCGGGACAACCATACAGGTAGACGGAGGTGCCAGCCGTGCTATTTTTTAATTAGGTTCTAACTTCTTGCCTGTATTTCTTTTACTCTCAGTAATATCGAACCCCTGATCTATTTGTATGCAATTGCCGCGCTTGATGGCCCGGTTAATGGAATAATTGAAGTTGATTTAAACCCGGCAATATTTGCCCATCTGTTAAAGTCGGCAAATGTGTAATCAAATCCGGTACCTGTTTCAATAAGCATATTCAAGCTCATCAACATTCCAAAAACATTTTGCTTTCGCTCATCATCTATTATGTTTTCGATAGCTACAAATGCTCCGTTGGCGGGGAGCGCGTCATAAGCTTTTTTCATTAATGATATTTTATTTTCCTCATCCCAATCATGCAGGATATTTCCCATTACAACAACATCAGCATTGGGTATCGGCATAGTGAAGAAGTTGCCGCTTGCTGTTTTTACCTGGTCGGATAGCCCGAATTGCTGTATAGTTGCGTTTGCGACAGGCTCAACCGGCGGGAGGTCAAAACTGATGCAACGCATATGGGCATTATGCCTGGCAACCATCAATGAAAGTAGCCCGGCCGAACCGCCTACATCAATCAGTGTTTTATATTGGGTAAAATCAAATTTTTGAGCAAAGGCCATAAAGTTCCCCATTTGAATGCCACTCATTGCATTAATAAACCCTTTCAATTTTTCAGGATCTGAATATATTAAGCCAAAAAAATCCTCGCTTTTTTTTATTTCGTTTTGCGGAAGCCCGGTAAGCAGCCCTTCGCCCAGGCTACCCCAAAATGTATATAAGCGATTGTTCATCATTTCAAGGATGCCTCCAATATATGATGGCTTATTTTTATCTAAAAATGTATCTGTGTCGAGAGAATTTGAATAAATAGCCGTATCCAAAATACCTTCACGCTTTAAAAACCCAAAAATGGTTAACGCATCTAAAAAATCGTAAACATTCCTGTCGGTACATTTAAGCCCTAAAATGTTTTTGATATCGTTGGCTTTCATGGTTTTCTTTTCGGCAAGCCGGGTGAACAATTGAAAACTTACGGCGGTTAAAAGGATTTTTGAGGCCCAAAACCCTGTGCCAATTTTCATAATGTTTTCGGGTGATGGCTGGTTAGGTTGCTGTTCCATTTTTTTAGTAATTATCGGTTTAAAACTGGTGATGCCTTTCGGCGAATTCTACCCGGCGGGAGAAATTAATTATCTAAAATACAGGTATTTAATTTAAAAAGAAAGGGGGATTGATAATTGTGAAGAATGTATTTATGTTAATTGATTATACCTTTTTCTGTTCGGGCCAAATGGAGGCAAGGCATGATAATTTCTTCGAAATAATGAATTGTGCTATAAGCCGTGCCTTTATTGCTTAAAATGATATCAGTATTTGGAGTACCGCTACGAATGAAGGTACGACTGATTTGAGCAGGGTTTGCGGCAAAAGGGAATAATGCATCGGTGAAAAACCATTCCGCGGCTATTCGTCGACACAATTACCTCATTCATCGTCACATTGACACAAAAAATAGGCGGATTTGTTCCCTCAAATAAACAAACTTTTTAAATCATGAAAAAGCTATTTTTATTTACTGCAGCCCTAAGCCTTATGCTCTTTTCCTGTAAAAAGGATAGTACCAATAACGGGAGTACCGCCCACGTAACCGTGAAGATGACCGATGCCCCCGGCGCTTTTGATGCCGTAATCCTGAATATCAAAAGTGTGATCATTGTAACCGACAAGGGTGAACAAACGCTCAATGTGGATGGAGGCGCGGTTGATATCCTGCGTTTCCGTTCGGGCCGTGATACTGTGCTGGCCGACCAGGATATCCCCGCAGGGACTATTCAGCAGGTGCGCCTGGTGTTGAACGACAGCGGTAACCGTGTGATTGTAGCCGGAGTATCATATGACCTGACTACGCCAAGCGGCCAGACCTCCGGCGTGAAGCTGAACGTTCATGATAAGCTTACCGCCGGTATCGCTTATACTATGCGTTTGGACTTCGACGCCGCGCAATCCGTTGTACTTACCGGTAATGGCAAGTACATCCTCAAACCAGTGATCCGCGCAATTGCCACTGCCGCTTCGGGTGCGCTGACCGGTGTAGTTAGTCCTGTCGCATCCTCACCGAAGGTATACGCTATTACAGGTGCCGACACCATTGGCTCAACTACAGATGCCACCGGTAAATATTATTTTCCTGGCCTCGCAGCAGGCAGTTACCAGGTGAAATTTGTGCCGGTTAGCCCCTATGCCATCAAAACAGTAACTAACATTTCGGTAACAAACGGCACCGTCACTGATATGGGAACGGTGAATATTACCCAGTAACCCAGGTTTACTATTAAAAAGAAACAGCGGAGATTCAGCGGATGGTTAGATGATCTCCCCACCGTTAACCTATATCTTGTAAAAAGCCTTTGATCTGAAGATTGAAGGCTTTTTACTGATAATTCGGCCTCAGCGAGGATATTTCTAAGCTCATAGCTTGCAGTGTTTCCTAAATTGGGCTATTTGCTATTTATTTTTTTGATATAGGTGGATTGCAAATCTTCAACGTCGGTATAGGCAAACGCCGTCCGATAGTGTCTCTTCATACTTCCTGCCATAATTCTATGTCTTTCGCTTATCTTTGCGCGCAATTCAATATTAGCATACAGTGATCAATGTCAACAACATTTCCGTTTCATTTGGCGGAACCACCTTATTTAGCGATGTAACCTTCTCTATCAACGAGAATGATAAGATAGCCCTGATGGGTAAGAATGGTGCAGGCAAGTCGACCATCCTCAAGATCATCGCCGGCGCTGCCAAACCTACTACAGGTAACGTAACCGGACCAAAGGACGCGGTAATAGCCTATTTGCCGCAGCACTTGCTTACCCAGGATAACGTTACCGTTTTTGAGGAAACGATGAAAGCTTTTGACGAGGCCAATCAGATGCAGAAAGAGCTGGACGAGGTGAATGAACAACTCAACATCCGCACCGATTACGATAGTGACGACTACATGAAGCTGATTGAACGGGTATCGGAGCTGAGCGAAAAAGTTTATTCGCAGGAGGAGGTGAATTATGATGCGGAGGTAGAAAAGGTATTGAAGGGTTTAGGTTTTGAACGCAAGGATTTTACCCGCCAAACTTCCGAGTTTTCGGGCGGCTGGCGCATGCGGATCGAGCTGGCCAAAATTCTGTTAAAGAAACCAGACCTGATCTTGCTGGATGAGCCTACCAACCACATGGATATTGAAAGTATACAATGGCTGGAAGACTTCCTGGTTAACTCGGCAAAGGCGGTGATGGTTATCTCCCACGACCGTACATTTGTTGATAACATCACCAACCGTACCATCGAGGTTACCATGGGCAGGATCTACGATTACAAAGCCAAGTACACCCATTACCTCCAGTTGCGTGCTGACCGCCGGGTACATCAATTAAAAGCATACGAAGAACAACAGCGTTTTATAGCCGATAACCAGGAATTTATTGACCGGTTCAGAGGCACGTACTCCAAAACTTTGCAGGTACAATCCCGCGTAAAAATGCTCGAAAAGCTTGAGGTCATTGAGATAGATGAAGTGGATACATCTGCCTTGCGGTTGAAATTTCCACCATCGCCACGTTCTGGACAGTACCCGGTAATGGTTGAAGACCTGACAAAAACCTATGGTGACCATGTAGTGTTCCAAAAGGCAGCCATGGTGATTGAGCGGGGCGAAAAAGTGGCTTTTGTTGGTAAAAATGGTGAAGGTAAGTCGACCATGATTAAAGCTATTATGGGCGAGATTGATTTTGAGGGAAGTTTAAAAGTAGGTCACAACGCCAAGATCGGGTACTTTGCCCAAAACCAGGCGGCTTTGTTAGATGAGAATTTAACAGTATTTGAAACTATAGATCAGATCCCTTTAAGCGATGGCACGGTAAAGATCAAAGATCTTTTGGGTGCATTTATGTTCAGCGGCGATGATACCACCAAAAAGGTAAAGGTACTTTCGGGCGGTGAGAAAACACGTTTAGCAATGATCAAACTGTTGCTGGAACCTGTAAACGTATTGATCCTGGATGAGCCAACCAACCACTTGGATATGAGAACCAAGGATATCATCAAAGATGCCCTAAGAGATTTCGACGGAACACTGATCCTGGTATCTCACGACCGTGATTTTCTTGACGGGCTGGTGCAAAAAGTATTCGAGTTTGGCAACAAACGCGTTCGTGAACATTTTGAGGATATCAAAGGGTTTTTGGCCTATAAAAAGATGGATAGTTTGAAGCAGATTGAGCAGGGGTAAGGGGGAGCACTTTTATCAAACAAAAAGGCCTCAAATCTTCTGACTTGAGGCTTTCTTATTAAGCGATCTCGATGAGAATATACAAAGTGGGCTTTTACTGATTTTTATTATTATTGGTTGTCAAATCTATGGAGAAAGGCACGCTTTCATGTCGATGCAGTTTTGCCGGTTGGTGCCTTTAGAGATCCCGAAAGCTTTAAATCATCCCCCATTTTTGGAAGACTTGCGCTTATTTGATGCATCTCATTTTAATGTAATTGTCGTTGCTTAAACATAAGCAATCCTCTATCGTCGGAATATTACTTATTACCATTAATTTATAAATGGATGCTTTTCATTTTCAAGGCAAAATTTATTACATTTACAACCATCATCATTTTCAGTGCTTAAACTATCACATCCCGATTATTTTCTTCCACTCGTCCATGCGGTCGAGCCAGGTGAGCTTTTTGACTCTGGTACCACGTTGCCCCAACTCATTGTAGGCATTTGTGAACAAAACCAAATTAAAGGTGACTACGTAATAAAGTTTATCCGATCGCAGCGCATGTCACCGAATGCTAGTGCACGTGAACTGATCGCTGCATTAATCGCGCGAGAGCTTGATTTCAATGTACCGGAACCTGTAATAATCCATATTTCGGATGAATTTGTCAAATTAATGCATGGTAATGACAATTTTAGGGTTGCACAAAATAGTTTAGGCTTTAATTTTGGCAGTGAATATCAAAGAGGTTATCTACCGGTTATGAAAGACCAAGTTATTACAGAACGGCTCGAAGCCAACTTGGTCGATCTTTACGCTTTTGATCTATGTATCAGCAACGTTGATCGCAGAGTTGATAAGCCGAATTTTTTAACGAATGGGGATGATATCTTGATTTTTGATCATGAATTGGCATTCAGCTATACACTGGAACTACCCTTTATGAGAAACCAAGAACCATGGCTGATCAGGGAATCCGATATGCAATGGGTCAGCCAAAATTTTTGCTTCAATAGATTGAAGGGAAAGCAGTTTGATTTTTCAAGATTTCAGAATAAGTTAAGTCTGATCGATAATACATTTTGGAATAAAATAGAAACTATTATCCCTGCTGAATGGTTAAGTAATCAGGTAACGGATATTAAAGCCTATTTAAATTCGTTAATTGCGAATGCAGATCTATTTTCCAATGAGTTAAACCGTATACTGTTATGAAAAAAATCGAGTATCAAATCCTGAGATATGTACACGATCGGACGACAGGCGAGTTTGTCAACGTCGGCATCGTTGTTTTTGAACCTCAAAGTCGTTTCCTGGAAGCACGTGTTTTAAACAAATTTAGCCGTATTTCCAATTTCTTTGAAGAGTTTAATGGGCATTTCCTGATCAACACGCTCAAACATTTTCAAAAAGAGATCAAGACTGTTAATCTCGACCTACTTTTTTTTAGTTCAAGTGAATCGATTAGACTGAAGGAGGATCCAAAACTATCGGACATAACGAAAAGTATATTACTGAGGGATAACAACTCATTACAATTATCTGAAGTTAAATGCTGTTTGGATATCCGCCCGGAGAAGGCGTTACAAGACCTATTTGTTCGTTTGATTGAAAAATATAATTCCGATGCATCGAAAGAAGCCCATACTGATTCCTATGCATGGAATAAAATATATAAGACACATTTTGATAAGCTTGGAATCACTGCTAGGTTAAAGGATCATACAGTAAAAACACACAATGATCAAATTAAATTTGACAAGGCGTGGAAGAACGGTGTTTGGAACTGCTATCAAAGTCTTTCATTCGATTTAAAGAGGGAAGATGCTATAAAGACGAAGGTTTATAAATGGTCGGGGATCATCAAGGAGCTCGGGTCATCCAACGAAAAAATGAACTTGTTCTTTCTGACAACCTCTCCAAGGGACAGCGATCATTTAGCAAGCTTCATTAAAGACACCCTATCTCAAAGTGATACTGTGGTTAAGGTTACGATAGTGACAGAAAATGAAGCGGAACAATTTGCACGCCGTGTAAAAACTGCAATCGAATCTGTGAATTAATCGACTGCAGCTCGACTTCGAACGAGGAAGTCACTCATCCAGATTTGTAGGGCGATCACGTACCAAGTAAAAACAACACGTTTGCATAAAGCGCGTTGTTTTTACATCATTACCTATATTTCCCAATTTAACTTCATCAATAAAGCTGGATCAGACGTGCACTGTTGTGATTTAAATTTGAGGAAAGAAGCAAAATTGCATACAAATCACGATATAAGATAGAATGGAAAAATTTATAGGTTTAAGCCATTCAAACAAATTTGAGCTTCGAATCACTCTGTTTTATTGTCATTCCCAACTACTCAAATTCGCCCTATAGCTTTACCTTTTTACGAAAAAACGCTCTTTTCACATAAGAAAAGAGCGTTCTAAGTGGTCCCGACGAAACTCTTTTTCTCAACCTTATTTAGCATATGATGTGTAAAAACAAAGCATTTTGATCCAAATTAAATCATCAAAAACCATTTTAAATCAAATAAATTTCCCCTATAATTTCCCCTCGATATTTATAGAAAATTATTGCTTTTAGGCTCTAAATAGCATAAACATAGAAGTGCTTGGCTCCTTTCTGACCCGTTATAATCAGGCATTCGTTTTTGCTATTTCTTGTTTTCATAATTCGAAATGGATCTACTCCTTTTTGCAGTTCATTAAAAGCAATGTCTAACTTCTCTATCCAAGTGTCGCTATCAACTTTCCAATATTTATCTTGGTAATAAAAGTGGCCAAAGGCCTTCCTGTTACCTCCTGAAGTTCTACCATCTAATCTTATATGTTCCTTGTGCCGTTCTTTATAAGGTACAACGGCTTCCTCAAAAAAATCAATGAATCTATGGCATTTCATTTACCCCAATTAATATTTGAAGATAGCACATTGTAAATAATATTAATAGTCGATATAAATAAATTTTCGCCCCTCAAATCAGTTTATTACTTTAGAGCATGAAATAAATGTAACTAAAAACATATAAGATTTTGCGTTAAGCAAACAATCCCACTACTGAAAGGTCGAAACATTCAAATCTGATGGGGAAGTTTAGCGATAACGCTCACGGTAAAGCGTGGGCGTTGCTATGCTTTGTCAGATAGGGATTCGACCCCCTCAGTAGCAGAGCATTAGTGACGTTCCACGCTTTGTTATTAAAACCCTAACCGATGATAAAAAAATCAATCTTCCCAGTTTTTGCTTTGATAAGCATAATTTATAGTTTAATTCTATTTTCTTGTGGTAAATCTCCTCTAAAAAGCATTTCTAATCAAGATAGTTTATCTTTTATTCATTCTGTCTATAATGAACAGATTGTATTTGGCGGAACAGTTGCTTTTGAAAATAGCACAGGTCACGATATAGTGGATATCAAAATCAAAGAAGCCACTTTAAAAATAGAATACAAAGATGGTAGTAAGGATGAACTTGATATGATGGTATTAGGTAAAACAACTTGGTTAAAAGATCAAGTTAACCGCATAAAGTTTGCGATAGACCCTTTTAAAAATCACCCTTATATTGATTTAGATAACTTTAAAAGAACTCCAAAATCAGCTACTTTAAAATCGACTTTAACAATCATCACTACTAATGATGAAAAGGAATTTAACTATGAGGTCGATGTTACTTCAAAATGGTCTGATTTTCAAAAAGCTAATGGAATCCAAACTTCTGACGCTATTCCTCTCTACTAATTATTAATTCAATTATCGATGAAAAGAGAAGTTGTATGTCCTAAATGCCAATCGGAACAAATATCATCAAATAAAAGGGGATATACGTCCACCGATCTGCGAGTGTTCGGATATATTGCCAGCGCCAACGAAGCAAACAGAATAGTAATAACCTGTCTCATGTGTGGCAACGCATTTTATCCGGGAAGAGGTGACATCAAAATAACTGATAATAACGGAGCCATAACCTATGAGAAAGCTGAAACTCCATTAATTGTAAAGATACCCCGAAATAAAAGAGTTGATTGGTTTATATTCGGAATAATCTTATTTGTTACTATAATTGTTATTGTGCTTAGCAAGCTTTAGCAAAAGCAAATCGATAATGTGATTAGGCTTTTAGCAATACGTTGATTGTTAACAAGAACTCAATATATTGTCATGATGACACTAATTTTTATTGATTGTAAAGTTATCCGGTAATTTTAGATGCCCTAAGACAAATAATTATCTTAACTGGACATTATCTCACTCTAAGTCAATTTGCGTGTTTAACGCTGCTATTTAGTGCTTTAAACTCAAACAATCGAGAGGTTATACCTTTTATTTAACAAACGCAGATGATTGTAGGCGCTGACGGTGATCCTAAGCTATTACAACATGCTCAAAAATAACAATTAAGGGGACAATTTTACGTGCCCCCTTCATGCTGTTTATTAGTCTGTTTGATTTTTAAGCCAATCAGAAATTTGACTAACACTAAACATCTTCTTACCTCCCAGCTGTACATAAGGCAACCCTTCTGCTACACGCCTGTTCAAGGAAGATCTGCTGAAAACGAACTTTAAGCAAACTTCTTTTGCAGTCAACCAATCTTTTTGCGGACTATCATTTGATGCTAAGATGGTTGCCTGCCTTTCCTGTAAATAACCCAATTCTGCGTCTATGAACTTGATCGGGTCATTTAACAATTGCTCTCGTTCGATAGAGTCAAAAAATGCCCTATCAGTCCTATATTGTTCTTCATCTGGAACCCGTGGTGTTTGAGCTATAATCTTTTTGAACTTCAACAATATCAATATTTTTTTCTCCAATTCTTGATGTTTATTTATGATTCTGCTGATAAACATGATCAAGTCTGTATTCACATAACGTAGTGAAACGTAATTAGTCGTAATCGGAAGGCTGCCCTGAATGTTGACATCTAACAACTCTTCTATAAGTAAATTGAACCTATTTGTTTTCATGCTGGTTTTATTGTTTTATAAGCATCGTTCATTTTCGCTACAGAGCCGAAAAGGTCGTCCATAGTCGATTTTGCATATAATTGTGTTTGGGCCAAATTCCTATGCCCTAATAAATTTTTTAAGTGTACGATGGATGTATCAATTTCAACATGGTTACTTGCAAAAGTATGCCTTGCGCAGTGAAAAGATATGCTTTTCTCAATTCCCGCGATCTCCATCAAATCTTTTAAGGCCTTGTTAATTGTTGGGTTTGCCATAGTAGGCAAAGCGAGCCTTTGCAGATTTTTTGAATTGATTTTTGTATATAACTTAATTATATCTAAGGCCTCCTGGGATAGTGGCACAATCAATTTCCTTTCAGTTTTAATGACTTGTATTTCTAGCCGTGGTTGGTCTTTATCAATCTTAACGTTTTCAACTCTAAGGTTCATAACGTCCGAATACCTTAGTCCGGTGTAGCAACTAAAGAGAAACAGGTCTCTTACAACATATAAATTTGACATATTTGCTGGGATATCGGCGTTTATCAGGAGTTTAACTTCCTCAATCGTTAAATATTCCCGGATACCAAGGGTAGATTTGATCTTGAAGAAACGATACGGGTTTTCTTTGATATAACCATTACTAATAGCTTGGTTAATGATTGACTTAAAGCACTTGTGCTTTACGAACCTACCATTTAAAGAATTAGCCCTTTTCTTAGCAAGGTATTCATCAAATTTGTTTATGAGTAATGGGCTTAGATCGCCGAAGGAAAGCTTCTTGTTGAATCCTTTTAGTATTCCCAACACGGAATTATATGATTTAATGGTATTGGGAGATAGTTTATGTTCCCATAAGCTGACTTGCTGCTCCCAAAAGTCAAATAAATCAAGTTTAGTTTTATTGCTAAAATAGGATTTAGCTACAAGCAGGGTGACAGGTTTACCTAATGCTTGCTCCCCAAGCATAAACGTATCAAAACCATTAACTTTATCACTTAAAAACTTTGCAAGCAACCGTCCATCTTTTGCCGATAACTTAGGCTTACTGTCGTTGAAGTTCCAATCTTTAGGATCGATGTATTTCTTAGATGGAATTTTGGTAACTACTGCTCCAAATCTTAGAAAAAAGTATATCGGGCAGGTACCGTCCGCCCTCGTTTTATCTAAACGAAGGTGTGTTTTAACAGAATATGAGTGTTCCATATTGAATTATTTTTTTTGATTAATATCCAGCGGATATTTGAGATTTTAAAATTTATTTATATTTAAGTTATTGATTATCAATAACTTATTGATATTTAGCAATATCCTCTGTCTTTGCCCTTGGCTTTTAGGTAAAATATGATTGCCGATCTATCACCTGTTCTGATCAGGTCCATAAGGCGAGTTTCAGCATAGCTGACGTAGCTGTCATTAATTTCATCAACTTTTTTTTTAAATGAGGGATCTTTTAAATACTCATAAAACATCGTGCGTCCGATGCCTGCACGCTTACAGGCAATAGTTATGATGCCATAGCATTCTTGCAAGTGAAGAAGTACATCCTTCTTTTTTTGGGCTATCGACTTGTTGTTTTTATTATTCTGATTTGATTCTTTTATCCATTCATTTTTCATTGTTCTTAATTTTTTTGCGTTTTATATCGGACTGTTTTTCCAAGTGTTGCTGATAATGTACTTCTTCTTCGAAAGGTGGTAAACACAAGTCCATGCCGCTGTTATTATAATTCACGATTGTGTATCTGTATCCTGTGCCTATTGCTGATTTGATTATGGGAGTTACTCCGTGCAAGTAAGATTTACCGTCAAATAATAGCACGTAGTTATCTTGACAAGCAAAACCTATATCAAGTTGAGGTAATATCAATTCACCGCCTGCTACACCCCATTTAAGAATCAGCATACATGATATACCATCATCGGTGTTTGCTAAATCAAAATGATATGGTAAAGCAGAATTTTTATTGACAACTCCCCCGGTAAATGGAGTCCCCCTGATCCTATAGGCCTTATCAACTTTTTTTACACCCGAAAAAGTAGTTTTTACTTGATTGACAAATCTCTTTTTGAAGTAACTACGATAATATTTTGATAACTCCCTGGCCGTTTGCTCAAATATTTGGTGGGTCAACACACTTGATCTGCGAAGCCTCGAAATCCAACATTTATTATCCAAGTTTGGTCTTCGGGGTGATGCATTGATATTCACTGTTAATGAACTTATTCCACTTGATCTCACTTGACTTGTGAACTTCATTTGCAAGCAAGCTCGGCGAGCCTCATCAGTATTAAAGTCAACTTTTTTGTAAACCGCAACGATTTTTCCACCGCAAAAAACAATCGCGTCGTTATCAATTATTTCCGTTACATGTTCGGCGGCAGGTTGCATTTTTTTAAGCAAACGAAGCTCTTGAACGCTTAAGTGCTTTGAAATAACTCTAATAGCTTTCATCGTAGAATTTGATCAGATTTGTGACTGCCGCTGCAATTGACGGGGCTTGCATTTGTTTTCTGATCAACTTTAGGCGATCATAAAGCTCTGCGGGAATCGTGGTGGAAAACTTGATAAAATCACTCGTAGTTTCGTTTGGGCGATCGTTAAACTTTGATGTAAAGGGTTTACTTTCTAAGCGAAGGTCGTCTGGCCTTATACCAAAGTCATCTTCCAGATTGAAGTCCTTAAACTCAATACCAAATGTTTCTGGATTCCAAGTAGCTGATTGTTGGTTTAAACTCAGATGTAATGAGCGCTCTTGCTCTGGCGTGCAAACAACCTTGTAACAAGGGATGAGCTTCTGACCCATCTTTCTCCATTGTTCGGCTCTGTGCCAACCATCGATTACATGATTGCTTCTGCCTTCAATAAAAATGCCTCCTAAAAACCCAAATCTGGATAAGGATGTTGCAATGGCTTTTTGTTGATTGTCTACAAGTAAGCGAGAACTGTAATTGGGGCGTACAAGTTCTTTGATGGGGATCTCTATTAGCGCTCCGTTATAGGAGATTTCTTCGAAATCTAACAGTCGGGTCTGTGCGCGGTTTAGTTTTTCTAAATGTAATTTTTTTATTTTTTCCATGCGATTTGCTTTTGCTGAAACAAAGATGAGCCTGTTTCAGCCACTAAGCAATCACAATGATTTTGTGGATTTATCTTTGAATTAACTATCTGTTTTACAATTATTTGCTCCGGTGCCTAATGTTGTCAAAAGATTTTCCTGAATTAATAACATCTGATTTTTTATCAGCTTGTAAATAACGCCTGAGATTTTCGCTTTTATTAGTGCTCCCTTTTTTCTCACCGACTTCAAAGTTGAATACAGCGTCCAGTAAAGCTGCGTAATCAACGACGTTAATACTATTTTTGGGTTCTTCAAGCCAACCTCTTTCTACCAACTTATAGAACAGTGAGATTAGTTGTATTTGTGAACCATTCCACGTAAGTTGGGGCAAATTCAGAATTAGCTTTTTATCGAGCAAGGATTTTAGGACTGAAATAAGTTCTGCCTGAGCCTTTTTCTTTTCTTCTTCAAAAAGGTTTATTTCATTCAATATGTTAGGATCTGTTAATTCTTCATATGATGATAAGCTTCCGTCGATATGTTTAACTGACCAGATTAAAGAGGTGTAAGGATTGAGTTCATTTATAACCCAAATGATCAGTTTATTGTTATTGAATTTCGTTGAGGTACTGAGGAAAGACAAAGTATCTACCAATTCGTCTCCAAGATCTAAAAAATGATCCCTGTATCCAACATGTGTTGACAAATCTAAAATTGATACCTGAGCACCAGTTTCACCAATTTCAAGACTTTCACGTATTTCGTAATGACTATTGTTTAGTGCATCTTTTATCTCTTTTACTAATTTGTATACCTTGTCTTCAGCCTCGCTCAAATTCATCTCTTAATTGTTCAGTTGTTCGACGTGAATTTAAAAAGCATGGTTAAAATATCAAGTTTTTAAAGTGAAAATTTATCTTATCAGGCTGTTTCAATTTCGGCAGGGTATCTTTTGCACATCTCTGCGAATTGAACATAGATTTTCCTTCGTTTCATCATTTTCCTTACAAAAGGTTCTCGTGTAATTAATGCTTGCTTTTCTAATTCAGCAACATATTTTATGATAGTGGTACGTTTAACATTGAGCTTTGCAGCTAAGTAGTCATTAGTAGCGTAACAGTACCCTTGCTTGAATGAAAGGCCGATTATCACAGTAAATAATATCCGTGCCGGTATTGTTAAATTCTGATCGTAGAAGACAGCTGTAGGTGCGACAAGTGTACGGTGATCTCTTTTAAACATTTCATAGGCTGATTTGAATTTTTCTTGACCTTCGGCTTCGTTGAATGCGTTTGATTTTTTCATCTTAATTTTTACTCGAATAAACCTTGATTTGGTTCTGTAAATCGTTTACGCGATATAACTTAGGTCGAGATTACGGTCTTTAGGTAATGTAATTAAGATGATAAAGACCTTCTTTCTTTTTTTCGATTCCAAAAAGAAAGAAGCAAAGAAAAGAAGAGCAATCGCCTTATGTGCGAGAAAAAGTTGAGTTTAGGATTAAGCAAGCAGAAATCAAGTATTCAGAAATCAAAAAAAGTAACTCGCGAAGATTTAAAAAAGATTCAGATGAGTTATTAACTTTTAATTTTGCGTTTTATTGATTTTATCTCACTTGAGAGGCAAGGAAACTTATAAAGCTGACTCTTATGTCAGCTTTATAATATTTTTAAATAGAGCAAATATTTTGTTGCTAAATTTTGCGCTATCATTTCTTTACCGAACAACCGAACAATAAAGGCATACTGTAAATTATTTGCTCAAGTTCGTTTTCCGACGAGAATAATATCGAGTATGAGTTTTTTTGACATTTCATCTTTATTGGCTGTCAAATTTATGCAGGCGGGTAAGTTTCCATGTCGTTGGAATTTTACCCATTTGGTACCCTTAGACTTTGTAGAATTCAGCGGCAAAGGATATTTCTTTAGAAGCATTTCTCTCCATTATTAATGAAGATATCTTGCGTTATCTAAGCCTGTTGCATATAGCAACCCCTATTGGTTAATTATCCAGTCCTTATGCCCACTTTCTCCTCTTTCTTCCGATGTTATTGATGTAATTCCTTTTTTCGATATTGAGACCTCGTAATGAGAATCAATAATACCGGTTTTTTCTGTTATGTAAGGGCTATGAGAAGTAAATATTAATTGCTTTCCTGACTTTTGAAAATAATCTTTAAGATACGACAGAAATTCAATCTGATATCTTTTAGAAAGATTAAGTTCGAACTCTTCAACTAAAATAATTTTTGCTCTTGATGAAAAGATTTTCGTTAGGATGTAGAAGATTTGTTGAATGCCTGTACCAAAATTTTTGACTGGTAAATTCATTGTGCCGGTTTTTAGGAAGACCTCAATATTTTCAGCTAATTTTTTTACAGAAATATCACCTTTGAATGGTAAATTATTAAAATTTTCGTTGGCTTCATCTTGAATATCAAAACCATTTATGAATGCCTGAATATCTTTGAAATAATCATTTTGCTCAAAATCAAGAGATAGTTCATAATACCAGCGTTTTAATGTTTTTGAGTTCAATTCAATGCCACTTTCAAAGCCAAACTTTTCGTCCTGAAAATAGCGGTCACTATCTATTAGCAAAACCATATCATTAAACAATCGCAAGAAATTGTCGAGTTCTGCTTCACTTCTTGCCCCTTTTACTGTAGGGAATAAAATTGTGGATTGTCCGTTGAAAGTTTGAATGGTATTACCGTCAAGTATTACTCGGGTTAGCCCCATCTCAAATGTATCGTAAGTTTTAGGCAAAAATCGCCCTGTAATAATTACAGGTATTTTGTCTTTTACGATATAAAGTGAATTTTCAAGTAGATAAGGAACTGTAGCAACCTCTTCTTTCGTTACGTCAAGCTCAATTTCAAAGTCAATAGTGTCCCCACTATTCCAACCATTCTGAAAGAAATAGAAAGGGTAGTCATAAATCTCACCTCTGTGAAAGTCAGTTGTTTCTATTACAGATCTTCTTGTAATTGTGTCACTACTACCGCTTATGTTCGACTGAGCAAATTGTTCAAATGACTTTTTCTTAAAAACTATTTCAAGAAATTTAAGAATGTTCGACTTACCGCTATTATTATAGCCGTAAAGTAAATTAACACTTTTCAATGTGTTGATTTCAATGTTTATCAGGCTTTTGAAATTGTTAATTTTAACGCTTGAAATAATCATAAAAAGGTTTTAAGTATGTCTGATTGAAGTTTGGTAAAAGTAGCAATATCAATCAATCCAGATAAATGATTATTTAAAATTATTACCTGTATTTTCAATATTGAGTCGAATATACTTCTATTAAACAAAGGATAATCACTGTTTATGATAAGGGTATTGCTAACTATTTTACAAGCGGGAAAAATATCACTTCTATAATCCCATTTTTGGTCCTTTAACACATATGTCTCATCACCAATCTTTAGCATCTTTTCAATTTCAACAACAGGTTGGTATATTGTTATCTCTTTTGCAGTCTTATTTAAGCTAATAGGCGATGACGATACACCTTGTGAACCAGTTTTTACCGTAAATCCCTTTTTTTCGAGGCTTTGAATTTGCTTTTCAATACTGTTGCCAGTAATGCTCTTAAGTGTCTTGACTGATGTATTCTGCTGAACATTAGTGATGTCCTTTTGTAAATCATTTACGGCTTCTATATTAGTTGACCATGTTCTTAGTTTTTCACGAAAAAACTCTTTGAAGTCTTCGAAATCGGGGCTGTAATTGAATTTATCACGAGATGCTGCAATTAAATCATTTAATCCTTCTAATACATTTATTTCGCCCGTTATCCAAGCCAATTTTCCGTATAAACGTCCTTCTAACCCAATACCAAACGTCTCTCGCCCTCCCACACCAACGTTTAAATTTCTAATTTTTAAATACCGAGATTCGACAGGGGTTATAGGATTATAGTTAGTAGCAATAAAATATTTAAATTTTATATTGCCAATTTCTTCAATTTTGCTACTACTATCTAATACAGTCGAACCGTATGACTTTCGTTTTATCTCATTGCCATCTAAATACACATGAAAAGGCAATTGATCTGGATCAAACTGTATTATTTCATCAAAGCGAGGATCTTCATGCTGAACTGGTAAGTCCTCTGATAATTCCCATTCAAGCCTGTCCAAAGCGGAATACTTTAATATTGTATCCCTTCGCCCCTTGATATTATATTCCTCATTAAAGAAGGCCCAAGACAACTTGGTAAATCCTGATAGCACAATTTTAGTGTATTGCCTTGACCTTTCTGTACTGTTAGCTCTGATACCGCCCGAAATAGGAATGTCGCTAACGTCAGACATTCTGTTTTCTGAATCAAAATATCGAGCACAAGGAATATTTGCGTATAGATACTCGGATGAGTTCTTTTTCTTACTTTCAATATAAAAGTTCTGAAAGAAAGGGAAAGTGGATAAAAAGCCAATGCCAAATTTACCCACTTTTGGGCGGGAATAGTGTCCGTGGGCCGAGCTTTCTTTGTTACGTGTACTGCCTGCAATCCTGATATAAAAATCAAAATCATCATCGGTCATACCTACACCATTATCTTCAACAGTGAGAGTTTGGGTATTTAGGTCAATAGATAAATTTACCTCTGAAGATAAGGCATCAAAGCTATTTATGATAAGTTCTTTAATTGACTTAGGAAAGCTGTCATAAGTAGCTCCGCTAAGAGTTTGTACAATCTTCCTATCAACAGTAATCTTTTTAGGCCATATACGTGATGCCATTATTTCGCTACAATTAGTGCCTCTACAGTTGGTGTCCCTTTTTTGCCATCGCGATTTAATGCGTATGAATATCCAATTGTTTTAGTCGTGACATTCTTTCCCATTTTCATCAGCATACTTTCTAAGTGTTCAATAGAAGGGTTCCCTCCCGATTTGTATGATAATATAATGGTTTTATGCATAAAGGTATGGAAAAGTTCTTCAAAGGAAATGTTAATATCAAACTTGTTAAAGTGACCTGCGGTAACTTCAGCCTTGAACCCCTTATTAACAGCCTCATTATTTATCAGTTTGTCCCAGTCTCCATAATTTGCGATGCCTTCCAAAAAGTGGTAGCATCGAAAATAATTTGAGGTCTCATTAGTTCCAGTCAATCCATAATATGGTGGGTCTAAATATACACAATCTGCGTCCGAACGGTCAAGTAAAAACGCTGATTCATTTTTCGCCAAACAGTATTTTCCATTGTCGAAAACTGCATTGTTTATCTGATTTATGAAAGTAACAAGGTGCGCTTCAAAAGATTTTTCCCAAGTTGTTTTGTTTCCGAAGTTACGTTTTACATCGGCAGTTCTGATATAAAGATTCTTTCGATGAAAAAGATTAAATGGGCGTTTAGCCAGGGCTGATTGAAATAAAGCATTAAAAAGAATCGCTTGCTTATATAACAAGTCATCCTCGCTTGATTTTAAGGTATTTATATTTGATATGATGCGGTCAAGCCATTCATTTTCATGATCAAGAAAATATATATCCTGAAAATTATCCTGTATAAATCTTGAAGCATCTGATAATGGATTGTTTTGTAGCACATAGTCAATGTCATCTTGGCTAACCGTAACAGTTTGATTTTGAATTAAAGAGATTCCTATAAGGTAATTGAATTTCATCAAGTCGTTATATACGACTTCTTTACCCATTTTTTTTGCTAAATAGCTAAAACTGGCCGAGCCACCAAATGCATCAAGAACTTGCTTGAAATTTAATTCCTTTATGCATTCATGTATCCAATATAAAATTTTTCTTTTACTTCCTTGATATCTTGTTGTTGGAAATGATTTAAAATTGATAGTACTATTTTCGGTCATCGAAACAAAGATATCCATTTTCCTTGAAGTAACAATTTACTTGTTTTTTACTAAAACAAATATGACTTACCCATCTTGCCCCAGTTTGTTACAATATTATCTGCCGGGTTATTTTAAAGAAACGGTCTTCATTGCTTGAACGTTTTCCTTAATTTCGTAGATGATGATTAATTCTTATGATGACTTAAATCTTTAATTGAGATGTTGGTAAATACTTGTAATTGAATTAGCCTATCACCAATCGGCAATATAAAATATAGAGATTGTGCTGTCGAGGTACTATAATCTTCTATATATAAATGGGAACGCAAACTCTTTTTAAGGAATATATATATGACGCAAAAAAATAAAAAACCGATCTCGCATGGCATCGAGGTTCCTCTTGAAAATATAAGGTATTATGGCGTAGCGCCTATTAAAAGACTGTTAATGTCAGGAATAGGAGCGGGGCTAATTTGGGGATGCATATAGCTATACATGAGATACGAGGTGAACTCTCATTCGAGCGTCGGAAATATTCAAAAAGGCATCGCTATTCTTGTGATGAATGGAATATGATTGGAGGCTCGGAAAATTTAATATTTGAGATAACACTTGATGATGAGGTGTATGAAGTAAAGTCACCAGCTACTACTTTTTATACCCAAGGAGACAATACATTCGGCTAATGTGCTGCAGGGCGCCGGATATTTTATTGCAACAGTTGATACTGATGGTTATGACAACTCTTTCATAGAATAAATATCAGAGGTCATCGGCCTTATCTTGTCTTAATAACTTTCCGTAAGATTTGCCTGTTTGAGATAGCTGATAAGAAACCTTTCCATCTTCATTTATTAATATTTCATAAAATGGATGAAAGGTCTGATTGAAATATCTACTAATGTTGTTTTTGTTTTTAGTCAATTTGTACTCGCTTTTTCTTATCAAATGAGAAATCTCAGTTGTTGTGTAAGATTTTAAGGTATTGTCATATAGAGTTTGAATAATTATGTTTTCCAAACTTTTTCTTCGCATAAACTTGGGTAATTTCTTTGCATAATTAACGAACCCCCCCTGTAATTCGTTTCGATATATATGTTCAAAGGTTTCGAGGAACTCTCTCAGGGTCGATTCATTTTTTAATATTCCGTTTGAATATTTATTTTTGATAATATTTAGCCCCATTTTGAATTGTTGCTCGTCTTTTTTTTGAAATTTATCAAAAGAATTAACTACATCACTTCGATTCCTTAATAGATTTCTTTGAAAACGAATTTGCTCATTAGACTCTATGTAAACGACTTTTACATTCAAGGAACCTCTGTATCTCTCTAAGAATTCATCAACTTCTATTGGCGAACGAAAACCAGTTATTGCAATTGGAATGTGTTTAAACCCTCGAATATGATTTAGTATCTGATCCGTCACTATTGATGGATTGCTCTTTAGTGCGGATGCCGCAAAATCACCAATCGAGACTGATGAGTTTATACCATGACTTTCATAATAACTTAGGTACATGAAATCGCTGGCTTCAAAGTGGTAATAATTATACTTACTTTGAAGGAAGGAAGATAATGTAGTTTTGCCCGCACATGAAGGTCCACATATAACAAATACAACCGGCTCAAATAATTCTAATTGTTGATGAGGTAAGTCACTTTTTAGATAACCATTTGCTTTAAGAAAAACATACATCTCCCTGAAAGCCTTTGATCGAAAATCATATTTATCCGCCTTGTCGATAGGCAATTTGCTCATAGGAACGTTTTCACCTGCGGGTACGAACCATTTATTGAACGTGAAATTGTTAAGCCAAGGATACAAGGGCTGTGTTTTAAGCTCAATTTCTTTTGCAATTATTTCTCCGTCTGAGAAACTCGTGAATGTAATGAATGTGGTCCCAAATTTTTCTTGTAAGTTCTTATCCAGCACTAACATGACATCTGATCTCACAGTGACATTGCGGTTGTTCCCCGCGTTTTTAAGCATTTTGTCTACTTGATCAAAGTCATTCTCCCTCATCCAATACTTAATATCAACACCTGGATACTCTGCTTTGTCGCTTAATGCGTGAATAATTACAGATGTATCCTCGATAAAAAAGAGCTTTTCCTCTGCGTTAGCGGTATTTTTTTTAAATCTAATCTTTGCATCTTCTACACTTCGCTTTATTAGCTCTTCCCGATCATTTATTCTCGGTTCTATATACGCTATACCATAGTTTCTCTTTTTCGAAATCTTGACAGGATAATCTCTTGATAAATATTTTGCATGCGCAATTTTTTCTTTACTGGATGTAAGAAATATCAATTCAAGCATTTTCGATTGTTAAAAGCCTTCCTAAATTATTCGTAAATGTATTTAAGAAATTCCAATTGCGCAGATTTTGGCTTGATTGAACAATCACAGACGAAATATCTTTCCCCCAAAAGAAAAGCCCGGGACCAAGACTGCTCATCCCCACCATTGACGCGCCATTTTCATACAATACTTTTTCGGCATTTTGGAGTTCGTTGAAATATAAATCACGCTCAGATTTTTTCCATTCGCAATGTTGGATTGCCTTCACTCCTTTTTCAAAAAGTTTTATGTCATTTTCTTTTATTCCCGCCAATACTCCATATACAACGTGATACAACGTCTCATAAACAGTCACTTCTTTTAACTTGGTATTCTTTGAGAAAAATTGGTTTTCAGTATCCGTCATCGGAATAGGGTGAATCGGATAACAAATACCAATACTCCATTTGGGAATATTTCCTTCCGAAATTAATAATGTTTGTATTGGGTTACTTTCTTTGTTAGATGATGGTAGAAGCTTTTGTCCCCAATTTTTATGTCCAATATCGAAGACGTAGCCACCTTTAAAATATGTCCGAATGCCAATTCCAGATGTTCCACCGCGGCCAGACATTTGAACAAGTTCGTCTCTGTTAAAAACATATTCATTTATGATGAGCAGACCTTCAATGCATGCTAATCTAATGATAGTACCAGAACCAAAGCCTGAATGGGTTGGAAGAGAACCAGTAATTACAACATTAACATTTAAATTTAAACTTAGCTTTTGCCTTATCGCCTCCAGCTTGATTTTTAGGCGAGAGCGTTGTAAATCATCCATAGGCACACTTCTATTATCAGTTATGTCAAAGGTCTTTGACTCCAAAATTTTTATCTCAATAAATGGTTCATTAATTGAAAAGCCTATACCGCCATTAATCCTCAGCCCTACATCATTCATTCCTATCAAAGTGACGTGAATGCGAGGATATGCCTTGATCGTTATTACTTTACTGCCACTCATTGTTAAAATAATCTAAGTATGTTTTTGCAAAAGGACTTGATGAATCTACGTGTATTGACGGAGTGTTTTTACTCGATACCCCTGGAAAAATTGGCCCTAAGATGCAGTCGTCATCAGCTAAAAAAATACTATGATAGGGCTCGTGTTGGAAATATTTGAACTGAAAATTAGGATACTGTCCAGCAATCGCTTCAAATTTTGTTTTGATTATGGAAAACTGGGCTTGTTGATTGGTATGTAAAAAAATTTGATCCGGTAAAAGAATCTTAACAACAACTCCTTTACTTAAAGCGCTGAGAAGCACTTTGTTCCGCGGTTGACTACTGTTCGAATCAGCAAAATCATTTATCAAACGTGTTGCTGTAGAGCCTAAAACAATTATTTCCTTTTTGGAATTGATGATTAAAGACTCATATAACTCTCTATTGTCACGGTCTGGCCTAATATCTCTAATCTTCAACCTTTCATACTTATCAATTTTGGCGTACTCATACCAACTGAAAAAAAATTGAACGGTTGCTAACGCAAATCCGGTCGCAAGTCCAGAAATCAAGCTGCTGATTTGTGGATTTGTAATCTTAAAAAAAATACCAAATAAACACAGCGTGATCGCTATTAAGATAATGCCAATAAACTTTGACAGATTTAGCTTAAAATAATTATTATGAATGCTCATTGTGAAAGGTTTACATAAAACTTTTCATTAAACCTAAACATCAATTTTCTATTTTCAAAGCATATTATTGAAGAAATCCCATAATACTACTTTTATTATTGGGCTTTAAGTGAATATGTTCTATTTTATATATTAAGGCCTTTCATTGACTTCATAGACAACGCTTAATTTTCGATTCCTATTAGGACTATAGAGAAGGTTGTAAATTTAAAAATAGGACAAGATTTTAGTGCTTATAGATTTGATGGGGGAAACAGTAGGGGAAATTTTCATCAAAACGTATGAAATTTATTGAGAATAACTAAGACGCTCAGTTATCTCATTAACCTTTGAAGCGGTATATATATTAGCTTTATACACTATAACTCAAGACCTTCATCAACCCTTTTAATTTCATTAAAATCTCATCAAAGGTTACTATTTCTATATTTTTTTGACTCGATCTTAATAACTCAAAACAATGTTTTTGTTCGGCACTTAAGATACTTTTCATTCCTATAATAAGAATGCATTTGGGGTCAAATGAAGCGTGTGACTTCCCGAACTCTTTTAAATATATATCTTTCTGATCCAAACACTGCCCAACACCTCCAGAAAAATCATCTGACATAGCGAAAACAGAAGGTTTTCTATAAACTTGTTTTTTAAGGAGTTCCTTTTTATGAGTTTTTATTTCTAACAGCGCGTAATTATCTTTAAATCCATTTTCAAACAAGAAGTCAATTATTCTCCCATTGTCGTTACCAATAGTTTTACCGCCAATATATGCTTCCCGCTCTCGTAATATAACCTCATATGGAAAAAGGTGTGACAATATCCATGTGTTTTTCTCAAAAAACTCTTGCCACTGCTTTTCATTGTCCTTCGTTGAGGACATGAGCTTTTCAAATTTTTCTATTATGTCTTCAATATAAACCTTATTGATCTGTTCCTTGGCATTTATAAAATTGGATGTTGTCTTAATTATACTTGGCGGTACGACCTCCAACACAGCGTAAAGGGAGTCTAAATCTTCGGGGGCTATCCTTTCGAATGAGTCAAATTTATGCAGAAATTTGTTTATATCTCCTCCGCGCAGATGCCTTGGAGGCAGGAATAAAGCGTCGTTTATCTTAGAAAGACCCTTGTTTATCAGATATGATCTTTCTCTTTCATAAAAGCTTCGCTGAGTATATATTTCGTTGAACATCAATCTCAAATCAGCCCAATTCAAAATTATATGATTTGATTTAAAACTATTTTCAATATTGATTCCGATGGTGAAATATCTTACGTCTTTATATTTGCTATATAAGGCGTTAAAGAAACTCTTAGACCTCGGTGTTCTCAGGCCATATTTTCCATTTAACTTAAAATCGTTGGGTATATCTTGTACGTTATCCCACCCAATAAATTCTAACCTTTGAATTCTCTTAGCGACGACAGAACCATCAGCAGTATTTATTCTAAATGGATAGAAAATTATCTTCTTTTCAGCTTTATGAATTTCTTTTGTTAAAAAGATTGGTAATCCGCTTTCATCACAATAAAAATACCTTTCTAAATCCGGCGTTTCAACTGTCTTGTTCTCTTGCTTTGGAGTATATTTTTCAACTTTCTCTGCCATATTCGCGGTTAATAATCAGAATTTTTAACCGATAAATATAACCACAAATCTAATATCTATTGAATGGATACTTATGAATAATAAATTTATGAGTTGATGATGAATGAGAAAGAATACAGCCGCTGATCCAAATTATTATAATTGAATTATAAGTTAGCAAACGCCTAATAGAGATCATTTGCAGTCAAGTCGCTTCAAATAAATTTCCCCTATTGTTTCCCCCTTGAAGCAAAAAAGCCAGTAATTATGCTCAATTACTGGCTTTATAGTGGTCCCGACGAGAATCGAACTCATATCTAGAGTTTAGGAAACTCCTATTCTATCCGTTGAACTACGGGACCGTTTAAAAATCAGCCTCAAAAAAGACCGATCTTTTATTTAGTTTGCAAAGGTGCAATTTTTCAATGAAAAATCACACCCTAAAATTCAAAATTTAAAAACTGCTCATTTGCGCATCTTAAATCTGCACATTTAACGGATTACTGCGCCATTGTGGAAATCTTCAGTAGGGGCAACAAAGCTCAGCTTGCCTTCGCTGTTTTCGGCCATCAGGATCATGCCTTGCGATACGATGCCTTTGATCTCTCTTGGCTCCAGATTTACCAGGATGCTTACTTTTTGACCGATGATGTTCTCCGGCTCATAATATTCGGCAATGCCTGATACTACGGTGCGTTCGTCGATGCCTGTGTCAATAGTCAGCTTCAGCAGCTTTTTGGTTTTGGCAACCTTTTCGGCTGCTAAAATGGTACCGGTGCGGATATCCATGGTTGCAAAGGTTTCGTAATTAACGTTTTCCTTTGCAGGTAGTACATCGGCTGATTTTGGCGGAGCTACGACCTTTTTATCTGCAAGTTTTTTAAGCTGGGCTTCTATTACATCATCCTCTACCTTTTCAAACAACAAGGCAGCCGGGTTTAACTGGTGACCGTTATTGAAATACATTTCCTGGTCATAAGCTATCGGCTCATTAGGCAGGTTAAGCATGGTGATGATCTTTTTAGCTGTAGCGGGTAAAAAGGCCTGCGCCACGGTAGCCAGGTGACCAATCAGCACCAAACAGTTGTGCAGTGCTTCTTTGGCAGCGGCAGGATCTGTTTTAATGGTTTTCCATGGTTCTTTTTCGGTCAGGTAACGATTACCTAAGCGGGCCATATCCATTACAGCCTGCAAGGCCTGGCGGTAGCGGTAGGCCTCAAGGTTTTTCTCTATCTCATCATAATATTCGCCGATGCCGGTGCTCAGGCTGTCGTCGGTAAATGCTATTTTGTCGGTATCAGCTTCAATTTTACCACCGTAAAACTTGTGCATCAATATCATTACCCGGTTCACGAAGTTACCTAATATGGCTACCAGCTCGTTATTTACCCGGGCCTGGTAATCTTTCCAGGTAAACTCGCTGTCGCTGGTTTCGGGTAGGATGGAGGTTAGTACATAGCGTAATTCATCCTGTTTGCCCGGAAACTCTTCCAGGTACTCATGCAGCCAAACCGCGTGGTTACGTGAAGTGGAAAGTTTATCACCCTCTAAATTCAAAAACTCGTTGGCCGGTACGTTTTGCGGCAAAATATATTCGCCGTGCGCATGCAGTATAGATGGGAAAATAATGCAGTGGAAAACAATATTATCCTTACCGATAAAATGCAATAAGCAAGCATCATCCTGCTCGTCGGCTTGTTTTTTCCAGTATAGTTTCCAGTCTTTTTTATTATCAATAGCCCATTGCTTAGTGGCCGAAATATAACCGATAGGCGCATCCATCCAAACGTAAAGCTTTTTGCCTTTGGCTTCGGCTAATGGAACGTCGATACCCCAGTCAAGGTCGCGGGTCATGGAACGTGGCTGCAGGCCCGATTTTAGCCATGATTTGCACTGGCCAAAAACATTCACTTTCCAGCTGCCTTCTTTCGCGTCAATCCATTGCTCCAGCCATGGCTGGTATTTATCCAAGGGCAGGTACCAGTGCTTGGTTGATTTAAGCACGGGCGTTTTGCCACTCAGGGTCGAGATCGGGTTGATGAGGTCGGTAGGGCTAAGGGAGGTACCGCAGCGCTCGCATTGATCACCGTAGGCATTTTCGTTACCGCAATTAGGGCAGGTACCGACGATATAACGGTCGGCCAGAAACTGCTGATAGTCTTCGTCAAAATACTGATCGGAAAATTTTTCAACAAACTCGTCCTTTTCATACAAGTTCAGGAAAAACTCCTGGCTTAGCTCATGATGAATAGGCGAAGAGGTACGGTGATAAATATCAAATGCTATCCCAAACTCTTCAAAACTGTCTTTTATCTGTTTGTGATATTTATCGATAATGGCCTGCGGGGTAGTATCCTCTTTTTTGGCTTTGATGGTAATAGCAGCGCCATGCTCATCCGAGCCGCATATATACACTACATCCTTCTTTTTCAGCCTCAAATACCGCACAAAAATGTCTGCCGGCAAGTAAGCGCCCGCCAGGTGGCCAATATGTAAGGGGCCGTTGGCATAAGGCAGGGCCGATGTAATGGTGAATCGTTTATATTTGTTGAGTTGTGACATTAAATATCGCCTTGGTAAATAGTGTGCAAAGATAATTGATTTAAGTGGGAAAAATGCCTGAACCATGATGCTTATGATTTAAGGATTTCCTGATTTTTTTCTCTTATTATCAAGGTAATCGTTCAATCTTTAAAATCATGGTTCAAACTCAACCCCCATACCTCAAAAAAGGCGACAAAATAGCCATCACTTGCCCTGCAAAAAAGCTACCCAATCCCATGACAGATGCTATCGCGCTTCTGCAGAGCTGGGGACTGGAAGTTGTTTTGGGAGATACTGTAGAAGCCTCATTTCACCAATTTGCCGGTGATGACGATTTTAGAGCAGCCGATATGCAGCGTTTTATTGATGACGACAGTATCAAAGCCGTCATTGCCGCACGCGGAGGCTACGGAACAGTCAGGATGATTGACAAGGTGGATTTTAGCCACTTTGCAAAAAATCCAAAATGGCTTATTGGCTTTAGTGATATAACCCTTTTGCATACTCACCTGTTCGCTAACTATGGTGCGCAAACCATACACGGACAAATGCCAGTTAATATCCCCGATGCATCTAAACATTCAATAGATACCTTAAGGCGGGCACTATTTGGCGAAGACTTAAGCTATGAGTTTATAACTCACGATTTCAACAAGCCAGGCGAAGCTACAGGTATTATTGTAGGCGGCAACTTGTCGCTGTTGGTGGCTTCTGCAGGTTCGGTATCCGATTTAGATTATGCGGGGAAAATTCTGTTTATTGAAGACGTTGGGGAATATCTTTATTCGGTAGATAGAATGCTGCGCATGTTGGACAGGGCGGGTAAACTAAAAAATCTTGCCGGCCTGGTAGTAGGTGGCTTTACTGATATTAAAGATAATGATATCCCTTTCGGTCAAACTGTTTCGCAAATAGTGATGGATATAGTTAAAGGATACGACTACCCGGTATGTTTCGATTTCCCGGCCGGGCATATCCCGGATAACAATAGTTTGGTGTTGGGGCGAGAGGTAGGATTACAGGTAGATGAGAAGCAGGCGCGGTTGTGGTTTAAATAGCCCATAACGTGATTTCAAAAAAGATGTCATTTCGACGAACAGAGGGTGGATGTATAAGATTTCTCTTTCGCCCCGCCGCTCAAGTCTGCCCTTGCTCTATCGAAATGACATTTTTTTTGTTTTTGGGATGCTCCCCCTTTAGGGCCCCGGGGGCAAACCAATTTGCTTATCAGTAGTTTATATAACATGGCTAAAAAACCGCTGCTTGAATTTACAGATAGAGGGATTTACTGCGCGCAGGGCAAATTTTATATCGATCCATGGAAGCCGGTTGATAATGCTGTAATAACCCACGCCCATGCCGATCATGCTTATTGGGGGCATAAACATTACCTTGCCCATCATCTTTCGCGCGAGGTTTTATTGTACCGTTTAGGCGAAATCAACCTGCAAACGGTTGAGTATGGTGAAATAGTACACAAGAATGGTGTTACTGTGTCTCTCTTCCCGGCAGGCCACGTGATCGGCTCAGCGCAGATCCGGGTTGAATACAAAGGCGAGGTTTGGGTAGTATCCGGCGATTACAAGGTAGAAGATGATGGGATCTCTACTCCGTTTGAGCCGGTTAAATGCCATCACTTTATTTCAGAGTGTACTTTTGGGATGCCGGTTTACCAATGGAAACCGCAGGTACAAACCTTTAACGAGATTAATAGCTGGTGGCGTAATAACCTTGATAACGGACTGGCCACGGTATTGGTGGGTTATTCTTTAGGAAAAGCACAACGAATATTGCAAAACCTCGATCTGTTTAATGGCAAGGTTTATACTCATGGTGTTATCGAAAATACCAATGAAGCCCTGCGCCGCAATGGTGTATTACTAAATCCAACTGAAAGGATAACGCAGGAAAGCTCAAAAGAAGAAGTTAGGAAAGGCATCATCATAGCGCCGCCCTCATCAGTAGGTACGCCCTGGATGCGTAAGTTTCAGCCGTATAGTTTTGGTTATTGTTCGGGTTGGATGGCTATTCGCGGGGCTAAACGCCGTCGCGCTGCCGACAGGGGTTTTGTGCTTTCTGACCATGCCGATTGGGATGGTCTCATTAGCGCTATTGACGCTACGAATTGCGAGTGCGTTTACCTTACCCATGGATACACAGCCACGTTTTCGAGATATTTAAGTGAGATTGGTTTTAATGCCCGGGAGGTGCATACATTGTATGGAGGCGAAGAAGACCCCTCCAACCTCCCCGAAGGGGAGGCTCCAAGCGCCGGAGAACCAGAAAAGGAAGTCCTCTCCTTTGGAGAGGATTTAGGTGAGGTTGGAGGGGCCGATTCATGAAAGCCTTCGCCCAACTCTTTCTTTCGCTTGACGAAACCAATAAAACCAACGAAAAGGTTAAAGTATTAAAAGACTATTTTAATACAGTGCCCGATACCGATAAAATGCACATGCTTGCTTTGTTTACAGGTCGCCGGCCAAAGCGGCAGATCAATTCAACGCTGGTACGAAACTGGGCCATCGAGGCATCACACATTCCTGCCTGGCTTTTTGAGGAAAGCTATCATGTAGTTGGAGATTTGGCGGAAACTATGGCATTACTTATGCCACAAAGTGACGCAAGCAGCAGCAAAACGCTTACCGAATGGATAGCCGAGATCAATGCCCTTAACGATAAAACTGAAGAGCAAAAAAAAGAATGGCTGATGGATTCATGGGCCATACTGGATAGCCAGGAACGCTTTGTGTTTAATAAACTGCTTACCGGCAGTTTCAGGGTTGGGGTATCGCAAAATCTGGTAATCAAGGCGCTGGCGGATATTTCCGGACTCGAACCCGCAGTACTTACCCATCGCATTATGGGGAGCTGGCTGCCCGAAACTTATCAGTTTTCGCAATTGATGGCGGAGCAGGATGCCGAAGCTAATATCTCCCGGCCTTATCCTTTCTTCCTGGCCTATCCTATCCAGGAAACGTCCGAAAAACAAAAAACTCCTGCTGAAGTAGGGATCGCCCTCGGTGATGCATCCGATTGGCAGGCTGAGTGGAAGTGGGATGGGATCCGTGCGCAAATGATAAAGCGCGGCGGCGAGATTTTTATCTGGAGCCGTGGCGAAGATCTGGCTACTGAAAAGTTTCCTGAGCTGCATCTCTTTTTAAATGCCCTGCCCGATGGTACGGTGATTGACGGCGAGATCCTCAGTTTCCAAAATGGCTTGCCTATGCCGTTTAACGTGCTGCAAACGCGTATCGGCAGAAAAAACCTCAGCAAAAAAATTCTGGAAGAAAGCCCGGTAGCCGTTATTGCTTATGATTGTCTGGAACATAAAGGCGAAGATATCCGCTATAAATCCCAAACTGAAAGACGGGAAATTTTGGAACAGTTACAAACAGAGACACGATATTCCGAAGTGTTCCGTATTTCATCGTTGATTCAGTTTGAAAGCTGGGAGCAGCTTGGAAGTATCAGGGAACAGTCGCGTGCTATGATAGCCGAGGGGATCATGCTGAAACGCAAAAGCGCGGCCTACCAGGTAGGACGCCGCAGGGGCGATTGGTGGAAATGGAAGATCGATCCGCTATCGGTGGATGCTGTGATGATCTATGCCCAAAAAGGTCATGGCCGCCGGGCCGACCTGTATACAGATTATACTTTTGCCGTTTGGGATGGCGACAAGCTGGTGCCTTTTGCCAAGGCTTATTCGGGGCTTACCGATGCGGAGATCAATAAGGTCGACTATTTTGTAAAACGCAATACCATCGAAAAATTTGGTCCCGTACGTACCGTAAAGCCCGAGTTGGTGTTTGAGATAGGTTTTGAGGGCATCAATAAATCCACCCGTCATAAATCGGGCATAGCATTGCGTTTTCCGCGGATCCTGAGGTGGCGGCATGATAAACCCAAAGAAGAGGCTGATACACTGGAAAGCTTAAAGGCATTACTGGGCGAATAAACACTATAATTTAATACCTTTGCGGCTTCAATATTAAAAAAACCTAACTATCAATAAACCAATATGATTGTAATCAGCAGTTTTCAGGAGTTTGAACAGCAGGTTGGCAACGACCTTGGCGTATCATCATGGCACACCATTACGCAGGAGCAGATCAACAAATTTGCCGATGCAACCCTCGATCACCAATGGATCCATACCGACCCGGAAAGGGCAAAAACTGAAAGTCCGTTTAAGTCAACCATTGCACATGGCTACCTTACACTTTCGCTTATCCCTCACCTATGGAAAGAGATCGTAAAGATCGAAAACCTGAAAATGGAAATTAATTACGGTATCGAAAACCTTCGTTTTGCACAACCGGTGCTGGTTGATAATGAGGTACGGTTAAAAGTAAAGCTAACCAGCTTGCTTAACCTTCGTGGCACAACGAAATCCACCATGGCCATCGAACTTGAAATAAAAGACCAACGCAAACCGGCTTTTACAGGCGAAGTTGTGTTTTTATATCATTTTATTGGGTAAACCCACACTTAATAATCGCCTGTCATTGCTGTAAGGTACGAAGCAATGATGGGCGATTTAGATTTACAGAGTTACCTGTACAAGCTTTTGCTCTCAATAAATTTCAGTACCGGATCTGGTACAAAAAACTGCACGTTCTTTTTTTCGGCTATTGATTTGCGGATAAACGTTGCCGAAAGCTCCATAAGCGGCGTCATGGTGATGGTAACCGAAGGGTGATCGGCCAGTTCGGCGTTTTCATAGCCGGGGCGCGGGTACACGTAAATGCGGTAATCGCGTAGGATAAGCTTATAGTTTTTCCACTTATGCAGGGAACCAAGGTTATCCGAACCCATGATGAGGGCAAACTCATGCTCGGGGTATTTTTCCTTTAAATGAGCAAGGGTATCAATGGTATACGATGGCTGGGGCAACTTTAGTTCAACATCGCTCACACTAATATTGGTTGCATTATCAGTAGCCAGGCGGGCCATCTCCAATCTGTCATAAGTGTTGATCAGATCGCCATACTTTTTTAACGGATTCTGGGGCGATACAACCAGCCACACCTTATCAAGCGTGGTATGGTTTGCCATATAATTGGCAATAATCAAATGCCCTATATGTATAGGATTAAATGAACCAAACAGTAAGCCTATCTTCATGTTGTGCCCCTAACCCCTAAAGGGGAAATTAAAAGTTTTGTAGATTAAATGCTCCCGGTGTACAAAATGAGTTTTTTGCACTCCCCCTTTAGGGGGCCGGGGGGCTAATAAAGTTACTCACCAATTCCTCCGCTTCTGCGCAAGCCGTTTCAAGATCGTAATTTTTGAGTATAATATCAAATTGCGGAGCGTATTTAAGCTCTTTTTCTGCTTTTGCAAAGCGTTCTTTCAGTTTTTCTTCGCTATCGGTGCCACGGCCGGTCAACCTTTCAATTAAAACCTCAAGCGATGGCGGTTGTACAAATATGGCCAAAGCCTGGGGACCATATTTGCGTTTAAGGTGCAAGCCACCCTCAACGTCAATATCAAATATTACCGTTTTGCCTTTTGCCCAAATGCGCTCAATTTCGGTACGGAGCGTGCCATAAAATGTACCGGTATAAACCTCTTCAAATTCAACAAACTGTTTTTTGGCAATGCGGTGCAAAAACTCTTCTTTGCTTATAAAGTAGTAATCTTTTTCATGCACCTCATCGCCGCGGCGCTCACGCGTGGTGGCCGAAATGGAAAATTCAAGATCAGGAATTTTTCCCAGCAAATGATGTACTATGGTGGTTTTACCAGCACCTGAGGGAGCCGAAAATATGATGAGTTTACCTTCTTTGGTCATCGTTCATTAGTTCATTAGTTCAGTTGTTCATTGGTGCCATAGTTCATAGCTTTAAAATACCAATGAACTAATGAACCAGTGAACTGATGAACTATAATACGTTTAACAGTTGTTCTTTAATTTTTTCAAGCTCTTCTTTCATGCCTACTACCAGTTTCTGGATGTTGGCATCATTGGCTTTTGATCCTAATGTATTGATCTCGCGGCCAATCTCCTGCGAAATGAAGCCCAGCTTTTTGCCGTTTGCATCAGCGTTTTTTAATGTTTCGATAAAGTATTCGCAATGCGCTTTCAGCCTTACCTTTTCTTCGGTAATATCAAGCTTATCAATATAATAGATCAGTTCCTGTTCAAACCGGTTTTGATCTATAGCTTCGCGGCTTGCGGCTTCGGCTAAGAATGTATTAAGACGCTCCCTAATCAAAGGAACACGTTTTGGATCTTCCAGTTCAACAAGCTCCAGGTTTTTTAATATGGTATTGATACGACCTTTGATTTCCTGTTCAATAACATTACCTTCCTGAGCCCTGAAGTCCTGGAAAGCGGCCATCGCCTGTTGGAAAGTTTTCTCAACGGCTTTCCACTCATCTTCGGATATGGTATCTTCTTCGTATTTCACAACCTCCGGTAAGCCCAATGCCAGCTGAAGCAGGTTGCCGGTTGGCTCGCTGAGCTCTTCACTTACCGCTTTAAGCTGATTGTAGTAATGTTTAAGCAGATCTTTATCAATGCCTGCCGCTTTTACTGATTGACTTACCTGCTCGGTGTTAATAGATAAGTTAACTTTACCGCGTTCAATAAGTTTGCTGCAGTCATTACGCAGTTGAAACTCTTTTTCGGCAAAAATCTTCGGCAAACGAAGTGATAATTCTAAAAATTTGCTGTTCAGGGATTTAACCTCTACGGTATATTTTGTACTGCCCGAATCAAAACTGGCAATTCCATACCCTGTCATGGATTTTATCATGCGGCAAAGATAGCAAATTTAGAGATTAGTGGTTGGTGGTTAGAGATTAGTGTTTTTCACCCGGAGAAACGACGGTTTACGGTAATCATTTATGATTAATGTTATGTTTTTTTGCTTTTACATGGCAAAACTAACCTCCAATCTCTAACCTCTAACCACCAGGGCGAAGCCCTTTAACACTTTTTCACATTTCAAATAAAATACACTTCCTATATTTACGTTCAATTATCACTGATGCGCAACTATTTATACCTGCTTGTAACAGGCGTTCTATGCCTTATAACCGTTCATGTTTCGGCCCAGGAGTTTACGGTAAAAGGGGTTATCTCAAAAAAGGTAACTAATGAGCGTGTAGGACAGGTTTTTGTTAAAGATCTGAATACCAAAACATTGATACTTAGTGATGATGTTGGCTGGTTTAGCATAAAGACCCGTGTTGGCGATACCCTGCTTTTTTCCCGCGATGACTATACCCCTCAAAAAGTAGTGGTACTGAACAATAGCGACATGCCCGTTTACATGCAGCCCATTATAAAACTTGACGAGGTAAAAGTTGTTGGCCAAACCAAGAGGCAGGAGATAAACCAGGTGTTAAACGATTATAAGAAACAGGGAACTTATTATAATGGCAAGCCGCCCGCGTTATCTTTTTTAAGTAATCCAGTAACCGGCCTTTACGAGCTTTTAGGAACAACTCCCAATCGCGCACGTCGCTTTGCTCAAAACGCCCAAAGTGAATTGGAGCAGGCCGAAATTCACAAACATTACAACATCCCATTTGTGAAGCAATATACCGGACTGGCTACTGATAGCCTTGCCCGTAAATTCATGAATTATTATACGCCTACTTACAAAGATATTAAAGCCTGGACTGATTATGACCTGATAAAGCACACCATACGGGCATATGAATATTACAAAAACAGCAGTGATAAAGAAAAGCTCGAAAAGCTAAACAGTCCAACATTCATCGTGCCCGATTCAACTGTAAAACTGGGAGAGGGGCCGGTGCAGCTTAAAAAAGAAAAGCAGCCACCGCTTTAATTGTTAAAAAACTTTGAATCAGATGCCCAAGGCTTCGCATGCTTTTTCGGCGGCAAGTTTTTCGGCGTTCTTTTTACTGAATTCTTTGCCCGAGCCCATTACTTCACCATCTATATTGGCCTGTACAGTGAAAAGCTTGGTGCTTTCGCCGTCCTGGTTGGTTACCAGTTCAAAAATAATATCGCGGCCATGTCGCTGGCACCATTCAATAAGCTTGCTTTTGAAGTTCGTTTCCGTTTGCTCAAGCGTATGAATATCGATATGAGGTTTTATGATGTGGTTGATGAGGAAGTTTTTGGTAAAGTCATAGCCTTTATCCAAATAAACCGCGCCAATCAAGGCTTCAAAGGCATCGCCCAGTAATGATCCCTGCCTGCTCGAGTTAAGCATACGGTTGTCATACTCTATCAATTTATCAAAGCCAAGTTTTTTTCCGAGTGCGTTAAGGTTTACACGGCTTACTATTTTTGAGCGTAATTCGGTCAAAAAGCCCTCATCTTCATAAGGGTATAATTTAAAAAGTACTTCAGCAACAACACTGCCCAGTACGGCATCGCCCAAAAACTCCAGGCGTTCGTTACTGTTTTTTACCCCCTTCTTGATGTTTTGGGCTACCGATTTATGACGGAAAGCCATGCGGTATAAAGACAAATTGCCCGGCACAAAACCGAGCAAATTCTTTAAAATTTTAACATACTTTCTGTTGGGTGATATATAAAGCTTGTAGAACCGACTTATAGGCATCAAACCACAATTAATCTTCGTACTTTTTAAATATTACAGAAGCGTTGTGTCCGCCAAAACCAAATCCATTGCTTTGCACTATATTAATATCGCGTTTTTGAGCGGTATTGAAAGTGAAATTGATCTTAGGATCAAAAGCCGGATCATCAGTAAAGTGATTAATGGTTGGAGGGATGATACCATGTTTTAATGCCAGTATCGATGCAATAGCTTCAACCGCGCCGGCAGCACCAAGTAAATGGCCAGTCATTGATTTGGTTGAACTAATATTGATACGGTAAATATCATCGCCAAACACATCCTGTATTGCTTTAATTTCCTGCGGATCACCGATTGGGGTTGATGTGCCGTGAACGTTCACATAATCAATATCGGCAGGGCTAAGGTTAGCATCTTCGAGGGCTGCGCGCATTACAAACGCGGCGCCTAAGCCATCGGGATGAGGTGCTGTCATGTGATAGGCATCGGCGCTCATGCCGCCACCAACCATTTCGGCGTATATTTTAGCGCCGCGGGCTTTAGCATGTTCTAACTCCTCTAAAATAATAGTACCTGCTCCTTCACCAGCCACAAAACCATCCCTGTCCAGATCAAACGGACGTGATGCCGTTGCCGGATCATCGTTACGGGTTGATAATGCATGCATGGCGTTAAAACCACCTATGCCGGCTTCGTTGATAATGGCTTCAGAACCACCGCTGATGAACATGTTAGCTTTACCCAAACGGATATAGTTAAATGAGTCTATCAGGGAATTGTTTGATGAAGCACATGCTGAAACAGTAGTGAAGTTGGGGCCGCGCAAACCATATTTAATAGATATATGGCCGGGCGCTATATCAGCAATCATTTTAGGGATGAAGAACGGGTTAAAACGCGGAGAGCCATCACCTTTGGCAAAGGCTGTCACCTCGTCGAGGAAAGTTTTTAACCCCCCAATACCCGAGCCCCAGATAACGCCAATACGGCTGGTATCCAGTTTTGAAAAATCTAATCCTGCGTCTTTTACGGCTTCTTCGGTTGAAAATAAGGCGTATTGTACAAAGGGATCCAATTTGCGGGCGTCTTTACGGCCCAAAAAACCATCCGCGTCAAAGTCTTTTACTTCGCACGCGAACTTAGTTTTGAATTTTTCGGTATCAAAACTTTTGATCAAGGCAGCGCCACTTACTCCATTGATCAGTCCGTTCCAATAATCTGAAACAGTGTTACCAATAGGAGTAAGTGCTCCAAGCCCGGTTACTACAACTCTTTTAAACTCCATTTAATCCAGTTAAGGAGTTTTATTTAACGTTTTTTTCAAGGTAAGCAACTGCCTGGCCAACAGTACCAATAGTTTCAGCCTGATCGTCAGGAATAGCCACGTTAAATTCTTTTTCAAACTCCATGATTAATTCCACGGTGTCTAACGAGTCGGCACCAAGATCGTTGGTGAAACTCGCTTCTGGCGTAACTTCACTTTCGTCAACACCCAGTTTTTCTACGATAATAGCTTTTACTCTTGAAGCGATATCAGACATAGTCTTTATAGTTTAATGATTAATAAAAATTCAGTGCAAAGAAAAATAAATTCTGTCAATAAACAAATCTAAAACTTTTACAATATAAATCTCTAAACAAAATTTTATTGAAACGGTTTGTATTAGTAATTTTGACGGCGTAAAAGTAATGATTTTGAACAGGAAATTTTTAAAGTTTGAGATCGATTTTGATTTTGTGCTCATTGCAGTAACAAGCTCACTTAAAGATTACCGGGTTTGTTTTCTTATAAACAAGTACTTAAATTTTAATTTCGTAAAAACCGATGACCTGGAAGTAGATATTTACCCCGGGAGCGAACCTGTTTTGTTTTCATTATACCGTTACAGTTGGGAGACCACCGAAACAGACTTCTTCTTTATAGGCAATAAAGGCTCAGATGGCTACCTGGTGCCTGAAATAAAAAGTGCCGACTATTTTTTAATGATCCGCAACTATATAGATGATAATGAGCTTGATACGATCATTTCATCGCTTAATAAAATACCAGA
The DNA here is from genome assembly GCF_017569325.2 of Mucilaginibacter gossypii. Taxonomy (NCBI): domain Bacteria; kingdom Pseudomonadati; phylum Bacteroidota; class Sphingobacteriia; order Sphingobacteriales; family Sphingobacteriaceae; genus Mucilaginibacter; species Mucilaginibacter gossypii. The sequence goes on along the minus strand of NZ_CP071878.2, from coordinate 5,314,955 downwards.
GATAGTTGCAGCTGTAAAGATTGACCCAAAAAAAATAAAATCACGGGAAAATCTTTTATTTTAGCGCCGAATTTAAAAAGATGTTGGTTTTACAATCATTAAATACCCTCCAGTTTTAACCCGAATAATATGGAACTATACTATAATCGTACAAAAATTGTTGCCACCATGGGGCCGGCATCAGCTAAAAAGGATGTTTTATTAGCGATGATCAAGGCAGGTGTTAACGTTTGCCGTCTTAATTTTTCGCACGGTAAGCCTGAAGATCATAAGGTAGTGATCGATCTTATCCGTGAAATTAACGAGCAATACAAAACCAACGTAGGTATCCTGGCCGATTTACAGGGCCCAAAGATCCGCATCGGACTGGTAAAGGACGGCGGTATTCATTTAGTTAACGGAACGCACATTAAAATTACCACTCACGAGTGTATTGGTAACGATGAGCAGATCTATATTACTTATGATACCTTCCCACAGGACGTACAGGCAAACGAAATTATTTTGCTTGATGACGGCAAACTGCAGTTAAGGGTTATTGAAACCAACAAAATTGATACAGTTATATGTGAGGTTGTTCACGGCGGTATCTTAACGTCACGCAAGGGGGTTAACCTGCCTAACACCAAAGTGTCTATCCCAAGCTTAACCGAAGAAGATTTGATCAACCTTGAATTTGCCCTTAAACAGGATGTTGAATGGATCGGTCTTTCTTTTGTTCGTACAGGCGAGGATATCATTGACTTGAAACGTATTATAGCACGCAACGGTTCGGCGGCTAAGGTAATTGCCAAAGTTGAAAAGCCGGAAGCTATTGAAAATATTGATGCCATTATTGCTGCTACAGATGGTGTAATGGTTGCCCGTGGTGACCTTGGTGTTGAAATGCCGCTTGAAGAAGTACCGTTACTACAAAAAATGATTGCCCGTAAATGTCGCGCTGCTTCAAAACCGGTTATCGTAGCTACCCAGATGCTGGAATCAATGATCACCACACCACGCCCAACCCGTGCCGAAGTGAATGACGTTGCTAACTCTGTACTTGATGGTGCCGATGCGGTTATGTTAAGCGGCGAAACATCAGTTGGTGAGTTCCCGGTTATTGTTATTGAAACTATGGCCAAAATTGTACGCAATGTTGAAGAATTAGGCTATCCGTTTAACGCTCCTAAACAAGCGCCTGCTAAAGATCCGTCATCTCCGGATTTCCTGATCAATGCGCTTTGCGAATCTGCCGTACATATTGCTGAGCAAAGTAATGCGGTAGGTATCGTTTCCATGACTACTTCAGGTTATACTGCATTTGAAATATCAAGCCACAGGCCTAAAGCCAGTACATATATCTTTACATCAAACAAGCAGCTATTGAATGCACTTAGTCTCGTTTGGGGTGTGAGGGCGTATTATTATGATCAGCTGGAAAGCACAGATCAAACCATTGCTGATGTTAATGACACTCTTAAAGCCGAAGGCCTGATTAAAACGGGCGACGTAGTTGTTAACACTGCTTCTACCCCTATAATTAAACAGGGTAAAACCAATACGCTTAAATTAAGCGTTGTGGAATAAGGTTATTTAAAATCTTACTTTTAATGAAGAAGGCTCGCCGGGATAACTGGCGGGCTTTTTTGTTGGCGGTATATGCAGGCATCAATGGAATAGTGTATTCCGCCTTGTAGGATATAAGATGAGGTCCCTTCATAAAAAACAATGCCGGCTACCCGAAAGTAAACCGGCAAAGCACAATTAAAATCAGGCATAATTCAGGTTTAAGTTGAAAGGCTGATTTCTCTTGCTATCCTAAAAAATAAAAGGTAGATGCTTAAATAAATTTATCCGCGTTTATAAAACCTGTTTGAGCACCTGCTGCAGCGATAGCGTTTTACTGCAAGCCGGGGAAGCAACAGTTTAACAATAGCACCTCTTTTTATCCGGTCACAAAATTTGTTTTTGCATCTCGGGCATATTGCATCAGGCGCTTTGCCGATAGTTGGTATTGTATCGGTTTGGCTGTTAAGGGTGCGGAGGTTATCCTCATTAAAAGTCACGGTCATTATATTAGGGGGTGATTGTATCTCACAAAGCTGCCTAAAAGCGATATAATAAAACTGCCATTTAGCTTTATAAAACCGCCATTTGCTTAAAAAGGCCTCCTGTCAGTTAAAGATTTCTGAAAATTAAAAAGACAATGATAACCGGCCGGATTGTTTAAAGTAGCTCGTTAACGTCGCGGCCATAATATTCCTTAAACAATTTGCCAAAGTATGCAGGTGTATCAAACCCCGCGGCATATGATACTTCGGCAATGGTGCGGTACTTCCCGCTTTCGATAGCTTCGCGTGCTATTTGTAATTTAATGGCGCGGATGTATTTATTAGGCGTAAGTCCGGTAATTGATTTTATGCGGCGAAACAATTGCCGCTCACTGATCGCCAGTTCATAGCCCAGTGCGGCAAGGGTAAGATCGGTTTTGCCGGTATGTTTTCGTACCTGGGCTTCTAATTCCGCAAGCCAGGATAAATCGGCAGGCGAAAGTTTCAAGCCCGGATTTTCTGCCGGTTGTTCAATCTGCAGATCGTTGGTTCCTGTAATCAGCTCATCATCATCAGGAATGGTAGCCCCGGAGCGGGCGGCTGCGTTATTAATAAGATTGACAGCGCGTGCAAGCAATTCACTGCTTAAAAATGGTTTGGTGAGATAATCATCAACACCAATATGAAGCGCTTTAAGCTTATGCCGTGTATTGGCCAGTGCGGTGAGCATTATCACCGGGATGTTGCAGTAAGCCGGGCTTTGCTTCAGGGTTTCAAGCAGGGTAAAGCCATCCATTTCGGGCATCATCACATCTGATATGATCAGGCTGGGCATTACCGGCATATCCTGCAGTTTTTGCAGTGCTGCGCGGCCATTGCCGGCAGTGATGAGTCGATATTGTGGCCGTAAAATATCTGCAATATAAGCAGCCATTTCATGATGGTCTTCAACCAGCATAATAAGTTCCCCATTAGTGTCTTTCCCCACGGTTTTACTATGCGAAACAATTACGGCTTCTGTTCCGGCCACTTCAGTTGCCGGCTTTTCAGTTGCCTTAAACGGGATAACTATCTTAAAAAACACACCCTTTCCCCAATTATTATCAACTGTAATATGCCCGCCCATCAGTTCTGTTAGTTCACGCGCTATAGCAAGGCCTATGCCTGTGCCGCTTTCTAAGGGCGCGTTATTACCCCTGCCCTGGTAATAACGGTCAAAAATATTGGGCAAATCATCCGGATGAATCCCCACACCGGTATTGGCTACTCCAAACTCAATCATTTCCAGCTTTATATCAGCAGTAATGGTTATAGTACCTGCATAAGGCGTAAACTTAATGGCATTACTGATGAGGTTATTAGCTATTTTTTCAAACTTTTCCTGATCGAGCAAAACAAAAAGCGCCGGATCAATGAAGTTGAGCAGTCTGTAATCGATTTGTTTATATTCAGCGGCCGATACAAAACCCTGGTATAGTATCTTCACAAATGATAATAATGCAACGGGCTTGGGTTGTAATGCTAATTTCCCTGCTTCCAACTTGCCAAGATCAAGCAATTCGTTGGTCATATTCAGTAGCTTTTTGCTATTGCGTAATATCGAATGCAGCATGTTACGCTGTTCATCTTCATAATTAGTAAAAGCCAGGAGCTGAACCGCCGGCCCCATGATGAGCGTTAATGGAGTGCGTAATTCATGACTTACGTTTGTAAAAAAGCGTGTTTTCATAGCATCCATTTTTTCCAGCTGACTATGTTCTTCGGCCAGTAAGGCCGTCTCTCTTTTCTTTTTAAGAATAAACCAACGATAACTGATAATGGAGGACATTACTATAAACAGCGCAAGCACAATTAAAAAATTCCGTTGTACCTCAACCAGCTTAGTCTCACCGGCGGCTATTAATAACCGTTTATCGGCCTGGTATTTTTTATCCAGTTCGGAAGCATCCCTTGCTTTATCGAGCTGGTTGATGCTGTCATTAAGCCGCCGGTACAGATAACTATACTTAAAAGCGTTTTTATAATCACCAATACCTTCATATGCATCGGTTAAATGATTATAGATGTTTTTTTGGACGGTGATGTTACTTTGTGATTCGGGTTGGATACTAACCGCCATTTCCCCGTATCGCGCGGCCTTTTTAAACTCCTTATGATCAACATACATGGTCATAAGTTCGTTAAGGTTATGCTTTTCGAGAGTTTTGAACTCGCCTTTGCGGGATAATTCCAGTGATTTCATCAGGATCTCCTCAGCCTTTTTATCCTTGTTGGTCATGAGGTAAAGCCGGCCCAGATTACCCTGGTAACGGGCTATGCTAAAATCTGAAAGAAAATGAGCATACTTTTTATCAAGTACCTGTTCCATTAGCCGGGTAGCTTTTACCAGGTTACCAGGCGACGATATACTCCGTTCGGAAAGGATGTTGGATAGGTTACTCAGCGCAAAAATATAAGAAGCTGTATCTTTTATGCTCAATGCATCTTTTGAAGCTTGCTCAGCATAAGGCAGGGCTTGTTTAGGGTTACCTATAGATCGATAAATATCGGCAATACAAGCCCGACAGTCTATACTCAAACTTTTCCATCCCTGATTATCGCACTCTTTCAGTATTTTAAAGGCAACGTTTAAGGCTTCAACCGTTTTGGCCTCGCGGCTGAGCATGTAGGCTACCATTATTGGTGCTTTTTCATAAGTAAGTGAATCGGCCGTGGTTGTCAATTTGGTAGCTTCCTGGCCAAACGTTAAAGCATCATGTTCATTACCTATGCCATAAGCCTGGTAAGCCCGGGCCAGCAATACCCGCGCTTCAAATGGTTTATTGTTGTTTTTCCTGGCCGAATCGATCAGCTTTTTTGCAAGCACAGCTGCCGAATCCGGACTTTTCATGCTGCGGAGCATTTTTAATACAGGTTCTTTAGCGGGCCGGGATTGACTTTGAGCCAGTGCAGCAAAGCTGCATAAAATGATAACACAAAAAGGGATGATCCTTCGGAAAAGATGAATAGGGTAAATTGTAATAGGGGTCATGATATTGAAGCCCAAATTACAATTTTATCGGCGCCCGGAATTACCTTAATTTGAAATAAATCTCCTTATAACAATTTTTATCCAAGGTTTTTTCAGCTTACCCGTTTTAAATCAATAGTTAAAACTGCCAGTTTTGCTGTTAATATTACACCATTAAAGCTATGCCAGCTTAAGCTATAATTGATTACTTTAGCAGCTGATATCGTTATAAAATTGACCATGAAACACTACGGGCTAATTGGTTTTCCGCTCTCTCATTCATTTTCAAAAAAGTTTTTTACCGAAAAGTTCAAAAACGAAGGGATTACAGATGCACGCTATGATCTTTACCCTATTGAGCATATCAAGGACCTGCAGGACCTGCTTGATGAGCATCCGGATATTTGCGGTCTTAATGTAACCATTCCTCATAAAATAAACGTGCTGCCTTTTTTAGATTGGATAGAGCATGACGCCCGTACAGCCGGCGCTGTAAACTGTATCAGGGTGACTGCCGAAAGCCCGATTGAAGCCGCATTTTCGGGCGAGATAGGGGTTAAAGACCATGATTTCAGACTGGAAGGTTATAATACCGATATTTATGGGTTTGAGGAATCATTAAAGCCTTTAATTGGCGATGGCAACGATGACGCCCTGGTTTTGGGCGATGGGGGTGCCGCAAAAGCAGTAAAATGTGTACTGGAAAATTTAGGTATCACATATAAAGTTGTTACCCGCAAGCCAACACACCATGCGGATAATATTTTGTTTAAAGATCTCCAGCCGCACCATATCTTACAGCACAAACTTATCATCAATACAACTCCTTTGGGTACCCATCCTAATATTGATGAATGCCCGCCTATACCTTATGATTTTATTGGCGAAAATCATATTTTGTACGACCTGATCTATAATCCCGAAGAAACCCTGTTTTTAAAACACGGCCGCGAGCGCGGCGCGGTAACTAAAAATGGCTATGAAATGCTGGTTTTGCAGGCCGAAAAATCATGGGAAATCTGGAACTCAAAGGAGAAACATCCATGAAGTATGTAAGTTTACTGGCAGCGGCGCTATTGTTTTTGGCTGCATGCGGCGGCAATCATGATTACGCGCCCAAGCCCCGCGGCTACTATCGCATTCCGTTCCCAAAAAAAGAATACCAGGATTACGCTGCTGGTTGCCCGTATGCTTTTACATATCCCAAGTACACCTTTATAGAACCGGATAAAAAGCGAGGTGCCAAACCTTGCTGGATAAACATGCAGTTCCCGCGGTTTAATGCCACACTGCATTTAAGCTATCAGCCCATCACCTCAAAAAAAGAGTTTAACCAACTGGTGGAGGATGCCCGCACCTTCGCCTTTAAGCATACCGTAAAAGCCACATCCATTGACGAGGGCATCATCCATTATGCCGATAAAAAAGTTTATGGCATTTATTATACCATAGACGGCAATGCCGCTTCATCGGCGCAGTTTTTCCTTACAGATAGTGTGCATAATTATATACGGGGAGCGCTATATTTTAACACCGAACCCCGGCTCGACTCCATACAACCTGTGCTTAGTTTTATAAAGCAGGACATGGCGGTGATGATTAAAAGTTTTAAGTGGAAGTAGAAGCCAAAACCGGAGACAAGACAGCGAGATATTAGAAGCAAGATTTTTAGAACCGGGATGCAGGATATTTTAACCATGCAAAATTGCTATATAGGTATTGAAATAGGCGGAACCAAACTGCAAGTAGTTTTGGCCGATGATAGTTTTATTATCAACAGGACATTTCGTTTTGTGGTAGACAGAGTGTTGGGTGCCGCAGGGATCAGGGAGCATATTGCCCAAACCATCACCAATATTTCAAAAGAGTATATCATTAAAGGCATAAGCATCGGTTTTGGCGGACCGGTTGACAGGGAGGCGGGCTGCATTGCTAAGTCGCACCAGTTAAGCGGATGGGACGGATTTAATATTTCGGGCTGGTTGCAGCAGCAGGTTAATGTACCGGTTATTTTGGAGAATGATGCTAATGCAGCTGCCCTTGGCGAGGCATTAAAAGGGGCCGGGCGTAACTATGAACATGTATTTTATGTAACTCTTGGCAGTGGTGTAGGTGCCGGAATGGTCATTAACGGCCAAATTTATCACGGGACAAAACCCGGAGAAGCTGAGATAGGGCACATCCGCCTTAACCGCGAAGGCCTTACGCTTGAAGATAGCTGCTCGGGCTGGGCGGTTGACAAAAAGATCCGTACAGTAATCGCTCAAAAGCCTGATGGTAAACTGGCCCAACTTTGTGCGGATGTAAATGGAGGCGAGGCCAAAATGTTACTAACTGCTTTGGAACAGGGAGATGCAGATGCGCTGAAAATATTGAATGATACCGCTGCCGACCTGGGCTTCGGCTTATCACACGCCGTACATCTTTTTCACCCTGATATCATAGTGTTGGGCGGCGGGTTATCTTTATTGGGTGAGCCTTTGCGGATTCGCGTACAAGAGGTTATCCGGGCTAATACTATGGCACTGTTTTTACCCGGCCCCGAGGTTGTAATAGCCAAATTAGGCGAACTGGCAGTACCCGTTGGGGCAATTGAAAACTTAAGGAAACATATAGGTTAAATTAATTACCCTTCAAGGTTAGTTTCTCGCAATTTTAGAAAATCATTCCACCTGAAAAAGCCTGCCTCTATATGAGCGATCCCGATCAGGATGAAAAATATGGCTTAGCTATCCCATAAAACTTATTTGTTCTGTTTCCACCAAATTTACAAACACGCAGATGGATCTGTTGTTAATAGTACAGCGGCGTAATAACTGCCAATAATTTATAAACAATGAAACTCATCAAATTCAATAAAATAGGTAATGATATCCGTTTACATACCGAAAGCCTTGCCCATATGGGGTTTAGGAAAATATTTGAAGGTATCGATCAGCTTAAAATAAAAAACGGCGTTGATAAACTCGGCCTCGAAGGTTTTATTAACCAGTGCGCTTGTCTTGCAGCAGGTTCGGGGGCTATGGCCGGCAGCGGGGGGATGTTTACCCTCGTAGCGGGGATCCCATTTGATTTCATCAATTTGATCACCCAGCAGTTTAGGGCTATTATGGGCATTATGTATTATTACCGGGGCACATATGATAATGGGTTCGACGATTTTATGTCGTTAGTGGCAACATCAGTAAAGGTGGAAGCCGGCGTGGCTATCACCAAATCCATGATGGAAGGCATTGCCGAAAGGATGCTCATGATATTAGGCACCCGCACTGCCGAACGCCTGGTTCCGGTTGTAGGCGCGGTTATTGGCGGTACAGCAAATTACCTGTTTATTAAACGCATGGCCGAGCAGGTGAAACGGATGCAAAAGGATTTTGTGGTTATTGAAGTAGGATAGGGCAACTAAGCGCAGAGCAGGCATATAGGCCTTTAACTTTAGCTTTCAAGTAATTACAGATTTGAACTACGGTTTGACGATATATCTGAGTTGAATAAGTCCGCTTGAAAATTGTTCGGCACCAAGCAATACCAGGTTAATACGTTCTTTTATATTTGTAAAAAGTGGTTTTCCACTACCTAAAATTACCGGGTGTACTGATAGTAATAATTCGGAGATTAGATTTTTTTTGATAAACGCTTCAACAAGTTCTGCCCCGCCAAACAACCAGATATCGCGTCCTTCCTGGCTCCTGATTTCTTCGATCCTGCTTTTAAAATCAGCAGACCTCAGTATTTCAACATTATCAGCTTGCGGATCATGAAGTGTATCCGAAAATACATACATTTTCATGGCAGCAAACATTTTTGGATCGGTACGCATAATCAGTTCATAACTTTTGCGCCCGATGAACATGGCATCACAGGCTTTAAAAAAGTCGGTAAGGCCATAATCCTGGTCGTCAAAGCACCAGTCGTACTCACCATTCGGGCCCTCAATATAGCTATCGAGACTAACAGCGACGTTTAAGATTATTTTACGCATAGCACTATTCTTCGGGTGTGTTGTTCATTTCCTGCCATTGCTTGCTAAATGATTTATCAGCTACATGCGGCATCTCGCGTAAATGGCCCCAATTACGTTTAAAGAAGGTTTTAAGCAGGAAGTTTTTCATGCCGCCGCCAAAAAAATCGGTAAGTTTGCGTTTAAGCATTCCTTTTTTCCAGATAGCCCAGCCCCAGCGTTCTTTATTGGTAACCAGGTTTTCGTTCACCGCATCGCGGCGGTTAAGGAGCAACATTTTATGGATGTCGATCTTAACCGGGCAAACCTCGGTACATTTACCACACAGGCTTGAAGCATAGCTCAGGTGTTTAAAATTTTCCATCCCCTGAGTATGCGGGGTAATAATAGAGCCTATCGGGCCACTGTAAGTGGTGGCATAAGTATGGCCTCCAATGTTTTTATAAATGGGGCAACCGTTAAGGCAAGCCCCGCAACGGATGCAGTAAAGGCCCTGGCGCTGGTCTTTTTTTGCCAGCAGGTTGGTGCGGCCATTATCCAGCAGTACTACGTACATTTCCTCAGGTCCGTCGGTTTCATCTGGCTTACGCGGACCGCTTAATATGGTATTGTAAACCGTAAGATTTTGGCCGGTACCGTGTGTTGACAGCATTGGCCAAAACAGGTCCAGATCGGTAATTGAAGGGATGATTTTTTCAATACCAACAATAGCAATATGTATTTTAGGAAATGTAGTGCAAAGGCGTGCGTTGCCTTCATTTTCGCTGATGGCGATGCTACCGGTATCCGCCAGTAGGAAATTAGCGCCGGTAATACCCACATCTGCCTGTACATATTTTTCGCGAAGCAACTCGCGTGCTTTCAGTGTAATCTGTTCGGGCGTGGCATCAATGGGGGTGCCAAATTTTTCGTGGAAAAGTTTCGCGATATCCTCCTTGCTGAGGTGCATAGCCGGGGTAACAATATGATATGGCTTTTGGCCCAACAGCTGCACTATATATTCACCCAGATCGGTTTCAAGCGATTCTATTTGATTGCCCTCCAAAAACTCGTTCAGGTGAATTTCTTCCGTAACCATCGATTTGGATTTCACCACAGTTTTGGCGTTGGCTTTTTTGATGATGTTCAGGATCTCACGCTGGGCCTCTTCTACGTCGTTAGCCCAAATCACCTTGCCGCCTCGTTTCTGAAAATTGGCCTCAAATTCGGGTAGGAACTTATCCAGGTTTTCCATCACCTTCCATTTAAGCACATGACCTTTCTTTTTGGCATTATCTAAATTGATAATGCGCGAAAGGCCCCGCGATACCGCTGTATTGTACCGGTCAATATTGAAGTTGATGATGCGACGGTGATCGGCATCAAAAGCCTTCTCCTCCGATTTTACCAAAAATTCTTCCGAGGTTGCTCCCATATATGCGAAAGTAGGATTTTTGTTTTATTTTTTGGGTGAGTGGTTGATTAAGTTGATTATGTGAGTGGTTGTTTTTGAACAGATAACATGTTAGAAAGTTTTAAAAGCTTCTCATTGCCGCGGGTTTAGCGCAGCGTAACCCGTGGTTCTAAATAATTGAAGCTTTCAGCTTCAGCGGTTAAGTTGAAAACTTAACCGATACAACCCACGGGTTACGCTGCGCTAAACCCGCGGCAGTTATTTATAAAACACAAAAGGCGCATATTGTGCGCCTTTTGTGTTTTATTTTAATGAGAGAACCACTCTCCCAATCAACCACTCACTATTTCCCTCCGGCAGCAGTTGCATCCACTACAGGGCGTTTATCGCGGTTGGCAAGTTCCCATCCGGTGTAAAATACCAGTTGAGCGCGTTTGGCGAGTAGCGGGAAATTGATTTTGCTTACTTCATCGCCTGGTTGATGATAATCGGCATGTACGCCATTAAAGTAAAATATGATTGGTACGCCATGTTTTGCAAAATTGTAATGATCGCTGCGGTAGTAAAACCTGTTCGGATCATTTGGATCGTCATACTTGTAATCAAGCTTTAACTTGGTGTAAGTGTTATTGGCATTCTCTCCAATTTCATGCAGTTCTTTGCTTAGCATGGCCGACCCGATGGGGTACACGTAATTTGCAGAATCGGGTTTGCCGATGTATTCTTCGCCAACGCGGCCAATCATATCAATGTTTAAATCGGTAATGGTATTAGCCAACGGGAATACAGGATGATCTGAATAATATTCAGAACCCAATAAACCTTTTTCTTCGCCAACGTTACCTAAAAACAGGATGCTGCGGCGTGGCCCGTGCCCGTCTTTTTTAGCTTTAGCAAAAGCGCGGGCAATTTCCAGAACGCCGGTAGTACCTGATCCATCATCATCTGCACCGTTGTTTACTTTATCTTTAGCCTTTTCGTCGGGGTTTAAACCGATGTGGTCATAATGTGCCGAAAAGACCAACACTTCATCTTTCAGGTCGGTACCCGGCATATAGCCTAACACATCAACCGCTTTTACATCTTTTTTAGTAGTTGCGTAGTTTATAACCACGTTGTTTTTAATATCTGTTGCAGGAGTAGTAGATGCTGCCGAAGCAGATTTAAGATCAGCATAAGTTTTGCCGGTTGGTTTTACCAATTCGTCAGCCAACGCTGCAGTGATGTTAAATGCAGGGGCATTGGTGTTTGCCGGTTTGCCTGCTTCGTCTTTAATGGTTAACCGCGGACTTGTTACGCTTTTTCCAAAACGGGCCAGTGCGGCGGCAATACCGGGGTTAGCAGCTAATATAATAGCCGGATTTTTGCTTTGTAAGTTTTTTACAACCTTCATACGCGCATTGCTCATGCGGTAGCTGGTGTTTGGTGTTGTGCCTGCTTCGGGCCTGTCTTCGTTGATCCAAAGTACAATTTTACCGGCAAGATCGATGTTGCCTATTTCGGTATCGGTACCATACCCAACAAAAACAATATCGTTGACTGATGTGCTTTTATCCGGGAATGCTCCTCCTAAATAAAAATCGGTACCATATTCAAACGATTTACCATTAACGGTGAATGCCGTTACTTTTAACGCATTTTCGGTAAGGGGAACATCAAAAAAGTACGATCCGTTAACAGGAGCCTGAAGCCCTAATTTTTTAAATTCGGCGGCTATATAGTTAGCGGCCTTTTCAGCGCCTGGTTTGCCAGTTTCGCGGCCTTCAAAGGCATCCGAAGCCAGGATGCTCAGGTGCTTTTTCGCATCTTCAGCAGTTATCAGCCCGGCATATTTCATTGCCGTGGCATTCTGCTGGGCGCAGGCTGTCGTTGCCGAAGCCAGCGCGATCAGCAATAGTGGTAATTTATTCATTCTTTTAGTTAATAGTTCTTTTTTTGAGGTTAAAGGTGAAAGGCAAAAGGCAGCTGCATTTTGTAAAACAAACGAAGAGATAAAAAAAACTTTAACCTTTCGCCTTTTCCCTTTAACCTAATTACATGCAGGCTATCTTTTCCACACGGTTGGCATGCCTGCCGCCTTCAAATTCAGTATTTAAAAATGTAGTTACTATAGCCTTCGCTTCTTCGGGGGTAACAAAGCGGGCAGGTACGCAAACTATGTTGGCATTGTTATGGCTACGGGCCAGTACTGCTATTTCTTCTTTCCAGCAAATAGCTGCGCGGATGTTCTGATGTTTATTGGCTGTTATAGCCACACCGTTTGCTGCGCCGCAGATCAGGATTCCGAGGTCGCATTCACCGCTTTCAACGGCATTGGCTACAGGGTGGGCAAAATCGGGATAATCAACCGATTCGGATGAATAGGTGCCGAAATCTTTTATTTCGACTGATGATAAAGCCTCTGTTAAAATTTGTTTGTATTCATATCCGGCGTGGTCCGAACCGATAGCGATTTTTAGTCCCTGTTTCATTTAACAAAAATATAACGTTTTACTACTTTTTAAAGGTAAATAATTTGTTATAAAGCGACCAGTGTGTGCCTGCTCAAAAATTGGATTAATCCAGTATAAAATATGCAGATTTCACCTATTTGCAATCCCGGGCAATAAAAACAGCAATATTAAAACCTGTTAGTTGCCTTTTTCGAAATCAAGCTCCTTTTTAATCTTACGTTTTTCAACAAGGCCTGCTACAACAATACTAACTTCATACAACACAAACAGGGGGATACTAACCACCGTCATGGTAAGCATATCAGGTGTAGGGGTAACTACGGCGGCTATGACCAGGATCACCACAATGGCATAACGACGGGTTTCTTTCATGAACTTAGGGGTCATGACACCCAGGTTGGCCAATATGTAAACGATGATTGGCAATTGAAAAACAACGCCTGTAGCCAAGGTAAGGGTAGCTACTGACGAAATATAAGAATCGATATCAAATAAATTTTGGATAACCGCACTTACTGTATAACTCGACAGGAAATTAATAGACATCGGCGTGATCACAAAGTACCCAAAAGTGATCCCTAAAAAGAAAAGCACACAGGCATAAAATACAAAGCCTGTTGCGGCTTTTCGCTCGGCGTCATGCAGGGCCGGCTTGATAAACCGCCAGATTTCCCATATCAGATATGGGACGCCCAATGTGATACCGATAATTAATGCCGAGTTGATTTGCAGGGTAAATTGGCCCGCCATTTCGGTATTAATGAGCTTGATGTTTACTTTGTCAATACAAAAACCATCACGGTGCAGGGCGGCGCCAATTTTGCAAAGCATCCGGTAAGTCCAGAAGGTTGATTTACTGGGGCCCATGATAATGGTATCAAAGATCCAGTCGTAGTAGTAAAAAACAACAGCGGTAAATATTACAATTGCTACCGAAGCTCTTACGAGGTGCCATCTCAAGGCTTCGAGGTGATCAAAGAAAGACATTTCTGCCTCTAACGTTTTACCTTTATCCTTTATGGCCTTGATGATCTTGTTCTCGCTCATTGTAATATATACCGCTGTATAAACGCTATCTTGCTAAGTACGTAGTATTTTATGAAGATAGTTTGAATTATATTTCAAATGTATCCATAAACTTGGTGGTAAAGTTACCAGCGCGGAAGTTAGGATCCTTCAATAATTTTAAATGGAATGGAATAGTAGTTTTAACGCCTTCTATCACAAATTCGCTCAATGCACGCTCCATAGTGCTTAAAGCTTCATCGCGGGTTTGGGCCACGCAAATTACCTTTGCAATCATCGAATCGTAGTTTGGCGGGATGACATAGCCTGTATACACGTGTGTATCAATACGTACACCATGACCACCTGGTGAGTGGAAATTGGTTATTTTACCCGGTGACGGACGGAAACCGTTAAACGGATCTTCGGCATTGATACGGCATTCAATGGCATGCATTGTTGGCTCGTAATTTTTACCTGAAATAGGGATTCCTGCAGCTACCTTAATTTGCTCTTTGATCAGGTCGAAGTTAATCACCTCTTCGGTAACCGGGTGCTCTACCTGGATGCGGGTGTTCATCTCCATAAAGTAGAAGTTGCGATCTTTATCAACCAAAAACTCTACAGTGCCGGCACCTTCATATTTAACAGCTTTGGCGCCTTTAATAGCTGCCTCACCCATTTTTTTACGGAGTTTTTCGGTCATGAAAGGGGAGGGTGATTCCTCAACCAGTTTCTGGTGACGACGCTGAATAGAGCAGTCACGTTCAGAAAGATGGCATACTTTGCCAAACTGATCGCCCACAACCTGAATTTCGATGTGGCGCGGGTCCTGAACATATTTTTCAAGGTATAAGCCATCGTTACCAAAGGCTGCACCTGATTCGGCACGGGCCGAGTCCCAGGCATTCTCAAACTCTTCGTCTTTCCAAACGATACGCATCCCGCGGCCGCCACCGCCGGCAGTTGCTTTTAATATAACAGGGTAACCTATTTTATTGGCGATAGCAATACCCGATTTTACATCGGCAAGCAGACCATCAGATCCGGGAACAATAGGCACACCGGCTTTTTTCATGGTATCTTTGGCCGAAGCTTTATCACCCATCTGGTTGATCTGCTCGGCAGTAGCACCGATAAATTTGATACCATACTCAGCGCAAATGGCCGAAAATTTAGCGTTTTCAGACAGGAAACCGTAACCCGGATGGATAGCATCGGCATTGGTTAACTCGGCAGCCGAAATGATATTAGGAATATTTAAATAAGAATCGCGGCTTGGCGGCGGACCGATACAAACAGCTTCGTCGGCAAAACGAACGTGAAGGCTGTCGCGATCTGCAG
The DNA here is from genome assembly GCF_017569325.2 of Mucilaginibacter gossypii. NCBI lineage: Bacteria > Pseudomonadati > Bacteroidota > Sphingobacteriia > Sphingobacteriales > Sphingobacteriaceae > Mucilaginibacter > Mucilaginibacter gossypii. Next base: position 5,299,756 of record NZ_CP071878.2, on the reverse strand, counting down.
TTGAATATACAGCAACCGTTTTAATACCCATTTCCTTACAGGTGCGGATAATACGAAGGGCGATTTCGCCACGGTTAGCTATTAATATTTTTTTAAACATTGTTTTTCTTGAATGTGCAAATTACAGATGTGCAAATATGCAGATGAAAAATATTAATGAATGATTGAGGGGCAAATATGTAAATTATAAATGTGCAAACGAATTAAATATCATCTGCACATCTGTAATCTGCACATATGTGCATCAATTAAACTGGTTCTACTAAAAACAGTGGTTGATCGTACTCAACTGGTGAAGCGTTATCAACAAGTACTTTTACTATACGGCCTGAAACTTCAGATTCAATTTCATTGAACAGTTTCATAGCCTCAATGATACATACTACGCTACCTGGTTTAATCTCGTCGCCAACATTAACAAACAGGGGTTTATCCGGGCTTGATGAACGGTAAAAAGTACCGATCATTGGTGATTTTACGGTAATGTATTTCGACGTATCCGGAGCAGCAGGAGCAGCAGGCTCAACAGGCGCAGGAGCCGGTGCAGTTGGTAATGCCTGTGTAACAGGTTGCGTAACTGCCGGAATAGTGGCATGAACCACTGTAGGTTGCACCTCGTTGGTTTTTATTGTGATCTTAAAATCTTTTTGCTCGATTGATACTTCGTTCACGCCCGATTTGGAAACAAAGCGAATAAGGTCCTGAATTTGTTTAATATCCATGTTGAAGGATTAATTGGTTTTGGACAAAGTTTATATCTAAGTTATAGTCAAATGTGCAGATATGCAAATGCGCAGATATGCAAGTTATGTGTTGATTAATTAGTGAGCGGATACCATAAGTAGCCTGTTAGTTACGTTGTTCATAAGCAGATAACATGCACTTTTTACGGATGTTTTAATTTTTTGATATATCAAATATGCTTTTTAATAGAAATTTGCACATCTGCACATCTGAAATTTGAACATCTATAATCTGTACATCAATAAGCCCATTTTAAATAAACTGAACCCCAGGTAAAGCCACCGCCAAAAGCTGCTAAAATAAGGTTATCCCCTTTTTTAAACTTGCTTTCCCATTCCCACAGGCAAAGCGGGATGGTGCCGTTGGTGGTATTGCCATAGCGCTCGATGTTAATGATCACTTTATCTGAACTTATACCTGTACGGTTTGCAGTAGCATCAATAATACGCTTGTTGGCCTGGTGTGGTACCAGCCAGGCAATATCATCACCGGTAAGGTGGTTGCGTTCCATTACCTCGTGCGCAACATCGGCCATATTGGTTACTGCAAATTTAAATACGGCCTGGCCTTCCTGGTAGGCGAAGTGTTCTTTAGCGTCAACCGTTTCGTGGCTTGCCGGTTTCAATGAGCCGCCGGCTTTCAGGTTTAAATACTGTGCACCCGAACCATCGCTCTTTAAAATAGAATCGATGATACCGTTACCCTCTTCGTTTGGCTCAAGTAATACAGCACCGCAGCCATCGCCAAAAATAATACAGGTAGCACGGTCTTCATAATTAACAATAGCCGACATTTTATCGCCGCCTACTACCAATACTTTTTTGTGCTTACCGCTTTCAATAAATTGTGCGCCTGATGTTAAACCGTATAGGAAGCCTGAACAGGCTGCCTGCAAATCAAATCCCCATGCGTTTTTAGCACCAATTTTATGCGCTAAAAGGTTTGCTGTAGCCGGGAAGATCATATCGGGGGTAGTAGTACAAAAGATGATAAGATCGATCTCCTCGGCACCGATGCCGCGTTTTCTGAGCAGCTCGGTAACGGCAGGGACCGCCATATCAGATGTAGCAAGGCCTTCGCCTTTTAATATGCGCCGCTCTTTGATACCGGTACGGCTGGTTATCCATTCGTCATTTGTATCAACCATTGTTTCCAGTTCCTGGTTGGTTAATACATAGTCGGGAACGTAACCATGTACTGCGGTAATAGCGGCATGAACTTTACTCATCTTTATAAAATTACTGGAATGCTTGTTTTATTTTATCAACGAGGTTACTCTCTACCATGTTCTTTGATAAAAGGACCATGTTTTTTATTGCCTCGGGGCTCGAGATGCCGTGACCAACAACAACGGGGGCATTTACACCCAGTATAGGGCTGCCACCGTATTGTTCATAATTAAACCTGTCAAAAAACTCGTCCTTTAGCTGTTTCTTCCGCGTTATAATATAGAACGATTCGGCAAGCTTTAATATTACATTGCCGGTAAAACCGTCGCATACATAAACGTCGGCGCTTTCACTGAAAAGATCGCGTCCTTCAACATTACCTACAAAGTTAAACAACGTTGTAGCTTTCATTAATGGGTAGGTGGCCTGGCTAAGGATATTACCTTTTTCTTCCTCTTCGCCAATATTTATGAGCGCAACCCGTGGATTGGCTATATCATAAACGGTTTGGGCAAACAAGCTGCCGAGCACGCCGAACTGAACAAGCACATCGGGCTTACAATCGGCATTGGCACCTACATCCAACAAAATACCCAAACCGCCTTTAAGTTTGGGTACAATAGTAGTCATTGCCGGGCGTACAACACCCGGAATAGTTTTTACGCTGAACATGGCACCAACAAGCATGGCGCCGGTATTGCCAGCCGATGAGAAGGCCTGAATTTCGCCGCTTTTTAACAGTTGGAACCCAACTGATATGCTCGAATCAGGCTTCTGAACAATAGCTTTGGTGGGGTGCTCACCCATACCAATAACTTCGGTTGTATGTACAAACTCGAAGTTATCAGGGCTTACACCATTTTCCTGAAGAATACTTACTGTAACTTCCTTATCGCCAATAAGCACCAGTTTCTGGTCGGCAGATAAAGTTTTATACGCTTCGATAGCTCCTAAAACAGCTGCTTTGGGAGCGTAATCACCGCCCATAATATCTAAGCCAATCTTCATTTTCAGAAAATTAAACTTATGCTACTGCTGCTTTCTCAATAAGAACTTTACCGTTGTAGTAAACATTACCATCAACAGTATATGCCCTGTGCGGCAAATGCACAGCGCCTGTAGTTTGGCAGGTAGTTAAAGTTGGAGCTTCCGCTTTGTAATGCGTTCTGCGTTTATCTCTCCTTGATTTCGAAAATTTCCGCTTTGGATGTGGCATAATATCCTAATATTAATTATTTATTCATTTTCCTGAGCGCATCCCACCGTGGGTCTGTTTGCTCACTTTGTTCACCATTTGCCGAAAAGCTATTTAGTTTTTCAAGCATTTCTTTATCACAATAAGGGGTTTCACCCTCGTTGTCGCAAACCGATGTAAACGGCACTGCAACGTTAATGTATTCATAAATCAGCCCGGCTACATCAATCTCATGATCGTTTTTGCCAAGGGTAATGATCTCCTCGTCTTCATCTATCAATTCATCGCTGAACTTAGCTAGTTGCTGTTCAGTAATATCAACCTGCTGCGGCAGTTGCGATAAACACCTGTCGCAGGTGGTATCAATTGTGCCGTCTATCTTAAAATTCAGGATCAGCATAGTTTCCTGCTTATCCAGTTCAACCTCGCAGTGCAGGGTTGCTTTTTTTACGAGCGAATATTCAAACTCATCAAAAAAGTCATCCTGTATGTCATACTCAAACTGGTGTTTTCCAAGTTTAAGCCCCGTAAAGGGAATCGAATATTTTTTAAGCGATTTCAATGAGCAACAATTAGCCCGCAAATGTAGAGAAAAATACCATAACTGGAAAGTGTTTTTTTATTTTGCCCCTTTGAAGAGGCGAAAGGCGCCAGGTTAAAGGTAAAAGGTTATGTTACAGCGATTTTTATGTGCGCAAAAATCGCTGTAACATTGTTAAAAATCAATTTGCTAAGCTGTCGCCTTTCATCTTTGAGGCCAGTTGCAATGCTTTGTAAGCATTTACAATGCCCCCGGTTTTGGATAGCGTTGTAAAATCAACCTTTTCGGTTTTGCTGCCGGGTTTTAATACCATGGTGCCCCTTAGCGGTGTTGCCGAGCCTAAAATAGCTTCCTTTACCTGCTTAGCGCTCAGGCTTGGATAGTATTCTAATATCAAAGCCGCAATGCCTGCCGTTATTGGCGACGAAAAGCTGGTGCCGTCTTCTGTATCAACCTCAGCATCGGTAGTAATGGAGGTAACTTTTACCCCTGGCGCAAAAATATCCACGCTTTTTTTGCCATAATTTGAAAAATCGCCGGCAAGATTCTGCCCTAACTTAGGCCCCGAAGCTCCAACACTGATCACATTATCGGCATCGGTCGACGAGCCATCTAAGAAAGTATCATTTGGAAATTCGGGCTGAAGATCCGTGTCCTGGTTATCGTTACCGGCAGCCATCACTAATAAAACATCCTTTGAGGCAGCATATTTGAAAGCTGCATCTACCCATTCCTTATGCGGCGAGATCTTTTTTCCGAAACTCATGTTAACCACCCTGGCGCCGTTATCAACCGCGTAGCGTATAGCATTGGCTACGTCTTTATCATATTCATCGCCATTAGGGATGGCCTTAATGATCATCAGTTTTACATTATCGGCCACACCATTGATACCATAATTGTTGTTACGCACCGCGCCAATGAGCCCGGCCACACCGGTGCCATGTGCCGCATCGGCAAATTTTACCAGGTTATTGCCATATGGTTTGCCATCCATAGTATCAGGGTCATCCCCCACAACGCGCTTACGCGAAGTAAGATCAGGCGATACATCGTTGTTGAGCTTTGCAAGATATTCGCTCAGGTCTTTAATGATTTTAGCGTTGGTAGAACCGGCTCCCTCCTGCGAAAATACCGATTCCCAAACATATTTGCTTTGGCTTAGGGTGTCATTAGTGGCTTTAACCTTAACAAGGTCGGCCTGGGTAAAAGTGCCGTTTGCCGGTAAGTTCAGACCGCGCTTAATATACCCGCTGGTAACCATCAACGCGTTCATTACCGGCGAAAGCTGGCCGATTTCGGTATTGGCCTTGTTTACTGTTGAATCATAAACCGTTTTAACACGCAGCCAGTAAGCATATCCTTTTTTATTGGTAGCAGTCGAATCCGTAACCGAGGCATATTTACCTTTTAATTTATTGTATTCACGTACCTCTTCTGTGGTTTCGGTAAAGTCGGCTTTGCCGCCGGGGCCGCCTAAAAAGTTCCATCCGTGTATATCGTCAACGTAGCTGTTATGGTCGTCATCAATGCCGTTTCCCGGAATTTCTTTTTTATTTATCCATAGCACTGTTTTAAGATCCGTTTGTGAGGTATCGGCACCACTGTCAATAGTTGCAACAACAACCGGCTTGCTTTTTTTGCCTTGCACAAACATATAAGCCTGCTTTAAGCTGATGCCGTAAAAGCCGCTCTCCTTTAAATCAAGCAGATGCCAGGCTTTTGGCGGGGCAGGATCGGTAACAGGGGCCTGTTGTGCCGATGCCGGTAAATTAACTAATAATGCTGCTGATAAAGTGGTTGCGCTTAAGTACTTGCAAAATTTGAACATGAACAGTGTTTAATATGATGTCTTTATTTAAAGACTAATGAATCGTTTTAGTTTCTATATAATCTTACCAGGCTTTTTACGTGCCGGCTTTCATTTAGGTTAATTTTTATTTTCCGGGGCGTTGCCTTCGGCCGGGCTATCCGCTCATACGCCTGCAGGCCTTACGCTCGTGGCCGGTATCCGCTACTATCCCTAACACTGTCTGAACTGGGATTTGGGTGGATTATGGGGATGGACAGGATTTTTTCTTGTGTCCTACTTATAAAATAGGAACAGCAATCCCATAAATCCTAAAAACTCCTCCAAATCCTGGTTCAGAAACTACAAATCAAACTTTATCCCCTGGGCTAAAGGCAGCGTTTTTGAATAGTTTATAGTATTGGTTTGTCGCCTCATATAAACTTTCCATGCATCCGAACCTGATTCTCTGCCGCCGCCGGTTTCCTTTTCGCCACCGAAAGCGCCGCCTATTTCGGCGCCCGATGTACCGATGTTAACATTGGCAATTCCGCAATCAGAACCTGCGTAGGATAAAAATTGTTCTGCCTCGCGCAAATTATTGGTCATAATAGCCGATGACAGTCCTTGCGGAACACCATTTTGCAGGTCGATGGCCTCCTCAATAGTGCTGTATTTAATGAGGTAAAGGATAGGGGCAAAGGTTTCATGCTGCACTATCTTAAAGTGATTTTTAACTTCGGCAATGCACGGTTTAACATAGCAACCAGATTCATAACCTGCGCCTTCCAGCTTGCCGCCTTCAACTACAAAGTTGCCGCCTTCGGCTTTGCATTTTTCAATCGACTCAAGATACAAGGCAACAGCATCGGCGTCAATCAACGGCCCCATATGGTTGTGCTCATTCAATGGGTTTCCAATCCTGATTTGTTTGTAGGCGCTAACTAATTTTTGTTTAAAGGCATCGTAAACGCTTTCGTGAATAATAAGCCTGCGGGTACTGGTACAACGCTGGCCGGCAGTACCCACTGCACCAAACACCGCGCCGATGAGCGACATGTCCAAATCGGCATTTTCGCTGATGATAATTGAATTGTTACCGCCAAGCTCCAGCAGGCTTTTGCCCAACCTTGCACCAACCGCGGCGCTCACCGCTTTACCCATACGGGTTGAACCTGTGGCTGAAATTAAGGGAACACGCGTATCAGCAGCCATGAGCTCACCAATGTTGCGGTCGCCGATAACCAGGCATGAAACGCCTTCTTCAATGTTATTCTTTTTAAAAACCTCCTGTGCTATATGCTGGCAGGCAATAGCTGTTAAAGGCGTTTTTTCGGATGGTTTCCAGATGCATACATCGCCGCACACCCAGGCCAGCAGGGAGTTCCAGCTCCAAACTGCAACAGGAAAGTTAAATGCCGAAATAATACCCACTATACCCAGCGGGTGGTATTGCTCATACATGCGGTGCTCTGGTCTTTCGCTGTGCATGGTTAAGCCATATAATTGGCGGCTTAAGCCAACTGCAAAATCGGCAATATCTATCATTTCCTGCACCTCGCCCAGGCCTTCCTGCAGGCTTTTGCCCATTTCGTAGGATACCAGGGTGCCCAGGTCATGCTTGGCTGCGCGTAAAGCCTCACCAATCTGGCGCACTATTTCGCCCCGTTTAGGTGCCGGGGTTTTACGCCAGGTTTTAAATGCCTTGGCGGCCTGCTTAATCGTCTGGTTATAATCTGCTTCGGTTGCCAGCCTTACTGATGCTATTTTTTTGCCATCGACCGGCGATGTTATATTTTTTACTGCAGCACCGTTGCTGCTGCCCCAGGTACTGCCTGTACTAAAGGCGTCATTAATATCGTTTATATGTAAACGTTTTAGGATATCTGAAATATTAGGCTCCATAATTGTTACTTTTGCCAAAGGTAGAAATCTTTAGGGCAATTTTTCAGAATCACTCATCGCTTGCCTGTTGTATCCATTGTCATTAATTATCAATGCTTTGTATTGAACAGTTGTTAAGAATGTTTGAATGTTGAAAACTAAATTGCATTTTGGATGCTTACTTATTGTAATTTGAACTCAATAAGTCTTTACAAGGCAATTTGTCAACCTAAAGCGGATGTTCTGCAAACAAAATTGAATGGAAGAAGAATTTGAATTTGGTTTTACCGAAGACCCAAAATTCTCGGTAGAACGGTACGAGGAAATGATCAGAAATCAGGACTTGTACTTTTTTGATGCCCAGGCGTTTGAGAACATTATCGACTACTACATCGAAAAAAATGATCCGGCCAGGGCATTACAGGTAGCAGAGTACGCGAGAAGCCAGCACCCTTTTGCGGCAATTTTCCTGATTAAACAGGCCCAACTGCTTGTGGTAAGCAACAAGGTTCCGGAGGCTTTTGCCGCTTTGGACCAAGCTGCTATGCTCGAAGCATCTGACGCGGATATCTATATCATCCGTGGTAATCTGTACGAAAGCCTGGAGCGTTACTCCGAGGCGCTGGAAAATTACGAAAAAGCGCTTGACCTTGCCGAAGAGACCGACGAGATCCTGCTGCACATAGCTTACGTTTATCAAAACATGGGCGATTATGATACTGCTATAACCTATCTTAAGCTTTGCCTTAAGCAAAATATGGAAAACCAGGATGCCCTTTACGAGCTGGCTTTTTGCTACGACGTAATGGACAACCAGCAGGAAAGCGTACAGTTTTATCAGCAATATATCGATAACGAACCGTACAGCTACGCGGCCTGGTATAACTTGGGCAACGCTTATACCAAGCTGAGTCTGTTTGAAAAAGCCATCGATGCTTATGACTATGCTATATTAATTAAGGACAGCTTTGCTTCGGCCTATTTTAACAAAGGCAACGCACTGGTTAACCTTGAAAAATATGCAGAAGCTATAGAAGTATACCGTCATACTTTTGAGTATGAACAGCCTAATGCCGATACGTATTGTGCCATTGGCGAATGCTACGAAAAGCTGGAGCAAATGGACGACGCCCGGGCTTTCTACAAAAAATCGGTTAAAATGGATCCAAAGCTGGCCGATGCCTGGTTTGGGATAGGTGTAACCCTTGATTTTGAGGAGCGCTATTTTGAGGCCCTGCACTTTTATAAAAAAGCGCTTGACCTTGACATCGCCAATGCCGATTACTGGTTTGCTATTGCCGATGCCGAATATAAGCTCGGGCATTTGGATGAAGCAGAAAAGGCTTACGAAAAGGTGGTTGAGCTAAATCCGCTTGATATTGATGCCTGGCTTGATTATTCGTCGATACTTTACGAGCAGCAAAAGCTTAATGAAGCTATTGAAATTATAGCCCAGGCTATCAAAAATAACCCCGAAGCGGCCGAGCTTTACTATCGTATGGTTGCCTACCTGTTTGCCAAAGGCGAATACAATGAAGCCCTTAACAACCTGGAGTATGCTTTAGCAGCCGATCCGGAAAAACATTACATCCTGTTTGATTACCTGCCGCAATTGCAAAAGAATAAAGTGATTGTGGATATTATCAACAGATATACTAAGTAGGGAGAATGGTTGATTGAGTTGATTAGGTGAATGGTTCTATCTGTTAATAAGGTAAAGCATGAAAAGACGCATAGAATATGTGTCTTTTCGTGCTTTAAGATAAACGCGCGGCCGCAAGATGACGGCATATCAACCCACTCACTACCAACAATGAATTTACCATGAGCTTTAAAATCATTTAACATTTGAAATTTGCACATCTGCATATTTGTTGCGACCTTTGCCTCGTTAGAACTTTTAGTTATAGGCTATAACAAATACTTACAATGAACTACACTATTAATCATCTTCCTGATCGTACAACTAAACCCCGCGATAAAGGCATTACCATGGTTATGGACAAAGGCCTTAGCTTGCGCCAGGTTGAAGATTTTATTGAAGTTGGCGGGCCGTATACCGATATTGTAAAGCTGGGTTGGGCTACATCATATGTAACCCCTAATCTTGAACAAAAGCTAAAGCTCTACCGGGAGGCCGGCATCCCTGTTTATTTTGGGGGCACCCTGTTTGAGGCCTTTATTGTACGTAACCAGTTTGACGATTACCGCCGTTTATTGGATAAGTACCAGCTGGAACATTGCGAAGTATCCGATGGTTCGATCACTATTGAGCATGATGTAAAATGTAACTATATCAGCGAGCTGGCCAAACAAGTTACGGTAATATCCGAAGTTGGCTCAAAAGATGTTCAAAAGATTTTTGCTCCTTATAAATGGATCAAATTGATGAATGCCGAAATTGAGGCCGGCTCATGGAAGGTGATAGCCGAAGCTCGTGAAAGCGGTAACGTTGGTATCTATCGTGATTCGGGAGAGGTACGCCAGGGGTTGATTGATGAGATCCTAACCCAGATCCCCGAAGGGACAATTATATGGGAAGCGCCTCAAAAAGCACAGCAGGTTTGGTTCATTAAATTGATAGGTGCAAATGTTAGCTTGGGTAATATCGCCCCAACGGATATCATCCCGCTTGAAACCCTAAGGTTAGGTATCCGCAGCGATACTTTCGACCATTTTTTAGAGATGTAATTGTTGACTGATCTTAATATAACAATTAACCCAGCCTCCGGAGCAATCCGGAGGCTTTTTGTTTTAGAAAGCAAGAGTCAACCTTACACACATGCAACCTCACAAGACTGGCGCCGGCAGGCTAAAACACAGTGACTGAGCATTGTTAAAACTATATGCCTTTTTCAAAAAAAATACATCAATTCTTAATTATCAACACTGCAAGTATTTAAAAATCAATTAATTTATCTTGCATAAGAACAAGGGATGCATGTTATTCCAGGCATGTGGAAAACTCCGGCTATTATGCTGTTCAGCATACTAATAGATTTGATTTAAAACCCCTGAACCTTTTTAACGTTGCACGTACTCAGTTAATTTTATCATAATCTGTAAAAGCTATGGCTAAAAACATTACCAGGAAGGCGCCCGCAGCAAGTGGGGAAAAGGGGCTCAAAGCCGAACGCTATTTCACCAAAGAAGGTACCAGTGTTTACGACCTGTTTAAATATGAAAAGCGATCGTCGGTGATCCGCAACCCCTCAGGCGATGCTGTATTTGAAATGAACGATGTTGAGGTACCGGCGGGCTGGTCGCAGGTGGCTACTGATATCCTGGCTCAAAAATATTTCCGTAAGGCAGGCGTACCTCAACCCGACGGCTCAACCGGATCTGAAAAAAGCATTAAACAAGTTGCCCACCGTATGGCCAACTGCTGGAAGGATTGGAGCATGCGATATGGTTATTTTGCTTCGTCAAAAGATGCTGAGATTTTTTATGATGAAATAGTTTATACTATTATTGGGCAACTGGCTGCTCCAAACTCGCCGCAATGGTTCAATACCGGCTTGCATACTTCATACGGCATTACCGGCAAACCACAGGGGCACTATTATGTCGACCCGGTAACAGAACAGTTGAGCAAGTCAACTTCAGCTTATGAGCGCCCGCAGCCGCACGCCTGCTTCATCCTTTCTGTTGATGACGATTTGGTGAACGAGGGCGGCATCATGGACCTTTGGGTTCGTGAGGCCCGTATTTTCAAATACGGATCGGGCGTAGGTACAAACTTTTCTAAGATCCGCGGTGAGAGTGAAAAACTATCGGGCGGTGGTTATTCATCAGGCCTGATGTCATTCCTGAAAATAGGCGACAGGGCAGCGGGAGCTATCAAATCGGGCGGGACAACCCGCAGGGCAGCCAAAATGGTTTGCCTTGACCTGGATCACCCCGAAATTGAGGGTTTTGTGAACTGGAAAGTGGAAGAAGAAAAGAAAGTAGCAGCCCTGATAGCCGCAGGTTATTCGTCTGATTATGAAGGCGAGGCCTACCGCACGGTATCGGGTCAAAACTCCAATAACTCGGTACGCATTCCCAATAGCTTTTTCACAGCACTTAAAACCGGCTCGGCCTGGAATTTAACCAGCCGGATGAGCGGCAAAACCGTTAAATCCATATCCTCGCAAAAACTGTGGGACGATATCGCTTTTGCTGCCTGGGCCTGTGCCGATCCCGGTGTTCAGTTTGATAGCACCATCAATGAGTGGCATACATGCCCCGAAGGCGGCAGGATCAATGCATCTAACCCCTGCTCGGAGTATATGTTTTTGGATAATACGGCCTGTAACCTGGCATCCATCAACCTTGCTCATTTCTTTAATCCGCAAACACGTGTATTTGATGTAAAAGGTTTTGAACATGCCTGCCGCATGTGGACCATTGTACTGGAAATTTCCGTATTGATGGCTCAATTCCCATCAAAAGAAGTAGCACAATTATCCTATGATTACCGCACGCTTGGCCTTGGTTATGCCAACCTGGGTTCGGCCCTGATGGTGAACGGCATACCTTATGATAGTGACGAAGCGCGTGCTATTGGCGGCGCCATCACCGCCATCATGACCGGCACTGCGTATGCAACTTCAGCCGAAATGGCCCGTGAGCTGGGTGCTTTCAGCCGTTATAATGATAATAAGGAGCACATGATGCGGGTGATGCGCAACCATCGATATGCTGCGTATAACTCTACCGAAAACTACGAGGGACTGGAAATTACCCCTCCGGGTATTAACCCAAAGCATTGCCCCGATTACCTGCTTTCAGCTGCCTGCAATGCCTGGGACAAGGCTGTTGAAATGGGCGAAAAATATGGCTACCGCAACGCCCAAACCACTGTTATAGCTCCGACGGGAACTATCGGTTTGGTGATGGATTGTGATACTACGGGTATCGAGCCGGATTTTGCACTGGTGAAATTTAAGAAGCTATCGGGCGGCGGTTACTTCAAGATCATTAACCAGGCCGTACCGGAGGCTTTGCGCAATTTAGGTTACCAGGAACATGAAGTTACCGCCATTGTTAATTATGCCAAAGGTGCAGCGACCCTAAAAGGTGCTCCGCATATCAATATAGATACGCTTAAAGCCAAAGGTTTTAATGATGATGAACTGGAAAAGCTGGACAAAGGCCTGGTATCTGCCTTTGAGATCAGTTTTGCTTTCAATATCTGGTCGCTGGGCGAAGAATGTTTGAAACGTTTGGGCATCACGGCCGAGCAGTATAATGCGCCCGATTTTAATGTGCTGCGCGCACTTGGTTTCAGCAAAAAACAAATTGCAGAAGCTAATGAGTATATCTGCGGTACTATGACCATCGAGGGAGCGCCGTACCTGAAACAACATCACTATCCTATTTTTGATTGCGCCAACAAATGCGGCGCAAAAGGCCAGCGCTATATCCATGCCCATGGGCACATCAAAATGATGGCAGCAGCGCAGCCGTTTCTTTCAGGTGCCATTTCAAAAACCATCAACCTGCCAAACGAAGCCAAAGTTGATGAGATCAAAGATTGCTACGAGCTTTCGTGGAAGTTGGGCTTGAAAGCCAACGCACTTTATCGTGATGGCTGTAAGCTATCCCAACCGCTCTCAACCAAATCAGATGTTAAGGAAGAAGCTGATGACAAGCTGGATACAATTGAAGAAGTATTAGGCGAAGCTGCTAACGTAAAACTGAGCGATCTGACACCCGAGCAGGTTATTGAAGCAGCCATGGCCATCATGGAGAAATCAAAGGATACAAATTTTATGCGCCAGCTTTCGCGCGTGGTGCAAAAGAAACACCTGCCGTACAAACGCCGCGGCTTTACGCAAAAGGCCAGTATTGACGGGCAAACCGTATTTGTACGTACCGGGGAATATGAGGACGGTACCCTGGGCGAGATTTTTGTAGATATGCATAAAGAAGGTGCAACCTTCCGCTCATTGATGAACTGTTTTGCCATCGCGGTTTCTATCGGCCTGCAATATGGTGTACCGCTGGAAGAATACGTAGAAAAATTTACCTTCACCCGTTTTGAACCGGCGGGAATGGTGGTAGGGCATACCAATATTAAAAGTGCAACCTCCATTATCGATTATATTTTCAGGATGCTGGGCTATGAATACCAGGACCGCACCGACCTGGTACACATCATAACCGATAAAAATGGCATATTGGGAAACCCGCAAATGGGTGATGAGGATTTTAATGCCGATGAAACCAATGTGTACCAGCCATCTACGCTATCTTCAGATAATTCTATTAATGCTCAAAGAAAAGGCTTATCTTTCGATGTTAGTATGGGTGTACAAAGTGATGCGCCAAGCTGTAACGTTTGCGGGCATACCACGATTCGTTCAGGTACCTGTTATAAATGCTTAAACTGCGGCAACTCAATGGGATGCTCGTAATCAATACGGATTTTTTCAAATCAATTATAAATAGTTAATTATGTTTGGCCCCGCTCACCAGGCGGGGCTTATTTATTACCAGGGTCAAAATTAATGCAGCAGTAATAGTAATTGCAATGCCATAAAAGCCCTGGCATAAAGCCCGCCTGCAACCCGATGCTTATTTTTGTGTTCACAATAGATATGAGCACAAACAAAATTAAACTGAGCGTGCTCGACCAGTCGCCAATAAGAAAAGGCGCTACTGCCGAGCAGGCCATACAGGAAACTATACAACTGGCAAAATATACCGATACCCTTGGCTACACCCGCTTCTGGATTTCGGAACATCATAATATGGGTATTATAGCAGGCTCAACGCCCGAAGTATTATTAGCCCATTTGGCCGGCGAAACTAAAAACATGCGCATGGGGTCGGGCGGTATCATGATGCCAAACCACAGCACCCTTAAAGTTGCTGAAAATTTTAGGATGCTGGAGGCGCTGTTCCCCGGCCGGATTGACCTTGGAATGGGCCGCGCGCCGGGTACTGACAGGATCACCGCAGCCGCGCTTAACCCTTCAAACCAGTTCAGGGAGCAGGACTTTGTTGAGCAACTGGCCGATCTGCAGAATTACTTTCATGATACTTACGAACCGGGAACCATACAGGCGCGTATCAGGGCTATCCCGCAGATTAAAACCGTGCCTAACATGTGGTTGCTAAGCTCAAGCGGACAAAGCGGCTTGTTTGCAGCGCATTTCGGTATGGGTTTTTCCTTTGCACATTTTATTAACCCCAATGGCGGACCTGAAAGTGTTAAAATGTACAAGGAGCGATTTCAGCCATCTGATGATCTGCAACAGCCAGAGGCCAATGTAGCGGTGTTTATCTTCTGTTCGGAAGATGAAGAAAAAGTAAAGCAACACCAGGCCGTTATGGACCATCGCTTTCTGCAGTTTGAAAAAGGCGGGCCAATAGTGCCGCTAAGCTATGACGATGTGAAAGATGTGGAGTATACACCTGCCGAACAGGAACGCATTCGTTATAATCGTTACCGTGTAATTGCCGGTTCGCCTGCCGAGCTGAAGCTGAAGTTAATGTGGCTTGCCAATGACTATGAAGTGGATGAGATCATGGCTGTTACCATTACCGAAAACTTTGAAGACAGGCTTGAATCGTACCGATTGTTGGCCAAACAGTTTGAACTATTGTAATTCCGGTAAATAACTTTTTTAATTAAATGCCGTTTCTATACCAGTAACGGCATTTTTTATTAACGCCGGTATCATTATTCACATATTAAAAAACTTTATAAGGCTTTAAATCGTATCTTTGGAAAGATTATAAATAAGTCTATTTTCTACAATTCAATGGTTATTATCATATTCTTTATAGCGCACTGGTTTCTGTCGCTATTTTTTCAAACGTTTTTCCTGCACAGGTACGCATCTCACAAAATGTTCACAACCAATAAGTTTTACGAAGGAATGTTTTACCTGCTTACTTATGTTTGCCAGGGATCATCGTTTTTAAACCCGAGGGCTTATGCCATTATGCACCGTGAACACCACGCATATAGTGATACCGAAAAGGATCCGCATTCGCCTCATTTTTTTAAGGATGTTTTCCAGATGATGGTATATACAGCTAAGAGCTACAGGCTGCATGTAAAGAAGCTTAAAGAACCTGAAGAACGTTTTAAAGGTAACATTCCTGAATGGCGTTTTGTTGATTTCATAGGATCATCGGTTGTATCCCGTATTTCATTCGGCATTTTATATATTTTATTTTATGTAGAATTTGCTACCGCATGGTGGATGTATCTACTGATCCCGATTCACTTTTTAATGGGCCCAATTCATGGTGCTATTGTAAACTGGTGCGGCCATAAATATGGCTATCAAAATTTTGATAATGGAGATAAGTCAAAAAATACTACCCCGTTTGATTTTTTAATGCTGGGCGAACTATTTCAAAACAATCACCATAAGCATCCGAATAAAGCTAATTTCGGCGCTAAGTGGTTTGAAATAGACCCTGTTTACCCCGTAATGAAACTCATGCACTGGATGCGGATCATTAAACTGCGCAAAGCGTATTTATAAGCTTTTAAGGTTAAAGGCGAAAGGTCAAAGGCAAAAGGTTTTCTTTTCTGCTTTTGACCTTTTCTTTTAGGTGAAAGGTCAAAGGCGAAAGGAAAAAGGTTTTTATTTCGGTTTGTTAACCTACAGCTTTTATAATCACCTCAATAGTCTTTCACCATTTAGCTTCTGCGCTCTTCCCAACCTTTCGCCTTTATCCTTTCGCCTTTCACCTCAATCGGCTATCTTTGCCGCTCATAAATACATAAATCCATGAGTGTTTCTTTATTAGCTCAAAATTTGCATGGCTCGGAGATCATTAAGATTGCGGGCGAGATCAACGAATTAAAACGACAAGGCCAGAATATCGCCAACCTTACCATTGGCGATTTCGATTCCAATATTTATCCTATTCCAACTCCTCTAAAGGAAAAGATTATAGACGCCTATAATCATAATCAAACCAACTACCCGGCTGCTGATGGTATGCTTGATCTGCGCCAGAGTGTAAGTGGCTTTTTGAAAAGAAGTTTAGGTCTTGACTATGCACCCAACCAAATCCTGATTTCGGGTGGTTCGCGCCCGCTGATCTATTCTATATTTTTGGCGGTAGTTAACCCCGGCGAAAAAGTGGTTTTCCCTGCACCGTCATGGAACAATAACCATTACAGCGATCTGCTGAATGCCGATGCAGTGATTATCCCTACTGCTCCTGAAAATAATTTTATGCCTACGGCAGATGATATTCGCCCGCATTTAAAAGGAGCGGCTTTGCTGGCGTTGTGTTCGCCTTTAAATCCTACCGGTACTATGTTCAGCAAAAAGGACCTGGAAGAGATCTGCGACCTTGTAATTGCCGAAAACAAGAGCCGTGCAGTGGGTGAGAAACCACTGTATTTACTATACGATCAAATCTACTCGCAGTTAACTTTTGGCGAGCATAAGCATTACGATCCGGTAACCCTTCGTCCTGAATTAAAAGATTATACCATTTTCGTTGATGGCGGTTCAAAATGTTTTGCAGCAACTGGTGTACGTGTAGGCTGGGGTTTCGGGCCGGAGCTGGTTATCGAAAATATGAAAGCCATTGTAGGCCACATGGGTGCCTGGTCGCCAAAGCCTGAACAGATGGCTATGGCCAAATTTTTAACTGATGAGGCTGATGTAAACAGTTATCTTGATGATTTAAAGGGAAAGATTCAGGCAAGCCTTACTGCCCTGCACGAAGGTTTCCAGGAGATGAAAGCCAGCGGCTTAAATGTGGACTCGATTGAACCTATGGGCGCTATCTATCTTACACTTAAAATAGATTACAGCGGCAAAACTACTCCCGATGGCAAAGTGCTAAGAGATTCGGCAGATATTAACTTTTATTTGATTAAAGAAGCAGGAGCAGCATTTGTTCCATTCTCCGCCTTTGGTACAGGTGATGAAGTGAACTGGTTCAGGGCATCGGTCGGTGCAACCCCGCTTCATGAAATTGAGGCCTTGATACCAAGGGTGAAAGCGGCGCTGAGCAAGTTAAAATAGTTCAAGTACTACTTCTACTTCTTGCGCTCGTTATAAACGAGCACAAGAGTATGTTGAAAAAAGAAAAAGCGATGAGCATTAATTACTAATCGCTTTTTCTTTTAAAGCCCTCACCCTTTAGGGGAGGGCTTGGGAAAAGCATTTACCCCAATATTTCCTTAATATCCTCTGCCGTAAGTGATTTAATAAAGCTTTCTTCGGTAGTGATCAACGCCCTTGACAGGCTGAGTTTGCGCTGCTGCAGGGCCAGGATCTTTTCTTCAACCGAATCTTTGGTGATGAATTTATAAATGAAAACGTTTTTGGTTTGCCCGATACGATGTGTGCGGTCAATGGCCTGCTGCTCAACAGCCGGGTTCCACCATGGATCGAGAATAAACACATAATCGGCTTCGGTAAGATTAAGGCCTACGCCCCCCGCTTTTATCGAGATTAGGAACACACGCGTTTTTTCATCCTCCTGGAATTGTTTAACCACATCGCCGCGGTTTTGCGTAGCGCCGTCCAGATAGACGTAAGGAATACCAACGCGCTCAAAATGCTCGCGGTAAATGCTAAGCTGTTTTACAAACTGCGAAAATATGAGCACCTTGTGACCACCATCAAGCACGTTGCCTAAGGTATGCACCACATCTTCAAATTTACCGCTGTCGCCTTCATAATCCTTATCGATCATGATAGGATGGTTAGCAATTTGCCTTAACTTGATCAAGCCCTGCAATACCTGAATCTGTGTTTTAGCGAACGTGCCATCCTCCAGGCTTTTCAGCAACTCATTCCGGTATTCGGATTTTACCTCTTCATAAACCGAAGATTGTTCTTCGGTCATCTGGCAGTAAAAAAGATTTTCAGTTTTGGGTGGCAATTCTGTTGCTACCTGTTCTTTGGTGCGGCGTAACACAAAAGGCTTGATCAGGGCCTGAAGTTTGCGGGCCTTATCTTCATCCTTTTTCTTTTCTATCGGCGCCACAAACTCGTTTTGGAAAAACTGCTGTGCACCCAATAAACCAGGGTTAATGAACGACATTTGCGTCCACAAATCGTTGACCGAATTTTCGACCGGGGTGCCGCTCAAGATCAATTTAAAGCGCGACTTGAGCTGTTTAACCGCCTGGTAAGATTTTGATGATGGGTTTTTGATGTTCTGACTTTCGTCCAGGATCACGTAATCAAAAAAGAAGCCTTTAAACATTTCAATATCAATGCGGCTGATACCATAGGTAGTGATCACCACATCGTAATTGGCAAAAACTTCGGCACTTCGGTAACGCATGGTGCCCGTATGTACCATAAGCTTTAACTGCGGTGCAAATTTGCGGGCTTCATTAAGCCAGTTATATATCAGCGAGGTTGGCATGATTACCAGCGAAGTGGCTTTGCCTCCGGCTTCTTCCGTATCTTCCTTGTGCTTTTGCAGCAGCGATAAAGTTTGGATGGTTTTACCCAAACCCATATCATCGGCAAGGCAGCCGCCAAAATGGTACTGCTTTAAAAAATGGAACCAATTGTAACCGGCTTTTTGATATGGCCGTAAATTGCCTTCAAAATTAACGGGCATCGGCGCGTCCTCAAGCTCATCAAAATTGGTGAGCTTTTGCAGTTTGCGGGTCATGGTAACGCTGGCCATTTCGCCTTCGGCTAAATCGGTAACGAGGCCAATATGGTGACGGCGTAGTTTTAAATCATTGCTGCCTTCGGTAAAGTGCAGCAGGTTGCCATATTGCGAAAACCATTGTTCAGGAATTACCGCAATTTCGCCCGATGGCAGGGTAAACTCCTTTTTATGATTGAGGATATGATTTTTAAGCTGGATAAAAGGAATACGGTAGGGGCCGAAGCTCACCATGGCGTTGATATCAAACCAGTCGTTATTTTCGGTTACTACCAGTTCAATTTTACTGCTGCCAAATACGTAGCGTTTTTGCCCTTCAGGCTGTTCCAGTTCAAAGCCCTGTTCAATAAGCTGATCATGATGCTGATTGAGCCATTCAAAAACAGAGAACGAGCGGTCGTCATCTTCATCGTGTCCGGCAACTTCAAGGTTTTGGAACAATGATGAAGCTATTTTAAGCCCCATTTGCTCCAATTGGTGCATTTTGCCTTTTTCCCAGGTAGTTGAACGTTTAATACGGTGAAACAGGTAATCATCGCCGGTTTTTTCCATCCGCACAGAAATGTGCCTGCCATCGCCATAAGGAAATACATAGCCCGCATACTTAAAAGAAAGTTGCAGCTGCGAAGTACCGCCTTCAATATAAATAGGTTTAAGCACAGGGCAGGCATCATACTTTTCGGTATTGATGGTAAACCCTTCGGCGTAAACATTATGCTTTTCGATAAGCGGGGCTACAAATTTTTCAAAGTATGATTGCTCCGACGATTTTGGGATGGCAATAAAACGTTTGTTCAGAAAGGGCTGTAGTTTTTTACCTTCAATCTCCTTATCAAAATAATACAGGGTATCGTCGAGCAGCATCCAGGCCGGGTGATTGCAAATGATCTCGGCATTTTTAAACATGAACTCAATGCGCATGCCCTGATATTTGATGGTAGGAAAATACCTGATCTCTTCTTCACTGCGCCTGAAATGAAATAACACCGATGCCGCCTCGGTAGCCAGCTGAAGTTTGCGTTCGCCCGGATAGCCTTCCTTACTCATCTGGTATACCTGCTTACCGCAAAGTAACGATAACGCTTCAGCTATCCGCTTCTCCAGTTTTGGGCGGATCATGTCAAACATCTGCTCGTTGAAGATCTTGGAGAAAAACTCGAACGGACGGATTGGCTTTTTATAATACCTTTTGATCACATTTCCCTGCTCCATCTCTTCCAGTAGTTTGATCAGCCTGATATCGGTATCGTCCAGAAACTCGCAAAATTCTTTGGCGGTATTGGAAAATAAACGCTGGTGTGTTAGTGAAAATTCACCGTTCGGATTAAGCTGAACAATGTGTGGTTCAATAACATACGACAGGTAGTCATGCTTGGCAATGGCATAAATAATTTGGCATGGTTTGGAACTGTCGACGCGTAACATGTGCTTCAGGGTAAAAAATTATTTGAAGCTACATCAAGAAAAAATTCAAACGTAAATAGAATTTACTGTAATTGAAAGAGTTTTATATTAAAAAAATGTTAATAAGCTGAAATTGACACGGTTTTGATAACGTAAAGTGTTTTTTGCCGGATAGTCGCGTTTAATAAAGGAAAAGATAAAGATAGCCTTAATGGCGAGGTACGAAGCAATCCCCACTTAGAAGAGCAGTTCTGTGTGGCTGCTTGTACAGTTTGGGATTATTAATAATTATATAGGTATTAATGAGTTCCCTCCGGTCGCTTTGTCTTCGTTATTGTAAGTTGTTGATTTTTAAATGTGTTTTTTGATCAATATCATAAATATGGGCGTTGCCTGCGGCCGCGCTATCCGCTCATACTGCACAGGCATTAGCCACAAGGCCGGTATCCGCTACTATCACTAACGCGGCCCACGCACTATCGCTAAAATATTTTTATACGTCATCATGATTTTTTAATGTTCCATCAGGGTCTCTCATAGAGGACCCTGATGTCTTCGCCTGGCAATACGCATTTATTCTTTTACTTTGGTTTGCTTAATAGATTAATAAACAACCTGTAAGCTCCCGGTACGCCGGCAGGCAGCTCCCTGAAAAATGCAAGTGAAGTATATATAAACCTGCCTTTGCCATAATCACCAACAATTAATGATCCGTTAAGGGGTTCTTCTCCTTTATCATGCATTTGCAAAATGGGTTTGTACTGCGGGTCGATATTGCTTACAAAATACAATCCGCGTTCCTGGATCCAACCATTAAAATCATCATTGGTTATTTTATTAGGATAGTTTAATACCGGATTTTGCGGATCTAAAATCGTCACTTCGGCGTTTTCGTCAGTAACCCTGCGGTTCACTACGGTAAACGGATATGGGCCTATTTGCTTTACAACAATACCATTGTTGTTATTGTATTGCACTACTAGGTTGCCGCCGTTCTTTACATATGCCATTAACTTCGATTGCTGATAAGCAAGTCGCTCGTTCACATTGTAGGCCCGTACGCCGGTAACGATGGCATCATAGCCCGAAAGATCGCCGTTTGTTACTTCATTTTCGGTGAGGATATGTACTTCGTAACCTACCTGGCGCAGGGCTTCAGGCATCTGGTCGCCGGCACCGGCAATGTAGCCTATTTTTCTGCCGTTATGTTTAAGATCGAGGTAAACAAGCTTTGTTTGTGCCGGCGGAAATAGGGTAATAGCTGGTACGTGATCATACCTGATACGGCGAAGGCTAAGTGAAAACGGTTTGCCATTGGCGTTAACAACTGCTTCCAGATCGGTTGTGTTGGTTTTGGTATCGGTTGGACTAACCGTAAATGCCACCGACCATTCATCGTTTTTGTCCTTATCGGTAAAGTCAATTTTTTCGGGACTTATTTTCCATCCGGCAGCGGGTTTCAGGCTGATGGTACCACTTGCTTTGGTAAAACTTTTCAACTTTACCAGTACTGTTTGTGCTTGTTGCGTGCTGAAAATATAATCCTTGTCTTCAATATTAGCGGTTACCGGCGGCGTTATTTCAATAGGCTGATAAACCTCGCCCCTAACCGGGTCAACGTATTTATATACAATTCGGCGGTCGATATTTATGGGCTTACCCTCAATAATAAACTGGAAAGTAACTTTTGGCAGGTCAGGATTTTCAGGGTTACCGGCAAGCGTGTTATCCGGCAAAGTGTAAACACCTATTGGATGCGGTAAGGCCAGCCAGTAAGGCTGCGTTAGCATGGAAGCTGCGGCAGTGGTTTCAAAAGTTTGGAGTTGGTTAAATGGGATCTCCTTGCTTTGCAAAGCCAAAGAGTTATCATTGGCATCAATGCTGTTTATTTTAACACGATAATTAAAACGGTTGATCACCTGCGCGCGCACGCCTATTTTATCGCCGAGTGAGTAAGTTGACTCAGTAGCATAAGCCTCAAACCACAGGCCGGCACATGCCGCTATGAGATTGTTTAGCTCTTTAGTTTTTTGTTCACGCCAGTAGGTATCCGGTACTTTCTCAACTTTCATCAGTAATTGCACCAATGCGGGCAAAGACTTTTCAGGAGCTTCGCTGATAAAGTTCCGGCTGATCACGCCTATCATGGCTGCAATAGCGTCTCCGTCTTTAACTCGTTTCCAGGTGGTATTAACACCATCCATCAAATCGTTTTGAGGGGCATCGCCTAAAATAGTTTTAAAAAACTCGTATGATTCACCGCGTTGCTTGGCCGAGCCAAAGCCCTGGGTTTTATGATTACTGCGACTTTCGGCAGCTATTTCGCCATAGCTTTTACCTAAGATTGGGTTATAAACACCTACATCAATTTTAAATTGATCGGGAGCGGTAGTATTAACACTGCCAAAGCTGAAGGTGTTCCACATAAGGCGTTTGGCCTGCCATGGCTTTACATATTTTAATTGCTCGGGATAACGGCTCGGATCGGCAGCAGCTGTAAAAGCTTCCTGCGCTAATATGGCCGATGAGGTATGATGACCATGACCACCTTCGCCGGTTGTAGGGAAGCGGCAGATGATCACATCGGGCCTGAACTTGCGGATCACCCACACTACATCGCCCAATACTTTTTCTTTGTCCCAGATTTTTAGTGTTTCTTCCGGTCCTTTCGAAAAGCCGAAATCATTAGCACGGGTAAAAAATTGTTCGGCTCCATCAACGCGACGGGCGGCCAGCAATTCCTGCGTACGGATTAAACCAAGCAGTTCACTTTGCTCATTACCTATCAGGTTTTGCCCGCCATCGCCGCGGGTGAGCGATAGGTAACCGGTACGATAATGTTTTTCCTGCGCAAGGTAGGCCAGCAGGCGGGTATTTTCATCATCGGGATGGGCCGCCACATATAATACGCTGCCAAGCACATCAAGTTTTTTAAGGTTTTGCTGAATAGTGCCGAGATCGGTAGGCGGGTTGGTTTGGGCTTTTGAAAATGCAGTTGTTAGCAGAAATACTACAATGAGGTGGATACGCTTCATAGCAACAAATATATTGAAAGATAGATATTCTGTATTTCCTGTATCAACAATATAACAAAACCATTACTGTGGCCGTCAATCTGTTAAGATTTTTGATGTTTCATATTAAATGTTTCAACAAATACTTTTATTTTTTACAATTTTCTTAAGGTTGTCAAACAAATCTGTCATTCGATGGTAATCTTAATCAACCGATTAACTTTTTCTGCTTCAATCCGATACGCTTAATCAATCGTTTGATTAATTTTGTGCCGTTAAAACAATGGAAAAAGATAAAATAGATAAAAAGGAACATATCCTCGACGTGGCCGAAAAGGTGTTCGCGGACCTGGGTTATGACGGAGCCTCCACCCGTACCATATCGGGCGAAGCCGGTGTAAACATGGCTATGCTCAATTACTATTTTGGATCAAAAGAAGGACTTTTCCTGGCAGTTTTTGAACGCAAGATCAATTCGTTCCGTACGCTGCTGCAAAATATTAGCAGCGACGGCAGCATGAACGCCTGGGATAAATTGGATAAATGTATTGACAATTACGTTGAACGCATCATCGCCAACAACTGTTTTCAAAAACTCATTAACAGGGAAGTGTCCATGAACAAACGTGGCGATCTTACCGATAAGATCATCGAGATACTGATGGTAAATGTATATGAGGTAAAAAGAATTATGGAAGAAGGTGTAAACAACGGCCTGTTTCATGCAGATGCCGATATACCGTTGGTAATAGCAACCCTTTTTGGTACAAAAAATTATATAGTTAACATGCCTCAGATATCATCATTAGTATTGGGACATGATATTCGTGATGAAAAGTTTATGGAAAATGAACTGAAACCACGTGTTAAAACATACATGAAAAGACTTTTAAAAGCTTATTTAGTAAAAGAACATGACAACTCAAAATAACAAAACCAATCACCTTAAGCTATTAAAGCAGGTGTTACGGCCCGTTTTACGCGGCAGTATCGCCCTGATAGTTTTAAGCCTGCCTTTTGCTGCCAGCGCACAAGACAGGACAATTACACTTGATGAGGCTATTAAACATGGCCTCGAAAACAGTAAAACACTAAAGCTATCAAACTCAAAGGTTGAACAGGCTGTTTCTGAATACAACCAGGCCAAAGATGAAGCCCTGCCAACAGGTAAAGTGAGCTACGGCTATAACCATGCTGAAATTCCGGCCAACAGGCTTGCATTAGGCGAGTCAAGCTTTAATTTGCCTAACCGCGCTGATGCTTACCTTGGCATTCTAACTTTAAACCAAACCATATTTGCCGGTGGTAAATTGAAATATGCCCGCCAGTCAACCGACTTGCTTACACAGGTTGCCCGTTTGGATGTAGAGAATGATAAAGACCAGATTGTTTACGATATAATCAGCTCATACTACAACTTGTACAAAGTATTGCAAAGCAAAAAAGTAGTAACACAAAACTTAACTACTGTTGATGCCCAGATTAAACAGGCACAACGCTTTTTTGAACAAGGCTTAGTTACTAAAAACGATGTACTGCGTTTTCAATTGCAACGCTCAAACATTGAAGTTAATGGCGTTGACCTGGAAACTAACCGCCGTATCATTAACTATAACCTTAACGTGTTGTTAGGTTTACCTGAAGGTACACAGTTAAACATAGATCAGATTAAGGAGGCCGACAGGCAGGTAGCTCCGTTGACAGCTTACCTTGATACAGCAATGGCTGTACGCCCGGAGTTTAAGCAATTCGCGTTGCGTAGTCGTGTTGCCGAAACCAATATCAAGAGTATTAAAGCTAATGAGCTGCCAACTTTAGGCGCTTCGGTTGCAGGGTACTATGTAGATGTTAACTCCAATCCTATACCTAAAAGCGGCAATTTTATTACTCCACTATCGGCCGGCTTAACGCTGTCATGGAACTTCGGCTCATTGTGGACTAACAAGAACAAGGTAAAGGAAGCCCAGATCCAGAGCCAGCAGGTTGACATCAATAAAAGTATCACCACAGATCGTGTGAAAGACGAGGTTAACCAAAGCTACCAGAACTACACCCAGGCGCTTGAAAAGGTTAAACTTTTACAAACCGCTATCGATCAGGCTGGTGAAAACAACAAAATCCTCGAATCGAAATACAAAAGCAATATAGCATCCGCAACAGACAGGGCAGATGCAGAAACCTTGCTTTACCAGGCACAGATCAACTTAGAATTGGCTAAAGCCGATGCTGGTCTTGCTTACTATACGCTACAAAAATCAACAGGAAAAATCAACAAATAATAATACCAAACCTTTAAATAAAATGGCAAAGGAACAAGAAACACCGGAACAACCGAAAAAGAAAAATAAAGTTATCCCCATCATATTAGGTATTGTACTTATTGGCGGCGTAATTTTCGGTATAAAAGAATACATCTACTTTAGCAAACACATTGATACTGATGATGCCCAGATCGACGGCGATATCAGCCCTGTAGTTGCCCGCGTTGGCGGTTACGTTGATTCAATTTATTTTGAAGAAAACACCCATGTTAATGTTGGTCAGCCGCTGGTTAAAATTGATGACCGCGACTATAAAGTAAAATTAGAGCAGGCTCAGGCGGCACAAGTTGGCGCAAGCGCAGGCATTAATGTAAATCAATCGCAAATTTTTGCTAACGAAGCAAACTCTGCAAGTGCAAAAGCCCAGGTTTCATCAAACCTGGCCCATTTAGAAAAAGTACAGAAAGATTACGACCGTTACGCCAACCTGGTAAAAGACGGATCAGTAACCCAGCAGCAATTTGACCAGGCTAAGGCCGACTTGGATGTTGCAAAAGCTAATTACAGGGCATCGCAGGATCAGTACAAAGCTGCTGTTCAGCAAATTGGTACAACCCGCAGCCAGTTGGCTGTTACCCACACGGGTGTATCACAAAGGCAGGTTGATATTGATTATGCAAAGCTGCAATTGAGTTACACGCTGGTGAAATCTCCGGCAAGCGGCTTAGCCTCTAAAAAGAATGTACAGTTAGGTCAGCTGGTACAGGCTGGTCAAACTTTGTTTTCAATAGTGAATGATAACAGCCTTTACATTACCGCTAATTACAAAGAGACACAGCTTACCAATATCAAAAATGGTTTAAAAGTTGAAATTGAA
This sequence comes from Mucilaginibacter gossypii, assembly GCF_017569325.2. NCBI lineage: Bacteria > Pseudomonadati > Bacteroidota > Sphingobacteriia > Sphingobacteriales > Sphingobacteriaceae > Mucilaginibacter > Mucilaginibacter gossypii. Next base: position 5,273,271 of record NZ_CP071878.2, on the reverse strand, counting down.
GTTGACGCTTATCCAGACATGAAGCTGGAAGGCCAGGTTTACAATTTTTCGCCTGCTACAGGTGCCAAATTCTCACTGTTGCCTCCGGATAATGCTACCGGTAACTTCGTAAAAGTTGTACAGCGTGTGCCTGTAAAAATTAAAATCAACGGCACTAAAGAAGAGCTTGCAAAATTACGCCCTGGTATGAGCGTAAACGTATCTGTAATTAAAGAATAACATTATGGCTGAAACTGGCTTTAAAAAGTGGATCATCACCATTACGGTGATCACAGCCTCATTACTGGAGCTGATAGATACCACTATCGTTAACGTAGCGTTGCCTCACATACAAGGTAACCTTGGCGCAACCCTTGAGGATGTGGCCTGGGTAGTTACCGGGTATGCGGTAGCAAACGTGATCATATTGCCCATGTCGGGTTGGCTGGGCGGCCGTTTTGGGCGTAAAAATTATTTCATGGCATCTATCATCGTGTTTACCATCGTATCCTTTTTATGTGGTAACGCGCACAGCATGGATGAGCTGGTATTGTTCAGGATTATTCAGGGTATAGCCGGCGGTGGTCTGATTTCGACAGCCCAGGCCATATTACTTGAAACCTGGCCCCGTGAGCAGATAGGTACTGCAACCGCGCTATTTGGTTTGGGAGCGGTAGTAGGTCCAACTGTAGGCCCAACCATTGGCGGCTGGATAGTTGAAAACTACTCATGGCCCTGGATCTTTTACGTAAATATCCCGGTGGGGGCGCTGGCGGCGTTTTGTACGTACACCTTCGTGCGGGAAACACCCAAGGATGCCAAAGGCAAACCTGTTGACTGGTGGGGTATTATCTTGCTGGCTATTGCAGTAGGCAGCTTACAAACCGTACTTGAAAAAGGTGAAAGTGAAGACTGGTTTGCTAAGCCATACATCCTGGTTTTAACTATATCGGCTGTATTAGGTACCATATTATTCATCTGGCGCGAAATGAGTACCGAGCACCCGATTGTAAACTTCAGCATTCTGCGGCACCGAAGTTTTGCCGTGGGGATGTTCACATCCTTTATACTCGGGTTTGGTTTGTATGGATCGGTATTCGTGTTCCCGGTGTTTTGTCAAAACCTGCTTGGTTTTAATGCCCAGCAAACAGGCGAGCTGTTGTTCCCCGGTGGTTTGTGTACCATTGTAATGATGCCGTTTATAGGCAAAATGCTGAATAAGGGCATACCAGCCCAGTTTATGGCTACTGCGGGCATGTTCCTTTTTTATGTATTTACACATATGTTAAGCAATTCGACACTGGCTACCGGCGAAAAGGATGTGTTAATACCGTTATTAATCCGTGGTGTGGGTATGGCTTTATTGTTCGTGCCGCTTACTACGTTGGCCATGGCAGATTTGAAGGGCCCTGAGTTAGGCCAGGGATCGGGCTTGAACAATATGATGCGCCAGTTGGGTGGATCTTTCGGGATAGCTACATTAACCACCCTCATCCATATACGCCAGGGTGTGCACCGCAATAATCTGCTTGTAAATATCAATCCGTATAACAATCCGTTTAATGACCGTTTGCACATGCTTACCCAGGGATTTATGGCCAAAGGCAAATCAATGATTGATGCTACCCATATGGCATACCAGGCTATTGAAGGTATGGTTACCAGGCAAACATTGTTGTTAACGTATGATGATGCTTATTGGATATCGGGATTGGTGATGTTATTTTCGATACCGTTGCTTTATCTGCAGCCGTTCAAAAAGCTGAAAGCTGTTGCCGATTCGCACTAAAACAATAAAAGCCGTTCCACTATTACCGGAACGGCTTTCCCCAAAAAAAATTAACAATTAAAATTTAAGTAACTCCTCCCGCATAAACAACATATTTGAATATTGCGACCGGGGCTTGTTTAATCTTAAGGTATAAATTTACTGGATTTTAATTAATAAACGCAAATTTTATTGGGCAATAAAATACTATTTATGAAAAAGGCATGAAATAATAAAATTTCATGCCTTTTTCATTGTTAAAATAAGTTAAGCTTGTTAAAATATAACTTTACCTGTAGCGGTAATTAATGATGCTATACGTACGGCATCAAAAATACGCTCCTCGGTGGTGCCTAATTTTATAAGCGAATCCTCATGTGCGTTTACACACATTTCGCAACCGTTAACAGCCGATACAGCTAAGCTGGCCAGTTCAAAAAATTCTTTACCGGTTACCGGTTTCATCATGAGTTGCATACGGATTCGTGCCGGGATCTGGGTGTACTTTTCCTTTTGGGTAAAATGCCTGAAACGGTAAAATACGTTGTTTGATGCCAGCAATGAGGCGCAACCTACAGCTTCGGCAATTTCGGCATCGGTAGCTTCGTTTTCTTTAGCGTATTTGGTAAAGAAGTTGGTAAGCGGAACATTGTTATTGTTTACAGCAGTAGCCAAACCCAGCAAGGCGCATTCTTTATTAGTTAGATGTGCAGAAGTAAGGGTGCTGGTAAAGTTCAGTTTAAGGTCGCGCAGATAGCGTGATTCACCTGTTTCTAAAAGGCTCAGGCTGGCTGTGCGGTAATTTTTATCTAATCCGATACTTTCAAGTATCTCCTGGATCACTTCGGTACTTTCGTTCATTTTTTGGGGTGATTTTCTTATTGTAGAGACGCATAATTGCGTCTCCTGTATGCAAATTAAGGAGGTTAAACACCATGCAATGTGGCTTGTCCTACGGAGACGCAATTATGCGTCTTTATATAAAAAACAACTTTCAGCATTAGGCTTTTAGCCTTCCGCTTTTGGCTTTTCCTTAGCTTAAAAAAGGGTGTAAAAAATCCCCGCACCGAAATACAGTACGGGGACGTTTATCTGTTGTATAATTATACAGTTAAAGTTTCCTGACCTTTTTCCCAGTTGCAAGGGCAAAGTTCGTCAGTTTGTAAACCGTCAAGTACACGTAATACTTCTTTCACGTTACGGCCAACGCTTAAGTCGTTAACTGATACCCAACGGATGATACCTTGTGGGTCGATTATGAAAGTAGCACGGTAAGCAATTTTTTCAGTTGGCTCTAAAATGCCCAGGTCTTCGGCTAATGATTTTGAAGTATCAGCAAGCATAGGGAATTTCAAATCGCGCAGATCGTCGTGATCTCTTCTCCAGGCAGCGTGAACAAATTCAGAGTCGGTAGAAGCACCGATCAAACGGGTTTCGCGGTCGCGGAATTCGACAAAGTTTTTGTTGAATTCAGCAATTTCAGTAGGGCAAACAAAAGTAAAGTCTTTTGGCCACCAGAACATTACAGTCCAAACGTTGTCATCGTTGGTTAAATACTCAGAAGTAAGGGTTTCAAACTCTTTACCTTTTTCAAGGCTTACTACTGCTGTTTTAGAAAATTCGGGGAATTTTTGTCCTATCGTTAACATATTTTGATATTTCTTTTAATGTTTATGCAAATATAAAAATTTTAAACCGCCTCCCGAATACTAATAATTGATGCTATATAGATTTTAACTATATGGTTATTATGTAATATAAGTAATATTTATTGGTCTAATTTTAAGTATTTTGGCTCGTTTCTACTATTTCAAAAAATGCATTATCTTGGTTGTATGAAAACTAAACCTATCCTCATTATTACCGTAACGGTTGTTGTTTTAGCTATAGGCGGATACTTTTTACTAAAAGGAAAGAGCGCTTTATCTCCAAAACAAGAAGATATAACGCAGTTCTTAAAAAGCTTCAATCAACAGTTAATTAAAGGTAACCGCGACTCACTGCTTTCATATTTCCCGGATAAACAAAACAGTGAACCTATCAACCGGCTAATCACGGCTTTGCTCAACAAAACCGAAGATCCCGAAACTTCGTTTAAGCTTGAATTGAATGTTGATCAAAGCACAATCAGCTTTACGAACCCCGAACTTGCGGTTGCAGTTGTGCCGGTAACGTTTAGTGGTGACCACCTCAGCAACAGACTAAGTAGTTTGACGTTCGCTATTGAAAAAGAAGAGAATAACAAATACAAAATTTACCAGGTTGATGGCACCAGCTTCATGACCGATTATATAGCTTATAAAAGCAGTGCCTGGCAAAAAAATTACAGTGATAAAGAGATTTACAGCCCGGTAACTTTAAAGGCTTTCGCCGATGCTAATAACCTAAAGACCAAATACGATAGCATAATCTGGTTTAGCCACATTAAAGATCAAACCTATTTTTATGTGGTAAAAGGTAAATGGGATTTTTCAGAACAATTTCAGCAGGAAAAAGATACCGCTAAAACCTATAAAATGGGTTTAGTAAGTCCTGATTACAAAGAGATAATTCCGGCCGAATACGATCTTGTTTATACCATAGGCGGCACTTTCCCTAACCTTGTTGAAGTAGAAAAAGACCACAAACGCGGCTTCTATGATCTTAGCGGCAAAGTAGTATTACCTGTTGAATATGACCAGATATTCCCTCTGAACGATGCTGAAAACGTCGCAGCTATCAGGAAGGGTGATGATTATTTTTGGCTGAAAAGCGATTATACGGTTTCGGAAAAGGCGGATATTCACGTGAAGGATATTTTCGGTAAACTTAAGCAACCGGCTTCGTTCACTTTAAATCAAAGCCCGGCAGGTGGTATTACCGAGTTTAATTCAAGGGAGCAGCATGGTGCAATTTACATCCCTCCTTCATACCTTGATGATCTGCATTTAATTTCTGGAATTAAGCAGTTTAAAAATCCGTTGCGAAACCATGTTTATTTTGAAGAGTCAAGCAGTCAGTACATTGTAAAAGCCAAAGCTTTGCCTGTAAACAGTTCAGCAACAAGCAGCGATAATTGGATCCAAAGTGCTTATTACTCAATCCGCGATTATTTTATAGGTGGCCGTTCTGAATTTTATGACAGCAATAACATGGTACTTATTGATAACAAGAATAATAAACTGTATGGTTACAGGATCGATACCGATATTAACACCGAAGAGGGGGGCGGCGAATTCAGCGGCCGCTGCAATGAGTTTAACATCAATGTGCTCAGCGATTCGTTACTGGAGGTCAAAGTAACATCTGTTGGAAGTATTGAATTATATAACAACACATACCTAAATGAACTGCCAGTATTTCATCTGTTAAAGATACAAAACGGCAAGGTGGAGGAAACGAGGAACACCAAAAGGGTTTTTGCATTTACTAAATTTCGTAAAATGGACAACCATTTTATTGATGGCTGTTACGTTTGTTATAAGATGATCGATGGCCGATATGAAATGACCAGCAATGGGGCAATTTCACCAGAAGTGCTGCGATACATGAAAAACGAAATCTATGCCGATTATAATTATAAGTTTAAAGACAAACGCTGGACGGAGATGTTCGAACAACAATTTTACGGGCATTATAAATCAGAAAACGTCAGCGTTCAGGATTCGCTTACCGAGATTGATAAGTATAACATCCAGTGGATAGACCAGAAGCTTAAAGGATTGCCGGCAATAAAGCCTAATGTACTTGCAGCTAAATGAGCATTACCGCCCGCATATTAAGATGTTTTGCCTTTTTCTGGGTATTTATACTCTGCGCGGGCACATTTATTCAATACTGGGATTTTAATCATGACTCCTACTTTTTGCACATCAAACAAAAGGCGGTTGAAACCGGGTGGTACCTGCCTGCTTTTTATTGTCATATTATAGGCAGCAGTGTGATCCTGTTAGCCGGTTTTTTCCAGTTTTCAAAAAAAGTATATAATAACAAAGCCCTACACCGGGCATTGGGAAAGCTGTATGTGTTCGGCGTGCTGTTTTTCGCGGCACCGGGCGCTTATATCATGACGCTTTTTATAAACCGGGGTACAGGCGTATTTATATCTTTTTTACTTCAGAATACATTGTGGGTGGCCTTTACCCTGGCGGCGTTTTTATTGGTTAAGAAAGGGCGAATTGATGATCATATTAAAATGATGAACCGGAGTTATGCGCTGGCTTTCGGCGCGGTTACTTTGCGGTTTTATATCTGGCTGTTTACTGTTTTGGGTAACGGCGTAAACTTTCATAATAACTACCTCATCATTGCCTTTTTAAGCTGGGTGCCTAATTTGATTTTGGCTGAGGTTATAAACAGGTATGGGAAAAGCGTGGTTGAGGCAGGGTGATTTTTATTTGTTATCCTGAGCGATAGCGAAGGCTCTTCTTCGATGTGCTTAACGGAAATGCAAAGCTAAAATACAGGGTGAAGAAGATGCTTCACTCCGTTCAGCATGACAATGAATATAAACAAAAACCGTCATTGCGAGTAACCATCAGGGAAGCCCTGAAAAAAAATGAAATGACATGCATTGCGATGAGAAGTAAGATATTTGTCTTGAACATCGGGCAAACTACACACCCCGTATAACCCTTGGGGCCTTTAAGAGCCCGCTTGCGAGTTTGGGACTGTCGCTTTTTGCAAAAAACATTATAGGGAACCACCAGTTCTGACCAACTGGTGGTTTACCGCGCTTTTAAGCTTAGACTTTTTAAAGCGGCAGAGTTTGCCCTGTTTTTTAAAAATATGGGCAAAGCTAAACAAAACAAAAAGAAGAAGGGGGCAGGAACTCCTGCAGGTTCAAAAAAGATGGAACGATTTGGGATTCTTTACCCCAGATCAGCCGGGATCGATGTAGGGAGTATGCTCATGGTCGTATCTTACACTGATTCCAGGGATCAGATCCACCTGAAACAGTTTGACAGTTTTACCTCCAGTCTTAATAAACTGGCCGACTTGCTACAGGGGGAAAAGGTGGAGATCGTAACGATGGAATCAACCGCCAACTATTGGATGCCCCTGCATAGTATCCTTGAGTCCCGGGGCATAAAGGTGGTGATGATCAACCCAAGCCATTATCGGAATGTATCGGCACGAAAAACGGATATTAATGATGCACAGTGGTTGCATAAGCTGCTTACCCATGGTCTTTTACGCGAATCACATATTGCTCCGGCCTGTTACCAGGACCTGCGGCAATATATCCATGAAAGGCAGATCTGCCAGGACCAAAAAAGCGATACACTCAACCGTATCCAAAACACCCTGACCAAAATGAATATCAAGTTCCAGCACCTGATCAGCGATATTGAAGGTGTATGCGGCATGAAGCTTTTGCGGATGATCTGCTCAGGGATCTCAGATCCGGAAAAACTGCTTTGTAGTATCGATCATAAACGGCTGAAAGCAAGTCAGCAGGAATTGCTCCATTCTCTTGAGGGAGACTACCGGGACAGCCAGATCAATACACTTAGGGGCAGCCTAAAGGCATACGACTTTTTTAAAGAGCAGATGCTTTATTACGAACAGCACATCGAACAAACGCTTAAACTATTGGCACCGGAGATAAAAAGCTCAAAGAAACAAGGCATGGTCCGCAAGAATCAATATCATATCAACTTAAAAGATTACCTGGTAGCAATTTTGGGCGTGGACCTGACAGCAGTGGAAGGCTTGGATGAGATCGGCTTGCTAACGATACTGGCAGTAACAGGGCCTGAGATGAGCAAATGGCCTACCGCAGGCCATTTTACAAGTTGGTTAAACCTGTCACCCCGTCCTAAAATAACAGGAGGCAAGCTCGTAGGCTATGAAAAACGGATCACCCACAACCCGGCTACGCAGGCTTTCAGGTTGGCGGCAAACTGCCTGTGGCAAAGCAAGGGGCCGTTAGGGCAGCAATACCGAAAATTAGCTGCAACTAAGGGAAAGGCAAAAGCTATTAAAGCAGTGGCCAGGAAAATAGCCGTGATATTTTATAATATGGTACTTAAACAGGAAGCCTACGATGTCACTAAAGTCCAGCAAGATGTAGAGGTTCAAAAGGCAAGAAAGATCAGCCGTCTGCAAAAAGAAGCGCAAAAACTTGGTCTTACACTCCAAAAAGCAGCTTGATTATGAATCTCTTACAGACACGTCATTATAAGGTACGAAGCAATCGCGAACTATACAGAGCGACTCTGCGCATCGGGGATTGCTTCGTACCTCGCAATGACGGTTATTTATCGCGTCATGCGGGCGCTTAACTCACACTCGTTACCGTTTTCTTCAACTCTGTTTCCAGGTTTTGAAGTTCGGTATTCAATGTGCGGCGATTAGCTGTGCCTTCGTCGTGAATGCGTTTTACCTCGGTAAGGGTTTCAATAAGTGATGAAGTAGTCTTTTTCAGTGTGTCTAACGATACTACCGTTTTCTCATTTTCGCGGGCTACATCAATACTGTTTTGTTTCAGCATTTCAGCATTCTTTTGTAAAATGGTGTTGGTTGTATCTGAAATCTTCTTTTGCATCTCCACATTCTCTTTCTGGCGGTTCAGGGCCACAGCTATGGTGAGCTGGTTTTTCCAAACCGGGATTGTGGTTGATACAATAGACTGTGCTTTTTCGGCAATGGTGGTATTGTTGTTCTGCACCACACGGATCTGTGCCAGCGATTGCATCATGATAAAGCGTACTACCTTTAAATCGGCAAGGCGTTTATCCAAACGGTTCACAAAATCGCGCAGGTCGGCAATTTCATAATCCTGGTAAGCCGTTGGGTTACCGTCCATCACTGCCAGCTTTTCGTTAAGCTCATTATACTTGAGTTGACCAGCAATGATCAGGTCTTCCATTTGTTTAATGTAGGTAACATTGCTGTCAAACATGGTTTGCAGCGAACTGTTATCCTTTAACGAATTAACACGGCCTGCCTTGATCTTATTGGTGATCTTATCAATATTGTTAACCACGGTATCGTATTTCTGGAAAAGCTTTTTGGTATCAACCACCAGCTTTTTCATAAAAGGGATATGTGAAATGAATGACGTAAACGCGTTTTGGTTCAGCTCATCAACATCAATATAATTAAGTTCGGTAAGCAACTCGTTAATCAGCCCGCCTACTTCGCCTGAATTATAGGTACGTACCGAAGTAAGGAAGTTATTGCTATATTTCTCCATGGAGTTTTGTACCTCAACGCCGTAGTTCAGTATCGAGTTAACATCAGCTGGGTTGATGTCCTTACCCATCTCACCGTATTTTTGCAAATCCTGGTTTGGTATAGCGTCAAGGTTTACATTACCTTGTTTATCCACCTTCATAGGCACATTGCCGGTTGGTGCGGCTGCCGCCGGAAGATCCAGATTGGTTGGAGTGATCAGCGGTGGTATATTCAGATTTAGTTCATCATTGTTTGGTGCACTTTCCATAATCTTATTATTAATGATTTAGTAGTACTTAATTAGCTGATCTTAAGCGCCACCCGGCTTAATACTTAAGATCAATGAATTAAACTTTTACAAGTAGGTTGCGGTTACAGTTTTCACTGTTTCTTCCAATTTACGGTCGCGGGTTGGTTCGCCGATGGCATTAAATTTCCATTCGCCGTTCTTTTTGTAAAACACGCCCATCACCATAGATACGTGACCTGAAAAATCTTTGCTGTGCGCAATATCATAAGTAGCGAAGATTTCGTTAACGCGGGTTGGCGTACCTTCATAAATTCGGATAGATGCAAATGGAATGCTGCCGAAATCCTGGCCGCGGAAGCTGTTCAACACAAAGGCTACATAGCTTACGGTTGGGCTAAGCGTAGCAAAATCAACGGTAATCACTTCGTTATCCAGCCCGTCGTTACCTGCCATGTCACCGGTAAGATCATCACCGCTGTGTTTAACCGAGCGATCTTTTGAACGCAGGTTACCAAAGTAGATCACGTCAATTAGCTGTTTGCTGTCGTTATATAAAATGCAGCTGGCGTCAAGGTCAACGGCCTCTTTCGTAGTGCCAAAGCCAAACAGGCCTTTTCTTTCTATCGCGCCCCAGTTTATCCCAACACATACATTTTGCAATTTGCTGCCATTACTTTTTTCGAGGCTGATCCGTTGCCCTTTTTGAAGATTGATAGCCATATGTTTAGTTGTATTTGTTTAAATAATCCTGCAGGCCACCTTTCATGCCTACGCCTACAGCTTCAAATTTCCAGTTATTATCTTTTTTGTAGATGCGGCCAAACTCAACGGCAGTTTCTATCGAAAAATCTTCTTCCAGCTCGTATTTCAAAATATCGGTATTGGTAGCCGAATCAAAAATGCGGACGAAAGAGTTGCGCACCTGCCCGAAATTTTGGCGGCGACTTTCGGCTTCGTGGATAGTCACCACGATGCAGATTTCAGTAGCACGCGGATCGATCTTTGACAAGTCGACAATAATCTGCTCATCGTCACCGTCACCTGCACCGGTCAGGTTATCGCCGGTATGCTCAACAGCACCATCCGGAGACTTTGAGTTATTATAGAAAACGAAAAATTCGTCGGCCAGTATTTTTTTATTATCGCCCATGATGAACACCGAAGCATCCAAATCAAAAGCCGAGCCTGTTGATGAGCTGTTTGTATCCCAACCAAGGCCTATCGTAAATTTAGGGGCACCAATAGTTTCCCTTTGGCCTTTTTGCAAGTTAATTGCCATGCTGAATTAGTTTATTATTGTTTATTAATAGGTTTTGTTTAATAAAGTTTAAGTTAGGTGTATAGGCTTCAATGGTATGATAACCATTACCCAAAGCCATATCATACAGCAAGTTTATGAAATTGCTGTCTTGATCTTGTATAAAGATGCAAAAACTTTCGTGATCGTAATTTAAAATATATTTTACTATGCGGGTGTTGATGCAAAAATTAGTGCCCTTAATGATATCATTTAAATGATAGATGTTTTTAACATGGTGATAATTGAGGTAGTTCTCAATATTGGGGTGTATGTTTTTGTTCACCAGTTCGGCAAAGTACAGCATGTAAATGTCGTTTTGTAAGCCATACTCATGTACCATTTTCATAATCATGCGCTCATGACTGCCAGTGATCTTGATGTCATCTAAAAAAAGCAGGGTTTTGTCTTTAAGAAAATCCTTATCAATATGAAACGAATCGTTACCTATTAAATTAATCCTTTGCTCGGCATCCAGCTCGCCATAATCTTCCTTATAAGTTATGGTACGATGAACCTTGGTTTCCTGTACAACAGGATAACCATGATGAGCCAGCCAGCGGTTAAGCCTGCACACAAAGTGGTTTTTCATAGCGAAGGTAGCCGTAGGGATAAACGAGTATGGGCTCGATATCACTACTAATTGTTTTTTTATGGGCTGCCTGCTTAAATGCTCCGCGATGAAACCATCTGCCAAATCGGTACCGAAATAACGGGATACTTCACCATCGCCAAATTTAAAGCGACTGTAATCATCGGCATCGAAACCAAAATGTGTTGCGCTGTTGATGTGATGTAACGAGTAGGTAGCTTTCATAAACTTAATAAGGTTAAAATGGGTAAGTTGTTTGAATTGATGAGCAAGCTATTGAGGCCTGCATCATTAGCCCCTGCTATATCTGCTGCCGGGTTATCGCCTATATGTATGATATCTGTCAGGCTTATCTGCTTTGGTTTGTTACAATCTTTAACTTTTTGCACCATCAGGTTAAACAGTTCCCGGTTAGGTTTCGACATCCCTTCTTCGTCCGAATAGATCTGAAAGTTAAAGAACGTATCCAACCCCAATTTAACCATTACCTTGCGGAGCGTTTGTCCTTTTATAAAGCCTGTATTACTTAAAATACTCAATGAGCAATCACCTTTTTGTTTTAGATGCTGTAACACCTCAATTGTTACAGGTGAGTAAAGCACCGGCAGATAGTAAAACAGCAGGGTTTCCATGTCGGCATACAGCTTATCTATATTAACATCGGCAAGCGGATACTGGTTATCATTAATTGCGCTGATCACCATCAGGTACATTTCATCGGCATCAATGTTTTTACCAGTACGTTCGTTCACGGCATTGCACATGAGGTCAACCTGCCTGAAAGCGCTTGCCACATCGTCAATGCTTTTACCGCCGGGATTAAAATCCCGGTGAAAGATCTTAGTGCGTTCTATCTTAAAGTATGGGTTTGACTTGATCAGCGTGAGCCACAGATCAAATGAATAGTGCTGGTACATTTATGTTTAGGTAGAATTAAACTTAACTAAAATGTCATTGCGAGCGTAGCGTGGCAATCGCTTGCTATACAGAGCGGCTATGCTTACGTGCAATTGCTTCGTTGTCCCTCCTCGCAATGACATGTTTTTATATTAATAGTTTCGAAGCAATTCCGAAAGGCTATCAGTACTATGCGGATCACCTATGGCACGGAATTTCCAGGTGCCGTCTTTGCGGTATACTTCCGCAAAGGTCATCGAACACATACCGTTATAGGTTGAATCGCCGGAGAGACTGAATTTAGCGATCTCTTTACCATGGCTGTCAACCGCGCGGATGAAAGCATTCTCCACCATGCCAAAGTGTTGATTGTTTTTACGCCCCTGATAAATGGCTACCAGGAAAAGAATGCGGTCATATTTCGGATCGAGCGAATCAAGCTTTACGATGATCTGCTCGTCATCGCCCTCACCGGCCCCGGTGCGGTTATCGCCGGTAAGCCAGATGTGTCCCGAAGGATGGCGCATCGAGTTAAAGTAAATCACATCTCCCTCGAACATATTGATGGTACGCCCATTAGCGGTTTGTTTGGCATAGCCGCGATTAGCCACTTTGCCGTTTTTATCTAATAAAAATGCTATTGCATCCAAATCATACTCGGCTTCTTCGGCACCGCCGAACAGCTTGTCTAAAAAGCCGCCACCATTACTTTTCCTAACGTCCCAGCCTAAACCTATAGTCACCGACGACAGGTCGAAACTTTCGCCTTTATCATTTTTACGCAGGTCAATTGTTTGACCTTTTACCAAATTTATAGCCATTGCCTTATTTGATTATTTGCCCTTTGAAATATTTACTTAAAAAGAAAGCCAGGTCTTCTTTATAACCCACGCCCGATGCTTCAAATTTCCATGCGCCACCGCGTTTGTATAACCTGCCAAACTCGATTGCTGTTTCGATAGAAAAATCCTCGCCCAATTCATATTTGCAAACCTCAGCACCTGTCTGGTTATCTAAGATACGAATGTATGAGTCACGCACCTGGCCAAAGTTCTGACGGCGCGCCTGTGCTTCGTGAATAGTTACCACAAACAGGATCTCCTGGACGCGGGCATCTACCTTAGTGAGGTCAACAGTGATCGATTCATCATCGCCGCCATCGCTGTTACCGCCTGTTGGGTCATCGCCGGTATGATGTACAGATTGCTCGGGCGAGTCGACATTATTATAGAATACAAAAAATTCATCCTGGGGTACTAGTCGGTTAACATCGATCATGATAGCCGATACGTCAAGATCGAAGTCATAACCTGTGCCTTCGTTTGGGTTCCAGCCCAAGCCAACTGTCATTTTTGAAAGGCCGATATCAATTTTCTGCCCTTTTTGTAAGTTAATAGCCATTTTAGTATGTGTTATTTTTAGGTAAAACCTGTGTAGCCTATTGGGTTTGCGCGGCGCTGCAGGTATTGAGCCGGAGACAAACCGGCATTTAAACGCTTAATCTAAGGTAGATGTTTTATTGAGGTGATATTGTAAAATTGTCTACACAAAAATAAGACGATGACAGGGGGCGGTTGTTACAGAAGAGGGGAGATAATTTAGTTGCGTAATACGCAATTATTTAACAATGGTTGTTGCATTTGTTTTAGCTCATTCGTAATAGTACGTTGTAGTCCCCCAGTCGCTTTTTTATGTAACACGATTAATACACTTGCTTTAGCGTATTAAGGGAAAGACACTTGGTAATTAAGTGAAAGTCATGTAAATTCCGTTTTTATAAAAACCTAAATGTTAAAAAAATCACTCCTGGCCTTAGTTATCACCTGGGGCACAACGGCAAACGGTCACGTTTCTGCACAAACGGGCGCCGATAGCACGGGTTTAGGCCTCGTAATTGCTAATTATCACACTACTATAGGTCAACAATCACACCTATATAATGGGCCCGAATATGAGTTTTATGATCCCATAATAAAAGGTAATGCATATGTTTTTGACAATAAGTTATTTACGGCTGGAGATGTAAAATACGGGACCGCGGTTTATCGCGATGTCCCGATGTTATATGATCTGAATAAAGATTTGGTGGTTATACTGCTTTATAACCACTTTACCAAAATTTCATTACTAAGCGAGCGTGTGCCGGAGTTTTGGCTGCTTAACCATCATTTTATACGCATTACTACCGATTCGACAGGCCAGGCCCGCCCTGCTACCGGTTTTTATGATCAATTATACCAGGGAAAAAAGATCGGGATCATTGTAAAAAGGGCCAAGAGCATCCAAACCAACACGGGAAATAATACCATCGAATCTTTTTTTAGCGAAACAAGCGACTATTATGTTAAAAAAGGGGGTAACTATTTCAGTTTTAGCGGAAAGGGCGGACTGTTAGATATTTTTAAGGATAAAAAGAAGGAGTTGCGGCAATATATAAAAGCAAATCATATTGACTTTCGCGAAAATCAGGAACAGGCTATAGTGGATGTAACTACTTATTATGATCATTTAACAAATTAATGTGGTGTGCCTATTATTTAATAACAAGGCAAAAAATGATATAGCATTAAATGTGTAAGGCAGGAAATAAAATAACCGGATGAAAAAAATTTACTTTTTAAGTTTCTGTTTTTTGATTTTAATTAAACTGTGTCAGGCCCAGCAGGGTCCGGTAAAATCAATCAGCGTGAACTTTCAACAAGCTACTATTGAGCAGTTTGTAACAGAACTGGAAGCAAAATCAGGCTTTCATTTTTTTTACGACGCCATGCAGTTTGATAGTTTGAAAGTAACTATGCAAGCAACCAATAAACCTATTGAAACCATATTGAGCCAGGCTTTTAAAAACACCGGTTTTAGTTTCGCCATAACCAAACAACAGCAGGTGTTTTTAACTAAAGGGCGCGAAATACAAACCGGGCTGGCGGTAGGTTATTTTGGCATTACAACTGCCAATGCAACTGCAGCAAATATGAGTGTATCCCCGGCTAATGCTGATCTTGATAAAGATAAAAAGATACCCGAAGCAACAACCGAAAATAAGCTATACGAAATAGGGATCAAAACCAACACTATTGAGGCGGGTACGGCAACGCTTTCGGGATATGTAAAGGAAGCTAAATCGGGCGAATCTGTAACAGGTGCCAGCATATATGTAACCAATACCAAAACAGGTGTAGCTACCGATCAGTTTGGCTATTTCACTATCAAATTACCCAAAGGCAGGCAGGTTTTAAGCGTTAGGGGCATTGGCATGCGCGATACCCGCAGGCAGATCATGCTTTACTCGGACGGTAAAATCATTATTGAGATGCAGGAACAGGTAACCAGTCTTAAAGAAGTAAAGATCTCTGCCGAGAAAGTAGCTAACGTGCGTAATGTTCAATTGGGGGTGAACAGGCTTGATATTAAAAGCATAAAACAAGTACCTACGGTATTTGGCGAGGCCGATATCTTAAGGGTAGTGCTTACCCTGCCCGGCGTTCAATCGGTAGGCGAGGCTACCACGGGTTTTAACGTTCGTGGCGGCTCGGCCGATCAGAACCTCATCCTGATGAATGACGCCACCATTTATAATCCCTCGCATTTCTTTGGCTTTTTTTCATCGTTTAACCCTGATATAGTTAAGGATATTGAATTATATAAAAGCAGTATTCCCGAAAGGTTCGGCGGGCGTTTATCATCGGTGTTGGATGTTACCAATCGTGAGGGTAATAAAAAGAAATTTACCGGTTCGGCTGGCATTGGTTTAATCACCAGCAGGCTTAACGTTGAAGGGCCTATCATCAAGAATAAAACCTCGTTTTCATTCGGGGGGCGTACCACTTACTCCGACTGGCTCCTTAAACTCCTGCCCGATGCCTACAAACACAGTTCGGCTTCATTTTATGATCTTAACCTGGATATAAGCCACCAGATTGATGATAAAAACAACCTGTATCTAACCAGCTACATAAGCAAAGATAAATTCAGGCTTAATAGCGATACTGCTTACAGTTACAGCAACAGGAATATCAACCTAAAATGGAAGCATAATTTTAATAACAAACTATTCAGTGTTATTACGGCCGGGATAGACAAGTACCAATATGATGTTTCAAGCGCCGATAACCCGGTAAATGCTTACAAGCTGAATTTTGATATTAACCAGAGTAATTTTAAAACGGATTTTACCTATTACCTTAACCGCAAAAATACTGTCGATTTTGGGCTAAGTTCCATTTATTATAAGCTCCATCCAGGCAACTTTCAGCCTCTTGGCGCCCAATCATTGGTAGCTCCTGATGTTATCGCTACACAACAGGCTCTG
This sequence comes from Mucilaginibacter gossypii, assembly GCF_017569325.2. Lineage (NCBI taxonomy): Bacteria > Pseudomonadati > Bacteroidota > Sphingobacteriia > Sphingobacteriales > Sphingobacteriaceae > Mucilaginibacter > Mucilaginibacter gossypii. Next base: position 5,257,018 of record NZ_CP071878.2, on the reverse strand, counting down.
GAAAGCGCCCTATACCTGGGCGACAAGTTTGACGTGACCGACGACCTGTTGATAAGCGGCGGTGTAAGGTATTCAATCTACAATTTCCTGGGGCCGCAAACGGTGTATAATTATGCGCCTAATCTGCCTAAAACAAGCGCCAACCTGTTGGATAGTACCTATTACGCGAGTGGTAAGTTTATTAAAACTTATTCGGGGCCCGAAATCAGGCTTTCGGCCAGATATCAACTGGGCGATAACCTATCGATCAAGGGCGGCTATAACACCCTCAGGCAGTATATTCACCTGTTATCAAACACAACAGCCATATCTCCCACTGATGTTTGGCAACTAAGCGATCCTAATATCAAACCGCAATATGGTGACCAGGTATCATTAGGCCTTTATCATAATTTAAAATCAAACACCATTGAAATGTCGGTCGAGGTTTACTACAAACGGTTAAGGGATTATCTTGATTACAAGAGCGGAGCCAACCTGGTATTAAACCATCATATTGAAACAGATGTGGTAGGTACACAGGGGAAGGCATATGGGATTGAGTTTTTAGTTAAAAAAGCCACCGGGAAAGCCAATGGATGGATCAGCTATACCTATTCGCGTACGTTTTTAAGACAAAATGATCCTAACGCAGGCGATTTGATTAATGGAGGGGCTTATTATCCTGCAAATTTTGATAAGCCACATGCTTTTAATTTTATTAGTAACTACAGGTTTTCACATAGGTTCAGCGTTTCCTTAAATCTTACCTACAGCACAGGCCGTCCTATTACGCTACCTATTGCCAAGTATGAATATGGTGGTTCCGAACGGGTATTTTATTCAGACAGGAACCAATACCGCATCCCGGATTATTTCAGGTCGGATTTTTCAATGAACATAGAGGGGAACCATAAGGTACATCAGTTAACACACAACTCATTTACAATAGGTGTATATAACTTAACCGGCAGGCAAAACGCATACTCAACATTCTTTACCGAACAGGGCGGGGCCATTAACGGATATAAGCTATCCATATTTGCTAAACCTATTCCATTTATTAATTACAATATCAGGTTTTAACAGAAAGAGATGAAAGGAAAACGATACATATTGATTTTATTGTTGCTGGCAGGTATTTACAGTACTTGCAAAAAGCCATATAATCCTAAAATTGTGGATTCGCCTAATCATTACCTGGTTGTTGAAGGGGTGATAAACAATGGCAGCGATTCAACTATAATAAAATTAAGCAGAACGGTTAAAATTTCGGGCACTGTAAGCACAAGCGGAGTTGATAATTGCGCGGTATCTGTTGAAGCCGAAGGGGGAGCAGCATATTCACTTACGCCCCGGGGAAGTGGGACTTATGTTATACCGGCGCTTAATCTGGATGCCTCAAAAAAATATCGATTGCATATTATTACAGGAGATAGCAAAGAATATGCATCAGATTATGTTGTGGTTAAAAAGACACAACCTATTGACAGCATAGGATTTAATATTAAAAACAACAACGTGCAGATTTATGTGAATACGCACGATGCCGCAAATAGCACCCGTTATTATCGTTGGAGTTATGATGAAACCTGGCGGTTCCATTCAAGATATCAGTCGGCATACATGGTTGACCAGGTGCTTAAGGCAGTTGTTTTTCGGCCGGTTAGTGAAAGCAGCTATTATTGTTTCGCGGGGAGCAAATCAAGCACCATAGTGATAGGATCATCAGCTAAGCTGTCGCAAGATGTAATATATCAGCAGCCGGTAACAACCATAGCTTCAACATCCGAGAAAATAGAAACCCGTTATTCCATTTTACTAAAGCAATATGCGTTAACTAAAGAAGCTTACCAGTTTTGGGAAAACATGAAAAAAAACACGGAGCAGTTAGGAAGTATATTTGACGCCCAGCCATCGCAGTTAACAGGGAATATCCACAATCTTAAAGATCCGGCTGAGCCTGTTATTGGCTATATAAGTGTAACCAACATTCAATCGAAAAGGGTATTTATTGATAATGCCGATCTCCCTCGCGATTGGGCGCCTACATATCCATATGATTGCGGTCCCCTTGATACTGCACTCTTTTTTAATCCCAAAACCAAACAAAATGATGTACTGGGCATCATAATTAATGGTAATTCAATACCTGTGCTTGATATAACCGAGAAAATGAATGTAATAGGTTATACTTATTCATCAATTGAATGTACCGATTGCAGGATCAGGGGACGAGTACAAACCCCCTCATTTTGGATAGAGAGATAAAAAAGTTTATGAATGATGCCATGAAAATAAATCAATAAGGTTTGGCTATGAATGAAATTAAAAAACTTGCTATGGTTCCGATGATTTCCGGCATGTTACTGTTGTCATTGAACGGGGTGGCACAAACTATAAGCCAAATCTCCGACAGCTTTACCAAATACTATCAGGGTACTGTACAGGAAAAGATTTTTGTACATACTGACAAAAGCGCCTATATGACCGGCGAAATCTTATGGTTTAAGGCATATAACGTTGACGCCACTTATCATAAGCCGCTTGGTCTTAGCAAAGTTGTATATGTTGATGTGTTAGACAACAAGCAAAATGCCATAATACAAACTAAAATAGAAATAAAAAACGGCCTCGGTAGCGGCTCTGTTTATATCCCCGTATCGGCAAGTAACGGGAATTATAAATTAAGGGCATATACCAACTGGATGAAAAATTTCAGTCCTGATTATTATTTCGAAAAGAATATAACCATTATTAATCCTCTAAAATCTCCCGAAGCCATAACTAAAGCACAGTCACCGGGCTACGATGTTCAGTTTTTCCCGGAAGGAGGGAACCTTGTTGCGGGTATTAGCAGTAAAGTTGCTTTTAAGCTTACAGCATCAGACGCTACAGGCTTAAGTGAATGCAGAGGTTTTATTGTTGATCAGAAGCACGATACGGTAGCGCGCTTCCGGCCATTGAAATTTGGTATTGGCAGCTTTTTATTCACCCCGATAGCCGGGAATGTTTATACGGCTGTTATTAAATCGGGCAATACCCCGGCTGTTACTAAAGAGTTACCTGCCGTTGAAAGTCGGGGTTACGTAATGGCTGTAAAAGATGCAGGTAGCACACATGTGGAGATCACAGTAAAAGGAGCCGGCGTTGAAGCTGGCGAATTATATCTGTTTGCTCATACAGGCCAATCGGTTAAAGCCGGTATGGCAGCACCCTTTAATAGCGGTGCTGCCATTTTTACGCTTGATAAAGCTAAATTGGGCGAAGGAGTGTCGCACTTAACAATTTTCAATAGCGCCAGACAACCCGTGTGCGAAAGGCTTTATTTTAAACGTCCTAAACAGGACCTCATTATCGAGGCCTCCACTGATCAGCCTTCATACACCCGCCGTAAAAAAGTAAGTGTTGATATTGATGCAAAAGACTTTTTGGGGCATGTAAAACCCGCTAACCTGTCAATGTCGGTTTATAAGATTGATTCATTGCAAAATATTGATGCCGGCGAAATATTCAGCTATCTGTGGCTCAAGTCAGATTTGCGTGGAAATATTGAATCGCCAGGCTACTATTTCAAAAATTCCGATGCTGAAGCCGACACGGCCCTTGATAACCTCATGCTAACACAAGGGTGGCGAAGGTTTCAATGGGATAATGTATTTGGTAATAAACAGGCGGCATTTAGTTTTTTGCCAGAGTATGACGGGCACCTGATTACCGGTAAAATAACCAATACGCAAACCGGTGGTATTGCCAAAGATGTAGTAGCTTATTTAAGTGTCCCGGGAAAACGGGTACAGCTGTATGCCGCAAAAAGCGATTCGACAGGCAGGTTGATTTTTAATACAAGACAACTTTATGGTCCCGGCGAAATAGTAGTTCAAACCAATTCAGAACGGGATACCACCTATCATATTGATATTTTAAGCCCTTTTTCTGAACAATTCGCAAAATCCCCAATATTAAAATTTAACCTAACCCGGGGCATGCAAAGTGCCATTGAAGAACGAAGCCTGAGCACGCAGGTTCAAAATATTTATTTAGGCAATAAGATCAAGCATTTTTATGAGCCGCAGGTTGATAGTTCGGGTTTTTATACAACTCCCTATAAAACCTATCTTTTGGATAACTATACCCGCTTTACTACAATGGAAGAGATATTGAGAGAGTATGTAAAGGAGGTTTGGGTTAACAGATCGCAAAAACGGTATCACATCAAAGTATTGAATGGTAATGGATTTTTAGATGGCGACCCCTTAGTGATGCTTGATGACGTACCTGTTTTTAACATAGATAAGGTTATGGGTATTGACCCGTTGAAAGTTCGTAAGCTGGAAGATGTTCCGTACCGGTATTATTGGGGGCCATCTGTTTACGAAGGAATCTTAAGCTTTACAACTTATAAGGGCGATCTTGGCGGTGTTGAAATAGACCCAAAGGCAGTAGTGCTCGATTATGAAGGTCTGCAATTGCAGCGTGAGTTTTATTCTCCGGTATACGACACTGAACAGTCAGTAAAAAACAGGTTACCCGATTTCAGAAACCTGCTTTATTGGGGGCCGGATATCAATACTTCAGCCGCTGGTAAAAATCAGTTGTCGTTTTATACGTCTGATCAAACAGGGAAATATATAGGAATTGTACAAGGGGTTACGTTACAAGGTGACATCGCAAGCCAATATTTTAGCTTTGAAGTGAATTAACTACTATTAAATTTCTACAGGATTTATATTATGTGATTTCCTGGTTTAATGTTGAATATCAGTAATTTACAGCCATCAAAAAAGGCACGCCGCGCAAAAAAGTGCTTAATTTTCAAAATAATGAACTTTTTTGAAAAAACAATTTGTGTAGAATAAAATGGTTTGTATATTTGCACACCCAAACGGAGGAGTGGTAGTTCAGCTGGTTAGAATACATGCCTGTCACGCATGGGGTCGCGGGTTCGAGTCCCGTCCATTCCGCTGATTATGTTATCAAAAACATCAAAAAGGCCTTTAATCGTAGATTAAGGGCCTTTTTTGTTTCAGCACTTTACCAAAACTCGCATTAAAACACATAATTCTATTGCGTCATTCATTGCGTCATTTCAAAACCGAAAAAAGACGCAATGAAAACAGCATAACGGATTGATATAGAGCATGTCCAGCGCGTGGACATCTTGTTTGGATGATGATCTAAACCGACATTTGTTTAACCTTTAAAATGTTAGTTTATGTTAGAAAAAAGCTTCGGACTTCTTTTTTATTTGAAACAGTCCAAAAATCAGAAAAAAGGCCCCCTTTACATTTACCTAAAGATTACGGTAGATGGTAAATCAGTTGAGCTGTCTTCCAAGCGAAAATGGGAAGCCTCCAAATGGAGCTCTTCCGCTGCAAGAGCCGTGGGCACAAGGGAAGATGCCAGGGAATTAAATTATTACCTGGATGCATTAGAACAGCAAATTTACCAGGCTAAAAGATCACTGATCGAAGCTGATCGAGAAGTTTCCGCACAGGCGATAAAAGATATACTTACCGGCAATGTCGAGAAGCGTAAAAAGATCCTGGAAGTATTCAGTGTGCATAACGCCCAGATGAAAGCATTACAAGGGGTTGACTTTGCCGCCAGCACCATGCAGCGCTACAACATTTCTTATAATCACACCAGGGATTTTATAAAGTGGAAGTATGGAGCTGATGACAGGGATATTAAGGACCTCGATCATGAATTTATTTCACAGTATGCTTTCTGGTTAAAGACTGTCAGGAATTGCGATCACAACACCACCATGAAATATTTAGTAAACTTTAAAAAGATCGTATTGATCTGTGTGAAGAGTAAATGGTTGCCGGGCGACCCATTCTCCAATTTCAAATTAACGAGAAAGCCCCTGGAGCGAACCGCATTAACAGACATCGAACTTCAACGGATAGCCGAAAAGGATTTTGAAAACGTAAGATTAAGTAATGTAAGGGATATCTTCCTTTTTAGCTGCTATACCGGACTTGCTTATATAGATGTAAAAAACTTAAGACGGAGTGATATACAAAAAGGGGTAGACGGGGAGAAGTGGATTTTTATTAACCGGCAAAAGACGAATGCTTTATCAAGAATACCTTTGTTAAAGGAAGCGATTAGCATTATAAAAAAATACGACAGTCACCCGAAATGTATCGTTAATGGAGTGGTTCTACCGGTACTGACTAATCAAAAAATGAATTCCTATCTTAAAGAGATAGCAGACTGCTGTGGCATTCAAACAGAGCTTACTTATCATATTGCTCGCCATACATTTGCAACGACGGTGACCTTAAATAACGGTGTACCGATAGAAACCGTATCTAAAATGCTGGGACACGCGACTATAAAGCAAACGCAGCATTATGCAAAAACACTTGACTTTAAGGTGAGTGAAGACATGAACATGCTGAAGAAGCGTTTAATTAAGAAAAGGCCCGCATTAGCATAGTTAAACAAGAGGAGTATAAGACTGTACAGTCTTATACTCCTCTTAAATAGTTTGTAAAGGGATTGGAAGTTCGCCGGAACGGCATTTTGAAGGGAAGGGTCAGGCGAAAGCTGCCTAATAAACTAAGTGATAACTTCAATAACGCTACCCGCATAACAATCATAAGTAGGCTGGTATAGAATGTAGCCAAAGTCACATAATTGATTTATACATTTATGGTAGGTTGTTATACTGCCAATGTGGGCCTTCGTCATTAGTTTTTTCCGCGAAATTTTCACTTGTTTTTTGAACCCGCTTTGTTGCCATAAAATAAGCATGGTGATATAAAGGCTGATATGCCATACGCTTACGCGGGAATCTTCAGACATCTTACCATAGAGTTCTGAAATAATGTAGGTGTCAGGCATCGTCAATTATTTTTACCGCTAAGCATATTTTGGATGTCGGTGAGTTTATAAAAATGCATTCCGCCGATTTTCTGGGATTTTAGTTTCCCGGTAATCCTTAGATTTTGAATGGTGCCAGTCGAAACTTTGAGCAATTTCCGGACATCTGCACACCTGAGCCATTCTTTGGCTTCGGGTTTATTGTTGGCTAACAATGAGCGGATATCATTCAACAGCGTCTGGCGAAACGCTTCGAGATCGTCTTTAGTGACTACTTCTATTGCCATGATGATAAATCAAGAGGTTGGATGCGTAACCGGCGACTGCGGAACGCTATTATGAGACAGGTATTAATACCTGATATAAGTAGATTGTATTTTATTAGGGTTATTGAGTATTGTTGATTGAACAATCAACAGCCTGGAATAATCCTGCGTTTGAGCAAGACCATGTATACAGAAAATAGTATCAGCCGGCAAACGGGTTTATAGGTGCGAAGAAGAGATTAACCGCACATTAATTTGTATCGTCGTCAGCGGGTGGCATGTCATCCCAGCGAACACCATAAGGAGCGCCGCCGTTCGTATAGCCAACGATAAACGCAAAATTATCATCGCTATCGCCCAACACGTTGGCACCTGATGATGCTTTTTGTTCTTCCCTCAGTTTCTTTTGGCTGGCATGAACTGCTAAAGCTTGCTGAACTGTTTCCTCATACTTTTCGGTTATGATTACACCGAGCAGCCTAAGTTCCTTGATTGCGCATAGCAAATCGACCCGAAAATGTTTGGCGTAACCCCGAACGATGTTCTTACCATTGTAATTCCCAATCCAGTTTTTGCCTTGGAGGAGGCGCTGGGAACGCGGCAACGTTCTTTTTACAGGGTTATTATTTTTAACTTTTCTTTTGGCAGCCATCGGTATGTACAAATATATCAGTTCATTCATAGGGTTTATTTCGAACCGTCAACAAATTTCTTTTTGGTTCTGGCACGCACCAGGTCATATTTAGGGGGGATAACTTCTGCATAAAATCCCCGATAATTGAACCGGTGTTCACCGCGCAAATAACGGTTTATAAAAACGGTATAGTCTTCCCCGGGTGCAGCAACCTTTCTCCGATAGTGCTCCTTAACAAAGTGCACCATCTGTTTTTTGCTTTCAAACTTGATGAGCGACGTCTTATATAGCTCAGACAGTATCTGCGGTTCTATTGGCACAATCAGCCCTATGTTGTCATATTCCTTGATATAGATGGACCACTCGTAATACATTGACATAGCTACCTGGTAGGACATGGCGATCAGCTTCATTACGTCAACAATTTGTTTTTTAGGCAATAAGGTGACCGCGTTGGCCGGCATGGTATAATTGGGATGCAGGGAAATAGAATTTGGTATTTCGCTGAAAGAAAGTTTGTCCGCGTTATCGACCTTAGTACGTAGAGAGAAAAAGCCCCTGTTAAATTCGTATCCATTTTTACAACCATAAAATGCCTCTGTCTTTTTGTTGTAGAATGCGGAAGAAATCTCATAGGCGTAATGAAGTTTAGATCTTAGCGCTTGTTTCGTGCGGATATCCAGTTGCTTGACCTTGTTAAGTTGTATGGTCTCCTCGAACGTCATTACTTTAATGTTCAGGTCAGGGAAGATATCAGGTGTTGCCTGCAAATCAGTGAATGGCCTGAAAAATTTTACATTATTGTTTAAACTATCTTCGCCCCCGGCCATTAGATACGCTTTATCGAAATGGTTGCGTGTTACGGCAGGCAGGTATTCCGCCAGACGCATCTGATTAAAATTCTGCTGTATCATGAGCATGGCCCATTCCAGGCGGTCAATAAAGTCCGTGCCTATAAAATCGTTGGTGATGGCATCGGAAAATTGCTCGTAGTTAAGTGCTAAATCTTTGTTTAATAAACTGTTGTTTTTCATGGTCTGATGTTGTGGAGCGGGCGGCCCTTGCCCTGGGTTTGCGGATCAACTATTACAAGATGTATTATCGGCCGCGTTTAGGGCCGCGGTCATCTTGTTGATCGTTTCTTCTCTTATTATTATCTTCAATGAACTTCGACAGCCCGGTTTCTGATAACGGTGTAACTTTGGCCACTAATATCATCTGAAAGGGGTGGTCGGTTAATAAATCCGTTTCCCCTATCCCATATTCCCTTGCAACTGCAACCGGGTCCAGTTTTATTTCATAAGGTATTTCCAGTACGACGACCTTATCCGGTAATTCAAACAGGTTTTCATCGGGTTCAAATAGTTCGTGAGTTTCGGTATTGAAAAAACAGAGATATTCTTCCCCGCTGTCCGACATTTCCATTTCCTTAAGACTAATATTTTTCCAAGGTTCCTCTGTCTCCCTTAATTGTTTCAACCGCCAATCGATAGTAAAATCGGTACCTGCCAAATCAATATGTGGCAACGTCCCTGAAAGGCGTAGCGCCGTAGCGTGGTCAGACAGGTAAAAACCCCATTCCTGATGATTGCTCGATGTATTTAGGTCATGCTTGAAATTATCAGTTAGTAATTCCGGGGAATCAATGATCGGCGCAGGGAGCAAAACATCCTTGATGTCTGTTTTGTCCGAATCAAAATTCATTCGGGCGATGGAGAGATAATTGGCATTGTTATCAAAACGTGCTGAGTAATAACCTTCCTCCTTTTTTAAATCCTCAAATTTGATGACGTTATCCGGCCTGTTAAATTGCCTGAATTCCTGTTTCTCCCGGTCAATAACAAAGGGGATCGCCCCAAAGGCAATGATCTCTAATTCTTGTTCCATGATTTTGTAGTTGGAAATGCTTTTACAGTTGAGCTGTCAGCTATTAAAAAAGTAATGAGTTGCTGATAAGAGGTCTAAAAAAGAAAAAAGTTCTAAGCGCTGCCGCCGGACTTTTTAACCTAAACCATATCAGAATGCGGACAAGACGTCCGCTTTAAGATGCTGCAAACTGATAATTTAATTCGAGTATCAATACTCCCTGTTAAATGCTGAATTACGCATATACTCATTGAACCTGCGCTGGTATTCCCGTTCTTCGTTGATCCTTTTATAAAGGATATTACAGCGCCAGGCGCAGGCACCACAAGCTAAAAATGCCACAGATAAACAGGTTAATGTTTCCTTCCTGGCTTCAGCTTTCTGGGCTTTGGTCATTTTATCCTTAGCGTGCTTTCTGGCTACTGCCCCGAAAAAGGCAAACATGGATATTAAACAGGCTAATAAAATGTTTCGGACGATGGCTTTCATAACTCAAATTTATTGATTAAAATTACTAATTAAATTAGCAATTTTCAAGTATATATCAGTTTAATTCGTAAATATTATTGTGATGACGAGACTGTTGCACCCTATCCCTGATGGTGTCGGTGATGGCAGATTCAGGGATTCCTATAAACTGGATTACTGGGTTTTCAGGGTCAGTACTTTTCAGTGTCAGGTACATGAGTTTAAATAGTTGGAGAATAAACGATTGGGTAATTATGTAATCTTTCACCCTGAACATTTCCAGTTGGTCAACACGCTTAAAGAATATACCACGCGTCATGCGGATATACTCCGTAGTGATCAAATATTGAAAACTGCGGATGTATAACAGCCGGTACCAGGCTACGCCGCAAACCGCAAGGCTGAAAAGGATAAAATAAGGCGACAGCCACCAGGCCAGTAAGAGAAAAGTGATGGCCAGCAACATCAGCGGCAAAGCCTTCAGGAATGCAAACAGCATTGCTGGCTTTAATAAAATATCATCGTTCTGCGTCATGTTTTAATTGATCTAAAAAAGTTAATGATTGTACCGGCTTACCGGTTCGGAAACGTGGCCGAATACTAAAGGCTTCCTGGAAAGCATGAAGGGAGATCCGCTCCTGATCAAAGGCCCGAAATAAATTACCCCGGTAAATCAAAATTTGATTTTCGGAATGAAATATCCTAATGTTCAAATTCTTTATTCCGGCTGTTAATTTGATATCGGTGAGATGACCAATAAGGTCTTTACCAAAAACAAGCACAAATTTTCTCCCGCGAAAGTTCTCCCTGATCCAATTGGCCTGTTCTTTATAAAATCTGTTTCCAATGGCCACGACTGCCAATTGCTCCAACCGTGGATACCGGTGACGGTGAAGCGTTAGAAACGCGATGGCCTCCATTACGGAATAGGTAATGATCACTGTTGAGGCGGTGTTATTTCCAGCCACCCAAAGATTTTGGGTTGTCGGAATCTTATGAAAGCCCTCGCCACAATGTTCATACGCATCACAATAATCAAAGTCCAAATCATCGTCAATATTAAAAAAGGCCTGGAGTTCCGGTGGTACTCCAAGCCTTGTTAACATGGTGTTCATTGGTATTATCTGCCGTTGCGATGTTGGGAGCGTTCAAACTGATGCGGTTTAAATCCGTGCTGATTCTCAATATCCTTGATCGCTTGGTAATAACCGGGGCTCAATTTCTCAGCAGCCTTTTGGTCACGTTTCTGGTTGAATAAGGCATTCAGCCCTTTAAAAACCATATAGGATAAACCGCCATCCATCAGGATGGATGCAACCAGTGCCAGTTTATTGGAGCGGATGCCATGCTTGTCTATTGCCGAATAGCTGAAGCGGGTGCCGTCCGGTACCTGCACTTCCTTGCCTTTCCGGTAGTTCTCTTTTTGAGCCTGGGTCAGGAATTCGTTATTGACCATATCAGGGGCCAGGATCTTCTCCGTATCCGAAACGATAAACTCTTTTGTTTCCGGATCAAATTCAACGAGCATTTCCTTTTTATTGCCATGGTTATCGAGGGTAATTCTTAGTACGCTGCCTACCTCACCCTTTTGCAGTTGCAGGGCTTCATTATTGGTCAACAGATCAGGGATCTCCGCATCCCGGTAAATCGGATGGATCAAAAGATCAAGCTGGCCCTTTTCATTAGGTTTCAATGATATCTTCGCATTGATAGATTTGATCTTGATATTTTCGGCTTCGAGGTCATGCAATTCCATTAAGCTTGTGCGGCGACCTGAAAGCAAGGCTTTCAGGTCATCGACGTTTAACAGGAGCTGACCTCCTGAGGCCAGTCCAATGGTCTCCAGATCCTTGACCGGGAGATCATCTTCGTGAAACTTTATCGGGTTCATGTTAACGCCCTATTTTTTGTTGTTGCCCCTGTTCCTCGGCTTGGCCCTGTTCTTCCTCTAAAACCATTTCCGGTTCACGAGGATTGGTTTTCGCCTCCAGTAAGGATTTATAAAGTCCGTAATCCGGCTTTAGTACTTTACGCGCGCCTTCGCCATCTTCCACTTTAATGCTCTTGGTTTTGTAGGTTTCCAGCACTTTATAGGTGGTATCCATATAAGCGATCTCGTCGCCTTTCTTAAAACCAGGCATCTCGGCTCCCTGCTTTTGTTCCCGCTTTTGGGAAACACCCAATAATAAGTTGGCTATTTTTTGCGCATCCCTGGAAGCTTTGGCAATTTCAAAAGGCTCATCCTTTAAGATTTTAGCAAAATTGCTCATATAAGCCTTTTGCTGCCCGAAGTTGTGGCCGATATTTAATTCACCACCGATCAGGATTCCTGCAATTGCCGCACGTAATTCTTCACGGGCGTAATCCAGGGAGGCAAACTTGCCCTCCATCGGACGGTTTAACCGGTCTTCATGGCCGCTCCAATGTGCCAGCTGGTGAATGGCAGCCTGGTAGTATTTGGTTTCATTCTCGAACTGTTCAACCTCCGGCAGGAAGATAGCGTCCCGCTGTTTGTCATAATACGCTTCCTGGCCGCCATGGATGATCACTGCCTTGCTGTCTTCAATCAGTTTGGCCGCACGCTCGATGGATGACAGGGTTTGACCCTCATTTTGCTTGGCCAAAAATTCTTCTAATGGCTGTAAGTCATTCAACTGGCTTCCATTGAACAAAAAAGCCTGACCACGCTGCGGCTTATCAAACTCGACAGTTTTGGTTTGTGTTACGCCCGCATCATCTTTGATAACCTTGCCCTCGGCAGTACGAATGGCCTGAATATCGCTTGTTTTCGGAAACTCGATCATCGTGCCTTTTTCATCCTTTTTGACCCAATTCCCGGCATAACGTGCAGCATCGGCTGACATCCAACGGGGGTCGTCATGGCGCTGCATACCAAGGATCAGCGCATTCATTGCGCTGTAGCCTTTGCCGGTAATGGGATTCACCGGTTTGACAAAGGCAGGCATGCCATTTTCTTTTACCGGTTTTTGAAACAGGGAATTACCCTCTTTAATTTCTGCAACCAGCTTATCTGAAAGCTGGATCGGCAGTGCTTTGAAATTTTTGCTCATTTTCTTGGTTTTTTAGCAGTTCATATAAAAAATTAATTGGATTGATGTATTTGTGTCTGTAGCAAATACTGAAGTGCAGGTGCTGACCCGTCACCCGGCCTGTAGCGCCGGTAATGCCGATGGCATCGCCAGCTTTCACGCTTTCCTGAACGGTTACCAAAATCTGGCTGAGGTGACCGTAAATTGATTCAACATCACCATGTTCCAGCCAAATGTTAATTCCAAGGCCATTGTTATATCCTATCGATCCGACATAGCCGTCAAGAATGGCATAAACCGTATCACTTCGGGCTTTGAAATCGACGCCTTGATGCAGGGCATATTTGCCCGTTAGCGGGTGAATACGGTATCCGAAATCGGAATTTATTTGCAGGTGTTTGAGTGGCAGGCAGATCAGGCAAAGACTGATCAGTAATTTCATCGGCTGTAGGTTTTGGACAGCTCCTGTTTTTGGGTTGGGATAATGGGTTCTAATACCCTCTCCTGAATGCCAGGATTATCGTTTGCAATGGCCAGCGCAGAATACAAGGCCTGGGAAGTACCCCTGTCCTGTAATAGCATAATTTTATACATGGCCTTGAAATCATCAAGCGGCATTGATGAGCCATTGTTCGTCAGGTCATTGAAGACAGCCTGCTTATCTTTAAGCATCATCACCTGTTCTGCTGGGAAATAGGACTCCCCGCCTTCGGGAAATTTTACATAGTTTTCCTTTTCCGAAAAGGTAAGTGTTAACACACCGATATGTCCCCGCTTTGCGTCAGGGTCGTTTTCCATATCCGGCTGCACCAAAACGAGTGTTCCGGCTAAAGTTTGATTTTCCATAATATTAAAATGTTTTAAGATGTTACCTGCCGATTTTTCGGGCTGGGGTGAGGTCAAGGGCCTCATTTAAGCGGATGATCGCCACCCGATGAAGCTCTGGGTCGTCCTGTAGGAGTATAAAGGCTTTTTTCAGTTGTTCGGCCGACCCGGATGCTTGAAGCAAGGCCAGGGTTTGTAAATTCTTAGCTACAGGCGGCCATTGAACAGATTTGTAAGTTTCTGCCAATTCATTCAGCTCCTCAGTAGCTCTCAGGATAAACAGTGTTTTCGGGCTGAAGGCATCTACTTCCTCGTCCTCAAATCCAACCCAAATTTTATCTTTTTCAAAATCGGCAAGTTCAATGATGCCGATCTGGCCAACGTGGTCGGAAGTCCAAAGGACCGGGCTGACCATGACTATTAAACCCGTAATTTCTTCCTGTTTCATGTTATTGTTTTAAATGTTTTGTTAGGTTTTGTAATGGCCGGAAGGCCTAAGGGGCTTATCTTTTCAGGCCCCTGGTTTGGTCTATCCCAAGAAACTGGTCTAACCCAATGGTTACCGCATCATGAATGCCACCGTTCTTTTTAACCAGCTCCATTGCAGTGCGGACATGTTTTTCCGTTCCATGATCCAATAAGAGGGCAATATTTTTAAGGTCTTTAAAATCGTCAACGGATAGTGTCAGCGCTTTTTGGTGTAATAAATCGTAGATTTCGCCGGGCTCTTTGAATGTAAGCAGCGCACTGGCACTGTAAAAACCAACCTCGTGGTCGTCAAAACCTACATAAAATTCGTCCGTGTCTAGGATCGCTGCCGTTATAAAGCCGATCTCACCCTGTTTATTTGCCGGGTCATCTTTAAGATCAGGGTGTACCAACAGGTAATCGGGTAGCTGTATCTCATTTGAATCTTTTTTCATTTCTTCATGGATGCTTTAACTGGTGAAGCAGATGGCGGCGGTTTGAACGCCAATACCATTTCCTGTATCTGCTGGGTGATATGGTTGAAATTCTGGCGCAGTTTTTCATCTGTTTTACCACCGAAGTCATAAAAAGTGGGCAGGGACTTATATCCCATTTCTTCCCGCCGGATCTCTTCCATATCGAGATTGATGCGGCAGTTGACCGCAGATGTTTCAAAAGCGCCCGTATATTTTTCCTGGGCATCGGCTGCAATGACGCCAACCAGCTCGCCGGAATTGAGAGAGGCTATCTTTCCCGCAGGAATAAGCACCTCCAGTTTTTCATTCAGCGAAGTAGATGTTTTGTTGCGGTCGATAGACAACCCTTCACCGATCTGTTTGGATTTACCAAAGAGGCGTTCCAGCCATTCCAGGGTTTCCTTATTCCTTACAGAGCCGGACAAGACGGTTCCGACCACGGCGGTAATGGTTGCGGCAGTATCTTTCCCGTATTGCTGATTGAACTGAGGAAGTTCTTGCAAGCCCATCAGCACAGCCACTTTATTGGATCTGGCAGTGGCAATTAAATTTTCGACCCGGTGAACGAATAAAGTAGGTACCTCATCCACGATCAGTGCGGAGGGCAGGTTGCCCTTGGTGTTGATCAGTTTGGTTATTCGGTTGATGATAATGGAATAGCAGGCCGAATTGATGTTTTGGGTGTTAGGGTCGTTGGCCAATACCAGCATTCCGGGATTTTCTTGGGCTGATATTTTAAGGTCAAAGTCATTGCCGGAGAAAACCCAATACGTTTCCTTGGTCGCCAGGCGGCTTATAAATATTTTAAGGGTACCGATCTGCCCTTCTAACTGGTCAGTTGCCTTGGCGTTATAAGCCGTCATGAAGGGCGACAATAGCGAACGCAGTTCCGGCTCGGAGGTCAGGGCATTAAAGATGTCTTCGTACGAATGGTTAAGCAGCGCCAGCACATGCGGGAAACTGGAATAGATGCCGCCTTTGTATTTGCTCATGAAGTACACACAGGAGGCCAAAAAATTAATCGCGGACTGCGTGAAGAACTGGTCGCTCCCGCCTGAGCGGTCACCCTTTTTTAAGGCTTCTACCAGCGCTTCGGCAGTTTCAGCGGCATCAGCCAGTGATTTTATATAATCTGCCCGCCAGGGATTGATACGCCTGCTTTTTTCGATGTCGTTCAAATTGATGACATGAAAGGCAAAGCCTTTCAGCTTGCCGTTCTGTTTGGCCAGCAGGTAATGATAGTAGGCAATATGTCCGAGGTCAGGGAACTTAAAATCATATAGGCATACGGCAAACTCTTTAGCAATCAGCTGACGAATAAAGGGATTAACGATGCTAAAAGATTTACCCGATCCTGGGGTACCGATGACCATCGTGCCACGAAAAACATTGCAGATGTTTATCCAGCCATGCCGAACCTTGCCTTTGTAATAAAAAAGCATGGGAATATTGACCGAGTACGGTGTGTCGATCCGCTTAACCTGTTGCATGAAGCTTTCCGCTTCCGTATTCCATTTATCCTTGCCTAATCCTGAGTGGATGAACTTGGAAATATTGTCCATCGAAAGGCTTACCAGGAGCGCTCCCGTGAATGAGCAGGCCATATACAGCAGGTCATACCAGCTGGTATAGGCGAATGCCAATGGGGACGCACGCCCCCTGCAAACAAGGCTGCCGAAGAACAAAAACAGACCGGCCGTAAGCGGGTAGATGATATGTTTTTTAGGGTCGAGGTCTGTTTTCTTTTTTGCCAGCGTACCAATGCTGACCAGGCAGATCAAGCCAAACGTTGACAGCTTGCTGTAGACCAGGTCAGCGTAAATAACAAGTCGGCTGATCTTGTCGAGCGGGGTATTAAAAATACCCCAGAAAGGAGCATCATGATAAATAAAAATGGCCGCTTCTAAAGCTATGGACAGGTAAATGGCGCACTGCAAAAAACCATGCAGTTTTTGCTGCTCCCTGGTTTCTTCCATGATAAAAAGGTATTAAATAAAAAAAGCCACCGGAACTTGCGGTGGCTTGTGATAATGGATGAACCTAACGCCCAATCTTTCGTTGTTCATTTTGTTCATTATTATCGCTAAGCAGTTTTTGCTTTTGATGTAAGTCCAGCAAAGTAGCCAGTTGATGGCCGTCAGGCACTTCGGCAAAAATGATATGTTCAGGAAAAACAGCCGGAGGGTTGAACGGATCAAACTCATGCGGGAACGGCACCTGGACGACAGTTGTATCAATGTAGATACCCGTTTTACCATCCCGCTTAAACACATCAGCGAAATAGATCATGTTCCAGCAGTTTTCGATATCGCGAAAAGCTTTACGCCTTTCGTCAACAAAGAAGTCCTTTCCGGCGATCTGTATCACCGGAAGATCTGTCGGAAAATCCTTGCGCCAGCCCGGCCGTGTTTCATCCAGCCTGGCATTTCTTCCCTGCGGGTCCATCGCGTCAAAGGGGTAAAACCAAAATAGTTTTACCTGTTCAGGTATCTCCCCGGTTAGCGGGCCGTCATATACCTGTTTGCTATCGGTATCGTACCATAACTCATAGTGATCCTCCAAACACATCATGTCGAAAAGATCGAGCTGATTTTCGGGTTTGTCTACCTGGACCAACGCCATTAAATAACCGTTTACAAAAAATGAAGTGCCCTCCAGCTCAATTACCGGGAAAGGGCCGCTATAGTTACCTGTTTCATTCATGATTTTTAATGATTATCAGCGTCTGACAGCAACCGTTACTGATTCAGTTTCCTCGGGTTCCTGTTCGATCTTTAACTGTTCGGCCTGTGCCTGCTTTTCCTTTTCGGCGATCTTTTGACTGATCTCCAACTCCAGTTTTTCCACTTCCCTTTTCAGTGAGGCCAGCTCATACTCCTTGTCAAATGGCCGTAGGGAAAGTTCTCTGACCTCGGGGATCTGTTTATCGATACCGTCCACTTCCTTTTCGTAGCGTTCGGCCATACCGATAACCCTATTGATGGCATCCAGGAAATAGCGCGCAGCCAGTTTGGGGTTGTCGATATTTGGTGCCCCGCCATTCTGCATGTACTTAATACCTGTGGCGCGGCTTTCCGCATAAAGTGAGGTAACATGTTCGATCCTGCTGGAAAAGCCGGTTTCAACGGTTTGCAGCTTTTTCCTGATATAGAGGTCAAAGCCATACAATTCGCCTAAATGAAGTTCAGGCTTGGTGAAGTCCGTTGGCTGCCAGTTTTTATACAGGTCGATCAGCTTATTGCCGATGGCAACCGGATCTGAATAAACACCATCATTCAGCTTTAAGGGGTTTAATTTTGTTCCGTCCTCGTCAAGCTTTAATACCTGCCTGTAGATAGCTTCATCTTTACGAACAAGTTCCAGTGTTTGCCCGGTTTCCCGGCTTTTCTTCTCCAGATCCTCTAACAGGTAGCGGCTTCGTGAAACCTCTTTGAAATGTGCGCCTTTATAACCTTCCAGTTCAGCAACCTTCTTTTCCAAACGGGTTTTTTCCAGTAAGGAAGTGTCGCCGGATAATATGGCGATGTATTCAGAAAAGCTCATGCCGCTTTGTTCATCCATCGCTCCTTCGTCGAGTGTACGTACAGACAACTGGTTATTTTTCATCTGACTGATGAAGATCTGCTTGTTTTTAAGCAGGTTGAATTTGTAATTGTCCAGTGATTGCTCCACCGCGTAAATGAAATTCCTGACCTTGTTGCCGTAAAATTTCTTGGCCAGCCAGTTACCTTGCCTTGCTCCGCGACCATCGCGTTGCTCCAGCTCTGAGGGTTTCCACGGTATGTCCAGATGATGCATGGCAACGATACGTTCCTGGACATTTAGGCCGGTACCGGCTTTCTCGGTACTGCCGATCAGTATCCGGATCTCCCCGGCGTTCATCTTTCTAAAGAGCTCTTTACGTTGCTTATCTGTAGCCCAGTTATGGATAAAGGTGATCTGGTTTGCCGGGATACCGAAGTCCGTTACCAGTTTATCAAGTAGCGCGTCATACACGTTAAACTCTTCGGGCTTTGGGGTGCCGATGTCGCTAAAAATGATCTGCGTGCCTTTGTGCGACGTGCTTTCATGATAGATCTCCGCAACATTACGGGCGCAGACATTCACCTTGTTGCCGGGATGGTCACCGTATTTATCAGGATTGACCAGGCGCATATCTACCGCCATTTTTTTGGCATAGTTGGTGGCGATGAGCATGCGGCCCTTGTCTTCATCCCTGGTCAGGGGACGTCTACCGATCACGGTGGCATCGCCAGTTTTGGCGAAGGCCATCAGCCGCTTTATAAAATCCTGTTGATCCGGCGTTGGCTTAATGTTCACCAGGGTCTCTTCTATATCCGGCTTATCGAGATTGATATGTTTGGCCGTTTTATAATCGGTGATCTGGTTATAAAACATGGCCAGCTCCGGGACTTTGATAAAGTGGCGGAAACGCTCTTTTGCCCTGATCTCGTTGGTTACCGTAAATTCAAAATCGACGGTTTTACGGGCATAAACTGCCGCCCAGGCATCAAAGTTTGAAATTCGCTGCCTTTCCAGCTCGCGCGGCCGGAGGTATTTGAAGATCAGATACATTTCGGTCAGGCTGTTGGAGATCGGCGTGCCGGAAAGGAAAGTAGCGCATAGATCGGTATCGAAGCGCTCCTGTAAAGTGCGAATGGCAAAAAGCATGTTGAGGGCTTTTTGGCTACCGGCGATATTGCCTAAACCGGCAACTTTGGTATGCCTGGTCGTGAACGTCAGATTCTTGAATTTATGAGACTCATCAATAAACAGGTGATCTACGTTCATTTCCCGGAAATTGATCCCGGTATCCTTGCGTTGCTCTATCGCCTCGATGACGGCTTTGAGTTTAGCTTCGAGATTTTCCTTGCGGATCTCCAATCCCTTAAGCATTTCCTTGCTTATTTCTTCACCGGCATCCTGAACGGCCAATAAATCAAGCTCGGTGTTATCCAGTTCAATTTCGAGGATCTGCCGTTGTATTTCCGGCGCTTGTGGTATTTTTCCGAACTGGTCATGCGTTAAGATAATGCAGTCCCAATTGTTATTTTTGATCTCGTGAAAGATCCTTTTGCGCTTTGCCGGTTCAAAATCGGTTTCACCCGGCGCCAACAATTTGGCTTTGGGATAAGCCAGGCGAAAGGTGTCCGTTATCTGCTGCACATTGGCCTTTAGGGCAATGATCATGGGCTTATGCACGATGCCGAGCCTTTTCATTTCCATGGCGGCAATGATCATTGTCAGCGTTTTACCTAAGCCTACCTCATGATCGATGAGGCCGCCATTATTTTGGATAACGCGCCAGGCGGCGTTTCGCTGGGAGGGATACAGGTCAGCGATCTTTAAGGCTTTAAAGTCAAGCCCCGGAAATGTTAAGTGGCTGCCGTCAAATTCCCGGAGTGCGTAACAGTTATAGGTATCGTTATAGAGCTTCTCTAAATACTGTTTGTCCTCGTTGGGAAGTTCGAGCAGCCATAGCAGGTAACGTGTCCTTATGGTATCGATTTTCCGGTGGGCATTTTGAATGGCCTCGGTGTCGGGCACCCTTACCGTTTTGCCGTATTGTTCTACCGGGTAAGTAAAATGCGGATTCGTGTTCAGCAGCGCATATTCCAGTAAGGTGCGGCCGGTAACCTTATTGCTTTCCTTGGGCGTTACGGAAAACTCTTCATTAGTGATCGTGTTGCCTTTTTTGCCGTAGCTTACCTTATAATCATCTAAGGAACCCAGGTACTTGATCGTTGTATCCAGTTTGAACAGGTCGGTTGCAAAACGCTGATAGTAATCGATAGGCACCCAACGCTCACCGAGGTTAAAATCCAACCTTTCAAAAGGTATTCGCTCCGGCTGCACCCGCCGGATAGCAGCAAGGCTTCTTGCGAACTGTAAGTTTTGCGGCTGCTCTTCGGCAAGGTTTTCGGCAGCCTTCATTTTTGCGACAACATCGCCCGACAAGTAGTTGTCCGTTGTTTCCCACGATCCTGTTTCGGGGTTTAACAGAATTTGTTTTTCGAGTTGAATGATGGCCTCATCGTCGGTTAACCCAGTGATCTGGCAGATCAGCGTAAGATCCACGCGACCGGTATCATTCAGGCAGCGGGCCAGGGCTTCGGCGGGGTCATCGGTTTTCAGCATTTCTTTTTGCTGAAAAAGCGGCCCGTAAAAGATATCCGACCGGATAAACCTTTCGCCCTCCTTTATTTCCAGCGAGGACAGCGTTTTAAAGCCTAAAGCCGCATCGTTAAGTATGCGGTTCCGGTTTGCATTTTTATTGAGCTCGCCATGTTTGGCTAAAAAAGCATCGTAATAAAAGTTAAGTGACTTTCGCAGCTCGGGGAACTGGATCGCGTGTTCATTTTCGTAGCCGGAAAGTTCCAGGTAAATATCCCGCAGCGTCAAATAATCCTCATAGAACGGTAGCTCTGGCTGCGGATCGAGCGGGTTAAATTTCGCCTCAAAATTGTGGGGTTCACCGATGAGACCAAGCTTGCCCTGAAATATGACCAGCGTATCCCTGGTATAAAAGGGCTTCAGGTCTGTAAAAGCCTTTGGCCTGTCCGGCAGTAATTTGAAAGCGGGCTCTAAAGTAGCATCACCTTCATACCGGTAATCATGACCGTAATGCTTTAGCTTTAGTGAAAGTGCGTCCAGTTCCTGACCAAGGCTTAACCCAGTCATCCATTTTGCGGGAAATGAAATTTCAGAGAGGTTGCTAAAAAGTTTATAGCTATACTTATTATTCGCTTTGGCGCGCGCGGTCACCAGGACAATGCTGTCATGCTGCGGCTTGCCGGTAGTCCTGATGGTGCTGATAATTCGTGCAGTTCCGGCATCTACGAATTGTTTATCCAGGTCGTCGAGGTATGCCACCGCTTTGTTATCCTCGGGTTTAGTTACCGGTGCATCAAACAAACCCAACTGTCCTAAGTTTAATGTGGGCTTTTCCGACTTTTTTTCCAAGACTGGTACCGGCAGAAAGGTAAACTGGCTAAGTTGTGCCTGTTTTTGGTCAAAAGAGATGGCCTCCCATTTGGCATAGTTGAGGTTTGTAAACCCTGCGATCAGTTGTTCCTTTAATAAAGGGACGATGTCCTGCATGTCACCGTTTTGCCAGGCGATCCTTGCGGCTTTTCCCCTGGCGTTGGTGCCCTCAATAACTTCGTCGGCATAGACCAATTCGTTTTTATCGGCTAGCCAGGCATTCAGAAAATATTTGCCAAAGGGGTTTGCTACTTCCACCGTTTCGATCAGCTGGCTTTCAGCCTCGGTAAGTATATCCTTAGCGTCATTTTTCTGTACAAGGATGAGGTGCATACCCACTTCGACATTGGCATGTTCCTTCATCAGGTTGGCAGGCAACACGGCGACGGTTAGCAGGTCTGCTGAAGTAAATAAATATTTGCGTGCGGTCTCGTTCGATGGGTTATTCAGGAACGCATCGGTTACGATATAAGCTAAAATGCCGCCATCTTTGATCTTATCCAATCCTTTTGCAAAGAAGTAGGTATGCACCTTGGCGGAGATACCGCTTTTGTTGTAAGCAGGGTCATGAACAGCGATCTTGCCAAAAGGGATATTGCTGATGACCAGGTCAGATTGCGCTTTTTCAGTAACGGAAGTTTCTTCCAGCTTTTTGATCTGCACCTCGACCGGGATATCATGCACCGAACTAATGGCGGTCAATATTCTGCCGGTCAGGATATCCTTCTCCACGGCATTTATTTTTTCAAGATCAGGAAAGGCCTGTACCGCCTCGTCAACAAAAACACCGGCACCTGCACTTGGTTCATATAGGCGCTTTGGAACGATACTGCTTTCCTGCATAGCGGCATAAATCGCCCGGGGGATGTAATCTGGTGTATAATAGGCCGTTTGAGAGCTGCTTTTTAAAGCATCTATTGCTTCCTTATACTCCTTAGCAGTCAGCTTTTCCTGTAACAAACTGTGCAGCTCCATGACCTGGGGGTATAGCTTTAGGTCTGCCTTTGAGGCCCCGAATTTCTCCCATCCCTTTATTTCGCCCGGAGGAAAAAGCACCGCTTTCAGACCGCCGAAACCGGCGTATTTTTTTAGTGTTTCTAAATCTGCCAGCGAGAGTTGCTGGCCGGAAAAGTCCAGCGCTATCCGGATGGCCGCAATATTGTCTGCCATCTTCCGAACCGGATTAAATGCCATATCACACCTCCTGTAAATAATCTGCTATGGTGCCGATCACTTCATATTTTAAGAAGCGGTCGTCCTCGTCCAGGCCTTTGATCAAAGGCGCGCATAATTCGAGGATATTAGTAAGCTCGTAGTGGAGAATCCCGTGGTTGGAAAAGCGCAGGTAGGCCCTGATAAACTCCTCTTCCAACACAAGCTTTACATAATCGTAGGCTATGGAATCATTCATAATAAATTATAAAGGAATTAATTAGGGAGCGTATCTGCATCCAGTATGTCCTGGTAAGATATACTCAGGGTCACGACGCGGCCTGAAAGCTGCTTTTCGCTCAGTTCGGCGTGGAGCACCTTATTCCCGGGGAATGACATCTTTTTAAATACAAAGATGTTCCGGTAATTTTTGGAGAAGGCGGGTGGACTAAACAGCACGAACTCCGGTTTAACTTCCACCGATTGGTTATTGGCTGCCTTGGTCACTTTTTTATCATCCACCTTGAACCGGAAATCAGCAATGTCGTATTTCAGGTTGGTTTTATTATGATAGCCGATATCCAGGAAAATATAATCGCCAACCGTATAAACATGGTTTAATTGACCTTTGATGCCAAAGGCTTTTACCTTTTCCATGCGCTTATCAGGGCTTTTGGCAATCAGGCTGAGTGCTAAACCTTTTAATTGGTTTTGAGATAGGCCGATTCCGGAAATATCCAGCGGCCTCATATCCTCGGGAACGATATTGATTTCTGTGGGAACACCCGGAAAACCCGGCAATAGCTTGTATTGCGCAATAAATTTTTCGCCCGCGACAGTAACCACGGAACCTAAAAAGCTTTTTAGAGAATCGCGCAATTTTAACCGCAGCACATTTTTCAGCGGTAAATCACCAACCAGGTCTTTGGTTGAAATATCTACATATTGTATAGGCTCGGGAGAAACGAAATGTATGGTCAGGTTTTCCGGGAGGTAAACTACGGGTAGTTTATTCTGGGCGTAAAGTGATGGGGCGCATAGCACCAATAGATATAATAAGATCGTTTTCATGTTTATTTATGTTTTTAATAA
This sequence comes from Mucilaginibacter gossypii, assembly GCF_017569325.2. Lineage (NCBI taxonomy): Bacteria > Pseudomonadati > Bacteroidota > Sphingobacteriia > Sphingobacteriales > Sphingobacteriaceae > Mucilaginibacter > Mucilaginibacter gossypii. The sequence goes on along the minus strand of NZ_CP071878.2, from coordinate 5,232,921 downwards.
TCGTATACAGTCAAAATGAGTACTGCTCAGTTAATAGGACTTTTGGGCGTTTTGCAACGCGTCGGTGTCGATCAGATAGAGGTAGGAATTGTATTTAAGCTTCGCCTTGTTTTTGCGGATGAGGTCGGCGATGGCTGATGAGGTGGATTGAAATACTTTATCCAGCGAGCTCATGATAAACTGGCTATTACCGGAACTGCCATCTATGGTTACGCCCTGCACGGAATTGCTACCCAAATCTTTCGTAAAGTCACGAAATGCAGATGATGGTACATACAGGCCGGGTAATCCATCCATATCATAGATATCCAATTTGACAGGAAGGATCTTCCCGTCATACAGGATGGATGTTACCGACAGCGTAACACGCTGCTCTGTAAAGCCGCTGACCAGGGCGAAAAGGTAAGTGCCTTTTTTAATCAGGCTATTACCTGCCTTAATATCTTCCAACAGTTTTAACCGTAAACGTGATCCTGCATACCCGGTCACATTTTCGTCGATCACTGCACTAATAAAAGCAGGCTCCTTATCCGGCAGAACGGTATTAAAGTCCGTGGAAATGGCATCAGCTTTTTCAACCGAAAGTTTGACCTGGCTTTGTTTTAGCTTGGCAACTTTATCAGCAGCTTGTTTTTTCTTTAACTCATCTTTATAGGCCGGGTCATTCCCTTTATTGATACTATCCATGATGGCCATTTGTGCTTTGAAAACTTCCATCGGATCTTTTTCCTTCGTTACAGCAACAACCGGATGCGAGGGATTAGCCTGCCTGTGTTGCATTGCTTCAATTGCTTTGGCAACCTGCTGGTCATGTGATAAGCCTGTTGGTTGTTCTTGCCTCACACCCGTAGAATTACCTGTACCGAACTTTAGCTTCATGGCTTGCTGAATAGAATCCAGCTTTTTCTTTTGCTGATCAGAATAGTCATTGTTAAAAGCGGGGTTACTTGAATTTTCACGAGGGATCACATTTACGGCTGTTAAGCCATCGGCCTCTTTGTAGGTGCTCCTGTAGGCGTCGAGCTTATCCGTCAATTGTTTCTTTCGGACATCCGCTGAAACGTTACCCACAGAACCATTCAAGCCGACTTTTTCGCTAACTGCCTGCTTTGGTTTGGAAAACCCGCTATGCCAGACATAAAAGAAAAGACATAAAAAGGGCAACAGGATGAGCGGCAGCATATATTTAGGCTGCTTAAAATTAATTTCCATCGTTTTCTATTTAAGTGTTTGGTGAATTTTGGATAGGCGATCAAGGGCACTATCCAGTAAAGTGCTGTCTACTGCTGAAAGCTGTTTTTTGGCGGTCAGGCTATCCACCAGCTTTTTAAGTTTCATGGTTTCCCGGATATTGCCGGTCGCCTGTAAGATCTGGCGAAAGCCATCCTCCACCGGGTTAACTTTTTTGACAACGGTTATATTGGCTTTTTCGGATTTGCGAAAAACAGTAAAAGACAACACGAATGATAGTGCCATCAGGAAGATCATGGCACCCATAATGAACCTGGGGTAGGCATTTGCCAGGCGCCTGGCTGCGTTCCCGGCAATAGCGAAATAGCTATCAAATTCTTTATGTATTTCGCTGTACAAAGTATCCCTGGGATCTCTGTTAGAATGTATTCTTTTCCACATCTTGCAGGTCTTTATTTTCAAGGGTTTTCCAATTGGTGATCAGGACTCCGTGCGGGTTATTATCACTTCGCGGGATATCCTTCAGGTACCCCTCCGTTATCAGGGAACGGACCACCGTAGAGCTGCGGCGGTCAATTTTAAGTTTGCCGTAATAGCGGAAATAATGTTTAGGAAAATCCACCCAAATGGAATCTGTTTGCAGGGTTAGTACTGAACTTGAAGAAAGGATAGAGTTAAAAAAACCATTTTCCTTCAAATTATTGTATTGCTCCATCCCGGATTGATCGACGAGATACATGGCCTTTTTCATTTGGTATTCCATGTAATTATCATCCGGGGTTAAGGAAAAGAAAAGGGAATGAAAAAGGTCAACATCCGCCCTGTATTCAGCGGGGCGGTTCATTTGCACATCGGTTTGGCGGGCAAGAATCGGGATATTATTATCCAGGATATAAATACTTTTCTGTGCATTGGAAACCATTTTGTAGGCATAAAGACAATTTATACCGACAATGATGAGCGAAGTCAGCAGGCTACCGGCTGCAATGAAAGTGGCTAACCTTATTTTGGCTTCTATATTTTTTATGATCATTATTAAAAGCGTTAAATAGAAAAGGCCGGCCCGCACCTGCGGATCAGCCTGACATCAAAGGAGAAAGAGAAATGAAGATTTTAAAAGAAGCTGCCGGTTGCTTTCCTGGCCATACTTACCACGGTACCTGCGCTGCGGCCAAAAGTGGAGGTAGCAGAACTGATACCGGAGGTCGAGATGATCCAGGTAGAGATACTGGGCACGGTGAACATGCAGATAGCGCCAATCAGAAATACAATAATTACCGTACCGAAGGATAAGATGCCATTACCGGCAAACCAGGCCATCTTTTCGAGATTGGCACTCAATCCATTTTCACCAACCAGCTCCTTGTACTTGCTGATTTCTGAAGTTAAGGCATATTCCTGCATTAGCCCGGTAAGATACATGATCAGGTAAGCTATCCCGCTATAAAGGTTAACCGAAATAAAACGGGCGATCCAGGTGCTGAAGCTATCGCGGAATGCCGGCAGGATGCTCACGGCTACAGCGAAAGGGCCAAGAATAATCAGAATAGAGGAGTAAATGATCTGTATCATAAAAATGATGTACACGGCCAAACGTAAGATCCATATGCCCAATAGTTCAAGCAGTTGTGTAAAGAGCAATTGCATACCCACGGTAAGCCGGTTCTTTAATTCAAGTAACGGAGAAACAACGCTGCTGATACCCTCCTTAACGGTACTGGTTACCGAATCCCAGGCTTGTCCATACCAGGTGTCGCTTTCTTTTTCAGCGACCTCGGTTTGAGCCTGATAAGTATATAGGGAATTGGCAACAGCAAGCATCAGGTTTGACCTGTTTAGCCGCAAATTATCAACAATGGTTTGCTCACTGTTAAACATCTGTTCCGTTTGATTAGTCACCAGGTCAGTAGGGAATGCGATCATCTTAGTGAACGCGCCCCACCATAATATAACCATTGCCAAACCGAACGGCCGTAACAACGGCATAATTTCCAATTGCTTGTCACCTACCATCATTTCGTATGATTTAATGGCAAAAAAGATGATCATAAATATGGCGGCAAGTGCTTTAGCATCTGTAATAAACAGGCCGAAATGCGTCCATACGGAATCTTTAAGCCCTTTTAAAAAAACCATTACACCGGCTTCATAAACCCCGTCGCCCTGTAGAAACTGCAAAGTTTTGGTATTGTCGGTATTGGTTGTTGTTTGGGCAAATACTGCGGATATACATAAACATAGCAGTACTGCTAAAATTATTTTCCTTTTCATTGCAGATGTTGTAAAACTTTATTTGCGATCTGGATGTCTGTTTGTGGCGTCCAGTTGGTGACGGTAACCTGTCCAGCTTGTAACTTCTGCTGTTGGGCGGTCATATTTAGCGTGGCTTGCGCCGATGAGGTTCGGATTGCCCAGACTCCGGCCAGCCTGCGGTATTCCATCAGGTAGCGGTGATAAGCCAGGATGCGCGCACCACGATCCATCGTAGTCGTATGAGCTGCATTGATACGTTCCTTTAACATGTCCAGCTCATTTTTGTACCAGCTATACAAGCCTTCGGAAACCAGTTTTGTGCTGACCTGGGGGGCGAGTCCGGCTAAGATGGACGCCATTGAATAATTAAGCACCGGTTTCAGCTCTTTGCTGTAATAGAGTTGCCATAAAGGGTCTGCATCGGAAATCAGTCCTGATTGATTGGCGATTTCGGATAATGCGGTATTCCTAACTGTATCTGATTGGAGTTTATACTTATTATCTGTTGTATTCATAGCTGCAACTAACGCAAGGCGTTGTGTTTGTGGTCCGGCTGCGCTAAGTGGTCGGAGGTCTGTTTTATGATAATTGGGATGAAACAGCCCCCAGGTGAGCCAGTAATACGGGTTAAGACTTAGAAATCCCGCTTTGGGTTCAAACTTATTCTGGTCCCATTGCAGGTAGACCATACGTTCCTCCTGGTATCGGACGGCTTTATCCTGCGCAACGGCCTGGCCGAAACAATGATGTATCAGCGCCAGCATTAAAAATGGCAGTGGAATTAAGAATTTTTTCATGATTCAATTGTTTTTGTAAGTGTATTCAAGCATCATCCAACTATTGGGACTGATGGTTATTGGTGTAAATATTTAGCGTTTTGAATGATCTGATCAACAATCCGGGTGTCCTGACTGATGAAATTGGCAAACGGGTTGAGCGAAGCGATAACGCCGCGTTCCTTTGCCCAGTACATGGCTTTCCAGGTACCATAGGCTAAGCCGTCCAATATTTGCAATTGAGTAATAACCTTGCTTAATAGCTGGTCGCGGGAGTTATAGTCTGCCAAAACGTTGTTGCCCTCTTTGAGTACATAGCCGGAAACATCGGTTACCAATGCCAGTGACCTCGTTCGCATTTCAGAAGCCATATTCCCGGCAAAGACGAGTAGGTATGGCTCACTTTTGGCCATCGCCAATGCCTGATTAATATACCCCGTCATGTCAGCAATGATCACCGCTATGTTTTTTACTGCAAGCCCGTCCTTTAAAGCTGAATTGACATTAGATAGCCCATTATAGATCATAGTTTGCGCGAGGACTACGGAACCTACATTGGTATTCAGGTCATTGATGTTATTATTAATCTTGCCGAGATACTGGTCATGGGTCACTTCTGCGCTGCTCCTTACGGCGGCATTCTGGGAAACAGCAATCAGGTGCTGGTAATCGATCACGTATTCCTGCGCCTTTACATATTGGAAACATATCAGTAGCACGCTGACAAACCATAAGTTTTTCATTTTAAGTATTTGGCATTTTGAATGATATCACTGCCGATAGACTTATCGGCATCTATAAAATTCTGAAATGGGTTTGCGGCCCGTAACAACGAGGCGAGGCTGGAATACTGCATCATATTGAGCATGTTTCCGGAAAGGTCCTGGATGTTGCTTAATTCAGAAATTACAAAATCAAAAAGCAGTTTTCTATCGGAGGCTTTCATCTGGTTCACATCACCCAGTGATAGGCTGAGCCCGGTCACATAAGCTACCAGGCTTTTTGCCTGACCGGCAAATTGCAAGGCAGATTGGTAACCGATGGCGATTAATGCAGGATTTTTCTGCACCAGTTGGACGATCTGCGACTGATTACTAACGATGCGTTCCACCATGGGTGTCGCATAAATCCCGATGTCGGCGATGTTGATGGCGGTACCAAGGGTATTGTATCGCTGTTGCAAAGTGCGGTACATTTTTTTCATCTTGTCCAGCAGGGTAAGGTTAGCTTGTTCGTTTGCTGTTGCCGCCGCCTGTTGATTCTTCGCCTTTACCTGAAGATTGTTTTCAGATTCCGACTCAGCAACAAGTTGGTGGAGTGCTGGGATGTCAAGTATCTTTTGCTGTGCTAAAGCGGGTAATCCCATACCTGTCCATAGGGTTAAAATGGCTAATATTTTTTTCATAAAAATCTGATTAAGTGTCGTTGCGCTGAAACACGTCCCAGCCAGGGCGCTGGCAGTTTCCAAAGATTTGTACCTTGGCCCGTGTGGGATATAAGGCTTCTATCAGGACGTAAGCGTCTTCGGGTTTTTGACCCTTGCATTTAACCATGCCTGTAAACGGTGATTCCAAAGGGTCTGGAAAATCAATTGCGGGTACTTTGTAACCGTCCTTTTGGAATACCATCAGGTACTCAAAAACTTCCGTTGTGCTGCCGCGTTTCCATTTTGGCCGTTTCCAGATAAGGTAAGTGTCATACTGATATCCGAGGCGGCCTATATATTCACGGCATTCTTCGGTGAATTTTTCGGTTACCCAAACCAGGACGACATGCTCCTGAAAAGCCAGTTCGGCCAGACAGGTTTCTATAAAGTTAAAGGCCCTGAGCGCCCGCCACGTACTGGGAGGGATACTGTCGGTCATGATCTTATTTGATCTTTTGTACGCCCTATATTGTTTCCAGGGCGGACAAATCAGGAATAATTCATATTTCATTGCTTCAGGTATTTAGCATTTGTTAAAACATCATTGGCTATCCTGACATCCTGATTTTGCCATTCTGCCCAGGGGTTTAGTGAGCGAAAAATACCGTTGATCTTCGCCCAGTACATCGCCCTGTCCATACCATAGGCTATACCGCGCAGGATGCGCATTTCATCTGCTATATGGTTCAGCATTTTACCGCGCTCACCGGAATCCATCAGGTTATTTCCGCCTTTAAGAACAAAGGCACTCACATCCGCAGCAAGGGTTGCCGCCCTTGTTTCAAAGTCGCGGGCACCCTGCTCTGCGAATAGCAATAATACGGGGTCGGATTTGGCAAGCTTTACAGATGCCTCCACATCGCTGATAATATCAGTGCCGCATTCGGCGATCTCTTTGATGGTTGTCAGGTTATTGATGACTGATGCTACCTGGCTCAGTCCCTGGTAGATCTTATTTTGAAGGTCATTTACGATAACAAGCTGACCGGTTACCGCCAACTGGCCTTTTTGGATGAGGTCAAGTTTATTATTGGTCGTATTCAACTGGCCGTTGATCACACCTGCGTTAACAGCTATCGCAGCCGATACGGCCGGGTCAACGGTCAGTGTCTGCGCATGCGCATTGCAAATGCAAACGCATAGTACAATGCCTAAAAATGAATTTTTAAATAGGTTGTTATTCATGGTTGCTGATTTTGATTAACCTGTGAAATAAAGGCAGGTAAAGATTTACCGCTGCCTTTAAAGTCCCGGATAAAGGCATCCAGGCCATCCGGGTAAGAACCGAAACGGCTGGTGTAACTTTCCACCGCCGATTTCTCCGGTTTTTCTGTAGTATAAGTAAGGTATTGCTGCAACGACACTTCTACGCCGTAAACTTCGCCAACAGCGCCGCGACGGATATATACCTCTTTAAACCGACCCCGATTTTCCGTGTTGTCCAGTTGGTTAATGGTAAATATCTTACGCCTTTCCGTTTCGTTGATGGATAGCAAGGCGGCAATATCATTATAATTGTCTTTAAATTTAGTTTGGTCCAGCAGGCAGATGGTATCTGAATTATTAATGATACTATCCTTAACCACAACGTTTCCGATGATGTCACCAAGTTCCTGGGTGACGACTATGGCTTCACCCCAAAATTTCCGTACAGTTTTGTAGAGGTACAAAAGATAGCCTGCCATAAGCGGGCTTGCGATGGCTTTCCATGCTTCTTCGACCACTAAAGCTTTCCGCCTGTTCGACCGGTAACGCATTTTTTGGATAAAGACGTCCATAATGGTGAGTGTGACGAGTGGAAAGAGCGTCTTATTTTCCTTAATGGAATCAATTTCATACACAATAAAGCGCTCGGTAAACAATGATTTATCGGTGTCCTCATTCAGTAACCGGGCAAACTCACCCCCCTTGTAAAACTTTTTAAGGACATATTTAAATTCGTCAAAATCAAACACGATCCTTTCCTCGGTCTTGATCTCCGGAATTTTTTCCAGTGCGAATTCATAAAAGGTATTGAAGCTTAAATCACCATTTTCAGCAAAGAATGTGCTGTAGTAGGCTGAGATCACATTTGCGATTACATCGCGTTCCACCGGGCTTAGCGTTCCTTCGGCACCCTTCCAGGTTACCCCGATCAGTGTACAGAGGAAATCCTTCTTTTCTATGTTATATTCCGCCTCGGTGATACGGAACGGGTTCATTGTGATGGGGTTTTTATCGGTGTAAGTGATATATTTCCCATTGTAGTAAGAACATAGGCCAGAATAAGAGTGGCCGGTATCCACGATCACCATATCCATGTTATAGAGCATGTACTGCTCTATAAGTGCATTCATAAAAAAGCTTTTACCTGAACCGCTGGGGCCGAGTACAAACTTGTTCCGGTTATTGATGCGGCCCGTCCGCATGGGCAGATCGGCCGGGTCCATGCCTACAGGGATACCCTGCCGGTCAGTAAACTTTATCAAAAAATCGGAAGGCTCATCCTTTGGCAGGGATTCTTTAAAGAAAAAGCAGATCGCTGCATCACAGGTAGTCAGGAACCAATCGTATTCCTTTAACTCTACGCCGTTCCCCGGCAGCGCGGTACGAAAAAGTTCCAGTTGGTTGTAGGCATTTTTACTGGGGATGATCCCTAACTGGAAGAGCGAGCTTTCCACAAAATTGACGGCCTTTTGAATGGCGGCAACTGGAGCAGCCACCAGGATATTAAAATGGCAATTAACGAGTAACTGGCTTTCGCGGGCTACATCATTCAGCAGTAGATCAATATCCTCCACGCATAATTGGTTGGCAGGGTCAGGTATCCCGGAATGTCTTTTCTTTTTTTGCTCCAGTTTTCTGAGCGTCACTATCTGGTTTGGTATTTCAATGACCTGGTTATAAACGATCACATCCACACCGGGCACCTTAAAGAGGAATGACATGAAATCTACGGGAAACCCACGCATGCTCTCCTTATCATTTAATTCAATGTGTGTAGAAACGTCGGGCGGAAGATCAATACTGTCAATATTGACCAGGCTGATACAGCGTAGCGACTTTTCGCCCATCCTGATCTCGGTTTCCGAGGGAGCAATGTTATCAAGAACAATATTGGACCTGCCAAAATCCATACTCAGCATTTGTAAGACCAATTGGTTCAATTGGCTTTCAATAAGTGCTTTTGCTGATGGCAGTACATCCAGGACTTTTCCGATAGCCTGCCTGAAATCACGAAGAACACGTCTGTCGTAAACATAAAACGCGCCTTTTTTTACCTGGCGCGTGATCGTTAAATAAGTGGCAACCTGCAGGCATTCCCGCCCCTCAAAATGGGCATTATATTTTTTTTGCAGGTATTCACTGGAAGGCGGGCCCTTATAGGGGGAGCGGCTGATGATGTCCTGCTTTTGCAGAAGATAGCCGTCGCCTAAGATTTTAACAACATTAATAAGCAGGTGGTGGAATTCCTCATAACCTGCCGGGTAAGCGGAATAACGGATGACAGGGTTTACCAATTGGATGACAACAGAACATTCGCCGTTGAGGCCGATGAGTAAATCGTATTCACCATCTTTATCCACTCCCGCATAGGGAATGTTAAACAAGGTTTTTACGGCCATAATGATTAAGGATGTAAATGTTTGAGGTACGGCTTTTGGAATGAAGGCCGCCTTTTTGTTTGCTGGCGGTAAAAAGCAGACCGCCGACAATAAAGCCGATCAAGACCATGGCACCAAGCCACATATTGACCAGTGACATGGTTAAAGCTCCAAATACAAGTCCGGTTAAAAGGGAAGCAAGACCCCAGTAAATGAACTTGCCTTTGAAGCCTTTGAATATAAGGGGCCGTTGCAGCCCCTTATAAACAGGATACTTCCTGGCCATGCTTACAAGCCGAAGAAAGCTTTGATCACCAATGCGGAAACAACGAGAAAGACACATGAACCTCCCCAGCCCATTAATTCCTTATTGATATCCTGGTCACCGCTGTTCCACTTGGAATAGACGCGGATGGCACCGACGATACCAACGATGCCGCCGATCACCAAAGTAATGTTGGTTACTGGGGCTACGTAGGTTTTTAAGGTAGAGGTTGCAGTGTTCAGACCGTTAACGCCGCTTTGGGCAAATACGGGAACCGAAAGGGCCAGCAATACGGCTGAAGCCCATAACTTTTTTGTTTTTGAAAACATTAATTTGGAGAAAAAAATAAAGGCGGAGATCTTTTAGAGCCTGCCGGGAGCAGGCCGGTTATGCTAAAAGAGCGTTCAGATCACGAACACGCCCCGATTATTTCACCCAGGATGGATAGCAGACTAATACTGCCGGTCAAATCCAAGAAGGATTTAAACTTTGAAGAAGGTACAGACAGGAATCTTTTACAGCTTCAAGGGAAAGAAGCATTAAAGAAAAACAGGCATTCAGATTCCGAACAATGCCCGTAAAAAAGGACCCGATAGGATCATAAAGAAAGATGCAAAAAACCAGGCTGCAACAGCCGAATCTATCCGATCCTTACCCATTTGCCAGTTATGGTAAACTCTAAGTCCACCGAATAGTCCAAATATGCAGGCGAGAACCATGCAGCAATCAAAGGCGGAAAAGAAGGTGGAAGACAGGTCTTGTTTAGCCTGCTGCATCTCGGTAATCCCGGGTTGGGCAAATGCTGCTGCGCTTATAAGGCAGCAACAAACAGACAGGAGATATTTCATTCATTAGAAGCTAACGGATTTGATGTATTCGACCGATTCCTCACGGGCGAGATTGAAAAGCTGTTTAAGGCTTACACCACCGGAAAAAGACACAGCCGATTCCTTACCGGAACCGGTTATTTCCTCCACCAATGATTTAATGGGATGGATGTCCTCAACAAAAGTGAGTTCATGTTTGTCACTTCCGGTTTCGCCGCGGTTTGTGCGCAGGTAATCCCAAAAAATCAGGACGGTGTAATAGCCGGCATAGACGCCGAGCAGCCATAATGCGAATTTAATCCAAGTCATAATTTTGTATTTTGTAAGTATAGTTTGATGATGTTTTTGAGTTCAGGATTGGACTCAAAAAGGTATTTTACCGCGAAAGCGACAAATTTGGTTATATCAGTACCGGTAGCCATTTTAAACTTGTTCAGCAGGTCAACCGTCTGCGCGTCAAAACGCACATGCACCATTTGCTTGTGGTCACTGTTGTCGTAGGCGTATAGTGACCTCACCACGGTATCATGAACGAGTAACTTATCCACCTTTCTCTCCGGTGGGATCAACGGTTGGATTTTCGGAACATCTACTTCAATAACCGTATCTTCAACTGCTGTTCCTGCCACTTGCTTTTGGCGTTTTTGGTCCTTAATAATAACTATAGTGTAATAGGCCGCGTAGGTACAGAACAAGCTGAGTAAAAATTTAAGCTGTGTCATAAGTAGGATTTTTGTATAAAATGTTTGATTATTGTTTTAAGCTCGGGATGTGCACTGATAAACTGCCGGACGGAATAGGCCACAAATTTGGTGGCGTCCACACCCGTCGCTATTTTAAATTGATTGAGAAAATCAACCGTCTGCTTGTCAAAACGGAAATGCACCATGGTCTTATGATCGCTGTTATCATAGTCGGTTAACAGTTTTAATATGGGTGCATCGGGTGGTTTGTCGGTTTTATATACAGCCGCCTTTTTTTTAACTGCTACAGTATCCGGCTGGTCATTGCCAGGGTTTTCGGCGGGCTTCACCATTTTTTCGCGTAGCTGGTCGGCTAATGATTTCATTTTTTCCATAAGCGGTCGGCAAATATTTCTTCAAAAACAGGGGTGATAATTCCGTAGAGGGATAAGGGCGTCTGGAAGGTGGTGATCCTTTGAAAGTCAATACGATCAGGGATCGCCATGGTGATCTTGCCGAACTTGGAAAGCTGCTCGTTTACCTCACTCATAATTTCAAACTTCACGTTGGCTTTGATTCTATTTGGAACAAAAACCACCTCCACATTCGGATTAACTTTTTTTAGAACGACCGTAAATAAAACAGTCGATTCGAAAGTGAATTCATCATAAGCAAACGGGCATACGACCAGGTCAGCTGATGTAAAAACCGGTATGAGCCCGTCATCGTCGAGCTTACCCGGCAGGTCGATTAAAATCGCATCCTTTTTATTTTTTGTCAGGACGGGTATTAAAGGAGGAAAGCTTTCGAGGTTCGCCGGCAGTACATCGTAAGGCTCTTCATTTTCCAGCACCTTTGCCTTTTCAAATTTTTGCGAAATGGATTGCTGGTAGTCCATATCGATGATAGTCACCGGCCAGTCCTTAGCCAGGCTCAGGTAGTTCGCGGATAGGACGGTGAGCGTACTTTTTCCCACGCCCCCTTTTTGGTTGCCAAATAAACAGATCATAATTTTTCATGGATTTATCCCTTACCGGGTATTTGTTCTTGCTTTCCTTTGCCTCCGGCGTTTCATGCCAAGCACCTGCTGGTCGTCTACATCATCGGCAATCATCACCGGCTGAATGTAGATTGGTTCCGTGGACTGTTCGGAATAATAGGTTATTGCGTTCTCACTTAGGTAGTCGTATAGGTCAATGATTGGCGGGTGTTGTAACAGACCAATATTGATGTCCGCATCCAAAAGCATTTTAAGGTTAAGGATTTCGCTTCCTTTGAAGACCTGCTTTGTGGAATGGTCGATGACCGAATAACCGTATGGCGCTTTACCTTCCGAAGAATGAAATATAAGGTCAAGTCCATATTGCGTTTTCATCTGCCGGACAAAATCAGTGTCTGCTCTGTGGATCATAAACAATCCTTTTAATTCTGCTATTCGTGCTTTGTCTGGTTTATAGGATTGTATTCGCTTTTGAATCTTTTCCTCATTGAGGTAATCCCGGCCAAGAAAGCGTAGGTTTTCCAGTATCAGATAGAACTGTGCTTTAGTACTAAACCGGTATTGCATAGCAAAGTCATAGCCTAACACTTTGTTCATATTTCGGACTGCCCGCACCTGTTCGTAATCGCGGTCAATCTGCTTTCCGTCCTTTCCTACACGGGAACTCACAATATGTACGTGGTTATTATCTGTGTCTTTATGAAAGACAATGAGATAAGGTTGCTCGCCGTACTTCATTTCTTTCATCCACATCACTGCGGCTTTTGTCAATTCCTGTTTGCTATAACTGCGGCCGGTAGCCGAAACGACGGCATGGAATTGTGTGTTTGTAATGCCTTTGTTCTGTGCTGAAATCATTAACAGATAGTTTACCAGATCCTGTGGCCGGGGATTGTTGAGTGCCTGGATAGCACCGAAGTTGGCAATCAGCATCAGTTCGCCTGTATTCCGGTCAACTTTGTTCGTATTGTACTTCACACCGGCAAATGTTCGGGAAGGCTTTTCAAGAATGTGAGCGATCATTGATTAATCAGCGTTAGGAAAACCTATCTATCGATCTGTTTATTTTTAAATGAACCGATCTCGATAGCTACCAATCAGGCAATCTTAGTAGCTGGCAATCAACTTAGCAACCGATCTCACGAGCTGGTAATCTTACGATCTCCTGATCTGCGAATCTTAAAATCAGCCAATCAGCTTATCTCAATAGCTAATAAGCTACCGATCAGGGAATCAGCATAACTTGCGATCTGCCGAACTAACAAGCAGGCTATCTTACGAGTTCCGAATCTTCTAATCTATCGATCTTGTGATCTGTCGACTTGCTTATCCGTATAGCTTGTTTTAATATACGATAACACATACCGGATTAATTTGCGATTACAAGGGTAGCACGAATTCAAATGCCCATTGCCCTGATGATTTTACGAAGGGACACCTCAAATTGCTGTTGAACATGGATGTATTCATCAAACAAAAAGTTGAATTGCGTAATAACCTCCGGGTTTAATGCACTTTTTAATCTTAGCGTATTGGCATGTTTGGCTAATTGATTGATATTATTTCCAATTCTTCCCATTTCAGCGCCGGCGCTGTCAATGTATCTAATTAACTCCCGGGAATTGATTACGACTTTTTTCGCATCGGATAGCATGCGCATTCTGATCAGATCTGTTTTAGAAATACCCAGCTCTTTTTCGAGGTCGGCAATTTCCCGATATTCCACTTCAGTAAACCTGACGTTGATAAACTTGGTTCGTTTGCCCTCCGCTAATTTTGGTCTCCCGATTAACTTCTTTAGGTCAGCCATAGAAAAAACGAGTTGCGAAGTTTTTTATCTCCCCCCTGGAAGGGCAAGAGACTTTTTGTGAAACAAAAAGACATCTTGCCGTTGCAAAAGCAACGGAAATCCTGATTATCAATTTGGAGTTTCACCCATTAAATAAGAAGTTGGGCGGCGGCTCTGCCGCTATCCGCTCCCTAGCTATTTTAACAAAATCTATGGGTTTAACCTTTTGATGATAGGCCCCGTTATTTTTCTCGATGCCGATAAAATTCCGGGCTTCCCGGATAGCGGCAATCAAAAAAGAATCGCAACCGCAGGCGTTATCCAGTACCACCGCTCCAGGTGTGGTGAACGTCCGAATAAGGTAGCGGCCAAGGTCAACCGGCTTTTGTGTCGGATGATAAGGCCTCGTTTCTTCATGCTCACAGGTTTTACAATAAAACCAATCGTCGGGTTCTTCCTCATCAAAAAACAAAATATCAAAAGGATATCTGTCCCCGCTGGTGCTTAAAATAGGCGAAGGTTTGTACTCCCCATAGCACCCTGTGGTTGTCTTTCTCCGCCACCCTCTATTATAAGGTTTGCCGGGTATCATTTGAGGTTGATAAAGTGGCTGCTTATTATAAAAAATGCAGATATCCTCATGCCGCCGGAGCGGTTGTTTTTTGGCGTTTAAAAAATTGGTGGACTTTGATTTGATCCAAACGATCTTATATTTAAACCAAGCTGGATTGCTTAGGATAACTGCGCCGGTAAAAATGCCAGCGGCAGTTAGTGCAATAACGCCGTTGGGTTTAATGATTCGCTTATATTGTAACCAAAGCAAGGTGAAATCAATCGGGATATCCCAAGGATTTAATGTGGTTCCGTAAGGTAGATCACACAAAACCAAATCAATAGAACGATCTGGAAACATATGCATTATTTCCAGGCAATCACCTTCGATTACTGTATTTAAATAATGCGATAGTGGAATATCCATGACGCCTACCTTGCAAAAGGTACCCGTACGTTGGAGAAGAAATTATTCTTTTTTCCATCCTCCGCAACTGGTAGTTTCAGTTGCGCTTTAATTTTGTCGTTATAATCGTTAAAACCGTCGTATGCGGATGAACGGTCCGTAGCATAGGGTAATGCTTTTATGAAATCTCTACTGGCCAATTTGCCCGCCTTATCACGGTCAAAGTAGATGTCAAGACAGGAAAAGGCCTTTGCTTTGGCAATGCCTTGTTGTAATAAGGTCAGCGTGTTTAAAACGATAATGCTATGGTCCGCCTCGGGATTGTCAAAACGCCAACTCAAAAAGTCAAGAAAGCCTTCAAATAAGGCCGCCTTTTTAGGGTGGCCGGGTATAAAGGTAATTCCTTTGTGTCCCATACAGCCTTTGAAATACCGGTTGCGGACCTCCCATGAATTATTTTCATTGAGCCAGCCTGCCGCGAAATAATGTTTACGAACATCATTCTCATCTTCTAAAAAATAATAGACCTCGCTGAGGTAAAATTTTGCAACTTCGAAAACGCCACGACTTTTTAGATAATCCGTGATAGCCGGGTGTGCACCCAAGGGCCTAACCTTTTCCACTACATGATTGACCTTGACAGGTTTTCGAGGTCGCAAAATCCTTGGTTCAGTTGGTTCAATAGAACATACGTCCTGTATCTTTTTAACGACTTCGTTAAATCCTAAATTTTTCCAATAGGCCAAACCAAAATCAATAATGTTTCCGCCTTTTCCGGCTCCATGGTCAAACCATACGCCAAGATCATCATTCACACTAAAGGACGGATTGCTATCATTGTCCCGCAGCATACTAATGTACATTTTTTCACGACCACGCTTAGGGACGGGCTGATACCCCAAACGACTTAACAGGTCTACCAGAGAGGCTTGTTCCTTCAGCTCCCTGGCGGTTAATAACTTTGACATAAATAATGGATTTGAGTTAAACGGAAAGCCGGTTACCGGCAAAAAATAAAAAGACACCTGTTCAAAGAAAATGAGGTGTCGTACTAACGATTAGCGTAGTGTACCGGCAGCGGGTATTGGTCCCGAGAAATTCGCTTCTGCCGGTATATATATTTCGGGACTACTCACGTCAGATCCTACGATCCGGGCTGCCAGCCTGCCTTCGCGTTTTCAGATTGTTGCGGCTTTACGCTCACCTTCGCGAAATTTCCGGCTCCCCGCCGGATAATGCTTTATCCCCTCATGTCAAATAACGCTCGCTTGATCACCAGTCGAAACCGGTTGATCGATTACCGTTGTGGTAATCATGTAGGCAAAGCAAGCGGATATGGATATGCGTAACCAGTGAAAGGGGGTGAAACAAAGCTTTCACCCCTGTGCAGAAAAGAGCTGTTTTTCGGAGAGTAGAATAATTAAAATATTAATAAAGAGCTAGTTGTTTAATTCTTAAGTACCCATAAATTCAGCTAAAGTAATTTCGAGGCTCTTGCAAAATGCTGAGTAAGTACTTATGGAGGGGGCGGTTTAGCCCAACGGAGCGTATGAAAGCTGCGGTAGTTGATATCAGACAATTCAGCCAGTGTTACCATGGCAACGCTTCTATTGGCGTTTAAAATGGTTCTTAAACAGTTTTATACTTGTAAAGTAAACTGAATATTGGTACGGAAGAACGGCTGTTTTATAAAAATCGGGATAACAATTCATTTAATAGTACCTGAACCAGCTATATCATTAAGACAGCTATTAGAAAAAAATCAGTTTTCTAATAGTCGTAACCTGAGAGCTAACCGGCTTGTAATTGTTAATTACCTGAATTTGAATTTACCGCTTCCTTGAGGTTTTAAGCAGCTTGCCGGACAAGTAGGATGTAAAATTTTCGCGATAACTTTCGCCAACGGTGAATGATAAATTATTGTTCATTTTGACAATGTTGCCTTCTATGTAATTTATGCAATCGGTCGAAATAACAAAGGCCCTGTGAAACTGCTTGAATTCATCACGTGATCCCAAGAGTTCCAAAATATCTTTAATCGTTAAATAAACGGTTAAGACCTTATTATTTGCCAAGTGTATCTTCAAATAATTTTGTGAACTTTCAAAAGCGATAACTTCTTTGTAGCCAACCTTTACGATCCGCAAGTCTTCCTCTTTATTTTTTACCATAAAATAATCATCGCCGTGGCTTATTTCTGGGATCTTGGCAACCGTTTCATTCGGAAACAACCGATTGATTGTCATTGAAAACTTCCCAAAACTAAAGGGTTTTAATAGATAGGCATCGCCTTCCACTTCATATGCATCAAATGCATATTTAGAGTGAGACGTTGTAAATATTAGTTTTTGTGTTTTAGGCCTTAAAGCTTTTGCTAATTCGATTCCGGACAAAAAAGGCATATCTATGTCCATAAAAATCAAATCGATATTATTCTCCAGGGTAACATTTTCTAAAGCTTTAAGTGGGTTATTGTAAATTGCCACAACATAAAGTTTTGGGAGAAGTTCGATGTATTTTAGAATTGCATCAACAGAAAATTGTTCGTCATCAATAATAATACAATTCAACATAGGTTCTTAATATTATGCCGATCAAAAATTTGTCCATAAGAGCAGTGTAAATAGAACTTACTTAATACAAAATAACTAATCTTTTGCAAAGTGTAATAATTTTATCGTCGAATATACAATTCAATCTTTTTTAACTCATTCATTATGAGCAATGTCGATAATTTCGGCCTGATCGACATGCCTCAAAACAACTATTTCACTAATTTAATCGTAAAAAGGAGAAAGCTCACTTTAATTACCCAAAAGGGGATGTTTTCTACATAGAAGGGTTCGTTTTCTTTACTGTAAGATTGACGCGATAAGCGGAGGTGCTAAAATAGATAGCTATCGTTGTAGAAGTGCCCGATATAAGATCCTAATTAATTAATGCCTTTTGCCATCGTTATCGTTTGGAAAACACATATTACAAGAATAACGTGTTAATGTGAACGAATAACGATTAAACGTAATTAGTTGCTATTATATGGACATAAACAAATGCATTATCATAGATGATGAGCCCTATGCAATTGAGGGACTGAGAACTTACATCAGTTCGATTCCAAATTTGAGTGTAGTCAAGTCTTATACTGATCCGGTTCAGGCCTTAATTGACCTGGTTACGGCCGATATGGTTGATCTGATACTTTTGGATATTGACATGCCTAAAATTACAGGGATAGAGTTATCCAAGGAGATCCGGCAGAAAACCCGTAAGCTGGTGTTTACAACCTCTTATACCCAATATGGTTATGAAGCATTTGAAGTGGAGGCTGATGCATACTTGTTGAAACCTTATACGCTATCCAAATTTGCCGCTACCATTACTAAACTCTTTCCAAAAGACGAGAAGTCCCAAACAGATATAAAGGCACCTGATGATTATTTTTTTGTAAAGAACAAGGACGACAATTTAAAGATTGTAAAAATCAGGTATGACGAGGTTGTTGCTGTGGAAAGCAAACAAAACTATGTGCTGATCCATACGCTAACCAAAAAAGTACTCACCTATATGTCGTTGACCGAAATTTCCAAAATATTCAGGCAATTCCCAAACTTTGAGCAATTCCAGCGAAGCTATATTATTGGAAAGGATCATATTGACTCTATTGATGGCAATACTATTAAAATGGTCAATGGCCTTAGCATTACTATTGGAGAATATTATAAAAAGGATTTTACAACATTTATGTCGGAAAAATTGATAAAGGCAAAGCGTAAGGATTAACGCCTTGCCTTTAAAGGATTAATTTGAATTGCCGGCACCGAAGATGCCAGTTTTTGTCATTGTGATCATGCTCGTTGTTGGATCAGTACCCTCTGTTTCTGTAATGTTTTTTAAAGATTTAGAGGATTTGTACACCAAAAGTGTGGTGTCGATAATTTTAAATTGTTTGCGTTTCATAAGCTTTTTTTATGAAACTTATCGTGAATTTAATCGGCATTGAAAATGGTTATCTGGAATAGGTAAAATTCTATTCAGAAAGGAGGTTTATCATGAAAGGAATCTTTACAAGTTGGCTTAAAAAATACAGGCTCCATATATTAATATGGATCGTATTTATTCTATATGAATCGCTTACAATCGGTTGGCTTCTGGGCGTATTTGGAAATCCAATAACATATGTTGCGCATTATGTTATTATAATTTTCCTTTTTTATTTACATGCCAACTGGTCTTTACCCTGGGCATTGAAAACCAGCAAAACTATAATGTGGAAACTACCACTTGTCCTATTGCTGGAAATACTGGTTTTTATTTTAATATCTTTTTTTGTGGATAAATTGCTAATCAATATCCACGTTCTTATTAATAAAGGCTCTCTAGTGTTAAACTTTCAGTATAGCTTAAAAACTTTTTTTAGAGATCTTTATTTTATTGGCTTTGCAACAGGCTACTTTTTTCTGATTACTTACAATAAAGAAAAAAGAAAGACAAATGAGCTTGAAAAACAGCGACTAAATGACATCATTTATCGGCAAAAATCCGAGCAGGAATTGACTAAAGCCCAAAATGCTTTCCTAAAAGCACAAATTAATCCCCATTTTTTATTTAACACGTTGGATTTTATTTATCACAATATTGTATCCCTTTCCCCAACTGCCGCTGATACGGTTATAACGCTGGCTGAAATGATGCGTTACGCAATAGATTCTGACAAAATGGGTGACTTTATTCCTTTAGGAGATGAGATAGACCAGGTAGAAAATCTTTTGTATTTGAATCAAATCAGAAAGAATCACGGGCTAGGTTTTCAATTACAGTATGAAGAAGATGTCCGGCAAATACATTTAATTCCTTTAGTACTGCTGACAATGGTAGAAAACATTTTTAAGCACGGTAACTTAACAGAGCACGGACACGATGCATTGGTCCGTATTTATTTGAAAGACGGGGCACTTTTTATCGAAACCGACAATTTAATAGACAACAAAAAAAAGGTTGCTGGAAACCATATGGGCTTAAGCAACATACAACATAGATTAAAATACGCCTATGGCGATGATGTAACATTTTACTATCATACGGATGATACCAATCATTTTAAAGTTCAGTTGGGTATCCCCTTTTCACAATTGAAAGGGCCTGGTGAGTCTTTAGGTTTTTCACCAGGTAATGATATAATATTGCCTCATGACTCCGCTGGTCAGACAAAAATAATCGGTTGACGTGCATATGTAATAAATCCCCTAGCATACTAGCTCGATCAATGTTGTTATCACAACGATTCATGATTTTAAGAAATTGCTTTTCGCAACAACGAACCAACCTACCACTAACTGGGGGCACTTGCCTGGCCTCTTTGTGCTTCTCGAATGACTGATTTATTTTTTTAAAAGTTTCCGGATTCATATTCAATTCTTCGCTAAAGCTATTTGCCATTTTAGTGGCAAAGGCTATTTGGGCAGCTAGATCTTGATAACAGAGTTCTAAAAATCGTTTCATTAACCTTAAAGTATCAGCATATAGATACGCGGTAGTGTATTTTTTTTTCAGCAAAGACAATATCAATTTGCTATTGGTGCAGAAAAAACTTTCAACAAAGTCAATTCTCGTAGCGCCATATCGATGCACCTCCCGGAAATAAGTCTTTATTTGAATTTCGGAAATTAATCCACTTAAACAATCTTCTTCCATTAATGAATTTAAGCGACTAATGGTAAGGTAACCTTGAGATATATCCTTTAATTGCAGGCGTAACCGAAGGTGTGGTTTAGGGTCTTCATACCGGATAAAAAACCATTTTTTTATGTTTTTTTCACCTTCTTTCAAAAAAGCAGCAATTTGGTTAGTCAGCACAGCGTTACTTTTGGAAGGAAGACAATATATTTCAAAATACAGCCAATCACCTCCTGGCAAAGAGATACTTTTTAAGGGCCGATTATGTTCCGTGAAATTTGTTAAATATTGACTTCCAGAATAGATATTACCTTCATGTCCATAATGTACAATATATTCGGCTACATATGGTTTACCCTTGTCATCTGTAATGTCTAATTCGTTTGTTATTAACGCTTCGGAAATGTATATAGCCTTTTGTTGGTTCTGGCGGCAAAAATGAAGGAAAGCAATTTTATCTGCTTCTATAGCAGGGTCAAAGCATAAAGTTTGATCTGCAAAGCCTGCCTTAAGACGAAAATTGATCTGGCTTACTTTAAGCCAGTAATTCAAAGCGGCCTGCGCTTTTAATTGGTGACCTGCTTCTAAATTTTGTAAGATGTCCTTTGGCAACAGCCACATGGCTGGTGAAATAATTATACTCTTATATACTACTCGCGGATAGCGTTGGAGGTTAGGGAAAAATTGCTGGATTTTAAAACTCAGGTCAGACTTTATGCCCTGATGTTGGAGATCACACAAAAATCGGTAAACAGCCAAATCTGAACGGGTATAGTTGTATGCTGATGGAATACGCGGGACCAGTCGTTTTCCAAGTTTCTTTGACCAAAGAATTACCTCGGAATTGCTAATCCCAACAAGAATATCGTCAAAACTTATCGGCGACGGATTACATGACCAGGTCAGTATGGGCAACTCGTTGTCATAAAGTTGTTTTCGCCGGTTTACATTGTCGACTTGCCTTTCAGCTTGGTAGGCAATGTCGAAAAAAATTATATCAGGGTTTGCCTTTTTTTCTATGGATGCGATTTGCTTGCCCAGTTTTTCAAGTTCCGGGCTTGCAATAGTAAAACGGCCAATTAATGCATTTGCTGTACAGCCGCCCATATTTTCTACAACAGGTTGATCGCCAAAAAAGCGATACATGACGCTAAAGGTATTTGGTAGAGGTTTCGAGACTTGAGTTGAGGGCCCGTCGAACTCCTCCAGCCGGATATCGCCGCCCTTTATTAACGAGTCCAATAGAAAATGATATAATTTGGAATTAGGAATTTGTAAAGACCGTTCGTTTTGTCGTGTAGTTTCTAAGATATCAATCAGCACCTGATCTTTCAACTGATCGCCCAGGTTGCCATAGCCAATCCCGATTTCGGGGTCCATTACAATATTGAGTGGAACAACAGTTTTTTCAAACTTTTTAAGAAATGCGTTACGAAAGGTAGTCAATGAGCTATTACCAGCATCGGATAAATTCAATTGTAAAAATCTTATCAAACCTGGAAATTCCTTGACCTTTCTTTCGCTGAAACCGCCTGTGATAAATCTGCGCTCTGAAATAGTGTACATACTGGTTAATGCAGACTTTTCAAAATTTAACCTTTCAAAATAATCTTCACCGGTTACATTTGGAAACAACTCAGTTAAAAGGAGCTGAAGGTTTAAAAGTTGTTCGAGCAGTCCGTCAATAGATTTTATATGCAGATCGAAATTAGACTGTACGTGATCGTAAATTTCCTGTTTAGTAGTTTTTTCTTTACACAGGGTTATAATAGCACTAAGTTCCGGAAACCCTATTACTGAAGCCATTTCAAAACATCCATGTTTGATACGAATAAAGCGAATTTCATCCCCAACCGTATAAACCGAAGAATTGGTGTGAAACCATACCGAGTCATGGACGACTTTGGTAACATCGTTTGTATATGAATCCTTTTGCTGCCAGTCTACAAAGTGTTTGCTTAACAAATCTCCATCCAAGACTAAGGGTGATGTGTCGGTTGAAAACGGAAGGATAGTAAACGCGGCTAAGCCCCCAAAAGGCGTTGCCCTATATTTAGCCCTGTTAAAATACTTCCATACGGAAAAGCTTATTTTTTTGTCGCCTGTTTCTAATTCGTGAAATTCTAAATTTTCAATGATCTTATAAAACGAAGGTGATGCCTGGCTAATAAGTATTTTCAAATTCTGCCATCTTTCCTTCAGGTCATCTGTTACACTGAACACAGGCGTTCGGCAAAGGGGCATATCTAATACTTTCAACTTCATGGTACATTCTTATCAAATAGTAGCGGTAGTTCGCTTTGAACCTGATGCGTTTTATTTCTTCAAAAGAATGATTGTTAGCTGCTCTTACTGACCATTTTCTATACAATAGGGCTTTTTCGGGACAGACAGCTAAATATTCGGGAGATACTGACCTTACCAATTGGTAAACGATAATTAAACAATAGTTAATTTTATCCGGTTTTATTCACCTCGACTTATCGCATTGTTGAAAAATATTCGTAGCAAGTTATTTTATACAGGTACAGATAAATTGAGATGTGAAGTAGAATGCTGCTATTTACTTTATTTATCTAACTATGATCAAGGCTGAAGTTGTTGACAAAACAACGGTGATAAAGGTGTTAATTAGTTCATTTGAAGATAACCAGAGTGTAAATTTCATCATCAGAAAGGATGAGAAAAGAGCGCGACGTATACAAGCATTAATGGATTACTCTTATGAGATATGTTCGTTATTTGGCGAAGTATGGTTATCTGATGATAAAAATGCCTGTGCATTAATATTGTATCCGCAACAAAAACGTACCACGCTAAAGTCAATATGGCTTGATATAAGGCTGATTGTTCAAGCCGTAGGCCTGAGCGGGATAAGCAAAGCATTAAAGCGTGAGGAAAAAATCAAAAAATTGCAACCCAGAGAAAATATAGCCTATCTATGGTTTATTGGTGTTGATCCGGAATTTCAGCACAAAGGCATCGGCAGCAAATTAATGAAAGAGATCATTGCTGAATCAAACCGAAAACATCTACCGGTATATCTGGAAACTTCCACTTTAAGGAACATACCCTGGTATGAAGTACTTGGTTTTCACACCTATAATCAATTGGAATTGGGGTATACCCTATTCTTTTTGAAACGGGAGCCAGATAAGTAATATTATGCTGGTATTCGGAACTCAAATTCATATCGTAACCGCTATATTCATTGGACTTGAAATCTTGATGTTCATTTTCCAGTTGGCAAGTTACTTTTATTGGCCGGGAGATAAAAATCGTGGCCGATATTTGTTATTGCTGTTTTTAATGCTGTTATACAATATCACCGGCGGCCTCTTTCCTGATCCAAAAATTAATATCCCCATTAACATCCAGGAAATGATTGCCTACGGCACTGGTTTTCTTATGGCTTCTTATTTCCCATATTATTTTTATAGAGGATTTGAACTGAAAGAATTGCGTTGGCACGCACTGTTCGGAGTACCATTGTTCCTGATGCTTCCCTATCTTATATTCTTTGTCATTGTCTATGCGATAAATGGCAAGTTAAATGTAGATATCCGTTTTGGGATGATTGTACCCTTTATTTATGCGATTGTTTTGCTTTGGGTTATGTTTACGGCGATTCGGCATAAGCATGAGGTAAATCGTAATAAGAACGAATACCTGGAGGAAGTATCGATGTACTGTGCGGTTACTCCCTGGTTAGCATTAGCACTCTTCGGCCTGGTAGAAGAAAGTCAGTTAATAGAAGTGCTTTGCACGAATACGGGAATCATCATAATCACAGTTCTTTATTTGGCTAAATCTGTCACCAATGCAAGACAGGAGTTTAATCGGAAACTTAATGAATCGGCCATTGATGGTATCAGCCCGGAAGAATTCCTGGCTAGTTGCTTGCATTACAGTTTAACAAGAACAGAGATCCTAATCGTTCAGAAATTGTATAAAGGAATGAAAAATAGCGAAATCGCCGATAGCATGTTTATTTCAAGTGAAACCGTTAAAAAGCACATTCAAAATATCTTCAGAAAAGCCTTAGTAAATAACAGGGCGGCGTTAATTCATAAACTGCAGAATCGTCGCGAACAATAACTTTGCGCTCGTTTGTCATTAAATATACCCCTATTTAGTAATACCATATCCCTGATTTGAGTATTTAGATCACCTCGCCGGCACGGTAAATTTGACCCAGATTATAGGAGTTAAGATCTCCTGCAAGTTCCACCTTCTAGAATATTCCTATGCAGACACATCGTTTATTTGACGTGCTTTTCAGCATGAATCCGCTTCCGAAAGAACTGACAAATGAGGCAAATCGCAAAGAGTTAATAAATTATATCAATTCAAAAATTGGTTTTAGCCATCATACCCATCGTCAGCTTTTGTTAAATCCAGGCCAGATAGCTGATCACCTCTATTTTGTCGAAAATGGGATGGCAAGGGGTTATTATGACGATGAACTAAAGGAGAAAGAGTACACTATCTGCTTATGGGATGAGCAAACCATTATTACAGAACCTCAAAGCTTTTTAAAACGCACTCCATCCCAATTATATATTGAGGTGATGCCTGGCAGCAGATTATTGTCTATATCGAGGCAACAACTGTCAGACCTTATTGATGCGTTTCCGTATGCCGAAATATTTATCAGATGTCTAATGCTGCAATATGTTTCGTATCACACAAAAAGAACTCATGATCTGATTAGTCTTTCAGCTTGGGAAAGATATTTGGACTTACTTCAAAAACACCCTAAAATCGAACAAAAAATTTCAAAGGAGATCATTGCGTCTTATCTCGGTATTACTCCACAATCGCTCAGTCGTCTCATCAAGGACAATGGCCACCCATAACTTGGAAGCAGCTTATCATTTAATAACCCATTTCTGAACAAAAGGTAATTGATTTCTGAACTGAGGTTTACTCCGTATAAGAATATTCAGTTGTAGCTTTATACTACTTATTTAACCTATGAGAAACTTAATATTTATAAAGGGCTGGGTCAATCGCGGATTGATAATACCTGTTGTTTTCGCAACTTATACAATCCGTTTTATCCTCTGTTGTATAAAGTCATATTTACGATACGATATTGTAAATATCCGATCAATATCTAACTACACATGCTCTTCTAATAGATTCCTTGACCGTCCGATTCATAACCGCAAGTTTGCATTGTTTCCGGGTAGCACCAGCAACGTGTAATACATGAAAAGACCCGCCACATCAGACGAGCCTTTTCGGGGCGGCTCACCTCACGAGCAACCGAATTAATCGAATTATAAATATAAAGTTTTTGGAGCCCTTTTTTGCTATTATAAAAAGTTCAATCATGATGAACACCAAACTGTTCAAAAACAAAGTTATGGCTATAGTGGCCATGTTTACAATTGTATTAGGTGTAGGCGCAGCAATTGCGATGAAAGCACCAGATCATAAGATCAAAGTTCTGCCACCGGTTCAATACCAATTCAATGGCACCACGCTGTCCCAGGATAAAACCGCATCAAATTATTCCGTTGTCAGCGGCTCAGGGCCATCTTGTGACGGAACAGCCTTGCCTTGTGTGGTAAGCGTAACAGGAGATCTGCAAACCTGGTTAAATGCCCGCACTGACACCCAGATCAGGGATCAGGCCATATCTACAAAGGATTAACCAAACAAAAAAAGGAACGGCAATGCAAATCAGCACTGCCTTCCTTTTACTTAGGATTCTGCTGCATTCCGGTTAACTGAATAATGTCATCAGGTATGGGTAATGCGTATCGCAAATCATTCGGGAATAAAGTATAAGTTTGTCCGTTTACCTTTCGCGTTAAAGTAATATTAGCCCCCTCCTTATTTAACCTTTTTAGGTCCATCCACCGCAACCCCCTCATTAATAGCTCCTTTCTCCGTTCGTTCAGTATGGCCGTCAGCAAAATAGTTTGATCTGAAGCACTAATCGGCACAAAGGTTCCCGTTTTAAACCTGTTTTTTAATAATATGTTCAGATCATCTGCGGCTTCGGTCAGTTTCCCCGCTCTTGCAAAACATTCTGCCCTGATCAAATAAACTTCATCGGTTGCTATCCCCCCGAATAAGTTACCTCCTCCTTCATAGCTACCTTTGAAAGCGTAAGTTCCGCCAGTACTTGCTTTAAAGAAGATCGTTTTACGCAGATCATTTGCCATATAAGAACGGTAAAGTGCAGAATCTATCTTTGCTCTTGAATTACTCAATGGTGCGGGAACAGGAATTTTATTTTCATGGATCACTTCCATATTAAATTGTGCTATCGGATAGTTTGCAGCAGTATTTAGGGTGTTATAGTCCAATAAAGCATGATTTAATTGCAGGCAGGAATCTGCATAAAGCCCCGCTTTGTCATATTGCCTCATATTAAGATAAGTCCTGGCTAATAGGCCATACGCGGCAGGTTTTGATGACCGCATCACCTGCAAAGGTGTTATGGGTAACAAGGCAGCTGCGGAAGAAAGATCGGTGATGATTTGGTTGTAGGTCTCTTGCAGGTTACTTCTGACCGAAGCCTCATTAAAATCAGACGTTAGTCTGATGGGAATACCCAGCTGAGTAGTCGCTGTGCTTGCATCATAGGCAGAAGTCCACAAGCCAGCGATCTGAAGAAATGCTTTCCCCCGCACGAAAAGGGCCTGTCCTTTTACATTATTGTAATCATTGTGATTTCCTGCAGTCAGGGTTATCTTGTGCAATCCTTCCAAAACCGTGTTTGACGTGAATACCGGCCTGTAGGAATAAAACCAATCATTACTTTGTGGTAAAAACAGATTGTCTTTTTGCCATGTGTACATTCTTCTGGAAGTTTCCTGTGGGAGGGCCAGGTAAACCGCGTCCGTGAGGTAATAATTGTCGGCTGATATTTCTCCAGATCCCGGATCGAAATTATTAATGGCCGGGTAACTATCCAGTAATGCCTGAAAATCAACAAGGCTTGTCGGCACCGCAAGTTTGGCATCCGGTTTTTCGTCAAGAAACTTCTTGCAGCCGGAAACTATAATACAAAGAAAGAGCAGTATAATGATGGGATTGAATTTTTTCATGATTTTTAATTGTCTTGGAATTAAGCATACGGTAAATTAAAATGAGGTTCTTAAACCAAACGCTATCGTAAGCGGAGGTTTTAACGTATTGCCGCTATAGTAGTAATCAGGATCAATATGGTCTTTATTCGCCCGCCAGATAATTCCCAGGTTATTGATATTGGTGTATAATTGCAGAGTCTTAACAGGTAGCCGGGGCATCGTTTTCCGGTTAAATTCATAACCGAGGGTGATATATTGCAACCTCACATGATCGCCCTTTTCTACCAAACTTTCGGAGCCGCCATAGAAAGCATCCCGTGCAGGAATATCAGGATAGACCATCGATGGCACATAGGTATGCAGTTCATCCCCTGGTTTCTGCCAGCGCAGGGCAAAATCAGCATTACCCTGACCATTATTGAAAAGAAGCCCATAGTCAACAGAGGTCTTTCTGAAATAATATCCCAGTTTATAAGTGGCTGCTACGGTCAGGGATAAATTTTTATAAGTAAATGTGTTGGCTACTGATCCGAATTTTGTGGGTAAAGCTGACCCGCTGTATTTCAGATCAGACAACTGGCTATTATAATAAATCGTGTTATAATCTTCACTGACCTGCCCGTTTACGTAGCCACGCGGATTTCCGTTCAATGGATCAAGCCCCGCAGATTTAAAAGACAGAACAGAGTAAACAGGTTTTCCTACAATTCCTGAAATGACCGGTGAACTGCCTACATAGGCATATCCTGTTTGATCTCCCAGATAATAGGCGGTGATCTGATCTTTATACAAACTGAAATTGACCGCTGTTGTCCACTTTAGTTTACCCATAGTATTGATGCTGTTTAGGGTAATATCAATACCATTACCTTTCATTGCCGCTACATTTTTAACAATATAGTAATCTATGCCACTTGTATAATCCAGTGGCGCGAGGCCGAAAAGGTCTTTAGCGTTCTTATGATAATATTCTATGCTTCCTGATAGTCTGTTATTCAATGCACTGAAATCAATGGCCAGGTTTAACATCCTTACCGTTTCCCATTTCAGGTCAGGATTGGCATAGGTATTATATACCGCATACGGCGTTTGTGTATAAGGTGAATTTCCCTGGTAGCTGATCGTAGTTACCGCTGTTCTGGATAAATCTACATTACCGCTAAGTCCATAAGTGGCCCGGAGTTTTAGGTATGGTAAAAACCCTACTTTATAAAAACCTTCCTTAGAAATATCCCAGGCAAGGCCGGCAGACGCCAACGGGTTCCATTTATTATTGGTATTTACCCCGAACAAGTTGGACGCGTCCCTCCGTGCGCTGGCAGAGAAAGTATATTTACGATCATAAGTATAGGCAGCGTTGGCAAATAAGGAAACAAAACGGTTCCTGGTATCGGTTAAACTTTTGTTGTCCGGTATAAACAGGGATGATCCGGTCACATAAGTTGGGTACGTATTGGTTAAATCAACATTGCCAAAGGTGAGGGTGCTCGGATCGTAACCATATAAACTGTTCGCGTTCCCGGTCGTGTTCACCTGTCTTATTTCCGATCCTGCTATCGCATTGACCTCGTTTTTGCCCCAGCCTTTATTCAGGTTGAACTGTCCGCGTAAATTTTGTGACTCTATCAACTGGTCTGAAAGGTTTAAAATACCGCCTACGGGCACAATGTTCGTAACATTGCCTGAAGCATCAATCTGTGTAAACTCATTGATCAGGTTTCTTGCTGCATAACTACCCGCGCCTTGTAAATTATTGGTATGTGAATCCTGTCTTTCGTACTGGTATTGCATATTAAAATTCAGGAAGCTAAACAACTGGTATTGTGCAGACAGATTAGCAGTTAAGTCCTGCAAATTGGTCTTATTGTTTATTTGCTGGTAGTCTGTAAGCGGGTAATATTTCCAATCCTCTAACTGCGCCGATGGAAGCGTAGCTAAATAGGATAAGCTATAATCTTTTGCCACCGGTAATGCATCGCCATTTACATCCGCAAATTTTGCATAGGGATACAAAGCGCCATTATAAGAAGTAATATCGCCGAAGCCAGGCTTACCGGCAGTCGATGTACTTTGGGTATAATATATGGCGGTATTGACCTGCAACTTATTAATTGGCTTAAAAGAGTCCAGGAAATGAAGATTCACCCGGTCGTAGCCAGCTGCGAGGTTACTAAGATCTTTATCATAGCCACTCGAAAACAGCCAGGACTGGGTTGCAGACCCTCCTTTTAAACTGATCGCATACTGCTGGTTCGTGCTTTGCTGATATAAATACTTATTAAAATCATTCCTTACATCGCTGTTTCTTAAAGCATTGATCTGTGCATTGGCCCTGGTGGCTGAAATAGTCCCGTTGCGTACTGCTGAAAGTAATTCTACTACAGGTGTTAAACTGGGATGTGATGGGTCAGTTATTCTGCTGTCATAAAAACCATTGTTAAAAAGCGCCTGTTCAACATTGATATAGTCACTGGATGCCATTTGCCGGATATAGGATAAATCAGGTTTTTTACCAAACGTCAGGTTCGCATTAAGATCAACGGAAAGTGGTTGGTTGAACCTGGCTTTTTTGGTGGTGATGACAATAACGCCGTTCCCGGCCCTCGTCCCCCAAATGGATGCGGCGGCGGCATCTTTTAATACGGTCACACTTTCTACATCATTAGGATTAATATTGGTTATATCTCCTTCATAGGGAAAGTTATCCACCACGATCAATGGTGCAGTTGGGCCATTGATCGTACTTAAACCACGTATCTGTATTTGAGGCGTAGCACTGGTCGTACGGTTAAAAACAAGCCCATTGGTAACAGACTCTAATCGTGACAGTAGATCGGTACTTACCTGTTCATTTAGCTTCTGATTATTTACTACAGTAAATGAACCTGTTGCTCTTTCTTTTGGCAAAGTCTGGTATCCTGTAGAAACAACGACTTCTTGTAATGCCGTTGTGCCGGGCACTATCCTGATTATTAAATGCTGCGCCTGTGTATAGCCAGCCAAAAATAAATGTGTTGTTTTGTATCCCACATGACTAACAACCAAAGTATCAGGATAACTTCCCGCAGTAAAATTAAACGAGCCATCCTCACTGCTGGACGTTACTATTTTGCTTTTTATTAATCTAATGGTTGCACCCCCAATGGCTTCTCCCGTCTGCAGATTTATTATTTTGCCGTTCGTGTTTTGCTGCCCGAACAGATTCAGGCTGAACATACCTAAGATGATTATGATGAGTAGTTTTAGTTTCATACGTTAATTTGTTAAAATTTGAGTTTTGATTTCCTCCTCTTTATTTATCCTTAATGCTCAGCATTTCAACTTTTCTATATGCTGCATAAAGTTTTAAACCGTATCGCCTGAGATTTTTTTTCATAGCAGCCATATCCACTACACTATCCTTAAATTGCAGATCGACGTTTCGGAGATATCCCGTATCGTCAAGGATTACGGCGTTATTACTAATCTTATTCAGATATATACATAAATTGAGCAGGGGGGCATTGTTAAGCCTGGGATTAACTTTGTCGGTTAGCGCATCAATATATTGGCCTCCCTTTGTATGCATTAGGTCGGTATGGCCCGATCTTTCCAGTATCCAGCAGTGTATTTTCCGTTTTTCAAATTGGGCTTTATAAGGGGTGTACCTGTTCATATCCTCCAGAATACGGTCATATAAATGAGCCATCTCATCTGGCGGAACTATAAGTTCATAGCTGTACAGGTTTGCACTTTCCCAGGTGGTTTTGTTTTCTTTAGATGCCCTAAAAGAAAGTTTGGAGGGATCTCTAACTTCAACCGACAGCCGGTTTTCGCTTAATCCTGGGAGTATACCAGCGACGACACTTTGATAAATGGATAATAGGCTACGGTTGTGCAGGATAATACCGCGAGCCGTATCATTTATAACCCGCATCCCGCCACCGCCGATCCCGTCAATCTTCCCCTTTAGCAGCATACTGAATTGCAATAGGTGTTCTGTAGGAAGCTCTTTTACTGTATAAAGAGGTCGTGTGGGATCAAAATCACTTTTATGATGGACAGGTGCCTGATTATTTTTAAAAAAGCGTATAATATTATCACGTGTCAATTCATCGGCGGAA
The DNA here is from genome assembly GCF_017569325.2 of Mucilaginibacter gossypii. NCBI lineage: Bacteria > Pseudomonadati > Bacteroidota > Sphingobacteriia > Sphingobacteriales > Sphingobacteriaceae > Mucilaginibacter > Mucilaginibacter gossypii. The sequence goes on along the minus strand of NZ_CP071878.2, from coordinate 5,201,344 downwards.
GTAATAGACTTTACGATGCCATTTTGATCTATCCATACATAATGGGGAATAGAAAAATGCGGGAACATTTTTTCTAATAACGTGTCCCCGGTAGCAGAAGGTAAACTGAATTTTGAAATGCCCGATTTATCGAACTTTCGCAGAGTGGTGAGGATTTTTCCTTTGGTGTCTTTTGTGTTTAGGGCATTGACCAAAAGGATTTGCAGTTCATCTTTAAATTCATTTTGTAAGCTATCGGTTAAGGGGAAATGCGCTAAACAGGAACCACACCAGGTAGCCCAAAAGTCAAGGATCAATAACTTGCCTTTAAAGTTGAATAATTTCACGCTTGCAGCGGGTTGGCCGTCAGCTCCTGAATAATTAATGAGGTTGTTAATGGTAATATCGGGAATTTGGTCGCCGATTTTGAGAGCAGTGATATTTGGTTTGTCCTGCGCACGCGCTCCAAAATCTAGGCAAAGCACAGCCAGTACTATTATTAGTATAGTTTTTTTCATGTAATTCAGTTAATGAGTTAGTTGATAATAATTGCCGTAAATGAATACGAAAAGAAGAAACGGCAGCCTTATGCAGAGATTAACTATTAACTGATCGGCTGCCCTTTACCCGCTATTTATTCGGGACTACAAATTATGTTTTTGATCGGGTTCTGGAGTGAAAAGGAAGTGATTTTTCGAGTAATAAATAAAGAAAACAGATAGCGATTACTTGAATAGTAATCGAAGAATAACAATGAATTTATCTGTTTTTGAATGACCTTCATTTTCTTTTAATATCTTTTTATGACACCAAAAGAAATGAACATAAGGCAGGGCCGCCTTTAGTGCTTATTCTGCCGAGAAGGCGTAGGACGGCCACCGTCCGAAGACGGCCGAACACAGAATAAGCAGGCGACCCAAATCCTTATGCCATGCAAAGATAGCATAGGAAATGAGTTCATACCTACTCTTGTGTTCTGAATGTCCTACTTTTCCCCACAAGTTCTTTCGGTAGTATTTACTCAATCCTAAGATTGTTGTTATAAACTATTTGAATTTACATCTATAGGCAATCACATCATTTAATTTACATCAAATATAACAATTTAGATTAATATATACAAATCAACAGTTAATTAACTTAAAAAAAGTATATACTATATCTCTTCATTTGATTAATGATAGAAGATAGCCTCCGTTTAGAAAAAGGAAAGAAAAAATATAAGGTTCCTAACGCCACCGAAATATTAGGAGAAAAACTTAAGCAACGAAGAATAACATCTGAATATTCATTAAGTGACGCAGGAGATTTAACAGGTTTTTCTACTTCAACGATTGTTGATATTGAAAACGGGGTAACAGTCGATATAAATTATTATATTGCCTATGCTCAAACTTTGCTATATCCATTGTCAGAATTTTTTGATATAAACATCCCATATGGTCCAAGATACAAGCTTTCATCTAAGAAACAATCCAGAGTTTTTATAACCTATAATATTAAAAAATTATATACTGATTTCGATTTTTTTGCTCAGAAGCAATCAGTAGGGGATGTGGCACTCAAGTTACTGGAATTGGAGGTTATCACAGACATTAGCCCGTTTATAAGAACCAGGATTTCTGGGGTTCTCTTAAGTTTGGTGGATGAAAATATGCTATTTGTTTCGGAGAAAAAAGGCAGAAACAATCTGTACTTAAAAACTAGCAAAAAGCTGATCAGAAAAGGAAATACAAAGAAAAAATAAAATCCTTATATACTTTTATAATGGATACTTATTGGTCACCTTTAATTTCTGATAATCATAAGCATTTCCATTATCAAGAACGGCCAGTTCATCATAATATTTATTGGCCAGTTCTTTATACTGGTTAAACTGTTTTCTCCTGTCTGCAATTTGTTTACTGTTAAACTTCCACGACTCATCGCCACCTAATCTAAAACTAAGTTCTCTATAAATCTCGGCCCTCAGTACCTTTAAATAAAAGTTCTGCATTTTTAATGTAATCGCTTTTTCAGCCATGTTTTTAGCTATAATCAAATTATTGAATGCGATTTTATTTCCCAGGTCCGGATTTACCATCACCTTATTGAAACTCAAATAAAGAACTGCCCGGAAAAACAAACTGGAGGTATCATTTGGATGAGTTTTTAAGTTTTTGTCCAGGCTATCCGTCAATGCGGAATACTTATTGGCATTCGGCTTACCAATCGTACCATCATTTATATCAATCAACCCTGATCTGACCTGTACGGGTAACTGCGCAAAACTAAAAGTTGATTTTACGGATAGAATAATTAGAATTATGAAAACAAGATTACACTTACTCATGAGCAGAAGATTAGTATTTATTTTCTTAATGATCATAACAATCAAACAAATGATTAGGGGTTTATCTAACAAAGTTCATTACTATTACAGGTACTATCCAAATAGGCTTTATACCGTAGATAGTTAATTAACTCTTTTTTTTGATCATCGTTCATTTCTCTATATAACATCACTGCGCTATCTCTAAAATCCCTGAAATTAATATACCAGCCATTTCGCTCTTCAGCGTCCAGCAAGCCTTCATCTGTTAACAGTTGAATAAGTCCTACGATTACCTGATAACCCAAAACGCTATACACTGGATGGTTATCAAATAAATCGATTCTTTTCATTTCCTGATTGTATCCGCGTTAAATATGGTTTAAGCCAGGCAAACACTTCAGCAGGCATTTACAAAATTAATTTTATAAGCGACATAGCTACCACGGGGAAATGTACTTATCTCCCGAATTTATACCAGTCTATCCCGAAAATATAATTTATGGATTGCAAAAAAGAGTTGAAAACCGCTATTGACTAGCTTCCGGATTAAACTCTAACAATTCTTTGGGCTCAACTTCGAGGGCTTTCGCCAGCTCGGCGAGAGAAAGGAGGGTAATGTTTTGTTTTCCGCTTTCATACCGCTGAATATCTGCATATTCTACGTTACATAGCAGCGACATTTTGCGGAGGGTCAGGTTTTTAGCCTGCCTTAAAAACTTAAGACGCTTTCCAAATTGTATTAATATTCCCTTATCTAAATCGCTAACCATTATCCTTGTAAATGATTAGGGAAATTGGAATAATATAATGTTAATGCTGTTGTGGCATATCACAACAAAGTTTAACTTTGATAATAGTCATGTTGTCACCTATCGTGACTTTATCAAAAACACTGTTGACAATGAGCAATGAATTATCGCTTTTGGAAAGAAAAATAGAAGATCTGTTTGGAGAAGAGCCGTTCAACGAGGTTGACGAGGAACTTTTCAGATGGCTGATGTTCGCTTATTTTGACAAGGGAAGCAATATCAAAAATTTGGATAGCCCGAATTTTGAAATGTTCAGAGATAAGCTTGCCGTGCTGATCGATGCGGTTTACCTGTGGCACCAGGGCCGGATGAAACTCGAAAAACTCAATAACAATCCTCTATCCCAATAGTCTCAATTCGGAAGAGATGCCTTTGAACACAAATTATGTTGTTTTCGGATGTTTATGGTGGCCGGAATATGGTAGTTGTGGAATAACACAACAAAATTGTTACAATCCAAGATGCTTTCTCAAATGCAAAAACGGTCTTAAAAGAGAAAAGCCAGGCATCGCGCCAGGCTTTTCTTACCTAAACCTTATCACAATAGCACGGAATGTGCTAAGATTTTTAAATATACCTGTATTTTCCGGATTGTCAACACTTACTTTAAAGTCAGTGTAAAAAGGGATATTTTCAGCGTTTCTTTTGTTTTTTATAGAATGTTGTCATAAGGGCCAGGAACTTTTCAAAAGAGTAGGGTTTGTTGATCATTTCCGCAACATTCAATTGATAATCTTTTATGCGGCTCAGCCGTTCGGAAGTTGTAATCACAACTTTAACAGAAGACGGAACATGAGGGAGGAAAGCCGGCGCATTCATCGGGCTCATATAGAAATCAAGAAATATAAGATCCAGCTTGCCATCCTGAATTAAGGGCAATGCCAATAACGGATCGGTAAAAGTAGCCACAAGATCAACGAACGGTATCCGGCTGCAATACTCTGTCAATATTTCATTGCACGAAAACTCATCATCTATCCCGATACATCTTATCATATAGGTTACTTTGAAGTCCTTATAAGTAAAAATAGGATTTTTTAAAGAAATATTAAATGATAAACCATAATTGGAAGAATAATCGTTGCCGGTTGGGTGAATTTGTCCGTATGTCATCAAACCTACCCCTATTTAGTTACCGTAAACCCCTGATATAAGTATTTATACCACTTCGGTGGCCGCTTAGTTTTGGAAGTAAATTTTATTGTTTCAAAAACAAATTTTTAGCATCATTTATGAACTTTATATCTATCCAACTGCGGCTATTTGTACAAGAGTCAATAGACCCTAAAAATTTTACGGGCAAACATATCACTACTTTAGAATTCAATAAATGGAAAAATTTCCTGAAAAAAGAAGTTACCGCTATACTTCTTAAAGTTTCAGAATGGCCTTTGAATCTACAGGAGCATGATGCAAAGCACATTGAGCGTTTAATTACCGGCATTGTTATTTTAAGCAATACGCTGAATTCCTACATTTTAAAAAATTCCGTTTTTCTAAAAAACCATCCCCAGGCGAAGATTATCAGGGAACATTACTATTATTCCTTTAATCTATTGGAAGAGCTCCTGTTGTCGCTCGGTGAATCCTTTCCGGGAGCGGCAGCTGGCGTAAAAATATCACAGGCAAATTTGCGACATGTTATCCCCGGCTTGAAAAAAAAGTTTTATAAATTATGCGGTCATTTTAATGAGTTCGTTATTGATAAAGCACTATTGGATATTGTAATACCCGGCATCTCAGCGCTTATCAATAAAAAGGACATCACCTGGGATGACACGAGGTACATTTCCTCCCTGATGGATCTGCTGTTAAACGATTCTGAGTTAGACAACAAAAAACTGGCCGACCTGCTGATCATTCACGATTTTAACATACAAGCGTTTTACCTCTATTATCTACACCGGCTCAGGGAGCGCCTGGATGACATTCCCGGCCTGCATGAACAACGAGAAATGTTATTAGCAGAAAAGGACAGGCTTTATAACCTGACGACCGAAAAAGGATTGATCATGCCCTCTAAGAACAGGAGTCTATTTATGGAACTGGGTGAATTTGTAAACGGTAAATATACTTTCGCAAAAAAAAGGGTTAAGTTACAGCGGAGATTTATACGAGATACTAAGAATGCAAAAACAAATACGCGCTTCCTGATCAATTTACCGGTTCCGCAGTTTGGCCTGTTCATCAGGATGCAAATTGAAAAAGGGTTCCTGGCAAAGGAAAATCTTGGCGAGCTATTCAAATTTTTCGCCGGCCACTTTTATACACCCAACACGTTGTATATTTCTCCGGATAGCTTGCAAAAAAAATCCACCGACGTAGAATTCGCTACTGCACAAAAACTAAAAGGACACCTGATCGGCATGATCAACTGGCTCAATGCCAACTATAACCTGTCCAATTATAATTAGTTAAAGATGAGCATCTGGCCGGTAATATACTGGCCGGTAACTATACCAGGCCTGGCATCAGACGTATAATAATGATTTGAGTAATTAAATTAATTTGCCGATATTTGTTATTAATCATTACGATCATGAGCGACAAGGATTTAAAAAAATTGACCGACCTGGTTAAAGAAGAACTTAAAACCGTTCCTACAAAGGAACAGGCGCTTCAATCCTTTATTTCGGCAGGCATCAAGAACGACAAAGGAGAGTTCACCGCGCCGTATGCTATCTTAACTAAACTGGTTAAATCTGCCTGATGTATGAATCCCGGCCAAATCTGATCATTGGTTTTCACGGCTGCGAAGAAGAGATCAAGAACAAGCTCATCAATAGTTCCAGTACGATTCAGTTGAGTGAAAAGCCTTATGACTGGCTTGGTCATGGCATGTACTTTTGGGAAAACAACTACGACAGGGCCTTACAATGGGCCAAAGACAAAAAGAAGCGCGGAGAGATCAAAGTCCCTGCAGTTGTTGGCGCTGTTCTTCATTTAAATTATTGTTGTGATTTTTTAGATAGCCGCTATATTCAGCTGTTAAAATTCCATTACCGATTGATGGCCAGCCGATATCACGCGCTCGGAGAGGAACTTCCTGAAAATAAAGATCTCGCCCACGATATTCATAAAGATAAGATTTTAAGAGTGCTGGATTGTACAACTATAGAGTACATGCATGCCGGGATATATAAACAATACCAGGCAGAAATTGCGGCTAAGGGATTCAGCGAGATCAAGCTGTTTGATTCCACCAGGGGCGTATTTACTGAGGGCGGGCCAGCCTTTACCGGTGCAGGCATTTTTGAGAAAAGCCATATACAAATCTGTATCCGGAACCCGGATTGTATTCAAGGGTTTTTTAATCCCAGGAAGGGTTTTGATTTTATGAAGTGGCTCGACAAAAAATATGGCAGTGCCTAAATAGTAAACAACAGTGATAAAGAACTTTGTTGGCCAATTGTGCTTATGAATTTTAACCTTTCCATAAAAAAACCAAAAACCACAATATCAGAAGTAGAACCGCAAAGATTGTCTGGTCTGAAAATCTCTCTTTAATTCCCGCTGCAGTCAGGTATTTCTCGCGACCAATGCCCCATTTCTTCATCACTGTCTTTTTTTAAAACAACTCTGATTATCAACCGAATATATATCGAATAGAGATTAAACAATTATAACTATAATTACATGCAAAAGCAATGACACGCTAATATACAAACATACTTATCATGGTTATATAGTTTAAAGTTAACCGGCGATACGGGTTCTGATCATGGGCATATTCAATTATTTATTGCATCTTTAATATTACTTATATCATCTGCCACTCATGGAAAAAACGGTACCAGCAAAAGAACATCTTCTTATCGATAAGCCTGCCGAATTTTCCAACCAAATCATCAAGCAGGTACAGGAATTGATACAGGAAGGCGGACAGATTAAGCCCGAATTGATCAAAGTCGGCCTGCACCGGGCCGCACTTTTAGCGGTCATTCTTAAAGGAGACCTGGTCATAAGTGTATGTTGTCTCAAAACTCCGTTAAGTTCTTACCGGGATAGCGTGTTTAAAGATGCCGGTGTGCCTGAAATGAAAGATGATTACAATGCTGAATTAGGCTACGTGGTTACGCACTCTGACTACGAAGGCTTAAAGCTTTGCCAACAGTTGCTTACTGCCATGTTTCCGCACCTAAATGATAAGGCCATATTTGCCAGTACCCGAAAACCCGCAATGATACATATATTGGGTAAGTTTGGTTTTAAACCAGTGGGTAAAGTTTACAAGCAGGACTTAAGTTTACTGATACGCCAAGGTATTTAAGGGCTGTAATTCTCTGCTTACTTACTGATACTAACAATTATTCCCGGCAGCCTGGCTCAAATAGTTGTGATAGCTCGCGGCTGAAGCGTATAGATTCCTCAATTAAATCCATAATAATTTATCGGCAAGGTTTTTTTATCTAATTTAACCCGGATATAAAACCATATTATTCAATAACCTTGTCCTTATGCATTTAACTGTTCGAATGGCCTGGCATGACAACAAATGGAACGGTAAAGTTTGTTGCGACCCGGCATCCAATACCTATTGTACGGGCGTTCATTCCCTGTTATCCGGCAGGATCGAGAAGCGAAAAAACACAACCTACGAGCAAAGCGATGGTGTTCGCGGGGAATATGTCGCCAAAAACTTTACACCCGGAAACGTCCCACCCTGTTATTGGAGCATTAATGCATTCGGTGATCAGGATATCCCTGTGGAACATCAGCACGCCTTTGATTCGATAGAACAAAGGATACCTGAAACCCTGCGCAAATACTCGGTAATCACCTGGCCCTTTAAGCTATCATTCGTTCATGGCAAAGAAAGCAAGGCGCTTCATGGTAATTACTGGCCGGACCTCGACCAACGGATTGATAATTATATCCAAAAATTCATTCCTAAGCAATCCGTCCTGTTTTTTTACGCCAACTATGATAACCCGGTATCAGGTGATGATATGAAATACCTGATTTTGGGTTGTTCCCTGGTCAGCGAATTGCCCGTACCGCAACATTATGACCTAAGTGATGAAGAGGTTGCGGATTGGAGGGCACCCGGTAAGAAGTTTAAGGACGGAAATTGGCAGGATGATGAAACCATGAAAAACTTTCCTACGATGAACTGGATGCTGCAATTCAGCCATGATCCGGAGAGCGCCTTATTGTTACCTTACCATGAATATCTGGCCTATACTGACGCGCACCCCGATGCAGCAAGCTTACTGGAAGATATCAAGGTGGTCGCAGATGAAGAATCACTTATCAAAGGATTTAAGTATGTGAGCATGGACATTGATGATGATAAATGCCTCTACCTGCTCTACAAAATCCGCAAAGCGATTTTGAAGATCCAGGATCATAACCAGGTCGTTGTTAAAACCGACTATGAAGCGGAGCAGGAAAAAATTGAAAAGCTGATCAGGGGTGTTTGGGAGAAAAGGGGCATTTATCCCGCCTTGGCGCATGTGCTGAATTACCTCATTGAAGACAAAAAGAAAGCTGATGAGCTGGCGAAGATCATCCGGTTCAATGCTAACAATGACTATGACCTGCAAAAAATCTTCGATTCGATATTGGCAGAAGATTTCCCTGGCTACCTGATGCCTTTTGAAGATACTTTGCTTGACCTGGCCGAGAGCCAGCAATTTAAAAAGTATCATAAGTCGTTCAGTAAGCTATCGCTATTTATATTAACGGAGCACCAGGTCAATAAGATCATTAAGGATAAACCGTTGCTTAAAATCATTGAGGAAAACCCTTATATCCTTTATGAGGAATATGAGCCTGATGAGGATAACCTGGACATCCCGGATATGCAGGATGAACCCATAGATGTTTTTAAAGTGGATATGGGTATGATCCCTGACACCAACTTTATGACCCGGCACCGGAAGATGCAGCGTTTAAAGGAGGACAGCCCGCAGCGGTTACGTTCGGTAATCATTAATTACCTATGGCAGATCAGTAGCCAGGGCCATTGTTACAGTTCGGCCAAAGAAACGTTAGATAACCTTTACGAATATCCACTGATCTACAAATCAGGTATCAAACTTGACGATGAGGCCATCCTGTTGCTGGATGATTATTATAAAGCCCACTTTCTTGAAAAACTCTATATCGAGGAATCCAAAAAAGAAAAATACATCTACCTGAAGATCGTCAAACAGGCCGAGGCTTATGTGGAGGAAACCATCACCACCCTTATGAACCGAAAGACAGCCTACCGCGGCAATATTGATATTGCTAAACATATCAAAAGCAGTCTTGCCAAATTAGCCGAAATTGTCAAAACAACGGAACAGGTTGAGATCTTTACGAACGAAAGAAAACAGCTTTACCAAAACGTTTTTGAGAAGGCACTTTTTGTGCTTACCGGCAAGCCGGGAGCGGGAAAAACCTATGAAACCAGTAAGGTCATTGAGCACTTAAACTCTTTGGGGGAAGAAGTAGTCATCCTGGCACCGACCGGTAAGGCTGCATTAAGACTCACGGAAAACATAAAGGCACATACTACTTTGGAGGGTATTGAGGCCAAGACCATTGACAGTTATATTTATCATAAAGGATTCGGATATCTGAACGATAATTGGGATGCGGCCTTTGAACTGGATGATGAAGATAAGATCAGGATCGATAACCTCGTTATTGATGAATCTTCCATGCTCGATCTTAACAAACTGTCCATCCTGTTTTCCATCATCTGCATTAATGAACAATACCCTAAAAGAGTGATCCTGGTGGGTGATGAAAATCAGCTACCCCCAATTGGCATGGGCAAGCCATTTCACGATATGATCACTTACCTAAAATCTGATGACCGGCTCGCTGCACAATACTATATCCATTTAACCTCCAACTGCAGACAAGAGAATGATGAAAATATTTTAGAGCTGGCAGAAGCGTTCACCGAAAAAACAAGGTGTTATGAGCAGGCTTTTAACCTGATCGATAGCGGGGAGGGTAAAAAGAGCAAGGGTCTATATGTGTATAAATGGCCCAATGAAGAAGTCCTTCATCAAAAGGTACTCACCGCACTGGAGGAAGTGTTTACACTGGAAATACCTGCTCCTATCCCCGAAGATCATTTTCCCAAGCTCAACCTGCTTTTCAAATTGTATGACAGCGGCTATGTGAACAATCAGAACCTTAAATGGCGGGACGTATTGCAATTGGAATCTTTCCAGGTGCTGACCCCTTACCGTACCGACTATTTCGGGACAGTTGGCATTAACCGGCTTATTCAGGGACAATACCGTTATGTAGATACCAGGGGAAAAGAGGAAGATGTATTCAGGCAGTCTGAAAAGATCATCCGGCTTAATAACTGGTATTGGGGCTATGGGACAAACCGCAGGCTTGCCCTTTCCAATGGCTCCATGGGGGTAGTGAATTATAAATACAAAAAAACTAAAAACTGGTGGAAACAGGAAAAACAATACTTTTTCAGGGATGCCGACCGTATTTTGAACTCCATAGATGACCAGGAAAACTTTGACCTCGGTTACGCGATTACGGTTCATAAATCACAGGGCAGTGATTTCCGAAATGTGTTTATGATCATCCCCAAAAAGACAGCCTTGTTGAACAAGGAGCTTTTGTATACTGCGCTCACCCGCTCCAAATTCAGACTGTTCATTTTTATACAGGAAACCGGAGAAAACCTGCTGATGAAAGCCAAAAAAACCTCGGCGCTTTTGCCACGGCGAACCTCTATTTTCAGGAAACCGGAGATTAAGGTGGGTAAATTCTCACCGGAACCGGGAATAACCGTTTCCTCAAAAATCGAACTGATCATTTACCAGGCCTTGCAGAAAAGCGGGTTAAACTTCAAATATGAGTTCCCTTTAGAAATTCCCGGTCTGCTATACAAGATCCACCCTGATTTTACCATATACCTTCAAAATGGTAAAACAATTTACTGGGAGCATTTGGGAATGCTTGACCTGCGTAAATACTGGAATGACTGGCAGGAAAGAAAAGGGCAATTTATCGGTGATAACAAGTTTGATGATTTGGTAACAACCGATGACCTGGAAGGCGTGGACATGAAAAAACTTAATGAGGTGATTGATGATATCAAACACCTAAACCTAAAGAAGACATCGGGCAACAGGTTTTCAGATCATCATTATGAACTCAATTAATTTATAAAACAAAGCGCTGCCTGTTTACAGGGAACCTCACTTATACCTAAACAGGCGGCGTTGGGGCCCCGGCTCTGCCGGGGCCGTCCAAAAGATTTTCAAAAACTATAATTGGAACCGGTTATTTCCTGATACCGTTTACCCAATTGCTCGTGTGTCATGCCCTGTGTGTTCGCTAAATCCACAAAGGATTTTACCACGGTTTCCCTGGTTCGCCAGTTGAAAGAATAAACCAGCGTATCCTTATTCAGGGTTACGGTTAAAGGAATCGGCAGGCGGAGTGTATGGGCATTTTGCAAGAGGACTATCCGGCAACAGGTACTTTGATAGTCCTGTTCGCTTATATCTTCAAGACTAAGTTTTCGGGCCAGTTTCTCCAACTGGCAACGGCGCAGGTCAACGATGGGTTTAGTTTTCTTTCTTTTGCTTTTCGCTTTTTTCCTGTTCAGGTCATGGTAGAGCATCGTTTCGTTAAAGTCGGGGTAACGGGTTTGTATTTCTTCGATTGCAAACAGCGGGTTCTTTTGAAATACCCGCCTTACAAAATTTTTCCTGATACATTCCTGTGAAACAAAGACTTTACGCTCAATATCGCTGGCGGTTATAGTTAGTTTGATGGATTCGCCCGACGCATTTCTGTATAATTCCCGTAGCAGGATAAGGATAGCCAATCTTTTCTTCCCAATTTGTTCCGTTCTCAGTCTTTCCCCGATTTCGGTCACGCTGTAGTTTTGACCATGCTGTATCAGGTCACGGATCATTGTGCTTTCCTCCTTTTCAGGAATTTCTGTCCTTGTCACCCGTTTGCTATTTTCCTGCTTGCCAATGGTATATCTTTCCCTATAGCCCATAAGCTTTTCCAAAAAATCACTGCCAGTTCCGGCTGATTCCTTATTCAGTTCTTCCGCCTCCTGCTGCTCTGCATAAATGAGTTTATCCCAATCCTCGTATTGGTGGTAGCAAAGGCGGATGTCAAAATGATGGTATTCTATTTCCTCCCGGTTCATTGGCCGGGACAAAAACGGGTGCGCATAAAATAAGCCCATCGGCCTGCGGTTACGGTCGCACCAGGTTTCGGCGTGCATGTAAACATAAATACGCGGCGGGTATTTGGTCTGCGGTTTATAATAATAGTCCACTCGACCTGCTGTTTTACGGGGCAAGGCATTTACCCTGTCAAATTCAGCCTTTTCACGGGCTGTCATTATATAGCCTTCTTTAATCTTTACCATGATCTTAATTTGAAATAGGCCAGTGTTTCAGAAAAGCAAGGATAGCCGGAGGCAGGATTGATTTTATGAAAGTCTGGCGACCCAACACGCCATCCTGCCTGTTGCGGATGAAAGCAGCAAGTGGCAGGATGGCGCGATTTTTATTCGTTTCTTAGCCTGAGCAATTTTTGATAAACATCTTCCCAATAAGCCTGTAAGCCCTCATCCAAAGATTTGAATGAGGGATTGGCATGCCTGTAGTGGCGGTAATCGTCCGCTTGCAGGATAGCTAAATCCAAATTTTCTACGGTGATTATTTTCCCGTTAATATCTACTATCTTCATGACTGTTTAGGCTACTTTTAGTGGTTGTGTCCTGAAATCATGGAGGTTCATAAAGAAGCCCCTATTAAACAGCAAGCCCTCCTTAAACAGTTGCCATAGCAGGGATGAACCCATGTTCGCCAAAGTAGAATTGATAAATAAATCCTGTTTGGTCAGGGCTTCGGCTAAGGAACAGCTTGGCGTGTTGTCAGTAGCGTCTGCCGTTTCTAACAGTTCCTTAAAAGTTTCGGTAACAAACGGCAGGTTTCCCACGGGTGCATACTTCTTAGATTCTGGTTGTTTGTGGTTGCCTATTGTTGACAAAACTACCTGCCCGGTGTCTTTGCTGTTCCCTAAATCCATCCAGTATAAAGGGCGGTTTCGTTCATAGCTTTGGTAGCCTGTAAAGCCTTCCAATATTGTAGCGATTTCAAACCTCGAAACGGCATTGTCCACGCAGGTAACGAACAAATTGGCCTTGCCATCGTTGGATTGCGCTTCCACGTAGTCGGCATCATAGCGTTGCGTTACCGCTTTCCAGTTCGTACCAAAAAAACGGTTAATGCGGTTAATCAATACAACGCTCTTGTACAAGCCGATTTCTGCTTCCGCAAATAGCTGTCTGCCGAGGTTGGCCTCGCTAACCGTATCATCATCATAGGCAAAAACCATAAGACCGGGATGGTTAAGCGCAAGCATGGCCTGATTTATTCTTGCGAGGTTGGTCAGCATTTGGCTACCTGTACCACCGCAACCGATAAGGTTAACGGTAATAGGATTGGTAGGGTTTATCAGGTAGTTATCCGTAATATGTATGGGTGTTAATGTTTTCATTTGATGAGGTGTTTAATTTGAAATTTATTGGGTATCAATACATCTGTCGGGAACTGCTCCCCTGTTTTGGTCAGGTGTTGCCATAGCTGTACGATGTTTCCTTTTACAGGCTGATGCCCGCTAAACAGGTGACTGAAATAGCTATTGAAAAAATAGCTTTGCCATAGTTCCATAAACTGTTCTAACCCGCAATCTTTGGGGATGCTGATGCGCACATTACCCATGCAAACCCTGCCGTCAGGATAGACATTAAAAAACGGGGCATGATATAAAGGGGTATTTTCTGTAAATTCCGTATCGGTTATAACAAAAACCTGTAGGCTATTTTTCCCTGCTTTCCAAACCATTGCAGGGATATGCGCCATTTCTGATGGGATGCCGAGGTTTTCTATGAAAAGCAGTTTGATTTGTTGGGGTGGCGTGTGCCATACCGCAAAGCCGGATGAACTGCTATTGATGGTTAGCACGTTAACGGGCATCAAGCCTTTTGGGTTTAAAAAACCCTGCGCCTTTTTTTCATTTACCTGTAACGCTTTTGCTAATTTATGGCTTTCCTGAATAGATAGCGGATGGCCGTTGATGGGGCAACCCGAAACGTCCATATCATAACTTTCGATATAAAAATCGGATTGATGCCCATTGCCTGTTTTTTGCAGGATAAGCAAGGCTTTTACAGGCTGGTATAAATTTCCAAAAGTATTCGTTAAGTCTTTCATGGCTTGTGGTATAAAAGGGTACATAAATCATCGATAAGCAGGTATAGCTTATCTTCATAGGCCAGTTCATCTGTATAGCGGGGTTGTGCCTGATTAAAAAAAGTAACGACTTCAGGCTCCTGATAACGGGCACGCTCATTAAAATCGTTGTTCACCATATCCCGCAAAGTATCGCTTACGCTATCGTTCACGCTCCCGACAAAAGAGAAATACTCGTGCATGGCTACATAATTATCCTCGTAATCCTCCACCTCATAATCCTGTAAACTGGCATGTTTAAAAAGGTTCATTTTGGGAAAGGTCTGCCATAAGTCCCAACATTTTTGGGCAACGGTAAGGCATTCCTTCTCAAAATCGCTTAGGGCATTAAAGTTGGCTATAAGGCTGTCCAGACTATGGCGGAAACCTGTTGCCATCATTTTTTCCTGTATAAAATCCCCTTGTTTCAGGGCGTTGTCATAAGCGGTTTTTTGCCTGTTATAATCGTCTTCTTCCATGTCGTCCTTACCCTCGGTTATCCATTCTTCCAGTATTTCATAATTGTAAAACATATAGGTGTCTTCGTCCCGGTAATAAGTTACATCCGCTTCGATATACAGGTAGGCGCAAACGGCGGTAATCAATTCGGCACAATGGGTATGTTCAGGGTTTTGCCACAGGTCATAAATGGGCATCACCGGGATATAAAACAAGCCAAAATCCTGATTAAACGTTTCCTTAACGGTCAGGCAGGTATGATTGTCTTCCTGTTCCACGATCAGCAGTTCCCGACACCTGCCCTTTTTTTTCAGTTGGCGGTTGACCTCCTTTTGCGCCATCAGGATATTATAGGGATAGGGTAACTGGCGGTATTTGGTCAGGTTTAGCCCATAATGTTTAGTGAGGTAGGAGAGGGATTTAAAAAAATCCCCCTCTACTGCTGATTGTTTTGGCAAGTCTGTTGCGGTCTGGTACATGGGCATAAAGCTGTGCCTTAAAAAACCATTGGTAACAGGTTCTGCGGTGCGGATTTCGGGCGGTTGAGCCTTGCTTCCTGCGCATCGGGTAGCCTGTCGAGGTCTTTTACGAAGTGTGCGAGTTGCTGATGTAGTTTCCATTGTTGCTGATTGCGTTCTTTGATTAATCCTTTGTTCTCTTTGGTGTTTTCATTCATATTATTTGTTCTTTAATGGCAATGAAGCTACCATGAGCCGATGTGTTTTTTTGGGAGGCTCATGGTGGTCATCGCCTATCCTTTCACCCCTATGGTGGACACAAATTCATATTCCCGGCAGTCGTCCACAAACTCAGGCCCTGAAATTTTGGCGGTAGTCAGAATGGCGTACAGGTTCGCATAATAGTTGCATACTGCTTCGGGGCTAAAATCCTCGTTAGGGTCGGTCAGGTGTATTTTTTGCCCGTTTTCGGTATGGACAAAAACTCTTGGTAGTAATTTCGTTTCTAACATGGCTGTGTTTTTTTAGGAGTTGTAATTCAATAATGCTTTCTCGTACAGGTTGGCTTGTTGCTCCAAATACTGGCGTTTCTTTTTTAGTTCGTTTTCTTTGTTGGGGTGTTCTTCCACGCTCGGCAGGATGGTCAGGGCTTCGGAAAACTTGAATTTTTTAATGAGTTCTGTTACGTTGCTCATCGCTTCATCGTAAGCTTTTTTCTTGTCCTCCTTGCTGATTTTTGGTTCGGGAATTTCGGCATCCCCTGTGTTTTTAGTCGCTGTGTTTGTTTTGGCTTCTCTTGCATCTTTTGCTTCTTTAGCTTTTGCATCCTGTACCAATTTAGAAGCTGCTTTTGCCTGTTCTACGCTTTTTAAATGCGCTTCTAAATTGGTTTGCAGTTCGGCGGTTTTTACTACAGGCTCGGTAATCTTGGTAAAAAATGCCTCGTCTAAATCCTGCGCTGTGCCTGTGAGTGTATAAGGGATAATCAGCTTTACCGCTTTATCCCCGCAGGTAGCGTTAAATAATTCAGATACGGTCATGTTGCCGTCTGCATCGGTTTGAATGACTAACTTCCATGTGCCGGGAAGATTAAGGCTTGCTATATTTTGAAAAAAGTTCGTTGTCATGATTTTAATTTTTAGGTGTCCGTTTATTGAGTTCAATTAAGTGGTTTGCCGACCTGCCGTCTGCGGTAAACAGGTATTCATTCGTTAAAATGCTTTCTTTGATGGCGGTATCACTGGTTAGAAAATCGTATTGATTTTCGAGAGATTTGTACAGGTGACGGTTCAGGATTTCAGCGACCGAACGTAGCCATTCTTCGAGTTTATCCAGTTCCTCAAAGATGTTGTCGTGCGTTTTACCGTCCTTGATAACTTCCGAAATGCCTAAATCCGTTACTACGCCAAACTGCCTTGACCTGCAAATGATTTGTGGTTCGCTTGGCAACAGGCCATTAGCGACCAATGCAATCACCCTGCGGTTAATCTCTGGAATACCAAATACAAACTCCTGCATCGGGGCAAAATCTTTCCACGATTGGTTAGCCACTGCGATAAGCAGTTTGGGTATGTCCACTATTGCGGAGAAACCGCTACCATCGCCTTGGGAATAGAAACCCCTGAATTTGATACTATCCTTATTGACCGCTATGCCTAAGTAGGAACACAGTTCTATAAAGTCCTCCAGTTCATCATCCCACCAATCAAAATCGATATTCAAATCCCTGTAAGTTGTCAATGCCTTTTCTTTGGCTTCCTTATCCAGTTCGTTAAAACTGTATAGTTTTAAGGTTATCGTTTTCATGCTTTACAAGGTTTTGTTTTCGATGGATGACAGGTAAGCGGTGTACCTGCGGGTCAGGTTCTCGCCCTTTCGGAAGATGTCCGTTTTAAAGAAATATATCTCGTCAAAAAACGCTACGTTTTTAGTTTGCAGATTGATTTCATAACGGTAGGTCGCATTGGTACGTAGTTCGTTTAGTGCGCAATGCTCGGTTAGTAAAGCCAGTTCCGCATCTGCATCGTTGAGTGATAATAGCGGGAGCAAAAGTTTTTCAACGATGTACCCTTGTTCGGGTGCGCTACTACTGTCCGCAACACAAATTATCGCTTCGCCATTGGTCAGGATGATATATAAATTTGAACGTGTCATGTTATGCTTTTTAAATGAGGGGGATTGCTCCCCCTGATGGTTAATTAAGGATTAAGGCATTTGCGCCATTTTTGGAAAAATCACGGCAAAGGTTAAAGGCGGTTTGCGCCCTTTGTTTGGCTGTTCCCTCTATAATGGATTTAAATTTGGCTTCTTCGTCCTTGTAGTTGCGGACATTTTGAAAGTAACCTGTCACGGCATTATAAGCACCAAACACCGTTCCTGCGGTCGTTTCCATTTGCTGTGTCGGACTGCTTAAAGCATACTCATATACTTTGTCAACCATATTGGTGTAGGTGGTTGAAAGTTCATCGTCCTTGCCTAATTCGAGATTTTTAAGGACTTCCTTATTAGGAGCCATAGCAACCTGTATTAGTTTTTTCACTTCCTTATCGGTGATACGTACCTTTGACCAATTGTTAAACACGTCCTGTAAATCTGCGCCTAAATTGGAACTGATGCCCATTAAGGTATTCGCCTGTTTTAAGCGGTCGTTAGCCGATGCGGTATGACGGATTTTGATTGCGCCCGAATGGTTGGCTAAAGCAGCATTAAGGGTGTTGTTACAAACTATTCTAATCGGTGTAAAAGCTGCGGTGATACTACCGAAACCATCATGTGAAGTGGTCAGGAAAAGGTATTGCTCGATAAAATCGTCCTTTCCTACACGGATATAGCCGGGCAGTTTGGCGGTGATAAATATGCGCTCGCCCCTGCCCAATGCCCCTGCGGTTTCGTATAAAATCCCGTCCCCGCCACCTACGATGGCATCAAAAAACTCAAAGGCATTTACATTTTGTATGACTTCGTAATCTTTGCCGACTACACCTAATACCTGCTCATTATCGGTGCGGATGGTAGCGAAGTAATTAGGCACTTCGATTTCAGGGATTAGTATATCGTTGTCGGGGTCGCCTGTATGATTTTCGGTGTCATAGGTAAACAAAGGGCGTTTTTCTACGAAATAGTCAAGCCCTGCATATTTGATGGCTTCGGCGCTGGTCGGGTATTGCTCTACGATTTTACCCAATCCGTGCCATGCCCTTTCCTTTACGCTGAAAAAGCTGTATTCCTGATTTGCTTCGTTATAATTTAAGTTGTGTCCCATGATTTTTATTTTTTAGCTGTTTTGAAAATTGAAATGAATGTTAATAGCGGTTAGAATGGCAAATCATCGTCGTCAGCCCCTGCGCCTGTGGTATAGGGTGCGGTTTCCTTTTGTTCTGCTTTAGCTTCGGTTTTTGCGACTAATGAAAACAGTTTGATGGTGTCACAGGTACAAATTAGTCTTGCCTTGATACCATCCTTTTTGCTTTGGTAGCCTTGTGCTTCCATCCATCCCGAAATTTCTACTACTGCCCCTTTGGTGAGGTATTCGGCAATACCGGAGTTGCGCCAGTAAGCGCAGTCAACGAATGCGGTTTTTTCCTTTTTTTCGCCCGCTTTGTTTTTCCATTTTTGGTTAATGGCTACGGTAAAATTGATTACCTGTTTGTCCCCTTTGACCGCATTTACTTCTGCGTTTGCGGTTAATCTTCCTGTGAATAGCATAATTTTTAATGTTTAATAATGAATAATTTGTTGTTTGCTTTTCCTTTCGCCGCCTTGCCCTGATTGATTATTTTTAAAAGAAAAAGGGAAAAAAGAAAGCAAATCTTAAAGCCCGGCAACGGGCAAAAGGAAACGGAATAATTGGAGGGGACCCGCCCAGAGGCGGGGAGGAAACCGTTTATGCCGTAGTCTTTTGCAAACCCAACGACAGATCCGGGCTTGATTTTAGCTGCGCTTTTTACCCGTTTCGTTTAAAATATTCATTGATTAAATAAAAAAATGCCATTGGAGCCGCAGGCGATAAAGATCTCCGGCAGCAGGAATGATGGAAAAACAATAACTAAAAATGATCTCAGACAATAGCAAAAAGATCACCATTCACTTTTCCGCATCATGGGATTAGAGCGGCATCCTTCGATAGAAGATATAGCGGAAAGCCCGGCCCGGAAGGGGATGCCATAATTGGGGTTAGAAAGGTGCAAGGGCCAGGACGAGCGCTTCCGCCTTAAGGGAAAATACGACGCAAATCCATAATCATTACTGATCGCGGTAAGCGCAGAAGTATTCTTTTACATAGCGGCCGGTAAATTTAGCGGCAATGTCCCGGCATCGCTCGAGCTGCCTCCGTTACCGAAAAAGCAATAGCTTTTTACCGTTATTGATCGTATCAGTGGCCAAAAGAGCTGCCTGTTCTATTTTAAGTAAAAACTCAGGCCCCATAAGTCCTTGCGCGGCACACAGATGCTCTTCCATCTCGGCTATCATTTGTTCGTTCGTATTCATTTCGGGCGTTTTTTAGACAAGTTTATTTTTGAACCAGCCCTGCGATCACATTGATGCTCAAGGCTACGATAATGGTGTTAAAAGAAAATGCAAGCAGCCCGTGAAGCAAAGCCAGCCTTCGGATTCTCCGGGATGTGATCTGTACATCTGAAACCTGAAAGGTCATCCCGATAACAAATGAGAAATAGGCAAAATCCAGGTAGTCAGGTTTGGGTTCGTTCGGAAAGGCTAAGCCGCCAGGTTTATAGGTTTTAGAATCCTGGCCATCCTCTATATCACAGTAATAATAATGGGCATAGCGGAAAGTAAAAATAGTATGAACCAATACCCAGGAGGCGACCACACAAGCCAGGGACAACAACACATGAAGTGTTAACTGCCGTGCATCGCTACCCGAGCCGCTACGAAGCAAAAGAACGATGGCGAATAAGCTGGCTACTGAAGCGAATATGGCGAACAGGAAAACCAGCGTCTTGCTCGAATCCTGGGCGTGGGCATCCTGATGTATGACAGCGGGGTGTACGTTGAAGATCGTTAGCGCTGAAAGTGTTAATGAAATTAGCGCATAGGTTAGCCAGACCACCATAAACTGGGTAGATGCAGCTAATTCGCCTCTTGTCACGATCCAGCAAATGGCCGCCAGCGTTAGTGCAACGTATAATTTATGGTGGGCGTCAAGCCGGTTGATATTTAGTTTTTTTGATCTTGTCATTTAGAATTTTGATGTGGTAACAGCTTAACCATGAATCCAAGAGAAACGGAAATATTGGTCGGATATAACAATGGGTCACCGCTAAGTTTGAGATCGCTCAGACCAGTCGAAGCATAGACGGACAATCGTTGGTTGATTTCCAGGCTGTAACCCAACCCGCCGATCAGATAGTTGGCATGCCCTTTAAGACCACGTTCTTTTTGACGAAAGTTGAAAAAATTATAGCCCAGAAATGGGGTCATGATGAAAGCATTCGTTTCGCGGGTAACATAATAATCATAACCCAGATGCAAACCATACTGCGAATAATAGGTGCGATCGGTGCCGAAATTTTTTGCGCCCTCCAGTTGTAAAAACAAGTTTCGGTGTAAACGATAATTAACCCCAAGTTGCAACCCATAATTCATCCAGGAGAGACGACCGTCAGCGCTCGGAGTGGTTCGTACAGGAAATGCGGCCATGGCATAGGTTATCCGGAATTTTTCCGACCGTAATGAATCTGCTGGCCGATATTTTTGGGAATATTGCCCGCTACCAGCGGACTGTCCCTTGGCCTGAAAGAACAGGCAAAGAAGGGATAATAATATAACATGGCAAACCCCTCCCCATAGCCAGGCTATGGGGTTTCGGGGATATGCTTCGGGGATAATCATGCGTTTTGTCATGTCAAGCATTTTTTATGGTTCATACTTTGATCTTAACTGGGAGGCGATCTGCTGCTGCACTTGCAGGCGTTGCCAAACGTGTTTTTTTTCTTCCGGTGTCAGGCCGGCCTGCAGGTAACCGATGTTGATCTGGTTCAGGTTCTCAAACACCTGGTTCATTACCCATAGGTATTGCCTTTCACGATCCAGTCCAACGGGTTGCTGATACCTTCGGAAATTTCCCAGCGCTGCATCCGTATTTCGCTGGATGAACGTTGATACCGGCAGTGTTGGTTGGTTGACCCTTGGGGGTTTCAGGTCGTTGCGCAGCTTGGTGATCAGTTGCAACATCGTTTGCACAAAAGCGGCATTTACAGTGCCGTTTTGGTGTGCCGCTTCCGTTTTTGTTATCACCAATGCCTCACTATAAATGGTCCTGGTAACCCGAAAATAATACTCCCGGGCATTTTTCTCAACGGGTAAGCGCAGTACGGAATCTGCTGTCATCCGGAGCAAATCCATATAATTCGGCGCTTGTCGTTTAACCGGCAACGTTTGGGCCATAACAGGGCTGCCTGCTATTAACAGGCAGCCGGATACGATAGCCACCTTTACCCTGGTCATCTGTTGTTGGAGACGCTTAATGTTCATTAGGAAAATCATTTTGTTCAAGATCCATTACCCGGGCTTGCAGGTGATTAATGTTTTTTTGTTTTTCCGTTTCCCAATGAGCTTTAGCATACGCAGTGAAATAGGAATGATCGGTCATGAATTGTAAGTTCTGCCGGGTCCAATCACCTTCGCTATATTCTTTATGTAATACATTCGCCCATTCCGTGCGGAGGCGTTCAGCGTGCGTGGCGTAATCAGACAGCGCCAGATGGCGCATATCGGCATCACACATGACCGCCTGAAAATGGGTATGCGGTACCTGAGGCATTTGAGTGGCCCTGATACAATCGTTCACCGGGTTGATGAACAGTTCTTTTTTGCCCAGGCTGCGCAAAAAGTCCCCGGCTAATGTCATGCTGATGGCTTCGTGCCCATGGTAGGTATAACAATAACCGCTGTCATGAAACCAGGCGGCAACCAGCAGGATGTCTTGTTCCCATTCATTAAAAAGCATGTGCGTAGTCAAATCCTGTACAGCATCCACCATTAGGCGGGTATGCTCCAGGTTATGGTAAACCATCCCTGCCGGTAGTTTTCCGGTCAATAGCGTGGTTATATATTGTTCGGTTTTTTTGATAAGTTCGTTCATGAGCTAACTTGATGAAGTGCACGGATATCGTTGAATAGCACATAGCCGGAAAGCAGCATGATCGCTACCACACCGGCGAGATAAAAAAAGGCCCAGAAAGTACGGCTAACAGGTTTGCGGGTAACAGCTTCATAAAGCAGTACAGCCATAACCCCGCCGTCCATCGGGGCAAGGGGAATTACATTGAGTAATGCAAGCGCGGTCGATAGGAGAGCGACCAGCCCCCAAAATCGTTTGGCCTCGAAATGGCCGCTAAATAAAGTGGCGATACGGACCGGGCCTACCAACCCGTCCTTTGCCTTCACTTCACCCGAAACGAGCTGGCTCAACCCTTTGGAGTTTTGAGCAATGGTGCTCCAAACCTTCGTGGAACCGGCAGACAGTGACTGACCAATAGATACACGCTCAGGTTTGAACACGGGTAGATTGGTATTCAAACTGAAACCAATATGGCCATCCTTATCTCTATGCGCCAGCATCGTACTGGTTTTACCATCATGTATAACAGTCAGGTATAACTGCCGCTGCTCGTTCTCTTTCAACCGGATAATGAAATCATTGTAGGAACGCACGGAATCCCCATTGAGGGCAATAATGTGCGCCTTTTTAAAGGCCTGGTTACGGCGCAGATCGACATTGGTAAAAAATGAGTCAACCTGAAACCCCGCTTTGAGGGAAAAGAATTGGGTCAGCCCTTTATCTGCCACCAACTGCATAATCTTTGGTGAAACAGCCACATGCAGGTGTACCCTTTCTTTGCCCTGACGGCGAACAATGGAAAGCACAGTATTGCCGTGCATCAAATGCGTACTCAGTAATTCATCTTCATACAATGCCGAGTCCGCATTGATCGAGGTCACTTCGTCGCCCGGTTGTAAGCCCGCCTGCAGACCGAGTTGTCCCGGTAGAATGATGGCATTTTTTCCAAATACGGCAACCTGGTTCCTGCCGTAATACAGGAACATCCCGCAATATACCAGTAATGCCAGCAGCAGGTTCATAAAGATACCGGCAGACATAACGATCAGTCTTTGCCACACGGGTTTATGGCCATAACGATGAGCCGGGGGTACATCAGCATCTTCATCGGGATCACTGTCATCCGCCGTAGCTATACTTCCCGCCATACGCACATATCCGCCGAGCGGTAGCCAGCCGATGCCAAACTCCGTCCCTTTGTAATTAAAGCGGAAAAGCCGCTTACTAAAAGTGTCGAAAAACAGGTAGAACTTTTTAACCCTGATCCCAAATGCCTTGGCAGCCAGAAAATGCCCCAGCTCATGAATAAAAACCAGCAGGCTTAATCCAACCAAAAATTGTGCGATCATGATCAGTATACTCATAGTAGTCCGGCTGTTTGTGTAAGTTGTATCGCTCCCTGGATATGCATGGTAATGTCCGTTTGCGATCTGATCAGCATCCCATCATAATACCCTTGTTCTTTACCACAGGTCAGGTGAATGAACAATTCATTTTTTTGCAGGAAACGCGCCATGAAAGGGGCGATCTGCGCCTGTAAAAGTTTCTTTAATACTATTTCCCGGCCCGGGTGTAACAAAAAGAGGGAAACCGCTGAAGCGTTTTCGCCCAGACTGTCCTCGGGTATACTACGCAGGGTCATCAGATCTTTTAAAGTAATCAGCACCATCTCAGGTCCGTCATTTATTGCAGGCTGGAAACCTTTATCTATGCCCAAGCCGTTAAAGTCATCCGCCAGTAAATGGTAACCAAAGGCCACCTTTACCGCATCCGGCCATAACTCTAAAATTACTGGTGAATACGGCAACAACGCATAACACTCAAGCCCGAGCGACAGCCTGCGCGTCAGTGTCAGGTAAACCTGTAATTGCAGATTACTGTCCTGGATCGTCCGGTGTTCCGGGTTTGCCTTAACATGCAGGAACTGGTAGGTACCTGCTTCCTGGGTAATCTTAAAGGGAAAATCCATGGCTCACCCCTCCATGTCTAAGAACCACTGCTGGGCCCGTTTAACAGCTTCTTCCTCTCGGGTACAGCCCTCGGGAATATCGCTGTCTTTTAACTGCCCTTCGATCTCCAATGCCTTAGCTTTAACTTCAGGCTCCAGGTCTTTTAAAGGGGTTTGTGAATGATCTGAATGATTTGTTTCCATAGGTATTTTTATAATATGATGCCCAGCACCAAAAAGATCAGGAAGCCGGCAAAAAATAAGGCGGTATAAACCGGTGAATCTTTTTCTTCGTGGGCTTCTACCAGCAATTCTTCGGTCACCAGGTAAAGCAGTGCGGCTGCTCCAAACGACAAAATAAATTCCATGAGTTTTTCAGGCGCATTATGAAGCAGGAATAAACCGGCGACCGCACCGATCAGAAACACCAGGTCGAGGCCGACCAAGATCTGGTATAGTTTAGGTTTACTGTTGGTTCCTGACCTGATGGTGGTCACTACAGCGATGCCCAATGAAAAGCATTCGAGCGCTAAGGCGAAGGCTAGCAAAGTGCCTTCCTTTTGCCCGGCGGCAAACCCGATCCCTAAAAGGATACCATCAATAAGCAGGTCTATACCCACCGCAGCTAAAGCCGCCCAGGGCAATGTTCCTTTGCTTGTTGAATTTTCTTCGGTCGCCTCTATTTTTTCTGTGACCCGCTTAACGATCAGCATGGATGCGATACCCACAATGAACCCGGTCACGATCATGATAGGGTCGTGTATCTTGATCATATCCGGCAGCAGTTCAACGGCCACCACTGAAAAAACGACACCGGCGGCGAAGTGCAGGGTCATACTTTTGAATGCGCTGCTGGCATTTCGAAAAATAGCCAGGGTGCCGCCTGCGAGCAATAACACAACCGGGATTAGGGTAAACAGGATCTCTTTTTCAAACTGGGTCATAATGCTATACGGTTAAATAAGTGCCTTTAAATAAACGTTCAGCGCATCAACCTGGTCTTTTAATTTTGGATCAGGAGCAATGCCGGACTGCGATTGATGAACCAACACATTATCCATCATAGCTGCATATTGCAGGAGCAGAAAATTGATGTTCTTTTCAGTATAATGACTTAGATCACGGCGTTGTAAATTGTCCTGCTGTAAATCAAGCAGATCCTCCAAACGTTCACGTGTTTCATGCAATGCCGTTTGCCGGTAGCAATAAATTACGTAGAGCAGTAAGCAATAGGTAAAAGCGTTGATGATAAAGATGCTTTTAACAAAGGCGAAAGTAACTGCCGCTGATAAGCCTATGATATTGATGAACAAGTTGATGGCAATGATCAGATAGCTTGCCTTATAGGTATTCGTTTTCATAACCGGTCATCCTCCTTCAAATGGTTCATGGTTTTAAATATTTATAGAGTTCAGGGAACCGTTCTTCATTGGCCAGCGCCACACGGACATAAGCTATAGAGGCAGCGATAGCTGCTATTCCAATGGCAACCAATAACTGAAGCGGAAAAATCTTCGCCTGTAAAAGCGCGGCAAGGTTTAGGCTTAAGCCGCAAATGATCAGCATCACCTTTACCATCCAGTGGCGTTTGCGTAGACAAAGAAAAGCAAGCAGGCATATACCGGCTACTACCGCCCCGCTGACAAAAAATAATGAACAGCCTTCATAAGGTTGGGGATGCAGAAAGTTATCGGAACGGCCGCATAATTCCGGCCATAGCCAACGTATGGCTTGATTCAGCACAAACAGAATGGCGGTCAATAGGAGGCCGAACATGGAAAAGCGGTTTAGCCAGAACATAAACCTGACCCGTTCTTTATACAGGAACAGTAAAATAATCGCACACCAGTAAGGTATCCAGAACGGCGCGTTGACCAGGTGAGGTGCCAGGTCCATGAATGGTAGCCATTTGATCCGCTGAACATAACTTTCCAGCCAACCATTGATTTGACTCAGATTGACATGAAATACAGTTAAGCAAACTGCAATCAAAAAGCAAACCATGGCTACCGAAGTTGACCAGCACACGATCTGGAAGGTCCTGGAATTGTACTTGGTCAATTTCATTTGCTGAAAAATTCGAGGTAAACCAAAAAAACTGCTCCCGCCGTCATCACCAGCAAACAAAGCCCCCCTAACACATTAGATAATGTCTTATTGGTGTATCTACCCATGATCTTTTCGTTGTTGGCGATATGCAGGACGATCCCGATGATCACCGGGCAGGTAACCCCATAAAGGATAGCTGTATAAAGCAGCGCGTCCACCGGATTGATCCCAAAATAGTTAATACCTAAACCCAGCAATACGGAAATAATAAGGATCACGTAAAAAGCTTTAGCCTGGTGGAACTTTTTATCCAGGCTGCCTTTCAGCCCAAAAGTTTCTGTCACGATATAGGATAGTGAACCACTGAGCACCGGGATCGCCAGAAAACCCGTACCGATGATGCCAACGGCAAACAGCAGGTAGGATGATCTGCCCGCGACCGGTTCAAGGGCTTTGGCAGCTTGTTCAACGGTATCGATATTCCTGACCCCATGCGAATAAAGAGCTGTTCCGGTAGCCAGGATGGTAAAAAACATGATCAGGTTGGATAAAAACATCCCCAGGTTCACATCAATACTCATTTTTTGAATGAGCAGGCCCAATAATTTCCGCTCCCTTTTTTCGCCGTTATCCGGGAAAGCATCGCTTAAGGTCAGCCGTCTTTTATTCACGATCAATTGCCGCTTTACCGTTTTGACATCTTCGGCTTCCATAGCGGTTTGCCAGAAAAACAAATAAGGGGAAATGGTCGTACCCAATATGGCTACCAGCACACCTATAAAATCCTTGTCCCAACGGAAGGTTGGTACCACGGTTTTTTTCAAAACTTCCCACCAGTCCGGTTTCGTAAAGAAAGGCACAGCGATATAAAGCAATAATGTAAGGCAGAGATATTTTAATACCGCGACGAACTTTTGATAAGGTAGGTAAACGATAAAAAATAACAGCAGGCCTGTAAAAAGGATGCTAAAGTATATGGCGGGCACTGATGGTAGAAGCAGGTTGGCCACAGCACCCATTGCAGCAATGTCGGCACCAATATTCAGGATGATCGCAGGAACGCTAAAGATTACCATCAGGTATAATACCGGCTTACCGTAATGCGCTTTCAGTGTGGTGGTCAGTCCTGAAGAAGTGATCAGGCCGATCCTGGCGCACATTTCCTGTATAGCTGCCATCAATGGAAATGTAATGATCACCGTCCATAGGGTAGTTAAGCCATATTTAGCCCCGGCCTGTGAATAGGTCGCTATACCCGATGGATCATCATCACTCGCTCCGGTCACAATTCCAGGCCCGAGCGCCCCCAAAAATTTCTTTACCTTTTTAAGCATCTTTTTTCTTTTTAGATTTTGCTGAATTATGGTGACCGCTGTCGTAAGCCAGTAAGCGAAGTGCATTAAATACCACCAAAAGGGTTGAACCTTCGTGGGCAATAACCGCCGGGCCAATAGAGGCGATACCTAAAATGGTCAATGGGATTAGCACAGCGACCATACCCAAACTGATGCATAGGTTTTGTTTGATGATACCCCGTGATTTGCGGCTCAAGCCGATGGCAAAGGGCAGGCTTTCCAACTGGTCACCCATTAAGGCGATATCAGCCGTTTCCAAAGCCACGTCAGAACCGGCAGCCCCCATAGCGATACCAACCGTACTTTTCGCCATGGCCGGGGCATCGTTAACACCATCGCCGACCATCGCCACTTTCTTTTCTGATTTATCCAGTTTTTGAACAGCGGCAACTTTATCCTCCGGCATAAGGTTACCCCAGGCATCGGTCACACCAACTTCTTTGGCTACCGCCTCTGCCACCTGTTGGTTATCGCCGGTCAGCATGACCATTTTTTTGATCCCTAATTCTTTAAGTTGGGCAATCACGTTCTTCGCTTCCTTTCTTGGCGTATCCATCAGGGCGATGATGCCTAAAAAGTCTTTCCCGGATTTTACCGTCATGGTCGTATTGCCACCTTTTTCCAGTTCTTCAACCTGCTTTTTTAATTCATCAGGCAAGGTTTTACCAAATAAGGCGAGATTGCCGATCAGAATTTCACGACTGCCGATCTTGGCCTGAACGCCTTTACCAACGATGCCTTTTACGCTGCCGGCTTCCGGTATTTTATGATTTCTCTTTAACCTTTCCAGACCACCAACAACAATAGCTTCCGCTAAAGGGTGGTCACTCAACTTTTCAACGGCTATGGCTGTTTCCAGTAATTCTTCCTCGGTAGTTCCTTCAAAAGGAATAACCTGCGTCAATTTAGGTTTGCCTTCAGTTAAAGTCCCGGTTTTATCAAAGGCAATGGCTTGCAACTCACCTAGATCTTCTAGCGGGCGACCGCCTTTGATCAGCACACCGCCACGGGCGGCACGGGCAACACCACTCAAAACAGCGCTTGGTGTGCTGATAGCCAAAGCGCAGGGACTGGCAGCTACCAGTACGGACATGGCCCGGTAAAAGCTTTTGCTGAATGGCTCATCGATCACTAAAAAAGCAAAACATAACGCGGTAACCAGCACCAATACCGCCGG
The DNA here is from genome assembly GCF_017569325.2 of Mucilaginibacter gossypii. Lineage (NCBI taxonomy): Bacteria > Pseudomonadati > Bacteroidota > Sphingobacteriia > Sphingobacteriales > Sphingobacteriaceae > Mucilaginibacter > Mucilaginibacter gossypii. The sequence goes on along the minus strand of NZ_CP071878.2, from coordinate 5,172,475 downwards.
AACAAAGTATTTCTCGAATTTGTCAGTGAAAAGCTGGGTCGGCGATTTTTGCTTCTCCGCTTCGTTCACCATTTTAACCAGGCGGCTAATGGTGGAATCTTTAGCTTCCCGGATCACTTTCACCTCCAGTGCCGAACCGCCATTAATAGTTCCGGCAAAAACCCGGTGTTCGGGCTTGATGGTTTTTTCAGCGCTATAATCCTTATCGATATCGGCAACAGGTCGCTTTTCCACCGGAACGCTTTCACCCGTGATCGGTGCCTGGTTGACGCTGCCTTCACCTTTGACCACTACGCCATCAGCGGGTATCTTGCTATTGGGTTTGATCACGATGACCTCACCCAGTTTCAGTTCCTCAATGCGTACTTCGGTTTGCTTACCGTCACGGATGACATGGGCCGTTGGCGGCGCTAAACTGGTCAGCGCTTCAATGGACTTGCGGGCTTTGCCCATGGCATAATGTTCCAGGGAATGGCCAAGACTGAACAGGAAAAGCAGCAGCGCCCCTTCCAGCCATGAGCCTAATATGGCCGCGCCGACAGCCGCTACCAGCATCAGGAAATCGATCTCAAATCCGCCCTTCAGGACGGTTTCCACGGCTTCTTTCGCCGTGAAATACCCGCCGAAGAAATAAGCGATGATATAACAGGAAAGACTGGCCCACTCCGGCAGCGATTTGACGAAATGCAAACCCCAGCCTGCACCAAGCGCAACACCACAGAGAATCGCAAAGATCAGTTCGGTATTCTTGCCGAAAATACCACCATGCTCATGGTCGTGACCTTCTTCTTGTTCATGCCCCTCTTCATCATGATCGTGACCCTTTTTTTCCTCTTTATCTCCCGGGCGGCTGATATCCACCCTTGGATGTTCGTGCTTGTGCCCTTTGTGGGACGCCGCGTTTTTGCTTTCCTGTTTTTTCATGGTTTATTGGATTTTATTCTTCTTCACTGTTTTTTAGTTTACTCAAAAGGTCATAAGCGCCCCTGGTAACGATCTGGCTGTTCGCCGGGATCGCCGCCGGTAATTCGACCGCGATATAACCGCCTTCCTTAACGCCGGTAGTGATTTCCGCCATTTTAAAGCGATAAACTTTGGTGTCGCCATCTTTACGCTTTTCGGTGTCCGTACCTGACATTAAAAATACGTATTGTTTACCCTCAAAATTTACGATGGCCGATTCAGGCAATGCCGGTGTTTCACTTTTGCCGGTTTCAATAAATGCCTTAACGTAAGTACCCGGGAGGAAGTTAACGCTGCCTTTAGCGATGCTGTGGATACGGATGGTCTTATCGGTATTGATCTCTTTACCAACCAGCGAAACGATGGCCCGGCGCTCGGTAGAGTCGTTGGTGAGGGTGAACCGGACATTCTGGCCTGGTTTCACCTTTTCCGCATCCCGCTCGAACACATTGAGCTCCACATGCAGGTTGTTGCTGTTAACGATCTCCAGCATGATATCATTCGGATTTACGAATTTGCCTACATTGGTATTGACCTTAGTTACATACCCACCAATTGGTGCATAAATATTGACCGTGCTCCTGATAGCGGCGGGAGTTAATTTTGACGGATCAATATTGATCAGCTTTAAGCGCTGGCGCAAGGCTGCCTCTCTTGCCATCGAGCTTTCGTAACTGGCTTTGGCTTGCTGCAAGACCTTGGTCGCGGTCACGTTCTGTGAGGCCAGTGTTTGCTGACGTTTATATTCTTCCGAGTTCAGGTCATGCTGGCTTTTGCTATCTAGATAATCCTGCTGCAATTGCACATAGTCCTGGTTTTCGAGAACGGCGATCACCTGCCCTTTACTTACTACCGAGCCTTGCAGCACCGGAATAGATTTAACGATGCCACCCATTTGGGTACTGATGCTAACCAGGTCCTGCGGTGGTACGTCTATAAAACCATTCACTTTCAAAACCCCGCTCAACGCTTTCGGGCTTACTGTTTCCAGTTTCACGCCGAGTGTATTGTATTGCGCTTCGCTGATCTCAGCGACATTACTTTCTTCTTTCTTTTTGGTTGTATCAGCTTGTTCGGGGGTTTCTTTTTTACCGCCGCCGCAGCTGCCGAAGGTTAGGGCCAGTGAAGCGATCATCATTAACCCTGTAAATTTTATGATTTGTTTTTTCATTTCTTTAATTATAAACCGGTCAGGTATTGCAAGTCGTAAACAGATTGATTGTATTGATTAAGTGCCTGTAAATAGGCCAGCCGGATATCCGAAGCTGTTTTTAAGGCCTGGACAAATTCCACATAGCTGATCTCTCCATTCCGGAAAGCGATCTGCGCCTGTTTAAGGATCAGGTCAGCATTGGGTAAGGCACTGGTTTCGTAATAAGACACCGAGCGGTCGTTCTTCAGTAACTGGTGATAGGCCTGCTCATATTGGCTGGATAAGTTCTTCTCATACAATTGCAGCTGTGTCTGCGATACCTCCTTTTGAATACGGGCCGATTTCACACGCGCCGCATAAGGTTTAAAGAACAGGGGTATGGAAACCCCGGCCTGTACACCCTGGAAACGATTTGCGCCGGTAAAATTCCGGTCAATACCGTTTACATTCTGGATACCCATAATCGATTGGTTAAAATAACCGATGGTAAAATCCGGCCCCGACTTCGCTTTCTCCAGGTCAATGTTGCGGTCAGCCAGAATGATCTGTTGACGCTGGTAGGCCAGCTGCGGGTTCTGATTGATGGCGCTGTCGAGGTGCTTAAATTCGGCTACGGCCCTTTTCAGTGCGCCCTTGGAAAGGGTCACAGAATCGGTAGTATTCATCAGTCGCTGTAATTCGGCACTGCCCGCAGCAATATCCCCGTTATTGCGGGTCGTTTGATTCCTGATCTCATTTAACTGCGTTTCGGCGGTGGTTTTTTCCAGCAGATTACTTGCACCTGCTTTGTAACGAACCGAAGCTGCCCGGTAAAATTCGTTATAAATAGAATCCTGTCGCAGGTACAGGTCGCTTAAAGCCGTAAAGTAGGATAACTGCCCATAAGCTTGTCGCACCTGGTAACGCAGTTGCGCCTGTGTTAAGGTCAGTCCGATCTGGGCATTTTTTTCCTGCGCCTCAAATACCTGGCGCTGGCTTTTAAACAAGCCGGGGAAAGGTATGCTTTGCTGGATATTGATCTGGTTATCCCTTTTAATGCTGTTAAACTGCCCGTATTGCAGATTGATATTGGTCTTTCCGAGATCAAAAGCGCTACCTTTTAAGGCAGTTTGCTGGTTGATCTGAAGTTGGGAAGAGCGCACGCCGAAATTATTGGTCAATGCGGTGTTAACTGCCTGGTCCAGGCTGATAGGGCCACCTGTTCCAACACGGGTCTGCGCTTTAGCAGACGATAGCCCGAAGCCCATGAATAACAACAGGGTGGCTATGATCTTCGCCGCTTTACCGCCCTTGCGGTCACTGCGGGACTTTTCAAAATAGGTATATAACACGGGTAAAACGATTAGGGTTAATATGGTGGAGGTAAGCAAGCCACCGATCACCACCGTTGCCAGTGGTTTTTGTACCTCGGCACCTGCGGCAGATGAAATCGCCATCGGCATAAAGCCTAATGAGGCTACCGTTGCGGTCATCAAAACCGGGCGTAACCTTTCCGCTGTTCCCTCCAGTACGATCTTCTTCAGGTCGGTCAGTCCGCCTTTTTTCAAGCGGTTGAATTCAGTGATCAGTACGATACCGTTTAATACAGCCACACCGAACAGGGCAATAAATCCAACCCCTGCCGAAATACTAAATGGCATCCCTCTTAATAGTAAGGCGAAAACACCACCGATGGCTGCCATCGGGATAGCAGAAAAGATCAGGATGGATTGTTTGATCGAACCGAAAGAGAAATACAGTAATAACAAAATAAGTAGCAAGGCTACCGGTACAGCGACAGACAAGCGGGCAGTAGCTTCTTTCAGGTTCTCAAATTGACCGCCATAGGTTACGTAGTATCCTGCCGGCATTTTGATCTGCTGATTGATCTTGCCCTGGATCTCGGTCACCACTGATTGGATATCCCGGCCACGGACATTCAGGCCTACGACGATACGGCGCTTGGTATCTTCACGCTGAATTTGGTTCGGGCCAACCTGGAACTGCACACTGGCTAACTGTTCCAACGGCACCTGGTTACCATTAGGAGCGGTCACATACAGGTTTTTCACATCATCAATGCCCTGGCGGTTCTGATCTGATAAACGCACGACCATATCGTAACGGCGCTCTCCCTCGTAAACCAAACCAGCGGACTGCCCGGCGAACGCGGCATTAATAGCCGTATTGACCGTTGCTATACTCAAACCATATTGGGCAACTTTATCCCGGTCGATCTTAACTACGATCTGCGGCAAACCGGTGGCTTGCTCGATATACAAATCTTTCGCACCGGAAACACTGTTTACGATCTTTCCTACTTTTTGGGATAGGTCGGCCAGGGTTTGCAGGTCGTCACCAAATATCTTGATACCTATATCCTGACGTACACCGGAGATCAGCTCGTTAGAACGTAATTGAATTGGCTGGGAAAAACCAAAGGTGACACCCGGAACATTTTCCAGTTCCTTCGCCATCAGGTTAGCGAGTTCTTCACGGTCGTGGGTAGTGGTCCATTCTTTTTTGTCTTTCAGGATCACGGTCAGGTCACAGGCATCCATCGGCATCGGGTCAGTGGGTATCTCGGCGGCACCTATCTTACCGATCACCTCCTTTACTTCCGGGAATTTTTTAACCAGGATCTGTGAAGCCTGGTTAACCTTATCAATTGTTTGGGAAAGGGAACTGCCGGTTAGCAGGCGGGTTTCAACTGCAAAATCTCCTTCTTCCAGGGTCGGGATAAATTCGCCGCCCATACGGGTAAAAGTGAATACAGCAGCCACTAATAATACCACAGAAATGATAATGATCTTTAAACGGTGGTTCAGCGCGCCAATGATAAGCGGCTCATAACGTTTATGGATGGCATCCATCATTTTGTCCGAGATATTCTTTCCGTTCTTTGGCTTTTTACTCAGGAACATCGAAGATATCATCGGTACATAGGTCAGTGACAACAGGAATGCGCCAATAATGGCAAAGGCTACCGTTTCAGCCATCGGGCGGAACATTTTGCCTTCAATGCCTACCAATGCCAAAATTGGAAAATACACGATCAGGATGATGATCTGACCGAAAGCCGCAGCGCTCATCATACGCACTGCTGAAGTTTCAACCTGCTCATTCATTTCTTGCTGGGTGTAAGCTTTGGCACGTTGTTTCGCATATAACAAGTGCATCGTAGCTTCCACGATGATCACCGCGCCATCGACGATCAGACCAAAGTCGATAGCGCCCAGGCTCATTAAGTTCCCGGATACCCCAAATAGGTTCATCATACAGATAGCAAAAAGCATGGCCAGTGGTATCACGGAGGCTACCACCAATCCTGCACGGAAATTGCCCAGGAAAACCACTAAAACGAAGATCACAATGAGTGCTCCTTCGATCAGGTTTTTTTCTACAGTGCCGATAGCCCGGCTCACCAAAGCGCTGCGGTCAAGGAAAGGCTCTACCACCACACCTTCAGGTAAAGTTTTGTTGATGCGGGCGATTTTCTCTTTTACCGCTGTTACGACATTATTGGCATTGGCTCCTTTGAGCATCATCACGATACCACCGACGGCCTCGCCGCTGTTCTCTTTAGAGGCACGGGTTAATGCGCCGTAACGGATAGAGTTGCCGATATTGACGGTAGCGATGTCCCGGATCAGCACCGGTGTGCCATCCGTATTGTTTTTGACGACGATCTTGCCGATATCATCAGTTGAACCAACCAGACCTTCACTTCGGATAAAATAAGCATTGGGTTTTTTATCGATATAAGCGCCACCCGTATTTTGATTGTTTTGGGCAAGCGCGTCAAATACATTGTTGATACCAAGGTTAAAACTACGCAGCTTATCAGGGTCAAGTGCGATCTCGTATTGCTTTAGTAAACCGCCAAAGCTGTTAACCTCCGCAATGCCTGGTGTGCCTAATAACTGGCGTCTTACGATCCAGTCCTGCACACTTCGTAATTCACGCGCGTTGTATTTGCTTTCATAACCAGGCTTGGCATGAATAACATATTGATAGATCTCGCCAAGCCCGGTGGAAATGGGTGAGATTTCTGGGTTACCTAAACCTGCAGGGATATTATTTTTGGCTTCTGAAAGCTTTTCATTAACCTGCTGACGTGCCCAATAAATATTTACATCATCGTGGAATACGATAGTTACCACCGACAAGCCAAAGCGCGAAATAGAACGCACCTGCTCGATCTCGGGTATGGTCGCCATGGTTTGCTCAACCGGGTAAGATATGAGCCTTTCTACTTCCTGGGTGGCCAGTGAAGGGCTCAGCGTGATCACCTGAACCTGATTATTCGTAATGTCAGGAACGGCATCTATGGGTAATTTTTTGAGTGACCAGATCCCCCAGGCAATGAGCCCGAGTGTGAAGATCCCGATCACCAATTTATTGTTGATGGAAAAATGAATGATCTTATTCAGCATAAAAATGATCTAATGCTTGGATAAGATATGACAGTACCTCTGTACAATTCCGATCATTGCCAAGACCATAAAAATGGTCATGATGATGATAGCGATGGTGCGTATAATGCGCATCCATAACGGCCTTTGGAATTTCTTCTTCTTTTTTTTCTTGTGAGTTACAGAGGTACGCTTAGCAGGATTTATCCTGTTTGTTGCCATACCGGTACAAGTAAAACATGAAATAATAAACTTGCCGCAAAGCAGCGTCAACTATGACGCAAAACGGCGAACTCGGAAAGTTTATGCGTTTAGCTTGGGCGGTTGCCAAATGTTAGCTGGTCGGGTAACCGGCTTTTCAGGGATCATGAATGCTACAACAGGGGTATAAGTTCCGGCAACCGGTCGGAAGATCATTTTGCTTTGGATAACCACCTGCATGTTACAGCAACTGCAATGGCACATCGGCGGACACTGGTCCTGGTTGGTTTTGGACTGGTGCTGCTTTGTTAGAGTCAATGAAGCGAATGCATCGGGTACACCACCGACTTTATCCTTGCATGGCTCCAGGTCCAGGCAAAGAAAAAAAAGGGCAAATATGAAGCACATCCATTTCATTTCGGTGCAAAGATATTAAATCAGTATTTAAAAATACAATTTATAAGTTTGACTTTTGCCATAACCAAATACTTAACAACGTTTTATACGGTTTGTTTATCAGACTTTACCTTATATCCCTTGTTATAGTTTTAACAAACAACAGGTGATTCGCTTTAAGATCTCCGCAAAGATAGTAGAGTTACTATGTTTTGCAGAGTACCGCGAAGCTTATAAAGATTCTCTTTATGAAATAAAATTGTACCAGATATTACAAACTACTTTTTTCGAAGCTGCAAAAAAGAAAATTCTGGGTGGTTTGAAACGGGGTTACATGATCTTCATGGATACACCTGATCTTTTTAAAATCTTTAGTTAGCTGGTTTTGTAATTGTTCTTCTGTGTATTGTTTTATGGACAGCCCGCTGCATTGTTCTGGTCCGTTCTCCGAAAAAGTGCCAATGACCAGGTAATTTTTAACGGATCTTCCGGCTATGTCCAAATAAGCAGCAATTTGGTTTTGCCCTGTTAAGAAATGAAAGGTAGCACGGTCGTGCCAAAGGTCATAATATTCATCCGGTTTAAAATCAACAATATCGGAAATGATCCATTTGACCAATTCACTTTTTTTGCCAAGTCTTTCTTGTGCTTTTTGCAATGCGGCTGTAGATATATCCAGTACCGTAATATCTTCAAACCCTTCTTGCAGAAGGTAGTCAACCAACTTACTGTCGCCGCCTCCGATATCTATGATCTTTGAAGTTTTGGATAGATCAAAGCTATGAATGAAATCAAGCGAAGTTTGAGGAACAGATTGTGTCCAGCTAACCTGATCCGGTTTTTTGGTTTGATATACCTGTTCCCAATGTGTTTTTTTATTTTCTCTCATATCGGTTTGATGAGCTAATATAACCATCAATTGGAAAATTTATGTCGACTGACAACTACGTTTCCTAAAATTAATATAAGGATTACAATGATCAGGGCCGAAAAAGGAAGTTCAAACAGCCACTTGCTCAAGAAAGTTGAATCAATAAATGTGTTGCTATTACTGACTATATTATTTATTAGTACTTTATTCCGGATTATATTTTGTCTTTCTCGAACTCACATAAACGATCAGACAGCCGGTCAAAAACAGACCCATCGAAATCAATTCTGCCTGGGTTGGTTTTACAAATCCGAGATCATATTTATTATTAACACGGATCAATTCAATGAGAAACCGCTCGGCGCCATTCATTATCAGATAAATTCCAAACAGCCTGCCGGGCGAAGTAATAATCTTTCTCAGTTTCCACAACACCAGGAAAAGCAGGGTGCATACCACAAATTCATACAAGGAGGTCGGGAATACGCCAATAGGTAACTGAAAGCAATGCTCGCCTGTGCAGCCTGGGATCAATACACCCTGGTCACTTACATTGTGCGGATAGGTATAGCTCCACAGCCAATCGGGTAACCATTTTACTGGTTTTTGAAAAGAATTTACAATTCCCCAATCCCCATCGCCTGCCATATGGCATCCTATCCGGCCAATACCATAAGCCAGCATGAGTACGGGCGCAGCGCTATCGGCCAACTGCCATTTGTCGATGTGCTTTTGATGTGCATAGTACAAAATGGCCATCGACGCCACGATCAGTCCCCCATAAAATGTTAAACCGCTAAAAGCAAAGAAGTCAGCCGGATGGGCTATGTAGCTGCTCCAGTTTTCTAATCCGTCAAATAGCTTTGCGCCGACGATGCCGGCGACTGCGGCAATACCGATAATGGTATCGGTTCTTTCATGTGGCCAGTGCGAAATTACCTTCAATTCAGGCTTACCTGCGGCTTTCAGGCTTTTGAAGTAGTACCTTATAAAGGCGACGAGCACTGCAAGAATTAACGCAAAGGCCAGATCCATCAGCACAATGCCGTCATACGGATCGCCATCAAACGAAAAGCGGTTCCGGGCAAAAACAATCAATGCCAGGCCCATTAACAGGGTAATCAGGCCTGTAAAGAATATTTCCCACGAGCTGATTTGCTTTCCGACCCATGTAAGCTCCCGGCAAGGCTGTAACCAACCTTCACTTTCACGGCGTTTTAGTTCTTTCTTTAGGAGCAGCATTGCGACAAGAAACGCGATGGCAACAAACAGGCCGAACATTTTAATAGGTAATGGGATGGAAAAACCAAAAATATCTTTAGTGAGATCGGAGAGTGTTGGATACATAATAAATGACTGTTAAAATTTTCAGAATGGCCGCAGGACTCGCCTTAAGTTAAAGTTTCCCTCCTGCTCAGTCAAACCTGAAGTTCAACCAAATTAGATTGCATCTTAAAAAGCGTTGCATAGAAATAATCCAGGTGCGTTTTATCCAACTGTTGATTGATCATGCAATTTACCTGCTCAATCGCTTGCTGAATTTTGGGAATGATAGCTTCGCCTTTGCTGGTCAATAAAACGAAATGTGCTCTTCTATCCGCACTGTTCTGTTCGGTATAGACCAACCCGTCCCTAGTCATCCCTTCGATCAATACCGCTATACGCGATTTGTCGGCCTGGTATAGTTCTGCCAGCTCTTTTTGCGTAAGTCTGCGATTTGTGTATGCCAGGATGAGAAGGATCTCCGCATGATGTTCGAACTTAAGTTCCGGAAGAACCCTGGTGATAGCGCGGCTATATAAACGGCTCAGGCGGCTCAGACTTTTTGATAATAAAAAATGCATGATGAATTTCTTGAAGAATAAAAAAAGAAACAGCGCTGCTTTACAGCTCGTAAGGCATTAAATGGTCTAGAAAATCAAATACGCAGAGAGAGCCGGAATGGAGGGTAAGGATAAAAGTATCGCCGAAAAGGAACGAGCGTAAGTAATTTTGCACGTCGTCCGATTCGTGCCAGCAACAATAAGATAAAAAAAGAACCAGCCAGTTTAATAAATAAGTGATGAATATTTTGATTTTTATTCAAAACTGACTTATCGGTGCGGTGCATCAAACTGAGGGCGTGATTGTTGGCGTTGTCTAACTTTCGTTTAAAAATAGAGTTATAATGTCCTTGGGGATTGAGCGATCTTTGACCGTGAGGGGGGAGGAATAAAATATGGGTAAGTACTACAAACAAGTAGGCCACGAGAAGAAGCAATACATTTGCATTGTTATATTTACTATTACCCATATACAAACATAAGTTTTTTATTCTGGTAAATTAAAAGCTGAAGCTCTGGTACCTTCCCTTTAGAGATTTCGGGATGCGATTGTTATGGGTAATGGGTATCCTTTGACTAAGAAAAGTATTATCATCAATATGACAAATGCAGTGACATTGACGTTCCGATTTAAGTATTATAGAGATAGTAGGGTAAAGTCAATCACGTTGATGAACACAATTTTCCTACAGAATGATTTTTTATCATTGAATATAAACTTAAAAAATGAAAAAGAAATTATTGTTTGGCGTTATCGCCTTCCTTATCGCAGGCAATGTTATGGCACAGGACTTAAAAAGCTCCGCTGTGCCCTCCGTTGTTAAAGCCGCGCTGGCTAATAAATATCCGCAGGTTACCAAAGTCACCTGGGAAAAGGAAAAAGGAAATTATGAGGCTAATTGGGGTGGAAAATCTGGTGAAGACAATTCCGTTACATTTACACCGGCAGGTGCATTTGTCGAAATTGTGAAGGCCATATCTATAAGCGAATTGCCAAAAACTGTTGCGCCCTATGTTGCCGCGCACTATAAGGGCGCGAAAATTAAAGAAGCCGGAAAAGTAACTGATGCCGCCGGGAAAACCATGTATGAGGCCGAAATAAAGGGTGGCGACCTGATCTTTGATGAAAATGGTAGCTTTTTGAAAAAAGACTAAGTATCAGTGCAACTATCTGATCGAAAAAAACGAATAATGCTGTATGTACTGGTAACCATGATGATTGGTTTTCTGGCGCTCACAGCATTTGTTTTTTTCATGCCAGTATTCTTATTAGACCGGGAATTTTCAGAAGAAGCACAGGAACATCAAAACCCACAGTTGGACACGGCGATGAAAATGGTTAGCTGGTTTGGTTATATGCCAAATTCGGTTATCATCGTTTTGGGTACAGCGTTGCTGTTTTTTCTTTATAAATATAAAAAGGAAGGTTTATTCCTGCTGTCAACCCTGATCTCCGGTATAATCAGTTCTATCGTTAAACTTATTGTTAATCGTCCGAGGCCGTCAGAAACCTTAGTTAGGATCATTGAAAAAACAAGACAGCAAAGCTTTCCAAGCGGGCATGTAATTTTTTATGTCGTTTTTTTCGGTTTCCTGGCTCAGCTGATGTTTGAGATTGCCGCTGTCCCCAAATTTATCCGGGCATCAGTTGGCTCAATTTGTATGTTATTGATATTCATCGTTCCATTTTCCCGTATCTATTTGGGCGCGCATTGGTTAACCGATGTGCTTGGCGGCTTCTTACTGGGTCTGGTAATTTTAGCCACACTTGCTTATCTCTATTTGAAAAAAAGAAACATAGCCCTGCATAGAAACGAAGTGTAACAACGCACTTTCCTACGGTCATCAACAGATAAGTCATCCCTTTTGGTTAATTTGCCAGAAATATTAAATTAAACCCATGAAAAAGTTACTATCCTACCTATTACTCGCTGTATTATTCCTGTCGTTGTCATCGCTTTCTGCTGTCAATAGCGACAATATAGGGATTGGTCAGCAACCCCAGGTTAGCGTCGACACTAAGGGTGTAATCAGGGTTGTTTTTGGATCAGAGGATAAAATATTCTGCGCAACCTCAAATGATCATGGAAAATCTTTTAGTCAACGGGTTTTGGTAGCGCGGGTGCCTGATATGCACCTTGGCATGTCGAGAGGGCCTCAATTATCAAGCTCTGCTAATTATTCAGTGATCACGGCTATGGACAAATCCGGAAATATCCATTGGTTTAAGCTTAGTCACGCTACGGGGCACTGGAAGACGATGGGTGTCGTTAATGATTTGACAGGTTCTGCACCCGAAGGGCTGATGAGCATAGCAGCAGACAAAAAGGATAATTTTTACGCGGTATGGCTCGATAACCGAACCGGAAAGCACAATCAGATCTATTTTGCGTCCTTACCAGGCAAAGCTATGAAGTGGACAAAAAATATTTTGGCTTACCAGTCGCCTGATCAACATGTCTGCGAATGCTGTAAGCCAAGTATAGCTGTACAGGGAAATAACGTAGCTATTATGTTCAGGAACTGGCTGAATGGTTCCCGGGACCTTTATGTAACCCGGTCATTAAATGGCGGGCAGACATTTGCAGCAGCGCAAAAATTAGGTCTGGATACTTGGAAACTCAATGGTTGCCCGATGGATGGCGGCGGCATTGTCATTGATCCTACGAATACCGTTCAAACTACCTGGCAGCGAAAAGGTATGGTATATTTCTGCCAGCCCGGCCAGCCTGAAACTTTTATCGGCAATGGCAGAAGCTGTGCTATCGCGATAAGTGGTACCAGCAGCTTTATTACGTATCAAAATAGCGATACCGTAAAATTAATGTCGCTACAAAGCAAAAAAACACAAGTGGTAGGGAATGGCAGCTTCTTAAGATCCGCCATATTGCCAAACAACAAGATCATTTGTGTCTGGGAGCAGGATCATATGATCAAATTTAAAAACATCTAAACTATTGAATTGCCGGACAGGTTAATATTTTCGTGTCAATAAGCAGCCTATGCCTATAATTGCAATTGCATTTCAACCGCGTTGAGCAATTCAGCAACATCAAATGGCTTTGGCACAACGTCATCCGCGCAAACTTCTTTGATAGCGGTCAGGACTTTTGGATGCGTCGAAAATACAATTACGGGGATATGTTTTGTTTTCACGTTTTTCTTTAGCGTAAGGCATAACAGTGTGCCTTCTTCACTTGGTCTGATAATATCCAGTATGATGACATCCGGTTTGTAATCATTGATCACCTCTAATACTTTGCTCTCCGTGTTTAATGCTTTTACTTCATAACCTTCATCTTCCAGTATCAAGGACACAATTTCGATTATGGCCTGATCATTCTCCATCACAAGGATCTTTTTCTTCATGCTTTATAAAATAAACGTTAAATATAAATAATTTTTTATGGATCAGGCTACGGTGCTCAATGCCGGGATCAACCGCGGCTATCACAAATAACTAACAACTTAGCATGTAACCATATAGCGTCAATTGCGTTAAACAACGTCTAAATTGAATTTGGCCATGCAATTAAAGGAAAACGTTAAATATATATCAGCGGGTGTGATCCTGCTGATCCTGGCTTTTTTACAATGTTACAGGACAGTTCATGACCTGCATTGGGCCTTTGAGCCGGATTTCGACCGGGATATTGGCTATATCAGGAGTACGCTGGATGGACACTTTGGTTCCGACCCCAATATAGCCGGTGAGTATATGTGGTATAACCCCCTGTTGTACCTATCTGAAACTGCCATTGTTTATGTCACCGGCCTGCCGGTAAATATTGTGGTTGCAAGGGCCGGGGCCTTTCTCAACCTCCTTGGCCCAGTTTTCTTTTTTTTCATGATGATCCGGCTGTTTGATTATAAAGTTGCTCTCGCGGGATTATTGTCCTTTTTATTTTTGGCTTCCGGTAATCTGCCCGGCTGGGGCGGTGCCACTTATTCACCCTGGCCGCTCGCTGATTCATACGTACAGTTTTTATTTTATCTGAATATTTTCTTTTGCTACAAGGCGTTTTCGACGCAGAAAATGTACTGGTTCTTAGTATTGGGCGCTTTCTTAGGTATCAGCTTTTTGGGGCATTCCGCGCCGACGATCATCATTATTTTGCTGCTGATTTCTTTGCAGGGCCAAAAAGTGGTATTGGCTTTAAAAAACAAGCAATTTAGTACTGTCGGCACCTATTTCCTACAGGGCGCGTTAACCATTATTCCGTTTTTTATCCTGAGCTTCCCTTTTCTATATTTCGTCCTATTCAAATACCACCTACATTTTATCAACCGTGTTATTTTACAGTGCGCACCAGGTATTTTCGCGAGGCACAATACCCTGGAACTGCTGAAACTAAATATTACATTTTCTATGGTTGTTGCTGTCATAGGGTTTGTATGGTTTTATAGGAAGTATCAGCAGCCTGTTATTCGCCGGATAGTTTTTAATTTATTGTTGATTACGTTAATAATGTATGTGTATGAGGCGGCTCTTCCTACAGCGAACCGCATGCTGCATATCACGCTTCCTGATACCATCCCGGCTTTCCATTACTTTTTCTACTTTAAAGCGCTGCAGTCCGTTTTCTTTGGTTTTGGTTTTATCGCCTTATCCGGCCCGGTCATTCAATGGTTAAGTGACCTCCTTGTACGGAAATTCACAGTTAAAAACCCGTTGATCCTTTATAGTAATTTGATGGTATTATTCATTTTACTTTTTGCCCTGGGTTATTATTCCATTTACAGCAAGCGCAAAGATTTTCTTGAACCGAGGCAGCAAGCGCTGGCTAAGGAAAAACGGACGGATGAAATAGAAGTGTACAATTACATCAGCAAGAATATACCGCTCGATAAAGTGATGCTTTGCGGCCATGATCAGTCTCTTTTCCCGGTAATGGCAACCGGCATTAAAATGGTTTCAGTGGAGATATACTTTTCCAATCCTTATATTAGCTATGAAAAGCGGGAAAGTGACCGGCATGATATGCTTTCCTTTCTGTCTACGTCGCAGCCGCTTTCCGCTGAAAAATTATTTGCTGCATACCGGGTCAGCTATGTCCTGTTAACAAACCAAAGCTTTGAAAACTATAAAAGCCCCTCTTTTCTGGCCAGCAGCGTGGTTTTTAAGAACAATTCCTTTACCCTGATAGCGTTGAACAATACGATATAATACAAGAGGGTAAAATTTGCGCACAAGTAGGTGCATGAAAATCATTGATGCGTAGGAAAAGGATTGCACAAATGAAAAAATATAATGACAAGAATGAGGTATTAACCATATTAAAAATGAATTCATCCTGATTCAGAATAATTTTTATATCGTAACTGCGAGGCTAAATGGTTGTAAATTCAAAAGCTGCTTATATTTTTATACCTTACAGTTACGCACCCGCTAACATATAATTTTGTATGTGACCAAAAACAACATAAACAAAAAATATGTTAACTTAGATATTTAATGAGAAAAAAAGCGGTATTTCTGTTATTTATCTTTTTGCTCAACTCTCTTGTTGGGCTTGGTTGTACTTTACGCCAGAGTTTTCAGGATCTGCCTCATCATAATGATCATGAAGTTGTAATTCATGCCCTGCATAATAGTAATCACGCTGACCACTTTTTAACCGAAAAAAATAATCATCCTGTTTTGCAAAACGAGGATGAGGCATGCTGTCAGAACAGTACGGCCCGGTTTAATTCGCTGGCCAAAGAAACACCTCAAGGTAACAAAGTTTCATTTGAGTCACCTCAAAATATATTTTTTCCCTGTAATCCACTTATCGTCAGGTTTACCAGTTTTTTGCCAGCAATTAAGAATAGTAAAAAGGTTTCCCAATGGCCACCATCCTGGACGATGCGCATAGCTATCCAGCGTTTCCAGATTTGATCAATTCCAATATTTTTTCTCCTTTTCATCATTCGAAGAATAATTGACGCGTGACTGTTTTTGGCCATTTTACTGTCCATCAGGTCTCAGTTAATGTTTGTTGAATGCCAGGAAAAAGGTCATCGGTAAGCACCATTGCATTTAGCGATGCCTCGCTTGTTTATTATGGAATTCGGTATCGCTTTGTACCGGTCAAAATATCAAATCTTTAATATTAAGACTATGTTTTCAGGATTTCCCTCTTTACACCCGTTAATTATACATTTTCCAATTGTATTGATTTTAATGGCATTTGCCTTCCAGATCATAATTGTAGCCAAACCTCAATGGCATCAAATCAGGTGGGCTACATTGGCGATCATGGCCGCAGCTTTTCTTTCCGCATTAGCGGCCAGCACTTTGTTCCATGCTGACCCGGCGGATAATACGCCTAAGGCCGCTATGGCAATATTTGCAGCGCATGAGAAGTATGCAAGGTATACACTATGGTTATCAGGCATCACGTTGCTTTTAAAGGCAATAGGCGTTTTTGCAAAATTTTATTCCAGGTCATATAATACCGTTGTTTTGGTATCGGCTACTCTTGCTGCTATCTGTTTATCAATTACCGGTCATCACGGCGCACGGTTAACGCACATCGCCGGCGTAGGGCCTATGGGCAGATATTTGATGAAAGAGGATGATATGGGTAAGGAGCATGCTAAACCCGGCAAACCAGATAGCCTCATGAAAATGGATTCTACCATGAAATAATGGGCTTGCCCGGTAATCAGGCAGAATGTAGCCAACTAAAGATCAATCCCCATGATGCACAAAACACCTGGACTTTTTGCGTTGTTTCTATTTTATGCTGTGACCGTTCATGGTCATGGCAGGAATAGCTACGTTTCGGCGGGTTTCGTTAATCCCGATACCACGGTAAGTTTCAACAGTATTATTGATAAGATGAATATCCAACTCGGTCAGCTGCTCATGACGGGCAATACTGACCGGGATATCGTCATGTCCATTATCGTAATCAATCTTGGTGCTGTGGAGTTGGAGATGCTGGAGATGCAAAAGGGAAAAAATGACCGGTTGGTCCGGAATGTCAGGAAAATGATTGCTGTCCGAATCCATGAAACTTTAGAATTAAATAAATTCCTGGTCAAGGGGAATCTGCCGGAAAATTACGATCCCTTACATAAAGACGGCTGCATAGGCCGCCAAATAGCTTCATTTCCCCAGCATAAAAAACTGACTTTCGCAAGCAGGCCAACAACCGACGAGGAATTTGTGCTGCTGCTGATCGACCTCGATCAGCAAGGCTTAAAAATGATTAGGGTATTATCGAAGTATGGGAATGATAAGGAACTGCGGTCGTTTGCCAAAAAGATCAGGAAGCATTTACGTGCGGAGATGGGTGAATTATCAGGCTATTATCATCGTAGCGGCAGGCCTGCCATAAACAGACTGGAACATTTCTAATGGCGTATCATTCGTGAGTAACAGACAAGAACATCGTCGGGCATCAGCTTTTGGCTTAAAAGCTAATGCCCGACATTTAGATTACTACCAGTTTAATTATTGTCTATGCCAATTCCAGAAAAGCAAAGAATTAAAAAGTCGGCTCCTAAAAAGAAAAAGCCCTGGACAGCCGGCAGAATATTTAAAGAGATTATCTATACGCTTGTGTTCTTGCTAAGCCTGGCGGGTATTATTGCTGTTTTATGGGCGGCATTCCATACGCATTTGCATTAACAGTACCGATCATGGCGAGACTCCACCGATCATCACTTTATTGCGGTATGACATAAGTATTGAGTTGTACCTAACAAATTATGTAATTCTTTCCCCGAATTATGTAATAGTCATAAAAGAATGAGGCGTAATTTTGTAACCATATATTTAATTCAAGAATGACAGCAGCAACCCAAACACTTACTTTTCCTGTGACCGGCATGACCTGCGCCGGATGTGCAGCGAGTGTAGAATCAATGATCAATGCACAGGAAGGTGTAGAAAAGGCGGAAGTTAATTATGCTACACAGTCGGTAAAAGTAGCCTTTCATCCGGCTTTAGTACAACCCTTTAGCTTGCAACAAGCTGTACAATCTGTTGGGTATGATTTAATCATTGATACGGTGAACGGGCGGGAAAAACAAGCAGAAGCCCAGCAAAGTCAATTGAATAAATTAAAGAAGAATATCATTTGGGCCGGGACATTAACGGTTCCGGTTGTATTGATCGGGATGTTTTTCATGAATTTTCCGTATGGAAATTACATCATGCTGATCCTGACTGCACCCGTATTATTCGTTGCAGGCCGGAGTTTTTTTATCAATGCCTGGAAACAGGCCCGTCACGGCAGAGCAAATATGGATACGCTTGTCGCGATGAGCACGGGAATCGCTTTTGCATTTAGCTTTTTTAATACCGTATATCCCGAATTCTGGTATCGGCAGGGACTGATGCCGCACGTTTATTTTGAAGCTGCTGCCGTAGTGATCGTCTTTATTATGCTGGGCAAGCTTCTGGAAGAGCGGGCAAAGTCTAATACCTCTTCTGCTATCAAAAAATTGATCGGGTTGCAACCAAAAACTGTTTTATTCATCACTGACAAGGGAGAAATAGAAACGCCGATTGCAGAAGTTCAGGTAGGTAACCGTTTGCTGGTTCGCCCAGGTGAAAAGATCCCCGTTGACGGCATCTTATTTGAAGGGAGCTCTTTTGTTGATGAAAGTATGATCAGCGGTGAGCCTGTCCCGGTTGAAAAAAAAGCAGGTGATAAGGTATTTGCCGGAACAATAAACCAAAAAGGCAGTTTTCGCTTTACGGCCGAAAAAGTGGGAAGCGCAACGATGTTGGCCCAGATCATTCAATTGGTTCAGGAGGCGCAAGGTTCAAAAGCCCCGGTTCAAAAACTTGTCGATAAAATTGCCGGCGTGTTTGTACCGGTTGTCATGTTAATTGCGCTGCTGAGTTTCGGAGCATGGCTTTTGTTCGGCGGGCAGCACGCCCTCACCCAGGGCCTGTTAGCTATGGTAACGGTGATGGTGATCGCCTGCCCCTGCGCTTTAGGGCTGGCAACACCTACCGCTGTTATGGTCGGGATCGGTAAAGGAGCTGAAAACGGCATCCTTGTTAAAGATGCTGAAGCCCTGGAACTTGGCTACCGTGTGAACGCTGTTGTTCTCGATAAAACCGGAACATTAACAGAGGGCAAACCAAAAGTAACAGATCTGGTCTGGACAAAACCGGCGGAAGAGAACAGGTCATTTCTTGCAGGAATTTTGCTGTCCTTAGAGCAAGAATCAGAACACCCTTTGGGAGCGGCTGTAGTTGAATACCTCAAAGAGATGGACGTAAAACCTGTTCCCTTAGCTTATTTTAAAAGCCTTACCGGACGCGGAGTAGAAGGCTTGCAGGATGGAAAGCCTTATTTGGCCGGGAGCCCCAAGCTGGTTAACAGCATTAACATCCAAATACCGGATGATCTGAAAAAGCAGCAGGATTTGTGGCAGAATGCCTCGAAGACCGTTATCTATTTTGCAGACCATACATCGGTCTTAGGTATCATCGGTATACAGGACAAGTTAAAAAGCAATTCCGCGCAGGCGGTAGAAGATTTGAAAAAACAAGGCATCGAAGTTTACATGGTTACGGGCGACAACCGGCAAGCGGCGAATAACATTGCAGCTGTAGCAGGGATCGATCAGGTCATAGCAGAAGCATTACCTTCAGATAAGGCAGACTTTGTTAAACAATTGCAAGCCAAGGGAAAGGTCGTAGCTATGGTTGGCGATGGTATCAATGACAGCCAGGCACTGGCCCAGGCTAACCTTTCCATCGCGATGGGGCAGGGTTCAGATATCGCAATGGATGTTGCGAAGATCACGTTGATATCCCCCGACCTTACGCAAATCGCTAAAGCGATAAAGCTTTCACGGTTAACGGTTCGTACGATAAGACAAAATTTGTTTTGGGCATTTGTTTATAACCTGATCGGCATACCTATTGCGGCCGGACTGTTGTATCCTATCAACGGATTTTTATTGAATCCGATGATCGCCGGGGCGGCTATGGCACTAAGCTCCGTATCGGTGGTGAGCAATAGCCTCCGGCTGAAATTATCAAAAATTAACATTTAATATAAATCAAATAACATGGAAACGTTCAAATTCAAAACCAATATTAACTGCGGTGGCTGCATAGCATCTGTAACCCCATCATTGGACAATTTAAAGGGTATAGATAAGTGGGAGGTAGATACCGCTAATCGCGATAAGGTACTTACCGTACAGGCAGAGGGTTTAACTGCCGAACAGATCATCGAAAGTGTGACGGCAAAAGGCTATTTTGCACAAAGAATTGATTAGCAAAGGTGTAGACAGAAATCCTGCTGCGATGCCAGCAGGATTTTAATTTTAAAGAAAAATATTTAGTCAAGAACAATTGTAACTTTTTTGTGTAGTAATAATAATGAAAAAGTTTAGTGCATTGATTTTGGCGGCCTTATACCTGATGTTAACATCAGGGGTATCAGCCTGCTTTTTTCATTGCTGTACCGATGCCGGCCCCGGTTATATTAACCATGGTTCCGCATTGTCCAAAACAGATTCTTGTGACGATGATCATTGCTGTGACGAGCCTTCGGGAGATTCCCCTTCTCAAATAAAAAGTCAGCATTGCACTTGCTGCAACCAGCAAAACTTGTCGATGGTCAAGGAAAATGTTAATGGATCAACGGAATTGCAGTTAGAGGTATTTAAAGTTCAACTTCATCAGATTATATATTTTCAGGATTGCGTTGTGCGAGCTACTACTGAGCAATTCAAATGGCCTATAGCTAAAGCACCACCTGATGCCTCAAAGCCATTTATATATATTTTAAATCGTTCTATCCTCATTTGAGTTCAAGCTGCCGCACCCCGCGGATGGTATTTTAATGTTTAATCGTTAACCGCTTGAAACTCGAACATGATCCTTCATATAAAAAATATGGTTTGCGACCGTTGTATTATGGTCGTCAAACAACAAATAGATAATCACAATTTTCTGGTCTCTGACATCAGCCTTGGCGAGGTTCAATTTCACCCCGAACCAAATGAGGAACAGATGCAACAGATCGCCTCCTCATTAAAAATACTGGGCTTTGAAATCATCGATAAGGAACGTGACCAACTGGTAGAAAAAATTAAAAACACCGTTATCAAGCTGGTCCACCATTCAGACCTGACCGGCGTTTATCAAACCCTCAGCAGTATACTTGCCGAAACCCTGCAAATGGATTATTCTTATCTGAGCCGTGTATTCTCCGATCACGAGGATGTAACCATTGAAAAGTTTATTATACAGCAAAAGATAGCGAAGGTGAAGGAACTACTGCAATATGGTGAGCTGAATATGAATGAAATAGCTCATATGATGGGTTATAGCAGCAATGCACATTTGTCTAATCAATTTAAAAGCATTACCGGTTTGACTCCCAGTCAGTATAAATCAATTGATAAAAATGACAGGAAACCACTGGATAAAATTTAATACCATCATGAAAATCACCATTAACCTATTAATCATCTGTCTGCTTGGATTTAGTCATTCAGCCAGTTGTCAGCAGAAAAAAATGCGCATGACCGATACCACCATGCACATGAAAATGCCGATGCCTGCCTCCAAGAAAGTTACGAAGAAACCTAACAAGTCGACTCCGGCTGCTCATCATATGCCCTCAAAAAACACCTCAGGAATGCCAGGGATGAAAATGGATGGCAGTTCAGCTAAGGCTTCTGGCGTTAAAAAAAGAAGTAATGCAATGCCTGGAATGAAAATGAGTAAGAAAAGTATGCCCGGAATGGATATGTCGGGACAAAATACGATGCCCGGAATGAATATGAAGGAAAAGACTGCAATGCCTGGAATGAACATGCAAGATACCGGTATGAAGCATATGGATATGAAAGATCAAATGAAAATGAGCGAAGGGATGCCGGGTATGCATATGAAAGGGATGACTAAACAGGGAAAGGACACCATAGGCAGTACCTCCTCTACCCTGAATGATCATTATATTCATGCCGGAAAACGGGTAAACTATGACCTCTTTATAACGGATACCATTGCAAATTATACCGGAAAACCGGTAAAAGCGATGGCGATAAACGGCCATATACCAGGCCCTACGCTTTCGTTTACGGAAGGAGACACAGCATATATCCGTGTTCACAACCGGATGAAAACGGAAACGTCTATTCACTGGCATGGTGTTTTAGTACCCAATCAGTACGACGGCGTTCCTTATCTCACCACTGTGCCAATCATGCCGGATTCCACCCATACCTTTATTATACCTCTCCGGCAAACCGGAACATTCTGGTATCACTCCCATACAGATTTGGACGAACAGTCCGGCCTTTATGGCTCCATTGTAATACATCCTCAAATAAAAAGCAAAGATTACCCCGAACAGGTGATGCTTTTTTCCGACTGGACGGATTATAAACCGAAAGAAGTGCAAAGGATGTTAAAGCGGGGAACCGACTGGTTCTCCATTCAGAAAGGAAGCGTTCTCAGTTATGGCGGAGCGATCTCAAAAGGTTACCTGGGCGACAAACTAAAACTGGACTGGATGCGTATGCCGGCAATGGATCTGGCGGATGTCAAATACGACCGGTTCCTGGTTAATGGCTACACGGATCAGCAACTGTCCAAATTTAAACCGGGTGAGACGGTTAGACTACGGATCATTAATGGTTCCTCATCCAGTTATTTTTGGTTGAACTATGCGGGAAGTCAAATGACGGTTGTCGCGGCGGATGGCCTGGAAGTAAAACCTGTGACGGTTGACAAGATACTGATCGGAACAGCAGAAACCTATGATGTACTTGTCAAAATACCCTTAAAAGGCAAATACGAATTCCGCGCGACCTATCAGGACGTATCAGGGAAAGTATCGGCTTGGTTAGGGTCTGGTGCTGAAGTTAAAGTTAAAGACATTCCTCCCGTACCCTATTATAAACTAACCCACACCTTCAACCGGATGATGAGCCAGATGAATATGCCTATGAATTCAGTGCCCAGCTCAAAAGTAAAAAATGACGGCCTGCAGTTCAGCAAGAGTACCGGCGAAATGAAAATGGACGGCATGGATATGGGTGATATGAAAATGGATAAAAAAGCAGATAAGCCTACGCCTGATAAAAGTGAAATGAAGATGAATGGAATTGACATGAAGGGCGACTCAAGCATGAAAAACATGGCTGGCAATAAAACAAAAAAAATGCCCGTGAAAGGAATGAAACCCGATATGGGTGACCAGCAGAAAGACATGGGTAAGATGGATATGGGCGAAATGGGTATGGGGGGCATGGGAAGCATGAATATGACTGATGACGGCAAAGGCACGAAGATGGGGCCGGGCGGTTCCATGTTGCTGGGATTAGGTGGTGAAGGGAAGATACTGACCTACGATATGCTTCAGGCAAATAGTTCAACTGTAATAGAAGGCTCTCATACGGTAAGAACGTACCATTTATATCTGACCGGAAGTATGATCCGTTACACGTGGTTGATCAACAATAAGGCTTTATCGGAAGCAGACAAATTATTGATCAGAAAAGGTGAGATCGTAAGGTTTGTTCTACATAATACCACGATGATGGAGCATCCTATGCACCTGCATGGGCACTTTTTCCGGGTTTTAAACGCCAAGGGCGATTCTGCGCCGCTAAAGCATACCGTCAGTATTGAGCCTATGCAGGTAAAAACCATTGAATTTTTAGCGGATGAAGCGCATGATTGGTTTTTTCACTGTCATACCTTATACCATATGATGTCCGGCATGGCCAGGGTGGTCCGTTATGAAGATAACCCAAGCAACCACGAGGTTGCCCCCTATCAGAAAAATAACCCCTTGTTAAAAGACGACCGCCGCTGGTATACCTGGGGTATGGCCTCTTTTCATTCGCAAACAAGTGTAGGGTCTATTTTCATATCGAACACCCGTTATGAATTCAACGCTAATTACAGGTTCAGCTACGATGGACGGTACGAAATTGACCCGCGTTTCCAGCGGTATCTGGATAATAACCAGTATTTGGCTGCTTATGTAGGCGGCAACTTCGAGCAGACAGAAAAAGGTAGGCTGTTTCGTCGTAACGGGGATAACAGCGCAGTTGCCGGTGTGCGCTACCTTCTTCCGCTTTTCTTACAAACAGATGCGCGTATCAGTAGCAAAGGGCAGTTTCGCTTCACGATCAGCCGGGAGGATATACCGTTGACCAAGAGACTGTACATGGGGTCATCCTATAATACAGATAATGAGTTCCAGGTCGATACGCGTTATATCCTTACCAAAAACTTCGCTGTTTCGGCAAGTTACGACAACCAATATGGTTTTGGCGGAGGCCTGACCATCATCTTATAGTATTTAACATCTAACATAAAACAAATAAAAACTAAGCTATGAAAACAACAATTTTAATGATCCCGCTTTTGGCAGCTAATGCCATTAGCTTTAACAGTACTAAGGGTGCGTTTGCAGGTAACAGTCCATTTGCAACAAAACCGGTTATTATTTTTTCGGCACCTGAAATCAAAACAAGCTTTCATGGGGAGGAGCTGATGGAGGTAATGAATAAGATGATGAAAGATATGGAGGCACAGCCGATGAAAGGCATAGTAGACCTCGACTTTGCGTCTATGTTAAAGATCCATCATCAGGGAGCTATTAATATGGCTAAGGTCGAACTCCAAGACGGCAAAGATGCCAAGTTGAAAGCAATGGCCCAAAAAATCATCGATGACCAAACGAAGGAAGTTTCAGATTTGGACCAGTTAATCGCTTCGTTGCAAAGCACTCCCAAAAACTATGACCCTATGAACAAAAGTGCCGGACCGGCAAAAGCGATGCAGGATAATATGATGTCTATGATGAAACCGGGCCATATGTCGATGTCCTCAGTGGACCATGAATTTGCAGACATGATGATTAAACATCATACGGACGGCATTCAAATGGCAAAAAGTATAATAGCCTATAGCAAAACAGACAAGCTACGTTCGATGGCACAAAAATCCATCCCACAGCAAGGCCAGGATATCAAAGGGTTTCAGCAGTGGAAGACCAATCATAAAGGATAAAATTCAGCAATTCATTTTAAATACACTACCATGAAAATTCTATTTAAACTTTCCATCTTAACCGCCTTTGTCGCCGTTTTTAGCGCATGTAAAAAAGATAGTAACCAATTGCAGCTACAGGGGCATGACCAAAATCAAATGATGGGCATCATGCACGCTACAATGGCGAAAATGGATACCTTAAAAATGACCAAAGACCCGGATAATGATTTCGCGCTGATGATGCGCATTCACCACCAGGGTGCGATAGATATGGCCAACCTCGAACTGCAAAGCGGAACCGATGCGACCATGAAACAAATGGCTCAATCCATCATTACAGCTCAGCAGGCAGAGATAGCGCAATTAACATCGTTTTTAAAATCACACCCGGCACACGGCAACGACCCGGATTTCGACATGCAACAAATGATGGATATGCAAAAAGGCATGAAACAAGCCGATCTACAGATCATTAACGGAAGGATCGATCACGATTTCGCCATCCTTATGATCGGGCATCATCAAACGGCAACAGAAAATGCACGATTAGAACTTTTGAAAGGCTCGGAAAGTGCTATGAAGACGATGGCTCAGAGTATTATAGACAGCCAAACTAAAGAAATCAGTCAGTTCCAGGATTGGTTGCTGGCAAATGGGAACAAATAGCTCCATCATTCATATAAATCTAACTACTAACTATATAAACGAAAAATTATGTCACATCAAAAATTCAAAGATTGCATTGATGCTTGTGTAGCGTGTGCGGTTTCCTGTAGCCATTGCGCTACCGAATGTTTAAAAGAAGAAGATGTCAAAATGCTATCTAAGTGCATACAACTCGATCTGGAATGTGCTGCCATTTGCCGGTCAGCTGCCGAGTTGATGAGTTTAGGCAGTGAATATAGCGCGCATCTGTGCCGCATCTGTGCCGATGCATGCAAAGCCTGTGCCGAAGAATGCGAAAAACATGCGCATATGGGTATGGAGCATTGTAAAGAATGCGCCGAAGCCTGCCGCAGATGCGCTGAAGCTTGTGAACAAATGGCTACAGCCGTTTAATTTTAAACTAAAGGTGTGCTGTGAAGCACGCCTTTAGCTTAATAGGTGAGCAATTTTATTCTTACGTGAGTACTGCTAACCAGCAAATATTTCAGAGATAACGAAATGAACTGGATAAGCTTTTGCCGGGATGCAAAGCATATTTTTTAAAGGAAACGATGTCAAATCCATATCAACAGGAATTTATTCAGAAGCTTGAAAGGTGTACTCTGCTTTGTGCATGCTATGTTGCTCAAAATCTGGGGCAGGACCCCTCCCGGGTTACGGGAACGGGAATACACATGGCTTTGGATTGTGCGTCAGTTTGCAAGGCAATGGCGGAAGAACTGACGCTGGAAGACATCATTACCTTACACTTATGCCAGGTGTGTGCATTCATCTGTAACTCCTGCGGGGAAGAACTTGAAAGGCTTGACGGCATGGGTATAGCATATTGCAGTGAGTGCAGTAAAGCTTGTTATCAATGTGCGCAAACCTGTCAACAAATTCTGTCCCGACCTGATAGCATAATTGAAGAACAACCTATTCAAACTTAAAACAGAAGTACAATGGAAAAGGAAAAAAGCGAAACCGCAATCAAATCCGGCGGAATACAAAAGGAACTGATCGTTGTTTCAGGTGCCAGTGGGTTGATAGGTACCGCGCTTATTGAAAAGCTGGCTTCAAAATTTCTTATTGCTGGATTAGACAATGCCGGCTATCCTTTTCCACCTGCCGAAGCTGAATGTATCTGTGTTGACCTTACCAGTGACCAAAGCGTTGAATTCGCTTTTGACCGGATTCGCTATGCTTACGGAAACAGGATTGCGTCTGTAGTACACCTGGCAGCGTATTACGACTTTTTAGGTAAGCCTTCTGACTTGTATGATAAAGTGACAGTCAAGGGAACGGAAAGGTTGTTAAACAACCTTCAGAAGTTTAAGGTAGACCAGTTTATATTTTCGAGTAGTATGCTTGTATATAAACCATCATCTCCTGGTGTAAAAATGGACGAGGAATGGCCGCTTGAACCCAAGTGGGACTATCCAAAATCAAAGGTGGCAACAGAAAAAGTTCTGAATGAGAAAAGGGGCAAGATACCGGTCGTGACAATGCGTATAGCCGGCGTATATAATGAACAGGGCAATTCAATACCCATTACTAACCAGATACAGCGCATTTACGAAAAGCAGATCAGTGCACGGCTCTACCCTGGCGATGTAACTCATGGCAGTACGTATGTTCACCTTGATGATCTGGTTGATTCCATTGTTAAAGTCATCAACAAAAGGAAAGAGTTGCCGCCAGAAGTCATCCTGAATATCGGAGATGACGAAACCTTATCTTATCAGGAATTGCAGGATATTATCAGTAAAGCAATTAATGGCAAAAATTCAGAAATCATTCATATACCGAAGTGGTTTGCCAAAGCCGGCGCATTTATGTTAAATCTTTTTGGCAAAGCATTTATTAAACCCTGGATGATTGATTTGGCGGATGATCATTTCGAGCTGGACAGTACTAAAGCAAAAAAAATGATAGGCTGGCGGCCAAAAAATGGACTACGTAATACTTTACCACAAATGGTTAAAAATCTAAAAGCGGACCCTGAGAAATTTTATAAGGTAAATAAATTAAAAGAGTAAATCCAATAAGTTTTGACCAATTACTAATCATATGAAGCAGCACGATCATTCTTCCATGTCGCCGCAAGGTGAAACATTTTCCCATAAGCAGCTGGCAGATCAAACAAAAATGATCGTTGAACACTACAATAACTTATATTGGACACATGCTACAAATGTCCTGCTCGGGTTTTTTCTTATGGCAGCGCCTTTTACCTTTGGTTATAAAAGCGCCGCAATGACCTATAGCGATTTGATTAGCGGGGTGCTTTTGATTGTCTTTAGTCTGCTTTCGGCTAACCCTTTCCGGCTTTGGGCACCATGGGCTTCTACAATGGTTGGTTTATGGCTCCTGTTCGCGCCGTTGGTTTTTTGGTCACCCGACGCATCAGCTTATATAACTGATAGCATAGCTGGTATCTTCGCCATTGGCCTATCCGTACTTATTCCGGAAATGCCAGGTATGATGCAAATGATGATGACGATGCCATCCGGGCCAGATACGCCTCCTGGCTGGTCGTACAATCCTTCCACCTGGCTGCAGCGCACGCCCATCATTGTATTGGGCTGGATCGGATTTTTTTGTTCCCGCTATTTGACGGCCTATCAATTAGGTTATATTCATCAGGCCTGGGACCCGTTTTTTAGCATGGGAACAGAAAAGGTTTTAACCTCCTCCGTTTCCAAATCTTTTCCGATTTCTGATGCCGGGCTGGGTAACCTATCCTACACCATAGAAGCCCTCATGGGTTATATGGGGATGTCGAACCGATGGCGAACGATGCCCTGGATGGTTAGTTTCTTTGGTATACTGGTTATTCCATTGGGTGTTGTCAGCATCGTGCTGATTACTTTACAGCCCGTTTCGGTTGGACACTGGTGTACCATCTGCCTGGTTACTGCTATCGCTATGGTCATAATGATACCACTTACTTTGGATGAAGTCGTGGCTATGATTCAGTTTTTGAGTAAGCGTGTAAAAGGGGGAAAGCCTTTTTGGCGTACTTTCTGGATGGGTGATACCATCAAAGGCGGCAGTAAAGATGTCCGGACCCCGCTTTTTACAGATTCTATCTCCAAAACGCTTCCGGCGATGGGCTGGGGAATAAACTTGCCCTGGAGTTTGTTATTATGCACAGTAGTTGGATTGTGGTGGATGTTTTATCCGGGCAATTTTGATATAACTGGTAAAGTCGCTAATTATTTTACCACGCTTGGTGCGTTAGTGGTCACTTTTTCCATAATTTCTATGGCAGAAGTTGGTAGGGCTTTAAGGTTGTTAAATATTATTTTTGCATTATGGCTTATCACAGTCATGGATTTTATGAAGTACATACCTCCTTTTCCACTTTGGAATGCTAACATCACGGGTGTAGCACTGATCGTTTTAAGTATACCAACAGGAAAGGTAAAGGAGAAATATGGAACTTTTAATAGATATATTTTTTAAGGGACATAACACGTTCACAGCTAATTTTAAATCATGAGACGAGATAGAAATAAGCATTTGAAAATCTAATATTAACTGAAATGTTCATCATAATATTTCTCAATGCCTTCCCCGATCAGATTTGCGGTTTCCTGATCAAATTCTCCACCTGCCAGGTCCCAGCTTTTATCTTCATTACTGGTAACAGCGCCTATGGTTTTTCCATTCAAAGAAATCGTAAATATTCCCCCTTCATGGTTAATTTCGAGGGTTTTGGAGTAGGTATTAAAACATAAAGGCGCTTTAATAAAAAAATGATTTTCCATGGTGTTTTGAATAATAGTTTATATCATCTCCATTAAATTAAAACGAATACCTCTATAATAGGTTTTCCATAAAAATACGTTTTTGGCAGCGGAGATATTAGTATTGGATACAATTTATATAAGAAACCATTCAACGATTTGCGGGGCTTCAATTCCTTGATTCATAGGTAAAAATTGGTTACAACTATTGGCTTGACAAATTGTTTCATAATCTACCGAGGCCATCCTTCCGAAACGAAACGATGCCCGGCAGTTATAACAGGTATCTCATTAATTAAAACATTAATTATTGTAACTTGTAAAAGCACAATAAACAGCTTTAATACACGTCTCAATATATATTCCATAGAAATGAAAAAGATTAAAAGCGGCCTTATTTGGCTTTTTAAATTCCTATTTATAAAAAAATGTTGCCGTTAACTTCAACAGTTATCATTAGTTCGACAGCAACCCAATCTATAATTTTTACGTACTGCTAATCAACTTAACAGATTATCAAACCTGCCTTAAGTGAATGGTTTTACAATTTGTTTAGTATTAGTCAAACCGGATGTATAGATGATATCACCTTATCATGAATACTAATTTAGGTTTCGAGCAGAATTACATCGCTTTGCGGCAAATAGAGAAACGGATCTATTCTGATATAGAAGTTTTGTTGTTACCTCATATTGCTCGCGATCATGTCCACTATAAAGAGTGGAAAATCAGAAAGCAATCCTGCAGTTTATTGATCTCCTATCTTAAAAGGAAAAGAAAACCCATAAAAATTCTGGAAGTAGGTTGCGGTAATGGCTGGCTTTCTGCGAAGTTATCAGAAATTGGACAATCAGAAGTAACCGGTTTAGATGTTAATCGGGTCGAAATCAATCAGGCGATAAACGTTTTTAGTAAAAAAAATCTAAAATTCATATATGATCGTTTTCCGTCCGAGCATTTAGAAGGACTGAAATTTGATATTATTGTATTTGCAGCTTCGATACAATATTTCAACTGCTTTTCGGAGGTTATAAATGAAGCATTTAAGTGTTTGACAGTGCGTGGTGAAATACACATAGTAGATACGCCTTTTTATAAGCCAGACGAGCTAGCAGATGCTGCAAATAGATCAAAGAAATATTTTTCAGGCTTAGGACATGCTGAAATGGCCCATCATTACCATTATCATTCAATAAATGATCTCTTAGAATTTAATCATAAAATCTTAGCAAATCCCAGGAAATTATTCAACCGTTTGTTTAAAAAGATCAAGTTTCCCTGGGTAATGATCAAGTGTTAGTTCAATACAAAAAACCGCTTATTACTTAAAGTAAACACTATTCCCATTTGTTTTATTCAATTAAGATGATCAATATTTTGAGAAGAATAATGTCATTTGACATTTAATAGAGAGTTCTGCTATCTTAGTGCATCAATTCTAAACATGAGCGAACATTTACAATCTATTATTACGCAGTATAAGAACGATCAGGAATCTGTTTATAATACCTGGTTTATCAATAATGAAGATCGGCTTAAAGCATTCCGGTCCATCCGCAGAGGTGTTTTGCAGGTCATTGATGATATTAAGAGAAAACGTTTCGGCAATGACTTTAAAGGCACTTCCCTGGAATTTGTGTTGAGTTGCATCACGGAGCAGAAGCAAGTTTTTGAAGGTGCTTCGCATCCTTTTTATTGGAAACCGAAGCTGCGAATACCGGATATTTACGAAAACGAGGCTAATAAAGTAGCTTTCGGTCAGTTTTTGGAAAATTGTATCAATGCAAAGAATGAAATTCAACTTATCCAGGAAATCGAAAAGCTGGATGCTTTAAAGATCAAAGGGCTCGGCCCGGCAGTAGCCAGTATCCTATACTTTTTGCATCCAACACTTATTCCTCCGTTCAACACGGCGATCATCAATGGATTTAATTATTTGTTCAAAGACAAAAAAAAACTGGGAAGTTGGAGCGAGTACCTGAAGATCCGGGAAGTCATCATGGATATGAACCGTAAATATTGTAATGAGCTTTCCATGGACACCGGTGCTTTTGCCGGCTTGTTGTTTGAGATTGGAACGCAAAAACTGCTGTTAGGTAAGGATGAATATTTATCAGAAACTGAACGAACCAGGCTGGAAAAATTAATTGAAAAGCGGCACAAAGACAAAAGGGCAGAGACAGAGGACGAACATTTACATAACGAAATGCAATATCACCTGCTCAAGATCGGGCATTCGTTAGGGTATGATGTAATAGCCGCCTCTAATGACCGCTCCAAATCATGGAACGGAAATAAATTTACTTTTATTTCCCTGGAAGAATTTCCGAGATTGAATCTTGAAAAAGAAGTATTGAACACAGTCAAACTCATTGATGTGCTGTGGTTCGCTAAAGGCACGGCCAAGGTGATCGCCGCTTTTGAAGTTGAAAAGAGCACAAGTATTTATTCGGGGATATTACGATTGACAGATTTGAACTGTAGTGTACAGGACGGCGGTGAAGTATTATATTTAGTTGTCCCCGATCAGCGGGAAAAGGATGTTATTATGCAGCTTTCGCGGCCCTCTATTCGGAAAGGGAATATGCAAATGAGCTATATCTGTTTTTCTGATCTGCGTCAATATTGTGATGCAATCTGCAAATTAGGGGAGGATCATCATAGCATGAAAAAGATAGCGAAATGCGTTTGTTAATCGCAATAAGCGTGACCAGAGGTAATTATGTAATTTATTTACCAAATTATGTAAACATTTATAAAAATAGTTATGTAGATTTGTTCGGAAAATGAAAAGTAAGGCACTATTTCTTTTAACTGTTTTTTTACTGAACACGCTTGCCGGGTTCAGTTGTGCGCTCCATATGAATATGGAAGGTACGGGAAAAAGCATGTTGCATGAAGAGAGTTTGCACGGCGCCCATCATGATCACATGACAATGATGGCTCCTCCAGGGCCCAAAAGCGATGGTCCGCAACTTGAGTCAAAAGCAAATCCTTGCTGTCAGGAAATGTCCAATAATTTTGCGACTCTGGCCAAGCTTATTCCGCAAACTGAGAAGGTTTCTATTCAAATTCCATTTATCTCTGCAGGATCATACTACGGTTTCCGTTTTCTACCCGCATATGATTTGGATGTGCCTTTCAATTACCTGATACCTCAAAAGCGGCCTCCGACGCGGGGCATCCGGCTTATCATCCGTAGTTTTCAAATTTGATTTTTTTTTAATTTTAGTTGCTTGTTGACATGGTTAGCCATGCCCAAATTGTTTATTAAAAATTAATTAAAATCAAAATGAAAAAAATATTTCTTTTAGTTGCATTAGTTGCAGCTACTTTTACCCAAACTTTCGCTCAAAATAGCGCAAAGCCATCTGCACTTGGTTCTTTATTGTCATCGTATTACGATGTTAAGAACGACTTGATCAAATCCAACAGCACCGATGCAGCGACACATGCTGCTGACTTTCTTAAAGCGGTGAATGCTGTTGATATGAAATCATTGCCCGCAGCTGATATGAATGCCTTTATGTCCTTTCAGGACAAGTTAGCCTTCGATGCCAAGCATATTTCAGAAAGTAAGGATATCGCCCATCAGCGCGAGCATTTCGCCAACTTCTCTTCCAACTTCTTTAAATTGGCCAAGGCGGTAAAACTGACCGATCAGGCAGTTTATTACGACTATTGCCCGATGAAGAAAAGTTATTGGTTGTCTGCAGATGCATCGATCAAAAATCCATATTTCGGTAGCCAGATGCTGACCTGC
This sequence comes from Mucilaginibacter gossypii, assembly GCF_017569325.2. NCBI lineage: Bacteria > Pseudomonadati > Bacteroidota > Sphingobacteriia > Sphingobacteriales > Sphingobacteriaceae > Mucilaginibacter > Mucilaginibacter gossypii. The sequence goes on along the minus strand of NZ_CP071878.2, from coordinate 5,139,531 downwards.
GGTAAGGTTACTGAAACCTTAAATAAATAAATTATTTCCCACTATTTAATTGATATACCCGGAGCATTTTTTTGTTCCGGGTGTATCTTAATTTCAATTTAAACGATATGAAAAATATAATCATTGTTTTGGCCATCGGCCTTACCACTTTATCTATAGCCGCTTGTAATAACAATTCAAAAAAAACGACTGCGCAAGCGGGTAATGATACTACAGCTGCGGCAGCTGCAACAACTACCGAACCTAATTCTTCAAAATCCGGGGTCGATGCTAAAACGAGTGCTTCGGTTAAAGAGATGGTTGCGAATTATTTACAACTGAAGAATGCTTTAACCACTGACAACACTAACGATGCGGCTACTGCCGGCAAAGCATTATCGGAAGGTTTCGTAAAACTCGACAAATCGGTATTGACCGCAGACCAAAAAAAGGCGTATACAGACATAGCTGATGACGCGAAAGAAATGGCTGAGCATATTGGCATAAGCGGAGGCAAATTACCGCATCAACGCGAACACTTTGACATGCTGAGCAAAGATATGTACGATCTGGTGAAATTATTTGGAGCGGGCATGCCTTTATACGTGGACCGCTGCCCGATGTTTAATGATAAAAAGGGTGCAATCTGGCTAAGCGAAACAAAAGAGATAAAAAACCCTTACCTGGGTTCGTCAATGCCTACCTGTGGTTCGATCAAAGAAGAATTAAAATAAAAGTATGAAGCGTAAAGTTTTAATTGGGCTGGGTGTCGTCGTCATTTTATTTATTGTCATTCAGTTCATACCCGGGCAATACAACCAGAGTAAACAGACCTCGGCGAACAATATCGCTCAGGTATATAGTATGCCACAGGACGTACAGGCGATTTTAAAGAAAGACTGTTATGATTGCCATAGCAATAACACCAATTATCCCTTTTACGCGCATTTGCAGCCAATGCGGCTTATGCTGGACAGGCATGTCCGTAATGGCAAGGATGAATTGAACTTCGATGAATTCGGAACGTATTCGGCGAGAAAGAAAAGAAGCAAGTTGCGGGCAATCAGCACAAGTTTAGATGAAGGAACTATGCCCCTGCCTTCATACCTGATTATTCACCGTGATGCTGCACTTAACCCGCGAGACACGGCTTTGATCAAAAATTGGATCAGGAAAGTCAACGAATAAAGTAATGACTAAAATAGCCAGTCAGTCGCGGAAAGGCTGACCGGCTATATTGTCCTAAATATGAACATGTAAAGATGAAAAAAATATTAGTAATTGTGGTACTGCTTTGTTTAAAACAGCTGGCATTCGCTCAAGGCGATATGCAGAATATGGCTGGTATGGAAAAAAAACAAGCGGTTACCTATACCTGCCCGATGCACCCGGAAATTCATGCTTCAAAGCCGGGAAATTGCCCGAAATGCGGCATGAAGCTGGTCAAAGAAAAAAACAAAACCGTTGCAAAAAAGGACAATGGTATGCAAATGCCTGCGAATCCTACTACAAAAAAAGCAGGTAGTATGGATGGAATGAAAATGGGTGAAGAAAATTCTAACCCAAATCCGGAAAAATCAAGCGGCATGTCCATGAAAAACGATGGTCAGAAAACGGATAATATGGAGGGAATGAAAATGGGTGATAACGATGCTGCTTCGGCTGAAATTAAAAGCGCCAGGGCCAATTTAGGGCCTATAAAAACGATTGCTGCTGTTTCTCCTCCGCATACCGTTCGTTACGACTTATACGTCAGGGATACTACGGTAATGCTTGGAAAAAAACCAAAGCGCGCCATTGCGGTGAATGGTCAGATCCCCATGCCCACACTGACATTTACCGAAGGCGATACCGCGGAAATATGGGTTCATAATGAATTGAATGAAGAAACCTCACTTCACTGGCATGGGTTGTTTTTACCCAATAAAATGGATGGCGTGCCTTACATTACACAGATGCCTATCAAGCCTCATACCAAATATCTTTATAAGTTCCCAATCGTGCAGCATGGTACACACTGGTACCATAGCCATTCCGGATTGCAGGAGCAAATCGGTATGTACGGAGCCTTCATTATGAAAAAAAGGCAGGAATGGAATATTCCGTCGATCCCGGTGGTACTAAGCGACTGGATTGATATGAATCCTAAAGAAGTGGAAAGAAGTCTTCACAACCAAACGGACTGGTTTAGTATCCTTAAGGGAACGACTCAGAGTTATGCTGAAGCGATTCGTACCGGTCATTTGAAAACTAAGTTGACCAATGAATGGAAAAGGATGACCGCTATGGATGTGAGCGATGTGGCTTATGACAATTTCCTGATCAACGGTAAAAACCAATCGACGCTGTCGCAATTTAAGGCCGGGGATAAAGTAAGGCTGCGGATAGCCAATGGTGGAGCCTCGTCTTATTTTTGGCTAAACTGGGCAGGTGGTAAGATCACCGTGGTTGCGAATGATGGTAATGATGTAGAACCGGTTGAAGTGGACAGGCTTATTATAGCGGTGTCAGAAACCTACGATGTTGTGGTAACGATACCCGATAATAAAAGTTATGAATTTTTAGTGACCCCCGAGGACCGTACCAAACATGCTTCGCTCTGGCTGGGTAGTGGCGAAAAGGTTGCGGCTACAAAAATGCCGAAGCTAAAATACTTTGCCGGCATGAAAATGATGAATGACATGATGGACATGAAGGGCAACCTGGTAAAGATGGACGGGATGGATATGAAAAACCAGGAGATGGATATGAATACCGTCATGTATCCGGAGATTTCGGGACCTGAAAATCCTGCTGACACGATGAAAAGTAAGCAGGATATGCGGAACAGTGATATGAACAAATCCCCTGTGCCGGCCAAGGATAGCAGCAAAAAAATGCAACCGCAAGGTGGGGCTCAAAGCATGGCTGGTATGGATATGGGAAATAGCAATGCAGATATTGTAACCCTTAGCTATGCGATGCTCCGGGCACCTGAAAAAACAACCTTACGTTCAGGTCCGGTAAAAGAACTCAAATTTAATTTGACCGGTAATATGAACCGTTATGTCTGGAGTATAGATAATAAGGTTGTCTCCGAGGCGGATAAAATTTTGATCAAGAAGGGGGAAAACGTGCGTATCATTTTATATAATAATACGATGATGCGACATCCCATGCACCTGCACGGACATGATTTTAGGGTGTTGAACGGGCAGGGCGAATACGCCCCGTTAAAGAACGTGCTGGACATCATGCCTATGGAAAGTGATACTATCGAGTTTGCCGCGACCGAGCCGGGCGGCGATTGGTTCTTTCATTGCCATATCCTGTATCACATGATGAGCGGAATGGGACGTGTATTTAGCTACCAGGATACCCTGGTTGACAAAACCGACATCACCAATCCTAAGTTAGCTCAGCGTCGTTTAAACGCTGACGATCAAATGCCTCACCCAATGGCGCGTATCGGATTGGAAAGTAGCGGCTCCGATGGAGAGCTTATGTTCGCCAATACCCGTTGGAAAGCAAACTCCATATGGCACCTGGGTTTAAATGCTAAGATGGGTTACGAAAGTGAAACCATGGTTGGTCGCTATATCGGGCGGAATCAATGGTTTTTCCCTTATGTAGGATTCGATTACCATTATAAACAATTTAATCCCGATGAAAAAAATATTTTTGGCAGCGATTATAAGAACTTATTTGGACAGGTAAGCAACAAGGAACACCGTAGAACAGTGGTAGCCGGTATGGCCTACACCTTACCGATGCTGGTCATCGCGGATGCACGTATTGACGGTGATGGTAAATTACGGTTCCAATTGGGACGTGAGGATATTCCATTATCAAAACGCCTTCGTATGAATTTCATGATCAATACCGATAAGGAATATGCAGCAGGATTAAGATATATTGTCACCAAATACTTTTCCTTATCGAGTCATTATGATAGCGATATGGGATTGGGTGCAGGTTTAACAGTAACTTATTAATTTTATCTAATGCCGGCTCATGAGTCGGCATTTTTTATTTAACGGCGACAGGTTCACGGATACATTGTTCAGTATCTGCGGTGGCTATTATTTTTATAAGTCATGGTCTGAGTATAGCTTCTCCACTTATTGGGTTTACTTGAAAATATAGGCACTTAATAGCGGTCAAAATATAAAAATATTAAATAACAAATAAACAATGAGCCATCAAACATCCATCACGAAAATGAAAGCCTGTAAAATTGTAGCTATCGGCTTATTTCTGATAATAACAGCTGCGCTCAATGGTTCGGCTAGCCCTTTCTATTCATATACAAACAGCCTTCCGGTACCTGGCTTTAAAGATTCTTTTGTAGATAAAGAAACACCATCTTTTACGCTGGAAGACAAAAATGGTAAAAGGATAAAATTGACCGACTTAAAGGGGAAAATCGTACTTATTAATTTCTGGGCTCCGTGGTGCGCGCCTTGCAGAGAAGAAATGCCCGGCTTGGATAAATTGTACAGACATTTCAAGGAAGATACAAACGTAATATTCATCACAGTGGATATGGATCATAATTTGAAAAAGTCTCTTGCTTTTATGAGCAGCAATCAATTGATGCTTCCTGTTTACGTTGCAGAGACTCAGATTCCTGCAGATTTTATAGGTGACGCAATCCCTGCAACGGTTATTTTAGATCAATCTGGCAAAATTGTTTTCAAACAAGAAGGGGGATTAGACTTTAACGATGAGCATTTTATCAAGTATTTAAAGAGTTTATTAACAAAATAAGTCAACAATGAAAGATATTCACAAAGATCATCCCGGGGATATGAATAACATATCATCACCCCATAAACATGAAAATCAAGCCTCAGAAGCGACATTAAACAAAGACCCTATGGGGCATGGCAAACACGCTGCGCAAGCCGGTATGGGGATGGCGGGCCATGATCATCACGCTATGATGATCGCTGATTTTAAGAAACGGTTTTATGTTGTTTTGGCGTTAACTATTCCCGTAATGTTGCTTTCTATGCAAATTCAACAATGGCTGCGCCTTGATCTACATTTTGTCGGTTCCAATTACCTCCTGTTTGGCCTGTCAACCGTCGTCTTTATTTATGGTGGATGGCCGTTTTTGTCTGGATGGTTTAGTGAATTGAAAGCAAAAAATCCGGGTATGATGACCTTAATCGGTTTTGCGATAAGCGTAGCTTATATCTATAGTGCAGCAACCGTATTTGGTTTGAAAGGAATGGACTTCTTTTGGGAACTGACAACGCTGATCCTAATCATGCTCTTAGGGCACTGGATTGAAATGCGTTCAGTTGCCGGGGCATCGAGGGAATTAGAGTTGCTGGTACAGTTGATGCCTGCTGAAGCGCATTTGATTGATGGTAAAAACACAAGCGAAGTTAAAACCGATAGTTTAAAGTCGGGTGATCTGATCTTAATCAAACCGGGTGAAAAAATTCCTGCTGACGGCATTATTGAGGATGGGGAAAGTTACCTCAATGAGTCTATGCTAACGGGAGAGTCTACTCCGGTGCAAAAATCCAAAGGACAGGACGTCATCGCAGGTTCTGTAAATGGCAACGGTTCATTACGGGTAAGAGTAACTCATAGTGGCGAAGATTCTTATTTGTCCAAAGTAATTACCCTGGTTAAAAATGCCCAGGATGCAAAATCCAACACGCAGCTATTAGCCGATAAAGCAGCAAAATGGCTGACCATTATCGCGCTTATAGCAGGTATCGGCACTTTTGCCTTTTGGCTGGCAGATGGTAAAGACCTGGCCTTTGCCATGGAAAGAATGGTTACGGTCATCGTTATCTGCTGTCCCCACGCTTTGGGGCTTGCCGTTCCGCTTGTAGTAGCAAAATCGACCTCTCTTTCTGCGAAGCATGGCTTGCTCATTAAAAACAGGACCGCATTTGAAAACTCCCGAAAGATCAGCACGATTGTTTTTGATAAAACCGGAACCCTTACGGTGGGAAAATTTGAAGTGGCCCGGGTACTTGTGATCGACCATCAAAGCAATGACCATCAAAAATGGGAAAATGAAATGCTGCGAATTGTCGCCGCGCTGGAGCAAAATTCAGAGCATCCTATTGCCACAGGAATTCTTGCCGAGATCAAGAAACGTTCTTTGGATGTTCCCAAAGCAATAGACTTTCAGGCGATAACAGGTAAGGGCGTGGAAGCAATGGTGGAGGGTAAACACCTCAAGGTAGTAAGCCCCGGCTATCTTAATGAAAAGCATATCGCTTTACCAGAGGGATTTGAGGCTAACGGCAGCGAAACGGTGGTCTTCGTTATAATCAATGAGGTTTTATACGGCTATATCGCTTTATCAGATACGATACGCCCTGAGTCGGCTGAAGCTATACAAACTCTGCATGACAACGGGATCAAATCACTGCTATTAACCGGCGATAATAGTCAAGTCGCTGAAAGTGTAAGCAACCAGTTAAAAATGGATGGCTTTTTTGCCGAGGTTTTACCGCATCAAAAATTAGATAAAATCAAGGAATTGCAGCAAAAAGGTGAGTTCGTAGCCATGACCGGGGACGGGGTGAACGATGCACCGCCGCTGGCTCAGGCAGATATAGGTATTGCGGTAGGTTCCGGCAGCGATATTGCGGCGGAAACCGCAGGGATCGTTTTAGTAAATAGTAATCCCAAAGACATCGTTAGTTTGATCCTGTTTGGAAAGGCGACCTATCGTAAAATGGTTCAAAATCTGGCTTGGGCGACAGGTTACAATGTGGTGGCCTTGCCCCTTGCCGCCGGTGTGCTTTATAACCAGGGTATTGTATTAAGCCCTGCAGTGGGAGCTGTATTGATGACCGTTAGCACGGTCGTAGTGGCCATTAATGCAAGCTTACTAAAAGTAAAACAGTCATAAGTTATTATAGAACAATGGCATGGATTATTCAATTTACATCAGGCCTTTGCTGATCAGCGATGCGGAAAATAATTTGAAGTGGAGTATTGATCCGGAATTGTGGAAATTAACCGGTGAAAGGCCGGAAAAATACATATCTATGGATTTGGAAGTCGCCTGGTTGTCTTATGTGCTCCGAAATACGACAGATAAATGTTTTGCCATATGTCTGAATTTTCCTGACCATCATATAGGGAACATCGAATTAACGAATATTACCGACCAAGAGGCACAATGCAATGTACTTATCGGGGAAAAACTATTTTGGGGTAAAGGAATAGCGGGTAAAGCCTTATCCCTGGTCAGCGACTACGCCTTCTCCTATCTCAAATTAAAACGCCTCTACACAAAAATTTACAGTGAAAATAAGCCTGCACTTTCCCTTTTTAAAAGGTGTGGGTTTATCGCAATTGGATTAGCCGAAAATAATTTTATAAAGCTTACGGTCGATTTAGAAGATCATCAAGTTAAATTGTCTCATTAACTATTTGCTAAAATAAAAATGATAAAAATTTTCAATTTATTTAAAAAAGCGAGGGCTGAACCGCCAGTCGACATAGATTTTCTTTCTTCAAGCTATCTTCGTTATCAGGACAAACAAATTGTAATAAGCCCCCAGACGGACAGCTCAGGTCGTCATGCAGAAAATACAGCCATCAGGGTCAAAACTAACATGCCTGCGAATCCGGGATATAGTGTTTTTATTAATAAGTCTGACGAGAATATTACCGGAGACACGTCTGTCATGCCAATTCCTATGAGCATCGTGCATACCAACAAATATATTACCGTCTTAAAAGGTTTTGGGGTTCACCCGAGCGGAGGTAGATATTCAGATTATGGATTGACAGTACGATGGACCGATCAGAAAATAGAAAAAATAATTTTTCATCTGCACGATAGGGATGTAAACATTGAGTTCAGTAAATGATAGCCGAACTAATACGTACAATATCATCGGCCTCTTTTTAAACCATTAAAAGCTATTGCTATGAATTCAGATCAATTCATCCGTAGACTACTAATCACTAACTTAATTCTGCTATCGGCCATAAAATTTGCATTAGCGCAGGACCCGGTAAAAGGTAAGGCATTATTCATAGCCAACAACTGTAGCACCTGCCATAAAATAGATGAGCAAATGGTGGGGCCGGCTCTAGGCCCCATGGTGACAATGGGACACAAAGAAGATTATTTGATCAGTTGGATACAAAATAATCAGGCCCTTATTGAAAAAAAGAACCCTGAGGCATTGAAGATTTATAATAAATTCAATCAGCAGCAGATGCCGGTGTTCAGTAACCTCACGAATAAGGACGTTAAGGATATCATTTCCTATATAAGAAGCGAGTGGCAAACCATGCAAACCGCTAACAATGATATGCAAGGTAAAGGAAAAACCGGTGAGAGAAAATTATCTGCAGAAAATACCTGGCCAATTATTGCACTAATTATTACCTTGATTATTACGTTCCTCATTATTGTTATGTTAAACAAGACAATAGCTCGGCTGGAAGGCCTGTTGCTCAACAGGAAAAAAGTGTTGCCCAAAAAACAATTTTCAAAAAAGAAAAGATAGGGGGAATTGCCAATCAAAACAGCCTGTTTGTAAAAAATATTATTACGGCTTGAATTTAACGCCGATAACAACGACGATGGAATTGTTGATAACCGCATTATAAAATTTATCAGCGATCAAATAGACATTTTGTCGTCAGGCTTTTCTTAAGCAAGTTTCCAAATGTTTGTCTTTCCTGACTGATATAGGTTGAACTTATTCCCCTGATGTTGCTAAAAAGATTTGCCGGATCATTGATTTGTATTTCTGAGTTCGGTAATAGAAATAATGGCACATCCATTCCTTTTATATTAATTTAAATGACAGCAGAGTTTGGCTTTTATTAAACATTAAATGTGAGCCAGAATTACCTGCAAATAAATCGCCAATTAGCTTAACACGATTATTTAAATTCCTATCAGTTAAATTCTTAAATACTGGAACGACTATTGTTTGTATAAGTGATTACCTTAATAATAAACTGAAAATACCATGAAAAAAATTTGTTGTATGATTGCCCTAGCCGCAATCTCATTTAGCAGCGTTTATGCGGAACCAAACATAAACTCATCTGTGAAAGCCGATGTGTTGCAAACCCATAAGAAAAAAGTTATTCATAAGAAAAAAAAGCCAATGAAAATGAAAAAAGGGACCTCGATGGGTAAAATGAAAATGTAATTGTAACACTGTTTTAAACGCCCCGGCTTACGGGGCTTTTTTATCTACCACTATTGTTGAGAGTCTTTAAGTTCTTTCAACTTGGCTATCATTAATCTGATCTCTGCTTACTGTCTTGTGATAATACCTTTCGCCGCTTCAGCTCGGACTTTCTAGTCGATCTCGACTATTTTTTGGGTAATCTTATTTCCTATTGTGTGATCCAATCGTGTGCGATGGATGTTAATCCGCTACACTCGGTTTGACGAAAGCTATTTATAGTTGTTGTTCAGGTCAAAAAATAGTTTAGTTGCGGCCAGTTTAAAATCATTTATGGCCTTGGTTCATCTCAATTGTTTTATTAAAAATACAGTGTAATTGGCAGTTGGCTCAGCGGATGTGCGTCTATAATTAACTTTCATAAAAGTTCGCTTGGTATAAACTTTTTACTTTATTGTGTGGCAATATTTTTATTCTTTATCTATATTTGTGTGTTGAAAAAAATTATTTCCATATTGCTCGTATTTGCTTATGCAATCTCTGTTTACGGGGTTTCTGTAAATAAATTTTATTGCTGCGGGCAACTTTCAACAGTCAGTATTGCTAAAATCACACAACTGAATTGTCCGAATAAGTCCGATCCATCTTGTTGTAAAACAACTAAACAAGAGTTTAAGATAAAAGACAATCATGTTTTTGCAAAGGCAAGTTCCATTGCGCATATACAGTTCGCCGTAGTAATTGCCGAGTATTTTATCCAAATACCTGCTGAAAGTATAGGCATCAAAAATGCAAGGGCTTATAATAGTCATGCGCCGCCAGCTACTCGGGATGCGCTTTATACGCTGTTTTGTACCTACAGAATCTGATTTCCTTCTCCTCATTTCTTTCGATTTAATTGAGCATAGAGCTCTTAAATCCACCAATCTCTTTTTTTATTAATCAAATTTTGCTGCAAGCCCATGCAGTGAGATACTTACTTAAATTTAAAAAAATGAAAACTATCACATTTTCAATAACATTGCTTGTATTGTTGTTTTCAAAAACACTTGTTCAGGCTCATAGCTTCAATGCTAATAAAATTCTTTCCAATAATACTGCTATTGCCGTCGCTCAACAGCATCAATTAGCTGATTATAAAGTTGTGGACCGAGGCGTCATTATCATTTACGAACGTGAGCGGCCCGGAGGTAAGCTAAATCTTTTTAAACCCGTTGTAACTTATTACTTCAGTTTGAAAGATTCTGAAAAGATATATTTGCTTAACCTGGAAAATTTGAAAAATATATACAGGGACGGTAAAGCTTTCGACTTGATAGATGGCAACTTTAGGACGGATAATGATTTGTTTTTTTACGACCCTTATCATCATCAGTACCGGATCAATTATTATCTCTCAAAAATCAATCATTCTTAAGGGATGCCCGTCTATTTATCCATCTTGAATTAAAAATATATGAAAAAAGTAACCCTGATAGCTGTGGCCATTCTTTTCTCCGGTGCAACGGTGTTTGCTGCTGGCCTGCCTGTCAAAGCTGTATCTGACACGACTAAAACAAAAAAGGTAAAGCCTGTAGCGAAACCTGAGAAAGTACAATACACCTGCGGTATGCACCCGGATGTATTAAGTGAAAAACCTGGCAAATGCCCTAAATGCGGCATGGAACTGGTAAAAAAAGAACCGGCGAAAAAGAAAGCTGAAACCATGAAGATGTAATTCATTTCAATACTCCATCCCGGTAGCCATCAGGATGGAGTATTGATTAAAACCATTAAGATGATCAATCAACTTATTACCCTGTCCTTAAAGAACAGGTATATCGTATTGCTGGTCGCCGTCGCACTTTTTGGATGGGGAACTTATGCCGTGCGTGAAAACCCAATCGACGCTATTCCTGATCTATCCGAGAACCAGGTGATCGTTTTCACCGAATGGGGAGGCCGCAGCCCGCAGATCATGGAAGACCAGGTGACTTACCCGCTGGTAAGCAACCTGCAGGGGATTCCTAAAGTTAAAGCCATCCGGGCCACCTCCATGTTCGGGATGAGCTTCGTCTATATTGTCTTCCAGGATAATACGGATGTTTACTGGGCGCGCAGCCGGGTACTGGAACGGTTAAGCTATGCGCAGCGCTTGCTGCCGCAAGGTATTACCCCAACATTGGGGCCTGATGGAACCGGTGTTGGCCATATCCTGTGGTACACGCTCGATGCCAAAGGAATAGATCTCGGAGAACAGCGGGCCTTGCAAGACTGGTATGTTAAGTTGGGGCTGCAAACCGTGCCGGGCGTTAGCGAAGTTGCTTCTTTCGGCGGCTTTGAAAAGCAATACCAGATCAATATAGACCCGCATAAACTCAATTATTATAATATTCCCTTATCACAGGTGCTGAAAGCTGTTAAAAGCAATAACAATGATGTGGGCGGCCGCAAGTTTGAAATGAACGGCACCGGGTATATCGTCCGCGGCCTGGGCTATATAAAAAACTTGCAGGACGTAGAAAATATTACCATCGGAACCATCAAAACCGTACCGGTCAGGGTAAAAGACGTCGCGACCGTTCAAATGGGCGGCGATCTGCGCCTTGGCATATTCGACCAGAACGGCGAAGGTGAGGCGGTTGGTGGAATTGTCGTGATGCGTTATGGCGAAAACGCCGATAAGGTTATTCATGCCGTAAAGGATAAAATGGCCGATATACAAAAAGGCTTTCCTCCAGGCGTGAAATTTAAAATTGCCTATGACCGGAGTGAATTGATCGAAAGCGCAATCGGATCTGTCAAACATACGCTGATCGAGGAAATGATCACGGTGTCAATCATTGTGATCCTGTTCCTATTGAGTTTGAAAAGTGCGCTCAGTATAATTATTCAAATCCCGATTACCATCGCGGCCAGCTTTATCCTGCTCAATGCCTTTGGTATTAGTTCCAATATCATGTCGTTAACGGGTATCGCATTAGCTATCGGGGTGATCGTAGATAACGGGATCGTTATGGTCGAAAACTCGCACCGGAATTTATCCGCTGCACAAGAAAAAGAAAAGTCATGACTACAGCAGAAAGAATTAGAATTATAGAAGCATCCTGTAAACAGGTGGGCCGTGGTGTGTTCTTTTCCACGCTGATCATTGTCGCTTCCTTTCTCCCGGTATTTATGCTGGAAGGACAGGAAGGTAAACTGTTTGGCCCTTTAGCATGGACAAAAACTTTCATATTGGCTATAGATGCGGTCCTTGCGGTTACGCTGGCCCCGGTATTGATTTCCTTTTTTCTGAAAGGAAAGCTGAGTTCAGACGACCGTAATCCATTGAACCGATTTTTGGAACGCGTTTACAGGCCGATACTCAACTGGTGCATTACCTGGCGCAAAACCACTATAGGTATCAACATCATCGCGCTATTGATCAGCATACCGCTCTTATTGAGTCTTGGTAGCGAATTTATGCCGCCGTTAGATGAAGGAACGATCCTGTTTATGCCGGTTACATTACCAGATGTGTCCAACTCAGAAACCAAGCAACTGCTGCAAATACAGGACCGGATCATTAAAAGTATACCGGAGGTAAAGAATGTACTAGGAAAAGCTGGCCGGGCGAATACAGCAACCGATAACTCGCCGATAAATATGGTGGAAACCATCGTCTTGTTAAAACCCACCAGTGAATGGCGCAAAGGCATCAAAAAGGAAGATATCATCAATGAACTTAACGGAAAATTGCAAATACCGGGTGTAGTGAATGGCTGGACACAACCTATCATTAACCGCATCAATATGCTTTCTACCGGTATCCGAACCGATGTGGGATTAAAAGTTTACGGTCAGAACCTGGATACGATCTATTCTTTGTCTAATCAGATGAAACAGGCTTTGCAGGGTATTAATGGTGTGAAGGATCTTTATGTTGATCCGATCACTGGTGGTAAATACCTGGATATACAAGTCAACAAAGATGCCATAGGACGTTATGGCCTAAGCGTAGATGACGTGAACGAGGTTGTAGAAAGCGCATTGGGCGGGATGAATATCACACCAACGATTGAAGGGCGCAGGCGCTTCAGCGTTAACCTTAGACTGGCACAAGACTACCGGAGTAACCTGGAGGAAATCAAGCGCACCTTGGTTCAAACGATGAATTATGGCCCGATACCGCTGTCTTCCGTTGCAGATATTAAGATCAGCGACGGGCCGGCAATGATCCAGTCGGAAAATGCCTTATTGCGCGGTACGGTATTATTTAATGTTCGTGACCGTGACATGGGAAGTACGGTAAAAGAGGCACAGGACAGGCTGAACACGATGGTGAGAAGCTTACCTAAAGGTTACTTTATCGAGTGGAGCGGCCAATATGAAAACCTGATCCGGGCTGAACATACCTTAAAGCTTATTCTTCCTATTGTACTGGTTATTATTTTTGGCTGCCTGTATTTTGCTTTTCACTCCATCCGGGAGGCCTTTTTTAGCCTGATCAGTATTCCGTTTGCGCTTATCGGGGGCGCTTACATGGTGTATTTCTTTGGCGTGCATTTGTCGGTAGCAGTAGCAGTGGGCTTTATCGCCCTGTTTGGCATAGCGGTAGAGACGGGTATCGTCATGGTAATCTATCTCAATGATGCCATGCAGCAACTGGTCGTATTGAAAGGAAATAGTAAGGTAACCATAACCAAAGAAGATCTTCGGATTTACGTGATGAACGGCGCGGTAAAACGTTTACGGCCTAAACTCATGACGGTTTGTGTGGCTTTGTTTGGCCTGGTACCCGTGCTTTGGGCAACCGGTACCGGCTCCGATGTCATGCTGCCTATCGTGCTGCCGATGATTGGCGGGGTATTAACTTCTTCCACGCATATTTTACTGGTTACCCCATTGATCTTCCTGATGGTCAAAGAATACGAATTGAGGAAACATGGCAAGCTGGAAGTATTGGAGGTAAAGGAATAATTATGAAAACGAAATATCACATCACCTATATAGTGCTTATCTGCTTTGCAAGCCTGACAGCAGAAGCTCAGGTTCAGCGCTTGCCTTTAGACAGCGTACTGGCGCGTATAGCTGCTAATCCTTCTTTGCAGGCGTATGATGAAAAAATCAGGGCACAGGATGCGTATGCTACAGGAGCGAAAAGCCTAGATGCACCAAAGATCAGCGCAGGCCAATACCAAACCCCTTATCAGATCAATCCGAACACGGGGTCCTTTATGATCCAGGCGGAGCAGATGTTCACTAACCCGGCCAAACTGCGGGCCAAAGAAAATTACATGAAGGGAATGTCTAAAGTAACCGCCGAAGACAAGAACTATATGAAAAATCAATTGATCGCCCAGGCCAGGCAATATTATTATGAACGAGTTGTGCTGGAAAAAAAACTGGCTTTATTGCAAAACACACAAAGCCTGCTGGAATATATGCTCAAGGATGCGAATATCCGGCTCACCTATGGTAAGGAAAAGCTGCCGAATATTTACAAAGCCAAAGCAGACTTATATCAGCTGGATAATACGCGAGAACAATTAAACAATGAGATCAGCCAAAAAAACATTATGCTCAACACGCTGATGAACCGTGATAAGCAAACGGTGTTTACTGTCGATACTACTGTCGTTCTGAAAGATTATGAAACTAACGTTACCGATACGGCAAGTCTCGCAAATGCGCGCAGCGACATTAAAGGGATCGACCGGAATATTGATTTACAACAATTGAATGCTAAAATGGAATACAGCAAGCGCAAACCCGATTTTGGTATCCAGGCGGGGCATATGTTTAGCTACGGAGGAATGGCTAACCAGTATATTTTAATGGCTTCTGTCACCATACCTATCGTTCCCTGGGCATCCAAAGAATACAAGGCCAACCTGAAAGGTATCCGGTATGAGGTAGCTGAATTACAGCAAAAGAAACTGGATATGCTGAACCAGGCCGAAGGGCAGCTGGCCGGTTTAAGAACGGATATGAGCAGCAAAAAAAGACAACTCAAAAACTATAACCAAAATATCATTCCTGCCTTGCAAAATACCTATAAAACATCCTTGCTCGCTTATGAACAGAATACCGGCGATCTGCCATCAGTATTGGACGGTATTAAAGGTTTACAGTTGGCCAGGATGGATGCATTAGATCGTTTACAGGAACTTTTACAATTACAGGTAGCTTATGAAAAAGAAAATGAAACCCATTAGGATCATATTGACCGGCCTCCTGTTAATTACGATGCTGATCAGTGCCTGCTCGGATAAAAAGAAGGTCCCAGCTACTGTACAGGTTACAAGCGATATTAAATATACCTGCTCCATGCATCCGCAGATCCTCGAAGATCATCCGGGCAATTGCCCGATCTGCGGCATGGCGCTGGTTAAAAAGTCAGGTCAGGCCGGTGCGCAGGCAGGCATCAGCATGAATACGGTATTGCAACCGGTTAATTCATCCGTAATAGCGAATATTACTGCCATTACCCCGGAAGAAAAGTTAATCCCAACCCAAATCGCGGCCCAGGGATATCTTGATTTTGATAACAGGACATTTAATAACATTGCCGCACGCTTTTCGGGACGTATCGAAAAGCTTTATATCAAATATGCTTTCCAGGAAATCCATACAGGTCAGCGGATCTTTGATATTTACAGCCCGGATATGGTTGTCGCGCAGCAGGACTTAATTTACCTGATAAAGAACTCATCCCAGGAAACAGCTTTGATCAATGCGGCCAGGCAAAAACTTTTGTTACTGGGAATGACAACAGCACAGGTGGAACAGGTCATCAAAAGCGGTAGGCCGTTTTATAGTCTGCCGGTGTACAGTCCTTATGACGGACACGTACACGATATGCCGCATAGTCAAATGACAGATACTGCAAGTACAGAATCTCCATCAGATTTCGCTAACAATCCTCCGCTTTCCATCAAAGAAGGTATGTATGTAGAAAAAGGGCAGAACATTTTTAATGTTGTTAACCCTCATCAGTTATGGGCGATCATTAAGATCGACCGCTCTGCAATTGCCGCCTTAAAATTAAACCAGCCAGTCACGATAACATTGCCGGATATGCCAGGAAAAACGATTAGGGGCAAAGTCAATTTTATTGAACCAACCTTGCAAAACGGTGATAAAACCACCAGCATTCGGGTTTATATTGACAATATGGATCATGCGTTGAAGGTACACAGCCTGGTTACAGCTAACATACAAACCGGGGAAATAAAAGGTTTATGGATACCAAGATCCGCATTACTAGACCTGGGACGAACGCAGGTAGTGTGGCTAAAAAAAGGCGCATTATTTAAGGCTCATCAGGTAAATACGGGGATTGTAAATGGCAATGAAGTACAAATTGTAAAAGGCTTATCTGTTTCAGATAGCCTGGCATCAGATGCTCAATATTTAACAGACAGTGAAAGTTTTATTAAAACATCAGGCAATGAATAACAGGATCAAACAACATATATGGCTAAAAGCATTGCGTTTGTTAGCTTTTTCCTTGCTGATAGCTGCGCTGTTTACCGCCTGTAAACAAAAACCCCAGCAGGTGGCAAAAACGCAAAGTAAGGCTTATTACACTTGTTCCATGCACCCGCAGATACACGAAGATCATCCCGGCAATTGCCCGATCTGCGGGATGAAGCTGATCAAAGTAGAACTTGCCGGGGGCAATAGCAGTACCGACATGAACACGATTAGGTTAACTGCTTCGCAGATCCAGTTGGCCGGTATCCTGACAGATACGGTCCGGGATGAAAATGTCGGAAATGAAAAAACGCTGACAGGGACGGTAACCACCAATGAAAATACAGCAGCAGAATTGAGCGCCAGGATTGCAGGCAGGATACAGCAATTATTTGTGAGAACTACCAGCGAAAAAATATCGGTGGGCCAGCCTATATATTCCATTTATAGCGAAGACCTGCTGGAAGCCGAAAAGGAATACCTATTGGCGAAACAACAGCAAAAAGTACTGCATAATCCGGATGTGGATTATCAGCAACTGATCAGTGCTGCCGAAAATAAATTACAGCTATGGGGCTTATCTCCCGCACAGATCAGGAACTTAGCGGCTCCCGGAAAAGTTTCTGCGACGACAACAATTTTAAGTAAAATTAGCGGCACCGTTAGTGAAATAGCCGTTCATGAGGGAGATTATGTAACCGAAGGGATGTCCATACTCAAAACACAAGCGTTAAACAGCTTATGGGTAGAAGCGCAATTGTATGCTGGCGAAGCCGGGAATTATAAGGTGAATGACCAGGTTAGTGTTTCATTTCCTGACCTGGGAGGACAGGTTATTGCCGGTAAGATTGAGTTTATTAACCCTGAATTATCTGATGCGTCCAAAGTGGATTTGATCAGGATCAGTATTCCTAATCCGCAGGACTTAATAAAGCCTGGTATGTTGGCCTATATCACTATTGGCGGGACAGGTAACCGTTCTTTAGCTATACCTGCTTCTGCTATTTTAACTGATGGCAAGGGCAGCAAAGTATGGGTCAGAAATACGGATGGCAGTTTTTCACCTAAAATGATTATAACAGGTTCGGGAAACCAAACTTATTTACCCATAGTTTCAGGTTTAAATCCTGGTGATAGGGTCGTTACACAGGGTGCTTATTTGTTGAATAGTGAAGCTATTTTTAAAAATGGTAGCGATAATATGGCTGGTATGAAAATGTAATCTCGAATAAGGAATCAACAGCGAAAGATTGTCTAATCGAACTGAATCTTTTTAACTGCTGGTTATTCAACTTTGGTTGCCGCCAGTCTGCGGAAAGTTAAGAAAAAATGGCAATAGTTATCTAATCATTAACGGCGCACTTTATTTGAAATAAAGCGTGCCGTTTTTATCAATCATAAATAAATTTTAAATGAAAGAATTCATGAAATAATGCTCTTAATAGTTTAATCACATCGTTTTTTCATTAGCCATCTTTCTTATGGCGCTTCATAAAAAACAGGGCTATCGCTAAAAATGCTATAGAAATAAGACCGCCATATAAAAAATCCTTTCCTGCAAAATGGCTGCCGGTGTAGCCTGCTATAGGGTACGCAATAGCCCACCACAAATGGGAAAACGCAAAATGTGAACCGTAAACTTTACCCTGCTCATTTTCTGCGGTATTTTCACCGATCAGTGTTTCTGATGGCATTTCCGCCAAACTTTGCCCCAAACCTGCAAAGACCCATAAAACCATCATGATAGGAAAGCTAACGAAATTCGTAATGGAGATCGTTATCGCTAAGATTAAGGCCCCTAAGATCAGGGATATGCGCCTTGTCTTTGTTTTGTCCAGGCTTCCTGCTACAAATGCCGCGATGCTGGCACCAATGCCAAATGCGGCCATCACCCAACCGTAATGCTTATCATCTAAATGCAAGCCGCTTTTGATGTGACCGACCGAGTTAACCAGTATTTGAGCACCGGCAAGTGCAGAAACAAACTCAATGATCAGCGCAAAGCGTATAATAGGATTGCCGAATAGCAGTTTTATCCCTTTAATTACATCCTGCCAGGCAGTAAACGTCTTCTGGGTGTTATCTACTTTCTTTTGCAGCTTACCTGCAGGCAGCATCAGGATCAATACGCCAGCTATAATAAATGAACCCGCATCGATAAAAAAAATCTCCCTTGCGCCGAACCAAATTGCCAGGATGCCCGCTAGGCCGGGCCCTAATACACCTAATATTTGGAAAGTTGCCGTAGATAAACCTACAGCCTGCCGATAATGTTCCTTGTCTACCACCTGCGGAATCACCGCGCGGTAAGTTGGTGTAAAGAAGGCATTGAACACGTTTAACGCAAATACTAAGGTATAGATCTGCCATTCGGCTTGTACGAATGGCAGGCTGGCTACGATACCCATACGAATAAAGTGGGTCGTGACCAATATAGTCTTTCGGCTTACCCGATCAGCCAGAACACCGACGAACGGAGAGAAAATAATAAATGCGGTTACCCGCAATGTCAAAGCGCTGGCCAAAATGATCGCCGATTTTTCTTTTCCAAACTGGTAAGACAACAACGCTAATCCTACCCAGGTCACCGCATCACCCAATAAACTGACCGACTGGGCGAAGTACAAGCCTGCGAATACTTTATTCTTTAGTGCCACGAAAGTGTCGGCAAAAGCCGAGAGCCAGTTACGGCTTTTGCTGTTATTCATCTTCCCCGGTATTCTTCATTTTCATTAATAAACTGTAAGCTCCTTTGATTACAAAGGTCTGGTTGCGCAATTCTGAACTATTCGCCAGTAATTCTACATAGCCATCTTTAGCTATCCCCGGTTTTATTTCTACGATCTCATAAGCGTTCTTTCCCTTTACCTTAAAAGCGTAACTTTTGTTTTCATAGTTTACAATGGCATCTTCCGGTAGGGTCAACGGACGATTGGCATTAATTTCAATTTCGGCATTCATGAACGTGCCCGGCAAGAGGTCTTTATCATATTGCTTAAAATGGCAATGCACCACCGTTTTACGCTGATCGGTCAAGTCTTTGCCAATCAGTACAATTTTACAGCGGTATTTTTTTTCCGGGTTGCTGTTGGTATAAGCCATCACGGTTTGCCCCTGGTGCAATAAGGTTACATCTTTTTCAAACACATCCAAAGCTAAATGGATGTCCCTTGGGTCAACGATCTCGAACAAAACATCGCTCGGATTAACATATTTACCAATGTTAACGTTCACTTTGCTCACAAAGCCATCAATAGGTGAATGGATAGCTGCGCTTCTCGTAATAGTGCCATCTGTTACTTTAGCCGGGTTCATACCGATTAAACGCAGCTTCTCCGCCAACGAACTGACCATGATCTTCTGGCTTTCATAATCCGCCTGTGCCTGCTGAAAGATCTTATCGCTATTGGCTTTGCTGACGTTCAGATCACGCTGGCGCTCAAAGTCCTTTTGCGCAAAATTCAGTTTGGCTTTGGCGGTTAAAAAATCCTGCTGTAGTTGGATAAATTGCTGGTCTTCCATCATTGCAATAGTTTCGCCACGGCTTACGTGCATACCCGGCAACAGCTTACTTGATTTTAAGTAGCCACCCATTGGGAAACTGATACTTACCATATTTTGTGGTGGCACATCAATGGCACCGGTAACTTTTAATGAGGTCGCTACCGGGCGATTACCTGCGTGGCCGGTATCTATGCCGGCGGTTTTGATCTGCGCGTCGGTGAGCGTAACAGTGGTCATGTTTTCGGTCTTTGGCTTCTCCATGGTTTTGGTTGCCGTTTTGTCGACCGTTTTGCCACCGCAGGAAAACAGCGCTAATGCTGCTATGAGCGCCGTAGTCTTATAAAGGTATGTTTTAGTTGCTGGTTTCATTGGTTCTGTTTTGAAGAGCGTTAATTTGAATAATGGCCTGGTTAAGATTATTGACCGCATCAGTGTATTCACTGCGTAATGCTGTTGCCTGGTTAATGAGCAAGGTATATTCAAGATAATTGACCTGCCCGGCCGTAAATTGCAGGTTGGCCGTTTTTAAGATCAGGGTGGCATTGGGCAAACCTGTCTTTTCATAATAAGCGGTCAACTTTTGGTATTTGACGACTTCCGCCGCCGCCTGTTTATAGCGGTTTTGCAAAGCCTGTAATCCCGAAAGGTAATCTATCTGTGCCTGTTGTTCTTTAATACGGGACGCACTGATTTTATTCTTTTGCGCACCGAAGAACAAAGGCACCGAAACACCTAACTGAACGGATGAAAAGCGATTGCTACCATCATAAGTCCGGTTTATCCCGTTTACGGTTTGTATACCGTTAAAGCTTTGGTTATAGTAACCCATGTTTAGATCCGGCAAGAGTTTTGAACGCTCTAAAGCAGTTTGTGCCTTGCTGACCTGTTGCTGCTGGCCTAACAACAATACCTGCGGATGGTTGCTAAATGCTGTATCTGTTGCCAAAGGTAAGGGCAGTTTCAGTTCCCTGGCTTCCGGCTGGTAATCCGAGGCTGTATTGAGCAGTACACGGAAACGGTCATCAGCAATTAGCAAATCGGCGTTTACCATTTCTGTTTGGCGGGCGATCTGTCCCCGTTGCGTTTCAGCCGTTGTTTTCTCCAGGATATTACTTTCCCCTTTATCAAAGCGTAGGTTGGCGTTTTTAACAAATAGCGCATAGGTACTGTCTGCACTTAATAACAAACTCAATTTCTGTTTCAGGTAGAGAATGTTATAAAAGCTTTCGGTAACTTGCCGTTCCAGTTCTTTTTTTCTGACATTTACATTCAGTTCCCCGGCCTGGTATTCCGCATGGAGCAAAGCTTTTTGCCGGGTGTAAACCGTAGGGAAATTAACAGACTGCACTACCGATAGGCGGTTGTCATTATAAGCGCTATTAATCTGGCCGTATTCGCCAGTAATATTGGTTTTGGGAATCGTAACGCCCGTACCGGTAATTCTTTTCAAATAATCAGCATTCAGCCGTTCGCTTTTCAGGTTCAGGTTATTTTTAAAGGCGGTATCTATCGCCGCCTTCAGGCTGATCGGTGTTTGTGCTTTCGTGCTTCCGGCGAACAACCCTAAAGAAGTGAGTAAGACGATCACCGCAGATTTAACAGGTATTTTCATGGATTTTCCTTTTTCAAACAGGATATACAAAATAGGCAGCACGAATAAGGTCAGGAACGTCGCGGTTATTAAACCGCCGATCACTACCGTAGCTAAAGGACGTTGTACTTCGGCACCTGCGCCATTACTTAATGCCATTGGAAGAAAACCTAAAGAGGCCACCGCGGCGGTCATCAAAACCGGCCTTAAGCGTAATTTTGTACCTTCAAATACAATGTTTCGTAAATTATCCCAGCCATCTTTTCTAAGCCGGTTAAATTCAGATATCAGCACCAATCCGTTTAATACAGCTACGCCAAAAAGGGCAATAAAACCCACGCCGGCACTGATACTGAACGGCATTCCTCTTATTACCAATGCGATCACCCCGCCAATTGCCGATAAAGGCACGGCGGAGAAGATGAGCAGCCCTTGTCTCATCGAACCGAACGCGAAATATAGCATCAGGAAAATGAGCAATAAGGACACCGGTACGGCGATCATCAAACGCTGTTTGGCTGCGTTCAGGTTCTCGAAAGCACCGCCATAGGTGGTATAATAGCCCGGCGGCAGCTTGATCTGGTTGTTTACCTTCTGTTGCAATTCTTCCACAATACTTTGCACATCCCGTCCCAAAACATTAAAGCCGACAATTATCCGCCGTTGCGCGTCTTCGCGCTGAATTTGGTTCGGGCCTTCTTCGATCTTTACATCGGCGACCTGTTGTAAAGGCACCTGGCTGCCTGTGGGTGTAGGGATCAGCATATCCTGCACATCGCTTAACTGCTTACGTTGTTCACCCGCCAGCCTTACGACCAGGTCGAATCGTTTTTCGCCTTCGTAAACGGTGCCGCTGCTTTGTCCTGCAAATGCGGTATTAACCACCCTGTTAATGTCTTCTACATTCAGCCCGTATTCGGCAATAGCGGCACGTTTGTAACGGATAACGATCTGGGGCATACCGGTAACCGCTTCCACATAAATATCCCGTGCGCCTTTAATACCCCCGGCTATAGTGCCCAACTTCTTAGCAAAGATGGCCAGTGTATCGAGGTTCTCACCAAAGATCTTACAGACCACATCCTGGCGAGCACCGGTCATCAATTCATTGAAACGCATTTGTACCGGGTATTGGAAACCAAAAGTAACACCAGGTACTGCTTCCAGTTCCTTCGACATTTTTTCGGTGAGTTCATCAAAACTTTTGGCATTTGTCCATTTGCTCTTATCCTTCAGGATCACCATCATATCGCTGGCTTCAATGGGCATCGGGTCAGTTGGTATCTCCGAACTGCCCGTTTTACCGACCACCTGTTCCACTTCGGGGAATTTGGATAGCAGTATTTTAGAACCTTGTTTAATTGCCTGCACCGAAGTTTGTAGTCCGCTGCCGGTCAATACCCTGGTTTCTACCGCAAAATCTCCTTCTTCAAGTTTAGGTATAAATTCACCGCCTAATCGGGTCAGTACAAATACTGATACGATGAAGGCAATAGCGGCAATGCCAATGGTCATTTTAGGGTGTTTGACAACCCTTACTAACGCGTAATGATAATGCCGCTGGAAAAAATTCATCATCTGATCTGACCAGTTCATCGTATTCTTTTGCTTACGGCTTAAAGATAAACTGCTTATTACTGGTACATAGGTCAGGGAAAGGATAAAGGCCCCGATTAAAGCAAAAGCAACTGTCTGTGCCATCGGCTTGAACATCTTGCCTTCAATACCCTGCAAGGTGAAAATTGGTATATAAACGATCAGGATAATAAGTTCTCCAAATATGGCCGCGTTGCGCATCCTTGCCGAAACGCTGATCACGTCGTTATCCATTTCTTCATGACTGACCGCGGCCCGCTTTTTCAGGTGAATTTCGTGCATGATGGCTTCCACGATAATGACCGTACCATCGACGATCAGGCCAAAATCAAGTGCGCCCAAACTCATCAGGTTACCCGATACGCCAAAGAGGTTCATCAAAATAACCGCGATTAGCATGGCCAGCGGGATAACTGAGGCTACGATAAGAGCCGCCCTGAAATTGCCCAGAAAGATGATCAGTACGATTAGTACAATGGCAATACCCTCTAACAAATTATGTTCTACCGTACCAATGGCATTATCTACCATCTTCGTACGGTCAAGAAAAGCGTCGATCACGACACCCTGCGGTAAAGTCTTTTGGATCTGCACTACCTTATCCTTAATGTTTTTGATCACTTCGTTGCTATTCGCACCTTTCAGCATCATAACGACGGCACCGGACACTTCCTGCTGGCCGTTCCAGGTCATTGCACCATAACGTGTCGCATGATCTAAACCTACTTCACCAATATCACGGATTAACAGCGGTGTGCCGTTGGGCAGGTTTTTCACCACAATGTTCCCTATATCTTCCAATGAACTGACTAAACCCTCACTACGGATAAATAGCACTGTAGGTCCGCGTTCAATATAAGCACCACCCGTATTGTTGTTGTTCTTTTGCAGAGCCGTGAACACTTCGCCGATGGAAATATTATTTGCTTTCAGGCGTGCCGGATCAACTGAGATCTGATATTGTTTAAGGTAGCCGCCAAAACTGCTCACATCAGCAACGCCGGGTAGGCCCAACAACTGTTTACGGACGATCCAGTCCTGAATAGTGCGCAAGGCCATCGCATCATATTTCTTTTCGTATCCGGCTTTGGCGCGGACGGAGTATTGGTAAATCTCACCCAAACCAGTGGTTACGGGTGCCATTTCCGGTTTGCCATATGCTGTTGGGATTTGGCTGGCAATATCGTTAAGCCGCTCGGAGACTTGCTGCCTTGCCCAATAGATCTCCGCTTTTTCATCAAACACAATGGTCACCACCGAAAGGCCGAAGCGGGAAAAGCTGCGGATTTTTTTTACATCAGGAATATTACGGCAGGATTGTTCAATCGGAAAGGAGATGAAGCGTTCCACATCAGGTGCGCCCAATGCGGGGGCACGGGTGATGATCTGTACCTGGTTATCGGTAATGTCAGGTACGGCATCTATCGGCAAGCGTTTCACTTCGTAGATACCAAAACATATCAGGCCGAATATAAAAAGGCCAACGATGAGTTTATTCCGTACGGAAAACTCAATAATTTTATTTAACATTTAGAAAAAGATTACTGTTAATGGTCGGAAAAAAATACAAGGCATAGCCTTTCGCTGTAAAAACAGCGTATGTTAACAGTCTGCAGGAGGGCCGCGAAGTATAGTTTCGTTAGTCACCCAACCCGGAGGGTAAGGCTCATCGGGGCTGACAACCGGCTGGATATACAGGGTCAGCGGAAATCCTCCAAAAACCAAATCCGGCTTAAAGATCAATACCGGCACGAGGGCTTGTAGACCGTCTAAATGATAAGTTTGGGAAGAAAATATATGGTCTACTTTCGCATGTTCAAGGACATCGTTATCATGATGTTCGATGTGATCATGATGATCCTCGTTATGATGATGTGCACAAATATTATGATACAGCAGCAGGACAAGTCCTGTCATTAAGAAAAATCTGCTGATCCAAAGCCTCATACCACAAATATAGTATATATCGCACCGTTTGGCTAAAGGCGGCAAAATATGGTTCGTTGCGTAAAAGAAATATTTGTTCATAACACAGGCTATTTAAGGACTTTGGCGTAATCGATCAATTTGCCGCCGGAATTTTTGATTAGCTGTACAGCCCAGCTGGTAATAACGATAGCGCCGATCAATCCGCTTGCCGCGTCAAGCCAATATAAATTGTAATACCAGCCAAACCCCAAAGTCACAATAGCCGTTAGGCTGGTTAATCCGTCCGCCAGTACATGAATATAGGCGGCCCTGATATTATCGTCATGATGCCCGTTTCCCTGATGCAACATTCTAGCGCTAATTGCATTTACGATCAAACCGATCACGGCGACAATGATAGCTTCACTGAATTTTACCGGCACCGGGTGTATCAACCTGTCAATTGATTCGATAGCCATAATAATGGCGATGATCTGTAAAACGATGGCGCTTGTGAACCCTGAAAGTGACAGCACCTTGTCTTGCTGGAAACTATGCCTTCCCGACTGCCCGTACCTGCGGCTAAAAAGGTATGCGAGCCAGGTAAGCCCAATGGCGAATACGTGGGTAGACATGTGCCAGCCTTCGGCTGTCAGTGCCATAGAATTGGCATAGTATCCGACTCCGATCTCCAGTAACATGGTAGCTACCGTTAAGTAAACAACCCATCGGCTGGTATTTTCATAGTCTATGGTATGCTCATGTACATCCATTGTTTCTTTGACTGATTTTGTATGGGCCACTGTTTCGTTCCTTGCCAGCAATTCCTGCAAATCGTCCCGGTTATCACTAATCCATTCGGTACTAACCTCCAAAGGATTTCTTTTCGATACTCCAGTTATGGTTTTAGCAGGATATCCGATATAAAAAAAACCAAGCAATTTATCTTTGCGTTGTAAGTCAAAGTACGGTTTGGCTTCTTCGAAATAAGTGATACCTGCACTTGTCCAATACGAACCTAAACCATAGGCGGTCACAGAAAGGAACATGTTTTGCACAGCGCAAGCAACGGCTTCTATTTCTTCATTCTCGGGAAGTTTTCCGGTATCGTCCCGTCGCATACCGATGGATATCACATGAGAAGACATCAAAGGATATTCCCGCATTTTACGATGCCTGTCCTCGTTGAAAGATTCTCCGGCAAACTGATTATAAAGGCTGGCCTGCAGATCGCCGAAATATTTCAAACCCTCACCTGAAAACACTTTAAAGCGCCAGGGTTCGGTCTGTTTATGGTTAGGCGCGCGAATAGCATTCTCTAATATCTGCCTGACGATCTCTTCGGGCACCTGTTTGCCTTTAATGTACTGATAAGGATAAATACTTCTCCTGTGCTTAATGATCTCATTAAGCTGTCTTGTATCGTAAGGTGTTTGTATTGATTCTTCCATGTAATTTACAGGTACAAAATTATCTTTAAGACAAATGCCTACATAGGTAAAAAACCGGCTTTTTTCGGTACTTTTGTTGATGCCACTATTTCAGGATATAGAAATAATATCAAAAGAGATACATTCATCAGTCTCTCCGATACATCGTCACCACTACTTTGAGTTATTGTATATCATGGAGGGTAACGGGGTGCATACCATCAATGATAATCATTATCAATACCAGAAAGGAAACCTGTATCTGCTAACGCCGGAGGATACGCATACCTTCAAAATAGAGACAAGGACATACTGTTGTATCATAGACTTCACCAAAGAACTGTTTTCCAAAAGAAAGCGCAAGGAGATGGATCGGGCGGAAATTGGTGAGTTCTTTATCAATATGGAATATGTTTTTCATAATCACCAGAACACGAAAGGCCATATCGAAATGGCGAGCGAGGAAGCGGAGCTAACCGAAAAATTGGTATTCCAGCTTACTGCTGAAAAAGAACACGACCGAATTTATAGTGGCATCATTATTCAGAATATCGTTTTTCTACTACTTAACCTGATCGCAAGGCGGATACAGGAAAATATTGCGGGCGAACTAAAAAACAGAGGTTTAAAGAATGTTGTTCATGAGGTTACAACGTATGTTCAGCAACATATTTATGATAAGGATCGGCTTAAAATAGAAATGCTGGCCAAAGCATTTCATAAAACACCTGATCATTTGAACCGCAATTTTAAACAGCAAACCGGATACACATTAAAAGCTTACATCAATCAATACAGATTAAATCTTATAGAATCGCGTCTGCGTTACAGCAGTTTAACGGTTTCTGAAATTGCTGACGAAATGGGCTTTACAGATGAGAGCCATTTGAATAAGATGTTTAGGAATAACCATGGTCAAACCGCCTCTGCTTACCGAAAAGCCCATTTAAGCTAAACAGAATTTCAGCTTCGGTCGTCAAATAAACAGTTCATTTTAACATTTGATAATACAAGCGGAGACACATGAAATTGCGGAAGCTGCAACGCTATTATGCGGAAATTCAGGTGCTTTGTCCATATCACATTTAGTTTCGTTCCCGGGAGTTTGCTAAATGGAATGAAATTTCTTAATTTCTAACAACAGGGCATAGCTTTTAAAAACGAAAAGTGCGACGAATCAAATTCTGAATTTGTTTTTTTATACCTTTAGCCTGGAAGTACTTCATGAGAAAGATCTGTGCTTTAATAATGACATCATTTTACCTGTTGCTTTCAACAGGCGCTTATGCATGTCTGCTCCATTGCGCGACGGATTATTTTTATGTTCAATTAGCAAAGAATGGTGAAGCGTTTGTTTCGGGCAACGATCATACTCATGATGAAAAGGAAAGTGATGAGGACTGCAAAAAGGGCGATTGTAATTGCTGCTATCACCATGGCACCTATGTAGTCAAAGAAAATGCAAAAGCCCATGCTCATTTTACCTTTCGACCTGCAGATGTGGCCACTGCAATTCTGCAAGCTGATACCGCTCTGTATATCCCATTACATATTACGAGTAGGATCAGCTGGCCAAGGCCCACAGGGCCGCCTTTTCTGCACAGCCAACCGATCTATATTTCCAACAAAGCTCTTTTGATCTGATCCAAGCTAATGCCGGGCTCCCGGCCAGGATACCTATTATCTCATTTTTTAGCTTGAATTATTATCATGACCTTACATTTAATTTTAATTGCGGCTCATTTCCGGTTGGAAAATTGGCCCTATATACCTGCGTTTTTAAAACAAGTTGGGAAAAATATAACTGATGCAACTGTATATTATCCTCGTTTATATTCTTTAATTAACGGCAGTAGCCCATGGTCGAACCTTAACTACTGCCTGGGAGTATGAATCAGCACATTGTTTATAAAATTCAAAAGAAATCAGGCGGGCTTGCCGCGATCAAAATTGTACCCGTAACCATACCCGGTTTCAATAACCGGACCAGTATCACCGGCGTTTTTCAATTGTTTTACTTCCTTTCCAATGGCAACCCAAGAACGGCAGAATTAGATATGGATACTTACATGGGTTTTGCAGGCGCTATTACCTTCTTTAACGAAAACTTTTTCGAGTGGCGGTACGATGGACAAATCCTTGAGGAATTGGAAGTTGCGCAATTGGTAAAGATCATTCAGGATCATGTGGAAGAGTGGTTCGACCAAGCAGATAACCAACCGGTTTTAAAGGAAGAAGATCTGCATGACCCGGAAAGTGCCTTTTACATGAGCGATGCGCAGCTTGCTGCGATCATGGAACATCCCTTATATGATATCTCGCCTTACTTCCTGTTCGGCCCTGATGATAACGTGATCGGGATCGTACAGAATGGGCCAGGATTTGACATTCATATCAACGGAGCCATCGTTGCTCACTTGGAAGTTTTCGAGGAAGATGATTATAAGATTGTAAACGGGGAGATCATCCAGGATGGTCTAACTGGAGAGATCGTTAGAAGAATAAAAGCGGTAAGGGATCTATAGAAAAGCTTTACTTTGCCAAAAACACTGCGATCTATTAAACTTTGCTAATTTAGGGTATCCGTAAAAGCGGATGCCCTAAATTTTATCGATACTCTTGAGTGAACATTCACAATCTGTTATTACCGAATATATGAACGATCAGAAGTAGGTTTATAACACATGGTTCAATGGTGCTTACTTGTTGAACAGAAAAGCGATATTCAAAAATGGAAATGATGTGTAAAATAAAGAGGTGAGATTACCTAAAAAGTGTATTAATTGGCTTTACGTAATCTGTCAGCCAGATCATCTGCTAATGGACTACCTTCAATGGCCTTTACCGCTTTTTCTATGTTATAGCAGAATCGGACAAATTCTACCTGGATGTCATTTTCAAGAGTCAGCAACACATAACAGCCGCGGGGATCTCCATCTTTAGGTTTGCCAACAGACCCAATATTAATCACATGCTTTTCACCAATGATGCGGTGGTAGGGCTTGTGGGAATGGCCGACACATAAAATGTCAGCTTTGGCTTCGATCATCATATCCAGCACATAGGCTTCGTCTGTATCCTCCAGGACATATTCATTGATACTGCGGGTGCTGCCGTGCGCCAGTACAATATTCAATTGGTCATTGTTGAGCTGATATTCCAGTTTGATATGCGACGGTAAAGTATTAAGATATTGCCGATTATTTGCCGATACCAGTTCATAAGCATAGCCTTTACTTTTTTGGTCATGGTTACCCGCCAATGTAGCGATACCGCGCCTACGTATTTCGGCGATGATTTCATTAGGCCAGATGTTATAGCCGATCATATCGCCTAAACAATAAACCGCATCTACTTTTCGGCTGTCCAGATCAGCCAGAAATGTTTCAAACGCCGGTAAGTTGGCGTGTATATCAGAAAAAAGTGCGATCCTCATCTTAGCCGTTCCTTAACATATCTGCATACTCATTGGGTAGCGGGCTATCTTCAACCGCTTTGGCGGCTTTTTCAATATCATAGTCAAAGCGCATAAATTCCACCTGTATGCTATCCTTATCCATTTTTGAGCTACTTTCATTGATGTTTAATAATACATAACCGCCGCGCGGGTCTTTATCTTTCGGTTTGCCTACCGAACCGATATTAATGGCCTGATAATACTGGTCGTTCGCCTCCAGTATCCGATGGTAAGGTTGGTGTGTATGGCCAAAACACACGACATCCGCATCGGCCTGCTCCATAATGCGTAGCATACTTTTTTCATCCCTGTCCTCAAACAGGTATTCATTCACTTTGCGGGGGCTGCCATGCACAAAAAGCACATTCAATTTATCATTGTTCAACTGGAACTCTAAACGGATATGGGCTGGCAGTGTGCGCAAATAAGCCCGCTGCTCATCTTTCACCACCTCGTTGGTATAAGCGATAGATATTTTGCCTAAAGCTTTTTCCTCGTCTGTTTTATAAGCACAGCCGCAATCATCGCTGTGTCGTCCGATACCGAAGTCATAATTGCCGGTGATGCAGGGTATATTGCGTTTACGGATCTCATCAATAACCTCATTCGGCCAGATGTTATAGCCTACCAGGTCACCGAGGCAATAAATGGCATCAGGCTTTTGTAATTCAACATCAGCAAAAAAAGCTTCCAGCGCCGGTAAATTGGCATGTATATCTGAAAAAAGGGCGATCTTCATTATTGAACAGGCGTTAAAGTTTTAGCGGTATAATATTTCTTTCGGAAGTAAAAAGCGAGGTTTACCAAAGCGATCAGGGCAGGTACTTCCACCAAAGGGCCGATCACACCGGCAAAGGCTTCGCCGGAATTGATGCCGAACACCCCAATGGCAACAGCAATGGCCAGTTCAAAGTTGTTACCCGTAGCTGTAAAAGCTATCGATGTTGAACGGGAATAGTCTGCACCAAACGACTTGCCGATAAAAAAGCTCAGCACGAACATGATGGTAAAGTAGATCACCAATGGTATTGCGATACGGAGTACATCAAACGGTATCTGAACGATCAGGTTGCCTTTCAGGCTGAACATCACCACGATAGTAAACAATAAAGCGATGAGTGTTATCGGTGAGATAAAAGGCACATATTTCGTTTGGAACCATTCTTCGCCTTTTAGTTTGATTAAAGAGTAACGGCTGATCACACCGGCGGCAAAAGGGATACCCAAATAAATACCGACACTTTTAGCGATCTCACCAATGGTGATGTTCACCGCTAAACCCTTCAGTCCGAACAGTGGCGGCAACACAGTTATAAATACATAGGCATAAACACTATATAGTAATACCTGAAAGATGCTGTTCAATGCGATCAGTCCTGCGGCATATTCCCGGTTGCCCTCAGCCAATTCATTCCATACCACGACCATGGCGATACATCGGGCAAGGCCAATTAAGATCAATCCAACCATATAAGCCGGATGGTCGCGTAATAAAGTGATTGCCAAAATAAACATCAGTATTGGCCCGATGATCCAGTTAAGGATGAGCGAGGCGCTCAATACTTTGGTATCCCTGAATACCTCGCCCATGTTTTCGTATTTTACTTTTGCCAATGGCGGGTACATCATCAGGATCAAACCAATCGCCAAAGGGATATTGGTCGTTCCGCTGGAAAACGAGTTGATAAAGCCAGATGATGAGGGAATAAAGTAACCTACGCCAACACCAATGGCCATAGCCAGGAATATCCAAAGCGTTAAATAACGGTCAAGGAAACTGAGTTTTTTGCGTTCGGCAACCGGGGTACAGTTGTTTGCTGACATAATTTATTGCGTATATCGTGTTTTAATATGAATAGAGTGTAAACTACTTCCAGTTTTCTTTGAATTTAGAAGCGGCAAAAAGCATTTCCGCTGTGATCAGTTTGGCCTGTACCTCGTACTGCTCATCGGTCGCACCTGCTGAAATGGGCGAATATTTCAATTTAACGGCGAACTTATCAGGGCTGGCCAGCAGCGATGCCGCGCTTTCCTGTGCCAGTATATGAATTGCCTGCGGATTTGAGGGCGAACTTTCTAAGGTAACCGAACCACCCTGGTCGTTATACTTGGCTTCATCGCCGCTTACTTTAAAGCCGAGTTTTGCGAGTGTCGGTGCAACTTTAGGAGACGCGGCTGCGCCAACAACAAAGATTTTCACATCATTTATACCGTAAGAAGCCAGCGCAGCTTTTAGCACGGCCTTGGCAATAGGTGCGCTAAAGCCATCATTGCCCACAAACTCGACGATCACCGGCAATTTTTTGCCTTTGGTAACAATACCCAATTGCTGGATGCCACCGAGTTCATCCTGACGGTCATTTGTAATAGGGGTATTTTTTTTGAGCAATTTGAAAGTCTGTGCCAGCTCAGCATAAATAGGGTCACCGGCAGGTGCGAAAGCCGAACTTACAACCAGTAAGCCTGCTAAGAAAAATAGGGATAAGTTTTTCATGATTTTAAGTTTTATGGTTTAATTGGTTTATTGCTATTTAACGATATATAAGAGTAAAAAAGGGTTAGTTAACGTGTTCGGCTACAAAGTTGGCTGCGTAAATTTTAATCATATCTCTAACCCGGCGAAACTCGGCCATTACTTCTTCGGGTGTGCCGGTAGCTTTGGCCGGGTCGGGAAAGTTCTCGTGAAAGCGTTCGACCTTACCGGGAAAGAACGGGCAGGCTTCATTCGCGTTATCACAAACGGTGATCACCTGGTCAAATGGGATGGCGATATACTCATCCACATAATTAGAAGTGTGCTTCGAGATATCAATATGATCTTCGGCCATCACCTGAATCGCCTTTGGATTGACACCGTGGGTTTCAATACCCGCGCTGTAAACATTGGCCTTGTCACCTGCAAAATAATGTAGGTAACCCTCGGCTAACTGGCTGCGACAGCTATTGCCGGTGCAGAGTACTAATATATTTTTCTTACTCATAATTCTTTTTTCATAACAATGGCCGATACCGGGCAAACATGGCTGAACTCGGATGATTGCTGAACCTCGACTGGTACTTCTTCGCGCGTTATTTTGCTATACTTCTTTCGCTCGAAGTAAGCTGGTGCGGTTTCTGTGAGCAGATATAAAGCTGTAAGGCTATTCTTTTTACTTATGCTGTTCAGCCGTGCTAATAGTTTACCTGCTATCCCGGCACCTCTGTGTTCAGGATGCACAGCTAAAGACCTCAGTAATCCGTTATTTCCATAAACTTCTACACCGGCTACACCAACCACTATACCGTCCTGGATGGCAACAATAAAGTTATCCAGCTTTTCGGGTAGGTCGGCTACCGGCAGCTTTTCAGCCGCCAGCAATTCGATCATTTTTTCTTTATAGGGTTGGGCCTTGTCGATGATCATTTTATAATATTTAGCAGCCGCCCCCTCCCGGTGTGCAGCAAGCTTCCGCTGGTGCAGCAAGGTTGACTAATTGTACTTTAGGTTTTTCCACTACCGCAGGTGTGCAGCACTCTTCACCTTTTTCAGTCGTACCGCAACTACCGCCACGACCGATAGCTTTACATTGTACCGCATCAGGGCGCAGGTCAACAGTCAACGCGTTGCCGTCGATTATCATTTCATTTGGGAACATCTGGCGGGTATCAAACGCTGAATTACCAAACTCGATCTTTACCGTGCCGTTAGGATTAAGCGGCAACATTTTTTCTACGATATCAACAATAGACAAAGCCTTACCTACTTTCATGGAGCGTTCCTGTTGTTCAGCATTCTCTGGTACCCATAACTGCACAATGATCTCCGTCCAAGCGTTCATCACACCACCACAATCTACTGAAGTGATCGGCGCTTGTTTGATCTCGGTAATATGATAGGCTGCATCTACCAGTTTGCCCTCTGCATATTGGAATTGCAGGTCAAGGTCGGGATGCTGTGATAAGGTGTCTTTGAAGGTTTTCCAGCTGATCGCTTCTACTTTATTCATGGCTTTATGGTTATTATATTATTGCAATATTGCGATGGATTTAATCAAATTTTTTTAACAGCAGGTCGCTTTCAGATCATAAGCCGCAAAGAAACCACTCATCTGTTCACGCAGTTCATTCCAAACCGGCGGGTTGATGCAGTAGCATACGCTAACGCCTTCAATCGTTCCCTGTATCAGTCCGGCATTTTTCAGTTCTTTTAAATGCTGCGAAATGGTTGGCTGCGCCAAGCCCAGCTCATCTACCAGGTCGCCGCAAATACAGGTATTAGATTTAATGATCTCCTGTAAGATAGCGATACGGGCAGGATGCGCGATAGCTTTAAGCATCACTGCTAACCTGTTCTGTTTTTCGGTGAATATTTCTGTTTTAGTTAAGCCCATACTTTATATTGCAATATTACGATTAATAATTCAATTATCAAATTAATTTTTACTTCAGTTTCATAAATCCGTAAGTAATTTATTAAATAATTTATATATGCTTTGAGTGGCGAAAAAGCTTCATTCAAAGGAAAAGCAGTAAGTGAGGCGCGATAGTATCCAAATAACGTTTGGTATAAATTTAAAATCTTAAATATCTTGCAACGTTCACCCGGAATTCAAAACGAAACTCATCAAAATTTCGCTGGCCCGGACTAATTATTTGTGAAGAACCGTTTAAAAAGTGTTTGGCGTATTCGACATGGAAGTTTACCAATTTATGTGTAAAAGGCAAGTTATAATTGAATCCTAACCTGATTGCCTGTTCTGTAGCGGTCTGGACCCTATTTGACAAATTAACAAGGTCATACATGGCAAAGGGAACCAGATCGCCTGTACTTTCTTTATCAAAGAGCTGAAATTGCAGCATCGCATAGCCGCCTGCAAGATTTAAACCCTGATCTGAATAACGGGAATAAATCGTTTCATATTCAAACGTATATAAATGCTCGCCAAGGCTATTGGTATAATCCAAATTGTTTTCAAAACTGAATTTATTCCCGGTAGCGGGTGTGCTCCCAAGCGAAACCTGGTTTATTGCGGACGCAAAAACAAAACTTCTGTTGGTAATATCAGCTGTCCGGTCAATGGCAATACCCACGTTTAATCTTTCGGGGCATTTACCCGTTGGGGTGATTAAGGTTTTTGTTACCTTAACGGCTATATCTTTCCAAAACTGGTACCGTGGCGTATCCGTGTTCATTGAACCCCGGTTATCCTGCATGGCAAATTGCAGAAGCATAGTAGGATTAATTTGCTTTTGTATTTGCAAGCCCCACTGCACGCCGAAATTATTTACGGAGCCATGTTCTTCTAAGATCAGACTTCTATTAATGGTGGGAAGATTGCCTGACGAGAGGTTATCTTCACGAGAAAGGATGTGCGTGTTTTCACCAAAAAGTATTCTGAATTTATTGGGGTCGTCCGCATTTTGAAAAGAAATAAATAAATTTTCCCAATCCTTAAAACGTTTGGTCGCCTGGAAGAACTTATTGTCGGTAAAGTCCACCTCATAAAATAATACCGTTCTATACTTCTCGCCATTGATCCGAAAGTTATAAGCCGGAAGTTTAAACTCCATACCCTGTCTTACCCGCCTGAATGCGGGATAATCACCAGGTGAAAACAAACTTTCAGCATAAGCCCAGGTTGTTAAAGTAAAATCCCCCTGTTTATACTGCAAACCGGAATCCTTATCGTATTGAAAAGGATGTGGCCGGGTTGCGCTATCAGTAAAAGTAACTTTTTTAGTAGTATCTGCCGTTTGCGCATGAAGCAGCAGACTAAAAAATAGCAAGGGGACCGAAAGCACAACTGCTATCCAATATTTGAACCTTCCCATTATTTTAGGTTGTCATAATCAATCCTGATCTTTGCAGACAGTGGAAAGGCCTGGCAAGTCAAAATTTGATCGTTTTTAATATCTGTATCGCTTAGAGATGTGTGCTTTTTCATCATAACCATCCCTTCAACGAGCTTTGCCTTACAGCTTGAACAAATACCCTCTCTACAGGAATATGGCGCGTTGATCCCGTTCGCTAATAATACATCTAATAGGATTTGATCTTTTTTACAACTGGTTTTATGGTTGCTTCCATCTAACTGCGCGTTTAAACTGGCTCCGACGGTATCAATATCTTCTAAGCCGGTACCTGCCTTTAACAGATCTTCGGCATTACTGATGGATATGAATTTTTCCAAATGAATTTTAGAGGGCTGTATTTTATGGTAAGCTAATTCCTGTTCAACTAATTCCATAAATGGCGAAGGCCCGCACACATAATAGACGGTATTCGCAACCGGCATGATTTTCCATTTATGCATAAATTGAACTATTTTATCCTGGTCAAGCCTACCCGTTAGTGCACTCCATCCCACAGAGGCGGCACTTAAAACATGGGTGATAGTCAATCTTTCCTGATAAGACGCTTCTAACAGTTCAAGTTCTCTTTGGAATATAATAGAATCTAAATCCCGGTTTGCATAAATCAGGGATATGTGGGAATCGGGCTGTTGATGTAACAGAGATTTGATAATGCTGTATATGGGCGTAATACCGCTTCCGCCAGCAAAAAATACAAAATGGGTTGGGGCGATTAAAGAATATTCTTTAAAAAAATTACCTGATGGCGGAAGCACAAGAAGTTCATCGCCAGGCGTAATAGTATCGTTTAAAAAATTAGAAACGATGCCATCTTTAACCCGTTTGATCGTAAAGTAAAGGCCGTCATCGGTGAAAGGAGAACTTGAAAGCGAATAAGCTCTTTTATACTCGTCACCGTTCACTGTTAATTCTAACTGTATAAATTGACCTGGGATATAGTTGAATACATTTTTTAGGTTCTCAGGTATCTCCAAAACAAATGTTTTTGCATCGGTTGTTTCGCTAATTACTTTTGAAATGCGCAGCTTATAAAATTTTGATGTTTGTCTTTTTTTGATCACGTAACGAACCCTGAAATAGACTGCCGCCAATAAAATTAAAAAGCAGGCCTCACTGGCCAATTTTTCCGCATCCAAATAATCAACCGGCCTATTCTTTAATTCCGGGTCCATCACGATACCGTGTATAATAAAAAGCAACCCGGTTGCATAAGATATTAAATGGATGTTTTTCCAGGCGCGAAAACCAAGCCGGTTTTTGATAGCTTTTTGCGTAGTCAAAATAACCAGAACAATAGCAAACATGGAGATAGTGCCTAACGCCACATATAACCTTTGTGTTGGCGCATGAATAGGAAAAACAATATTAACAAACGAAAATTTTGTTGCCGGGTCAAAGAGCAATAAAACCGGGTGCAGTAATACAATGGATAATGCGATGTAGGCTGTCCAATTATGCCAGTTATAAATACTGATGCTTTTTAAGGCCTTTGGTAGTTTTTGATAAAGAGTTGCCCGTTGATAAGAAGTACTGATCAATATACCGAACAGGTAATTGACGGTAAATATGATTGTAGCTGCAATACCCGCGTCAGCAGATAATTGCAGAAATATTGAATCTGACATAGAGGATGATTTTAAGATTTCCAGAAGATACCTGCCGTATGAACGGCAAGCGCATATTATAGCAGGAAATCAAAAATCAGATACGGAAAACGGAGTATTGCAGAAACAACCTTTCGGGTGGTAGAAACCGGGAAAGATTAAAGATTTTTTTAGGATTAGTTTCTGTGCAGTAGTGTAATGAAATGATGCTAAATGCAAATAACAAAGGTAGGAGAGCTAAATGAACAAGGACTTGAACATCATTTGGCTTTTCTATTGCAATTTTAAATTGTTGTTCCTGTTTAAAATTGGCTTTGCTTTCTTCATGGTCAAATTCTAATACAGATGACAGGTAAATAATACCAGCCAGGAGTAGAAAGAAGCTAAACACTCTGTTTTTCACAACACAAATATAACTTATCGAAGTCAAATTTAGATCTAACAAAATTTATTAGCCTTAAAGGTGTTAAAATCTGTAGGCCAATATTGCGTAGCAGGTATGTCAGCTCCTCAATTCA
Organism: Mucilaginibacter gossypii; assembly: GCF_017569325.2. Classification (NCBI taxonomy): domain Bacteria; kingdom Pseudomonadati; phylum Bacteroidota; class Sphingobacteriia; order Sphingobacteriales; family Sphingobacteriaceae; genus Mucilaginibacter; species Mucilaginibacter gossypii. The sequence goes on along the minus strand of NZ_CP071878.2, from coordinate 5,101,529 downwards.
GCTAATTTGGTTTTATTTCAAAGCGCCTTGTTGACATAGGCGTTTCAATATATGGGACGGTGGGTTTAAAAGGTTGTTAATTTATTATATAACGGCCAAGACACACAATTAACTGTTAGCCAGGACATTGTTAATGGAAGTCTTTATCGCCGTAACTTTCCATACTCCCTATCGCTTAATAACCCATTTTTATATGTTTTATAATTGCAAAACTGCTATTTATTTGCGAACCACTACGAAAACCGTAGCTGTTCGCAAATAAACGATAACCTATTGCAAATTCAATCTTAATACTAAGTTTGCATAACACTACACTATCCGTAGTAAAATGCAAATCAAAAATTCGACAACATCAAGCCCTTCTTATAATTATTTAGAAGGCTATTAAACCTTTCGTTTATATCCTAATATTTACTATATTTAACCAACGATTTAGAATCATTTATCCATTGCGTGATTCGTAAAGTAGTTGATTTTTTGAAAATATAATTATTTGAAATATAGGCAGTTATGAACGATGTTCATGACCCGTCCATTCCGCTAAAAAGGTAACATTACCAAGCAAAACCCTTCAAATGATATCATTTGAAGGGTTTTTTGTTTTACGGCCAAACCAAATTATTCAAGTTTTCGCAAGGAAAATGACAATAATTCGGGAGTTAATTCCCGATCCGCAAAACAACTCCCGAATTAACTGATATATATCTGTATATCAACCTGTTCAATGATTGCGCATCTTGATTTCAAGTGACTTAATTAACAATTTTGTTCACTTAAAAAGCAAGTTAAAACAACATGAGAACTATGCTCACCGTGCTTTTTTGCCTGAGAAAGCCAAAGAATTATGAATCAGGTTCAGCCCCTATTTATTTGCGCATCACAGTAGATGGCAAACGTACCGAAGTTTCCATTGGCAGGAAATGTGATCCTGACCGCTGGGATATTGATACCGGCCGAGCGACCGGTAATAAAGAAGATGCCCGCTCCCTTAACGCTTTCATGAGCAGTATTGAACATCAGCTTTACGAGATCCATAGGCAGATGACTGCTGCCGATGAAACGGTAACCGTAGAAACTATAAAGAACCGCTATACCGGTAAGTTGGAACGCGCAAGAACGCTTGTGGCCATTTTTGAAGATCATAATGAAAAGATGAAAGCTTTGGTTGGGCAGGAGTTTGAAAAAAGCACCTGGCAGCGTTATGAAACCGCTCTGATGCACACCAAAGATTTTATGCAATGGCAATACAATACCAGTGACATACCGGTTAGTAAGATCAATTTTGCATTTCTAAACGACTTTGAATATTATCTCCGGACTGTCCGTAAATGCGCCAATAATTCTGCCATAAAATATATCAAGAACCTCGGTAAGATCGTGCGGATCTGTATGGGTAATGGCTGGCTGACAATCGATCCATATCTGAATTATAAGCCACGTACCCAAAAGGTTTACCGGCAGGTACTCGACACCGAAGAGCTTGACCGGCTGACAAAAAAGAAAATCCCGAACGCACGTTTACGTACGGTAAGGGATATTTTTGTTTTCAGTTGTTACACGGGACTGGCTTATGTTGATGCACGAAAGCTTAAGCGTTCCGAACTGGTAAAAGGAATCGACAACAAGACCTGGATATACACTCAGCGCCAAAAAACAGATACACTTTCCCGTATCCCTGTATTACCTGTGGCAGCAGGTATTATTCGTGCCTACGATAAGCATCCGCAATGTATCGCTGAAAACCTGTTATTGCCTGTTATGAGTAATCAAAAAATGAACGCTTACTTAAAGGAACTTGCAGGTATTTGTGATATTGAAAAGGAACTCACTTTTCATATTGCACGCCACACATTTGCCACTACTGTTACATTAAATAATGGCGTGCCCATTGAAACGGTATCTAAGATGATGGGGCATACCAGCATCAAGACCACGCAGATATATGCTAAAGTTTTAGATCATAAGATCAGTGAAGACATGTCGCAATTAGAGGCAAAACTGGTACCAAAGAAGCGTGTAGCCAAGACCGCCTAAATATCAACATTCATAATTCTTAATATTTCAATCTTTATATTTGTATGAGAGCATTTCATCAAACCATGAGCAACGCAACCACCATCGACCTACGTTTAAAATCAGTCTTTGATCTAACAGACGAAGAATTGCAAGAACGTCTTAGGCCAACGTATGAGGCCATGAAAAAGGAAAAATTTGCTAAAGGCGGTTACATTACCTATTACGATCCCTCAGTTTGCCCAACTACGTCCCATGCAGTACACGAATACGCCGACCGCAAGGACTTGATGTGGATGGACGATAAATATCAGGAACACTTCATAAAAACCCTTTGATCTTATGTCAAATAACCCGCAACTATTATTTGTCGCGGGGCCAAATGGAGCGGGAAAATCGACTTTCTCTAAAGACTTGTCGAAACCCGGTGCCATTATTTTTGATGTTGACAAAGTTGTTGCACAGATAGAGGCCCAATCACCCCGTATGCCTAAACGAAGCATATATGAGGAAGCGACTAAAGATTTTTTTAAACAGGTGAACGCCGCAGTTAAAGATAGACTGCACTTTACTTTAGAAACTAATTTTAGAGATGAATCATTGATGGATGTTGTCGCTCATTTTAAAGCGCATGGTTATGCTACCCACCTGATTTATTTGACATTAGAGAGTATCGAGCAATCTGTTTTCCGTGTGAATGAAAGAGTTAAGGACGGTGGACATTTTGTAGATATTAAAAACATTCAACAGAACTACGATTTAGGGTTGGAGTATATCGAACGTTTTGCCGATCACTTTGACAATGTAGAGGTCGCTGATGCTTCCAAAAGTAATCAGCATTTACGTTCCTTGCTTAGCATACAAAATCGGAGCCTTGTTTATCAAAGTAGTAATATACCTGAAAAGTTTGTCAATCGGATAAATGCTATAGTCGAGAAATTCATACCACCTTCGCCTACACAAGAATTACGACCTTATAGAGGCCCCAGTCGTTAAAATAAATCCTTTTAGCCGCTTCAAATGAAGCGGCTTTTTTATTCCCCATCGGATACGGACAAATATTTTCCTGCCCAGGTATCTACAGCTTTTACAACATCATTAGCCTTCGCAAACGGGTAAGTGTTCTCCACGTAAATTTGAAATTTCTCTTTAATGGAGCTGTCCTGCCAATCCATAACAGAAAAAATGATTGGGTCGCCTTTTTGCGGGCCATCTTTAAAACCATATAGCGGCAAATATGGGGGCGCATAATAAAAGGAATTTTCTATCAACTTATTATAAAAATCGGCTTTAAACATGCGTTTAAAATCATGAAGCAAGTCATACGGGTTCACTGTAGATATTGCATTATGAATAGCATCCCGCATGGACGGGTTTCCCTCGTCCCAAAAGAAATTAAACAGGTATTCAAAAAAACCACCTTCCAGCATATCACACAAATCAGTGCTCATCCCATCATATAATTCTTTGAAAGTATCGAGTGAAAAGTTAATACCAAGTTTGTCGATACAATAATCAATAACCACTTCTTCCCTGCTCTTTACAAATTCTAAAGACGGCCCCCTCGAACCAATACCTGGGACAACGATTAAGTACTTACGCTTTGAGAGTAACTGGAAATAATAGCTTTTAAAAAAAATGCTTTTTCGCTCGTAGGTGATCTGTATATACAGGGGAAATGTAGGCGTACCATGAAAATCTACTTGTTTAAGCCTGTCATTCAAATATGTTTTATACGCAATCTTCCCCATTATTAAATATCTGCCAAATGATGATTTTCAAATGTAATTTATATGTCCCCGTAAATTAAACTTCATTAAGAAGTGATACAAAATTAGGAAATGTTTTGATATTATTTTATTTTATCAAAACATTTCTTAATTTTGTTTTTCCTCATTTTAGGGGTTTTACTATTCCCACGCAAGTTAGGATTTGTCGTTGGGAGCATGGATAAATAATTTTTACTGTTTGCAATTTAAACAAATCAAATATGACGGCAATTGAAGTGATCACGAAAGATGATTTGAACGATTTTAAAAAAGACCTGCTCCAGGAGATCAGGCAAATGATACGGCCTGAAGAAGGCCAGGGGAAAAAGTGGCTTAAAAGTATAGAGGTACGAAAGCTTTTGAACATATCACCAGGCACCTTACAAAACCTGCGTATCAATGGTACATTAAGGTTTACTAAAATAGGCGGAATACTTTATTACAAGCTGGAAGACATTCACAAATTATTAGAAGGGGGAACAAAATGAAAGCATTGTCATACTCCCCGGATTTAAAGGGCTATTCAAAATTATTCAGATCGTTGGGTAAGGATGAGCGGTTGTTTCCAACACACGTCAGCCTTTTCTCAGGGCTTTTCATTTTTTGGCAGCGCTCAGGCTATCAACGTCCATTTAAAATAAGCAGAAGCGGCTTGATGGCGACGTCAAGAATTGCATCTACCGCCACTTATCAAAAGTGCATTAAAGAGTTACGGGACTTTGGCTATATCATTTACCAACCATCCTATCACCCAACAAAAGCAAGTACGGTTGACTGGCCGGAAAACTGGAAAGTAAATGACACTGCAAGCCATGTTGGTAACAGTATAACCCTATAACTGGATATAAAGTTATCCAGTTATTTTATATCGGGATAACCGCATAAACATATATCAGTGTACCAATATAGCGGTGTATCAATTTATTACTCAATTGTCTCAAGAATGATATTATCCACCAGTCCAGTCCCACGCCCCCAAATATTTCTCTTGGCCATTAACAGCGGTTTTCGCGCGAAGTGCGACAACCGCTTCAAACATCAACAGTACAAATATGGATGGCGACCTGGCTTGTCCCGTAAGGGAGCAAGCGGAAGTTGGGCAGAGCCCTACTTTGCTTGCTTTTTGCGCTGCAAAAAGGGTTTTAAGTATCCTCCGGGGATACTTACCTGCGCCTACGGCTGTAAAATGGGCGTTTTCAGGATACTTCAGGGTATTCCATATAACTGGCTATCTATATAACTATGTATCTGGATATAAAGTTATATACCAGCAGAGTTTTAACAAATAAAATTGTGATGTATGCAAGATATTAACACACGGTCGGTAAGGTATCCCGAAGCGGTTGATCAAAAGTTTGAGAAGATCGCCTTGAAACTAGGAAGGACAAAACGACAAATATTTATTCAGATGGTAGATTATTTCTACAAAAGCAAGAAAGACCCTATGGACCTGAATGATGAAATGCTGAAGAACGCACTTGTAAAGAACCATAAGGATTTGATAGGATTTATTAAAACCCAGGAAAATGATCTGCTGATACCAACGAGTAGAGAAGTAGACCGCATGGTAAAAGCTTTTAGGAATGTGATAAATTTTTTTAACGAAACGTTGTCGCCAGGTTTAAATGCAGTACTGGCCGGGCAGCAAACAGAATCAGACAGGTTTAAACTAATTGCTGATGTTATAAAGCGTTTAGAACTTCAGCAAATGGGTAAGGAACAGTTGAAAAAGCAATTCGCGCTCATACTTGACGGCTATGCCAAAGCCAGGGAAAATATCAGTGGTTTCAATACCAGTCGGGAAAAGGAAGAACTGTTAGCAAATACAAAAGCACAAATAGAAATATTAAGATAAGGTATGTTTATCAACATAACAGACAGTAAAACTGCCGACAACAAAGGCAGTGCGGGAGGTTTAGTTAACTATCTGGAAAAGGAAAACCGTTTGGATAATGCTGAGCATGAATATTGGTTTAATCAGACAGATAATCGTTTTGCCGCGTATGAAGTAAGGCAAAAGATTGATAGTAATGTCGCTAAACTCGGTCGCAATGATGCAAAATTTTTCCTCATAAATATCAGCCCAAGTCAAAAGGAACTCAATCACCTACTCGCAGAACATAATCGGGAACAAGTTAAAGAACTATTAAAGGATTATGCAGTTTTGGTGATGGATGAATACGCGCACAATTTTAACCGGCCAAATATTAAGGATAGCAATGACTTGATATGGTTTGCCAAACTGGAAAACCACCGCTATTACAGCTATGACGATAAGGAAGTAAAACAAGGTTTTAAAAAGCGGGGAGAACGAAAGCCGGGAGAACAGATGCATATTCAAATAATTGTCAGTCGAAAGGACGCCAGTAATACCGTAAAGCTCAGCCCGATGAACAATTCACGAGGGCGAAATGTCGAACATTCTAAAAAGATGGGCGAATTTGACAGGGTAGCCTTCAAGCAATGTGGCGAGCATATTTTTGATCAACATTTTAAATTTGACCGTGACTTACATGATACTATGGCGTATGCCAACGTAATAAAAAACGGCAGCCTTGAACAAAGGCGCCAAATGGATATACTCTCTGCGGGAGAATACTTTGCCCCAAATAAAGATCAAGTTAAGGAATTAGCCGAAGGAATTGCAAAGCAACAATATGCCACGCCACAAAAAATGATGGCATCTACTGGTACTACCATCGGAAAGTTTTTAGATGTATTGCTGGAGCAAACGCCTATTGCCGCCGCCCCACATCCAGACCGGCCAAAAAAGAAAAAGAAAAAAGGACAAGGTTATAGTTATTAAAGTATGCTCCTGATTGAAATAAATTTATCTTTTGAAAAAACTTGCTGGTTAAAAATTAATCGCAACATTGCGATACAAATAATGGGCATTACCAAAACATGAGCGCCGGGGTAACCGCAGCGATACAGCCACTGCAATTGATATTTGTTTTGAATTTTAAAGTTTGCATTTTAATAGTTAGTACAGTGATTATTTGACATATGCTTAAATACAAAAATAGCTTGCAGCAGTAGCAAGCTATTATTTGATTCTGCGATTATTTTATGAAATTACGCTAAATGCATCACCGCATACAAAGCACTTACAGAGATCAGTATCCAAAGTGCAACGCCCTGTACTAATGGCTTGAAGCCTACTGAAACCAGTACCTGGCGCGATAACCCTGAACCAATTAGAAACAGTGTTAGCGTTAATCCTGCTTTGGCAATATTTACCATATAAGGGCTGATAAGCTTAACAGCGGGGAAATAAGTATTAGCGATCATAGCCAGTATGAATAATCCGATGAAATAAGGGATGGCTATTTTTTTAGATTTGTTTTTGAACAAAAAGGTAGAAAGAAATGCTACAGGAATGATCCATAATGCTCTTGCCAGTTTTACAGTTGTAGCTACCTCTAATGCGTGTGCCCCATATTTGCTGGCAGCACCAACAACTGAGCTGGTATCATGAATAGCAATAGCGCACCATAAACCGAACTGGGTTTGTGACAGGTTGAAATAATGACCGATAACCGGGAAAATAAAAAGCGCTATGGAATTGAGGATAAACACACAGCCCAAAGCGACAGAGATTTGTTTTTCTTCAGCTTTGATAACCGGCGAGATAGCAGCGATTGCACTACCGCCGCAGATAGCCGTACCGTTTGAAATAAGGTAAGATGTTTTCTTCTCGATCTTCAGCCATTTGCCTATCAAAAAACCGAACACCAACGTACTGGTTATAGAGGCGATGGTGAACAATACACCTTCTTTACCTGCCTGCATAGCGCTATGCACGTTCATACCGAAACCCAAGCCAACAACAGAAACTTGCAATAAAAGGTGAGTGGCTTTGTGATTTAGATGCAGATATGGATGCCCTAGTACTTGTGCTATGATCAATCCAAGCAACAAGGCTATTGCAGGGCTAATAAATGGTGTTAGGCAAAGGACAACGCATAGTATGAAAATTACCTTACGTGTATTATCGTTCAGATTGAGTAAAGTGCTTTTTTGGGCGGTTAACTGATGTTGGGTATCCATGTTCTTTTGATTTTGATACCACAAATTTCCATCAATTATTTAGATGTTTTTTATCACAATTGCCAATCGTTCATAACCTGATGTTATCAAATTTTGCGAAACCAATTGTAGGTAAAGACTTGTTCTGTGCTAAATGGTGTTAAATGGGAATGATTTGTACTGCCTATCCACTGAAACCGGGACAGAAACAGGTCTGTTAAAGATGTTTCCGAATGCCGGGCGACCGGCAGGCCGCTGCATTTTTCAGGGCCGTTTAACGCAAAGGTACTGATGAGCATTAGGCCACCCGTATGTAAATGATTAGCCGCTATAGCTGCGTACTTTTTTTGATCGGCTTCGTCTGTCAGAAAATGAAAAGCAGCGCGATCATGCCAAAGATCGTACTGAACATCATTTGACAGTTCGAGAATATCACTGGTAATCCAGTTAACAAATGATGCGCTGTTTCCTAATCTAAACTTCGCCCGTTCAAGTGCATTATCTGAAATATCCAGTACGGTAATGTCCGAGTAACCAAGATCAAGCAAATGGTCAACCAGTAAACTGTCGCCGCCTCCGATATCAATAATGGCGGCCTCATTTGGTAAATTGAAGTTTGATATAATAGACAGAGAAGTTTCTGGCGTATGCTCATACCAGCTTACCTCGATTAATTTTTTTTGGGCATATACGTTTTCCCAGTGTTCCTTTTTATTTTCCATAGGTAGGCTACTGGTTTGCTAATTTGACCAGGTAAGATTGAAATTTCGAATTGCTATAATCGGCTATTCCTTCATGATGGAATATCATGTTGCCTTGCTGGTCGATTATTACTGTCGTCGGCAAAGTGCCATTAAATATGTCCTGCGGAACCGAAGCGGATAATTTGTATAGCGGCAAGCTGTAATGATGCTGGCTTACAAAAGCTTCCGCTCCTTTTGAAAAATCATCTGCATCAATCATTATGAAAACGATATTTTTTTGAGAAGCCAATTGCTGATGAAGTTGGCTAATGCCGGGCATTTCAGCGCGGCAGGGCGGGCACCATGTTGCCCAAAAGTTAATAAAAACAACTTTTCCTTTTAGGGATGAGAGACTGATCGTTTTGCCATGGATATCCGAAAAGACCATATCGGGAACGGCATCACCTTTAGCTTTATCAACAGATATATCAGGTTGAAACAAACCGATTTTCATCAGGCTTTGTATAAAAAACACCTTCGTAGCCGGATTAAATAATACCAATAAGATCACTCCAAAAAATAATACGTTGGAGATATTACGAAAGGTAAATACCCGTTTCCTCATGCCGGAATAAATTGCTTAATGTTATCTCCCATATCATATATCTGCGTTTTTGAGCCGAAAGCATTCGCAACAATACTGCTTCCGGCGGCGCTTCGGTAGCCACCGGCGCAATGTACAACAATAGGTTTGTTATAAGGCAGTTCGCCCAGGCGCTCTCGTAGTTCATACAAAGGTATATGGATCGCATTTTGAAAAATAGGCTTTGCTTTTATTTCGGCTATATTACGAATATCAACTATTGTAAAATCATCGGTTGCGTTATTAAATTGGTTAATATTTAGTGCGGCCATCTTTTCATTACCCGTTTCAACAACAAATGCTGCTTCTATAAAAGCTTCGTAACCAATTTTTGCAGTTTTGCTGATCAGTTGCTTTAGTTTCTCCTCGTTTTCAGCTACGAGGTAGAATGCTTCTTCAGGAGCAATAATGCTGCCCAGCCAGGTCTCAAACTTACCGCCATCCTGGATGTTGATCGATCCTGGTAGGTGTCCCTTTTTAAATTGGACTTCAGGCCTTGCATCAATAATAAACAGTTTGCTATTCAGCTTAACGGGTTTCTCAGTCGGGACATCGGCCAGGACAGTATTCAATGCCATAGCACCATGCTTGTTCAGGGCAACATCATAAGCAAAGTATTTTGGTATAAATGGCTGATCTGCCAACAAAGCCTGCACAAATTCAGTTTCGCTAATTTCCTTTAACGACCAGTTGCCTGCTTTTTCCGCGCCGATAATGCTGCGATTAGCTTCGCTCAGCGCTTTGCCGCATAGGGTACCTGCACCATGTGCCGGGTAAACCCAAACCGCATCATCCAACAGCAACAATTTGTCGCGAAGCGAATGATACATTTGTTTGGCTAATTCTTCACGCTTGGCGGTGAGGTTTCCGGCTTGCTCCCGCAGATCAGGACGGCCGCAATCGCCGATGAATAAAGTGTCACCGGTAAATACGGCTTTATCCTGACCATTATGCTCCAAAACAATGCTGATACTATCCGGCGAATGGCCTGGCGTGTTTAAGGCTTTTAATTTTATTTTACCGAAGGATATCTCATTACCATCGTCAAATGTTTGATGGGCATATTCAGCGCCCAATAATTTGGAGCAATAAATGACCGCTCCGGTAACCTGCTGCAACTCCAGGTGCCCGCTTACAAAATCGGCATGCGGATGGGTTTCAATAATGCCAATTATTGTTGCATCGTGCGCTTTTGCGTAAGAGAGGTATGACGTAATATCCCTTGAAGGGTCGATCAGCACGATCTTTTTTTCGCATTCGCTTAATATCGCATAGGAATAATGCGACAGGCCTTTATCTTCAAATTGTTCGATCTTCATATTAAAGAGGGAGTTTTTCACGTAATAAACCATAAACCCAGGTTCCTGCAATAGCGCTCAGCAGCGTTACAGTTGTAACCAAAATACCGCTGCCGATCTGCGCAAACAATGGGCCGGGGCATGCGCCGGTAAGCGCCCAGCCTAATCCAAAGATCAATCCGCCATAAACGTATCCCCAGTTAAATTTCTTGTCTGGGATAACAATAGGTTCCTGATAGATCGTTTTGATATTAAAGCGCTTAATTAATAATATGGAGATCATGGCTACTACAATGGCGCTGCCGATGATGCCATACATATGAAAGGATTGCAAACGGAACATTTCCTGTATGCGGAACCATGAGATCACCTCGGATTTGATCAGGATGATACCGAAACACATCCCTACCAGTATAAACTTCAGATTCTTCATAGCTGTAATAAATAAGGTAAGATCAACCAGGTCATGACGAAGCCGCCGATCATAAAGCAGCAGGTGGCTACCAGGGAAGGCCACTGTAAAGAGGAAATACCCATAATGGCATGGCCGGAAGTACAGCCACCGGCATAGCGCGTACCAAAGCCAACCAGGAAACCGCCGATTACAATAAACACAAACCCTTTTAAAGTGGTAAGCGCCTTGAAACTAAAAATATCCCGTGGCAGTAAACCGCTGAAATCTTTAATGCCCTGCTGCTGCAAGGCAACAATGGTTTTAGGATTGATGCCCACCGGCCCGGGATTGGACAATAAATGTGCGGCGATGGATCCGCCTATAACGATGCCTGCAATAAAAAACAAATTCCATGTGTCCTTCTTCCAGTCGTATTTAAAAAAGGAAATATTTGCCGGGATACAAGCCGCGCATATCTGCCGCAAAGTAGATGAGATACCGAATGTTTTGTTACCCAATATTAATAGTGCCGGCACGATGAGCCCTATCAACGGCCCGGCTACATACCAGGGCCACGGTTGTTTAATGATGTCCATGTGAGTTAGTTAAAGTGCTTATTAAAACAAAGATACCCATAGCCAATACAAACCAGCCAAAGGCAGGCTTCAGGCGAGTATCGCTGATGAACCGCGTGAGGTAACTGCCGAGGATGATACCGGCAATGGCAAAACCCGAAAAGACGGCTAAAAACTCATAATTTATTACTACATGCCCGGTGATATCACCCAATACACCCAGCAGCGAGCTAATAGTCATTACCATAAGCGAAGTACCCACTGCTTTTTTCATCGGTAAACCTGCGAGCAATACCAGCGATGGAATAATAAGAAAACCACCGCCAACACCTACAAAACCAGTGATAAGGCCAACAGCTATGGCCTGCAAAATTAATCTTGGATAACTAAGCTCTTGGGAACTACCACGATCTTCCTTTTTATTCCGGATCATGGAAAGGGATGCTGCCAGCATCAGACCGGCAAAAACAAGCATCAGCAGCATGCTTTTGGTAACAGTCCAGTGTCCGAGCGTAAATAAGTGAATTGGTATCACTGGCATTACCCATCTCCGCATGATAAATACGGCGGCCAAGGATGGTAAACCAAAGATCAACGCGGTCTTAACATCCACATTGCCTTTTAGGTAATGGCTGGCCGCACCTGCGGTACTGGTTAGTCCAACTACAAATAAAGAGTAAGTGGTCGCCAACACTGGGTCGATAGCAAAAAAATAAACGAGAATAGGTACGGTTAGGATGGAGCCTCCCCCGCCTATTAACCCAAGGGACAAACCAATTAAAACCGAAGCTGCGTAACCTGCTATTTCCAAAACCTGATGATTGATGGAACAAAGCTATCCGCTTTCAGCCCGGCAATTGGTGACTTATGTTACACAGAGAAATTTAAAGTGATCTTATTGCGGGAAAGGGAGATCATTTCCTTTTTTTCCATTTGCTTAAGCAAGCGTGATACTACTTCGCGCGTTGTGCCCAACTCTTCTGCCAGTTGCTGGTGAGTGATCTGAAATTCATGGGAATTGAATACTGCGGCTTTCTTCTTGAGCAGTTCTACAATACGGTCATCCAATTTTTGAAAGGCAACTTCATTGATCACAGTAAGCAATTCTTCGAAACGCTGGTGGTAAAGTTTAAAAATAAAGTCGGCCCATTCGGGATAACTTTTTACCCATTCGCTGGCTTTGGTAATGGGCAGCATCAAGACGTCGGCATCTTCTTCTACCTCCAGTCGCACTTTCGAGGTATCCTCATGTATCCCGGCCAGGAATGACATGATACAGCTTTCGCCGGGTTTGATATAATATAAAAGGATCTCGCGGCCGTCCTCATCCTGCCGGATAACCCGCATACTGCCGGATAAAAGCACCGGTAATGATCGCACATAACTATTGGACGACATCAACACCGTACCGGCAGGCAACTGTTTACGCTGGCTGTTTTCTTCTAACGCTGATTGCAATGCTGGCCCAAACTGTATCATGCGGTAAATTTAGCAGGCTTGCGGCGTATTATAAAATCTTAGAGAGTTGTGTATTACTGTTGAATGCACCATGTTTACTTCTCGTAAACCAATCTATCTGGTGATACGCCCATACTTAATAAGATGTCGTTTACATCGTTCACCATTTGCTCCGGCCCGCATATATAAAAATATTGCTTAAGGTCATTGACGTTTTCTTTGAGAAATGCATACCCGATTCTTTTATTCAAATATAAATCTTCTGTTTTCCCGCTAATAAGAAATATCACTTTGCTGCACAACATATCTTTAAGATCATCCTCAAGAATAATATCACCCTTTGACTTGTTCGCAAAGAATAAAGTGTTCCCATTTAGCTGGCCAAATTGATGGAGTTGTTTTAAAATGGCTAAAAAAGGCGTGATCCCTGCGCCACCCGCGATAAAATATCCGGGGCCTTTATATTCAATTGACCCCCATGGATCATTAATGATCAACTCATCACCTTTTCCCAATTTGTCTAATTGTTCGGTCATACCATGATGATCCGGATAGATCTTGATGGTAAATTCAAGAAAGTTCTCTGAGTTTAAACTTGTAAAAGTAAACGGGCGGAGGACATCTGTCCATTCCGGTCTGTTGATCGAAAGTTCGGTGGCTTGCCCCGGGTTAAACCGATAACCGGCTGGCTTTGTTAGCCTGAACCTTTTAACATCGTGAGTGATCTGTTTAACAGAAATTATTTCAACAGTATGTTTCATGTTGTGTTAAGCTGAGTGTGATGGAATTTAACTATAAATTACAATTCAGGCAAAATTCGTATGTCTGTATTTACTAAATAATGATTTGATAGGGCATGTCATTGTCAGTGCAGTAACTGCTAAATACATAATGAGCGGGGCTATGAAGATCATGGTATGCGTCCCACAGTACCAGTCAATAGCAGATAATGGCGGCATGCAAACTACCAAAATTCCCCTGATAGCTGCACCTTCGCTTGTTAAGTTTTGAGGAGCATCTTTGTCGAACCAACCTTTCTTTGTTTTGACACCGATCACGGGTATATCTTCTACTGCGGTGTGCTCCACAGCATTTTTAGGGCTGTGATCGAATTTACATTGCTTGCCGTTTTCTTTGAATTTGGGGGCGATAACCAATTGATACGTTTTCATGATATTTGATTTTATTATTCAAATATCGATAGCTTTTGGGCTATATTTTTATCACAAAATCGACTTAACGATAGCTAAAGGTTATCGATCATGTGTCTTAACCAGGTTGATATATCGTTGATAAAGACTTGCCTGTTCCTTTCACTTCCTGCGGGATATGCGGTGGTCAGAATTTCAGAGGGGGATGCCCCGGCATCGATAGCTGCTTTCTTGACATCGGGAGCAATTCGCTTCATTAAAATGATAACGTGTTTAGGTTGAATCAAACGCATACGATCTGCCAACTGTCTGGCAGCATAAGGCGTTAAGTTAACTGAGGTTTCTTTACCCAGAGGATATAGATGATCCAGGACGCTGCCGGACTTGTTAAAAAAATCAAGAAAATCGTCAGCAGAACTAAATTTACCAAAAGCCTGTTCAAAGGCCGCGCGCATTGCCCGGAATAAATTGGTGTTTTTTAAATAAAAATGGTTGTTGGTAGAGCCAGGTGCTTCGGCAATAAACATGATAATGACTTTTTTCTTCTTTTCAGTCATATCAGATGCTTATAGGCTCTTATAGCTTTTAGCGAATCGCATAAATATTTCTGCTAATGATGAAGGTTGACCGTGTGGCAGGATAAAATAAAATGGCCGCTCAATAGTCAGGTCTTTAATGTCGATGATCCGGCATTCGTTATACTTCAGCTCTTTCAAGATCGACTGCACCGATACAAATGCAAAACATTTGCTGTGTAACAAATAAGACTTTATACTTTCCGTGCCGCCTAACTGCATTTCTATTTTCAGATCTGATAAATTGATATTGAAAGGCTTTAAAGCGTGAGCAATAACGTCCAACGTTCCCGAACCGGGTTCACGGAGCAATAAAGGCAGTTCTATTAATTCCTCCGGTTTAATGCTGTCTTTTTTAAAAGTATTAGAGGCACTACAGATCAGTACCAGTTCATCGCTCAAAAATTCCTGGTAGCTGAGCTGCGGATTACGGAGGATGCCCTCTACAATGCCCAGGTCGATCTCTTTATTCAGTAAGGCCTGCTCCACCTGCTCCGTATTACCTGGCACCAGGTTCACTTGAACGTCTTTAAACTTTTCATGAAACCTTGCCAGTACCGGCGGGATAACGTATTGTGCTACCGTATTACTGCCGCCGATGCGCAAAATGCCGGAATGTTTTTTAACCAACAGGTTCATATCAAAGTCCAACTCGTTATAGACAGCCGCCAATTTATCTGCATAGGCCAGCAGCATTGCGCCAGCAGGCGTGAGCGATATTTTTTTGTTGCCACTGCGTTCTATCAGCGTCGTTTTGAACTGTTCTTCCAACTCTTTAATATGCTTGGTTACCGCAGGCTGGCTGATATACAACTCAGCAGAAGCTTTGGTAAAATTCAGCCTCTTGGCTACCGTATGAAAAACCTGTAAGCGGAAATCGAACATATTGATAAAGGGTTATTAGCTAAGTCGGAAAAGTAACAACAAAAATGGAAAAGTAGCTGCTGTCAATACGATAACAGGTACAGCGATTTTTAGAACTTTGTCGCCAATAATTATTGTTTGGTCATCAAATTCATAATGGACGTAACGTTGAATAGTTTTCATGATCTTATTTGTTTATACCTCAAAGATCAATCATAAAACCAAGTCATTTTCATCATCAAAATAGATGGTTGATAGTCTAAAGTTATGAAAAAATGCTTTTTGTTTCAAGTATCCAACGTAAACAGGCCAGTACAAACGGCCTGTTTAATATTTAGAAACAAGTTGTTGAACAATTTATTCCCATCCCCATTTCTTAAATATCATGTGGCCATCGGCACTTTGCAAGAATTGAATGAATTGTTTGGCTTGCGCAGCGTGTTTGGTATTGGATGTGAGTGCTATCGGTGTACCTCGATACAAGCGCGATGACAAAGGCAATTCCACCAACTGCGTAACATCTTTCAGGTTTTCATGCCACGATGCATAGGTGATCCAAGCATCATAGCTTTGGTCTTTCTTCCAGGCATCGATGCCCAGCGCGGTATTGGCGAATGAGCCGCCGATATTTTTCTGAATGCCCCCGATCAGGTTTTCCGTACCGGCAATGTCTTCCCACAAGCCCAACTGACCCGCCCCATTTACATCAAGCACTTTAACGCCGGTTTTGGCAAGATCTTTCAAACTCGTAATCTGTTTTGGATTTCCCGGTCTGACGAGAATAGCCGCACGCCTTTTAAAAAGTTCGACACGTGTGGAAACATCAATCACCCCTGGATGGGTTTGCATGAACTGCGTAAGCATATATTCCGCCCCGCCGTAGATCACGTCGGCATTGGCCTGGGCCTGCGAAATCCACTTAGACTCGGGGCCACCGGTCACTTTTACCGGAATTCCTGTTTTAGCGGTGAATGCTTTCGCGCAATCCTGCATGGCTGATAAAGGGCCACCTGGACCATAAACATAAACCGTATCCTTTGTTTGTGCAAAGGATACGGTTGC
Organism: Mucilaginibacter gossypii; assembly: GCF_017569325.2. NCBI lineage: Bacteria > Pseudomonadati > Bacteroidota > Sphingobacteriia > Sphingobacteriales > Sphingobacteriaceae > Mucilaginibacter > Mucilaginibacter gossypii. The sequence continues at coordinate 5,085,015 of NZ_CP071878.2, read as the reverse complement.
CTGTAAAACGATTATTGTGGTGATCAAAAATTTCATTTTTTGGCAGGTTGTGGTGTGTAACGTAAATAAGGTTTGATGATACGGTGGCCCCCCGGAAATTTGGCAGCGATATCCTCCGTTTTAATACCCAGGCCAATAATCACATCATCGCCTGCTTCCCAATTCGCTGGCGTGGCTACGCTATATTCGTCGGTCAACTGTAGAGAATCGATCACTCTTAATACTTCGTTGAAGTTACGACCGGTGGATGCCGGATAGGTGATCATGAGTTTAACCTTTTTATCAGGCCCGATGATAAATAAGGAACGAACGGTAGCTGTTGCCGACGCATTTGGATGTATCATGTCATATAGCAATGACACTTTTCGATCCTCATCTGCGATTAACGGAAACTCGACACTACAATTTTGGGTTTCATTAATATCGCTGATCCAGGCAAGATGTTTATCAAGCGGGTCTATACTTAAAGCAAGCGCTTTTACATTACGTTTATCAAATTCGCCTTTTAATAGGGCTGTCTTACCCAATTCGGTAGTACATACGGGGGTATAGTCGGCAGGGTGAGAAAATAAAACGCCCCAGCTGTCGCCCAGGTACTCGTAAAAATCAATTTCCCCGATGGTGGTTTGTGCGGTAAAGTTTGGAGCTAAATCTCCTAAATGCAATGACATATCTTTAATTTTAATATGAGTTTATTATTTAGTTGTAAAACCGTATTTGCGGTATATCGCTTTAGCTGTTGGACTAACTAAGAAGTCCATAAAATCTTTAGCGGCCTGAGCATGGGGCGCGTTTTTTAGTTGCCCTGCAACGTAAGTCGCATTGATATTCTGATCGGATGGGATCTCTACCATCTCAACAGGGTGTTTGATCATCACCTGGTAAAAGGCTTCACTATACCAAACCGGGGCTGCATCTGATTGACTATACATGATACGCATCGGTGATTGACGGTGGTGGATCTGGGTCAGGTAAGTGGTACTATCCTTTACCTTATCTTCCATAATGGTTTTACGCAAAGATTCCGTGCCGGCCAATACGTAGGCCTGCTCAATGCGCTTGCCTATTCCTTCAAAGTCCGGATTCGGCATGCTAACACGGATAGCGGATTGTCCCAAATCTTTTAACCCTTTTATATTTTTCGGATTTCCTTTCTGCACCATTATGGCCAAACGGTTATAAGCATAGGCTTCGGTTTTGCTGAAATATTCCGGCATTTGATCCGTGCGGTTTTTTCCTGCGGTATATACATCAGGCTTAAGCGTAATACGCATGTTCCCAATGGTAATAGAGCTGCCCATAATCTGTTTGGCTAATATGCCCGGCGGCAAGGTTTCCGCGAAAATGCGCTGGTATTGCGGGTGTTCCTTTTTAAAAGCTGCCATCAGGTCATCTATGCACATGAACTGGTTGCCGGCAAAGAATACCACTAACTGCGGATCGTTAATGTCGCCAAACAGATCGGGTACGTTATCTACGCCGGGCACGGTAAACATGACCTTACTTTCCGGCGGCGTATTCCATGGCGGATCAAATCGGTGATCCTGTGCTTTAACCTGGCTGCCCAGGGCGGTTATTGCTGCTATTGCAAATGCTATTTTATGAAGATATTTCATGATCTGTTATTTTGAATTTAAGTTGTGATAAGAATTACGGGTGTACGGTTGCCCAGCCCTCATATTGGCGGATAATGATCTCACCATTCCCGCTGGGCACATAAGAGATAAAAGGGAACAGATCAGCTTTGTCTATCTTTCGTTCCCTGATCGTGTTGCTGCATTGCGCTAAAACTACCCCTTTAGCCTGCAAGTCTTTTAAAGCCTGCTCGTAAGCGCCGTTTTTCATAAAAACTGCTACCCCATCGCCAAAAGCGACCAATTCGACATGCAGTTTACCTTTCAGCCGTGGATCTTCAATCGCGTTGTCGATATTACGCAGGGTCCCTTTGATCTTTTTATCATCATTAGAGTTAAGGATGTATAAAGCATTATAATGTTTAAGTTTAGCTTCGGCACCGGTAAAGGTGGCCGGATCTTTTTGTTGCGCTATGGCAGGTTTCACAAACGCCATCAGGGCGAAAGCTGCTAAAAGAAAAGTGTACTTTTTCATGGTTTCTATTTGTTTATGATTTTTTACTGGTTAATTCTTTTTGTGCGTCTTTGATTGGTTTAAAGGGTCCGAGTTTATGCTGTTTCTCGCTGAAGCCATCGGCATAAGGGCCAAATGGAAAATCGATCGGTTTTTTCTTCAGGTTCGTCCAATCCTTGTGCTGATCTTTATGGGGCCGCGGTTGTGTATTAATAAAGGCAGCTACGTTCCAAGCTTCTTCATCTGTCAACTGCGGGCTTTGATAGGTTGCCCCAAAAGGCATGTTGTTTTTGACGAATCCGGCCAGGTTAGTTAAACGGTACATCCCGGCACCATCATTATAGCTATGCTTTCCCCAGAGTGGCGGGTTAGCATAGGTCTTTTGATCCGCGTTTAAAAGGCCTTCACCGTTAGAGCCATGACAACTTTGGCATTTCATTACAAATACCTCTTTACCTTTTTCAGGGTCAGCCGCATGATCCATAAAAGCAATTTTTTCAGTTGCACTGCCAAATAGCTTCTGACCTTTCTTTACATCCTTTCCGATCCATTTCATATAGGCCAGAATAGCTTGTACTTCTTTACCCGCGGTATCGGGCACCTTGCCCGCTAAACTGCGCTCAAAACATTCTGCAATACGCTCTGACGCTGGTTCTACCTTACCGCTACGTCCGCTCATCTTGGGGTAGCTGCTGATGAACCCGGCATAATCATTACCGAAGATTTTTGTACCGCCTGCCAAATGGCAATTCTGGCAATTCATCCCGTTGGTGATCATGGCTACGCTTCCTTTAGGCCCGAAGTATTGGGCGGTATGCGCGATGAGCTCCCGGCCATACCGAATGGCATCACCTGCTTTACCTACCGGAATGGTGCTTTCTTCAGGCGCTTTCCAGGCATCGGCCGGAACACGGCGCGGCGTAGTACCGGCGGAGGCTTCAGTGGATGGGACGATAGCCATTTGATTAGGCTTGGCGCTTGCCTGCTTCGGCGTATCAGCGAATTTATGACCTGCTGGTGTAAGTAACGTAAAGATCACTATTGCTACACAAACCGCAAACAAAATACTTACGGCTATCAGTGCTCTTGATACTTGGACCAAAGCGTTAATTAATTCTTTATTTTCGTCTTGCTGTTTCATACTGCTCGGTGATTGATACTCCAAAAGTACAGATGAAATACGCGCAAGTTTTATCATCACTTGTGATGATTGATAACCTATAGTTATGAAATTGCAGATTTAAATATTGGGAAGTAAATACCATAGCAACAAAATGCTCACTAAAACAATGGCAACTGTAAGTAATAACAATAAAAGAAATGATGGATAATAAGCCTTACTTAATAGTTGCTTGTCGATATGCCGATACCTTACATAGCCCAGCAAAGCGATTGCTGCCCCAATCGCAACCAGTGTAACGCCAATAGCCGCTGAAAACCCTTTACCCGAAACTGGAACTTTAGTGGAAATAACCAAAGAAAGCTGCTTAACGAACAAACTGAATTTTACAACCACGAAACCAAAACCCATCAACGCAATACTCGTTCTTATCCAGGCCAAAAAAGTGCGTTCATTGGCCAGATGATCGCTGGGATTGATGGTTTTGTTTGCTAAGTCGTCAGGTTTCATTATTCAATAACCAAAGCCGGTGTGTTTTGTTCAGCATATTAAGACCAATCATAAATTGCGATGATTTTAAGGACTTCACATCATACCGGGTACTTTTGAAGATGCATCGCGAACACCACATCAACAGCTCGGAAACTATTAGGGACATTGTAATTGGTATGTCTGACGGATTAACTGTACCCTTTGCCTTGGCCGCCGGACTAAGCGGTGCCGTCAATGCCTCCGGGATTGTAGTTACCGCAGGCATGGCCGAAATTGTAGCAGGTTCTATAGCGATGGGACTCGGCGGCTTTTTAGCCGGAAAGACGGATGCCGATCATTATCATTCCGAACTGAAAAGAGAGTATGATGAAGTTGAACGCGTACCCGAACAGGAAAAAGAGGAAGTTAAGCAGGTATTTGCCGATTTTGGCTTATCACCTGATCTGCAACAGCAAATTGCCAACGAGATGTCGAAAGACAAGGATAAGTGGGTGGAATTTATGATGCGCTATGAACTTGGTTTAGAAAGGCCAGATCCTAAACGGGCCAAGAAAAGCGCGCTAACCATTGGGGTATCTTACATCGTTGGCGGCATTATACCGTTATCGCCCTATATTTTTATCCATAATGCAACCGAAGCGTTAACAGGCTCATGCATAATTACGCTGATTGCTTTATTTATTTTCGGTTATTTCAAGAGCAAACTAACAGGGCAGCCACCAGTTAGCGGTGCGATTAAAGTGGTTGTGATTGGTGCTTTGGCAGCCGGGGCCGCATTTTTATTGGCAAGGGCTATTAACAAATAACCTGCAAAATACCTTCCTTCGCGACTTTTTATATTCTATATTCCTTATTCACCACCAACGCAAAAATAGCCCACCGCCAGGATAAAACTTCAAGGCTACACAAGCGCGGCGCGGGTTGTCCGCTTTCAGCGGTTGCGCCCCGGCCTTGACATTTTACCCGGCTCGCGCTGTTGGTTGCTTAAGTGTTGAATAAGGAATGGTGAGTTCAATAGCATGGCGGCAAGTAAGAAGAAGTCAATTAATTTGAAGCCCCTATCTCATTAAAAGCATAAAGACATAAATCCATAATTAGGATGAATTTTTTGTAGAGAAATGACAATTAGGGGGAAATTTTTGTAGAGGAGAAGTAGATAGGGTGAAATTTTTGCAAGTACTCTTTCATTTAACAGTTAGGATGAAATTTTACCATAGCTAATATTTGCCAGTTTTTTTTATTTTTGTTAGTGTCATTTGATATTGAATGCTATTGTCATCGCTCAGAAAAAATTCGGGAGTACAGTAGTTGAAAATTGGTAAAATACTAAATAACAGCATATAAGTGGATAGGGTTACGGAGCCGTCCATTCCGCTAAATCAATATTAAAATTGAGCAAAACCCTTCAAATGATATCATTTGAAGGGTTTTTTGTTTTCAAACCTCACCAAATTATTCATCTGAAATCATAATTCTGGTGAGTAATGCGGTGAGTCAATCAAAGTAGCTCAACGACTCACCAATTCTTTTGCAACTGTTTGATATGCAAGCGGTTCAGTGTATGAACTTCTTGCGCTCAAGTGATGAGAAAATTAATTTTGTTTCACTATTAATCCTCATTTCTATGAGAACAAACGTCAATCTGCTTTTCTATTTGAAAAAGCCAAAGAACTATCAATCAGGCCCAATGCCCGTTTATCTCCGGTTTACTGTTGACGGTAAACGATCAGAAGCCACTACCGGCAGAGTCTGTGAGCCGTCCCGCTGGAATAATAAAGCCGGAAGACTTACAGGAACGAAAGAAGATGTCCGCGCCTTAAACAATTATCTCGATGGATTACAATCCAAAGCATTTGATTGCCACCGGATCATGACTCTGCACGATGAATTAATTACTGCTGAAACCTTGAGGAATAAATTTATCGGCAAGGCAGATAGGGTAAGAACAATTACAGCAGTATTCGCAGATCATAATCAAAAGATGCAAAACCTGGTAGGGCAGGAATTTGAGAAAAGCACTTTGCAGCGCTATGAAACTTGCCTGATGCATATCAAAGATTTTATGCAATGGCAATTCAACGTATCGGACCTGCCTGTTACCAAAATTAGCTTTTCCTTTTTAAATGATTTTGAATACTATCTGAGAAGTATTCGCAAATGCGGTAATAACTCTGCGATCAAATACATCAAAAATTTTGGAAAGATTGTGAGAATATGCCTCGGCAATGGATGGTTGACCGTCGATCCTTATCTCAACTACAAACCGAAGACTTCTAAGGTTAACCGAATAGCGCTAACAAAAGACGAGCTGAAAGCCCTCTCGGAAAAGGAGATGCCGATGGAGCGGCTGAAATTGGTGAAGGATATTTTCCTGTTTAGCTGCTACACCGGCCTTGCGTATGTAGACGTAAGTAAGCTTAAACGTTCTGAAGTACTAAGGGGGATTGACGGCGAAAGTTGGATTTACACAAACCGCAAAAAAACGATACGCTATCCCGCATCCCCTTGCTTCCTTCCGCACTCGAAATTATGGAACGATACCACGAAAACCCGCAATGTCAATGCGATGACAGGGTATTGCCGGTATTAAGCAATCAGAAGATGAACGCCTACCTCAAGGAAATAGCTGATCTATCTGGTATAAGCAAAGTACTTACTTTCCATATTGCCAGGCACACGTTTGCTACTACCATCACGCTAAATAACGGGGTGCCGATAGAAAGCGTTGCTAAAATGATGGGGCATACCAGTATCAAAACCACGCAGATCTATGCTAAGGTAATGGATCATAAGATCAGTGAAGACATGAGTCTGCTGAAGCAAAAATTAGCTGCAAGTTGACTACGTGATCGAACACGGGGTAGTCTGCTATCCCGTGTTTCTTAATTCATAATAAGGTTCTGATAATTTAAAGACGACAATGGCAAATAGTGAATCTTCGATCTTGGAGGTGGTTAACTCCCTGATTGACATTTCACGCCCGCTTTCTCCGAGAAAATCCATGAAATGGTTAAAAGCATAGCGCAAATTGTTTTTGTGATGCTTGCTCAGGTCAGATGCTAGCTTTCTATCCAATGCCTGCTGGAATAGAAGGCCAATTGAATCATTTTTAATTTTTCGTTCATCGGGTAAAAATCTTTCACCGAACGGCAAAACGATAATCACAGCGAAGCAGGCAGGGCCGGGGAATAATCCACGACCTCTGCCGATGCCTCAACTGTGGTCCTAGCAGTACCCGGTGCGGTCTCTTTTTTTGCCAGTTCTAGTATTAGATCAAGAAAGGCTTGCACTTGTGTACATAATAGATCAGCTTCATGGTCAACTACTTGATAGTTATCTTTATATCGGGCATCCGAGTAGCTTGCGGAAAGTACCTTAAACAGATGCTTCTCTTTTGCAAAATGTCGCCGGAACAATGCTGACGGTTCCGGTGAAAAGCAATTGCAGAAATCAATTAACCGGTTGATATTATGGATATCAGAACGGTATCCCGTAAATAACCTGATTAATGCCCGGCAACCTTGCTCAACGGCCTGATGAAGTAAAAAGATTACATTATTGTCAAAGTCGTTTTCCTGGCATATCCAAGCACTTTCCAAAAACCCCAATGCGAAGTTGTAGATCCTTTTGAAAGCTTCACGATCTTTTAAAATGGCATCTTCAGCTTTCGCTTCGTCAAAATCAGGAATCATCGTAAAGCCGTCGGATGTATAAATTAACGAGCCGTTTAAACAGGCATTCAAAAAAAAGTGTCGTATTTGTAAACAAGGTTCATCACTGTTTCAAGGCCGTGTGCGATCACAAATGTACCTGGGAATAATTTACTGATATAATCCTGCATTGCATGCTCTATGCGGGTAACGTCAGTAGTTATTACCAGTAAATAGTAGTTGGTTTCAGAAACAACTTTTGAACGATCAAAAACAGTTGTTTCCTCGCTTGATCTGTTTATTGCAGCAAAACAAATGATCTTTTCGATTTTATATTGATTGGTTAAAGCTTTCGCTATCTCCTGCAATTCTTTATACTGAATATCCGTGAGTTTGATTTGTATAGTATTCATTTTGCAATCATTTACTTTTTTCTAATGCATCATTTGCTTTTATTCCAGACATTAAGGTGCGCACGATCATACGCTGGTTGACCAGTTCATTGAGCAATTCAGGAAGGGTAGCATCGAGTGGCGCATCCGAATAATCTGGTTGACCACTTATAATTAACTCATACAATTCAGGTTCTGCATTAGCCAGATGGTCAAAGCGTCTTTCAATTTCATTAGTAAAAAGTTGGGTTAACCAGGATAATCGATCAATGTCGGGATTTGCTGTCTTGTACCCGGTTTTATAGGATAACAGCGCTTCAAGTAACGCGGTTAAAGAACTGGTTATTAACTTGACAGCCTCACGCAAATTCTCCTTTTCTATTTCATCGTCGATTTTATCATAAAGCATTTTCGACTCTGCTAATTTTTGCTCAAAATACGGTGTGCCTACGTCCTCAGGCTGCTGAAGATTTACCTTTAATTGTTCTTTCAATTTTACACCTTCACCTTTCTGTACGATCATGCCCCTGGCCAAAACATATCTTAAGAAGGCTTTATCATCATCATTTTGCGACCGTAGAATTGACTCGCTTTCGATTACGGTAATAATATGAATGAGCGGCTCGGCAGCTTTTTCAATTGCTTTATTAAGATCCTCGTTTATTGGCGTTCCAGTATCATCTATTAAAATGTAAAGCATGAAGGTGTCAGGATCCTTAAAGCTTTTGATATGGATGACGGCTTTTATGGATGGTACAGCTTTTTGTATGGCATCGGCTACTTCTTTCAATGCCAACTTTTCCGCTACTGTTTGTTCTATACGAATGATGCCCTCTTCTGTTTTTTTCACGATCATTGTCCCACCTGCTTGACGGATGTCAGCTTCATTGACCGGCCCTTTTTTTAAAGTGGGTTTATCACTTTCCCGTTGCCTAATAATCCACGCTGCGGAGTATAGCTTTTTTACCGATTTGTAAACGAGTATAATTTCGTTCATCGACATACTATCCTCAACGGCATGTGTGGAAAGAGCAAAGTGTATCCATTCATTCAGGTAATCTCTGAATTGTTGAGGCTTGATCTCCTTAAAAACGCGTTTCACTGCTATATAAGGATTCATCAATTCCTCCGGTGACAGCTTTTCTGGGAACCAGTGCCATAGCTGTTTTTCTTCATTTAGTTGCTTATCACTGGTTGCAACCGAACGGTCGTCATCCTCGTTATCAAGATATAATAAATGGAGGGCTTCAAGTAGTTTTAGTGTAGCCTCGTAGGTGTCAAATAATTTACCTGGCCCAAATCTTTCATGTTTAAAGCTTTCGTAATTTATCACATAATATCGCCAGGTTTTAAGGCCTTCGAAATGTCCTTTGGGCCAGTCAAGATCAAAAAACTGATTGACCACAGTTAATGGGTACTGTACTTCAGAAAAACGCAGATTTTTGGGGTAGTGTTCCCATGGGGCATATTTACCGCAATACATACTCAATTGCTTTATACCGGTCTTGATTGGCCGACGATACAAATCTCCAAAGGAAAAAAATGCTAACCTATTCTTTGCATTTCTAAAGCATCCTCAATGATCGAATACCTTATTTACAGTATCTATTTCACAGGTCAGGTCGCAACATTTTTTAATGAAAAAGTGGTCAAAAAAGAAAAGGCCCGACTTTCGCCGCGGCCTCTCTGGCTGTCAACCTTATATTATTTTCATCAGAAATCGCGTAGCTAATCTTCAGCGTTCGTTAATATTATGTTTCTCTAATAGCGCAAATGTCATCAACGGAAAATTGCTAAACCATTCTGCGGCTTTCTTGGAGATTCTGATGAATGTGACCACTCCATTCCGGCGCAAGCTGACCACCCATTCCGGGCGAAACTGACCAGTGCATTCCGGGGGAAATTGACCACCCCAAACGCGTAGCAAATGCTGTAGAAGTAACCATCTTTTGAGGGCAAAGACACCTTCGTAAAGCATGGCCAACTTAACAATCAGCATGAGTAAGATCAGAAAGATACTAAAGATGTACAGCCAGCAGCGGCCCCTAATGACCATAGCTGCCCAGGCCGATGCATCAAGAAACACAGTAAAAAAGTACATCGCAGCTTTTAATGACAGCGGCTTTACCTTTGAAGAGGTTAACGCACTGAACGACAAAGAGCTGGAAGATTTGTTCGGCAAGAGCAAAGAACACCCGCCTAACGCACGTATGCAGTCCATGCTGCGCTGCTTTCCCCACGTCGATAAAGAACTCAAACGAACTGGCGTTAACCGGCAGATGCTATGGGAAGCTTACTTTAAAGAGTTTCCTGACGGCTACCAATACAGCCAGTTTTGCTTTTATTATAACCAATGGAAGGCCAGGGTAAATCCGACCATGCACATGGACCACAAGGTCGGTGATAAACTATATGTTGATTTTGCCGGTGAAAAGATGAGCTATACGGACAAGGAAACCGGTGAGATCATGGCTGTAGAGGTTTTTGTAGCTATTCTGGGTGCCAGCCAGTTAACGTATGTAGAGGCCGTTATGAGCCAGCAAAAGGAAGACTTTATAGCGGCCTACGAGAATACCCTGCACTTTATCGGCGGCGTTCCTGCCGCCATTGTACCGGATAACCTGAAGGCTGCAGTAACCAAAAGCAGCCGCTATGAACCTACACTGAATGAAACATTTGAAGACTTTGCAGACCATTATGGCACAACTATTCTACCAGCGCGGGCGTACCGCCCGCGTGACAAGGCGTTGGTAGAAGGTGCCGTTAAGATCATTTATACCAAGATCTATGCACCTTTAAACAAGCATGTTTACCACTCTTTAACAGAACTCAATACAGCGATCTGGCAGGCCCTGGAGGTTCACAACACACAGATGCTCAAGGGCCGCAACTATAGCCGCAGGCTACAGTTTGAAGAGATAGAGCGCCAAACCCTGGCACCACTGCCTGTCCTGCGCTACCAGTTCAAAAAGCAGTTCCAGGCCAGGGTAATTAAGAATGGCCACGTTAGCCTCGGCCCGGACAAGCATTATTACAGCGTCCCTTATCGCTATATCGGCAAGCGGGTCAAACTGTTATACTCCCGCACTACCGTAGAGATCTACTCCAATTATGAGCGTATCGCCTTGCACAAGCGCAATAAAAACCCTTATGGCTATACCACAGACAAAGAGCACATGGCCAGCACCCACCGCTTTAAAAGTGACTGGACACCAGATATGTTCCTGGATTGGGCAGCCTCCATTCACGAGGATGTAAGGCTGTATATCCTCCAAATACTGGAGCGTAAACAACACCCTGAACAGGCTTACAAGTCCTGCCTGGGGGTACTTGGCTTTGCTAAAAAAGCAGGGAATGAACGATTAACAGTGGCCTGTCAGCGGGCATTGAGTTATGGCGTCTATAACTATAAAACGATACAAACCATACTCGAAAACAAGATGGATAACTATGAGGAAAGCTTATTTGCCAATGAGTTGCCAATGCCAGATCACGGTAATATCCGGGGAGAAGACTATTACAAATAACCATTTAAAACAACAATAACATGAATACAAGCACCTTAGACAAACTGCGGAAGATGAAGTTCTTCGGCATGTTCCATGCCTTTAAAAGCAGCATAGAAACCGGTAAAACGAATGATTATACAGCGGACGAACTGTTGGCCCACCTGGTAGAAGCCGAATGGGATGACCGGCAAAACAGGCGTATCGAACGCACGATCCTTTATGCCAAGTTCCGCTATAAAGCGGCTATAGAAGACGTTCATTATCATGCCGACCGAAGCATCGACCGCAACCAGATCATGCGCCTGGCGGACTGTACGTTTATTGACCGCTTCGAGAACCTGCTGATCACTGGCAGCACAGGTATCGGTAAAAGCTACGTGGCTTCTGCTATAGGCCACCAGGCCTGCATATTGGGTTACCGGGTATTATATACCAGTACGCCCAAACTGTTCGCTAAACTGAAGATGGCAAAGGCAGATGGCTCTTATATCAAGGAGATCGCCAAACTCGAACGGCAGCAACTACTGATACTGGATGACTTCGGTATACAGCCTTTTGATGCACAAAGCAGAGCTGCCCTGATGGAGATCATTGAGGACCGGCATGGAAAGACATCGCTGATCATCACCTCACAATTGCCGGTCAGTAAATGGTTTGAAGTAATTGGTGAAAAAACGATTGCTGATGCGATCCTGGACAGGATCGTTCATGATGCACACCGTATCGAACTGAAGGGAGAATCTATGAGAAGAAAACGTAGTGTTGAACCGGAAAACAGCCACTAATGGAATTACCTTTTAAATAACTATTTTTGTACATGCTTTTATAGCATTTGCTGCAACTCAAAAGTCAGCTAACCCGGTGGTCAATTTGGCCCGGAACAGGGTGGTCAACATCTCCATAACATACACATTATTACTCTTTCAATAGGCAAATTATCTTATAATTTGTAGTTTTATACTTGTACAAAAGAAAGAATATAACAACCCATAATGGAGACAATCAAAATACCAAGACCGACTATTTATTGGCAGGAGCAATTAGATGAAGGCAGTGATTTCTTTACCAGTGAAGCTATCGCTGAAAGTGACAAACTTTTAGATGACTATATTTCTGCTTTGCAAACTTCAAAGAACGACACTGCCGTTTGGAAAGCAATTGAAAACGTTGTAAAAGGCTTTAATCAATTGAATTTAAATCACGAGTATTTTATAGAGACAACTGAGAGAGAAGAATTAGCGGAATACATTCAAAAGGCTGCAGAAGCGGCGGGATTATTTTATGACGGAGATGTAACTGAAGAATGGCGTGAAGAATGGTAAATTTGGGACAATTACCTTTGATTTAATGGAGCCTCCGAAAGAACAATCATAAAGTTGTCCAGATAATCATTGATACCCACAGTAGCAAACTTACTAAGATCACACAGCAGATTTAATAAAAACGGGTAATCCGGTGCAGCTGGATTACCCGTTTTTATTAACAAATTATTGATATAGCTGTGTCCTGGCACATTTACGTTAAAAGCCTCTCCAAAGATATTTCAGACTATTTCATTTTTGAATTAGTTTAATCCGTTAGAAGCAAATTACAATTCAACCTGTAATAGCCGAGAGCTAACATTAGGCACGCCATTATAATGATCAGCCAATCGTTGTTCAACATTCTGATATGACCAGGCCGCAAAACGTTCAACCCCGATGCATTCCTCAGGGCTGACTTGTCTGCGATCTCCTCTTAGATCAATGTAGCAAACCTTTGGATTTCCGATTTCCTGGATAAAAAGAGGTACCGGTTCTTTTAAATCTTCAGGAAGCTCTTTGATACCAATTATTTTCCAAATACCCTTTTTTATAGGAATTTCAGAAACAAGGATTTTAAAAAGGACTTTAGCTTGTTCAATCTTATCTAAATCAAGCTCGTCCTTATCCGTTTTATAGTCATAGAAAGCGAATTTGTTATCCATTATTATTCGCCCATAAGTATGGTAAGTATGGTCAATAGGAACCTTGAAAAACGCTCCGACTGCTTCTTTTTGTCTCATTTTATACTTTATTAATAACCTGTGAATTTACTCAATTGTCCAAATTTCGCATTAGCGGCCGCGTGATATATTCGCCCCAATGGATTAACCTTAGAAACACCGCGAATTCTATTGCCAGAAGTTCCTCCATCTGATTGAGCTCTTCCAAAAAAATCGATCAGTTGTTGCTCCCTGCCACGAATGGCGAACCTATTTTTTGAACTTCTGTCTATAACCGCATCTCCAAAACCATTCATATGATGCGTAGCGTCCCGTCTTCTTAAAATTGCATCATCTGTTTCATCCGCCCTCCCGGACGTACGGCCACTATATACTGTTATCGACCCGTCCGCATTCAGCCTCTTCTTTGTATAAGTCAGATATTTACGACCTGATCCATCGTCATCCGTCGCGACCTTCGGATTGGCTTTGTAGTCCTTTTGATCTGCCTCATCATCCATTCTGTTTTGCGTTGCCTCCTTTGGAATATCATCATGGTCTGATGTTTCGAGCGGCAAGAAAACTAATGCTGCTGTGCTTGTTATTTTACTAAGATATGAAAAAAGATTCCAAGCTTTTTTTATGTAAAGCCTCCCTTTACTATTGACATAATATGTTTCACTCAAATCCTGGTCCTGTAAGATTTCCCTTATTATTTTGGCCTTGGAGTTATCCGGTCCAGGATTCGAGGGTGTGGTTGTACGTCTGCCATCCGGATCAATATTTCGTATCGGATTATCGTCAGCATAATCATAAGTACTGAATCTTCGCATTTTCTCAGCTAACGGATCAACACTGATAAACCTACCTATCACCGGATCATAGAACCTTGCGCCATAATCATACAGGCCCGTTTCCTCTTGTAATTCCTTATGATTATAGAGGTATTCATTTTTAGGAGATATAGTTTGCTGCGTTGATTGAATGCCATACCCAAATGCGTAGTAATCATTCTCTTGCAATAATTTCGCTGTTTGCTGTGTGCCATCCGCCGGGTCAGGTGTTAATATTACCCTGGTATTGCCCAGATGGTCTTTTAGATCATATTCATACACATAGGCAGAACCACTTTTCCTTGCCCGGCCTTCTTCGGTTTGAATAAATGCGACCGTCGTAGTGCTGTTGTCATATTGTATCCCATTGTCATACTCTGTGATTGTTGTATTACCACCTGCGGTCAATATTTTCCTGAGCTTGTTGCCCGATGCGCTATAAACATAAGTTATCGTACTGCCGTCGGCTTTAGTGATCGTTTGCGGCAGGTTCAGTGTGTTATAGGTAATGCTGCTGATACTTTTGTTCATATCTTTCAGCTCATTACCATTACCATCGTACGTATATTCATTAGCCTGCTTTACCGGGTCCTGGAAACCGGCTGTCCCTGCATAAGACGATGCATCGTCAACCTGGGTCACCTTATAATTACTATAGGTGTAGGTCAGCGTATCAATCTGCGTTTTGCCGCTGATATTGTCATACCTGCCCAGGCCTGTAATGTTACCCATATTATCATAGGTCACATTTTCACCATACAGGTTGTCCTTGGCAGTGGTACTGCTGGTTGATACGGCAGATCGTAGTCTGTTCAGGTTGTCATACCCATAATCATAAGTTTGTTTTACAGGTGTTATAGTTGTCCCTCCAATAATAATAGGGGCAGATTTCCACACGGCCGTTGCAATATTCCCGTTGTATTGTTTTGTTACAGATGTTGTCGCGTCATAGCTCAACTCCTCTCCGAATTTGTCGTTCGTGTCATTGTTCGTCAGTCCCCCATCACTATTTAAATTAGCATTGTTGATACTGCTCAGCCAGCCCCTCGCATTGTAACGGTAATCTATCGTTTGCAGCCAGTTTGCACCGCTATTAACGGAATGCAGGCGCTTATACCGGAACTGTCCCACTTCATTATAGTCGCTCCTGGCCAGTATAATAGTTGCCTGCGAGGCATTGCTTCCGTCCCTCATCTGGTGACTGGTGCCCAGCTTACGCCCTACATGGTCATAGCTATAGTAATTTGTCTCTGTCAGTGTCAGTACCCCGGTAGTTCCGCCGGTATTCTTCAGATAATGTGACCGTTTTATCTGGGTAGGCAGCTTTAGATAGTTATATGTCGTGGTATCGGCATCGTAGTTATACAGACTTAGCGCCGAACCGCCGCCCACGTAGTGCTGAGTGAATGACTTGATTACCTGTCCTTCGTTGTCATAATACGGAACGTGCCACAGATAGTCGCCAGAAGTATTCAGCACCAGCGTTTTGGACGCAGTCAAAAGACCGTTTGTCTGCTTGCTAAACGTCGGATTGGCAGTCTGGTCGTAAGTGCCCGGAAAGCTGGGTATCCCCGCATAGCTATCGTAATAGTTTAAGCCCAGGGTTGTAGTCCATGTTGTAGGCCACGTATTCGTCGTATAGCCGTTGCCGGTAGCTACCGGCGTTTCCCATTGTGCACTTTGTACATCTGCGAAGCCTTGGATGGTGGCATGATTGTCCATGCCAGCTGTAGAACCATACTGATATAGGCCGATCAACACTGTTCTACCCATAGCATCATACTTTGTGATTGTCCATTCCTGCGGCGACTTCATCCGCTGTACCGAATCTTGCGTGGCAACGGGCAGATCAAGCGTGTTGTAAATGATGTATTCCCAACCTTTGCCTGGTATCTTTTTTTGAACCAACCTGTTCCTGGTATCATAACGGTACTGATAACAAGCATTATCAATTGTTGCCTGGCTCAGGGATGCTGTAGCATCCGGGTTCGCCCCTGGAGGCAATACAAATGACAAGTTGCCCAGGTCGTCGTATACATAATAGGTGGACAACATTTCTGCTGTTTTAACCGGGGCTGCTGTTGTGCCTGTTACCTTTAAGTTATAAGTGCGTTTCAATACCAGATGGCCTTCTTTGTCCTTGTACTCTTCCATAGTATTGAAGCAGCCGTCACCCGGTTTCCAATTCTCATTCCGGGTAATGGTTACCATTAGCTGGTTATTGTCATAGACTGCTGTGTTATTTGTCCGTCCAAGTTTTCGGCTTTGATTGGTATTGATTGCAGCGGTATAAAACGCCACCCGCCTGCTGCCGTTATTGTTGGTGATGGAAGTAGTAAAAGTGCTGTCAGTATTATTAGAGATCACCACTTTTACGGAATGATTGCTGCTACCGGTGCCAGGTGTACTGCTCAATTGCCAGGCAGTTCCTGGTGCTCCCTCTTCAATGACACGATTTTCCGGCGACGCGTCGAATATTGATTGCGTGAAGGGATAAGCAGTGTTAACCACTCCATTCGTTTGCTGGGTTACAGTTGTGGCTGGATTTCCTGAGGGATTGTAGAACTGTGCATCGCCCGCTCCGGTGGCCAGCGCATCTGTTCTATATGTTCCATAAGCTGTCGAAGATGCAGCATATGGCAAGTACTTGAATGCTTCCCTTTCGTATTGATCATATACAAAAGGTTGAACGATATCCCTTGCTGTTGGGGAAGCTTGCCGTCGTACTGTTTGCAACGGCCTGCCTAAGCCGTCCAGATATTGTATAGTTGTTTGTACCGAATCTTTATTTGTTTTTAGCCCGTCAAGCCTTGCGTCTGTGTTAATCCCAGATCTATTCGGTATATAGGTCACAACATAGTTCTGATCCTGGCTTAGACTTGGTGTTGGTGCTGCATTGACCGTGATCACCAACGGCACAGTAGCAGAATTGTTGTTATTATTGGCGGTGACCGTATAGGTCGCTTGTGCCTTCGCTGCTGAGGGAGTACCGCTGATTACGCCGGTTGCGTTGTTCAGCGATAGTCCTGCAGGCAATGCAGGGCTCACTGTATACGGCGTGGCCACGATCTTGCGAATCAGATTTGTCGTAAAGTCTCCTACATATACCAGGCCTCCAGCATCTGCAGCTATTGCAAAAGGCAGATTAAACGTAGAAGCCGTTCCCACATCGTTATTGCTGCCCTGGGCACCTGTGCCCGACAACGTCGTTACAACGCCCGCTGGTGTAATTTTCCTAATCCGGTTATTTGTCTCATCCGCAACATACAGGTTCCCCGCCTTATCAATTGCAAGACCCGTCGGTGCATTAAAACTTGCTGCGCTCCCTGTACCATCTACGAAACCGGCCGTACCACTACCTGCAAGCGTTGTTACGACACCTGCCGGGGTGACTTTCCTGATTTTTGCGCCGACCCGGTCTGTCACATAAATATTCCCTGACGCATCTGTCACTACACTGAAGGGCTGGTTGAATGTAGCGCTTGTACCGGTGCCATCTACCGAACTTGCTGTACCGCTGCCCGCAAGTGTGCTTACCACCCCTGCAGACGTAATCTTGCGAATCTTATTATTAAATGCATCGGCCACATACACGTTGCCTGAACCGTCTACTGCTACACCGCAAGGATAATAAAAAGTCGCTGATGCGGCTGCGCCATCTGCACTGCCCTGTGCCCCATTGCCGGCAAATGTGGTTACTACTCCTGCCGGCGTTATCTTACGGATGGCATTATTATCCTCGTCGGCTACGTATATATTCCCGGAAGCATCTGCTGAAAGACCTACCGGGTGATAGAAACTCGCGGATGTCCCGGTTCCATTGGTAAATCCCTGGGAATAGCTCCCTGCGAATACACTAACCTGTCCTGCGGGTGTTATCTTCCGAATAACATGTGAACCTCCTTCTGCGATATAGACATTGCCTGATGCATCAACAGTAGCGCCAAGCGGCTGGTTGAAGTTATCGGTAATGCCTGCAAATGTAGATGTCTGACCTGCCGCTGGTACAGTACCGCCGCTTAGCGATGGGCTTAGGGTTGTGATCGCCGTGCCTACAGAATAGGTTTGCGGACTTGCATAGCTAATTGACAGCGGGGTAACAATTGTCACATTCAGGGAAAAAGCAATAGCGCCTGTGTTGTTCGAATACCCCTCAGCATCTACATAATAGGTGCCTGGTGCCAGGTTCGAAAGGCTCAGGGAGGACTGTGTGCCGGTACATAACGGACCATTGTCGTCATTAGTAGCGATCTCTGTACCGCCGCTGTTTAGCACATGTAAATAAGTATCAAAGCTGCTGCCACAGAGCGACACAAGTACCGTATTCGTAGCCCCGCTAATTGTAAACGTGTACCATACATCGTTCGATGCCTGGCCATAATTATTTACAAAGCCCGTTGAATTGTTTTTTGTATCCGAATAATTACCTGATGTACTGTAGCTGCCTGCATTAATAGCGGTGCCCATCGTAGTTCCTTGGGCAAGGGTCCGGTTAGTTATACCCGCCAATAACAGCAGCAGGCAAAATATCTTTCTCATTCTGATAAGTTTGAAATGTAACTATATGATGTTATTGGTTTGCCTTCGCGGTTGTGTCCCGTTTCCAGTTACGCTTCCGTTCCGTCGTCGGGATTAGCAGGCTCCGCTGTGCCTCTGGTAACAATTCTTTCAGTTGCCTGTTCTTCTCATTCATCAGCGAGTCAATAGCAGCACGTTTCTGCGGGTCGCTTAATGCCCCATTGCCCAACACCAGCTTTACAGCCTGCTTGTAATTATCCTGGATATCACTGGCCTTCCGCGCTGTCGAAGTATCCGTTTTCAATAAGTTCCTGATAAAACCTATCCGGTTTATTTTAACACTGTCAGCTTGTTGCGCATGGCTCTTCACTATACTTGCCGCCATCATTATGATGACTATTATCATTCTTTTCATTCAGCGATTTCTTTTATTGTGCTTTGTAGTGGTATTCAGCATGTTTAACAATATTTCCGTCTTTGTCCTTGACATTCTTTAAGCGCTGAAGTCCATCATAGTCGTAATAAGTAGTCTGGTTTTTGGCATCTGTAGCGCTGGTCATACCGATCAGCGGCGAATAGGTGTAGGTGCTCATTTGTGAGTCGACCGGATAAATCCGGATGTCATCATAAGCTGATCCTCCTGTGAGCGCATAAGAACTGCCTGTGTAGGGCACGGCGTTTTGGAGCAACCAGGAGCCGTTGCTGAGATACCAATAACTGATCACATAACTCCGGCTGTTAGGACGCGTCCAGTTAACGGTATAACTGCCATTGTAATATTTTGTGCCGGTGTGGCCTGTTCCCGTAATTACATTGGTGATGGTGCTTTCCTCAAAGTTTTCGGCATAAAACTCATTATTTGCTGCATTGGATATTATTGTCACCGGGTATTGCTTATTATATCCCCATTGGTAACTTTGGTAAGGCCCATTTACTTTCTGTTGCTGAAGTATATTACCATAGGCATCATAGCTATTGAAACGGACTCGTGTGATAATGGGATTGGTCTGAACCTGCTGATCTACGGTTTGGGGGAGCAGCAATTTACTGTTACCGAACCAATCATAATAATTAATATTAGCCAGAGCGATCTGATTGCCGTTCTTTAATTGCTGAAACCGTACAATTGGAGAAAGAATATTACGGTCGACCATTTTTTGATAAACATTGCCAGGAGACGCAAGACTATGAGGATAGCTTATCACGTCGGTCAGGTTATCGCTACCGCTATTGAATGTTTCTTTTTTCGTCGGAAAATTGTGTGTAGGATCCTCGTAATAAAAATTCTTCACCATAACCAATTTTCGCCCGGCATCATCCCATGTTGTATCCGATTCACTTTGCAGCAATTTTGCTCCCGTATATACCGGCATCTGAACTGGAGCAAAATACTGTTTAGAAAGTCCAATATTGTACCTGAAGAAAACTGTATCAGCCATGCCCTGGCAACCGCCGACGTCCTGGTATTTGACTTTTATCTTAAGGCCGACTAATGTATCCTGCCGACGAATAGTGTAATTATTTTCCTTCGCACTTATCAAAGTGTAACCACTGCCCGTCGATTTATAGACCGATTCCCGTTTGAGGAAACCATTTAGCCAGCCATTATTTACCAATACAGCGCCGACAATCCCATAGTCCGTAGATGCATATGCCGAATTGTCGTTAACAACTTCGTATTGAAAAAGAGATTTTCCATTACCCGTTTGCCCATTTGCAGCAACATTGTATTTTGTAACAGCTCCGTATACTACCGGGCTACCGCTAAATTGTGTTGCGGGATAGATACTTCTGCTATGATATGTTCTAACGTAATCGCTGCCTCCTACAATACAACCCGTCGGAGATCCCGGATAAGCGGAGGAACAACGATAAAATACATCCTCGTAGTTTAACAGCAAATAAGCTGGATAAGTGATCATGTCTCCAATCCCATTCGAACCGTATTCATAGGAATCTTTGCTAATAAACGTGCCGTTGTTGTCATAGTTAGTGATTGATTTCACCCGCATTCCTGCTCCGATTTTAAATTTAGGAAGCGACGCACTATCAGGCGGTTGCAACCACGAAATAGTTGCATTTACGCGAACCGACTGATTTAACGTATAAGTACTTGCTGTTAACTGATAGGTGTGGCCAGGTGTTAACGTTATCTGATTGGTACCGGTAGATACTTGCTGGCTACCATTGATGTTTGTAACCCTTAATGCTTCCTGTCCCGATGTCTGATCTGTCAATATTGCTCGGGGGTAGTCGGTAACACCTTGCTGGGCGGTGTATGTCGAGATATCAACTGAATACCGAAACGCTGAAGCTGTGCTTGGTATTGTAAATGTTGATGATATGGTTTGATGCACGCCGTCATGGAGATCAACATTCTGGCTTATCAAAACCGGTTGAATCTCAGACGCATTAGTGTTGTATTTGTATTTATGTGGCTCAAATTCGAACACTGATTTCCCCTTTGTCGGATATTCAATCGATCTAATCATCCAAGCTCCCATTGCCGTTGAATCCGGATCCAGGTTTGCCTCGCCAAATGTTATATATGCACCATTATAAAGGATAGTCTGTACTGGCATTAAAGAGGTATTATTGAATTTGCCGTTGTTAAATCCCCACTGATCCTGTGCATACGATTCATTAGGTGCCATATTACTGTTATCATAGGTCATTTTAAACACCTGCGGTTGGTCTGTCGTATTGATCGGCAAAAACTTTACAGAATCTAAACGCAAGCGATAGTTCCGGTAATCGGCAGTTTGTCCAGGGATGGGATTGCTGAAAAAATTTGACTGGTGGAGCTTGACTTTCTTTACAAGGGTATAAGCATTATTAAGCTTGGCATACACTTTCACGCTGTCAAGCCGGAGTTCCTGTTGCCGGTCTGTCCGGTCTGAAGCATTGACAAACACAACTTTTCCACCACGCCAGTTAATTTCCGATGGAGTAAGTTCTATAGAATGGGACGTTGTTGTAACCATCGAATGTTCGCCGGTAACATCGACGTTGCTACCAGGCGCTGAGCAGGCGGTACCAGATGTATAACTATAATTCCACGTCCTTTCCAGTGTGCCACTATGAGAAGTGTATTTTATGTACACCGTATCTGCCGTACTTGGATCTATGATTTTTGACAACCTCCAGGAACTGGTGTAACTGCTCGACGAACCGCTTATAGCCTGCGTAAGCTCTTGCTGATCAAAAATGAAAACCATACCGCTTTCATCCGTAATTTTAAAATCAGCCCCAACTTTTTCAATCCGATTACTGGTTACAGGAGTTTGCATAAATGTGCCGTTTTGCCTGTATATAAATTTGCCTCCACTACCGATAGTCGAATAAGAGAATATATCCGGCTCCGTTTCCCTTTGATTCATCATTATGTCCCTGTAGAAACTGGCATATGCCATATCGGTAGTGGGACCGTAGGCTTGTCCCCACCAATAATTGTACAACTGGTTGACAGGAGGGGCACTTAGATATCCTCCGGTACCTTCATCAGGCAAACCTACCATGTTCCTCGATACTGCCCCAATGCCATTAAGCGCCCAACCTAACCCTACACCGGACGCAATTTCGTCCACCCGGATACCTGCTGAGTTATAATCAAGAGACAACGGTAGGTCTATCTTACCTGCGTGAATTTCATACAACGGTATTGTAATGCTTGGGACCCCTGTTGGATAGCTTACCGGTATATTACCGAATTTACCAAGGCTCGCCACATCAGGGGAAACAGTAGCAACATTGATTAGATTTTGAAATTCACGAGCGGATGATTGCGCTGAACAAATAGTATACAAAAACAGCGACGACAACGTCAATAGGATGCGTTTCATTATGAAGTGATAAGGTTGTATTAAATAGCTTATATTTTTAACTATACAAAGTATAATGATGCTAATATACAGTGATTAACAAAACGTCAGAAAAATAAATAAACATTTTTTGAAATTATCATCTAAAGAGATCTTATACTTTAGCATTCTCATTATTGGCAATCATATGACATCGAGGGTAAGGCAGTTGATGGAAAAAATGACTCTATTCGCCTTTCCCCAAAGCCAGTACCTTAGTTGACAATTCAAACTGATTCCAACATTATGAAGACTTTATTTACGGATATGACTGTGGACCTGTTTTTACCAGCTTAGCCTATGCTACTTTTTACTTTCAGCCAATACTTCTTCTATTTATTTTAGCCTAATTATATGGCTTCAAACAGAGATAATTTCAGCAACAGTACTAAATTATTATTAGCGCAACGAGTAGCTTATCGTTGTAGTAGTCCAGATTGTACAAATATCACCATTGGCCCTCATCGGTCAAATCGCTAAAAGTCGATGAATCTTGGAGAAGCAGCACAAAATGACAAATCATCTGGAAAATATTCCCAGGTATTTCTGGCAAACCGCAATTCCCAACCCTCAACAAGTTCAGCCTTATCCCAATCATCCGGCGTTTTTCTGTCGAGCCACAAAATATAGCAGATTTCAATCATCCAAACCCACTCGTTTACCGCCTGAACCATTTTAGCAGGGCTTTCTTTGCCGCACTGGTAATGCGTATCGCTTAGCGCAAATGTTTTTAATTGTTCCAGCAGACGTTTATTCCTTTCGGGTTCGCCCCAAAAAGCGTCGCGTAGCGCGCGATAGGGATCGCAGATTTCATTAAATAGTAGGAATTTAGGATAGTTCTCCCATGGTACATAATGTTCGTCACCTCGCATAGCTTAATGAATTAAGTGAATAATTATTTCATACCCGAAATTGATGCCCCCCGCTTGTATGTGGATAAAACACATGAAAATGACCCTATCCGGCCAGCTCAAAAAGACCCCTTTTGCCAGTTGAAAGTGACCACGTTCACCAAAGCAAAGTGACCCCTCTTCGCCACGTGAAAGTGACCCCTTAAAAGAGATTAAAGTAATGTACTTGTAGGTTTCTGCGGACAAGGTTTTTGTTTAGCTTTTTAGATAAACAAAACCAGCGAATACATGTCCAATAAACCGATCAAGATGAATAGATTACGACAGATCATCCGCCTGTACTGCCAGGGTACAGGGATCAAAACGATCCATGGGATGGTAGGGATCTCCCGAAACACCATTAAAAAGTATGTGCGTGTGTGGCATACGCTGGGTATCACACACGAAGAGTTTTGCGCCAAAAGCGACAGTGAGCTCGCTATCCTGTTCACCACTACAGTAGCCAAGACCGCAGGCAGCCCACGGATGCAGGTATTGGAGGGAATGCTTCCCGAGATCAGTAAACGACTTAAAAAGAAGGGCGTGACCCGTGAGATGCTGCATGCGGAGTATATAGCAAAGCATCCTGATGGCTATGGCCGCTCTCGGTTCAATAACGCAGTGCATACCTATCTTCAGTTATCCAAGCCTGTTATGCATGTAGATCATAAGGCCGGAGATAAGATGTATATTGACTTTACGGGAAGTAAGCTGCAACTGACCACCTCCCAGGATGATACGGCACATGATGTGGAGGTATTTGTGGCTATTCTGGGCTGTAGCCAGCTTACGTATGTGGAAGCAGTAGAAAGCCAGCGAAAAGAAGACCTGATCAAAGCCTGTGAGAACGCGCTGCATTACTTTGGCGGTGTACCTGGCGCCATAGTTCCGGATAACCTTCGGTCTGCGGTGACCAGGGGGAATAAGTACGAAGCTATCCTGAACGATGAGTTCGCATCTTTTGCGGAGTATTACTCGGTTACTGTTATCCCTGCACGTGTTTATAAGCCGCGTGACAAGTCTTTAGTGGAAGGTGCGGTCAAACTGATCTACCGCAGCATATACGCCAGGCTGGAAGGCCGGAAGTTCGGTGATCTGGAATCACTGAACTCGGCTATACGTCCTGCTCTGGAGATCCATAACAACAAACCTTTCTCCGGGCGCACTTATTCCCGAAGGGAACAGTTCGAAGAAGTTGAACGCGAAGCACTGGGCCCGCTTAACCCATTACGTTATGAGGTCAATAAACAGGTCATGGTTACCGTGATGAAGAACGGTTATATCCGTTTGGGAGAAGACATTCACTATTACAGTGTGCCTTACAATTACATCGGTAAGAAAGTAAAGGTCTTATATACCTCTATGGCGGTGAAGGTCTATTACCAATACACCCTGATCGCTTCTCATCGCCGTATCCGCATCAAATACCGCTACACTACAGACGAGAACCATCTGGCCTCGCAGCACCGTTTCCTTACCGAATGGTCGCCGGAGAAGTTTATCCAGCAGGCAGAGGCCATTCACGATGATGTGGCCCGTTATATCACCAAAGTTCTCGAACATAAGGTTTACCCGGAACAGGCCTACAAGTCATGTTCCGGTATCTTGAGCTTTGCCCGGCGTGTCGGTGCCGGAAGGTTGGCTGATGCCTGTCGCTGGGCCGACAATCTCGGCCAGTACAACTACCCGGTTATCGAAGAGATCCTTAAGAAACGCCTGGACCAGTTACAGCACGAAGACGAACCCGTGTCGATCCCCGCCCATAACAACATCAGAGGCAAAGAATATTACCAGTAAACCCCATAAAACATAGAACAAATGAATAATGAAACATTAGACAAGATGCGTCAGCTTCGCCTTTACGGCATGTATGATGCCTTCAAAACCAATCTGGAGACTTCAGTAAAAGAGTCGCTTACAGCCGATCAATTCATCGCCTTACTGGTCGCCAGCGAATGGGATGACAGACGAAACCGTAACGTAGAACGAGCTGTTAAGGGTGCTGGCTTTAGGTATAAAGCTTCGCTTGAACAGATCGACTATGCTATTGATCGCGGACTGGAAAAGAACCAGGTCCACAGGCTTGCCGCACTGGACTTTGTTAAGGAACATAAGGACCTGTTCATTACAGGTTCCACCGGTACCGGTAAAAGCTACCTGGCAACGGCGCTTGGCTATCAGGCCTGTCAGAATGGGTACAAGGTCTTGTACGTTAATATCGCTAAGCTTATGGGCCAGCTGAAGCTGGCCAAAGCAAAGGGTACCATTCTGGCGGAACTGAAAAGAATAGAACGGGCCGATCTGTTGATATTGGACGACTTCGGCTTACAGCCTTTTGATGCGCAGAGCAGGGCCTCTTTGCTGGATATCATAGAAGACCGGCACCAGAAGCGCTCTACGGTAGTCACTTCGCAGATACCGGTCAAGGAATGGTATGATATTATTGGCGAGAAAACCATCGCTGATGCTATCCTTGACCGCATTGTTCACCACTCTCTAAGGGTCGAATTGTACGGCGAATCACTAAGGAGAAGAAACTCTAAATCAGAAAATGTATTTTTGTAAAAATAATAGTTGTTAAACCGGACAAAAACATCCGCTCTCAGGAGCCTATCCGTACAACACTTTACTCTCTTTCAAACCCTAACTCAGAGGGGTCACTTTAGATTGGCGAAGAGGGATCAATATCATTGGTATATCCATGTATCGTCCAGTTATGGCAAAAATTGGTCGGCAGCGACACCGCCTTTCCACTGGATATACTCAAACCC
Organism: Mucilaginibacter gossypii; assembly: GCF_017569325.2. Classification (NCBI taxonomy): domain Bacteria; kingdom Pseudomonadati; phylum Bacteroidota; class Sphingobacteriia; order Sphingobacteriales; family Sphingobacteriaceae; genus Mucilaginibacter; species Mucilaginibacter gossypii. Next base: position 5,058,929 of record NZ_CP071878.2, on the reverse strand, counting down.
ACTCCATTTACCCTTAAACAACTATTAGGATGAAAACGCCCGCTCATTTCGTAGATAAAACTTTATTGAACCCGACCAACCCGCTAACGGTGAACCTCATCGGTGCGGGCGGCACAGCCTGGGTATTGTTTTTCCGCTGGCTGCTGCGCAAGCGGCTTTAACCTGCACCTGCTCTCCCTGCAACCTTTATGCCGTGAGTACCTGATCGTTAAGTAATATTTGCGGGTATGACATAAAATATACGTCAAAATTTTCCACATTAAGTTAATTTTGAACCGATTCGGCGAATGCCGGACAAAAGGCTATATTAGTGTGAATATCTGTTTTTACCCCGATCATCTATGGCATTAGATATTAAATATTTAGAATCTGAGATACAGGATCAGTACCTGAACGATCACAGCGACCGGCCCTGGATCATTGGATTCAGCGGGGGCAAAGATTCGACCATGCTGCTTCAGCTCGTGTGGATCGCGATCAAAAAAATACCTGCTGAACTGCGTACACGGCATATCTACGTCGTGTGTAACGATACCCTGGTCGAAAACCCCAAGATCGCTCAGTTCGTCCACCGTACACTGGACCGGCTTCAGGTGGCCGCCGCTGCCCAGAGTATGCCCATCACCGTTCACGAAACGACCCCTTCACTGGAAGAGACCTTTTGGGTTAACCTGTTGGGTAAAGGTTATCCGGCCCCCAATAATATGTTCCGCTGGTGCACCGAGCGCCTGAAGATCAATCCGACCACCGAGTTTATCAAATCTAAGATCAGCGAGACCGGGGAGGTCATCATCCTGCTGGGTACCCGGTCGGCAGAAAGCACGAACCGCGCACGAAGCATTAAACGTTACGAGGTAAAAGGGGAAAGGTTGCGCAAACATATTTTACCCAGCGCTTATGTATTTGCCCTGATCAAAGATGTCCTGACCGATGAGGTTTGGACCTATCTTTTGCAGGTCGACCCACCCTGGGGCGGCACGAACCGCGATCTGGTTACCTTATATCGTAATGCTAATGGGGGCGACTGCCCGCTGGTGATCGATGACACGACGCCATCCTGCGGGAACAGCCGTTTTGGCTGCTGGGTTTGTACAGTAGTCAATAAAGACAAATCCATGGAAGCGCTGATCGATAATGGCGAAGAATGGATGGAGCCCCTTTCGGAATTTCGGGATATGCTCCAGGAAGAACGAAACAACCGCGACTGGCGCGAGAAGCGCCGCCGCAACAGCGATATCACCGGTGAGGATGTTTGGGGGCCCTATTACCCGGAAAAACGCGCTTATATGCTAAAGGTACTGCTGGAAGCCCAGCGGGAGATCCAGCGCACGGAACCTGACCTGGTCCTGATCAACTACCAGGAATTGGTGGCCATACAGGTAACCTGGCACCGGGATTCGATCTTTAAATACAGCGTAGCCGAGATCTATAACGAGGTCTATGGAACAGAATTGAATAAGACGGATTTTAGCGACAATACCATATTCGAAAAAGAGATCTTGCAGGAAGCCTGCCATGATGATACCGAATTCGGACTGATCAACGAATTGCTGGAGATCCAAAAATCAAGATATATTATGGTGAACAATTACGGGTTACAGAGTGACATTGAAAATCACCTGGAATACCATATTAAAAACAGAAAACAGGATGTTCATTAATAAGATATCTTTAACTAATTTTCGGGTATACTACGGGAGCAATGAGCTCGAACTGGCCACGGATATCAATAATAATATCTCGGTGATCGCCGGAAACAATGGCTTTGGTAAGACTTCATTTTTAACCGCCCTGGTCTGGGGGTTGTATGGTAAGTTAATGACGGATGTGGATGAGCGTTACCGGCAGGATATTATGGAATCGGGCGGGTACAAACGTTACTGCGAAAAATTGATGAACCGTCTTGCCTTGAGCGAATCAGTGGAAAAGATCGCCGCCGTTCAGGAGGAGATCGCTGATACACCGAACTCGGCGGCAAAACTGGCGCTCAAAAAGCAGTTGGCCGGCTTATCTTCTTTCAGTGTAGGATTGCAGCTCTCCGGGCTGATGATCCCTTCAGTGCCTTGTGAATTTGTGGAAGTCAAAAGGACCTATGATATTAAATCCCATCAGGAAAACGTAGAGATACTGATCGACGGCAAGGCCAATGAACTGACCAAAGGGGTCGGCCCGGAGATCTTTATCAACGATTTTATCCTGCCCAAAGAGATCGCCAAATTTTTCTTTTTCGATGCGGAAAAGATCGTTGCCCTGGCCGACATCAACACCGCCGAAGAAAAAAGATACCTGAGCCAGGCATATGCCGAAGTATTGGGGATCAAAAAATACACCGACCTGAAGAGCAACCTCCAAAACCTGCGGTTGCGCTTGAGACAGAAGTCCGCGGTAAAGAGCGATCGCGATCTGCTGGAAAAGCTTGGTAAGCAACATCTCCAGAACAAAAAGCTGGGGCAGCATTACATCCAGCAGCTCGAAGAACGTGCAGAGATCATCCACTCTAAAAAAGTGGCTTCGGATAAATACCAGGAACAGCTGATCCGCGAAGGCAGTTCGATCACCCTGGAAGAATTAAAAAGGCTGAAGGAACAACAGATACAATATACCAATGATCTGCTCAAAACGAAAAGCCGTTTTAACGAACTGCTGGAACTGGCGCCGTTCGCGATGCTGGCCGGAAAGGTTGCACAGGTAAAGCAGCAACTGGAAGCAGAGATGAACAACAGTGTTGCTTCCCGGGCTTTGCTGCAGGACAAATTCTCTGCGATCAGCGCCGCTATGGAAAGCTTCAGGTCCAGGTTCAATTTCACCGGGGAAACCGAGGAAACCTTGCTCGGACTGATCCGGGCCGAATTGTTGCCGGATCGCCTGCAAGAGGTGAAAACGCTGCTTGACTTTACCCTGGACCAGCAAAACCGCTTTTTTGCGATCTACGATAACTTGAAGAACGCCTATAGCAAAACATTCCGCCAATTAGTGATGGAGCAAAAGCGGCTTCAGACCATGTACAGCAATGTGCAGCGCAAACTTTCGGATGCGGAATCAAAAGAACGGGATCCGGTGATTATGGAGATCCGCCAGTCTAAAGACCGTATCGATGAAGAGATCAGATCTCTGGAAAGCGAGATCGCGGGTATCACGGCAAAAAAACAAACGGCCGAAACGGAGATACAGGTCCTTTCCCGTAAGATCTCGGAATTGAGCAAGAAGGTGGATCTTGAAGATACCGATAAAGAAAAAGATGTGATGGCCGAAAGGCTTATCGAAAAGCTGGATAAATTCATCAACCAGCTGAAGCTTAAAAAGAAGATCAACCTGGAAAAAAGCATCCTTCGGGAGCTTAACCGGCTTATGCACAAGGATGATTTTGTCAGCAAGGTCAACGTGGTCATCTCCGGCGACCTGATCGATATCGAACTGTACGACCACCAAAAGCAGTTCATCGACAAGGAACTGCTTTCTAAAGGAGAGCAGCAGCTCTATGCCACAGCCATGCTGAAAGCGCTGGTCGACGAGTCGAATATCCGCTTCCCGGTATTTATAGACAGCCCGCTCCAGAAGTTCGACAAACAGCATTCCCGTAACATTATCCAGGAATTCTATCCGTTCCTTTCCGGCCAGGTCGTATTGTTCCCGCTGTTGCAAAAGGAACTGAATGAGCAGGAATATGAGTGGATGCGCCCGCGTGTGGGCAAAGCTTACCTGATCAGCCAGAATGGTAAATACCATTCGGTGTTCCAGCCAGTCCGGGCGGACCAATTATTTATTAATTATAACCTTAGCCAAACCTATGTTCAGTAATATCAAAACCTCGAAAGCGAACAAAGATATCGTAAGCGGCCTCACGAGCAAACTGAACCTCGGCGCGGAGAATATAATCGCACGCCTGGCCCTGGCCTACTCGATCAACCTGGACCGGAAAATGGAACTGGCCAAGATCCAGGATTCGGGCGGCAAGGAATATAGCGCCAAAGTGCTTTTCGGCGACTATACCGACTACTACATTGCACTGATCTGCGTCCATTACCAGGTTTATAAGACGGATAAGGACATTAGCCGTTATATTAAGATGCATATTGACGACGGCCTGGAATTGCTTAACAAGGAGTTTGCAGGAAACATAAGCACCACAGGCTTCGATTTCATCGCTACCAAGATCGACCAGGGATTGCAATTTGCATTGTAAGTGTTTTTCTCGCGCCAGCCGGCCTAACATCAATGGGCGTAAGACACGGATGCCTTTTTAAAAGTACCGTTTTAAACAGGTACTAAAAGCGCTTTCTATTAGCAAGCTTTGCTAATGCCTAAAACTCAGAATGAAAAATTCAGCGCCGAAGAGATCCAGCTTTTAGAGCAGCTCGGTAAACGCATTAAGACACTGCGTATTCAGAAAGGTTTTTCCAATTATGAGCATTTCGCTTATGAAAGCGGCATTTCGCGCACGCAATATGGGAAATACGAGACCGGCGATAACTTAAAATTCCTGACACTCATGAAGGTGCTGAAGACCCTGGATATTCCGGCTTCAGAATTCTTTGCCGAGGGCTTTGACCATTGATCCTATGCAGACACATCAACTGATCACCCAACTGGGCAAACTTAAAGAGTCTGCCAAGGAAGCCATCGCCAACGCGAATACGCCGATCGATGACGACCTCAAAAATTACCTGCATATCAGCCGGCCGGTGGAGCAGGTACTGACCACGCTCATCAGCGAGGCGGCGAGTGCTGCGGGCTCTGCGCTCGTCCTGGTTTGCGGCAACGTAGGCGACGGGAAATCGCACTTGTTGGCACGGCTCCGGGGCAATGAAATGACCGCCATGGATTTCAGCCGGTTCCACATTCACAACGATGCAACCGAAAGCTACAGCCCTGAAGAAACATGCAACGACACGCTGAGTCAGGTGCTCCGTCCTTTCAGCGACGCTTTTCTCGGAACGACAGATCAAAAGGTCATCCTGGCGATCAACCTGGGCACCCTGAGTAATTTTCTGGAAGAACGAAAGGGAGATTTCAGCCGGTTAAAGCGTTTTGTAGAGCGCCACCGGATCATTGAAGCCGATGGCCTGGAGGAAGGGGCAGGCAGTGATGATCATATATTCAGGTATGTTAACTTTACCAACTACCACTTTTACAGTCTCCGCGCCGACGGCCCCCAGACAGACCTGATCGAGACCTTGCTCAACCGGATCGTTGATGAATCGCCCAGAAATCCCATTGCCAGGGCCTACCATTGGGTTTGTGAACAACCATGGTCGGCCCTTTGCCCGATCAAGACGAACTTCGAGCTTTTGCGGAATGAAAGTACCCAGAAAGTGATCGCCAATTTGCTGGTCGCCTGCCTGATCAAGGAAAAGCAGATCATTTCCTTCCGTCAGCTGCTCAATTTCGTGCACGATTTGCTGGTCCCTTACCCGCTTAGCCAGCCGGATGTTGTCAAATATCTTGCGCTGATCCAGCAATTGAGCGAAGAAGATCGTCTGCAATACCTGTCGCCTTATTATTTATTCGAGAACCCCAACCTGTCCAAGATATTCTATAACCTTCATCAGCTCGATCCTGCTGTCAGGCGGTATGAGGCGCTCGACGAACGCGCCGTGATGCTCTTCACCGACGCCGACCCGCTGGAATGGTTAAATGCGGAGTTTGCCCCATGGCTTGGCCGCCCCGTGCAGTTAAAACCGAATGAGCGCATCCGGCACGAACTGATCATCAAGACTTTCCTGCGGCTTAATTATTTCAAATATCCGTCGTCTCCTGTATATCACGACGACCACTTCCTGGAATATACCCAAGCGTTATTCACCTATAACAATAACGATGCGGCCGGTTTGCGGAATATGATCGAACTCGTGAAGAAAGCCGCCTATAGCTGGAACGGTGGTACATCAGAAAAAAACAAAGCGATCGTGCCTGGAACAGTCAAAAATACTTCCTACCGCGTATTTAAACAGCTCGGCCTGCGGGCCGTCCTTCCACGCCGCGAGGATAAGAAGGACCGGGTGGTCGTCAATGAGTTCAGCCAGGAGATCACCTTGAAATTCGGGATCCCGCCGGATCAAAGTTTTGTGATCACGATAGATTATTCGCTTTATGTCCTGCTGCAGAACGTGAACGCTGGTTATCGCCCCAATAAGATCGACCGGCATACCTATATCAATTTCGCACGCTTTGTGGAGCAGGTCACCTTCGCTGACATACAGGGCCAAACCTTATATATCGACGAGATCAACTTCGGCTTCCCGCTCGACTATAAGTTCGAATTTAACGAAGAGTACCAGGAGTTCACCTTTTCAAAATTACACCGCGCATGAGCTTTGATGTAGAGACCGCCCTTAAATATTATGTGAGCCGATCCAAAAAGGGCTATGAATTCAAGCATAACAAGGCCACCCGGTTACCCCTGGTCCCGTTTATCACCAAACTGGAAGCAAAGGATATCGAAAAGCTTGATTTCAGATCCTTTGAAGGTTATATGGGGCACTGTTACCGTCAAATGATCCAAAAGGACCTGCCTTCCGATCTGGAGGACGCCCACTTCAAAACCGGTCTGAAAGCAGCAGTGCTCCGGTATCTGCGGGAAGAGGTAAAAACCAGCGCGGACCTGCGCGATAAATTCATTCATATTGCCGAGTCGCTGTTCTTCAACGGCCAGGAGCTAATCAAATTCAGTGTGGAGTCTCAGGCCTACCTGTACTGGAAGCGTAAAGACTCAGGGCTTGAAAACATTGCGGACTTCATTTGCAAGATATTCGTCAATGAGCATATCGCCGCGCTTTGGCAGGATAAAAAGGGCATACCCGAGAACATCTTTCAGCAGCTGCTCAACCAGTCGCTGCCGCGGCTGAAAGATAAGCCGCCGCGTGAACGGAAGCCTGACGACCCCAAAGATCCCGAATACCATGTGATCAACCCAAAGGTGGTGGAGCTTTTCCGGAAAGACTTCGAGTTTCTGAATAAGGACAAGCGGGGCTTTCTGGCGCAAAGCGACCTGCTGTTCAAATACTATTACTTTTTCTACGTTACGCAGCTGGCCTTCACGGTCAATATGTTCTTTGACGCCGGCGAGGCCATTGCGCCAGTGTATTTTACGATCGAGAGTGAGACGGTATCCGAGAACCGCAAGACGATCAGACAAGGCTGGAAAATGCTGGAACCTAAGCTGGTCAACCTCATGTCGCACTCCGTGAACCTTGATATGCTGAACCGCTTACCGCTTCCTGCAAAGACCGGTGGCTACGATTACCTCGACCTGAAAAAGCTTTTCCAGGGCCAGGCACCGGAGGAAGCAGCAGCGCTGGCCAGCCATATCGGCGTCCTTAATGCCTTTTACACCAGCGTTGTACCCGTGGAAAAAGCAAGCTGGGATGACTTTGACGAAGACTTCGAACGCAAAACGCGTTACCGGCAGTTCGGCAATGAGCAGGAACGAAAAGTATTTGAACTATTCCACCGTATAGAATATCAGTTCGATTACTCCAGCAGGAAGTCCAAGCGGCAATCTTTCGCCAATTGGTTCCTCTTTTTCTGCAAGGAGAACTTCCTCAAGAACCGCGGCCGGAACGGTTACTCACTGAACCTCTCCCATGAGATGCTCATCTTTCTCACTAAGATCTGTATCGGTGAGCGGCCGAAGATCCGGCTAAATGACCTGATGCAGGCTTTCCGTGAACGGGGGCTGCAGTTCGATGAAGCGAGCAAGCGCGTGATACTTGAAATTTATGAAAAGATCAACCTGATAGAGAAAAAAAGCGATAGCGGCGATGCACAATACATTAGACAAGTTCTTTAATTACCTGGCGGAAGTACTGTTCCGTTATTTCACGGCGATCAATCCGATCCAGCCCGGCGACCGCTATTATATTCATTTCGAGAACGAAGAAGACGTAACGCAATGCTTTTCGCAACTGGCTGGTTACCGTGCCGAACAGGTCGAAGATTTCGCTTACCGCTTCGATGACGGGACCGGGCTGTTCAGTACCAAAGTGATCCGCTTTGGTGATATCCGGCTCATCCTCGCCTCCCACAAAGACGCGACGGAGAACTATCTGACGCTGCTCCGCAACCAGGTCGCCGCGCAGGAAGGTGTTTTTAAGAATACAGCCATCCTGATCTTATTCAACGGGCAGCTCGACAGTTTGATCGGCGGCAGCGGGGACCTGACCAAATCAGGTATGCCTTTAAGTTTTGATAGTTTTTACACCGATATCCTGGATAAGATCACAGCGAACTTCGCCGGGCAGACCGATAAGCGGACGATCCTGGAACTGGCTTTAAAGAATAAGATCGGCGAATTTCCGGCAGGTGATCTGAGTATATTTGACTTCAATCACATCATTGCCGTGGTCCAGGGCCGGCGGTTTGACCGCGATGATTCCCAGCTACTCGGCCTTTTCCCGCACCGGGAGCTGGAGACGATTATGGATGTCAACCGCATTACCGAGAAGCTGGAACAGAACCATGGCGTATTCGAGACGATCGAATATGCGGTCAATTACGGCAATGTTCAAAGTGACCTTGACAAATTGTTAACGCCTGCCGGTATTCAGGCCGTTGAGGCCGGATTAGCTGACGGGACCTGGAAATTGATCGATTATGCGGAACTGGCCCGAATGATCATCAAACCCGATAAGGAGAAACCGGTCGAGTATAAGGGAGCGGAAATGGACCTGCTTGGTGCTAATCTGGAGGTTTGGGAACGCAAGGACACGAATAACCGGCGACTTTTTCATGTGATCATTTTCAACAGGAATGCCGTTTATCCGTTTACCCAACAGTTCGCTTTCAACGCTACGCTGCGGGGCCAGCTCAATGCGACCAGGCTCGGTACAGGCGGAACTAAAGTGGAACGGATCGGGAAACAAATCCAGCTGACCGTCCAGGGCCCGGCCAGCAATGACGATACTTTATATTTCGAATATGTTGACCAAAAGGTCACAAGCGCAAAATTCCGGTTTCGCGTTTGGGTGATTGACAGCTCGCCGGCGTTCCTCAGTGATTTCCGCGCTAATTACAGTATCGGTACCGATGGGCAACTCCTGCTGGACGTGGAAGAACTGGTCAGGATCGACCCGGGCGCACCGGAAGCGGATGAATATGAGCTGCTGCCGGAAGCGGAATATACGCTGCAGCATGACCGCGGACTGTTGTTGCATATCCGCGACGAAGACGAGGAGATCTTTCCCTTTACCCTGATCAAGGACGGGCAAGCCTTGCATATTTCGGTAAAGCAGCAGATAGGGACCTCCAGAACCATCAAAGGATGGGATATCTGGCAGAACAAGCGTGTCGGAAGAAGAAGCTTTGAGCACATTTACAATGCCGAGACGGACGCGCTCCGGCTGCTTTTCGGAAATGAGGAATATGGCGTTAAACAGGAATACCGGCAGAATTTACTGCTCGAGATCCAAATGATGGCTACGCCGGCCCCGGCCTGGTTCCAGCAGGAATCAGGTGAACTGACCGTGCGCCCCCTGCGTATCGCTGCCGCTATGACGGCGGCCTACGACCGGTACGCCGGCCATATTCGGACGCGGGGTAATCTCCCCAGCCTTTACTACCACGATGATGAGGCAAAGGCCATTGCCGGCGAATATGTGGCTGCTTTCCTTCGTGAGATCGGCAACATCGGGAACAATGAGCTGCTGAGCGAGGACAGCAAGGCGGACCTGCTGCTTTTAGGTACGATTACCGAGGCAGACAAGGACCAGATCGTCAAGATAACACCGCTGCATCCGCTGATGGTCGCCTATCAGCTGGAGATCTATCACCAGTTAAAGGAAAATGTCTTATACGAGGCGATGCTGAAAAAGCTGACCCCGCTTAACCTATTGCCTTATATGTTCTGGAGCGGCGGCCTGGCCGGGCAGGGACGGCAGCTGTATGCCAGTAAAGAAAACAGCCACTCACCGGAATGGTTGTATTATAGCCATGACCTGCATTTCAAACGCTTTTCCGGACGGGAGTTCATCCGCGGTCTGGTCAGCGAAAAGCTGCACGATTTTATCACGAACTTTTCCTTCCTTTTTGCCTACGACCTGCGTGCGCCCATCAAAATCAATGTTTACAACATGGGCGATTGTCTCCAGGTCATGCAGGGGATCTTTGATTACTATAAAGAGCGCGTGCTCCAGGGAACAGCGATGCATGACCTTCGCCCGATCGATCTTTACCTGCACGGGTCGGACCATTATGTGACCACCTTTGAGCGGATGTCTCATCTGATCGAACAGGAAGATATTGAACGTTCCTTCGACCTGCTCAACAATAGTAAAAGGGTAGATTTTGAGGATCTGATCAATGCTTTCCGCAGCAAAGTCAAATATTTCGCGATCGAGTCGGGACAGGGAACGCAATATGCGCACCTCACCTTCTATCAGTTCGATAATCAATTTACCAGTGTCACCTACCGTGACCATGCACGTATACCTTCAGGGTTGTCGATGAACGGGCTGCTGTCCGATCTTCCTTCGTATTACCATGACCGCACTTATGTTACCGGTTTCGGCACGGAACACACAGCGGAGGAAAATACGTTGATCAGGATTGCGAAGGGCTATAACAGCCTGGCCAAAGTGGCGTTCTCCAAAGACCCTTTCGAAGCAGAAAAGGTCATTTGTACAACCATAAACAGTGAGATCAAGCTAAGCCTCAATAAACTTTATGACCGTTCACAATGGGTAGTGTTTGTCGATCCGCACTTCGATCTGAGTTTCTTTAAGGAAGATACCGACCTGATCATCATCCATTACAGTGATCAGTACAGCAACGCCAGCGGCTTTGATGCCATCACCGTCAGCCGCAAATCGGTGCAATACCGGCACCTTTTGGAAACGATCCTCACCGCCAAAGGTGTTACCTACACATCGCCGGATATTCCTCGGCTGATCAATCTTTACAATGCCATCAACGGGCAGTGGCTTATCAAGATGATCGGTAAAAAGGATGAACGTACACGCAAAGAAAAAATAAGTATCCCTGCCGCGGCCAAAGTTTTCCTGGCTTATTACGACCATCCCGAAGTGACCTGGGTACCGGTATCATTGGAGGAGATCCTGCGGATTTCCGGCGGTGCGGGACTAAGCCGCTCCGAAGGGCTTTTCTCAACGGCCAACCTGGGCGCTAAAAATGAACACTCGGACGACCTGTTAATGATCGGGCTTTTCGAACGGGCGGGCCGCCTCCAGGTTCAACTTTATCCGGTAGAAGTAAAGATCGGGCTCAATAAGTCCGATGTGCTCGATAAGGCGCGTAAGCAGGCCAAAAAGACGTTTGACCTGGTATGGGAACACCTCACCTCGGCTGACCACCCATTCGAGGCTGCATTTTACCGCGGCTTCTTCGCCAAGCTGGCGATCATGAACGCCAGCAAAATGGAGCTTTATGAAGTATGGCCGGAAAAGAACTGGTCGATTGTGACCGCGGAATACCGGAGCCGGCTGTTAAACGATGATTTCGTGATCACCCGTTCACTCAGTCCTGTTATAAAGGATTATGGCGTCGTAGCATTCTCCCAATCGCCGATCATCCGTTCTTACGAATTGGAAGAGGATGGCGTGCTGATCACTCATTTTGAAGAAGATGCTTACCAATACCTGGTCCAGGATGTCCCTAAAATAAAGAATTGGCTGCTCGATATGCCCAACTCAATAAAGACCGCAGAATTGCTGGTAAAAAAGGTTCCGGAACTAGCGGATCTGCCCACCGAGACCGAGCCATTTCCATTAGCATCAGTGCCAGAACCGGAGCCGATCCCGATCCCGGAACTGCTGGCTGCCGAAACTGAACTGGAACCCGAAACTGAGGTGACTGAAAATCAACCCGTACGTATCTATTTCGGTGATGACATCAATAACGGTCAGCCAGTTTACTGGTTCCCGACCGATACCACCCAGGTCATGCATAGCAACACCGGTATCATCGGAACCATGGGAACCGGCAAAACCCAGTTTACCAAGTCGCTCGTCACGCAGCTCCATCAGGAAAGCCGGCATAATGTTGCCGGTAAACCGATAGGCATCCTGATCTTTGACTATAAGGGTGATTACATCAACGAGGAATTTGTAAAGGCGACAGATGCCAAGGTTTACACCTTATATGATCTGCCGTACAATCCCCTGTCGGTGGATGTGACGCCGCGATCTGTTCCTCTGCTGCCGCTGCATATCGCCTCGACCCTTCAGGAAACCATTTCTTTGGCTTTCAATCTGGGTAATAAGCAAAAGGCGCTGCTAAAGGAAATGATCATGCTGGCCTACGAGGACAAGGGTATTTTCAAACATCTGCGGGAAAGCTGGACAAAAACAGCTCCCACGATCGCTGATGTCTATGAAAAATATATGGAGGATGAGCGGATGACCACCGACAGCCTGCATGCCGCGCTAAATCAGCTTTATGAGTACCAGATATTCCAGCCCGACGGCAGTAAAACCAAATCCCTCTACGAGCTAATCGACGGGGTGACGGTGATCAATCTTTCCGGCTACAGCGCGGACCTGCAAAACCTGGTAGTGGCGATCACACTTGACGCTTTTTATTCCCAAATGCAAAAGAAAGGGCACAGCAGGATCGACCGGAATTATCGCCAGCTCACGAAGATGATCCTGGTCGACGAAGCGGATAATTTTCTGAGCAAGAATTTTATGTCGATCAGAAAGATCCTGAAGGAAGGCCGCGAATTCGGTGTGGGCACGCTACTGTCGACACAATTCCTGAATCATTTCTCGACGGGGGACAATGAATACGCGCAATACATCCTCACCTGGATCGTGCATCGCGTGAACGATATCAAGATCAAGGATGTGGAGGCCTTATTTCCGGTCTTTGAGAAAGAGCAAAAGGAACAGCTGGCTCAACTGATCAAGAAGCTGGAAAAGCATCATAGCGCAGTGAATCTGGCGGGATCCAAGCCTATTCTGATCGAAGACTACCCGTTTTGGAAACTTATATCGACTTGACAGGCTACGATTATAAAGGAAGTTTAATGATCATTAACAATGAGCGCAGAAAAAAGAAGAAAGTACAAATATGTAAAACTCGATGACTTATGCAACGCCTTTAGTGAAGCATGTGGAAAGTTCGGACTATATCAATTTGCTCCTGCTTTTGATTGGTTTTCAATCGCTTCCCGTATTCAGGTTGTTGATTATAACATCTGGAAATACAATGATTCCATGGCCTTATGCGAGTGCGCTGACGAATACGATGAAGAGAAAGGTAAGGTAGACCAGGCGGTCGTTGAAAATATTGTTTCATTTACGCTGATTTGGTCTGGTCTGGAGGCGTTGATCACGGGAATGAATATCCCCAAGCATCCTAAATTTGCAGGAAAGATCAATGCCGCTACATACCTTTTGAAGGAAAAACTGGAAACTGAAAAATTTTGTAAGTGTGCTTATCTCAACTTGGTAAGTACTTTAAAGAATACTTGGACGAAAGTGAAATGTCCATTCCGCCATTTAAGAACAAAGAAGCATTTTCAATATTAGGTGAAGGAATTCAATTGGTTTATCAGGTACGCAATAATTTCGCGCATGGTTCTTTTTCGTTTCCGGACCCTGAAGAATGGAGTATGAAGCGGGTCATTGAAGATAAGATGATCAGAGTCGCATCGTACATAACCATAGTTACTGCACAGTTTTTGATGCTTGCAACCTTTAAAGATGCAAACGTTGAGGCTGATGAGTACGACGAAGAGAAGGATGAATATAGAACTGTCAAATTATTCGATTGCTTTAAAAGCCTTCATTTTAATTATGTAACATGATCAGGCTTTGCTATTCTTTGCCGCAACAATATTTAAATTTTTTATTACTCCCGCAGCTGCATAATGAATTCCGTCCCGGCTTATTGACCACATAGGGCATTTTGCCCCTAATAACTTTTTCAAATTCAACATACATGGCCAGGCTAGGATGACCTTGCGGAAAACTTTTGGCAGTAATTGAGTATGCAGTGCGGCAACATTGGATCGCTTCTTGATAATGCCCTTGATTACACTTGATAACAGCCAGCGAACCGTACGAAGTAGCCACTTCATGGTGATCCTGGCCAAGCGCTTTGGTTTCAATTTCGATTGCCTTTAGCTGAAACTTTTCCGCTTGTGTGTAATCCCCCTTTTTGATATAAAGGGCACCTAAGTTACTGTACGCAGTCCCTAACTGGTACGCTTCTGGCCCGTGTATCAATTCTTTAATTTCAATCGACTTTAACAATAATTCTTCCGCACGCGACAATTGCCCGTTTTCTTGGTACATTACTGAAAGATTGTTGTAAGATTCAGCTAACTCGGGATGATTGCTTTCCAGAGTTTTTAATCGAATTGCGAATGATTTCTCCTGGTATGCCAACGCTGACCGGTGGTCGCCGATTCGATGCAGGGCTAACGAAAGGTTACCATAAGTAGAAGCTAAATGCGGATGATCGTCTGGCAGGGTGGCCTCACAGATCTCCAAGGAGCGTTTCATATATTCTATCGCATTGGCGTAATCGTCCGAAATATCATAAAGTAAAGCCAGATTGTTGTAGGAACTGGCCAGGTCGGGGTGGAAAAACGGGTAGATCTTTTCTTGGATTCCAATTGCCTTAAACTGATACTGAAAAGCCTCATCTATCTTTCCGATAGTTTTTAAAACCGACTGCAAATTGTTATAACAGAACGACAGATCAAGTAACGCTGCCGCACCGTGCTTTTCAAAAATGGCTTCAGCTTTATGATAATAGTAAATCGCTCGCTCGAAATGATTAAAATCTTCGTGGCGCAATCCGACAATGTTAAAAAACAAACCAAACTGAAAGGAGTCTTCTACAATGAAGGATAAATAACTTTCGGCATAATTTAGGAATGCTTTTATTTTTACATGATTTTCATGAAATTCTATTGAAAGAATTTGATGCAATTGCTCAAAAACTATTCGGGAAGATTTTAATGATGGCCTTAGTTTTGTCCTTACCACATCCTGAATAACCTGATGCATTTGATATAAATCATCAACTTGCTTAAGCCAGCCTGATTCAGCCAAACTCGTAATCGATTCAAAGAAGGCATTATCGTCTTGCTGGATGCCAAATAGCAGTTTCAAGTTCGAATAACCAATTGATTCTGACGGAAGAACGGACAGACACGACAAAATTTCCTTTTCATTGTGGTCCAGCTCAGCAAGGGAGAATATCTTTAACAGATATTCAAAATGATTGACGGGAAGCCTGGCCTGATCGTGATCGCTTGTCACCTTCGCATAGTTCGGAATATTTAGACCATAAATATTTAAGTCATCTCTTAATTTCATTAAGCCGAACCGTCTTTTATTTGCCGTTTTAGATAAAAGTTCAATTGTTAAAGTATGGTTGCCGATCAGCGACAAGATGTCACGAATCAATTGATCATTTCTTTCGATTCGGTAATATTGATAAAAAAGAGTTATCGCATCATCTATATTTAAAACCGTTAACTCAATAGTTGGAAGATCTCCAATCCGGTGACGTGAAGTAACGATGACTCTCCAATTGGGCGAACCGGGCAAGAAACCTTCTATGGACGCAAAGCTTTTCGGTACGTTATCAATGATTAATAAATTGTGTCCGGGAAGATTGCTTAATTTATTAGTTATCAGGTGAAATCGCTCTTTCTCATTAAAGTCGGTTATCTCGCCGATCTTAAGGTTCCGAAACACGTTGACATTTGATGTAAAAGGTCGGTACAACATTTCATCGTCATGCGCGTCTGGCGCTATATCTACATAATCGACCCATAAAATATGCGTGTAAGTATCGATCGTCTTGGTAACAAACAGCTTCGCCAATGTACTCTTGCCAACGCCACCCATGCCGTTTAGTAAGAGTATTTTAGACGTCTCTGCCAAACTGGTTGAGAGATTGAAATAGTCATCTTCTCTCCCGATGATTGTTTGAGAATCAACGGTTGGGATGTAGGTGATTATCTTAGGATATTCGTCTGTTTCCTGAAAAAGCGAAGAGAAGTATTTTTTTCTGATGTTTGGATATTGAGTGATAAGCGGGTCTATATCTTCCCATGATAAAAAGGAAATATCAAACCCCGTTTTTCTTGTAAGTTCAATGGCCAGATTTTCAACGACGCCATATTTTTTGGATGTAGTCGCTAATATGAATTTTTTGAAAGTAAAGGGTAACCCCGAAGCTAAATTGATCGATTCTTCCAATTCAGTCGCAAGTTCCTTCTGTATCTCATAGTCAGATCTGAGAAGCTTTTTCTTTTTGGACTGAATAACAATACGATCCGGTAAAGAGTAAATATCTATACCGTGCTGTTTGGCGCCCTTAGTTTTATAAGTTTGAAAATGCGTCGTATTATAAATGGTGTTGAACAGATCTTTACAGAACTCTTCAAATACATGCTCATCGCCGATTGGAGGATATTGATAAAACATCGCTTTTGTAAACAATCAGTTGCACCAGATCGGTGAGTCAATCTTTATATATCAAACACCTTAACGGCTATTGTCTTTAATTCATTCAACCATGCGTTAACTTCGGTAATAGTCCATTGTGTTTTTTTACCGATCTCTTGATTCATATTCACGGAGGACGCTTGAAATAATGGTTTTTTAAATGCGAAATTTTCGTTGCCCCCCAGTCCATTATCACCTGGGCCCATAAATGTCAGATTACCCAGTGAATTTTTCAGAGGTTCAATATTATTGTCAATATTACCAGGTTGAGCATTTCGCGGATAAATATGTTCAATCGTTGTGCTGGTAAAATCGTACAAGCGGGTTTTATCCATGCAAACCGGTTTCCCGGTTGCCCCCGCAGTATACCAGCGAATGTAATGTTCGATCGTAATCAGGAAGTACTTGATGGCCTGATTATTTCCACCTTCTTTATAGTTCATGCTATCCAAAAGATTGGTAAACATGGCATCAGGCACTTTAGCAATTTGAAGGTTATGTAAAGCAGTTTGCAGGCTATTAACATTGTATGCACCCGGGTTGAGCCTTATTTGCAAAGACTGTGCATGTATGATGCTGATCAGTGGGGTAACATGTTGATTACCGATGATTTTGAATCGAAACATGAACCGCTCAAGCATTTGTACAACCTCGGAAAATTGTTGCTGTGTCAGTTTACATGCAGCCAATAATAATGGGTTGGTCACTGTAATCCTTAATTCTTTAACTAACAATGCTAAGCGATTTGCATCCCATTGCACCACGGGCGACCTTAACTGAAATGGCCATGCGCCATCATTAATTGTTTTACAGGTCTTTATGTCGTTTAACAATTGTTGAGTTGTTTGCAATATCTTATTAGCGTCGGTTGCCGATATGGTAGCATTCTTATGCTCCGGGAAAAATTTGTCCAGAAAATCGTCAAATAATGTGTTGGTTCCAGGCTTTGAACCTTGGTAAGAAGCATAAACCCAGCGCAAGTACTCTTCTGTTACATTTGGAAGGTCAGCTAATATATTATCCCAGATAGCCTCGGCGGATTGTTGTTGCGTTGCATGGTTCTCCAATAATTCCAATACTCTTGCTCGCAGCAGGTCGCCGTCCGTTAGGCTTTTCCCTCGATCATTTAAAACCCGGAACAAAGTATAAGCCTCATGTTTATTGTAGGTAACGATATGAATTAATGACAAATCGCCGTCAATGAGTTGCTCAAATATTTCAAGCCGATCTAATTTATCGACCAGACTTGAAGTGCCCGTTAAGGCTTTTACTTTCTTCAAAATGGTATTGTATGCAGCGGACAGTTTATGATGCGAATCTCTTACAGGCGTAGGATTTAACTGCCGAATTAGATCCCTGAAAAAGGGGTGGTCAGCCCTGGAAAGAATCAGTACTTCAACAGTATTAGTCACACGCATGACTTCTTGTTCGAATTCGATGAACCTTATGCTAAGCTCACTTATTCTATTTTCTACGATCCTTTGATTAGCAGCATCGCCCGAGCTTTTTGCTTCCGCGTCAAGTTCCTTGTAAACCGCAATTACACAAGACATTAACAGAACGAACGTAGCCATTCTTTGCTGCCCGTCTACCAGTTCATAAACATTTTGATTAACCACGCCAGGCACGCTGCTAAAGACACTTACGATACCACCAAAGAAGTGATTTATGGGTGTGTGGTTTTCTCGTTTTTGATAGCATAATTCCAAGTCTTGCAGGAAATCTTCAATTTGCTCGGGTTCCCAAGCATACGATCTTTGATATTTAGGAATTCGATACATCGGCTTATGGCCGAAAAAACTGCCGATAGAAGCATGTACGGGCTCTACCCGCATTAAGTGGTCATCTTTTTTCATGTCAGCTTAGGTTTATGATAACTGTGATATTAAATGTATTCCGATATAGGCAAGTAGGTTAAAACTTCCTTATAGCAATATTACGAATAGGAAAATAATATAGTACCGTTCTAAAAGGGTACAACGCAGATGCTTAATAGGTAAAAGTTGGCGATTTGCCAGCCACGATTGAAAAATAAGAAGGTAATTAAAAGAGTAAAGCTGCTTGTTCGTTTTTTTTGACTGTTCATGTTTCATGAACAGTCAAAAAATGAATAGGAAACTTATTGCAATGAGGCACCCAAATGCGGTAGGTCACTTACTACGTTTTGTTTTAAAGCCGTCCTGTAACACGCGGTTGATATCCTCTGACTTATAATAGATAATGCTGCCGATTTGCGTATAAGGGATAGTACCGTTGACCCTCAAGTTCTGCAATGTCCCCGCTGATATCTTCAGAAGATTTCTGACCTGGTAACTTTTTAGCCACTTGCCCTGAGGCGTAGCATTTGTAGAACCCAACAATTGTTTAATGTCCTCTAAAAGCAATTCCCGGAATTCGTTTAGGTCTTCCTTGGTTATTATTTCTGTCGCCATATGATAAATGTTTATACAAATGTGACGACTTCAGCTATTCTAATGGCCGGACGCACCTTAGGAGGCAGGAATAAAATTTAGATTTATATTAATTGAACGTTTATATACGGCCAAGCCGATCTTACACAGGAATTATAGTAGTTTTAACTCGACTTTGATGACCTAGCTCCAAAATGAGCGCCTCGCTGTTATTTACGAATGCTAATCAGCTTTTGATCAGCTCAGGAATAACGGCCCACTTAATCGATCTCAGACGGCCGGTTATCATTTGCATTATCTCGATCAGATCAGACTCATCCGGCAGGGGACCGGTAACTAGATCTCGGAATGTGGTCCGGTAAGGTGTTTTGATCTTTTCCCAGGTTGCAGGAAAATTTGAAAATATGACCGCCTCGGCCGGGTAGGTCGCTAACCAGGCGTTGTTGTTTTTAAAACTTTTGATGTCGTCAAAGCCTACCTGATTCAGCATAGCCCCGAAGCGCTCACCATCCATGAAAAACGCTTGAACTTCCCCATCCCTTAATAGCATATAGATATCATAGATATGCCTGATCTTATTCGCAAGGTCTTCATAGGGTTGATCTGTTGTGGAAAAGCGCACCAAACTCATGATCTTTTCGCAAAGCGTCCTTTCCTTGGTCAGTACCTGGACTTGAAAAGGTTGCAACTCATATTGTTCGACAAGGCCTTCCTGCCCGGTTCTTTTCATCATTTGAGCCAGGTAACACTCTACCTCGCTGATAACAAACGGTTCGAAATTACCGAACCAAGTGACTTCGAGGGCGAGATATTCCCTCACTTGGCCGAACAGCCCGTTAAATTCCCCCCTGTTATAATAGTGTACGGTTTTCCGTATTTGTCCCTTTTTGTTAGTGACACCAGGCAGGTCAGTCTCGGGAATTATTTCACTGACCAGTTTTGATATTTTGGTGATCTTGCTTTTAAGCTGGTTGTCGGCTTCAGCGTCATGACGAAGGACCACGATGTCAATATCTTCCGAAAATCTTTCAATCAACCGGTGACATTTGGATAAAGCTGTGCCGCCTTTGAAAACGGCTTCACCGGCCATGCCTGATCTGAAGATAGCCTCCAGGGCTACGGTTACCCAATAGTCTTTCTCAACATAAATTTCGGGTATGCCTATTTGTTGGGCAGTAGCCAATACAGCATCACGGAAAAGTTCGGGGTTTTCATGCAGGTGCATCATACAATGTTCCAGTTCGTGCAAGATGGTAAAGCCTCTGCGCTGATTCCGTAGCTGTATGCTGATAGCGGGTTGATGCTTTTGCGGAGCGGCGCGGCAATTGCTGTTTCGTTTAATTGCTCTAATAAAGCGCCGGTCAGTGCCCGCACCCTGGGTGGGTATTTCAGCGCGAGTTTGACCAGGCTTGCTTTATCTGAAACGTTTGTGAGTTGCCGGAGCAAATTTTCGACCGCGCGGTTGCGGTCAACATCGGGGATGATCTTCAAATCTTTGATGGCATCCAATATTTCCAGTATCGTAAAGTTGTCATCGGTCACATCAGCGTAGCTTTTTACAGCCCTCACCTGTATATTCCCTATACGCGTAACGATGCGCTTGTCCCGACTGGCAATACTGATATTCTGCGGTACCTGGGTGGTCAGTCCCATCCGGTTATATAAAGCAGTGCCGGTTATATAAGCGATGCGTTGGTTGTTTTCGTATAAATAAGGCTTGATGAGTTCTTCTTCCGAAGGTTTAAGCGTTCCGAAAAGCGTTTTCTTTGGTTTATAGAAGACCCCGGCTGAGGCACTGTCTACGACCCCTTTCTTCTTGAGCCTTTCCATTGCCTTAGCCGCAGCACCATATTCGGTAGCCGCAATACCCAGTTCCTGGTACTTGAACACGGCACCATCGGGCATTCCTGCTATTGTTTTTTCTATTCTTTGTGCTACGTTCATTGGTATTGTTCCTGCTGCTCCTACGTTTCGTTGTGCTACGTTTGTTATTGTTCCTGCTGCTATTTATACAAATGTAACTTGTTTTCTTGTTGTTGTCAAGTATCTTGCGCAGTATACTTGACATTATTGTATTCTTATTGCTGCTCTTGCTGCTCTTCCTGTTCTTGTTCTTCTGTTTGCTTATCCTGTTATTCTTCCTCGTCATTCTAAACATAATACTCCTAATGTTAGATAGTGTCAAACGTTTGATGATTAACATGAACATCATATCCCAATAGGAGACAATGAATAAGGCACTTTTAAGCGTAAGGGGAAACGACTATATCTTCTCTGCGAGTGTTTCTTAGGAGCACGGTATCATACCAAAGATTCCGTTTTGTGATATGACGACAAAATCATATCTTTGATTTAACAAATCAAATGCGATTAATTCGTATCAATTTGTTCGGTTACCTTATCGGTTACCTGTTCATATAAAACAACGCCAAACCGTTGAATATAAGGCATTAAGCATATGGGATGACGGACCCGTCCATTCCGCTAAGAAACATTTTAAAAATGTTCAAAAACCTTTAAATCATATGATTTAAAGGTTTTTTTGTTTGCCTCAAAATATTAAATTATCCCTGTTTTGAAGCCTTGGTTTGATTTTTGTAACTTTGTTTTATGTCGAAAGCAGAAACACTTCAAGATTTTTATCAAAGAAAGGTTAACTGGCTGCCCGGTAACCTTCAGCAAAGCATCGGTCACTTTAATGTATTCAGGATTGAGGATTGTATTGGCCCTAACGCAAAGCAAGTAACCTACAGCCGCCGTACCTTTTATAAGATCAGCCTTATGCGCGGCGATAATATCATTCATTATGCCGATAAAAGTATCAAGCTTTCGGGCTCAACGCTGATGTTCTTCAGCGCCATGGTGCCTTACACATTTGAGCACATGTCTGATGATCGCACAGGCTTCTTCTGTATATTTACTGAGGAGTTTTTTCTGGAGAAATTCAGGACAGGCTTAAGCGAGTTTCCGATGTTTGGCCTTAATGCCAAGCCGGTTTATGCCTTAAATGATGAACAGGACGCTTATGTAACCGCTCTTTTTCAGAAAATGCTATCCGAGATCAATACCGAGTATGCATTTAAGTATGATCTGTTACGTAATTATGTTACGGAAGTAATTTATTATGCGCTTAAAACGGAACCATCCGAAAATGTTTATAAACATGTTGATGCCAAATCGCGTATAACATCAGTATTTACCGAGCTGCTTGAAAGGCAGTTCCCTATTGAAACCCCTTCACAGCGGTTTGTATTGCGATCCGCCAATGATTTTGCACAACGGCTTTCGGTGCATGTAAACCATCTGAACAGGGCAATCCGCGAAACTACCGGCAAAACCACTACCGATCATATTGCCGACAGGCTGCTGAGCGAAGCCAAATCATTATTAAGGCATACAGACTGGAACATTTCTGAAATTGGTTATTGCCTGGGCTTTGAGGAGCCGACACATTTTAATAACTTTTTCAAGAAACAAACCCAACAAACGCCAAGCTCGTTCCGAAATGTTTGAATTTTGTAACCTTTGGTTTGATTAATGTAATGTGCCCCCTTTGTTGCTGCTGTAACTTTGTTTTATCTCAAATAAACAAAGCAAACAATTTTTATGGACAACAACAAAGTATGGTTTATTACCGGGGCTTCGAAAGGTTTTGGCCTCAGCTTAGTAAAACAACTACTGGATGCAGGACAGCTTGTTGCCGCTACTTCCAGAAATTTACAGGAATTAACCGCTGCGGTTAATACAACAAGCAATAATTTTTTACCCCTACAAGTCGATCTGGTAAACGATAGCAGTGTATCGCTTGCATTGCAACACACTTATGAGGCTTTTGGCCGTATCGATGTAGTGATCAACAATGCCGGCTATGGCATTGGTGGAGCTATTGAAGAACTTAGCGATGCCGAAACCCGTATGGCATTTGATGTAAACGTATTTGGTACGCTGAACGTAATCCGTGCGGCAATGCCATACCTGCGCAAACAGCGCTCAGGCCATATTATCAATATTTCATCTATCGCAGGTATTACAGCTAATACCGGCTGGGCAGTTTATGCAGGAGCCAAATATGCCGTGATCGGTATTTCGGAAGTGCTTGCTGCGGATGTTAAGGAATTGGGCATTAAGGTAACCGTGGTCGCTCCCGGCGCTTTCCGCACCAGTTTTCTTACTGCAGGATCGCTTTCAATTACTGACAACCAAATTGATGATTATACAGAAGTGCGTGCCATTCATAACAAATACCTCAAAATGGACGGCAAGCAAGCCGGTGACCCGGAAAAGGCTGCAACTGCTATTATCAACACAGTTTATGAAGAAAACCCGCCGTTATACCTTTTATTAGGTGGCGATGCGTACAATCGTGCTTTGGCAAAGCTTGATACTTTACACAATGAAATCAGGCAGTGGGAGGATGTAACCTGCTCAACTGATTTCTAAATTTATTCCGTTTACCCTATATCTACCTATATAAACACCAAATGGAAAGTATCAAGGATAAAGTGATTGTAATAACCGGTGCCAGCAGTGGCATCGGCGCATCTGCTGCCCGCAAACTGGCACAACTTGGCGCTAAAGTGGTTTTAGCTGCCCGCCGAGAAGATCAGTTGAAAAACCTGGCACAGGAAATTGGCGAAAATGCAATTTATGTAGTAACCGATGTTGCCAGGCGAACTGATCTGGATAACCTCATTCTGCAGACCATAGCCAAATTTGGCCGAGTTGACGTAATGTGGAACAATGCCGGCATCATGCCCATCTCTTTTTTTGAAGAAGGTCATGTTGATGAATGGGACAAAATGATCGACATTAATATTAAGGGTGTATTGTACGGGATTAATGCTGTGCTGCCCCGCATGCTTGAACGCGGCCAGGGGCATATCCTCTCCACGTCATCGGTTGGTGGTTTAAAAACGTCGCCGGGCATTGGCGTTTACAGCGGTACCAAGTTCGCGGTCAAGGCTATTATGGAAACCCTGCGCGAGGAAGTTGCCCAAAACATTAAGGTAACCACCATTTACCCCGGCGCAACTAAATCCGAATTAGGACATGATATTACCAGCCCTAAGATTAAGGGCTTGTACGGCAACCTTGCCAACATGCCAAAACTTGATGAGGAGGCTATAGCCAACGCGGTGATTTACGCTATAAGCCAGCCGGATAATATCTCCGTTAACGAGGTGGTGGTACGGCCGCTCGGACAAACACGATAGAGCAGGTTGAATTCATCATAAATCGGTGGAATCATAGCCTATCGGTGAAATCCCAAAAGACAAAATAGGTGAAAATCATAAACAATCATTGAAATAGTAACAAGTAAAATCAAAATCTATCAAATACAACATATGGAAAACAACAAAGTATGGTTTGTAACTGGTGCTTCAAAAGGACTGGGACTTGCCTTAGTAAAAAAACTATTGAATGAAGGCTATAAAGTAGCCGCTACATCGCGCAATTTAAGCGATTTGACCAAAGCAGTTGACACGCAAAACGAGCAGTTTTTACCCCTCTCTGTTAACTTGACCAGCGAAGACAGTGTGCAGGAAGCCGTTGAGCTTACTGTAAAAACTTTCGGAAAAATTGACGTTATTGTCAACAACGCCGGTTACGGATTATTAGGCGGTATTGAAGAATTGACCGACCGCGAGGCCCGTGATAACTTTGAGATCAACGTATTTGGATCGTTGAATGTGATCCGTAAGGCGTTGCCTTATCTGCGCGCTCAAAAATCCGGACATATTTTAAATGTGTCGTCGATAGGTGGTTTCACCGGCGCGTTTGCAGGCGGAGGTATTTATTGCGCCACCAAGTTTGCCGTTAATGGTTTTTCTGAAACCCTATCGGCCGAAGTTGCACCGTTTGGCATAAAGGTTACCATTGTACAGCCGGGTTATTTCAGGACCAACTTCCTGTCGGCCGGTTCATTGGCGGTACCTCAAAACCAGATAGCCGACTATCAAAACGTTCGCGATGCAGTAAATTTTCACCAAAACGACATGGACAAGCAACAAGCCGGCGACCCTGAAAAAGCAGCCGAGGCTATGATCAGCATAACTAACGAAGCTAACCCACCGCTAAATTTATTTTTGGGCGAGGATGCTTACGGTCTGGTTGAAAAGAAGCTTGCCTTCGTTCAAAACGAATTAGCAACATGGAAAGATTTAACACTTTCAACAGCAATACAACAATAAATGCTCATCATTATATAGGTGTATGGGTTACCCGCGATGGGTTTATACGTCACGAATTTTTGCCTAACGGCCGTTATACCGAAGCCCGAGGCGACAAACAAAATGCCTACACAGGTTATTACAGCGTATTAGGGAACCACGTTGAATATCTTGACGATACAGGCTTTACCGCCGAAGGTGATTTCAGGGACGGGGTGTTTTACCATGCCGGCATGGTATTGTACAAGGAAACGGCGTAACGAATATATTAAATCAGTTATCATTTCTGCCAACCCAGCCCGGAAATGTATCTAAACAGAAATCTCCTGCACCATGCCTTATAAAATATGTATGGCGCAGGAGATTTCTCTTTCATGTGACTTACAAGGGGCATTCCTTACACTGTCGTAATTATTAAAGATATGTGTGGTTCCGATAATCTGCCTATCCTTTCAAATCAGCCAGCTTTTCGGCCATTACCTCGCTGATCTTCCGGTATGAATCAAATGTCCAGCCGGCAACGTGAGGGCTTAACAGCACTTTGCCGCTTTGTTTTAATTCCTCAAACCATTGTTGTTCGGCAAGGGCCGGGAATTTTTCAACCTCCAATACATCCAACCCTGCCCCTAAAATTTTGCCTTCGCGTATGGCGTTTAGCACGGCACTTACTTTAGCAGTTTTGCCGCGTGAGGTGTTTAAGAAAAAGATAGGCTTTTTAAAATGGAACAGGTATTCATCATCCACCAGTCCGTTGGTTTCTGGAGTTAAAGGGATATGTAAGCTCAGTACATCGCTGTGCTTTACAATTTCTTCCATGCTTACCTCGCGCGCATATTTATCACTGAAGCCGGTTTTGTATTTATCGTAAGCAATAACATTTACCTGGAAGCCCGAAAGTTTCCTGGCAAAGCTGCTGCCCATATGGCCGTAGCCAATAATACCCACTGTTTTACCTTTTAGCTCGTAACCCCGGTTAGCCTCGCGCTGCCACTTCCCCCCGCGAATTTCGGCGTCGCCGCGGTTTAGGTTGTTCATTAATGACAGCAGTAAACCTATGGCATGTTCGCCTACGGCATCCGAATTGCCTTCGGGTGCGTTGATGAGTTTTATACCTTTTTGAGTAGCATAATCTTCATCAATATTATCCATACCAGCGCCGGCGCGGGCTATGAACTGTAAGTTGGTGGCAGCATCAAGCACAGCTTTATCCACCCTGAATTTTGAGCGGATCACCAGGCCTGCATAGTCGCCTATGATTTGCATGGCTTCGTCAACCTTAATCAGCGGACGGTAATCGCAGGTGTAACCCTTGGCCTCGGCCATCTCCATGAAAATGGCATGCACATCATCAACAATTAGAATATTATTTTTCAACTTGAATTGATTTTTAATAAGAGGCCAAATTTACAAAATGCAAGGTTATTAGCCGAGAGGGTTTTATAATATGACACTAATTCCTCGAATTAAATCGAATCACATAAGTTTTATTTTCTCTGTAAGGTTTCTAAATACAAATTCGTGTAATTCGATTTAATTTCTTCACATGCAAAGCATTCGTGTTTAAATAAAAACGCCCGGCATCTTTCGATACCGGGCGCTCAATATTATTAATAATTTGCTTAGTTAGCCGGTTGCGATACGCTTGTATACTTATTATCGAGGCTGATATAATCGGTCATGATTTGGCCGGCTTCGCGTTTTACAAAGTCAAGGTCTTCGTTTTTAGGTTTGGTTTGACCCTTTTTAAGGGCTGGCAAACCTAATGCTACCCGACGCAGATTGTTACGTTCAAACGCTTTGGTTTCATCGTCGTCACGCTGTTTCTTCAAGTCCGACTCTTTTAACGATACGCTGTCATCGGCATCATGTTTTTTGAAATCAGCAATATCTTCAAGCAGGTATTTATAGCTGTCGCTGCCGGACATGCGTTGGTCGTGCAGTTTTTTTAGCTGTGGCAGTACGCCGGTAAAATCGCCTGTTTTGGTATAATCTGTTTTGGCAATGATGTCAAAAGGCATTGCTGATGGTTCGGTATCTTCGCCATATTTATCCAGTGGAATAACCGACGGGAATGAAATATCAGGTGTTACCCCTTTGTGCTGGGTTGAATTACCACTGATACGATAGAACTTGGCTATGGTAAGATTAAGTTGCCCGTAAGTGCTTTGGCTACCCGTTGAGGTTGTTTTTTTGGCACCGCCAACAACGCCTGCAATTTTTTCACGAAGTGAAGAACCAATCACCCGGTCAAGATCGATAGCGCTTTGTACCGAGCCTTTACCATAAGTTTGGGTACCCAATATCAAACCGCGGCCGTAATCCTGGATAGCGCCTGAGAAAATTTCAGAGGCCGAAGCGCTAAAACGGTCAACCAGTACCGCCATAGGGCCGCTATAGGTGATGTCCGCATCTTCGTCTTTATCAATTTCCACCTGGTCTTTAGTGTCACGCACCTGTACTACAGGGCCGGTTTTAATGAACAGACCGGTAAGCTCAATAGCTTCCATCAATGAACCACCACCGTTTTCACGAAGGTCGATCACCAGGCCATCTACATTTTCTTTCTTTAACGAGTCAAGGATTGCCTTAACATCGTGGGTGGTGCTTTTGTAGTTAGGATTACCTGCTTTATAATCATTAAAATCAATGTAGAAGGCAGGGATAGATATTACACCTATCCTAACCGTTTTACCATTGCTGTTATAAGTGCGGATCTCTTTTTTGGCCGATTGGTCTTTCAGGATGATCTTCTCACGTACCATTTCAACCACTTTGGGTTTGCTTGATGCATTTGCACCGGCAGGCAATATTTCAAGCCTTACCGTTGTGCCTTTAGTACCGCGGATGATAGCGATGGCATTATCAACACGCCATCCCACCACGTTCTGGAATTCGCCGGTTTTACCCTGTGCTACTGCAACGATACGGTCGTCGACACTTATCTGGTGGCTTTTATCTGCAGGGCCGCCCGGTACAATGGTTTTAATGGTTACATACTCGTTTTCCACCTGTAGTGAAGCACCGATCCCTTCAACCTGGCGCGACATTTCGATATTGAAATTAGCTGCGTTTGACGGGTTAAAGTAGTTGGTGTGCGGATCGATAGCCTCTGTAAAGGCGTCCATAAAGTATTGAAAAACGTCCTGGTTTGATAGCTTGTTGGTTTGTGTTAACAGGTTTTCGTAACGTTTCTTAAGTGTTTCCTTGTTTTTGGCCATATCTGCATTGGCCAGTTTCAGGTTTAGCAAATCGTATTTTACGCGCTTGGTCCACATCGCATCCATTTCGCTTTGCGAAGCAATCCATGGCAATTTATCGCGATCATAAACAAAGGTTTCAGTTTTATTGAAATCGAAATTTTTATTGATCTGCTCAAGCGAATATTTTACATGCTCGATATATCTTTTCTGAAAAACGTTGAAGATATAAAAAGCATCGGCCAGGTTGCCGGCTTTAATATCATCATCAAGTACGGTTTTATATTTTTCAAAATCTTTGATATCAGATGCTAAAAAATAGCTGTGGTTCTCGTCGAGCGATTTGATATACCGGTCGTAAATGATGGCGGATACTGAATCGTTCAGCGGAACTTTTTTATAGTTGTAGTTAGAGATTAATGATGCTACCTGTTTACAAACAAGGCTTTGCTGTTCATCGGGCTGTAAATCATTTGAACCTGCTACTTTAACAGGTTTGGATGGTGATGCTTTACAGGCGAGGGCTGCGCCCAGCACCAATAACAAATATACTTTCTTAAACATATCTTTTACTGTAGTTAAATCGGGGTTGGTGTAAAACATCAATACTTGTGCCTATTATTAATTTGCTAATGTAAAATAAAAAAGAGACAGTCAATATGCTGTCTCTTAATTACTAATAACAATAATACGATTATGTTTTACTAATAGTATGCAGGCAGCACCATTTTACGTTTTTGTTACAAAAAAACACTATTTGTTAACCGGTTTGGTAATTGTACCTGCATCGGCGGTTTCGGCAAAATGGGTTTCGGTATGCAGCGTGTTGAATTTATTGTCCTGTAAATAGCGCGTTTTTTTCTCTACAGTAGCCAGGTCAAAAGTTAAACCGCGGGCAACAGCCAGTTGTCGGGCTTCGGCCAGGTCTTGTTTAGCCTGTGTATAATCGCCGTAATCAGCTTTTACAGTCGCAAGGTCAAGCAGGTTTGCTATGGTATGCCTGTCGTCGTTTTGCTGGCGCGATATGGTGATACTTTGCAGCAGGAACCATTTGGCCTCGGCCAGGCGGTTTTGTTTCATATACATCTGGGCCAGGTCGCTAAAGTTGTAGCTGGCGGCATTGTACACATGAAAACGCATATTGTGCTGCGCGGTTTTCATAACCGATTCCTCGATCATGGCCAGTACATATGGGGTATGTTCAATAGTAAACGGGCGAATCTTTACTTTAGCCAATGCAGGAGCGGGCAGTCTTTTAATAGAGTGGCTTTGTGCATAGGCCATTTGCGGAGACCGGGTACGCTTATTGAAAGGCTTGTAATACCATTGCGCTGATGCATCGAACCCAACAGCGCATAAAATAATAAGTAGGAAATATCTCATCTAATCTTTTTCCTGGGTTTAAACTGTTTATTTTAAATTAATCAGCTTAACAAATGTAATTATTTGTTAACGGGAAAACAATACCCGTAAAATGCAGTAAATACGTAAACGCCTAAAGGCCACCGTTATTTTATAGGTGCTTAACTTATACCCTTTCTACGGGAAAAATAAATTTAGGTTTTAGTTAAAAACTTCAATATCTCCGTCATGCAGGGCCCATACCATGTAAGGGTGGGTGTCTGAGTGATAGATCTGCCCATCAGTAGTAATGCCTATCACACCGGCAAAGCCATCGTAAGGTTTCATTTCATCGAGGGTTTTTTCGGTAGCGGCCATAAGGGGCATGCCATCGGTTACTCGCGTAACAATTTTAACAGCTACCGAGCCACTTACAATATCTTCACCTACGCCGGTACATGAAACGCCGGCAAACTCATTGGCATAATTTCCTGCAGTAGTGGCCGAATCACTAACACGGCCGGGAATTTCAAAACCTTTGCCCCCGGTACTCGTTGCGGCCGCCAGGTTTCCATGCACGTCCAATGCAACGCAGCCCACGGTGCCCAGCCTGATAGAATCGCTTAGTTTTTGTTCGTATTCGTGACGTCGCTGCGGGATTTCGGGGTTATAATATTTATGACCGTTTTCTATAGCAAAATCGCATGCTCCTTTGCCGCTCAATACACGATCATCATAGGCTTGAAGTTTTTCGGCAACACAGATAGGGTTTTTAACGTCTTCAATGTTGATGACGCCCGAAAAGCGTTGGGTTTTGCCATCCATCAAAGAGGCACTGAGGCGAATCTTGCCATCGCTCTGGATCTGTGATCCCGTTCCGGCATTAAAAAGTTCGCAATCTTCAAGCAGCCTTACGGTATAAACGGCCGTTTCGGCAGCAGTGTGATGTTGCAGGTGTTTGTATCCTAACTGCACTATGCCGTTCAGGGCTTCCTGTTTGGCCAGCTTTACTTCCTGGTTGGTATGCGATTCGCTAAAAAAACCGCCGTGAATAATTATTTTCATAATTATAAATTAAAGTAGATGTACCTGCATAAATAAGGCCAGGCTATTTATAAGAACTTTATGCAGTTTAAATTATTGTAATAGATTGCTACCGGGTGCATGTATAAAAACACCTTCTTCAACTTTTACGCTCTTTTTTATGAGTAAACGGTGTTGTATCAGGTCGTACTTATCAAATATCGACATGACGTGCACTCTCAGGTTTTCGATAGATATTGGCGAGCCGAGCTCCACATCATAAATATTGGTTGATACGATGTTGCGCCCATCAACCAAAATGATGAGGCCCGAGCCGATAGCTTCCATCATATAACCTTCGGTAATAAGTAAGCCTGTATCTTCGCCCAAACCTATCCCCAAAATGCCGGGGTTAGTTGCAACGGCATACATTAACCGGCCTATGCGGCCACGCTGTACAAAGTGAGTGTCAACAATCACCGAGTCGATAAAGCCAAGGCCGGCGGTTATCTGCACTTCGCCTTTCACAAGGGCTTCATTACTTTGCCCGCGGTAGATCATGTGAGTTGAAGCCGCTGCAGCGCCTGCCGATGTTCCGGCAATAACGAAATTCTCTTTTTGGTAACGCTGCTTAAGGATCTGTAAAAATTCGGTGCCGCCAAAAATGGCTGTTAGCCTGAGCTGGTCGCCGCCGCTGAACATCACTACATCGGCTTTGCGGATCCTGTCTAAGTATGCCTTGTTCCCCGCATCTTCGCGGCTTTTGATGTGCAGTACGTTAACATTGGTAACGTTGAGCTGGCCAAACGCCTTGATATACTCAGCGCCTACAAGCTCCGGAATCTGTGAAGCTGTGGTGATCACTTCAATTTGTGAGCCTTCATGCTTTGTCGATTCATTAATAATGCGCCTTAATATGCCTTGTTCAAAAAATTTGATATAATCTGGTTGCAAAATGTGTTCCTGAAGAGTAACATTACTCCCCATATCAACTGCGCCACCTATAATTATTAGTTTACCTTTCGGGACAATCATGATTATTTCACAATATCTTAATACAACTATATACAAATTACGACAAAAACCTGCACAAACACAGGAACTAATAATAAATAATGGCTTTTCGCCATCAAAAATTTTATTCCCGTGTTATGTTTTATAGTTTTAAGGGGAAAATTAGACTGACAAAAAAATAGCATCCTACATAATGAAGATCGAGAATATTCAGGTACTACGCGGACCCAACATTTGGAGCATCAGACGCAAAAAATTAATACAAATGCGGCTTGATCTGCAGGAGATGGAGCACCGCCCCTCCAACGAAATAGATGGCTTTTATGAACGGCTTGAAAAGCTGCTGCCGTCGTTATATAGCCACCGCTGCTCGCCCGGTGTACCCGGCGGTTTTTTTCAGCGGGTGATTGCCGGCACCTGGATGGGACACGTTATTGAGCACATAGCCTTAGAGATTCAAACCCTTGCCGGTATGGATACCGGCTTTGGCCGCACCCGAGAAACCAAAACAAAAGGCGTATACAATGTAGTATTTGCTTATCTGGAAGAAAAAGTTGGCGTTTTTGCAGCCGAATCGGCCGTGCGCATAACCGAAGCTTTGATAAAAGGCGAGGATTACAACCTGGATGCTGATATTCAGCAAATGCGCGAGATTAGGGAAAATACCCGCCTGGGACCAAGTACCGGGTCAATTGTGGAAGAAGCGATCGCGAGGGATATCCCATGGATCAGGCTCAACAACCAATCGTTAGTGCAGTTGGGTTACGGCAAAAACCAGGTACGTTTCCGCGCTACCATGACCGAAAAAACCAGCAGCATTGCCGTTGATATTGCCAGCAACAAGGAAGAAACCAAACGACTTTTACAGGAGCAGGCCATCCCTGTTGCTAAAGGCGTAACTATTTCATCGGCATCGGCTGTGCCGGATGCTATCCGCAAAGTGGGCTTCCCGCTGGTGTTTAAACCGCTTGATGGCAACCACGGCCGCGGCATTTCTATCAACATAAAAACTGAAGAAGAGGCTATTGAAGCTTATGAGCACGCTGCCAAAATTTCGCGCCGCGTAATTGTGGAGCGTTATGTTACAGGCTTCGACTTCAGGGTGTTGGTGATTGATAATAAAATGGTTGCTGCTGCCCTTCGTAAACCGGCACATGTTACCGGCGATGGCAGGCTGAATATCCAGGAATTGATAGACCTTGAAAACTCCGATCCGCGCCGCGGCTACGGGCATGAGAATGTGCTTACAGAGATAACAATAGATAGGGATACTCTCGATCTGCTGGCCAAGAAAGGTTATACGCTTGAAACCGTGCCCGAAAAAGATGAGGTGGTTTATGTAAAATCAACAGCTAATCTAAGCACCGGCGGTACATCGGTTGATGTTACCGACCATGTACACCCGCAAAATATTTTCATTTGCGAACGCATCTCTAAAATCATTGGTCTGGATATTTGCGGCATCGACATCATGGCGCAAAACCTTACCGAGCCGCTTACTGATACAGGGGGAGTGATACTGGAAGTTAATGCCGCACCGGGCTTCAGGATGCATATTGCTCCGAGCGAAGGCTTGCCCCGCAACGTAGCCGGACATGTGATTGATATGCTTTACCCGGCCGGTAAATCGGCCCGCATCCCTATCATAGCTATTACCGGGACTAACGGTAAAACCACTACCACCCGTTTGATAGCACACATTGTTAAAAATAACGGTCACCGGGTAGGTTTCACCACCTCGGATGGGATCTACGTACAAAACAATATGATGCTGAAGGGCGATACAACCGGCCCTGTAAGCTCGGAGTTTATACTGAAAGACCCAACAGTTGATTTTGCGGTATTGGAAACAGCCCGCGGGGGGATCCTGCGCTCGGGCCTCGGTTTTGGCTTTTGCGATATAGGGGTAGTTACCAATATCCAGGAAGATCACCTTGGCTTATCGGACATTCATTCATTGGAAGACCTATCGCGCGTAAAAAGCGTAGTGCTTAACTCGGTTAAGAAGGATGGCTGGGGCGTTTTGAATGCCGATAACGAGTATTGCGTACGCATTGGCAAAAAGGCCGAATGTAATATCGCTTATTTCAGCCGGAACGAAAATAATCCCATCATTAAATCACATTGCAAAAAAGGAGGCATTGCCGCTATTTGCGAAAACGGGTTTATCACCATTTTAAAAGGCGACTGGAAGATCCGCGTACAGCGTACCATCCTGATTCCGCTTACGTTTGGCGGTACTGTGCCCTTTATGATCGAGAATGTGCTGGCCGCTACACTGGCTACGTTTTTATGGGGATTTAAGACAGAAGATATCAAGATCTCGCTCGAAACTTTTATTCCATCGGCCTCACAAACGCCTGGCCGCATGAATATTTTTGAGTTTAAAGATTTCCGGTTCATGATTGATTTTGCCCACAATCCGGATGGATACACTGGCATCAAGGAGTTTTTAAGACATATCGATTCGCCGCTTAAAATTGGTATCATAGCCGGCACCGGCGACAGGAGGGATGACGATATCCGCGAACTGGGTAAAATATCGGCCGAAATGTTTGATTATATCATCCTGCGCCAGGAAAAACACCTGCGCGGCCGCACCGCCGAAAATATTATTGGTTTACTCAAAGAGGGAATTGAATCAGTTGATCCTGACAAGCAGGTTGAGGTAGTGCCTAAAGAAGTTGATGCTATTAAACACGCCATGAGCCTGGCCCGACCCGGAACATTCATTACCGCCCTGAGCGATGTGGTTGATAATGCCATTGAAACCGTACAGGATTACCAGGAGCAGGAGAGGAACGGACTATTTAATGTTTGACAGCCCTAAAGTGGGGCTTTTGATGAGCATATTTTGAATGCGTTGGCGAAGCCAGCGCATTTTTTGTTTATATACTTTTGTAGGTTAAAGTGTAATAACACCTACCATGGACAGCACCAACAGGGGTTAACAGGGTTAACACAATTTTGAATGTTTCAGTATAATAGTCTGAATACCAATTGTTTAATAAAATGGAGGGGTTGCGCGAAGGATCTGATAAAGATATTCAGCTTATGGGAGGTGTTATTAAATTTAAGCCTCCGAAGATCTTTATTTTTTAACGCCTTGCTTAGAGGGTTTGGGTGGGGCCGGTACTCTTTGGCTCAGATAATAATGCCACAAAATCATCGCCGCTACCGTTCGGTATGGTTTCCATTGTTCGGTCACCGTTAACAACTCTTCTTTGGTAATATCTTTTGGCAGATTTTTTACCCGTTTAAGGGCATTCACTGCGGCAAGATCCCCGATAGGGAAAACATCGGTGTGCTGTAATACAAACATCAGGTAAACATCAACAGTCCAGTTGCCAATGCCTTTGAGGGCGGTTAGTTTGGTACGGATAACATCATCCGGCATTTGTTCCATTTCGGCAAGGTTGATCTGCCCGCTTACAATGGCTTCGGCAAGGTATTTTATATAGATGTTTTTTTGGCGACTTACATAACATGCCCTGAATTCTTCATCAGTAAGCAGTAGTACCCGTGCAGGGGTAATTTGCTGTACCCGCTCGCGCAATTTATTTAAGGCCGATAGTGCCGAAGCCAGGGACACCTGCTGCTCTAAGATAATATGCACCAGTGTTTCAAAACTATTGGGCCTTGACCATAAAGGCGGATGACCATGGTTTTTAATAATCAGGGCCAGATCAGGATCATTAGCTGCAAGATGATCACAAATGGAATGATAGTTTGAATGTGAAAATTGCTCAAACATAGGTTGATATTATGTTTTGCAAGATGGGAGATTGGGTTGGTAATTGCAAAATATTCCACTGTAGAGACGCATAATTGCGTCTTCGCCTATAAATCGGCCCTGCATAGTTGGGAGACGCAATTATGCGTCTCTACGGGAAAAATGCAGGGTTTTACTCGTAACTATGCCGTTCAAAATCATAATCAGATTGCGAGGTAATGATCTTTTTTCGCCGCTCGATATCAGTATCCAGGTTGTGATCGTAAATATTATCCGTAACCGCTATATCCCGTTCCTTATCCCGTTCGGCAAGGTGGATATTGGCTTCGGCTGTTTTGGCGATAGCCGTATCATAAGGCCCTTTGGGCGACATCAGCTTTACAAATACCGGCAAACATTCAAACAAAATGAACAGGTAGCCGATAAACGAAATAGCGAGATAGGTATCGAGGTCGCGCTTGCCGTTTTCAGTGTAGGTGAGCTGGCCTAATGCCCAGTTACGGTCGGAGAAGCCGGCTATGCTGGCCAGGCTGTCCAGTTGATGCTCTGTAAACAAACGGGTGCTGTTCAGTCCCTCATAATCTTTACGGGCACTCAGGTATTGGTCCATCTGCCCTAAATTATCAGTAACGGATTTAAGCCGGGCTTCCTTTTCTTCCAGTATGGCCTGCTTTTGCTTTGCATAAGTGCCATAACCGGTAATGCCCGATGTTTGGTTGGTTTTATCACCGAAAACTTCCTGGTTAAGCTGATAACGTGAGCGGTTAATATCCCGCTCCAATGAATCTTTCTCCTTTTTCAAATCGGTGTTTTTACCCAGTTCCATGGCATACTTCTGCATGTAGGTTTTTTCGAGGGTATCAATTTTACTGCGTTGCCCCTTTAAATAGGCGGTTTTTAGTTTCTGGCGAATTTCTTTATCAAAAATCTTGAGTTCAAGTGGGCGCGATATCACAATACCTATCATAATGGCCAGCAAAATACGGGGCGATGCCTGCAGGATCTGCTGGTTGGTTGTGCCTTCTTTGTTGATACTGGATACAATGTAGCGGTCCATGTTAAAAATGGCCGTTCCCCACAGTAAACCAAATAGTATAGCAAAACCTACAGCAAAGGCATCGCCATTAAAAACAAAGTACATGGCATAACCGCCGGATAACGCGGCGAACAGTGCCGTGAAAAATATAGTTGCCCCAATACCAACATACTTATTATGCTCAATTGGGTACTTTTTTAAGGTATCGATATGTGCTCCTGAACAGAACCAGAAAAAGCGTGTAACTTTTTTCATTAAGTAATTATTGTGTAAACATATATGAAACGCTCATATACTTTGATTGTTACAAATAACAAGCCTAAATATTTGATTAAGAAAAAAACTACCTTTGAATTATAATTACATTTAACATGAACGAGATAACCGTACAGGAACTAAAAGAAAAAATTGACAAAGGCGAAGACTTTCAACTGATTGACGTTAGAGAAGATTTTGAATACGAAACTTCAAACCTTGGCGGTGTGCTTATACCGCTTGGCGGGGTACTGATAGAATCGGAAAAGATAAGTAAAGATAAGCCGGTAGTAGTAATGTGCCGCAGTGGTAAACGCAGCGCGGCTGCTATTATGCAACTGGAACAGCAGGGTTTTACCAATCTGTCAAACCTAAGAGGAGGGATCCTTGCATGGCAGGCCGAAATTGACCCTGAATTAAACGTATACTAATAATGGGCTTTAAACTGGTGCTCAATGTGCTTTACACCATGGGTGTAGCTTTGTGCTTTATTGTTGCTTATAAAATGTTCTCCGAAAAAAACTACCTGATCATGGCCGGTGCCATGGTTGTTGGCGTAGTTGTGATTTTCATGAAGCTGAGGCTTTTGAAACAGGTTAAAGAGACCCAGCAAGCCCCGCAAAATAAAAAAGGCAAAGGGACTAAGTAACCCGATATTAATTAGGTTCCAGACTTACGAAGTTTTCAAAACTTCGTAAGTCTGGAACCTAATTCTAATGGCGCAAGTTTTGTGTAAAGGGAACAAGCGCCGGCTAACTTGTGCCGTTATGCTGTCGGCAAAAAAAATCCCCCCCCCTTTCGCATCCATCTAATTCCGGCAATAACAGCCTTAATCCCCTAAAAAACATTCTTTTATAATAAGCTTGCAGCATGCAAAAAAAGCTTAACTTCATTGCATGTTTATAGCAGTATTAGGAGTGATTGTACTCATTGTGGGTATAGTGCTCAAACGTTCGCCCGAACCGGCCGGCCGCTTTAACGGCGTTGTAACGGCGGTGGGTATAGCCATGGTGGTACTTGGCTTATTACTCAATATATTTAAAGTTATTGAGCCGGGCAAGGTAGGAGTTCAAACCCTTTTTGGCAAGGTGCAGGACCAGGTGCTTGAAAGTGGTTTACACATTATAAACCCTGTTGTAGAGATCACCACTTTCGATGTGCAGACCCAAACCTATACCATGAGTGCGGTTAATAATGAAGGCCAAAAGGAAGGCGATGATGCTATCCGGGTGCTTTCATCAGATGGGCTTGAGGTTACTATTGACCTGTCAGTACTTTATAAGGTGAAGCCCGACAAAGCCCCTTATATAATGCAGAACATAGGCGAAAACTATGTGGATAAGATCGTTCGCCCTGTTTCGCGCACGGCCATCCGCGATAACGCGGTTGCTTATGCCGCTGTCGACCTGTATTCGACCAAGCGGCAGGAGTTCCAGGATAAAATAAACCGTTACATTACCGCCAGTTTTGAAAAACGCGGACTCGAACTGCAGCAGATCCTGGTGCGCAACATTACCCTGCCCGCCTCGGTACGCGCCAGCATCGAATCAAAGATCAACGCCGAGCAGGACGCCCAAAAAATGGAGTTCGTATTGCAAAAGGAACGCCAGGAAGCTGAGCGGAAACGAGTGGAAGCGCAGGGTATTGCCGATTATCAGCGCATCCTTTCAACGGGATTGTCGGATAAGCAACTGCAATACGAAGCCATAAAAGCACAAAAAGAAATAGCGCTTTCGCCCAATGCCAAGGTGATTATTATTGGCGGCGGGAAGGGAGGCAACCCGATAATGATCAGCGATAAATAGTGCGTGATTAATGTACCTTGTTTTGGGCGGGCATAAATGGATTAGTCCGCCCTGTAGGCTTTCAGTATTTTCCTTTCCCTGCCTTCCCCGGGCCAAAGGGTGATCTTATAATGATCGGTACCTTCGTCTTCTTCGGGATTCACGTTTTTTACAGCATATGAATAAATGCGTATGCGATATCTTGCCGGAGTAACAATGGCTTTTAAGATAATTTTTGTATCCGGAAAATTCAGGACTTCCATAATGCCCGAACTTAGTTTTACACTACCCTCAACAACATGGTCGTAGTTGCTGAAATCTTTCTCGGCGTCGGCTGTGTTGAGCACATTAAGTTCGGCCCGTATATGGCCATAACTGGCTGTTTTTATGCCGATGATATCTTCGGTAGTTCCTAAGCGCGCATTTTGGGCGTCGCTGTTCCAAAAAGTTGTATCACCTGTGGTACCGGTAAAGGCCGAATCGCACAGGTAAAATTGGTTATGGGTAGTAAAAAAATCAAGATTGTATTTGCCTGAAGGACGCATGGAAAAAGCAAAGACCATAGGCAGTACCAAAAGACATATGAGTAGTACTGAATGATGTGTTTTTTGCCCTTTCATTGATAAGGCAAGTTACAAAAAAGATAAAAGTAAATTCACCAATCAAACGTAAACAAACCCTAAATAGCTGCTTAAAACCATATTCTTTATTGCTTTTGCCTGGCTTTATTCACAACCTCTTTAAAATCGGCATAATAAGAATCTATTGTTTCTTTCTTGATACCGGGCCAAAGGCTTTTATCAACGCTTAACTTATCTATGTCTTCGTCTTTTACCTTATCATGTGCTGTTAAAACGTTGATCCATCGCTGATCATATAACTCGTCATTTGCAGTTACATAGGCTACAACCTGGGGAACAACCTTTTCTAAGGTATCCAGATGCTCAAAGGCATATTGGTTTATCGACATCCCGATTGGGCCGTTCCAATTGGCTGCCGATACCGTTTTATCTACACTGCGGTTTACATCGTATCTTGACCTTAATTGCGCTACATAAAACCAAAAACAGGCATCACTATATTTTTCCTGCCCAAATAAAACCATAGCCATAGTAAATAATACCGGAGGGATATGTTTATTGGCGCTGGCCTGCACAGAGGCAATAAGTTTATTTTGAGTTTTATTGGCGCTGGGATCATAAAATGCCATCATCACCTTCTCGTCTTCACCATTCAATATGATCTGTTCGGCCTTTGATTGTCCCGCCTTTAAAGCCGGAAAATCCTGCGCTTTAACAATACAGGTAGTTGTGATAAATATGAAAAGTAAAAGATATTTCATGGTTTAGTGCTGATTGCTAAATGTAGGCAAAAAAGCACGTCGGATAAAATATCTAAAATAAGAAACGCATCACCCGTATCTCCTATCATAGCTAATTGATCAGCATGGCGGGAGACGCATGTGATGCGTCCCTACAAAAAAGCCCTCCCTATTGGGGAGGGTTGGGAGGGGTGTTTACTTCTCGTTACTCATTGAATAAGGTACATCGGCATCTTTTGTACCGCGGTCTTTATTCGGAGTTGCCTGCATGTCAAAATCAAGCACAGCTCCGTTTAACAAACCTTTGTGACTTAACCAATTGTTGGTGTATGGTTTGCCATCAACAGTTAGTGTGTTTACATACCTGTTATCGTCGCTGTTTTTTGGCGCATTGATAGTGATGGTTTTGCCGTTCTCTAAATTAACTGTTACTTTTTTAAACAGCGGTGCACCTAACACGTACTGATCGCTGGCCGGGGTAACCGGGTAAAAGCCCATAGCCGAGAAAATGTACCATGCAGAGGTTTGACCGTTATCCTCGTCGCCGCAGTAACCATCAGGAGTTGCCCGGTAAAGCCTGTTCATTGCTTCACGAACCCAGTACTGGGTTTTCCATGGCTGATTTGCGTGATTGTAAAGATAGATCATGTGCTGGATAGGCTGGTTACCGTGCGCGTATTGGCCCATACCTGCAATCTGCATTTCACGGATCTCATGGATCACACCACCATAGTAGCTATCATCAAACATGGGCGGCATTTCAAACACCGAATCCAACTTGGCTGCAAATTGCTGCTTGCCGCCCATCAGGTTTATTAAACCCTGAATATCATGGAACACGCCCCAGCTATAGTGCCAGCTGTTACCTTCGGTAAAGGCATCGCCCCATTTAAATGGATTGAATGGTGTTTCAAAAGTGCCATCCTGATTTTTACCGCGCATCAGTTTAGTTTGCGGGTCGAAGATATTACGGTAGTTTTGGCTGCGTTTTTTGTAGATCTCTATTTCCTTTTTAGGTTTGCCCAAAGCCTTACCCAACTGGTAAATAGCAAAATCGTCATAAGCATACTCGAGGGTACGGGCAGCATTTTCGTTGATCTTTACGTTGTATGGCACATAGCCTAAAGTGTTATAATACTGCACACCCCGGCGACCGGTAGCATTAGGCCCTTCGTTGTTGGCACCGTGTTTAAGGGCCTGGTATAAAGTCTCGATATCGTAACCGCGCAGGCCTTTCAGGTAAGCTTCAGAAACTACCGATGCAGAGTTGTTACCAATCATACAATCCGCATAACCCGGGCTCGACCATTCAGGCAGCCAGCCACCTTCTTTGTAATCATTGATCAGGCCTTCCTGCATTTCTTTGTTGATAGACGGGTAAATCAAATTCAGGAACGGATAAAGTGCCCTAAAGGTATCCCAGAAACCGGTACCGGCAAATAAATAACCCGGAACAACTTTACCATTGAATGGGCTGTAGTGTACATTTTGACCGCTGGCATCCACTTCATACATTTTGTTTGGGAAAAACAGCATACGGTAAAGGCTGCTGTAAAAAGTACGGGTTTGATCGATAGTACCACCTTCAACATTTAAACGGCTCAGTGTTTTGTTCCAGGTGTCTTTTGCTTTTTGGCAGGTTGTTGCAAAATCATCATTACCCAACTCGCGTTTCAGGTTCAGTTCAGCTTGTTCAATGCTGATGAATGACGAAGCTACTTTTAAATGAACTTTTTCGCCCTTAGCAGTTTTTAGGGTGATTACCGCTCCTGCATGATCGCCGGTGTATTCCAGTTGTCCGGCATCCTGTTTCCAATCGTGCCATGTAGAGGCTAGCGCAAAGGGTTTATCTACATAAATAACAAAGTAGTTTTTGAAATTGGCAGGTACCGCACCGCTGTTTTTAGTGCTGTAGCCAATGATCTTTTGCTCACCGGGAATGATCTTTACGTATGAGCCTTTGTCAAAAGCATCGATTACAATGTGCGAACTCTCACTTTTAGGGAAAGTGAACTGGAAGCTGGCAGCGCGTTCGGTTGGTGTAATTTCAGTTGTTACGTCATAATCGGCGAGGTAAACACTATAATAGTACGGTTTAGATACTTCCGCTTTATGCGAAAACCAGCTGGCGCGATCTTTTTCGTCCAATTTTAACGTACCGGTTTCCGGAAAAACAGAAAACATCCCGTAGTCATTCATCCATGGCGATGGCTGGTGGGTTTGTTTAAAACCGAGGATCTTATCGGCGTCGTAAGTATACTGCCACCCGTCACCCATTTTACCGGTTTGCGGTGTCCAGAAGTTCATACCCCATGGCAGGGCTACTGCCGGGTAAGTATTCCCGTTGGAGAGGGATGGCTTTGATTGCGTGCCCATGAGCGGATTGATCAGATCGACAGGTGACGACACCTTTTCTTGTGCCGAAAGTGCTGCCGGTAAAAAGGCAAACGCCAGGAGAAGTAATTTTTTCATTTATTATTTGGGGACTTTATTTTCAAATCAATACAGTATTATCGGTACTCAAAGAAATTTAAAACGGGGATTGCGCGATTCCCTCCCTCGGGAGGGTGTAGGGAGGGGTTCAACACCATGCATATTCATTAGCAAAGCCTACAAACCCCTCCCCGCGAATTACGGAATCTCTTTTCAAAAAAACTTCCGCACGTGAAATTTCGCGTACGGAAGCATAAATCAACTCTCTCTCAAAAAAGACTCTTTTTACCATTTAATGCTCACCTTAATACCATCGGGGCTGTTGGCAAAGCCCAGGTACAGGGTTTTTGATGATTTATCCCACGAGGATTTTACATCAGCAATGGTTTTTCCTGTATTATCGGTAACTACTGTTTCTTTCGGTTGCGCCGGTAATAAGATCCGGGCGCTGTTTAATGTGTTGATCGGGCTTTTGGCTACAAAAGTGTAGCTGTTTTCTGTTATAGCTTCATCATAAACCCTTGAGGCCGATGCCAATACTTTTGGCTGTTTCTTATCCGCAACACGTTTAACTACGTATAACAAGGCCTGCTCATTAGGATTGATGATTTTTTTATCCAACACAGGTAATTGCGGATCAAAAAGGTCGATAACCGGGCCCTTTACCATATATGGCTTGCTATCGGCATTTTCATCCATTACCGAAATAATATCATACGGGCCACGCTCCAGGTACATGCTATTTTTAAATTTTAGCTTACCACCATCGGCATCTTTTTCATAAGCTTGCTTTACAGTTTTGATGAAATTATCATCATTATTAGCCTGCATTACATACTCTTTGGGGTTTTGCCTCAACACATAAACCGTACCTTTGCCAACAGCAAAACGCTGATCATTCCCGGTTGAGTTTATACCCAGCAGTTTAAACAGGTGCTGTGATGGCGCTTTAAAATTATTGCCTTTGGTATCCCACCATTCCATTACCGATTGATAGGGATCATCATCGCGACCGGTGTAGATCAGTACACCGCCATTTTTAATCCATTCGGCCAAATGCTCATGAACTTCTGCTGATACCGGTTTCATGTTGGAGTAGCTCATCACCAAAACCTTAATATCCTTAAGCGATGCGGCATAACCCAGGTTTTCCATGTGTACGGTTTGTACCGGCACACCGCGCTTTACCAGTGGCAGCGTTTGACCATAGAAGTTAGAGAACTGCGGATCTTCAAAGCCGTTATGTGTAGGGAAACGCTGGAACATCAGGGTATTGCTCATCAGCACACCGATTCCATTAACACCAGATACTTTGTTGGTTGAAACAGGCATATCATTCAGCGCGTTTACCATGATCTGCATCTGCGTTGAATAAAACTGGGGGATCAGTGTTTTTTCATTAGTACCCAATACCGGGTAGGGGTGCGTATAGATTCTTTCGGGCCATGGCATTACCTCGTAATCGGCAACCATCGGGTACAACAGTTTGGCGGTAAAAGTAGCCTGGTAGTTACGTTTGTAATCGCTCCAGTCGTGTACACGGTCTTCAATCGGGTCGGTAAGGAAAAATACTTTCCTCCCGGTTGGGGCCGTCATGGATACTACCGAACCGTATTCCAGAAATGCATTCTCGAATACCCGTTCCTTTTCCTTGCCATTAAAATAAGTAGGCTCACGCGAAGTACCTGTCCATACCTGGGCAATATATCCGTCGATACCCGGTAAAGATGCCAGGCTGGCCTCCGGGCTTACAATTTGCCATGATGAATAGTTTACCAGTGAGTGTGTAGCAATGAACACCTTAATGTTCATGCCTTTGCTTTTGCCGTACTCTTTGGCGTATGATGATACCTGTTTTATAGTTTCATAATACAGATTGTACTTTAGCTTGTTTGATAAGTAAGTATTTTCAGGAGATGCATCCTGCGGTTTCCATGGGAAGCCGTAATATTTTTGCCATTGGTTTTTAAAGCCTGCGCTATAACCAGCACGTGCCCAAAACTCAGGTTCCTCTAAAAAAATGTTGGTGATACCTACATCTATCACACGCTTAACCACTGCGGTTTTCATGTACTCAATAAAGGAATCATCGGGCACCACGTAAGGCATATCCCTGCCGTGGAAAATAGTATCGCCTTTTTGTGTTACCTGCCCTACGCCAAGGTGGTTTTTACCGTCCCATTTACCCAAAAAGTAGTCTTTATAATCGCCCCAGGCAATACCGGTCATGAAGTTTACATCATAACCACGGTCGCGCCATGATTTAACGCGTTGCTCAAAGGTCATGTTTGGATGATCGTTGGTACCATAAACAATGGCAATGTCCGATCGTACATCAATTTCGGGCCTCCAGGGACTGCTGGTTTGAAAAGCAGTTTTCTCTTTCAGGGAAGCCGGTTTTGGGTTAGTATCCTGCGCATAAGCACCGGTAGCAAAGGCAAGTCCGCAATAAAAAAGTAGCGTGTTTTTCATAGTTATATTTTATAAAACTGTGTTGGAAGGAACCGTTGCCGGATCCCCCCTCACACAGGTATTTATTTCTTTTTACGGAACCTTTACCTCTTTAACGTCGGTATAATTATAGTAATTAAGGCCATAGGAAACCCTTGCACCTACGCGGATGAAATAACTCCTTTTACCCGGCAATGCGCCACCAAGTGTGGTAAGACTAAGAGTTTTACCAACCGAGTTATTTGCATCATTA
This sequence comes from Mucilaginibacter gossypii, assembly GCF_017569325.2. Taxonomy (NCBI): domain Bacteria; kingdom Pseudomonadati; phylum Bacteroidota; class Sphingobacteriia; order Sphingobacteriales; family Sphingobacteriaceae; genus Mucilaginibacter; species Mucilaginibacter gossypii. The sequence continues at coordinate 5,014,083 of NZ_CP071878.2, read as the reverse complement.
CCGCTCAGCTTAGGTGTGTAGCGGTTATCGTAGTTATTATTGCCTACGTAGTTGTTTGAATTAACAAATACAGCCACATCACTTACGTTTTGCTGAAAATTGGGATCGGCAGTACCGCGGGTAACTTTAAAGCTGGTGGTTATGGTGCCATCAGCATTTAAAACGGGATCGCCAACCCACTCTATCCGTAAAAATGGTTCAACCGAAAAGTTTACGGTAGTTACATCCTTAACATCAATCGTTTGGCTTTTATCAACAATGGTTTTGCCGGTATTATCAACCTGCACCAATGGCACAAAAGCGCCCTCGGCCGAAATTACATTTTTACCTGCAAATAGTTTGGTGTTTTGATAAGTACCATCCTGAAAAGAGGATATATAAAAAGGGGTTGGGTTAGCGCTCCAGCTTATCTCCAATAATTTGATCCGGGTGCCGGAACCCTGCTCTGTTTGCAGGCTTTTACCATTACCAGCATCGGTTACGGTACCCTTTAGGGTAACATTGGGAGCGGCATAATTATCAACCTTTTTGCATGAGCTGCCTGCAGCAACCAATACACTTAATGCTATGCTATAAAATAGTTTTTTCATCTCTCTCTTTAAATTAATAACCCGGATTTTGAATTAAATTCTGGCTTTTCTGGATCTCGCCCTGTGGAATCTGCTCGTAGTACCAGCGCACGTCAAAAGTGTACCTTGAATTACGTTCGTCTAAACGGGCATCAAAGAAATACTTACCATCATTAGCCGAATAGAAAGGCATCAACGTACGATATATTGTACTGTTTTGCTCTTTATCGGCAACCCGCCAGCGGCGCATATCCCAGTATTGTTTGTTTTCAAAACCAAGCTCTTTTTTACGCTCTTTACGAACTACGTCGATAGTTAAATTGGCTGTACCGGTTAACAGGTCGGCACCACCACGTTCACGGATAGCGTTAATCTGGGTAAAGGCATCCTGTAAATAGCTTTTATCCGATTGGCCTAATGCGTTTAACTCTACAGCAGCCTCGGCACGGTTAAGCAATACTTCCGCGTAACGCAACTCAATCCAGGTTTGATCAGAACGGTTTTCCAATACTTCAGATGTTGGCTTATCCGGTACGATGTATTTACGGATAGAGAACCCGGAAACAGAATTGGTACCATCGCCGGTGAAATAACCGCTTAAACCGGCAGGGTTCATGGTTGTACCATTTGGCAGTTTATACGGAGTTTGGCTGGCGTTGGCCGATTGAACAATATTATCAGTAGGATAATGAGCAGTTGAGCCTGCAGGCAACAGCGGACTGATACCACCTGCTGAACTACCGGTATAAATACCCCTGCGGATTTCGATGCTTACACCTTTCATTACATCACCCGGCAAAACCACGGTTGCCCTTAACCTTGGCTCGGCATTGGCAAATATATCCATGGTGTTGGTGTACAAATCGTATTTGCCACCGGTTGTAGTTTTGATAGTACCATCAGCATTTTTAGGAAAACCGTCAAACATCTCCACAAAATCCAGCGTAGGGTTAACTTCAGACGAGTAACCATTAGCGCCCATTAACTGGCGGGGTACGTTGTAGGCATCATAACCATGTACCGATTCAGGATAGTGATACTGGCGAACAAATATGTTTTCAGGGCTTGATGCATCAAAAAACATATTCACGTAGTTTAGGTACTGCGCGTTTTTATCGCCCGCAGCCCATGCTTTTTTGTATAAGCTGTATTTGCCATCAAGCAATGCCGCCGCGTCATAAGCTGCTTTAAAGTAAGTAACCGCTTTTGCAACCGGGATACCACAAAGCCTGTTGCCGCTGCCATCAACCAATGTAATCTGGTTGTATTTAGCTACTGTACCGGCGTAAAGCATTGCCCTTGATTTGAAGCCGGCAGCCGCATACTTGCTGGCCCTGCCTGTCTGGTTAGTTTCAGGTAGATTGGTATAAGCATAATCCAGATCAGTACCGATAAAGTCATAGATCTTTTCTTCAGACGAACGAGGTATTTTCAGTTCTTCGATGCTTTGCTCCGGATAGTTAAGCACTTTATCAACAAGCGGCACACCACCGTAACGTTTAACCAATGCAAAGTATGTAGCAGCACGCACAAACCTTGCTTCACCTAACCAGTTATTTACCTGATCGCTGGTAAAGTTGCTTGCATATTTAGGCAAGGTTTCAGCAAAATAGTTAGCATCCCTGATAACCCTGTAACAATCGCCCCAGGTTGAAAGGCCTGTGTTTTCCTGCATTGACCCGTTCTGATCACGGCTTAAAGCCTCGTCGGTGGTGGCGCTTGTAGGGCTGATGATCCAGAACATATTTAAACCTCTTTCGGGCGAATATCTGAAGTCTTCAATAGGCAATTCGCTGTACAGCCTTGACATGTAGGCCTGAATTCCCGCGGCTGTTGCAAAAACGTCATCGTCTTTAACAATACTTGGGGGCAGGGTATCCAGCTTTTTACATGCCGTTGTCCAGCAAAGTAAAAAAGCCAATATTGTATATGTGTATTTTTTCATGATCTGTAATGGATTATAGTTTAACATTTACACCGATTGAATAAATTTTATCTAAGGGGTATAAATAGCCATAGTTGGCCGATGGGTGTTCAGGGTCAAGATATTTCAAGCCTGTAATGGTTAAAATATTGTACCCGTTAACAAAGATCCTTGCACCTTTAATACCCACCTTTTTGGCAGCTGCTGCAGGAATGCTGTAGCCAATCTCAGCAGATTTTAACCTCACATAAGCCGCACTGTGGATATTTGACAGTGAGTTGGTGTTAGCTGTTGTACCGGTAAGGGCAAAAGTGCCCGGGGTCCATACGGTGTTAGGATTATAGGGGTCGGCTTTAGGATCGGTTGGGTGATACCTGTCCATGAACATAGATAGGGCACTGCCGCCACCCCATAGCGGGATGTTCAACTGTTCGATGTAGGATACGTTAATACCCGCAGCTCCCTGCCATACGGTATTGATATCAAAACCTTTGTATGAACCGCCCAGCGTTAAACCAAATGTAGTTGAAGGTACGCTGTAGTTATTGTTACTTACGTTTTGTGCTATCGGGTGCACGTCCTGATCGTTGATTACACCATCACCGTTCCAGTCCTGCAAAATATAATCACCAACTACTGCGTTGCGTGATACAAACTGCGGACTGTTCAGGATTTGCTGGTAGTTTTGAAACTGGCCGTTGGCACCAAAACCCCAGAATATGTTATTGTAACGATTGTCGTTGTTGTTATGCCAGTTAAGTTGTGAGTTACCGTAAGCAGAGTGAACCTTGCTAATCCATTGTGTACGGGTATACCCGAATGTGCCTTTAACAAAATAGTTAAAGCTGCCTATATGGTAACGATGGTTTATCTCGATATCGAAACCCTGAGCACGGTCGCTGTTAAGATTTTCCTGTGGTAAACCTGCGCCTACTACACCCGGCAGGTTATCGGCACGGGTATCAAGCAAGCCGCTTCTATCGCGCCTGAAAGCATCAACAGTTAAGCCTAATAACCCGTTCCATGCTTGTAAGTCGATACCTGCGTTATAAGTTTTAGCAACATACCAGAAAATGTAAGGATTGGCGATGCCACGGCTTTGTGCGCCGTTAACAAAAGTACCGTCAAATACCGACCCCGGAGGCAACCTGTTATTGTCACCTGTGGCAGGGTAGTTATAACCGGTAAGGTATTGGTAAGCGTTAAGACCGGCGTCATCACCCAGTTTAGCATATGATAAACGGATCTTCAGGTCGTCGATAAAAGAAAGGGCTGATGTATTCTTCCAGAAGTTTTCCTGTGAGATTCTCCAACCTGCCGATGCACCCGGGAAAAAGCCCCAACGCTTAAGGGGAGAATTTTTGGAACTGCCATCATCCCTGAAGCTAAACTCAACCAGGTATTTAGATTTGTAATCGTAGTTTACACGACCAACAAATGATTTGTTCACATAATCATAAGGCCAGCCGCCATCAACCGTTGCAGTTTGATTTAAGGCATTACCTGCCGATAGCTGATCAACAGGAAGCGATAGTTGACGTTGCGCATTAAAGTTATCGCCTTTTTGTTCACCTTCTTCATAAAGTGCTAATGCACTAATGTTGTGGCCACCTTTAAACTGCTTGGCATAGTTTAACGAAAGCTGCATTAAAGTGCTTGGCTTTTCATAAAACTGGCGGGTAAGCGAGCCCGGTGTTTGGTTAGCTATAGCCTGATAAGAATTGCTGTTAGCATCATAATTATACTGGTTATATGAGCGCTGATAAATTTTATTACTTGAGAAATAGTAATCATAGTTATACAAGCCCTTAGCACTTAAACCCGGTACAAAAGGCACATTGTACGTTGCAGATACCGAAGACTGTAACCATTTATTGGCAATTTGTTTGTAACCATCAACATTAGCATCGGCCATTGCAACAGGGTTTGAACCATCAACTTCACCATTATTCAGGTACGCCGGATTGTTGTTGGCATAGATGCTTTGAGTAGGTACTTGCCTCCAAAAGGAGCGTATGATCCACCATGCATCCTGGTAAGGTTGATTTTTTTGTTCAAGCGTACCGCTCAGGTTTACATCAATGGTTAGGTTTTTATTGATTTTGGTGGTAAGGTTTGAGCGCAGGTTGTATTTCTTGTAGTTCAGGTCGCCGCTTTTGAAAAAGCCGTCCTGATCATTGATACCCATACTAACAAAATAGCTGCTGTTATCGGTACCGCCAGTTGCATTCAGGTTATGCTGTTGCTGGGGAGCGCTATTAGCAAAAACAGGGCTATACCAATCGGTGCTGGTTTTTGTGCCGTTTTTGTAAGCTGCAAAATCAGCATCGGTATATTTTACCTGTCCGCCGTTAACGTTGTGCAAAAGCTGCTCATTAACCAATGTCATAAAATCAACAGCGCCAACAGGCTTTGGCATATACGATGGGATCTGCCAGCCATACGTACCAGAGTAGTTAAGGTCAACTGCGCCTTTTTTACCTTTTTTGGTAGTTACGATAACCACGCCGTTTGCAGCACGCACACCATAGATAGCGGCCGATGCATCCTTCAATACCGAAACACTTTCGATATCGTTGGGGTCAAGGCGGCTGATATTATCGCGGGGGATACCGTCAATAACTACCAGCGGGTTACCAAAACCACGGATATCAAAGGCATTGCTGAATGATCCCGGCTCAGACGTGTTCTGAGTAATACGAACACCAGCCACTTTACCGGCAAGCATATTCAGCACGTTCTCGTTTTTAGTAGTTACGATTTCGCTGTTGGTAACCGATGCAACCGATCCGGTCACCGTTGCTTTACGCTGGGTGCCATAGCCTACCACAACCACCTCGTTCATGTTGGTGGCGTTTGGCTGAAGCTTAATGGTGATGCTTTTCTGATTACCTACATTTACTTCCTGTGCAACGTAACCCAGGAAAGTGAAAACCAGCGTTTGGCTTGGTTCGGCATTGATGTTAAACTGGCCGTTAACGTTGGTAGTTGTACCATTAGGCGTACCTTTAAGCTTAATGCTTACGCCGGGCAGGGGCTGCCCATGCTCGTCATTTACTACACCGGTTATTTTGCTGCCCTGAGCAAAAGCCGAAGTACACATGGCTAAAAACAAAAGTGCGGTAATGCAGCACTGCAATACTCCTTTGATTTTAGCACGATAACGGATGCGATGGCACCCATCATAATTGGTAAAATTTTCGTACATAAATAATTGGTTAATGGGTTTATAACTCTTGCCAAAAAGGGAAGCAAAAGCATTAAACAGGGATGGTTAAACCCGTTCAATACATATCATGCTTTCCATTTGGCACAGCAATGATATAGCGGGTGGTATTAAAACAAGGGTTAAAAAAGGGGTTAATAGGGCTAAAATTTTATTAACCGCACAAAAATTAACCGCTTTTTTAAGCGGTTGGAAGGTTAACTAAAGGAAAACTGTCGCTGGTTTAGCGATAGCGTAGCCTGTGGCGCGCATAATGACCGGTTTATGAAATGAACAAAAAACATGTCATTGCGAGCGATAGCGCGGCAATCGCACGAAAGCAAGGCCGCCCTGTATAGCATGCGATTGCCACGTCGCACCCTCGCTCATTCCCGTTCCGCGCCTCGCAATGACATGGTTTATTTTTCGCACTTAAAAGCCCGCGGCAGCGTTAAACGCCGAAGGCCTGTTTTGCATAGCAAAACAGGCCTTCCACAAAAGTTCCCCCTTTAGGGGGTTAGGGGGCGACTAAAACACCCTGCAAAGCAAACCTTTCAGATACTCGCCTTCGGGGAAGGAAGCACGTACCGGGTGGTCTTCGGGTTGATGGAACTGGTAGATAAACTGAACCTGTTTACCCGCATCAAGCGCGGCCCAGGCAATTACCTGTTTAAAGGTTTCCATATCCATAGCACCCGAGCAGGAATAGGTTGCCAGCAAGCCACCTTCGTTAAGCAGCAGCATACCCAAACGGTTCAAATCTTTATAAGCACGCGAAGCCCTGGTGAGTGCCGAGCGCGATGGCGCATATTTAGGAGGATCGAGCACGATAACATCAAACTTTTCGCCCTCATCCCTGAATTTGCGCAACTGTACATTCACGTCGGATTTAATAGCCGTGTGTTTGGTTGCATCCAGTTTATTTAGCCTGATATTTTCGGCCAGCGTTTCAATAGCTAACGCCGAGCTGTCTACACTGGTTACTGATGCGGCGCCTTCTTTAAGGCTGTTCAACGTAAAGCCGCCGGTATAACAAAAGCAGTCCAGTACCTTTTTATCTTTAGTATGTACAGCCAACACATGACGATTATCGCGCTGATCGCAATAAAAGCCGGATTTTTGGCCTTCGGTGATATTGATACCGTAAATAACGTTGTTTTCTAACACCTCAACCAGCTCAGGCGGCGGACTGCCAGCAAGTACTTTATTTTCAGCTTCGGCCAGCCCTTCGTGGGCACGTGAAGCATTATCACTTTTATCCGAAATACTTTCGGGATTGAGCAATTTTTTTAGTTCATCAATAATAACGGGCATTACATTTTGAATACCCGAGGTAAGTACCTGCACTGCCAAATGGCCGGCATATTTATCAACGATTAGCCCCGGCAGATAATCCGATTCACTAAAAATTAAGCGACAGGTATTGGTACCGTTAGCCAATATGTTATTACGGCTTTTAACCGCGGTTGCTACTTTTTCGCGAAACCAGGCTTCATTTACCTGCACATCCTTATTCCACTCCAGTAAACGTAAAGTCACCCTCGACTGGTCGTTATAAAAGCCATAGGCCATAAATTCGCCTTGTGTATTCATGAGGCGAACCACATCGCCATTGGCAGGCTTGCCCTTTACTTTTTCAATCGCCCCTGAAAATACCCAGGGATGCCTTTGAAGTACGGCTTTTTCTTTACCCTTCTTTAATATAACGTCAATCATGAGTGCAAAGGTAATAAAGCGCTGGCAATTTTAGCTTTACAGCAACGCGGCCTTCATTTATTCCGTATTTACATTGAAGGTGCCTAAACCTTGAAAATATTTTTACGTCATACACAATAATATCTGCATTAAAACATTTGGTATCTTAGATTCGAAAACTATAATCATGAAAAAAACCTACGTACTCCTGTTCAGTATGCTGATAGCGTGCTGTTGTTTTAGCTCAAAATCATACGCCCAGATTCCCCGCATACCTGAGGCCAGCTCAACTCAAACCATCATCCAGGATTTCGGATTAGGGAAAATAACCATCACTTATTCCCGTCCAAATGTTAAAGACCGCAAAATATTCGGGGGCATTATCCCTTACGGCGAAGTTTGGCGCACCGGTGCCAACGCTGCTACTACCATTACCTTTACCGAAAAAGTTGTAATTGAAGGTAACCCTGTACCTGCAGGCACTTATTCGCTATTCAGCATCCCAACTAAAGGCGAATGGACTATCATCTTAAACAAAGTTGTAAAACAATGGGGTGCATACAGCTACAAGCAAGACCAGGATTTTCTGCGTTTTAATATCAAGCCAATCCGCGTGAGCGAAAAACGCGAAACATTTACTATGGCTTTTGTTAATACAACTACCAAATCAACCGACCTTGTTTTGGTTTGGGACAAAACCGCGGCCTATATCCACATGGAAACTGATGACGACGCCAAAATCACAGCCAATATTGATGAGCTGATGAAAGGCGACCGCAAACCATACTATTTCAACGCCATACAATACTACTACGAAAACCATAAAGACGTTGATAAAGCCCTTGGCTGGGTTTACGAAGCTGAAAAAATTGAGCCTAAAGGCCCATGGTATAAGCTTTGGGAATCGCGTTTGTTACTGCGTAAAGGCGATAAAGCTGGCGCAATTGCCGCTGCCGAAGCCGGTATCGCTTTGGCCAACGCCGACAAAGATGAAGAATACGCCCGCTTAAACCAGGAAGCCCTGGATCAGGCTAAGCGATAGCCCTAAGCCCCACCCAACCCTCCCCGGAAGGGAGGGCTTTAAAAAGAAAATCGCTGTTTTTTATACGAAATGGCGATTTTCTTTTATGAATTGATAATATTCAGAAAGTCTCCCCAACCGGGGGGGATTTAGAGGGGGCTCCTGCACTAATTAACAGTGCAATCACAATCAATAAAACAGCACCGATAGCATTGAGCCACAAATAAGCGATTACATCAAAATAGCCCAGGATACAAATAATAGCTTCCGTTATAACTGCCGCTATAAATACCGCAGTCCCTTTTATTTTTTTAAGATAGAAGGCTACTATGAACACTCCAAGGATGGTTCCGTAAATATAAGAGCCCAATTGGTTTACGGCTTCTAACAGATTACCTATGCGGCTGGCGTAAAGGGCCATCCCAATGCAAACCAGGCCCCAGAACACCGTTGCCAGGCGCGATGCATTTAAATAATTCTTATCTGTGGCGTTGGGATTAACAATTCGTTTGTAAATATCAACCACGCTTGTTGAAGCCAGGGAATTCAAAGCACTGGCGGTTGAGCCCATAGATGCGAGAAAAATAATGGCTATCAGTAATCCTATCAAGCCTTTAGGCAGATACTGGGTAACAAAGCTAAGGAATACGTAGTTGGTATCGTTATCATCGGCCTTGGGGTTATTTTTTTTCATCAGTTCAATGGCGTTTTGCCTGATGAGGCGGGCCTTAGTGTCGGCCACCTTTAATTGATCTTTGGCATAACTGATCCGGTCTTCATTTTTGCTGTCGATGGCTTTTATCAACTCGTTAGCCTTGATCTTTTTTTGCTCAAAAGCCTGGTCATATTGCTGATTGAGATGGTCGTATTCCGCAGCGTAAACGCTTTTTCGAATTTGTTTAACCTCATACTGGTTAAAAAACATTGGCGGGCGGTTAAACTGGTAAAACGCAAAAACCAGCACCCCTATCAGCAGGATCAGGAATTGCATCGGGATCTTGATCAGGCCATTCATGATTAGCCCGAGGCGGCTTTGCCCTACCGAGCTGCCGGTTAAATAACGGCCAACCTGGCTTTGATCTGTACCAAAATAGGAAAGCTGTAAAAAGAAGCCCCCGATCAATCCGCTCCAAACGGTATAACGGTTATTGGGGTCGAATTTCCAATCTATCACGTTCATGCGGCCCATTTTACCTGCCATTTTGAGCGAGCTCATGAAGCTTACATTGCCGGGCAACAGGTAAACAACCAATACTCCTGCCAAAAACATCCCCGTAAAAATAATGCTCATTTGTAATAGCTGCGTATATGACACAGCCTTACTACCGCCATAAACGGTATAAACAATTACCAGCCCGCCTATAAACAGTGTAGTGTAAACCGTATTAATATTTAATATTGTTGAGAGGATGATAGACGGAGCATAAATGGTAATGCCGGTTGAAAGGCCGCGCTGAACCAGGAAGAGGAACGATGTGAGTGCACGGGTTTTCAGATCAAAACGCTGTTCCAAAAATTCGTAAGCAGTATAAACCTTAAGGCGATGGAAAATGGGGACAAAGGTGATGCAAAGTACGATCATGGCCAGGGGCAGCCCGAAGTAGAACTGCACAAAACGCATTCCGTCTGAATAAGCCTGGCCCGGCGCCGAAAGAAAGGTAATAGCACTTGCCTGGGTAGCCATTACCGATAAGCCTACATGGTACCAGGGCAATGAGCGGCTGCCCATCAAAAACTGGTCGATATTTTTATTATTGCCGCTTTTCCATATGCCATAAAGCACTATAGAAAATATGGTAAGGCCTAAAACAATCCAGTCGGTTAAACTCATTCAAAGAATTTGGTAATGAGCCAGAATACTAAAACTAAAAAAACCAGCCACGCGGCAACAATGCCGTAAAACTGGTTCCAATTTTTTATGAATGAAGGGAGGTCAGGATCAGGCCTCTTCATTACGGCCACGAACTAACACGGCGATATATGCAGCAGCAGTTAACAACCCTAAAACACCACCTACAAAAATCCAGGTAAAGCCTTTTTCAATAATACCGCCTACAAATAAGCCAGAGATTAATCCTACCAAATAGTATATGTAATCAAAGTTTTCTTTTTCTTCTTTATGGTGTCCCATGATGTTATGTATATGATTGCAGCAAAAATAGGTGATTAATTGAATTTTACCAAAGTTTGTTTTGTAAAAGGATTGTGTGTTTTTAAAAGCTCATAAATGACGACAATTATTCATTCGGTGTCCGGTCGGCTTTAAATTCACTATCGTTGTAAATATGCCAATAGCTTTGCGGTATGCATGAACCAATACCCTTTCAACTATTGTGAAAAGGCTATTCCTGCAAGTTTTTTAACCGCTCAACATTTTCCGCCATAGTTGCCTTATCATTTGCAGAAGTAGCCAGGTTCATAGCTGTTTCGTAATGCTGTAAGGCTTTTTGATTATCTATGCCGGTATACAGGTTGCCCAGCAGCGAAAAATAAAAGTGGTTATTGCTTAGGTTCAGTTTTTCGGCTTCGGCTATTGCAGCCGGTTTTCCATTGGCTTTGGCAAGGGCAAATGTCCGGTTCAGCGCGGCGATGGGCGAATACTCCAGCATGAGGAGGCTATTGTATAGCTGTAATATATTTTCCCATTTTTCGGCAGCATCTTCCTTAAAGGTATGCCAATAAGCAATGCCGGCTTCGAGGTGATATTTAGTTATTGAAGTTCCGGTTGAAGCCTGGTTCAGGTAATGGATACCTTTGTTGATCAGGTCCCTGTCCCAAAGTGATTCATCCTGATCATCATAAAGGATCATTTCACTATGATCATTGGTGCGGGCCTCAAACCGCGACGCGTGGAAACACATCAGCGCAAAAAGTGCATTTACGGCAGGGGTATTGGTGGCCGGATTTTCAATAAGCAGGTAATTAAGCCGCATAGCTTCTGCACAAAGATCACGACGGAGGGTGACATTTTGGGAGATTGAGTAATATCCCTCAGAAAACAGCAGGTAAATGGTTGTTAAAACAGTTTCCAGCCGGTTGCCGATCTCGCTAAGGTTTGGCTGTTGGATCTGGATTCCGGCTTCTTTCAGTTTTTCCTTTGCGCGGTTTATCCGTTTGTATATCACCTCCTTGTTTGCTAAAAAAGCATCGGTAATTTCCTGTACGCCAAAACCGCAAAGCAGGTTAAGGGCAAGCGCTACCTGCGACTCGGCCGAAATAACCGGGTTGCAAACCGTAAAGATCATGGCCAACTGGCTATCAGCTATGTTTTTGGCAGACAGGTCGATCTCTATTTCGCCTGTGCTGTCGGTAGTATATTTTATTTCGGGCAAAAGCTTTTGCTTAAAAATCGTATCCCGTTTCAGGTAATTTTTGGTTTTATTTTTTGCAACGGTATAAAGCCATGCCGTCGGATTATCAGGTAAACCTTTCAGGCTCCAATTTTCAGTGGCTGAAAGGAAGGTGTCGCTCACAATATCTTCGGCAATTTCAATATGTTCAATACCAAAAAGGCGGCAAAGCACTGCTGCAATTTTCCGGTACTCGGTGCGGAACAGGTGAGGTAAAAGTTCTTGGGGTTGCATAGGTTAAAATAAAAATGCCTTTGCAAAAGTACAAAGGCATTTTATTTTATACGGCAGGCACAGCCATTCGTACTTCAACGGTGGCCCCCCATTGCAATATGGGGCAGCCTTTGGCAATTTCAACTGCCTCATCGTAATCTTCGGCCCTGATTATAAACAACCCGCCTATCGATTCCTTAATTTCGGCATAAGGACCATTGATCACGGTATTTTGCTTAATTGTCCGGCCATCGCCATCCCAGCGTTTGGGAGCACCAACCAGTTTGTTTTGGGCCGCGATGCCGCCTATCCAATCCTGGAAAGGTTTTATAGCTGCCTGCATTTGTTCGGGCGAGGGACTGGCATCTTTACTTTTCAGATCCCTGTGGATCACTAACAAAAACTCATTCATAAGGCTATGTTTTAATGGCGTTAATATAAGCTGTTTATGCAAACTGGCCAACCTGGTATGTGCCGGGCGTATTTGGGAACGATAGGTTGATGCGGTTCCAGGTGTTAATGGTGGTAACGGACAGCGTAAGGTCTATCAGTTCTTCATCACTAAACTGCGCCTTGGCTATGTTGTATACCTCGTCGGTTACATGGCAGGCGGTAACGGCTTCGGCCCAGGCGAAGGCGGCCCTTTCACGGTCGGTATAATAAGGTGATTCTTCCCAGGCGCTCAGGCCATATAAACGTTGTTCGGTTTCGCCTTTGGCACGTGCATCCTTATAGTGCATGTCAAGACAATAAGCGCATTTATTGATCTGCGATACCCTGAAATTTACCAACTCACGAAGAGATAATTCAAGGGGTGACTTTTTAAGATAGGTATTAATACCAAATAATGGTTTTAAGGCATTTTGGCCTTTTTCCCACATGCTGATTCTCTGTTCCATTTTGTTTTAAATTTATGTTGTTAAAACCCAATGACAACCGTGCTTAGCAGATTGGACAAAATGAAAAAAATATTTTTTATTTTTTTTTAAGATCGGAATTCATATCGGGAATTTTTGTTGGGCGGCATCTAATGCATCGCCCGCTTCGCAGATTTTCCGGTTTAAACTACATATACATGTAATAGGTCTCTGTATAAAAATACCTATCTTTCTCTCATGGCCTTACCCAATATTTTCACTGCACAGGTAGCTGATGATGTAATCAGCCGGATCAACAAGCTCACGCCTCAAACCTCACCGGGGTGGGGTAAAATGAACGTGGCACAAATGTTGGCACACTGCTGTGTAACGTACGAAATGGTGTATGAAGATAAGCACCCCAAACCCGGCTTGTTCATGAAACTCATCCTGAAAACGGTGGTTAAAAACAAGGTGGTGAGCGAAACACCATATCAACACAACAACCCTACAGCGCCTGCATTTCTCATTACCGGCGAAAGGGGTTTCAATACCGAAAAAAACAGGTTGATAGCCTACATCCAAAAAACACAGCAGCTGGGCGAAAAAGCTTTTGATGGCCGCGAGTCGCATTCGTTTGGCTCCTTAACCATTACCGAATGGAGCAATATGTTTTATAAACATATTGACCATCACCTCACCCAGTTTGGCTGTTAAGCGCATAGTTTGAACATACGGTTAAATTTTCCTTTCTTTACCTGGATACCAGATAAATCGATATAGCGCATGGAAAAACTAAATCCCGCCATCCTTAAAACCAAACAGCATTTTGAAATTCTTGACGGCATGCGGGGCATAGCTGCTATAGCAGTTGTTACTTTCCATTTTATGGAGATTGCTTATTCCGATTACAGTAAGGATTTTATAGGTCATGGCTTTTTAGCGGTTGATTTTTTCTTTTGCCTGTCGGGCTTTGTTATTGGCTATGCTTATGACGACAGGGTCGGTAAAATGGGCATAAAGGAATTTTTCAAATCGAGGTTGATCAGGCTGCACCCGTTGGTTGTTTTTGGCTCGGTATTGGGCTTGTTAGGGTTTATATTTGATCCATTTAATGCCCAACCCATAGCCCGTAGTGCGGGCAGTATACTACTATTATTTCTCAGCTCCATATTAATGATTCCTAACCCGACTATGAATGAACGGTATTTTAACTTGTTTGGGTTTAATGCACCTGCTTGGTCATTGTTTTGGGAATATGTAGCTAACATTGTTTATGCACTTGTGCTTTGTCGCCTTCAGCGACGCTACCTGATTGTCCTTGCTGCAATTTCTGCTGTAGGTATTTGCTATGTGGCAGCTCACTCAGGTAATTTAATGGGTGGCTGGAGCGGCGGAACTTTCTGGGATGGAGGTGTACGTATAGCTTATTCTTTTACTGCTGGTTTGCTGGTTTACCGTTATAACCTTATCGTCAAAAATAAGCTTGGTTTTATCGGTCTTTCTATTTTATTGATGCTGGCTTTCTTGTCTCCGTTCTCAATATGGAACTGGCTTTCCGAGCCTTTTATAGTTATCATTTATTTCCCGTTAATGGTTTCGCTGGGAGCAGGTGCTGTTCTTAACAACAGCTTACGTAAAATATGTGTTTTTTCGGGGAATATCTCCTATCCTTTATACATGACCCATTATGCAGTAATGTGGATGTTTGGTAATTATTATGCGGCAAATAAACCCGATGCTGTTCACCTGGCGTATATCATTATACCCGGATTAGTTGTATTAGTTACATTTGCTTACCTGGTTATGATAGGTTACGATATCCCCCTGCGTCGTTACCTAACCGAAAGAAGAAAAAAACAGGCTGTCAAATAACTGAATGGCTATTCGTTTGCTTAATTAAAGATTAAGGAAGGATTTACCCAACGGTTAAATTAAAACCTGTATGTTTAAAATACTGAAAAAGTGTTTTTTATACACTAAAAACAATTATTTTTACAGATGGTTTTGTGCTGATTTTCAGTTGTTCTGTTGAAGTATGCCAACCTTTGGTACAATGAAAAAAACGTTAGTTATTGGTTGGCTCATGATACTTTTAATCGCTGTTGGCGCTTTATTTTGGTATAATGAGCTGCAATACCAGTTGCCTACTCCTGTACCAAAAAACTATAAAGTAGTAAAGCGGGGTACGGTAGTATCCATCAATCCCAGGCACTATCAGGATCGTAGTAAACCGCTGTTTCTGCACTTTTTTAATCCGGATTGTCCCTGTTCGAGATTTAATGTCAAACAGTTTAAGGCTATTGCCCAGCAATATCGCAGACAGGTGAATTTTGCCATTGTGATTATGAGCAATAAACACTTCACTGAAAGCGAAATCCAGGACAAGTTTGGGATGAAACTCCCCGTGATATTTGATCCCTCGGTTGCTCAAGCCTGCGGGGTTTACTCTACACCCCAGGCTGCCCTTATTGATACAGGCAGCAAGCTGTATTACCGCGGCAATTATAACGTAAGCCGTTACTGTACCGACGAAAAAACAAGCTTCGCCAAAGTAGCTATCAACGGTTTATTGAACAACAATACACGCTTAACATTTAATAAACTTGCATTAACCTCATACGGCTGTCGACTGCCCGACTGTCATAATTAATATTACCCCTAAATATCAATCATAGTGACCGCAGACATAGTTCAAAACATTAATTTTCAAACCGAGATCAAAGACCGCTCAGACAGGTTGATGGATTATTTCCTGCCTGTGCATTTTGTAGTTGGTTTAGCATTGGCCTATTTTTATGATACATGGCTCATTGCCCTTGGCGTTGGCGGCCTGTGCCTGTTGGCGTACTATACTGCTAAAATAGCCCTGCCTAATTCTTCCTTATACCAATATGTGCTGGCAGCTGTATTAGGTATTTTTATGGCCCAGTATATTTACCAGATGCACGGCTTGTTTGAGATGCACTTTTTTGCTTTTATTTCGAGTGCGCTGCTGATCACCTACCAAAACTGGAGGCTACAATTGCCATTGCTTTTAGTTGTTATTGTACACCATGCTGTTTTTAGTTATTTGCAGGATATTGGTTATGGCGGCATATTTTTTACCCAGCTCAATTACTTTGACCTTCAAACGTTTATAATACATGTGTTGCTTACCGGGGTTATCATGTTCATATGCGGACTTTGGGCCTATCAGTTGCGCAAGTATAATGAACTAAGAATAGTACAAACCCTGCAAATGGCCGATCTGCAGCGGGAAGCCCAGTTATCGCTCGAGCGCAAACATAATGAGGAGGTTTTGGCAGCTGCAAACCAGGAATTAAACTATTCAAACCAGGAACTTCAAAAGGCACGCCTCGCGGCTGATCAGGCTAACCAGGAAAAAAGTATTTTCCTGGCCACCATGAGCCACGAAATCCGTACGCCTATGAACGGGGTTATCGGGATGTCGGCTTTATTGAATGAAACTGAGCTTAGTGATGAGCAGCGTATGTTTAACGAAACCATCATCAGCTGCGGCGAAACGCTTATCCATGTGATCAATAATATTCTTGATTTTTCAAAGATAGAAGCAGGTAGTCTTGATCTTGAACAGGATGATTTTAACCTAAGGCAATGTATTGAAGATGTGATGGATATGTTTGCCATTAAAGGCGGACAAATGGGGCTCGACCTGGTTTATGAAATTGCCGAAGATATATCGCCGGGTATCATCGGCGATCCGCTGCGGCTTAAACAGGTGCTTATAAACCTGGTAAGCAACGCCATAAAATTTACGGAGAAAGGTGAGGTTGGTATTAAGGTTAGCTGTGTTGACAAACAATCTGATGGCTTGCTGAAATTAAGATTTGATGTTTGGGATACAGGTATAGGCATTCCGCATGATAAGCTGCACCGGCTGTTCAAGGCATTTTCGCAGGTCGATTCATCTACTACACGCAAATACGGAGGTACCGGTTTAGGTTTGGCCATTTGCCAAAAGCTTGTAGCGCTAATGGGGGGCAGTATAGGCGTTGAAAGCGAGCCTGGTGCCGGTACCAGGTTTTTCTTTACCATAAACGCCTATCCCGGCGAGATTTCCCACCGGCAGCCTGCCAGTTTTGATCTTGAGGAACTGCGCGGCAAAAAGATTCTTATAGTTGATGACAACCATACCAACCTGTCTATTTTAAACCGCCAGTTTGAAAACTGGAGCCTTAAATCGGTACCGGCAGAGTCTGCCGCCGAGGCTTTAGTGATCCTGCAGAGAAACAAAGACATTGACCTGGTTATTACCGACATGAATATGCCCGTAATGGATGGGGTTATGCTGGCCCGCATCATCAGGGAAGGGTACAGCCACATTCCTATTATACTGCTAAGCTCGGTTGGCGAAGAATTTATAAAAGATCAGCGAATGCTGTTTACCTCTGTTATGAGCAAGCCGATAAAACAACAGGTGCTGGGCAAACAGGTTTTTATGGCACTCAGGAATAAATCGGTCCAAAACGATGATAAACAAATTAAGAGCAAGCTTTCGGTTGATTTTAGTGATAAATATCCCTTCAATATCCTCATTGCCGAAGATAATGAGGTTAACCGGCACGTTATTAAACACATTTTAAACAAAATGGGCTATAAGCCGGGTATGGCCCAAAACGGGCTCGAAGCAATAGAGGCCCTGTACCAAAACGATTACGAGCTTATTTTAATGGACATGCAGATGCCTGTTATGGATGGGCTTGAGGCTACCCGTGTAATCCGTAAAGAAAACATTAAGCAGCCTGTTATCATTGCATTAACAGCCAACGCCATGGCCGGCGATGAACAGGATTGCTTGCAGGCCGGTATGAATGATTACCTGAGTAAGCCTGTAAAGCTTGATGAACTGATGAATAAGCTTTCGAAATGGCACACTGTAGTTAATAAAGCCGCAATTCGTCAGGGTTGATGCAACCGCATTCCTGCAATAAGTTTGAGGCTTGGTTCGCCATCAAGGGTAGGATAATGACCTGGCGGGGGGCCTGCCTAAACTTAATAGTAGTGAAGTTTCCTCATCCCGGTATGCAGAATATAAATGCAACAATACTTTTGCAAAACAATTAAGTTATTTTTTTCATTTTTGTACAGCATAAGCAATATGTTGAATAAGCGAAATACTGAATTTTTGAGATCGTTGCGGATATTATCGGTAATGGCCTTTTATTTGGTCATCGCGAGCAGTCATGTTTTTTTTCTTCCCCGCTTAACGCAGTCGGGCCGTACACGTTCAACAGGATTCAATTCGGTTTTTAAACGAAAGATGGAGAACCTGCACAGCAGCTTCAGCGAATCAAGCTACGTTCAAAGACCAGACAAATCAACCCTTGAGGAGAAAAAGTCTGTTACCGATTTGATCAGCGCTGTTGTAGGCAGTTTTATCCTGCTGTTTTTTGCATTGGAGCTATGGAAATTAAATCCGAAGCAATTAATCCGAAACTTCAGGATTATACCCGGGTATCGATACTCCTATCTTTCCCTTTGCACTTTTCGCATTTGATTTGACTGATTAAAGGCGCTCTGCCTTTAGATACATCATCGATCATTTTTTCAATTAATTATCCATCGTTTACCGGCATTTTTTGCAGTACTTACTGATCTGTAGCGATCAGTGTGCGGGCATTTCCCGGTAAGCATATTCCGTACATCAAGATATGCGAATTTCAAAGAAGTCCTGCTGCCTGTTTATAGGCTTGCTAATAACAGCCTGTACTTATGCGCAGCAACAAGGTAACACACCGGTTAGTTTAAAAACGCTGCTCAACAGCGTGAACCGAAACGCACCCACATTGCTAACCGATTCGGCAGCTATAGCGGTTAGGCAAGCCCAGGCCGCTGAAACCAGGAGCAGCTGGCTCCCTAACCTGAAACTAAATTACCAGGCAGATTATGGCACTAACAACAATGTTGCCGGCCCGTATTTTGGCTTTGGTATCATTCCTTCAAACTCCAGGGGGGTACGGCCGGAAAGCAATACCACCACCGTTTCAGCCAACGTTGGGGTAGCCGCGCTCGACTGGGAGATCTATAATTTTGGTGCCTATAGCGCTCAAAATAAAGTAGCCAACTCTGATATTCAGGTACAGCAAAACCAGTTTGCTGATTCCAAATATCAGTTGCAGGCTTATGCCATTGGCAATTACCTGCTCCTGACGGAACTGGAAAACTTCCTCACCATCCAGGCGCGGAACATAAAACGCAATCAGGAGATCCGCCGGTCGGTACAGTCGCTCGCCAAAAGTGGGGTAAGGGCAGGCGTTGATACCAGCATTGCCGAGGCCGAACTGTCAAAAGCCCGTTTGAACTATATCGAACTTAACAACCAGGTGAAGCAGGTACAGTTACAGCTTTCGGCTGTCAGCGGCTTACCCTATCAGACAATAGTACCCGATACCGCTGCCGAAACAAATCTTATCAATACCGCAACCGGCCTCGACCCTTTGGTTATCGACACCACCAATCATCCCTTGATCAATTATTATAAATCGGTATATCAAAACAGTTTGCAGCGGGAAACACTCGTCAAAAAAAGCTACAATCCTAAAATATTATTGGAAGGCGCCGTTTGGGGCAGGGGATCAAGTGTTGATGCTAACGACCATTTTAACAGCCTCAGCAGCGGATGGGGGTTCGACAGGAATAATTACCTGGTAGGTATAGGTGTTTCCTATAACCTGTTTGATATCCGTCGCCGCCAGTTAAAATTACGGACACAACGTGCCAATACCGATTACTCCCGGAAAAAGCTGGATGAGCAAAAGCAATTGCTGGCGGTCAATGCAAACCGGTCGGGCGTGGAGCTGCAAACCGCCCGCGAACGCCTGGTTGAGATCCCCAATCAGCTTAAAGCGGCTTCTGACGGGTACCGGCAAAAGCTGTCATTATACAAAAATGGGCTAACCGATATCATTGAGCTTAACGCCGCGCTCAATATCCTTTACCGCGCCGAAACTGACTATGTACAGGCCAAATATGCCTATTCAAATGCCCTGTTCCAGCAGGCCGTTACCGGCAACCAGGTAAACACTGTATTAAACCTTTTAAAATAATTTAGCTATGTCAATGGTCACATCCGCACTTAAACGGCCCATCACAACGGTGGTGGTTACCTTGAGCCTGCTCATCTTTGCAGTGCTTAGTGCTATAAAAATACCGATAGATATTTTCCCCAAATTAAACCTGCCCACCATTTATGTTATTGAATCATATGGCGGTATGTCGCCGCAGCAAATGGAGGGTTTCTTTTCAACCCGTTTGCAAGACCAGTTTCTGTATGTGAACGGCATCAAAAGCGTTACCAGTAAAAACATCCAGGGTTTAACTATGGTTAAGCTGAGTTTTTATGAGAGTACAGACATGGCCGAAGCACAGGCCCAGGTGGCTTTGCAGGTAAGCCGCGTAATGAGCTTTTTCCCGCCGGGAGCGCTGCCGCCGCAGGTTGTAAGGTT
Organism: Mucilaginibacter gossypii; assembly: GCF_017569325.2. Taxonomy (NCBI): domain Bacteria; kingdom Pseudomonadati; phylum Bacteroidota; class Sphingobacteriia; order Sphingobacteriales; family Sphingobacteriaceae; genus Mucilaginibacter; species Mucilaginibacter gossypii. Next base: position 4,993,780 of record NZ_CP071878.2, on the reverse strand, counting down.
TGATGCTTCATCGTTGCCTGTTGGACAATTGGTACTATCCGCCCCCAATCGCAGCCTGAAGGATATTTATGATATGGCTGCTACTAAAGTAAGGCCGATGTTTGCTACTGTTCCCGGCTTATCGGCCCCGCCGCCGTTTGGTTCAAACGCCAGGTCCATCACCTTAAACGTTGATCCAAATAAATTAAGAAGTTACGGCTTGACGCCCGATGAGGTAGTAAGTGCGTTGGCTAAGTTCAATGTGATGTCGCCTTCGGGTAATTTAAGGTTAGGCAACACGATGTTTGTAACTACGGTTAATACGCTGATTAACCAAACAGATGAATTTGGCAATATCCCCGTAGTTACCAAAAACGGCGTACCCATTTTGGTAAAAGATGTTGCCCGTGTTGCCGATGCTACCGATGTTACGGTTGATTATGCATTGATTAATGGCAAGCGCTCTGTTTATTTGCCGGTAGTAAAAACCGCCGATGCCAGTACCTGGAGCGTGGTACAGGCTTTGAAAAAGAAGATTCCGGAAATTCAGGGCCTTTTACCCGACGACGTTAAAATCTCATATGAGTTTGATCAATCCATATTTGTGATAAACGCAGTAAAAAGCCTTATGACAGAAGGCGGTCTGGGCGCATTGCTCACCGGCCTGATGGTATTATTGTTTTTGCGCGACTGGCGAAGCAGTTTGATCGTGGTGATTACTATCCCGGTATCTATTTTGTTAGGTGTATTACTTTTAGGCTTATTCGGCCAAACCATCAATATCATGACATTGAGCGGGCTTGCCCTCGCCATAGGCATTTTGGTTGACCAGGCGACAGTAACTATCGAAAATATTCACCAGCACCTGGAGATGGGCAAAAGCAAAGCACAGGCTATTTATGATGCTTGCCAGGAAATCTCGTTTCCCCTATTGCTCATCCTGCTGTGTATCCTTGCGGTATTCGCGCCATCGTTTATGATGAACGGCGTGCCTAAAGCGATGTTTTTACCCCTGTCGCTATCTATTGGCTTAACGATGATCGTATCGTACATCATAGCGCAAACACTGGTGCCTATTTTATCAAACTGGCTTATCAAAGCCGAAACCTATCAGCATTATGAACATGGGAAATTGCATGCCCATGCCGGCGAAGCTTTAGACCGGCCCCAAGAAGGGCAGGTAAACCATCACCTGCAACAGGAGCAAAAACATCCCGAAAAGAATGATCTGTTTGAACGGATAAAGATCCGTTTTATACACATCATTGAACGCTGGATGCATAACAAAAAACTAATTGTGCCTGTTTATCTCGTGGTTGTTTTGGGATTGGCCGGTGTGTGTTTTGTCACCATTGGAAAAGATATGATGCCGAAGCTCGACAACGGCCAGTTTCAGATCAGGATCAAAGAGCCGGATGGCACAAGACTTGAACGTACGGAAGACGGGCTGAAACAGGTTTTGCAAATCATTGACAGCACGGTGAACCATCATGTAGCTATTACATCGGCTTACGTAGGCATTGTGCCAAGCAGCTATGGCACCAGCAACCTTTATGTATTTAATACCGGTACACATGAAGCGGTATTACAGGTTAACCTTGATGAAGATTACCACATCAATATGGATGAGCTTAAAGATGCGCTCCGTAAAAACATAGCATCGCGCATGCCCGATCTCCGCATCACTTTTGAACCTATCGACATGACCGAAAAGATCATGAGCCAGGGTGCATCTACACCTATCGAAATAAGGGTAGCGGGTAAGGATATGGCGCAGATAGAAGGCTACTCGAACAAAGTTTTGGCCGGACTTAAAAAGATCAGCTACCTGAGGGATGTGCAGATCAGTCAGCCTTTGAAGTTTCCTGTGGTGGCAATAACGCTCGACAGGTTGAAAGCTGCTCAATTAGGCCTGGATATTAAGGATGTTGCCCGCTCGGTTACAGCAAGTACATCATCAAGCCGTTTTACTGAGAAAAACCTTTGGTTGGATGATAAATCGGCCTATACCTACCAGGTACAGGTGCAAATTCCAGAGTATGTGATGAATACAATGGATGAGTTGAAAGAGATCCCACTGGTGAAAGGCCAAAGTACACCTGTACTGGGTGATATCGCCAGCTTTAAGGTTAATTACGTTCCTGGTGAATATGACCGTACTGGTCCGCGCCGCTTCTTAACCGTGAGCGCCAATATTTACAAGAAGGATTTGGGCACTGCTACTGCCGCGGTGCAGCAGGTAATCAAATCTGTCGGGGCACCGCCTAAAGGCCTAATTGCTGAAGTTAAGGGTATGTCGAGCTTATTGACAGAAACGCTCGACAGCTTACAGAACGGTTTGATGTTCGCCATTTTGGTGATCTTTTTATTGCTGGCCGCCAATTACCAGTCGTTTAAATTATCCCTTACAGTACTATCTACCGTACCGGCAGTAATATTGGGATCGCTAACAGTATTACTGCTTACCGGTTCAACACTTAACCTGCAGAGCTATATGGGTATGATCATGTCTACAGGGGTATCGGTGGCAAACGCCATCCTGATCGTAACCAATGCTGAAACCCTGAGACTGGATTATAAAGACTCTACAAGGGCAGCCGTTACCAGTGCGTCCATCAGGTTAAGGCCAATCCTCATGACCAGTTTGGCCATGATGGCAGGTATGATCCCGATGGCATCCGGGATGGGTGAAGCCGGCGAGCAAACCGCACCTTTGGGCCGCGCTGTGATAGGCGGCTTATTTGCCTCAACATTAGCTGCCCTGTTTATACTACCGCAAGTATTTGCCTGGGTACAGCAGAAAACCACTTATGATTCACCGTCCTTAATGAAGGACGTAAATGTTACTGAACCTCAACAACTTGAAACCTCCAATAGCTAATATTATGAAACTAAAATATATTGTACTGCTAAGCAGTATCAGCCTGATGGCCGCATGTGCAGGCAATCAAAAGCCTGTGGACCTTACAGAAACCCAAAAAACCACCCAAAAAGCAAGCGGATATGAAACCGGCAAAGTGTCGGAAAAAGCTCTGTCAAGCGAAGCCCGCCTTCCGGGCCAGTTAAAGCCCTATAACGAGGTAAACCTGTTTCCGAAAGTAAACGGGTTTGTAAAAACCGTTTTTGTTGATCGTGGTACTTTGGTTAAAAAGGGACAATTACTGGTAACCTTAGAAGCGCCGGAAATGGAATCGCAACTGCAGGCCGCCGATTCGCGGTATATGCAGGCTAAGGAAAATGCTGTTGCCAGTAAAGAAAAGTATCAGCGTTTAAAAGAGGCTGCAAAAGAACCTGGATCGGTTTCTCCGCTTGAATTGGATAACGCTTTAGCAAAAATGAAAGCTGATGACGCAATGGCCCGCTCAGAAAGCTCGATCGTAGCATCTGTTCGCACCATGCAGGATTACCTTAACATTCGTGCACCGTTTGATGGCATGATCATTCAGCGTAACGTATCTCCGGGAGCTTTGGTAGCCCCGGGTAAAGGTACAGACCTGCCTATGCTTATTTTGCAGGATACCCGCAAGCTGCGTTTAGAGGTTTACATCCCCGAAGATTTCGTAGACAAAGTTGACTTAAAGCAGCAGGTAAAATTCACTTTTAATGCTATGCCGGGGCAGGAACAAACAGCCAAAATCAGTCGCTCGGCCAATGCTTTAGGGAGTATGCGTTCTGAAGCTATAGAAATAGACATACAAAACCAAAATGGAATACTAAAACCGGGGATGTATGCCGAAGTAAAGATCCCGATGCTTTCGGGCGCCAAATCGTTGTTAGTGCCCAACAATGCCATCATTCGGTCAACCGAGAGGGAATATGTAATAGCCGTAAAAGACGGCAAGGCAGCATTAATTGATATAAAGGAAGGATTATCCAGACATGATTCAACCGAAGTGTTTGGGAACCTGAAGGCCAACGATATCATTCTTAAAAATGCCAGCGATGAGGTGAAGGACGGAGCGGATATTAATTGACGGTGTTAGAGGCAATGGCTAAGCCTACGCGGCTTGGAACAGGACTTTTGCATCCGGCCCCATGAGCAGAATTGTCACGTTTTATTGTTATAACTCATCAGTTCATGATACATGACGCATTGATTTTGGTCACTAATGTCCATATCAAACCCTTTATTTAAAATTGAGGCAAGGGTAGCTTTTGGGAGAGAGGGAGAGACATATTTTTTTACCTTTGCCCGTATGGAAACCATCACCTGGCATGATTTTGAAAAAGTAGAACTGCGTGTAGGCACTGTATTGGAGGCAATTGATTTCCCCGAGGCCCGTAAGCCGGCTTTTAAAGTGAGGGTTGATTTTGGCGCTTTCGGCATCCGGTGGTCGAGCGCGCAAATCACGAAGCATTACACCAAAGAAGAATTGGTTGGCCGGCAGATAGTGGGTGTAACAAATTTCCCTAAAAAGCAGATCGCCAATTTCATGTCGGAGTTCCTGGTTACCGGCTTTGCCGATGAGAACGGAGACATTGTGTTAACCGCTGTTGAAAAGCCTGTGCCAAACGGCAGCAAACTTATTTAAATGAGATATATCAGTTTCGAGGATGAGGCCTCTATATCGCCCGATGAATATTTTATGGGCGAAGCGTTAAAAGAAGCCCGCTATGCATTGGAGGAGGATGAGATCCCGATAGGGGCAATTGTGGTTTACAATGGCCGCATTATAGGAAAAGGGCACAATCTTACCGAACGGCTTAACGATGTATCGGCCCATGCCGAAATGCAGGCCCTTACTGCGGCCGCTAATTTAATTGGAGGCAAATACCTGCAAGGCTGTACGCTGTACGTTACTATGGAGCCCTGTGTAATGTGTGCCGGGGCTTCGTACTGGTTCCAGGTGAGTAAGATCGTTTTTGGGGCCTATGATAACAAACTCGGGTTCGGCCGCATCAACCAAAAAATAACCCATCCCAAAACAGTGATCACCGGCGGTATCCGCGAAGCTGAATGCAGCCAGTTGGTGAAAGATTTTTTTAAGGAGAAGAGAAAAAAATAAGTCCATGGCCGATAGTCCATAGACCATGGCCATGAAAGTAGTATTGTTTTCTATGGTCCATGGGCTATCGACTATGAACTAAAGAAAACATGACAATTATTTAGAACAAATAGTTCCGTCAACGCTTATATTTGTTACGTCACAACAAACAGTAAACTTTAAAATAAACAACTAAAATTATGGCATTTACCCTACCGGCGTTATCCTACGCTACTGATGCTCTGGAACCGCACATTGATAAACTGACCATGGAAATTCACCATGGCAAACACCACCAGGCTTATGTTACCAACTTAAACAAAGCTTTGGAAGGTAAGCCTGAGGCTGAAAGCAATATCGACGATATCATTAAAAATATCTCTAAATTCCCCGCTGCTGTGCGTAACAATGGCGGTGGCCACTACAACCATACCTTGTTCTGGACCCTGTTATCACCAAACGGTGGCGGCGAGCCTACAGGCGCTTTAGCTGATGCTATCAAAAGCACTTTCGGTTCATTTGCCGATTTCAAAACTAAAGTATCTGAAGCAGGTGCAACCCGTTTTGGTTCTGGCTGGGCATGGTTAATTGTTACTGCTGATAAAAAATTAGCTATAACTTCAACTCCTAACCAGGACAACCCATTAATGGACATCGCTGAAGTTAAAGGTACCCCAATTTTAGGTATCGATGTTTGGGAGCATGCTTACTACCTGAAATATCAAAACCGTCGTCCGGATTACTTAGCAGCTATCTGGAATGTGATCAACTGGAACCACGTTGCCGAGCTTTACGCAAAAGCAACCGCTTAATATTATTTAAGCTCATAAACAAAAGCGGCAGGATCTGATGGTCCTGCCGCTTCTGTTTTACGTCATAAATCTTGCGCCCGTTTGTAAACGAGCCCGAGAAGTTTGTTTATTTACCTCCCAATTATACACCCACGCTTAATCCCTGCAATAATCTACTAACTTTGTGGACTTTTTTATATTATGATCAAAAAGCCCATAGAAACCCTGCTCCGCGAATCGAAGGAGGAAGGGGAACATTCATTAAAACGCTCGCTTGGGCCCGTTAACCTTATTTTAATTGGGATAGGCATCATTATAGGGGCCGGTTTATTTTCGTTAACCGGTATAGCGGCGGGCCAGCATTCGGGGCCCGCGGTAACTATTTCTTTTTTAATTGCTGCTGTTGGCTGCGCTTTCGCTGCCCTTTGCTATGCCGAGTTTTCGGCTATGATACCTGTTGCGGGGAGCGCTTACACCTATTCGTATGCTACCATGGGCGAGCTTTTTGCATGGATCATAGGCTGGGACCTTGCGCTTGAATATGCCGTTGGCGCAGCAACAGTGGCCATCAGCTGGTCGCAATACCTTACTAAATTTTTATCCTGGTTTGACCTGTATTTGCCTCCACAGCTTACGCTTTCGCCTTTTGAAACAGCTAAGGCTGCCAATGGCAATATTATTAACGGGATCATTAATTTGCCTGCTGCGCTCATTGTGATTTTGGTTACCAGTATCATTATCCGGGGCACAAAAGGTTCGGCATTGGTTAATGCCATTATTGTAACTTTGAAAGTGGGCGTGGTGTTGGTGTTTATCGCGGTTGGGTGGTCATTTATTAACCCGCAAAACTATCATCCCTATATCCCGCAAAATACCGGTTTTTGGGGTGATTATGGCTGGTCGGGCATATTGAGAGGGGCGGGGTTAGTGTTTTTTGTATTTATTGGGTTTGATGCTGTATCAACCGCGGCGCAGGAGGCCAAAAACCCACAGCGAAATATGCCTATCGGGATCATCGGCTCGCTGCTGATCTGTACGGTACTCTTTATTGTATTTGCACACGTAATGACCGGCATGGCCAACTATAAGGAATTTATAGGTTCGGGCGCACCGGTTGCCATCGCCATTGAAAAAACGCATTACCAGTGGTTGAGCAAAGCTATTGTGCTGGCTATTTTAATAGGTTATACCTCGGTGATTTTGGTGGACCTGTTAGGCCAATCGCGTGTGTTTTTCTCTATGTCGAAAGATGGTTTGCTGCCGAAGGTTTTTTCGGAAGTGCATCCCAAATTTCGCACACCCTGGAAATCGAATATTATGCTTTGCGCTTTTATAGCCCTCTTTGCCGCATTTGTTCCGATACGCGTGGTTGGTGAAATGACCAGTATTGGTACCCTGCTTGCATTTGTTATGGTTTGCGCCGGTGTACTTATTTTACGAAAGCAGCAGCCTGATATTCACCGGCCGTTTAAAACACCCCTTGTGCCATTGGTGCCGGTGCTGGGTATCCTGACCTGTTTTGCCATGATGACGTTTCTACCCGGCGATACCTGGTTGCGTTTGGTCATTTGGCTTGCAATTGGTTTGGTTATCTACTATACTTACGGCAAAAAGAACAGCGTTATCCGCAAAATGCAGATAAACAATAACGCCATCAATTGATGACCGAAGAGATTTTAAAACTAAAAGTTGAACACATAAAATGGGAAACCTCAGATACTGCTACTTTTTATTTGAGCAGTATTGATGGTAATCTTATCCCTTATACCGCAGGACAGTTCATCACACTGATATTTAACCACAGGCAGGAAGAGATCAGGCGCTCGTATTCGTTAAGCTCATCGCCCGATGAACAATACCCTGCAATAACTATTAAGCGCATTACCAACGGTGAAATCTCCAGGTTTATGCTCACTAAAATAAAGGAAGGCGATGAGTTAACAGCATTAACCCCTGCTGGCCGTTTTATCATCAGTGACCATCAGCAGGAAAAGGATCTGTTTTTATTTGCGGGCGGCAGCGGCATTACCCCTATATTTTCGCAACTGAAATATATTTTGAACCGGGAGGGTAAAAGCAGGCTAACCCTCATTTATAGTAATCAAAATGCGGCCTCCATTTTGTTTAGAAATGAGCTGGATAAACTGGCAGCCGAACACCCCGAAAGGTTGACGATCATTCACCTGCTTAGCAGCGAAGGTAACCGCCTCAACCCCGATAAGGTAGAAAAGCTGGTTAAGCAATACACCAGTTTTAATCTGGCAAATGCTGAGTTTTATCTTTGCGGCCCGTTTGCTTTTATGCGAATGATCCGGTTCGACCTGGTGTATATGGGGATTGATCAGGCAAAGATCCGCCGCGAAAATTTTGTGCTCGAAACAGTTGCCGTAACAAGCAGCTTTACTAATTTTCCACCCAAAAACATCAAAATAAAATACCGGGGCGAGCTGCACGATATTGTAGTAGGCGAAAACCAATCCATACTGCAGGCTGCCCTGCAAAACAATATCCCCTTACCTTATAGCTGCCGGGGAGGAATATGCTCTACCTGCATGCTTAAATGCACCGGCGGCAAAGTTGAAATGGTGAAGAATGATGTACTTACTGAAGCGGATCTTGCACAAGGATGGATTTTGACCTGCACCGGGCATCCGTTGGATGATGAGGTGGTTATTGGCCCCCCAACCCCCTAAAAGGGGGAGTTATACCAGGAAGCGAAAGAATAATCAACGGTCGGTTGGCAAATGCTGCCTTGCCGTCCTTCTGTGTGCCACCGATTTTACTTTTTTTGATTTGGATTTTTTGCGTTTGCCGAGCCAGATGATAAAGCCGGTGATTGGCAAGCTTGCACAAATCAAACTGGCCAGGAAAGCGATGATCTTACCGGGAAGGCCTAATATTTGGCCTACGTGAATATCATAATTCATGTTATTCATTTTCATGCCGGTACTTTTTTGTTCATGCGCGGTACGGTTCAATAATTTGCCGGTGTATTTATCGAAGGAATAGCTATCACTTTTATAGTAGTGCAGGGCTTGTGCGTATGCGGTTACGCCTATGGTACCGGCTTTAGCAGCATCGTCATAAATTAAAAACATTTCGGCATTTGGCGAGGCGGCTTTGGCTGATAAATATGCTTTGTTGATAACCTGGGTGGTATCCATTTTACCATTCAACAACGAATCGGACTTGAAAACTACCTTTTCTTCGGGATGTGCTTTGCCCCAATTAGCGGCTGTGTAAATAGCTTCACGCATCCAGTCAAATGATATTGATAGACCTGTTATGGCCAATATGATAGCCACGCTGGTGGCGTAAAAGCCCAAAACATTATGCAAGTCGTAATTAATACGGCGCCAGCGGCCACCCCACTTAATAGTGAAGCTGCGTTTACGGTCGCTTTTACGTTTGGGCCACCAGAGTATTATGCCGGTGATCATCAGCACCACAAAAACTATTACCGATATGCCTGCTATCAGGGTACCTATATTAGCCGGGAGCAACAGGTACAGGTGAATATATTCAACGATAATAAAAAAGTTCGTGGTGGGGCTTTCGATATGGGTGATCTTACCTGTATAAGGATTCAGATATACAAAAAGGAGGCCCTCTTTCTTGTCCGTTACCAATACCCCTGCAGGGCGACCGATACCGTAATAGTAAACATAACTGGCGATAGCACCTTTACGGCCTTTCAGTGCTTCGGCTTTAAGTATTGATGGTGCTATGTAGGGTTTGTTTTGTACTTCAACCTTACGGTAACTGTGTATCGCATCCTGGATCTCGTCCTGAAAGCAAAAGATACAGCCGGTTATACTCACTATAAATACTACCAGCCCGGATATAAATCCGAGCCAGCGATGTATAAACAACAGTGTTTTTTTAAAAGGTGTCATTCATTAAAATTTGTAGCCGATACTTAAACGTACGTTTGTTGGTGCTTCTGCCTGCCAGCTGTAAACAGTTTTGCCGTCGGTGCTCAACCCCTCATGACCACCTGAATAAAGGTATTTGTTAAGCACGTTATTTACATTTAACGCAAAACTCATCTTCTTGATCTGGTAGGATGCGCCTGCGTCTAAACGGAAGTAGTTTGGCAGATCAGAAGTACCTGTGCCGAGGCTCCATGGCAGGCGGTCAAGCTGCCACTGATAGCCGGTTGAAAAGCCCAAACCTTTTAAGCTGCCATGCTGTAAACGGTATGTTAACCAGGCATTGGTAACATGTTTTGCAAAGCCGGGAACAGGATTGCCAACATTTGCGGGGTCGGTATCTTTAGAGATCTTCGAATCGGTATAAGCATAGTTAACCATGAGGCTCAGGCCGGTTATGATTTCGCCGCGGGTATCAAATTCAACACCTTTTGTTTTAGTTTGACCTAATTGCAAAACGTAATTTGCTGCAGATTCACCATGTTTGTCGGGGTCGGTTACCAACTGGTTGTTTTTAAGGATCTGGTAAGCAGATAAGGTAGTATTCCACTTTCCATCAAACCAGTCGCGTTTTAAACCGAGCTCCATGTTGTTGCCTGTAATGGGCTTAACTTTTTGGCCGCCGTATATTTTACCTGTTTGCGGCACAAATGATTGATCATATACCGCATAAGCAGTTGTAGTAGGATCAATGTTGACACTTAACCCAAAACGGGGCGTAAATTTATGCCCTTTGGTATCGCCGGCATAAGGATCGGTAGTAGTGGCATGGGTGTAACGACCGGCTACAGTTAAACGCAATTTCTGATCAAAAAAGCCCAACTCATCCTGTACATAAAATGATTGATATTTTTCGGTATTTACAGCGTTTTTACCACGTTCGCTAAGCGGCACCGATCTATCAAACACAGGTAAAGTAACAGGGGCATTATTTGGATTGTGGATATTGAAAGGGTTTGCAGGATCAGGATCAAGCGAACCTGATTGAAAATAATCCGGAATGTAGTACTTGTCGCCAATATCAAGGCCGCTTAACAGGCGGTGAACAACTTTGCCTGTATTAAATTCGCCGTTTAAAAAGGCCTGGGCAAATTTGTTTTTGTTAACAGCATCCCATAAACCAAGGTTACGGTCAACATCGCCGTTGCTGTTGATGCTGTTTATCCAATAGCTATATGCCGTTTGCTTATAATAAAAATAAGCACCCTGCGCGGTAACTTTCCACTTGCTGTTAAAGGTATGCTCATAAGTTAAAAACGCACTTTGGTCCCGGATGCCCGATGATGGCGAATTTGAAGGCGCATTAGTAAAGTTGCGCGGCAGTGTTGCATAGCCATCAGTGGAGAACAGGTACGCGGTACCGAAGGCATTCATGCGCTGGTACTGGTAGGTATACTCGGCAGTGAGGGTATTTTTGCTGTTGAATTTATAGCGTAATACGGGAGCGATAGCCGTACGGTTAGTAAAATCATACGGGCGCCATGATTTTGAAAGCTGGCCCATCAGGTTGAGGCGGTATTGCAGTTTACCGTCTTTAGTAAGTACGCCGTCAAAATCGGCAGTGGCACGGTAGCTGTTAAAACTGCCTGTAGTAAAACTGAATGCCCGGCTGGTAGTGCCTGTGGGCTTTTTGGTAACTACATTATAAAAGCCCGATGGGTTACCGTTGGCCAGCATGAATGCAGCTGGGCCTTTTACAAATTCAATCCTGTCAACAAATGACATATCCTCGGTTAGCGGGCCCCAGGTAGCTTCGATGTTCATACCGTTGCGGAAAGGTGCAAGCCTGTCGCCGCGGGCATTTACACGGGCATAATTGCCCCAATGCTCCTGCATGGTTAAGCCGCTCACGTTGCGCGATACGCCTTCGAGCATGTTAAAGATCTGCTGGTCCTTAATCTGGTCGGAAGATACCACCTGGATATTTTGTGCCACTTCAAGTAAAGGCTCGTTTAGCCTCAGGCTGGGTGAGGGTGCATCGATCTTATATTTTTGTTTCCTGCCCGAAATTAAGACCTCACCAATCTGGTTGGCGTTTTCGCGCAGCATAAAGTTTACGGTAACGCGTTGTCCATCGGCCAGTTCAACTGCTTTTTCTTCAGGAGCAAGGCCTACAAACGTCACTTTGATGGTGTAGCTGCCCGGTTTTACTTTGTTGAAAGTAAACCTTCCGCTTTCGCTGGTAACTGTGCCGGCAGATATCCCATTACCGTTAAGGCTTACGGTTACACCGGGAACGGTTTGGCCATCGGCAGTCGTGATTGTGCCTGTTATGGTGCCGGGTTTTACCTCGGCCAGCGCGGGTTTTATATTGAAGAGCAGCAAAACTGCCCATAATAAAAGAGGAGGAAGTTTACAGAAAGAGTGTATGGATTTTGACATTTTATTCAGGATTAACAGGAATGATTTGGTTGTTAACTTAAAGCCGGAACTGTAATACACTCCTGCTTTTTATTTAATGGCTGTTTTAAAATTTATAGGTTGCGCTTAATGCAAAACTTCTTAATTTTTGAGGGTTAATGGTGGTGTAACCTATCCAGTATTTTTCATTGGTAAGGTTGTCAAGCTTAGCACCAAACCGGTATTTATTAGTATCATAAAATGCTGATGCTCCTAATACAGTGTAAGCCGGGAGGGTAAATACGCCAATGGTCCGGCTGTTTACGATCTTGTTATCGCTGGCATAGTTGCCGCCGAAACCCAAACCAAAACCTTTCACCGCACCTTGATGAAATTTGTAGCTTACCCAAAAGTTTGCCAGATATGGCGATGAGGCGGTTGCTGGCCGAAGACCTTCAATGCTGGCATCGGCGCTTTTGGTAAGCTTTGAATCATTGTATGAAAAACCTGCTACGATGTTAAGGCCGATTATTGGGTTGGCTATTACTTCAGCTTCAAAGCCTTTGCTGTATTGGGTTCCATCCTGTACCGAAAGAATGGGATTTATGGTGGAAGGGCGTACGATATTTTTTACTTTGATATCATAATAGCTTACCGTACCGCTCAATTTACCATCGAACAGGTCAAGTTTTACGCCACCTTCAATTTGATTGGCTTGCTCGGGTTTAAGCGGTTGGTTGTTTTCGGTAGTACCGGTTTTGTTGTTAAAGCTGTTTTGATAATTGGCAAACAGCGATATGTGGTCTTTAACGGGTTGGTAAACCAAACCAAATTTTGGCGAAAAGGCGGTTTGCTTATATGCCCCAGATGTGGTTTGAGTTGTTGGGTCATAGTTGCCTTTGTTGTCAAACCTGTCTACGCGTAAACCTGCCGATGCTATCAGTTGATCCGTAATATTAAACACATCAGAGAGATAAGCGCTGTAGGTATTCCGTTTAAACATGGAAGGGTAGGTAAAACCATAAATGCCGGTAGCATACAGGGCGTCCATCGCCGCTTTGTTGAAATTGCTATAGTTTTGATTGCCGGTCACAGATACAGTATCGAGTGTACTGCCAAAAAAATATTGCTGCGAGTTTTCCCTGAAGAAATCCAGGCCGCCTACAAACCGGTTACGGAATTTACCTATTTTGAAGTCGCCGTTAAAGTTCTGCTGGATCTCGATCATGTCATCTTTACTTTTACGGGTTGACTGATCGTTACGGGAAATAGAATCACCTGGCAACAGGTAATAGTAAGGGCCAAAACCGTCCGAATAGCTATGGGTGAGGCTCAGGCTGGTACGCGTTGTCCAAACGTTGGAGATCTTGTATTTTACTTCGCCATAAAAATTCCTGTTTTGTGACGTTTGAGTCAGGTCATCTCCATGATAACTTTGTTTGTAGTCAAGCTGGAGCTGATCGGCACGACTGTAGCCCAGGGCATCAATGGTTTGTCCGTAAGGGAAAAAGAAAATAGATTTTCCGATATTGGTACCATATGATAATTCAGCATCGGCACTAATGGTTAACCTGTCGGTAGGCTTATAAACAATGCTTGGGTCAATAATCACATTCCGTGAAAAGCCGTTGTTCTGGAAACTGCCGTCATGATTAAAAGCGGTATTTAAACGGAAGAGTACCTTTTTATCTTTATCGAGCGGGGTGTTAATATCGGCGCTACCCCGGTAAAAACCAAAATTGCCGCCAGATAAGCTTACTTCTCCGCCAAATATATCATAAGGTTTCTTGGTAACACGGTTGATCAGGCCGCCATATGAGGTTAAAGAACTTCCGAATAAAGTGGCAGAGGGGCCTTTAATAACCTCAATCCGGTCGATGTTAGCCGCGTCAATGCCATTAGTTATAATCCCTGCAATGCCGTTACGCATGGTACTTTGCACAATAAAGCCCCTGCTGTTATAATAAGCGCCGCCATCGCCGCCACGACCGGTAGCTTCCCACATTTTTTGGATCCCTGGGGCATTTTTAATTGCGTCATCAACAGAAAATATCAATTGTTCCTGCATCAGCTGGCTGCTTATGGTATTATAAACCTGTGGGTTTTCGAGGTTGCCCAAAGGCATTTTGGCAACATCCTCGCTTCGTGAGCGTTTAAATTTATTGGTTTTATTGGCATTTATATTTACTTCCTGCAAACCATGAATAGTATGATCAACAGTAATAACAGGCAGTACAGTTGTTTGCCCGGCTGTTACGGTTACTGATCTTTCCTGTCCTTTTGAGCCAACTTCAGATATTACAAGTGTATAATCTCCTTGCGGGGCTTTAATTTCAAATAAGCCGTTTTCATCGGTTATGGTACCATACCTGGTGCCTTTAAGTACTGCTGAAACGTTTTCGGCGGGGCCATTTTTTATAGTGACAATTTTACCCTTAAGGATTCCCCTGGCTTGTTGAGCAAGGGCCGGGATGGTGCCGATAAGTAGCAGTATAAATGAAAGTGAAAAGATTTTTGAGAAAGATGGTTTGGGATAATTCATTTTATTTAGACTAAATATAAATAACTGTGCAAAAGTAGTCAGGCAGGTGTTACGATGCAAATTATTTATAATAAATCTGAATAGTGCACTTAATGTACTTGTTGTTCAGGTACTTGTGGATGTAATAATGGAAGATTGCTAATCCGGTAAGGGATTGTGAAAGCAATACCACCGAAATTATTCAGAAAAAGAGTAGTTAAATTTAAGAATCATGTAAACGGGGGCCTTCTATAATCCTGAAGGCTGTCATCACCTGATGAAGACTTGCGAAGTCCCCCAAACTTCGTAAGGCTGGTAGATAGATAGGCAATTACTAAATATCCATCACTTCCTTTTTCTTTTTGCTTTTCATCCGCTTTGGCACAAATTCCAGTATTTCAGCTTTCAGCGCTTCAATCATGCGGCGTTTTAAAAAGTTGCGCTGTATCACAATGCTTACCTCACGGGCAGGTTCGGGCGATTTAAAATAGCGTACCTTATCCAGTTGTTTCTCGCTAAGCTCAGACAGGGCCAACTCGGGTAGGATGGTAGCCCCGTTATTTTGGTCGACCATGCGTTTTAGGGTTTCAACGCTGCCGGTATTGTATTCAAAATGCTGAAAGCCACGGGTTGATTTCCGTCGCTGGCAAATATTCAAAACCTGCTCGCGCATGCAATGGCCTTCGTTCAGGATCCAGATCTCCTCCATATCTATATCATCCGGCACAATATTCTTCTTTTTAGAAAGTTTGCTGTTTTTGGATACATAGGCTACAAAATTTTCATAAAATACAGGGATTTCGGTAAGGTTGTTTTCATGAAGCGGGGTAGAAAGGATGCCGCAGTCAAGCATACCGAGTTTTAGCTGTTGAATGATCTCTTCGGTAGTTTGTTCCCATACAATCAATTTTACCTGTGGATATTTTTCAATAAAGCCATGGATGATTTTAGGTAATATATAGGGCGAAACGGTAGGGATGATGCCTACCCGTAATTCGCCCGAAAGTTCCTTTTGCCTGTCGGATATAATTTCTTTGATCTTTTCGCTCTCAGACAGCATTACACGTGCCTGGGTAATTATTTCAATCCCTATTTCGGTAGGCACAACGGGCTGTTTGCTGCGGTCGAAGATCTTAACGCCAAGCGTGTCCTCCAGTTTTTGTACCTGCATGCTTAATGTTGGTTGGGTAACAAAACATTTCTCGGCTGCCAAAACAAAGCTGCGATAGATATCAACAGCCACAATATACTCCAGTTGTGTGATAGTCATGTAATATAGATAAATGCTATGTAAAGGTAATAAATATTGATTTTATCTATTCAAATATTTCGCAAGGGCTGGATTATAAAAGCAACTAATATGAAAACAAAGAAGAAGGTTAAATACCGGTATTTCTAACAAACTAAAGTCCCGTGAAACGACCGCTTAAATATTGTAAAACAGCTTGCCTGTCCGTCTGTTAAAATAAATTTTTCTGCCGGATTTTTGGATATTATTATTTGTTGTGCAGTTCGGTTGATCTGCCAATAATTTCTCTTAAAACAAAACCATTAAATCCTTACTTTAGGATATATGCTTCCTTTATTAATTGCCGAACAAATTCGCGAGGGCGATGCTTATACTATCGCTAATGAACCTGTTGCTTCTATTGATTTGATGGAACGCGCCTCAAAAGCTTTTGTGGGTTGGTTCGTTAACCGTTTCCCCGATAAAAACGAGCCGATAACTTTTTACTGTGGTACAGGGAATAACGGCGGCGACGGGCTTGCCATTGCGCGTATTTTATGTGATCATCATTATAATAAGCTCAACGTTGTAATAGCCCGGTTTTCTGATAAGACATCGGAGGATTTTAACATCAATTTTGAAAGGCTAAAACAAACTTGCGTATCTATAAAAGAACTTGCCAAGGATGAAGAGATCCCGGCGGATAGCAGCCCGGTAATTATTGACGCCCTGCTCGGCAGCGGCTTGAACAAACCGCTCACCGGCGATTATGAACGGCTTGTTATGTTCATTAATGATTTGGGCCGAACAGTTGTTGCTGTTGATGTACCCACAGGTTTTTTTTCGGAAGGGGAAGTAGTCAGGGATACTATTGCTATAAAAGCCGACCTTGTAATTACTTTTCAGCAGCCTAAAATCAATTTCCTGTTACCGGAATCGGCACCTTATATCAATTGCTGGGAAGCTGTGAATATTGGCATAGATGAAAAGTTTATCCAGTCGTTAAGTTCACCGTATCAGCTTGTTGAAGAAAAAGATGTGAGACAAATACTAAAACCACGTCGTCGTTTCAGCAATAAAGGCACATTTGGTCATGTGCTGATTATTGCAGGGCAGGCAAAAACCATGGGAGCGGCGCTATTAAGCTCATCAGCTGCAGCACACGCAGGTGCCGGGCTGACGACTGCCTGTATCCCCGAAAGTGGCTTAACCGCACTAAACAGTTATCAGCCCGAAATTATGGCCATAGTCAGGAACGGTGATAAACTGCCTGATATTGAATGGGATAAATTTAGCTCGATAGCTGTGGGGCCTGGTTTAGGCAAGGATGCCGAGGCCTTAACATTATTAAAAGCAATCATCAAAAACTATAAACAACCGCTGGTTATTGATGCCGACGCATTGAACCTGCTTGCAGAAAATAAGGCATTATTAACCCAGCTACCTGCGGGGAGCATCTTAACCCCGCACATGAAAGAGTTTGACAGGCTTTTTGGTGAACATACCAGTTGGTGGCAACGGCTGCAAACCGCTATAAAAAAGGCAAAGGAGTTAAACCTGTGTATCCTGTTGAAAAATGATTATACCATTATCGCAGCACCCAATGGCAAAGTATATTTTAACTCATCAGGAAATGCTGCTATGGCAAGCGGAGGTATGGGCGATGTACTTACCGGCGTAATAGCTGCTTTGCTTGGGCAAAAGCATCCGCCGGATCAAGCCTGCATCATTGGTGCCTATATTCACGGTAAGGCCGGCGATGAACTTGCATTGCCAAACCGGATGCATGTAGTTTTGCCCAGTAAGCTCATTGCGCAATTGCCCGTTACCATGGCAAAGTTAAGGGCATAAAAAAACGGCTGCAAGTATCATACAGCCGTTTTAATTAACTATTAACTGATCTTATAAAGAACTAAATACTCAAATCTGGGGGTTAGGGTTATCAGGTTCACTGTTTCTCGTTTATGTCCTAACTAATCATAAGACGTTTACATGTTCCTATTAGTTACAAAAAAACTAATAATTGGTTTTGGTTTTCGTTAAAAAAATGTTAAATTATTAACCCAGTGTAGTTTAGGTTTACACAAAATACAAGTAATTAACGTATAAAAATCGAAAAGCTTACATCATTTCGGAATAAATCCGAAAAAATGTAAGCTTTTAATCATTATTAAGCTCTGGGAGGGTGTTTCGCTTTAATATTTACCCATTACCACCATTTGTGATAGTGTTGGACTTTCACTACCGCCTCTTGGCTCAAGCGTTACCGCGAAGGCATCGGCCGAGGCTATCGCTTTCATATTTTTGAATCCGCTTGAATCTGCTGTGGCGTCAAATACACCCAAATCAACAGGTTTGCCGGCCACCAGTGCCCAAAGCTGGTATTGATGCGCTTGGTCATTTGCAGGCAATTTAAGGCCTTCCATGTCAATCACCACTTTTTGTTTGGATGGGCTAAAGGCTACGGTCATCACCGACTCAGACGATTTTTCTGTTCCTTTCAGACGGATCAGTTTAAATGAGGTATCCCTTAAAAGGTTCAGCTCGCTGTCCTTTGCGCTAACCGTGGTGCTAAAATGCTGGTTTTGCAACTGCATGGCATTTAGCCGGGTATTGGTATCATTAAGGCGGTTGTAAAGGTTATACAAAGCCGCTGCGCTTGCTAACAATAAAACAAGGCATGCGGCAAATGCGTATTTATAAAAATTAATTTCTTTTTCTTTATAGGGCCGTGTAACCACAACGCTTTCCCTTTCTGTATGGGTTTGTGTAGGAAAGTCATTATCGTCGCCAAAATTAGTTAGTAAACTTCCCAATATGCGGCTACGTAAATATTCAGATGGTTCAATCGCGTTTTCTCCGGCATACAATTCCATTGAGCGTTCAATTTCGGCAAGCTCTGCCTTAATAGCAGGGTGCTTTGAAGCCAGTTCTTCAACCTGTAGCTTTTCGGCAGGGGTAACATCCCCTAATACGTAAAGCTCCAGTATCCCTGTTTCAATATATGCTTTTAAATCTTCCACTTCAATTAAAATGTTTTCTGAGTTCCTGTATAGCCATTCTTAACCGGGTTTTAATGGTACCCAACGGAATGCCCAATTCTTCGGCAGCTTCCACATGAGTATAGCCTTTAAAATAAACCAGCTCGATGATCAGTCTTTGCTCAGGTTTTAGTGTTTGCACTAAATTTTTAACCCCCATTAACTCAGGTTTGTAAACCGTGTTTCGTTGCTCGTCAATGAAAGTTACGTTATTTTCAATATCCTGGTTTTTATTCTGATTCTTAAAATCTTTCGATCTGGTCTTATCAATTGCAAGGTTGCGCGCGATATTAACCATCCAGGTAAATAAACGGCCTTTTTCCGTACTGTAGCTTGAAAAGGAATGCCAGATTTTTACAAAAGTTTCCTGTAAAACATCTTCGGCTATAGCGGTGTCATTTATAATGCGTGATATAACCCCGAATAACGAGGCCGAATACATATCATATAAAGCTTCGACGGCAATTTTTTCCCGGTGCCGTAATGACAACACCAGTTCTTCTTCTGACATCGATATTTTTCGTTTCTTACTCAACCCGATGAAGATATAAAGGAATTATCACATTTCAAACAAGTGTTTTTCTGCATGGTAAGATGAGCGTACCAGCGGCCCACTTTCAACATACCTGAATCCTTTTTGAAGACCCAATTCCTTATAACGTGCAAACTGATCGGGATGGATCCAGTCAATCACCGGATGATGGTTACGTGTAGGCTGTAAATACTGCCCCAGTGTAAGTATATGAACACCTGCTGTCAGCAAATCATCCATTGCTTCTAAAACGTCCTCCTCGGTTTCGCCCAAGCCAAGCATAATGCCTGATTTTGTACGCAAACCCGCTTCTGAAATATGTTTCAGGGCTTCAAGACTGCGGTCATATTTTGCCTGGATCCGCACCTCTTTGGTAAGGCGCCTTACAGTTTCCAGGTTGTGTGATACAACTTCGGGCCTGGTTTCCAAAACGCGGGCAAGGTTATCCCAGTTGCCTTTAAAATCGGGCAGCAGGGTTTCTAAAGTAGTATCGGGGCTTTCACTGCGAATGGCATTGATGGTTTCGGCCCAGATAATGGAGCCGCCGTCTTTCAAATCATCACGATCGACAGAGGTAATAACGCAATGTTTTACCTGCATTAGTTTTACAGAAGTTGCTACGCGGTTGGGCTCATCAACATCAACAGCTAAAGGCCTGCCGGTTGCAACTGCACAAAACGAACACGAACGGGTGCAAATATTACCAAGGATCATGAAAGTGGCTGTGCCGGCACCCCAGCACTCGCCCATATTAGGGCAGTTACCGCTTTCGCATATGGTATGCAGTTTATGGGTATCAACAAGGCTGCGTACGTGAGCATATTCTTTTCCTGTAGGAAGCTTAACCCTAAGCCAATCAGGCTTACGTACAGGCTGGCTAACAGCAGGAACTACCGGCAATTCAATCATGGTACAAATGTAGTTAAAAACTGATTATAGTTGTTAGTCCATGGACGATGGTCCATAGCCTATAGAAGATATGATATATTCTTGATAAAAAAGATGAATATCTATACGCCAGAATGAAATCATCGACCATGGTCTATGGACTATCGTCATCAAATCTAATTCAGCACCTCTAAAGTTTCATCAACAGAGATGCCGCTGTGAGACTGGTCAAGGATGCATTCGCCATTTTTAATGAGTAACAGTTGGGGCGATTCGTGGTGTACCTCGAACAATTGCGCTACCTGGTTTGACAGGTCACGGTATTTGATCAGGTCTAAAAAGTAAAGGGGCATATTTTCGGGAAGATTATCCCAGTCAAGCTCAAAACGCCTTTTGGCCATCATGCTGATGGAGCAGCGCGTGCTATGTTTAAATATAAGGCTATATCCTTCTTGTTGTTTGATCGCCATTAGCTGATCGGCCGTCTCCAACGAAATCCAGTTCATATTATTAATAGTTAAAATGCTATAACGTAATTATAACACAAAAACTGTGTAGTGTGTTTAAACAGGTTTAAAAATGACAATTAACTGTTAACGGCCTGTTTTAGGATATGAACCATAAGCCGGGCATAATTTATTTGAGCAGGATGATGCTGTTGCAACTGCCGCGGCTATAAGTGCTATGTAAACTAATTTTTTCATGTTGAGCTAAAATTAATTGCTTTAACGGGTTTTAACTGTTTAATGTTTCAGCAAGGGCTGCCATTTTAATGGCTGTGATAGCTGCTTCGTCGCCTTTATTACCATGCTTACCGCCAGCCCTGTCAATAGCCTGTTGCTGATTATCTGTAGTTAATACCCCAAATATAACAGGTTTTGAGTACTTTATGGCAACGTTGCTTACGCCGTTTGCCACTGCATCGCAAATAAAATCAAAATGTCTTGTTTCGCCCTGTATTACACATCCAAGGCAAATTACCGCGTCAAGGTTGCCTTTTTTTAATAACAGATCTGCTCCCGATGTAAGCTCAAAGCTGCCCGGTACCTGGTATGAAAAAATGTTTTCGGCCAGTGCGCCATTGCTTATCAGGCTTTGGTATGAACCCTGGTAAAGCGCATTGGTAATTTCGGCATTCCACTCGGCTACAACTATACCGAAGCGGTACGGTGCTGCTGATGGTATTTCGGTATTTGAAAAATCGGAAAGGTTTTTAAGATGGGTCGCCATTTGATTTCGGATGTTTTTATTTCGAATTTCGGATGTTCGATTTCGGATTTTGTTAAGTGTTGTGATCAGCGATCAAAATCTGCCTATAAAAAAAATCGATTCCGAATTTAAAGGTATTTAGCTACCTGATAAATCCGAAATCGAAATCCTCAAATCCGAAATTAAAATTATTGTTTCGCTTCGGCGCGGGCTATATACTCGTCGATATTTTGAGCTTCATCGCTTTTAGGATATTCAGTTTTTATTCTTTTATAAGCTTCAGCAGCTTCTTTACTGTTTTTTTGAGCCTCATAAGTTAAACCTAACTTTTTAAGATAAAGCGGCGATAAAAATTTATTCTTTGCTTTATCAGCAGCTTTGCTGAAGTAAGTTTCTGCTTTTTCGTAATCTTTCAGTTCAACATATGCGTCGCCTGTGCTACCAAAAGCTTCGGCTGCTACCATGTTGTCGTCACCGCGGTAATTGGTTAGGTTATCAATGGCTTTACGGTAGTCACCTTTATTTAAATAAGCAGTGCCCAGGTAAAAATAAGCAAGGTTAGCAGCTTTGGTATTGCTGTAATCGCTGATGATCTTTTCAAAACCAGGGAAGCCGGCATCGCCTTTAATGGCTTTGTCCCAGTTTTTTTGCTGCCAAAAATCCTGCGCTTTGTACATTTGGTTAGCGGCAGTAACTTCACGTGGGCCTAAGTATAATTTAATGTAAATGAAATAGATAGCAATAAGGGCAATAATGGCCCCTACAATAAATAGTAAGCTTTTCTGGTTCTCGCGTACAAATTTGCCACTCTGACCAAAATTGTTTTCTGGTGCTGCAACTTTGGTGTTCGCCTGGGTTTTTGACATTGTTGTTCTAAAATTAAGTTTGCAAAAATACGGTTTTCAAATTTACTGGCAATACCTTTTGTATTAAATCTTTAACGAGGGGTAGTTCATAGTTGATAGTTTATGGTTCATGGTCTTGGGTTTGTAGTTTTAAGGATTTAGGGAAGAGCAATTTTGTTTATAAATGACTATGGCCTATCAACCATGAACCATCAACCACTCACCAAAAAACATTAACTTTGCCATCTCATGCACCTGCAACAGCTGTCAGTTATTAACTTTAAAAATTACGATGAGGCCGAACTGGTTTTCAGCGAGGGGGTTAACGCTTTTACAGGTAATAATGGCGCCGGCAAAACCAATTTGCTTGATGCTATTCATTACCTGTCCTTATGCAAAAGCTATTTTAACCCGATAGACAGCCAGCAGATTAAGCAGGGTGCCGATTTTTTTATCATCACCGGCGTCTTTAATAAAAACAATCAGCCCGAAGCTGTTGCCTGCTCTGTAAAGCGCAATCAAAAGAAACAGTTTAAGCGCAATAAAAAAGATTACCAGCGCCTGGCCGATCATATCGGATTGTTACCGCTTGTAATGATATCACCAAATGATACCAGTATCATAACCGAAGGGAGCGAAGAACGCCGCAAGTTTATTGATAATGTGATATCGCAAACAGATAACCATTATTTAGATGAGTTGATCACCTATAATAAAATCCTTACCAATCGTAACGCGCTTTTAAAACAGGTAGCGGATACAGGGCGATATGATGCCGGCTTATTTGAAGTGATTGATGAGCAATTGAACGCTTCGGGCAATCGTATTTTTGAAAGGCGCCGGGCCTTTATGGAGGGTTTTGTTACTATATTTAACAAGCATTACAGTTTTTTGAGCGATAATGCCGAGCATGTCGACCTCGTGTATGAATCGCAACTGCTTGCCGATGATTTAAATAATTTATTGAAAAAGAGTTTTGACCGTGACAGGGCGTTGGAGCGTACCACGGCCGGCATTCACAAAGATGATCTGCAATTCAATATCCATGGTATGGCCATGAAAAAGTTTGGATCGCAGGGGCAACAAAAGTCATTTTTAATTGCACTCAAGCTTGCACAATATACTTTTTTATACCAGCAAAAAGGATTTAAACCCTTGCTTTTGCTTGATGATATTTTTGACAAGCTTGATGACGGCCGGGTTACCAAATTAATGCAGATGGTATCGAACAATGATTTTGGTCAGGTTTTTATAACCGATACCGGGGTTGAGCGGGTTGAAACCGTTTTTAATAAAATAGGGATACCTGTTAAACTATTTAAAGTAAAAGGAGGAGCGATTGATGCGTAAAACCAACGACAAAACACTGAAAGAAGCTATTGAGCAAATGCTTAATGTATATAAGATTAAGCGGCGTTTTGACGAAACCGGTGTTATTACTGCCTGGCCCAACCTGGTAGGCAAATCAGTAGCCAATCGCACCAAAGAGTTATTTGTGCGCGATAAGAAATTATTTCTGCGGATAGAATCATCAGTAATAAAAAGTGAATTGATGCTGATGCGCAGCCAGATAATTGAAAAGATTAATAACGAAGCTAAAAGTGTGCTTGTTGAGGAAATTATCTTCCTCTAAGCATACGTAAGCTGTTATGCTTTAATTTGATATCATCCGTAAGCTTTGAATAAGCAAGAATGAACAGGCCGGGAATGGTAAGCGCAAGCTGGGCTTCGGGGTGTGTTCTGTAAAGCATTAGCGATCCAATAACCAACATCACCAGTATAAGTACGTAAAAGATGTATTTGAATAATGGTTTCATGTTTTGTGATATTATTGGTTGATTAAATTATGTAATATTGTTTAGGCGGATAATGTAAAGTTACAAAAAACGTAACCATAATTACAAAAAAAACGTAAAAAATTCGGGTGTAACTTTTGG
Source organism: Mucilaginibacter gossypii (assembly GCF_017569325.2). Lineage (NCBI taxonomy): Bacteria > Pseudomonadati > Bacteroidota > Sphingobacteriia > Sphingobacteriales > Sphingobacteriaceae > Mucilaginibacter > Mucilaginibacter gossypii. Next base: position 4,969,552 of record NZ_CP071878.2, on the reverse strand, counting down.
TTTATATAATTACACCCGAAATAGGTTACTTAAAACCTTTCAAAAGCCGAGAAAAAGAAGTTTCCTTCAATGTCGGCATTCTCGTCAGAGTCTGAGCCATGAACGGCATTTTCACCAATTGATCTTGCATACAGGTTACGGATGGTACCTTCGGCGGCATCGGCCGGGTTAGTGGCCCCGATCAGTTTACGGAATTCGGCAATAGCGTTGTCTTTTTCAAGAATAGCTGCTACAATAGGTCCCGATGACATAAATTCAACTAATCCGTTATAAAAAGGGCGTTCTTTGTGCACTTCATAAAACTGGCCCGCTTTTTCGGCAGATAATTTGGTGTATTTAAGCGCCACGATTTTAAAGCCGTTTTTTGTAATAATGTCTAAAATAGCACCGATATGCCCGTCTGCAACGGCATCAGGCTTTATCATGGTAAATGTTCTGTTGTTTTTCATTGAAATAATTGTTTCTTTTTTGGGTTATTAATAGATTAAATGCCTTTGTTACGTTGGTTTTAAAACATAAGCTTACTGATGCTTATGATAACATTTAAAATTTGCGGCAAAAATAGGCTTTTGTAACTGTAAGATAAAGCTTTTTGAATTAAATTAGATGGTTTGTATTTCATTTATTTATTTAGCTTTGCAACTCTTTTTTTAAGAATTGATGTTAGATTTAGCTTCGCTTACTGACCTTTTAACGAAACCTCAAAAAATAGTGATCACTACCCATCATAAACCCGATGGTGATGCTATGGGGTCGTCATTAGGCTTATATAATTATTTGATACAGCAGGGCCATCATGCCAGGGTTATTGCCCCTACAGATTATCCTGACTTTTTAAGCTGGCTGCCGGGTAACGAGAATGTTATTATTTATACCGAGCACCGCGAAGAAGCTGCCGCCCTGATAGCAGATGCGAAACTTATATTTTGCCTCGACTTTAATGCGCTGAGCCGTATCAATGATATGGGCGAGCTGGTTGGCGAGAGTAATGCCTATAAAATCATGATCGATCATCATCTGGAGCCTGCCGATTTTGACGATTACAGGCACTGGGATATCAATGCCTGTGCTACTGCGCAGTTGGTATATGATTTTATAGTAAACGAGCTTCACCACAAAGAACTTGTAAATAAAAATGTGGCAACCTGTCTTTATACAGGCATTATGACCGATTCGGCTTCATTCAGGCTTCCCAACACTACATCCGGAGTTCACCGCATAGTTGCCGATTTGATAGATGCCGGTGCGGTTAACTGGCGCATTCATGAGCTGGTGTATAATAGCGCATCTGAAAACAGGCTGCGCTTTTTAGGTCATTGCCTGGCTAATTGCCTGGAGGTATTGCCTGAGTTTAATACAGCTATAATTGCAGTTAACAAACATGACCTGGAGCGTTTTGATGTTGAAACAGGCGACACGGAAGGTGTGGTAAATTATGCATTATCGATTGCAAGCATCCGTTTGGCTGCTTTCATAGTTGAACGAAGCGACAGGGTGAAACTTTCATTACGCTCAAAAGGCGAGTTCCCGGCCAACGAGATTTGCAAAAAATACTTCAATGGCGGCGGTCACCGCAATGCAGCCGGCGGCCATTCTGACGGTAGCCTTGAACAGGTTATACAACAATTTAAACAAATTTTACCCGAATATAAAAAACTATTAATACAGTAAAAAAGTAATGATGAAAAGAAAACTGATGTTTCTGTCACTTGCGGCTATTGGATTTGCAAGTTGTAACGGTGGGTTTAAGCAGGGCGAAGGCGGCTTGCTTTATAATATCCACACCTCAAAAGGCAATCCTAAAGTTAAGGAAGGTGACTTTTTGACACTGAACATGATCCTCAAAACCGATAAGGATTCAATTATCAATAATTCTTATGATAACGGCCAGCCTATACCAACGCTGATGCCTAAACCCCAAACGAAAGGTGATATTGTTTCTGGCTTAGCATTATTGGGCGAAGGTGATAGTGCCACATTTAAAATAGCTGCCGATTCGGTATTTAAAGGCGGTCAGCAACGCCCGCCGGGCTTTAAAGGTAAATACCTGGTTTATACTATTAAAATTGAAAAGGTAGTTGCTAAAGGTGCACTTACCGAGCAAGTTTTCCGCGATCGCGTTACCCAATACATGAAAGGTCAAACCGACGCCCTTAAAGGTAAAGAGCCTGCTAAGATCCAGGGTTACCTGGATGCACATAAAGACCTGAAATTTGTAAAAACTGCATCAGGCTTAAATTACGCAGTTACTACACCCGGCAGTGGTGCTAACGTAGCAGTAGGTGATACAGCAGTAATTAATTATACTTTAAGGCTTGTTACTGGCAAAGTTTTGGAAACAAGTGTTAAAGCGGTAGCTGTAAAAGAAAAGATGCAGATCAACCCGATGAACCCTTATCAGCCAATCCGTATTCCGGTGGGTGAAGGTAAAGTGATCAAAGGCTGGGACGAAGCTTTTCAATTGTTTAATAAAGGGACTAAAGCGATGTTGGTTATTCCATCATCGTTAGGTTATGGCGATCAGGGAAGCCAGCAAATGCAGCCTTATACGCCGCTTGTATTTGAAGTTGAGCTGGTAAATATTGTCCACCCAAATCCAAATGCACCAAAACCGGTTATGCCGCAAATGCAAATGCCAACTCCGACAACGAAATAATTATTATGTTTTACAAGGCCTTTCCTGCTTAAAACAGGAAAGGCTTTTTTATTTATAACTTATGAAAAAACATATTTTTTCTTTTTTATTGCCGGCGCTTTCCGCGCTTGCTTTAAATGCAGGTGCGCAAACGGCTGGTTTGCAGAAAACCGCTAAAGGCGCGCTTTACCAGATCTATACTGCTAACCCGGGCAACAAAGCTAAGATCAACGATGTACTTACTTTTAACTTTATTCAAAAAACAGATAAAGATTCAGTACTGTTCAGTAGTTATAAGGCAGGGCATCCCGTACAAGCCCAGGTACAGGCCTCGCAAAATGTAGGCGACCTGATGGAAATATTCCCGCTGCTTGCAGCTAAAGACAGTGCCCTGGTTAAAATTCCAACCGATTCAGTATTTGTTGGTCATGAAGAAGCCCGTCCCCCTTTTTTGCCTAAAGGCAGCTTTCTTACTTTTATTTTAAAGATAGAGAAGGTGCAATCGTTAAATGATGCCATTGCCGAAAGGAATGCGGGCCTTGAAAAACTAAAACAAGCTGAAACAGCCGACAGAGAAAGCTATATTACGGCACATGGTCTTAAACCTGTTACTACAGCATCAGGCTTAAAATACGTGATAACCAGCCCAACAACAAAAAGAAAGCCGCTTAATGGCGATACCGTGCTGGTAAATTATACCGGAAAGTTGCTTAACGGGAAACTGTTTGATACCAGCATTGAAGCTAACGCCAAAGCGGCAGGTATACAACAACCAGGCCGTCCGTATGAGCCTATAAGCGTTGTTTTGGGCGAGCATAGGGTAATATCAGGTTGGGATGAAGGTTTGCTTTTATTAAATGAAGGTTCAAAAGCAACATTTATCATCCCTTCAAACCTTGCCTACGGCGAACGTCCTTACGGATCGGAAATCCCCGGATACAGCACATTGGTGTTCGATATCGAACTGGTAAAAGTAAAACCAGGCAAACATGCCGCGGTTACCCCGAAACCGGCCGCTGGTAAGGCCCCGTTAAAAAAAGCCGGAGCAAAGAAACCTGCCGCTAAAAAGAACTGATGGAAAAAACCTCCTGCGAAAAAACAGGAGGTTTTTTGTTGGTAGTCGTCAGGTAATTAATTGAAAGTATCGATACTTTACCGCTATAAATTCGTTATTAAGTATTCAAGGTTTATTTTTGCAGCATGGTTTTAACCGACACGCACACCCATCAATACTACGAAACCATTCCTGAAAAACGCGCGGCGTTAATGCAGCGTTGTATCGATAATAACATTACCCGTTTGTTTTTACCCAACGTTGATGCGGCTTCCGTTCCGCTGGTTTATAGTTTGGCGAATGAGTATCCTCAATATTGCTACCCGATGCTGGGCTTACACCCTTGTGATGTAAAGGAGAATTGGGAAGAAGAACTTTCGGCCATCATGAATGCCCATCAGCAAAACAGGATCTATGCCATAGGTGAGATAGGTATTGACCTGTATTGGGATAAAACGCATTTAAAAGAACAGGTAGATGCGTTTGTGAAACAGATCAACTGGGCCAAAAGCCTTGATCTGGCTATTGTGATCCACTGTCGCGATGCATTTGATGAGGTATATGAGGTGCTGAAGCAGGAAGCTGATGAAAAGTTACGGGGTATTTTTCATTGTTTTGGAGGTACTGTTGAGCAAGCCCAAAAAGTGATCGACCTTAATTTTTACCTGGGCATAGGTGGGGTAGTTACCTACAAAAACTCAGGGCTTGATAAAGTAATACCGGAAATTGACCTTAAACGTATCGTTTTAGAAACAGATTCTCCGTACCTTACACCTGTTCCGTTCAGGGGTAAACCTAACGAAAGCTCGTACCTGGTATATATAGCCCAAAAGGTGGCTGAGCTTCACCAAACAAGCATTGAAAAAGTGGCAGAGGTCACTACCGAAAATTCCAGGCTTGTATTCGGAATTTAAAATTGTTTAATATTTATATACAGCATAAACTTAATTAATGAGCCAAATTTTGATCATCTATACCGGAGGGACAATAGGTATGATGAGTGATCCGGTTACAAAGGTGCTCAAGCCTATCAACTTTGAGCAAATAATGGATAACGTGCCCGAGCTTGAAAAGCTTAACTGCCGTATCAAAGTACATTCGTTTGATGAGATCATTGATTCATCAAACATGAACCCTGAAATCTGGAGCGAGCTGGCCGGTTTGATCCAGTCAAACTATCATGATAATGATGGTTTTGTGATTTTACACGGCTCGGATACAATGGCATATACCGCATCTGCATTAAGTTTTATGTTAGAAAACTTAGGCAAGCCCATTATTTTCACGGGCTCGCAATTGCCGATAAGCGCCATCCGTACTGATGCAAAGGAAAACCTGATGACGGCTATTGAAATAGCCAAAGCCAAAAAGAATGACCGTGCCCGCGTGCCCGAGGTTTGTATCTATTTTGATTATAAACTGTTCCGTGGTAACAGGGCTTTTAAATATAATTCATCAAAGTTTGAGGCTTTTCGCTCGCCAAACTATCCTATATTGGCCGAATCGGGTGTTCATTTACGCTTTAGCGCGAACGATATCAGACTGCCAGAAGACGAAAGCTCGTTAATTGTACACAACAACCTGGTGAATGATGTTGGCGTATTGAAGTTATACCCGGGCATAAGCCCTAAAGTGGTTGAGAACATTTTAAGCGCCGACGTGCGGGGTATAGTAATGGAAACCTTCGGGGCCGGTAATACCACAACCGACAGTTGGTTTATCGATCTGCTTAAAAACGCTATCGACAGCGGTAAGGTAATCCTTGATATTTCACAGTGTAAGGTAGGTACGGTTGAACTCGGCCGTTACGAAACCAGCAAACACCTCAAAGATATCGGCGTAGCCAACGGCTATGACATGACCTTTGAATCGGCTGTTACCAAAATGATGTACCTGCTGGGCCAAAGCGATGATCCCTTGCAGGTAAAAGAATGGCTGGAAACGGATTTGAGAGGCGAGATTACGGTATCGTAAATTCATCGGTTAGTGTTGTACCGAATATGAAAATTTGACAGATTTTAACGCGAGGCCAATCCAGACTTACGAAGTTTCAAAAACTTCGTAAGTCTGGATTGGTTAATTTGAATTAGAATACCATATTATATGTAAATGTTTATTTACTTATTGGGATATTTTAATTTTTTATATTAAACCAAAGAATGCGCTACCTGGTAATTTTTTACACGCGTATTTTAGGAATCATGGGACATCACATAAACGCAATTATTGGCAGGGCGCCTATCAATGAAGAACAGGCTAAAACTTATGGTCTGGCTTTAGTATATGAAGCAGGCTATGTTATTGTAATACTTGACTGGGATTCCGTTTTTTATTGGTCGACGAAATTGAATTTGAGTTGTGATTCAACCATCGAGGACCTTGATTGGGATTGTGAGTTGATTCATTATTTTGCAAGCCAATTGAATTTTACTGATTATGTCCTGATCAAAACAGATTATTTTGCCGGAAATGGTGAACAATATGCATCATTATATAAAAACGGGTTCTGTTGCTGGCATGGGCATAGCATTAATATCGCTTTGGCCGGAATAGGCGTGAAGCGCAATATGGAAATGGATGAGTTTGATGCGCTAAATTTAGGCGAATATCGCGATAGCGAATACTATTATTGGGATGGCGAGCATAATCTGGCTTTAAAAAGAGAAAATATGATTGCCGGTAAGATTTTTAAAGATTAAGTATATCCGCTATTAAAGCAAGTGTTTTTTACCTTAAAATATCCTTCTATTAATAAGCTTCATAAAACCATCTTTAAATTTTTCGCTTACAGGGATGTGTTTTTCAGCAATATAGATATGATTATCCTGGATTTTTACCAGTTGTTTGGTATTTACAATATAGGAGTTGTGTACCCGCACAAAAGGGGGCGAAAGCTGGTCTTCAATATCCTTTAGCCGGCGATAAATTAATAGCTGTTCCTGACTGGTAACAAGCCGTACATATTCCTTTTCGCCTTCAAAGTATAAGATCTCGTCCAGTAGGATCCTGCGTAATACTTTGCCCGATTTTATAAAGAAATAGCCCTCATCATTAACCGGGGTTTGTTGCATCACCGGTTCGGACTTGCCAAAATACGCTTCAATTTTTTGCATGGCTGCCAGGAAACGTTTCAGTGTGATTGGTTTCAGCAGATAATCAATAGTTTGATAGGTATAGCTTTCGGCAGCATACTCCGAATAAGCAGTGGTAAACACAATTTTGGTTTGCGGTGGAAGCAAGCCTGCCAACTCCATACCCGTTAATTGCGGCATGTTGATATCCAGGAAAATAAAATCAACCTTATTGTTTTTTAAAAAGGCCAGTGCCTCAAGCGCATTATAACATTTGGCTTTAAGCTGCCACTGCGTACTTTGCTGCACCAGCATCTCCAGCAGGTTAACCGCGTTAGGTTCGTCATCAATTATGATACAGCTTAAATTCATGCTATCGGGATCTTTAAAAACGCGGCAAAGGTGTTGTTGCTTTTATCAATTTTCAGGTCAAAATTTGATCCGTACAGCATGGTTAGCCTTTTGGTTAAGTTGACAATGCCGAAACCGGCAGCGCGTTTGCTTGCTACTTCGGTATGGATAGCATTGTTGGTTTTAAAAAAGAGATAATCACCCTGCTGAACCAAAGATATACCAATAAGGTTTTGTTCGCTCGATTTGTCGATGCCGTGTTTGAAAATATTCTCCACAAAGGTCATGAGCAGCATAGGCGGGATGCGGAGATCTGAATTGAAGTTTTTTTCAAAAAAAACAACCATCTCATGCCTGATCCTGATTTTTTCTAATGCGATGTAGTTTTCAATGAACTGTACTTCGGTACCGATGGCTACATCATCCTTGGGGCTTTCATCAACAAAATAGCGCATAATGTCCGAAAGCCGCTCAATTAATGCCGCGGTACGGGGGGCCTCACGGTAAGCTTCGTAATAAATATTATTAAGTGTATTGAACAAAAAGTGCGGTTGCACTTGTGATTTAAGCAGGTTCAGTTCCGCCTGGCTTTTTTGAATCATAATCTCTTCCGTTTGCTGCTTTAGCTTAAAATAAGCTATTGCTATACGAAAGATCAGGCTCATAATGAAAATGAGCACTCCGCCCGAAACATAATTAATGATGGCTTTTTGACTGATATGCTCTGGTGTTTTTGCAAAAAAGGTATTATAAATAAGCAGGGTTGAATAACCCCGGAGCACACCCGTTGCCACTAAAAAAATGATGACAAGTAATACATACCAAACATATTTTTCCTTTTGGTAAAATACAGGATACAGGAAGAGGATGTTACCATATATGATAGCCGCGTAAAACGTAGTGTTAACAATGGTATAAACAGCCGATTGGCCTGCTCCATCCATCGGCAGATAAGAAAAAAACAGTAACAGCGACACCGCTAACCATATCAAGAGCTGGAGTTGTGTAATGGAAGGGCGGGTTTTAAATAGTTGCATTTTTAAAATTACTAAGCTTTTTGTTTGTGGATGCCGGTTTTAAATAGTTGCCGGCATTTATTCAATAAATGGCACTAAATGTTCAATAAGTTGGTCTGCAGGTATATTATTGAATAAATACAGTAGTAGGCTAAAAAGAACGCGGCAGTGGTTTAACCGGTTTGATAGGATGGTTGATAAAAGGCAGTTTTGAATTGTTAACAGAAAAGTATCCTTATCAAACCATCAGATTATCATGAAAACCGAACAATTAGCCGAAAAATTAGTAGCTGTAAGCCTTAGCTTGTTGCTGCTGCTATCGCATACGCCTAAAGTATTTGCTCAAACTGATACCATCCGAGTAAAAGACAAACGCCTGCTTACATCGGCGCTTAAACCCGGGCTAAAGCAATACCTTGTGTATTTTCAAAATACAAAGGACAACAGGAGCCTGAAATTTTGGCTTTGGCTGCGTGATATAAACCTCGAAACCCGTAACGGTGAAAAGGTATTTACTATAACCCAGCACTGGTATGGCAGCGATAGCTTATCATACCGTTCCATTTATTCCATTAATAAAGTGCCTGATTTCGCGCCGATTTATCATTCAGAAACCATCGGCAAAAAAACAAAAGCCTTTAACTGGGCTGCCGATAAAGTGATAAGTGCCGACACCGTTGCCAATAATGAGGCTAAGAATTTTAAGCTTGATTTTACCTTCGCCAACTTTAATTGGAATTTAGACATTGAAACCTTCGAGATGTTACCGCTTGCCGAAGGCAAAAGTTTTGCTATCCCCTTTTATGAGGCCGGGATCCCTGCACCGCTTTATGTTTTATACAAAGTAACCGGCAGCGAGTTAATTACTACATTGGATGGTAACAAAGTTGATTGCTGGAAGCTATATAACGAAAGCGATTACAATGGCCGCCATTTTACCGAAACCTACTGGATCAGTAAAAAGAATCATGAGTTTTTAAAAGAGGAGGATTCTTTTGGAGGAGGTTATCGCTACAAAATAAAAATGATGGGTGCCGCGACTAACCTGCTGCCCAGGTTTGCAAAGTAAAATACATTAAAAGAATATACCAATCCTCTTGAAAAACAGCCGGGGCTATGATACTAAAATCATAGCCCCGGCCTTTGGTATAAGCAGTTAATAGTTTACTGATTCAACCCAAATGCTTCCCATCCCGATGCGGTAGCCCGGTTACAGGTCATGGCTTGCGTACCGTTTTCACTGGAAATGAATTTGCCGTTGTTGCCGCGCAACGTTATTTTTCCGTCGGTGGTAACTATCCAGTCAAATGTTTCCCAGTCGCTTGGCGTGGTGCGGTTACAGGTGATGGCTTGTGTGCCGTTTTCGGACGAAACATATTTACCCATGCTGCGCAGGTAGATTTTGCCGTTGCCTGCGTCAAGAACGGTGAAATGTTCCCAGTCGCCGGCGACGGTGCGGGTGCAGGTCATAGCCTGCGTGCCGTTTTCGCCGCTTACATATTTACCATTAAAGCCTTTAAGCGATATTACAGTGCCTATTGGAGGAGCTGGCGGAGGATTGGTAGTTCCGCCGGTAATAATAGTGTTCATGGCCGAAAGCAGGGAGTTGGCACCCGAAGCGTCGCCGCCCAAATCCCAGATCATCATGCCGCCTGCCTGGTTAAGGGCCAGGGTGGTTTTGCTTTTAATAGTTGGGATACCGTTATAGCCAAAAGTTTGAAAGGTATCCGAGTTGGGGCTACCGCCTATCGCTAAAACATCAACATAGTTCATGGTCGAATAATCGTACCGGTTATCCCTGGCATAAAACGGAACCCCCAGAATAGTTTTGGCTGCAGGTAAACCACGGTTTGCCCAATAGCTTAAACAATCAACAGCCGATTGGTAGGTAGAGTGCTGGAAGTTGTTGTCGTCATAATCCATGATGTTGATCCAATCAAGGATAGAGAACATATTGTTGGTAACGTAAGTAGCCCCAACCGAGATGGAGGCGATGGTACATAACCTGCCGCTGTTATGCATGGCAGTTGATAGTTCCTGCAGTAATAAATAAAAGTTATTGGTTTCGGTACCTTCCGATGGGAACTCCCAGTCGATATCCACACCATCAACATTGTACTGGTTACAAAAGTTGACCATATTATTAACAAAAGTGGTACGGTAACCGGCATTGGCTACAATAGGATGGAAGGCATCGCCGCCACCACCGCCACCGACAGATATCATTACTTTAACATTATGGCTGTGTGCGTTTGATACCAGGCTGGTGAATTTTGAAAGGTTATCAAGCGGGTTCAGCCCCCCGGTGTTGTTGGGGGTAAGAAAAGCATAATTAATATGGGTTAGTTTGCTGTATTGTACTGTATTCACATCGCCCTGCCAGCTGGGCAGGTAACCTATTACTTTAAAGGAGGTAATAGGTACGGCATTGTTAACAGTAACCGGCTTGCTGCTGTTATCAGTGTTTGAATCGCTGCCGGTTTTAAACTGGTTCATGTTATCCTTTTTACAGGATGATAGTGCTGCGATTGCGACCAGAAAAAGGCCAAGGAGGTAAGGGTTAAGTTTCGATCTCATAAGTTAAATTTGTTAAGTGGTTTTAGATGTATTATTTGGTTTATAAATAAGCCGGGCAATAAAACACAAACCTGTTAACCAAATTCATGATACTTATGAATATCATATACTAATACCAGGAAAGGCGCGTTAATAGGTGTAATAGATGTTTTTGTATTGGTAAAATTATATAAACATCTTATTATAAATACCTTATAATAACTTCAATACGATTCCATCACAAGCGTAGTAGTGCTTTTGTAGTGTGATTGCATACGGAGAAAACCCGCCTTCCCGACAAAAAAATATTTTGATGATACGCTTAGCTCACAGTTTACATATTATTATAGACGGAGAAAAGCGTTGAGTGGGGAAATCGCTTACCCGGTTTAAAACCAGATAAGCGGGTGCCTGATGGGTAAATTCCGGATAACTTCTTCAACCTGAGGGTTATGATCCAGTTTTTGCCAGGTTGTTAACCACACTTTTTCATGGTAGGCATTAGCGCCAAACAGCAGGAAAGGCTGCGCAATTGGCCAGTTGTCCCAGTACATTACGTCGGGTTTTAAAGTCCATTTACTTTTATCTGCCACGAATGGATATAGATAACTTATTCCTTTTTTGATGGATTTGCCATCCGGTGTTTCAAAGTTCCATAAATTATCCTGCGGGCTTGAAAGGATCTGGCATAGCGTGGTCATGGCATCGAGGTTAAAAATAGAGTAGCCATAGGGTTTGGTACGTGCCATCTCTAAGGGGAAGCTGCCGTCGGTGCCCATTTGGCGGGGGAGCAATATAGTTTTGTATCGCACGCGTACCGAATCAAGTACTACTTCATTTTTGCAAAGTTTGGCAAAGGAGGCTACCTGCATAGCCCAGCAGGTGGCATGGTTATTTTTAACATCCCTTTCCTGCATACCGGGTTTACTGGTCATGAGCCAGTTGGTATAATCGGTAAACCATTTTTTAACGGCGGCTGTAGTTTCGGCGTCCATAGCTTTTTCCATCACGATAATGCCTTGCGCAACTTCCATGAGATGAATGGTGTCGATGATACCATAATTACGGCCGGTAAACTGTCCTTTAACTGCCTGGGCAAACCAAAGACTTGGGTTCATGAACGTTTCGGGATCAATAAACCAGGCTTTAAGGTGGATTACAGCCTGGTTAACATATTTTACATTTCCGGTTATTTTATAGGCCGATGCCAGGGCGCCGATGATCTTGCTAAAGCGGATCATTGCTTTGCGGTGTTCTACAAAGTTATCCGGGTTGGTCATGCCATCGCGGTTGATGTAAGGGCCATCGGGGTTCTTAGGATCCGGCCAGAAATAATCGGCTTCCGAAAAAAAGTCGTGTTTACCACCCGCACTCCTGGGTGAAGATGACGCTGTAACTGTAACCGGCTGTTGCTGCATGGCCCAGGCGGCCTCGGTCATTATTTGCTTTTTAAGGATTTGTTCGGCAGTTTTTTCTACAGGTGATTTATCTGGTTTTGATTGTACGGGCGTAAAAGCAAATTGCGTTAAGGTTGTAACAGCAATTAAAATTGCAGCAAATAATTTTTTCATGGCGATGGTTTATAATGGTGCCGACAAGATAACGATAGGCAATGAAATTGGGTAGCTGTTTTTGAAGTGTAGGGGATTTGAAGGGGGCGCTATTCAGTTTCTTTTGATTTTATCTTATCCCGCCAATCATAAAGGCCATTCTGTTCAAATATGCCTCCTATAAAAAACCTTGAAAGAAATTCGGAAAAAGAATTGGTTAACACAAACCCCCTTTCGTCCGGATAGTTTATTTGATAACAATTGTTTTCAGGATTGATGATCAATGCCCACGTGTCACAATAACACAAATATTCGCCAATGTATAGTATATTTTGCCCTCTGTCGTGAGATAAAAGTTCATTGAGCGGAACGATACGAAACTGGTCCTCGTCAGATATAAAACCATTACTAAACTTATAAAATTGTTTAATATCGTTGGGCAACTTAACACCTGCACTATTTTCAAGCTCTGCTATCTGGTGATCGGTTGCACCCTCATATAACGTAATGTCGGTTTCATCTAAATGGCTTTTCAAATAATTGATAACATCGGATATTGATTCAAAAAGATAGATTGCTTTGGTCATAATAACTCGTTATAATGTGCAGATAAGTTTAACAATATACTTAACAACAATCTAAATCCAGGTAAAGGGAATAAAGTTTCAACTCAATAATTGGCAAATGGCATAACTATTGATTAAATAATCTACATCAGTATGTAAAAAGCGTTATTCAGCCATAAAATTATGGTTAGGCACTATAAACATTATGCCAACGTTTTTTATGTTTACGCAAATCATTAGATATGAAAACTCTAAAAACACCTTTATTAGCTCTTGCAATAGCTGTTTTAGCTATCACTACCCAAGCCTGCAAAACCAAAAAAGCGGTTGTGCAAACGCCGCCTCCGGCTCAGCCTGCACAACAAGCTGCAACACCTCCGCCCGCACCAAAACCGGCGCCAACCCCTCCGCCGGCACCTGCTCCTGCACCGGAGAAACCAGATTATAATTTCAGCAATATCCAGTTTGAGTTTAATTCGGCGGTGTTAAAAACTGCTTCGTACCAAACTTTAGATCATATTGTTAAAGAACTGAAAAAAGACCCGTCGGCGAAATTCGTTTTAAATGGCAATGCTTCTGCCGAAGGTACTGCCGAGCATAACATGTCATTATCTGTAGATAGGGCAAACTCTGTAAAATTGTACCTGGTAAACAGCGGTGTTAATGGCGATAACCTTACTGTAAAAGGCTGGGGCGAAAGCAAACCGATAGCTGATAACACTACCGAAGATGGCCGTGTACTTAACCGTCGTGTTGAGGTTAAGCTGGCACAGTAAATAAAAACTTTAATAGAAATTACAGGCAGCTCATTGGGCTGCCTTTTTTGTTGGATAAAATTATTCGGCACCATTAACCAATTGAAAAATCGTGAATAAATGATGGGCCTCATGCAATACAAAAAACTCGGCCCATTTTAAGATAGTTAGCCTGCCATATTTAGGGTGTACGCCAATGCGCGATAATTCGGTGTCGCTAAGCCCCGACAACAGATCGATAATTGTTGTCCTGTATGTATTTATCATGTCCAGCAGTTCTCTTAAACCCATTGATCTGAAAGGTATAAACTCAGGATCGAGATCTCCGGTGTAACGATCAAAAACAGGCGTATCTTCATTTAATATCAGGTGTATACGGTCTGTAAATATTTTCTGGTACCGGGCCAGGTGGGCTATGTTATCTAAAGCGCTCCATTTGCCGGGTACCGGTGGCGTAATTAATTTATCATTGCTTATATCGGCAACCAATTGTTCTATGGTAAGATGCTGGGTTTTTAGTCTTTCGGAGAGTGATGTATATAAGCTCATATGCCTTACGGTTAATTTAAAAAATTCATCACAAAAATGATACGATTTTACCAATGATTGAGCCGTTTTGTGTAAAATGATTGCTTTAATTTGGAATGTGTAAAACTGTCTGTAGTGCTATATGTTCAGGCATAAAAGCCCCGGTCATTTTTTAACCTTCCTGCTTTATTAAAACGTAAATTTAACCGAACTGGCGCAGGTATTTTGATCACCTATGAATAAATATAAACTATATGCCGGCTTATTTTGTGCCGGTGCAATAGCGCTTGTTTCAGTTGCGTGGCAAACTAAAGTTGTGAAGCAGCCTGAGCCGGCAAGGAAACGCCCGAATATTATCGTGATCATGGCCGATGATATGGGTTTTTCTGATCTGGGCTGTTATGGTGGTGAGGTTAATACCCCCAACATCAATTACCTTGCTCAAAATGGTATCCGCTACAGGCAATTCTATAACACGTCGCGTTGCTGCCCAACAAGAGCATCTTTACTTACCGGTTTATACAATCAGCAGGCAGGCATAGGCAAAATGACCGACGCCGAAGACGAACCCGGCTATCTCGGTCATATTACAGAGAATGCAGTAACCCTTGCCGAAGTTTTGAAATCCGCAGGTTACCATACCGCCATGTCGGGAAAGTGGCATGTGTCCAACACCAACGGGCAGCCTAACGCGCAGGACCAGATGGCCTGGTTAAATCATCATAAAGATTTTGGCGATTTTTCGCCCATTAGCCAGTACCCAACCAGCCGCGGGTTCGAGAAGTTTTTTGGAACCATTTGGGGCGTGGTCGATTTTTACGATCCTTTTAGTTTGGTTAGCGGTACTAAGCCCATTAAAACCGTCCCCAAAAACTACTATCATACAGATGCTATTAACGATACAGCGGTAGCTTATATCAAAGGCTACGCTAAATCGTTAAAGCCATTCTTTTTGTACGTTGCCGAAAATGCACCGCACTGGCCGCTGATGGCAAAGCCAGAGGATATTGCCAAATACAAAGACACCTACAAAGCGGGCTGGCAGGCAATCCGCGAAGCGCGGTATAAAAGAATGGTGAAGCTTGGTGTTATTGATCCTGCAAAAACAAAGCTATCCGATCGCTGGAAAGGTGATCTGCAATGGGAAAACAATCCTGATAAAGAATGGGACGCCATGGCTATGGCTGTTCATGCCGCTATGATCGACAGGATGGACCAGGGTATTGGCCGCATTATTAAAACGCTGAAAGAAACAGGTCAGTTGGATAACACGCTTATCGTTTTCCTGTCAGATAATGGGGCAAGTGCTGAAAACTGCGCTGCTTATGGTCCGGGTTTTGATCGCCCTAATGAAACCCGCGACGGACGGAAAATTGTTTATGCCACAAAGAAAGAAGCTTTGCCAGGCCCGGAGACTACTTATTCGTCAATCGGGCCGCGTTGGGCAAACGTAGCCAACACGCCGTATGAATATTGGAAAGCCGAATCATATGAAGGAGGTATCCATACACCGATGATCGCCTTTTGGCCAAAGGGAATTACTGCTAATAGAGGTGGCTTTAATGACCATGTGGGCCATGTGATGGATTTCATGTGCACTTTTGTTGAGCTGGCCGGGGCCAAATATCCTAAAACATATAAGGGGCACAAGATTCCACCGACTACAGGTATCAGCCTGGTGCCAGGTTTTAAAGGCAAACAAACTCCCGGTCATGAGGATTTGTTTAACGAGCACTTCGGCGCGAGGTATGCGCGTTCAGGAAACTGGAAGTTGGTATCGCTGAGTAATGATACTACCTGGCATTTGTACGATCTGTCGCGGGATAAAACCGAAACTGCCGATCTGAAATCGAAATACCCGGAAAAAGTGCACCAACTGGATAGCCTTTGGCATATCTGGGCAAATACGCACCAGGTTTTTCCAAAGCCCGGAAATAAGAGTAAATAATAAAAAACAACAATAAATTAAACCAAAAGTAAAACGTAGTTTATGAACCGCATTTTTAAAAAAACGTACTTGCTTGTTTCCGGACTGGCAGCATCGTTTGTTGCACAAACAGCGCTGGCACAAGATAAGATGCCGTCTTATCCGCTGATCACGCACAACACTTATTTCAGCATCTGGTCAAACACCGATAAGTTAAATGAATCAACCACCAAACACTGGACCGGGAAAGATCAATCGTTACTGGGCCTCATTAAGGTTGATGGCAATTACTACCGTTTTATGGGCGCATCGGCCGTTAATTATAAAACCATTTTAGCAGCTACCGACGAAAAATCGTACAACAGCCAATACCTGGCCGAAACTGCACCGGCAGAAGGTTGGGAAAAACCGGGCTTTAATGATCAGGCCTGGAAAAGCAGCGCTGCGCCATTTGGCGATGAACGTGCGGGCAAAGGCACCGAATGGAGAGGTAAAGACATTTGGGTTCGTCGGAAATTCAATATTGCCGAATTACCGAAAGGCCGTTTAATGCTTAAAATTTATCATGATGATGAAGCCGAAGTTTACCTGAACGGCCAGCAGATTGCTGCCGAAGGTGGCGCTAACGGCGATTTTGAAACTGTTGCATTGCCTGCCAGTGCAAAATCGAATCTGAAAGCAGGCGAAAACGTTTTGGCTATCCATTGTAAAAACACCGGTGGCGGCTCGTTTATTGATGCCGGTCTTGTTGAAGAAATGTTGAGCAAGGATGACGAAGCCGTTAAACTGGCTGAGCAAACCAGCGTTAAAGTTACTGCTACCCAAACCGTATATAACTTTAAAGCAGGTGAGGTAAACCTGAAACTTACGTTCACTTCGCCATTGGTTATGGGCGATCTGAAATTACTTACCACCCCGGTATCATACATCACTTACCAATTGAAATCAACCGATGGGAAGGCTCATGATGTTCAGATCTATCAGGGGGTATCAAGTAATCTGGCTGTAAATACACCATCACAGGAAGTTACTGCATCAAAATACAGTCAGAATGGCCTTAAGCTGTTAAAAGCGGGGACTGTGGAACAACCAGTATTACAGAAAAAGGGTGATAACCTGCGTATTGACTGGGGCTATGTTTATGTTGCTTCGTCAACCGCCGGAGCTAAACAATACATCACTCCCGAAGGCGATGCTGTTTCATCATTCCTGGGCGCCCAAAAAGGTGAAGCTACGGTTACTGGTAAACAATTCATGTTAAGCACAGTATTACCATTTGGTAAGGTTACTGCAACCCCGGCATCTAAATTTATTTCGGTTGGATATGATGATATCTATGCTATTCAATACTTCAAAACCAATTTAAGGCCATGGTGGCGTAACACCCCGGATGCTACTATTGAAGGCGTACTGAGCGATGCTACCAAAGCCTACGCTAAAGTGATGGACACTTGTGTAAAAACAGATGCTAAGATCTGGGCCGATGCGGTTAAAGCCGGTGGTGAAAAATATGCTAAGTTATGTGTAATGGCTTATCGTCAAAGTATTGCCGCGCACCAATTGGTTAAAAGCCCGGAGGGCGAATTGTTATTCTTATCTAAAGAGAATTTTAGCAATGGCTCTATTAATACGGTTGACATTACTTACCCTTCGGCTCCAATGTACTTGCTTTACAATCCCGATTTGTTAAAGGGGATGATGAACGGTATTTTCTATTTCAGCGAAAGCGGCAAATGGAACAAACCTTACTCATCACACGATTTAGGTACTTATCCATTGGCCAACGGCCAAACTTATGGCGAGGATATGCCGGTAGAAGAAAGCGGTAACATGATCATCCTTAACGCTGCTTTAGCAAAAGTTGAAGGCTACGCCAACTACGCAAAAAAACACTGGAAAACATTAACTATCTGGACTGAGTATCTTGCCAAATCAGGTTTTGATCCGGGTAGCCAATTGTGTACTGATGATTTTGCCGGTCACCTGGCACACAATGCCAACTTATCAGTAAAAGCTATTGTAGCCATTGACGCCTACGGCGAATTAGCCGGTATGTTAGGTGATGCCGCAACCGCTAAAAAGTACAAAGCTATGGCTAAAGACATGGCTAAAAAATGGGAAGACAAAGCCAACGCGGGCGACCACTACGGCCTGGTGTTTGACAGCAAAGATACCTGGAGCCAGAAATACAACATGGTTTGGGATAAAGTGTTGGGCTTGAAATTATTCCCTCAAAAAGTGTACGATACCGAGCTTAAATACTATTTAGCACACCAAAAAGAGTTTGGTTTGCCGCTTGATAGCCGTAAAACCTACACAAAAAGCGATTGGATCCTTTGGACTGCATCTATGGCCGATAACAGAGCTGATTTCAACGCTTTAGTTGCTCCGGTTTACAAATTTGCTACCGAAACTTCATCACGCGTACCACTAAGCGACTGGCATGAAACTACCAATGGTAAAATGGTAGGCTTCCAGGCGCGTAGTGTGATTGGCGGTTATTATATGAAAACTTTAAGGGATAAATTGGCGGGTAATAAGCCTTGATGATGAGTGGTGCGGTGAAAACACCGACCACAGGCTGAAATATCAATTGAAAAAGGGGAGCCCGCTACGCAAGCTCCCCTTTTTTGTTAAAGTCTGGTCGAAGTTACGACCACTAAACTTCAGCCAGTAAGCGAAGGTCTTACCTTGTACTGATACAGCTTGTGGTCGGTGTTTTCACCGCACCACTTTTTTCTACATGTGTTCCATATAGTGTGTTATCAATTCATTGTCCTCATTATTGATATAGTACGAAGCTGATGAATGCAAATAATTTTCAGGTAATTGGCATAGCCCTGCTTTAACAGGGTTGTTGTGTATATAATCTAACTTTTGTTCGAGCACTGTGCGATTGTACATTGTTGCCTTATATGGTCGCCGTTCCCAAAACTGATACTCGCGATCGTTCTGAGTGCTTTTGTAATTGTCCAAACTTTGCGAGGTGTTTATTAAGCTAAACTTGAGTTGTTGCGCGGTAAATTTGCTGAAATGCTGTTGTACATTTTTGTTAAGCCAATCAGGTTGTTTGCACCACAAAATATGTACGTGATTAGGCATTATCACATAACCATAAAGCCATATCCTATTATTCTTTACTAAAAAGCTTAAACTGTCGATTACGATTTCTTTGTGATTATCCGGATCAAGTAAGGGTTGCCAGTTAAGGCAGGTTGCAGTAAAAAATTCTATGCCCTGATGCATTATTGATATTTGTAATACGAATATAACGAATCATGTGGTGCGGTGAAAACACCAACCACAGGCTTTTGGGATTTTAATCGTAATACAGTCTATAGTGAGCATAGGTTGTAAGGAATCATATGGTGCGGTGAAAACACTGACCATGGGCTTTGGAGTTTTATGACTTCCGATAAGGTTGTAAATTTTGCATTGAATAATCAAACTATAGTGCACAGTCTATACAGCTTGTGGTCAGTGTTTTCACCGCACCACTTGCGCCATCCCCCCATCACTTTCTCCTAACATTATTTGATATCCAATAATTAGGTTTTATGATTACTTTCATGCTTCGTTAGTATAATAATCTCTATGCCGCTCCTCTTAAAAAAAATATTGGTTAAAACGCTTAAAATAAGCGCCATCGCCGTTATTAGTTTATTGCTGTTGATGTTCCTTTTACCTTACCTTTTTCCCGAAACGGTAACGCAAAAAATTAAACAATGGGCGGCCGGCAGCGTAAACAGCAAGCTTTCGTTTTCGAGTACTCGCTTATCATTCTTTAAAAAGTTCCCGTCGTTAACGCTTACACTGGATGATTTTGTACTGAATGGCAGCGTACCTTTTCGGAATGATACGCTGGTTTCGGCTAAAGAAATTTCACTGGCTATAGATCTTTCTTCGGTGTTTAAAAGCAAAATCAATGTAAATAAGATCTATCTTGATCATGCGTTGATCAACATCCAGGTTGACAGTGCCGGTAAAGCCAATTACAATGTTTACAAATCATCTCCACCTAAACAGGATAATAAAGCCGATACCGCCAGTGCATCATTAGGGATTGAACAGATTTTGATAGACAAAAGCCACCTGGTTTATGACGACCGCTCACTGCCCATGCAGATCAACGCGCGGGAACTTAACTACAAAGGAAGCGGTGATTTAAGCAAAGACATCTTTGACCTTTATAGCCACGTAGATGCCGCTTCGGTAGATTTTTATTACGGCAATAAGGCCTACGTGCTCAGGAAAAAAGTAAATGCCGATCTGGTTACCAGTATCAATACCAAATCATTGGCCTTCGCATTTCAAAAAAATGATCTGCTTATTAACAAGCTCCCGGTTAAATTTAAGGGTAGGTTTGAGTTTTTGAAAGATGGCTATGATATGGATTTCAAGATCAGGAGTGACCAAAATGATCTTGGTGATGTTTTTACCGCCATCCCGGATGAATACGCCAAATATGTTGATAATATGGATATCAGCGGTAACGGAATCATCCAACTTGATCTTAGCGGAAAGTACATCGCCTCAAAAAATATTATGCCCAACCTGGGTATCAGCATGAAAGTGCGCGACGGTTCCATCGTTAACAAAAGTACTCCTGCGCCGGTTAAAAACCTGTACCTGAATATGGATGCCAGTTTGCCTGGCCTCAACCCCGACAGTTTAAAAGTTAATATTGATTCGGTTTATTTTAATATTGGTAAGGACTACTTTGGTTCGGTGCTGAAATTAAAGGGAATCAAATCGCCATATATTTATGCTAAAGTGAATACCGAAATTGACCTGGAGCAATGGTACAAGGTTTTTGGCATTAAACCATTCCAGGTAAAAGGAAGGTATGGTTTGCATTTACTGGCCGAAGGCAAGTACACCACCGGCATCAGGAAAACTGGACTAAGGCAAAAGATTGATACCGTGATAACCAGTATTCCCCAATTTAAACTCAAGTCGACATTCAGGAACGGGTATTTTAAGTATAGTAAATTGCCGCAGTCCATCAACAATATCAGTTTTGACCTGGATGTCGCTTGTCCGGATCATAACATTGCCAATGCCACTGTGAATGTGCGCAACCTGAACATTAATGCACTTAATAATTACATAAAAGGCTATCTGAAATTAAGCAATAAGGCTGGTGCATTGATTGATGCCGGGTTGAATGCTAAATTCCATTTAGACGATATCAAGCAGTTTTATCCGGTTGATAGCATTGATTTCCGTGGTGATTTTGATGCTAATCTGCAAAGTAAAGGCAGGTATATTCCGGCCCGCAGGATCTTCCCGGTTACGAATGCTGAGATCAATCTAAAAAACGGATACATTCAAACCAAATACTATCCGCACCCCATGCAAAATGTGCAGGTTAGCGTAAATATTTTTAACAACACCGGCTCGCTAAAAGGGCTTAAGGTGGATATTAAACCGGTATCCTTCAGTTTTGAAGGGCAGCCATTTTTACTGAGGGCCAATCTCCGCAATTTTGATGACCTTGATTACAACGTAGCCTCGCACGGCAGCCTTGACCTGGGCAAAATTTATAAAGTATTTGCGGTAAAAGGATATGATGTAAATGGTTTTGTAAGCACCAACTTTAAATTGAAGGGCAAGCAAAGCGATGCTACTTCGGGCCACTATGATAAGCTGGACAATTCGGGCAGCATGAAAGTGAAGAACATCAAGCTTACTACCGAGCTGTTCCCTAAACCATTTTTTATCACCAACGGAGTATTCAGCTTTAACCAGGACAAAATGAAGTTTGATCAGTTTAAGGCTAACTACGGTAAATCGATAGTGGTGCTTGACGGTGCTTTATCTAATGTGATAGGCTATGCCATGCAGCCAAATTCGCCATTGAAAGGCGAGTTTAATCTAAAGAGTGATTTGATTATTGCCGATGACTTCATGGCCTTTGCCGGTGTGCCTGCGTCTGCCAAACCAACCAAATCATCTGGTGTGATCCTGGTGCCTGCAAACCTTGATCTTAATTTTGCTGCTGACGTTAAAAAAGTAAAATACAGCGGTTTGGATATCAGTGACGCCAAAGGCGCAATGAATGTTACCAACGGGCAGATCGTACTTAAGCAAACTGGTTTCAGCCTGATAGGTGCCCCTGTAGTGATGGACGCCACTTATGGCAGCATCAATCCGCAAAAAGCATTTTTTGATTATCACATCAATGCGAAAGAGTTTGATATTCAGAGGGCCTACCGCGAAATCAAGTTGTTTCATGATATGGCAACTTCGGCCGAGCATGTACAAGGTATTGTATCTTTAGACTATAAGCTTGCGGGTAAGCTAAACAGCGATATGAAACCGGTTTATCAATCATTAAAAGGCGGTGGCGTACTTTCTGTAAAACAAGTAAAAGTATACGGATTGAAATTATTAAGCGCGGTTGGCAAGCAAACCGGTCATGACAGTGTTGGCCACGGTGATGTGAAAAAGGTTGATATCAAAAGTACTATAGCTAACAACATCATGACTATAGAACGAACCAAAATGCGGATTGCAGGTTTCAGGCCAAGATTTGAAGGACAGGTGGGTTTGGATGGCAAACTGAACCTGAAATTCAGGCTGGGGCTGCCGCCCTTCGGTATCTTCGGCATCCCGATGACTATCACCGGTACCCAGGATAAACCTATTATCCATTTGGGCAATGGCAAAAAAGAAGATGAGCTGAAAGAAACGCAGGAAGAAGAATAAAAGCGGGTTGAGCAGACTGGCGAATTCATTTGTGAAAGAAATAGAAGCGAGGATTGTGCGAAGAGCAGGTAGGTGTACGCCAGTATTATGCCGACCCCGAAAAAGGCGACCAGGAGCTGGCTATATTCGGCACCGCAGGCTTAATGCCGACCATGAAGGGATCTCGATTTATAAGTTGAATGATACAACGGGTTACATTCTGGTATCCGGTCAGGGCGCCAACCGCTTCCAGATTTTCAGCAGGGAAGGCACAAAAGCAAACCCTTTTGAACATAAACTTTTGAAAATAGCCAACGTTGCCGCCAGGCAAAGTGATGGCAGTGACGTAACCGCCACTCCTTTAAATGGTACCTTTAAACATGGCATTTTTGTGGTAATGAGTACCGATAAAACTTTTCACTATTACCGCTGAGAAGACATAGCGGGCAAAGAACTTAAGGTAAAATAGTAGCACAAAAAACTCTCGTGTGGCCATATCTTTTTTATTTTACTATTAAAAAAAAATGTCATTTCGACGAGCTCTGGGTGGTATTTGTGCGTTGGAGGCGAGGAGAAATCTTCTACGCCCTGCTTTTACAAGCACAGTTGCAAAGCTTAATGTAGAAGATTTCTCTTTCGCCCCATCGTTCATGCCCGTCCGGCTCTATCGAAATGACATTTTTTAAATATGTACACACACAGTAGCCTTCAGATAGGGTTGGGGCGAAAGTTGTTTTTACCAGAATCATAATAGCTTATTTATAATATCTAAAAACTCCAGCTGAAAACTTTCACCTTTATCCTCGTTATACCATTTCTGCAATGCTATCTTTTTTTCGCTCATTTCAATATGGTCTTTCACCATTTGCAGGTATAATCGCTGGCATTCGGCCGGTCGCGGCCCCCATGTCGCAAGGTCTTGATTATTTTCATCTGCAATAACGATCTTGGGTATTGACCGGGTGCCATTGGTAAGGTAACTTTCAATCAAGAATGGCGGCGAATCCCTTAGCTGATAATCAACTTTAATAAGCGGGTTTAGTTCCGAAAGGCGATGCAGGAACGGTATAGTATGCGAAGCATCGCCGCACCAGGCCTCGGTAATAACCGTCCATAATTGTGGTTTGCTGATCTTTTCGATGGCATTTGTCAAATCCGGGTTCAGTACGCCAACCTTTAGCCAGCGCTGCTGGCGCGACCAATTAAGCTTTGTATAATTTAAATAATCCGGGTTATCGTACGGAGCACGCGGATTAGGGCTGTTCAAAATATCGAAAAATAGCTGCTGATATGCTGTGAAATCCATAATAATTGAATTTGGCGCCATTTATGGCACTTCCTTTTACGATATGAAATTAAATAATGTGCGTGTGAATTTTGTTGATGTAGATTAATTTCGATAACCTTTACCGGGCTATGATTAATATACTATGTATTTTTGATTATCAAAGCGGGGTACATGAAAATTAAAATAAACAAACTGTTATTAACAGCAATTAGCCTGGTATGCACCGGCGCTTTATCTGCCTACAAATATTCGCCGGCCAAAAATGTTCCGGTTAAGTTTAAGCAGATCATGGGCGCCGATATTTCATTTATCCCTCAGTTGGAAGCTGAGGGACATAAGTTTTATGATAACGGCGTAAACAAGGACCCTTTCACCATTTTGAAAGATCATGGCTTTAACTATGTACGGCTTCGCATATTCAATAATCCTAAGGCCGATAGCGGGTACTCGGCAAAAGGCTATTGTGGTTTGGAAGATACCAAGAAGATGGCTCTGCGTATTAAAGAAGCCGGAATGGGCTTCTTACTCGATTTTCATTACAGTGATAACTGGGCCGATCCCGGTAAGCAATACAAACCCGCCGCCTGGAAAAGGCTCAACAACCAGCAACTGCAGGATTCTATAAAGACATTTACCCGGCTTACCTTGCTGGCCCTGAAAAAGCAGGGCACACTGCCCGATATGGTGCAGGTAGGCAACGAAATTAACCATGGCATTTTATGGCCCGATGGCCGTGTCAGAAACCTGGATACCCTGGCTGGGTTTTTAAAGGCTGGCATTAACGGTGTCAGAAGCGTGAGCGGCAACATCAGGGTAATGCTACATATTGCCTGCGGCGGGCAAAATGCAGAATCAAGATACTTTGTAGATAACATGCTCAAACGCGGCGTTAATTTCGATATCATTGGCCAATCATATTATCCCGAGTGGCATGGCACACCGGATAGTTTACGCAACAACCTTACCGACCTCAACACCCGTTATAAACAGGATCTGATAGTGGTGGAATATTCGCAGCGCAAACGCGAGGTAAATGATATAGCTTTTTCATTACCTGGTAATAAAGTTAAAGGCACTTTTATTTGGGAGCCCTTTAGCTGGGGCGAAACCTTTGTTGATAAACAGGGAAATATTAATGCGCATATGGCTACTTATGACAGCATTAGTAAACAATACCATATTCGGCTGTCCCTTGAATAGGAGGATCATGATACGCTTTGGCTTTATCATAGGATAAGTAAGGGCAATTCCAATTTGCAGAGTCACTATATATAGCTTCTTAAAGCGATTTTTCTAAAAATGCTTTGCATGTAGAATAATTGTTATATTGACATCAAATTTGCGATGCCTATTTATCGCAGCCACAATAAACCAAAATGAAGATATTCCGGTTCCCTCTCCCGCTAAAAACGCGAAAAGAACGATCGTTTTTGATGTTTCCTGCTGTGTGTACGCTGATGTTATTTGCAGGTTGCAATCATGAACCCTCAGCCAACTCACAACAACCCTTGTTTAAACTGTTGCAGCCGGAACAAACCCATGTTGATTTCGCCAATACCTTAACCGAAGGATTAAACACCAACGTGCTGATGTACGAGTATTTTTATAATGGTGGTGGCGTGGCTGTTGGAGACTTAAACGGCGATGGCTTGCAGGACCTTTATTTTACCGGCAATATGACCGATAATAAATTGTACCTGAACCAGGGCAATATGCAATTTAAGGATATCACTGCTGATGCCGGTGTAGCAGGCAGGCCCGGTCCCTGGAAAACAGGTGTAACCATGGCCGATGTTAACGGTGACGGTAAGCTGGATATCTACATATGTTATTCGGGTAAAGTACGGGCCGAGAAGCGGGTTAACCAATTATTCATAAACCAGGGAAACAATGCCGCCGGAGTGCCCATGTTTAAAGATCTGACCGCTGATTTTGGCCTCGATTTTCCATCATTCAGTACACAGGCATACTTTTTTGATTATGACCGGGACGGTGATCTCGACCTGTTGTTAATTAACCACAACCCAGGCCGGATCAGTATTATGGATGATGCCTTTGTTAAGGAGATGTCGGCCAAAAGGGATAACGAATCGGGGATCAGGCTGCTGCGGAATGACAATAATCATTTTACTGACGTTACCGTCGGTGCAGGCATTATCAATACACCACTGTCATACGGCCTTGCAGCAGGTATCGCCGATATTAACGGCGATGGATGGCCGGATATCTATGTATCCAATGATTATAGTATTCCCGACAGGCTGTACATTAATAATGGCAAGGGCAGTTTTGCCGATGAGCTCCAGAAACAGATTGGTCACAGCTCGTTTTACTCTATGGGGAATGATGTAGCCGATATTAATAACGACGGCAAACCCGATATCTACACCCTGGATATGCTTCCCGAAGATAACAAGCGGCAAAAACTGCTGTTCGGTATTGATAATTATGAAGCCTTTGACCTGAACCTGAGGGTTGGCTTTTATTACCAGTATATGCGTAATATGCTGCAGATCAATAACGGCAATAACTCGTTTAGCGAGATAGGACAGCTGGCAGGCATCTCCAATACGGATTGGAGCTGGTCGCCCCTTTTTGCCGATTATGATAATGATGGCTGGAAAGACCTGTTTGTAAGTAACGGATATACCCGCGACTATACCAACATGGACTTTTTAAAGTTTATGGGCGATAACCTTAAAGACCGGCGCGTAATGCGGCAGGACCTCCTGGATATTGTAAGCCAGATGCCATCATCGCAAATGAAAAGTTACCTGTTTAAAAATAATGGTAATACCACATTTACCAATACAAGCGAGCGATGGGGCATAACGATGCCATCAAACAGTAACGGCGCCGCTTATGCCGATCTGGATAATGACGGTGACCTTGATTTGGTGGTAAATAATATCAATCAGCCGGCTTTTGTTTATGAAAACCAGGCCGCCAAGCAAAATGATAATCATTATTTATCGATAAAATTAAATGGCAATGGGGCCAATACCCAGGGTATTGGGGCTAAGGTGAGCATCTATTCGGGCAATAAAACGCAATATCTGGAGCAAATGCCAAACCGTGGTTACCAGTCAACCGTGTCAACAGTACTGCACTTTGGATTGGGAAAAGATAAGCAGGTAGATTCATTAAGGATTACCTGGCAAAGCGGCAAGTCGCAGGTACTTCAAAAAGTAAAAGCCGATAAACAGCTTGTTTTAAATGAAAAGGATGCCACTGGCGCAAGTCCTGCACAAAAACAGATCAATCCGATATTTAAAGAGGTACCTGCCCCTATCGCAGGCAGCGAAAGCGATAATACCACCAATGATTTTAAAAGGCAGCCGTTAATGGTTAACTCGATATCGTTTTCGGGTTCCGTCCTTACCAAAGGCGATGCAAATGGCGATGGGCTTGAGGATATTTATACCGGTGCACATGATGGCAAAGCCGGTGTTTTATACCTGCAGCAAAAAGATGGGAGATTTATCAGCAAGGCTGTTGCCGCCTTTGAAGCCGATAAAAACAGTACCGATGCCGCAGCTTTATTTTTTGATGCCAATGGCGATGGCAAGCCCGACCTGTATGCAGCCTCTGGTGGCTATGCCGATTATAAACCGGATGACGCGCTGCTGCAGGACAGGTTATACCTTAACGATGGTAAAGGAAACTTCAGTAAAGCTAAAGGTGCCTTGCCCAAAATGATCAGCAGTAAAAGCTGTGTAAAAGCGGCCGATATCAATGGAGATGGTTTTCCTGATCTGTTTGTTGGCGGAAGGGTAATACCCGGGCAGTATCCCGAAGCACCCGAAAGCTATATTTTGATCAATGATGGCAAGGGGCATTTTACCAACGAAACCGCAAAATATAATCTGGCAATAAAGAACATAGGGATGGTGACCGATGCTGCCTGGGTTGATATGAACGGTGATAAAAAGCCCGACCTGGTGCTGGCCGGCGAATGGATGCCGATCACGGTTTTTGAAAATAGCGGTGCTAAGCTAACCGATGCCACAACAAAATACTTTGATAAAAAATATCCCGGCTGGTGGAACTGTTTACAGGTAAGTGACATCAACCATGACGGCCATCCGGATATTATAGCCGGAAACATTGGTTTAAATACGCAATGTAAAGCAAGCGATGCCGAGCCTGCGGAAATGTTTTATAAAGATTTTGATGATAACGGCTCCGTTGACCCGATGCTTTGTTTTTACATTCAGCATAAAAGTTACCCCTTTGTAAGCCGCGATGAATTGCTTGACCAGATGAGTGTAATGCGCGGCCGGTTCCCCGATTATAAAAGCTATGCCGATGCTACAATGGACAAGATTTTCACCCCGGAAGAAATGAAAGGTGCAAAAAAACTGACAGCCAATGAACTGGCTACAGCATGTTTTATCAGTAATGCACAAGGAAAATTAAAACAGGCGACGTTGCCTTTACAGGCTCAGTATTCGCCGGTTTTTACCATTACTTCATTTGATTACGATCATGATGGCAAGGAGGATCTTTTGCTTTGCGGCAACATCAACAAGGCCCGCATCCGTTTTGGTAAATATGATGCTAACTATGGCGTATTGCTTAAGGGTGATGGCAAGGGTAATTACCAATACATAAACCAGCAGCAATCGGGCTTCAACATCCGGGGAGATGTTAGGAGCGTGCTTCAATTAAATAATGTTTTACTATTTGCCCTTGATAAAGGCAAACTAAAGGCATACAAGCAATAATACAAAGGCAATGAAAAAACTGTTAATGCTAATACCTGCCTGCGGCTTATTTGCGATGATAAGCTGCAGCCCGAAAAAGCAACCCGAACTAACCAATCAGGACGTGAGCAAAGTTGTTGGCCATATGACCAGCGTAATGATCCATGATGTTACTAACCCGCCATTGGCCGCCCGTTTTTTTGCTTATACCTGCCTTGCCGGGTATGAGGTAGTTGCCGAAAACGACAAACAGACCAACAGTATGCGCGGTGTATTAAATCAATATCCCGATATCAAACACCCCAAACAAAATACAGGTTATAATTATCAGCTAAGTGCGGTACTGGCCATGTTTGAAACATCTGCCAGGCTGTTACCATCGGGTACGTTGATGCTGGGCTACGAGTCTTCCTTTATTGACTCGTGCAAAAATATTGGCTTCAGCAGCGAAGTTATCGATAGTTCAAAAAGCTATGCCAAAACAATCAGTAAACAGATCCTGGCTTATGCCAAGGCCGATGGTTACCGGAAAATAAATAACTATCCACGCTATAAGCTTAAGCAAACACCCGGTAGCTGGGACCTGACCCCACCTGCTTACATGTTGCCGGTTGAACCATATTTTAACACTATCCGGCCTATGACGCTTGATTCGGCCGCACAATTTGTTCCTGATGCGCCTATTCCTTTTTCAACGGATAAAAACTCAACTTTTTATAAATACCTGCAAATGAGCTATGCCAAAAGCGGTAACGGCTTAAAGCAGGAAGAAAAAGATATTGCCAACTTTTGGGATTGTAACCCTTTTGCTGTTCAAAATGACGGGCACATGCTCATCGGCTTAAAAAAGATCTCGCCGGGTGCACACTGGATGGGGATAACGGCCATTGCATGTAAGCAGGCTAAAGTAAACTTCTCTAAAACGGTGCAAATCAATACAGCTGTAGCCATAGGCCTGCTGGATGGTTTCATTTGCTGCTGGGAAGATAAATACCGCACCAACCGCATCAGGCCCGAAACGGCCATCCGCAGGTATATAGACCCGCATTGGAAACCCCTGTTGCAAACTCCGCCGTTTCCGGAGTATATCAGCGGGCATTCGGTAGTTTCGTCAACAGCTGCGGTTATCCTCACGCATTATTTCGGCGATAACTTTAAATATACCGATGATGTGGAAGTAAGTTATGGCATTCCGCCAAGGCATTTCAGTTCGTTTACCCAGGCTGCCAAAGAAGCCGCCATTTCCAGGTTTTGGGGCGGTATCCATTTTATGGATGCTATTGATAATGGTATTATTCAGGGAAATAAAGTGGGCAACCTCGTTGTTGCTAAAATGAGCGGGCAAAAGAAATCGTAGATATAAGCATGGTTGTTATGAGCGGTGGCGAAAGGGTTTTTCGATAAGTGGAGTTGCTATACAGGGCGAAGATGGTGCTTTCATCTCTCATGACAACTTAAAAAGGGTGTCATGCTGAGGCCCTCGAAGCATGGTGGGCTGGCCTCTGCGCGCGACCCTTCGACAAGCTCAGGGTGACGGGCCATCTTTTGTCATTTCTTCTTCAAAGCCCAAAGGATGTTTGCTTAAATATCATCCCTTACTGATACCCTGCCGCCTGCAAGCTAAATAATTCGGCGTAACGGCCGTTGTTTGCCATAAGCTCCTGATGTGTGCCAGCCTCAAGGATTTTGCCTTTTTCCAATACGATGATCCTGTCAGCGAGCCTTGCTGTTGAAAACCGGTGTGAAATAAGCACAGCCGATTTACCCTGGGTTAATGATGAAAAGCGCTGAAATACCTCATATTCCGCCCGGGCATCGAGCGCTGCGGTTGGCTCGTCAAGGATGAGTACCTGTGCATCTTTCATATAAGCTCTTGCCAATGCAACTTTCTGCCATTCGCCGCCCGATAATTCAACACCTTCGTTAAACCGCCTGCCGAGCCATTGCTCGTATCCCAGCGGAAGTCTGGCCGCAAGCGCGTCTGCAAGGCTCTCCTGGGCAGCTTTACGGATTAGTTCGGTATTGTCCTGCTCATCAATGTTTCCTACCGCAATATTCTGCGAAAAGCTCATCTGGTAACGGATATAATCCTGGAAAATAATGCCCAGGTTTAACCGAAGGTCGCTGAGGTTATAATCCCTCAAATCTGCACCATCCAGCAGGATGCGCCCTTCTGTTGGGTCATATAAGCGGGCCAAAAGTTTTACAAGTGTAGTTTTGCCAGCGCCGTTCTCGCCTACCAGCGCAATCTTTTCGCCGGGATGCAGGGTGAAGTTCAGGTGCCTGTTGGCCCATGATTCGGCATTGTTATATTTAAATCCAACGTCCTCAAAAGTAAACCCCTGCTTTATCGGATTTGGAAATGGCAAAGGAGAAACGGCAACTTTGATCTTTGGTTTGATCTCAAAAAACTCATGGAAATCGTTGAGATATATAGCCCCCTGTGAAACTGATGTAAACCGGTTCAGCGAATTTTCCATCAGGCTGCTCAATTGCCGGAACGAACCAGCCAGGAAAGTAAGCGTACCTACAGAAGACTTGCCCGTAACAGTTTGATAAATAATAAAACCATACGCGGCATAGTAGCCAACACTGCCTAAAACAGAAAAGAAGGTGCCCCAGGCCGAACGCCTCACGGCCAGTTTGCTGTTATCGGCGTAAAATTTATCTGATAACGTTTTAAAGCGGTTAATAATAAAATCAGACAGGCCGAAGATCTTGACTTCCTTAGCCGTTTCATCGCTCGCACCAAGGTAGCGTACATAATCAAGCTCTCTTCGTTCGGGTGTCTGGCTACGGGTGAGTGCGTAATTGTGGCTGTTGAAATAGCTTTCGCCCAGAAACGAAGGGATGATAGAAATGAGTAGTAACAGGATCAGCCAGGGATTTAAAGTCAGTAAACCGGTAAGCAGGAAAGCCATGGATATAAAATCCTAGATCTGGCTCATCACCTGTGATAAAAGCACGGTACGCCCAACGGTTTGCTGCCGGGCACGCTCCAGTTTATCATAAAAAACAGAATCTTCAAACTGCTCCAGGTCCAGCGTGGCCGCATGCCGCATGATGCGCATGGAGGTATAGTTGGCAAAAAGATCACCCAGCAGGTTGTCCATCAGGCTGATCATCCGGTTTAGGCCGTCGGTTGCCACCGCAAGCAAAAACTCGATAATAACCAGTTTCCATAATTCATGCTGGCTTCCGCTGTGGCGGTTGAGCAATACCACCTGGTCGATGATCAGCTTACCTACATACAACAAGGCAACCGGCATGGCTGAACGCATAATACGTAACAAAAAGCTTGCTGTAGTTTTACCTGGACTGCTTTGCCATACCAGCTTGAAAAAATCCGGGAGATTGCTCAATGCCGACAAGCGCTCTCTGAATGAGATCTTTTGCTCTGGTTTGATATTTCTTGTTTTAGCCATCTTCCGGTTTTGATAAATGCGATTTTAAATAAAAAAATGTTCATTACTACTGCATTGCAGGTTTGCGGGCCTATTTATGATCGTTTGCTGACTAAAGAGTAATTAAAATAAAAAAAGATTTGTGCAATCGATTGCACAAATCTTTTTTTATTTGTTACTTAGTCAAATAAACCATCAATAAACATTTCGGAGTTATGAGGTCGGTGAAGCTATTACTTGTCGCGCTGTTCGCTTGTTTAATATTACCGTGTTATGGAATAGTGCGCCTACCGCAACTGGTTGCCGATGGCATGGTATTACAGCGCGATGCCAAAGTAAAGATCTGGGGATGGGCCGATGCAAGCGAAAAGATCACCGTTAATTTTCAGCATAAAACGTACCATACAGTTACCGGCCAAAGTGGTTCCTGGAAAATTGCCCTTCAGCCAATGAAAGCAGGGGGACCGTATACTATGGAAATTACCGGTAAAAATCGTATTACTATCCGGGACATTTTAATTGGCGATGTATGGTTTTGTTCGGGGCAATCGAATATGGTTTTGCCTATGGAGCGGGTAAAGGAAAAGTATCCGGATGAAATAGCAAAAGCCAATTATCCGCAGATCAGGAATTTTTTTGTTAAAACGGAATCTGACGTAACCAGGCAACATTCGGATCTGTTACCTGGTAAATGGGTTAAGTCCGATTCTGTAACCGTTTTAGGTTTTGGTGCCACATCATGGTTTTTTGCTAAACAGCTATATCAAAAATATCATGTGCCTATGGGTATCATCAACTCAAGTGTGGGCGGTACGCCTATTGAGGCATGGATCAGCAGCGAGGGCTTAAAGAACATTCAATCATATCATAACAGGATTGCCCAGTTCAGCAATACGGCATTTATGGATAGTGTATTGAAAAAGCACCCGGAACCAGTGGAACCGCTTGACGCAGATAAAGGCTTAAATGAGCCTAAACCATGGTATGATACCACCTATCAGCCGCATAACTGGCACCGTTTCTGGCTGCCGGGCTACTGGGCCGATCAGGGAGTAAAAGGCCTGAATGGTGTGGTATGGTTCAGGAAGGAAATAAACTTGCCCGCATCGGTACAGGGCAAGACTGCTAAGTTGTATTTAGGCAGGATAGTGGATGCCGATCAAACCTATTTCAATGGGAAGTTGGTAGGAAACATTACTTATCAATACCCTCCAAGGCGCTATACATTGCCTGCCGGATTATTAAAGCCGGGTAAAAATACTGTTGTGGTACGCGTTACCAATACATCGGGCAAAGGTGGTTTTGTGCCCGATAAACGTTACTATCTGGCGATAGCCGGTGATACTATCGATCTTCGCGGCGATTGGCAATACAAGGTAGGGCAGGTGTTTGAACCGGTTAGGATGAAACCGGAATTTTCGGCCCAAAATGAACCTACCGGGCTTTATAATACCATGGTAGCGCCTGTTATCAATTATACCATTAAAGGCATGGTTTGGTACCAGGGCGAAAGCAATTCCAGCCGTGCATCCGAATATGGAACCTTGTTAAAGGCTCTTATTGCCGACTGGCGGAATCGTTGGCAACAAGGTAATCTTCCCTTTATATATGCACAGCTTCCTAACTTTAACGAGGTACAATATTCGCCAACAGAAAGCGACTGGGCGCAATTACGCGCCGGTCAGCTTGAGGCCCTTGAAGTGCCCAATACTGGTATGGCGGTAACCATTGATGCCGGCGAATGGAATGATATTCATCCCCTTAATAAAAAAAAGGTAGGAGAAAGGCTTGCCAGGGTAGCCGAAAATGTGGTTTATGGCGAGGTAAACGTAGTACCATCAGGGCCGATTTACCAATCGGCTAAAATTGAGGGGAATAAGATTGAGATTGCTTTTAAAAATACAGGTGCGGGGCTTGTTGTCATTGATGGCGAGGAACTGTCACAATTTGCAATAGCCGGGGCTGATAAAAAGTTTGTTTGGGCAAAGGCAATTATTAATGGAGGTAAGGTGTTGGTTTGGAGCGATAAAATCCCTGCACCGCTTTACGTAAGGTATGCCTGGGCCGACAACCCGGATGGCGCGAACCTGTATAATAAAGAAGGCTTGCCGGCATCACCGTTTCAAACCGGAAAACTGCAATAACCATAAATCATCTTAAAACCAGGGACGATGAAAAGTACTGCCTTCTTTTTCTTACTCACATGGGCCATTGCTGCGAAAGCGCAAACCCCGGCCCCGGTAAATTTCACTGCTGATCAGGACCATCAATATATGATGAAGCAATTAGGAATTAAAACCTTGCGTAACGGGCCAAGCGGCGATGAATCGGCCCCTAATCATGCTAATTATGATGAAGCGCTGGCTAACCCTTATCCTGATTTGCCTGACGCCCTTACGCTAAAGAACGGTAAAAAGGTAACTACAGCCGAAATGTGGTGGAAACAGCGCCGCCCCGAAATTGTGGAGGATATGGAGCGTGAGGTTTATGGCCGCATCCCTGCTAATGTACCCAAGGTAACCTGGACAGTTAAAGTAACCGATAAAGAACGGGTTGGCTTTTATCCGGTGATTGCCAAACAGCTTATAGGCCATGTTGATAATACGGCTTATCCGCTTATCAACGTCAATATCGAAATGACCTTAGTGCTCCCCGCAAATGCCAAAGGACCGGTACCTGTACTGATGATGTTTGGTCGGAGCGCGCTACCGGCGCCGGCGCAGCCCCCGGCTGCTGATGTGGAAAAAATCAACGCTGCATTGAAAGAACTGCTCGTAAAAGAACATCCCGAGTTTAAAACTATTTTTGATCAATATCCCGCTTATAATCCTATTGCCGAACAATCTCCCTTTGGTCCCGGTGGTTTTCCGGTGATGAAAGGCGACCCACCGACTGCCACGCAACTAATTGCCAATGGATGGGGGTATGTACTTATAGATCCGTCGTCTATCCAGGCAGATAATGGCGAAGGTTTAACCAAAGGGATCATCGGTTTGGTGAATAAAGGCCAGCCCCGTAAGCCGGAGGATTGGGGCGCTTTACGTGCCTGGTCGTGGGGAGCGGCACGCGCATTGGATTACCTGGAAACAGAACCTGCGGTTGACGCCAAACATGTAGGTATTGAAGGTGTTTCCCGCTATGGAAAGGCAGCGCTGGTGACACTTGCTTTTGAACAAAGGTTTGCCATGGGGTTGATAGGTTCGTCCGGTGAGGGAGGGGCCAAGCTGCATCGCCGGAACTTTGGAGAAGCGGTTGAAAGCCTCACCGGTGGCGAATATTATTGGATGGCCGGTAACTTTATGAAATATGGTGCATCGGATGCCGTATTCGGTGCTAAAACCGCGAAAGACCTTCCGGTAGATGCACATGAGCTGATTGCCTTGTGTGCCCCGCGGTTTACTTTTATAAGCTATGGCGTGCCGGAACAGGGCGATGCCAAATGGCTTGATCAGCAGGGAAGCTATATGGCAACTGTAGCTGCGGGTTCTGTATTTAAACTGCTCGGCGCAAAGGACCTCGGCGTTTCAAACGATTACAAAACCGAAAAAATGCCACCCGTTAATACAGGGCCGCTTGATGGCGAACTTGCCTGGCGTCA
Source organism: Mucilaginibacter gossypii (assembly GCF_017569325.2). Lineage (NCBI taxonomy): Bacteria > Pseudomonadati > Bacteroidota > Sphingobacteriia > Sphingobacteriales > Sphingobacteriaceae > Mucilaginibacter > Mucilaginibacter gossypii. The sequence goes on along the minus strand of NZ_CP071878.2, from coordinate 4,933,857 downwards.
GCATGATGGTGGGCATACCGACGCGCCAAACGTAAAATACTTTATTGCCTGGGCCAATAAGTTGATGCATTATGGTAAAGCAGGAAGCGGGAAATGAGGTCTCCTTCAAGCCATGCCGAATTTATTAAAACCCAATCGAATTACCCCCATCAACCTGTAAAACAACCCCGGTTACGTATTTGGCAGCATCTGTCGCCAAATAATAAACGGCTTCGGCCACATCGGCAGGTTCACCTAATTTGCCCATTGGGGTACGGCCCATCACTTTTTGCTTGCGGGCAGGATCATTATCCAGCGCCTTTGCCGACATATCTGTAGCTATAAAGCCCGGAGCAACGCAGTTAACCCTGATGCCTTGCGGCGAAAGCTCGGTAGCCATGGCTTTTGTCATACCTTCGATGGCGGTTTTAGATGCGGTATAGGCAATAACATACGGTATGCCGTATTGTGCAGCCATCGAACTGATATTAATTATGCTCCCACTGCCAGCTTTCAACATGATTTTTACTACCTCGCGGCTTATCGCAAATACCGAAGTAAGATTGGTTTGGATCACTCTGGCGAACTCTTCATCGGTTACCTCGGCGAAAGCTTTTTTATGGTTAATGCCGGCATTATTAACTAAAATATCGGGTGCGCCAAATTCAGCTTCAATTTCTGCTACCAGTTGCGGTATACCGGTTGTATCACTCAGATCATATTGCCTGTAACTGCAAAGATCGCCAAGCTGTGTTACTGCCGCAATAAGTTTTGCCTCGTCGCGGCCTATGATAATGGTTTTGATGCCCTCCTCTGTGAATTTTTTGGTCGTAGCAAGGCCAAGGCCCGAGGCACCGCCGGTTACGATAGCAAGTTTGGTCTTTGAGTTCATGGATTTTTTAAATTATTTTCTTCTGGAGGATTCACGTACTATCAATTCCGATCTGAGGATGAGGCTATGCGTTTGTTGCAGATCCTGCCTGTTTGCCAAATGATTGATAAGCATGTTAGCGGCAACCTCGCCCATTTCATAGCCTTTATAATTTACGGTAGTGAGATTGGGCTCAATCACACAGGCTGCCGGGTCATTGTTGAAGCCCGCAACGGCTATTTGTTCGGGAATTTTGATGCCTGCCTTTTTCAGCACCTGGATACAGCTAACGGCACTGACATCATTAACTGTAAATATGCCATCGGGCAGGGGATTCATTTGTAAAATAGTTTCTGCCGCTGCCGCAGCTTCTTTAGCGCTCAGGTCGTTGATGATCACCAACTGCTCATCAAAATCTATTTGGTGTGCTTCAAGTGCTTTTTTATACCCGCGCAGGCGTTCGGCATACACATTGCGCAGTTGATTGCCGGTAATATGTACTATCCTTTTGCAGCCCTGTTCAAGCAGGTGGTTGGTTACTTCGCAGGCAGCTTTGAAGTTATCGATATAGATTTGCGGATATTGTTCATGCTCAAAAATCCTGTCGAAGAAAAGCACCGGAATATTACGTTTGATAAAAGGTTCGAAATGCTCAATGCTGGTGGTATCATAAGCTAATGAAACCAACAGGCCGTCAACCCGGTTATTAAGCATGGCCCTGGCGTTGCTGATCTCTTTCTTCATCGTTTCTAACGACTGGCTGATGATGAGGTTGTAGTTATTGTCGTTCACCACTTTTTCGATGCCTGCAATAACGTCCGACATGAAACTGCTGTTGAGCCGCGGCACAATAACGCCGATGATGTTGCTGTTTTTACGGCGTAAATTGCTGGCGAACGAATTGGAGTGGTAACCCATTTCTTCGGCTGCCTTGATAATCTTCTTTTTGGTATTTTTATTAACCCGCGGGTGATCTTTGAGCGCACGGCTAACCGTAGCTGCCGAAACCTTTAATTTTTCGGCAATGTCATATATGGTTATCTCTTTTCCGCTGTCCGGCATATAGTTAATCTAAAATACATAAACGATGTTGCATGTTCGGTAATAACCGCAGCCAGATTGTTCAGGGATAAAAGTATAAAATTATTACACATTATTTAAAATTTATGCAATCGATTGCATAAATTTATCGCGTTGACAGCAATTGGTTTTTAAATAATATGGTACCAGATTTAAAACAAACTTTCAGGTGGTTTGGCCCCGGCGACCCGGTAGCTTTAAGCGCAATAAAACAAACGGGAGCAAGCGGGATAGTTACCGCGCTTCATCATATACCTTGCGGGGATGTTTGGAACAGTGAAGCAATCAGGCAGCGGAAAGCGGTAATTGAAAGTGCGGGCTTTAACTGGGCGGTTGTAGAGAGTGTGAATGTTCATGAAAGTATCAAAATTGGTAGTGCGGAACGTGACCAGTATATTGATAATTATATTCAAACACTGCAAAATTTAGCGCAGGAGGAAATCTTTACGGTGTGTTACAACTTTATGCCCGTATTGGACTGGACCCGCACGCATCTTGATTATCGATTAACAAACGGTGCTTCGGCCTTGCTTTACAACGCTCCGGCTTTAGCAGCCTTTGACTTGTATATTTTAGAACGGGAGAATGCCTTTAACGAATTTACCACCGAACAACAGGCAGCCGCAAAGCATTACCTCGATGGGCTGAGTGACGAAGACAGAACGCTGTTAACCAATACAATATTGGCCGGCTTACCTGGTACAGACGAGGTTTTTACCATTGCGGAGTTTAAAGAACACCTTAACAAATACAGTGAGGTAAACACGCAAGCATTAAAGGAAAACCTGTTTTATTTTTTACGGGCTATAATCCCATATGCCGAAAAACTGGGCATTAAAATGTGTATCCATCCTGATGATCCCCCGTTTCCTATCCTGGGGCTGCCCCGTGTAGCATCGTCCTTAAATGATCTTACTGATATTGTAAATAGTTATCCGTCAGTTGCCAATGGTATCACGCTTTGCACCGGCTCGTTAGGTGCATCGGGCAAAAATGATCTTCCTGAAATTATAAGCCGCCTGGGTGATAAGATCCACTTTTTACACCTGCGCAACGTGGCCCGGCAGCCGGATGGCAGCTTTTATGAGGCCGATCATTTAACAGGCAGTGTTGATATGTATGCCGTGATGAAAGCCATTATCAATGAACAGATGGCCCGTAAAAATGCAGGCCGGAGCGATATGGCTATCCCCATGCGGCCTGATCACGGGCATAAACTACTTGATGACTTTAATTATTGTACCTATCCCGGCTATTCGGTAACTGGCAGGTTAAAGGGCCTGGCCGAGTTACGCGGATTAGAGATGGGGATTAAACGCATACTATACGACGAACAATAGCTGCAATAAGTAAGGTAGCTTAAATAAGGAATCAATAATTAAATTCCTATTGTTAAAAGTCATAAAAGTTTTTATCTTGCAATCGATTGCATAAAACTAAAACTTTATAAACCATACTAAATGAAGCGGGATCTTAACCCATTTCATTCATAAGTTTTTCAACAGATTAATTGTGTTTTTTTATAAACCGCCTATGGGTTTATAAAGCTGGATTTAATAACGTCATGGCCAAATATTCATTTACGAACAGGTGTTTACTGATACTGCTTTTCATGGCAGCGATAAATAAAGTGTGTGCAGACGATGGCTATAAATTATGGCTTGAATATAATAAGGTGAGCAACAAGCAACTGGCAAACATTTACAGTCAACAGTTGCAAAACATGATCTTCCCGGCACAGTCTGACCAGCTTAAAGCTGCAAGGACCGAGCTCTTAACTGGCCTTGATGGAATGCTGGCCCTAAAGCCACGAGATACTAAAAGCATAACCAATGGGCAAACTATTATAATAGGTACGCCGCGATCACTAAAAGCTTTTCCGATAACTGCCCCCGATAGCATCGGCAGCGAAGGGTATCTTATCAAAACTGCCCTTGTCAATCAAAAGAAATGTATCATCATAACGGCCAACACCGATGCAGGGGTTATGTACGGTGTTTTTAATTTTTTAAAGCTGATCCAAACCAATCAATCTATTAATAAACTGGATCTTTCAGACCACCCAAGGATGATGTACCGCATATTGGATCATTGGGATAACCTGAACCGTACAGTGGAGCGGGGCTATGCGGGCTCATCCATCTGGAACTGGCACAAGCTGCCTGGTATTATTGATCAGCGTTATATTGATTATGCGCGGGCCAATGCTTCGGTAGGGATCAACGGCTCGGTTGTCAACAATGTAAATGCCGATGCACTGATCCTTTCGCCACAATATTTGTTAAAAGTGCAGGCTTTGGCCAATGTATTCAGAACATATGGTATCAGGATTTACCTGTCGGTTAAATTCAGCAGCCCGGTTGAGCTTGGAGGCCTAAAAACTGCCGATCCGCTTGATCCCGCGGTAAAAAAATGGTGGGCCGATAAGGCTGATGAAATTTATCGCTACATCCCTGATTTCGGCGGATTTTTAGTGAAGGCTAATTCGGAGGGACAACCCGGTCCGCAAAGCTATGGCCGTACCCATGCCGATGGAGCAAATATGCTCGCCGATGCTTTAGCTCCTCATCATGGCATAGTGATGTGGCGTGCCTTTGTTTATGATAATAAGGTACCCGACGATCGCTTTAAGCAGGCCTATAATGAATTTAAACCTTTTGATGGAAAGTTTAGGGATAATGTGATTATTCAGGTAAAAAATGGTCCGATAGATTTTCAGCCAAGAGAACCATTTCACCCATTGTTTGGTGCTATGCCCAATACCCCGCTGATGATGGAGTTCCAGTTAACACAGGAATATCTCGGTTTTTCAACGCACCTGGTTTATGAAGCGCCATTATTTGCTGAATGCCTGCAATCGGATACATATACACATGGCAAAGGTTCAACTGTTGCAAGGGTGATTAAAGGAGATTTTAACACGAAATTGATAACCGGCATGGCAGGTGTGGCCAATATCGGCGCTGATTTAAACTGGTGCGGTCATCCCTTTGCTCAGGCTAACTGGTATGCCTTCGGCCGCATGGCCTGGAACCCTGACCAGTCTCCAGGTGTAATTGCCGCCGATTGGCTCAAAATGACTTTTACTAATGACGATAGCTTTGTGTCGCCGGTAAAAAACTTCATGCTGCAATCGAGGGAAAATACAGTTAATTACATGACCCCGCTTGGGCTGCACCATATTATGGGGGTGTCAACGCACTACGGCCCTGGTCCCTGGGTAGATAATGCCGGTCGCCCTGATTGGAATGCCACTTATTACCATAAAGCCGATTCAGCTGGGATAGGCTTTGACCGTACCGGAACGGGCAGTAATGCGCTATCGCAATATGCACCCGAGGTTAAGGCACACTGGGGAAACTTGCAAACCTGCCCTGATGAATACCTGTTGTGGTTTCATCATTTAAGCTGGACTTATAAAATGCGCTCGGGCAGGTCATTGTGGGATGAACTGGTTCATCATTACTATATGGGGGCCGATTCTGTTAAACAGATGGGCCTTACCTGGAATAAAATGCAGGGCAGGATAGATGCCGAACGCTTTACGGAAGTAAAACAACTGATGCAGGTTCAGTTAAATGAGGCTACAACCTGGCGTGATGCCTGTGTTTTATATTTCCAAACATTTTCAAAAATGCCTGCCGGATCTGCTTATCCCAAGCCGGAGCACCCGCTGGATTATTATAAAAAAATGAAGTTTTATTATGTGCCGGGCATAGGAGGCAATAACTACATGACCAATTAATCACTACCATAAACCAAACGTCAATGAGCAAGCAATTTACCACAGCAAAATTAGTCCTCGCACTTTTTGTACCCTTATGCATTTTGAGTGCATGTGACTCATCAACAAAGAAGACAGCTAATGCAGGCGATACTACAAAAACAGATACCGGCAAAAAAGTAAAATATCTTTCCGAGCCGCTCATCAGTTCCATTTACACAGCGGACCCATCGGCCCATGTATTTAACGGCAAAATTTATATCTATCCATCGCATGATATCGATGCGGGTATCCCCGAAAATGATAACGGCGACCATTTTGCCATGAAAGATTATCACATCCTGTCGATGGATAGTATTGGCGGCAAGGTTACAGATAATGGTGTGGCACTTGATATCAAGGATATCCCCTGGGCTGGTCGGCAGCTGTGGGCGCCTGATGTAGCTTTTAAAAACGGTACTTATTACCTGTACTTCCCGGTAAAAGATAAAAAAGATGTTTTCCATATCGGCGTGGCAACTTCTGCAAGCCCGGTTGGCTCGTTCAAAGCCGAACCTGAACAAATAGCAGGAAGTTACAGTATTGACCCTGCCGTTTTTACGGATACCGATGGTAAAACCTACATGTATTTCGGTGGGATCTGGGGTGGTCAGCTTCAGCGCTGGATCTCCGGTAAATACGAGGCAGATGGATCAAAGACCGATTCAAAACAGGAAGATGCCCCGGCCATAAGCTGTAAGGTAGCCCTGCTAAAGCCTGACATGAAAACCTTTGATGGCGTTGCGAAAGACGCAGTTATTGTAGACAGCCTTGGCAAGCCGCTGTTGACTAAAGATCATGACCGCCGCTTTTTTGAAGGTTCGTGGATGCATAAATACAATGGTAAATATTACTTCACTTATTCAACCGGCGATACACATTTACTTTGCTATGCGATAGGTGATAGTCCGTTAGGCCCGTTCACTTATAAAGGCGTGTTTATGAAACCGGTTCAGGGGTGGACAACCCACCATTCCATCATCGAGGTAAAAGGTAAATGGTATATATTTTATCATGATACCCAACTATCAGGCAAAACGCATCTGCGCAATGTAAAGGTAACCGAACTACAGCATAACGCTGATGGATCTATTAAACTGATCGATCCGTTTTTGTAATCTCATCGTTATGAAAATCCTTAAAGCTTTAACCCTGTTACTGCTATTGCTTGATTTGTTGGGGACGCATGGTTTTGCGCAGCAGGTTAAGCCGGTTACTATCCCCAACTCCGAACACCGGCAAATGCACTCTAAACTGGCGGGTAATGATTATGATATTTATATTCATTACCCGGCCGGTTATGATACCGCCAAACAAAAATTTCCGGTATTGTATGTGGTTGACGGTGATAACGACTTTTCACCATCGCTGGAGTATTTAGGATTATTGATGGCCGAATACCATATTCCCGAGCCTATATTGGTAGCTATTGGCGACGGCGGCCTGATTGGTACGCCCGACAACAAACGTAACCGTGATTTCACACCGGTTGCATTTCCCAATGTGGCCGAAAGCGGCGGTGCGCCCGCATTCCTTGCTTTTATTGAGAAGGAATTGATCCCATCGGTAGATGCCGGTTTAAAGGCCGATCCTGCAAACCGTACGCTGTACGGATATTCGATGGGGGGCCTGTTTGCCACTTATACCTTGTTTGAAAAGCCAACGCTGTTTAAAAATATCCTGATAGGCAGCCCTGCATTGGGTTATGGTAACGGAGCTGTATTTGAAACTGAAAAGCAATATGCTGCCAAACATAAAAGCCTGCCTGTAAATGTTTTTATTGAAGTAGGCGGACTGGAAACACATGGACAGGTTGTGCCTAACAAACAGCTGGTGGCGTTATTGGATAGCCGTCATTATGAAAACCTTGTTTTTAAGCATATCATTATTGAGGATGTTACCCATTTATCAGGCAAACCTGTTACCATGCTCAAGGCTTTGGCATGGGCATATGCGCGCAAATAACAGGGTTCTATTTACATCAAAATAAATAGCTATGAAGTCACCGGTATTAATATTTGTTTTTTGTTGTTTGATATTGTTTAAGGTTAAATCGCAAAGCCTGTCGCAGGGCATACCACAAGTCAAATATTATGGTAGTAATACAGAATTATTGGTAGATGGAGCGCCATATTTAATGACAGGCGGGGAGTTGGGAAATTCAAGTGCCTCAAGCACGGCCTACATGAACCCGGTTTGGCCCAAACTGCAAAAAATGCACCTCAATACCGTGATTGCACCGGTTTATTGGGAGTTATTGGAACCACAGGAGGGTAAATTTAATTTTACGCTGGTTGATTACCTGATAAAAAGTGCCCGGCAGCATCATATGAAACTGGTGTTGCTTTGGTTTGGTACCTGGAAAAACAGTATGAGTTGTTATGCGCCGGGCTGGGTTAAAACCAATCAAAAACGTTTTCCGCGTGTGGCAAATAGTACCGGCGGCCCCGAAGAGATTATTACGCCGTTTTCCAAAGAGGCTTTACTTGCCGATAGCAAAGCATTCAGTTCGCTGATGAGGCATATTAAAGAAACTGATAGCAAGTTTCACACTGTGATAATGGTACAGGTTGAAAACGAAATAGGCATGCTGCCGGATGCCCGCGATCATTCGAAACTGGCCGATGAAGCTTTTAACCGACCAGTCCCGACAAAGCTAATCTCCTGGTTAAATTCGCACAAAGACAAGCTTGTACCCGAGATGCAAAAAATATGGCAGGAGGGAGGGAATAAAACTTCGGGCAGCTGGGAAGCAGTTTTCGGCAAACGTCTGGCTACCGATGAGTTGTTTATGGCCTGGTACTTTGCTGAATATGCCAACGCTGTGGCTAAAGCAGGAAAGGCTGTTTACCCGCTCCCAATGTATGTGAATGCAGCCCTTAATGCGCCCGGTAAAAAGCCGGGACAGTACCCTTCTGCAGGCCCATTGCCGCATTTAATTGATATCTGGAAAGAGGCAGCACCGGATATTGACTTTCTATCGCCTGATTTTTACAATCCAAATTTTAAGTATTGGAATGACCGTTATACACGGCCTGATAACGCGTTGTTTATCCCCGAACATCGTTTTGAAGATGGGGTAGATGCGAAAGCTTTTTATGCCATTGGGCATTACAAGGCGCTGGGTTTTTCACCCTTTTCTATCGAAACAGATAACAAAACGGCAGGTGAGCCGCTTGGCCAATCTTACAGTATCATTCAGCAGTTAGCCGGTGAAATCAGCAAGGCCAAACATAAGGGAAGTATAGATGGCGTATTGTTAAGCAAGGATGCAGATACGGTTCGGTTGCAAATTGGGGGTTATATCCTGACAGTTTCGCATGATTTAACCCTGGGCTGGTCGCCGAAAACTAAAGATGCAATCTGGCCATTAACCGGGGGGATTATTATTGCTTTAGGTAATGATGAGTTTTATGTAGGGGGTACAGGGTTGGTGATCAGCTTTAAATCTGTTAAAGATGGGGAGCGTGCTGGTATTTTGCAGGTGGATGAAGGGGTATTTGTAAACGGCAAATGGCAACCCGGGCGTCGTTTAAACGGGGATGAGGATCACCAGGGAAGACATTTGAGAATCCCCGTAGGGGAATACGGGATACAGCGTATTAAGCTTTATAATTATAAATGATCAGAGGTTAAAAACCGAGGAAAATGTTTTTTAAGCACCTTCCGCGGTTTAGAGCCTTTAAGCACTCAACTAATGTTATGCGGATATCAAATTGGTTGTAATGCCGATCCTGTTCCAGTCGTTAATGGTTATAATAGCTAAGATAACCTGTGTCAGATATTTTTCTTCCAGTACTTTGGCCGCCTGTTGATATGTTTCATCTTTTACGCGGTTACTGATTAACGTAACTTCTTCCGTAAGCGCCAGTATCGCCCGGTCTTTCAATAGTATTAACGAATGTAGGGATCTAAAAAAAGAGAGGTTTAATTATACCGGGGCTGCATGTTTGTCAAGGTTTTCGAGAAATTGTTCCGCATTATTTAAATGTATTCTTCGTTTTTCGGCGGGCATTTTATCAAAAGTTTTCACCAGCATGCCCAAACGCGGGTTTTGTGAAAAGAAATTGCGGTGTACATGCATGAAACGCCAAAACAGGCCATCCCAGGTATCTTGCCAATCGCCTTTTTTCCAGTCGCCCATTTTTAGCAAATAGTTGCTGCCGCTGATGTAGGGCTTGGTCATCATAAGACCGCCATCGGCAAATTGGGTCATACCGTAGGTATTGGGCACCATAACCCAATCATAGGCATCTATATACATTTCCATAAACCACCGGTACACGTCATCGGGGTGAAATTCGCACAGTAAAAAGAAATTACCCATCACCATCAGGCGCTCAATGTGATGGGTATACCCGGTAGCCAGCACCTTTTTTATCACAACGTCGACGGGGTGAATGCCTGTATTGCCTTTCCAAAACGAATGAGAAATGCGGCGTTTAAATCCCCAGTAGTTTTTAGTGCGCTGCCTGGTTCCTTCGCGCTCATATACAATATGGATAAATTCGCGCCAGCCCATTATCTGCCTTACAAATCCTTCTAAAGAGTTTAGCGGAATATCCATATCTGCGGCCACATCAAGGGCATTATCAATAACCTGTTGCGGATTAAGCAGGCCAATGTTGAGCGTAGGGCTTAGCACCGAATGATATAAAAAACTTTCGTTTGCCACCATAGCATCTTCGTAAATACCAAAATCCCGAAAGCGTTGTTGCAAGAAATCATCCAGCCAGTGCTCTGCTTCCTCATGGGTAGTTGGATAAAAACCGCCCAGGTTGCCAAACGGCGATGTGGTGTTACCATAATTATCGGCGAAATGGGTATCTACATACAGCCGGGCTTCTTTCAGATAATCGTTTTCCGGCGATATGTTCAGCAGAGGCACTACCTCATTCTTCGGAAACCTGAGCCGGTTTTCACTATCATAGGTCCATTTACCACCAATGGGTGTTCCATCTGGTTCGAGCAAAATATTTCGCTGTCGGCGCTGGCTTATGTAAAAATCGGTTTGGAAGTAGGTTTTCTTTTTGTCAAAGAAATCGGCAACCTCGTGAGGACTATTAAGAAAATTGGGACTTCGATGTTTGATGAGCTGGATCTCATTCTCAACACAGGCCTTGTTTAATCTGCTTTCGAGCCAGTTATCGGCGGTATCGGTGTAATAAATGTTTTTGATGCCCTTTTTGGCTAATGAAGTAATCAGCCGGCGAACATCGGCAAGTGGATCCTGAGCACCAATATAGTTAACCGCAATATTTTGGCTGGCAAGATGATGCGCATAAAACTTCATCGACGCCCGGTGAAGTACCAGCTTTTTTTTATTAAAACTATATTGATTGAAAAACAGTATTTCCTCCACCAAATAAGCCGGTCTTAATTGGGTTATCTGGGGATTGTGTTTGAATAACTGATGTGGGAATATAAGTGTTATGCTGTTCTGTTGCATCTAATGGATAATAGGTACAAGGCCAAATATGTTTCAAATTGTCATTATTCATTTTTATAATGCCTTGATATTCTTGTAAGCTCTTTTTGAATTCGTCGCTAAAAAGCCGCTCCGTTAAATGAGGTCAGTCATAAACGGAGCAGCCGGGATAGAATTTTTATTAAGCGAATACTTTGTTAAAAAGTAGTTGGCACGTTGTTATGCGTATAGTTTGTCCAGCATAGAAAACCGATATCGCCATTGGGCAGGCCGTTACTGTCGCATACATAATTGCTGGCGATGTAACTGGTTTCGGTAGTGCCGTAATGACGATTAGCCACTTCAATTCCCGGCCAGATAGGGTTGTTTACATTACCGTTAGGTGAGCATGGCGGCGACACGGTGCCGTGCATCAGCTTGTATTGGTAATTAAACCCGGTTAACAGGCGACTGCTGCTGGCCGAGTAAATTGACAAATCCCCCTGTATACCTGCGATGTTTGCCGCATAGCTTAAACCGGTAAGAGAGTACTGGTAATGCACATAATCATTGTGCGAGCCGCAGATCTCGCCGTCCATCGAGCCATCTGATGCAATTACATTGGGCAATACAGTTTTTACAGCAGTAATGCCGTTTTGGTATACAGTTTGGCTATCTTCAAACACACCGATAGCCATTTTTGCATATCCGGCAGATACGTTCCAGTTGTTGTTAAAGTTGGGCACGTTATTGATGTAATTATCTTTCATGTTGTTCAGAAAGTTTACAAACTGGGTGTTTTCGGCCGTGGTCCAGCCGCCGCCAACACCACCGGCCGGAATATAGTATTTGATAATTTCGGCAGCCGCGGCGAAGGTAGGCGCAGCCCACGAAGCCTCAAGCGATGCCTGGTTTGGTTGTGAACCGGTTACACTGAAATTCTGAAAACTATTGGCCCAACCGTCAAGAATTTGTTTTACAGTAGTAGCATATACCGCGTTACCGGTTTTAGCCCAGCGCAGCGCCAGGGCATAGCTCAGCAGGGCATCGCCTTTAAAAGCAATTTCATCGGGCGTGGTAACGCCGCCGGCAACCTGTACCGTGGCCTTATAAGCACCGCTTGGGCTGTGGTTGTTGCAATAGTTAAGCACAAACTGATAAGCTGCCAGTCGGTTGGCATCATTTGAGTTTGCTTGCTGGCCTACATAATCAAGCGTTTGCTGCGTGTTAAGGATGCCGGGATGGATAAAGCCGGTAGCCTGGGTTTTTAATGCCCCTGAGGCAGCATCATTGCTTGCCGCCGCCGGCGAGACTTGTTTTTTAGTGCAATAAGTAAAAAATAACGCCACAAAAAGGGCCAGGCCCAATAGAGTTGCAAAGGTAGTTTTTGGTTTGCTGTTCATAAATTGGTTTTTAGTTTGCAATTGGTTTCACCGGCATAGCTTATAAAACAAAGAGCTTAACGTTACCGAGGCGCGCTATTGCCTTGAATTAGGTTTTACCGTTGTTTTAAGAAGATGCCAGATAATTGGTTTGATGAAACAAAATTATTGTAAAGTATTGATTAAAAGCAAGATGTAATTGTGTCGATACGCTTGATTCGCAATATTACTTCGTGATTGGGGGAGCTGTTTTAATGGGGAAAAAAAATTAAATTTTTTTTCCCTGATACGGTTTGTCCGCATAATAAATGGCGGGTTGGAGCCCGATTAAGAGTAGAGATCAACATAAAAACAAAAGCCTGCAATTGATTACAGGCTTTTGATAAAATGATATCAAGGAAAGCAGGAGTTGTGCAGACAATACAGGCTTTCGGCCCTCTGCTTTTAACTTTCGGTTTTCCCGTTATTCATTGGTGAGAAATCCTCCTTTGCCACGATAAAGGTCAAGCTTGCCGTTAAGCTCAATTTTTATTACCGACATGTATTTATCCTGCTTGCTTTCGGGGATTGGGATGTACAATAAGCCCGGTACCGCACTCCATGAAATTTTGCCGACGATTTTATAGTTTAACGGTGTTTCGCTGCCGAGAACGGTTATTTTTTTGATGCTGTTTTTTAAACCTTTCACCAATACCGGTGCGCTTGTTTTAGCCGGAACAAACAAGTATACGGTGGTTGAGTCTTTTGACAGGGTACTTGCACCATAGTAATGCCCTTGTGGCATACCGGCTACCGTATTAAAAACACCTTCGCCGTTTTTCTTGTTCCATGCGCCCAGTTCTTTAAGCATGTTCACTTCTTGCGGAGGGATACTGCCATCGCCCTTAGGGCCAATATCCAGTAGTAAATTTCCACCGTAGCTTACGGCATCAGTAAAAATGCTGATGATCTCATAAGGGGTTTTAAAATTCGTGTCCTGTGGTTGATAGCCCCAGTTGTCATTGATAGTCATGCAAAGTTCCCACCATTTGTAATTAGGCCGTGATACCGGGAAGTTTTGCTCAGGGGTATCATAATCACCGAATCCCTGCAAGCGTCCGTTTATGATCGCGTTGGGATTGTAGCTTAACAGTTTTTGTCTGATGGCTGATGCTTTCCATTCATCGGCGCTGTGTTCCCAATCACCATCAAACCACCAAAGATCGGGGTTGTATTGTTTGGCCAGTTCATCCAGCTGACCGTTCATAAAGGTTAAATATTTGGCCCATTTTGCCGGCTGCGCATCAACCTTGTACCGGCTGCTGTCTTTCAAAAAGCCGGGATAGTCTGCATGGCTCCAATCAATAAGTGAAAAGTATGCTCCTGCTTTTATACCACGCGCACGCAGGGCATCATATAATGGTTTTAACAAATCTTTTTTGGCAGGTGTCTTTTTCACCACATTCAGCGAGCCATATTTGCTGTTCCATAAAGCTACACCATCATGGTGCTTAGTAGTCATTACCGCATAGCGGGCACCGCTTTCTTTAATCAGCTCTGCCAGCTCATCCGGTTTGTATTGATTTGCCGTAAAGCCTTTTAGCTGGTTCATATAATCCGGGTAGCTGATCTTTTTGTTATGAAAACTCCAGCTTTCATCTATCCCCTTTACAGAATAAATGCCATAATGAATAAATATGCCCAGCTTACCATTGGCAAACCATTGCATTTTTTCTTTGATCTCATCAGGATTTACACGGTGTTGCGCTTGTGCGTAACCGGTGTATAGCATGGTATAAAATACCATGAAAAGGTGTGATAGATTTCTTCTCATTTTCAAAAGTAATTATTGATTTTATAAATCTATATCATACTTTTTAAAAAAAATAAAAAGTTTTCTTTTGTTATTAAATTAATTTATTTAAATATGCAGATATAAACCCCTGCTACATGTTTCTTAAGCATATTGACCTCATTAAAGGACTTTATTACAGTAAAACAGCTTCCCTTAACGACCTGAGTATTTATACTGGCCGAAGCATTCCTTATGTGACCAAAGGGATAGCCGACTTGATGAAGTTAGATATTGTAAAGGAAGTAGGTATAAGGGCCTCAAGCGGAGGCAGAAAGCCCGCAACTTATTCATTGATAGCTGATACCGGTTTTATCATTTCGGTAGCTATGAACCAGTTTTTGACAAGAATTGTAATTGTCAATATGAATAATGAGTTTGTGGGAGAGGTGCAGGAGTTTGAATTAAAACTGGGCGATAACAAGGATGCTATCCATTCATTGATAGCCTGTATCAAGGCTGTAGTTGTTAATTCAGGATTAGCCCAAGATAAGTTTTTAGCTATAGGGATTACCATGCCTGGATTTATTGACGCGTTTTTGGGTAATAACCTGAGCTTTCTTAAAGTCCCGGAAGAAACATTGGTAACCTACATTGCCAAACACGCCGGACTACCTGTATTTATTGAAAATGACTCGACAGCCATAGCTTTGGCTGAGCAAAAATTTGGACTTCCCATTGCCCGTAATAACTCCATGATCATTAACCTGGGCTGGGGTGTTGGTTTGGGGATGATTATCAATAAAGAGATATTTAAAGGACACAGCGGTTTTGCGGGAGAGTTTAGCCATTTGCCGCTTCATAAAAACGGAAAGCTATGCTCATGCGGTAAGCAGGGCTGCCTGGAAACAGAAGCTTCTTTGTTGGCTATTGAAGCTAAAGCTGCTGAAGGCCTGAAACAGGGGCAGGTTAGCAGCCTCCTAAAATACGATACCGTATCGGCAGATAATATCATTGATGAAGCACTTAAAGGTGATGCCTTTGCAATAAAAATCATTGCCGAGGCAGCTTATTTTATTGGTCAGGGCTTGGCCATATTGCTGCATTTAATGAATCCCGAAAGTATCATTTTAAGCGGAAAGGGGAGCGTTATCGGTAAATTATGGCTCAGCCCCATTCAGCAGGCCATGAACGAGCACTGCATTCCCCACTTAACCACCTACACCCAATTGGCGGTTTCAAACCTGGGCAATAACGCGCAACTGTTAGGAGGCGTAACCACGGTGATTGAAAATCTATATAAACTTAATCCGCAGGCCAATATTTCCGAGCCTACATAAACATATTCAAGGTCTTTTTTTAACTCAATTAATCAATTTTCATGCAACAATTTTATCTAAACTTGAAAAGGTGGGTGGTCCTGCTACTGCCCCTTTTTATCTCGGCAAATTTATTTGCCCAAACCAATGTTACGGGAGTGGTGCGCGATGACGCCGGGCCTTTACCGGGTGTAACCGTGTTAGTTGTGGGTACAACAACCGGAGTACAAACCAACATAAACGGTGCGTACAGCATTAAAGTGGCTAAGGGTGCAGTGCTTAAATTTTCATCTGTAGGCTATACACCAAAAGAAGTTACCGTGGGCGACAATGCTGTGATCAACGTAACTCTGGCTGCAGGTAAAGGCGAATTAAATGAAGTGGTAGTTACCTCATTTGGTATCAAACGCCAGGAAAAATCCCTGGGTTATGCTACTACCACCATTACAGCGAAGCAGTTAACTGAGGCCGGTAATACTAACTTTGCTTCGGCATTGTACGGTAAAGCTCCTGGTGTTAAAATCACTACGGCGCCGGGTGGTTCAAGCAGTGCTGTAAACGTGCAGATCCGCGGTATCAACTCACTTAACTACAACACTCAACCCCTGTATGTTGTAGACGGTGTTATTATCCGCAATAACAGTGAGGCAGGTGCCGGTGGTTCAAATAACGGTGGATACTGGTCTGATCAGCGGATCAGGGGTAACGGTATCCTGGATATCAACCCACAGGATATCGAAACGCTTACCGTGTTAAAGGGCGCAAGTGCTACAGCGCTTTACGGATCTGACGCAATGAGCGGTGCTATTGTTATCACTACTAAAAAAGGCTCAAGATCAAGAGGCCTTGGTGTTGATTTCAACTATGTAGGTACTGCCGAGCAGGTGGCTTTTACACCAAATTTCCAAAACGTTTACGGTCCTGGTTATGACCGTGCCACCAACCTTGCAGGTGGTTTTACCGAAGATGGCTGGTTAGCCGATGCTAATTCACCATCAGGATACAGACCACGTTTTAGCTCATACGCGCAATTTGGCCCTAAAATGGAAGGTCAAAAAATCAGGTGGTGGGATGGCGAGATCAGGGATTACACTCCGCAGCCAAATAACTACAAAGATCTATTTCAAACGGGCTATAGCTCAAACGCCAACATCGCTATATCAAACCAAACAGACAACGTTAATTACCGTTTGTCGGCAACCCGTTTGGATTATACCGGTATACAGCGTGGTCAAAAACAACAAAAAAACTCATTTAACTTAAACACTACTGTTAAGTTAAGTAATAAAATTAGCGCGGATATCGTTGCGAGCTATGTAAATACCTTAACTCATAACCGTCCGTATCAGTTAGGCCGTGTTTTAGCCAACTTTGGTGGCTTCTTAAACCGTTCGGAAAAAGCAGATGTATTGCTGGATAACTATCAAACATCTGAAGGTTATAAATACGTAACCCTTGGCAACGCAGCCAGAAATCCAGCTGAGGCTTTCAAATACAATATGAGTGGTGCGGATATTATGGACTTTTTCTGGACGCAGTTAAAGAACAGCGAAGATGAAACAGAAAACCGTTTAATCACCAGTGCCACTTTAAACTGGGACGTGCTTAAAAATGTAAAGTTCAGAGGACGTATCGGCAGTGATTATACAGGCCGCAATACCGATTCGAAACAGTATAACGAGTACCCTACGGCCTTTAATGGTTCGTCAAGTACTGGTTATTATGGCGTTACTAAAGGACAATATTCAATTACTTACGGCGACTTATTATTAACCTATTCGCCAAAACTTACCAAAGATCTGAGCATGTCTGTTAGCGGCGGTTATACTTCGCGCAGCGAAACTTACCGTGATCAGTCTTCAGGTACTAATGGCGGTTTGGTAACCGAAAATTTCTTTTCTTTATCAAATTCATACGGTGTACAAAATACAACGGCCACCCGCGGTTTTCTGAAAAGCCAGGCATTTTTTGGGGTCTTAAACTTTAATTATAAAAATTATTTGTTTTTAGAAGGTACCGCGCGTAACGAGTCGGCTTCAACGCTTCCTCCCAAAAACAACACCTATTTTTATCCATCGGTAAATGCGGGTTTTGTGTTTACAGATGCTTTTCATATGCCTGAATTTATCAGCTATGGAAAATTAAGGTCATCGTACGGTGTGGTTGGTAATAGGGCGCCAAGGTATGTGGCAAATGTGTTATATAATCAATCATCGTTGCAAACACAAACGGCATCTGTTACCCAGCTTACTTATGATTCGGCCTATGGCAACTTACAATTGAAGCCAGAGATGAAATATGAGCAGGAATATGGCTTGGAAACCCGTTTCCTAAGAGATCGCTTAGGATTTGATTTTACTTACTACAGCAACAAAGTTAAAGACGTAATTATGGCGTTAAATGTTGCGCCATCTAACGGAGCAGCCAACTTATTGGCCAATGCTGCTACTTTACATAGCAACGGCTTTGAGGTTGCTTTAAACGGTAAACCTATTACCGGTAAATTTAACTGGGATGTGCGTTTAAATTTTGCCATAAACCGTTCTAAAACAAACAACCTGGCTCCTGGCTTTGACAAGCTTACCTTCTACTATGGTGATCAGTCTGCATTAGCGGTGGTAGCCGAGGCCAACCAACTTATAGGTAATATTTTGGTCTACCCGGTTGCAAAAGACGCTAACGGTAATAAGATAGTAAATGGTGACGGCTTGTATACAATTGATAAATCAAAATATGTGAATGTAGGTAATATACAGCCTAAAGTTGTAGGTGGTATTGCCAACACTTTCAATTATAAAGGTTTCTCTCTTGACGTGTTGGTTGATTACCGTTTGGGCGGTAAAATGGTATCAAACCCATTAAAATATGGAACTGCTGCAGGTATGTACGAAAGCACTTTACAATATCGTGATGCTGCCCACGGTGGTTTGGCTTATTATATTGACGGCAATGGTGGCAAGCACTTAGGGACTGCACCAAACGGTGGCAAAACCTATAACGACGGTGTTATATTACCGGGTGTAAATGAAAGCGGACAGAAAAACACAACGATTGTTGATGCAGCTTCATATTACCTGAACACTTATGACTGGGGAGACAACTCTGTAAACGAAAACGCAGTATTTAAAAACAACTACGTGAAATTGCGTGAAGTTGTATTGGGGTACAGGTTGCCTGCAAGCGTAAGCAAGGCGCTGCATGTGAATAACTTAAGGTTCTCGTTAGTTGGCAGGAACTTATTGTATGTATACCGAACACTTAAAAACCTTGACCCTGAGGCCCCAATTGGCGATACTTGGTACAGGCAAGGAGTTGATGAAGGTTCATCACCAGCTACCAGGAGTTTTGGGTTTTCATTAAACGCGAATTTTTAATAGAACAAGTCATTAATTATGAAAAAGAATTTTAAAAATATAGGATACGCGTTTTTGCTTGCTTTATCATTGGGAAGCTGCAAAAAAAGCATCGACGAGAAATTTAATAACCCGGAAAAAACATCCGTGGTAACTATCCCGTACATGTTTACCGGTATGTTGAATAATACCAGGGTAAGGGCTGAGTACTGGCATTACAGAACGTTTGTATTAACGGCCACAGCTGATTTTTCACAAACATGTTTCCTGCCTAATACCAATACCGTATATCAGCCTAATGACGGATACATGGGCAACCGCTGGGAAGATTTTTATCATCCAAATGGTTCGGCCAATGGTGTAATGGCTTTGTACCGTACCATGGAAGTTACCTATAACCAAATGTCGGCTACGGATAAGGCGTCTAACGATGTAATCATGAATGCTGCCCGAGTGGTTTTATATGACCAGGCATCAGAAATGGTTGATTGCTGGGGTGACATTCCGTTTAGCGAAGCAGGTAGCCTTGAGACAAGCGCTACTGTAAAAAATCCAAAATTTGACGATCAGATAGCGCTTTACAAAAGCTTCATCGCTGGTTTGGATGCTGCTTCAACATATTTTAAAACAGCTACATTATCAGGCCAGTCAAGCAAAGCATTTACACAACAGGATATCTTGTTAGGCGGCAGCGTTGACAAATGGAGAAGGTACGCTAACTCTATCCGTTTACGTATGCTGATGCGTATGTCTTTTTATGATGAAGCTGGTTCAAAAACCGAAGTAGCCAAAATGCTTGCTGATCCAACATCATATCCATTGATTGATGGAGGTAATACTGCGGCTTACAGCCCGGCGGCTACCGACGTTTTATTAACACCGTTAACTACTTACACCGGATCGTTGCAAAACGCACTTACCGAAGGTGGTAGTAATTATGCGCCAGACTACCTGTTAAATACCGTATTGTTGCCAGCTAATGATCCAAGGATCCCGGTATTATATGATAAAAATGGTAACAAAACCTACCAGGCAATGCCGGTAACTTTTACAAGCGAGCAGGCTTCAACTGACGCTGCAAAATATTCGGTAGTTGATTCAACCACTTTCTTAACCAATAACAAACTTCCGGGTATCGTAATAACCGCACCTGAGGTTAACTTCCTGAAAGCTGAGGCTTTTGAGCGTTGGGGAGGTGGTGATGCTAAAGCAGCTTACGAAACTGCGGTTAGCCAGTCTGTTTACTATTATTTTTATCTGAACAGCTTAGGTACCGGTAATAAACCAACTTTAAACGCAGCTGATATTGCCACTTTATTAAGTTCGGCTTCGGTAGCTTATACAGGTACACAAACCCAAAAACTGGCAAAAATATGGACACAGAAATGGGCGCATTTCGGCTTTATGCAAGGCACCCAGGCCTGGAGCGAATACAGGCGTACAAAATATCCAGTATTGAATTTCCCAAGTACAGGTAAATTGGCCAATTACACTACTCCGCCAAACAGGTTAGTATATCCAAGTATCGAAACAGGTCTTAACAGTCATTATAATGATGTAAAGGCAAAAGATACCCGTACAACAAAGATCTTCTGGGATGTGAAATGAGATGCCAGATAATAGTTGATTGAGGAGCCGCCCACGCTTGTGGGCGGCTTTTTTTATGTATAAATATTTTTTTCTATGCGCGATACGTGCAAAATCAAATCATGTGCCACGCCCGGATAGTAATCATCAATAAACACTCTATCTGACTTTCAGAATTGTGGAGCGATGTGAATAGCCAGCATTGGTTCTTAAGGCGGCTATTCGGTGGGTAAGATAAAACTTTAAATTTACTCCCCCCATCGCTTTCCTTTTTGATACGAATTGATGGCAACCGCTGACCGACAACAAAATACCGGTTCAAATGATATGGGCAGGAAAGCCTTATCCAATGGATTATGAGGCAATAGCCAGTTTTGATAAGATCGTAAACTTAGGTAAGTATTACCCAAACTGCGCGATTTTAGCCGGTTATGAATTGCGTTTATCACGACTGCTTAAACAAGGGGCAGATGCCTGGCTCAACACGCCGCGGCTGACCCGCGAAGCTTCAGGTACGAGCGGGATGTCGGCGGCAATGAACGGATGTGTTAATGTTTCGATTCCTGATGGCTGGTTTCCGGAATTCGTTGTGGATAGAGTGAATGGCTTTGTTGTTCCTAACACTCAAATTAGTGAACATGAATTTCAACGGGATAAACCGATGCCCATAACCTGTACAACTTGTTGTAAAAAACGATCATTCCGCTGTATTATAATCATCCCGATCAGTGGCTCAGTATGATCACGGCCAGCATGCAGGGTATATTACCTCGTTTTGACAGCGATCGGATGGCAGATGAGTGCTATACAGCTTTATACCACCCGGCCTCAATCCTAACGTCCATAGTTCACCTAAAGACAAAAATCATCTTAATTCCTGATAATGAGCATTTATTTAATAGTTAATCGCCCTGAACTTTATAATCAGATTAACTAAATCATTGGTTTCTGCCAGATGCTGGAGAGAATGATTACACCAGGGTGAATGCTATTTCCAATCCTATTTTTTGATTTAGCATTGCCGGTCAAAACGAGATGAGAGCCCGATGGGACGTAAATACTTGTACCTGGCAGCGTAGGTAACAAATGTTACCGTTTAACTTTTTTGCTGAAACTACTTTTGTTAAAAACTTAATTGATGAACAAAATAAAGCAATTGATCAAATGGGCACTGATGCTCTATATAGGAATACCAGGCTTCCTCGCAATAGCGCAAGCGCAGGACATCCACCAAAAGCTAAGCCTGAATGAGGCCATTTTGGCAGCTTTAGCCAATAACAAAGCTATTCGAGTGGCTGGTCTGGACGAGCGTATTGCGGAGTCAAATTTCAACCAGACCCAGGCGATCTTTCTGCCGCAGGTTGATCTCTCTTATACAGCTATGAGCACAAACAATCCGCTCAGCGCTTTTGGTTTTAAACTGCAGCAGCGCAGCATTACTCAAAACGATTTTAATCCTGCTTTTTTAAACCATCCTTCTGCAACACCGGATTATATGGCACAAGTGGAGGTCAAACAACCCCTGCTCAACATTGATATGCTATACATGCGTAAAGGTGCTGAAAAACAAACCGAAATTTACCGGTATAAGACACAGCGCACCCAGGAGTACACTACTTTCGAAATCACGAAAGCGTTTTTGCAGCTGCAACTGGCCTACCAGGCGGAGAAAGTTTTGACGGAAGCAAGACAAACAGCAAAGTCTGTATATACCTTCACCGAAAATCACTTTAAACAAGGGTTGATCCAAAAGTCGGACTTATTGAATGCCCAAGTGCATGTAACCTCGGTTGAAAGTAACCTGGCAAAAGCAAGAAGCAGTATCCTTAACGCTTCTGATTACCTCAGCTTGTTAATGGGGCAGCCGACCGGGAAAATTTACAGCATCGCTGATGAGCCGCAAACAAACTTGTCAGTTATCGACAGCACGCAAAAGATATTCGCTAACCGGTCAGACTTTATGGCCATGCAGAAAGCAATTGATGCATCCAGCCTGATGATCAAATCGAGCCAGATGAGTTACCTGCCAAAGCTGAATGCCTTTGGCAATTACCAGTATAACGACAGCCGTTTAGCCGGGTTCGGTGCTAAAGCTTACCTGGTCGGTATACAGTTATCGTGGAACGTTTTTAACGGGAATAAGACCAAACATGTTATTGCCGCACAAAAACTGGAGCGTGACAAACTTACCATGCAGTTAGCTCAGCAAAAAGACCAGAGCCAATTGGAGCTTGACAAAGCTTACCGCGACCTGTCCGATGCACAATTTGAAATGGGCCAGGACCAGGCCGCGATAGAACAGGCAGCCGAGGCCCTGAGAATCTTACAGAACCGTTACCAGCAAGGGCTGGTCAATACCACAGATATATTGACTTCAGATACGCAGTTGTCCCAATTGAAATTTTCGCTTGCACAGGCGCGGTTTACTGCAGATGTGACTAACGCCTATATCACATTATTAACAACAACGACCACCAAATAAACCATCAGATATGAACTTGCCGATCCATAAAAACAGGACTTTACAGCTATTTGCAACGATGGGTTTGCTGCTTATTAGCTCCTGTTCTTCCAACGAAAAAAAAGACACATACGCCGGTGCAGATACCGCCATTTTTGTTACGGTAAGCCAACCTTCGGCTGATGCCAACCAGGGATTGACGGTAAGCGGACAAGTAGAAGCCAGTCAAACAGCCAATATCAGCACCAGGGTCATGGGCTATATCACGAAGATCAATGTTAAAGTGGGCGACCGGGTGAATAAAGGGCAAACGCTGGCGACTATCAGCAATGACGATATCCTGGCGAAACGGGCCCAGGCCGATGCGATGATAACAGAAGCTGAAGCTGGTTTTAAGAACGCACAAAAGGACTATGACCGCTTTACCGCATTGTATAAACAGCAAAGTGCTTCAGCTAAGGAACTCGACAATATTACACTGCAATACAGTTCGGCAAAAGCACGATTGGAAGCAGCAAAACAACAACGTAATGAGGTAAACGCCACGCTCAGTTACACCAGCCTGACCGCTCCTTTTTCAGGAACCGTAACTCAGAAAATGATGGATGCCGGTAGCATGGCCACCCCCGGAATGCCACTATTGACCATTGAACAAAGCGGGAGCTACCAGGTGAGCGCAACTGTGCCTGAAAGCGAGATCAGCCTAATAACAAAAGATGCGCAGGTAACGATAAATGTCGATGCGATTCATAAAGTGATTAATGGCAAAATAACGCAAATCAACCAGTCTTCTGAAAACAGCGGCGGCCAGTATATGATCAAAGTAAATATCCCAGATAACGAAAAGCAAGGCTTGTTTGCCGGCATGTACGCCAATGTGGCCATCCCGTTACCATCGGCAATAAAAACCAACAATACTGGTAGTCAGTTGATGGTTCCGGTATCGGCTATCGAATATAAGGACCAATTAACTGGCTTATACACTATTGGCAGTAACCATACCGCCTTGCTTCGCTGGGTAAGGCTGGGCAAAGCGCAGGGTAACCAGGTAGAAGTATTAAGCGGACTGGCTTTAAATGAGCAATTTATTGTCAGCGCAGAAGGCAGATTGTATAACGGTGTAGCTGTTAAAATAAAATAAGAACATGAAAGACGGATTTGCAGGAAATATTGCTAAGGCATTTATACAGTCGAAATTAACCATACTGTTGATGATCGCCTTTTTACTCATTGGTGGTTACAGCACTTTCTTAATTCCGCGCGAGGAAGAGCCACAGATACAGGTACCGATGGCCGATATTTTTATCGGGTACCCCGGTGCCTCCCCCAAAGATGTGGAAACCAAAGTTGCGGCACCAATTGAAAAAATGATCTCGAATATCAAAGGCGTAGAATACGTTTATTCAACTTCTATGCAGGGACAAGCCATGGTGATCGTGCAGTTTAACGTGGGCGAAGATGTGGAGCGTTCATTAGTAAAGCTTTACAGCGAGCTATTGAAGAATATGGATAAAATGCCGCAAGGCGTTACGCTGCCATTGATCAAGACCAGGGCCATTGATGATGTGCCGGTATTAGGGTTAACGTTATGGAGTGATAAATATGACGATTACCAGCTGAAACAGATGGGACAGGAGTTGGCTAACGAGATCAAGAAAATCAACGATGTATCTGATGTCAATATCATCGGCGGCCGTAACCGCGAGGTAAAAGTATTGCTGGATAAAAGTAAGATGGCCGAAAGCCATGTGGACTTTTTGTCGTTGAGCAAACAAATTCAGGGTAGTAATATGCAATTACCAGGTGGCACACTGCTGCAAAAAGATACTGCCTTTTCCGTCGAAACCGGGAATTTTCTCACTTCATCAGATGATGTTGGCAATTTGGTGGTAGGTATTAACCAGCAGCAGCCGGTTTATCTGAAACAGATAGCCAAAGTTGATGAGGGTGCGGAAACGCCGAATCAGTATGTGCTGTTTGGTTATGGGAAAGCGGATACTAAAAATGTTCAAGCCTTTAAATCGAATTACCCGGCTGTCACCCTATCTGTCGCCAA
This sequence comes from Mucilaginibacter gossypii, assembly GCF_017569325.2. Lineage (NCBI taxonomy): Bacteria > Pseudomonadati > Bacteroidota > Sphingobacteriia > Sphingobacteriales > Sphingobacteriaceae > Mucilaginibacter > Mucilaginibacter gossypii. The sequence continues at coordinate 4,908,828 of NZ_CP071878.2, read as the reverse complement.
AAAGAAAGGCGCGGATGCCATGAAATTGTCTGAACAGATCCTTGGTAAGGTGGAGCATTTAAAAGCAAGTTTATTGCCTGACGATGTGCATCTAACCGTCACCCGTAATTATGGCGAAAGCGCGTCAGACAAGGTGGGGGAATTACTGCTTCACCTGTTTATCGCCATCGTGGTGGTAACCGTATTTGTAATGCTGGCGATGGGCTGGCGAGGTGGATTAGTTGTATTTCTTTCTGTGCCGGTAACCTTCGCGCTTACGTTGTTTGCCTACTACTTTATGCATTACACGCTTAACCGAATTACCTTGTTCGCTTTGGTGTTTATTACGGGTATCGTTGTAGATGATTCTATTATCGTCGCCGAAAATATGCACCGGCACTTTAAAATGAAAAAATTGCCGCCATTGCAGGCCGCCATCTATGCCATTAACGAGGTTGGTAATCCTACCATACTGGCAACCTTCACTGTAATTGCAGCTGTATTGCCAATGGCTTTTGTATCCGGTATGATGGGGCCTTATATGAGCCCAATGCCGATAGGAGCCTCAATCGCTATGATCTTATCGCTGATAGTTGCTTTGACCTTAACCCCCTACCTGGGTTACATTTTTTTACGCGAGAAAGAGAAGCATGGTATCGCTGACGAAGAAAGCAAACCAAAACTACTGGAAGAAACCCGCATCTATAAAATATACCGCTCATTTATACGGCCTTTACTCGAAACCCGGTGGAAACGCTGGGCATTTATACTAAGCATCGTGGTGATCCTGTTCGCATCGTTATCGATGTTCTACACCAAGGCGGTGGCCGTTAAAATGCTGCCATTTGATAACAAGAATGAATTTCAGGTAGTGGTTGATATGCCGGAAGGAACCACTCTCGAAAAGACACAGGCCGTAGCAAAAGATATAGGATCCTATGTATCCAGGCAAGTACTTGTCAGGAATTATGAAACCTACATCGGCACTTCTGCCCCGATCAGCTTCAACGGGTTGGTGCGCCATTATGATCTGCGCCGGGGAGACAATGTTGCCGATATACAGGTTAACCTGGTTGATAAAAATGACCGCAGCATCCAAAGTCACGACATCGCCAAAGAAATGCGTGGTCCAATACAGGAAATTGCCAAAAAATATAATGCCAATGTGAAGATCGTGGAAGTTCCCCCGGGTCCACCGGTGTTGTCAACCTTGGTGGCTGAAATTTACGGGCCTGATTATAAGGAGCAGATCAAAGTGGCCAGGCAGGTAACAACTTTAATGAATAAAACCTCCAATGTGGTAGACGTTGACTGGATGGTCGAAGACGACCAGCCGGAATATCATATTGAAGTGAATAAGGAAAAAGCAATGCGTTATGGTATCGCTACGGCACAAATAGCTGCAACGGTTAACGCCGGGCTGTCGGGTATGCCGGTTGGCAATACAGCCCAGCCCGCTGCTTATAACCAAACCGCAATTAAGCTACAGTTGAGCGACGCCGATAAGAGCAATATAGATGATGTGCTGAACCTAAAGGTGATTGGATTACAGGGGAACGCAGTACCCGTAAAGGACCTGGTTACCGTAACGCGGCAGACCAAACCGAAAAGCATATACCGTAAAAATCAAAAAGAAGTAGTTTATGTACTGGGTGATATGGCTGGTGACCTGGAAAGTCCATCTTATGCTATTTCGGATGTTTCTGACCACCTGAAGTCGGTGACAGTTCCCAAAGGCTTTTCGCTAAAAGAGGAATACACTCATCAGCCGGAACTGGAGGATAATTACAGCCTGAAATGGGATGGGGAATGGCAGATCACTTTTGAAGTATTTCGCGACCTGGGTATCGCTTTCGCCGTAGTAATCATCATGATCTATATCCTGATCGTAGGCTGGTTCCAGAATTTTACGGTGCCGCTGGTGATGCTTGCTGCGATACCGCTTTCATTGATAGGTATTGTGTTAGGCCACTGGATGCTGCACGCTTATTTTACCGCAACCTCCATGATTGGTTTTATAGCCCTCGCCGGTGTGATGGTGCGTAACTCTATCTTACTGATCGACTTTATCAATATCAGGCTGGATGAGGGCATCCCGCTCAAACAAGCCATTATCGAAGCTGGTGCGGTACGGACTACGCCTATATTACTAACAGCCGGCGCAGTGGCCTTAGGCGCAGTGATCATTCTGTTCGACCCGATCTTTCAGGGGCTTGCTATCTCGCTGATGGGCGGTACGATCACTTCCACCTTCCTAACCCTGATCGTGGTGCCCTTATTATATTTCAAGATGATGCGTAAAACTCATCTTAATCCTAAAAAATCCGCGTCATGAAACTATTGGTCGTAACCTGTCTAAAAGAATGCGTGGGCGATATTTCAAAAATATTTAAAGAGGCAAACATTAATGTTTTTAGTACCAGCGAAATCATAGGACAGAAGCAAGGTAAAGGCACTAATTTTTTGGAAGATTGGTTTGCCAGCGGCGATGAAAAAGTTGAGTCAATGATGATCTTCACGTTTACGCCGTCGGCAAATGCGAAAAAAGGTATGGAATTAATAAAAATTTATAACGAAACGCATGATGAAAAATTTCCGGTCAGGACATTCATCATGCCGGTAGAGAAATTTCTATAATCTAAAAAATATGAAAGAAAGAATAGTACGTGCCGTTGCCGGCACTATGGTGTTAACCAGTATCATATTGGCCTACACAATAAATATCCAGTGGTTATGGCTGGGTGTTTTTGTCGGACTTAATTTAGTCCAGTCCGCTTTTACGAGGTTTTGTCCTTTGGAATTGATCTTAAAGGCAGTAGGCGTCAAAGATTGATAACGGGAAGGTTTGTAACGGATCGTTCAAGTTGCCCCCCGTTAGTGCTAAGCGCCCGATAAGTGATGAACATCATGAATGAGGCTATTGACGGTCATTATTTGTTTATTATAACAAAGGTAAATTGGCTTTCTGATCAATACAAAATGGAAACAACCGATGGAAGCGCATTATTATAACGTAGAAGTTAACTGGAATACAGAACGCAAAGGCATGATGTGTTCCCCCGAGTTAAACCGGGATGCCGGCAGTTGCATTGAAGTCGCGACACCCCCCGAGTTTCCGAAAGGGGTTCCCGGGATCTGGTCGCCCGAGCATTTGTTCACGGCCGCCGTGAGTAGCTGTTTAATGACCACCTTCTTAGCCATTGCAGAAAATTCGAAACTCTCATTTGTGAGCTTCAGCTGCAATTCAAAAGGGAAACTCGAACAGGTGGACGGGAAATTCATGATGACCGAGGTTATTCTTGAGCCCACGGTAACCATCGCTGATGAAAAAGACAGGGAAAGAGCCGAAAGGGTGTTGCAAAAATCAGAAACGGCCTGTCTCATCTCCAATTCAGTCAGGTCAAAGATCATCATGACCCCATTAATCAAAGTTCTCAACATTTAAATTAACTTGTATGTCAAAACCTCATATCATTATCCTCGGCTGCAATTTTGCCGGGCTTACAACAGCCAGATATATTCATGCTGCTGTAAAGGACAAGGCGAACATTACCATCATTGATCGTAAAGCATTACTCACCTTTGTTCCCAATATCCCTATGCAGGTTTTGGCCAATATCAACCCGGCAATCGACCTGCAATATAAATTCATGTCGTACCTGGAACATGACGGAAGTGAATTTATCCAGGCAGAGGTAACTACCATTGATGCCGATACCAACACCGTATTTTACCAGCCGAACGAACGGCCCGGTCACCCGGTAAGAAAAATAAAATATGATTACCTGGTTGTTGCGCTGGGTAACCGCCTGGCTTACGATGCGGTGGACGGTTTTAATGAGAACGGACATAGCGTTACGGACGCTTTTTTGGGTAACCGGCTGAGAAATTACCTGCATAAGGAATACAAAGGAGGGCCTATAGCGCTCACCTCTGATGTTTTTCACCAGGGCAAGAGCTGGAAGCTGCCGTCCGGCTTGCCTATAGCCATGACTGCATGCGAAGGCCCGCCTGTTGAACTTGCATTTTCATTGGCACACTGGCTGGAAAAAAATCAAAAAGGCAATGCCGAAACAATTTATCTATCAACTCCTGCAAAAGTAATTGCGGAAGATGCAGGAGAAACGATATTGCATCAGCTATTACCCATGATGGCAAAAATGGGCTACCATTACCAGGCAAATACAAATGGTATCAAAAAGATCTATAACGGCGGTATTGAGTTTAACGATGGTTCGTCACAGGAAGCAGAGGTATCTATCATTTTCCCCGACTGGCAGGCACATCCCTTTTTAAAGGAATTGCCTTTTACCGATGATATGGGTTTTGTCGTCACCGATCTGTATATGCGCAATCCCGATTATCAGAATATTTTCGCGGTTGGTGACGCCGCTGCAATTACCGTTCCTAAGATCGGGTCACTGGGCCACATGGAAGCCGAAGTATTGGCTAACACTATAGCGAAAGAATTAGGCGCCATTAAGGGAGATATTAAACCTATGGAATTTGAACTGCTGTGCATGGGTGATATGGGTGGCATAAAAGGTTTTTACATGCGTACCAATGAATGGTGGGGCGGTAAGGAAAGCCACCTGGAGATGGGCATTACACCTTACGCCCTGAAAATGGGCTTTAAGCAAATGTATTATACCCTGGGCGGGAAAATTCCGCAATGGGGGCTGGCATTAAGTGAAATGATTGGGGATCATACCGTTCTGTAAAAAAATATTAGTGCCTTTAACTATGAAGTAAATCTTAGAAAGACAGTCGTTGAAAATCGAGTGTAACATTTGTTACCGTTGCTAAAGCTGATTCGAGGGATCTTTGTGTGATCATTAGATACTTAACCATCATTAAAATGGAAGAGAAGCAAGAAAAGGCGCTGGCGATGTGGCCGGCCATTGTCAAAGCCAAATGCCGGGTCGGAGATATTTATACCAGCCCTTTATATAGTTTAAGCGGCCAGAAAATGCACATCAATTGCCCGCATTGCGGGATGACCTATGAGCGGGAACCGGGATATTTCTATGGTGCTATGTATGTAAGTTACGCTTTTATCGTGGCCGAACTGGTAGCCCTGGCCATTGGTACATCCATCATAACAGGAAGCGATAACCCCTGGTTGTACATTATCGTTTTATTAGGTGTTGTTGGCCTGCTTGCCCCTTTCAACATGAGATACTCAAGGGTTATCCTGCTCCATTGGTTGACTCCAGGCCTCCATTATCATCCGGATTTAAGTGCCGGTCATTAATATGAGGTTATGAAAAATACGATACTGTACAATTGGACCTTGGGCCGCAGGCTTTGGGTCATTATCGGCTTAGTGATTATTACGGAAGGGATTTTCAAAAAAGATTTAGTAAGCTTTATCGGAGGCCTGATTTATACCGGGATAGGGGTATTTAACAAAACGCTGTGTTCAACCGGCTTGTGTTCGTTTTCTCCTAAAATAATAGAAACGCCAACCGATGACAATGGCACCAAACAAATAAAAAATTAATATGAATTTATTTAAGCAGTTATTTGGCGGCTCGCCGTCTGTTGACCTGGAAAGTCTAATCAAAGATGGCGCATTTTTAGTTGATGTACGCACTCCCGGTGAGTTTGCAGGCGGCCACGCTAAAGGTTCTGTCAATATTCCGTTAGACCAGTTGCCGCAACAACTTTCCAGGTTCAGGAATAAGAAAAATATCATTGTTTGCTGTCAAAGCGGAGGCAGGAGCGGGCAGGCAAAAGTAATATTAGAAAAAAGCGGTATAACCAATGTCATCAATGGCGGAAACTGGAATAATGTAGCGCAATACTGTTAACTTAGCTACATGGATGAATCTGCCAATTTTGCTTTTCAGTTTGAACCCGCGCTGATAGAAGAAATTGAGACGTTTGGTGAATTACGCTCATTCAAAGACGGTGATATCATTATGGATTACGGAAAATACATCCGTATGATGCCCCTCGTAGTAAGAGGTACATTAAAGGTATTGAAAAAGGATGATAATGGCAATGAGATATTGCTATACTATTTATCCAGCAGCGAAACCTGCTCTATGGCATACAGTTGTTGCCTGGAAGAAAAAAAGAGCGAAGTTAAAGCCATCGCTGAAGGGGACCTTCAGATCATAGCCATTCCGCATAACAAGCTGGATGAATGGCTGTGCAAATACCCCAGCTGGAAAAATTATATCATGCGGAGCTTCAATGAGCGTTTTTCAGAATTGTTAAAATCGATAGAAAGTATCGCGTTTCATAAGCTGGACGACAGACTGATCGCTTATTTGAAAGAAAAGAAGAGATTATCAGGTTCCAATCTGATTAAAGCCTCCCACTACCAGATTGCCGATGAGCTGGCCACTTCCAGGGTAGTTATTTCACGCCTCCTAAAAATCCTTGAAAATAACGGGAAGATTTTACTATATCGCAACGAGATCAAGTTACTACATAATTTCGACGCTTAGTTATTCCAGCCCAACATTGTTCTTAATAAAGATCTCGACATTTTATTTAAATAAGACCAAGATCATCTTTCTATGTAACATTTGTCACCAACCAGTACTTTTATATAGGTTAATTTTATTAAAAAATTAATGCAATGAAAAAGAACATGGGTACGCTTGACCGTTCTTTACGGATCCTTGCGGCGCTTGCAATAGCGATCTTATACTATACGGGTGTTCTGTCAGGGACGCTTGCAATTATTCTGCTGGCCCTTGCCGCTATCTTCATTTTAACAGGATTTGTCAGTTTTTGTCCATTGTATTACCCCTTCAAGATCAGCACAAGGAAAACTGGCGCCTAACTTAAAAACTTTCTGCCGGTTTAATCCGAGCGAAAAGACAGAACGTGATAGCTCTAAGGCAGCGTGAATCATCCCAGCTATCGGAACTTTGAATTTCCATATTCGGATCACAGGTTCACTTATTAATACATATCATGCTTAAAATAGCGTCTATTCATTCTGTTGCCTAAGGTATAGAGTTTTTTTGGCTTACCGTTTAACACATTTTTTAAGCGTTCGGCAGTGATCGCTGCTTTCTGGGCTGTCAGGCTTTCGTGAGCTGCATAAACCATTTGCCTGCAATGTGTCCAGATATGCGTTGAATACCCGAACAGATTCCTTTATGCCTTTTAAGCGACCTGCTTTACTGTTCCATTGCGAGAGTTCAGAGGTTCTTGATGCTGTGGTTTCCACCCGTTTTCCGTTCACTGTAACGCGCAGGTAAATTGGTACTGGGTCGTCATTGTAGTTCTTTGGTTTCTTCAAACAGAGGAGCAAGATGAAACTAGTTTTCATGTTAAATAACATTAGAAAGTGAAACAAAACTAAGTTTGCAACTAATCACAAAGAGGTTAATTATTTAATTCCTTGATTGGATAAACCAATAGCACTGACCCCTCACCGCCAATTTGCTTTCTTTTCCTAAAAGCTTGAACTTAAGCGCTAAAGATGGTCATTTTGAAATTGGCCAAATGGGGTCAGTCAGGTGTGGTTTATCCATTCAACAGCAGATCTTTCTGCGTTATCAGCATTTCCCTCAACTTGACGAAAACCTCTATGATTTTGATGCTCATTGCTATGGCCATTTGACTTTTAATAACATTGGCAAGCATCAGAATGCCATGTTCGCTGAACACGTAAGGTCTTGTTCCGCCCAGGTATTGGCGGGATGGTATCACATTTTGTGAAACCATGATATCAACTTCCTCATCCGTCAGTTGAAACATAAAATGCTCAGGAAATCTTTCCTCGTTTCTTTTGACCTGTTGTCGCAGGCGTTTGGGAATCGTACCATACATTTCCGCAAGATCGCGGTCGATCATTACTTTGACTCCTCTTATCAAGTATATTTTTTCGGCAATTCCAGCATCATCCGTAAGTTCGTTTTTCATGTAATCTGATTTAATTCTATGGATTTAATTATTCGCAGCGTAACAGTTCTGAAGATCAAACTCCTGTTTTAAACTTATGCTTCAATAGAAGCATATCCTTGCTTAGCTTCATATTCAGCACTTTTGCATACTCCTGCGTGGTTTTGATGTTGGCGTGCCCCAGCATGACAGAAACGCTTTCAATCGGCACATCGTTGGCAAGAGTGACCGTAGTCGCGAAGGTGTGACGGGCTATGTGAAAAGTCAGCCCGGTTTTAATACCGCACATTTCTGCGATCTCTTTCAGATAGTCATTTACCTTTTGGTTAGAGGGTACCGGAAAGATCAATCCTGTATCGGAACATTTTGGGTGATGCTCATATTTCCGCATCAGTGCTATCGCCACGGGAAGTAAGGGCACCCTGGTGGGGATATCGGTTTTTTGACGGTTTGTCATGATCCAGATTTCCCCATCGTACCTGTCGGTAAGATCACGCCGGTGCAGTTTTTTTATATCGGCATATGCCAGGCCGGTATAACAGCTGAACAAAAAGATATCACGTATCTGATCGAGCCTGGTTGATGGGAATTCTTTGACCTCGATAGCAATCAGGTCCTTTTGCTCAAGACAAGTCCTGTGAACGCGCTTGACCTTGCCTTTATATTTTACAAAAGGATTTCGATCTATCCAGCCGTTGTCCAGGCTGATCTGGATGATCTTTTTAAAGTTCCTGATATATTTAACGGCGGAATTATTAGCGCAATTCCGTTCTGAGCGCAGCCAGAAATCATAATCTGTGATGAATTGATGATCGACCTTGCGCAGGCTGATATCAGTTAAATTATAACGCCACTTCAGAAAACGTTGGGTATGGCTCAACGATATCTTATACCGGCTCAAAGTACCCTTTGTCGCTTCTTTGCCTACCAGCTTCTCGAACCGCTTGTTGTGTTCTTCAAATACTTCAATCAGCATTTTGGGGCTTTCTTCCTTACCCAGAAAACGGTTTTTCAGGCTTTCAGCTGTAATACTTTCCTGCGCTTTTATCATTGCACTATGTGCGTCGTCAACCTGTGCCCTCAGGGTGTCAAGATAGTTGTTGAAAGTTTTAACATTTTCTTTAGTTCCCTTTATCCGGCCGGCGGAAGGGATCCATTGAGATGGTTCGCATTCGCGGCCGGTTGTCAGCTCTGACCGCTTGCCGTTCACTGTGATGCGCATGTACACAGGCACGGAACCTGTTTGATAGTTTCTTGGTCTCTTCAAATAAAAGAGCACACTGAAAATTGTCTTCATAATGACTCACTAAATGGTTAAACAAATATCGGTTTGCGGCCATTTTTTGACAAGATGTTCAATTTATGAACTGGTTGTCAATCAGTGTTTTAACCTCTTTCTGGTGAGTCAATCAAATGATTGACCTGACTCACCGAATTACTCACCGGATATATGTGAAATGGTGAGTAAATTAGCTTGTTGGTTAAAAGTCAAAAGCCTGATTTTTTGCGAAAAACAGGCTTTTAGTCAATTTTGTATGAAAATCAGCGGAGAGGGAGGGATGACAGGCAAACACCTTATTCATTTTTTGACTTTTCTAAATACTATGAAACTTCAAAAGTAATTGACAATATAAAACGATGCATTAGTCTTCATAACCCTAATAAGGTCGGTAATTCGATCCTGATCCACACTACGTGAACCGGCAAAAGCCTTTAAGTTCTAACTTTTCTATTGAAAATCAAGAACTTTAAAGGCTTTTTCTTTTTCTTGTAAAATTGACTGCCTTAGAAGATATATTGATAAAATATTGACGATCAAATAGACGCCTATTCGATCCAGCTCCGGTTATTCGAGTAAAATCAAAGCCAAAGCAATTCACTACAAACCAGACAGTTACAACTTTTAGCTTCTTTGCCGATTATAAATGCTATTATAATTCAAAAAGTAAGTTAGTATCTTATTTAGGGTTATTTACATAGTGCGACATTTATACTTAAAGGTTCTTCCCCTTTCATACCTGTTATTTGATTTGTATTTTTTATAGTATTAGATAAAGAAAATCCAAGATGACGATAGCTTCGCTATCATCCACCCAATGCCATTTTTGGCCAAAACGGAAATTGCACGTTTGACGGAAACCTTCTTTCTATAAAGTTCATTTATTAGACTTGCTCTTTAAAAGCCATGCGCACCCAGCTCAGCCACTTCAGCAGCAGGACGATCTTCTGTAACGCCTGTCAAATAAATTTCCACTAGGCGTATGCTACCCGCAGACTATCAAAAAAAAATATTTCCGTCCCATATCAAATAAAATATTATTGCTTAATTTGGTCTTATAATTACCTGAACATTAATTATTTATCACTACAATGAACAAGCCGGAAAAAAATAAGTGGGTAAAGCTCTGCTTTATATTCCGAAAAAGATACGTCTTCGTAAGTTACGAAGACGGCATGGGCAATAAAGTTAAAACGCCCGGAAAGGAATACCGCACCGTTGACCTGTCACTTTTCGCCAGTGTGCGGATCGATCTGCGCATCGATACCTACCTGGCGCAGATGCTGGATGCCGAACCCCGCCAGCGCATGACACCCTACGGGATCAAAGACCTTCCTTTGGCCATTTTTGCAGACCAGGAACTGGACGCGCCGCTGAAATCGCTGGTAACGCAGCTTTGGTCCGTTTATAACTTCCGCTTTTGGACAGAGATTTTTGAAGCAACCCTAAAAGATAAGAGTTACCAGTTCATCCATCACCGGGACATAGCCAAACGGCCTGCTTTCGAATTACCCTTCCGCATCGCGCTCGCCGGACCGGATGCCCGGAATATAAGGTCGCAGATCGAAGAATGGAACTGGCTCAGGAATGACCCGGGCACTCAGGAATATGGCCTGCAAACCATCGATTATGACTATTTCCAAGATCCGGAACATCAGGGCGTCGATATACTCATTGCGGAAGAACCCAATAGTGATTTTTATTTCAGGGATGATGCCGCTCAGGCCCCTCGGCTGATCATCCTTCTTGATGCCTATTTTTCAGAGTGGGTCGACTGGTCCCAGCGTTACCCAAACTCGTCCCTGCTGCTCGTCCATGACCGCTTTCATGACGGGAAACGTCTATTTTTGAAAGAGTTTTTATACAGCATCATACACGACTACCCGCTTCATGAAGCGGTCGAATTCGCCATCAAAAGAACCGGACCACCCAATTACGGCCCCATTCTATACTCCAGTGTGGAAGCCAACCAGGCCTTGCGGATGGTAGACGGGCTGGATAACTTCAAACTTGAGGTAGACCAGTATGCCCGCACCGTCAACCCGGGTAACCTGGACCGATTTATCCAAAAGCTCCCGCCGGCCGCCGGTGCGCAACTCGGCGCTGCCTTTAAAGACAGCGGCCATTTCGGTCAGTATTTTCACCAGATGAAAAACTTCGGCGGTGATTTTGGCCGGGAGACCAGCGGTCTGGTACCCCTTTCCAACGAGATACAGTTCTTCAGGACCAGCCAGCAGCTACAGCTGGAGCAATCCGCGGCGGAGTTGAAAACGCTGATCAATACGCCGGATCTGTTCGACACTTTTCGGCAGGCCCAGGAGCGGGTCGTCGACGCGACCCTAGACCAGCTCTCCGATACCCTGCGTTACACGTCTGCAGATCGGTATCAGCCCCTTTTCCCTGGCGGGCGCTATCGCCTGAATATCGACATCGGGCAGCCATCGCAGGAAAGCCTGATAACCGGCAAGGTCGATTCCATCGATCCCCTGCTGCCGGACCCGGATGACAAAGACGGTCACGAACTGGAAGTCGTCCTTTTTTCCAAAGATTTTATCCTGACCTCCAAACAGCGCAAAAAAATCAGGCTGCCCTTACTGGGCGGCTCGAACACCGCCCGCTTCCTGCTGGAAGTCCCCGAAGGGCTGGAGACCGCGCAACTGCGTTTCGGCATTTTCCGGAAAAACTACTTGTTGCAGGCTTTCCTGCTGGAAGCCACGGTCGGGACCTATCAGGACCGGCAGCAAAAAGAGCCCGCTATCACTGTGCGCATGGATATCGCCACTTCCGCCAGGTACACCAACCTCGACGAAGTCGGCGAACGGGATCTGTATATCGGCATCAATGCCGGCAACGACGGCACCCATTCCCTTTTTATCAAAGATGATACCGTGGTCCGCGAAGTTCACGGCCTGAACGAGTCCGTGCTCAAAGACGCCCAGCAAACATTCAGCGAACTCCTCAAAGCCGCTTATTTCGACGCGGGCTACCTGCGTTTCCCGCTGGACGCCGCAGTACCTGACCAGGAAGCTTTTTTTGACCAGGTGCGTAAATTTGCCAGGATCGGCCATAGTTATTACGAACGGCTGTTCAGCGCCAACGATAAGGAGTTCAAGGACGCCTTGAAAAAGGTCAGGAAGAACAGCAACCTTTCGTTCCAGATAGCCCGGCATGAAGTCAATTATTCCTTTCCTTGGCCCTTGATCTACGACTATTACCTCGTGCCCCCGGCTGCCGGCGATCCCGACTACCCGGTTTGCATGGGTGCGCCGCTGGACCCTGACCTATATCCCGGTTTTCACTGTGACGGCGAGGGCTGTCCGCATAACCCGAACCTGTACACCTATTGCATCGAAGGCTTCTGGGGTTTCCGGCACCGGATCGAGCAATTGTTGACCACCGCCGCTAAAGCGACGGATACGGCACAGTCAGTAGACTCAAGCGGCAAAAACGTACTCTACGCCAATAATTTCAGCGACCCCCACAGCCAGGCACTGCTCGCCAGCCTCCGGGCGGACCTGCCCTTACAGGAGGTCACCCATGACTGCAACCTGTTGGAACTGCTGTGGAGCGAAGCCTCCAGACCATCCTCGCTGGTCGTCTTCGGGCATTTGGAGACCGGCACGATTGCAGGGGAACCCGATGAGCCCCGTATCCTCACTTTCTTACGGGATTCCTGGCCGCCGGGCAGCGGCAACCTGCCATTGAGCAAATGGCTATATCACCGCCTACTGATCAATAAAATCATGCTGGATGATCCCTGGGACGGCGCGCCTCTGCCGCTGGTCTTCCTAATCAGCTGTTATAACGCCACCATGACCGTCAACTCGCTCAATTCCCTGATCGAAGATTTTCATACCGCCGGCGCTTCCGCTATTGTCGGCACCGAGTGTGATATCACCCCCGACCTCGGCGCTGTCTTTATCCGGGAAGTATTACAATCACTTTACCGGGACGGCAAGGACATCGGCGAGGCCATACAGAACTTTAACCAGAACCGCTTCCGCTCCTATAACCCTCTGGCCTTTGTCTTTACCTGCTTCGGCAACAGTAACCTTAAGATCAATTAACATGAAAAAAGCCATTTACCTTATCCTGCTGATCTTCACCGCGACGACCGCACGCGCCCAGACCATCACCGTCCAGGGGACCCCTTTTGAAATAAACACCGAAAAGGAAACCAAAATCCCGGTCAAACTGAAACTGGATAAGCCGTTGGAACTACACTTCGATACCGTCAGCGCGTTTGCCGTCCGCAACGGCAATGTGTCCAGCGACGCTTATCTAAAAGGCATTAGAATCTCCTGGAACCCGAAACTGGCCGCGCTGACCTTGACGGTCGACCCGGCGCTGCTGGATGCCCAGGGCAATTACGATGTCAGCCTCCGTTACCAGTCCGGCAACGCGACCGACTACTCGTACCTGCCTCTGACGCTGGTACGCCCTCCGGCAGTACTGACTGCGGATAAGATCAATATCGCCGAACAGGGAAGCACCCGCAAAACCGACCCGCTCGTGATCACCGAGACCGGCGGCAAAGCAGGCGCCGACGGGCTCCGGATCAGCTCCGCTTATTTTCCCGTTGTCCAGGGCAGCCTCATCACCCTGCCGGCAAAACCCATAAAGATATTGCCCGGCGGCCTGGTGACCATCGCTTATCACCTCGACCCGGACCTATTCGACGCCTTACCCCTGGGGGAGACCGTTGGTAAGGTCCAGTTGATGGCCGGCTCCGTAGCCGCGCCCATTCCTGTTCAGATCGATATCTGGAAAAGGCTCAGCAAATGGTGGATCGTACTGACTGTTTTCGGCGGTTTACTGACCGGGACCTTCGTCCGCCATTTTTTAAAGGAAAGAAAAGAGCGCGAGCAAGCCCGGCTCAACGGCCTGCAACTCGTGCAGGACATCAAAAGCTTTACCGCAGCGATCGAAGACCCCAAATTGCAAGCCGATGTCAATATGATCGTACAAACCGTGCTGACGGCCATTTCCCCGGAGAACAACGCCGCAAACCTCAACGGCACCACAGTCATTACCAAAGCAATAGAGGATGCCCGGACCGCCTACAATACACGCAAGGCAACCTTTCAAACGCAAATCGATACGGAAACGGGGCTTTATACCAGTATAGAAGCTGACCTGTTCGCCAGCGACTTGCCACCGCAGCTCAACAGGGCATTGTCTGACGCGCAGGACAGTTTAAAGAAGGCCAAAGCGAAACTCGATGTTTTTAACCCGACGGAAGCAGCGCTATGGCGGGCCAAAACCCAGGAGCAAGAAATAACCGGGCTGACCGCCTACGGCGCTTACGTCACCGGCCTGCTGCTCTTTTTAGTTACCCCGGCCAATTATTACCCGACAATACCGGCGACAGACCCAACCCTGGCTACCGTACAGGCTTTACTGGCTCCCGCGCAAACCATCTGCACAACGACTTTCGGCAGCGGTATCACCGATGCCCACGCCGCACTGGCTGCCGCCAAACGGATACAAACCACCCTGGACCAGGCATTAACCGCACTGACCAACGGCGTCATTAAATACTATAATGACACCAACCAGTTGGCAGCCAACCACCCAAATTTTAAAAACGCGTTCAACAACTGGCTGAAAGCGATTGGCGATATGATCAGCAACCCCCAGGGCGCGCCGCAGTCGCTGATGTACTGGATCCCGACGCTGCCCGCCGACCTGAATGCCGCCTGGACCGCCGCCCTGGGGGTTTCATCCACCACGTTAGGCCCCGGTCAACCGAAGCCCCCGGCATTCGCATTTGTGCACCAGATGTTTTCCGTCGCACAGCCGCCCTCGCCGGGAACGGACTTAAAGACCATCAGCATGGCTACGCTCAGCGCGTCCTTCAAAATACTTTACGGTCGCTATATCGCCTATAACCTGCTGCAGCTTTTCGTGCTGACGCTCTTGATGGGTGCCGGTGGCTATCTTTCCTACGGCAAGAATTTTGTCGGGCAGCCAGAAGAATTCATATCTATATTTCTATTTGCGTTTTCGCTGGATATCATGGCCGATAACATCACCAAGATCAGGGCGCAGACCGGCACCTGAGCAGGATAAGGGCAGCGAAAATATTTTTTAGCCGGTATATAAAAATAATAAATATTATTTTTTATTTTTACGTGGTAACTGTTTTAACAAAAGATAGTTACAGCCTTAACTTATCATCCATGAACATGGCAACTATGCTTCGCTGTACCCTTTGCCGCCCTTTAGTTAAAGGACAGGCCTTACCGCTTTCGCCGGCATCCTACTTACGCACCTCTTCCTATCCCATGACCGATGACCTTTAACCCAACCCGCGTATTTCAACTGTTAGGCATTTTACTGGCAGCCACTATTTACGGGGCTTACGGACAGACCGTGGCCTCCTCCACGCAGGTGACCAAGACCGTTACGAAAACCGCTACCGGAACGTTTACCACCAGCTCACCGGCGATCACGATGGACCTCAGCCTGCATGCGTTCTCCGATGTCCTGCCCTTTGACGTACCCTTCCAGATCATCGGCGGCGGGGCGGCTACGGACCCGATCACCATCGACCAGGTGCAGGCGATCGATTGCTGGTACGGTCCGAAATTAAAGAATGTCGACCTCGAAACCCTGATGCAGGACCCTAAACAACTCGGGCACCATACCTCCTGGTTCTATAAAGCGGGCGACAAACAGTTCAGCCTGATGATCGAGGAGGGCCTGCCGCCCAACAAGGTCTTCACTTTCATTTTCCGCATGCGGCGCAAACTGAGCGATGCGCAGAAAACAACACTGGTCACCACCGCGAAACCTTTTATTACCGAAGCCATCGCGCAGGCAGCCAACGGTGGCAGCCATGAATTCAGCGATGTCACCTTTGATAAGATTATCGGGCAAATCGAACAAAAAACCGCCGACGCGGTGGAGGCGCAGGGCTTAAAGATCGATTTTGCCGCGATAGACGCTGCACATCACAAAATCCTGTTTGATGCCCTTGGCGTCATCTGTACCGCCTATGAACAATCCAGTCAAAGCAAAAAAGCCCTGGACGGTAAGATCGCACAGCTAAAAGTCCTCGTCGAGAAGCTCAAAACATTTGAACTGGCCTATGAACGCACCATCGCGGATCCTGATAATAACGCCGATGTGAAAGCATTGCGAAAAGTCTTCCCGCTGGCGCCGCCCGCCTGGCGTTACCCCACCGGCGCCAATGCCGTTGACGATGGACAAGTAACTGCCTATCTCGGTGCCTGCAAAGCATTGGCCGATGCCCTGCAACCCATTTTACCTGACAATCCAGACCTGAAACCGATAAAAAAAGGGATTATCGAAGATTTTTTGCCGGGCATCACGGACAAGTTCAAGCAGTACAGCCTCGACCTGAAAACCATCGACCAGGACGTAGCCGCGCAATCCCTGACCTTTACCACGGTCCTGGCCGAGCGCCTTTACAGTAATGCCTACATCACCGGTACCAGCACTCCGGGGGATTTCACTACGCGTGCCAATTTATATATCAGCGCCGACCTTGGATTAGCCGTCATCCCGCAGATCGGGCAGCTGGCCCCTTATTTAGGCACCAATATCTACCTGCGGCCGGTCAACAAAAACTATCCGCTGACCTTTCATAAACTCGACTTTTTTAAACGGTTTTCCTTTTTGATCGGGCTCACCGTCAACTCGCTGGCCAAAGACAATTACCGGGCCGACCTGCTGGGCTCTTTTAATCTGATAACCGGCGGCGGCTTCCGTGTGGCGGACTTTGTCCGGATCAACGGCGGTATGGTCTGGTACGGACAGATCAACCCAAACCCACTTAACAGCAATAAGTCCATCGCCGGATCGCCCTTTATATCGCTATCCTTCGATATTAATGTAAAAACAGTATTCAACAATTTATTCACCAGCTCACAGGTTTCATCCATTCAATAAAACAAAGATCATGGCAGCATTCAGCATTTCCGCACCATCTCCATCCAGCGCGATCATTTCAACGCCTGGACAGGTCACCTTAAACTTTGACGTCAGCGGCAACCCGGATCCCATCAAGCTCACGTACCATTTAAATTCCGGGAACAACTTATTTTTTAAATTGGCCGACGGGAGTGAAGTGAAAGAGATCACCCAAAACTTTAACCTGCAAAATTCGCCGAAGTCTTTCAGCGATATTTTGACCATCGTTAAAAGCGGGAACAACCCCAATTTTAGCTTGGGCTTTATAAATATTGACGGGATAGATACCGCCAACAACGATCCCGACAGCCAGCAATTTACCGTACATTTCTCATGAAAAATATCACCCTGCTTTTCCTGGCCTTTCTGCTGCTAAGCACCGGCAGCTGTAAGAAAGATCCACTGAACGCCACCCTGGTCATACACTTCTCTAAGCCTGACCCGGAAAGCTCGCCTGCGGATAACCTTACAACGCTGGCCATCACTGCCGTGCTTCCCCCAGATTCGGATCCCCAGACGCAGGTAACATTTACCACGGACCTCGGCACATTTGTGAACAGCAACAGCGCGACGATTACCGTCAGCGCTGACGCTTCCGGCAATGCCACCGCCAGTATCAAAAGCGCCCTTACCGGAACAGCGACGATCAAAGCCGCAGTAGCCACCAAATATACTGCTGTAAAAACGGTAAATTTTACCACTCCGGCAGCCGACAATATCTTTACAGTGGCAGCCTTTACCGATAATGTCGCCGCAGACGGGACCACCACAATGGTACTGACCGCCGCCATCAACAAAAGCCTGCCTACATCCGCTCAATCGGTCGTGTTCACCGCAGATAACGGCGCAACCTTCAGCAACAATACCCCTACCATTACCGTTTCGGCAGATGGTTCAGGTAACGCCATAGCTTACCTGAAAAAAGCAACGGAAGGCCCTGTCCATGTGACCATGGCCGACCTCGGCGTTACCCGTAACCTTACTGTTACTTTTGTCGCGCCCAATGCCGACAACGTCTTTACCATAGCCCCTTTTACCGATAATACTATCGCCGATGGCGTCAGCACCATGACCCTAACCGCCGCCGTCAATAAAAAACTGCCCGTTGCGTCCCAGGTCATCACCTTTACTGCCGACAACAGCGCGACCTTCAGCAATAATACCGGCACCATGACCATAACCGCAGACGGAGCAGGCAATGCGATTGCCTATCTGAAGAAAGCCACCGAAGGCTCCGTCCATGTCACCATGACCGGCCTTGGGGTTAGCCGCAATCTGACAGTTAATTTTGTCGCTCCCACCGCCGATAACGTATTCACTATTGCCTCATTTACCGATAACGTTATGGCCGATGGCGTGAGCACTATGGTCCTGACCGCCGCCGTAAATAAAAAACTGCCTTTGTCTGCCCAAACCGTCACTTTTACAGCCGATAACAGCGCGACGTACAGCAACGGTAACCCAACAGCCACAGCTACTGCTGACGCAGCCGGCAATGCCACTGTTTACTTAAAAAAATCAGTAGAAGGGCCGGTGCATGTCACCATGGCTAGCGGTAGCGTAACTCGCAGCCTGACCGTTAATTTTACCCGCTCCGTACCTGACAACATGCTTCTAAGCAATAACCCTTCAGTGAGTTCTGGCTTCGGCAATAACTTAGCCATTAGTATTAGCCTGCAAAAAAACATCGGCAAACCTGCAGCTGGCTACCAATTCGTTTACAGCGCAACCGATAGCGGCGGTAACCAGATCGGGGTGTTCAGTAACGGCACTGCATCCGACGCCAACGGCGCAGCGACTGTTAATTTCACCACCGGGAACTCCGCTTATAAAGGAATCGTCAAGATCATTATTGCCCTGCAGCAGAACCCAGCCATCAGCCAGGTCACGAGTGTCTTAGTCAATTAACCTGTAATATGTAAAGAAATGTAAAACTGCTATTATTCGTTTATTATACCCATGGTTAACAGATAATCATAAACCCGAAAAATCTTCGAACTGCTATCAAAGCTGTTTTGGACTATAAGGCGGTGTTACACTCGCAGATTATCCCGAGCGCTTTATTGATGAAATCGTTGTATACACATTCCAACTCACAATCCTATCTATAAAATGATATTACTACTGTCGGTCCGGTTTTGATTAATTTTGCAACGCATAATAACCAGTTAATTGAAGAGCCAATTTTAGTGAAGGCAATTTTCCACTAGTTAAACCGGGCTTTACTATTCCAATAATTTGGGAACAAGATTGACACTGATCTAGATAATGTTTTTTTCTTCTACAGTGCTCTAAACTCTCCTGACGCTTATATCACTGCATCATTTACTCAGTTCAAATACCTGATTTGGGTGACAAGCACGATTTGGGTTAAGGCCAAAAAATAATGTTAAATTGAAAACCGAAACAATCAGATTGTAAGAGATGAACTTTGGATACAATATTGACTTAATTTCTAAAGCTTTATTGCAATACGACCATGTCTTAGTGGCGGGCAAACCAAGGATTGGTAAAACTGAGTTAGCTAAAGCCTATCAGGTGGCGAATCCCTTGCAATTTAAACGTGTAATTTATATAAATGCGTTAGAGTTCAGTATTCTGGATATAGAAGAATCCTTCTTTACATCCAAAAAGTATGCAGAGAGAGAAGTTTTAGCCATCATTGATGGCATCGATGAGATCGATGATGTTTTTTACTATATGAAACCCAGGTCATGAAACTGGTTGTTGACGAATTCCAAAAATTGAATGTAAAGATATTAGCCGTTTCCCGTCTGACTAACCTTCAAAATTTTGTCAGTTCATTTTTTCGCATTCATTTGGAGGAGGATCCAAAATTGCAAGCTATAAGTTTGATCACCTTTAATACAAACCAACTCATCGAGTCGTTAGGCGAGGCTGTGAAACGAGAAAGAATTGCTGATTGTGTCAAACTCAGTCCACAAGCACAATTGAATATCATAGCCTTGATGAACAGCGCAAATTTGTCGTCAGCGGATATCGCTCGTTTAATTGACAATGAAATTATTTATAAAGACGATGTTGAGGAAATTCTGGAAATCAGCAAACATACCTTTAGAATAGATACACCCGAGATCATCACAGATATCAGCAAGATTAATGTCAATATCCTCAAATTGATCAAAAATAAACCGGCATTACTTCATCAAATAACCCCTAGGCAATTTGAAGAGTTGGTGGGAGAAATGTTTTACAAGGACGGCTTCGACGTAACATTAACCCAGCAAACAAGAGATAATGGCAAAGACCAAAAAAACTTTTGACCGGCCGGATTTTATCAAACTTCAGGAATTTATTACCAAATACCATAAGCAGGTGGATTACCTGCTGGTTGACCAGTTGGATCGCTTCAGCCGTGATGCGGGTGAGGCAATGAGTATGGTTAAAAACTTGCAGCGGTTGTATAATATACAGATCGTCAGCGTCACCGAAGGTATCACTTTTGACTACGATACGCCCGGCAGCTATTTCCGTACCGGCCTCCAGTTATTGCTGGCCGAAGAGGACAATATCAACCGGAGTATTAAGGTCAGGGGCGGGATTTATACGGCAAAAGCAAAAGAAGGCCGTTTTGTTTACAAAAACGCGCCTTTTGGGTATCGCTTGGCAGGTGAGAACAAAAACAGGACGATTGTCGTGGAACCTACAGAGGCTAAGATTGTCCGTTACATTTACCAGGCCTATTTGGGCGATGTCCCGTTGTATGTAATCAAGCAACAAGCGCGGGAGATGGGTTTCGACCGTGGTGGCAACATGGCCATCGAACGGGTACTGGCAAATCCGGCGTATAGCGGATTGCTTCATGCGAATGCCTTCAAGGAGTATCCGGCCGGATTATTTCCGGCCAGGCACGAGGCGATCGTGAATAAACTGGACTGGCAGATGGTACAGAATAAAATGAAAAAGCCTGAAAAGCTTAAGGTTACTGTAGATGACGAAGTGCCTTTGAGGGGATTGTTGAAATGCCATTGCGGAAATCCGGTTACCGGCGGGCCGGTGAAAGGTAAATCAGGACGCTTGTTCTATTATTACAAATGCAGGCATTCTGGCCACAACACGATCAGTGTGGTTAAATCAACAAAACAGTTCCTGGGAGCCTGTGAACTGATGAGTTTAAGCGATATAGAGAAGCGTGAGATCAAGCAGTTTTCTGAGATAGCTATGAGTGCGGAGTTGAAAGAGAATAAGGCGGTACTGGCCTCAAAACGTATCGAATTGCGTAAGGAGGAAGAACTGTTGTTTGCGGTAGAAGAAAAGTGGATCAGGGGCGATATTGCGAAAGATACCTATGAACGATGGTACGGTACTTACTCGGGGAATATAATCGGTATAAAAGGCGTGATGGAGCGTATCAATAATGGCCAGGATTGTGCCTTCGATATCTTGAACAAGAACCTTGATCTGCTGACGGATATGAAATTTGTGTATGAGCAGGCAGATACGTTAAACAAGCGGGAGTTCGTAAAGCAGGTGTTTGACAGCAATTTGTACTATGAAAATGGCATATATCAAACCCCTACAATGCTGCCGCTGTTTGCTCGTAAATATCTGGAAATGAGAGATGAAGGTTTTTTAATTTTCCAAAAAAAGAGGGATTTTCATGACAAAATCCCTCTAAGCGGAGAGGGAGGGATTCGAACCCTCGATACCCTTTTGGAGTATACACACTTTCCAGGCGTGCTCTTTCGACCACTCAGACACCTCTCCGAGTAAATGCGGATTGCAAAGGTAAAATATTTGCCCTTACTATCAATAAAAAAGCGAAGCCCGTTTTAACCAGCTTCGCTTTCACAAAAACTTAACTCTACTTATAAAAATTGCACTCGCGCAAGTATGACAGTTATGGTGTGCTTTGGTTTAATTTGAGTAAAAAATATTAGGCTGCA
This sequence comes from Mucilaginibacter gossypii, assembly GCF_017569325.2. Classification (NCBI taxonomy): domain Bacteria; kingdom Pseudomonadati; phylum Bacteroidota; class Sphingobacteriia; order Sphingobacteriales; family Sphingobacteriaceae; genus Mucilaginibacter; species Mucilaginibacter gossypii. Next base: position 4,886,856 of record NZ_CP071878.2, on the reverse strand, counting down.
ATGCAGATACATAATTTTAGCTTATGTTTGCTCCGCACTGTCACATGGCGGTGGTTAACATAAAATACTGTTTTGGTTGCAATGCTGAGCATCAACGACATTAAAAAACCTATTGCTGCTGATATTGATGCGTTTGAGGAGAAATTCAGGAACTCAATGAAAAGTTCCGTTCCGCTGCTTGACCGCATCACGCATTATATTGTAAAGCGTAAAGGCAAGCAGATCCGCCCCATGTTCGTGTTCTTTTCGGCCAGTATTTGCGGGGGCATCAATGAGGCTACGCACCGCGGGGCGGCACTGGTTGAACTGTTGCATACAGCATCTCTTGTGCACGATGATGTGGTTGATAACTCCTATCAGCGCCGCGGCTTTTTCTCTATCAATGCTTTATGGAAAAATAAGATAGCCGTTTTGGTAGGCGATTACCTGCTTTCAAAAGGTTTGCTGCTTTCTATAGATAATAACGACTTCCAATTGTTACGCATCGTATCTGACGCGGTTAAGCAAATGAGTGAGGGGGAACTAATGCAAATTGAAAAGGTACGCCGTATGGATATTGGCGAACCGGTTTATTATGAGGTGATCAGGCAGAAAACCGCTTCGCTTATTGCATCCTGCTGCGCCTGCGGTGCTGCGTCGGCAGGGGCCAGTGACGAGGTGATTGAAAAAATGCGCCTCTTTGGCGAGAAAATAGGCATCGCGTTCCAGATCAAGGATGATATGTTTGATTTCGGAACTGATGATGTGGGTAAGCCGTTAGGTATCGATATCAAAGAAAAAAAAGTTACCCTGCCGCTTATTTACGCCCTGGCCAATTGCAGCAGTTCAGAAAAAAAGAGGGTGATCAACCTGGTGAAGAACCATAATGAAGACCCTAAAAAGATTGCTGAGATCATCAAATTTGTGAAGGATACCGGGGGCTTACAATACGCCGAAACCCAGATGAAAAAGTATCAGGAGGAGGCTTTCGAAATCCTGAACACTTTTCCCGACAGTGATTCGCACCGCGGGCTGGAGCAACTGGTTAGGTTTACTACCGAACGGGACAAATAATCAATTTTATTGCTGCGTATAAATAACTGGTTTTTTAAAGATGCACTCCCTATCTTTATCACAACCGGTTTTTACACTTATGACAGCTACAATCCCTACATTGTTTGAATGGGCGGGTGGTACACCTGCTTTTGAACTGCTTTTCAACAAGTTTTATGATAAGGTTTTGGACGATGAACTGTTGGAACCTGTATTTAAGCATATGTCGCCCCAACACCGGATGCATGTGGCGCATTTTGTAAGTGAAGTTTTTGGCGGCCCAAAAACCTATAGCGAAACTGAAGGCAACCATTATGCCATGATTAATAAACATTTGCAAAAGCATTTAACCGAAACGCACCGCAAGCGCTGGATTGAACTGTTGCTGCAAACTGCTGATGAACTGTCACTGCCCGATGATCCGGAATTTCGCTCAGCTTTTATGGCTTACCTTGAGTGGGGTACGCGGATAGCAATGCTGAACTCCCAAACAGATAATACTACAGAAAGCCCGGATACGCCTATGCCGAAATGGGGCTGGGGCGTGCCGGGAGGGCCATACATTCCCCTGAAATAATAAAACGCGTATGTAAAATGACCGGTGTTCAAGAGTAGCACATCATAATTACTGCTCTTTCGGCGTTTATGTTCGGGTAAACTTATTAACTTCGTAAATGCAGTCCATACAATCCCTCTTCCCCAAAATAGGTTTCTTTTCTATTCTTGATGTATTGCTGGTGGCTTTGATCATTTACCAGTTGTATAACCTTATCAGGGGAACCATTGCAGCTAATATCTTCATTGGGTTTGCAGTGATCTTTGCCCTCAATTTTGTGGTGAAGGCTTTGGATATGAAGCTGCTTACCATTATCCTGGGCAAATTTGTTGATGTGGGGATCATTGCCATTATCGTGGTTTTTCAACAGGAAGTAAGGCGATTTTTATTACTGGTAGGTAAAAATGCTTCGCTCCAACGCAATAAAGCCTGGTGGCAATATTTCTTCGGAAAATCGGAAGTTGAGAAAAATAATTACGCCAGGATCAAGCCAATAATTGATGCCTGCAAAAGCCTGAAGCAAACCCGCACCGGGGCGCTTATTGTTTTCGCCAAGTATTATGACGAACAGTTTTATCAAAACAGTTGCGAGGTGGTGGAGGCCAAAATTTCAAAGCGATTGTTGGAAAGCATTTTTCAAAAAACCAGTCCGCTGCACGATGGTGCGGTGGTGATTTCGGAGAATAAGATTAAATCGGCAAGTTGTATTTTGCCGCTTACCGAAAAAACTGATCTGCCGGCGCAGTTCGGCCTGCGCCACAGGGCAGGTATTGGTGTTACAGAGGCAAATGAGGCCACGGCGATCATTGTATCTGAAGAAACCGGTGAGATCTCGTATGCCAAACAAGGCCGGATTAAAATGAATATCAGTTTTGCGGAGCTGGAAAAAGTTTTAAATAAGGATTTTTGAGGTTGGAGGAAAGCCTATACATGCAGTTTGAGGAAGGGAAAAACAAAAATGTATCATATTAAGGTGTCTTTACTTGTAATTGCTTTTCTTGTTTTTACATCTTGTTCAACTAAAAAAACAGTTATAAACCATAATCATGTTATAAGAATTAAAGGGTTTAATAGCCGCAAATGGAAAAAAGATAGGTTAAGTTGTAATGATCAACGCCCAGAATTAGTTAAAATACTTATTAGTAATAAGCAAAACTTGATTAATCTGAATAGAGCCCAGGTAGTGAGTTTATTAGGCAGACCTAATGGAGAGAATAAAAACGTTATGGGATATTTTGTTGAAGGCGGGACACAGTGTTTAGATATTAAGCGTATGGATTATACAGGTATCCAGACTGAATCATTGCTTATAGAATTTAAAAATGGATTTGTAGATGATATTTACATTGTCGTTCCCTGAATGGAGATTTATTTTGATGTCAATTGGCGAAAGTCTTGTGTGGTTGTCAGTGCGCAGCTGGCCTGTGCCTTATACAGCAAAAGGATAGCATATTATTATGAACCGATAATTGACATTATCTAATCAATGCCAGTGCATCCCTCCATCGATAAAATAACAGAGATCTCCCGGGTTCTGCTTTCTATAGCAGTGCGCTATCTTGTATTTGCCGGTGCGTTTTACCTGTTTTTCTATGTGTGGCGAAAAAGAGCTTACTGGTATGCAAAAATTCAGCAACGCTATCCCGCAAATAAGCACGTCGTTAGGGAAATTGTTTATTCATTCTTCACCATATTGATATTTGGTGCGGTGATCATGCTGGTGATCTATGCCAGTAAGCAGCATTTAACAAGGATCTATTTAAATATCAGCGATAAAGGATATCCTTATTATTTTTTGAGTATAGGGCTGATGATCCTGATGCACGATACCTACTTTTACTGGACACACAGGGTTATGCACTGGAAGCCTTTGTTTAAGCTGATGCACAAAACGCATCATTTGTCAACTAATCCGACACCATTTGCCGCTTATGCTTTCCATCCGCTGGAGGCCGTAGTAGAGATTGGCATTGTACCGCTCATCGCCTTTACTATTCCTTATCACGGTACAGCACTCACTATATTTTCTTTGTATTCGTTGCTATTAAACGTGACCGGTCATCTGGGCTATGAGCTTTTTCCCCAGGGGTTTACTACGCATAAACTGTTTAAATGGCACAATACTTCAACGCATCATAACATGCACCACCGATTGGTAAAATGCAATTATGGTTTATATTTCAACATATGGGACAGGTTAATGGGCACTAATCATCCCGATTATGAAAAGAGCTTTGAACAGGTGGTTGAAAAGCGCGAAAAAGTGAAGTATAAAGGAGACGGCGAACTACTGCCAGACGAGCTGGCTACGGAGTAACTTTTTCCTTTTTTACCCCGGCAGTATCCGGATTAACAACATCTATTCTTTTAATGAGCATATGGTATTTCACCCCCGGCTCATCTGTTTTAACAATCGGCATATTGTCGTTTGGGTAAGTTTTAACTACAGGCATCCGGCTGTATACGGTTACATTGTCTACAAGTTCGCGGGTGTTCAGTAGTGTATTGTTATCATTTAAAAGTCCGTTTTTCGGAAGTACCGGGATTAGTTTAGACAAGTTGCTGTCAACCTGTAATGGTTTCAAATTAAAAAGTTTATCGACAGTGTTATTGTTTTTAGGTGCCTTATTGAGGTTTTGTGCTTTAAGCTGGCCTGCACAGACTACGATAGCGGCAAGGATGAAGGTTTTTTTCATGGTGATACTATTTTATACTAATATACCTATCATTCAATAATATTTAAATGTTAAATAATGTTATTAAATGTTAAATGCTTTTGAATTGAACCCAAATACCAAAGCCATAAACTGATAGATTTTATTACTTTTGTGGAAAATTTAAAAACCGATGAGCGAACTCATTAAAAAACAAGTGAACGATGCAAAGGCCTTGATGGAAAAGGCCATTGACCATGCAGATAGCGAATTAAATAAAATACGTGCAGGTAAGGCAAGCCCTTCATTACTTGACGATATCAGGGTTGATTACTATGGTACCCCAACACCACTAAGCCAGATAGGTAGTGTTAACACCCCTGATGCCCGTACCATTGTTGTTCAGCCATGGGAAAAATCATTGTTAAATCCTATTGAAAAAGCCATTAAAGAAGCTAATTTAGGTGTTAACCCTCAAAACGATGGTATCATTATCCGTATTAATGTACCGCCGCTTACCGAAGAGCGCCGCCGTGATTTGGTTAAAAAAGCTAAAGCCGAGGCTGAGACCGGTAAGGTGGCTGTTCGTAACATACGTAAAGATGCTAACGAAAAGATCAAAAAATTAAAATCAGAAGGTGTTTCTGAAGACGAGATAAAAACAGGCGAAGCTGAAGTTCAAAAACTTACTGATGCTTACATTGCTAAAGTTGATCAGCTTTCAGAAGCTAAAGAAAAAGATATCATGACGGTTTAATATTAACCTTGTGTCAAATTAAAAGGGAATGAGCTACTTAGCCATTCCCTTTTTTTATGTTTGCCGTTGAAACATGAATGTATTAATCTCTTACTTAAAAAAACACCGCTGGATAGTTGTATTCGCACTTTTCCTGGCGGCTATGAATATAGGCTTCTCACTGCTCGACCCATGGATAACGGGGCGTATTGTTGACCGTGTTATTGAACAACGCAGTAAGCTACAATATGACGCATACCTTAACCAGGTGCTGATGCTGGTTGGCGCTGCTATTGGTGTTGCCATGGTATCGCGTATAGCTAAAAACTTCCAGGATTATTTTACCAATATCATTACTCAAAAAGTTGGGGCCGAAATGTATGCCGATGGTTTAAAGCACTCGCTTGAGTTGCCCTACCAGGTATTTGAAGACCAGCGGAGCGGCGAAACTTTAGGCATATTGCAAAAGGTACGTTTAGATTGCGAAAAGTTTATTACCTCCTTTATCGGGATCCTTTTTGTGTCGCTTATCGGGATGGTATTTGTTATCGTTTACTCAGTAAGCGTAAGCTATAAAGTTACCCTGGTATATTTCGCTGCGATACCTGTCATTACTTTTGTGAGTATGGCCATGAGTCGTAGGATCAAAAAAATCCAAAAGACAATTGTAGCCGAAACAACAGCGCTGGCAGGTTCAACAACCGAATCGCTAAGGAATATCGAGCTTGTAAAAAGTTTGGGTTTGGCAAAACAGGAAATAGCAAGGTTGAATAATACCACTTACAAAATCCTCGACCTGGAACTGAAAAAAGTGAAGTATGTACGCAGCATGAGCTTTGTACAGGGCACTACAGTAAACTTTGTGCGCAGTGTGATGGTGGTGGTTCTGCTGATGCTCATTTTTAAAAGCACTATCTCTCCGGGCCAATATTTCAGCTTTTTATTTTACTCATTCTTCTTATTTAATCCCTTGCAGGAGTTAGGCAACGTAATCCTTTCCTGGCGTGAAGCTGAGGTTTCCCTTGGTAACTTCAACAGGATATTAAGCATTCCTATCGATAAAAAGCCAGAAAAACCGGTGCTGCTTGAAAAGGTAGAAACCCTCACTTTTAACGATGTTACCTTTAAGCATTTAACAGCCAATCGTAATGCCCTTAACCATATCAGCTTCGAAACTAATTCGGGCGAAACGATAGCGTTTGTTGGTCCGTCAGGTTCGGGTAAAACTACACTGGTTAAATTATTGGTTGGTTTATATCAGCCTTTGCAGGGAGATATTTTATACAACGGCACATTAAGTAAAGAAATAGACCTTGATCAGCTCCGTGAGAAAATTGGTTTTGTAACCCAGGATACACAACTGTTTTCAGGTACCATCCGCGAGAACCTGCAGTTCGTTCGCCCCGGAGCTACTGATGAAGAATGTATGGATGTGTTACAGCGTGCAGCCTGCCAAACCTTACTGGCGCGGGCCGATAAAGGTTTGAGCACTGTAATTGGTGAAGGCGGTGTAAAAGTATCGGGTGGTGAAAAACAGCGTCTGTCTATAGCGCGAGCTCTATTACGCAGACCGGATATTCTGGTATTTGACGAAGCTACGTCATCCCTCGATTCTATCACCGAAGAGGAGATTACAGAAACCATCCGTAATGTATCCGAAAAGGAAAACCATATTACTATCCTGATCGCTCACCGTTTATCAACCATTATGCATGCTGATAGTATTTATGTGCTGGAAAAAGGCCGCATTATTGAAGGCGGTAAACATGCCGATCTGATAGCCCAAAAAGGTTTGTATTACGCCATGTGGCGTCAGCAGATTGGAGAGAAGGATACAGCAGATGCGCTGGATTAAGATTTTCGAATATTTTATGTCATTGCGAGTGAAGCGCGGCAATCGCTTGCTATACAGGGCGACCCTGCTTCCATGCGATTGCTTCGTCGTCCCTCCTCGCAATGACATGTTTTTTAACTATACTTCCGGCGGTACAAGTATTACTGTAGTACTTGCTACTTCAGTAGTTGCCATGTGTTCAAACAAGTTCACCGCATTTTTTATGGCTGCTTCATGTTCATTCTCCGGTATCGCGTTAAGCACCTCTAAAAACTGTTTCCATTTTGAGCCAAGCTGGTCGCCGTAAACCTGGTAATAGTGATAACTCAGATTGTATGGTAACAACTGCCCGTTAGTTTTTAGGCGTTTTGCTATTACGTTGCCCCCAAGTGTTGCCCCTTCCAATACATACATTGCACCAAGAATGGATGCGTCACTGTTTAAGTCAATATATTCGGGGGCTTCCGGCAAACTGCTGCTTACAGATGAGTTAATCTCCTCAAGGTCACGAAGCAGCGCTGGTAATTTTATCCTGGCTTCGATATTCAGTTTTTGACATAATTCATCGCTGAGATTGTTAAATAAAAAATCTTCTACCGCCAGGTGCGTAGCGTAGTTTACTGTCAGTATGGTTTGATATTGTTTAAAGGTAAATGAGCCATCCATGATCTGACCGGTAAACATTTTTTGTTCAAGCTGATCATGCAGGTGTGCTGTGGCTTGTTTTATTTTTTCATGAAGCATAGGTGTGCGTTTTTACGCCGCTAAAATACCGTCAATACACTTATAAAGTTCGTCAAGTGCAAATGGTTTTGCGAGGTAAGATGTAGCATTAAGATTTTCAGCAAGCTGCATAATGTTGTCATGGCCTGAAAATAATACAAAAGGTATAGTTCTGTGGTCATCAACCTCATGGATCTCTTTGATTATTTCACGGGCCTGGCGCTGGCCAATATAGTTATCGAGTATGATCAAATCAGGAGAGAAGCGTTCAATTTGCGCTACAACCTCGTAGCCGTCGCGTTTTACTTCAACCTCATATTTATCGCATAATGCGATGCCCATAATATCGGCTATATCCCCATCATCCTCGATGACTAATATTTTTTTCAGCGTTTTAATTGACATTCAGATTTTTAGTGAACCAAAAATTATAAAGTGATTCAACGCAATTTACCAGGTTTAAATAGCCCGCAGGCTTGGTTAAATAAGCATTAGCGCCAAATTCAAGTGATGCTTTAACGTCTTTTGGATTGTCGGACGTTGAAAAGAATATCACCGGAACATATTTTAAAAACGATATTTCACGAATGCGTTTTACCAGGTCGAGCCCCGAAAGCCCGGGCAGGTTAAGGTCGAGCAGTATAAGTTTCGGTTTTACTCTTGCTTCGGTAAGCTGTTTTAACTGCTCAAGCGCATCCTTCCCATTATCAATGATCTTTACCGTAAGCCCGTCTTTCACTTCGCGTACGGCATGCTGCATTATGAATGCAAAATCTTCGTCATCTTCAACATAAAAAATATCAGGCGAACTCACAACTAACTAATTTTAAAAGATATATAAAAAACTGTGCCAAATCCTAATTTGCTCTCAAACCAAATTCGCGCTTTGTGTTTTTCAACAATGCGTTTTACAATGGCCAGGCCAACGCCTGTGCCCTCAAATTCGAGCGCGTTATCCATGCGTTTAAATAGTTCAAACACGCGGTTATAATAGTTTACGTCGATACCAACACCATTGTCGGATACCGAATAAACGATCTCGTTGTTTCTAACTATCCCCTCAACCTTAACTTTTGATGGCGTTGATTTTGAAGAGTATTTAACAGCATTGTTAATCAGGTTGGTGAAAACCTGCGTTATCATTACACTGTCGCCGTCAATACCTGGGGTATCTCCAATGGTAAATTCAATGCTTTCGGGCTTAAGGGCCGATAGTACTTCCCTTTTAATTTCATTTAGTAACAGGCCCATATCAATTGGGGCGGCCTCTATGTCAGTACGGCCCACGCGCGAATAATGCAGGATCTCTTTAATGAGCATGTGCATTTTATCGGTGCCCTTGACGATCCTTTCGAGCATTTTTTTTGCCGAATCATCCAGGCTTTTATTACTGGCCAGCAATAGCTCCGAGTAATTTTTTATTGATGATAGCGGGGTGCGTAGATCATGCGATATGGTATAGCTGAAGGTATCTAGCTCATCATAGGCCAATTGCAAACGTTCATTCAGGATCCTGATTTCGTTGGCTTTGCGGTTGATGGCATAAATAACATCTTCACGAACCTTTAAAACCGCGGCGATCTCATCATGCTTCCACTTTTCGGATGTGTTTTTAACAATTTGTGTCCAGCTTTCAAACGATTTTCGTGGCGAGAGCTGCAACAGGCCGTCGGCAGTTTCTTCAACAGGCTTTTCCGGATTGCCCGCCCAGTTGATAGCTTTTACCTGCTCGGGTTTAAACCAAATGATCATCTCCCCAAGCTCGCGCGATAGGCTGCAAGATAAAATACCGCTGGCAACATCGCTGTAATTTTTGGCCGCCAGATATATTTCGGGGAAACGGTAAGTGCTGTAAATGGTATCAACCATATTTACCTTAAGCCAATCAACTATCTCGGCTATTTGTTCTTCGGTGGGTGTCTGGCCAATGGTAGTTATCTCTCCATCGTACACCAGCGCCACACCCGTAGCCGTGGTAACATCTTTGATAGTAACTTTATTGCGGGTTAAGGCGAAAGTAAAATCAGTGTCCTTTTTGATATAATCGGCAATGGTATTGGCAGCTTCGCCCAGTTCATGAAGTTTTGCCAATTCTTCCTCATCCTGGCGGTACTCTAATGCTGATGAAAGGATCTGACCGATCAGTTTCGATGCATCACGCGATTTATAGTCGATAAACCTTGGCGAATAATTATGGCAGGCGATAAGTCCCCAAAGTTCGCCATGGGCAATAAGCGAGATACTGAAGCTCGAGTCGACGCCCATATTTTTTAAATATTGGATATGGATAGGCGACACTGCCCTCAATACCGAATGGGTAAGGTCAAGCGGTGCGGCTCCCTCCTCATAGGTAATAATAGCCGAGCTTTCTGAATTTACATCGGCTATAATACGGGTAAGATTGATCTTATAAAGCTCGCGGGCTTGTTTAGGAATATCTGAAGCCGGATAATGCAGGCCTAAAAACGGCTCCAGGTCATCGTTCTTCACTTCGGCGGTTACTTCGCCGTGACCATCCTCGTTAAATTTATAGATCATTACCCGGTCATAATTGATGATCTTTTTTATTTCAGAAGCAGCCTTTTGCAGTAGAAGGGATAAGCTTTTACCACTCAGGATCTCGGCTACCGAACGGCCTATAGTTTTTTGAATGTCACCACCCAGATCTGATTCGGTTGGCTCAAACTCCAGTACCAGATCATTTACCGAGTGACTGATGATAAGATTGTAATTAGTTCCCTTTACATCAATAGCCAGCGGATTGATGGTGTCTGAACTTTTTGCACCCTTAGCCAACTTTAACAACTGCTGCAATGACGCGGTATCATTTGCTATGGCTAATTGTTCTTCCAGTTCGCTAATATTTTTGCCTAAGAGTCCGATTGCGTTGATACCGGTATAGCTTTCAACGTTTTGACTGATGTAGGAAATATTGTAAGATTTGCTGTTTACAGCGATCAAGAAACCGTGCGATTGGATCTTTCCCGGGATATGTATTGGTTCTCTGTCGCAATTGGTCAGGTCTACCTGGTAGCTCATAGTTTTTTGATAGGATGAATGACCGCGTAAAATACAAAAAATACACTTTTATGAAATATATTTTTTAAATAGGTAAGTTGTAAGGATTGAGAGGAAAGGTGATTGTTAATAAAACTATAGCATTAAGCCCATGCCTGGTTTTATCACAGTACCGTGTTAATTAGGGAAGTGGTGCGATGGAAATACCGACCACGAGCAAATGCGGGGAGGAGTTACTTTCCGAATAAATAAAACATACCCCTAAATATTTTTATTCTCAATCATCCTGAAAAATTCATCGCGATAGGTGTCGCCTACAGGGATGATCTTGTCGCCGATCTGGATGCGGCTCCGTTCAATACTGTCTATTTTATTGAGAGCTACAATGTATGATTTATGTACACGTACAAAATGTTTTTCGGGCAAGGCATCTTCCATTTTTTTCATGCCCTGGAGGGTAATAATCCGCTCGGCAGAGGTAAAAATGCTTATATAATCCTTTAAACCCTCAATAAACATAATATCATGCAGGTATACCTTCTGGATCTTATGTTCGGTTTTTACAAAGATAAAATCGGTTGAAAAATCATCCTGCTGCACGGGTTCGGCCTGCATCACTACCTGTGGTTTGGCTGCAACAGGCTGGATAATGCTTTGTGCTTTTTGTACCGATTTAAAAAAGCGATCAAATGCGATTGGCTTTAACAGGTAATCAACTACATCAAGCTCATAGCCTTCAAGCGCGTACTGCGGGTAGGCTGTAGTTAAAATAACCTTGGCTTTGCCGTTAGCAATTTTCAAAAATTGAATGCCGGTAAGCTCGGGCATCTGAACATCTAAAAATACAAGATCGGCTTCGGCGGCCTGTACCATGGTAAGCGCCTCGATGGGGTTAGTTGTGGCTTTAACCAATTGCAAAAAAGGCATCTTGGAAATATAGTCTTCCAAAATATGCAGCGCCAAAGGCTCATCGTCAACTACCAAACATCTGATCATAGCGTAAAAATAATGTAATAATGGTTATTCTAAATTTTTTAATATGCTGTTTTGTTATAACGGCGTCAATTCAACAGATTTATACCAGATTTCGGCCCCTTCAGATTGCAAAAGGATGCGACCGTGCGATAATGAGGCTATTCCCCAGTTTACCAAATGTCCGTTAACATAATGTTCAATCTGGTTGCCGTTACAAATAATTTCGATGGTGTTCCACTGGCCGCGCGGATTTTCAAAATTGGCGGTGCGGTAAACACGCTGCTGGTCCCACTCAATGGCCGATTTATTGGGCGTAACCACATTAGTATGTTGTACGCACCAAATATCGCCGCAATCACCCTCCTGAATCTGGCATTCTATCGATCTTGGCCATACAATATCTTTATCACCCTCCCCAAAATGATATAAAATACCTGCGTCGCGGACGCCCTTTTCGCGCGGGTGATATTGTTTGCTCCCCCATTTAAACACTACTTTCAGGTAATAATTATCGTACGATTTTTTGGTGGCCATATAACCAAAATACTTGCCCATTACATGCACCATACCATTTTCAATGGCAAAGTTGTTATGTACATCATTATCCTTGCCTAAAGTATCCAGGTAGGTATACCAACCCTTTTTATCCTTGCCGTTTAACAATTTTTGAACCCCAATCTCCCTGATCCAGATATTGCGGAACGATACCGGAAACTCATGCTCCTGCAGCAACAGGGGTAAGGCGAAGGCATGTTTTTGATATTTGGGCTGACCAACATGCGCCACTGTTCCTTTTATAGCAACATGGTTTTGTACCAGTATGCCATTGTGTAATACGGTAATGTAAGCCGGCGATTTAACCGAGCTATCGATATTAAAGCGTGGAGCGGTATAAATGATATCATACTTTTGCCACTGGCCCGGTTTAAGCGAGGCATTTACCTGCGGCAGGTATTGTTTATAAACAGAACCGGCCTGCCCGTTTGAGTAGGTACGGTTTTTATAACTGTCGAGGATCTGCAGTTCGTAGCGGCTTTGCATAATTACGCCGCTGTTGCCACGTTCCTGGCCGTTGCCCTTAACAATGGGTGGTGTGCGCCATTCAATATGCAGCTGGCAATCGGCAAAGTTTTGTTTGGTGATGATAGAGCCGCTGCCCGGCTTAACGGTTACAATACCATCCTTTACTATCCAGCCCGGTTTGTTGCCTTTTTGATCTGTCCATTTGTCCAAATTTTTGCCATCAAACAAAATAATAGCATCAGATGGCGGCTTGTTGCCGGCGCCCGGTAAAACTACTTCAGGTTCGGGGTCCCAAACTTCGGTTGCCTTAGGATCGGTTTGTGCACATGCGGTAATGGCCGATGCTGCAAGAAACAGGGCTGGGAGCAATTTTTTCAAACAGGTCATGGTTATAATAGGTTATAACTATAAATCTATTGATAATTCGCAGGTGTAGGTATATTCTTCATCCCTTATTTTTAAAGAGTACCTGTTGGGGTAAAGCAGGTTGAGCCGGCGTTGCACATTTATCAAACCAATTCCACCTACAGCATCACGGTTATTGTTATGTTTTTTGTTTTGGATGTAGAAATGCAGTTTACCATCCGCCACGTTAATAAGTAGCTTTATAGGCGAATTGATATCATTTGCAACGCCATGCTTAAAAGCGTTTTCGATAAAAGCGATCAGTAGCAAAGGTTCTATTTTTTGATCGGTGATATTGCCATCTACCTTAAAATCAATAAATGCTTTGCTGCCAAAGCGGATCTTTTGCAGGTCGATATAGTTTTGCAGGTACTGGAGTTCTTTACTCAGGTCAACTTTGTTTTCATTACATTCATAGAGCATGTAACGCATAATTTCCGACAGCTTTAAGATAGCTTCGGGCGTGGTTTCCGAACGCTGATAGGCCAGTGAATAAATACTGTTTAAGGAGTTGAATAAAAAATGCGGGTTAATCTGCGATTTCAGAAAAGCCAGCTCGGCAATAAGGCGCTGATTTTCGAGGTCGCGCTGGATACGTTCGTTCAGAAACCAGTCTGTACTGAACTTTAGCGCAGTGCTCAGGAAAACAAATATCAGACTGGTAAAAATACTGCTGTAAAAATAGGTGGCAAAACTGGTTACATGACCTTTTTGATGTACTAACACAATATCCTTAAATATTAACCCTACTCCATATTTACCTATGCCATATATTATTATGCTTACCAGTACAGCTGTGGCATATTCCCAGTATCGTTTTTTATTAAGGAAATTGGGTATATAAACCAGGTAGTTAAGATAAAATAGGCTGATATTAATAGTAGGATAAAGCAAAAAGATCACCAGCAGCTCTTTGGTACTGAGCTGCGCGTCGTTTAGTCTTGCCAAAAAAACAAAAAAGGATATAATGCCCGTCCAAAAAAACAGGTGCCAAAAAATTATCCAGGCGGTTTTTATTCCGGTTCTGGATTTCGGTAATGGTAATGAAGCCTCCATTCGCTGTTTTTAAATCCCTTTTATGTTTACGGGTGTGGCATCTAATTTAATATTTTGATAATGATATCGGCCTGTTATTTATATATAGCTGCTCATTTTTTCGATGAACTGGCTTTTATTATCGATGAACTGTTTAAAAGGTGCAGAAAAGCGTTCATCTATAAACAAAGTGTGTTGGTCTAAATGATTTTAGCAGGTTATTTTTTTAATATTCCTTTGTTGTATAAAATCACCACTCACAATGAAAACGCTTATCAAAAATTCAAATCCTTTTATCATGTTATTGATCCCGGTAATGTTTGCCCTTATTTTGGGTGTAAGTTACCAGTTCGAGCAAAAAAAGGAAACAGCAATAATTGGCCGCACAGCAGTACATGCTACCTCATTGTTTCACAAAGGTTTTGTAATGGTTAAAACTGTTTGCTCAATAGCAAAAAACAATAACATATGGTAATTACTACCGAAGGCCTTTCCTTCACCTTTGGTAAGCAGCAGGTAGTTAAATCACTCGCGCTGCAAGTTCCGGAAGGAAGTATATATGGTTTTCTCGGTCCCAACGGCGCCGGGAAAACCACTACCATCAAACTCCTGCTTAACCTGCTAAAACCCGATGCAGGTAACATCCACATTTTTGAGCAGGATATCAAAACAAACCGCATCAGCATACTTTCGCAAATAGGTTCGCTTATTGAGCAGCCTGCTTTATACCAGCACTTAACCGGGAGGGAAAATTTATTGAACAGGGCCTTATTATTGCAGGTGCCTGCTCAGCGCGTTGAAGATATGCTTGAACTTGTGCAGCTAACCAATGCTGCCAACAAAAAAGCCGGGCAATATTCATTAGGGATGAAGCAGCGCCTTGGCATTGCGCTGGCCCTGCTGGCCGATCCTAAATTGTTGATTTTGGATGAGCCCACCAACGGCCTCGACCCAAACGGTATCATCGAGATCCGCGAGCTTTTGAAAAAGCTTGTTGCCCAACACGGTAAAACCGTTTTTATATCAAGCCATTTGCTTGGTGAGATTGAACGGATGGCCACGCATGTGGGCATTATAAATAACGGCGAAATGCTTTTTCAGGGCAGTGTTGCCGACCTGCAGTCCATTAGTAAACCGCTGGTGCGCGTTGATGCCGAAAATACCGTTGACGCCGCCAACCTGTTAACCCGCCACCATATTAACGTTACCGAAGTAACCGACGAGCATTTACTGGTACCCTACATCTCCAAACAGCAAATGGGCGAGATCAACGCCCTGCTTAATAAAAACGGGCAAACGGTTTACAGCATCAGTAAACAGCAAAAAGACCTGGAAAAACTATTTTTAGATATCACCCAAAGAGCCTAAGCCATGAAAGGATTTATACTGTCATTCCGTTCGGAGTTTTACAAAAGCCGTAAAACACTTGGCTTTTGGGCTTCGGTAATGCTTCCTTTATTTATAGGTGTTTTGTTGTTCGTAGGGTTTTATACCAAAAGTGAAAAGTTGGTGTCAATGCCACCGATGATGCTTTGGCTACAGTTTGCCGGTGCTATTTTGGGTATCATGGGCTCATTGGTGCTGCCAATATATATCATATTTATAGCATACTCCGTAAACAGTATCGAACACCGGGCCGATACCTGGAAAACCTTGTTTAATCTGCCAATCCCCCGCTGG
This sequence comes from Mucilaginibacter gossypii, assembly GCF_017569325.2. Taxonomy (NCBI): domain Bacteria; kingdom Pseudomonadati; phylum Bacteroidota; class Sphingobacteriia; order Sphingobacteriales; family Sphingobacteriaceae; genus Mucilaginibacter; species Mucilaginibacter gossypii. The sequence continues at coordinate 4,871,185 of NZ_CP071878.2, read as the reverse complement.
TCGGTTTATGCGGCTAAATTTTTTTATGCGGTTTTCCTTGTATTTGTTTGCCTTGCGTTGTTTGTGCTGTTTACCATTGGTTTCGGCAATTTGTTAAGCATAGTAAAACCAGAGTTACGGTTCGACGATTTCCACATGGAGAAAGAACTGGCACAGATCTATTTCAAACTGTTTTTATCATCATTAGGTATCCTTTCCATTCAGTTTTTACTCAGTTTATTTTGGGCAGATTTTTTAAAGCCGATGGGGATTGGTTTTATATGTACTATAGCCGGCGTTGTGGCGGCTTCAAAAGGCTGGGAGTATAGCTACCTGTTTCCATATGCACACCCAATGGCAGCTATCAGTAGCATGCTGAAAAACAATCATGGCGATCCATCCAACCGGTTACAAATAGATGTTTTTACTAAAGCTGTATTTGTAAGTATGGCTATAGCAGTTGTTGTATTTGTGGCAGGATATTTTATTGTGCAGCGTAAGAGCGTGAAGTAGATTATTTGTTATGTTTACTCAAGTCATCAATGATCTGAGCAATTTCGCGATTAACCGAATCTATGGACGGAAGCCTAACTGTCGTGCTGTCCTGTAACCTCTTATATAATAAATTATAACTATTGATGCGTAGCTGGCAGTACTTTTTAAGCATATTGTCGCGAACCTTATAAGGTTCGGGAAGGTCGAGTGAATCAGCAGAGTTGATAACCTGGATATTTTCATTCCAATAGTATATACCCCTATCCTTCAGTTCGGACATTAAAACATCTTTAGCCGTATTTTTTGGCATTTGCATTACCTCTAATGCCATTGACTCCTTAACGGCAAAATCCTTCATCTTTTTCTCGTACATCGCAAATGGATTAGGTGTTTGATAGTAGGTAACGGTACAGCATAGTAGTGTTAAAACGGCAATGGACATTACAGAGAGAACTTCTAATCCTGTATTATCCGGTTTGCTAAGACTTGGATAGTAAAGGTATCCTATAATGAATCCGCTTACCAGTCCACCAACGTGAGCCGCGTTGTCAATCCCTTCTTTAGTACCATATAATAAATTAAAAGCGACAAAAAAGCCTATGCTGACCAAAAGTTGCTTTCGTACGTTTTTTTCGATAATATTTGTTGTGAGCATGGAAAGAAATACACCATACATGCCAAATATAGCCCCGGATGCACCCGCACTAACAATAAACCCATGCGTTGTAACACTAACTATGCTGGCAGATAAACCTGTCAATAAATAGGCAGCTGCAAATTTTAGTTTGCCAAGCCGGGGCTCAAGTAGCATACCTATATACATCAGGGCATACATGTTTAAAAGCAAGTGCATGATGCCGATATGAAGAAAAATTGCCGTTATTAGTCTCCAATATTGATTATCTAAAGTGAGTGGCCCAAAGTTTGCTCCCCAGCTAATGAGGTCGCTTACTGTAGGTTCGAGCGCCGATACACCACGAATAACCATAATAATAAAAATCGCGATGTTAACATTTATAATTATTGGTGTTATGAAGTATTCAGGCCGTGGTATAAAGAAACTAAGGAATCCCAGTAACTTTTCTTTTGGGGTTGGTGGAGGGGCGTTTAAGATATCTTCTTCTTCAGATTCAAATATGGGAGTGAGTTCGACCAATTTTTCCTCGATAAATTCGCTGTTCAGAGATGTTTTAAGCTGATCATATTTTTCGATGAAAGTATTTACATTCTCTTCGTTCATTTCCGACCAATCAGTAATTTTTCCGTCGGCGTTTTTACTTATCAGCAAAATATCAGACTGATTAATAACAAGCCTGAACTCCTGCATGGGTGAAAAAAGGCCTCCGCCTATAATTGTTATAAGCCCATTTTTTCCGGTATAAATTATTCTCCAATCCAGTTGCCGGGCGGTTTCGAGTGCAATTACCAGGATATGTTTTGGGTCGGCGTTGTTTGTATCAATTTGTTTCTTAAATGAAGGGGTAAAGCTAAATGCCATAAGGTTAGGACTTTTTTAGCTATAAAGATGACAATAAATCTCTTATTAGTCAAAAAACACATTGTCGCATATCAATGATCGGATTAGTTAGGTCGAGCCTGTTGTTTTGATCGGATTACGAGCCCTTTTTAGATTCCCAAAATAAATGGTTACAAGCAGCAGCATGAAAATCATCAGCGATTTTAAATCAGCTAAAAATTTATTGAAGATTTGAAGCTTGTGATATAATCGGAATAATGTTCGGCGTAAAAAATAAAAGCTGCTAAAGCGTATGCAAACAATCCCCAAACTATAGTTGCAATGATCGATGTCCGCACCTTTTTAATCCACATCATTTGCGGAAGCAAGAAATAAATAAAAGCTTGCATAGCAAATGCAAACCAATACGGGCCAAGTATGCGGTTATTTACCCTAATCTGTTCATAGTTGTTTGTGAATAATATGCTGCAAATATTTCCGAAACAAAGAATATCAGATTGATTGTTGCAGCTATAGGCAGCAATAAGTTTGTTGCGATGATCCGCGTTTTAATATCTATTTTCTTGTGAAAAAGGCTTGTGAATTTCAACAGGACAAGCAAAGGAATAAAAAGCCCTAAGCCCATGAAAATTGCATCGATGAATGACGAAATATTTGACATGTTTATCAGACTATCTAACCGGCTTCGGAAACACCGGTAAACTTTCGTGCCCTTCAGCATCAACAGACTGTACCGCGAAGAAGTAATTATCCTTTGAGTAATTCAACGTAGCTATAGTATCGGTTACATAGAATTTCTTTTCCCAATAAGGGCTGATGGTTTCGCGCATCAGTACATAATAGCCGGCGGGCTTTTTACCCGTGGAAGGTACTTCCCATTTCAGTTTAGTTTTATTGGTTAAGTCGCTGGTGATCACGCCTACATTCTGAGGCCCGGCCGGGGCTGAAGCGAGATTAGCCAATACTGCAAGGTTCATGCGGGCTACTTTTTGCACATAATTAAAATCAACAAAGTTAGGCAGGTCGCCGTACTCAACACCGTTTTCGGCGCGGATATTCTGATGCTGACGGTTAAAATTCTCGTTCATTTCGGTAAACCTTACAGCCGTAAAGCCCTGTTCTAAAAATGGCAGGTGATCGCCGCCGCGCAAATAGCGATCTCGCCGGTAAATAAGCTTTACGTCTAATTGATCAACATAACGCTCTCCAATTTCTTTGGTATACCTTGCCAACTGCCTCGACGGACTATCATTTTCCCCTCCTAATGATTTCAAAGCTGCCACTTGTTTATCGGTAGCTGCTGTAGGTACACCATCGCTAAAAACACGTACGCTACGGTTATCTTTCAGGTCGGTTTCCATGCCGTAAGTATTGCCAACGATATCATTATTCAGCATGGCATCCACATTCCAGTTTTCGGCTTTGGCCCGTTTGGCTACGTTGGCAGATCCATACAAACCCTGCTCTTCACCAACCACTGTCATAAAAATAATAGTGGCAGGGAACGATCTTTTAGCCATCACCCTGGCCAGTTCCATCGAAAGTGCAGTGCCTGAAGCATCGTCATTGGCACCGGGTTCAACCCCGTTGGCGTCCATCACATCATTGATGCGTGAATCATAATGTCCCGATACCAGATACACCCGGGTATCATTCGGATCGGTACCTTTTAATATAGCCAGTACATTTTTGAGTTTGATGGGTTTATCGATACGTGTACCTTTAGGCTGTGTGAACGTATCAAACTGCACGGTCATCTTCCCGTTTGACTCAGTCGCATATTTCTCCATTTCGGCCTTGATCCAGTTGCGTGCTGCACCGCTGCCGGTGGTTTTGCTGGTGGTATCGCTCAATGTATGCCTGCTCTTAAAGCTAACCAGCTTCCGGATAGTAGTTTCGATGTTTTTGGCTGATACCTCATCAACCATTTGCTTAATGCCAGCGTCCTGTTTTATGATGGTTTGGGCGGAGGCCGGGACGGTAAGGATAAGGAGGAGGAATAAGAAGATGTGTTTCATATGATGATGATGTTTTTTCCCGTAGAGACGCATAATTGCGTCTCCGACCATACAGGTCAACCTTGATGATTTGGGTCAGATATATAAATTTTCAAACCTATCTCTTTCAGTAAACCAGTTGTTGGGATTGTTATGAATGTATTGCTTATGTTATTGTACTCACGATCATTTCTAATTACCCGATCATAATAACGAGGCTGCCAAGCAAAATCGATGCTGTTGTCATTCGCATATTTCTTAACGGATGATTTATAGCCACGCAATACAGAAGCCAGGTTATCTTTTTGAACACCGAATTTATTTGCTTCCCAATTGATTTTATCAGGCTTGTTAAAAAACAATATCCCATGCAAATGGTCTGGCATTACCACAAATTCATCCAATTCGACAAATGGATTAATTTCTGGAATTTTTAGCCAGTTGATATGAGCGAATTCACCCATAATTGAGGATTGTAGAAATAGAGCTTCATTATTTTCATTTGGGAGGATATCTCCAAAATATGGTACACGGTTAAGGGTACTGATGGTTACAAAATATAAACCATGAGCCCCATAATCCCATCCAGCTAAACGAGGTGATGAGGTGCGATATTTATTTTGATATTTTTCTTCCATTTATATTGTAAGGATTATAATGCAATTGTTCCTGTCCTGCGAGAGACGCAATTATGCGTCTCTACATCAGCATTTTTTATTCGCCTTCCTCCTCCGCAACAATCCCTAAAATCTCATCAGCTTGTTTAAAATTGCTTTTTACAAAATGGCACCAATCGCATTCTTTTTTGCCGCAACCTGTGCTGAAATTGTGAGCCATGATTTGCTCATAAGTGTCCTGAATTTGCCCGGTTACTGTCTCTACGTCTTCCGGTGTTATCATAAATTTTTCGCGGTAATATTCACCATCGCTTATGGGTTCAACAAAATCAAAAATGGTGCTGATCACCTGCCAGTCGGTAGTGCGGTCATGATCTATCAGTATTTTATAGAAAACAGCCTGTCGCCAGTAATCGCCGCCGTTTGGCGCATCATTGGTTGGGCGCAGTAGTTTATCTTTTGCATTTTTAGGCTTACCCGTTTTGTAATCAACAACGGTAGCCTGCTTGCTGTCAAATTCAATTTTATCCAGGTTACCTTTAATAGGAACACCTGCTACTTCAATGTTTTTTATAGATCGTTCGGTAACAGCTATCTTGTTCCAATGCGGTACGTTTTGTTCATAATATGGCGGCAGGATCTTTTCGCCGTAGGCTGAGCGCAGTTTAAACTCATCTTTAGTAAATGAATCGCGATTGCGGGCCATATACCATCTAAACTCGCGCATGAAATTTTCCGTACTCAAAAACTCGTTGTCATTATCCTTCAACTGCCTGTAAGTTTTGTTGAGTGCCCAGTGTACCGCCTGTCCAAAAGTAGCCGCCGGACTTTTACCCGATGGCACCCTGATCAAACACTGAAAATAAAACCGCAGCGGGCAGTCCAGGTAACTGCTCAGGTGGGTTACCGATAGCGTGTAATTTTGCAGCAGCTGGTTGATGTAGTTTTTATCCAGCAACTCAACCTTTGGTTTTTCGGCTTCGCTGAATTGGGTTGCCTGGAACTCGATCATATCCATGACATCCACTTTAGGATATTGTACCTGCATATTGGTGCTGGCTAATATCTCGCCTATAAATTGGCTTGCCTCCTGGTCTTTGTCCTTCCTATCCTTAGCGGCGTATGAGATCATAAGGTGCTGCTTAGCACGTGTTACCGCCACATAAAACAGGCGGCGCGCTTCCTCTTTCTGTGCTATTTCGTCAGCGGCGGAGCGGGTAAGCGTGTCGGGGTAGCTGAAACCGCTGTTCCGGCCTTTGCTGTCCCAGGTACGTTTGTCGCAGCCAATAAAAAACACATATTCAAACTCAAGGCCTTTTGAGCCGTGTGCGGTGAGGAAGTTAACACCATTCTCCGAAAAGATGCTTTGGTTAAGCTCCAGGCGGATCTGATGTTTTTTCATCATCTCGATGGTCGAGATCAAATCATCCAGGCTGATGTCGGGCCTTTTGCGGCTTTCATCTTTCAGGAAATCGAAAAAACTGGTAAGCATTTGCATGTAACTGCCCTTATCCTGTTGTTGCATAATATATTTAAGGATGCCCATTTTGGCTATCACACTTTGAAAAAGCTGTTGCAGCGTAACGCTAACCGACTTTTTGAGCAGGTAATCGATATTGCTTACGAGGTACCGCATCTCCTGTTGCTGGTCGGGGTGAAAAAGGTCTGCTTGTTTGGGTGGCCTCATCTCGCTTATGTAACGGCGGATAGAAGTTTTAGGCTGATTGTAAGCCAGGGTGCCAAAGTTTTCTTTAAACACGGCAACGCTTGCCTTGGCAATTTCAATAGGGGGGATGTTAAAGAAATCATAGTGCATGATCTCAAATAGTAATTCATCCCCGCTGTATGGCGAATCGAGCTCCATGGCAAAGTAACGTAAGATATTAATGATCTTTTCACCAAAGGGTTGGGTAAGCACGTCTATCTTGCGTTTGGTGTTTACCTGGATCTTTTGCACATCCAAAAATTTGATCATCTCTTCAACCTGGTTGTGGTTGCGGTAAATTACCGCTATCTCGCCCGGAGGTACACCGTAAGTAACCAGTTGTTTTATCTGTAGCGATACATCAACTAGTTCTTTATCAGGGTTCTCGTACTCCCGGATCACCGGCTCGACCAACAGGTTATTAAAACGCGGGTGCGACGATTTTAAAGCTTTATCTAAATTAAGCTGACTGGTTAATCGCTCAAAATTGTTATCGATAAGCGCTTTTGAAATATCGAGGATCTGCTGACTGGAGCGATAGTTATGTTTTAGCACTACGGTGTATAGTGTATCTACATAGTCATTGGCAAAATCAAGGATGTTTTTCATGTTGGCTCCCTGAAATTTAAAGATCGACTGATCATCATCGCCTACCACAAAAACATTCGGGGTATCCCAATAATTAAGCAAAAAGCGCAGCAACTCGTTTTGCGATCCGCTGGTATCCTGGAATTCATCTACCAGAATATACTGATAACGTTCCTGGTATTTACGAAGTATTTCTTCATTATCGCGGAAAGCGCGCAACACCCAAATAATCATGTCGTCGTAATCATAGCGGCCGCGCGTTTTCATTTTTTCTGTATAGTTTTGATACTCTCCAACAGCAGCCAGCAGTTTTTTCATCACATCATGCGCGGCGTCAATATCTTTTTGTTTCGGATCACCAATCTTGATGCCCGCTTTGGCATTAGCCCGTTTATAAATAAACTCCTCGCGGTTAGGCAAGTCTTCAAGATAGTCATTTACCGCCTGCTCAATCATTTCGGCGTTCCAGTTTTCCCGCTTCATAGTGCTGAACAGGCTTTTAAGCCGGGGAACATCATAATAAATATCGCCCGTAAAACGCTTCAGCAGGTGATCGTTCGGGAACTCATCAACCAGTTCACGGAATAGCATGGCCGATTCAAGGTCGGAAAGCGACTCCAAATTCAGCTTGCCGAAATACTCGAGGTTCTCCTGGATAATCTCGTTACAAAACGCATGGAAGGTATATATGTTGATCCGGTAAGCATCGGGGCCAATAAATTCGAACAGGCGTTTGCGCATGGCTACTGCGCCGGCATCGGTATATGTTAAGCACAGGATTTCGCTGGGCAAAGCGTCTGTATCGGTCAGGATTTTACCTATCCGCGCTGCCAGGATCTGGGTTTTGCCCGTACCGGGGCCGGCTACTACAAGTACGGGCCCGTCCATTTTGTTAACTGCGGCCAGCTGCTCGGGGTTTAAACCGGCTAAGGCTTCCTGAAATTTAGCGTTATATTTATTGAATGTAGATTGCATAATATTTAGTAAAGATAAAAAAGGATGCTGCTGCATTTGCAAACAGGGTAATAAATATGATATTTAGGCTATAATATTAACCATGGAAAAACCTTATCATGGGCGGGCGATAGTTGAGGATAATTTCGAGTATCTCAAAATTACTATTCCTGTAAAACGAAATTATATCTCCATTATATGGATTTGTTGCTGGGTGACTTTTTGGGGATACTTTGGGGCATCTGCATTTGGTGAACTTTTCAATCCCCCTAACGAATTTGGCCACGTATTTATGTTGCTATGGATAAGCGGTTGGGCCATTGGCGGAGTTATGGCAGTAAAAACGATAATTTGGTTGTTTTGGGGCAAGGAGATCATCGAAATTGGAATGGGCACCTTCAGCATCAATCGTAAAAATGATCTTTTTACCCGCGAAAAAGTTTACGATCTTAATGAATGTAGGGAGTTTAGGATCAGGGAAATAGAATCAGAATCTGATAGGCAATTCTGGTTCGTATTTTATTACCGGAATAAAGAAAAGGGAACTATAGCATTTGATTACGGCATGCGAAACTTCTGCTTTGGAGAAGATCTTTATGAGCCAGAGGCACAATACCTGTTGAATGTTATGAAAAGTAAAAAGTATTAACTGAAAGCCAGTTTAAATAACAGTTATGGGCTGTTAGATTATTTATAACTGCGGCGCACCTAACCTCTAATCGCCAGTCTCTAATCTCTTTCCTACAATCCCATCCCCGTAATAAAAAAAGCATTCACGCTTACAGGTAACTTACCGGTAGGCTTTAAACGACCGCTAAGCACTTTCGCCGCCGACTGTTGCAGTTCGGGCGACATCTGGTAACAAACCAATAAGCTGCCAGCGTTTTCAAGTCCCGGCAAACCCGCTATGGTATAAGCATTGGCAAACACACTGAATGCTGTGTTTTTGCGTGATGCCAGGTCGGCAATCATCAGTTTTACATCGCTGCTGTAATCAAGCTTGCTCTGCGGGCGGAGGCGGGTATCATGTATGCCTACAATAATCTGCTGGTACTGTTTAAGCCAGTTCAGGATATTGGTAACTTCAATCGCCGGTGCATCTTTATTAATTATAAAAATGCGACTGTTCGGGAAACTTTTTACAACCTCCATCTGGAAAAGCGTTGGCGAGCTTACGCCTATACTCACGATGGCTGTTTTTAAAAATGGATTAAGCTTTACATTATTGTTCTTCAATTGGGTTACCGCGGCATCGCTTAGTTGTTGTACCAGTGCTTTGGCGGCATCGCTGTTAATGTCCTGGCTTAAATTGGTTAAAGTAGTTGGCTTGTATTGATTAAGCCCTGCCCAGTATTTGGCAACTAAGATCTTTTTGATCCGCGCTTCAAACTCAACAGCACTAACGCTGCCATGCCTCACAGCTTTACGGATCAAGCGTATAGCCCGGTCTGAGTTTTCAGATAGTTCAATGATATCATTGCCGGCAATAAATGCCTTTACGTCGGCTTCACCGTTGGGGAAATATTTGGTTACCCCTTTCATTTCCATCGCATCGGATATCACCAGGCCTTTAAAGTTTAACGAATCTTTCAGGATTCCGGTAATAATAGGGCGCGAAAGGGTTGAGGGTAGTTTTGGCGTATTATCTAAGGAAGGGATCCCCATATGAGCGATCATTACCCCGCTGATACCCGCATTGATGGCTTCCCGGAAGGGATACATCTCTAAAGAATCTAATCGACTACGACTATAAGGCAGCAGCGGTAAATCAAAATGCGAATCGACATTGGTATCCCCATGCCCCGGAAAATGCTTGGCCGAAGTAAGCAAGCCTGCATCCTGCATGCCTTTAAAATAAGCAATACCTTTTTTGGCCACGTTATACATATTATCGCCAAAAGAGCGGTAATTGATAACCGGGTTATTAGGATTGTTGTTCACATCCATATCGGGGCCAAGGTTTATTTGCATGCCCAGGCGTTTAAAATCATAAGCTACCTGTTGGCCCATTTTGTAAATCAGGTTATCATCCTGTATGGCACCGAGGGTCATTTGGTATGGGTATGATATGGTAGAATCCAGGCGCATACCCAGGCCCCATTCGCCGTCCATAGTTATAATTAAAGGTACTTTGGCCAGTTTCTGGTATTTATTGATTAGGTTGGCCTGGCGCACCGGTCCGCCCTGAAAAAACACAACGCCCCCCAATTGCTGCTCTTTAATCACCTGCCCAACCGAATCTTCATAGGCTTTTCCTTTATTGGTATGCGCCCGTACAAATAATAATTGTGCAACCCGCTGCTTGCGGCTCATTTTATGATACACCGAATCTACCCAGCGGTTTTGTTTGCCTAACAATTGGATATAACTTTCTTTTTGTGCAAAAACATCGGCGGTGAAAAATGTGAAGATGATAATCAGCGGGTAGAAAATGCGGTTTTTAGAAGCTTGCATAGGCCAAATGTAGCGTTATTCTGAATTTTTGATGAAAATGATGTTATAACTATTATAAAAATCAAACCGCTAATAAACCTTTGTGTTTTTTATTAATCTATCACGTTATTAACATACATACGAGGAGAAAAGCCGGCGGTAACCGGTAACTAACGGGCTAACGACTTTTCCGCCACTTATTTAAAACAGACAAATACGATGAAAAAATTACTTTTCTTGGCAATGTGCCTCTTTACCGTAGGGACAGTTAGTGCGCAGGGGTATTACTATGGACCGCGTCATCGCCGCCCGCCCCGCCGGGTTGTTGAAAGGTCTCAGCCCCAACGCCGTTATGATGATTTTTACACCCCCAAAGTTGGTTTGGCGGTTGGTTTAAACGTTTCAAACACGGTTGATGCTTATAACAGCAATTATAGTTCGAGTTCACTTGCGGGCTGGCACGCAGGTTTAACCTTTGATGTGCCTATTATCTACCCGCTGTCATTTGCTCCCGAAGTATTGTTTTCGCAAAAAGGATATGAGGTGAATGACCGGGACGGGAAATTTACACAGCGCACCAATTATATTGATGTGCCTTTGCTGGCTAAATTTAGGGTGGTACGGGGCTTTAACCTGCTGATTGGTCCACAGCTTACCTTTTTAACTTCAACCAAAAATACTTACGAAAGCGCTTTGGGCACCAGTGTCGATCATATTGATAACGATGCCAGTCATAGCTACGTAGCCGGCGTAGTTGGTGTAAGCTTTGATATTAACCGCAATGTGGAGATCCGCGGCCGTTATAATATCGACCTTGGCGAAAATCGTCCTTATGCTGATCAAAACCTGCCCGATTACCGTAACCAGGTTTGGCAAATTGGTTTAGGGTTTAAATTTCAATAATAAATAATGGAGTACGGTAATTGATCACAGCTACTTTAATGTAGCATTTACTTTTATGCAAATATGCTAAGCCGCAAAGGGGAAGAGATTCCAAAACTTTACGGCTTAGCTTTTTTTGTGAGTTTAAGTTCGATCTTTATTTATTTAGGCGTTGCCTTCGGCCGGGCTTTCCGCTCATACTGCGCAGGGCCTTAGCCACATTGGCCGGTACCCGCTTCAATCTAACACAAAGGCATAATATTACCATTCTCTCGGGGGATGTGCCGAGAGAATCCTTATTTCTTTAGGATAATAATTATTGATCCGGTTTGGCAATAATTTGGCCCAGCCAAGCGGATGCCCCTCAAAGGTCATGAGCGTCCAGCCCTTATCTGTTGTGGATAGTTCGATATTATCCCGCCGCAGGTATTGGATAGCCTGATCTTTATTAAGGGGCGTTTCCAAAACTGCATCTTTATTAATTATAAGGCTTAGCGCCAGTTCATGATCAGGGATCAGGTCCTTACCGGCAAGTTTACCAATAATTACCCCCGATTTTTTAATATAAAGGTGCCTTTGCAATATATTAAGGCTTTCCTTGTGCGTTCGGTTAATAGCCATCCAGTCGTCATTTACTTTAAAATAATAAAACTCGTCGGGGTTATTAATATATGAGCGCACCTGGTCGAGCTCCTTGCCCGGCAGTTTTTGCTGGGTGTTGTTTTTAAAGGAGGCCAGGTCGCCGCTGTTTTCTTTTTTTTGCAGGCAGGCGGCAAATAAGCCTTCGCCTTTTACCTTACCCGGGTAAAAGCGGTAGCCCCAGGCTTTTTTCTCCGGCGACTGGGTTTCAACAATGCTCCATTCCTTATTAATTGGGATACGTACGCTTTCCAGTTCAAACTCGGTACAAAGCCAGTCCAGAATGTCCTCGTTTTCCTGGTGCGAATATGAGCATGTGCTATATATAAGGTACCCATCTTCTTTTAAGGCCGGGTAAATATCAGCCAGTATGCGTTCCTGTCGCTGGTGACAAAGGTTCACGTTCCCTTCCGACCATTCGCTCATCGCGTCCGGATCTTTTCGGAACATGCCCGAGCCCGAGCAAGGGGCGTCAACGAGTATGATATCAAAAAAGCTTTTCAACCTCCCGAAATCTTTAGGGTCATTATTGGTGACGATGGTATTGGCTGTACCCCACCGGTTCAAATTATCTGTTAATATAGGTACACGTGTTTTAATGATCTCGTTTGCCACTAATAAATCGGCAGGTTGCAGGGCCGAATTAAGCAGGGTGCTTTTACCTCCGGGTGCCGCGCAAAGGTCAAGTACTTTTACCGCATCATCATTATTTTGGTTGATTGTTTTAAAAACATGATCAATAAACATTGATGATGCTTCCTGCACATAGTAACAGCCGGCATGAAAGAGTGGATCAAAAGTGAACGACGGGCGGCTTTCAAGGTAATATCCGTTGGCGCACCACGGTACATTTTGTGTGCTTTTTAAGACAGATGGTTTAAAAGGATTAACCCTTATAGAGGTTGGAGCCTCCTCAAACCGGTGCGCTTTTACAAAATTTTCTTCATCGAAACCGTTTTCCGCGCTCAATGATGCGATGAAATGCGGAGGGAAATTATGCTCGTTCATATACATTTCAAATATACACATTAGCTAAATGCCCGTCTTTACTTAATTATGAAGGTGTTTGGGGATGTATTTTGCCTTAATTTACAGGTAGTTGTAAAATAGGTTTAATTATTTGAAAATATATCTTGGTTGGTAGCTGGTTTTCTGTGTACATTTGTGACCGCTTTAGAAAAAGAGGCGTTGTTTTTTGAAAATTAAAAGCGAATAAAAAGATTAAAAAAGTGAAATTTTCACTTGCTAAATCAAAATGAAATTCGCACCTTTGCAGCCGCTTCAAACAGGAGCGGTAGTTCATACAAAGGGTAGAAGAATTGGTGCTGAAGAGGGAAAGAGAAGGAAGATAAGCGTCATCAAAACTTTGAAAAATAAAAAATAAAAAAGTTTTGGAAATAAGAAAAGGTTTTCTACCTTTGCAGACCCAAACGGAAGGGAGCTTGAAAGAGCAAAAGAAGTTGAGGCTGAGCGAGTTCAGTCAATAAAAGAAGGAAGAAAGTTAACAATAGTTAATGAGTAAAACAAGAGAGCCGAAAGCGATTTTCGGGGAAACAAACTGACAAGTTAAGCGATGAAGATTGCGACGACATAATAGCTGATTCGGATGATGAAGCGAGCAAGTTCTTTTAAGAAATGGAAATCATGTAGCGTAACGGGAGATTAACCAAAGCTAAGGCAGAGGAAGATTGAAGAGTTACAAAAAGAAGAGAGACTGTATAAAGATATATAATACAGATTCTATTAATTAATAATAGGGTCAGTGGTTAAACAAAGCATTTTACAATGGAGAGTTTGATCCTGGCTCAGGATGAACGCTAGCGGCAGGCCTAATACATGCAAGTCGGACGGGATTTGGGAGCTTGCTCCTAATGAGAGTGGCGCACGGGTGCGTAACACGTATGTAACCTACCTTGATCAGGGGGATAGCCTCTCGAAAGAGAGATTAAGACCGCATAACATTATGATATGGCATCGTATTATAATCAAATATTTATAGGATCAAGATGGGCATGCGCAACATTAGCTAGTTGGTGTGGTAACGGCATACCAAGGCGACGATGTTTAGGGGATCTGAGAGGATGACCCCCCACACTGGTACTGAGACACGGACCAGACTCCTACGGGAGGCAGCAGTAAGGAATATTGGTCAATGGACGGAAGTCTGAACCAGCCATGCCGCGTGCAGGAAGACGGCCCTACGGGTTGTAAACTGCTTTTGCAGGGGAATAAACCCCGGTTCGTGAACCGGGTTGAATGTACCTTGAGAATAAGGATCGGCTAACTCCGTGCCAGCAGCCGCGGTAATACGGAGGATCCAAGCGTTATCCGGATTTATTGGGTTTAAAGGGTGCGTAGGCGGCTTTTTAAGTCAGGGGTGAAAGACGGTAGCTCAACTATCGCAGTGCCCTTGATACTGAAGAGCTTGAATGTACTTGAGGTAGGCGGAATGTGACAAGTAGCGGTGAAATGCATAGATATGTCACAGAACACCAATTGCGAAGGCAGCTTACTAAAGTATGATTGACGCTGAGGCACGAAAGCGTGGGGATCAAACAGGATTAGATACCCTGGTAGTCCACGCCCTAAACGATGAACACTCGATGTTGGCGATATACGGTCAGCGTCTAAGCGAAAGCGTTAAGTGTTCCACCTGGGGAGTACGCCCGCAAGGGTGAAACTCAAAGGAATTGACGGGGGCCCGCACAAGCGGAGGAGCATGTGGTTTAATTCGATGATACGCGAGGAACCTTACCCGGGCTTGAAAGTTAGTGAATGTGACAGAGACGTCACAGTTCTTCGGAACACGAAACTAGGTGCTGCATGGCTGTCGTCAGCTCGTGCCGTGAGGTGTTGGGTTAAGTCCCGCAACGAGCGCAACCCCTATGTTTAGTTGCCAGCATTTAAGGTGGGGACTCTAAACAGACTGCCTATGCAAATAGAGAGGAAGGAGGGGACGACGTCAAGTCATCATGGCCCTTACGTCCGGGGCTACACACGTGCTACAATGGATGGTACAGAGGGCAGCTACCTGGCAACAGGATGCCAATCTCTTAAAGCCATTCACAGTTCGGATCGGGGTCTGCAACTCGACCCCGTGAAGTTGGATTCGCTAGTAATCGCGTATCAGCAATGACGCGGTGAATACGTTCCCGGGCCTTGTACACACCGCCCGTCAAGCCATGGAAGCTGGAAGTGCCTGAAGTGCGTAACCGCAAGGAGCGTCCTAGGGTAAAGTCGGTAACTGGGGCTAAGTCGTAACAAGGTAGCCGTACCGGAAGGTGTGGCTGGAATACCTCCTTTCTGGAGCAGAATCTCTGATAGACTCGGAACTGTTACCTACATGATATTTCTTAAAACACAAACAAAAAGACAAAAGGAAACCCAGAAGATGAAGCCATCTGTGGAATGTGCAAACGAAAGTAAGCACAGGACAAGTGGCAGTAAGCAGTGGCAGCAGCAGTAGGCAGAAAAGTCCTGCAAACTGCAACTGATAACTGCAACTAAAAACAACTAGTCCTGTAGCTCAGCTTGGTTAGAGCACTACACTGATAATGTAGGGGTCAGCAGTTCAAATCTGCTCGGGACTACTATAAAGGCAATTAGCGAGTTAAGGAATTAGTGAGTTAGTGAATTGAAAAGCAATCACTAATTCAATAAATCACCAAATCACTAATTAATTTATCCTTCGGGGGATTAGCTCAGCTGGCTAGAGCACCTGCCTTGCACGCAGGGGGTCAACGGTTCGAATCCGTTATTCTCCACCAAGTATTCTACAGTAACTATAATATAGGTTACGCTACAGATGAAAACTAACGTTCTTTGACATATTGGAAGAAGTAATTGAAAACAAGAGAAAACAACAGATAGGAAGTTGTTGAATTCAAGACTTCAAAGGTAAATAAGTAGTAATACTAATGAACCAATGAACTAATGAACCAATGACGGACTAAAATAAAGACATACCTTGCGGCGCAAAAGGCGCAAGAGTAGAAGAAAGTAAGAAAGGGTACACGGGGGATGCCTTGGCTCTCAGAGGCGAAGAAGGACGTGATAAGCTGCGATAAGCTGCGGGGATTAGCAAATATGAATTAATCCGCAGATTTCCGAATGGGGAAACCTAGTTATTTGAAGAATAACTGCATAAATGCGCTAACCTGCCGAACTGAAACATCTAAGTAAGCAGAGGAAGAGAAAACAATAGTGATTTCCAGAGTAGTGGCGAGCGAAATGGAAGAAGCCCAAACCTGTTATGTTACGGCATAGCAGGGGTTGTAGGACCACAACATGAATATTAAAGAGAACCGGAACGGGGTGGGAAACCCGGCCATAGAGCATGAGAGCTGCGTACGGGTAATTGATAGTAGGATAGTGGTATCCTGAGTACCGCGAGGTCGGAGACGCCTTGTGGGAATTTGCCGGCACCATCCGGTAAGGCTAAATACTCCTGAGAGACCGATAGTGAACCAGTACCGTGAGGGAAAGGTGAAAAGAACCCCGAACAGGGGAGTGAAATAGAACCTGAAACCGTGTACTTACAAGCGGTCGGAGCCTGGCAACGGGTGACGGCGTGCCTTTTGCATAATGAGCCTACGAGTTACTCTTCCCTGGCAAGGTTAAGTGTTTAAGACACGGATCCGAAGCGAAAGCGAGTCTGAAAAGGGCGTATAGTCAGGGGAGGTAGACGCGAAACCTTGTGATCTACCCATGGGCAGGTTGAAGGTGCCGTAACAGGTACTGGAGGACCGAACCGATAAACGTTGAAAAGTTTCCGGATGACTTGTGGGTAGGGGTGAAAGGCTAATCAAACTGGGAAATAGCTCGTACTCCCCGAAATGTTTTTAGGAACAGCCTGGCGGTTGAGTTATAAAGAGGTAGAGCTACTAATTGGGTGCGGGGGAGTCAAATCCTACCAAATCCAGATAAACTCCGAATGCTTTATAATATACGCTGGAGTGAGGCTATGGGTGCTAAGGTCCATGGCCGAGAGGGAAAGAACCCAGACCATCAGCTAAGGTCCCTAAATTATTGCTAAGTTGAACTAACGAGGTCCGATTGCACAGACAGCTAGGATGTTGGCTTGGAAGCAGCCATTCATTTAAAGAGTGCGTAACAGCTCACTAGTCGAGCGATCGGGCATGGATAATAAACGGGCATCAAGCAGTATACCGAAGCTATGGATTCATATTAATATGACTGGTAGGGGAGCATTCTATTATCCGGCGAAGCAGGAAGGTAACTGACTGTGGAGGGAATAGAAAAGCAAATGTAGGCATAAGTAACGATAAGGCGGGAGAGAAACCCGCCCACCGAAAGACTAAGGTTTCCTGATCAACGCTAATCGGATCAGGGTTAGTCGGGGCCTAAGGTGAAGCCGACAGGCGTAGCCGATGGACAACTGGTTAATATTCCAGTACTTTTTATTACTGCGATGCGGTGACGGAGTAGTGACACTGACGCGAACTGACGGAATAGTTCGTTAAAGGCTGTAGGTATAGAGTTTGTAGTTAAGTACGCAGACTTTGCTGAAAGCTGATAGTACACCAAATCTTCGGACAAGGTGATAGTTCAGGTAATCAGACTTCCAAGAAAACCCGCTAAGCTTCAGGTAATAAAAACCCGTACCGTAAACCGACACAGGTAGTCGAGGAGAGAATCCTAAGGTGCTCGAGTGAATCATGGCTAAGGAACTCGGCAAAATGGCCCTGTAACTTCGGGAGAAGGGGCGCTGGCAGCAATGTCAGCCGCAGTGAAAAGGCCCAGGCGACTGTTTAACAAAAACACATGGCTATGCAAAATCGCAAGATGACGTATATGGCCTGACACCTGCCCGGTGCTGGAAGGTTAAGAGGGGATGTTAGTCGCAAGGCGAAGCATTGAATCGAAGCCCCAGTAAACGGCGGCCGTAACTATAACGGTCCTAAGGTAGCGAAATTCCTTGTCGGGTAAGTTCCGACCTGCACGAATGGTGTAACGATCTGGGCGCTGTCTCAGCCATGAGCTCGGTGAAATTGTGGTATCGGTGAAGACGCCGGTTACCCGCAACGGGACGGAAAGACCCCATGCACCTTCACTATAGCTTAACATTGATATCGGATACAGGATGTGTAGGATAGGTGGGAGACTGTGATCCGGCTTCGCTAGGAGTCGGTTAGTCAACGTTGAAATACCACCCTTTCTGTATTTGGTGTCTAACTCTTCAAAGAGGAGAACATTGTTTGGCGGGTAGTTTGACTGGGGTGGTCGCCTCCAAAAAGGTAACGGAGGCTTTCAAAGGTAAGCTCAGTACGCTTGGTAACCGTACGTGGAGTGCAATAGCATAAGCTTGCTTGACAGTGAGACAGACAAGTCGAGCTGGGTCGAAAGACGGATATAGTGATCCGGTGGTTCTGCATGGAAGGGCCATCGCTCAAAGGATAAAAGGTACGCTGGGGATAACAGGCTGATCTCCCCCAAGAGCTCATATCGACGGGGAGGTTTGGCACCTCGATGTCGGCTCGTCACATCCTGGGGCTGGAGAAGGTCCCAAGGGTTGAGCTGTTCGCTCATTAAAGTGGCACGCGAGCTGGGTTCAGAACGTCGCGAGACAGTTCGGTCCCTATCTGTTGTGGGCGTAGGAAGTTTGAGTGGGGCTGACCTTAGTACGAGAGGACCGGGTTGGACTAACCTCTGGTGAATCTGTTATGCCGCCAGGTGTACTGCAGAGTAGCTACGTTGGGAATAGATAAGCGCTGAAAGCATCTAAGTGCGAAACTAGCCACAAGATGAGACTTCCATTGAGGGTCGTAGGAGACTACTACGTTGATAGGTTACAGGTATAAAGGTGGTGACATCATAGCCGAGTAATACTAATTGCCCGAAGCTTTCTTCAGATAGAAAAACGTTCACTGGTTCATTTGTTCGGTAGTTCATTGGTAGCAATATCGTAGAATGAGGGATAAGTGAGCCGGTGACAACAAAAACAACAAAAGCTGTTGTTTTCTCTTACATTCAATCACTTCTTTCAATAATATGTCATTTGTAAAATGTTCATTGGTTTCATTGATGTCATTGGTTCATTAGGGCTAAGCATGGTGGATAAAAGAACAGGAAACAAATAAAATAATAGGTTCGATAAAATGAACATTCATCAGTAAGCTCATACCAATGAACTACTGAACGAATGAACAAATGAACCAAAAGAAATTCAGGTGCCTATATCGGCGGTGTCTACCTCTTCCCATTCCGAACAGAGAAGTCAAGCCCGCCAGAGCCGATGGTACTGCGGTAAAACGTGGGAGAGTAGGTCGGTGCCACCCTTTATCACCTTCAATGGTGCAACATCGCAAAAGCCTTAGCTAATTACTAGGGCTTTTTGCGTTTAATGGGCTTTTCACAAATCCTTCAGACCTGGGTTCAGTCCGAGAGGGGGATAGAATAATTTAGGCATAGATGTTTTGCAGTGTGAACAGGAAGAAAGTAGTGTCTCTGACGCCTCTTGAAGTAGCCCTGAAAGCTTTGATCTTAGCGTTGAAGGATTCGGCTGAAGCATTTGTACTTCGATTATCGAAGAAGTTCAGGATGGATTGATATGTTGTTGCACTGAACGGGCTAAGGTTTTAAACGCGTCAATACCTACATCCTCAACCTCATTATACCAGATAGCCAATCGTTTAAAAGCCCGTTGTTTGTTCTTGCTTACAGTAAATATCTGTCCTAAACGAACGGAAAGTCGATAAGCCTTAGCGTCATTACAATGGCATTGGGGGAAAGATTCATTTAGAGTGTAACTCATGGCTTTCCCTGTTTCTTTAGCTACTATACACGTGCCGCGTGCGTTTTGGGCGCTTTTATGCGCGACTTATCTTGGAATACGCGTGTGGCACGTGCGCAAGCTAAAGTTGTTGGCACCGTGGCTATGATCGTTTACATTAATTAAATTCAATGTCGTGCAAGTATATGATACAGTATTAGTTTGTAGCTGAAATATAAATTACTTGTTTTTTTATATTGCAATAGATTTCTATCTTAACATACTGATCTTATCATAAATGCAAGAGATAATATATACTATTGATCAAAATCAGCTTGGAAGGTTAATAAGACGTTTGCTAATTGCGATGTTTAGAAGAATGACTATGATCGTGTTGTCCGTTGCTATTCTACAATATCTTTCGGTAGGGCGCCACGAATTTAAGGTCTTTTTCATTTCCACTATTATCATCGCCCCTGTAGCTATATTTCTTCCGCAGATTACACTTAGAAAAAAGCTAAGGAGAATGCATGAGACATTTAAAATCGTATTAAACGATGATGGTGTCGAAGTTAAAGCAGAAGGAATGCCTTATAGAACCATAAATTGGAATAATTTGATTGTTAAAGAACAGGAAAGTGGCATTATCGATCTTTATGATAATAGCATTTCGAAGTTTTCAAGGAAATGGAGCGGCAAAGGTTGGATAAGGATTCAACCAGAAATATGTAATAGGGATGTGCTGTTAAATGAATTAACGAAAAAAGTACAATAGCTATTTAACATGAGCCCAACGCCTCGAAAATTTCCGCACTAAGTAATCCACTTCCCCCGCCAAAATGCTGTACTATCTTAATATCCGGCTTTTCGGTAAAAAAGTAATCCTTCAATTTCCCCTCTGAAACCTCATCAACCCCTCCACCTAATAACACCACTTTAAAGTCTTGTGACTGGAACGCAGCAATGGCTTCCTCATCGGTGAGGCAGCCTGTTGCGTTCCAATCAGGATTATTGTTTACCAGCCGTACTACGGTAGCTAAAATTTCAGGATGGCGGCCAACCACCAGTATCTGTGTCTTTTCCATGATCTTAAAATTTCATCGGTACATCTATCAATAAAAACTCGGCGTCGGTACCTGCTTCAATAGTGAACTTGTCGGTGTCCCAGATACCTAAAGCATCCCGGCTGCTCAATGTTTGACCGTTGATATTTACTTCTCCGTTTAAAACAAACGCATAAACTCCGTTGCCCTCTTTCTTGAGGTTATATTCGGTACTAACACCTTTGTCAAATTTGCCTAAATGAAACCACGCATCCTGATGTATCCATACACCGGCATCATCCGGATTGGGAGATAATACCTGCTGTAATTTATTATGACGGTCTTCAAGATTTAATGAAATCTGATCATAACGTGGTTCAACGTTCCGTTTGTTAGGGTAAATCCAGATTTGAAGAAACTTAACTTCGCTGGTGCGGTCAAAATTATACTCACTGTGAAAAATTCCGGTGCCGGCGCTCATAGCCTGGATATCTCCGTTTTTGATAACAGCTACATTGTTCATGCTGTCCTTATGCTCCAGATCACCCTCCAGCGGAATGGATATAATCTCCATGTTATCATGCGGGTGTTTGCCGAAACCCATACCCGGATCAACGGTATCATCGTTCAACACCCTCAACGCGCCAAAGTTCATCCGTTGAGGATTGTAATAACCAGCAAAACTAAATGATTGGTAGCTGTGTAACCATCCGTGGTCTGCATGTCCGCGGGTGTTGGCTTTATGTAAAACGGTCTGTGCCATTGTGTGTTTCCTTTAAATTATATTACAAATTTAAAGGGAGATTGGTTGGCGGCACTTGATGTAGGTTAAGAAAATTGGAGAGTAGTTGATTAGGTGGATGGAGAATAGTTATTTATTGCGTATAACACCACTCTCTAATCAGCCCAATCAACCATTCATCTACCTTTTTCTCACCATTTCTGCCTTCATCCGGCTAAAAAATTCGGGGGTTACACCAATATAAGATGCTATTTGTTTTTGGGGCAAGTGATCGATCAATGTGGGGTAACGCTTGCAAAAATTATTATAGCGCTCTTCGGCAGTTAGGCTTAAACTATCGATCAACCTCTGCTGGCTGGCTACCAAGGAATTTTCGGTGAGGATCCGGAAAAAATGTTCAAACTTTGGGATTTGTGTGTATAGTTTTTCCTGATTTGCTTTTGAGAGCAGCAGTACATCTGTATCTTCCAATGCTTCGATATTCTGGATACCGGTTTTTTGCGAAATTAGGCTATACATATCGGCAATCCACCAATCGGCAGGGGCAAAACTTAACACGTGTTCTATGCCGCTTTTGTCTACCGTATATCCCCTCAGGCACCCGGCCGTTACAAAAGCCGAATACTTGCATACTTCACCATAAGTAAGCAAAAACTGTTTGCGTTTTATTTTTTTAGGCTGTAAATAAGCCGTAAAAATTTCCTGTTCTTCGCGGGTTAAGTGGATGTGTTTTTCGAGATTGTTAAGTATCAGATCAAACGGCATATGCAAAAATGTGGTTTATTTAGCTTATTTATCGAAGAATGGACAATTAATCTATCCTGTTTTTTACAGGCGCAGGCATTTATTTAATAAATTTTAAATTAGCTTTATCAACCGCAGGTAAGCCATGCCAAAATATGCGCATGTTATGCTTATAAAGCGGTATGGATAGCAAAAAATTATCAATATGATTGTGAATGGCTTTTTAACCAAGGCCTGAAGCATAAACAAATAAACCTGGAGCGCATTACCAATTACTGCGTTAATTGATTTTAAAGATAAGTTTTATGGTGAAAAATTATTTTTTAACGATCTGCCTGTGTGTTATTGTTGCTTCGTTTGTTAGTGCACAGCAAAAATTTAATGGGCTTGATGTTGGGCTCGGGAATCTTTACCGTACGTCTGACGCTAAGACACGGTCTATCAGTCCGGAAAATTTTACGGGCGAGAAAGGTAAAGGTGGCATGGCCACAAACGGCACCGGCGCCAACGCTTCGCGCGATCTGGGCCAGACCTGGAAAGTAAGCCCGAGCGTTGTTATCAAAAAGCACACAACTTTTACCGTTGCCGAAATTAACGGATCGGGCGCTATTCAGCATATCTGGATGACACCTACCGGTAACTGGCGCTATTCCATAATCCGTTTTTATTGGGACGATGAAACTACCCCATCCGTGGAGGTGCCGGTGGGCGACTTTTTTTGTATGGGTTGGGGTAAATATGCGCCGGTAAGTTCCCTTGCTGTTGCAGTAAACCCTGGCAGCGCATTCAATTGTTACTGGCCAATGCCGTTCCGAAAAAAATGTCGCATCACCATGGAAAACATTGATGATGAAGACATGGTGCTATATTACCAGGTGGATTATACCCTGACCGATGTACCTGAAGATGCAGGGTATTTTCATGCGCAATTTCGCAGGGTAAATCCGCTGCCTTATAAAAAAGATTTTGTTTTGGTGGATAGCATTAAAGGCAAAGGGCAATACGTAGGTACTTACATCGCTTATGGCTCAAATAAAAATGGCTGGTGGGGCGAAGGTGAGATCAAGTTTTTTATGG
The DNA here is from genome assembly GCF_017569325.2 of Mucilaginibacter gossypii. Taxonomy (NCBI): domain Bacteria; kingdom Pseudomonadati; phylum Bacteroidota; class Sphingobacteriia; order Sphingobacteriales; family Sphingobacteriaceae; genus Mucilaginibacter; species Mucilaginibacter gossypii. The sequence continues at coordinate 4,848,081 of NZ_CP071878.2, read as the reverse complement.
ATGGCGATACCAAATTCCCTACCATAAACGGTACTGGTACGGAGGATTATTTCTGCGGATCATATGATTTTGATACCCATCACAAGGATGCTGATGGTAAAGAGAAACCCGGAACAGAATACACCGAATTTTGCAGCCCCTACAGCGGCTTGCCGCAGGTGATCCGTGGTGACGGGCATTACAATATTGCGCAACGTTTCGGCATGTACCGCTGGCATATCGTTGACCCCATTCGCTTTGAAAAAAGTTTAAAAGTTACCATACAAGCCTTAGGCTGGCGGCATGATGGCCGTTACATGCCCTTGCAGGACGATATTGCTTCAACCGTGTTTTGGTATCAAACCGGCGAACACGGCCCTTTCCCTAAATTCCCCTCAAAAGACGAACTGGAAGTAAACTAATGAAACTATATAAACTGGCAAAAGGCAGCCTATTGCAACATAACGGGTCATCATATATTATTGATGATGAATGGGACAAACTGATCAATCGTGATGGTTTGGCAGCCTATCTTGAATCGGTAACTACAGATACCACGGCTTTAAGTCCTGAAGTAGAAGACGAACATTTAACCGGCAACATATTGCCACCTATAGGTAATCAGGAAGTATGGGCTGCGGGTGTAACTTATTTACGTAGCCGTGATGCCCGCATGGAAGAATCAGAAACCGGCGCAAGTTTGTATGACAAGGTTTATGATGCAGCCCGCCCTGAGCTTTTTTTCAAAGCACTTGCTCACCGGGTATCCGGACATAAGGGCGAGGTTTACATCCGCAAAGATTCGGAGTGGGATGTGCCGGAGCCTGAACTTACACTATTTGTGAATAGCGATGGTAATATCCAGGGATACACCATTGGCAATGATATGAGCTCCCGGAGTATTGAGGGAGAAAATGCGTTGTACCTTCCGCAGGCTAAAGTTTATGAAAAAAGTGCCGCACTTGGGCCATGCTTATATGTTACTTCATCGCCAATTCCGGGGGAAACAGTCATCAGCATGAACATTAAGCGAAATGGTACAATCGTTTTTGAAGACGAAACAACGGTATCGCGCATTAAACGTTCTTTTACCGAGCTTACCGGCTATTTATACAGTGAATGTGATTTTCCTAACGGATGCTTTTTAATGACGGGCACCTGCCTGGTGCCGCTGCCAAGTTTTACTTTGCAAGCCGGCGACGTTGTGGAGATCAGTATTGACCATATCGGCACAATGGTGAATGTGATTGGCTTAAATCCTAAACATAAATAAGCGGTATGGTGCAGCTTTTAAAAAAGTCATCATTAGTTTTGCTGTTTGCCGCTTCGGTGTCGTGTACCATGCGCAACCCTCAACTACCCATGAAAGGAACTTTTGGATCAGATCTTGATTTTTTAAAAGCAAAGGATAGTGTTATCGTTTTAAAAGATGGCAGCGGTTTAGGGCAGGTGATCGTATCGCCCAAATATCAGGCAAAGGTTTTTACATCTACCGCTGATGGTTTAAATGGTAAAAGTTTCGGATGGATCAAGTATGAAACATTCGATTTGAAACAGCCAGACCCGCATATGAATGCCTTTGGCGGTGAAGATCGCCTGTGGCTTGGGCCGGAAGGCGGGCAATTCTCGCTTTTCTTTAAGCCGGACACCAAAATGGAGTTTGCCAATTGGCATACGCCGGCTGCTGTTGATAATGAAAGCTGGGAACTCATTTCAGCTTCGGATAAAAAGGTATCGATGAGCAAAAGCACCCATCTGCAAAATTATGCCGGTACCGAATTATCAATAAAGCTGGAGCGGGATGTGGAGATTATGGAGCCAAATGCTATACAGCAGGCACTTGGTATTGATGCCGACACATCGGTAAAGGCAGTAGGCTTCAATACGCTGAATACTATCATAAATACAGGTGATAAGGCCTGGGATAAAATAACCGGTGCGCCATGCCTTTGGAATTTAGATATGTTTACCCCTTCGCCAAAAGTGGTGATCGTAGTGCCATATAATGAAAGTGCTACCGGTAAAATAGCTACTACCAATTATTTTGGCGAGATCCCGAAAGACAGAATCACTTATAAAAACGGCATCCTGCTGTTTAAGGCTGATGGAAAAAGCCGTGGCAAGCTGGGTATTCCACCTCATCGTGCAAAAAATATGGCTGGTAGCTATGATGCGGAGAGCGATGTTTTAACCATCACCACGTTTGATGTGGATAGCACAGCATCCTACCTAAACCAGGAATGGAAAACAGATACTGCGCCTTACAGCGGCGACGCGGTAAATGCTTATAACGATGGCCCACTGGCAGATGGTAAACAAATGGGGCCCTTTTATGAGATAGAAAGTGTATCACCCGCCGCGTTCCTGAAGCCGGGCGAAAAGCTTACACATAAACATAGTGTATTCCATTTCACCGGTAATAAAGCCGCATTAAATAAAATAGCATTAAAAACGCTGGGGATTTCGTTAGATGAGATCGCGACCGCATTTAAATAACAGATCAATATACAACCAACCAATAAATACTCAATGTCAAAAAACAACGCCCTGTTCGCAGTAGCATTAATTACCTCCCTGTTCTTTATCTGGGGGTTCGCGCTCAATCTTAATCCGATACTAATTCCACACTTAAAAAAAGCCTGTCAGCTTAATGACCTGCAATCCTCACTGATCGATTCGGCATCCTATATTGCCTATTTTATATTACCCATTCCGGCCGCGCAATTCATGAAAAAATATGGCTACAAGGGTGGGATCATTTTAGGTTTGATACTTTTTTCAACAGGAGCATTCCTGTTTTTCCCTGCTGCTGCGGTGCGTAACTACGCGTTCTTTTTAGCAGCGTTATTCATCGTATTTTCGGGAGCGGCCTTTTTGGAAACAGCCGCTAATCCTTACATCACGGTATTAGGTGATCCGGCTGGTGCTGAAAGAAGGATCAACTTTTCACAATCATTTAACGGATTGGCTGCTACCTTAGCTCCGCTTGTAGGTGGCAATTATATTTTATCGGGCAAAGTGTTAACAGATGCGGAATCAAGCAAAATGTCGCCCGAGCAGCTGAATGAATATCTTAATCATGAAGCATCGTCTGTACAAATTCCTTTTGTGGTAATTGGCGCAGTGGTGCTTGTAGTTGCATTCTTAATTTATCGTACGCACTTCCCGCCAATTGTTGAAGAAACCAGTGAAGAGGCAGTTAACGACAATCGTTCGCTTGGTGTAAGGATAAGCGAGCTGTTGCACGTGAAAAGTTTAAGGGCCGGTATCTTTGCAGAGTTTTTATATGTAGGGGCGCAAGCGGGTATAAGCAGTTTCTTTATCCGCTATTCAGAAAAAGTAGCCGGATTTGCCGAAAAACCAGCTTCTTTTTATCTCACTATCGCTTCTGCGGGTTTCATGGCAGGCAGGTTTATTGGTACATTGCTCATGCGTTATTTTAACCCGGTTAAACTGCTTATCACTTATGCGATTATTAACATTTTCCTGATAGCTATGGCCGTAACACTAAAAGGCGAAGTAGCGGTTTACGCGTTAATGTGTACATGGTTCTTTATGTCTATCATGTTCCCAACTATTTTCTCGTTAAGTATCCGTGGACTTGGTGCTAAAACCAAATTAGGTTCGTCGCTGGTAATTATGGGTATTGTAGGTGGCGCTATTTTCCCGGTAATCATGGGTAGGGTATCTGATGCCACTCATAGCATTCAGTGGGCTTATGTTGTTCCGGGTATTTGCTTTTTTGGCATCCTGATCTTTGCTATCAACAACCATAAAGTTAAAAAGCTAACCTTATCAGGTTCGCATTAATATTTGATCTATCTATTATAAAAAAATGAATTTACAACTTACAGATAAGGTAATTATTGTTACCGGGGGGGCCAAGGGCATAGGCGAAGGCATAGTGAAAGTGTTAGCTGCTGAAGGGGCTATCCCGGTTATAATAGGCCGCGGTGAGGCTGATAACCTGAAAACGGTTGAAGCTGTAGAAGCAGCAGGACATAAGGCGTATCAGGTAGTAGCCGAACTTACTGATCCCAAAGCATGCGAAAACGCAGTGAATAAAGTTATAGTTAAATTTGGCCGTATTGACGGATTGGTAAACAATGCCGGGGTAAATGATGGAGTCGGCCTGGAAAGCGGCGACTACGAAGGTTTCATGGCATCGTTACATAAAAACGTGGTGCATTATTATCTGATGGCGCATCACGCCTTGCCCGAACTAAAAAAATCAAAAGGGGCTATCCTTAACATTACCTCAAAAACTGCTGATACAGGTCAGGGTAATACTTCGGGTTATGCGGCATCAAACGGTGGCCGTAACGCGCTTACCCGCGAATGGGCGGTTGAGCTTTTGAAATACGGCATCCGCGTAAACGCACTGGTAGTAGCCGAATGCTGGACACCGCTTTACGCTAATTGGATCAAGACCCTGCCCGATCCTCAGGCAAAACTGAAAGAAATTGAGTCAAAAATTCCGCTGGGTAACCGGATGACTACTGCTGAGGAAATTGCCAATACCGTAGCGTTTTTATTGTCGCCGGTATCAAGCCATACTACCGGTCAGCTAATTTATGTTGATGGTGGTTATGTGCATTTGGATAGGGCTTTGGCCAATGCGTAAGTTTTATTAAGCACGCAAGGCGCTAAGTCGCCAAGATTTTTGATACAATAAAAAACGTCATTGCCAGAAAGGTAATGACGTTTTTTATTTGTTGGTAGTTAGTATGAATTTATCTACAACGAAAACCCCTTCAAATACTCTTTTCCCTCCGTACCCCAATCTTTCATGGCGTTTTGCAATATAGTCATGAAGCTCTTGTTAGTGGCTGCTTTGCCTTTTTTGGGTGCTGTTAATGATTTTTCGTCGATAGGCTGTTCGGTAACTTTAGTGGCAAACCAGGTTACGTTTTCGTGCGGGAGGGCTACGCCTAATATCATCCCTGGCAAGCCATTAAATGATTCGGGACCGCCAGAAACAGGAATCTCTTCGGTATAAAAAGCTACTACATAAATCGAATCAAGAATCAGGCCGTTAGCCCGACGACATGGATAGCCGGCAATTTCACGGGTTTCGCCGGTAAGTTTCCATTTGATATGACGGGTGGTGTCTTTCACCAAAAAGGTTTCTTCAAATACACTTTTTTGGCTGATGCTCAGTCCTGTATTAAAGTCAGAAAATACGGTGCTGTTTTGAGCTGTCATCATTGGCTCACTCCAGTAACCGGCTGTTGGTGTTTCCGGTTCAATAGGTGTAAACAGCGTTTGGTTATTGCCAAATTTTAGGGTGCTTTTTAATACCTTAAACTGGGGTTTGGTTTTTTTATATTGTTCATACCTGGGCTGGTACCACATTTCGTTATCTTTATTAATGGCTTTTTGCAACATAGCCCATACATTTGAGGTTTTGTTATACTCAATGGTACCGTGAAAAGTAAAATGCTTATTGCCCTGCGCAAGCAAAAAGTTCGCACTTAATAGCAATATGGTTGTTAAGGTTAAAATCTTTTTCATGATAGGTTATTTTTTAGGTGCACCGCCTCCAACTTTGTTAAAATCCCAGGTGAGGGAAAACATAAAATATCTTCTGATAGTGGTATAACGCTCCTGTGTAAGCACATTGGCCGATCCGGTGCGGTTATAGCCGGTATTTTGGTTTAACAGGTCATTACCCGAAATGGTAGCTTTCAAGGCATCTTTCATGAATGTCCTCGATATGTTTGCATTTAGCAGGAACCTTCTGAAATCCTGTGGGAATGATTTTGTAGGGGCGTTATAGGTATAATTACCATCCGAGCCGATCTGGAATTTACCGGGAAGGTAGATATTAAACCCTCCGTTGGCGTTAAACCCGCGGCCATTATTGTTTTGGACCGTATTAAGCGATGAAGAGTTAATGGTATAAGTAGGCCCTGCCGAGATCCAGGCATCAAATTTCTTTTCCTTATATTTAGATAGCCTGATATTGCCCGAATAATTATATGATTTAGTTTCGTTAAGCACATCGTTTGAAAGGTTATAGTAAGTATTACCATTGCCGGATAATTCAAAACCTGCGTTAATGTCCAGACCGGGAATCTTTCTCTCAAAATAGCTATTAACCCAAAAATTGCTGGTTGATTTGTTTTTAAGGTTTGACGATTGATAAGTGCTGATACCGGTAGTGGTATCGCGTGTTACATTGCTCACGATAGGGTTACTGGTAGTTGAGTATGATCCGCTGATCCAGATATACTGGTTGCTGATTACCTTGTATGAGTTGTAACTGATATTATACCTGTTAGTAAACGATGGCTTAAGCCCTGCGTTACCTACCTGTATATTCAGAGGATCGGTATTTACGCGTACGGGTTGGATCTGGTCAATATTGGGCTGTGTTGTATTCCCGTTGTAGTTCAACCTTAAGCTTGATTGTTTAGTGAATTTGTACTGGAAGGAAGCCTGGGGATACCAATTGGTAAAGTTACGCACCAAATCGGCCATCCGTCCAAATTCATCAACCTGCTTAAACCTTACTCCAGCGACTTTTGTACCAAAGTTGAACGAGTATTTCTGTTTTTGTACATTAAATACCATGCCCCCCTGGTTCGACAATTGGTTCAGTTTATAATCGCTGCTGTAAATGTTATCGAGTATATTATAAGGTCCGTTGCCTGGATCTTTATTGAACGTGCGCCTGTCGGCAGTAGCGTTGTTTACCGATAGGGCATAGCTAACGGCGAGGGTAAAATCCTTGGCCAGTGGTTCGGTATAAGTTATGTTGGTATTGATATTGGTGCTTTTGGTTTTATTTACCTTGTACTGATCGATGGTGTCTTTGCTTACATATGTACCAACCGAATCATAAAACTGCGTGTTTGATCTTAGGAAACCTTTAGAGTCGCTTTCGTTGAAAGCGGTTTTAAAGTTTACAGAAAGCGTACGGCTTTTCTTTTTAAACTTTTTGGTGTAGAAGGCGTTGGCGTTAAATACCTTGCCGTCAACATCGGCGCTGTTTTCACGGTCGTTGCTGTTGATTAGGCTACCATCCAAACGGCTGGTTTGCGTTGCGAAATTGCTCCTGGTGTTACTGTTCCTTAACGTCCCGTCGGCAGTGATCTTCAGGTTCTGCATTGAGTCGAGTTTTACCTGGTAGTTTACATCCAACTTTTGGCGGAACATGTAATTATGATTGTTCTGATCGCTGTTGGTGTTTGATACATTACCCGGGAAATTATTTTGCTGTTGGGTATTGCTCGTACCATCAACGGTTAACGACCCTATTTTATAATTGGTATTTAACGATTCCTTATCGCCGTTCCATTTGGTATCATAATGTACGCCACCAGTACGCGCTATCGGTTTACCTTCGCCATCATATCGGCCACTAAAACTATCAAGATCATCACCTCCGCCGCTATAGAAGTAAAAACCACCATCGTCGCTCATTTCCATGCCGCTACCGCCGCCATATTTGTTATTATCTTCCCAGCCTAAACCTGTTTTACCGTTATTGCCCAGCGTACCATAAACTGAAAACTTCTGCTTTCCCTTAAAGCGGTTAAATAAGGCCTGCCCCTGGTAATAGCCATCGGTACCTATACCGCCGTCAAGCTTACCAAAGTAACCGTTCTTTTTATCTTCCTTAAGTTTAATGTTGATGGTTTTGTCTTTCACGCCATCATCAATACCTGTAAAGGCAGCCTGATCGCTCTTCTTGTCATAAAGCTGTACTTTATCTACCATATCGGCGCGCAGGTTTTTGGTAACCAGGGTAGGGTCATCGCCAAAAAACTCTTCGCCATCAACCAACACTTTTTTTACCGTTTGGCCTTGTGCCGTGATCTTGCCGTCTTTATCCACCTCGATACCTGGCAGCTGTTTCAGAAGGTCTTCAACTTTTGAGTTAGGCTGGATATTGTAGGCTGCAGGATTAAACTCGGTGGTATCGCCCTTAATTTTAATGGCTGCCGCTTTTCCTTTTACAATTACTTCCTGTAAAAGACGCTCTTTAAGCAGCATGCTGATGCGGCCGAAATCGTGTGTGGTGTGTGCGGAATCTAAGGTGAAATGCTCTACAAAATCTGCATAACCGGGGTAAGTGGCCAGTACAATGAACTTGCCCTTACTTAAATTGTTAATGGCAAATGTACCATCCTGTTTAACACGGGTAAATTTTTGAAGGATAGAATCTTTAGCAGTTATAACGCTGATGCTTGCGTTGGCTAATTTAGAATTAGAAACGGTATCGGCTATAATTCCTTTAATGCTGTAATTGGTTTGGGCTGATAAGCTTACTGTGCCCACAAGAAATAGCAGTACTCCAATAATTGTGATTTTCATAAGGTCGATTATGAAAGCCAAAATATAACTAAATAGTTAGTTGTGCAAGCGATTTAACATTTTATACTGTAGATTTAACATTTCATCGCCAAAATTTAACATTTTGTCGCGGATGGATGAGTTAAATATGGGAGGCTGTGCATGGGTGTGGACTCGTACACCAATAATGGCGCTGGTGATACTGATCGGGATGGCCTCCAATAAAATTATTGCGGGTTTGGTCTAATTGCACATTGATCGGCAAACAGACGGCCGAAATGATGAAAATCCCCCACCTGAGGTACTCAAAAAATGTATAATTTAGCACATTATTCTAACCTGTAGCGCTGTTCTGATCAGCAAGTTTAAACATGTATTATAAATGGTGGGAAAAAGTAAGGTTTTAATGCTTTCAAAAAGGGCATGTAAGCTTGTATTGCTTTTTATTATACTGCTGTCTGCAACTGAGAGCAGGGGGCAGGGATTGCAGTTTGGTTCAAATGACAGCCTGATGAGCAAGCGCACGTCTTACCAGGTTTTTAAGGATGATCTGCCAACTTTTCATGATCAGCTGGTGATTGGTTTCGACCTTTCATTGTGGGATAATCAGCACCTTGGCTATATTTTAAACTTAACCGATGATAAGGGAAACTCCTACAGCCTGAGTGCGATTTACAATCATGGTTCGTTCCTCAATTTCAATATTGATAGCCGGAGTAATAAACTCAGCATCCCCCTTGCCGATACTATGCTGAAACGGCGTAAATGGTTTAAGGTGATAGTTGATCTTGATCTCAAAGGCGATAAAGTAGGCATATCCATAAACGGAAAATGGTACCGGGCTGTCGGATTGGGTTTTAACGGTAAAATAACCGCGAAGATCACCTTTGGCAAAAACGAACATTATTCGGATGTGCCGAATATGGCCATTAAAAACCTGGTTGTCAGCAATGATGATAAATCCTATACCTTCCGGCTTAGCGAATGGACCGGGAATGATGTTTTTACGATTGACGGAGATAACCTGGGGCATGTTGATAACCCTGCATGGCTTATCAATGAGTCATACTTTTGGAAACAGAAATTCATACACACTTTTAATGAGGTTGCGGGGATCAACTTTAATGAAAAAAATGAGCAATTCTTCATCTTCAAGAGTGATTCCCTGGTGTTTTATGATGCCGGGCGGGATGCAGTAGGAACAAAACCATTCAAAAATAAACTGGCAGTACCCTTGCACCTGGGCAAAAGTATTGTAAACCTTAAAGAAAATAAATGTTACATATATGAAGTGCTCAGAGCCCCGCAGCCCGCTCCAAGTATAGCTTCCTTCAACCTCGACAGCCTTAACTGGGATTTTTATGGTAAATCGACCATAATGGAGCAAAGGCATCATCATAATATTTTTTACGATAAATACTTTAATAACTTTTACCTGTTTGGCGGGTACGGGTCATTTAAATACTATGATAACTTTTTTAAATACGATAAAGCTTCAGATACCTGGCAAAAGCAAATCTTCACCGGCGATGTGATCAATCCCCGGTTCTTTTCGGCTGCAAGTACCGCCAACCAAAACAACGATGTTTACATTTTTGGCGGCTACGGCAACCAGTCGGGCAACCAGGTAGTAGGCGGGATGCACTATTATGACCTCTACCGGGTTAACCTGGATAAGCATAGCATTAAAAGACTCTGGGAGATCAAGCCGGATGAAGAAGCGTTTGTACCAGCCAATAATCTCATTGTATCAAAAGATAAGCAGTTTTTTTATGTGCTATGTTATCCGCACGAACGGCCTAAAACGAGTTTACGTCTGTACAAATTTTCAATAAAAGATGGGTCGTACCAGGTAGTAAGCGGTACCATCCCGGTTGTGTCCGAACGGATAGAAACAGACCATAACCTGTTTTACAATGCTAAGCAGGATGTATTTTATTGCACTACCCAGGAGTTTGAAACACCATCCCGGTCTACCATAAAAATCTTTGCACTTACCGCGCCGCCCGTGAGCCAGGAGGCATTTGTGGCCGCCCACCAGCCCAAAAGCAAATCTTTTACTTTATACAGGATATTGGGTGGCGCGTCTGCATTTGTATTGTTATGCGGGATTGTCGTGTTTTTCTTAAGGCGGAGAAAGGATAACGATGAACCCGTTACTGTTAACGAAGAGCGTATTGCCGAACAAAAAATTGAAACTGAAACAGGTAACAAAGCCAACGCTGTTTACCTCCTGGGCGAGTTTACTGTTTATGATAAAAATAAACGGGATATTACTTACCTGTTCAGTCCCAAGATCAAGCAGCTGTTTATTCTTATTTTGTTAAACAGCCGCGAAAAGAATGGTGTGGTATCAAAAAAAATTTCCACTACGCTATGGCCGGATAAGGATGTGGTCAAAACTAAGAATATCCGTGGTGTGACCATCAATCACCTTCGCAACATACTTTCGGATATAGATGGCCTGGAACTTGCCTTTTTAAATGATACCTATAGTTTTATCAGCACCGAAGATTTTTATTGCGATTATTTTGTGGTGAGAGAGGCACTTAAACAAACTAATATTGGTGAACCATCTGCGTTCAATTATCTCGACTTAATTGCCCGTGGCGGGCTGTTGCAGTATATTCCTGAAATTTGGCTTGATGATTTTAAGCAGGAGTACGAAGAAGCGCTGATGCCGGTTATTTTGCCGGTAATAAAAAAGGCTTATGATGCTTTTGATTATAAAAAAGCACTGGAGATCTCACGTATTGTGTTGAATATCGATCCTTTCAATGATATCGGCATTAAGTTTAAGCTCAAAGCCCTGCGCCGTACCAAAGGTATTGAACATGCCCGGAAAATTTATGAGGAGTTTAGCGTCGAATACGAGAAATCATTAGGGGAACAATACCCTGTTCCTTTCGAAAAGATCTGCTCCAATAAGTTTGATCAACGTTGATCATAAGCTTAAAAAGCTGCCATTAATGCCCTCTTTAAGGGAAATGAATGTTTTATGAATAAATTCTACTAAACATATAGATTTAATAGAATATTTATATATTTGCAACAGATTAGTTTGCAAATGGGGTTCATTTTTAAACTAAATGGCAGGTGCTGGCCGGCAGCAAACGGATGGTTCGATTCCACCCCTGCATCTCTTCTCCTCTCATGATTTATGTTTTATAATTGGTTAGCAAAAAGAGTATTCCTGCCCATCAGGAACTCTTTTGCCTTTATATATAAAAATGTCATTTCGAAACGAGGAACGAGTGAGAAATCTTATACAATATGCCTTGCAAACCATGACGGCAACTTTGCATAGCGTATAAGATTTTTCCTTCTCTCCACCAATCAACCCGCGCTGCTCTATCTAATGATAACGTTTTATAAGGAGTGGCAATGCAAATTTTAACCAAGCTCAGCATCAAACCATACCTTTTCTGGATAAAATACTTATTAAAAAAATTTAAAAAGTTCTTTTAATTCAAATTTTGTTTTAGTAAGTTTGTATTGATAATGCACAGCATATTATTATACGCACTTTACTTTACCCTCATGTCGGTGAGGATAAACATTTTTGTTAATTGGTTTGATAAAAATCCTCGCCCTTGGCGGGGGTTTTTTGTATAGCGACTTTTTAAACTTTAACATATAACATATAGGTTCTGAGAAAATTATGGCACGATTAAATTTATTGGAAGAGACGCGTTACGAGAAGTTACCTGTGAGCGTGTACAGCAACCAGCAGGAAGCTTCGGTAGCGGTAGCGAACCGGATAGCAGATCTGATCCGCGCGAAACAAGCTAAAGGTGAAAAAGCGGTATTGGGACTTGCCACCGGTGTAACCCCGATAGGGGTATATGCCGAACTGGTAAGACAGCACAAAGAAGCAGGCTTGAGCTTTAAGAATGTGATCACTTTCAATCTGGATGAGTACTACCCGATGAAGCCCACAGCAGTTCAAAGCTATGTGACTTTTATGTACGAAAACCTTTTCAGCCATATTGATATAGATAAAGCCAATGTGCACATCCCTGATGGCACTTTGGATAAAGACGAAGTTGTTGCGTTCTGTTTAGCCTATGAAAAGCAAATAGAAGAATTGGGCGGCTTAGACCTTCAGATCCTGGGTATCGGTCGTACAGGTCACATCGGCTTCAACGAGCCGGGTTCTGCACCAAACTCAGGTACCAGGATGGTAACGCTTGACGACCTGACCAGACGTGATGCTGCCCGCGATTTTGGTGGTAAAGCCGACGTGCCAACTAAAGCCATTACCATGGGGATCGGTACCATCTTCAAAGCCAGGGAAATCATCCTGATGGCCTGGAACAAGAAGAAAGCACCGATCATCAAAAAAGCGGTGGAAGGGGAGATCTCGGGTGAAGTACCTGCCACTTACCTGCAATTATCACAACATGTGGAATTTGTATTGGATGCAGATGCTGCATCAGAACTGACCCGGTTTGATACCCCGTGGCTGGTGAAAGATTGCGTGTGGGATAACCAGTTAAAGAAAAAGGCTGTGATCTGGCTAGCGAATGAGGTTAACAAACCGGTACTGAAACTAACCGAAGAAGATTACAATAACCACGGCATGGCGCAACTTGCGGTAGAGCAGGGGCCTGTATACAATATCAATATTGATATCTTTAACCAAATTCAGCATACCATCACCGGCTGGCCGGGTGGTAAACCGGATGCGGATGATTCGCAAAGGCCGGAAAGGGCACTGCCTGCTAAAAAGAGAAGTATCATTTTTTCACCACACCCTGATGATGACGTGATCTCGATGGGCGGTACCTTTATCCGTTTGGTAGACCAGGGGCATGATGTACACGTAGCTTACCAAACATCAGGCAATACCGCCGTATGGGATGATGACGTGTTGAGATACATGGAATTTGCTATCGACTTTACAAAAAGCATTGGCGAGGACACAACGCATCTTCAAAAATCATATGAAGATATGCGTGCCTTCTTCCCAACCAAACAACCAAACGAGATCGATACCCAGGAGATCAGAAACGTAAAAGGGTTTATCAGGAAAACGGAAGCTATTTCCGGAGCGAGGTATGCCGGTTTAGAGGATGATCATATCCACTTTATGGCATTGCCGTTTTACGAAACCGGTAAAACGAAGAAAAACTCGGTAGGTGAGGAAGATATTCAATTGACTATCGACCTGCTTCAAAAAGTAAAACCACAGCAGATCTTTGCAGCGGGCGATTTTGCAGATCCTAATGGTACGCACCTGGTATGCTTCAAAATCATCTTAGCTGCACTGGAAAGATTAAAAGGTAAAGAAGCCTGGGTAGAAGATTGCTGGCTGTGGATGTACCGTGGTGCATGGCACGAGTTTGAAACACATGAAATAGAGATGGCAGTACCATTGTCGCCACAGGAGGTGATCAGGAAGCGAAATGCGATCTTCAAACACCAGTCGCAAAAAGATACTCCGGTATTCCCTGGTGATGATGCAAGGGAGTTCTGGGTAAGAGCAGAAGACCGTACCCGTGACACTGCTCAACGTTATGACCGCCTTGGTTTGGCTGAATACGAAGCTATGGAAGCGTTTGTAAGGTATAAATTTTAATTTTTGGCTTCTCGTATCAACAAAAGCCACGTGAATATTCATGTGGCTTTTGTTTTTGTATCAAATATCGATTTTAATTGCGCTTGTAAGTAATTGATTTTTAATTTTAATTTAACAAATAAGATCAATTGATTGATCTTATTTGTTAGTCGGAATTTTTCATCACACAGGAAATTTAAATTACATAAGTTAAACCTTCGCAAAATAAATTAGTTATATATTTGATAGAGAATTACTTATTATGATAACCGAAGTAAAAGATATAAAAAGGATAGATTCTTACATATTGTCGGAATACATTTTGCAAAATTGGGGACCTATGTCTCATTTAAAATTGCAAAAAATCCTGTACTATATTGAAGGATATCATCTTGCGTATTTCAATGACTCAGTTATTGACGATGATTTTCAAGCTTGGGTTCACGGTCCCGTTTCGAAGAAAATTTATGATTCTTTAAAAAATAAATCAATCCTTCATACTGAATTGACTTATCAGAAAAGTGAGGGTGAGAATAATCCTGATGAAGTTTTAAAAAACACACTGACTCAAGATCAAGTTGATTTTATCAATGAAACGGTTGAAGAATTAAGCAAAATCTCCTCCACTCAACTTGAGAATATGACACACAGCGAAGAACCATGGATTAACGCCAGAAGGGGATATAGCGCCGCCGATAGGTGTGAAGTTGTGATCGATAAGGAGTTAATGAAGAAATACTATCGCCAAGAGGTTTATGGCTAAATCTAAGATTAAGCCTAATCAAAAGAAGTCCATAATCGCCGAAGCGATAGAAAAGAAAAAGTCAGTATCGGATCTTGTTGATAATGGATTATTCAAAATTAGTTTTGAGCATTTTGATAGAGAACAAGGTCAGCGATTTGAAGAATGGCAAGAAAGCAAGATGCTTGGAGAAGCTTTGAACACATTATGGAATTATTGTTTTCAACCTTTATTTAAGCAATACTCCGATAAATTTACAGTATACGGGGATTTTCCACCAAGTAATAAAACAGAATTTTCTCACCCCAAGCAAGTTCCCCAGGATGCAAAATGGGCGAGAATCCATGTAAACGGTCTGCATTGCTTAATCGGGCATGTAATTTATGATACATTCTATCTGGTTTTTTTAGATCAGGAACATAAATTTTGGATATCGGAATTAAAGAATACTTGAACGAGTGATCAATCGGTTATTGGTTTAATCCATCGTTCAACAAAAAAGCCTCCCCGTTAGGGGAGGCTTTTCAATTTTATAGCTTTAACCTTTCGGCTTTCAGCTTAAGACGCCATTTGTTTACGTATGATATTCAACGCACCGCCTGCTTTAAACCACTCAATTTGCTGGGCATTATAAGTGTGGTTTACAGGGAATGATTCGGTTGAACCATCTTTGTGGTGTAATACAACGGTTAACTGTTTGCCTGGGGCAAAAGTAGTTAAGCCGGTGATATCGATGTTATCATCTTCCTGGATCTTTTCGTAATCGTTAGGATCGGCGAAAGTGATACCCAGCATACCTTGTTTTTTAAGGTTGGTTTCGTGGATACGGGCAAATGATTTTACCAATATAGCACGTACACCCAAGTGACGTGGTTCCATAGCCGCGTGCTCACGTGATGAACCTTCGCCATAGTTTTCGTCGCCTACTACTATCGAACCGATACCTGCGGCTTTATACGCACGCTGAGTAGCCGGAACCGGACCGTACTCGCCGGTTAATTCGTTTTTAACGCTATCGGCAGTAAGGTTAAAGTAGTTGATAGCGCCGATCAGCATATTGTTTGAAATGTTATCCAGGTGACCGCGGAATTTCAACCATGGGCCGGCCATTGAAATATGGTCGGTAGTACATTTACCTTTGGCTTTGATCAGCAATTTAAGGCCTGTAATGTCGGTACCTTCCCATGCTTTGAATGGCTCAAGCAATTGCAAACGTGATGAAGTTGGAGAAACGATAACTTCAACTTTGCTGCCGTCCTCGGCTGGTGCCTGGTAGCCTGCATCTTCAACAGCGAAACCTTTTACCGGTAGTTCGATACCTTGAGGCTCATCAAATTTAACTTGCTCACCGGCTTCGTTAGTTAAAGTGTCGGTAAGTGGGTTAAAAGTTAAATCGCCTGCGATAGCGAAAGCAGTAACAATTTCAGGAGACGCTACGAATGCGTGGGTGTTAGGGTTACCATCCTGGCGTTTAGCGAAGTTACGGTTAAACGAAGTGATGATAGAGTTTTTACGGGTAGGATCGTCAGTATGACGGGCCCACTGGCCGATACATGGTCCGCAGGCGTTAGCCAATACCACACCGCCCATTTGAGCGAAAGTTGCAAGGTAACCGTCGCGGTCAACAGTGTAACGTACCTGCTCAGAACCCGGAGTGATGGTGAACTCGGCCTGAGTTTTTAATTTTTTATCGATAGCCTGTTTAGCGATAGAAGCCGAACGGGTAATGTCTTCGTAAGATGAGTTGGTACATGAACCAATCAAACCAACCTCTAATTTAGTAGGCCAGCCGTTTTCTTTAACAGCGGTAGCAAATTTAGAGATAGGCCAAGCCAAATCCGGAGTAAACGGACCGTTTACATGTGGTTCAAGCTCGCTCAGGTTGATTTCGATAACCTGGTCGAAATATTGCTCTGGGTTAGCGTAAACTTCTTCGTCGCCGGTTAAGTGCTCGGCAATAGCATCAGCAAGTTCAGCGATATCGGCACGTTTTGTACCTTTTAAGTAAGCGGCAGCTTTTTCGTCGTAACCGAAGATAGAGGTAGTGGCACCAATCTCGGCACCCATGTTACAGATGGTACCTTTACCGGTTGCCGACATTGAACGTGCACCTTCTCCAAAGTACTCAACAATAGCACCGGTACCACCTTTTACAGTAAGGATACCAGCAACACGCAGGATAACGTCTTTAGCTGAAGTCCAACCAGAAAGTTTACCGGTTAATTTAACACCGATCAGTTTAGGGAATTTAAGCTCCCATGGTAAGCCGGCCATTACGTCGCAGGCATCAGCGCCACCAACACCAATAGCAATCATACCCAAACCACCTGCATTAGGAGTATGTGAGTCGGTACCGATCATCATACCACCCGGGAAAGCGTAGTTTTCTAACACTACCTGGTGAATGATACCTGCACCGGCTTTCCAGAAACCGATACCATATTTATCAGATACTGAAGCCAGGAAGTCATAAACTTCGCGGTTAACGTCAACAGCGGTGCTTAAATCTTCAACAGCGCCAATTTTAGCCTGTATAAGGTGATCGCAATGTACGGTAGATGGAACGGCAACCTGCGGGCGACCGGCTTGCATAAACTGCAAAAGGGCCATCTGAGCAGTAGCATCCTGCATAGCTACACGGTCTGGTGCAAAATCAACATAGTCAACCCCGCGACCAAATGCTTTTTGAGCATCGCCTTCGCTAAGGTGGGCATATAAAATCTTTTCGGTTAAAGTTAGGGGTTTACCGGTCGCTTTACGGGCAGCATCAACACGTGTGCTGTAGCGGTCGTAAACCTTTTTGATCATATCTAAATCAAAAGCCATTTGTATTTGATTTTTAGGTGAAAAGTAAAAGAAATTGACGTTAAGCCCATTAACTGGCCTTAGAGCGGCGAATTTACAAAAAATAACATTTGAAAGCCCTCAGTGCTTTACACAAATGTTATTTGGATAAGTTCTAAATAAGTGATTGGAGGTTAGTGGTTAGAGATTGGTTGGTTACGGCAACCTTCACTTTTTTGTTGATGAAGATGCATGATACAGTGAAAACTAATGCGGAAATCAACAGAACCGGATAATACATCTTTCCAAAAAGATCAGGCAGATCTTGTTTGGAGTTCCCTAAAAACAAAAATGCAAATCCTGTAGCATTTATGGCAGCATGAAAAATCATTCCCGGAATTACGGATTGCGTTTTATTATAAATCCAACCTAAAAATAAGCCCCCGAAAAATGCTGGAATAGCCTGCCAGGGATTTAAGTGCAGTACGCTAAAAAGGATCGCAGAAATGATTATGGCTTTGTTAGGTGCATAATTTTTTAATAATCCTTTTAAAATAATGCCCCTGCATAATATTTCCTCTACGATTGGAGCTATAATAACAACACTCATGAACGAGAACAGATCTTTGGTGAACAACCTCTCAAATATCTCCCGAACCTTCAAAGGCATTGGTAGCAATACCGAAATTCGTTCTAAAATGATTGAGAATGCTGTTGCCGCTATAATCAGCACCGGGATAAGCCACCCTTCAATTTTATTATAATTTATGGTTGATGGATAACCTTGTTGTTTTTCACTCCTTTTTAAAGTATACTGTATTGCCATTAGTATAGGAGCAGCATTCGTCAATACTTTGAATATCGATCTCACCGCCGGAAATTCTTTTGGAGTATTCATAAATACAATGCCTGCGGTTATTATAACGATGATCAGAAAAACAAGGTACATGAAAAATAGTCTTACAACAGATTTAATATTAGGGTAGGCTATTTTCGGAATATGAGTAATGTTTTCAGGCCCTTTGGCACTTGTTTCAATGTTTGTTACTTCAGACATTTTGCGATTGTTTAGGAAAAAAATTGGCCGGTCATGATAAACGACCAGCCAATTTAAAATTAAAAAATAGTTCGATAAAATATGAACAGATTATTTTTCTCCTTTTGATGTAGCAGGAGGCAACTGTTTCAAAATCTCCTCAATAGCCCTATCCAATTGCGGATCTTTATTTTCAATCCTGTCAGCAAAATCTGTTTTTACATAAATGTCTGGTGTTACACCAGTTTTCTCAATGTCTTTGCCATCAAGGGTGTAGCAGCCCCAGGCAGGAATGCGGTAAAAAGAACCATCAACCAAACCTTTACCACTGGTAAAAATGATCCAACGGTAGGTTTCGGTGCCGATAATTTTGCCCAAGCCCAGTTGTTTAAAGCCTTGTGAGGTCATCTCGCCGTCGCTAAGGGTTTGCTCATTCATGAGCAGGATGATCGGTTTGGCCGCAGGTGCAAAGTTTGATTGCTGTGTTTTTTTACCGTCGCGGTAAGCCCATTGCAAATAGGGTTTTTGAGACAAGAATTTTAAAACATTATCATGCACGTTACCGCCGGTATTATATCTCAGGTCGAGGATAAGGGCATCTTTGTTGTAGGCATCATCAACCATATCTTCCAGGAAATCTTCCAGGGCGCCATCGCCCATGTTTTTCATGTATGAATAGGCAATGCGGTTTTTACTTCTTTCTGCAACTGTTTTAGCATTGGTCTTGATCCAGTCGTCGTAAAGATTGCCCGACAGGTCACCGGTTGACTCTGGGTGAAGCTTTACTTTGATTTCTTTGCCACCACGATTAAAGGTTAGCTCAATCTCCTTATCAAGTGATGGCTTGCTGAAGTAATAGTTGCGGTCCTGCTTTTCATCAACCGTAACGCCGTTCACTGCTTTCAGGATATCGCCCGGTTTTACATCAATGCCGGCTCTATCGGCATTACTGCGGATAGCTATACCGCTAACTTTGTATGGCGAATCGTTATCAAAAATGATCCCGGTTTCCATGGTACGGTAGGAGAGGGTTTTCTTTTCCTCGCTGCCATTTGAGTAAAAACCCTGGTGCGACGAGTTAAGCTCGCCAAGCATGTCATTCAACAACAGGCGCAGGTCGGCCCGGTTATTAATATAAGGTACAAATGTTTTATAGCTGTCATGAACCTTTTTCCAGTCGGCCCCGTGGAAATTGCCATCGTAATAGTTTTCATCCAGGCCGGCCCAGGTTTCGTCAAACATCTGCGTAAATTCCCCCGCCATGTTACGGGTAAAACTGTAATTGATATCTAACTTATCCACTTTGTTAGCATCGATGTTTAGGGTATAGATATTGCCTCCGGCCAGTACAAAATATTTATCACCGTTGCCAAAAATGTTGTAATTGCCGAAGTCGCCGTTGCCAACTTTTTCAGTTTTAGGGTCTTCAAAAGCTTCAAGGGTGGTACGGTAAAGCGCCCCCTTACCTTCGCTATGGTTTGAGGCATAGTATACCAATGTTTTATCTCCTTTTTGAATCACATTGGGGCCCTGCGCCTGGCCAAACTCCGGGCTGATGCGTTCCAGTCTTTTCATCGGTTCTTCGGTGTCTATCACAATATCGGCAGGCGGTTTAGGCGTTGGCTGCTCGGATAAAGGTTTCTTTTTGTTAGACGCTTTTTTGTCCTTATCCTTTTTGTTTTTATCGTCGTCTTTTTTCTCCTCTTTAAACAGCGCCGTAAACTTGTCCATCTTAAAAGGATCATCATACTTTTGCAAAGGCATCCGGTAAACGTGGGCATCTTTTGAGCCGTAAGGATACTCGGGCTGTGTACGGGATGACGCAAAATAAATATACTTACCATCCGGCGACCAGAATGGCGCCGATTCTGTAACACCGCTATTGGTAAGGTTCAGTATTTTCCCGGTTTTTATCTCATAAACAAAAACGTCCATCTCAAAATTGCGGTAAGCGTTGTATACCACGTACTCGCCATTTGGCGAAAAGCGCGGAGGAGGGTTGTAGAATCCCCAAAACTCATCGGTAACAATAGTTTTTGATGTGAGTGTTTTCAGATCCAAAAGTTTCAGTTCATTACGGCCGCTCAGATAAATGGCTTGTGTGCGGTCTTTATTCATACTCAACAGGCGATTGCTGCCTTTATCTGTAGTAAGCTGTTTTTCGGCACCGCTGCCATCGGCTGCTATGGTGTACCAGTTAGGATAGCCACCCAGGGTTTGACCAAAAATGAGGGTTTTGTTATCGCTCATCCAGCTTACTTCGGTAACGCGTTCGCTGGTATTACGCTCCAGTTTTTTGCCGAATTTACCTTCGGCATCGCTTACAAATAATTCGCCGCGGGATACAAAAGCCAGCTTTTTGCCATCGGGTGATAATGCTGCCCCATCAATTTTACCGCCTGTTTCAAACGATTGGTCTTTGGGCAGTACATTATTGCGGAACAGGTTTAAGCTTAGCTTCTGAGTTTGTTTGGATGCCACATCGTAAACAAAAATCTGGTAATCTTTTTCAAACACTACCTTGCTGCCATCGGCACTTACCTGCGGGCGTTTAATGGATGTCGGGAACTGGGTTAACGCAGTTTTTTTACCATCAATAAAAGTGTACAGGTTATATTCTTCGTTGCCTTCGTCGGATACAAAATAGATGTTTCCTTTCTGGTCAAGGGTGGCCCAGAAATCCTTGCCCTGCCAGTCGGTATATTTTTTATAGGCTTTGGTTTTAGGATTGTACGATTGAATATCGGGATTGTAAGCGCCTTTATAATGCTTGCGGCTTGGGAAATAAATACTCTCCCAGGTATTGCTGAAAAATAGCTCGCCTGTTTGCGGATGTTCAACAACGCCGTGAATGGTATTAAAATAATGACCGAACAACCGCACCGGTGTTCCGCCGGTAGCAGCTACTTTGTATTCACTGAAACCATTGTAACGGCTTGAGTTAAAGTAAATGGATTTCGAATCCCAGGTCCAGGAATCCACATTATCGCCGGCATCATTATAGGTAAGTTGCTTGATATCGCCGCCGGCGAGGGGCATCACGTACACATCGTTGTTGCCAAACTGGTTTGATGAAAAGGCCAGCCATTGCCCGTTGGGCGATACCCGCGGGCTGGTTTCTTCTCCCTGCATGGCGGTCAATCGCGTGGCGGCTGGGCTGTTGATATCGGCTTTCCAAAGATCGCCTTCGTAACTGAAAATTACAGTTTTGCCATCGGGTGTTAGGGTTGGGTTAGATGTAAAATAGCTTCCGGTTGTTTGGGCTTTAAGGCTGGTTTGGCACAGTGCTGCCAAAAACAATACGATGTATAGTTTCTTCATATATGGTTTAAGTTTTATGAATAAATGTATTTTTGAGCCATGTTAAAAGTGGTGCACCTCAATACGTATGACGGTAATGGCGGCGCGGGCAGGGCCTGCATGCGCCTTAACCGGGCATTACTTAGCCAAAATATCGATTCTAAAATTATAGTACATTATAAATTTGGAAATAATCCTGATATCAAGACTTTTAACCGTAATATTATCCAAAAATCATATACGGCCGCAACTATTATTCTGGAACGGATATTGGCTAAACGTTTTCTAAAACCCGATAGCCGTACACCTTTTTCCTTTACCTGGTTTGGCCGTTCGGTAATCAAACATCCCGATGTTAAAAATGCCGATATCATTCACCTGCATTGGATTAATCATGGCTTTCTGGATCCCAAACATATAGCCGAAATTAGAAAGCTGGGCAAGCCTGTGGTGTGGACCTTTCATGACAGCAATGCCTTTACCGGTGGTTGTCATGTGCGCTATACCTGCGATCATTACCAGCAACAATGCGGTAACTGCCCGCTACTGATCAAATCTGCCGATGATGATATTTCGCACCGCATCTGGCAGCAAAAAAATAGGGCTTATCAGCAACTCGACTTCAACATTATCGCCCCAAGTTTATGGATGCAAGATTCTGTAAAGAAAAGCAGTTTGATGCGGGGCAAAGCCGCAAGCAATATTCCAAATACGCTGGAAACCGATGTTTTTAAACCGATAAACAAAAAGGAGGCAAAATCCAAAGCGGGCCTGCCGACGGATAAATTTATCTTTTTAAGCGGATTTATGCCATCGCGTAAAGATCTGCATAAAGGTACTCAATATCTATTAGAGAGCATGGAACTGCTCAGGCAGCGTTTAGGCGCTGAAACCGATCAGGTAGAACTGGTGGTTTTTGGAAACCGGGGCACAGAAAACCTGCCCGACTTTCCTTTTAAAACCAGTTTCTTAGGAACTATTAATAATGATGAAAAGCTGGCCCTACATTATGCAGCCGCTGATGCTTTTTTGATCCCATCCCTTGAGGATAATTTACCTTACACTGTAATGGAAAGCCTGAGCTGTGGTACACCCGTAATCGCTTTTACTACAGGTGGCATCCCGGATATGGTGCAGCATCAGCATAGTGGTTACCTCGCAACCTATCGTTCGTCCGAAAGTTTTACCGATGGGATGGAATGGATCATTAAGCATCCGGAAAGGGACAAGCTTAACCAACAGGCCCGGCAAACTATCATGGATAGTTTTTCGGAAGAAGTGATCGCTAAAAAGCATATCGAAGTTTATAATCAACTTTTAAACAGGGGAGGTGCCGATGTTTAGTCCCCGGTTAAGCGTTGTTACTATTGTTTATAACAATGTGCGCGATATTGAACGTACCATACAGTCGGTAATCAACCAAACTTATAGCAATATCGAATACGTTATTGTCGATGGTTTATCTAACGATGGCACCTTACAAGTAATTGATCAATACAAAAGTCAAATAACCAAATTCATCAGCGAAAAAGATGAGGGCATTTATGATGCCATGAACAAAGGGCTTGCTTTAGCTACCGGCGATTATGTGATCTTCATGAATTCGGGCGATGAGTTTTATGATAACGAAACCGTTGCCGCGGTTTTTGCTGCTGCAGAGGATGCCGACATTTATTATGGCGAAACAGAAATGATAGCCGATGATGGCAGTAGTTTAGGACAGCGCCGTCACAAAGCACCAGCTAAGTTTACCTGGCGCGGTTTTAAATATGGCATGAGCATTAGTCACCAGGCTATCTATATCAGGCGTTCGCTGGCAGAACCCTATGACCCAAGATATCAATTGAGTTCGGATATCGACTGGATAATCCGCGCGGCAAAAAAGGCTAAAAAGATCGTTAACGTTAACCGTTACGTGGCCAAATACCTGGTAGGGGGCATGTCAAAGAAAAAGCATCGCCAAAGTTTGATGGAGCGTTTCGATATCATGAAACGGAACTACGGGTTGTTGCCAACTGTTTTTTACCACTTTGTTATCGCCTTTAATTTGGGCTGGTATTGGTTGAAGAACAGGCGTACTAATGATTAGGCCACTTGAGCCTTAGCTGAAAAATCGTTTAACCCGGTCCCAAAAGCTGATCGGGTAATTTTCTTCTACTTCTAAAGATATTTCATGTTTATCTACCGCTTCAACTAATTTTTCTGCATTAGCATCATTATCCGGTCTAACTCTTTTTATTGTGGGAAGATTGGCGCCTGTAATTGTTTCAAAGCGACTTTTAGCTTTTTCAAAAATTTCTATCTCCTCATTACTACGTGTATCAACGTGAGTGATTTCAGGGAATAAATTACTTGATGTTTTTGCAGATTCACATTCAAAATCCGATAGTATATTTATGTAGATCCGGGTAGCCTCGTCTTTTAAGCCCGCATCTTCGTATCCCCTGGCAAATTGCAGCATATCTTGCCCAATTTCGTACTTTTCGAGCAGATCGGCCACCGATAGGCTTATTTGCGCTTTTGCAGCGGAGGTATTTGCAATGGCCTGCACATCATTTGTTTCTTTTAATAAATCAATAAACGCCTGTAATTCGTTTCTTAAGGAGGGATCAACTTTATATACGTTTTCAACTTGTGAAAGATATAACCCTTGTTGCATGGTTTTATCAGCTAAAAGTTTTATGAATCCCCCCATTTTAAATACCAGGAACGTTAATGCAATTTTATACTCCTGAAGCTGGTTTTGGGGAATTTCTGATTTGTTTAATACCTTATACAAATCAAAACCTTCTAAAAATTCTTCCTGGTACATATTCGCCTCAAAGCCATAGTCAGTCTCTTCCAAATGGTTGCCGTTTAAAGCCCGCGCAAGAACCTGATGTATTTTTAACTGGCTATTTGAATTTTGGAGGGCAAATTTGAGCTCATCAAATTTGTTTTGCTGTATTAATTCTTTCATTCTATTTGTGATAAGGTTTTTTCAAAGTTACAATCTTTTCAGATTGTGAACCGATTATTATTCTTATCATGAATGTACCCATAAATAATGTACCACAAAAAAAGCGATGAGTATCAACCCATCGCTTTTCTTTAATGTAAGCTTTGATTAAGCTTTTTTCTTATCAGCCGGTTTGGGAGCCGGAGTTTTCTTTTTGTTTTCGGTATAAGCGGCACCACCTAAGGCAAGCACCAGTAGGATTGAACCTGCTAATGAAATATTCTCGCCGGTGTAGTATGAAGCCGGGTGGAAAATAAACTCAATTTTGTGGTTACCGATTGGGATCTGAGCAGCACGTAATAGATAATCGGCACGGAAATAAGGTTTTTCAACACCGTCGATATACATTTTCCAGCCTTTGTTATAGTATACTTCGGAGAAAACCGCAATTTGTGAGGCGGTAGAACCGCTTGTGTAAACCATATGGTCGGGCGAGTAGCTGGTAAGCTCAATTTTGCCTTCGCCGGCACCTGCTCCCAAAGTTTTTTCGTCGATAATGCTTTTGTATTGTTTATCAACAATAGCTTCATCTTTTGGTGTAAAACTGCTGATGGCTACCATTTCCTGGTCGGCATTGTCGGCATATTTAATGCTTTTTACAAACCACGCATGGCCGCAGGCAGTTTGATTTACCTGCATACCTACGTTTTGTGTTTTTGGATCAGAATTAATAATGTACTTCACGTTCATCATATCCAAAACATCCTGGTTAATGCTTTTGCTTAATTGATTGTCGACAAGCTCCTCCCAGCGTTTTAACCTTGCAGCAGAGTATCCGCCTAACGATTTATAGAAAAATGGTGTAAGACCATCGCCTTTGATTGATTGTGTGGCGTCAAACACCCTAAAATCAGGATCTTTATCTTTCATGATAAACTGGTCAACCTCGCGTGGCTGTGGTGTTTCATTGTCTTGTTTTGGCGCAAAGCTATCGTGATTTAAATAGCGTTTGTCGATACCCCAAAGGTCAACAAGGATCAGCGCCAGGAAAGCAAGCGATGCAACAGTTGGATTGATCTTCTTTTTAAGGAATGCCCATGCAATACCAAATGCTATAGCAATGAATATAAGTGACCGGATAGCATCTGCTTGTGCTATGGATTCCCTGTCGGCAATTAAAGCGCGGGTAAGGGCTGAACTATCAGTTTTAAGGGCCTGACCAATTTGTGCAATAACGCCGGCTTGTTGTTCGCTAACACTGAAAGATAACAGCAATGAAGGTACCACGGCCACAATTAGGACAATGCCACCGGTAATGTAAAAAGCAATTTTTAGTTTTTTAAACAGGCTTTCTTTATCTTCATTTATAATAGCTTCGTTTACTGCTAATACAGCAAGGATTGGGAAGCAGAAACCTACAATTGCCAATATTGAATCAACTGCACGGAATTTATTGTAAAGCGGGAAATAGTTAAAGAACAGATCAGACAGAAAAGGCCAATTTCTGCCAAATGATAATAGCGTAGTTAAAACCACAGCACCAAGCAACCACCATTTAATACGGTTTTTAACAATCATTAAACCCCATACAAACAGTAAACAAATTACTGCACCAAAATAGAATGGGCCGGCAGTGAATGGTTTATTACCCCAATATAAGGGTAGATAATTGGCCGAAATGCCGGTAACCTGATTAGGGTCGGCTCCACTTGCATTAAGCGCTTTGATTACATGTGAGTCCGGATCGGTAGAGCCTTGTTCGCCGCCGCCATAAGCGTTAGGAATAAGGAAAGTAATACATTCACCAACACCCTGGCTCCATTCAAAGGCGTAATCGCGTGCCAAACCGTTATTGGGCTCTGCAGCTTGCCTTGTGAGATTTGATTTGCCACGGATGGTTTCATTGCCATAGTCGGCAGTACTCCATAATATGGATGCATTTACAGAAACCGCAAGAAGAGTAGCCGCCGCTATATATCCCAGCGATTTTAGAAAGCTGTTAAGGGTTTTATTTTTGATAGCATGGTAAAGCTCAATACCCACCATGATCAATAAGGCCAGCATCAAATAGTACGTCATTTGTATGTGGTTGGCCCTGATCTCTAACGCAAGAAACAAGGCTGTAACCGCGAAACCAAGTAAATGCTTGCCGCGAAGCGTAAGGATGATACCCGCAAGTATCGGCCCGAAAAATGCTATGGCGAAGGCCTGATTCGCATGCCCGGCAACTAGCAAAATGATATTATATGATGAAAAGGTAAACGCTATTGCACCTGCCGCTGCAAGCCATGGATTAACCTTTAACACAATAAACAGGAAGTATGTACCTAATAAGAATAACAATACTGTACCAACAGGGGTTGGGAAAGTGTAATTTATGGCAGTAACCACCCATGTAGTTAAATTGGCTTTATAAGGTGCCCACACCTGGTAGGTTGGCATACCACCATAGATCTGGTTGGTCCAGAGTATCGTAGTGTCTTTAGCTTTGTAATCGTTGATTTCTTTTTGGGTTGATAGAGCCCTTGTAACGTCATTGCCGCCTAATGTTTTTCCCTGGAAAGCCGGGGTTAAAAATATAAAGCAGATCACTAAAAAAATTGCAGCTATGGCAAAATGAATGCCGTTACGCTTAAACCAGTTATTCATTTAAGTTTTTTGAAATGGATATTATATTCCTCAAAAATAGAAATTACAATGAGAATAGGAATTATAAGTTTTGTTAAGGAATAACTTAACAGGTTTGCGCACGGCTGCGCAGCAGGAAAAACATGGCAATCAGCACAATGATAGATATTACATAAGCAATAACCTGCACTTTGCCGTAATCTTCGCGGTATTTGCGGATGTTGAAAAAGTTGTAAACGCCCAGCGCACCCATGATCACCCAGTAAAAAGTGCTAATCTTAGTGCAATTGGCAAAAATTTGAGTGGCCACTATAAATACGATGACATTGGTGATAATCAGCGTAATTGACTCGGGCGTGTTGTTATGATTTTGACGCCTTCTAAATACAGGGTTGGTGTCCATGATTTATTGGTTAGGTTTATTTTACTTCTTCGTAATCAACAAATTCACCTTCACTGTCGGGTACACTGCCTTTTTTAGGCTGCGGGATATGGTCGATCCTGATTTTTCCATCAGGTTTTGGGCCTTCATTGTAATTACGTTGTTGCTGTTGATATTGCTGCTGGGCTTTATTCACAACACTTTCAAAAAGAAAAGGCAGCAGGTAACGAGCCAGGCTGCGAATAATGTATAATATACAGATAGATATGATCAGGAAACGAATAAGAATCATACTGTTAATTTTGAGCTTACAAATATAAGGTATATAACGGTAAAATTGTTTTATTATGATTTGGGGATAGCTGACGCTGTTTTAATTTGAAAATAAAGCAATTTGAAGATTTGAAAATGTGGGGACTGTAGTTTTCAAATCTTCAAATCAATAAATTTTCAAATTAAAACTTCTCTTCCATCATCTTTTCCAAAGCAAACATCTCGTCGCGGAGCTTGGCGGCCAAAAGGAAATCCATGTTCTTGGCTGCAGCAAGCATATCTTTTTTGGTGTTGTCGATTGATTTTTTCAGGTCGGCTTTGGTCATATATTGAACTATCGGATCGGCGGCAAGAGTCAGCGTATCGGTTTCTACATAAGCCTGCTGTACACCGCCTTTAAAGTCGACCACCGAGGTTTGCTCCATAATTTCCTCGCGCGTTTTGCCAACCGTTAGCGGTGTAATGCCATGTTGCGTGTTATACGCAATCTGAATTTCGCGGCGGCGGTTGGTTTCATCCATCGTGATCTGCATCGAATCGGTTATGGTATCAGCATACATGATTACACGGCCACGGTCATTACGTGCTGCACGGCCTATGGTTTGGATCAATGAGCGTTCTGACCGAAGGAACCCTTCTTTATCAGCATCCAAAATAGCCACTAAGGATACTTCGGGCAAATCCAATCCCTCACGCAGTAAGTTGATACCTATCAATACGTCAAATTCGCCAAGGCGCAGGCCACGTAAAATTTCCACGCGCTGCAGTGTTTTTACTCCTGAGTGAATATAACGGCATTTAATACCCAGCCTGTCCATGTATTTGGCCAGTTCTTCGGCCATACGTTTCGTTAGGGTAGTTACCAGTACGCGGTCGCCCTTTTTAATGGTTTTATCTACTTCGTCAAGCAGGTCATCCACCTGGTTTATCACCGGGCGAACATCAATCACCGGATCAAGCAATCCTGTCGGACGGATCACCTGTTCAACCACCACACCACCCGATTTTTCAAGTTCAAAATCGCCGGGAGTAGCGCTTACATAAACAGTTTGCGGGGCAAGGTTTTCAAACTCCTGGAAATTAAGTGGGCGATTGTCCAAAGCCGCCGGCAGGCGGAAGCCATAATCAACCAGCGAGATCTTGCGCGAACGGTCACCTCCATACATGGCCCTGATCTGCGGAACGGTTACGTGACTTTCATCAATCACCATCAGGTAATCTTCCGGGAAATAATCGAGCAAGCAGAACGGCCTCGCACCAGGCTTGCGCCCGTCAAAAAAGCGGGAGTAGTTCTCGATGCCGGAACAGTAACCCAACTCACGGATCATTTCCAGGTCGTAATTAACCCTTTCTTCCAGCCGTTTGGCTTCCAGGAATCGGCTGTCATCGATAAACTGTTTTTTGCGGGTTTCCAACTCTTCCTGTATCGCCCAGATGGATTGTAAAAAACGCTCGCGGGGGGCAACGTACAGATTGGCCGGATAAACCACCATGTGTGTCATTTTTTCGATGGTTTTACCTGTGCCGATATCAAAGGCGCTTAACTCTTCGATATCATCACCGAAAAAGGAGATGCGGTAGGCATAATCCAGGTAAGCCGGAAAAATATCGACGGTATCACCCTTCACCCTAAATGTCCCTCGTTTAAAATCGGCAGTGGTGCGGGCGTATAAAATTTCGACCAGGCGATGTAAAAAAGCATTCCTGCTGATACGGGTACCTACGGCAAATTTGAAAACCGAGTCGGCAAAATCATCGGGGTTGCCCATACCGTAAATGCAGGATATAGACGATACCACGATCACATCGCGCCTGCCCGACATTAAAGCCGAAGTAGTACGTAAGCGAAGCTTTTCTATCTCCTCGTTTATCTGCAGGTCCTTTTCGATGTAGGTATTTGTTGTAGGGATAAATGCCTCCGGCTGATAATAGTCATAGTACGACACAAAGTAGTTCACCGCGTTTTCGGGAAAAAACTGCTTAAACTCGCCATAAAGCTGTGCCGCTAATGTTTTGTTGTGGCTCAGGATCAGCGTAGGTTTTTGTGTTTGTGCTATAATATTGGCAACCGTAAAGGTTTTGCCCGATCCGGTAACCCCCAAAAGGGTTTGATAAGGGTCGCCGTTATTTATACCTTCAACCAGCTGCCTTATAGCTTCAGGTTGGTCGCCGGTTGGTTTATATTGAGATGTTAATTGAAAATCCATGTTGTTATGTAAAAATACAAATAATCCAGAAACAGGGTTTGCAAATCAAAATAAGTACATGGTAATGACAACCGTATGTCAACATTGTTGTGCCGGGGGTAATAAATTATATTTCTGCCTTTAAACGTAACGCCCTATCCAAAAAACTCTGCTGCTTTATCTTCTCTTCGGCTTCAATAATAGCCTTCATCAGGTTGTTTTGGGTATCGGCAATTTCCGCGGCGGCCGCTTTCATAATTTCCCAAACGGGTTTCATGCGCACAATAAGTTCCTGACCTTTTGTTGTTAACATGATAAGCCGCTTCCTTTCATCGGCCTTGTCCTTTTTTGATCGGATCAATTTCTCTTTTTCCAATTCCTTTAACAGGCTGATGGTGGAAGGGTGGGTGTAGCCAATTTCAGCGGCGATTTCCACTACGCTTAAAAGCGGCTTAAAATGTAAAGTGTAAATAACAGGGAACCATTTGGGTTCAAAATCAATATTGCTGGCTTTATAAATAAGTACGCCTTCCTTGCGCAGCTGCTCGGCCAGGCGCTGCAACCTTGTTGAAATTGCTAAAATTCCCGATTCGTCAATAACATTCATTATACCGCTGTTAATTGTTCAAATGTAACTGATAAAAAATAGTATCCGCAGCCATAAGCGGGAATGATTCAGGCAAATCCTGTTTGGCAAGGCGGGTAAAGCCATTTTTTTCATAAAAACGATGGGCCGCTTTCAGCATCTCAACTGTGCCTAAATAAATGTGGGCAATGTTGTTTTGTTTACAATAATCGATAAGATTATTAAGTAGTAACTGCGCGATGCCCAGCTCCTTCCCCCGGTATTCTTTAAGCATAAACATTTTGCGTATTGCAGCAGCGTTATCTCCAAAAGCAATAAGGGCTATGGTGCCAACAAGTTGTTCGTTATATATCGCTCCCCAAAAGTTGCCGCCGGTTTGGTGGTAATTGCTTTCAATATCAAGCAGGTCGGGCTGGGCTTCAAGCGTGATTGGCACATTAAATTCTATTTGCTGAATTGGTAAAATGATATCAATGATCTGCTGGCAATAAGTATTGTTGAGTGAGCTGATAACAGGTGTAGTATCCATGACTTTAATATTTATGTACAAATCTACGTAGTTAACTACATATATTCAAAATTTATTATCCTTCTCATGGTGCAGTATGACATTTAATAAACAAATAGTGAAATTATTGCTCAAAAACGCTTAAATTTAAGCATGATTTTCATCCTCAATAAAACCAATACCATTGCCAACCAGTTTCTGGCTGAATTACGGGATGCCGTTATTCAGCAGGATAAGGCGCGTTTTAGGCGGAACCAGGAAAGGTTAGGAGTTATATTGGCTTATGAGCTGAGCAAATCATTACATTACGAAACCAAAGAAATTCAAACCCCGCTGGGTACAGCCAGTGTTAATATGCCGGCCGACGAACCGGTGCTGGGTATTATATTACGGGCCGGGCTCCCTTTTCACCAAGGCTTTATGCAGTTTTTTGACCGGTCGCCCTCTGCATTTATCACAGCTTATCGCAAGGTGAAACGCAACGGCAGCTTTTTGATCCAGGTGGATCATATCTCAACCCCTAACCTTGATGATAAGATCTTTATTTTGTGCGATACCATGCTGGCTACCGGGCAAAGTATTGTATCGGTTTGTAAGGAGTTGATGGCTCAGTATAAAATAAAGGAGCTGCACATTGCCGCTGTAATTGCCAGCACCGAAGGCGTGGCGCATGTTAAAGCCAATCTCCCAAAAGCCAAGCTGTGGCTCTGCGCTGTTGATGACGAAATGACCAGCAAAGCTTATATTGTACCTGGTCTGGGTGATGCGGGCGACCTGGCATTTGGGGAAAAAGTGTAGTTTGATTTCGAATTTCGGATGTTCGATTTCGGATTTATTCTAATGATTGCCCGATGCCATATAGTTTTCCATTATATTTAATGCATACTTAAATATTCATGAAATTTATATTCGCGCTTGTAATCCTCATAGGTTTTTTGACAACAATTTGCCACGCTCAGGGTACAAATAAAGATATCCAGGATGCAGCCAACCTTGCTATTAAAAAATTCACATGGGATATCCAGACAGAAGCAAAGGGTTCTATCATGTTTTTAGATGTGCCGTACGATCATGATGGCGCAACTGAATACCTGACTATGACCATAGCCAAAAACAAATCGGTGGCCCGGCCGGTGTTTATCTCGGTTATTATACCAAGCAATATCAATCAAACCAACGGAGTTTTCATTGCCTTCGCCAAAACCATTAAAAATTCGACAGGAGAGTTTGAAGTGCAAATAGAAAAAGGACTGACAGCACGCTTAAAATTTGAGAAGTGTGATGATAATGATTGCACCACCAGGATGGTTGACTGCTATGTGATTGACAATGAAAGCCACAAACGAGTAGATGTTTTAAATGGTTTCCTGAAATATGACCACGTCATGTTCCTCTTTTTGTATAAAGATGGAAGTCATAAATCAGTATCCGTTCCGCTTTTTTCATTTAAGACCCAATTCAAAGCATTGCAATAACTTGAGCCCGGAATTTATCTTGATTTGGAATTTCGGATGTTCGATTTCGGATTTAGCAACTAAGATTTTTTAATTTTGAATTTTCGATTTATAAATAGGAAATAAAAAAAATTCAGAAATCGAATATCCGAAATCCGACATGAAACAATACAAACACATCTTCTTTGATCTCGATCATACCATCTGGGATTTTGATAAAAATGCCGAAGAGGCTCTGCATGAGTTATATGTTATTCACCAGCTTGGCGAAATTGGTTTGCAATCTGCCGAGTTGTTCATCGAAACTTATACCCGTAACAATCATCGCCTTTGGGCACAGTATCATATCGGCGAGATCACCAAAGATGAACTGCGCGAGGCCCGTTTCAAATCAACTTTTACTGATCTTGGTTTGCATCCCGACCTGATGCCGCTTGATTTTGAGGATGCTTACGTAAAGCTTTGCCCTACCAAAACCAACTTGTTTCCGCATGCTCACGAAACATTGCAATACCTGCAATCAAAATATACCCTGCACCTGATCTCGAACGGGTTTAAAGATTCAACACGGATAAAAATCGCGGGGACCGACCTGGCCAAATATTTTCAGAACATTATCATCTCCGAAGATGTTGGCGTTAACAAGCCGGACAAAGCCATATTTCAACACGCGCTTGACCTGGCCAGGGCCTCTAAAGAAGAAAGTGTGATGATTGGCGACAGCATCGAAGCTGATATCCGCGGGGCGCTTAATTTTGGAATGGACGCTATTTATTTTAATCCTTTTAATGCGGAAAAACCTCAGGATGTGCCCGTGCATATTGCTCATTTAAAAGAGTTAACTTTACTTTTATGAGTATCGCCAAAGAACGTAAAGCTATTGATGCAGCCCTTGATGAATACCGCAAACAACTGGATGTTATCCCCGATGAGTTGTTTGATGTTACCCCGGAAGATGGCGGCTGGTCGTTTGCCGAGGTTTACAGCCATATTATGCAGGCTACGCTGGGTTCATCAATCGCGCTTGAACGTTGTACCCACGGCAATTGCGAGCCAACTAAAAAAGGCATTAATTGGGAAGGCCGGATCTTGCTGTTGTTAGGTAAATTTCCGCCGGTTAAAACAACAGTCCCCAATGCGGTAAGCGATAAAATGGCTGCCAATAAGATCAGTAAGGAAGATGCCAAAAACCTGATCATCAAATGCCGCAAGCGGGTTGAAACGACTATGCCCCTCATTGCCGAATCATCGCCGGCTAACAGATACAAGCACCCGCGTATGGGAATGCTTAATGCCAGGCAATGGTTTAAATTTATCCGCATTCATTTACAACACCACTTAAAACAACTTAACAGATCAAAAATAAATTTAATACAGCAAAGTAACCTTTTATATTTAATGTAGTCTTAACAGTAGGATAATGTTAAATTTCAGACATTTGTAAAAATCTTTGTGATGAATTTTGAGTATGCTTATTTGGTAGTTATAGGGTTGCTGATCTTGGTCGGCTGCTTCTATGCAAGTCCATATGAATTGACTGTTAACGAAGATGAGGACGACGAGTAATCGTTGCTTTATTAATGAAAATGTTGTTTCCCGGCATATCTTGCCGGCCTGTAAAATAGCCCCCTTAATTTAATGGCAAAACGCGAAGTTGATATTGTGGTAATATCTGATGTGCACCTTGGTACTTACGGCTGTCACGCAAAAGAGTTGCTTAAATATTTAAAAAGCATCAAGCCCAAAATCCTTATCCTTAACGGCGATATTATTGATATTTGGCAATTTAGTAAATCATACTGGCCCGAAGCGCACATGAAAGTGGTGCGCCGCATCCTGAAGTTTGTTACCGATGGCATCCCGGTTTATTATTTAACCGGCAACCATGACGAAATGCTGCGCAAGTTTACCGATTTTAACATGGGCACTTTTCAGCTGCTTGATAAGCTCGTGTTAAATATCGATGGCAAAAAAGCCTGGATCTTTCATGGCGATGTGTTTGACGTTACCATGCAGCACTCCAAATGGCTGGCTAAACTCGGGGCGGTTGGTTATGACACATTGATTTTGATCAACAGTTTTGTGAACTGGTTCCTTACCGCTATTGGCAGGCAAAAAATGAGCTTTTCGCAAAAGGTGAAAGCCAGTTTTAAGGAGGCGGTAAAATTCATTAACCAATTTGAGCAAACCGCGGCCGATCTGGCTGTCGATAAACAATACGGATACGTGATCTGCGGTCATATTCACCATGCCGAAATCAGGGAAATTACGTCTACACAAAATACAGGCTCGGTACTTTACCTCAACTCGGGCGATTGGGTAGAAAGTTTAAGCGCTCTTGAATATCACAATGGCAAATGGGAAGTGTTTAAATACAAGCCGGATGATTTCAATACAGATGCTGATGAAGAAGACAAAACTGATTCAGAAGATCTGAACGCTATGCTCGATGTTAAAAACTTGTTGGAGCGCTTTAAACACGAACACGATTAAATTACTTACCGAAAACATTTTTCTTTACTAAATTAAGCCCCTGAATATTGTTGCGGATAAATCAGTGCATCCGTTGCATCTGCGCAGCATAATCATCATCCTATTTGAAAATAATTTATTTTAATGAAGATACTGTTTGGTATACAGGGAACAGGTAACGGACATATAAGCCGGGCAAGGGAAATCGTGCCCTTGCTGCAACAATACGGCGAGCTTGACCTGCTGGTGAGCGGCACCGAAGCCGAAGTATCATTATCACAACCCCTGAAATATCGCTTTCATGGTGTAAGCTTTGTATTTGGTACCAATGGCGGCGTAGATAACTGGGCTACCTGGAAAATCATGAACCTGCGCCAGTTTCAGCGCGATCTGCGGAGCCTTCCCCTGAAACAATATGACCTTATCATCAATGATTTTGAACCTGTAAGTGCCTGGGCTTGTAAATTACGGGGTGTACCGTCGGTATCTTTAAGTCACCAGTGTTCGTTTGTATCGCCCAAAACACCACGTCCCGAAAGAAAAGACCCTTTTGCACAATGGCTTTTAAAAAACTATTCGCCTACTACCTATCATGTAGGTTTCCATTTTGAGCGCTATGATACTTTTATCAATACCCCTGTAATCCGGAGCGAGATCAGGCAGATGGAAACCTCCGACCTGGGCCATTATGCAGTTTACCTGCCGGCCTATGATGACAAAACCCTGCTTAAATATTTAAGTGCCGAAAAAGAGGTTAAATGGCAGGTGTTTTCAAAACGGCAAAAGCAAGCCTACAAATCAGGAAATGTGGAGATCTTCCCCATAAATAATGAAGCTTTTAACAAAAGCCTGGCAAGCTGTACAGGTTTGCTTACCGGGGGCGGTTTTGAAGGCCCCGCCGAGGCCCTGTTTTTACAGAAAAAGGTGATGATGATACCCATGAAAGGGCAATACGAACAGCAGTGTAACGCGCTTTCGGCCTCCAGGTTGGGTGTTCCGGTGGTGAGCGAAATAAATGATAAGTTTAATGGCCATTTAAACCACTGGATCAACGACAGTAAAAAGATTGTAGTTGATTTTCCGGATGAAACCGCCGCTATTGTTGATAAACTGGTAAAGCAGTATACAAGGTAGTAAAGCATTGCAACTTAAGCGGTTTTTCTGCTAATTTTGCAACCGCAAACACGGCCGCGCATATGATCAATCTTTTCAGGAACTATAATCCCCTTAATATTATATGGCTGGCTATTTTGCTGTTCGTGCTCCGGATAGGTTTCATGGTGCAGGTTCCCGAAAAGGTTGAGTTTATTTTTGTGGAACCCTTTGCACGGCTGCTGGTACCCGTAAAATATGAATACGCGTTTTCGCCGTTGCTTAATGTGATACTGGCCGGCGGGCTTGTATTTATCCAGGCTTTATTGCTTAATTCGTTAATTAATCATCATAATTTATTAGGCAAGCCAACCTTTTTGCCGGCGCTGATGTATATCACGCTTTCGGGCTTGTTTACGCCCTTTTTAACTTTAAGTGCCCCGCTTTTATGTAATTTCTTACTCATCTGGATGTTGTTTAAATTATTCAACCTGTATAAGGGGGAGGATGTTAAGTCAACAACTTATGATTTGGGGTTGATCGTGGCGGTGGGATCGCTTGTTTATTTTCCGTTTATTTATTTGTTCCTAGTTATATGGATAGCGCTTATGATATTCAGGCCGTTTAACTGGCGCGAATGGGTTATTTCGATATTAGGGTATGTAACCGTGTTCTTTTTCCTTGCGGTTATTTATTTTATGAATGATATGCTGCCCCGGTTTAGCCATATCTGGTCGCCCTTAGGCAAAAAATTTCCCGATCATATCAGCATTAACTCCTATAACTACCTGCTGCTGGTGCCGGTAATTGTAATATTAGTGCTATGTTTTTTTAAGCTGCAGCAAAATTTCTTTAAAAGTTACGTGCAGATTCGTAAAACATTCCAGCTTTTGTTTTTTATTTTTCTGATCACAGCACTTTCATTTTATCTCAATTCGGAATTTCGCCTGAGCCATTTTTTGCTTTGTGCAGTACCGGTAACGGTGTTTTTTGCCTATTATTTTTTGTATGCAACCAAGCGCTGGTTTTATGAAATACTGTATTTGTTGTTGTTTATCAGCATCATTTACTTTCAGTTTAACAAATTTTAACTTTTACATTCGTCCTTATTTCGGCGGTTATGTTAGTTTTGTAGCCTGAAACTATATAATAAGCTATTTAGGTTCAACCTCAATTTAAAAAATAATTCTGATGAAGTTTGGAGTAGTTATATTTCCCGGTTCTAATTGTGATGAGGATATCATATATGTATTAGAGAAAGTGATGGGTCAGCAAGTGGTAAGGTTATGGCATAAAGATCATGACCTGCAGGGTGTTGACTTTGTTGTTTTGCCCGGTGGTTTTTCATTTGGTGATTACCTGCGTTCGGGCGCTATTTCCCG
Organism: Mucilaginibacter gossypii; assembly: GCF_017569325.2. Taxonomy (NCBI): domain Bacteria; kingdom Pseudomonadati; phylum Bacteroidota; class Sphingobacteriia; order Sphingobacteriales; family Sphingobacteriaceae; genus Mucilaginibacter; species Mucilaginibacter gossypii. The sequence continues at coordinate 4,810,478 of NZ_CP071878.2, read as the reverse complement.
TTTTTCGCCAATTATGCAGGAGGTTATCCAGTTTGCAGCCAAAGGTGGTTATGTAATGGGTATTTGCAATGGCTTCCAGATATTGACTGAGGCCGGTTTGTTGCCAGGTGCGCTATTGCACAACACCAATCGCAAATTTATTTGCCGCAACATTTACTTAAAACCGCAAACAACTCAATCATTACTTACCGCTCAGCTTGATCCGCAGCAACCCTTAAGGATCCCGATAGCACATGGTGAAGGTAATTATTTTGCTGATGCAGATGTGATCAAAGCCCTTAACGATAACGACCAGGTAATGTTCAGGTACTGCGATGAGGCCGGCAATATTACTGCTGATGCAAATCCTAACGGATCATTGGAAAATATTGCAGGTGTTACAAACTTAGGTAGGAATGTATTTGGCTTAATGCCACACCCGGAGCGTGCTGCCGACGCCTTGTTAGCCAATGAAGATGGTTTAGCTATTTTTGAATCAATATTATCAATAGTTAGGGCCTGATGACCAGCCTGGTTATCGATATTGGTAATACGCTCATCAAAATCGCGGTTTTTAAACTGGATGAAATACTTGAGGTTAGCCAATATGCAACCATTGATATGCCGGTACTGGATGCTTTGCTTAACAAATACCATCCTGTTAAGGCAATCATGTCGTCGGTAAAAAAAAATACAGAAACATGGCAGGCCGGGCTGGGGCAAAAAATTTCGCTGACGCATTTCAATACTTTAATGACAAGCGGAATAAATAACCATTATTTAACCCCTGAAACCCTCGGGCCCGACAGGCTGGCAGCTGTTATTGGAGCATATCATATGTTCCCGGGGCAAAATAGCCTGATAATAACCGGGGGTACAGCCATTACTTATGATGGTGTTGACACCGCAGGAAATTATTTTGGCGGCAGCATATCGCCGGGCTTAAATATGCGTTATAAGGCTTTGAACAATTATACGGCAGGTTTGCCGCTTATTGAACCCGATGCCGGTTTTGATACGCCATACGGAAACAATACAACCACAGCCATCCGTTCGGGAGTACAAAACGGAATAAAATATGAGCTTACCGGTTTTATTGAAAGTTATAAAACCGGCGAGGGGCAACTGAACATTATACTAAGCGGGGGCGACAGCATTTTTTTTGATACTCTATTGAAAAATAGCATCTTTGCCCGCTACATAAAAATTGAACCATATTTGGTTTTAAAAGGATTAAACGCAGCTATACAAAAGCATAATGATTAAATATACCCGGTTTTTTATAACACTTTTATTGGCTGTTGCCGCTTTTTCAGCACATGCGCAATCAACGGCAACTTCAAGCTCTCCATATTCACGTTACGGTATTGGTGATATTGATCCTCAACTGATGGGCCAAAACATAGGTATGGGCGGTATAGCTGTAGCTACAAACAGGATAAGCCTTTTTAACAATATCAACGTAATAAATCCGGCTTCATACGGTGCCATTAATCTTACAACCATTGATGTTGGCTTATATGCAAATTTTTTAAATCTGTCGCAAACCGGTTCGGCAAGCCAAAAAAACAGCAATTTCAGGCTTAACCACATCGCGTTCGCCATCCCTACTTCAAAACGTTCGGCATTGAGTTTTGGTTTATTGCCATACAGTGAGCGCGGCTATAATTTTAAAAAAACGGTGAATAAATTAGGAACCTCGGGTTCTCCTGCCGATACCAACGTAACAAATTACAGTTACAGCGGCGATGGTAGTTTATCAAAAGCATATTTGGGATATGGTTTTGGCATCGGTAAGCATTTGTTATTAGGTGCAAACGTATCGTACATATTTGGTAATATTAAAGATATCGCTACTACCGAAATTCCTGGTCTGGCAGGTGCCATCAACTCAAAAATTGAATCGAGCAATGCCATTGGTGGTATCAACTATGATTACGGCTTGCAGTATTCATTTGATTTGTCTGAAACCAAGCACCTTGTATTTGGCTATTCGGCATCTGCAGGTACAAAACTGCACACGCAAAGCAGCTTTATTGTTAGCCAGTACTTTAACGATGCAAACGGAAACCAGGACATAGCTGCCGATAGCGTGGTTAGCACAACCGGGCCTAAATCAAAATTAAAATTACCGCAGATCAACAGATTCGGGATCTCTTTCCAAAGTGATGGTAAATTTTTGGTTGGTGCAGATTACTCTATGGGCAAATGGTCCGACTTGTCAATTGCCGGCGTAAATCAGGGTTTACAGGATAGCAAAACTTTCAATATTGGTGGTTCATATACCCCAAACATATCAACCATCAGAAACTACCTTGCCACTGTTGATTACCGCATAGGAGCTATATACGATCAAACTTACATGCACATTAACGGTACTACTATTAAGCGTTATGCCGGTACTGTAGGTGTTGGCTTGCCTTTGCGCTCAAATAACGGCAGTTACTATAAAATTAATATCGCGGCAGAAATAGGTCAGCGCGGTTCGTTGGTTAACGGTTTGGTTAAAGAAAACTACGTTAATATTCACCTTGGCTTTACTCTTAACGATAAGTGGTTTACCAAGTATAAATTCGACTAATTTGTTGTCATGAGCCGCCCAGCTGTTAACATACCGGCATTATGCCTGTTACTGTTGCCAATGGCGGCTTTCCTGTCTTCGTGCGAAAATGACCTGAAAAAGGTTAGGGAAATTTCAGCTAATGAGGTTGATACTGTAGCCCAGCGCACTACAGGGCTTGATCTGATCATGAGCGATTCGGCCAAAGTGGAGATCCATCTTACTGCACCGTTGATGGTCGAATACCAGATCAAGAAACCTTATAAAATTATGCCTAAAGGCGTAAAGATCGACTACTATGATCGGGGAACTGGTCAGTTTGCAGGCGATATCATTGCAGATACCGGCATTCAGCGTGAGCAGGAAAAGCTGATTGAGTTTCATGGCAACGTAGTTGCCACCAACGCCAAAGGCGAAACCTTTAAATCAAACGAATTATTTTGGGACCAGGTAACCAAGCGGGTTTACTCTAATAAACCTGTTCAGGCCACACTTAGCGGCGGTAATGTTATGAACGGCAATACCTTTGAAAGTGATGATAAGCTTTTAAACCCTACCTTTAAAAGCAGCACCGGGCTGTTTCATGTTGATGAAAAAGCGACACAATAATGACTTTTTTTAACGAAAATTTTGTGTTATAGAATTTTGTTAAAAATTGTATCTTGCGCCCTCTTAAAAAGAATAGAATAATTATAAATGTAATATGGGTATAATGGGTTTTTTGCGCGAAAGGATGGGGAAGATTCTCGCATTCTTTATTGGTTTCGCGCTGCTTGCATTTATTGTGAGCGAAGTTGTAAGATCGGGCGGTTCCTTTTTCAGGGACGATAGTAACGAGCTTGCCGTTGTTAACGGCGAAAAAGTGCCCTATGACAAATTCAACGAAAAGCTGGAGCAAAACTCTGCACAGTTTAAACAACAGGGACAAAGTATCTCTCCGCAAATAGCAAGCTATTTGCAGGAAACTACCTGGAACCAGTATTTAAGCCAGTTGCTGATAGGCAAAGAAATTGAAAAACTTGGCCTTACTGTTGGTGATGATGAAATGAACGTAATGATCGGTGATAACAATCCCGACCCGCAGATAGCCCGCCAGTTTGCCGATCAGCAAACCGGTCAGTTTGATCGTAGCAGGTATGATCAGTTCAAAGCCTACCTGCAATCAGGCAAAGCCGACCCTGCTCAGAAAAAAGCCTGGAGCGATTTTGTGATCGACCTGATAGAAGCTAAAAAAGCTACCAAATATATGACTTTGGTTACCAACGGCCTGTATGTAAACTCGCTTGAAGCTACAGATGATTACGAAGCAAAAAACAAGCTGGCTAACTTTAAATATGTATCGCTTGATTATGCTTCAATTCCTGATGCTAAAGTTACTTTAACCGATGCTGATTACAGCGCATATTATGATGCACACAAAGCTTCATTTAAAACTCCGCAGGAGTTAAGGAATTTTGAATACGTTAGTTTTAACGCAGCTCCTTCGAAAGAAGACTCGGCGGCAGTTAAACAACAAGCTGATAAGTTAGCCAATGAATTCAAAACTACGCCTAACGATTCGCTTTTTGTGCAGATCAATGCCGAAACCAAAGCGCCTTTGGCTTACCAGCGTAAAGGCAGCCTTGATCCTAAACTGGATACTGCCATGTTTAGCGCGGCTAAAGGTTTTGTTTATGGTCCTTACCTTGAAAACGGCAGCTACAAAATAGCTAAGCTGGTTGATACCAAAACCACTTTCGATTCGGTTAAAACCAGGCATATCCTGATCGACCTTGCATCTGCAGGCGGTGAAGAAAAAGCTAAAGCTAAAGCCGATTCAATTAAAAAATTAATCCAGGGCGGTAAATCATTTGCTGAACTTGCAACAGCTTTCTCTGCCGATAAAGGCAGCGCAGTAAAGGGCGGTGAAATTCCTTCATTTGACGCCAATGGCTCAATGGGCGGTCAGGGCAATTTAGTTCCTGAATATTACAATGCTGCTTATAAAGCAAATAAAGGCGATATTCTTGTTGTAAAATCACAATTTGGCTACCACGTTATCCAGGTTGAAGATCAAAAAGGTTCTGTTAAACTGGTTAAAGTTGGTGTAGTTGATAAGCCGTTAACTGCAAGCAGCAAAACCCAAACAGTAGCTTACAGCAAAGCCCAGGCATTCTTAGCTTCATTAACACCTGATAATTTTGAGGCAGAAGCAAAAAAAGAAGGTTTGAAACCCCGTACCGCCGAAGATGTTACCGCGATAGCTTCTGGTCTTCCTGGCCTGGATAACGCGCGTGACGTGGTTAGATGGGCTTACAAAGCCGAAAAAGGCGATATTACTGATAAAGTATTTACCGTAGGCGACCAGTATATAGTAAGCCGCCTTACTGAAATTAAACCTAAAGGTACGTTATCTCTTGAGGCTGTTAAAAAGCAAATTGAGCCAATGGTACGTAATGAGGTTAAAGCTAAACAATTGAAAGAGAAATTTGACACAGCCCTTAGCAGCGGTACTTCAATTGACCAGGTTGCCCAAAAAGTAGGCAGCAAGGTAGTTCCGGTTGAAAACATTGTATTTGCCAATCCTATTATTCCAGGTCAATCGGCAGAATATAAAGTTATCGGTTCAATCTTTGGTTCGGCAATCAACAAAATTTCAAAGCCTGTTGATGGTGCCCAAGGTGTTTATGTATATGTGGTTAATGGTTTCACTAACCCGCCGGCACTAACCAACGCTATTAAACAAAAAGAACAAATTAACCAGGCGCTTTTGCAACGTTCACAAGGCCAGGTGCTGGATGCATTAAAAGATAATGCAATTGTAAAAGATAACAGGGCTAAATTCTTCTAAACAAAATTTAAAGTAAATTTGCATCCGGGATCAGCGTTAAGCCGTTCCCGGATTTTTTGTTTATATACGGGCTTTTATATAGGGCAGTTAAGTAGTATTAGCTTTAAACTTTGTGCGTTCTGCTTTCAGCTGCTTATAAAAATATTGATAATCAAGCTCAGCGGCTTTAGGCTTTATGCCTTCAGCTTTTAGCTTTCATATAAAAGATATGGATATCCAGGAAAACATAATAAACAAGGTAGCTCAGAGCGGCCTCGTTACCTTAGACCCGGCCTCTTTTTATCCTGCCGGCGATCGCGTCATTTATGATATTAAAGATAACCTGTTCCATGGCCTGATCCTTCGCGAGAAAGATTTCAGGGACTTTATAAAAGAACATGACTGGGCGCAATACGAGAGTAAAAATGTAGGTATCACCTGCACTGCCGATGCTATTGTACCAGCTTGGGCATATATGCTGCTGGCCAATCGGATGGCCCCTTACGCCCGCGAAATTGTTTTTGGGGATAAAGAGGTATTGGAAACTGTACTTTTTGAAAAGGAAATAGCCAAAGCAGATTTTGAGCAATACCGTGGGCAGCGGATTGTGTTGAAAGGTTGCGGCGATACCGAAGTGCCGGTATCTGCTTATGTTGAGCTGACTAAAAAGCTGAGTGCTGTGGTTAAAAGCCTCATGTTTGGTGAGCCTTGCTCAACAGTACCTATCTATAAGCGTAAGGATTAAGTATTTAAGCGGCAGTGCGCAATAAAAACAAGTTTAAACCATTTATAATAGCAGTTGTCATATCACAAGCCCCGGCTAAAAAGGGCTATTAATCAATGAAGAAACTGCTGATAAATAAAAACTTTTTTACTGTACTGCTTTTTATAACCTGCTGCAAGGGTGGATTTGCCCAGGAACTGAAAAAGATCAATGAATCGATATTTAAAGCAGGTGAACAACTGGACTACAAGATGAAATACGGTTTTTTTACTGCTGCCGAAGCTACCATAAAGGTAGAGGCCAGTGATAAGAAATATAATGACCGCCCTACATTTCATCTCGTGGCCGAAGGCAAAACCGCCGGCTCTTTCGACCTTTTTTACAAGGTACGCAACCGTTATGAATCATATGTAGATCAAACAACGTTGATGCCCTATTTTTATACTGAAAACAGGCGCGAAGGTAAGTACAGGCATACCGACAATGTTACGTTCGATCAGAAAGACAAGAAGGTAACCGCAAATAAAGGAACATTCGGGTATAAAGGCGAATCCTTTGATTTTGTATCGGCTTATTATTTTGCGCGGGCCATTGATGTTTCAAAGCTGCAACAGGGCGATACTTTTGATCTGCAATATTTCCTGGAAGACGGGTTTCACAGTATGCAAATAACCTATGTTGGCACTGAAACGGTTGAATGTTCGCTTGGTAAGTTTAATTGTCTTAAATTTAGCCCGGCAATTATTCCGGGGCGTATTTTTCGGAAAAACAGCAAGTTGTACCTTTGGGTTACCAACGATAAGAACAGGATCCCGGTAAAGGCCCACGTTGAAGTGCTGATAGGCAGCGTAACAATGGACCTGAAATCGGCTGCAGGACTTAAATATCCTTTGAACCCTATAAAAGATTGATTTAAAAAAAGATAATGATTGAGGTTGGCAATGTATTACTGCACGAGGATGTGGTAAAAGAGAATTTTGTATGTAATTTAAATAAATGCAAGGGTGCCTGCTGCCTTGAAGGAGACTCGGGCGCGCCACTTAATGCCGATGAACTCGATATCCTGAAAGAGATCTATCCCAAAGTAAAGCCTTACCTTACCGCCAAAGGAATCAAAACCATTGAAAAGGAAGGGGTTTATGTAACCGATTTTGAAGGGGATTATACTACGCCCTGTGTTGATACCAATAAAGAATGCGCCTATGTAATATGGGAAAACGGCATTACGAAATGCGGTATTGAAAAAGCGTACGAAGAAGGTGCCGTTAATTGGAAAAAACCCATATCGTGTCATTTATATCCTATCCGCATAACATCTTATCCCGAGTTTGATGTTTTAAACTATGACCGTTGGAGTATCTGCAGCCCTGCATGTTCATTTGGTGATGAGTTGAAAGTGCGCGTTCACGAATTTTTGAAAGATCCGCTCATCCGTAAATACGGAGCAGATTGGTACCGGGAACTGGAAGATACCGTTGCCGGAATTTAATCTTTTGTAAAACTTTTTAGGCCGGATATTTTTTTCCTTAAACTGTAGTATAACGCCTTGCCTAAACCTATATATTGAGCGTTATAGGAGTAATTACAATAAAATTGGATATTATTGTACTACCTAATATATCTACGGTCATAATTAATGAAAAAGGCTTTAATAACAGGCATAACGGGTCAGGATGGCGCTTATTTAGCAGAGTTTTTGCTGAAGAAGGGCTACGAGGTACATGGGGTTAAACGCCGCTCATCCTTATTAAATACCGACAGGATAGATCATTTATACCATGACCCACATGAGTCTGGTGTTAAATTCAGCCTGCATTATGGCGACCTCACCGATTCAACAAATCTGATCAGGCTTATACAGGAAGTTCAGCCCGATGAAATTTATAACCTGGCAGCACAAAGTCATGTAAAAGTGAGCTTTGAAACTCCCGAATATACTGCCAATGCCGATGGTGTTGGTGTACTCCGTATTCTTGAAGCTGTAAGGCTTCTTGATCTCACCAAAAAAACACGCATCTACCAGGCTTCCACATCCGAGCTGTATGGTTTGGTGCAGGCTGTGCCCCAAAGTGAAACCACGCCCTTTTATCCACGCTCACCTTACGCGGTGGCAAAACTATATGGCTACTGGATTGTAGTTAATTATCGCGAAGCATATGGCATGTATGCCTGCAACGGGATTTTGTTTAACCATGAAAGCCCGGTAAGGGGCGAAACTTTCGTTACCCGGAAAATTACCCGGGCAGCATCAAAAATAGCCCTTGGCTCGCAAAACTGTTTGTATGTAGGCAACCTTTCGGCGCAGCGCGATTGGGGGCATGCCAAAGATTATATAGAGGCGATGTGGCTGATGCTGCAGCAGGAAAGGGCCGAAGACTTTGTAATAGCAACCGGCGTAACAACCACCGTCCGCGATTTTATCAGGATGGCTTTCATGGAGTTGGGTATCGAAGTTGAATTTAGCGGAAAGGATGAGAACGAGCGTGGGGTGATTATTGATATTGATGAGGAAAGGGCCGTCGCGCTTGGATTGAACCTGGCGGTTTTGAGGTTTGGGCAAACTGTTGTAAAAGTTGATCCCAGGTATTTCAGGCCGACAGAGGTTGATCTGTTAATTGGAGATGCTGCCAAAGCTTATAACAAGCTCGGCTGGAAACCAAAATATGACATGCAGGCATTGGTGACCGATATGGTACTGGCAGATCTGCAATTGGTAAAAAAAGACGAATATCTGAAAAAAGGCGGGTTTAGCACACCTAATTATTTTGAATAACCAAGTATAAAACCATATAAACCATTATATGAAGAGAATATTTACAAGCATTATCTTACTGCTTTTGATAAGCGGGTTTGCGAAGGCCCAGTCAATATACCAACCTTATAACTACCAGTTTTACCAGAAACTAAATGAGGATGTTTATTCAACCAAAACAAGGGTACATAGTTCATTAAAACCATTTATGGTTGATGACTCACTTTTGAAAGTTCACTATGACTCATTGATGAACTTAAACGATCTTAAAGGGCGTTTTTTTAATGAACATCAGATTGATGTTAAGAGCAGCAACTCCACCTTCTATGCCGATCTATTACCCGACTTTAATCTAAGCCGTGATTTCTCAGGGAAAAAGAACACCAATTTTGGTACACTTGGGATCCAGTTGGGCGGTACCTTCGGAAAAAACTTTTCGTATAATGTGGCCGGATATGAAAACCGCGCGGTATTACCTAATTATTTACAAACCTACGTTAACCAGGTTGGCATAGCCCCAGGGCAGGCGTACGCTGGTATTTACGGCAATGAGTACCGCTGGTCATATATCACGGCTAACGTTTCGTATACACCGATAAAGTTTTTGAACATCAGCGCGGGGCGCGATAAAACCTTTGTTGGCGATGGCTACCGGTCATTATTATTATCTGATTATGCGTCACCATATCCATTTTTCAAGCTAACGGCTACGCTGGGCAATGTACGTTATATGGCAATGTGGACTTATTTTGATGACCCGCTTTCGATAAAAGTAGATAACGGGGACAGGAAAAAATTTGGTGTATTTCACTATTTAGACTGGAACGTATCTAACCGGTTATCACTGGGTTTCTTTGATGCGGTGATATGGGCTGCTAAGGATGATTTAGGGCATAAACGCGGGTTTGATTTTACTTACATCAACCCAGTGATATTTTTAAGGCCTGTTGAAGCTTCAAATGGCTCACCCGATAATGCTTTGATAGGGTTTACAGCTAAATATAAGCTAACTGATGGCATCACCGCTTATGGTCAGTTTTCCCTTGACGAATTTGAGTCTTCAAGCTTCTTTTCAAGTAAGGGGAGCTCTCGCAATAAATACGGATTTCAATTGGGTGTAAGGGGGGCTAACCTGTTTAATGTTAAAGGCTTAAATTATTTGCTCGAGACAAATAATGTTAAACCATATACCTATTCAGAGCGTTTTTCGGTGATCAATTACACTGAAAATGGCGAGCCGATAGGACATCCCTGGGGCGCCAATTTCCGTGAAGTAGTTGGACTGCTTAACTATTCATATAAAAGGTTTGATTTTTCAGGAGAGCTTGACTATGGGCATTACGGGCTTGATATCAATGGCCTGAACTATGGTAAAGACCCTTTTCAAGGTTATCGTGACCCGGCAAGGTTATATGGCAACTACACCGGGCAGGGCTTAACCACCAATATGGTTTACCTGGAGGGAAAAGTGGCCTATTTAATCAACCCTAAATATAACTTAAGGTTTGAGCTTGGCGGCCTGGTACGCCGTGAAAAGAATAGCCAGTTTAATGATAAAACATCAATGTTAACCTTTGGTATCCGTAGTTCATTCCGTGCTATATACAATGATTTGGCGAGGTATAAAGCGAATTAGTTGGGGCTCTGCGTGATT